>NZ_CP041932.1:0-2165038 GCF_008152015.1 Thermococcus aciditolerans | reverse complement strand
GATTAAAATTCCCCCGTTAGACTTATAAAGCTTGGAGATGTGACGAAGTTCTGCCGGTGATACGATGAAATGGGCCCTTACCCTCCACGGTGGGGAAAACCACGGCGAAACAATAATCCTTCACGCCGACAGCGCCGATGAAGCCAGGAGGATGGCGGTAAGGGAAATGAAGCGGAAGGACGCAAGGGTCTTCGAGCTGGAGAAGATCGAGTGATTCTTCTTCCCCAAATTATTCTTTTTGGCATTCTCCGCGGCGGAGCGACACTTGTGACTATCGTGACAATATTGTACATCGATGCCTATTTTGGTCTGGACTGTTGTGTACTTTGATGTTAAAATCGGTGCAACAATGTTTTTAAATCCTCCTGATTTTTCTATCACTCGCAGTGATATACTGGGGTGATGGCATGCTCGTGAGAATTGTCTACTACATGAACAACACCCTCCCCAAAGAGAGGATAGTCGTCACCAATGACATAAAGAAGGCGGAAAGGATAGCGAGGGAAGACATGGAAAAGCTTCGCGCGAGGGGCTACGAGCTCGAGTGGGTCGCTTAGCCTTCCCTTTGCTTCCCCTCCCTTGACGTTTATCGACGACTCCCTGACGTCGCAACTGTAGATTGTTCCTTCTAAAGGCTGACCTCCTCCCCGCCCTAAAGGGCGAGGGTTCCAGCGAGTTAACCCCTCGCCGGCGGGCGGTTCGGTTCGCGGACCCATTACTTACTCCCGTTGCCGGTTTCGGTTCAGTCCGCAGGCCGGGTCTTCGGCCCGTTACCCCTATCACAAAGCGGTTCGGGGTTATGGTTCAAAGGCCACCACTCAGAGTTTTCAACCGCTCGAAGGCGGTTCTTGAAAGGACGCCCTACGGCGTCAACCCTCCAACGCTGGAGGGTAACGTGAAACCCTTTGGAGAGGGGGTTGTTTTACAGTGGCCTCTTCGAGGCCTTATTACGCTGGCAGGACTTAAAAGGGTTTCGGTGATTTAAGGCTCATTGGGCAGTTTACTGCATCCCCACCATAAAAGGCGAGACTTTCAAAAGAAAAATGTAATGTGGGGCATCCGCCCCGACCCCGCGCGAACGTTCGTTCGCTGGTCGCGCTGTCACCCACGTGACTGTTTGAACTGCTCCTGTATCCTCCTGTAGTACTCCATGGTCTCCTCGCCCACGCTCGGGCCTATCTTCTTCATGGCCTCCTCGAAGTCCTTCATCGTTACCTTGACCCTCCCCCGTATCTCGTCGGCCTTCATGCCCGGCCTTATTACGCCTTCCTGCAGTCCCCTGCGCATGGCAAGCATCGCTGCTTCTCTGACCACTGCCTCGATGTCCGCTCCGGTGTAGCCCTCCGTCCTCTTCGCCAGCTCCTCCAGCTTGACGTCCTCTGCGAGCGGCACGTTCCTGGTGTGCACCTTGAATATCTCCAGTCTGGCCTTCTCGTCCGGTGCTGGAACGAGTATGAGTCTGTCGAACCTGCCGGGCCTGAGCAGAGCCGGGTCTATGATGTCCGGCCTGTTCGTTGCAGCTATAACGACCACTCCACTGTTCTCCTGGATTCCGTCCATCTCGGTGAGGAGCTGGTTGATGAGCCTGTCGGTGACGTGGTTGACATCAGTTCCCCTGCGCGGAGCAATGGCGTCAATCTCGTCTATGAATATGACCGTTGGCGCAGCCTGGCGAGCCTTCCTGAATATCTCCCTGATGTTCTTCTCGCTCTCACCGACCCACTTGCTCAGCACCTCGGGACCCTTGATGGCGATGAAGTTCGCTTCACTCTCGTTCGCTACAGCCTTTGCTAGGAGGGTCTTACCGGTTCCGGGCGGACCGTAGAGGAGTATTCCCTTCGGCGGGGTTATGCCGAGCCCGAGGAAGGCCTCCGGATACTTGAGCGGCCACTCAACGGCCTCGCGGAGCTCCTCCTTCACGCTCTCAAGGCCACCTATGTCGTCCCAGTGGACATTCGGAACCTCCAGGAGCACCTCCCTCAGCGCCGACGGCTCGACCATCTTGAGGGCCTCGTAGAAGTCCTTCCTGGTGACCCTGAGCTCCTCAAGGACCTCCTTGGGTATGTGCTCGGCCTCGAAGTCAATCTTGCCCTCCTTGATGAGCCTCCTCAGAGCGGCCATCGCCGCCTCTCTCGCCAGTGCCGCCAGATCGGCACCAACGAATCCGTGGGTGACTTCAGCCAGCTCCTCCAGCAGGGCATCGATGAGCCTGGCCTTGACCTCGTCGTAGAGCTTCTCGTCTATGCCCCTGAGTATCTCCGGAATCTCCTCATCCTTCGCTCCTTTGACCTTCATTAGAGCCCTCTCGGCGCTCTCGCGGTAGGCGTCGTTCCTCTCCAGCTCCTCGAGTATCTCCATGACCCTGCCCTTTCTGAACTCGGGCTCGATGGGCATTCCCCTGGTGTGTATCTGGAGTATCTCCTTCCTGCCGGCCTTGTCGGGAACACCGACCTCAAGCTCGCGGTCGAACCTTCCGGGTCTCCTAAGGGCCGGGTCGATGGCGTCTGGCCTGTTGGTTGCACCTATGACTATGACCTTTCCGCGGCTCTTGAGACCGTCCATCAGGGTCAGGAGCTGGCTCACAACCCTCTTCTCGACCTCGCCGTGGGTCTCCTCTCTCTTCGGGGCGATTGCATCAATCTCGTCGATGAAGATTATCGCCGGCGCGTTCTCTTCCGCCTCCTTGAAGACCTCTCTAAGGCGCTCCTCGCTCTCGCCGTAGTACTTGCTCATTATCTCGGGTCCGTTGATGGCTATGAAGTGCGCGTTGGCTTCGTTTGCCACAGCCTTGGCGAGGAGGGTCTTACCCGTTCCGGGCGGGCCGTAGAGCAGGACACCCTTGGGCGGTTCAATGCCGAGCTTCTCGAATATCTCCGGGTGCTTGAGCGGGAGCTCTATCATCTCCCTGACCTTCTGGATGACGTCCTTGAGGCCGCCGATATCCTCGTAGGTCACCCCTAGAGCGGCAGTCTTGGAGACCTCCTTGACCGGCTTCTCGCTGACCGTGAACTCGGTGAACTCGGTTATCTGGACTATTCCCGCTGGGGTCGTAGCGGTGACCACGAAGGTTAGCTCCTGGCCGAGGATGCCGACCTTGATGTAGTCGCCTCTAACGACGGGCCTGCCAACGAGCCTGCTGTGGAACCACTCAACGAAGTCGTGGCCGAAGCGTATGGGCTCTGTCGGGGCCACGATAACCTTCTTCGCCTCTTTGACCTCAGCCCTCCTCACAGTAACCTCGTCACCGAGGCCGACACCGGAGTTTTTCCTTATGGTTCCGTCCATTCTTATGATGCCCAGACCCTCGTCCTCTGGATAGGCCGGCCAGACAACGGCAGCGGTGTTCTTGGTTCCGATTATCTCGATGATATCACCGCTCTGGACTCCAATATCGCGCATTGACTTGCGGTCTATTCTTGCTATTCCCCTTCCAACGTCCCTCTGGTAAGCAGAGGCGACCTTAAGCTTAACTTCCCTCTTTTCGGTCATCTTTCACCACCTCCAAACTTCTCATGACCGATGATCGTGAGTTGTCTGATTTTACCGGGTTGCAGGGGCAAAGCCACGTCGGGTTTGAGTGGCAAATGGAAATAACGAAAGGGTTACTCAATCTTGACTTCGAAGCCCTCTCCCTCCTCCTTCTTGGGGGCCTTCTTGGGTATCTCTATCTCGAGGACGCCGTTGTTGTAGCGGGCCTTGGTCTTCTCCGGGATGACCTCCTCCGGCAGTCTGATGACCCTCCTGTAACCGCTGTAGTAGCGCTCGATCCTTATGGCTCCCTCGGTTTCAAGCTCCTTCTCGCGCTTCACCTGGGCCTCGAGATAGACGGTGTCCCCCGTAACGCGGAGCTTGATGTCCTCCTTGCGCACTCCCGGCAGTTCAACCGTTATGACGAATCTATCTCCCCTGTCGAAGATGTCCACGAAGGGCTCGCGCCAGGTCTCGCTGACGAACTCGTAGCGCTCGGGCTCCCGGGTGCTCCAGAGCCGCGGTCCATGGAAGACGTCCCTAAAGATGGCGTCGATCTCCTCCTGTATCTCCCTCATCAGGTCAAAGGGGTCCCAGTAGCGGTCCCTCCTCCAGACCATACTCCCACCCCCTCAACCTTTTGGTTACCACTAGTAACTAAAAGGAAGAAGTTTAAAAAGTTTTGTGTTCATAAATGGACATTAAAGAAGAGCCAGAGACATAGCGGGGATGTGGAAAAACTACAACATTATATGGACTGTGATTGGAAGAAGTACAAAGAGGGAGGGGGGAAGCTTGGGGCACCACCCCCTTCGTTCTTTCTTGAGGGAGACCTCAAGCTTCCGGGCAGCGGGCGTTCCTACCAGGGCCCGCAACGCTGCTACGTACAAACTTAAATGTTGGTCGTCCACTTCTCCTGCACTGTAATGTAGGTGTAGGATATATATTAATCTTTCGCGTTCTTTATTGTACATGCAACAACGATTAAAAAGTTTGGTTAAAAAATTTCCAGCACCCCGAGAATGTTGTGGTGGATTCGATAGCCGTTGATTCATATCCAATCCCATTAAGAATCCTTGCAAACTCCTCGGCGAAGCCGTAAACTGTGAAAACCCTCTCCGGGTTTACCCTTTCCACGATCCTCATCAGCTCCCAGAAGTCGGCGTGGTTGCTGAGCTTGAGGGTTCCAAAACCGGAAACCGTCAGCTCCCAGGGCGAGAGGGAGTTCTCAACCTTGGGCGAGCGGTAGGAACGGAGGAGGACTTCACCGTCGGCTGAGATGTTGCCGAAGGAAAGGCCGAACTTCGAATAAACGCGCGCCACTTTAACCATCTCCCGCGAGGCCTTGACGGTGTAGCCGTGAAGGTCGAGTATCTTCATGACTTCCTGGGCTTTCCCCATCTGGTTGACGTAAAGAACCGGTTTTTTGCCCCTCTCCAGCGCCTCCTCGACGAAGGCGATTAGCTTTTTCTCGGCTTCCCGCGGCGTTGGAAACGTGAAGTGCGGAACGCCAAAGGTGGCCTCGATTATCAGAAAGTCCGCCCTCGGGAAGCGGCTCTTCTCGGCCGTTCTGAGCTTGAACCACTTGGTGTCGCCGGTGTAGAACAGCGTCCCGTTTTCGAGCCACAGCTTTATTCCGGCCGAGCCGAGCATATGGCCGGCTGGATAGAGCTTCGCCTTGAAATCGCCGAGGTAGAAGGTCTTTCCGAACTCGATTTCCCTGTAGAAGCCGCCCTTTCGGAGGTGGCTGAGGAACTTGGTCGCCTTGGTGGAGTAGATAACCTCACCGCTGACGAAGTGGTCCGTGTGGGCGTGGCTCTGGAAGGCAAAGCGGGCCGAGCTGTCGAGGCCGACGTTACCTATTATCATTAAATGAATATACGCTCCCGAAACACTTATTTATCTTCGTTTCGACATTCCTCTGGGTGTTGAGATGTCCACTTACATCATCGAGACTGAGAAGCTCACCAAATTCTTCGGCAGGATGAACGTTGTGTACCATCTCAACCTTAAGGTTCCCAAAGGTGCAGTCTACGGCTTTCTCGGCCCCAACGGCGCCGGAAAGACCACCACAATAAAGATGCTTACCGGAGCTCTGAAGCCGACCTACGGCGAGATAAGGATTTTTGGCCTCGATATGCCGGGTGAGAGGGTTGAAATAATGCGGAAGGTCGGCTACATGCCCGAGAAGCCCCTTGCCTATGAGGACATGACGATTTTCGAGTTCCTGACCTATATGGGCCGTCTCTTAGGTCTTCCCAAGGAGGAGGCCGTGAAGCAGGCGAGGGAGCTGATGGCCTACACCGGAGTTGGAAAGCTGGCCTTCAACAGGATACGGGAGCTCTCAAGCGGTCAGAGGCAGAGGGTTACCTTTGCCATGGCCCTCCTTGGAAACCCTGAGCTTCTAATCCTCGACGAGCCGACGAGCAACCTCGACCCCCTCGGGAGAATGGAATTCATCGGCAGGGTTTTGGAGCTGGCCAAGGCTGGAAAGACCATCTTCATAAGCTCACACATAGTCAGCGAGATAGAGAGGATGTGCAACCACGTCGGCCTGATCAAGGACGGCCAGCTCATCGAACAGGGGCGCGTTAGAGACCTGGTGAATGTTGAGGGGACAGATTACGACGTTGTTGTCTCGGACAACGCAAAGCTCCTGGAGTTTCTGAAGGATAAAGTCTACGTCAGGGAGGCCTGGGAAGAGGAGGGAATCCTCCGAGTGAAGCTCGACGAGAGGTTCGCGGAGCGGTTCTTCGTTGAGCTACCTGCCTTTCTGGCCAAAGAGGGACTCGCCCTCAAGCTCTTCAAGTCCCACACGAGTCCGCTGGAGAGGATCCTGATGAAGCGCTTCAACGTGGGGTGGAAGGAATGAGCGATAACGGCATGAAGCCCTTCCAGAGCGCCCTCTGGGTGGTCTTTGAGAGCGAGTTCAGGAGATTGATCCGCTCAAGGAAGCTCAAGGTCCTCTTCCTCGTTACGTTCTTTCCTGCGTTCATATACCTTCTCAGCCCAAACGCATCGGGAACCGGCATTGATGCTATGCTCAAGGCGTTTCAGGCTCTCATGCTTGATCTGGTCCCCAACTACTGGCTGGGTATAATCGGCCAGCTCATCGCGATAATCCTCATGAGCGACCTCCTCGCGGGTGAGATAGACCGGGGAACGATAAGGGTACTGCTTGCGAGGCCGGTGAGGCTCAGCGAGGTTGTAGCCGCGAAGTTTTTCGCTGGACTCGGCGCCCTTGCGATTCTCTTTGGAGTTCCCTACACCGTTATCTGGCTCTACAACCCCCTCGTTTACGATACCGGTGCGAACGGACTCTGGAAAGGCCTGCCCGACTTTCTCCTTGCCCTGGGAGCGACGCTCCTCGTTCTGGCCGCCCTCGGCGCCCTGGCGATGCTGGTTTCGGTCATCATAACGCGCCCGCTCTACGCCTCGCTGGCGACCTTTGGGATAGTCTTTCTCCTTCAGTTCCTCCTGCCCCAGATTCCCTACGTCAAAAACCCGGAGCGCTACACCCTCGGCTATCAGGCGGTGGTTCTGCTGAAGGCCGGGTTCGATAAGGTTGACCTGGGCGCCTTCATCGGGAACTCCGCCTACACCACCGTTTTCTTCGGCGCCGTTGGGGCCATCTTCCTGGCCGTTGCCTGGGCGGTGCTCGTAGGCCGCGACTTCCCCGACTGATGGATAATTTATCCGATGTCAAGCACAACCTTTAGTTATGTAAAAGCTTTTTATAGGCCGGCGCCCAAATAGGGGCAGGTGGTAGGCATGACTTTCGATAAGGAGAAGCTCGCGAAGATTGGGGAGGAGGAAAAGCGCTGGGACGAAACGACGGTTAAAAAGTTCATTGAGAAGAGGCCCGAGAGAAAGGAGAAGTTCATGACCGACGACGGTTTTGAAATAAAGCGCACCTACACTCCCGCTGACCTCGGTGAGGACTGGGATTACCTCGAAAAGCTCGGCTTCCCCGGTGAGTACCCGTTCACCCGCGGAGTTTATGCAACCATGTACCGCGGCCGCTTCTGGACGATGAGGCAGTACGCCGGTTTCGGAACCGCTGAGGAGTCCAACAGGCGCTACAAGTACCTCCTCGAGCAGGGACAGACCGGTCTCAGTGTTGCCTTCGACCTGCCGACCCAGATAGGCTACGACTCCGACCACCCGATGAGCGAGGGTGAAGTTGGAAAGGTCGGTGTCGCCATTGACTCCCTCTGGGACATGCGCGTCCTCTTCGACGGAATCCCGCTCGACAAGGTCTCAACCTCGATGACCATCAACTCGACCGCCGCTAACCTCCTCGCCATGTACATCCTCGTCGCCGAGGAGCAGGGTGTTGCCCAGAACCAGCTCCGTGGAACGGTCCAGAACGACATCCTCAAGGAGTACATAGCTAGAGGAACCTACATCTTCCCGCCGCAGCCGAGCATGAGGCTCACGACCGACATCATAATGTACTGCGCCGAGAACGTCCCCAAGTGGAACCCAATCTCGATAAGCGGCTATCACATCCGCGAGGCCGGAGCCAACGCCGTCCAGGAGGTAGCGTTCACCTTGGCGGACGGTATTGAGTACGTCAAGGCTGTCATAGACAGGGGTATGGACGTTGACAAGTTCGCCGGAAGGCTGAGCTTCTTCTTCAACGCCCACAACAACTTCCTTGAGGAGATTGCCAAGTTCAGGGCCGCCAGAAGGCTCTGGGCCTACATAATGAAGGAGTGGTTCAACGCCAAGAACCCGCGCTCAATGCTCCTGCGCTTCCACACCCAGACGGCCGGTTCCACCTTGACGGCCCAGCAGCCGGAGAACAACATAGTCAGGGTTGCCATTCAAGCCCTCGCAGCGGTTCTCGGAGGAACTCAGTCCCTGCACACCAACTCCTACGACGAGGCTCTGAGCCTTCCGACCGAGAAGAGCGTCAGGATAGCCCTCAGAACCCAGCAGATTATCGCCTACGAGAGCGGCGTTGTGGACACGATAGACCCGCTCGGAGGCAGCTACTACATCGAGTGGCTCACCGACCACATCTACGAAGAGGCCCTCAAGTACATCGAGAAGATTCAGAAGATGGGCGGCATGATGCGGGCCATAGAGCGCGGCTACATCCAGAAGGAGATAGCGGAGAGCGCTTACAAGTACCAGAGGGAGGTCGAGGAGAAGAAGCGCATCATCGTCGGTGTGAACGAGTTCATCGTCGACGAGCCGCTCGACGTCGAGATACTCAAGGTCGACCCGAGCATCAGGGAGAAGCAGATCGAGAGGCTCAGGAAGCTCAGGAGTGAGAGGGACAGCAAGAAGGTTGAAGAAGCCCTCGACAGGCTCAGGAAGGCGGCCGAAACCGACGACGAGAACCTCATGCCCTACATCATCGAGGCCCACAGGCACCTCGCGACCCTTGGAGAGGTCACCGACGTCCTGCGCGAGGTTTGGGGCGAGTACAGGGCGCCGCTGATATTCTGACGCATCGTTTCATTTTCTTCTTCCATTCCAAAACGTTTTTAATTCCATGCGATAGTTAAATCGGTGGTGGTATGAGAACCTCCCGTTTCCTTGTCCTTCTGCTCCTCATCGGTGCCATTCTCCCCCAGCAGGTTATTGCCGAACCTGCACCCGGGTATCGGTTTCCAGACCATCCGGTTATGATGCGCCTCAGCGTCGCCAGCAACGGAAGTTTCGCCCTCATTGGGATTACTGTGTCCGAGTACGGAAAACTGCCCGACTATATGTGCCCAATAGACTCTCCCGACGCTTACATCGGCTGCCGCGAGCTCTCCGGAAGGGAATATATCCTCTTCGAAGTCGGTGACGGCGTGAAGTACGTTAATGTCACGGACTCGTTGGCGAGGTTCAACTTCACCGTCCTTTCAGTTGCTCCCCTCGGGAGGGAGTGGTTCCTCATCGGTGTCCGCCACCTTTCCCCCTGCGAGTTCGACGTCTGCACCAACGTAAGCTACACCGTCATGGAGTACCTCCCGGAGGAGGAACGGATTGGGAGGCCCGTTCGCCTTTCTCAAATTGACTCGGACGTTCTCTTCAACCTGCCCGATGCCATGGCTGTGAGCGGGACACTCTCCAACGGCTCGTTGGTCTTCTCCTTCCCCTACGCCAACGAAACATATTCCGTTCCGGTTGAGGCCTTTGAGAAGTACCTCCGCCTTCTGAACTTCAGCGACTCCAGCGGCCTGAATGCGGAGAGCCTGCTGAAGCTCTTCCGGGCGGTACCCTTCCGCGGAGGAATCATCCTCTACCTTCCAAGCTACGGGCTTGAGGCCTACACTCCAGAGCCATACTCCGTCAGGGAATATCTCCTCATCGGGAACTGGTCCAGCGTTTACTTCCCCCACATGTGGGTTGGGCACTCCGGTTTCGTCTGCTCCCCCAATAACGCCAGCGCGACGCCCTTGACGGGACGGCTCTTCCCGCCTTTGCTGTACTACCACAACGGAAAGCTCAGCCCCCTTCTGAACCTCTCGGTTGAGACCTATGTCTGGGCCTCCGACGGTTCCGGTGAGGCGTTTACCTGTGCTCAGCCAGTTCTGAAGCTTCCAAACGGAACCATCGCGCGGGTTGGGGGAAACTCTTCCGTTCCTGAGCTGGAACTCCCCCCAGATGAAAGCAGGGTCTATATCTCCATCGTCCGCACCGTACCCCATTACTCCCCCGAAAACTTCACTTTCGTGGATCTCTGCGTTAACAGAGAGGAAATCCTCCATGCTGGGCTTGGTGAGTCATCGGTGTCCTTCCTCCAGACACCGTTTCCAGGGCTGTTCCTCAACGTCAATGGCTCGTGGGTGTACGGGAGGCTGAGCAGTGGAGGATTCAGAAACTTCTGCATCTATTACTGGGGACCAGCTTTCAACGAAACCTTCGTCTACGACCCCGTTGGGAGGATTCTCCACCCCATTGAAGTGAGCACGTTGGGGCGTGATTCCTCCCATGAGTTCCGTGCGTGGAAGGCCAACCGGAGCGCCGTTAGTTTCATAACGCCCTCCCTCGACATCTCCAGGATCCCTCTGGAAAACCTCTCTCGGTGTGTCCCCTCTTCAAAAACTGCGTCAATGCTCCGCGGGGTTAAAGTGGGGGAGGGGATACTCTTTTATTACCCATTCTACGTTACGGGAATCGCGCTCGAGGGGCACGGCTGGGCAACCGTCTGGGGCGACTACTCCTCAAACGCCCCTACCACACTCGACGGTACCTGCCTGGCATTCTACTACTCAGACGGCAGAATAACTTCCGCTCTGAAGGCCGAGACCGCCGTTGTAACGGTGCCAGTCGGGAACTGGAGCGTTAAACTCGGCATTCCGTATATTGATACGGGCAACGCCCTCAACGTCTCCCCGGAGCTCCCGGAGGAAAGCACGCCCACTCAGACCCTGCCAGGGGAAGAGGGTTCGGGCGTTTGCGGTCCGGCCGCGATAATCGGGTTCTCGGTAATCCCCCTCCTCCTGATGAGAAAACGCCGGGGATAGCTCCGGGTGGAAAACCTTAAAACCCCACGAAAAAGCTTAAAAAAGGATAGCCAAAGCATCAACAGGCATCATGATAATCCCGGGAGGTGTAGTTATGGCGAGAAACAAGCCGCTTGCGAAGAAGCTCAGACTTGCCAAGGCCGCCAAGCAGAACAGGCGCATTCCGGTCTGGGTCATCGTCAAGACCAACAGGAAGGTCATGACCCACCCGAAGAGAAGGATGTGGAGGAGAACTAAGCTCAAGGAGTGAGGTGATTTAGATGATCAAGCCCGGAGAGGAAGTCATATTCGTCGTTCCCATCAAGAAGATAAAGAAGCGCGTTCCGCGCTGGAAGAGGGCCCCGAGAGCTGCCAAGTTCGTCCGCGAGTGGATAGCCAGGCACGCCAAGGCCGACGAGGTCGTCATCGGCACCGACGTCAACGAGAAGCTCTGGGAGAGGGGCGCCCAGAAGCCGCCCAACAAGCTCCGCGTTAAGGTCGTTGTCGAAGAGGAAGAGGGCAAGAGGATTGCCAAGGTCTCCCTCGCCTGATTACTTTTAATTTAACGAGGTGACGAGATGCACATAGAAAGGCTCGATTTTGAGAACTCTCCATACCTGGGCGTTTACGGCACTGCCACCGACAGGCTAGCCCTTATCAGGGAGGGCCTCGGCGAGAAGAAGCTCGAGGTTCTCAGGGAGGTTCTCAAGGTTCCGCTCATTGAAACGAGCATAATGAAGTCGCGCATAGTGGGTATATTCGCGGCCGGAAACTCCAACGCAATGATCGTCCCCTGGTACGCGTGGGACGCCGAGCTGGAGAGGATAAACGGCCAGCTCAGAGAGCACGGGATTGACACCGAGATAGTCCCGTTCCAGAGCACCCTCACCGCCTTCGGCAACCTCATCCTCGCCAACGACAGGGCGGCGCTGGTGAGTGCAAAGTTCAGCCGCGAGGAGGCCAAGAGGCTCGAGGACCTACTCGGCGTCGAGGTCGAGAGGGGCATGATAGGTGACTTCCACGCCGTGGGAAGCGTTGGAGTGGTCACCAACAGGGGCGGACTCGTTCACCCCGAAGCGACCGACGAGGAGCTCGAGTGGCTCCGCGACCTGTTCAAGGTTGACATATACGTCGGAACGGCCAACATGGGCGTTCCCTTCGTTGGCTCCTGCATGCTGGCGAACTCTCACGGTGTCGTCGTTGGGCACCTGACCACCGGACCCGAGATAGTGAAGATTGAAGAAGCCTTGGGCTTCCTTGACTGATGATGGAGGTGTGAGCTATGGAGGTTAAGGTCTTCCGCGTTAAGGGCGTTTTCGAGAGGAACGGAAAGAGGGAGAGGTTCACCAGGGAATACCGCGGCCTCAAGGCCGAGGACGTCGTTGAGATACTCTACTCCGAGGTCGGCAGCAAGCACCGCGTTCCGAGGAACAAGATATGGATCGAGAGCGTCGAGGAGATAAAGCCCGAAGAGGCCGAGAACCCGATAGTCAGAAAGCTCAGCGGGCTCTGATTTCCTTTTCTCTTCTCCCCAGTCCGAACTCAATCCGGGGATTTCTTCGCGGGAGATTTTGGAAAAAAGATAGGGAATTAGGTCTCCCGCCCCCTCCAGCCGAGAACCCTCGACTGATAGTGCCTCTTTGGGAATATCTCCAGCGGGTCGATTCCCCTCTCGCGTAGCAGGTGTCTCAGCTCGACTTCGTAGTCGGCCTTCTCCAGTTCTTCGCTCTCCCTGATTTCAACGACGAAGAGCCTCTCGGTCAGCTCGCGTATCGTCTTGTAGCCGAGTCCTAGGAGAGGTCTTATGTACGCCACGTTGAAGCGGTCCTCCAGCGAGCGGGCCTTCGGCAGGTCAAGGAAAGGAACCCTGTCATCCCTCCTCGTTCCGTCGCTCACGCGCTCGACTTCCGGCATTGAAGCCACCGCCTCGAGGGCCCTCTCGTGGATGAACTGAATCGCGTTGTTCGGATGGCCGTCTTTGATTGCCATATCCGCCGCCCTCTCCAGAATCTCCCTCGGCAGATAGACGACCTGGTGCTCGAAGCCCAGCCTCTCTGCCGTTTCTCTGGCGAAGCTCCAGTTGTCGAGGAGGCCGAAGCTGACGGTTACCAATCTCACCTCGTAGCCGAGTCTGGTTAGAATCCACGCGCTCAGGCTTGAGTCCTTGCCGCCGGAGTAGAGATGATGGACTTTCATGGGGATCCCCATTTTGAGTGCCTAGAGTGCCTTATTAACCTCACCCCGAAAGGGTTATTAGATTGGATGTGTAATACTCTTTTGGTGATGGTAATGCCAGTTGTGACGAAGAAATACCAGGTGACAATCCCCAAGGAGGTGCGGGAGGCGCTGGGAATAAAGGCCGGGGACGAGGTGGTTTTCGTCAGAACCCGCGAGGGTTACGTGATAAAGCCCCTGGATGAGTTCCTTAAGGAAATGGCCGAACTGACGGCAGATATAGAGGAAACAGTCGAAGAGGTCAGGCAGGGACTTGCAAGGGGCATAGAGCGCTCTCTCAGCGAGCTGGAGGGAGGGAAATGAAGGTCGTCCTGGACACAAACGCCTTCAACAACTGGAAGTTCCTCAAGTGGCTGAAGTCTTCAAACCTTGAACCGGTGATAAACACGGTGGTTTACACCGAATACCTCTACCACACCGTAAAAAAGGTGGGGAACTTTCAAATTGCCCTGGAAAACTTTGAAACGCTCCTTTGGACTGTGGGGGTTGATGTCGTTTCCTTTGACGTGGAATCCGCCAGGTTTTCTGCTAAAAGTGCCCTTGGTCGCTGGGACTTCTCCAAAAACGCGAGGGACTACATGATAGGTGCCCTGGCGCTGAAACTCAACGCCCCACTAATTACTTACAACAAGAAGCACTTCGGATGGCTTCCTGAGGTCTTCACACCGGAGGAGGCCATGGAACGCTTCGGCAAATAGCTTTAAAAGGCCAACTTTTATAAGGCCTTCAGCAAACCGCGAGAGGCTTAGAGGTGAGAGAGATGGAGAAACGCTTACCGGGTAAGGTGAGACGCGCCGTGCGGGCGAGATACTACGATATCCCTCCACGGGCGTGGATAGGTAAGAGGGGACTTGATGAGGGGGTAATAGAGGAGATAAACACCCAGCTCGAGAAGGACGGCATCCTCAAGGTTGAGATAAGGAAGGGCGCCCTTATCAACACTGGACTCGACAGGCAGGCCCTGGCCAGAAAAGTCGCGGAGATGACCGACAGCGAACTCATCGACGTGCGCGGCAAAAGGTTTATATTGTTCAAACCGAGGGAAGGTTGGGAAAAGTATTTAAGGAAGCTCCAGAGAAAGGAGCTTTCGAAGGAAAAGCGGGAAGAGAAGCCCGTTAAGAAAGTCAGGCTCGATATCGCTCAATTCAGGAGGAAATTCAAGAAGGGGAGGGATTGAAGGATGGCGACTGTTTACGACGTTCCCGGTGATTTGCTCGTTGAGAGGGTTGCGCAGAAGCTCAAGGAGATAGAGGCTATAAAGCCGCCCGAGTGGGCCCCGTTCGTCAAGACCAGCAGGCACAAGGAGAGAATCCCGGAGCAGGACGACTGGTGGTACTACAGGGTCGCCAGCGTCTTCAGGAAGGTCTACGTCGACGGCCCGGTCGGCATCGAGAGGCTCAGGACCTGGTACGGCGGCAGGAAGAACCGCGGCCACGCTCCGGAGCACTTCTACAAGGCCGGAGGAAGCATCATAAGGAAGGCCCTCCAGCAGCTCGAGGCTGCCGGCTTTGTCCAGAAGGTTCCGGGCGAGGGAAGGACCGTCACCCCGCAGGGACAGAGCTTCCTCGACAAGATCGCCACCGAGCTCAAGAAGGAGCTTGAGGAGCAGATCCCCGAGCTCAAGAAGTACTGAGCTCGGCCTTTTTTCAAACCTCTGTCCCTTCTGCCGGCTTTCTATGCCAGGAAATGTTTTTTAGGGCCGCCTCAAATTTTTCTATGGGTTCCGGTTGATACTCCAAACGCTACCTCAGGTGAGAATATGCCACTGAGAAAAACCCTCACTGTCTTTGTTGTGATGTATCTGCTCATCCTCCCTCTTGCGAGTGCCGGAGAGTTCCGTCTGGGCTCCATAACGGTTATTTCCAACGGCGAGGATGCTTTCCTGTTGGCCACCTGGTGGCTCTATGACCATCAGTGCCAGTGCCCGGGAACCGAGCCGTGCTGTTCCCCCTCACCGGTCTCCGTGTGGATTGACATTTATCACTTCAACGGCACCTCCCTGAGCTACGTTGGGAGATTAGGATACGCCGAGGACTTGCCGGTTGCCTTCGTATCTTCGGGTTCCTCCAGCCTGCCCCCCAACGCCTGGCTCGTCTTCAACGGCACCCATCTGTTCTGGTTCATGCCTGGAGAGAAATGCGTTCGCACGCTGGGTGAACTCCACCCGGGTTTCGGAAGCGTGAGGCTCAGTCCACCGGACGTTTACGTCATCCACCGCAACGGGACGTTCGAGGTTTACCGCGTTACCGAATCTTCCTTCTTCATGGTAAACGAACCTGCCAAGGAGCACGTTTCTTACGTTCCACCCAGGTTCAGCGTCAGTATCTCCAGTCAAAGCCTCGTGGTTGAGGGTAACGGAGAGCGGTACGAGATACCCATCGTGGAGCTGGAGGAATACTACTCCCGTCAGGATATCGAGCATCTCGCCGCAGTTCCGGTCGCCGGCGGAGTGCTCATCTACTACGTTCCCGGTCACCACTTAGACAACAGCTCGACTCCCATTGAGAACCCCTCCGAAGTTCCATTGCTCTTCTATCGCGGCGGGAGTCTCACGGTGTATACATTCATAGAACCCGCTCATACGTGGCCGTCAGCCTCCTGGCCCGGGCGGGTCAGTTTCAGCTATCCCCAATGTTCTGACGGCTCTGAACCCTCTGGAGACTTCACAACAGCGGTGTGGCTCGCCGTGGCAATCCTCGGGGCGGCGGTTCTCATCCGGACCCTGGGGAGAAAGTGAAGCCCTGAAACGCAAAGCCTTTTAACCCCCTCCCCAATCTTAACCCGGAGGTGAGGGCCATGGCTGAGGACATAGAGGAAATCAGGAAGCGCAAACTCATGGAACTCCAGAAGAAGTACCTTGAACAGCAAAAGGCCCAGGAGGAGGCTTTGAGGCAGGAGATGGAGCTTGAGGCCCAGCTCGATGCCATAATGCGGAGAATCCTTACCCCCGAGGCCAGGGAGAGGCTCGGCAGGGTTAAGCTCGTCAAGCCAGAGCTTGCGAGACAGGTTGAGCTCGTTCTGGTTCAGCTCTACCAGGCGGGCCAGATAAGGGAGCCCATCGACGACGCCAAGCTCAAGAGGATTCTGGCCCAGATAGACGAGAGAACGCGCAGGGACTACACGATTAAGTGGTGAGCCCGGAAGGTGACCCAATGGACGCCAAGCAGATAGTGGAGATCCTTGACGAAAAGGGAGAGGTTAGTCTGGACACCTGGAAGGCCGTCTCGGTGAAGAAGAACAAGGACGGGACGGTCGATCTTCTCTACCGCAACCTCCACGTTGGGACCGACGACGACCCCGTTTTCCTCTGGATTTACGCGAATATCGTTGAGGAGGACTGGGACGTCCGGGTTCTGGAGAGGATAACCTTCAAGCGCGAGGACCTCGCCTGGTTACTCCGCTACGTGGTTAAAAAAGGCGAAGGTTTATAAGGGCTATATAAAATAGCCGGCCGGTTGGGGGTGTTGGAGTGAGCAATCGTAGGGTTTGCCCGGTCTGCGGCTCGACGGAGTTCATATACGACCCGGGTAGGGGCGAGATAATCTGTAAGGTTTGCGGTTACGTTATTGAGGAGAACGTCGTTGATACGGGACCGGAGTGGCGCGCTTTTGACGCCAGTCAGAGGGAGAAGCGTGCCCGCGTTGGAGCCCCGGAGAGTATTCTCCTTCACGACAAGGGACTCTCAACCGACATCGGCATCGACAGGAACCTCTCCGGACTGATGCGTGAGAAGATGTACAGGCTCAGGAAGTGGCAGAGCCGCCTCCGCGTCAGCGACGCCGCCGAGCGTAACCTCGCGTTCGCACTGAGCGAGCTGGATAGAATCGCCTCCCAGCTGAAGCTCCCGAGGCACGTGGAGGAGGAGGCCGCGAGGCTCTACCGTGAGGCCGTGAGAAAAGGGCTTATAAGGGGTCGTTCAATTGAAAGCGTAATAGCGGCATGCGTTTACGCATCCTGCAGGCTTTTGAAGGTTCCGAGAACCCTCGACGAGATAGCCGACATCTCCCGCGTTGACAAGAAGGAGATAGGAAGGAGCTTCCGCTTCATAGCCAGGAACCTGAACCTGACCCCCAAGAAGCTCTTCGTCAAGCCGACGGATTACGTCAACAAGTTCGCCGACGAACTCGGCATGAGCGAACGTGTCAGAAGAAGGGCCATCGCGATACTGGAGGAGGCCTACGACCGCGGACTCACAAGCGGAAAGAGCCCGGCCGGCCTGGTCGCGGCTGCACTCTACATCGCCGGCCTGCTGGAGGACGAGAAGAGAACCCAGCGCGAGGTGGCCGAGGTAGCGCGCGTCACAGAGGTCACCGTCAGGAACCGTTACAAGGAGCTCGTGGACAAGCTCAACCTGAAGATTCCGGTTTGAGGAAAAGAAAAGGGTCAGCGCTTCCCGAACCAGCTTTCCAGTGTCGCCTGCTTTCCCGCCTTTACCGCCTTTTTCAGCCTCTCAAGCCCGTTCTTCACCCTCTCCTCGCTGAAGTCGTGCTCGTCGCAGAGGAACTTGAGGATTCCCTCTTCGTCCGGTTCGCGCCACTTGAGCTCGTATTCGTCCGTGGCCGGCGGGTTCAGGAAGAACTCCTTTATCGCGTAGAGGTCAACCTCACTGTCCTTGTTGTACTTCTTCAGCGGGTCTTTGCTGAGCTTGACTATCGTGAGGGCCTTCTTAGGCCCGATGCCCTTTATCCCGCCAGGGTTGTAGTCCGTGCCCACCAGTATGGCCATCTCTATGAGCTTCTC
Source organism: Thermococcus aciditolerans (assembly GCF_008152015.1). Classification (NCBI taxonomy): domain Archaea; kingdom Methanobacteriati; phylum Methanobacteriota; class Thermococci; order Thermococcales; family Thermococcaceae; genus Thermococcus; species Thermococcus aciditolerans. The sequence continues at coordinate 2,147,144 of NZ_CP041932.1, read as the reverse complement.
CCTGTCTATGCCGAGCTCCTTGAGAACCTCCTCCAGAACTATCAGCTCCGGCCTGACCTCAACGTAGACGTTCTTCCCTGGGAGCTTTCTCCGGCCGGTTATCGTGACGTTCCTCACCAGCCTGGGCGCACCGAAGAGGAGCGAATCGTAGTCCTGACTGGCCGAGGCGTAGACCTTCTTTCTGGCGGCCATGTATGCCGCCTGGGCCTCACCCTCGCTCGGCGCCTGGATCACGGGGATCCCCATCAGTTCAAGGAGCCTCTTGGCGTCGTTTATGAGCCCTTCGTTTACCCTGGTTGCACGCATCGCGTACTTCTTGGCCTCCTCAAGGTCGCCGCGCTCCAGGGCCTCGTACCACTTCTCCTCGGCCTCTTCTCTAGCCTCGCGGCGTTTCTCTATCTCCTTCTTCTTGAACTCCGGCGGTTTTCCGTCGAACACGTACGCGGGCTTTATTCCTGCCTCCATGAGGTTGATGTTCCGGTAGAAGAGGCCGCTGAGGTGGGAGGTTATCCTTCCGCGGGAGTCCATGAGCGGCGTTCCATCGCGCTGTCTTATGGTCGATAGGAACTGGTATATGGCGTTGAACGCGTCTATGGCCACCTTTCTCCCGTAGAGGTTCTCCAGCTCTATCTCCTTCCTCGGAACGAGCTCGCCTATCTGTACGCCCATACAATCACCCCTTGGAGAAAGAAAGTCATGGGCCTATTTAGGGTTTGTCTATTCCCCGGCCTCACCCAGGGTCTTTGTGAGGTCGTCAACGTCCTTCTCAGTAATGCCTTGTTCGATGAGGAACCGGTTGTAGCTGTCCTCCCGCTGCCTTTCCCGCGTGTACACCCAGCCCATCGCGGCTATAAGAGCTGCCATTCCAAGGAGCACCTGCCAGCCGAGTTCCGTGAGGTCGAGTGTTATGAGGAGTTCCTTCACGAGCGCCAGCACGCCTATCTCCACGACGTTCTTCATCGGGACGTGGTGGTAGATGATGTACATGACGATTATCTCGAAGATTTCTAGGAATATCAGGATGAGAACTATGCCCTGGAGAGCCTCCTCCGGAGCAAAATTGATGAGCGAATTTACCGCGAGATCCCATATCATTCTGACGACGTAGAGCATGGTCAGGGTGCCCAGGGCTATCACGACGAAGTCGAAGAGAACGCTCAACAGGCGGAGGGCTCTGCGCTCTATCCTGTTTCCAAAAGTCCGCACGTTACTTTTTTCTCTCGAAAGTCTCGCTCTTTAGGACGGAGATGCAGTAAACAACCCAACCACCTCTGAACAGAAAGCGACACTCTTTTAAAGCCTAAGAACAATACCATACTTTGAAATGAAGCGAACGGTAACACTAAAACTCCACCCCTCAAAAGAGCACGAGAAAATCCTCCACGAGTTAGCCGACGCTGGAGCCAAAGCCTGGAACCGAGTGAATTATCTAAGACGACAACAATACTTCCAAGAGCAAATCGTGGACTTCAATAAAACCGAGAAAACCGTTTATGATGAATTCAAAAGGGGAATAGGCTCCGCCACAGTCCAACAAATAGCCAGAAAAAACGCGGAAGCCTGGCGGAGTTTCTTTTCCCTCCTTCGAAAAAAGCGGAACGGAGAACTCCCCGACTGGCTTAAACCAAAACCACCAAACTACCTCAAAGAAGACGGGAAGAGGAAACCAATAATCATCCTCCGCAACGACCAGTACAAAATCGAAGGGAACAAACTCATCCTCAAGGGCCTTGGCAAGTTCAAACGCTTGGAAGTTCAATTCAAGGGTAGAATACACCTGAAGGGCAAGCAAGGGAGGTTAGAAATCCAATACAACCCCGTAAAGCGGAAGTGGTACGCTTACATCAGCTTCACAGTTGAGAAAAAACTTGAGAGTGAAGAGTGGGTAAACGTTCCAAGACAACCGAAAGGGAACCTCTCAGCGGGAATTGATTTGGGAGTGAACAACTTGATGGCCGTCTACCCCGAGAACGGAGAAAGCTTCCTCGTGAACGGGAGGCCACTCAAGAGCATTGACTTCTACTGGCGGAAGAAGATTGCCGATTACCAATCCAAACTCAACAAGAGCGGAGCGAAAACGAGTAAAAAACTCAGGAGAATGCACGATAAGGCCAAACTTCAGGCGAAGAACTACATTAACTCCGCAGTCAGACAAACGGTTAAGAGGCTCTACGAACTCGGCGTTTCGAGGATTGTTGTAGGTTATCCGAAGGGGATAGCGAGGAATTCTGATAAGGGGAAGAAACAAAACTTCATCCTCTCCCACGTCTGGCGGTTCAATCACGTTATCAAACGTTTAACCGAGGTTGCCGAGGAGTATGGTATTAAGGTTTTGGTTGTTGGTGAGGCTTTCACTTCCAAGACCTGCCCTGTCTGCGGGAAGCCTCATGAAGGGGCGAGGTTTGTTAGAGGATTGTTTAAGTGTCCCGCAACGGGGCTTGTGTTTAATGCGGACCTTGTTGGAGCGTTTAACATTTTGAAAAAAGCAGTAGAAACCATAACCCCGAACTTGGGTGGTTTGTATGCCCAGGGGAGGGGTAACGGGGAGAAGGCCCTCCCCGAGGGGCTGAAAGCCCGTTTTGAATTGGGCTTCAATGAAGCCCCTCAAACCTCCCCGTCATTGGCGAGGGGTTGAACCCTTCAGGGCGGGGAGGAGGTCAGCACCTGGGCCATATATTTGGACGAGGAACCTAATAAGTATTTCGAGGTTCCCGTGGGTTCTGAATCAACGGTGTCCAACCTCTGGTTCTTTAACGTCCGTCGAGTTTCCTATCGTCAAAAAGAGAGGAGAAAAGTTATAACCGCTTTTACGGACGGGAAAATGTGACTCTCATCGGAGTGAGGTGATTGAGATGGACAGGAACCTTGAGGCACTTTTCAGACCGAAGAGCATCGCCGTTATCGGCGCTTCGGAGAAGCCGGGCAAGATTGGCTACGCTGTTATGAAGAACCTCGTTGAGTACGGCTACGAGGGCAAGATATACCCGGTCAACGTTAAGGGTGTTGAGATAGAGATAAACGGGAAGAAGTTCCAGTCGTACAAGAGCATCCTCGACGTTCCGGACGAGGTTGACATGGCCGTCATAATCGTCCCGGCCAAGTTCGTCCCGCAGGTCGTTGAGGAGTGCGGCCAGAAGGGTGTTAAGGTTCTCCCGATCATCAGCTCGGGCTTCGGCGAGCTCGGTGAGGAGGGCAAGAAGGTCGAGAGGCAGATAGTCGAGACCGCCCACAAGTACGGCATGAGGATCCTCGGCCCGAACATCTTCGGCGTCGTCTACACCCCGGACAAGCTCAACGCCACCTTCGGCCCGACCGACGTCATGCCGGGCAACCTGGCCCTCATCAGCCAGAGCGGTGCGCTGGGAATAGCCCTCATGGGCTGGACCATCCTCGAGAAGGTCGGCCTCTCGGCCGTCGTCAGCGTCGGAAACAAGAGCGACATAGATGACGCCGACCTTCTCGAGTTCTTCAAGGAGGACGACAACACCAAGGCCATCCTCATCTACATGGAGGGCGTCAAGGACGGAAGGCGCTTCATGGAAGTTGCCAGGGAGGTCAGCATGGAGAAACCGATTATTATCATCAAGGCCGGAAGGAGCGAGCGCGGTGCCAAAGCAGCTGCTTCCCACACCGGTTCGCTCGCCGGCGCTGACAGCATCTACACCGCCGCCTTCAAGCAGAGCGGCGTTCTCAGGGCGCTCACCATCGGAGAGGCCTTTGACTGGGCCAGGACTCTGAGCAACCTCCCGGAGCCGGAGGGGGAGAACGTCGTCATCCTCACCAACGGTGGTGGAATAGGAGTTATGGCCACCGATGCCGCCGAGGAGGAGGGACTGCACCTCTACGACGACCTCGAGGAGCTCAAGGTCTTTGCCAACCACATGCCGCCCTTCGGAAGCTACAAGAACCCGGTTGACCTCACCGGTATGGCCGGCGCGGAGAGCTACGAGGGCGCGGTCAGGGACGCCCTTGCGAACCCGAACATGCACGCCGTGGCTGTGCTCTACTGCCAGACTGCCGTGCTTGACCCGCGCGACCTGGCTAAGATCGTCATCCGCGAGTACAACGAGAGCGGCAGGAAGAAGCCCCTCGTCGTTGCAATCGTCGGCGGCATAGAGGCCAAGGAAGCCATCGACATGCTCAACGAGGAGGGCATTCCGGCCTATCCGGAGCCGGAGAGGGCCATCAAGTCCCTCGCGGCCCTCTACAAGTGGAGCAACTGGAAGGCCAGGCAGAGGAAGGAGTGATTTCCTTCTTCTCCTCTGTTCAAATTTTACGCCGAAAAGTTTTTGGGAACTTTGTCCAATTCTGGAACGGCGGGTACCATGAAACGTCCCATGTTGATACTGGGTGTTGTTCTGGTTATCATCGGAGGCCTGTTCATCGCGAGGGATTACGGCTCCCGCCCCGCATGCACCTGCGCCACGTTGCTTCCTATCCCCAACGTCGAAGTCGGGGTCATGAACGTGTCCAACGGGGGCGAGGTGAACGGTTACATTCTGGCGTTTGGGGCGTCCATGGATTCGTCCGGAGTCACCGTTACGGATCTTGAAACGGGACGCACCGTATATTACCGGAAAGAAGGCGAGCTCTACGTTCCGGCCGATCCGCCCCTGCCATTCAGGCGCTTTCGGGTGAATGGCCTCGGAAACGTGACGGTCGAGGTTCACTGGCAGAACCCACTCACCACCGTGGTTCTGGACACGCCCGAGTTCAAACCGGTTCCTGGGGGTTTTGAGTACGTCCAGACCTTTGAGTACCCCTCTGGTCCGGCCCCCACATGGAGATACACGACCCGAGGGGAGTCATTAGGATATCCCCGAACGGAACGTCCGAGATCATCCTGACCGATGAGTCCCTGAGGGTGACTTCCATCAATAAGACTCTCCTCGGCACTCCGCGGCTTCTGAAGCTCGTGTACTCCCCGGAAGAGCCCTCGAAGCTGTGGCTGGATGGCTACGTGGAAATCGACGGAAGAAAGGTGGGCTACACCTACGGCATCCCCACGGGAAGGGATGAGCCGGTGCGGGTGGAGAGGGGCTTCAGATTCTCCTCGATGCTCCGCTATGCCCGCTATCCCTTTGAAAACGAAACCGGGGAATGCACGGTAACACACAGCATCGGGCCCGAGGGGCCGCTCTTTCTCTTCATCGGTCTTCTCTTGATCCTCGCGGGCGTTCTCTGGAAGGGCTAAACCTTTTCAACTTTTCATTCCATTGGTTTCAGGTGGTCCCATGCTCATCGCCCTCATCTCAGACATCCACTCCAACCTGGAGGCCCTGAAGGCTGTCTGGCGGGAGGTAAGGCGTGCCGACGCCGTTCTCTGCATGGGCGACCTGGTCGGCTACGGGGCTTCGCCAAACGAGGTCGTTGAGTTCGTGAGGGAGCGGATGGAGAAAAGAACCTTTCTCTGCGTCCGCGGCAACCACGACAACGCTATAGCCTTCGGGGCAGAGTGGGGCTTCAACCCCTACGCGCGGCAGGCGGTTCGCTGGCATCAGAGAATCATGACCGTGGAAAACTTCGAATTTCTCAGAAGACTCCCCGTGAGGCAGCTCTTTACGGACGACGCTGGGCGGAGTTACCTCCTCATCCACGGCTCCCCGAGGGCCCCGCTGGACGAGTACCTCTTTCCATGGCTCCAGGATGAGGAATTCAAAGCGGTTCTGAGCTACGTCCGTCAGGATGACCTCCTGGTCGGCCACACCCACGTGCCCATGCTGAAGGTGCTGGGGGGCAGGAGAATCATCAACCCCGGCGGCGTCGGCCAGCCCAGGGACGGAGACTGGAGGGCGGCATATGCGCTGATAGATACCGACGAGAAGCCGCCAGATAACGTTGAGTTCCGCAGGGTGGAGTACGACGTTCAGGAAGCGGCGAGAAAGATACTTGATGCCGGCCTGCCCCGCTTCCTGGCGGAGAGGCTGTACGATGGGTATTGAAAAGGAGGGAATCACCGTCCGAGGCCAGAGGATCCCCCTGAGACCTTCACGGAGGAAGGCGGCCTCCTGAGCTTGGATTTGACGGCGAGTTTGCTCGAGTCGATGATTATGACCTCGCCGATGCTCTTAACGGCGCTGACGGGAATGAGGAGCAGACCCTCGTGATCCGTGACGAATTCGCTGGTGTCGAGGTCCTCATCCGGCTCGGCCACTATCACGAGTATGTCCCCGGTCTCCTCGTCAAAGCTGAGGTCGTAGACCCAGCCGAGCCTTACACCGGTGTCGGTTATCAGTTCCACGTCCCTAAGCTTGGAAGCCATTATCTTGACCATTTTCGCCACCCCTCGGTTTAATCGTGTAAGTTCTTGGGCACCAACGTATAAAACCTTTTCCAAAAAAAGGAGGGAAATCAGAAGGTGTAGTAGTCGGGTCCCTCCGTTTTCTTTCCAGTCCTCTTCTTCCTGTTCTCGTCGAAGTTCTGGTAGTACTCGACCATGTAGGGCGTTATGCTCGGGCGTACCTTCTTGAGGGCCGCCTCGAAGTCCTTCCTGGAAACCCTGAGCCTCTCAAGGAACTCCTCGCTCTCCTCCTCGACGACCTCCGCCGGCATCTCCCTCATTATCCTGCGCATCGCCAGCAGGGCCGCTTCTCTCACGAGGGCCTCTATGTCCGCACCGCTGTATCCCTCGGTCTTCTTTGCGAGCTCCCTGAGGTTGACGTCCCCTGCCAGGGGTACGCGCTTCGTGTGGACCCTGAGTATCTCCAGCCTAGCTTTCTCGTCCGGCGCTGGAACGAGTATGAGCCTGTCGAACCTGCCGGGTCTCAGCAGAGCTGGGTCGAGGATGTCCGGCCTGTTCGTTGCGGCTATAACAACCACGCCGCTGTTGCGCTCTATGCCGTCCATCTCGGTGAGGAGCTGGTTGATGAGCCTGTCCGTAACGCGGTCGCCCTCCATGCCCCTGGCGGGGGCTATCGCGTCAATCTCGTCTATGAATATCACCGTCGGAGCCGCCTGCCTGGCCTTCCTGAATATCTCCCTCACGCGCTTCTCGCTCTCGCCCACCCACTTGCTGAGAACCTCCGGACCGCGGATGCCGATGAAGTTGGCCTCGCTCTCCGTCGCCACGGCCTTAGCTAGGAGCGTCTTACCTGTTCCGGGCGGGCCGTAGAGGAGCACACCCCTCGGCGGTTCAATGCCGAGCCTCTGGAACGCCTTGGGATATTTCATCGGCCACTCGACCGCCTCTTTGAGCTCCTGCTTTACCTCCTCGAGGCCGCCTATATCCTCCCAGCGGACGTTTGGCATCTCGATTAGCACTTCCCTGAGCGCGCTTGGGTCCACCATCTTGAGGGCCTCGTAGAAGTCCGCCTTCCTCACACGGAGTTCCTGGAGAACCTCTGGGGGTATCTTCTCGTGCTCGGGACTTATCTTGCCCTCGTTTATGAGCCTCCTGAGGACGACCATTGCGGCCTCCCTGGCGAGGGCGGCGAGGTCGGCGCCGACGAAGCCGTGCGTCTTCTCCGCGATTCTCTCGAGCATCCTGTCGATGAGCCTGGTTCTGACCTCAGGGTAAACCTCGCTCGCGCTCTTCAGAATCTCCTTCACCTCGTCGCTGCTCCTGGCCCCCTCAACGCGCTCCACCAGCTTTTTAAGAACCTCCTCGTCAAAGGCTTTCTTTTTGAGGAGCTCCTTCAGGACCCTGAGGACGGTCTCCCTGTCGTAATCTGGCTCGAGGGGCATTCCCCTCGTGTGTATCTGGAGTATCTCCTTCCTGCCCTTCTTGTCGGGAACCCCCACCTCTATCTCCCTGTCGAAGCGTCCGGGCCTTCTGAGGGCTGGATCCAGGGCATCCGGCCTGTTGGTAGCTGCTATGACTATGACCTTCCCGCGTCCCTTCAGGCCGTCCATCAGAGTAAGCAGCTGGCTGACAACGCGTTTTTCAACCTCCCCAACGACCTCCTCTCTCTTGGGAGCTATCGCGTCAATCTCATCGATGAATATGATGCTGGGGGCGTTCTCTTCGGCCTCCTTGAATATCTCCCTCAAACGCTCCTCGCTCTCACCGTAGAATTTGCTCATGACCTCGGGGCCGTTGATGGCTATGAAGTGCGCGTTGGCCTCGTTGGCAACGGCCTTGGCCAGGAGAGTCTTACCTGTTCCAGGCGGGCCGTAGAGCAGAACACCCTTCGGCGGTTCAATTCCAAGGCGCTCAAAGAGCTCCGGGTGCTTGAGCGGAAGCTCCACCATCTCGCGTATCTTTTGGATGGCGTCGTTCAGGCCGCCGATGTCCTCGTAGGTGACCTCTGGGATGGCCTCCTCGCGCACCTCAACCGCCTGCGGGAGGACCTCAACCTCGGTGTTGTAAGTTATCTGGACGACGCCCTTGGGGTTGGTGCTGACCACCACGAACTTCAGCTCCCCGAACCCGAGAGGCATTGTCTCGAAGAGCCCCCTGAGCAGCTCGTCAAAGGGCGAGCCGCCGTAGTAGGTCTCCCCCCTGCTGCTGGCGACCACCAGGTCTCCCTTCACCACGGGCCTTCCCAGGAGGTTCTGCTTCACCATATCGCCGGGTATCTGGATGAAAACGCCCTTCTGGGCCGGGGCGAGGGTGACCTTCTTTGCCTCCTGCACCTCGGCCTTCGCTACCGTCACGTAGTCGCCTATGCTGACCCCGGCGTTCCTCCTGATGTAGCCGTCCATTCTGATGATGTCGAGTCCCCTGTCGTCCGGGTGGGGGTTGGCCACTATCGCGGCGGTTGTGCGGTCACCTATCAGCTCCACGATGTCACCCGGCTCCACTCCAAGCTGCTTCTGGAACTTCCTATCGAACCGGACTATTCCTCTGCCAACATCCCTCTTCAGGGCCTCTGCAACGCGGAGCTTAATCTTCTCGTACCTCTCCTCATCCTTACCGAAGATCATCTTGACCGCCTCCTCCTCTTCTGCCTGTCTATCGCCTCATCCAGCGTCAAGTTGCCCAGCGCAACTTCACGAGCCAGTCTGGAGGATATCGTGATGTTCCCGCTCAGCTCGCGGCTCCGCCTCTTTATATCCTCTATCTCGCGCTTTGTCGGCTCCTTAACGTCGAGCAGCTCGCCTATGGGAACTTCCTTCCCCTCGCGCAGGCCTATGTTTATGGCCGCCACGATGTCCTGCACCTGGGACACCTCTATGCCGCCCACCTTGGGGGTGGTCCTCGACTCATTCACGACGATGAGGGGATAATCGTAGCCGAGCACGTCCGCGAGGGCCTTGAGCATGAGCACCCTCTGCCTCTTGGCGCCGTGGCCGATTTTGATTTTAGCACCGGGGTACTTATCCAGCAGGTCGAGGATTATTCCAACGTCGCGCGGGCTCTTCAGGTGGTGAACCTCGAGCACACGGTTATCTGCGACGACGCTCAGTCCCGGCCTTTCCCCAGGGTCTATGGCGATGTAAATCCTCTTAAACCTCTCCCTGCCTTCGAGCTTCGCCAGGAGTTCGTCTATGAAGTTCTCGTCCCTAACAACGACTTTTACAGGAAACCTGACCCTCCCGTAGTCCCGTTCACCCGTCAGGACCACCTCAACGTCGAAGGGTATCTCCTCACCCACCTGAAGGCTGTGGAAGGGTATGCCGTACTCCTTCAACACTTTGGTGGCGGTGTAGTAAACGCGGGCGTCGCTCGTTACGATGGCTACTCTCATGATTTCTACTTGGCCTCATCAATTAAAAACCTTTCTAACCGGCCGAATCACAGAATTTGGCCACGAAATGCTTTAAATTGGTAGAAAAAAGTTTATAAGCCATTATCGGGAGATAGAAACGGGGATCGGGATGCAGCCTCCTAAGAAAAAGAAGAAGGTCGAGGAGTTCGAAGGGGAAGAGCTTTTCGAGGAAGAGGAGGAGTGGGAGCTGGAGGAGGACGAGCTTGAGGACTGGGAGGAAGAGTGGGAGGAGGAAGACTGGGAAGAGGATGAGGAATGGTGAGTTAAACGTTTTCTTTTACGCAACCCATTTATAGAACGGTGCTCTCTTTTCTCCAGGTGATAGAATGGCGTTCCTGAAGGTCATCCCCCTGGAAAAGGCCCTCGAGGTCATAAACTCATTCCCGCTGGAGCCAAAAATCGAAAGCGTCCCCCTGAGCGAAGCCCTGGGCGGGGTTCTGGCGGAGGATGTGGCCTCCCCCGTGGACGTCCCTCCCTTCGACAGGGCCACCGTCGACGGTTATGCAGTTCGCGCGGAAGACACCTTCATGGCGGGCGAGAGCGAGCCGGTGAGGCTGAAGGTCGTTGGGGAGATAAACGCAGGAGACACTCCGACGGTGGAGCTCAAGCCCGGTGAGAGCGTTTACATCTCCACGGGCGCACCCCTGCCCAGGAATGCCGATGCGGTGGTACAGTTCGAGGACGTGGACAGGGAAGGGGAAGAGGTCATTATCTACAAGCCGGCCTACCCCGGCCTCGGCGTCATGAAGGCCGGAGCCGACATCCCGAAGGGGAAGGTCCTTCTCAAACGTGGAACCCGGCTGACCTTCAAGGACACCGCACTTCTCTCGGCGGTCGGCTTCTCGGAAGTCAAAGTCTTCAGGAAGCCCAGGGTTGCCGTGATAAGCACAGGAAACGAAGTGGTTCTCCCAGGGACTGAGCTGAGGTACGGTCAGATATACGACATAAACGGCCGCGCCATAGCGGACGCGGTTAGGGAGCTCGGTGGCGAGGCCGTTTTCCTGGGAATAGCCAGGGACGACCGCGAGAGCCTCAAGGCGCTCATCGAGAAGGGAATCGAGTGCTGCGACATCGTACTCCTCAGCGGCGGTGCGAGCGGTGGAATAAGGGACCTGACCAGTTCGATAATCGAGGAGCTCGGCGAAGTGAAGATTCACGGCATAGCGATTCAGCCGGGTAAGCCGACGATAATCGGCCTGATCAACGGAAAGCCAGTCTTTGGTCTGCCCGGCTACCCGACCAGCTGTCTCACCAACTTCACCCTGCTCGTTGCACCGCTCCTGAGGAGGCTCCTCAGAAGAGAGAGCGAAGTCAGAAAGGTTAGGAAGAAGCTCGCCCACAAGGTCTTCTCCGTCAAAGGCAGGCGTCAGTTCCTCCCGGTCAGGATAGAGGGCGAAAAGGCGGTGCCTATACTCAAGGGAAGCGGAGCGGTCACGAGCTTCGTAGATGCCGACGGCTTCATCGAGGTTCCAGAGAACGTCGAGATACTGGAGGCTGGCGAGGAGGTTGAGGTCACGTTCTTTGGCTGAGCTGACACGACGCCGGCTGGCTCATCAAAACCTTTTTTAAACTCCTTCACCTTCTTTCCCCAGGTGGAAGACTATGCTGGACATAAAGCTCATCCGTGAAAATCCCGATATCGTCAGGGGCGACCTCATAAAGCGCGGGGAGATAGAGAAGCTCAAGTGGATAGACGAGATTCTGGAGCTCGATGCCAGATGGCGCGATAACCTGAAGAGGATAAACGCCCTCAGGAAGGAGCGCAACCAGTTGGCGGTTCAGATAGGCAAGCGCAAGAAGGCGGGCGAACCGATAGACGACCTCCTGGCAAGGAGCAACGAGATAGTGAAGCAGATTGAGGAGCTCGAGAAAGAAGTCGAGGAGCTGAGGAAGAGGATAGACTACTACCTCTGGCGCCTCCCGAACATCACCCACGAGAGCGTTCCCGTCGGCAAGGACGACACCGAGAACGTCCCCATCAGATTCTGGGGTAAGGCTCGCGTCTGGGAGGGCTTCCTCGAGAGCTTTAAGGAGGGGAGCCTCGGAAAGATGGAGTACGAGGTTCTCGACTGGAGGCCGAGGCTTCACGTGGACATGCTCGAGCTCCTAAAGGGCGCGGACATTGAGAGGGCCGCGAAGGTCAGCGGTGCGCGCTTTTACTATCTCATGAACGAGCTGGTCATCCTCGACCTGGCACTCCTCCGCTTTGCCCTCGACAAGCTCATCGAGAAGGGCTTCGTCCCCGTCATACCGCCCTACATGGTGCGCCGCTTTGTTGAGGAGGGCGTCACGAGCTTCGGCGACTTCGAGGACGTCATCTACAAGGTGGAGGGCGAGGACCTTTACCTCGTCCCGACCGCCGAGCACCCGCTGGCCGGGATGCACGCCAACGAGATAATCGAGGGCAAAGACCTGCCGCTCCTCTACGCCGGCGTGAGCCCCTGCTTCCGCAAGGAGGCTGGAACGGCGGGCAAGGACACGAAGGGAATCTTCCGCGTTCACCAGTTCCACAAGGTCGAGCAGTTCGTTTACGCGAGGCCCGAGGAGAGCTGGGAGTGGCACGAGAAGCTCATAGCCAACGCAGAGGAGATATTCCGGGAGCTTGAGATTCCCTACAGGGTCGTGAACATCTGCACCGGCGATCTGGGCTATGTCGCCGCCAAGAAGTACGACATCGAGGCATGGATGGCGGGCCAGGGCAAGTTCAGGGAGGTTGTTTCGGCGAGCAACTGCACCGAGTGGCAGGCGAGAAGGCTGAACATCCGCTACCGCGACAAGACCCACGAGAAGCCCAAGTTCGTCCACACGCTCAACTCGACGGCCATAGCCACCTCGAGGGCAATCGTTGCCATCCTCGAGAACTTCCAGACCGAGGAGGGCGTCGTGAAGCTCCCAAAGGCCCTCTGGAAGTACACGGGCTTCAAGGAGATTCTGCCTGCTCACATGAAAGAGAAGTGCTGCGGGGAGTGAGCCTTCCGTTTTTCCTTCTCCCTGTTCTTGTACCGTACACAGTACAGGGGTTGTACTGTGTGCTGTCCATTAGAGGTTCAACAGTTCCTCCTTTGAAGACACAATCAAAAGGTTCTCTTTCTGGCCCATTTCGGCAAAGTCTTCGTCGAGGGTTATTATCCCATCGAGGTTGTAGAAGATGGCCGTTGCGCCGATGATAGCATCGTTGGGAAGAAGGCCGTATTTTCCAATCAGCTTTTTGGACAGGGAGAAGACGAACTCATTTGTTTCAAGGAATCTGAAGAGTGAGAGAAGTTCGTAAACTGGCTCTTTTTGAACCGCCCTGACCAATTCTGGTTTTTTCTTCAGCGTTCTGAAACTTTTGCCGGTTTTAAGCTTCAGGTATATGAAAATAACTTCGGACACAACGGTTTCGTTTATATATCCTGTCACGCTCTCTTCGATAAGGGCCTCAAGGATGCCTGTGGCCTTGGAATTCCCTTTTAAATGCTCAACGAAAACCGTCGAATCAACCATAAAGCTCCTCATAAATTTCCACCTTGAGGTCTCTCGCGGATTTCTCCGTTTTTAGTATCCCTGCGGTCTTTTTTAAAATCTCCCTCCGTTTCTCGAGTTTCTGAAGGTAGGCCCTAACCTTTTTCTCAAACTCCTTTGGGACCCTCACGTTAACGGTCTCCACGTTCTCACCGTATCAATCTTCTCGCCGAACAATATAAGGGTTGCTAAACCCCTCCCCGCTCCCGCACCTTTCTCCTGACGTTCGGGTCGCGGTCGGCTATCACCTTCAGCGCTTCCTCGAAGCTCATCCAGTCGGGAACTTCCTCGTTGATGTAGATCCCGGTTCTTCCTATCGCGTCCCTCCTCGTCAGAACGTGGACGCGCTCGGTGACGATGTCCACACTAACTCCGAGGATTCTGGCGACCTCGCTCTCCCGCCCAGCGACTTCCCTCTCGATGTGTCCCCTCTCGGTGGGGACTATGAGTATCAGCTTCTTATTGACGCCTGGGACGCGCTCCTTCGTTTTCACGCCCCACAAATCAACCGCCCCGCCCCACCGGTAGAACTCAAGCTCCCTGTCGGTGGGGTCGATTAACGGGAATGTGACGGTTGTTTCGTCGTCTATCTCGATGACCCCCTTGATGAGGTGCCACGGAGTTGCCATGACTATCTTCCTCTGCCCCACGAGCCCCTCAAGGGCGAGTTCGATAAGGTAGCTCGGCACCCTGTAGGGTATGAAGATGTCCACGTCGCTGTCCTGCCTGACGTCCCCCCTGGCGACGCTGCCGTAGAGAAGGGGATCGAACTGGCTAAGCCTCTCCATTATCTTTAGCGCTCTCTCCCTCTTCTCCTGGAGGTAGCGCCATCTCTTTGGGGAATAGACCACTTCCCGTTCATCCCATATCCTGACGACTTTTTCCCTCGGCATCTGAGGGAGTTCGGGGGAAAGTTTAAAGCCCTACCGATAGCGTTTTATACAAACCCATCGACTTCGAGGTGGTGAAAGAAAATGCCAGTGCTCGGGTTCAACATAACCAAGGTTGAAATGAAGAAGGTTTCCTTTTCCGTCCCAGCCGGCCAGATTGAGGTCAGGCTCTCGCCGAAGATTGAGGAGATTCGCCTCGGTGAGATCAGGACCCCAACCGGTAAGCTGAACGGCATAGAAATCCTCTTCAGATACGAGATAGAGTACAACCCCAAGATCGCCGACGGTGCGATCGATGGCGTCATACTCTACCTTCCTCCGCGGAAGGAGAAGATGGACGAGATACTCAACCTCTGGGAGGATGAGAAGAAGATAGACCCCATAACCTTCGCGGAGGTCGTCAACTTCATAACCAAAGAAGTCTCCCCGATGCTGATGCTTCTCGCGAAGGAGATGCGCCTGCCGTACCACGTACCCCTCCCGAGGGTCGAGGTCAAGTCATCCTAATCTCTTTTAATTCTCTCAGAGTGAGCGATAGACTCCCTCGGCCTCATGGATTTTTTCCAGAACCTCAACGAGTCCCTCCCTCTTCATGGCGTTCTCTCCGAGTTCCAGGGCTTTCGTGTGTTTTCCCCTGTCGGTGTAGTACTCTATGTTCTCGATGTCCTCCAGCACATCCACGCGGCTGTTTAGAGCAGCGAACTGCTTGAGTGCGGCGAGCCTCACCCGCACCCTGAACTCCATACCGCTCCCCGTCTCGAGGGCGCTCTTGTACGTCCCCATGGCATCGTCAAGCTTCCCTATCCCCATGAGAGCCTCGGTCAGCTCCACGAGCTTTTCCGTCGCCATCTCATCGTTGCCCTTTGAGCGGTGGGCACTTATCACCTGGTACAGTATTCTGGCGGCGTTGAGGCCGATGAGCTTGGCCCTGTTGAAGTTCCTCGCCAGCATGTACGCGTACTGGGCCTTGACGAGGCAGGTGGTGGTGCCGTCCAGGTCACCGTCGGAGTAGGCTATCTTGCTTGCCCTCTCAAAGTTCTTTGCAGCGGTGTCCATCATCTCAATGAAATGGATGTCGTAGCCAAACAGCGCTCGTATAAAGGCCGCGAGGCGGTAGAACGCTTCCGCCGCCCTTTCGATATCCCCGCTTTCCAGCCTGCTTTCCGCGACCTGGCCGTAGAGGGTTATCATTGTCTCGGCTATCCTCTTGTACGCCTCGATGTTGTCCACCAGCTTGTAGTACCTGTAGGCGGACTCGTACGCCTTTATTGCCATCTCTATATCATCATTGTCCTGATAGGACGCCCCAAGGTCCTCGTAGATTCCGGCGAACTCCTCAGCGTACCTTGTCAGGCCCCTGCGATCGTCCAGGGTCGCGAATATCTCAAGGACACTGAAGCAGTACTCATCGAGAAGGTCGACGTCAACCTCGGGTCTGGATATCTCACCGTCTATAAGGTCGAGGTATAGGTAGGCGCTCTTCAGAAGAGAGGGCCGGGCCTTTTCAACCGACTTCGTTCTCTCCAGAAGAACGTAACCGAGGTATTTGTACAGCCTGGCCGCGTCCTCACTCATTCCAGCCTCCTCATAACCCTTCGCGGCCCGCAGCATAAGTTTGAGCCCCTCTTTCACCTGACCGCCGTTGATTTTTTTGATGGCGAGCTGTTCGAGGTCCTCTGGCCCTTCCAGCCCCATGCTACCCACCAAATTTCTCACCCCATATGATTCAAGTCCCTGACGGTTGCCTAAATCTTGACCCTCCAGATATTTAAGCGTTGTCTATGCCCAGACTATTCTGTACCCTGCTGCCTTTCTCAGTCTGTTCATCACCGCGAATCCCAGTCCCCTCTCCTCGATTCCCTCCGCGATTATGACGTCCACACCGCGTTTATCCAGCTCCCTGAGCGCCCTGAAGAGGTTCCTCGCCACTTCCTCCTCGGTACTCCCCAGGTGGAAGAACTCGTCCGCGTCGTACTCCTCCGTGGCCATCACTCCAACAGTGAGGCCGTCCGCGCGGTACTCGTGCACCAGCTCGGTTATCTTACGCCTCACGTTCTCCCTCTTTCCCTCGACCACTATAACCTGGGCGTTCGGCGAGTAGTGCTTGTACTTCATCCCGGGGGAGCGGGCGACGTCCACGAGCTTGCCCCTGACCGCCGGATGTATCTCTACCCCTCCGATGACCTTCTCGATCTCTTCCAGTGGAAGACCGCCGGGCCTCAGCAGGGTCGGCCTCTCCGAGCTGAGGTCTATCACCGTTGATTCAACACCTATCTTGGTCTCACCGCCGTCGATTATGCACTCTATCCTCCCGTAGAAGTCGTCTATGACGTGCTCCGCCAGGGTGGGGCTCGGCTTTCCGCTTATGTTCGCCGAGGGTGCTGCCACTGGAGTGCTCGCCCTTATAAGCGCGAGGGCTATCGGGTGCGCAGGCATTCTGACGGCCACGGTGTCGAGGCCGCCGGTGGTGACGTCCGGGACGTTCCCATTCCTTGGCAGGACCATCGTCAGGGGGCCCGGCCAGAACCTCTCGGCGAGGAGCCTTGCTTCGCGGGGAACGTCCCTCGCGAGCCGCCCCAGATCGCTGAAGTCCGCTATGTGAACGATGAGCGGGTTGTCCGCCGGCCTGCCCTTGGCCTCGAATATCCTCCTCACGGCCCGGGCGTTCAGGGCATCTGCACCGAGGCCGTAAACGGTCTCGGTCGGGAACGCGACCAGCTTCCCCTCCAGTATGAACCTGGCGGCTATCTTTATGCCCCTCTCATCGACTCCGTCTCGCATGTTGATTACCACCGTCATGCTCTCACCCCTCAGCCTTCACGGAGTCGGGGCCGTTAAAAACGTTACCCAATCACTGAGGAGTACACCCCCTCGATTCTCGCCGCGACGGCCTCCCACGAGTAGAGCGCCGCGACCCTTCTCGCAACGGCCCCGGCTTTCCGGTTCTTTTTCGGTTCGGTGAGAACCTTTACGGCCTCAACGAGCTCATCGAACGTCTCGAAGGTGAGTCCGTTCTTTCCCGCTCTGATTAGCTCGGGAATCGCGCTCACGCGCCTTCCCACCGCCGGGACGCCCAGGCTGTTGGCCTCTATGATGACGAGGCCAAAGCCCTCCCTCCTGGAGGGCAGGACGAGGAGAACGCTCTCCGACAGGATCCTCCCGACGTCTCCTCTGTGCCCCAAGAACCTCACGTTTCCGGGTGCACTCGCTTCCAGACTCCTCCTGAGCGGGCCGTCACCCACCACAAGGAATTCCCTCTCTGGAAGCGCCCTCGCCAGCTCTATGAAAGTCCCAGGGCTTTTGTATTCGCGGAGGGCGCCGATGAACGTGATGTACCTCCTCCCGTTCCCCGGTTCCCCGGCCCCTTCGAGTTCACGCACCCCGTTGGGTATGACGCTCACCCTTCCCGCCCCGAGGGCCAGCGCCTTCCTTGCCAGCCAGTGGCTGACCGCTATTACCGCGTCCGCCTCGGCGAGGGTTTTTTTCACGTAAAACCTTCCGAGGGCCAGCTTTGCCGTGTGCTCCAGGTCGCTTCCGTGGGCCGTGACGACGAGGGGAAGGCCGGTTTTCTCCTTCGCGAGAACGCCCGCGAAGCTGGTCGTTCCAACAAAGTGGGCGTGGATCAAATCGAACCCCAGTTCCCTGTGGAGCCGGACGATTTTCCTGGAACCCAGAAAGGCGAAGCTCGTCCCCCTCAGTCCGTAAACCTGCGGAACCTTAACCTGGTGGACGAACTCCCGCTCGAACTCCCTCGGCTCAACTGGCCCGTAGGTCAGGACGTGAACCTCGTGGCGTTTTCTGAGCTCCCTCACGAGGCTCTCGAGGTGGTTGGCAACGCCACCGGCGTGGGGGGGATAGTGACCGACCATTAGAATCCTCATTTTGACCGGGAAGAATGGAGAAGAGGCGTTAAAAAGACTTATGGTCTGCCCCTGTCCCGTCCCTCGGAGCGGGGTGGATGGGGCACGCCGTGCTTCCAGACGGTTTTTTCTGCCAGCATCTCCTTTATACGGGGTATGAGATCGTTGATTACCTCGGAGTAATCCCCCCTCTGGAGGGCATCCTCCGCCTGCTGGAGCAGGTTTTCTATCTCATCCACATCGTAGCCCTTTGTCCTGAGGACGTTTACCATGACCTCAAGCTGTGAAAGCCTTCTCTGGAGCCTCACCTCCGCCGAGCCCTGGTACACGGTCCTTATTTCCACGTACGTCCTCGCTATCACAAAATCCGCCTCTCCCCCCGCACGTATGGCCAGCAGGTATGCTCTGGAGTAGTCGCCCGCGTTGTACGCACTCCACGCCTCCTCTAGCAGGCCCCTGGCGGCTTCGAGCTTTCTTCTGGCGGCGGGTATCTGGAGGCCGTCGAGCAGCTTCTCCGCCCTGTCCGTCTTGTTCTGGACTGCCGTGAGAACCTCGAGGGTGTCCCTTGGCCCCGGCGAGGTCGCTTTCTCTTCGGTGCCTATGTCGTTCCCGAAGCGCTCCCTGGCAAATCCCAGAACCTTCCCCTGGTTCAGGGGAAACAGGGGCCCTCCCCCGTCAGACGTCGTCATGTACACGACTCCCCTCAGCCCGCTGAACTTTGCCAGCGCCTCAAGTGTCTCGTTGGTTTTCCCTTCGTCCGTCAGGATGAGGATGGGCCTTCCATGCGTCCCGGAGGGCCCGATTTTAACCGTCCTGGTGTACTCCCTCAGCGCGAGTCCGTCCCTGCCGTTGGCGATTACCACGGTCTCGATGCCCTCGAAAGCCTCCGGAAACTCCTTCTTCAGTCCCTCTATCACGGCCAGATTTGTCTCGTACCTCGTCTCCCCGTACCAGCGCTCATAGGGGATTCCGAAGTCGTCCAGATCGCCCGTGTAGTCCTCGGGGATTGCGACGGGTCCGCCGATTATTATCACCCTCCCCGGCTCCTCGCTGAGAATCTCCGCGCTGATCTCCGGACTGTACGTTCCCCAGGGACTTACGATAACCCTGGCATCCAGCAGGGCGGCCACGCTGTACGCCAGCGCCGCGTCAGCCTCGTTGTCCGTCACGAGGATAACGATGCCGGGGTCCGCGGCGCTCCCCCCTGGGAGGGCGGCCAGGATGAAGATGAGTCCAATGAAAATGACGGCAGGTTTTTTCAGCTCCACGTTCTCTCACCGGCTTACTGTTGGAAAAGGACCTATTTAAGCCTTTTTCACGAAACCGTTCGGCAGCGTTAGCCCCGCTGGCAGGAAAAAACGTGGAGGTGCCCCATTTGGGGCGGGACTATTAAAGAACGTTCAGGAACGTTTATTCCCGTTTAAAAATCTCCCTGAAGACTTTCTCCGCGTATTCCCTCAGTCCCAGACCCTCACTCTTTGCGAGTTTCTCCAGGAGCTTCTGGGAACCGCTGCCGTACTGGGCGGCTTTCTTCTCCCTCATGGCGATCTCCTTCGGCAGACCCAGCTCCAGCGCCGCTTTCCTCAGAACGGCCTTCCTCACACCCCTGGATATCTTCGCATCGAGCGGTGTGTTAATTGCCGCGGAGACGACGGACAGGCTCAGGAAGGGGAAGCGCCCCTCCACCGAGTTCAACATGGCTATCTTGTCGTCCCTGGCAAGGTTCCTCTCACCCAATCCCTTCAAATCTTCCTCCATAAGCTCGGGCCTCTCCAGGTACTTCGCGTAGCCGCCGAAGAGCTCGTCGGCCCCCTGGCCGCTCAGGAGAACCCTGACACCGTCATCCCTCGCGAGCCCAGTGGCGAAGTACAGGGGTATCCCGATGGCCAGATTCATGGGGTTCGGCTCCTCTATCGCGAAGGCAACCCTTGGAACCGCTTCCCTCACATCGTCCAGGTCGAAAACGTACTCCCTGAGCTTCAGGCCGAGCCTGTCCGCGGCCCTTCTGGCCCATTCGATGTCGGGGCTTCCCTCCACCCCCGCGGTATAGAGGACGACGTCGGAGTACTCCGAGGCGATGAGAGCAACGAGGGAGCTGTCCAGTCCCCCGGAGAAGAGAACCCCTGTTTTCTTTCCCACCCTGTGGCGGACGGAGCAGGTCAGGGCCCTGCCGATGGCCTTAACCGCCCTCCCGGGGTCGAGGGGCTTCCTCCTCAGCTCTTCCAGCTGGAGGGCTTTCCTAACTTCAACGCCCTCCCGCGAGATTGTGACCAGCTCACCGGGCCCCACCGGAATGGCCTCCTGCCCGATGGCCCACAGCACCTTTTTCTCGCTCGCGAAGAATCCCTCCGGGGAGCGGTACAGCGGTCTTACACCCAATGGGTCGCGGAAGAGGTGAATCCTCTCCCCGTCGGAGAAGGCCACGGCGTAGTCCCCCTCCATCATCAGCATCGCCTTCCGAACCGCCCCGAAGGCGTCCAGCCCGCGGTCGAGGAAGAACTCGATGAGCCTGAGGATTACCTCGCTGTCCACGTCCGTCTCGAAGGATACCCCCCTTCCCTCCAGCCACGCCCTCAGCTCGCGGTGGTTGTATATCTCGCCGTTGTGGATGAGGGCCAGCTCATTGACGAAGGGCTGGGTAAAGCCCAAGGAGCCAGTCATGGCGAGCCTGCACTGTATGAGACCTATCTTCCCGTCGGGCATTTCGGGAACCTTTGAGAAGTCGCTCGATTTCAGTACGCCCTCGTCCGTCCAGACGCCGAAGCTGTCCTCTCCCCTATGCTTTCCGGCGTTTATCATGACGATGAACCTGTCCCTGAGATTTGAACCGAGTCCACCCGCCACAAGGCACATGCTCTCCCACCGCTGAAAGTTGGTCGTCGTTAAGAAAAGACTTCCCGCTTTCGAGGTGGGATAGTGATAGGAAGCGGCCGGAAATTCTGAACATCCGTCCAAATTTGTGCCGGATGGCTGAACCATGGGCTCCGGGACGTCACAGGGAGAAAAATCCGGAGGGCAGCTCACGGGCATCA
This sequence comes from Thermococcus aciditolerans, assembly GCF_008152015.1. NCBI lineage: Archaea > Methanobacteriati > Methanobacteriota > Thermococci > Thermococcales > Thermococcaceae > Thermococcus > Thermococcus aciditolerans. The sequence continues at coordinate 2,126,208 of NZ_CP041932.1, read as the reverse complement.
GAGCTTTGGCCCCATGATGCCCCTCCTTTTCAGCTCTTTGTAAGCCCTCCTGAGGGCGTCCCTAATCAGATACCTCTTGTTCATGCCCCCCAGCCGGTGGGCGGCCTTTCTGAGACTTCCCGCCTGGAGGAAGAGTTCGAGGAGCTCTCTGTCTTCTTCGGAGAGGTCAAGATGTTTGAGGGCCTTCTCGGCTATCTCCACCGGGAGGTTGCCCTCGTAGGCGTAATCCGAGCTCATGACCGGCTTATCGAACTTCTCCACGAGACGGAAGACTATAACGTGAGCGATGGAGTCGTCGTCCACGTGTTTGTAATGGCTTTTGAGGGCCCTTATAAGCTCCTCCCTGCTCGAAAAACCGTCCCGAAAAGCGTCCTCGTCGGTAAGCTCGCCAACCGTTTTACTCTCAACCCTCTCGATAACCGCCTTCCCTATCGCGTAGCCGCCCGAGTGCAGGAGAACTTCATCTCCGGGCTCCAGATTCGGCCTCCTGCCGAGCCTCACCGTTGCCCTCTTCCTTCCGCTCAGTATCGCCTCGGCGTAGCGTCCGTCGAACTCCAAGTGGTGCACCGGGATCACCGCCCGCTTTTCTCACCCACGAGCTTGAACCTTATGGCGATGACGCCGTAGCGGTTCTCCTTCCACTTTGGGTACATGCCGTGGAACCGCTTCACCGCCCTCTCAAAGCTCGGCTCATCCGGAAAGATCTTCTTTATGGGCTCTTCCCTCAGAACCTGACGGAACGTCTCGTATTCCTTCACGCCCGTGATCACGGCGGGAACCTGATCGTTGAAGATTATCTTGTCGCCGGGCTTCATTCCCCGGAACTGGGGGTAGGCAACCCTAACCTCTATCCTCTTCTCGCCGGACTTTATGTAGTCCAGGTATTCCTCGCGAACCCTCAACCTGTACACTCTCATCTTCATCACGACCCAGATTCCATTTCCCGTTTAAAAGGCTGATGGAAACTTTTAAATCCTTTAGCGCCGAATTAAAGTCAGGTGTAAACGATGAGGCACAGGGGGCAGGGAGCGCTGGAGTACCTTTTCATGCTGGCTGCTGTTCTGATACTGGTCACGATGGCAATCCGGGTCATCATGAGTAGCGTCCACGATCTCAACAGTGCGGTCTCCAACTACACCAAGGAGGTTCGGAAGCAGATACTCGAAGACCTGTGAGGTGAAATCATGGAGACGGTCCCCCTGATTCTGGGTCTTTTAGCGGGAGTACTGACCTCTTACACCGATATTAAGACGGGGTTCATCTTCGACAACCACGCTTTTCCAACCCTCACTCTCATTGGACGTCTCCTCGGGTGGGAGGAAGAGGAGGAAGAGGAGAGCGAGCTTCCCACCTGGCTTGGCAAGATCGTGATTCCGGCCGCCGAAGTCGGCGTCCTGTACTATCTGTACCTGGGAATACAGGCCCATGATGGCCTGCTGGCCGCCTCCGGATTCATCGGACTGATACTGGGCTTTATCCTCGGTCTTTTGCTCTACTACATCGGGGCCTGGGCCAGCGGTGATGTGGTCCTTCTGGCGGCGTTCTCCGCCCTTCTGCCCCTCGCCCCAGCCGCCGCGGATGTCGTCCCCCCCTACGGAACGACGTACCCCCTGTACCCCCTGGCAGTGCTTTTCAACAGCATCCTGGCGGTGTTTCCCTTCATATTCATATACTCCCTGGCCGTCCTCGTGCTCAGGAAGAGGTTTCACGCCCTGAGGGAGGTCTTCGTGGGAGGACTGCGCACTACCGTTGAGTTCACCCTGTGGATAGTTGCCGTCATAACCGTTCAGGCAATCATGGGAAGCGCCGGAATCTCAAGTCCTATAACCGGAATCCTCGTGGCGCTCGTCCTGCTGCCCGTCTTTATGAGGCTCCGCCACCTCGGCAACGCCGCCGGCATTCTGTCCCTAGGATACCTCATGTACCTGGATCCAACGGTCGCACTCTTAACCTCCGGGAGGGTTTTTGTCCTTGTCTACCTCCTAAAGGTGCTCCTCTCCACCGTCAAGTTCATGCGCCTGGAGGTGCTGATGGAAGAGGTCCCCGTGGAGGAGTTGAACGAGTGGGACATACTCGGTGAGGTCATCCACGAGATTAACGGTGAGGTAATGCGGGACAGGGAGGACGGTCTTGAACGCATTAAGCGCACCCTAGTCTCATGGGACCCGGGATCGCTGAAGCCCAAGCGGGGACGGATCATAGCTTCCCCCACAGCGGAGGGGCTCAGAAAAGAGCAGATAGAAGAGCTCAAGCGCCTCGTGGAGGAGGAAAGGCTTGAGAACTCCTTCCTCAGGAAAAAATCAATGCCCTTCGCCCCGGCGCTTTTCATAGGGTTCCTGATGGCGTACTTCTGGGGGGACATCTTCTGGTGGCTTGTACTCAAGGTGGCGGGGCTGTGAGAAAAGGATTTAAAACCGTCGTCGAAGTTTTATCCGGCCCGGCGTCCGCCCACCCCGCGGAGGAGTGAGGCGGGGATTCCGGCCGGGCCGACAGGGGAATGAGGAGCTTTTGCTTTGCTGATACCGCCCCTGCGGGCGGCGTGATGAACACGCCCTTCACTGACCCCGCTCCAGCCCCGCTATTATCTCCATCACCTCGTGGAGGCTCTCAACGTTGTGGTCGCCTTCCACCCCCTCGTGGGGGTTTATCGCTATGCTGACGTCGGCTTCTTTAAACATGCTCAGGTCGTTGTATCCATCACCGACCGCTATTGTTACCTCGGGTTCAAGCTCAGCCTTCAGCTCCCGGAGTATGGTCCCCTTGCTCTTGAAGTCGACGGTGGGGTTGACCTCCCCGGTAACGACGCCGTTCTCGTCGAATATCAGCTCGTTGGCGAAGACGTAGTCAACCCCGAGCTCCTTCGCTATCCTTCCGGCGAGGCATATGAGACCGCTGCTGAGTATCGCTATCCTGAAGTCGTTCTCCCGGAGAAACCCGATGAGCTCCTTCGCTCCCTCCATGTACTCAACCGAGTTCGCCCATTCCATGATCTCCTCCCCCGTGTGACCTCTCCAGAGGGAGGCGTCGAGTTCGGCCCACTTCACGTAGTCTATTTTTCCCGCAAAGAAGAGCTCGGCGTATTCCTTCCCCTTCTCCCAGGTTCCAAAGCGCTTGTGAAGTTCAACCCAGCTGGAGATGGATTTGACTAGGGTTCCCTCGAGGTCAAAGGCTATGAGCTTAACCATCGTACCACCTGAAAAGAGAGCGAGGAGAAACTTAAAAGCCTACCCCCTCCAGCCGTGCTCACCCATAAGGGGGACGAAGGCAACCCCGCCCCATCTTTTCTTCCGGACCTCCCCGTCCTCGGTCTTGGTCATAACATACAGCTCCTGCCAGAGATGATGGCTTCCAACCGGGATGATGAGCCTCCCGCCCGGCTTCAGCTGTTCGATCAGGGGTTCCGGAACCTTCGGTGCCCCCGCGGTGACGATCATCCTGTCGTAGGGAGCTTTGGGGGGAAAGCCCTTCGTGCCGTCGCCGAGGAAAACGTGAACGTTCTTCACTCCCGCTCGCTCGAGGTTTCTCCTCGCAAACTCGACCAGCTCGGGAATCCGTTCGACCGTGTAAACATCACTCTTCACGAGCTCCGCGATCAGAGCCGCGTTCCATCCGCTGCCCGTTCCAATCTCAAGGACGTTCATTCCCCGCTCAAGCTCGGCCAGCTCCAGCATTATCGCCACCATGTGGGGAGCCGAGACCGTCTGCCCCGCGGGAATCGGAAGGGGCTCATCAACGTGGGCATAGCTTTGATAGCGCTTTTCAACGAAGAGGTACCGTGGATACCTGAGAAAAGCCCTCCTAACGGCCTCGCTCCTGATGATGCCCTCTTCCACAAGGGAAGCCACCCTCCGGCGCCACAGCCCATCCAGTTGTTCCATTGGTGTTCACTGGATAAACAAAGAGAAAAGGGCGTATCAACCTTTCTCATGATCTGTGGGCCTGATACCACGCCAAGATTATGATGGTCAAGGCACCGATAACAATCCCGATTACCATCCACACAACCTTGGAGGTTGTTGGTGTGTACGGAACCGTTTGGACTTCGGTCACAGTGCTTTCGATGGACGTGGTCTCTGTACGGGTCTCGGTGACGGTCACGGTTCCGTTGGAAGGTACCGTGGTCGTCACGGTGATGGTCTTCGTTATCACCGCGGTGTCGTTCCCGGTTGGGGCCACGATGTCAAGCACAACCCTGCTTGAATTGACGGTCCCCGCGATGGTGTTTAGGGCAACCCTGAACGTCTTTTTCCCGGGGGAGTAGGGGATTACCATGACGCTGAAGGTCACGTTTTCACCGGGTGCCAGGCTCAGAGGGGCGACCAATCCACCCCCGTAGGACCCAAAGACCCCGTCGGGCTCAATAGTCACGCCCTCCGGGACGCTCACCGTGAGGTTAGCTGGTACAGACACGTCTCCGGCGTTCCTGACGTGGAACCTCAGGGTCACGGGATGATACACCGCAGGGTCCCCTTCCCACGATGCGTTGAGGAAGTAGGCAACCCTCGACGGCTCCACGTACGCGGTAACGGGGTTGGATGAGAACGTGAGCCTGGTGTAGCCCCCACAGGCCAGTTCAAAGGGAGCAACAACATCAGCAACTACCCTTCCAAGCGTAACGTTGCCGTCGTCCGTCGGCATGACGGTTACCTTGAAGGTTTTTTCCTCACCCGGTTTCAGGAGGGCAATCTCTAGCGCACCCCCAGAAATAACCCGCACTCCACCCTCCGGAAAGAAGCGGAGCGTGACGTTCGAAAGGGCCACCGTGCCGGTGTTCTTTACCCGGAAGGCAATACTCATCGGAAGGTACCTCTTCCCGTCCTCGGCGGTACCCTCGATCAGGAGGTTGGCCACCTTGCCCGCGTCGGGAATCTTGGACGTGTCGAGAAAGACCTCAAAGGTGGCCTTTCCGTCGTCCTCCACGCCGTCCAGGATTACGGTTGCCCCCTTGTAGTACAGGCCCGTCGCCACGGCACCGCTTGAGAGCTTGGAGGTGGCCAGAACCGCGCCGCACGAGTTGAGCAGGGACGCCCTTATCGAACCATCGAATTTGTAGTCGTAGCGGAGCACGTAGGGACCAACGTTCCGGGTCTGACCCAGGGAGAGTGAGAACACCGCATCTGGAACCGTCTCAACGTCGAGCGACGCCCCCCTGAAGAACACCGTCACCTTGGCGTATTCAACCCCGACCAAATCCTCCGCCTTGACGTGGAACGGGCCGATGTCGGCCTCCTTTCCAACGACCACGGAATACTCATCTCCGCCGTATTCAAAGTAAAGCGTTTCGGTGAAGCCGTCCGCGGATTCCTCAACGGTGGCGTTGGTGAAAGTCAGCACGTGGTCCGAGATTGTCACGTTCTGGCCCCTCTGGAGGTATCCCTCAAAGACCTTCGGATAGGCGCTCACGGCAACCTTGAGGTTGCCGAAGGTGAACGTGCCGGAGGTGAAGTCCTTGGACTCGTTTCCCCGGGAAACGCGCACCTTCGCGCCCTTGCTCCCCACAGAGAGCAGCTCAATCGAGTAGTCTCCCAGCCTAACGGTCTCGCCCTCAACGATGTGGGGAAATGTCACGTTCAGGAATACGAGGGGCCCCTCGACCGCGGTGACCCTGACGTACCGCACCACAACGTCCCCGGCGGTGAAACCCTCCCCCGGGCTGAGGGAGAAGTCATAGTATGACGACCCTGCGTACGCGGTGCCAACCAGGACACCGTCCAGCGAGACGTCCCTGAACTCCAGGGTCACGTTCCCGATGGAAATCGAATCCGGCAGGGGGAGCCATCCGCTGAAGGACGACGCCGAGGCGAAACCCACCGGAAGCAGAAGCATGAGCACCAGCGCGAACACGATGGCCCGTCTCACGGTATCACCCCCATAAGGTGGAGAAACATCTGGGCGGTTTCACCGCCCCCTCCCATTCCCATCATCCTCTCCATGAGTGTCTGACCCAGGTACATACCAACCGCGAATATCCACGACATTATGACGAAGTACCTGGCGGTGCCGAGCACGTGACCTCCGTCCGCGAGCTTGATAACGAGGGAGGAGAGGAAGGAGTGCATCACCATCATCACCAGCATTATGTACAGGAGGAACCTCATTCCCGACGGCGGGATGACGTGGATTATATCCCCTATGTACTCGGTGGGTATCTGCATCTGGGCGAACATCTGGCTTATCGAAACGGCGACCTGGAATGAGGCGGCGAGGGAAAACGCAAACGCCCCGGTCAGACCGTAGATTATTCCGACGAAGCTCGCTATGCTCTGCTGCCTCTTCCTCCTGAGACGAACGAGCCGCTCAAAGTTCCTGCTGATGATGAGGCCAACGTAGTCAGGTTCCGCACCCATGCGGAGGCTTTCACGGAATATCTCCGAGAATATACCGATGAGCCAGCTCCCGGTTCCTGTTATAAAGAAGTCCCACGCCCTGTCCCTGTCAACCCTGATGGCGAGCCTCCTGTAGAGCGCCCTGATGTCCTCAGTGAGGGAACCGAAGTCGTGGGCACTGAGGTATTTGAGAACCAGCACAAGGGAGGCGCCGCTGGCGGCAAGGGATGAGCTCAGACTCCTTATGAACGCGGGAAAATTCTCGTCCTTCCTGAATATCCTCTTTTCCTCACTGTTGACAACGTGTCCGAGGTAAAAGAGGGGCGTCAGGATGAGGGCGAGAACGAAGGGCTCTGGTATATCAAACCTCACCCTGATGACGGTGAAGTAAAGGAGTGCAACTATAACAACTCCCATAACCGAGTAGACCGCGGCCCTCGTTATCCTTTTCCGCCTCACGTCATCTATACCCCTGTTCTCGGCCCAGAGGGGATCCTCGGGCATCCTGAACTTAACAACGAGCAGTATACCAACCTCGGCGGCGAGAGTCATCGCAACCGCGTACAGCCCCATCTTGCCGATGTCCATGCCGGTGATGAGGGGGCCTATGATGACGAACGCGGCGATGAACACGACCGAGATAATTATCGACTCGTATATCTCCTTGAATATATCGAGGTCGTAGAGCGCACCCTCGTAGAAGGTCTGGTAGTCGTCCATGACCGTCTGCTGCTCCTGGAAAAGGTACTCCTTGAGGTCAACACCGCTGTCGAGGGAGTAAGCCAGCCTGTCGAGGAAGTCGGCGAACATTACACTGGGCGTCCTCCTCGCGAGGAATCGGAGGGCCTCGGGCATCGAGAGGTGAAGTCTGTTGACCACGGTGTGGACCTTTTTGAGCTCGCTCGCTATGGCACCCAGCTTGGGGTCGTTGGCGAGGATTTTGATGAGGTCGCTCCTCCGCATTTCACTCGTCGAGAGAACCGCGAAGTACGTGATGAAGTACGGCATTTTTGAGTTTATCGAAATCTTCTTGGTATCCGCTATCACGTATGGATACACCGCGGCGTAAATCAGGAGAACAACGGGAATCAGGAACATGAGAACCTTGAGGGCGCTGGGGAGGTAGAAAATTCTTCCGATTACGCCCACAGCGAGGAACAGAACCGCCGAGATAGCCATGTACGGCAGAAGAACCTTCCTGAGGTACGTGCCCATATCCAGGTCAGCCTTCGTGAAGATGCTGATGCCCTCCTCGGCCATGCCATCACCCCGTTAGATTCTGAAGCTCAGGCCCTCGATTCCACGCTGGTAGAACGCCTTGATCTCGCGGTAGACGTCCCAGTAGTTCGTTATGCCCAGCTCGACCATCCTCTGGAGGATCCTCGCGCGGAGGAACAGCTCGTTGTAAATCTCCTTGGGATCCTCGTAACCGGCTATCTCGGCTATCTTCCTCTCAAGGATGTAAGAGTTGTTGAAACCGCGGAACACGTGCCTGTCCGACACGGGGTCCCACTCGAAGACGTTCCTCGTAGCGACACCACCGAGCTCCTCGTAGTAGCCTTCGATCTCGACGACGTTGACCGTCCTTCTCAGGAACTTGCCCTTGATGTAGACAGCCTGCTGGAAGACCGCTATGTTGAGGTTGTCAATGAAGGTTATCGGGACGTTGATGGGATGACCGGTGAAACGCTGTATCATCTTCTTGATATCACCGGCGTGGAAGGTGCTCATAACGGGGTGGCCGGTCTGCATGGCCTGGAATGCGATGGCACCCTCTGCACCACGGATCTCACCGACGATGATGTAGTTCGGCCTTGAACGCAGGGCGGCCTTCAGGAGGTCGAACAGAGTAACACGGCTCTCCTCGGGACCCCTTTCGCGGGTTATGAGTCTCTGCCATGTGGGGTGCGGCACCTGAACCTCGGGGGTATCCTCCGCGGTGTAGATTTTGGACCCCGGCTTGATGAATGGGACTATTGAGTTGAGCAGGGTGGTCTTACCGGAAGCGGTCTCACCACAGACGAAAACACTCATACCGTACTCAAGAGCTATCCAGAGATAGGCGGCAACCTCGGCGCTCAGCGTTCCCCATGAAATGAGCTGAATGATGCTGATGGGGGTTGCCGAGAACTTACGGATGGTGGCGCTCGGACCCTTGATGGAGATGTCAGGGGAGTAGATGATGTTGATACGCGAGCCGTCGGGGAGGGCACCGTCAACTATCGGCGTCCTGTCGCTGATCGGCCTTCCAATACGCTCGGCAATGTTCTTGAAGTAGTCCGCGAGCTTGACGTCGTCGCCGAAGGTTATGTTGGTCGGCATCATCTCGAATATCTTGTGGACGAGGGAGATGTTGTTGGCGCCGATGATGTGGATATCCTCGATGTAGGGGTCGCGGGCGATGGGCTCAAGCGGGCCGATACCGATGATGTCGCGCTTGATTAGGTAGCGGAACTTCTCCATCTCCTCCTTGGTGATCAGAAACTTCTGACCCTTGCCCATTAAACCGCCTTTGCCCGATTTAACCAGCGCGAGCACGGCTTCATCAAAGAGGGCATCCAGAAAGCGCTCAAACTCTTCCTGCTCCTCGGGAATATCCCTGGTCGGCGCGAGCTCCAGGATTTTGTCCCTGATCCGGTTGTACTTCTGCTCTTCCTCGCGGCTCTCGATGCGGGGCTCGATGACGATGTACTTCTTGTCGGTCGTCATGTCCCCGTAGATGTGGATGAAGATGGGGTCACCTACCGGGTAGAGGATGTTGGGGTACATTATGTCCTTCATGTCCCTGGTGAGCTGAGGATGAAACTCTGGGAGCTTTCCGTACTTCCTCCTGAACTGATCAACGTACTTTCTAAGGTGGGGGTTTCTCGCCATTGCCTCCTCAAGGGTGTCGCTGACCACCTGCGCCATGTCACACCACCGCCGCAATCTCTACTATCAGCCCGACCTTCGGCTCGACACGGAACGGGATAATCTTCTGAAACAGTCCCTTGGCGTTGTTGTACTTGACTATCGTGGCCGAGTTCTTCAGGTCGCCACCGAACACCTTGACGCTCAAACGGATGAGCATGCTTGCCGCTTCCTCAAGGACGAAGAGGGAGTCCCTGTCGATCTCTTCCGTGTTCGCGGTAAGGATGATGACCTTATCCAGGGAGGCCATTTTCTTGACGTACAGCAGAAAATCCCTAACCGCGCTCGGCTCCTGCTCACGGGAAAGGAGTGATGAGAATGAATCGATTATCATTATGTCCGGCTCCCACAGCCTGGGCTCACCGAACAGCCGGCTGAGGAACTTCCTTTTCTCGCTGACACCGGTGAGAAGGGGGTATAGTGAGACAAACATGAGCTTCTTCCTGATTAGAAAAGGGATTATATCGTAGCCGAGGGACTCCATCTGCTTGATGTATTCAACCGTGGTGTACTGGCTGGAGATGTAGCTGGCGGTGTACCCGTTCATGAGAAAGCCGTAGAGAAGGCGCTGGACGAAGATGGACTTACCGCTACCCCTGTCTCCCTCGATGAGCATAATCGTCCCGGCGGGGATGCCGCCACCGAGACGCCGGTGCAGTTCATCGCCCTTGAGCTCTATCTTGAGGAGTTCCTCGACCAAGATGACCACCACCGTCTCGCGTTATTTTAACCGCCAAAGGCGCGTCCCTTCAGGTCAGGGCGCCCTGAAGACAAAGCTCCTGCGCTCGCCGTTCTCAAGCACAACGGTGAGGGTGTGATAACCCCCCTGCGTCAGGGCCGTACCCAGGGTGACCTTTATCACACCAACCTCGTAGGCGTCGAGTGAACTTATCGAAGCCCCATTAACGTCGGTGAACGTGAGGTTGGCCGCGGGCACCATCGCCCCATCTATGAACACCTGGACGGCGTCGGGGGTAAATGCAATGGGCTCCTTTCCAATGTTTTTTATGTAAAACGTATAGTTGTAGGAACTGGTTCCGGTATCAACAGGAACGTTGTTCGGGTCGTTTATTATAGCGAAGTCCGTCCTCAGCTGGTCGGCCAGCATGGCACCCCTGTCGTTCATGCCGTGGGCTATGTCGGTGGTCACGTAGGCGAGACCGCCGGCGACACTGCCCGCGACGATAACTGCAACTATGAACAGTATGAGCTCGCTCGCCGGCCCTCCTGCGGCCATCAGCTCACCTCCAGTGGACAGCCGGTTGATGTATAGTCGACCACAACGGCAGAGCCGTTGTAGTACCAGCCAATGACGAAGTAGCAGCCGTTTTCGAATACAGTTTTCAATGCGTGAGGGGTCGAATCAAGGGGGATGTAGGTAACGTTAACATAAATGACATCCCCAGGCAGGACATAGGTATAATCACCAAGGAACCCAACGTTGTCGTCGGAAACATTATACAGAGTGACATACTTACCGTCGTATATACCTGTCCAGTGCGGTGCGTAGAGTGTGATTCCCCTGTCCTCCAAATGGAAGGTCACGTTATAGTAGTTGTTAGTGTTGTCAACAATGTATGTGCCTGTGCTACCATTGAGGGCAAATCTCGTATTGAGTTGGGAGAGCCTCAGATTATACCACTCATCCTGGGCGGCCCGGACATTGGCGTAGCTGTTGTCCCACGCCGTGTAGAGGGTGCTGGCCGCTATTAAAAAGGAAATAAAGATGATCGCAGCGCTCGCCGATACGCTGAACCCCATAGGCCGCCCCCCATTTTTCTCAGTGCTTCAGATGCCGTAGAACTCGTCGAGGGTCTTCTCCAGCATTTTGATTTCCCTTTCGAGCTTGTCGAGGACGTTCCTGTTTATCCTGAGTCCCCTGAGCCTCTCGATGAAGAGGAGGCTTATGAGGTGGTCCTGAACGGTGAGCTTCTCCGCCGGCTTCCACTCAGGATCCCTGTGGTGCGGCCTGGTGCCCTTGGCGTAGTGCAGGAGGTTGTTGAGGACCCCCTCGCTTATCCAGCCTATCTCGTAGTAGAACTCAAGGACGCGCTCGAGGTTCTGGATGCCGACCCTGTCGATGAGGAACCCGAGCCACTTGAGTGCAATCATTGTGGAGACGATGTCATCGGGCAGCTTCTCCAGCCGGGCCTTCCTCGGCTCCTCCTCGAAGAGCAGGCTTGCGATGTCCTCCGGAATCTGGAACTTCTCAGCCATCTTAACACCACCTTCCTCCTTTTCAACAGATTCTTCCTCAATTTCAATCTCGTGAGCAGGAACCTCTTCAAGGGCTTCAACCTCTTCGGCCTCCACCGCCTCAGGGGCGGCCTCTTCAAGCTCCTCGTGAGCCTCCTCCGGGAGTTCCTCAACCGGGGCCTCTTCGACCTCGATGGTCTCGACTCCCTCCTCGGGGAGTTCCTCGATTTCTTCCTCAACGGTGACCTCGGGAACCTCTTCCACCGGTGCCTCCTCAACTGCCTCCTCCGCCTCTTCCTCGGGCGGCACTTCAAGGATGGTCTCCTCGGCGGCGGTTTCGGCCTCCGCGACGGCCTCCTCAGCGGCCCTGAGCTCCTCTTCCGAAACGGCTTCTCCGGCCTCTATCTTCTCCTGAAGCTCCTCAAGCTTCTCCTGGGCTTCTTCGAGCTTTTCGGCGGCGGTCTGTGCCTCCACCTTCTCGGCTATCTCCTCAACCTTCTCCTGAAGCTCGTCGAGCTTCTGGGTCAGCTCCTCCGGAACCTCCTCCTTCTCCTCCTCTTCGAGGAGCCCCTCGAGCTTCTCGATCTTCTCGTGGACTTCCTCAACCTTCCTGGAGACCGTTTCGGCCTTCTTCTCCTGGACGTCAAACTTGGCGCCCTCAAGGGTCTCAACGAGTCTACCCAGCTGCATGCTGAGGTCGGTGAGCCTCTTGCCCAGCTCATCGACGCGTTTGTTGAGCTGCTCGTATTTGGCCGCCTGACTTCCGTAGGTGTCGAGCACCTTCTGAACGATCTTGTCGAGCTGGTCGTAGGTCAGATTCTCCTTCCTGGCGATGAGCTTCTCCCTGAGGTCGTTGATGACCACCGTTGGAACCCTGCCCTTGAGCTCCGCGAGCTTGGCGTTTATGTCGGCCTCCGTGACCAGCCTTGTCATCTCCACGCCTCACACCTCCGCGAGCACCTCGTAGATTATCGAGTCAAGGTCAAGGCCGTAACCGGCGAGCACCTTAATGTCGTTCTTCAACTGCGCTATCTCCAGCTTTAAGTCTTCCAGTTCCTTTCTGAGGTCCTGAATCTCACTGGTGAGCGGGTTCTCCTGGCCCATCTGTTCCTTGAAGGGGTTTATCTCCTGGCTGATGACCTCGTAGAGCATCATGACGTCCTTGATGGTCTTGTCGAGCCTGTCGATGTCGTCTCTAAGTTCCTGAATCTGCTTCTTGAGGGTGTCGATGCTTATCTTTATCCTCGGGATGTCGTTCTCGATCTCGTTGACGCGCTCCAGCACCTGGGTCAGCTGCTCGTTCTCCTCCCTGTTCTCCACGCGCTCCTCAAGCTCCTCCTCAAAGACGGGCTCCACTGCCTCAGGGGTGGCCTCCTCCTTGGGCTTTTTCTTGAATAATGACGAAAGGAAATCCAGCGCCACCTACGCCACCCCCTCACTGAAGCTCCATCAGGTTGTCGGTGTACGTGCTCGGCGAGGTGAAGTCTATGACCCCACCCGCACCGTTCTCGGGTATGACCTTGCCCGTGACCTTGGTGCCGGGGCCGATGCCGTAGCCGGTGGCAGGGTTGTCATCATCGTCGAAGGGTATCGTCCATATGGCTATCCCAGCTATGTCCCCCCAGCTGAGGCTGGGGTGTTCCTTGCTCCCGCTCAGGCTCCCGTCGGCGTCAGCGACGACGACGATGCCGAAGAGCATCTTGGGGGTACTCTGGTTCATATAGTAGTAAAGGTTCTTCCAGAGAGTCGCAAGGTCAGCGGCAGCGACAGGAGTGTAGGTACTCACATCAACCGCCCCAGTGGTCGGGTTCTCCCCAACGTCCGGAAACACGTTGCTGACGTCCCCGGAGTAGAGGAAGTAGTCCGCCTGCAATCCCGAGTCCTGGTTAGGGTCGTAGTACCTGTAGACGGCCATCCTCTTCCCGTCGCTGAGGACGACCCTGACGTGGGCGAGGTCTATGCCGCCGCTGCCGGCGTTCGGGGAAACGTAGATCACCATCCTGGTTATCCTGCCGCTTCCGGGTGGGTCGGCCGGGGTGTAGCCGTAGATGTTCATCACCTTGATTCCGCTCGCTACCTCCTGGGTGGTCTGCCTGCCGGTGGCCATGGCCTTCTGCTGGAGGTAGCCGCTGGTGCTGATGAGCACTCCCGCGGCAACCGCCGCCACTAGCACCATCGCGATGAAGACGATGAGCGTTCCAATACCGATGGCACCGCGCCTCATGTTCTCACCTCACTGGAGCACCATCACGTTGTAGTTATACGTCGCGGGGGTCGTGAAGTCTATAACTCCCGCGGAACCTACCTCGGGTATGACCTTGCCGACCATCTTGGTGGCTGGCCCTATTCCCTTCTCTCCGTTCTCGGCCTTAAATACTGTGGTCTTCACGAGGAGTGCCACCATGTCACCCCACTCGAGGTTCGGGTGGTTCACGTCCATCTCGCTCGCGCCGTCGTGGATAACCACTATCGCGAAGTTCGTATCGGTGAAGGTGGTGTTGTCCCAGATTTTGCTCGATATCTCCGTGCTGTTGAAGAGGTCATCGACGACACCCTTGTAGAGTATGCCGCTGTAGTTGTACACCACGAGCTTGGCGCCGTCGCTGAGGACTATCTTAACGTTGCTGAGGTCTATGCCCTCACTCCCGGAGTTGGGGGCTATGAATACCGCCATCCTGCTTATCGTCCCCTTGCTCGGCGGGGTCGCGTTGGTGTAGCCGTAGATGTTGATGACCTTAAGCCCGCTCGCGACCTCCTGGGTGGTCTGCCTCCCGGCCGCCTGGGCCTTCTGCTCAAGGTAGCCCGCTGTTCCTATGATGACGCCCGCTGCAACCGCTGCCACGAGGACCATTGCAATGAAGACGATGAGCGTGCCGATGCCTATTGCTCCCCTCCTCAACGTATCACCTCCCAAAAATTATCAAAGAACGAAAGGGAAAGAAGGGCCTCACTGGAGCTCCATGACGCTCTGGGTGTAGGTTGATGGGGTGGTGAACTCGATGACGCCGGGGGCACCGAACTCCGGAACGACCCTACCCACAATCTTAGTGTTGGGCTGGATACCGCTGGTGGTGCTAAAGACCGCATCAGCCTTAACGGCGATTATCGCAAGGTCACCCTTGGTGAGGGTTGGGGTAAGGGGCTTGAGGCTTCCGTCGCTGTCCTGGACGACTATTATTCCGAAAGTGGTGCCGGTGAGCTGACCCCAGTTGATGTACTCATCACTATCGTAGACGATTGCAGTATCGTCGGTGAAGACATTGTCGGGCATGCCGACGGCGAAGACGTCGGTGTCAAGGACTCCATCGCTGTCGCTGTCCACGGCAGGGTACTTGAGCACGGCCTCTGCGCTTCCGTCGCTGAGTATGACGCGAACCTTCTTCATGTCAATGCCGGCGCTGCCGGCGTTCGGGGAAACGTAGATGGCGAGCTTGCTTATGGGGTCGTATGTTCCAGTTCCAGAGTTGTATGCGGCGTAGCCGATAACGCTCTCGACCTGTATTCCGCTGGCAACTTCGTTGGTGGTCTGTCTTCCGGTGGCCTGGCTCTTCTGCTGCAGGTAGCCGCTCGTGTTGATGAGCACCGCAGCGGCAACTGCGGCAACCAGCACCATGGCAATGAACACTATCAGGGTACCGATCCCAACGGCACCTTTCCTCTTCCTAAACATCTCCTCTCACCTCCTCAAATAAATTTGGAAGGGACATCACTGCAGGGTGATGATGTTCGTTGTGAAGCTCGTCGGGGTGGTGAACTCAATGACGCCCGGAGCACCAAACTCCGGAACGACCTTGCCGGTGATCTTCTGCCTCGGCTGGAATCCGTCGCCAAAGACCGCTGAGAAGCCCACCTTTTGGATGGTGATGGCGGGGGTACCACTGACGTCCTGAACGGTTATGGTGTTCGCGGAAACATCAAAGTCGGTGGTTCCACCGACCGGGACGGTGAGGACGACGAGGTCACCGGCGTTGAGAGTCGGGTAGGCCTCCTGAACGCTGTTGTCAGCATCCTGGAGGGCTATGATACCGTACTCGGTCGGGGCAACGATGTACTTCCAGGCATCAAGGTTGGTGCTGTCAAAGATGTTGTTCACAACACCGCTGTCGTGGGCGGCCGAGCTGAAGGTCTCCAAGGCACCAGGTATAATGATAGTGACCTTGTTGGTCGATGATGCAACGGCTGATATTGTAACGTTTCCAGAGGCGGGGATAGTATCGTTAGCATTGCTGATGGTAAGATTCGCAGTAGTACCACTGTAACTCAGGCTTATATCAGTGGCGCTGAAGTTGCCGATTATCTTGACCCACCTGTTGTTGGTGGTGTCGTAGAACACTATGTAGTTGGAGCTGCTTCCGGAGGTCAGGGTCTTGTTTATGAGGGTGGTAACGTTGATGCTGTTGGTGGCCCTGTACTGGAAGATAGCCTGGGAGTCACCGTCACTCATAATTATCTTGGTGCTCCTGAGGTCGATGCCGGCGCTGCCGGCGTTCGGGGAAACGTAGATACCGAGCTTGGTTATCTTACCGCTGGCCGGCTGGCTGGCCGGGTCGTAGCCGACGACCTTGACGACCTGTATCCCGCTCGCCACTTCCTGGGTGGTCTCTCTTCCAGTGCTGGAAGCCTTCTGCTGCAGGTAGCCACTCGTGTTGATGAGCACTGCAGCGGCCACTGCCGCCACTAAAACCATGGCTATAAACACTATCAGGGTGCCGATACCAACCGCACCCCTCTTCTTCAGCCTCCTAAACATGGCCTCTCACCTCCTCAAATAAATTTGGAACGGAAACTCACTGGAGCTCCATAACCTGCTCGGTGTAGGTGCTTGGGGTGGTGAACTCGATGACGCCAGGAGCGCCGAACTCCGGAACGACCTGACCGGTGATCTTGGTACCGGGCTGGATTCCGTTGGCACCGAAAACACTGGATATAACGTCTGAGGTGTCAGTATCACCATTGAAGTCAACCCCAAGAGCAGTCTCGTTCCAGTTTCCTACAAGGACTGTCAGGACGACGAGGTCACCGGCGTTGAGGGTCGGGTACTGGGCGCTGAGGCTGTCGTCGGCGTCCTGGAGGACTATGATACCAAACTCCTTGCTGGCGTCGTTCTGGGTGGAGGTAGTGGTACCAACAAGGTTCTTCCAGGCATCAAGCCCAACGGAGAAGATGTCGCTTCCCAGAGCGTTGGTGTCGGTGAACGCGGCACCGGTGGCAGTAGCGTTGTACCAGAGAACAGCCTCCTTGGTTCCATCGCTCAGAACAACCTTGGTGTTGCTGAGGTCGATGCCGGCACTGCCAGCGTTCGGAGAGACGTAAATACCGAGCTGGAGTATCTTGGTCGGGGTGGTGGCGCTGTCGGCCTTACCAACAACCCTGTCCACCTGTATTCCGCTGGCGACTTCCTGGGTGGTTTCTCTTCCAGTGCTGGAAGCCTTCTGCTGCAGGTAGCCACTCGTGTTAATTAGCACGGCCGCCGCAACAGCGGCAACCAGCACCATGGCAATGAACACTATCAGGGTTCCAATACCAACCGCACCTTTCCTGGTCCTGGCCTTCATTTTCCATGCACCCCCTGGGGGTTCTTTGCGCTGGAGATTACGTTGGCCCAATATAAAGCCCTTTTTTGTTTTTAGTAGTGTAGGTGGTTGTGTAGGTGCATGTGTAGGTACCGGCCAACATGACCACCGAAAATTGTATATACCCTGAACGTTCCATGGGTTTCGGTGAACACCATGGTGAATGGCAGAAACGTTATCTCGGCGGCGCTTCTAGTAGCAATACTAGTAGTGAGTACAGTGCCTGTGGGTGCATGGATTTCGATGTCCTACAACAGCCAAGAGAAAGTCCAGGTGTTCGGGGGTACGCTGAGGGACTGGTACGGGGTGAACGACAGCATCACAGTCTTCGCCCTCCTGTGGAGACCCTACGGCGGCCCCCTGGAAGGCAGGAACGTGACGATCACAGTGCTCAGGGACGGCGAGGTGATCCTCAGCACAACCGCCGTGACCGACGAAACCGGGCGGGCGACCGTGACGTTCCGCCCGGAGACAGCGGGAGAGTACGAGGTAATTGTGCGGTACGGCGACACCGCCGTGGAGAAGTGGTTCAAGGTCATAGCGGTTCCGCCCTACTACTTCGCGGGCAAGGAGGCGGCGACGGTTCCGGGCAGACCGGTGACCCTCAGATGGACCCTCATGAAACCCTACACAAGGAGGCCGTACACCGGGAACGTCAACCTCACGGTTGAGTTCAACGGAAAGACCGAGAGCGTTACCCTAACGCCCGTGAACGGCACGGTTGAGTACACCTTCACGCCCGGTGAAACGGGAACGGCATACCTCCGGCTGGACGGCAGGGAAGCGGGCACGGTTTACGTCGCGCCTGCCGCGGTCGAGGCCGTCATCATCGCGCCCCACGACGTGTACAGGGGGGAGAACGTTACCCTCAGCGTCTTCGCGGTGGACTTCGACGGAAGGCCCTACACGGGTAAGCTGAACCTGAGCGTCCACTACAGGGCCGCGGGAGACTGGGAGCTCAGGGACGGCGGAAGCTACACCGTCGCGCTGGACGGCGGGTACGGCAGCGTCACCATCACCATCCCTGAGAACGCAACGGAGCTGAACCTGCGCCTCACCATCGGGGACTACACCCTGGACTCGGTGTGGGTGAGGGCGGTCGACAGGCCATCCACGTCCACAGGTTCAGGAGGGGTTACTTTAAGGATCAGCCCCGAGAGGACGCTGGCAAAGCCCGGGGAGAGCCTGTCGCTCGAGATAACCGCGTCTGAGAAAATCACCGGGGACTACAACGTCATGGTAACCTGGTACAGATGGACAGGAAACGGTTGGAACCTGCCGGAGGAAACCAACGTCACGCTGGTGCACTTCGAGGACACCGACTCGGTGTACAAGAGGATAGAGGTGCCCGACGATGCATACTACGGAAGGGTTTCCCTCGGGGGTGCGGTGGCGTACATCTACGTAATCCGGCCGCGCCTGTGGGCGGACTTTGACTACGTGGACTTCATCTACGACCCCACGACCGGGGAAATCGTCACCGCCAACAACGTCACCGTGAGGGCATGGCTCCAGAACCGCACCAGGGACTGGATACCCGAGTGGAGTGATCTCTACCGCGGGCTTCCCAACGAAACCGTCCACATCTACACCCCAGAAGGTGTCTTCAACGCGACTACCAACAAGTATGGAATGATTGAGACGACAGTTCCATACAGCCCCAGCAGCCTCCCGGTTGGGTTTGGGGAGGAGATGAACAAGGAGTGGGCGCTCATCATCCACAGGTCCGGGGCCTACGACCTGGATTCAATCGAGGTGAACAAGATACACGTCCAGCTCAACCTGACCCCCGAAGGCATCACTGCGTCCAAGTACTACGACTGGCACGGGAGACCGATTTCGATACCGGTCGTCCTCGAGCTGTCGCGCTTCGTCACCAGGGAATGGGATGAACTCTCCATAGGAGACACGGCTTCCTGGTACTGGAACGGAAGCGAGCTGAGGGAGGAAACGAAGCTCGCGCCCGGAAAGTACCTGGCGTCAATACTGCCTGCTGGATGGCTCTGCAATGAAGGCTCGTGCGGCACCGGCGATGGGGTGTACTCCACACACGAGTTCTACCTCCTTCCGGAGGGGCTGGAGCTGAACCACATGTACAGCGCCCCTGACCTCAACAACATAACGATACCCATCAGGCTCCCGGGAAGGGGAGTGTTCTACTTCCGCACCTACGACGGGGTCTACGTGGGGACGACGGACGATGAGGGCAACGGCGTCCTCAGGCTGGAGGCACCCTACACCTCCGACTGGATACACTACGACGGCACCTTTGGGTTCGTCACGGAGAACGTTTCCATCCTCGGAATCGACTGGTGGTTCGGCGTTGAGATAGGAAAGGACGTGCTTCCTCCGGCGGTCGATGTGTCAGTGAGCCCGAAGGTGCAGGAGATAGGGAAAAACGTCACCCTGACCTACCGCGTCTCCGACGACTACGGCCTCAAGACCGTGAACATAGCGGTGACCAACGTCACCGACGTGCTGCTCAACAGGACGATCGAGGCCAGCGGAAGCCGCAGGGTGGAGGGGACCATAAACTTCACCGTGAGAGGCCTCGAGGACTATATGGTCACCGTAACCGCGGTGGACGGAAGCGGACACGTCTCGACCAAGACGGTTAACTTCTACGGCAAGGCCGTCAAAAGCTCCGTTGTGGACTTCTCCGAGAACGAGACCCACGAGATAAACGTCGAGAACGAGACGGAGATTAAGGTTGCCGCCAACGAGACGGGGCAGGTCGAGGTGAACGTGACAGTCGCATCGGAGATAGAGAACGACACCGCGAAGTTCAAGATGGAGAGCAGCGGGTACGAGGACCTGAAGTACATAAAGGTCGAGACCAACGACACCGTTAACTACCGCTGGGTCGTGCTCAACATCACGTACACCGACGAAGAGCTTCGGAAGCTGGGCGTGGCCGAGAGCGCGATAAGCCTCTTCTACTGGAACGGAAGCGAGTGGATAGACCTGGCGAAGCACGTTGGGGAAACGGTAAAGGACAGCTCACCCTACGGCAACATAACGGTCTACGGCTTCGGAAGGGACACGGACAGGAACTACGTGTGGGCCAACGTGAGCCACCTCAGCGAGTACAGCCTGGGCGTCATGCTGCCCGACCTGAAGGTCGTGGAGATAAGCGCAGCGAACGCGGTGGCCGGGAGGGAGACCGAGGTGAGCGTAACCCTGGCCAACGATGGTGGGGCCGTTGACGGGGACTTCACGGTGTCCCTCTACGCAAACGGTACCCTCGTGAAAACCGAGAGGGTCAGCGGGATTGGTGCAGGGGAAGAGAAGACAGTGAAATTCACGTGGACGCCGGACAGGAGCGGCACCTACACCCTAAAGGCCATCGTCGATGAGGATGGAGCCATCACCGAGAGCAACGAGACGAACAACGAACTGTCCGCCGAGGTTCGGGTCGCCCCCGCACCGAAGGTGAACAAGGGCACGGCGGTCACGCGTATGAACTACATCGGCTACCTGTACTACCACAGGCTTTCAAGGAGATTCGATGAACTGTACAACGAGTCCCTGCGGAAGGGCGTGGACAATGAGACCCTAACCGCGGCCCTGGAGCACAGGAAGCTGGCCGAGGAGTACTACGAAAAGGCGGAGGAGTTCGGCCCGGTGCTCCAGAACCTCAGCAACCCGCAGGTACTCGCCCCGCTCAGGAGGGCGTACCTTGAGATGCTGAAGGCCGTCAGGATACTGGAGGAGGCCCTCGGATGAGGGCCTCAAACCCTAATTTTTCCGGAATTTTTGAGAGCCTCCGCTTAGAACCGGCACCGTCGGAAATTAGAAACAGAAAAGGAAAGTTCTCATCTCTTTCTGATGACCATTATGCTCCTGGCGGGCCGGCTTATCTCGACGTCGAAGCCCTCCTCCAGGATAACGTCCCTAATCTCCCCCGCGGAGGGGAAGCCAATGAAGTCCTTGTTGAGGCTCTCGAAGAACTCAAGGGCCTGAATGTGGGCAAAGGCGTCCCTGAACGGCTCAAGCACCACCATCTTCCCACCGGACTTGAGCGTCTCAAGGGCACCCCTGAGAACCCTCTCCCTGTCCTTGGCATACTCAAGGACGAAGCTCATGAGGACCACGTCGTACTCGTTAACCGGACGGATGAGCTTCGCGTCCATCTCCTTCAGCTCAACGGGCAGGTTTTTCATCTCCACCCTGGCCCTTGCTATCTCCAGAAGCGCCGGGGAGTAGTCGATTCCCAGATAGAAACCGTTGTAGCCTATCATCTCGGCGAACTGGACAGGAGACACCGAGCCGCAACCGATGTCGAGCACGTGCATACCCGGCCTTAGGCCCGCGGCCTGGGCCATGGCGTTGCGGTACACTGCGGAGAAACGGGTGCTCATGCGCATGTCCCAGAAGTCGGCGTCCTTATCGAAGTCCATGAGAACGTGCGGATGGACGGGGGTTATGAACGCGTAGTCAACCATGCGGTATATCTCCTCCAGAACGGGCACCCAGTCATGAATCAGGAGGTCGTACCTCTCCCCAGGGACATGCACGGTGTACGTAAAGCCGTTGAGGTGAAGCCTGCCGTCCTTCTCGGCCACTATTCCCAGGCGCTCCAGCGTGTCGATAAAGTCCAGAAGAAGGCGCCTGTTGGGCAGGCCCACACGGTCAACCAGCTCCTGCACCGTTGGGGCCCTGGAGAGCAGAGGAAATATTCCGTGCTTTGTTCCGAGTCCGATTATCTGGAGCACGGAAAACTTGACCATCTGCTCGATGTTGGCATCGACGATATCGGCGGGATTCATGGCACCACACCTCACATGAACCTCCGGTAGTAGCGGTAGTACTCCTTAAGATAATCCACGACCTTTTTACCGTAGTCCGTCAGACGGTAATACTTGAAGCCATTGTTTGAGACTTCCTCCACAAGACCCAGGTAAACAAGGGAACTCTCTCCGTTGTACCTGTTGCCCAAACCAACCAGTGCTCCCCTAACGTTGGATGGATCAGAACTGACGACCCTGGCGATCTCAGAAAGGTACGTCGCTGACGGGTATATTTCGCTCAGGTACATCAGTATCTTCTTCCTGAGTTCGCTACGATGAAGGGAGCGCAACACCTGCGGGTCCACGATTACTGTGTCCATACTCCCCCCTCCCAAAGTCAGTGGTTCCAAGATCAATCACTGTGATTATAGCAAGGGCAGCCACTGAAACCCCTCCTGGATATCAATGCCTCCATGTGCAGGGTATGGTTGTAGCCCCATACATTAGATATGGTTGTAGAATATATAACGTTTTTGGTTTATCCCTGGGCATAATTCCGCATAAATTTGCCCCATTTGTAGAATCTCCACCCAAAAATTGTATAAATCGGGCTAACGGACAAAGAATCCAATTGGTTGAAAATTATCCAACAGGCGGCAATCCGGACAAAGGTTTTCGCCCCCTCCAGCCGGAGAACATTCATAAAATCTTAAATACCATCGAAACAAATTGGAGTACGTTGAAGTCAGGTGAGAGTAATGCTGGTCGAAGTGACAATCACCGCGGCGGTCGCAGTGGTTCTGGCGTATTACGTCAAAGACGTCACGGGCAAAGTTCTGGCCAGGCACTTCGAGCTGAAGGAAGAACTCGGGGAGCTGGAGTCAAAATTCTCAAAGCTCAAAGAGGAGCTTGAATCGGAGATCCGGGAGGTCCGGACCAACGTTTCTTCCGGGGAGGAGGACGTACGCGGGGAGCTCATCCAGAAGCTGAACGAACTCCAGAAGAAGCTCAGGGGAGTGGAAAAGGGGCTCAGGGACCTCCAGAAACTCGAAACCAAGGTGGACTACGAAATCGGCAGCCTGAAGAGGGAGCTGGACAGAACGGGGCGCAGGGTGGAGGAGCTGGAAGACGCGGTGATGGCCACAAAGGACGAGCTTAAGGAGGAGCTTAAAAGGGAGATTCTGGCGGAGCTTGAGGAGGAGATAGAACACCTGGAGGACGTCATTGAGAGGCGGAAGCAGTCCGAAGTTGAGGAGTTCCTGGAGATTATAACGGCCGCCGTGACGCTTCAGCCGGAGAAGCTCAAGGATGGAATGGCCGAGGCGAAACGGGCCCTCCTCTCAATGCGGGATATAGCCAAGGTCTACGTGCTCACCGGGCAGGGGCAGAGGGAGTTCCGGGGGTTGAAAGAGAACCTCATAGAACTCCTCAAGAACCTCCGCAAACTGGCGGTTGTCTCGGTTCCGGATGAGAGCGTTTACTCCACTTTCAACGAGATAGTGGTTCGCGTGAAGCGCCTCGATCTGCCAATGAGGGTTGTGAGGGACGGCAAGGAGAAAGAGCTGAACCCAGAGAAGAGCTTTATTTACATCCACCGGGCGGTCTACGAGCTGGCGGGGGAGCTGGACAAGATAGCGGAGGGGCTTCAGGAGCCGATACCGGTAACCCCAGTTGAGAAAGAATTCTACGAAAAGCTCCGGCACCAGTTCGAGGAGCTGCGGAAGCTGGAGGAGCAGGTTCAGAGGCTCATGCTGAAGCTCGGCGCGGAGAAAGAGGAGACGGAAGACACGAAAGACCGGGACGTCGAAGACCTGCTGAAAGAGCTGAACCTGCTGTGAGTCCCGGGATTAGAACTCCTCCCCCAGGAGTTTGTCAAGGTCGACCATTATGAGGAGCCTCTCTCCATCGTTTATCTTCGCTATGCCCTTTATGTAGCGGATGTCCACGCGGCTTGTGAGGGTCTTGGGTGGCTGGTCGATCTGGTCGTCGGTCAGGGTTATGACGTCCGAGACGGAGTCGACTATAATGCCTATAACCTCGTCCTTAACCTCCGCGATGATTATCTTCTTCGTGGAAAGGTCCTCGTCCATGTCGTAATACCCGAGGAGTTTCTTGAGGTTAACGACTGTGGTGATCTGACCGCGGAGGTTTATGACGCCCTCAACGAAGTCCGGGGAGTTGGGCACGCGCGTTATGGGCATCATTTCCTTGATTTCCCTGACCTTCGAGATGTCCAGACAGAACTCTTCGTTTCCAACCATAAAAGCCACTACCTGAATTTCGGCCATTCACCTCACCTCCGGGCACTCCTAACGTTTTCCAGCAGGGTTCTGGATTCGTCTATAGATTCCTCAAGGGCCTTAAGACCCTTTCGTATTTCATCCAAACGCAGCTGGAGCGTTGAGAGGAAGTCCACGAGGGGCAGCATCACGTCCGAGATGTCGTTCTGGATGGCGTAAACACCGTCTATGGTGTCCATGAGCATCTGCACCGACTGGGCCTGCCCGTCTATGCTGTCCGAGAGGTCTTTTATCATGCCCGCGGTCTCATTGGCGCGTCTGGCGATGTCGTCAAAGGCGGCTATGAGTTCCTGAACGGCATCCTTTATTTCCTCCGTGACACGGAACTCCTGTTTGATGGAGCTGACGACGGTGTCTATGCTCTCCTGCATATCCCTGATGAGTTCGGTTATCTGGTCGGTGGACTTCTTGGACTGGTCGGCGAGCTCACGGATGTTCTCTGCAACAACCGCGAAGCCCCTGCCGTGCTCCCCGCTCCTGGCAGCCTCAATGGCGGCGTTGAGTGCCAGAAGGTTGGTCTGGTCAGCGATGCCCCCTATGACCTCAACTATCTCCCCGATGCGCTTGGAGTGCTCGACGAGAATGGAGACCGCCCTCTCCATGTCCTGGTTGACCTCGGTTATGCTGGCCACGTTGAGGGCAACGTTGTCGGAAATCTTCTTGCCCCTCTCGGCCATGTCAGCAGTTTCGAGGGCGTAGTCGGTCAGCGCCTGGGCCTGCGTGTTCATCTCCTCTATCCCCGCGGTGAGGGTCTGGATGTAGTCCCCCAGCTCGGCGATGCTGGAGCGCTCCCTCTCCACCAGACTGGCCAGGGAATCGGGATCCGCCGAGGCATCCATCTCGAGCATGGGGAGGAGGGAGGAGATCTTTTCCCGGGCGTCTTCAAGATTTTTCAGGGCGGTATCCATCCCCTCGAGGGAACAGGGCTGTGAAACAGTCACCCTGCGTTTTCTTATGGCCTCAGCCTTGTGTTCGATGGAGATGAGACGGGCGGCAATTTCCTCATCGATGCCCCTTACATCGGGATGTCTTCCCTCCAAGATGTCCTCAACCGCCCCGAGAATCCGGAGGGAGTTATCCCTCGTTCTTGAGACGTACGCGCCAACGACTGCGGATGCACCTAGACCCAGAATGAGACCCACGGATGGAGCCACCAGGGTACCGGCGAGAGTTATCAGAGGGATTGAGCCAACCGCCACTATGGCAGCGATGCGATTCACTGGCCACACCTCCCAGCAGCACTATTTAACCATGGAGACAGGGAGATAAAAGAGTTTCGCATGTAGGTAATAACCCTTAATACGCGTTACAATAATAACCGGGGAAGTCGTAACGATATACCTATGCACCTACACAACCATCTACACACAAAGATTTTTTATGCCAAAAGCGCAAGGCTTTTGTGGAGTCTGCAATATCCAGTCCAGCACCTAGGAGACCCCCCAACGGATGTGTGAGATAGATGATGGATGTTAAGGATCCCGGCTATATAAGGATCAAGCGGGAGCTGTTCCGCCACCTCAAGGTTAGCAGTGACGCCTACAAGGACACGTACCTCTTAAGACGCATACGGGCAAGGATGAGAAAACTGGGAATCACGAGCTATACGGAGTACTACCGGCGCATAAAGGCCGACAAAAACGAGCTCGACGAACTCCTGCTGACCGTGGCCATCAATGTCACGGAGTTCTTCAGGGACCCGGTGGTCTGGAAAACCCTGGAGAAAAAAGTCCTGCCCGAGCTGGTCAAGTACAAACGGGAGATTCACAGCAGTTCCATCAAGATATGGAGTGCAGCCTGCTCAACGGGACAGGAGCCGTACTCAATCGCCATGACACTGTACGAGACGCTGGGCGAAAACCTCGGTGGATTCCGGGTCAGCATACTGGCAACGGACATAGACCGGGAGGCCCTGTCGGTGGCAATGAAGGGGGAATACCCCGTGGATGTCATTGAGAAGCAGGTGCCCAGGAGCATGATACCAAAGTACTTCACCCGGGTAAGCGAAGAGCGGTACCGGGTCTCGCCAAAGGTAAAGCGCCTGGTCAATTTCCGGCAGTTCAACCTCTTCAGCACCACGTACCCGAAGGGGTTCGATATCATATTCATCCGCAACGTGCTCATATACATAAAGCGGGACGCCCAGGAGGAGATATTTGCCAAACTTTATGATTCACTGGAGGATCACGGGTATCTCGTGCTCGGCAAGACCGAGACGATCCTCGGCAATGCCGCGAAGATGTTTAAGCTGCATGACCTCGTCGCAAGGATCTATCGCAAAAATCTGGAGGTGAAAAAACATGGCAAAGGTTTTGGTGGTGGATGATGCCGCTTTCATGCGCATGCTGCTGAAGAAGATACTGACCCAGGGCGGCCACCAGGTCGTTGGGGAGGCGGGCAATGGAAAGGAGGCGGTCCAGAAGTACCAGGAGCTGAAGCCGGACGTGGTCACCATGGACATCGTCATGCCCGAGATGGACGGCATTACGGCGGTTCAGGAGATAAAGAAGGTGGATCCAGACGCCAAGATAATAATGATCACCGCGGTTGGGCAGGAAGGAAAGGTCATGGAAGCACTCAAGGCAGGAGCTTCAGGGTACATAGTCAAGCCGTTCCAGGCCCCCAAGGTGCTCGAGGAGATATCAAGAGTACTGTCCGGCTGAGGGTGGAGATTGATGCCACTGAGTTCCCCCTCCCGAAAAATCCGGGTAATGGTTGTCGACGACTCCGCGTTCATGAGAAAAATACTCCGAGACATCATAAATTCGGATCCCGAGCTGGAGGTCTGCTGCGAAGCCAGGGATGGTATTGAGGCCATCAGCTTAGCAAAGCTCCACAGGCCGGACGTCGTGACGCTTGACATTGAAATGCCCAAGATGAACGGCCTCGACGCCCTCCGGGTTATAATGAAGCAGGCCCCCCTCCCGGTCATAATGGTGAGCGCCCTGACCCAGGAGGGCGCCGAGGCCACCATCAAAGCCCTGGAGTACGGGGCGATAGACTTCATCCCCAAGCCGAGCTCATCCATCTCCATCAACATGAAGGAGATGCGGGAAGAGATAATAGCGAAGATCAAGGAAGCGGCAAGGGTCCCAAGAAGGTTCCTGGAACTCAGGAGAACCAGACTGCTCAGGGCACAGAAGATCAAAACCAGAAAACCCAGCGTCCCGGCAAAGACCGTTGTCACCATAGCGTCCTCCACGGGAGGCCCCCAGTCACTGCTGAGGGTCTTCCCAAAGTTCCCCGAGAACCTGAAGGCAGCGGTACTGCTCGTCCAGCACATGCCGCCGGGGTTTACAAGGTCCTTTGCGAAGAGGCTCGACAGTCTTAGCAGGATAGACGTCAAAGAGGCTGAAGACGGGGATCCAATAGAGGAAGGGAAGGCCTACGTGGCGCCCGGGGATTACCATATGGAGGTGCAGATGAGGGCCGGAAAGCCCGTCATAACGCTCAACAAGAAACCGAAGATACACGGCGTGCGGCCTGCCGCCGACCCCATGATGATAACCGCCGCGGAGGTGTTCGGGCGCAGGACGGTCGGCATCGTCATGACGGGAATGGGCAAGGACGGGGCTCAGGGAATAGTCGCCATCAAGAAGAAGGGAGGAATCACGATAGCACAGGACAGGGAGACTTCCATAATCTTCGGCATGCCCAAGGCCGCGATTGAGACCGGCATGGTGGACCATGTCGTCCCGCTGGATAAAATTGCAGAGACGATGGTGATGGCAGTAAACAAAGTTAACCGGGGTGGTGCCGGTGGAAGATCTTTCGCAGTATCTAGATGAGTTCCTCGCCGACGCGAGGGATAGGATAGACAGCCTGAGCAACGCCATACTAACGCTGGAGAAAATCGTCAGGGACGGGGGCAGCGAGGAAGAGAAGAAGGCAATGATAGACCAGATTTTCCGCGATGCCCACACGCTGAAGGGCACAGCCGCCACGATGGGCTTCATGAAGCTCAGCGAGGTTGCCCACAAGATGGAGAACCTCTTTGACCTCGTGAGGAGCGGAAAGGTGGAGCCGACGCCTGAGCTTATCGATGTACTTCTGGAGTTTCTCGACGCCATTGAGGGAATGGTCGACAGCATAGAGGAGAACGGCAACGAAGGAGATTTTGACGTGGAGGACCTATTCGCCAAGGCGGAGAGGTTCTTTGGCGAAGGGGAAGGTGCCAAACGCGAGAGTGGTTCCGCAGAGGAGGCAGCGTCTCCGGCGGAACCGCCCCAGATGGAGGAGGGCGAGGGAGGAGGCGAAGCCCCCGAGGAAGGCGTCCCCGGCAGGGTATACCGCGTTAGGGTTCACTTCCACAAAGACGCCCAGCTTAAGGGAGTCAGGGCGTTCCTGATACTCTCGGATCTGGAAGACATAGGGGAAGTCCTTCAAACCAGTCCCGACAGGAAGATAATCGAGGACGGAAAAGCCGACGTGGGCGTACTCGAGTTTGTAATCGCGACCGAAGAAAGTCCAGAAAAGATAAAAACTATCGTGACCCGGCATCCCGAGGTCGAGGATGCCGAGGTCGAGGTGCAGGGACAGGCCGCGGGCGAGGGTGCGAAAACGTACACGGTCACAGTGTACGTGCAGAAAGACGCCCCCCTCAAAGGGGTGCGCTCGTACCTGGTTCTTCAGGATCTTCAAAAGATGGGAGACGTTCAGAGAACCATCCCCGACCCCATTGCGATTCAGAACGGAGAGCTAATCGACGGGCACTATTTCAGGGTTCTGCTCGTCTCAAACGTTTCTCAGGAGGAGATATCCAAGGCGGTTCTCAAGCATCCCGATGTTCAGGACGTTGAAATCATCGAGGGCGATGTCATCGATGCCCAAAGGCCCGTCCAGGAGAGCCCATCAAAAGAAAAAGCCCCCCGCACTGCGGAAACCAAGGCCGCCAAAAAGAAGAAACCTCCCTCGACCCCCAAGGTGAAGGTCTCCAAGATAATCAAGGTCGACGTCGGCCATCTGGACAGGCTGATGAACCTCGTCGGTGAGCTGGTCATCACGAAGGGCCGGCTGGAGCAGATAGCGGAGAGGCTCGGAGACCGCGAGCTGCTCGAGACCCTCTCAACCCTCTCAAGGCTCCTCACCGAGCTTCAGGACGAGATCATGGAGATGCGCCTCACGCCGGTGGCGGAAGTCTTCAACAAGTTCCCGCGCATGGTTCGCGAGCTGGCGAGAAAGATGGGCAAGGAGGTCGAGTTTGTCATAGAGGGCGCCGATATAGAGGTGGACAGAACGATACTTGACAAACTCGGTGATGTCCTCGTCCACCTCCTGAGGAACGCCATAGACCACGGAATAGAGGCGCCGGAAGAAAGGGAGAAGTCTGGAAAGCCACGCGCGGGCAGGCTCGAACTCATTGCGAGGCGCGAGAGAAGCCACGTTGAGATCATAGTAAAGGACGACGGCCGCGGCATCGATCCCGAGAAGATAAAGAGGAAGGCGCTGGAGAAGGGCCTCATCACCCCCGAGCAGGCCATGGAGATGAGCGACGAGGAAGCGATAAACCTGATCTTCCTGCCCGGATTCAGCACAAAGGAGCAGGTCACCGACGTATCCGGAAGGGGCGTGGGCATGGACGTCGTCAAGGACGTCGTCAAGAGCCTCAACGGAAGCATATCCGTCCAGAGCAAGGTGGGCAAAGGTTCCGTGTTCGTGCTCAAGCTGCCGGTGAGCATGGCCATCATCCAGGCGCTGCTCATTGAGGTCCAGGGGGAGGTCTACGCGGTTCCGATAAACAACATACTCGAGAGCATAGAGATAAGGCGCGAGAACATGAAGAGCATAGGCGGCAAGGAGGTAATAGTGCTCCGCGGCGAGATAATACCCGTCGTAATGCTCCACGAGCTCTTTGGACTGCCGGTTCCTGAGAAGGACGAGTTCCCGGCGATAATAATAGACCTCGGCGCACAGAAGGTAGCGGTCGGCGTTGATAAGCTCCTCCACAAGAAGGACATAGTCATCAAGAGCCTCGGAAAGATGCTCTCACACATCAGCGGCTTCGCCGGCGCCACTATACTCGGAGACGGCAGTGTTGTTTTAATCATCGAGATAAACGGACTGCTCGGTGGTGGTAGGGGTGGACTCTGAGAACTATGAGAATTACATCAAAGACCTCGATGAGTTCGCCAGGAGCGCACTCGTTGAGACCTTCAACATAGGCGCTTCCAGGGCAGCCGACGCGCTCAGCGAGATGACGGGTCTCACCGTCAACATTACAGTACCGGAGATAGAGATAGTGCCAATCAGGAGCGTGCCCGAGAGGGTGGGCGAAGACGTGAAGGTAGCAGTCTACATCGGACTCAGCGGTGGCTTTGATGGCCACGCCTTCTTCTTTCTGGATTTTGAGGATGCGCTCAGGATGTTTGACCTAATGACAGGGATGCCTCCGGGTTCAACAACGGAGTTCGATGATATGGTTCAGTCCGCTGTCCTGGAGGCAGGCAACATCCTAATCTCCGCCTTCGCCAACGCCCTCAGTGAGTTCCTTGGAACAAACATAGACCAGACCCCACCGGATATGGCGGTTGACTTCACCCCTGCGATACTGGACTTCGCACTCGCGGACATCGGCCAGTACTGCGATTACACCATGCTCCTCAAGACCACCATCCACATGGAAACAGTCCAGTTCAGGGAGCACTTCATGATACTGCCCCACCCCGCCTCCATGAAGAAGATCATCGAAACCCTTCTGGGGGGATTTGCATGAGCGAGCACAAGAGCTGGTCGTCGGAGTGGTATCAGGACATATTTAGGGAAGCGTCGAACATAGCAATGAGCCACGCGCTCACGGCACTCTCAAACATGATAGGCGAGATTGAGATGGAACCTCCGGCCGTGGAGGTTCTTCCGAGGGCAAAGTTTCTGGCGATGATAGCAAGCAGGGGTATTCGGGACAGCTTCGTCGTGATGTTCGACATAACGGAAGGACTGAGCGGCCTCACGATACTCCAGTTCCCGAAGAAGAGCGTCAGGGCGCTGGTATCGCTCCTGCTCGGAATGGACCCGGAGGACGAGGGTATGGACGATATGGGGCGCTCCGCCATCATGGAGATAGGCAACATACTCATCTCCGTATACACAGATATACTCGCCCAGCTCATCGGAGAATCCGTCTCGCTCAGCCCGCCCAAGCCCGTGGAGAGCCTGTACGATGCCGAGAGGGAGCTGGCGAGGCCCGACCTCAGGGATGTCACCGAGGTGCTGGCGTTCAAGACAAGGTTCTACCAGGCCAACACCGACGTGGAAAGCTTCTTTTACCTGATTCCAACCAAAGATGCCTTTGACAAGCTTGTGAGCAGACTCGAAGCCCAGATAGAAAGCATTGGAACGAAGGGGGACATCCCCGGGAGCGAGGGGGCGGAAGCAGGGATGAATACCGACCCCGAGGAAAACGGTTCCGGCGAGGGTTGAGTCTTGGGGGAGAGAAAGGTTGGAATCGGAGATTACGCCGTGGGCAAAAAGGCAGGAATAATCAGCACCTACGGCCTGGGCAGCTGCGTTGGCATAACCATCTACGACCGCCTGACGAAGATAGGCGGTCTGCTCCACGCCCTCCTGCCGGAGGCGAGCTACTACGGCAACAAAGGAAATCCGGCGAAGTACGTGGATACTGGGCTTGAACTCCTCATATCTGACATCCGGAAGATGGGAGGGAACCCCCGACGCGCTGAGGCCAAGATATTCGGCGGCGCCCACATGTTCACAAACGTCACCAACGAGAAGCTCATGATAGGCAGGAGAAACGTCGAAGTCGCAAAAAGGGAGCTTAAACGGCACGGGATAAAGATAGTGGCAGAGGATACCGGCGGGAAAGGCGGAAGGACAATCTATCTCGATTTAACCACGGGCAAGGTTAGAATGAGACGGGTCTCCAACGGGCAGATAACCGAGAGGGTGTACTGACAACCTAAGAAACGTCGGGGAGGGTTACGGATGGAGTTTAAGAAAAAAGTGATAGGTATTGTGGTTGTGGCGCTTTTGCTGGTAACCGTGATAGCCGGAGGAATGATGCTGTACACAGGCAACAATACCGCCAAACTGATTGAAACAAAGATGGCACCCCTCGTTGAGGAACAGGCCCAGGACGCGGTGATGGCCCAGGCCACCGCCATAGCCATGGAGTTTCAGGGGTTCTTCAGCACCGTGGAATCCCTCGGCAGTGCCACTGAAGGCTCCGTTGAGCTGTCCCTGAAACAGCTTCAGCTGGATGGAATAGACTTCGGCGATCCCGGCTACGCCGACAAACTCCAGCCGCTTCTCATGGAGCACTTCGCGGTCATAGCCGACTCCGAGGCCTCCCTCAGCGCAGTGTATTTTGGCGATGCGAATGGCAACATGTTCATATATCCCAAGCAGGAGCTCCCAGAGGGCTACGACCCGAGGGTCAGGCCGTGGTACCAGGAGGCGGTTAAGAGGAACGGCCCGACGTGGAGCGAGCCGTACCAGGACGCCTCAAGTGGGAAGTGGGTTATTACCTATGCAATTCCCGTTCACTACAACGGCAGGCTCGTCGGTGTCGTCGGCCTGGACGTTTTCATAGACACCCTGACGAAGAGGATAGACGGGGTCACCATAGGGGACACCGGCTACGTGACCGTGGCGGGAGCCAATGGAATGACCTACATGCACCCCAACCACGACTACATAATGAACCTCAACGTCTTTGACGTGCCGAGCCTCAAGCCAGTTGCGGACATCATACGGAGCGGTAAGGACAAGGATGTGGTGACCTACACGTTCAACGGAGTCCAGGCTGTCGCTGCCGGCGTCAGAATACCCAGCACCGGATGGTACGTCTTCGCCAAGGTTCCAGTCAGCGAGGTGAGTGGAGGGGTAATCAAAGTCATAGAGGACACCAAGGAAACCACCTCAAAGTCCGCCCTCATGCTCAGCGTCATCATCCTCGTAATCTCGGCCGCGCTCATCGGTGTCTCGTACAGGATGGTGTCAAACTCACTCAGGCCGCTTGAGGAGCTTAGGAGTGTTGCGCAGGCTTTGGCCGAGGGGAGATTAAGCGACGTGAGCAATCGGCTCAAGCAAATTCACTATATTGAGGACGACGAGATTGGAGCCCTCATAAAAGCCTTCGAAGCAGTGGGCAAAGACCTCGTAGGAACACTCAACACCATAGGAGAGAAGCTTGAGCGCCTGGCGGAGGGTGATTTGAGCAACGGCATGAGCATGGAGGCCAAGGGAGAGCTTAAAGAAATCCTGGAGGACCTGAGGGACACAACCCACAAACTCAAGGGTTTAATCAGTGAGATAGTCAACGTTACCAACGAACTCGACAAAAAAGCCAACGTCCTCGCCCAAATCACAACCGACGTCACCGAAGCCATCAACCAAGTAAACGAGGCAGTACAGCAGGTTAGCATTGAGGCCCAGAGGCAGCAGGAGCACATCAACGAAATAACCGAAGGAATGCGCTTTGTTTCAGAAACAAGCGCCGAAAGCGTCAGAGCAATGGACGAGTTTGAAGCAGCAGTAAACGAAGTCGTCACAATAGCCAACGAAGGCAGACAAAAAGGCGAAACCTCAGCCAAACAAATCGAAAGCATCCAAGAAATGATGAACGATATCGAAGGAGCAGTCAAAAAAATCGCCGAGATGAGCAGGAGTATTGAAGAGATTACGAATGTGATTACGAACATTGCCGAGCAGACGAACTTGCTCGCCTTGAACGCGGCGATAGAAGCTGCTCGTGCTGGAGAGGCAGGAAGGGGCTTCGCGGTCGTCGCCCAGGAGATCAGGAAGCTTGCGGAGGAGAGCAAGCAGGCTGCGGACAACATCAAGAACATTATCGACCAGATCACCGGCGAAATCAAGGACGCAGCCGAAAGAACCGACAGAGGCGTCAGCGTCGTCAGTGAGAGCGCCGAGACTCTAAGGGAAACGGTAACGTACCTAACCAACATAGCGGAGTTACTACAGGATGCCAGTTCGAGGATGGGCGAGGTTAAGGAGCAGATTGTTAAGACGCAGGATGAGGTTGAGAATGCTTTGAGGTCTCTGGAGAATTTAGCCGCGAGCGCCGAGGAAACCACGGCTTCGGCTGAGGAGGTAAGCTCAGCGGTGGAAGAACAAACCGCAGCAACCGAAGAACTCGAAAGAGCCGCCAAAGACCTCAAAAACATCGTGGAAAACCTGAGGGACATCATCGGCAGGTTCAAACTCTGAGGCTCTTTCATTGTTTTCCTTCTTTACACAGCATCGGGGGTGGGAAGATGGACTGGGTGATGATAGCGGTCATAGCCGTCGTGGTGCTGCTCGGAACCGTGCTTTCGGCATACATCATATCCAACACACTCAACAACCAGATGGGTGAGCTCTACGCCGTACTGGTGGAGCGCGAGCTGAGGGAGAGCAGTGCGGCCTCCCGGCCAGGAGGAACGAAGCAGCAGAAAGCAGCGACCGTGGTGGAGCAACCGAAAAAGATGAGCGTCTCCGGCGTCAACGAGGAGGAGCTTATACAGAAGCTCCGTAAGGTGATAGACGAAAAGGTGCAGAACGTGCTCAACGAGGCCAAGAGAGAGAAGGAGAGGCTCGGCATGTTGCTTGACGTCGCCAGGGGTTACACCCTGGGATACGTGAGCGAGGAGGAATACAACGCCTTCCTCATGAAGGTGCTGGCGGAGCTGGATGAGTTCAAGCGCCTGTGGCTGGCCCGTTTCCCGAGCCAGAGGGACAGAGAAAAGCTGAACCTCATGATGAACTACGTTGCAAAAACGAAACTCCCAGTTGTGGTCAGGAGTAAGGACGGAAAGAGCCAGATGACGCTCCCACCCGAGGAGGCCCTCATCAAAATCACAAGCAATATAAACAGTGCCATAAATATCATCGACGAGCTCATAGAGGGCAGGGGCGAGAATCCCGCCGTGACTCCTCTGGAGGTGAAGCTCACCCAGGAATGTGAGAAGCTCCGCTCCAAGCTGGAGAGGCTGGAGAGGCAGCTGGAGGAGTACAACGCCCTCACCTGAGGGGTACCAAAAAGGGGATGAACTATGGCAGTGACGGAAACAAGGGTCAAAGCAACCATAATCTCATCATGGAAGGGATCCGGAAGGGCAACCTGGAGGGACGCGATAGGTGGGATACACAACGACAGGCTTATCCTCAGGTACCTCAAGATGGGAGAGGTCGTTGGAGAGGACAATTTCCCGTTTTCATCACTCACCGACATTGGCGTGAACGTCCCGGATAATTACAAGCTCAACCCCGAGAGGGAGCACTTCGGGATGAAGTTCTACCTGCCGGGCAGGGGAGAGCTCACCCTGATCCTCACGATAGGGGACAACCTCCTTATATACGATGAGAACAAATTCCGTGAATTCATCCACACACTCTTCGAGACGCTCATAAACGGAAAGGCTGTGAAGGTGCAACTGGCCAGGATGAAGGGTGGAGCGATAAACATGGAGTCCTCATGGCAGGACGGTTCCCTGCGGATAGTTTCAGTAAAGTCAGCCAAGAGGGGCAAAACCGAGCGCAACATTGTCATCCTTGACCAGGACAGGAGGCCAATACCGGTGTTCTCCGACGTCGAAGACATGGACATAGAGCAGGTCGACCTGAACGGGAAGAAAATCGAAGCGTGGAAGGTGAAGCATTTCTACATCAACGAGACCGTTACCTCGTATCTGCACATACCCGAGAAGAAAACCCGCCTGTTCGTACTGCGCTACCTGCTCAAGTACATCCCGAGCTATTTCGAGTTCATACTCAAGGTCTCAAAGGAGTTCCCAACGCTCCAGGCGGAATTCAAGGAGGTCATGGAGAAGGAGTTGAAGGAGCTGGAGAGCCTCGACGAGACCGAAAAGCAGATACTCATGGCGCTGTACTCGGGACTCAACCCCCTTGAGGTCCACCAGTTCCTCGGGTTAAGCGAGAGGGAGATAGAGGAGATATACGACAGGATGATAGACAAGGGGCTTCTAAAAATCGTTATGATAAGAAAGGTTGTGGACCTGACCAGGGACGGCAGAAAGATAGTCAACAAGCTCATAGAGTACGGACTCGTGGCTATGTAAATAGAAAACAGGGAGAATCAGCGCCTTCTCACGAGAAGGCCAAGGAGTGCCAGTGCCACAATGGCGGCTGGCCCGCAGATGCTCTTCTCACCCCCATTTCCCGCAAGCTTCTCAACATCAACTGCATAGAACGCCGAGCTGGCGGTTCCAACCACCGCGGTTCCTTTCTCAACCGCAATGCTGCGAACGTAGCCCAGATTCGGGAGCTCTCCAAGGATACTGCCGTCGGCGGGGTCAACTGCGTAGAGGGAGCCAACACTGTAGATGACCGTGGTTCCGTTCTCGTCCCTGCTCTCGAACTTACCCGTACCCACCAGGAGCACACCGTCAGCGTATTTAACCACCTTAACCCTGTACGGGAAGCTCTGGTTCCACAGAACGTTTCCAGAGGAGTCCAGTGCCACGAGTTCTCCACCGGCGGAGCCCATTCCCCCGATGTAGGCGGTGTCACCGTTCACTTCGATGTCCTCGGTGTAGAACAGCTCCCGTTCCCAGAGTACCTTCCCATCGGAACTTATCATGTATAGGCGCCCCTCTGAGGTACCGTTTCCGGTCCCCGCCAGCACGCCGCTCCCCCAGGACTCCATGTCCCTGACCCACTGGCCCGTCTCCACAGTCCAGGCAAGGGTCCCGTTGGGCAGAACGCCGTAGACGTAGCCGAACTGCCAGGGGCCAACGTACCCTGAGGGGAATCCAGCACCAACGTAGATAATCCCATCCCCGACTCTGACCCTGCTGACGAGGGAGGTAAAGTTGAGAGTCCAGCCGTTCAGTATTACGGTATCGTTCACAAGGGTTCCGCGGTACAGATGACCAACGTACGACTCGCTGCCGTTCTCAAGGAAAAAGTCGCCGTCAACTGCGTAAACATCCTTCCCAACGATCTGAAAATCGTAAAGCTTGTTCATCGTGAGGTTTCTGGCCGCAAACCTGCCGTCCAGGTCAAAGGTTATGAAACCCCCCATGCTCCCCACCAAAACGCTCCCATCCGGCAGGGGGTACAGCTTCACGACGTAGCCGGAGTCGTTCTGCCACAGGAAGGTGCCGTTGGACGAGTACGCGGCGGTGGTTCCCAGGTAGTAGATACCCACCATGCCACTGGCGTTGGCCAGCTGCCTGTAGGAGCATCCCGCGTAGACCCTGCCGCCGAGGATCGCGACTGCCTCAATGCTTTTCTGGTACTGGACGTCACTGCATACCTCACCTTTCCACAGCACGGGACTCTGCTCCGCAAGCGCCTGCGCAGACAAAGAAAAAGCCAGCAACAGCATTAGAATCACTGGAACTCCCCGTTTCATGGTTTATCCCCCGAAGAGGCTAAGTGAAAAGCTTATATAAACCTTTGCAGTAACCTACAATGGTGATTGAATGGACGGGGAGCTGGACATCAGGGAAGCATTGGCGACGGGGGAGGGCGTGGAAGAAGTACTGATCCGCGCCACCGCCAGCAAGGAGACCCTCAAAGAGGTTCTTCTCCTTCTCGACGATGATCTATGGACAGTACAGAAAAACGCCCTGAGAGTAATTGTGGAAGTGGTAAAAGACATGCCTGAGCTTCACGAGTCCCTAATAACCAAGCTCATGGTGATGCTGAGAAGGAGCGAGGCCGTTCCCCTCACACAGGAGATAGCCAGGGCATTCGGAGTCCTCGCGGAGGTCGTGCCCGACAAGGTATCCCGGGTTCTACCGGCAATATTCGCCAACTACCGCGTGGGAGACCCCAAGATAAAGGTGAACATGGCCTACGTTCTTGAGGAGATAATGAGGGTCAAACCCGCGCTGCTCGGCAACATCTTCAGAGACATCGGGTACATGCTGACCTCCAGGGACACCACCGACAAACTGACGGCACTGAACTTCATCTCGGCGCTCGGTGAAAACGGGATAAGGTATGTGAGCCCGTTCCTGCCCAAACTCTTCAGCCTGCTCCACGACAGGGACGAGGTCGTTAGGGCCAGCACAGTTGAGACCCTGGTCCGTATAGCTGAGCTGAACGAGAAATTAAGGAAGATTATACGGGCCAAACTTGAGGAGGTAGACGACAGGAGCGACCTCGTAACAAAGAAGGTGGAGGAAGGGTTAACCAGACTCACCATCCTCGACAGGGAGGGATGAATCCTCCAATCTCTCCTGGAGAAACGTCTTCAGCGCCTCCTTGAGCTTCTCATTCTCCTTGCGGAGTCTGGCGTTCTCCTGTCGTATCCCCTCGACCTCCTGGAGGATGTTCTTAACCTCATGAAGGGTGCTCTCGAACTTGGACTTGGGGATGAACTGCGTCTTCAGGATAGTAAGCGCGGCATCCATGTCACTCGTGCCCGTTAGCGCCGCGAGTTCCTTGCGGATATGGTTGATCTCGGCAAGTTTTGCCTCGTATTCCGACAGTCTCTTACTGAGGACATCCACTC
Organism: Thermococcus aciditolerans; assembly: GCF_008152015.1. Taxonomy (NCBI): domain Archaea; kingdom Methanobacteriati; phylum Methanobacteriota; class Thermococci; order Thermococcales; family Thermococcaceae; genus Thermococcus; species Thermococcus aciditolerans. The sequence continues at coordinate 2,087,736 of NZ_CP041932.1, read as the reverse complement.
TCTGGGACATGTCCCTAAGAGCAGCCAGTTTTCGTTTCAGGTCCTCAATCTCCCGATCTTTTTCGATGAGGGCTTTCTGGAGCCTCTCTTTCTCATGAAGGGCGGACCTGAGACGAACGTTCTCCGCAACAAGCTCCTCGTACCTCTGCTGTATCTTTAGAAGAGTGTCAGCGAGATCCACACTCACCCCAAAAACGTCCTTCTTCATCTGCTCCTCAAAGGTCTTGAGACGCTCCTCCACGTACGCCCTTACAAACTCATCCATTTTCCTGCCGTACCGCTCCTCGAGGCGCTTCATAATCTCGCCAGGGAGGCGCTCCATGCGCTCCTCCATCTCGCCGAGGCGGGGCACGAGCATCTCAACGCTGTCGAGGAAAAGGGTTCTGCGTTCAAGTTCCATCAGCTGGTCTTCCAGGCTCTTAATACGTTTCTCCAGGGAATGGGAGGATTCCCTGCTGGACGCACTTAGCTCCTCGAGCTTGCGGTTGAGAACCTCAATACGCTCGCCAAGCATCTCCCTGTCCATACGAAGCTCCCTGATGAGGGCGGCTATGGCTTCCAGCGCAAGAATGGAGTAGTCTGAAGCGGTCTCGGATTCGGGAATCGCAGACTTAACGCTGTCCCAATCGCGGAGGGTTTTCAACTCGTCGATGACGCCGGGATGCCTCTCCTTGATGTAATCCCAGTTGACACTGCCCCTTTTGGACTTCTTGAGCATAACCACCAACCGTTAAAAAATACCCCGGGATATTTAAATAACTTTTGTGTAGGTGATTATCCAGAGAACAGGTAATGGTTAGCGGCCGGCGGCGTCCCCGGTTTCCCGCCCCCTCTCGGAGGGCAGTACACCCGGGATCGCTGGCGGGCTTAACTTCCGGGGTCGAAACGAGACCGGGTGTGACCCCGCCGCTATGACCGCCGTACCGATACATACCTGCCGCGGAGGGTTTATAAACTTTACGGTCAATAGAACCGTCGATGGAGAGGGAGATACTGGAACTGCTGAGACTGGAGAGGGCAAGGGAGCCGCTGAGTCCCGGCAGACGGCTCAGGGAGTTTCAGTTGAGAATCCAGCGGCTTAAAAACGGTGAGGGCGTTGAGATAGCGGGTTTTCTGCTGGGCAGAAAGCCCCCCAACGCCCCAAGGGACGCCGCATACTACCTCCTGTCCCCCCTCTCCCCCTCAGAGCTGGCGAGACTCGGGAGGGACGAGTTCAGGACGTACCTGGTGATACGGGCAACGGAGGGCACGATGGTCAGCGGGGACGTCAGGCCCGGGAGCTACGTTGCGGTGAGGGGAACCGCGGACGCGTACCGCTGGGGAAACCTGAGGATGGTTCACGCCGCTTCAATCGAAGGAAGGGACTACTCGGAGTACTGGAAGGACTACCGGGAGTTTGCGCTGAGCAGGCGCGAGGTGGTTGACCTGTTCGAAAGGACCATCTACGTCCGCAAGGACATGATGAAGGCCCTTATCTATTCACTCTACGGCGTCCCGTATATCCTCTGGGGAAGCGAGGCCCCCCAATGGGGCGAGGGTTTTGAGTACACCGTCTACAAGTACGGGGAAAACATGGGGCTACTCGCCCTCTGGAAGGCCCTGAAATACTTCCAGTCGAGCCTGCCGTGGGAGGTCCGCTTGAGGAAAGAGACTGCCCTTGAAATAAGCGACCCCGTACTGGACATCGATTTCCGGATACGCAACCCCAACGGGACAGACATGAGATACTACACCCCCTCCTCCAGGAGAGGGCTGGTGAGAGTGCCGAAATGGAGCGAGGGGCATATAGTGAACAAAAGGGCGATCGGTCTGCTGCCCCGGGATGTCGAGGCAAACCCAACAGACCCCCTGGCCAAAATCTCCGAAACCCCCTTTGTGCTCATGCCGTGGGATGAAAAGCCATACTTCGAGGAGAACCGGGAATTCCGGCAGCTGATTCCCAATCTGCTCGTGACCATTTTCATCAACAGGGAACGCTATCTCTCAATGAGCCACGAGGAACTGAGCAGACTGAGGGACGAGCATCTGAAATGGAGAAGATGGGGCAGGAGAGAGTACAGAGAAACGTTTGAGAAGCTGACAACCCCCAGCGGCGTGCTCCACCTGGGGATGAGGTTCTATCTTGACAGCAGGCTCTTTGGAGCTATCACTCGGTTCTACGGGAAAGTAACTGACAGGGCGGTTAAAGACGTCAGAGAGATCGACGATACGATACTGAACGAGTGGAGCGTGTTTTTTGGCGAGCTCATTAAAAAGCGGCCTGAGGTCATAATGAAGCTCGAAAAGGAGTACGAGCGCTACATCCCCTACGATGTCCGTGCCCAGAAGGCCCTCCAGATCTTCCACGACCTCGCCTCCACAAGCCCCTTCGGAGAAGTTACCCGGGAGGAGTTCCTGAGAGAGATGCTGAAGAACGGCTTTAACGAGCGGGACGCCCTCAACCTGATTGAAAAGTTTATAGCCACCGGCTACATTTACGAGCCGTTTCCGGGAAAGCTGATACTGATACGGTGATACCATGAGTAAGAAAAAGTTCATCCGCCAGAGGGAGCAGAGGGAAAAGCGCAGAATTGCCCGCGAGAGGATTGAGACCCTCTTCACCCTCGCGGAGAGGGTCTTCCCCTACGAGCCCGAGCTGGCCAACCGCTACGTGGAGATAGCCCTCGCGGTTCAGCAGAAAGCCAGGATAAGGATGCCCAGAAAGTGGAAAAGACGCTACTGCAAACGCTGCCACACCTTCCTCGTCCCGGGCGTCAACGCCAGGGCGAGGCTCCGGAACGGCCACGTTGTCATCAAGTGCCTCAACTGCGGCCACATAACGAGGTATCCGTACATCAGGGAGCAGAAGAAAAGGAGAAGGGAGCGGCAAAAAGAAGCTGATTCAAGCCGCTGATTTTATCGCCCATACCGGGTTGGTGGTGCCCAACGTGTGTTAACTTGTTCACGGCCGAGATGAACCCATTCCGTGGGTTTTTTGGGCGCTGTTCTTAATGTCCTGCCTCCCTTTCTGATAGGCTTCCTTTATCATGGCCGTTATCTGGTTTACGAGCCCCCTGGCCTCGTCGTACTGGCCGTTCTGAATCGCAACCTTGAGCTGCTCCATCAGCGCGTTGATGGCGCTAACGTCTATTCCCGCCTTCTCCATGACGCTTATCTGCGCCTCAAGCTTCCCTATCTCACGCTCAAGGGCAGCCTTTTCACCGTTCTTTATCGCCATCCTCATCTCGCCGTTCGCCGCTTTGAGGCTGAACTCCGTCCGAACCTGGAGCTCAAGCACCATCTGGTACGCCTCGGTGTAGTTTCCGGCCTGAAGTGCCCCGTTGGCCTTCTCCATCGTCATCTCCATGACCCTAACCTGCTCCATGAGTGCGGTTGAGTTGGTTTCGTTTGCCATCTTCTCGATAGTTTTGAGCCTCTCCTGAACCTGAACCATCAACTGGAGAACCGTCTCCTTGGTGACGTTGGCCTGAACCTCCATGGCGGTACAGTTGCACTCGTGGAGCTGCTCCCTAACGTGCTCCATGACCCTCTCAGATGCCTGCGTCTTGACCATGGCCGCTTCCTTTATCTCGAACTTCTCCATGAGCTTTGTGACGTTGGTGCTCTTGTTAACGTAGACCATCACTGCCCCGTTCTGAACCGCGAGCTGAAGGGCGTTCTGAATGGCCAGGGTGTCGTTTCCAGCGACGAAAACGCTGTTATTGAACTCGAGCTTGAATTTAACTTTGGCCCGCTCCATGACCATGAGGTTGGTCTCGTACCTGTTCTGGCCACCCCAGCGTTCGACGGTGATGTTGAGTTCCTCCAAGTCCGCGACGTATTCATCGACCACGGCGTCAGGACCACCGATTATTATCACCTCGTCTGGAGCGTAGCTCATAATCTCTGCCGTAACGTTCGGATCGTAGACGCCCCACGTTGTCGTGACTATCACCGCACCCGTTTCGTTGGACAGGTACTCGGCGATTGCTTTGTCGGCCGCGTTGTCGCTAACCAGTATCACCGTAACGCTTCCTTCCGCCGCACTGACGCTTCCAACGGTCAGTGGCATCCCCAACATCAGCAACCCAAACAGGATTGCCGCTACTTTCTTTCCCAGCATGGCTCTTCACCCCGTTGTCTCTATGAAAAAAGGCATATTTAAGCTTTTTTCAGGAAATCGTCCACGTACATTGGCAATTGTTTAGAAAAAAGTCTTGAGAGCAGAGTTTTATCTTTTAACTGTTAACAAAGGTTTCACAACGTTTAACTCTGTTTAATCAGGATTAAGGCGGCATGAACAGGCGAATAAGGGGGCAACAAGCCCGCATCAAACAAAACAAGTGCGCATTTCACTCCACAAAGGCCACTGCCCTGACGGGGCTTCCCGAACCGCCCTCGATTTTGAGGGGAAACGCCACGAACGTGAAGTCTTTTCCTACGAGGGCCTCCAGGTTGGTCAGGTTCTCAAACACCGGCACCTCCTCGCTGAGGAGTATTCTGTGGACGGCATCGTCCCCGATGCTCATGGAGTCGGTGCCAACGGCCCTAACGCCCTCAGCCACAAGAAACAGCGCCACCTCTGGAGAGAGCTCCCTACCGCTCGTCAGGAAAAGCACTATCTTTCCAAAGTAGCCTCCATCCGGAATCTCGTCGAGCCTTATAGGCCCCTCCCCATCCCTGACGTCCAGAACGATGCCCTCCCCGATGAACTTCTCAAGCGGCATCTCATCGATGGTCTTCCCCCCGGGCACGAAGTGCGCCGGCGCATCAACGTGGGTGCCGGAATGCTCCCCCATCTTCAGAACGTTCATGTAGTAGCCGTCCCTGTCGATGACGGCCCAGAGCCTCACACTCACGGGCGGGTCGTCCGGGTAAACCGGGGTGTTTTCCGAGATAGGGGCAGAGAGGTCGAGTATCATGGGAACACCAACAGTTATAGCGCCATCAACCTAAAAACCTTTCCGGAGATTGAATGAACCACTTTAAATATGAAATTGAATACACAAAAATGGTAGCCCAAGTGTTTTAAGGTATGGCCCTAAAGGTTCACCGGTGATGAGGATGAACTGCACGAGGGATTACTGCGTTAAGGACATCAACCTGGCCCCCAGCGGTGAGAAAAAGATAGACTGGGTCTCCAGGTTCATGCCGGTTCTCCAGGCAATAAGAAAGGACTTCGAGGAGAAAAAGCCCTTCGAGGGAGTCAGGATTGCGACGACGCTGCACCTTGAGATGAAGACCGCCTTCCTGCTCCTCACGCTTAAGGCGGCCGGTGCAGAGGTCTCGGCGGCGGCCAGCAACCCGCTCTCAACCCAAGACGACGTTGTCGCCGCCCTCGCCAAGGCAGGAGTCAAGGTCTACGCGATCCGCGGGGAGGACAGGGAGCAGTACTACGAGTTCATGCACAAGGCGCTCGACATAAAGCCGAACATCATCATAGACGACGGCGCCGACATGGTCTCGACGGTGCTGAAGGAGAGAACTGAGCTGATAGACGAGCTCTGGGGAGCGAGCGAGGAAACGACAACGGGCGTCATAAGGCTCCGCGCCATGGAGAAGGACGGCGTTCTGAGGTTCCCGATCATAGCGGTGAACGACTCCTACACCAAGTACCTATTCGACAACAGGTACGGCACCGGCCAGTCAACGTGGGACGGAATCCTGAGAACCACCAACCTGCTGATAGCGGGTAAGAACGTCGTCGTTGTCGGCTACGGCTGGTGCGGCAAGGGTATAGCAATGAGGGCGAGGGGCCTCGGCGCGACGGTGATAGTGGTGGAGGTTGACCCGATTAGAGCGTTAGAGGCGAGGATGGACGGGTTCCTGGTCATGGACATGATGGAGGCGGCGAAGGTGGGCGACATCTTCGTCACCTCCACGGGCGACATCAACTGCATAAGGAAGGAGCACTTCGAGGTCATGAAGGACGGCGTGATAATGGCCAACGCCGGCCACTTCGACGTGGAGATAAGCAAACCGGACCTCGAGGAGCTGGCGGTCGATATAAGCGAGCCGAGGCCGAACATAACCGAGTACAAGCTGGCCGATGGAAGGAGGCTCTACCTCTTGGCCGAGGGCAGGCTCGTAAATCTCGCCGCGGCGGACGGCCACCCGGCCGAGATTATGGACATGAGCTTCGCCCTGCAGGCGAAGGCGGCTGAATACATACTGAACAACCACGAGAAGCTTGAGCCAAAGGTCTACGTGCTCCCGAGGGAGATAGACGAGATGGTGGCGAGGATTAAGCTGGCCTCGATGGGGATAAAAACCGAGGAGCTCACCGAGGAGCAGAGAAGATACTTGGAGAGCTGGGAGCACGGGACCTGAGTCCCTTTTTTTCTTTTCGGGTGGTGGCCATGAACTTCGAGCCCTTCAAACTCGTTCCCGTCGGCTACGTGAGGAAGAACGGAGAGACCTTTATCGAAATCCTCCCGGAGTTCAGCGATGCCGTCCACGGCCTCAACGAGGGGGACTGGATAAAGCTGATCCTCTGGTTTCACGCCAGCGACACCCCGGGGAGGAGGAGCGTCCTGAAGGTCCATCCATACAACAACCCCAAAAACCCGCTCAGGGGAGTTTTCGCCACGCGCTCACCGATAAGACCCAACCCCCTGGCCATCTACGCCGTCAGAATAAACCGCATCGAGGGAAACCGGCTTTACATCGACTGGATAGACGCGATAGACGGAACGCCGGTCGTGGACATAAAGATACTCGTGGAGAGGCTGGACTGCCCGAAGGAGACTCCGATTCCGGAGGAGGAGCTTGAGGTACCCGCATCGAGGCAGGTGGGGGAGGTCAACCTGATACCAAGGAAGGGAGAGTACCTCGATGAGCTGGAGGAGGTTTCACCCGAGGAGTACGAGGCGCTGGTTCTTGAGCTGGGACCGAAGACGGAGGTGCTGACGGCGAGGGAACTGGTCGAACTGATCAGCGCCCTAGAGGAGATATACGAGAACCTGCCCGTGGAGATAAAGGACAAGCTGAGGACGGAGGGCCTCAGAAGACGTGAAGGGCGCTCGCCTTGAAGCTGACGTAGACCTCCCGTCCCTTCGTTATTCCCATCTCCAACATCGAGGAGCGGGTTATGAACGCCCTCAGATGCAGGCCGCCGATTCTCAGATGAACCCTGACGAGCGGGCCGAGTTCTTCAACCGACTCAACCAAGGCTTTGAACTCGTTCCTCGCGGACGTTCTAATGGGCCCCAGGGAGAGGATTATGTCTTCCGGCCTTAGACCAACGCGAACCCTTCCCCTCGCCTCCGCCGGAAGCTCTATCTCGACGCCGTTGCTCCTCAGAACCCTTCCCTCCGCGGTGCCCTCTATGATGTTCTCGAAGCCGAGGAACCGCGCCACCTCCTCGCTCGCCGGTCTCGAAAAGACGTCCCGAACGGAGCCGGTCTGGACGAGTCTCCCATCGAGCATAACGCCCACCCTGTCGCCCAGGCTCACCGCTTCCTCGAAGGAGTGGGTAACGTGCAACGCGGTGAAGCCGAGCTCCCGTCTCCAGCGCTTCATCTCGCCCAGAAGCTTCGAGCGGGTCTGGACGTCGAGGTTCGCGAAGGGCTCGTCCATGAGCAGAAGCTCGGGTTCCACAACGAGGGCTCTCGCTATGGCCACGCGCTGGCTCTCCCCGCCGCTCAGGGTTTTTGGCTTTCTGTGGAGAAGGTGGGCTATGCCCAGAACCTCGGCTATTTCCTTAACTTTCCTCTCGATTTCCGCCCTCGGAACCCTCCGGAGCCTGAGCCCGAAGGCTATGTTATCGAAGACGCTCATATGGGGGAAGAGGGCGTAGTTCTGGGGGATGTATGCAAGACCGCGCCTCTCCGGCGGCCAGTGGGTTATGTCCTCACCGTTGAGAAGGACCCTCCCGGCGTCGGGTTCGATTATGCCCGCTATTATCTCAAGGAGCACCGTCTTCCCTGCTCCGCTCGGGCCGAGGATTATGAAGTGCTCCCCCTCGCTCACGTCAAAGCTTATCTCCCTCAGCCGGAACTCCTTCCAGTCCTTGGAAACGGATTTTACCTCAAGCATTGGCCTTCCTCCCCACGAGCCAGCGCAGGATAACGAAAACTGTGAGGCTCATCACGATGAGGATAACGGAAATCGGTCTCGAGGATCTCAGGCCGTAGTTGTTGAAGTATTCCATGACGAGAACCTGAGCTGTCTTGGGGTAGTACGCAACGATGAGTATCGCACCCACCTCGCTTATGGCCCTCGCCCACGTCATTATGGCCCCGCTCGCTATGGCCGGAAACGCCATCGGGAGTGCCACGGAGAAGAACGCCCTTAAGCGGGAGGCACCGAGGGTTCTGGCAACATGCTCCAGCCCCTCGTCAACCGCCAGAAAGCCATCGCGCGCGGCGTTTATCGCAAACGGTGCGGAGACGAAGAGCATCGCGGCTATTATCCCCGTGTAGCTGTCGAGGATTGCGTTCGAAAAGGTAACGAGGAGCATTATTCCGACGACTGAGTGGGGGATGACGATGGGAACATCAACTAGGGCCTGGACGAGGCTTTTCCCGGGAAATTCTTTCCTCGCGAGAACGTAGCCAAGGGGAACGCCGAAGAGAAGGGCGATCAAAGCTGTCGCCGTTGCGGTCAGGAGGGAGTTCCTGAGGGCCTCGATAACGTAGGCGTCGTGAAGGGCCCGGAGCAGCATGTCGAAGTCCGAGGCCTGCTTCGCCAGTATGACCAGCAGGGGCAGGGCTATGTAAACCACGAGGAAGCTCCCCAGGGCTGCGAAGAAGTAGAGCGTGTAGTCGTGCCTCGTCCCCATGGCGATCCCTCTGGATTTAGGGGGGAGGGGAATAAAAACCTCACCCCTCCACCTTAACGAGGGGCTTTATCTCATCCGGAACGTTGCCGAAGGCAACCGGCGGCCAGATGAAGTCCTGGTGGTTCTCCTGGAAGACCCGCCTGCCGTTCTCGCCCAGGAGATACTTGAGGAACTCCATCGCCAGCTCACTGTTGGGCGCGTCCTTAGGAACGGTAACGCCGTAAACGATGGGCTTGGCCTTGATGACCTTGCCGGTAGAACCGATGTAGATGCTGACCTTCCCGTAGAAGTCGGCCTTGTTGAAGTCCTTGAGGTTTATCTCGTTCGGGAGGGTGATGTAGCTGAGGTTGTGCTGCTCGGCCACGCTTTTGTAGATGAAGAAGTAGTCGAGGCTTCCGCTCTCGACGAGGGCCGTTAAATCGGTCTCCTTGGGCCTTATGACGACCCTGTCGTTCTTTATCTGGATATCCTTGGGGGCGACCACCATGCTTCCGTTGAAGTATATGTTCGTGTTCCTCTCGACCAGGGTCTCGAATATCGGTTTGTCGTAGTAGTAATCGGCCAGCTTCATGACCATGACGGAGCGGTAGCCGCAGGGGTCCTGGTTCGGGTCCGAGAAGCCGAAGGAAACATCGTCCCTCGCCAGTATCTCGTACCACTTCTCTGGGTGGGCCTTCATCTCGTCCGCATACTTGCTCTCCTCGGTGAACGCTATAACTATCTCGTTGGTGGCGAAGATGACGTAGAAGTCCGTGTAGTTGGGAACCATGAGCTGGGGAATGAGGGTGTAGTCAGCAACGCCGACCACGTCGGCCTTCTTGCCCAGGTCGGTAACCTTCCTCACCGCCGCGACGCTACCGCTGGCCTCGTCCTGGAAGGTCACCTTGTAACCGAGGTTCTTTTCCGCGTAATCCGAGAACTCCTTCTCAAGCTGCTGGAAGGGTATGCTCAGCGAACCTGCGTGAAATACCACGAGGGTTGCCTCTTTGAGCCCTGAGTTCTCAGAGCCGTTTATGCAGCCCGCCGCGATAACGGAGAGCACGAGAAGCGCAATCAGAGCAATGCCTTTCCACCTCACTGGAACCACCAATGGAATGGGCAGAAGCGTGTATTTAAACGTTTTGAGCAAACAAAAGAGTTAACGTTAACGGTTTTGTTTTCTCAACCCGGCGAGTTCCTCCACAAGCTCCCGGAAGTGCTCGTAGAACTCGCTCTCCATGAGGGAATCCAGCGCGCTCCAGAACTCGTCGAGGTCTTTGAAGCCGGCATTTTCATACTCGTGAGCCTGGACCAGCATCTCCAGCTTGTCGGCGAACTTTACGAGCCTGCCCTCGAGGCTGAGGCCCTCCTCGTACTCGCGCCAGAGCCGGAAGTACTCCCTCGGGTTTGGTGTTTTGATGAAAAGCTCCATCGCGGCCTTCTTCTCGGCCTTGCCCTTGTCGAGGTAGTACTGCGCCGTCAGGGGTATGTCAGTGACCCTCGCCTCGGCGAGGTCGTGGAGAACCGCTATCTTGAGAGCCCGCTCAACGTCTATCTCAACGCCCTTCGCCCTCAGTTCGTCGGCCAGGAATAGGGTTATCAGGGCAACACGGTAGCTGTGGTCGGCTATGCTCTCTGGGTTTGAAACGCCCCGGAGGAGCCAGCCGGTTCTGGGAAGTTTTTTCAGGTTCCCAGCCTCGATAAAAAGGTCGATGATGGACATTTTCATTCCTCCGTTGTGAAAACCGCCCTTTCGGTTTCAATGGCGCTCGCCATTATGCAGTCTCCCAGGAATCTGCCGTAGACCTTCACCCATTCGCCCTTTCCGAGGCACGGACTTCCCGAGAACTCCACCCTGAGGCCGGAAACTTTAAAGGTCGTCCTGTAACCAGGTAACTCCATGGGAAGGAACTCCACAAGGGGCTTGTCCTCTATGGTGCCCTCGATTACGACGTTCTTACCGCGAAAACCGCCGGAATTCAGCTCATCAACCGTAACGATGTAATAGTAATGATGACCGAGTTTGACCCGCTTGGGCATGCTCATCACCTTTATAGGCCAATCTTGCAAATATCTGTGGGGTGAGGGTATGATAAAGGTTGCGATTATCGGTGCCGAGAACGCCGGCAAGTCAACGCTCATGAACGCCCTCATAGGCGGCAAAATATCGGAGGTAGAGAACCTCCCAGGAACAACCAAGGGGACGATAAGACGGCGCTTCGGAAAGCTCAAGATACCGAAGAGCATGAAGAACCCCCTCGGAGGAGCCGATGAGTTCGTGCTCATAGACACCGCTGGCCTCTTCGACCCCCAGAGGGAGCTGAGGGGGAAGGTCCTGAGCGAGGAGAAGTTCCGAGAGATAATCGACGAGATAGTCTCCGCGGACATAGTAATTCACATGGTCGATGCCACCGTCGGCCTGCATAGGGGCATGGAGAAGCTCCACCACATGCTCAAGTTCCGCTACGAGAAGCCGATAATCGTCGTCATCAACAAGATAGACCTCGTGCCGAGGGAGCGGGTCGAGGAAGTCAGGGAAACGATAAAAAAGCGCCTTGAGCAGGAGGCGATACCGCTGTCCCTGGTCACCTACGAGGGATTCAACGACCTGCTCGAGAGGCTGGCGTACTACGCCCAGTACGTTTGAAGGCGCGTTACTCCCCTGGGAACTCCGAACATGGACACACCATGACCTGAATCTTCCTGCGCCTCGGGCCGTCCAGCTCGATGAAGAGTATCCGCTGCCAGGTCCCGAGCTGGAGCTCGGCCCCGTCTATGGGGACGACAACCTCGGGGTTCAGGAAGAGGGTCGCCCGCAGGTGTGCGTGGGCGTTGCTGTCTATGAGATCGTGGGCGTAGCCGGCACCCTTCGGGACCAGCTCTTTCATCTGGGCCCTGATATCTTGAAGAAGCCCGCTTTCAGCTTCGTTTATCAGGAGACCAGTGGTTGTGTGTCTGACAAAAACGATGACGATGCCATGCTTGACTCCGGAGCGATAGACGAGCGTCTGGACCTCGGAGGTTATATCAACTATCTGGAACTTCTCCCTCGTGGAAACCTCGATCTCAAAGAGCATGCCATCACCCAGGCAGGTTCTTTCTAATCTCCACCAGCAGCTCCTCGGTACCCTTAACCCTGCCAGACACGACCGCCTTGAGGAGAACCGCCAGCTCGTAGGCCTCGACGAGGTCTTTTCTGCCGTTCTCCGTGACCTCCGAGCGCAGGGTGGAGTATATCTCCTCAACCGCATCCCTGAAAAGAACCTCGTCGGAGTACAGCTCCTTATCTGCCAGGAGCAGGGAGATCATATCGGCTATAAATCCCACCCGATTGCTCCTCGCCTTCCTCAGTGCTTTGAGCCGTTCCACTGCTTAACCCTCCCCGGAAGCTCCTGTTCGAGAGCTTTTATCAGGATTTCAGAGACCAGGATCGACGAGAATTTGGGATCGCGAACCTCGAGGGCGGCATCGATGGCACGCTCAACATCCCCCTTCTTGACCAGATGGTGGGCAATGTCGGCCATGACTATCGAGCGAAGCCTCTCGTCCCTCAGCAGGCCTCCAACCTTCATAGCGCCCTCCAGCTCACCCGTGATGACGTAGTAGCGGGCAATCTTGGCCCATACCTCCTCGCTGGACGTGCTCTTACCTATGGCCCTGATTATCTCCCATCCCCCGAGTTCGGGCCTTTCCAGAATGCGATTCATCACGGCCCTCCCGACGAGTTCAGCTTCATCATCCTCAAGGGGAGAGATGAAAGCTGGGAGAACGTTGTGGTCCCTTTCAAGGAGGTCGAGGGCGATTTTAACAAACACCTCCTCGCTGTTCTTCAGGCGTCTTATGAGTTCAGCGGCGGAAACCCCCTCGCCACTCAAGGCGAATGCGAGGGCAAGCTCCTCAGTGAACTCCTCCCCAAACTTCTCAATCAGCCCGTTGGCGACGGCCTCAAGGGAATCTATGTAGTGACCGAGTACCTCCCTATCCTTCAGGTAGAAAGCCACCTCCTTGAAGGCATGCCTCGCCCACTCCTTCACCTCTATCTCCAGTATCATCGATATTCCGTTTTCGTAGCTCCCGAGGGCGAGGTAGGCCTTGATCAGCTCGAGGAGGGCCTTGGAGCGGTAGGGCTCACCGTCGATGTACTCAAGGGCAAGCTTGCTCTTTCTGATGCGGGAGGCGGCCTTTAGCTGCTCCCTTCCGATCATCTTTGTGTTGGCCCTGATAACCTCAAGAAGGATCTCGTTCCGGAGGGTGCGGTTCTTCACCTCCAGCGCGTAGAGGATTGCCTCGGCCACCTCCCCCAGGGCGAGCATGTAGGCAGCGGCAGTCCTCATTATGACATCCCTTTGGGGTGCGGGGAGGACGCGGGAGTCCTCAAGAACACCCTGATATATCCTTTTGGACGACTTAAGACCCGCCCTGCCGAGGGAATACCCAACCGACAAAAGGGCCCGGAACATCTTCACGGGATCCTCTATTTCCTTCGCCGTTTCGAGAGCCTTCAGAAACGCGGTTTTATAACTGCCCTCTCTGGCCTTGGCAAGCCTCTCACCTATTTTAGCATACGTTACCGATTTTATATAGGGGTCTGGAATCGCCTCAACTGAGGCGAGAATTTCCTTGACAATCATGCCGCCTATCCCCCGTACGGTTGTGGATTTTACACACCGTTCTTGTTCTTTATTGCACCTCGCATCTTATTAACCTAACCCTCGGAATGTTTTTAAGGGCTCCCTCGAAGAATGCGACCATGTACGCGGTGATATTTGGCAAAAATCCACGCCTCAGCGAGGCAGAATTTTATGCATTCACCAGAAGGTTCGACCTTAAAGTTAGAGTTATCGAGTCCGCGCGAGACTGGCTGATATTTGAGTCATCACCCACTGTGGAGAGGTACTTCCGCTGGCTGGGGGGTTCACTCAAACTGGTCAGGATAGTCGGCGAGGGCGAGGATGCCATAGGCGACCTCGAATACGCGAGGCTCTTCACCGTCAGCCTCTACGGTGAGGGCGACTGGAAGCTCTGGCGGAAGATGGGGAGCGCGGTAAAGAGAGAGTTCAAGGTGGAGGGCCCCTCAAAGTTCTTCAAGCCCGCCAAAGTTTACGCCATGCCCGCTGAACTAATCCTCAAGGGCTTTCCGGAGGTCAAGGACTTCGTCTTCCTCTTCCGCGAGGACGGGAGCTTCTGGGTCAGCGAGACGGTGAAGGTTACCGACCCGTTCGAGCTGAAGAAGCTCGATGTGGAGAGGCCGGTTCAGAGGCCGATACTCTCAATTCCGCCCAGGCTCGCGAGGATAATGGTGAACCTGACAGAGGTGAGGAAGGGCTCCTTCCTCGACCCCTTCTGCGGAATAGGGACGATAGTTCAGGAGTTCGTCCTCCAGGGGCTCAGCGCTTATGGGGGCGACCGCGACCCTGAGAGAATACGGGACGCCAAGAAGAACCTCGCATGGCTCAGAAAGGAGTTCCGCCTGAAGAACTCAGCACACCTTGAGGTCTGCGACGCGAGAAAGCTGAAGCGCTGCTTCCGCCAGAGGTTCGACGCGGTAGTTACAGAACCCTACCTCGGAAAGCCTCTCAGGAGGAACCCGAGCAGGGGAGAGGCGATAAAGCTTGCCAACGAGCTGGACAGGCTTTATTATCCCGTCTTTGAGAGCTTTGGCGACGTTCTCAAAAGGAACGGACGGGTTGTCTTCGTCTTCCCGGCCTACAGGCTGAGCGGCGGGGGAATATACAGAAAGGAAAGGAAGTGGCTGGGCAAGCTCGGCTTCGAGGTCGTTGGAAGGTACACCGACTACGAGGAGAGGCACAAACTCGTCAGGGACATCCACGTGCTGAGGTATCGGAGCTAACCAATCAACCTCGCATGCTCCTGCTTTATGCAGCGGTGGGCAACTGCAGTTAGGCCCGCTTCCTTGGCCTTTTTGAACGCTTCCCGGTTGTACGTGTTGAACTGGAACCAGACGACCTTTGCGCCCTTCTTTATCGCCTGCTCGACGTAGTCCATCGTGAACTCGGGCCTTACGAAGAGGTCGACTATCTCGACGTCATCGGGAATATCGAGAACGCTCGGATAGCACTTCCTTCCGAGGACTTCGGAATAGCGGGGGTTGACTGGATAGACTTCGTAGCCGTGTTCGAGGAGGTAGCGCATCACATCGTTGGAAGCGCGCTCTGGTTTCGGTGAAGCACCCACAAGGGCGATCTTTCTGTACTTCGTCAGGATCCCTGTAATCTCCTCGTCGCTCAACCTGTCAATGGGCATTATCCTGACCATGCTATCACCGGAGGGGTTTGGAAGCCAACCTTTAAAGCTCTAACCGAGAAGTTCCTTCGGTGAGAACATGGCGCTCTACGAGGAGACCCTGACGAGCAGGATTCTGCAGGTCGTTCTGCTTGTTCCTATAATCTCAATGCTCGCAGGCCTTTATGCAACGTATCAGGCTGAAGAAGGCTTTGAAATAATGCTCGCGACCACGGTGGGGGTTGCAATCCTGCTCCTCGACGTCATGGCAATCAGAATCGAGATAGACGAGCGCGAGCTGAGGATAAGGGGCATCCTTGGGCTTATAGTCAGGAAGACGGTACCCATCGAGAATATGGCGAGCTTCCGGGTCGGGGAAGGCTGGACCTCCTGCTACGGGACGATACACTTCAACCTGCCGGCCAGGGGCTGCGTCACGATACATCAGAGGAAGGGCTGGACGGTTTCGTTCACGACCAACAACCCGGAGGAGGTTGCGAGGGTTCTGGCTACCCTCGGCGTTCTACGAGAACCTTAGTGCCCCGGACTGATATTATTCTAACCCTCTCACCCCTTTCGGCGACTCCGTCCAGGCATTCTGCCTTCCAGAGTTCGCCATCGAGTTTAACAACTCCCTCTGGGGAGAGGTCTTCCACAACGAGGGCGGTTCTCCCTATCAGTCCCTCTGGGCCTGCACGGGGCTTTTTGTCCGCTCCCCCTCCGAGAACGAAGGGCGCTATGAGGAAATCCTTGGCCAAAAGAAGAGACATCACAAGCAAGCCCGCCCAGAGGGGAATTTCCACACCTATTTCAGGGAGTATCAGGAAGATGAAAACGCCAACGATGATTTCATCGGCCATCAGTGCGAGGAGCTTGAGTAGATTCCCTGCTTTTATACGCCACATCTCTAGACTTCACCCCGCGCCAGCCATTTCCAGTGGGGGTTCAGCTCGACTATCGTCCACCACTTCTTGAGCTCCCTTCTGGCGGTTTTGTAGTCAGGGTAAAACTCCCCGACGAGCTCCCAAAAGGCCTTCGAATGGTTCATGTGTTTCAGATGGACGAGCTCATGGATTACAACGTATTCCCTCAGCTCCCGGGGAAGGGCTATGAGGCGAACGTTGAAGTTCAGGTTTCCCTTGGGGGAACAGCTTCCCCATCGGCTCTTCTGATGCCTGATGTAGACCTTCCCGGGCTCGACACCCATCCCCCAGGCGTAGGAATCCACAAGGGGTAGGAGCTCCTTCCTGAGAATCCTCTTCAGGCAGTCAACCACGTCATTGGGGTTGGGGGATAGGACGACGGTCTTGAACCGCTCGTGAACTTTGGGCTTCCTTCCGTGAATGACCTGGTAGAACTCGCCGTTGATGGGGAAACCGGACTCCGCAATCTCTCTGAGCTCACCTATCTTGGCCAGCTTGTCCTCAAGCCAGCCCCGGTGCCTCTCGATCAGGTTATCAACGTCGAAGCCATCCGGGGCAGTGACCAGAACCGTTCCGTCCGGCCTTACCTCAAGCCTTGCATACTTAACCGGCCGACGGCGGACCCTCAACCTCATGCCGCTCACCTTTTAAGGAGAATGGACAAAAAGTCCTTATGAAGGTTCGGGTTATAGAGAGGCACACCAAGAGCATCTACACCAAATCGAAGATTCCGGGAGTGGAGTGGACGATCAACCAGTACGTCGGCTGTGCCTTCGCATGCGAGTACTGCTACGCCAAGTTTCTGATGAGGTGGAAGGACTACGGGAGATGGGGAAGCTGGGTCGAGCTGACCTCCTCCCCGCTTTAAGCCGGGTTCCAACGAGTTAACCCCTCGGCAATGACGGGGAGGTTTGAGGGGTCTTCATAAGAACCCTCTCAAATTTGGGTTCTTCGAACCCCTCGGGGAGGGCCTTCCCCCCATTACCCCTACCTCCCGATAAGGCTGGAAGGCTCGGGGTTATGGTTCTCACAACTTTCTTTAAAATGTTAAACGCTCCCACCAAGTCCGCATTCATCACAACGCCCTCTCTGTGGCACTCAAACAAACCTCTAACAAAACGAGCATTAATGTGGCGTTGGCCACAGAGGGGGCAAACCTGAGAAGTGAAAGCCTCATCAACAACTTCAACCTCAATACCATACTCTTCGGCAACTTCAGTCAAGCGTTTAATAAGATAATTAAACCGCCACACATGAGAGAGAATGAAGTTCTGCTTAATGCCCCTCTTTGAATTTCTCGCAATGCCTTTAGGATAACCCACTACAATCTTAGAAACACCCAAATCGTAAAGCCTCTTAACAGTCTGTCTAACGGCAGTGTTAATGTAATGCTTAGCTTGTAGCTTGGCCTTCTCATGCATTCTTCTGAGTTTTCTACTCGTTTTAGCTCCGGATTTATTAAGTTTTGACTGATAATCGGCAAGTTTCCTCCTCCAGTAAAAATCAATGCTCTTGAGTGGCCTTCCATTCAGGAGGAAGCTTTCCCCATTTTCCACATAAACGGCCATGAGATTGTTTACTCCCAAGTCGATTCCCGCCGAAAGGCTTCCTTTTGGGATTCTTGGGAGTTCAACCCACTTGTCCTTCTCCAGTTTCTCTTCAACTTTAGAGAAGCTGATGTGAGCGTACCATTTTCGCTTTATGGGGTCGTAGATTATTTCCAACCTGCCCTGCTTGCCTTTCAAGTGTATTTTCCCCTTGAACTGGATTTCGAGTCTTCCAAACTTGCCGAGTCTTCTCAACTCAATAATGTTTCCCTTGATTTTGTACTGGTCGCTCCTGAGAGGAATTACAAAGAGTTTTCTGCCGTTCTTTTCTCTAACGAATTTTGGTGGTTTCGGTTTGAACCATTCGGGAAGTTTTCCGGTCTTTTTCTTTTTGTTGAGGGAGAAGAAGCTCCTCCAGCTTTCGGCATTCTTTCGGGCTAACTGTTGGACTGTCGAGCCACCAATCCAGTTTTTGAACTCGTGGTAAGCTTCTTTTTCCGTCCCATTAAAGTCGATTTTGCCGAATTCTTTGAATTGCTTGAGCCTCTGGTAGTTGAGTTTGTTCCAGATTACTGCGGTAGCATAAGCTAATTCAAAAAGGATTTTCTCCTGCTCCTTTGAGGGCTGGAGTTTGACCGTTACTGCACGCTTCATTCCAAAGTATGGTATGGGTTTTATGCTTTAAAAGAGTGTTGCTTTCCTGCTTAATGACTAATCCATCAAGACCAACGCCCCGACCTGGAGAGAAAGCACGTTTCTGGGAGCGTCGTCATGTCAACGGTGAGCGACCCATACCAGCCTATAGAGGCCGAGTTAAAGCTTACGAGAAGCGTTTTGAGGTACATGGACAAGAAGAACGAACTTTCGGTGCTCACCAAGTCCCCTCTGGTAACCCGGGACATCGACCTTTTCAAGGAGTTCCGGACGATAGAGGTCGGCCTCACGATAAACGGCTTTACAGGGAGAGAAAAGAGGCTCTTTGAACCGCTGACGCCGGTTCACGAGGCGAGGGTTAACGCCCTTAAGGAACTCCACGAGGCGGGCTTGAAAACATACGTTTTCGTCAGCCCAATAATTCCGGAGATAACGGACGTTTCTGCCATAGTCGAGGATACGAGGGACTTTGCGGACTACTACTTCTTTGAAGTGCTCAACCTCCGTGCATCGGGAAGGGAATTCCAGGAACTCCTCTGCGATGAGTATCCGGAAAGCTACGAGGTTCTGACCGATGATGAGGCCTTTGAAGAGTTCCTATGGGGACTAAAGAAGGAGATAAGGCCCCTACGTGTGAAGGCGGAGGGAATAGAGACCCACAGGGAAGGCTGGGAGTTCGTGGAGCTGTAAAATTTATTGGCGTCCCTTCGGGATGACCGCTATCACCATCGAGTTCACGTTGGTTCCCGTCGGCCCCATCTTGAGGAGCGCACCCACTCTTTCCAGCGCACCGTAGGCGTCGTGCCTCCGGAGGACTTCCTCGACGTCCACCCCGGATTCCCTGAGAAGTTCAAGCGTTTTCCCGTCCACTATCCCGCCGGCCGCATCCGTCGGCCCGTCGGTCCCGTCGGTATCAACCGCTAAAACCACAGCGTTCAGTCCATCTATCTTTCTGGCCACACTTAGCGCGAACTCCTGATTCGGTCCGCCGAGGCCGGCTTTTCCCTCAATAGTCACCGTCCACTCGCCGCCGGCTATTAGAACCGCCGGCTTTGGAACCGGGCGGTCGTATTTGGCGATCTCCTGGACTATCGAGCCTATTGCCAGGGCTATCTCCCTTGCCTCACCTTCGAGGGTCGTGGTGAGCAACAGGGCATTGTAGCCGAGTTCCTCCGCCTTCGCCAGGGCAGATTCACAGGCGAGGGTGTTGCTTCCGACTATGAAGTTGTGGACGTTTGGGAGATCCTCCTTGAGGGTCTCCTCTGCCTTCCCTTCAAGTCCCAGCTCGATGTGCCTCTTAACGCTCTCGGGCAGCTTCTCCCAGACGCCGTAGAGCTTCAAGATTCTGAAGGCATCCTCGAAGGTGGTGGGGTCCTTTACGGTCGGGCCCGATGCTATGGCCTCGAGCGGGTCGCCGACGACGTCCGAGAGGATCAGGCTTACAACCGTCCCCCTCACGCGCTTCGCCAGCTTGCCGCCCTTGACGGCCGAGATGTGCTTTCTCACTGTGTTTATCTCGTATATCTTTGCCCCGCTTTTCAGGAGGAGCTCGTTTGTCCGGATTTTGTCCTCCAGGGTTATTCCCCTCTCGGGAAGGAGGAAGAGGGCGCTTCCGCCACCGGAGATCAGGACGATGAGAATGTCGTTCTCCCCAACCTTCTCGGCCAGCTCGAGGCCGAGTTTTCCAGCCAGGAGGGAGTTCTCGTCTGGAACAGGATGCCCCGCCTCGATAACCTTCAGCCTTCCCATTTTAGGACAGTTTTCGGCGTACCCGTACTTGGTGAGGATTACTCCCTCTTCGACTCTCTCCCCGAGGAGGTCAACGACCGCCCTTGCCATGGAGCAGGCGGCCTTGCCGAAGGCCAGAAGATAGATTTTCCCCCGAACAGGGAACCTCTCACCAGAAACGACCAAGTGGTTCCCCTCAATCCCAAGGTTCCTTTTCACCGCGAGGTACGGGTCAGCGGCTTTCAACGCCGCATCCATCAGGGCGAGTGCCGTTTCTTTAGGTGTCATGTGAAAAGATAGTTTGCGAAGCTTAAAAATCAGTCGAACACCACCAGCTCAATCTCGGCAATCGTCTCGGGGTTCTTCAGAAGCTCCACAATGCGCCGGTCTATGTCCCTGGCGGCCTTGTTGGCCCTTATCGCGAGGGTTCTGGCGTCCACGTAGGTGCTCTTCCTGATGACCATCGAGTACTCGTGCTCGAGAATCAGCTCCGGGCTCCCCTCGGCCAGGACCTCGTCAGTGAGGTCGCCCACCCTGATGCGGATCAAGAGCTTCTTTCCAGCCCTGAGGGCACGTTTAAAATCCTCGCTCAGGTCGTTTATGCCCCTGTCCGCTTCGATGCACAGTATGCAGTCCCCCCTTGGGGTGAGGTAGTTTTCCTTCGTGAACTCAAGCGTCGATTTGTGGGTTGCCCTGACGTTCTCGTGTCCCCTGCAGCGGATGATTTCCCTCATCATGGCCATGAGTTCGAGAGAGGGTTTATAAGTTTGAAGAGGGAAAAGCTTTAAAACGGCTTTCGAGATTGGGGTATGGTTGTCAGAGTCAAGATAATGGGGGGATTGATGATGGGAAACATCAAGCAGACTTTCATCAAGAGAATCGCCCGCGAGCTGTTTGACCGCTACCCGAACGAGTTCACCAGGGACTTCGAGCACAACAAGAAGAAGGTCGATGAGCTCACCAACGTCACCAGCAAGACCATCAGGAACAGGATAGCCGGTTACATGACCAAGCTCGTGAGGATGAAGGAAGAGGGCAAGATGCTTTGATGCCCCTTTTCTAGGATTTATTCTCTTCGGACCCTTCCAGCCGATTCTTAAAAGGATTCTTAAAAGCTTTCCAGGTCCTCAAGTATCTTTCTCGGCAGCCTGGGGGCGAACTCCTTCAGGAGCCTCTCGAACTCCCGTTCGTTTTCCTGAGCCACCCTTCTGAAGAAATTCTCTATGTACGTCTCCGTCAGCAGGCGGACTTCCTCCAGCTCCTGCTTTGTCCGGATTATCTCATTTATCCTCTCCTGTATCTCAGTTAGAAACGTCAGGAGCTCGTCTATCTTGGCGTCCGCGGGCTCGGTGGATTTTATGAGCGCCCTGGCCTGGTTGTACTCCCTGGTTCGCCTGGGGGCCTTCGGTTCGTACATCTCAGTGCCGAAGGTGTACGGAGTGAGCAGTACCTCCATTCTGAAGCCCCTCTTTATCGTGTAGTACTTCCTGGGCCTGCCGCGCGGTATCTTCTCAGTCCTTCCCTCTATGAGCCCAGCGCTCTCGAGTATCCTCAGATGCTCAAGGACCGCCTTCTGACCCACCCCAAGCTCCTGGCTGAGCTCGCTCACAAAGTAGGGTCTCCTGGTGAGCAGGATGAGTATCCTCCTTCGCGTCTCGTTTCCCAGTATGTCAAGCAGCCTTCCCATGTTCTTATTTGACTCCATGGTCTCACCCCCTTTCCCTAACCTGATGTAAGAAAAGATTACTTTAAGCTTTTCGGTGGATCCGGGAGAAAAATTGGAGGATTATGGAACAACGTGGTGCTCCCTGCAGCGTGCCTCATAGCTCTCGTTGCTCCCGACGAGGATTATCGGGGAGTCCCTCGGGGCCGGCTTCCCATCAATAAGACGCTGACTCCTGGTCGCGGGCTTCCCGCAGACCGTGCAGACCGCGGTGAGGTAGACGATGTTGTCAGCGCGGACAAGGAGGTCCCCGGTCACCGGGAAGGGGTCCCCCTTGAAGTCGAGGTTGAGGCCGCTCGCAATCACGTAGATTCCCTCGTCGGCGAGGCGGTTCAGCGTCTCAACTATTCCCTGCGGAAAGAACTGAACCTCGTCCACCCCGATTACCTCGAAGCCCTCATCCAGGGTAATCCTCTCAATGAGTTCAACGCCCTCCTCATTCGTGGGGACGACGAAGGCCTCGTACCTGAGACCGTTGTGGGCAACCACGTCATCCTCGGAATATCTGTTGTCGATGCTGGGCTTGAAGAGGGCGGCCTTCCTCCTGGCAAAAGTCTGCCGCTCTATCCTCTTTATAAGCTCGGTGGTTTTGCCCGCGAACATCGGCCCCGTTATGACCTCCAAGAATCCACCAGGGTGAACCATAACACCACCGGGGGAAGAACATTCCCACCCGTTAAATCTCCTCCGGGTGAAAAGTTGAACGAAAGACGAAAATGGGGGAGAAAAGCCGTCAAACCGGTCAGACCGGAGTGACGTGACCCCACTTCTCCAGGGCGCGGGCAAGCTCCCTGTGGCTCTTGGCATATTCGTCGAGGGGGATTCCCTGCATGATGGCATCTATCGCCTGCCTGGCAGCTCTTGCACCCGCAGCGGGCCCATCGGGGTGTCCGAGGGTTCCTCCACCGAGCTGGAAGACGATGTCAGTTCCGAGGGCATCCACAACGGGCTGGATGTTGCCGGGGTGGAGGCCGCCGGAGCTCGTCGGGAACGCAGCCTTTATGCCGTAGAACTTCTGCTCCATGTGGAAGACATCGTTCTCGTCCGGCTTGTAGTGCTTCTCCCTGAGGATCCTGGCGTTCTGAATGACGTCCCACTTTCCTCCCTCGAGCTTGCCGGCTCCGGCCGTTCCAACGTGGAGCTGGTCGATACCGACGAGCCTGTAGAGCTTCGCTAGGACGAACATCGAGATGCCGTGGTGTGGGTTCCTGGTGAACGCGGCGTGCATGGCCCTGTGACCGTGGACGGCTAGACCGTAGTCCGCCGCCAGCTCGGTTATGTACTCGAGTGCGCCCCAGCCGGTTATGACGACATCGACCATCGCGTGCTTGAGGCCAAGATTGGCCAGAACCTCAAGCCTGCGCTCCATCTCAAGGAGCGGGGCAGTTATGTTGGCGAACCACGTCTTCTTCTCACCGGTCTCGTTCTCAACCCTCTCTATCACCCTGGCCATTATCTCGGCGCGCTCATCAAAGCGGTTGTACCAGGGGCTCGTGAGGTTCTCGTCGTCCTTCATATAATCGGCGCCGTTTGAGAGCAGGTCGTACGCGAGCTTTTCGAACTCCTCAGGGGAATAACCCACCTTGGGCTTTGGAACGACACCGTAGAGCGGCCTGTCCTTGATATCGAGCATCTTTCTGACGCCCTCGATACCAAAGGCCGGACCGTTAAACTCCCTGATGAGCTTCTCGGGGAAGTACATGTCCTCAAGACGAAGTCCCTTGACGCGCTTCATCCCGAAGACGTTGCCCGCTATGCTCGCCAAGAGTCCGGGAAGGTTTGCCTCCTCAAAGGCGTGGAACGGGTAGGCTATCTTGACTATCCAGCTGCCGTCGCCCATGTCGTGGAAGTCGTAGGCCTTGGCGGAAAGGTCCGCCCATCTCTCCTTCTCATACCACTCGTAGAGGGTGGTCCAGGTTCCGGTCGAGCTCTCGGCGGCGACTGCACCGGCGGCCGCCTCGATGGTGTACCCCTCGGCAGGGGTTACGCGGAACACGGCTATGATGTCCCTCTTTTTATTGGGCTCATAGGCCTTGTCCACGTAGTAGTCGTATATCTTGTCAAACTTCTCTACCATGCTTTCACCTCCTGAGTAACTTGGAGATTATACGGCCACCTATAAAAATGCTATGGTTCATTATTGGGACACTCCTGCCCCCATATGAGTATCGGGGACACTTTTACCGCACCAACGCCCCAAACTTCCGCCCCGCTTTTAAAAATCAAAGCTGTGTCCCACCGGCAAACGGGGTTTCAAGTGCGGATAGACCTTTTCAAAACTTTGCCCTCGGGTTTGTATTGGGCCGTTCATAAGGTGGCAGGCGAAGGATGCCGAATTTCTAAACACCCCACCTAAAAACAGCCGATTATCGCCCCCAGAAGCCCCTGTTTCCGAAAAGTTTATATAGGCCTTCCTTCCTAGAATAGAACGCAGATACCTGCAAAACAACGTTTAGGAGGTTGGGAAAATGGCTGAGTTGCCGATTGCCCCAGTTGACAGGCTGATAAGGAAGGCCGGCGCCGCCCGCGTCAGCGAGGACGCCGCCAAGCTCCTGGCCGAGCACCTCGAGGAGAAGGCCATGGAGATCGCCAGGAAGGCGGTCGACCTTGCCCACCACGCCGGCAGGAAGACCGTCAAGGCCGAGGACATCAAGCTCGCCATCAAGAGCTGATGGCCTTTCTTTTCCTTCCTTAGCTTTTCTGGGAGTTGATGTGAACCTACCAGAAAGTAATCCTTTCAACACGGATGTTTTCTCCCTTAATCTCGAGAAACGCAAAGCCGGCCGAATCCATCCTAGGGAACGTCGGCGAGCCAGGGTTGAGGAGAACCACCCGTTTCCCATGGATTGAGTAGGTATCGTGGTAGAAACGGTGCGTGTGGCCGAATATGAGAACATCGACCCCCATGTCGAGGGCTTTGAGCGTCAGAAACTGGGCGTTGAGCGAGAAGAACCGGTGCCCGTGGAGAAGGCCGATTCCAATATCCGCGGCATCGACGACCCTCTCCTCAGGGAGGTTGAGGTGATCAGCGTTTCCCCGAACGGCTATGACCGGTGCGAACCTCTCAAGCTCCTCCAGAAGCTCATGGGATGTAACGTCGCCCGCGTGGAGTATCAAATCCGGCGTTCTCTCCTCAAGGTGCTGGAAAAGAAGGGAGAGGGGGTTTCGGGTCTTATCGCCGTAATGGGTGTCGCTCGTCACCGCTATAAGCACGGCCATCCCTCATATCGGGACGTTTATGTTGAGCTTCTCCACCAGCTCCTTGTAGCGGTTCCTCACGGTGACCTCGGTTACGTGCGCTACCTCCGCCACCTCGCGCTGGGTCTTTTTCTCACCCTCGAGGAGAGAGGCAACGTACAGGGCAGCCGCCGCAAGTCCAGTAGGACCCTTGCCGCTGGTTATGCCGCGCTTTATGGCCTCCCGGAGTATCTCCTTGGCCCTCTTCTTCGTCCGAACACTCACGTTTAGAGCGTCGCCGAAGCGGTCAACGTACTCAATCGGGCTGGTCGGGCGGAGGTTGAGGCTGAGACCGCGGGCAAGGAAGCGGTAGCTCCTTCCTATCTCCTTCTTCGTGACCTTTGAAACGGCCGCTATCTCATCGAGAGTCCTTGGAATGCTCTCCATCCTGCACGCCGCGTAGAGTGCCGCGGAGACCATTCCCTCAATCGAGCGCCCGCGGATGAGCTTCTTCATGACTGCCTTTCTGTAGAGCGAGGCCGCAACCTCCTTGACGCGCCTCGGGAGACGCATCTGGGCAGCCATTCTGTCCAGCTCGCTCAGGGCGAAGGCGAGGTTACGCTCGGCCGCGTCGTTTATGCGCATCCTGCGCTGCCACATCCTCAGGCGGCGCATCTTAGTCCGGTACATGCCGGTTATCTGGTTCCCGTGTATGTCCTTGTCGCGCCAGTCTATGTCGGTGGAGAGGCCCTTATCATGGATCATCAGCGTCATGGGCGCACCGGTCCTGGCACGCTTGGCCCTCTGATCGGGGTCGAAGGCGCGCCACTCAGGACCCTCATCGACGACATTCTGCTGAACAACGTAACCACAGACAGAACAGACAATTTCGCCTCTCCTCGGGTCGTAAAACAGCTTATCGGAGCCGCAAATCGGACAAACATTCTTATCAGCCAAAAGCTCTCACCCCCTCTTTCTGGGGGCAGGGCGTCTTGCCTTTCCGCCCTTGGAACGCTTCTTCCCGGACCGAGCTTTTCTGCCAGGCCCGGATTTCTTCCTCGAGGAATCAACGTACAGCAGTGCACCGATGTAACTCTCGGGATTCTTGACTCGTGGCTTGACGGCCACGTAGGGCCTCTTAACCGGCCCGAAAACATCCTTTACTACCCCGACCACGGTGAGCTTTTTGTCAACCACCGGGTCGTTGAGTGAAGGAACCCAGTCAGTCCTGAGAACCAGGAACCCCTGCTTTGCATAGTGAGAAACTTTACCCAGGCGCTTCATAGCCCCACCCCAAAAGGACATATCCTTTTAAGCTTTTCGTTTTTGCCCTTATAAACTTTTCGGAAAATTTCCAAAAGGTTTTTATGGAAAGTGTAGCTAATAACAAGGATTGGGCTGATAAAATGAAGTGTCTAGTCGTCGGCCATCTCGTGCAGGATATCATCGTTAAGGGTTCCGGAATCGAATACCGCATCGGGGGTGGAGCGTACTATTCTGCGATGGCCCTGTCCGGATTCTGCAGGGTCGAGATTCTGACCAGTGTTGGGGAGGACTTCCCGGGAAAATGGCTTGAGGAGCTCGAGGCTTCAGGGATAAGGCTCCACGTAATCTCCTCACGGAACAGCACTTCCTACCGTCTCCGCTATCTCGACAGGGACAACCGGGAGCTGACCCTCCTCTCCGTTGCGGAGAGGATAACCGACATACCACACAGGGGCTACGATATAATCATCCTCAACCCGGTTGCAGGCGAGATTACACCCGAAACCGTTGCACTCGCCAAAAAGAGGGGCGACTTCGTTGTCGCAGACGTTCAGGGGTTCACCAGGTCCCCCCACCCAGGAAGACTGAAGCTGACGGGGGTAGACGGCGGCATCTTTAACGGACTGAAGGTTCTCCACGCCGACGTCTCCGAGGCCCAGCTCGTAAGAAACCTTAATCCGGACAAAATAGAAGTGCTGCTGGTCTCCCGGGGTGCCGACGTGGGACAGGCATACCTCCGGGGACGAAAATACACCTACACTCCGGCCAGGGTTGCGGTGGAGGAATCCACCGGCGCGGGCGACGTTTTTCTGGCATCCTTCTCCCTGTTCTACAATGACTGCTCATTCATTCAAGCACTCAAGAGGGCCGCCGCATTCACCGCGCTCTTTCTCCAGCGCAGAATCTTCGACTTCCCTATGGACGAAGTGAATGAGATGGCGATGGAGGTTGATGTTAAGCCCGCTCGCTAAAAACCCACGACAGACAGACCCCAAGCATCAGGAATATAAGGGAACTCCGCGAAGTTCAATCACCGATGACGAAACGTCAGCATGCTGAGTCGTGATGAAAAGCGGGAGCCGAGGTGATCCTATGGACCGTTACGTCCTTCTCGTAAAGGCACCAAGGGACTACAACGTTGAACCGGTTAAGAAAGAGCTGATGGAGTTTTTATCAAGGAAGCACCTGGAGCTGAAGGTGGAGATGCACCGCTGCATAGGTCTGACCGCGGACGTTGTGATACTTTACAACAACGGTGTCGTCCTCATCAAAAGGAAGCACGAGCCCTTCAAGGACAGCTTTGCTTTACCCGGAGGCTTCGTCGAGTACGGAGAAACCGTCGAGGAGGCGGCCCTTCGTGAGGCGAGGGAGGAGACTGGTCTCGACGTGAGGCTCATCAAGCTCGTTGGAGTTTACTCCGACCCGAACCGCGACCCGAGAGGACACACCGTAACGACGGCCTTTCTGGCTATCGGAACCGGAAAACTGAAGGCCGGGGACGACGCCAAGGAAGTCCACGTTGTACCTGTGGATGAAGCGCTGAAGCTGCCGCTGGCGTTCGACCACGCGAAGATTCTGAGGGACGCCCTGAGCCTGAGGTGATGTCATGAGGGTCGAGTTTCCAGAATTCGGCAGGATAGTCGTGGACGGGAAGGTTTACGAAGGCGACATCGTGATATATCCGAGCGGAAAAATCGAGGAGCGCAAGAAATGGCTCAGCAAGAACAAGCACGGCACGAGCCATAAGCTCGACCCGGATGAGCTGAGGGAGTACCTCACGGAGGACTTCGACGTTCTGCTCGTCGGCACCGGTGCCTGGGGAAAGCTCTCCCTTCTACCGGAAAGCAGGGAGCTGGTGACGAACAAAGAGGTCATCGAAAAGCCGACCGGCGAGGCGGTGGAGCTCTTCAACGGGCTCTGGGGAAAAAGGAAAGTCCTTGCGATATTCCACGTCACCTGCTGAGGAAGGCCTGAACCGCCGCGAAGCCGACGGTAGCTAGAGCCAGCGCGTAGGGGTAGCCGAGGAAGTACCAGAGGCCGGCGATTGCTCCGAGGGTAACCCCGTTGATTATCATCAGCACCAGGACGTGGCCGAAGTTCGTCTCCGGCACGGATAGCTCGCTTTCGCCGTGGTAGAAGAAGGCCAGCGCCACGGAGGACGTCAGGAGCGGAAGGATAACCGCGGCGGGGAGCAGGGCAAGGGTTTTAACGTCGAGGTACGAAACCGCTAGGACGAGACCAACGCCGGCAGTAACCGGAACGGCGTTCATCACCAGGAGCTTCGCCCGAACGAACTGACCGACCGTTATGGGCAGACTCCTCAGGAACTCGAACTCCCTACCGTCTATTTTGAGAACCGTGTCGATTCCCACGGAGCTCATCCAGGCTATCATGAGGAGGACCGATGCGAGCGCCCAGTCCTCAACCTTTCCGGACGTGAGAATGCCAACAGCACTCGGCAGGATTATGAAGAGAGGAAAGACGAGACCGACGAGGAGGGCGCTCTTTCTGAAGACTATTCTCAAATCCTTGAGTGCGAGTGCCAGAACAGGGGGGTGGGTTTCGGCCTTGAAGCGAACGGTTCTGGAGCGGGAAACCTTCGCCCCCTCCTCCAACCCGCTCCAGAGTCTTCCGAGGATGAACCGGTAGAGCGGAACGAGGATGACGAGATAGCCGAGGAGAATGAGGGAGGAGTGGGATGGATCCGTTATCGAGGCGACGGAGAATGGATAGGCCAGGGAGTACTTCGAGAAGAGCTCGTTGACGTACCCCTGGAAGTAGTTGAGGGCGTAGAAGATGCCGATGAAGAGGATAACCCCCAGGGTCCTCGCCAGCGTCCTGAGCTTCGAGAACCTGCCGCCAACGCTCGCCGAGCCGAAGAACGTGAAGACGACCAGCCCGAGGACGTGGCCGAGGAAGGCCCCGGTGAGGACCCAGAGAAGGCCGAGCAGGCCGGAGGTTCCGTACTTCACCATCATCATGATGGCCGCAGGAAGGAGCGCAATGACCGCGGGAACGTTGTCTATCGCCAGGAGAAGGCTGAGATACTTTGAGCCGGTCCTTATCGGCAGGGGTTTGAGCGGCTCGAAGATTCCCATCGAGACCGCGTAGGATGCGTTGACAGCCGTGATGTAAAGGCCCATCACAAAGGGAAGCAGGGCGTAGGTGGCGAATATCACCGCCGCCCGGGTTTCGTCCTCGGCTCCGGCAATCGCCCCCGCCATCATGACGCCAAAGAACAGAAAGGCAACTGCCTGAAGGGCCATCCCCCTCTTTATGTCGCCCGCGTTCTTGAACTGCTTCCTGAACCTCTCGGGGTCGGCCGCTATCTGGGGGTTGCTCTTCAAACGCCTGTAGTGGAGCTCCTTGTAGAGGATTTTGACTATCTCCCGCATGCTCCCACCCTAAAGGGTCTCCTTGAGGGCCCGGACTATTCCAGCAACCTCCTCCTGGCTCTCTGTAAGTTTGAGGAAAACGTCCTCGAGGCTCTCCTCGTGGGCGAACTCCTTGAGCTGCTCGACGGTTCCCTCGGCGATTATCTCGCCGTTGTAGATGACACCAACACGGTCGCATATCGTCTCGGCCAGAGCCAGCACGTGGGTGGAGAAGACTATGCTCCTCCCCTCCTCTCGGAATTGGAGCAGAAGCTCCCTCAGAATCCTAGCGCTCTTGGGGTCGAGGCCGTTCATGGCCTCATCAAGGATCAGAACCCTCGGGTCGTGGAGCATGGCCGCTATGAGCGACACCTTCTGCCTCGTGCCAAAGCTGAGCGAACCTATCATCTCGCCGAGGTAGCTCTCTATGCCAAAGGCCCTGACGAGCGTTTCAACGCGCTCCTGGAGCTCTTCCTTCGGAATCCCCCTCACGCTCCCCACGAAATTGAAGAACTCGACCGGTGTGAGGCTCTCGTAGAGAACCGGCGTTTCCGGGACGTAGCCGACTATCGGCCTGACCCCCAAAGAATCCTCGGTGACGTCAACCCCGCCCACAACAACGCGCCCCGAGGTGGGTTTCAATATCCCAGCAAGAATCTTCATCGTCGTGCTCTTTCCACTTCCGTTCGGCCCAAGAAGGCCGTATATCTCGCCATCACCAACGGTGAACGTTATTCCATTGACTGCCCTCGTCGGGCCGAAGCTCTTGGTGAGGTTCTCAACCTCGATCATTCTACCACCGGATGTGAGAATAATCCGCGCTTAATAAATTTTGTCCCCTGAATGACTCTTCATCGAAGAAACTCTTAAATAAAATAAGGGACATAATTGGATAAAATCCAGACCCCTGCATGGGCTTCAATTTCTTTTCTTGCCCGAGGTTTGGCCCGGAGGTGCCGGTATGAAAAAAACCTCACGGATTTTGATTTTCCTGTTGGTGAGCACGTTAGTCATCATCAGCGGGTGCATTGGCAACACCCCTTCATCCACGGGCACAAGCCCAACAACGAGCGAGAATCCAACGAGCAACAGGGGCGAGACGTCTGAGATAGAAATCTCGCCGACGGAAGCTGGGAGTGAAACCGGAACCGAAACCCAAACGGAAACCTCGACCGAAACCCCCGTCCAGAACGAGAGCCTCCAGTACGATGAGGACGGGAACGTTGTATGCGAGGGCGACGCAGACCCGGACCTCGGCTGTGAAGCCGGGGAAACCAACGAAGAAGGAACAGGGCCGGGCTTTTCCCTGCCTGAGACTCTAATAAACGTCACCTTGGAGCCTGTAATAATACCCGTTTACAAGCTCACGGCAAACTTCACCTACGTCGGACCGATTGGAAGCGAAGCCTTTGAGCCGAACGGCGAGAAGATAGAGCGGGTCTCGATTATTACGCAGTCCACGAATCCCGGAAAGAACGTGAAGTTCACTATAACATTTGAAAACGAAAGCCTTGCGGCAGCATACGTCCACATTCCCTCGTTCATCGACATGTTCTCTGGCAAGAAGTACGTGTACGAGCCGACGGTCATAAAGTTCGACGAGGGGGATGAGTTTGGGAGAA
Organism: Thermococcus aciditolerans; assembly: GCF_008152015.1. NCBI lineage: Archaea > Methanobacteriati > Methanobacteriota > Thermococci > Thermococcales > Thermococcaceae > Thermococcus > Thermococcus aciditolerans. The sequence goes on along the minus strand of NZ_CP041932.1, from coordinate 2,056,739 downwards.
ACTGGGAGCTCCACCTCTACTCGACGGGCTTCACACTCTACGAGCTAACCGATGATGGCCTTGAGGAGCTCCAGAGCGGTGAGGTGGAGCTCGACGGGAGGCGCGTGAGCTTCACCGTCGAAAACTTCTCTGAAATCTTTCCGGAGAAGGTTTACCTCAGAATCTACGGCAGAACGATAAACGATGACAACCCCAGCCTCACCTATCCGAGCGTTGAGAAGTTCATGATGGAGGCCGGAAGGGGCTGGATTGACTACTACTCGCCCGCCTGGTTCGGCCTTCCTGATGAGAGCGTTGAACTCTACATGGAGGCGACGGGCCACGACGTTCTCATGAGACTCTACTTCAAGGACGAGAGTACCTACAAGCTGATGATGCCCATCAAGGCCTTCATAGACAGCAGCGACAACGGTGAGGCGGACTGGATAGCCATAATAACCGCCAACGGCTACGAACTCAAAGACCGCTCCGGCAGTGTTTTCCGCTCAGGAAACGTGAAGGTTGAGCAGCTCGGGGACGGCAGGTTCATGGTCGAGTACAACATCAGCAACTTCTTCTCCCTTGTCCCCTGGCGCTACTTCCGCCTCTGGTTCGCCCCTTCAATCGGCTTTAATCGCTTCCCGTCGCACAGCAACATCTGGGTGAACGCGACCAACGGACTGAGCCTTGACAAGGACGTTGAGCGCTATCTGGTCATCGTCGTTGAGGACGTTTACATAAAGGGCAACAAGGACAGCGCAGAGGGCGAAATACAGCTCGTCTCGTGGGCCTTCCCGGTTTACTGGGAGCACGAGAACGACCTCGACTGGGAATACGGGCCTATTTATGCAGTCGGCTATCCAGCCAAGCGCTGGGTCGAGGCGAACGACCACAGCAGACTGCTCTACCACGACGAGAGGGCGATAAGCGTGAGCTTTCCATTCATCAACGGCTATCCGATTTTCGTCATGCCCCTCGATGAGGTCAAAAAATACAGAAAGGTTTACGTCCAAACCGCCGGCTGGGACTTGGACGACCCCGGTGAATACATCACCCTCGGCGTCGGCCTCCTGATTGACGCCGCCATCGGCCTCGCCACCGGAGAAATAGGAACCGCGATGAAGTACGGCTACAACGGCGTTATGTTCATCAACCAGCTCGTTACTGGCCAAGGTGCGGGCGAGTGGTGGAGATCAACGATAGTCAAGGACCTCGGCGGAGACCCCGACCCAGTCGGCTACAACGGTTATACGATAGAGGCGAGCGACAACTACCGCGACGGCGTTCTCGTTGAGACCTGGTCCGCCGATGGCAACATGAGGGTGACATACCTCGTTCAGGAGGTTGAGGTCCCGAGGACGCTCCGCTACACCGATATGAAGGCCTACCTCAGCACGGTGAAGTTCACGACGGACACGGAAATCGGGGACGACGAGTACTACATCCACCTGAGGGCTTTTACACACTTCATCGAGGGGGAGGAATACTACGGAACCGATGTGGCAGAGGGGGTAAGGGTAACGCCGATGCTCCCGGTTTTGGCGGAGCACAGGTATCCCGAGGGCAGGAGGGTCATTGATGGCAACAAACTCATGGTTGAGCCGAACCTTTTGATAATCGAGCACGCGAGGGCAGACGTTCCCTTCCTCTACCTTGAGTACAACGCCTGGGAAGAGGATTCGGGGAAATGGGGAAACGACGACGACCCAATGGGACAAGTGGCGATAACGATTCTCTTGGACGATGACTACTTCACCTGGGATCCCTTCTCTGGAATCCCCGAGAAGGAGTGGAGCCTTGAATTCCCGAGCTGTGGAGTCTCCGGTGGCTGCTCAAAGGCCTGGTTCTGGGTGAGGATAAAGGCGGACTGACCCTTTCTTTTACCGCCCACAAAAGCAACTCTTTTAAAGGAGGACACCATTTTAGTAAGAAACTCAAGTTAGGTTGGTGAAGAATAATGCGAAAACTCCTCTCAATGGCGGTTCTTCTTCTGGTTTTTGCCGCGGCACTCGGCTCCGGGTGCATCGGTTCAAGTTCGGAAGAAACGAGGGAGGAAGGCGATACATACACAGCAAGCACCGTTAGCCTCTTCGATGCGGACACGCTCCACGTGATAGTCACGCCGGACATAGAGTACTCACACGCCGCTGTCATAAGATATGCCAACGGTTCGGTTCTCTACATACTCGCCGTGCCGGATGAGGACTACGTGAGCGTTGAGGACGGCAAAGTCTACATAGACGACGACTGGATAAGCCTCTCAACCGTTGAGGAGCGCGATGGGGCGTTCTACTGGGACGTATCGTTCAGGGAAAGCGATGACGGTTTCAGCATAGCCACCTCAGATGGAAGCGTCTCCTACCACGTGGAAAACGGGAACTGGGATGAAACTCCCGACGTTGGGGATGCCCAGCAGTTCTACAACTACCTCGTTGGCATATTCGACAGAGCGCTTTCAAGCGAGGCTACCGTTTACGACATCGAATACTCGTACAGCGATGGCGAGCTGATATCACTCGACGACCTGAGCGCCCAGAACGTCGGCAGGGGGGACGTCGAGATGATGGCGGATGAGTTCATCACGGACGATTACTACTACTTCTACATCGGGGACAGTACCGGCTACGAGGGCATGGATGGCTACTACATGAAGGGAAGCATAGCCCCAGTTCTCGTGGGCTTTGCCATGGGACTCGCCGATAACGACGCCAACGGCAATTCATACGTTCTGGCGGTTCCAGTCGAGTACAAGGACGCGATAACGCTCCACACCGACGAAAACGGAAAGATAGACGGCATCTACGTGGACATAAACACCGTCCCGGAGGGAACGCACGCATACGTCGCTTACATGGAGAACGGGGAGTTCAGCTGACTCCCCTTATTTTGGTTCCAGGTGAGCCCTCTTAACCTCAAGCACTCCCGAATAGTTGCATTCACTCCACTTCTTCTCGACCTCGTCGAAGACGATCCTCGCCTTAAAGAACGGCGCATCCCTGACGAAGGTCTCGAACTCACCGCCTTCGCCAGCGACGTGGATTTTATACTTTTCATGGAGATTCACCAGCTCCTTCAAGGCATTCTCGTCTATCCTCCTTCCGAGCCAGCTCTCATCTAAGCCGTAAGCGGCGGTGCCGACCATCACTATATCAAAGATTCCGATTAGCTCGCGCATGTAATCGATTGGGTCGCGATGCCACGCTGGAGCGAAGCTCTCAAGGCCAAGCTCTTCGGCAACCCTATCAACCCTTTTCTTCTGATATTCGCTCGCCAGGGCGCCTGCGATGATTCCGTCAACTCTAAGGCCCTCGAGGACAGCTTTCATGTCCTCTACCTCTTTCTCCTTCTCGCCGCTCGTGAATCCCTTGACGAGGGGAATTCCTATCGCTTTTGCCTGGAGCTCGGTGAGGTGAATGTTCGGCACGTGGTACATGTAGCTCTCGTCGCTCTCGCTCACCATGCTGACGAGGTACTTGACCTCAAACCCCTGCCTCAGCGCCCAGTAGAGGGCGTAGTTGGAATCTTTCCCGCCGGAATAAAGCACAGCGACGCGCATTTTCACCACCGTTCAGATTATAGAAAGCAATAAAAGCGCTGCCTTAAAAGTTTAGTCCGTATGGGGAGGATAGAGACCAACGTTCCCCACCTTAAGATCAACCTCGGGGTGTGGCGGAAGCTCTACGCCCTGACTGGGGGGTACATAGATAATATCGAGGACGTTAGCAGGGGCTATCTGTGGAGCGTTGGATTAAGTCCTGACTTCTGGGTAGTTATAGACGCTATGAAAAGCTGGAAGGTACCTTTTCATGTAGTTATGATTCTATGGGCACTGCGGGAGAGGCAACTTGATAACGGCGGCTTTCTAAGACTTGGGGAGCTAAGCAGGTACGTGGAGACGGGGAGCGTTTACCGCTACGTTGAAATTGCCGCTCTGGCCGGGGAGACGTTGAAAGATGATACCCACATGCGGAAAGCCATCGACTGGCTTCTGGAGCACCAGTTAGAGGACGGTTCGTTTCCAACGCACGAGATGTCCAGCATCGGCGAGGTGGGAACAACAGGACGGACGGTGAGGATTCTGGCAATGGCAATTGAGAATGAAGAGGGGCAATCCACTGAAAAGATACCCAAAGCCATCGAAAGGGCCCTAGCTTACCTGAAAGAAAGGCACCATAGGAGTGGAGACCTTGGTTGGTGGCCCCGAACCGAGCGGGATAATGGGAGAGGCATAGTCGGAGCGTCTTCCCTTGCCGTCTTAGCAATTCTCAAGGCGAGGGAGCTCTCCAAGAGATTCCCCCTTGAGGTTCCCCTTGAAACCGTGGAGCCGACGTTAAGATGGCTTTTGAATGACTTTGTGGAAGTAGTCGGTTGGCCAGAATCTAGGGGAGATGTTTCAAAAATAGACACGACGTTCTACGCTTCGTGGGCCCTGCTGTGGGCCTGGGAAAGCGGACTGCCCGTGGAGAAGGGGAAAGTCCGCTCAAAGATTCTCGATGCCTTTGAGAGACTTCAATATTTGACGAGAGATACCCTCTACGACACGAGCTTTGTACTCCGCTTTCTGGCACTCCTGGTTCGATACAGGCGTTTGCTTGGGATTAAAGAGGAGCGGTTGAGGGCATTGATAAGAAAGTACCTTCGCCGTCTAATGAACGAAATCGGAAGGGTTTTCAAAAGCGATTCAGATACTTACCTTATGGAACTCGTTGGTATATCCCTCATCGAAGCAAGCAAAGCTATGAAAGAGCTTGGCATGAACGATGAAGTTCATGAACTCGGGCGGTTTCCGGGTATGCCACCGAGCTTTATGTTAAAGGAGATACTTGAGAAGTCCAGCAACGCCAGCGACGTTCTCTACCTCCTGATTGGTCCGAAGACGAAGTGGAAACCCTTCGTGAGTCTCATCGACACTCTGGTGAAGATGGACATATTAACAACTCTTATCGGCGTTACCCTGGGCCTCCTTGTCATCATTAACGACTTCTCCGAGGCGTTCTTTAAGGTGATGCTGTCCCCCCACTCCTTCTTCACGGGACTGCTGTCATTTCTCATGGCGCTGATGCTAACCGTGATTTGGATAGGGATAAAGGTGGTGCCCGAAAAATCGAGGCTTGAGGCGGTCATGAGCTACACCCTATCCATGCTTGCGGCTTACTTTTATCTCGGCATGTTCCTGGGGGCTTCGGGCGTTGAGGTGCCCCCCGGAGACGCATTCACGCTCCTCAAGGTTCTGCTCCTGCTGGCAATAATAATAGACGTCACCGTTAAACTTCTCGATACAGCCGTCTTCAGCAAAATATTGGGGGGATAACTTGTGATAGTCAATCTGCTCGGAACCGGAGGCTCTGAGGGCATTCCGAACTACCTGTGCAGATGTCCCGCCTGCCAGGAGGCCAGGAGGTTAGCCTTCGCGAGAAGAAAGCCCACCTCGGTTTTGGTTGTTTCTGAGGAAGGAACGACGATTTTGGTGGACGTTGGCTTTGACGTGACACCCTATGTGGAGGAAAAAATCGACGCTATACTGCTGACTCACTGGCACCACGACCACATAGCTGGACTCTTTAAGCTTCGCTGGACGTCGGAGAGGATAGAGCTCCACGCACCCTCCGGCAGTGCCAACAGGGAGATAGTAGAAAGTCCAAAGAACCTTCGAGTGGTTCTCCACGAGACGCCTCCAAGTCTAAAAATCGGGGACGTCAGGATAAGGGCTTTCCCCCTCAACCACAGCGTTCAGACCTTTGGATACCTTATAGAGGACGGGAGCGGGACTCTAGCGGTGGTCTTTGATACGAAGGGTCTGCCACCCAAAAGCCTAGAGTTGCTGAAAAATAAGAGCCCTCACGTAGCACTTATAGATGCAACCTTTTCCCCGGGAGTACATGACGAGAACCACAACAACATCGATGAGGCCATTGCCCTAGGGGAGAGGTTTGCTGAGCTAACTGTTCTGGCCCACATAGCTCACCACAACCTGCCCTTCACGGAGGCGGTGAAATACGTCAGGGATAGAAGTGAAGGGGCCGTTCTCTCTTACGACGGAATGGTTATAGTCATCTGATTTTTGCAAAAATTTCATGACCAAAAACTATTTAACTATTATAAAATATCTTAGAGCAACTGAGGAGGTGGAGAAAGATGGTGAAGGTTGTCATACTCGGACAGGGCTACGTTGCTAGCATCTTCGCGAGCGGCCTTGAGAAGATAAAGGCCGGAAAGATGGAGCCGTACGGAGTCCCCCTTGCCGATGAGCTTCCAATCAAGATTAAGGATGTTGAGATAGTCGGTTCATACGATGTCGATGCAAACAAGGTTGGCAGGAGCCTCTACGATGTCGTCAAGGCCTACGATCCGGAGGCGCCGGAGAGCCTCAAGGGCATCACCGTCAGGAAGGGAATCCACCTGAGGAGCCTTAGGAACCTTCCGCTCGAGGCCACCGGCCTCGAAGACGAGATGACCCTCAAGGAGGCCGTCGAGCACCTCGTGAACGAGTGGAAAGAGCTCGGCGCCGAGGTCTTCATAAACGTCTGCACCACCGAGGCCTTCGTTCCCTTCGGAAGCAGGGAGGAGCTTGAGAAGGCCATCGAAGAGGACAACAGGGACAGGCTCACGGCGACCCAGGTCTACGCCTACGCGATAGCCCAGTACGCCAAGGAAGTTGGTGGTGCTGCCTTCGTCAACGCCATACCGACCCTCATAGCCAACGACCCAGCTTTCGTCGAGCTCGCCAAGGAGAGCAACATGGCCATCTTCGGCGACGACGGAGCCACCGGAGCCACCCCGCTCACCGCGGACGTTCTCAGCCACCTCGCCCAGAGGAACCGCTACGTTCTGGATATAGCCCAGTTCAACATCGGCGGAAACAACGACTTCCTGGCTCTCACCGACAAGGAGAGGAACAAGAGCAAGGAGTTCACCAAGAGCTCGGTCGTCAAGGAGCTCCTCGGCTACGACGCTCCGCACTATATCAAGCCCACTGGATTCCTAGAGCCTCTCGGCGACAAGAAGTTCATCGCCATGCACATCGAGTACGTCAGCTTCAACGGCGCCCACGACGAGCTCGTCATCACCGGCAGGATAAACGACAGCCCGGCCCTGGCAGGACTGCTCGTTGACCTCGCCAGACTTGGAAAGATAGCGGTCGAGAAGAAGGCCTTTGGAGCCGTTTACGAGGTCAACGCCTTCTACATGAAGAACCCGGGACCGAAAGAGAAGGGCAACATACCGCGCATCATCGCCCACGAAAAGATGAGGATGTGGGCAGGTCTGGAGCCGAGATGGCTCTGAGACCTTCCAACTTTCTCTAACAAACCTTTTAATCCCCTCTCGCCATATTATTCTTGGAGGGAAAACAATGAGCTGGAAGAGGGGAGCCTATCCTGAGTTCACGCTCGAGGATGCCGTTGCGGTTCTGTTCATGCTCCAAAACCCGACCGGGAGGAAGGCCATATCAGAGGCCCTGAACCTCGGCGAGGGCAGCGTCAGGACGCTCCTGAGGAAGCTTAGTAACATAGGTGCAATATCCTCCGCCCAGCGCGGCCATTCTCTCAACAAGAGAGGAATGGGGCTTCTTGAGGGGATTTCGAGGCATTTCTCAGAAGTCCGCCGTATAGGGGAGATTGAGGGCTACCCCGCATTCGCACTGACCGTGAGAGAGCCAGGGGAGTTCAAGAGCATCGAGCTCAGGGACGAGGCGATACGGTTCTTCGCAAAGGGTGCGATGATACTGGTAGTGAGGAACGGGGAGCCGGTCTTTCCGGAGGACGGAAGACCGCTGAGCGAGACCATGCCCGAGCTGGCGGAGAGGGTTAAGGAAGCGTTCAAGCTGGAGGACGGCGAGCTGGTGGTAATCACGTGGGCGGAGAAGGAAGCGAACGCCATGAAAAGCGCCTACCACGTGGCACTCTCCCTGAAGGAGGAGGTTCTTCCGGAGGAGATAAAGTCCCTCGTGAGGTGACGAAATGAGCGGGAGTGAAGACCGCAAACTAATCCTGGCCCTTGACGTGTACGAACGAGAGAGGGCGCTTGAGATAGCCGAGTGCACCGCCGATTACCTGTGGGCGGTGAAGGTTAACTGGCCGCTGATAATCGGCTCGGGGTTGAGCATCATCACCGAACTCAAGCAGGTTACGGGGCTGCCGATAATAGCGGACCTCAAACTGGCCGACATCCCAAACACCAACCGGCTGATAGCGAGCAAGGTTTTTGATGCCGGGGCGGACTATATCATAGCCCACGGCTTTCCCGGGAGCGACAGCGTTGGGGCCGTCATGGAACTTGGGAAGACCATAATAGTCGTCGAGATGAGCCATCCTGGCGCGAAGGAGTTCATCCAGCCGGTCACAGACAAACTCATCGAACTGGCCAACGAACTTGAGCCCTTCGGCGTCATAGCTCCCGCCACCAGGCCCGAGCGCGTTTCGTACATACGCTCGAAGCTGAAGCCGGGAATCAAAATCCTCACCCCTGGCGTCGGTGCCCAGGGCGGCAGGGCGGGTGAGGTTTTAAAGGCAGGGGCGGACTACATAATAGTCGGTCGCTCAATCTACGCGAGCGAGAACCCGAGGGAAAGCGCCAGAATGCTGTACGAGGAGACGTTGGGGGTGTGAGAATGGAGCTGAAGGTCAAGCACCCGCTCAGCAAGAAGGAAGTGAAGGAGATAATCCGGGAGATGAGCGAGACTTTCGGCGAGGAGATAGCGGGGAAGATGCTGAACAGGAAGGACAAGGTTGAGGTCGCGGAATTCGATAAGACGACGGAGATACTCCTGGTTAACGGGAAGCCATTCTTCATAAGAAGGAAGGGACTCATCTTCCCGCTGGTTATAGCACTCTACGAGCTATCCAACGAGGAGGACCTGAGGGCGTGGCCCAGGCGCGTCGTGGTCGATGCCGGCGCCGTCCCGTTTGTCCTCAAGGGTGCAGACGTCATGGCCGCGGGGATAACGGACGCCGACGAGAGCATCAGGGAGGGCGATTTCGTCTTCGTGGTCGAGGAAGACTACGGAAGGCCCCTCGCAATAGGCATAGCTCTGATGGACGGAAGGGCTATGAAGGAAAAACCCAAGGGGAAGGCAGTGAAGAACATTCACCACGCTAAGGACAGGATCTGGGAACTGACGGTGGGTTGATATGGACGGGGAAACGGAGGGGAGGAAAAGAATTCGCGTCCTCGTCGGCGGGGTTTTTGATCTCCTGCACATCGGCCATATTCACTTTTTAAGTCAGGCCAAGGCCCTGGGGGACGAACTGGTGGTTATAGTTGCCCACGACGAAACGGTGAGAAAACGGAAGCGCAGGGACCCCGTGAACACGGCGGAGGACAGGGCGGAACTTCTAAGGGCACTGAAGATGGTGGATGAGGTTTACATCGGCTCCCCTGGAGGTATAGATTACGAGCTGGTGCGCAGGATAGACCCGGACATCGTCGCGATAGGCCCTGACCAGGACTTCAACTGCGAGCGCCTCAGGGATGCGCTGAGGAACCATGGAATCGAAGCGGAGGTCATACGGATCCCCTACCTCTACAGGAGCGACAGGGCGAAGACGAGCAAAATAATTCAGAGGATAGTGGAGGCGTACTGCGACTGATTTCAGGGTGTTATTCCAGAGCCTGGTTCTAGCAGATTATTCCATGGTTGCCACTAGGTGTCTATCCACCGGGAGTTGGGGCATGATTTAAGCGGGCTTATTCAACGGGTGAATCTAGGCATCTGGGTTAACGTTAAAGTTTGAACCTGCCCATGTAATCCCGAAGGAACTCCGGGTCTTCTCTCCTCACGGCGCTCAGAAGCTCCTCGAACTTCTTCTCGCCCAGTGCCATTCTAAGGTAGTAGTAGAGGTTCACCGCATCTTCCACGATTGTGCTCTGCCTCCTCCCCTCCTCGCCATACAGCTCGATGAGCTTCCGGTTCATGTCCCTGCTTATGTAGAGGGTCTTCTGCATCTTTTCTTTCTTCATGTCCTTGGATTTTAGGGCGCCCTTCTCATCCTTCTTCCTCGGCCTGGAAGGCCTCGTGAGCTCGTTAACGGAACCGTCGAAAAGCTTGGGGATTTTATCCTTCGACAAGCTCAACCACCTCGCGGGCAAGCTTTGAAAAGGCCTTCGCGGCCCTTCCATCACCCTCGAACTCGAATATGCTAACCCCCTGGCTCTGAGCCTTCTCAAGGGCTATGGCCTTTGGAATGGTCGTCAGAATCGGAGCATCGGGGTAGGTCTCCTTAAGTTCTTTGAGGCGCATCTTTGGAACCTTCGTCTGGCGGGTGAACTTGTTGGGAACCAGGCCGAGGAGTTTAAGGTTCTCGTTGGTCTCCTGACGTATCATGCGCATCAGATTGAACATCAGCTGCATTCCTATGACGCCAAAATAGCTGAGCTCTAGAGGTATGAGAACGTAATCTGAGGCCGTCAGTGAGTTAACCAGGAAGATGCCCATGCTCGGCGGGTTGTCAATGAGAACGTAGTCGTAGTCCGGCAGAACAGGAAGGAGGGCCTTTTCAAGCCGCCTCTCACGGTTGTAGGTGTTGATGATCTCAATCTCCTTGGCCGAGAGATTCAGGTGGCTGGGTACCAGATGGAGGTTCTCCCGGACTTCCACTATGGTATTGTCGATGTCGCTCTCCCTCGTCATCAGCGTCCCCACGTTGCTGTCACCGTGCTGAAGGACGTCCATGCCTATAAGACCAAAAGTGAGGTTAAACTGGGGGTCTATGTCCACCACAAGAACCCTTCTGCCCATCGAGGAGAGAGCGTAGGCGAGGTTCATCGTCAGGGTGGTCTTTCCGACCCCGCCCTTCTGATTGGCTACGCTAATAACCACTGCCATAGAACCACCTGTGCCCAAATGATAAGGGAAGAAATTCAGGCAATATCCAGGAAGTCGTCGAGAACCCTCTTCGCGTAGGGCGGAAGCTCCCTCTCCTTCTTCTCAGGTCTGCCCGATATCATGTTGAGTATCCTGTCGAAATCGCCCTCTTTGGACTTGAACGGCTTGACCGGCTGTGTGGTGATTATGTTGTCCTTCATCGATGAGCCGACCTGGAGGGCGTGCTCGCCGCCCAGGATGTGCGGGCTTTTAACGCCGGTCATGATGACCATCGCCCTGACGACCTTGCCCATGTCCTCGTCTATCCTAGCACCCCACTTAATCTCACTCTTCTCGCCGAGCTTCTCATAGACAATGTTCATGGCGTCGTTTATCTCACCGAGGCTCACGTCGGGACCAACGGTGAAGTGAACCAGAGCCCTGTCGCCGCTGCCGTACTCAACCTCAAGCATCTTGTTCTCAAGGGCGTTCTTGACGGCATCGACTGCCCTGTTGCTGGAGTCGCTCTCACCGATTCCTATCAGAGCCGCACCGCCGTTGTGCATGACGCTGTAAACGTCGGCGAAGTCGATGTTGACCATGGACGGGAGCTTTATGGTCTCGGTGATGCCCTTGACCATCCTGGCTATTATCTCGTCGGCGAAGCGGAAGGCCGCGTTTATCGGAAGCTTCGGAACGAGCTTGAGGAGCTTGTCGTTCTCGATTATGATGACGGTGTCGGAGTAGTACATGAGGGCCTTTATGCCCGCCTTGGCTTTCTCAATCCTTATCTTACCCTCGTTCTTGAACGGGTAGGTTACAACGCTGACGACGAGCGGTTCCCTAAAGCGACCGTTGTGCCTAGCACGCTCCTTTATGACCTTGGCAACAACGGGAGCAGCGCCCGTACCGGTGCCGTTACCCATACCAGCGGTTATGAACACAAGATCGGCGTCACCGATGGTCTCGGCAATCTCATGGGCGCTCGCCTCGGCGGCGCGGTAACCTATCTCCGGATTTCCGCCCGAGCCCTTGCCCTGCGTTATCTCCTTACCGAGGAGAAGCTTCCTGTGAGCTTTCGTCCTGGCAAGGTGCTGGGCGTCAGTGTTCATGGCTATGAGCTCCGCGCCCTGGACGCCAAGCTCGTAGAGTCTGGTTATCGTGTTGTTTCCAGAACCGCCAACACCGACGATGACGATCTTTATGAGATCCTCCAGGTTCTCGTCGGAGAACCCATCAACCTGCGCTGCTCTCGGCCCATCGTCCAGATCGAGTTTTATTCCGGCCTGTTCTAAGAGTTTAAATACCATTGCCCCAACCCCCAATTTAGGTTTGACTATTGCAGGATTTTGATTTTAACATTGATTTCAGCGGCTTATTTTAGGATGTACTCAGGCGTTGAGCGTTCTCCCGTCTCAAGCTGATAAAGCTCCTTCTTCAAAAGCTCGCGGATGGCCTCTCTGATTATCTCACTCCTGTTGGGATAGACTCCCTTTCTAACGAGCTGATCCATGGCATTGATCAGTCCCTGGGGGAGCTGTACACTGATGATACGCATTTTGGTCATCCCTGCACCACCCAGTTCAGCAAGCCGCTGGGATAAATAGTGATTTAATTAGTTAAATACTTTGCGCTTACTTAATATTATCGTGATAATATGATTTTCAAAAAATTTTTTGAAAATCTTGGATTTACGAAAAATTCATAAACAACCCCACAGGAAGGGCTCAGAAAGGGTTTTAACGTCGAAGAATCCACCGGGGATGGGGTGGCCCGATGAAAGAAATAACGGAAAATCTCCACATCACGAAAATATTCGTAAAAAATGCCGGGGAACTCATACCCTTGATAGGCGGTGACTTTCAGATAGTGAACGGCGAATGCTGGGAAGAAGTGGCGTTTGCGGCGCTTTTAGCGCTCCGTTCATTTGAGAGGGGCACCAACCATGCCAGAACCCTCGGCGGCGAACTCCTCCTCCGCCTCGCCGGAACACTCCAGATAAAAGATGCAATAGTAAAGCACGGCGTCAGGGATGGAGAGAATTACCTGGTGGTCTTTGGAAGCCGCAATAGGGCAGGGGGGATTCTTGCGGAGCTGAACCTGGAGGAGCTGCCCATGACCGACTGCGGGGCAGAAAAATCGAAAAGATTTTTTGAAAAGGCGGCTCTCGTTGAAGTTTTATAGGCAGCCAATGGCCATTCACGTGCTTTATGGTGGATAGGTTTATAAAATCCCTCCATCATTCCCGACTGCCTGAGGTGATGTCCTCATGAGATATAAAAAACGCAAATACTTCCTTGCGGGCAGAATAAACCTCATCCAGCGCTCAAAGATTAGGGAGCTCTTCGAAAAGGCAAAGAAGATGGAAAACGTTATCTCCCTTGGAATAGGAGAGCCAGATTTTGACACCCCTGACGTCATAAAGGAGGCCGCGAAGAGGGCGATAGATGAGGGATACACCCACTACACCCCCAACGCGGGCATCCCCGAGTTCCGTGAAGCGATAGCTGAGTACTACAAGACCCACTACAAGGTTGATATCTCCCCCAATGATATAATCGTCACCGCGGGTGCCTACGAGGCCACCTACCTCGCGTTCCAGACCCTTCTGGAGCAGGACGATGATGTTATCATTCCAGACCCGGCCTTCGTCTGCTATGTTGAGGACGCAAAGATCGCCGAGGCCGGCATCTTAAGGATACCCCTCCGCGAAGAGAACGAGTTCCAGATCGACCCCGATGAGCTCGTTGAAGCAATAACCAAGAGAACGAGAATGCTTGTTATCAACTATCCAAACAACCCCACCGGTGCAGTTCTTAAAAAGAAGACGGTGAAGGCCATAGCGGACATAGCGGAGGATTACAACCTCTACATCCTGAGCGACGAGCCCTACGAGCACTTCCTGTACGAGGGGGCGAAGCACTACCCGATGATCAAATACGCCCCGGACAACACGATTCTGGCGAACAGCTTCTCCAAGACCTTTGCCATGACCGGCTGGCGCCTCGGCTTCACCATAGCCCCAACCCAGGTCATCAGGGACATGATAAAGCTCCACGCCTACGTCATTGGAAACGTCACGTCCTTCATTCAGATAGCAGGAATCACCGCCCTCCGCGACAAGCGCAGCTGGGAAGCTGTCGAGGCCATGCGCCAGACCTACGCCGAGAGGAGGAAGCTGGTTCTCCACCACCTCAACAAGATGCCCCACATAACCCCGTTCAGACCCAAGGGTGCCTTCTACATCTGGGCCAGGATAGACCCCGAGCTTGAGATGAGCAGCGAGGACTTCGCGGAGTGGCTCCTCGACAACGCCGGAGTGGTGGTGATCCCTGGAACTGCTCTCGGAAAGGCTGGTGAGGGCTGGATAAGGATAAGCTACGCCACCAAGAAGAGCCAGCTCACAGAGGCAATGGAGAGAATGCACGAGGCCCTTTCAAAGCTCTGAGGGAGGTCCGATGGACGGAATTCTCGCCATATTCTTTGCCATTTTCCTGGCGGAGCTGGGAGACAAAACCCAGCTGGCAACCATGGCCTTCGCGGCTAAATACGGGTGGAAGGTAGCGTTTGTGGGGGCCATTCTGGGCCTGGCCGCCGTGAACCTCATCGGTGCGGTTCTCGGCGACAAGCTCGGCGACTTCATTCCCCTCGAACTGGTCCACAAGTTCGCAGGGGCGCTCTTCATAGTATTTGGCATCTTGATGCTGTTTGGAAAGCTATAAGGAGGGAGACCCATGGAGAAAAGATGGATTACCGTGCTTCTAAACACGCTCGTCGTCGCGGCGGGCTTTGGAACCATGCACATGCTTGAAAAGTTCGCGGGGATTGTGATAGACCACTACGGTATAACCGAAGCGGCCATGGGCTACCAGCAGACCGCTTACGTCGTCGGTCTGTTCGTTGCGTTCCTCCTCGGTGGGACGAGCCTGTTCAAGGGCTCCTTCAAGAGGAGCGTTGCCCTTATAATCAGCTTCGCGGCGATACCGCAGTTGCTGATCCCGTTCATGCCGAGCTGGGGTGGAGTTGTGGCGCTCCGCTTCTTCCAAGGTTTTATAGTCGCGCTCATAGCTGTCTTCAGCAACCAGATTGGAAGGCTCTTCGTCGCCGAGAGGCCCTTTGCCAAGGGCATAATCCTCTCAGGCATATTCTGGGGTGGAATCTATGGCATAAACCTCGCCAAATGGGCCTCCCACAACTACTCCGATTGGGGAGCCGTCAAGGTTGCGTTCCTCGTTTCGGCCGTTGTAATGTACGCTG
Source organism: Thermococcus aciditolerans (assembly GCF_008152015.1). NCBI lineage: Archaea > Methanobacteriati > Methanobacteriota > Thermococci > Thermococcales > Thermococcaceae > Thermococcus > Thermococcus aciditolerans. The sequence goes on along the minus strand of NZ_CP041932.1, from coordinate 2,041,702 downwards.
TGCTTGCCCTCTGGTGGCTCTTCATTGAGGACTTCGAGATTCCAAAGGGGAAGCACTCCTCAGGCTCAAACGTCTGGAAGATGTCCTTCACCTGGGTCTTCGGCTTTACGTTCTTTCCCGCACTCTGGATAATCTTTACCCTCGGCTCATTCACGCTCCACAACGTCAAATTCAGCGATGCCCAGGTTGCGAACCTTGTTATGACGCTCGAGGTCTCAATGGCACTCTGGTCCATAATAATGGGCTACCTCGGCTACCGCCTCTCAGTCAAGAACACCAGCAACAGAGGTCTATTCAAGGCCATAGTAAGCGTCATGACGCTCTCCTACGCGGTGACCTTTGCGGGAATCTTCATCGTCTGGAAGGCAATCTCGGCGAACGACTACAGGCTGGCACTCCTAGGAATCGCGATTACCGGAATAGTCCAGGGAACCGGACCTGCCTTCTGGACGACGGCACCGGCAACGTACCCGAAGAAAATCTATCCGGAGGCCAGCTTCGCCCTCGGCCTCATCTCCAACTCCGCCAACGCAGTGGCCCCCAACGTAATGTTCGTCCTCGTCCACGGCGTGACTACGGGGATGCTGATATACCTCAGCATGGCAATCCTCGGAGTCCTTCTGCTCCTTGCCTCGGCAAGGATGAAGCTCCCCGTGGAGGAGCTCGGCGATGCGGCCTAAGCCCCTCGTCGTTTCTTTCTTTACATTCCTCGCGGTTTTCTTCTACGGCATAGCCGCGATGAGTTTCGGGGAGAGGTACACGTTTTTTGGCTACATCCTCGTTGGGAGCGTGCACCTGCTCTTCGCCTACGGGGTTTGGGTGGGACACGAGACAATCGTGGACCTCTCGGCGTACATAGCCCTCCTGGACCTGCTCTTTGGACTCCTCTGGGTGATGGTGGGACTGTCCCTTCCAGCGGCAACGCTGACCCTCCTCTCGGCGCTGATTCTCTTCGTCCTGATGGATGAAGACGTAAGAATCGAGCTCAAACTGCCGTGAGGAAACTTTTCTAGCGAAAAGTTTCATCAAAAGGTCATTCCATTAAACTGGCAGAAAAACAGTTGTGCGATGCTCAAGTACAATCAAAAAGCGGGTTTGACTTTTAACTCAAGCCTCCAAGCAGTTTCACATTTTTATCGGCGCCCGAAGGGCGCCTTTAGAGAGTGAAACACTGTAAAACCATCAACTGAAGAATAAACCCCGACAAAAACAAGCAATTTTAGAATTGCACGCCATTTTCCGTCAACGCTTTGCGAAGCAAAGGGTTGATGTGGTGCGGGGGACGGGATTTGAACCCGCGAACCCCTACGGGACGGGACCCTAAATCCCGCGCCTTTGGCCAGGCTCGGCAACCCCCGCGCGGATTGAACTTCTCCCCGGCGCTTTAAAAACTTTGAGGGAAAAGGTTTATAAGGATGTAAAGGAAGCTTTACGTAAAGGAAACTTTACATGGTGAGAGCATGGAGAGATGGAGAATTATAGGCTACGCAATCCCTGCAACAACGGCCTCTTTACTGATCGTTGCCCTGCGGATGGGAAACGTTGCACTAGCTTTTGGCGTTCTAGCGGCGGCAATCGCGGTTTCGTTTCTCTACGCTGACTGGCTCAAAAAACGCGGGGAGATTATAAGCGACGAGAGAACGCTCCGCATCGAGGAGATGGCCTCACGGAGAACCCTCCAGGTGCTGGTGTTGGCCCTGGCCTTTGCGGTCGTGGTGCTTTCTGTTCTCTCCGAGAATGACCCAAACCTGAGAAGTGCCTATTACCTGGCCCTCGGCCTGATGGTTCTGACCTCGGCCCTAAAACTGTACCTGAAGCATCACTACGCGAGGGTGATGTGAGTGAACTTAAAGTACGAAGGCCTGCTCGCGGGTTTAATCGCCGTGATGGTCATCGGACTTGCATACTCAACCAAGTCGGGAAAGGCATCCCTAGCCGTGGGGATATTCCTCCTGGGCGTTCTCCTGGTCTACGCCCTGAACCGGTACTACAACTCCAGGGTGGAAAGGGTAGAGGACGAGAGAACCGAGCTGATAAGTGCCAAAAGCACGAGAAACGCATTTGCCGTGGTCAACGTCATCCTCTTTGCCGAATACCTGTGGGAATACTCAAACGGGAACACAGAAACCGCCACAAAGCTCCTGATTCCGCTCGCGGTTGGTGTGGTTGCCCTCGTGGTCTCGCAGTACTACTACGAAAGGGTGATGTGAGTGAAGAACCGCCTGCGTGAGCTGAGGGAGGCAAGGGGACTGACGCAGGAGGAACTGGCGAAAGCCCTCGGGGTTACGAGACAGACGATAATAGCCATTGAGAAGGGAAGATATGACCCCTCCTTGAGACTGGCGTTCAGGATAGCTCACTTTTTCGGCGTTAAAATCGAGGATGTTTTCATCCACGGGGGTGATGGGGATGAAGGCTAGAACGGTCGCTGGTGGGCTGGCCTATCTCCTCGGAATAGGGCTCTCCCTGGTCAGACCACCCATCGAAAGGCTGGCCTGCGTGGAGGTGCCGAGCGGCAGGGTCTGCACTGGGGTCAACACACCCCTGCTCCTTATCGAGCTCGGGCTGGTTGTGGTTGGGGCGCTGCTCCTGGGGCTCGACCACGGCTTTAAAAACGATCACGAATTAAACGGCTGGCTTGGAGTCGCCATCGGGCTTGGAACTGCATTCATCGGGGGATACTCGGGAATCTGGGTGGTTTTTCTCTTTGGAGTTGCGCTCGCCACCCTTGGACTGCTCGTTTACAAGGTGGGGAGGGTCAAGCATGGCCATGGTTGAAGTTTTGAATCTGGAGAAGGACTACGGAAAGGTGAAGGCCCTCAGGGGAATAAGCTTCTCCATCAGCGAGGGCGAAATATTCGGGCTCATCGGTCCCAACGGCGCCGGAAAGAGCACGACTCTCAAGATACTCTCGACGCTTCTCAAGCCGACGGGCGGGAGCGCGAAGATAGACGGCCACGACGTGGTGAGGGAAGCCGACAAAGTCAGGGAGATCATCAGCTACCTGCCTGAGGAGGCGGGGGCGTATAAGAACCTCACCGGCTACGAATACCTCCAGTTCATGGCTCGGCTCTACTCCAAAGATGATGAGAGGGCAAGGGAGATGCTCGAGCTGGGGGTTGAGCTCAGCGGGCTTGGGGAGAGGCTACACGACAAGGTGTCGACGTACTCCAAGGGAATGACGAGGAAGCTCCTCATAGCGAGGGCGCTCATGGTGAAGCCGAAGCTGGCCATATTGGACGAGCCGGCGAGCGGGCTGGACATAGTTAACGCGTACGAAATACGGCAGACGATAAGGCGCTTTGCAAGGACCGAAGGGGTCACATTCCTGCTCTCAAGCCACAACATGCTTGAGGTAGAGTTTCTCTGCGACAGGGTGGCGATGATAGCAGGGGGGAGGATAGTTGAGCTCGGAACCCCCAAGGAGCTGAAGGACAAGTACGGCGCCGAGAACCTGGAGGAGGTCTTCATGACCGCGGTGGGGGCGGAAGCGAACGAGCCGGTCGGAGGTGAGGGGGCATGAGCGATTTCTGGGTGATGGCCAAGAAGGAGCTCAAGAACCTCTTCAGGGACAGAAAGCTGCTCTTCGGTCTCATAATAGTCCCCCTGATAATCTACCCCATGATGGGGAAGTTCATACAGGTGGGAATGGAGCAGGCAACCGGGACGACGCACGTGACTATAGTGAACTTTGACGAGGGACGTTACGGAGACGCCCTCGTGGATGCGCTCAAGACGGCCCCCAACACCAGCGTAACCCTCGTAAACGCCACAACTCTCGAAGGAGCGCTTCAATGGGCGGTGGAGAATAAACAGAACGTTCTGGTGGTTATCCCCAGGGACTTCTCCGCCAAGCTGACGGCGAACGAAACGGCCACGGTCGAGATATACGGCATCTTTCTGAGCGTGGGGACGGGAATGAAAGAGAGCGTCAGTGAGGGCAGGATAAGCGCCGTCATAGGGATACTGAGCGAGGAGATAGCGCGCCTTAAGGTGACCGCACTGGGTGCCGAAAATCCGGACGCGGTTCTGCATCCTATAACCGTGCAGAGCAGGTCTTACATAAACGACAGGGTGGTCGATGTTCCACCGGGGGTTGTCTCGGGAGTAATAGCGTCCCAGGCATTCACGATACCCCTGATAATATTCCTTATGGTCATGATAACCTCCCAGATGGCCGCTGGAGCCATAGCGAGTGAAAAGGAAAACAAAACGCTGGAAACGTTGCTGACACTTCCGGTTCCCAGAACCCATATAGTCGGGGCCAAGATATTCGGAACCGCCATGATGGGCCTGGTCGCGGCGGTGGCGTACATGATAGGAATGCGGCAGTACATGGGCTCCTTCATGGGGGGAGACCTGGGGGTCAGTCTTGGGGACCTCGGCCTCGTGGTAACGCCGACGGGCGCTGCTTTGTTCGCCCTCGTGGTGTTCCTGACGATAATAATCTCCCTCAGCCTGGCGATGATAGTGGCAACCTTCGCCGAAGACGTCCAGAGCGCAACAACGCTGGTAAGCGCGGTAATCCTGCCCCTGGCGTTTCCGGCGTTCATACTTATGTACACCGACATTGGGGACCTTCCGGTGGTCTTTCAGTACGTCCTTAAAGTGATACCCTTCACCCATCCGATACTCGACTACAGATACGTGCTGGTGGAGAACTACAGGGCAATAGCGGTCAGTGCCATCTACCTGGCCGCAATAGCGGTGGTTATACTCTACGCCACGGCAAGGCTGTTCTCCTCCGAGAGAATCCTAACGGCCCAGATAAGCTGGGGCAGGAGGAAGAAAAAAGCGGCCGAATGAGCTTTCCTTTTTACATTTTTCTTTTGAAGCCCCGCCTTCAGTGCAGGAGGAAGTCACTCTATCGGCACCCCGTCCTTGGTTCTCGGCGCGAGCCACTTCATGAGCTTCCCGGGGTCTCTGGTTCTGATGATTATCGTTATCGGGCCCAGCGGCGACTCCTCGTTGAAGTTGACGACGCCGGCATAAGCTGCCTGCTTGTTGACTCTGATGATTATCTCCTCGCCGAAGTACCCCTCCTCAAGGAACGAGCGCGCAGTGTCAAGTATAGCCTGTCCGCGGAAGAGCTCGTAGAGCCTGCTAAGGGCCTTTCTGCTCTTCGTTTTGCCGGTCAGAATGACGTAATCGCCCCTATCGAACGCCTCGAACTCCAGGTCATGGATCAGGTTCAGCATGGCCCTCTTAACCTTCTCGATGTCCTCGGTCGGATAAACGTAAGCCTCAACCTCAACTTCCTCAAAGAGTTCCATCTTCTCACCCATGAAGAAGCTCGCGGGAAGGCTTATAAACCCAACCGCCCAAATAGTTAGGGTGGCCTAATAGTGTTAGAGAACTTCGTGGCCAGTCTCGCGGAGTGGATACTGAGCATCTCGAACGGCGAAATCATGTGGGTTGCTTTCTACGCCGGACTTTTCGTCGCACTCATGACTTCTCTCGGAGCTATGGTGGCGATATTCGCCAAGAGCCTCCCCGAGGGAGGCGTTGATTTTGCCCTCAGCTTCGCCGCCGGCGTGATGATAGTGGCGGCCTTCACGAGCCTCATCCTGCCAGCGATAGAGAGCACCGGCTCCTTTGCACCGGCTGGAATCGGGATAGCCCTTGGGGTGCTGCTCATCTACGCCATAGACCGCTTTCTCCCACATGAACACCTCGTCAAGGGCTACGAGGGCCCCAAATCCATGAAGGACAAGCTGAGGAAGGTCTGGCTTCTCGTCATAGCGGTGATAATCCACAACCTGCCGGAGGGCCTCGCGGTCGGGACGTCCCTCGTCTACAACCTGGAGGTGGGCCTCGTCACCACCATAGCCATCGGAATCCAGGACTTCCCGGAAGGGACGGTCGTTTCGCTGCCCCTCGCGACAATACAGAAGAAGCGCCTCCAGCCAATAGCGATGGGCGTGCTGAGCGGCTTCGCGGAGATGGCAATGGTTCTCTTAGGGGCGTATTTCCTCACACTCTTCGCCTGGCTCCTGCCGTACGGCCTCGGTCTGGCCGGCGGGGCGATGCTCTACGTGACCGTGAAGGAGATGATACCCGAGATATACAGGGGAGAAAATAGCGACACGCTGATAACCCTGGGATTCTTCCTGGGCTTCTACGTGATGCTGTTCCTGGATTCAATGCTGGGTTAGAATCCTATCGACCAGCTCCTTTACCCTTTTATCGTACTCGTCCTTCGTTTCGTCGTTCACTATCATGTGGTCGGCCATCGCGATGACGTTGCCTATGCCGAACTTCAGCTCCTTCCAGTCGCGCTCCTCGAAGTCCTCCCACGTCCTCGGGTCGTCGTGTCTGCCCCTGGCTTTGAGCCTCTCGAAGCGCGTGTGTGGCGGCGTGTGAACGGCCAGTATTATTATCTCCTCTGCTGGAAACGCGCTCCTGAAGGTTCCAACCTCGTCGAGGGAGCGAACGCCGTCTATAACGACGACCCTGCTGCCCTCAAGGAGGCGCCTCACCTTCTCGACCGTCAGCTTTGCAACGGCGTTCTGACCCAGCTCCTGCCTCAGACGGATGCTCACCTTGGCAACGTTCTCCTTGGTCAGCTCCAGCCCGCGCTTTACGGTCTCCTCCCTCACGACGTCTCCCATAGAAACGCTCGGAAAGCCTCTCCTTTCGAACTCCTTGACGATCCTACTCTTTCCCGAACCGGGCATTCCAGTCACGATGATTATCATAGTGCCCACGCCCGAGTAAAATAGGGGGATTTAAAAAGATTGGCCCTACTTCAGGAAAGCATCGAGGGTTCCCTTCCGCGCTTTTTCCACCTTTTTGGAGTCCTTTTTAGCACCCTTCGGCATCTCCACGCCGAAGTGCCGGAACAAACCTTCAACCACCTTCATTCCAATGCCCTCAACCTCCAGGAGGTCCCTCACCTTGGCGCGCATTATATCCTCCTGGCTCCTGAAGCCGGCGTTGTAGAGCGCCCTCGCCCTCTTCCTTCCGATGTTGGGGAGCTTAACCAGCTCGAGGAGCTCCTCGCGAACGCCGTGGCGCAGGCGGAGGTGCAGATCTCTCAGATAGTTCAGCACGTCTTCCTCCGGCTCGAAGAGCCGGTACAGCTCGATGAGGGAGTACATGAGCCAGTCCGCGAGCTCCAGAATTCTGTAGAGGTCCCCGGGGTCTATGTTGTAGGTCTCGTATATCCTCGTCTCCGGAACCTCGTTTATCCAGTCGAGAAGCACCTTTGCCGTTTTTATCTGGCCCAAAAAGCCCTGGAAGCGCGAGTCCTCATAGTAGGGGATGTTCGTGTAAAGCTTATCCTCCATCTCATAGGCCAGATCGAGGTAGTCCTCCATCTCCCGTCTCCGGGCGTTCAGCGTGGCCATGTCCGGCGTCGAGGCTATCAGCTGGAAGATTCCGAAGGGATTTGGGTTGTTCTCAATTGCCGGAAAGGCGTCTTTGAATTTCTTCGCCGTGAGGGGGTCTATGTAAAGCTGGGAGGTGCGTTTTCCAAAGGGCAGGGGCATGAAGCGGTCGTTCATGTCCATGTCGATGAACCCGTTTTCGATGAGGAAGTAGACGACGTTCTTGGCCTTGTACTCAAGAGAGGCTATATCCCCGCGCTGGTGGGCGTAGAAAGTCCTCTCAAGGAAAGAAACCAGCTCACGGAAGTTACCTATTCCGAAGTTGGTCACGAGCGCCAGAATCTGGCTCCTGAAGGCCTGCTCGTTGGCGAGCATCGAGAAGAGCTTCTCGGGCTTTCCGTGGATGTATTTCTCCATCAGCCTTCTCGGTTCCTCAGTCCTTGCGACGATTATCGCCTCTCCGACTTTGTCGTACTTCGGCCTTCCGGCCCTTCCCATCATCTGCTGGATTTCGAGGACCGGTATGTCCGTCCAGCCGAAGCCGGCGTAGCGCTTGGTGTCGCGGATTATTACTCTGAACGAGGGCAAATTCACACCAGCCGAGTTGTGGACTATGAAGCCAACGCTGTAACTCTCGTCGTCCTCGACCTCAAGATTATAGACGTCACCCTCGTAGAATTCCTCCTCAACGGAGCGAACCTTAAAGAGAAGATAGCCGTTCCAGATCGTGTTCACGTTGTAGGTTCTATTTCCTTTCGGAGGAACCTTAAGACCGAGTTCTTCGAGCAATCTATAGTACGAGCGTCCGCTGATTTTAACTTCGTAGATTGGCTTCCTGCTTTTTCCAATTCCAGACTTCCTCACGCTTCTCGAAATCGACGATACATATCCAAGAGAGCCAAGGAGAAGCTGAAGCTGATAGGCCAAGGTGGGCGAGACCGTGGTGTAACTTACATAGTTGGCCCTACTGCTATTGTCTCTTCGTATATAACCATCTCCCTCAACAAGACCTCTTAAAAGTCCAAGCCGGACTTCCCTGTTCTCGTTGAAGAGAAGAACATCGGGAATCCTTTTCTCGTATGCCCTGTGACCGATGTTCCCTCTGAGCCATTCGGCAAATCTCTTGTTGCAGAAGCGGACGACTCTCCTGTTCCGCTCGTGGTCCTTCACAACGACGTTAGCGTGTGGGAAATACTTTTTGATAGTTTGTACAAGGAATTCTGTAATCTGGTTTTCATGGGAGCCAATGGCGAAGTTTACGGCCCCTGTTTTTGAGGTAGACCCCTCAGCAATCCACAGGCCCAACAACCTTGCGGTTTCAAAGTTTAGAGGCAAGAATTCTGGTGTTCTCCTTATAGAGGGGTGTAATTTATCTGTTGTTCCGAACTGATTTGAAACATAGATTGGTTCCCGCAGAGGGATTCTGTCTACTGTAACTTTTGGCTGTGGAATCGGCTGAAGGAGCATATAGGATACCTTTTCGTCCTTATTGGTTTCAACAAGTTCCTTGAGTTCCTGAACGGTTATCCACTCCGGTCCTTTGAACTCCCACCAGATTACCTGTCTACCATCCGAGTAATGGGACTTATGGCGGATTCTCTTAACGACCCACACCATGTGTTCGGGCGTTACCCTCACCGGAACGGTTCCTCTCGCTTTGATTACGAGCATTCTGCCCCTGTGGGGTCTTCTTAGCGGTGTTATGACTTTCTTAAAACGACCGCTGTGAGTCAGAACTTCATCCCCTTCTTCAAGCTCGCTTACTTTTTTAACGCCGTTTTTTGTGATTACCGGGGTCTCTGGATGCATGCACAGCGTTGGGGTGGCCGTTATTACCTTAACCAACCCCTCCCTGAATGCATCCTCTATCAGGGTCCTCTCAGCCCTGCTCAGGCCCGCGTGGTGGAATGCTACACCGCCCCGCAGCGCCCTCTTGAGCTTCTCCGTCGTAGGGTTGTCCTCGATAGAGGAAACTAGCTCGTCTAGCTGCCTGGTCTCCGGCTTCGTGAGAAGACGGGCTATCTTGGAGGACAGCGAGAGGGCCTCCTTCTCGGCAGAGCGGCGGGTGTTGACGAACACCAGCGCCTGCTTGCCCCTCTTGACCGCGTCAATTGCCAGACTCTCCCAGTTCTCAGGGTAGCGGTCTATTTTGCCGTCCTCCCAGAAGAGCTGCCCGATGTGAAATACCCCCTTCCTGAGCTGAACCGGGCGCCAGTCGCTCATAACCAGCGCAGCATCGAGCCACTCGGCGAGCTCCTCGGCGTTTCCAACGGTGGCACTCAAAGCCAGGATCTGCGCCCTGCCCAGCATGTGGCTGAGTATCATCTCGAGCGTGGCCCCCCTGTCGTAGGAGCCTATGAGGTGAACCTCGTCCGCCACGACCAGTTTGACGTCCCCGATCCAGTTGGAGCCGTGCCTCAGGAGGGAGTCGAACTTCTCGGCGGTGGCGATGATTACATCGTAACGCCCGAGCCACTCGTCGGTGGAGTCGTAGTCACCGGTCGTTGCAGCCACGCGGAGACCCAGAACCTCCCATTCCTTGAACTCGCGGTACTTCTCCTCCGCAAGGGCCTTCAGGGGGACGAGATAGACCGCCTTGCCCCCATCGCGGAGGAGCCTGTTGACCATGACTATCTCGCTCACAAGGGTCTTTCCGCTCGCCGTGGGAATGGCGAGTACAAGGTTTTTTCCCTCCAGGACGCCGCTCATCAGGGCCTCCGCCTGCGGCGGGTACAGTTCCTCTATTCCCCTCTCACGGATTATCCTCTTTATCCTCTCGTCCACTGGAAGCTCATCAACCCTCATAGCCCTCAGCTCCGGGACTATTCCTCCGGCGGTTTTATATGCTTATCCCACGTACTCAACGGGGGGAGAGGCATGAGGCTGAGGGTTCCCTACGTGCTCTTCGAGACAAGGACCGGGATGTACGGCGTGGACGCGTACTTTTCGCTGAGGGTGGAGAAACCCGAGAGGCGTGCAACGCTGATAAGAAAGGCCGAAGACCTCCAGCGGCTCGAGGCCAGACCTCAAGGGGCCCTGCTGGAAGAGGACTCCCTGAGGAGCTACCTGACTTCCCTTTTCGTGACCCTCTACGACCTCAGCGGCGAGAGGTTCAACGAGAGGGCACGGCACATGAGGCGCTGGAACATCTGGAGGATCATCGGCATACCAACCGGCCACCAGCGGCACGTGGACAGGGACGAGGAGCTGGCCAAGAAGAACCGGGAAGCCCTGCTGGCCCTGGCGATAATGAGGAAGGTCCTCGGGATAAAGAGTCCCGCGGAGCTCGGGGAAACTGTGGTGAAACCCCGGGGCTATGCAGTCCTCGAGTTTGAGGTGAACGGTGGGGAAGTCAGCGACCCCGTTTACAGGGAACTGTTCAAAATAGACTCCAACGCAGGAATGGCACTCCAATGGCTGAGAACGGAAAAGATAGAATAGAAAAATCATGCCTTTCCGTAGAGCCAGCAGGCGACGTAGTGGCCGTTCTCGACCTCCACCAGCGGGGGCTCTTTCTTGTCGCAGAGTCCCGCCTTGGCAAACGGACATCTCGGGTGGAAGCGGCATCCCTGGGGCGGGTTTATCGGGCTCGGCGGCTCCCCCTCAACCTTCATGCGCTTCGCCTTGAGCTCCCTCGACAGCTCCGGGTCGGGAACGGGTATGGCAGATAGCAGGAACTTGGTGTACGGGTGGAGGGGGTTTTCGAAGATCTCTTCCGCCGGCCCGACCTCAACGAGCTTTCCAAGGTACATAACGCCCATCCTGTGGCTCATGTACTTGACGACGCCAAGGTCGTGGCTGATGAACAGGTACGTGAAGCCGAACTCCCTCTGGAGGTCCTTGAGGGTGTTGAGGATGTTGGCCTGAACCGAAACGTCGAGGGCGGAGGTGGGCTCATCGAGGACTATGAACTCCGGCCTGAGGGCCAGCAGTCTGGCGAGGGCTATTCTCTGCCTCTGACCGCCGCTGAACTCGTGGGGATAGCGGTAGAGGTGCATCTCGTTGAGGCCGACGCTTTCCAGGAGCCTTATCACGAACTCCTCGGGGTCATCAACGGGTATCTTGTGGAAGCGGACGGGCTCCATGATGACCTCGAAGACCGTCTGCCGGGGGTTGAGTGAGGAGTAGGGGTCCTGGAACATGATCTGGGCCTTCCTGCGGAACCACTTCATCTCCTCGCCCTTGAGCTTCGTGACGTCCTTGCCCTGGAAGATGATTTGACCGCTGGTGGGTTCGATGAGGCGGAGGATGGTCCTTCCGGTGGTGGTTTTTCCACAGCCGCTCTCTCCGACGAGACCGAAGGTTTCACCCCGGTTTATCGTGAAGCTGACGTCGTCAACGGCCTTGACGTAGCCCTCAGTTCTGAAAAGGCCTCTGATGGGGAAATACTTCTTGAGGTTTTTAACTTCGAGTATCGGCTCGCTCATGGTATCACCTCAGTAAAGGTGGCACGCCACGAAGTGACCGGGCTCTATCTCCTTCAGCTCGGGGACCCTATCCTTGCAGACGCCCATGACCCTCGGGCACCTCGGGTGGAAGCGGCATCCTCCGGGCGGCTCTATCAGGTTGGGAACCGTTCCCGGGATGGTCTCGAGCCGGTCTATCTTGGCCAGCGGGTTGGGAACTGCCCTAAGGAGACCCTGCGTGTACGGGTGAAGCGGGTTCTTGAATATCTGGTCAACGGAGCCTATCTCGACTATTTTACCCGCGTACATGACCGCCACACGGTCGGCCATCTCGGCGACCACTCCCATGTTGTGGGTGATGAGTATCACGGTGGTGTTGTACTCGCGCTTGAGCTTGTTCATCAGCTCGAGTATTTGAGCCTGGACCGTGACGTCGAGGGCGGTCGTTGGCTCGTCAGCGATGAGTATCTTGGGGTTGTTGGCGACGCCCGTTCCGATGACGACACGCTGTTTCATTCCTCCGCTCATCTCGTGGGGGTAGTTCTTTACCCTGTTCTCCGGGTCGGGGATGAGAACACGGCGGAGAATATCAACGGCCTTCTTAAAGCCCTCTTTCCAGTCCTTGACTGTGTTGTGAACCACCATTCCCTCGGCTATCTGATACCCCACCGTGTAGAGCGGGTCGAGGGAGGCGTGGGGGTCCTGGAAGATGTAGGCTATCTCCTTGCCCCTTATGTCCCTTATCTCCTCAGTGCTCAGCTTTAGTAGATCGACGATCGAACCATCCTCCCTGTGGTAGATCACGCTGCCCTCCACGATCTTTCCGGGGCTCTCGATGAGCTGGGTGAGGGCGCGCGAGGTGACGCTCTTTCCACAGCCGGTTTCACCGACGAGCGCGAAGGTCTCGCCCCTGTAGACGTCGAAGGAAACCCTTTCGATGGCCTTAACTATTCCAGCGTAGGTGTAAAAGTGGACGGTCAGGTCGCGAACCTCAAGGATCGGCTCAGGCATTGCTCTCACCCTCCTTCTTGGCCTTCTTAACCTTGAACTCTATGCTCCTCCTCGTCTTCGGGTCGAGGATGTCCCTCATCGTGTCACCGAGGAGGTTCCATCCGAGGGCCACGAGCATGATCATGAAGCCCGAGAACGTAACGAGCCACCAGTGCTCCGGGAAGTACTGGGAGCCGTCGTAGACTATCCTACCCCAGTCGGCTATTGGCGGCGTTGCACCAAGGCCGAGGAAGCTCAGGCCGGCCTCCATGAGGATGACGCCTCCAAAGTCGAGGGTTATGTAAACTAGTATCGGGCCGATAATGTTGGGCAGGATGTGCCTGAACATTATCGTTCTGGAGCTGAGTCCTATGGCGCGGGCGGCTTCAACGTAGAGGCTCTCCCTCTCGGTGAGGGTCGAACCGCGTGTTATCCTGGCGTATGCCGGCCACCAGACTATGATCATGGCGAGTATGACGGCGAGGAGCTTTCCGAGGTTGCCGGCGTCCTGAGGTTCAAGCGCGAAGAGCCACAGCACGAAGCTCTGGACGGACTCATGGGTGGAGATGAAGTTCTGAAGCCTCTGCGGGAGCACGGCGGAGAAGGCCATGGCGAGGATGAGCGCCGGGAAGGCCAGGAACACATCGGTGATGCGCATGACGAGCTCGTCAACCTTGCCGCCGTAGTACCCTGCGACGAGGCCCAGGATGATGCCCAGGGGCACACCGAGGACTATGACGACTATCGATATCACCAGGGAGACCCTGGCTCCGTAGAGGATGAGGCTGACGAGGTCCCTACCGAAGTTGTCCGCACCGAGCGTGTAGTGGATGTTCGTGGTGTACTGGATGATGTTGTCCCCCCTAAGCTCGGTAACGTTCAGGAAGTACGTCGAGCCGGGCGGGGCGAGGTAGGTGCTCATGTTGTAGTTGGTCGGGAAGAACCTGTAGTTCCACGTGGCGAGGCTGGGGCCGAATATGCCGAGGAGCACGAACATCAGCACGAGCGCCAGTCCTATGAGGCCCGGCGGGGAGCGGTTGAGGGCGTAGAGCATGAGCTTCCATTCTTCCATCTTGGAGCGGTTTTTCTTCTTCCAGTCCTTCTTGAATAGGCTTATGAAGCTTCCAAATCCCTCAACGAGCTTGTCGGAGAGCTTGTCAAGAATGTTTGATTTGTATTCTTCCCTGCCCATTTTATCACCCCAGCGTCAGTACCTCACCCTCGGGTCTATCAGGGCGTAAAGTATGTCCACGACGAGGTTCGTTATGAGGAATATCAGGGCGAAGATCATGGTTATGGCCACGACCGCGGGGAAGTCGAGGTTCCTGATTGAGTCGATGACGTAGGAACCCATTCCCGGGAGGCCGAACACCGTCTCGGTGATCGGAGTTCCGCCAAGGAGGCCTCCGAACTGAAGGCCGAGAACGGTAACTATCGGAACCATGGCGTTCTTGAGGGCGTGGCGGTAGATTCCCCTCTTGGGAACACCCTTGGCCTTGAGGAACCCAACGTAGTCGCTGCCTATGGCCTCAAGGAAGCTGTTCCTGACGAACCTGGCGAGAACGCCGGCACCCATGAATCCCAGCGTGAAGCCAGGGAGCCAGAGCCTGTGGAGGTGCTGGCTGAAGGTTGAGAGGTCCCCGGTGATGAGGGCGTCTATCATCGGGATGTGGGTTATCTGGTGCTCGGGCGGGGCCGGGAAGCCAGCGAGCGTTATCCAGTGAACCTCGACGAAGAACACGTATATGAGAAGGTAGCCCAGCCAGAAGACCGGCATTGAAACGCCGGTGAGGGCGAAGAACCTGATAACGGTGTCTACCCACGTGTTCCTCTTAAGGGCCGAGATTATACCAAGGGGAATACCTATTATCAGGATGAAGAAGAACGCCACCAATGCCAACTCAAACGTCACGGGGAAACGATCTCTTATATCGTCAAGGACGTAGTTGGACGTCCTCGGGTCGATTATGCTGTTCCGCGCCAGTCCGCTCACAAGGAACCAGTACTGGTCGTACCAGGGCTCGTCGAGGTGGTACTCCTTCTTTATCTGCTCCATGTACGCCTGACTCGCCTTCTCACCGCCAGCCCATGCCCTGGCAACGTCCGCAGGAATGACGTAGGCGATCAGAAAGACTATGAGGGTGACTCCGATGAGGGTGGGGATAAACGTGAGGAGCCTTCTTATTAGGAACTTCTTCAGGTTCGCCAATCCGATTCCCCCCTGTGCCGTTGACTTTATCCTTTAGATCTCCGCCAAAAACCACGAACAGAAAAAAAGAAAGATCAGAATCAGCTGACACTTACCTCGACGCTCGTAAACTCGGTGGCGCCGTAGAGGAACGGGCCAACCCAGTTGTCGGAGTCGAGGTAGTCCGGGACCCAGCCGACGATGTAAACGTCGTACTCGCCGTGCTCGGTCTTGTCAAGGTAGGTCGGCCAGTTGTAGCTGTTGATGGTAACCTGGAAGCCGAGCTGGCTCCAGACGTTCTGCAGGAGGGTCATGATCTTCTCACGGGCGCTGTTGCCCTCGTTGTAGATGAGCTCGATCTTGTACTTGGTCGGGTCAACGCCCGCCTGGTTGAGGAGCTGCTTGGCCTTGGCAAGGTTGTAGTTGTACTTGATTATTCCCTCCTCGGTGTAGCCCGGCCACGGCTTCGGTATCGGACCGTAGTTCCTGGCGAGAAGTCCCTGGTAAACGACCTGGGAGATCTGGTCGTACGGAACGGCGTAGGCCATGGCCTCCCTGACGAGCGGGTCGTTGAAGGGCTCCTTCTGGGTGTTGAAGACGAGGAAGGTCAGTATCGGCTGGAGGATGTCGGTCTTAACGACGGACTTGAAGCCCTGAAGCTCGAGGCCCTTAACCGTGTCCATCTTCTCGGGCGGTATGGCAACGACATCGGCGGTGCCGGTCTTGAACAGGTTGATCCTGGCCATGGCGTCGCTGTTGATGACGTAGATGACCCTCTTGTGGCCTGGGTTGGCGGTGGCGTTCCAGTAGTGCGGGTTGTACTCGAGGACTATGTAGGCGTCCTTCTGGTAGTCGGCGATGTAGAACGGTCCGGTTCCGACGGGCTTGTTGTGCATGAGCTGGTGGGTCGGGTCGCTCTTGCCCTCGCTCAGGTAGCTCCACCAGGCGCTCGGGTTGTGGCCGTTGTCGCTCGCCTGGAGGGCCTCCTGGTACTTGTCGCCGAGGAGGTACTCCATCGGGACGACGCTGAGGAACGGGTCGGCGAGTATTCCGAGAACCGGGGCGTACGGGGCCGGGAGAACGAGCTTGAAGACTCCAGCGGTCTCACCGCTGTAGCCGAAGAACTGCTTGAGCTCGTCGAGGCTCTTGACCTCGGTGCTCTTGCCGTTGAACTCAGCTATGAGCGGGTGCTCTTTGAGGTACTGGTCGAACTCGTCCTCGGTGATGGCGGCGGAGTTGTTAACGTCTATGAAGCTGTCAACCATCCAGCTGACGCTGTGACCGAGCCTCTCAACGCGGAGGAAGGTGAAGGCAACGTCGGTGGCGTCGATCGGGTAGGTCTTGTCGTCCCACGGGTCGTAGGCCTGGACACCGCCGCGGATGAGGAAGTACCACTCGGTACCGTCCTCGTTGTGGGCCCATGCAACGGCAAGGTCCGGGCTGACCTCTTCGGTCTCCTCCTTCCAGTAGGTGACGAGGGTGTCACCGACCTCGTGCCAAATCTCCCATCCGAAGGTCTCGTAGGTCATGGCCGGGTCAAAGCTCTCCGGCCAGCCAATGGTGGCTATGGTGTAGGTCTCGGGGTCGTTCTTGTAGTCCTTAATACCGATCTTGACGGAGGGGGCGTTCTGGTCCTCGCTCAGGAGGTCATAGCGCTCCGCGAGGGTCGGGTGGTAGTACCTGCCCTTGACCCAGTCCCAGTAAACACGGAGCTGCTTGTTCTGACCGAGGATAACCTCGGGGGCAAGCTTGTTTCCGAGCATGTAGACAGCTTTGAAGAGCTCGGTTCTTATGGTCGGGTCGGTCTGGCGCCTGGCGGCCACAACGAGGGCATCGACGTGCTCATCGCGGAAGAAGGCCGGATCGATGGCACCGAATCCCTGACCCTTCTCCATGAGGGTCTTGACGTCCGGGGTGTTGGCGGTGTCAACCTCGTACTCGACCTTTATGACCTTCCTGTCGCTCGGGATGTCAACGGTCGGGCTGGCACCCTTCGGGCCGACGACCACGACGCTCTTGTCGGTGACGACAACGTAGACGTCACCCATCTCCAGTATCCCGGGCTTTACCTCCGCGGGGGCCTGCGTCTGGGTGGTCGACTGGCTTGATGTCGTGGTGGTACCGCCGGAAGTCGCCTCAGAAGACGTGGTCTGGGTACCCGTCGGACTTCCCGTGGTGCTCTGCGGAATGGTGGTTGTCTCACCGCTACTTCCACCTATACAGCCGCTGGCTGCAACAGAAAAAACCACCAAAAAAACCACTAACAGGGCTATTGAACCCTTGACCTTCATTAATACCCACCCCTATACATTAAGGGCATATACCATAGGATTGATGAGGTAATAAATCTTTCGATACCACTTTTAGTGCCGTGTAAGCCTCTTAAGCGCACTATTGGTTACTTATAGGCAGCGTTCTCAATATGCAACTCCCCAAAGATATCCGAAAAAACTACGAAAAGCTTAAATGAGTTGGAGGGCTAGATAGAGACGTAAAGCCTTTCCGCGGTGATGAAAAATGGTTAGGTCGTACGTTTTACTGACCGTTGAGATTGGGAAAGTCGAGAGCGTCATAGAGGCGCTCAAACAGATTCCGGGCGTTACCAAGGCCGACGCCGTCACCGGCCCCTACGATGCTATAGTCCACATCGAGGCGAAGGACCTCGGCGAGCTCACCAGGAAGATACTCCACGACATACACAACATCGACGGCGTTATCGATACCACTACCGCCATAGTCGTAGAAATGGAAGAAGAGGAGTGATCACCTCTTTTTCTTCCCGGATTTGCGTTTCTTCTTGCCCCGGGGCTTAACCTGGGTCTTTCTGATTTCCCTGATCTTCTGCCCAAGCATCCTCAGGGATTTGCCCTTAGGGTGCCTGCTCTCGATTCGGAGCATTCCCCTGAGCCTGTACTCATCGTCGAGACCTGCCAGCCGGGGGTTGAGTTTCTCCTCATCGAGCTCGATCACCTTCATCCCGAGGGCCAGCGCGGCATCGGCTATCTCCTGAACCTTCGGTCCGTCGATGGCAAGTTCCCTGCTCACAGCCCTCCCGTAGCGCCTGCTGAGCCTTGCGTCGAGCTCGCTGGGCCACACCACGAACTTTCTCATCTTCCCACCTGACAAGATTTAAAAGAAGTGTCATTAAAAACCCTTTTGGTGAGTCGCGTGGACATCCCCATCTTCGAGAAGTACATCTTCGGCAAGGCCAACCGGGGAGACGTTATTCTGCTCGAGTACGCCCCCACGTATCCAGTGGAAGAGTTCTCGTGGGGCGTCCTTCTGCCGGCACTCGTTGAGAGGGACGGGGTCGTCGTGGCAGATTTCTTCGGCATTGGGGGTATTCTCTTCAGAAACTACACCCGAAAGGTCTCCGGAAAGGAGTACTCGGGAGTGATAGAACTCATTAAAAAAATAAAGGTCGTGAAGATTGGCCCCGGCTCCACCAGCTACGGCGACGTTATAGGGGAGGTGGTTCCGGCCTACGATTCACACACGTTCCTGAAGAACTACTACACCATCGTCAGCAGGATAAGCCATTCCCCCACAAAGCCGGAGTACTTCATCACCTTCGGGCTCGGCCACTACATACACTTCGGTGGGGACGAGGCGATAAAGGCCATACTAACCGGCATCAGCACGATACCCCTGGAGGACTGGGTGGGGATACACTTTATAAACGCGGGCGTTCTGAGAAGTGAACACCTAGCGATGCTCGAGGAAATCGCCTCGATGGTGTTCCACATATCACGGGACGGCCTGAAAGTAAAAAAGGAAGGTGGAGCGATTGATCAGGGAAGGGGATAAGGTTCTGCTCATCGATAAGAGGGGCAAGCGCTACCTGGTGACGGTATCGGAGAGGGAGTTCCACACCGATCTGGGAATACTCAAGCTCGGCGAGCTCATAGGGAAGGAGTACGGCGAGACGATAGTCAGCCACCGAAACGAGGAGTTCAGGGTCCTCAAACCCGACATAAACGACATAATAGCCAAGATGAAGCGCGGACCGCAGATAGTCCACCCCAAGGACGCCGGCATAATACTCGCCTACGCTGGTATTTCCCCCGGCGATACGGTGATAGAGGCGGGCGTCGGGAGCGGCGCGCTCACGATATTCCTCGCCAACGCCGTCGGGCCAAACGGAAGGGTTATCAGCTACGAACGCCGCGAGGACTTCGCCAGGATAGCCCAGAAGAACATCGAGCTGGCTGGATTCTCGGACAGGGTAACCATAAAGCTCAAGAACATCTACGAGGGCATAGATGAAGAGCACGCCGACCACATAGTCCTCGACCTGCCTCAGCCAGAGAACGTCCTCCCTCACGCCGTTGAGGTTCTCAGACCCGGCGGCTACTTCGTGGCGTACACCCCGTGCATGAACCAGGTCCACAGATTCTTCCAGGCGTTTCAGGAGTACAAGGAGCACTTCTACAAACCGAGGGTCGTCGAGGTCCTCGTCAGGGAGCAGGAGGTAAAGAAGGAGTGCATGAGGCCGAAGACGACTATGCTGGCCCATACGGGATACATAACATTCATCAGGAAGCTGTGAGCCCTTCTTTTTCTCCAATCCCGCCGGTCTCTTCTGCGGTCTCGTCGAAAGTCATGTAGGCGAGTCCTCCAAAGAGCACGAGCCCCACGATACCCTGAATCACAGGGTTCCCTGGGAGCACCCTCAGGGCCGGAACGCTGCCGTAGATCACCGGCCAGAAGAGGGCGACTGCCGCCAGCAGTGTTGATATGTAATAAACGAGACGCTTCATAGCGTTACCCCCAACAGCCCTTTTTGCGAACGTTTTTTAATCTTTTCCCAGCACGCTCGAGGATCCTTCCGCTCAGCAAACCTTTGGTTAACAACATCTTTATAAACACCACAGGTTGCAAACCTTTAGATGACCAAGTTTGAACCTGTGTACGGAGGTGTTCATTGTGCCATACAAGATACTTGAAAAGAAAGAGATCGCCATGAGGAACATATGGTACAGGATCCACGCGCCTCATGTGGCTAAGAAGGTCCAGCCGGGACAGTTCGTCATAGTCAGGGCCTTCAAAAACGGGGAAAG
The DNA here is from genome assembly GCF_008152015.1 of Thermococcus aciditolerans. NCBI lineage: Archaea > Methanobacteriati > Methanobacteriota > Thermococci > Thermococcales > Thermococcaceae > Thermococcus > Thermococcus aciditolerans. Next base: position 2,021,730 of record NZ_CP041932.1, on the reverse strand, counting down.
GATCCCGCTCACACCCGTCATGTGGGACAGGGATGAGGGCTGGATAGTGCTCATAACGTTCATCAGGGGAAGGACCACCATGAGGATGGCCAACGAGCTGAAGCCGGGCGATGAGATACTGAACATCGCCGGCCCGCTCGGAAACCCGGCCGAGATGGAGAAGTTCGGAAAGATACTCGCCATCGGTGCCTACACCGGAATAGTCGAGGTTTATCCGATAGCCAAGGCCTGGCAGGAGCTCGGGAACGACGTTACGACGCTCCACGTCACCTTCGAGCCGATGGTCGTCCTCAAGGACGAGCTCGAGGAAGCCGTCGGCAGGCACATCCTTGAGACCGTCCCGATCGACCCGAACCTCGACTTCCCGACCAACATGAAGAACGTCACCAAGAGGCTGACTGAGAAGGTCAGGGAACTCCTCGAGAAGGAAGAGTACGACATGGTCTTCATGGTCGGCCCCGCCGGAGACCAGAGGGCCGTTTTCAACGTAGTCAAAGAGTTCGGCATCCCCATGAAGTCCGACCTCCACCCGATAATGGTGGATGGAACCGGAATGTGCGGCGCCTGCCGCGTCACCGTCGGCGGCGAGGTTAAGTTCGCCTGCATAGACGGGCCGGAGTTCGACGCGTACCAGGTGAACTGGGACGAGCTCATAGCGAGGAGCGGCTACTACACGGATATGGAGCAGAGGGCCATGCAGGAGTACATGAAGGCCCTCCAGGGGGGTGAGCAGTAATGGCGGTTAAGAGGAAGATCATCAAGGAGCGCGTTCCGACGCCGGAGATGCCGGCGGAGGAGCGTATTAAGAGCTTCGCGGAGGTTAACCTCGGTTACACCTTCGAGCTTGCCGTTAAGGAGGCCGAGCGCTGCCTCCAGTGCCCCTACAACTACGCGCCCTGTATAAAGGGCTGTCCCGTCCACATCGACATTCCAGGCTTCATAAGCAAGCTCGTCCAGTACCGCGACGATCCTGACAAGGCCGTTAAGGAGGCCCTCAACGTTATCTGGGCCTGCAACTCCCTTCCCGCCACCACCGGAAGGGTCTGCCCGCAGGAGGACCAGTGTGAGATGAACTGTGTCATGGGCAAGGTCGGTGACAAGATAAACATCGGAAAGCTCGAGAGGTTTGTGGCCGACTACGCCCGCGAGAAGGGCATAGACGAGGAGCTCCTCTTTGAGATAATCCCGAAGATTGAGAAGAAGGGCCAGAGTGTGGCCATCATCGGAGCCGGACCGGCAGGACTCACCGCCGCCGGCGAGCTCGCCAAGCTCGGCTACGACGTTACCATCTACGAGGCCCTTCACGAGGCGGGCGGAGTGCTCATGTACGGCATCCCCGAGTTCAGGCTGCCCAAGAGCATCGTCGAGAGCGAGATTGACAAGCTCAGGAAGCTCGGTGTCAAGATACTCACCGACCACGTCGTTGGAAGAACCGTCACCATCGAGGAGCTCCTGGAGGAGTACGACGCCGTCTTCATAGGCTCCGGTGCGGGAACCCCGAGGCTCATCAACGCGCCCGGCATAAACCTCAACGGAATCTACACCGCCAACGAGTTCCTCACGCGCGTGAACCTCATGAAGGCCTACCTGTTCCCAGAGTACGACACCCCCGTCAAGGTCGGCAAGAAGGTCGTCGTCATCGGTGCCGGAAACACCGCCATGGATGCCGCGAGGAGCGCGAGGCGCTTCGGTGCCGAGGTCACCATAGCCTACCGCCGCGGCCCGGAGGACGTCTCCGCCAGGGTTGAGGAGGTCCACCACGCCAAGGAGGAGGGCATAAAGTTCGAGTTCTACATCAACCCGGTCGAGTTCATCGGCGATGAGAACGGCAAGATCAAGGCGGTTAAGTTCGAGAAGATGAAGGCCCTCGACGAGAGGGACAGCAGGGGCAAGAGGAAGATAGTCGGAACAGGAGAATACGTGACTCTCGAAGCCGACACCGTCATCATAGCCATCGGAAAGCACCCCAACAGGCTCATCGTCAACACGCCGGGCCTCAAGGTCGAGCGCGGAAGGATAGTCGTTGACGAGAATCTCATGACCAGCATCCCAGGCGTCTTCGCCGGTGGAGACGCGATAAGGGGAGAGGCAACGGTTATCCTCGCCATGGGAGACGGAAGGATGGCCGCAAAGGCCATACACGAGTACCTCACGAAGAAGAGGGAAGGCAACGTCTGACCTCTCTTCCTTTCTCCTCAACTACCACCCCAGTAGTTAACTTCTGCCCCAGTAGTTGCGGTACGTTTTTCAACCCATAGCACGGATTTTCCTTGGCGATGAGGAGCCTCACGATAGCCGAAGGGTGACGAGGGGCATACTGGCCGAGCCGCTGGGTTTTTAACTTTCCCCTAGAAAACATTGAACGAGCGATGACGAACTCTAGGGTATCTGAGACTGCGCCTCGCGCAGCGGTGATGATGGTCAAAGCCTGAGCTCACTCCTCCTCCATCTCCTCGATTTCCTCGAGGATCTCCTCAAACTTCTTGAAGTCCTCCGTCTTAGCGAGCAGGGTGACGAACTCGTCTATCTCCTTCTTCTCCAAGATCGCCCCGGCAAGGAGCTTGCCGGTGTAGCGGTTGTTCTTTATTTCCCAGAACATGTAGAACTCGGGGAAATTCTCCTTTATCTTCCTGTAGGCGACACCGTACTTTGAATCCTTAAGCGGGTTCTGCTCGAGGTAGAAATGGCCCGGTTCAAGCTCGATCATGTGCAGAACAGCGCCCCTCTTCGTCCTTACGAGCTTTACCTTCACGTCCCACTCCTTGAGAACCTTCATGGCCAAACACCAGAAGGAATAGAGTAGAAAAGTATTAAAGCCTTGCTCAGAGGCTCTCAAGGTACTCAGCGTAAGCGCTGGCGTCCATAAGCTCCTTGAGCTCCTCGTCGAGGTTGCTCGGCTTGAGCTTGACTATCCAGTTCTCGTAGGGGTCCTCGTTGATGAGCTCCGGGCTGTCCTCGAGCTCGGCGTTGACCTCAGCGACCTCGCCGCTGACCGGGGCATAGACCTCGGAAACGGCCTTGACGCTCTCAAGCTCGCAGAGAACGTCGCCCTTGCTGAGCTCAGAGCCGACGTCTGGAAGCTCGACGTAGGCCAGGTCGCCGAGCTCCTTCTGGGCGTAGTCGCTTATTCCGACGAGGACCGTCCCGTCCTCAAGAACCTGGACCCACTCGTGGTCCTTCGTGTAGTAAAGGCCCTCCTTAACCCTGTATTCTCCGACTTCAATCATGAACATCACCGGTTCTCGTAGGAAGAGCAGAGATTTAAACCTTTCCATGAGTGAAGGATTCTGCATTCGCCGTTTTCACTTCGGCTGCACAAAGTTTCGGTGTTTCCCAAAGAACTCCGAACGAATTTCACAGATCTGGGCAATCCTTTGGCCAATTGCAAAAGCGTTATAACCCCTCGTACCCTAAACCACCACATGAGCCGCGTCCCCTTCTACCTAAAGGAGAGGCTGAAGACCCTCAACGAGAGGGTTCTCCACGAAACCTCCGGGGCGTCCGGCCTGCCGCCCTGGGAAAGGGTGGCCCTGACCTGGCTCGCCCTGATGGCGTTCTGGGTCGTCATAACCTCCAGCGTGGAGCCGAGGGACCTCATCACCGGCGCCGTGGTTACCCTCCTTGTGTCGCTCTTCATGCGCGATCTCCTGACCGGAGACGTGAGGAGGAGCGGCCACGTACTCGAGAAAATCCTCTACTTCGCCCTCATCTACCTGCCCCAGTATCTGGTGATAATGGCCTTCCGCCTGCTGGAGAGCAACGTGAAGGTGGCCAGGAACGTAATATTCATGGACATCAACCCGGGCATCGTCAAGATAAGGACCGACCTGCACTCCGACACGGGCGTAACGATACTCGCGAACTCCATAACCTTGACGCCTGGCACCCTTACACTGGACGTCAAGAAGAAGCTCGACGAGACCTACCTCTACGTTCACTGGATAGACCTAGAAACCCTCAACCGGGAGAAGGCCGGGGAAAAAATAAAGGGGGACATAGAGGAATGGCTCAAGAAGGTCTTCTGGTGAGCGCATTCTATCTGCTCGTCTTCACGGCGGTGCTGATAACATACCGCGTGCTCAGGGGACCGACCCTTCCCGACAGGATAGTGGGCCTGAACACCATAACGACGAAGGTGGTGGTGATAATAGCACTGGTCTCCGTCATGAGGGGCGAGTACTACCTGATAGACCTCGCGATAGTCCTGCTCATGGTGAACTCGGTCGGGGGACTGATTCTGGCGAAGTACATGGAAAGGAGGGGTGCCGGTGCTTGAGGTTCTGCTCCTCCTCTTCGGGGAAGCTGTAATGCTCTTCGGGGCCCTCGGGATACTCAGATTTCCCGACGTTTACACCAGACTCCACGCGGCCACAAAATGCGACACTGGAGGGGCGATGAGCATAATCCTCTACCTCATCATCACCATGAACGCCCCCGCCCTGGTGAGGGCCAAACTCCTCGTCCTGGCCTTCCTTATAGCCATGATGAACCCCATGGTGAGCCACGCCCTCGCGAGGGGTGCCTATCGCTACGGGGTCAAGCCAAAAGTCGTGGTGGACATGTATGCTTGGGACAATCCTTGATGTGGTCTTCCTCGCGATGATGATCCTTGCCGTTGCGGTGGTTGAGGAGAGGAACCTGGTCAGTGCGGTCGTTAAATACTCCCTCCTCAGCCTGCTCTTCATCCTGGCACTCTTCGAGCTGAACGCCCCCGACGTAGCCCTCTCCGCAATAGTGGTGGGAGCAATAGTCATAGGGGTGTTCCTCTTCACAATAAAGGGGGTGACGCAGTGAGGGCCGCTGCCGCCGCCCTGACGCTCGCACTGGGCGTTCTGCTCCTCTCGCTGAGCTACTCGCCGCCCTACGGAGGGAGCTACACGTACTACGTCACCCACTGGACGGAGATAAACGTTCCCAACTTAGTGTCGGCGATACTCGCTGGATGGAGGGCCTACGACAGCCTCGGCGAGGCGAGTCTGCTCTTCACGGCCGTCATCGGCTTTTACGTCCTCCTCGGGGGGAAGAAAAAGTGAAGATGAGCACCGTTGTGAGGACGACGACCAAGATGGTGAGCCCATTCCTCGTCACCTACGCGGCCTATCTGATGCTCTACGGCCACGTAAGTCCCGGCGGCGGCTTCCAGGGAGGGGTTATCCTGGCGGTGGCGGTGATACTGCTCATCACCTCACACGGCTACAGCAAAGTCCGGAGGAAGTTCCACTTCAACTGGGCTGGCCTCATAGAGAGCTCCGCCGGTGCGCTGCTGGTGCTCCTCGGAATCGCAGGCCTCGGGCTGGGGGCGTTCTATTCAAACTTCCTGCCGACGGAGGGAGGGATAATCCTGCCTTTCAACGTGATCGTGGGGCTGGAGGTCGGCGCGGCTTTCACGTTCGTCTTCTACATCCTGCTGAGGTGGGTCGAAAGTGATTAGTCCGGAGCATGCTGGAATCCTGATAATGCTCGTTGGAATCTACGGCCTGATGGCCAAAAGGGAGCCGATAAAGCTGGTCCTCTCGATAAACATCGTCTCCCTCGGGCTTGTCCTGTTCTTCATAGGCCTCGCGTACTCCCCCGAAAAGGACGTGCCGATAATGCCAACGGACCCCGTTGACCCGCTCCCGGCAACGCTCATGCTCACCACCCTCGTCGTGGACGTCGCGATAACCTCCCTCGCTCTCGCGGTTATAATGCGGATGGGGGGTGACGGCGAATGATACCCCTGCTGGCCGCGCTGCCCCTGCTGGCTGCTTTCATACTCATGCTCCTCGATGTGCTGAAGGTCAAACGGACCGTAATCAAGGGAGTTTTTCTGCTCGGGGCCCTCCTACCGGTTCCGGTCGTTCTCTTAAATGGGCTTGGTTCGGAGATCGTCGGGGGCTGGGCGCGGGAGGCGGGAATAGAGGTCGCCCTGACGCGGACGAACCTGCCATTTATCGCGGGTGAGCTTGTGCTCTTCATCTTCGTCGCCCTGTACTCCCTGTACTACTTCGATTTCAGGAACAAAAAGACGCCGAAGGTTCTCGCGCTCCTTCTGCTCCTCCACACGGGGCTTATGGGAGCGTTCATAGCACGGGACTTCTTCAATTTCTACATATATTCCGAGATAGCATCTGTATCGGCCTTTGCGCTCGTGGCTTTCTCGGACGAAAAGGGCTCCAAGAGGGCCGCGTTCAGGTACCTCATAATGTCCCTGCTGGCATCGTACCTATTCGTCTTTGCGGTCGGGATAATCTACATGGAGACCGGCTATCTCAACGTCGATCTCGTCAGAGAGAGCGCCGGGCCGTCCAGGGAGCTGAACACCGCCCTGGCACTGGCGTTTACCTCGCTTCTCCTCAAGGCAGGCATCTTCCCGCTCCATTCCTGGCTCCCGGACGCCCACTCGAGCGCGCCGACTCCCGTGAGCGCGGTTCTGAGCGGCGCCGTTGTTAAGGCCCCCGCCTACGGGATGATACTCCTCCTCTCCGCCCTCCCCTCCGGGGAAACCTTCAGGGCGGCCGTGATGGGGGTGGCGGTGGCGTCGATATTCTTCGGCATCGCCGGGGCGCTCTTCCAGCAGAATGCGAAACGCTTCTTAGCGTACTCCACGGTCTCCCAGATGGGCTACGTCCTCCTCGGCGTTGGGAGCCTCAACTTCCTCGGCGCGGCGTACTACGCGATGGCACACTCCATATTCAAGGGAGGCCTGTTCCTTGCGGTGGGTTCGCTCGGGAGGGAGAGCAGAAAGCTCGGGGAGTTCGGCTACAGGAACGCGCCCGTTATGGCCGTTTCAGTCCTCACCCTCAGCCTCGCGATAGGGGGCATCGGACCATTCGTGGGAGCCTACGGCAAGGAACTGCTCTACGAAAGTCTGTCGGGCCCCTGGAAGCTCGCCGTCCCATTGGGAAGCATCGGGACACTCACTTCCTTCGCAAAACTGAACCACCATCTGAGACGGGGTGAGGCCCCGGGAATGCCCGCGGCATGGAAGCTGTCGTCGCTTGGCCTGGCGCTGGCGGCCCTCCTAACCGGCGTTTACCTTGGAGCAAGAGTAAATCCCCGGGACGTCCTGTATCTATCCTCCGCGCTCCCCCTCTTTGCACTCCTGAAGTGGCTAGGGGTTCTCGGCAGGAGCCCAGGGGTCGGCCCCAGGGAAATCGGGAGGGATGTGAACATCCTCACCGCGGTCTTCGTGATGATGACCATAGCCATGATTCTACTCCAGGGGGTTTAGATGAACCTCCTTCACCTCGGACAGGGAGGCGAGCTCATTTTTCAGGCCGTCCAGGGTTGTGCTCATCCCGCTCACGTCCACTACCGCGACGATGCCGGCCAGTCCGATGGCACCGAGCTCCTCCGACTCGCTGAAGAGTATGTTGACCCCGTGCCTGCCGAAGAGACCGCTGATCCTTGCCAGAACCCCCGGACGGTCCTCCACAACGAGCTCAACCTCTACGAGCTTCTTTCCAGGCAGGGCCACCCTTTCCAGGTGAACCTCCTTGAGGTCGGTGTCTATCTCGAGGAGGAAATATGCGCCCTCCACCACGCCAAGCTCGTAGGCGTAATCCCGGGGCAGCTCAACCTTGCCGTTCTCCTTGATCCTGACTATCTCATAGTGCCTCATGACAGCTAATTCGCATGGGACAATAAAAGGATTTTTAAAATCCGCCGCCCATAAGGGAACCATGGAAATCATAGGCTACGTCTTTGTAATCATAGCTTTCGCAAGACTGCTCGCCGAGGGATTCGAGAGGCTGGGCTACCCGGGCTTCCTCGGTGAAATCACCGCGGGAATGATCCTGAGCGCCATCCTGGTAAACATGCCCAGGGACCAGATGGCCCTGCTGGCGGAGCTGGGCCTGTTCTTCCTCATGATATCCGCGGGCCTGGAGGTGACCCCCGAGGAGCTTCACTACGCGGGGAGGAGAACCCTGCCTCTCTATATCCTCACGTACGGGGTGATGTTCCTCACGACGATTCCATTCACCGGGGGACGCGTCGGCCCGGACAACGTCATAACCGCGGCAATACTGTCAATAGCATCGGCCCCGATAGTGCTCCGGCTCAAGAGGTTCTTCGGGAGCGACTTTCTCCACGTGGCTCTCTCCTACGCGGTGATAAGCGAGATATTCGGGCTGTTCCTCGTTTACATGGTCATAAGGTTTAACGAGAACCCCGGCGACTACGGGCCGATACTGTCGAGCGTGCTGAAGGACCTCGCCTTCGTGGGGACCCTGCTCTACATCAACTACCTCCTCGGCATAAAGCAGAAGGTCCGCATAATACGCTTCCTCCGCAGGCTCAAGAGCGATGAGGCCGTTTTCGGACTGTTCATGGTGTTCTCCACATCCCTCGCATTCATCAGCGAGGAGATAGGAATGCACTTCAGCATAGGCGGCTTCCTCGCCGGTTTGATGATGCACAGCGACCTCGTCGGTACCAAGCAGTACGACAGGCTGACCACGATAGTCAGCGGAGTCACCTACGGAATCTTCGCCCCGATATTCTTCGCCTGGCGTGGTTTGAACTTCGAAACAGAGCTGTCCTTCGTGGTGATAGAGTTCTTCGCCGCGATATACGCGGTGAGGCTAACGCTGTCGGTTCTGGCCGTGAGAAAGACAGATCTCTCCACGAGCCTCGTCAGGGGCGCTGGCATAGCGAGCTTCGGTGTCCTCGGCCTCCTCATCGGCGAGATAGGTTTCGTCTCGGGAGTTCTAAGCGAGCACATGTACGCCATGGCATCCCTCGCCAGCGTGCTCGGCATATTCGCCTCCGCAACCCTCGGAAGGGTCGTGAACCACCATCAGAAAAAGAGGTCCAGCAGTGCCGCATAGTGCTCAATCCTGCTTCACCTCTGAGGTCTGGCCACGAGGCGGGCCATCAGAGGTTCTTTCAGATATAGCGAAACGTTTTTAAGCCGCCCGCAGAGTAGCGAGTAAGTGAACCATTGCTTTGCCGTATAATCGCCATATACGTGAGAGAAGAAAGGAGGAAGCTGAGATGAGCTGGACAACTCCCAAGAGGGCTTTTATAGGTGCTGCCGCCGCAGAGGGCGGAACCAAGCTGAACGCATTTGACAACGCACTCCTCAAGCTGGGCATAGGGAACGTTAACCTCGTCAGGCTGAGCAGCGTCATTCCGGCGCACATAGAGTGGATCGACGAGGTTCACGACGTGCCGATAGGCATGCTCCTCCCGACGGTCTACGCCCACATCGAGAGCGACGAACCCGGGATGACCATAAGCGCTGCCCTTGGAATCGGCATCAGCGAGAACAACGAGGGCGGTCTCATCTACGAGTACAGCGGCTACTGCACGAAGGAAGAGGCCGAAGAGATGGTAAGGAAGATGGTTGAGGAGGGCTTCGCCGTCCGCGGCTGGAAGCTGGCGGAGTTCAAGGTCGCGAGCGCCAGCGCAACCGTCAAAGACAAGCCCGCCGCGGCGCTGGCCGTCGTGGTGATGTTCCCCTACTGAGCCCTTTTTTCATACTTTCTCAATTTCCAGGAGGACGTACTCTCCGGGGGAGATTTTCTCGAAAAGCATGTTGTACCTGGCCCTATCCTTCGTTGCCCAGACGTCGATGTACTCACCTCTGCCGACAGGGCGAACGTTCATCCACAGAACCTCAAACCCAGCCCTCTGAACGGCACTCCTCAGTATTCCCCTGATGTGCATTCCCGGCTCAAAACGACCTCCACTGTGGCCCTTACTTTTTTTCTTTTGAAAGCCTCGCCGTTCACGACGGGGATGCAGTAAACTGCCCAACAAGCCTTTGAGCAGGAAAGCAACACTCTTTTAAGGCTTAAAATCCATACCATACTTTGAAATGAAGCGAACGGTAACCCTAAGACTCTAGCCTTCAAAGGAGCAGGAAAACTCTATGGAATGCGTTCGCACAAATACAAAAAACTCAAGGAAGGCGTGAAAAAGCTCATCGAGGAGGTTGAGGATTGAAAATAGTCCTTACCTACAGGATGATGCACGACTGGAACGTTGGGGAACTCCTCACCAAGTATCAAAAACTCCTCCAGAGAGCGATTGACAAGATTTGGGAGAACACGACTTGGAAAGAGAAGAAAGTTAAACACCGTTACTCCATCGGAAAGAAGGGATACAAGTATTACGAGACAACCCGAGTAATCCCCTACTTTCCAAAGTCCAGTGAGTTCAAGAGAGAACTGAGGAATGAACTCCTCAAAAATTGGCCCTTCGCAAAACACTACGTTGATTCTGCGATAAAGACAGCATGCTCAATCCTTGAGAGCTGGAGACAGAACTATCTCAAGGGAAGGCGGAAGATGAGAAAACCAGTCGTGAAGAGAAAGTTCGTGCGAGTTAAAACAACCTAATGAAGGTTGAAGGTTCAAAAATCAGAGTAACCGTCAAACCAAGGGAAGAATACCTTGAACTCGACTATTCTGGCGAGTGGTTCTATGAGAGGATTAAAGACTGGAAGGTTGGCGAGTTAATAATCAGAGGAAAGGACGTTTACCTGACTTTCTCAAAAGAGGTTGAATTTGACAAGAAAATTAAAATCGGAATTGACAGCAACCTGATGAGTCTCGACGTTTACCACTCTGAACGGGGCTGGATTAAGGTTGACTTGAGTGAACTGCACAGGATTTCGGAAACCTATGACAGGATTATTGACAGACTCAAGAGCGTCCAGAGGAAGGCTCCAAAGAGGATTTCAATACTCCTCAAGAAGTATTATGCCCGCAGGAGAAACAGGATTGAGGATTTCCTCAACAAGTTGGCTGTTCAATTAGCGAGGGAATTCCCCGATGCGGTTTTCGTCTTCGAGGATTTGAACAAGTTTAAAATGCTGGAGAACGGTTCGAGAAAGTTCAACCGTAAATTATCCCGTTCGACTTGGGGTAAAATTGTCCAAAAACTCTCTTACCGTGTTCCAATTGAACTGGTCAATCCTGCTGGCACTTCCTCCACCTGCCCGGTGTGTGGGAGTAAGTTGGAGTCCCGAAACGGGCTGGTGGGGTGTTCCAACTGCGGGTTTAAGGCCGATAGGCAGTTCGTTGGGGCGTTTAATGTTTTCCTTCGGGGACTTGGGGTCGCCCTGAGCGGGGGTGAGGCCAGTGATTTACTCCCCGATGAACCCGGAGGGGAGTTGAGGCTGATGAACCCCAAGTCCGTCGTGAGGGTGGACTTAAGGGGGAGGACTTTTACTCATGTTCCCCCTAAAAACTCACGACGGACAGACCCCGTATCTGATCCATCCTCGATTCCATCCCTCGCCAGCTCGAGTTTTCGAGCCAGCTCGCGCCTTATCCTCGGATTCATCACCCGTAGTCTCCAGGGGAGCTCTTATAAAAATTTCTTCGGTGGGGAAGAACCTTAAGCTTTAAAACCCCGTGCCCTACCTAAGGGCGGTGAGACTCATGGGATACAACGAGAAGGAAAGGGCTTTCATCGAATGGTACCCTCGCGGTTACGGCGTTGGCTTCAAGGTCAAGCAGCGCATCTTTGAGACGCAGACGGAGTACCAGCGCCTCGAAATTTATGAAACAGAGGGTTTCGGCAAGCTGCTCGTCCTCGACGGTACGGTTCAGCTCGTCGAAGTTGGGGAGGAGAGCTACCACGAGGCCCTCGTTCACCCGGTCATGCTCGCCCACCCGAACCCGAGGAGAGTGCTCGTCATAGGGGGAGGCGACGGCGGCACGTTGAGGGAAGTCCTCAGGCACAAAACGGTTGAAAAGGCCACGATGGTGGAGATAGACGAGGGCGTCGTCGAGGCCTCCTACCTCTACCTTGACGTTGCCTCGGAACTCCTGGACAGGCTCATAAAGAAGGAAGAGCCAAGGGGAGAGCTCATCATCGGCGACGGGGTGAGGTACCTGAAGGAGACCGACGAGCGTTTCGACGTCATAATAGTTGACTCCACAGACCCCGTCGGCCCAGCGAAGCTTCTATTCAGCGAGGAGTTCTACAGAAGCGCCTACGAGAAGCTCAACGAGAGGGGCCTCTACATCACTCAGGCGGGAAGCGTCTATCTCTTCACGAACGAACTCCTCGACGCTTACAGGGCGATGAAGAAGGTCTTCGACAGGGTTTACTACTTCAGCTTCCCAGTTATAGGCTACGCATCACCCTGGAGCTTCCTGGTCGGTGTGAAGGGCGACATCGATTTCAGGAAGGTCGACGTCGAGAGGGGAAGGGAGCTCGAGCTCTACTACTACGACCCGGAGAGGCACGAGACCCTCTTCCAGATGCCCAAATACGTCAGGGACCTCCTTGAGAGGGCCTGACGACTTTTCTAAAACTTTTTGGAGGTACTGCCATGTTCCGTGCGGTTATCAGAAACGCTCGAATCCTCGATGGGAGGGCATTCATAGGCATGGGCCTCCTGGGTCTCGCGTTCAGTTTGGGGGCCACCCCCGATGTCACCCGTGTGCTCGTGTTCCTGATTTCACTCGCCCTCTACGTGGCCTATGCCTTCGCGATAAACAACTGCTTCGACGCGGATACCGACTCGATAAACCCGAGAAAGAGGGAGAAAAACCCCATCGCCAGCGGCGAGCTGAGCTTTAGGGCGGGGATTGCCTCTTCCATCGCCATGGCACTGCTGGGGCTGATGCTTGCTAGCAACCTCGGGACGGGGGAGCTGGTGGTGTACGCGTCGATGATCTTACTGGCGACCGTCTATTCGGCTCCGCCGAGGCTCAAGGCGCGGCCGGTGGCGGACGTTCTCTCCCACGGCATCTTCTTTGGAGCCCTGCCCTTCCTCTACGGGGCCTACCTCGACGGCTCAGTCACGGCGGAGGAGTGGAGCATCGCCGCCGCGGTGTTCCTCTATTCCCTGGCCCTCGAGCTCAGGAACCACCTGGAGGACTACGAGAGCGACCTTAAAGCTGGCCTCAGGACGACGCCGATAGTCATCGGCAGGAGGCTCTCGGAGACCCTCGTTGCCATCTTTTCGGCGGGGGCAGTGGGGCTGGCCCTCGCGGGAGCACAGCCCACCCTGGGTCTCCTCGGAATCGCCGTCTACGGTCTCCGCACCAATTACCGACTCATAGACGCTGCGATGGTTGCGATCCTGGTTCTCAGGGCATCAGGGGTGGTGTGATTGCGGATAGCACTGGTGAGCGACTGGTACTACCCCAAGATAGGCGGCGTTGCAAGTCACATGCATCACCTGGCCCTAAAGCTCAGGGAGAGGGGATACGAGGTTGCCGTGGTCACGAACGACAAGAAAACGGGGAAGGAAGAAGAGCTGGAGGCGAAAGGAATCGAACTCGTAAAAATCCCTGGAGTCATCAGCCCGGTCCTTGAGGTAAACCTCTCCTACAGCCTGAAATCCACAGGGGAACTCAACGAGTTCCTGGAAGATTTCGACGTTATCCACTCGCACCACGCATTCACCCCGCTGGCCCTGAAGGCCGTGAAGGCCGGCAGGGGAATGGGGAAGGCGACTTTACTCACAACCCACAGCATATCCTTCGCCCACGAATCCAGGCTCTGGGAGGCCCTCGGCCTGACGTTCCCCCTCCTCAGCAGGTACCTGAAGTATCCCCACGAGATAATAGCCGTCAGCAGGGCTGCGGAGGCGTTCATAAGGCACTTCACGGACGCTCCGGTGAGAGTCATCCCTAACGGGGTTGACGATGACGTCTTCAGGCCCCTCAGCGACAGGGAAAAGGAGCGTGTTAAGGAGGAGCTCGGCATCGAGGGAGACGTTGTCCTCTACGTGAGCAGGATGTCGCCGAGAAAGGGCCCCCACGTCCTCTTAAACGCCTTCTCAGGAATAACCGACGCAACGCTCGTCATGGCGGGTTCCGGAGAGATGCTCCCGTTCCTGAGGGCACAGGCGAAGTTTCTCGGGATAGAAGACAGGGTTCGCTTCCTGGGATACGTCGATGGCTCCCTCCTCCCGAGGCTCTTCGGCATGGCCGACGTTTTCGTCCTTCCCTCCACCACGGCGGAGGCCTTCGGGATAGTAATCCTGGAGGCCATGGCCGCGGGGGTTCCAGTGGTCGCCACGGACGTTGGAGGAATCCCGGAGATAATCAGGAACAGCGAGAGCGGGCTTCTGGTTTCCCCGGGCAACGAACTCGAGCTGAGAAACGCCATTCAAAAGCTCCTCCTTGACGAAGACCTCAGGAGACGGTTCGGAAACAACGGCAGAAGGGCCGTCGAGGAGCGCTACTCATGGAAAAAGGTCACCGAGGGCATAGAAAAGGCTTATGAGAACGTGATGCAAAACCTGTAGGGGATGAGAATGAGGCTCGAAGAACTCACCTGGCCGGATTTTGATGAGGTTAAACGACGGGTTGATACCGTTGTTATCCCCGTTGGGAGCGTTGAAGCCCACGGGAGACACCTCCCACTGGGGACCGACACCTTCGCCCCGCTCGAGATAGCGAAGCGCGTGGACGAGAGGGTCAGGGAGCTTGGCCGCGATGTTCTGATAGCCCCTCCAGTCTGGTACGGACACACGTTCGTTCTCAACGTTTACCCCGGAACGATAAACGTGGGGGGCGATGCCTTCAAAGCATACATGCACGGAATAATGCGCGAGTTTGCGGCCGAGGGGTTCAGAAGGATAGTCCTCCTCAACGGGCACGGCGGCAACTACTCGCCGCTGGTTCTGGCGGCGGAAGAGGTGGCCGAGGAGTTTCCCGATGTTGAGGTCTGGCTCATCAACTGGTGGATAGACTTCAGGGAGGACGTTCTTTCGATATGCTCGAGCCAGGGGCACGCTGGCCAGGACGAGACCTCAGTCATCCTGGCCATAAGGCCAGAGCTCGTTAAGATGGAGCGGGCCACAGGAGGGAAGAGCAAATCAAAGGTAAGGCGCATAAGGAGAGACATCGGTCTGGAGCTGTTCCCCGACGGGGTGAACGACGACCCATCCCTCGCCACCGCCGAGAAGGGAGAGGCCATACTCAGCGTGGTGAGTGAGAAGATAGCCCGCCTGCTGGTGGGTGAATGATAATGGGGAAGGAAGAAGTCCTCGCCGAGATAGACAGGCGCATAAAGCGCCTCGAAGCAGAAATTCAAATGGCGGAGGACAGGATTAGATACCTGGAGGAGATAGGCGCTCCCGTGAGGTACCGCGCCCTCCAGAGGAAGGACTACACGGTGTACTACCTCGTCTTCATGGGGATCTGGATGCTCATCGGAACTCTGGCCCTGCTCCTCATGAGGAACCGCCTCCCCTACTCCTTCAACGTCCCCCTGCTCCCTTACATCGTCATCGCCCTGGTTCTCCTGGCCGCGCCCGCGGTGTACCTGCTCTGGAGCGGGAGGGAGAAGCCGAAAACCCCGATGGAGGAGTTCGAGGAGAGGGAGCGGCTCGCAAGGGACGTTCTAACGCGGTTCTACCGGCCGCTGAGAGAGGCCGTCGAAAAGGATGACCGGGAGACGATGCGGGCCATAGCCGAGGAGCTGCTGAACAACCCGGTTCTTGCGGGCTCTGTGGAGGAGATGGCCGAGGGGGACCCGAAGCTCATGGCCTACGCACTCTACCTCTATTCAAACTACTCCCCGGAGCTGGTGGAGGAGGTTAGGGAGACGGCGGGGAGGCTCAGCAACAAACCCCTGAAAGCCCTCCTCTCCGGACTGGTGGAGGGAAGCGAGGGCTAAAGGTTATAACCATTTCGCCGTTCTTTTTTCGGTGAGGCGATTGAGGCTAGAAGTCCTTAGCAGGGAGGATATGAACGCCCTCTCCAGGGAGCTGAGCAGGGCGGGGATAATGAACAGAACCAGGGAGGATGTCCACCCACAGATATCACACTACGTCGTCATAGAAGGAACTTACGCCGAGCTCCTCGAGAAAGCGGAGGGGATAGAGCCCGTTGAGGCTGCCCTGGATGAGCTCAGATTCGCGTATGAAGAGATAACCCGAGACTGGAAAGTAGGGGAGAATAAGAGCCTGGAGAAGCTCTTTGACGAGTCGGACCTCGGAAAGCTGATAGTTGTCACGGCTCTTATAGAGACTGGGGCCGTTGCCGAGGAAGACGGAACGCTCGTTCTGAACGAAATGGTGCCCCTGGACGTCCTCAGAGTGGAGCTGCGCTTCCCCATAGACGATATCGAGGAGTACCTGGAGGACATAGAGGAGCGCTTTAAAACGGGCATGGTGACGGAGTACACCCTCGAAAAGAGATACTTCGTCGAGGTTATGGAGGTTGACAGGGAGCTGGTCGAAGAGGCGCTTGAGATAGCGAAGGAGTACGCCACGGAGGAGAGCGTGGTCGAGGCGATGTTCGACGGCATAGCCCGCTCGGTTCTGGCGGACGTCATACTCGAGCTGGCCGAGAGGCACAGACGCAAGAACGAACTGATGGAGGCCATAATGGAGAGGGAGCCGATAGTCGTTGAGGGCGAGCGCGAGAGGGTGAACATATACTTCGACGAAGATGCCATAGAGGATTTCCTCAAGGAGCTCCAGAGCCTCGGCTACCTGAAGGTGAAGGGCAACAGGATATGGGTCTGATTCCCCTCTCCTCCCCTATCCCTCCGTAAAATTTTAAAATGACTTTTCTCACCTAGGTCCGGAGGTGGTGGAAGTGGCGGAGCTGAAGGCGGTTATCTTCCACGACCGCGACGGCACCCGCTACTACCGCTGCCCGCGCTGCGGAATGCTCTTCAGAACATCCAAGGACTACACCAGGCACGTGAACAGGGCCCACGGGCACCTGTTCCGGAAGTGATCCCCTATTCTCCCGCCATTTTCTCAGTTTCGGTTCTTTAACATCCCGCGGGATGAGGAGAACGGCCAGGACTGAAAAAAGTGATGAGCGGCAGGGCTTTCCGACCCTGACCTCCTCCCCGCCCTGAAGGGCGAGGGTTCCAACAAAGAACCCCTACCCAACTGGCGAGGGGGTTTGAGGGGTCTCATTCAGACCCAAGGTAAAGTGGGTCTTCGACCCCTCTGGGGCGGTCTTGCCCCAGTTACCCCTCCTCTGAGCGTGAAGACCGCTCAGATTCGGGGTTATTGTTTTCACAGCCTTCTTCAAAATGTTAAACGCTCCAACGAGGTCTGCATTCATGACAACGCCCTCTCTGTGGCACTCAAATAAACCTCTAACAAAACGAGCGTTAGAATAGCGTTGGCCACAGAGAGGACAAACCTGAGAAGTGAAAGCCTCATTCACGACTTCAACACGAATACCATACTCTTCGGCAACTTCAGTGAGGCGTTTAATCACGTAATTGAACCGCCATACATGAGAGAGGAGGAAGTTCTGCTTACTGCTCTTGTCAGAATTCCTCGCTATTCCCTTTGGATAACCAATTACAATCTTCGAAACTCCAAGCTCGTAAAGTCTTCTCACGGTTTGCCTTACCGCCGTGTTAATGTAGTGTTTTGCCTGTAGTTTTGCCTTTTCATGCATTCTTTTGAGTTTTCTACTCGTTTTGGCTCCATTTTTATTGAGTTTGGACTGATATTCAGCAATCTTTTTCCTCCAATAAAAATCAATGCTCTTGAGTGGCCTTCCATTCACGAGGAAGCTTTCTCCGTTTTCAAGGTAGATTGCCATTAAATTGTTTACCCCAAGGTCTATCCCCGCCGAAAGGTTTCCTTTTGGAGTTCTTGGGAGTGTAACCCATTCTTCACCTTCGAGTTTTTCCTCCACCGTAAAGCTCAAGTGGGCATACCATTTTCTCTTAACGGGGTCGAAAGTGATTTCTAACCGCCCCTGCTTGCCCTTTAAGTGGATTCTTCCTTTAAACTGGATTTCGAGTCTTCCAAACTTACCAAGTCTTCTTAACTCGATAACGTTTCCCTTGATTTTGTACTGGTCGTTTCTTAGGGGGATAACGAAGAGTTTTCTGCCGTTCTTCCCCCTGACGAATTTTGGTGGTTTCGGTTTCAGCCAGGAGGGTAATTCTCCCTTCTTTTTCTTCCTGTTGAGGGAGAAGAAACTTCTCCACGCTTCGGCATTTTTTCTTGCTAATTGTTGAACTGTCGAGCCTCCAATCCAGTTTTTGAACTCGTGGTAAGCCTCTCTTTCTGTTCCATTAAAGTCTATTTTACCGAATTCTTTGAACTGTTTGAGCCTTTGGTAATTGAGCCTGTTCCAGATTACTGCTGTGGCGTAAGCTAATTCAAAAAAGGATTTTTTCCTGCTCTTTTGAGGGTTGAAGTTTGACCGTTACTGCTCGCTTCATTTCAAAACATGGTATTGTTCTTAGGCTTTAAAAGAGTGTTGCTTTCCTACTTAATGGTCGATTTGTTGGACACCGTACCTCACCCTAAAGGGCGAGCTTGAAAAAGAGAAAAGTCACTCTCGGATTATTATTTCCTTCGTGAGCTTCACGATGAAGGTCTTCCCAACCTTTTCCCTCTCAACCAGCTGCTTCTTCTCCAGCTCCTGGATGATCCTGCTTATCGTCGGCCTCGAGTAGCCCGTCAGCTCCGGCAGTTCCTCCTGCTTGACAGTACCGCCTTTCTCAAGTATGGCGTTCACGACTATGCGCTCCTTCTCGGTCAGCACCTCTATGGGCACCCTGTTGGCGAACCACTTCTTCTTGGCGTAGTAGAGCGAAACCGGAACCGCCACGGCCAGTGAGAGCAGCACCGCGGCCGCTATCATCACCCAGTTGGTCTCCTTGGGCTGGGCGGGTATCTCTATCTCAAGGTTCTCACGGACCCAGTAGGTCTGGTAGCCCATCGCCTCTATCTTCCTCTGGACGTCCTTGGACATGCCAGCGCCCATGAGCTCGACGAGGTCCGGATGGAGCTTCTGTATGGCGTCGGCGGTTGAGTCGGAGAGGGCATCCTCCTGGGTCAGGAGGAAGGGGTATCCGTATATCATGGCCCACCTCGCGGCAGCGAGGGCCGAGCCGTAGTCGCTGGAGCTGGCGACGACGACCGTGTCGTGTCCGTTGGGATAGAAGTGCAGCGCCAGCTTTGCCGCCGTTTCCGTCCTAACCGCGCCGCCTATCCTCTCGACTATGAAGCCCATCTTAAGGAGCTCATCCTGAACCTTGTCGCTGATGGCCTGTGAGTCACCGATTATAAGGACGTGGTTCCAGCCGAACTGGGCGTAGCTCTGGAGCTGGGCGATTGTTCCGGGATCGAGTTCCTCGCGGTTCACGGGCAGTATCGGGACGTCCAGCATCTTGGCGTAGGGGAGAGCAATGATATAATCGATTAAATCATCGTTTCTCACGATTATAAGGTCGTACTTTGGCCCCTCCTTCGTATCCTGTGCGGAGGAGAGAGGAAGCATGAAGGATGAGAACACTAGCAGGATGAGCGTCAGAGCAACGGCCCGTTTAACCATTCCATCACCTGAAAAAAGGGTAGGAAAAGGCCCTTAAAAGGTTTTTCAAAGCTCCAGGGTTTCGCCGGGTTCGAGAATTACGACCTGCGCTTTGTCCCCAACCAGCCTCCTGAACTCCCCGGGGTCCGCCGCTATCGGGGGCCAGGTGTTGTAGTGCATCGGCACGACCTTCCTCGGCTTCAGGAACTCCACAGCCTTGGCGGCCTCGCGCGGTCCCATCGTGAAGTGGCCGCCTATGGGAAGCAGGGCAACGTCTATCGGCCCGTAGAGCTCGGCGAAGAGCTCCATGTCCCTGAAGACGAAGGTGTCGCCGGCGTGGTAAATCCTGACGCCGTCGAGCTCGATTATGTAGCCGCAGGCGCTTCCTATGCTGTACTTGCCGTCGCTGCTGGAGTGCCAGGCTGGAACCTGGACGATCTTGACCCCGTCAACCTCCGTCGGACCGTAGTTCATTCCGATGGTAGTTATGCCGCTCTCGCTCTCAACGAGATAGTTGGCTATGTCGTACATGGCGACTATCTTCGCCCCGGTTCTCCTGGCTATCGCCGCCGCATCACCGATGTGATCGCCGTGGGCGTGGGTCACGAGTATCAGGTCCGCCTCAACATCCTCAGGCTTGGCGGCAGCTGCAGGATTGCCCGTCAGGAACGGGTCTATCAGAATCCTCTTGCTCCCCTCTATCAGAAAGGCAGCGTGGCCCAGAAACCTCACCTTCACCATGAAACCACCCCCGCGGATATAATAACCTGGACTAACTTAAGTCTTTCGGGTTGTGGCCGGGACAAACATCACCAAACGGTACGGCCACTCGTCCCCAGCTCAAATTACGAGGGCTGTAGGGTATGATAACGTAGGTAGTAACATGGATACAATGTAACGGAACGTGCTTTAATGAGGCATAAAAATACATTCCTGTACAAAAAAGAGCAAAGTTTATAAACATGAACAGTGTTGAATATGAGTGGTGATTCAATAGTGGAGGGCCAGACTCAAATACTGATTGTTCTGGTTCTGTACCTTTCGTTTTTGATAGGGTTCGGAGTTTATCAGGGAAGGAAGGCAAAGAGCGGCAAAGACTTCGCCATCGCGGGCAGGCAGCTTCCGGGCTGGATAGCGGCGCTCTCAGAGCGCGCCACAGGTGAATCCGCGTGGGCACTCTTGGGTCTCCCCGGTTTCGCCTATGCCGCCGGTCTCTCAGCGATATGGGTCGCGGTTGGATGTGTGGCCGGAATCATCGTGGCGTGGACTGTTTTCGCCGGACGGCTGAGGAGAGAGGCCGAGAAGTACGACGCGACTACCTTTATTGACTACATCGCCAGGCGCCACTCCGACGCCGAGAAGTGGATAAGAATCCTCGGCAGCGTTACTGTGGTGTTCTTCTTTTTCTTCTACGTCGGTGCCCAGTTCCTCGGCGGCGGTAAGACCCTTAACGCTCTATTCGGCGTTGATCCAAAGATCGGAATGCTGATAACCGCGGTGATAATCCTGCCCTACACCGTCCTCGGAGGCCTCAAGAGCGTCGCGTACACGGACACCGTCCAGGCGATAGTCATGATACTCACCCTCACCATAGCGCCAATAGTCGGCCTCATCTACATCGCCAACCACCCGGATGTTTTCGCCCACTCCGTTTCCAGCGCCCTAGAGATGTCCGGGCCCGAGTACTCCACAATCCTCGGCGGCCTCGTCGGCGGCGCCGCGTTCGTCTTTGTCATAGCCGAGTTCTCCTGGTTCTTCGGCTACCTCGGTGGAATGCCCCAGCTCAGCATCAGGTTCATGGCAATCAAGGACGAGAAGAACGCCAAACTCGCCAGGAACGTCGGCGTCAGCTGGACCATACTGGCCTACATCGGTGCCCTCCTCATAGGATGGATTGGAATAGCGATCTTCGGCCCGACCGGCCTCGAGGACCAGGAGGCCGTTATGCCCTCGGTCATGCTGAAGCTGTTCCCGCCATTCCTCGCGGCGATATTCATAACCGGCGCGATAGCGGCCATGCTCTCGACGGCTGACTCGCTGCTCATACTCTCCGCCACCGAGCTCTCGGAGAACCTGCTCAAGCCCTTCGTCTACAAGGAGGACTTCGACCCGAAGAGGAGCCTCAAGCTTTCGAGGATCACCACCGTCGCCCTGGGTGTCATAGCACTCGTTACCGCCTACCTCGTGCCCTCAAAGCTCATCTACACCATCGTCGGCTACACCTGGGCTGGAATAGGCGACACCTTCTCTGTGATAGTCATAATGACGCTGTTCTGGAAGAGGTTCCACGGAAGGGCCGTCCCGCCGACCATCGTAACGGGACTGCTGTTCACCATCTTCTGGATCAGCTCGGGGCTTGAGAAGGTCGTCTCGGCAAGGCTCATGACCTTCATCGTGACCGCTGTGGTTGCGGTGATAGCGACCTACACCCTGAAGCCCAAGGAGGCAGCCACCACCGCCTGAGTTTTGTTTTTATCCATTGATGTCCTTTTTAGCCCATCGGGGCTTTACTTTTCCTCTACCATGCCCATATTTACCTCGCTGTCCTTTTTAGGAAAGCTTATATAGAATTCCGCCGAGTTTAGGCCGGTGATGTGATGACGTTTGATTACTTCTTCAAGCCAAAGGCTATAGCGGTTATCGGAGCATCCAACGACCCGCTCAAGCTTGGCTATGAGGTCTTCAAGAACCTCAAGGATTACAAAGACGGCAAGGTTTATCCTGTGAACGTCAAGGACGAGGTCGTTCAGGGCGTCAAGGCTTACAAGAACGTGAAGGACATTCCGGACGAGGTTGACCTGGCCGTTGTCGTCGTTCCGAAGCGCTTCGTCAAGGGTACCATAGAGGACTGCGGAGAGAAGGGCGTCAAGGGAATAATCCTCATCACGGCGGGCTTCGGTGAGGTCGGCGAGGAGGGCAAGAGGGAGGAGCACGAGCTCGTTGAGATAGCCCACAAATACGGCATGCGCATAGTCGGCCCCAACTGCGTCGGTATAATGAATACCCACAACGCCATGAACGCCACCTTCGTGACCAACGCGAAGAAGGGCGACATAGCCTTCATAAGCCAGAGCGGCGCCCTCGGAGCGGGAATAATCTACAAGACGGTCAAAGAGGGAATAGGCTTCTCCAAGTTCGTCAGCATAGGCAACATGGCTGATGTGGACTTCGCCGAGTTCATGGAATACTTAGCGGACACCGAGGAGGACAAGGCAATCGCGCTTTACATCGAGGGTCTGAAGGACGGAAGGGCCTTCATGGAGATAGCCAAGCGCGCCACCAAGAAGAAGCCGGTCATAGTTCTCAAAGCTGGCAAGAGCGAGAGCGGAGCGAGAGCGGCATCTTCCCACACCGGTTCACTCGCCGGCTCGTACAAGATATACGAGGCGGCCTTCAAGCAGAGCGGAATAATCGTCGCGGACACGATAGACGACATGCTCAGCATGGCTCGCGCTTTCACCCAGCCCCTGCCGGAGGGAACCCGCGTCGCCATAATGACCAACGCCGGCGGACCGGGAGTTCTCACCGCGGACGAGATAGACAAGCGCGGGCTGAAGCTGGCCAACCTCGAAGAGGAGACCATCGAGGGACTTCGCTCGTTCCTTCCGCCGATGGCGGCAGTCAAGAACCCGGTCGACATGATAGCCTCCGCCAGGGGAGAGGACTACTACAAAACGGCAAAGCTTCTCCTCGAAGACCCCAACGTTGACATGCTCATAAGCATCTGTGTCGTTCCGACCTTCGCGGGCATGACGCCGACTGAGCACGCGGAGGGAGTCGTGAGGGCGGTTAAGGAGGTCAACAACGGCAAGCCGGTTCTCGGTCTGTTCATGGCAGGCTACGTGAGCGAGCCCGCGAAGGAGGTTCTCGAGAAGGCAGGCATTCCGAGCTACGAGAGGCCGGAGGACGCGGCCGCCGCGGCTTATGCCCTCGTGGAGTTTGCAAAGGCTAAGGGAGTTTTGAAGGAAGAGGAATGAGGTGATTTTGGATGGCGAAGGTTACCGACATGGTTTTGTGGGACAAGCCAGGGGAGAAGGTCATACTCCTCGGCAACCAGGCCATAGCCAGGGGTGCCCTCGAGGCCAACATAGCCGTTTTTGCGGCCTATCCCGGAACCCCGAGTTCAGAGCTTACCGACACAATGGCCATGGTCGCCAAGAAGGCCGGCGTCTATATGGAGTACTCCACCAACGAGAAGGTCGCCTTTGAAACTGCCCTTTCCGCGGCCTGGAGCGGCCTCAGGGCCATGACGGCCATGAAGCACGTTGGACTGAACGTCGCGGCCGACACCTTCATGAGCGCCGTCGGAATGGGCGTTGAGGGCGGATTCGTCATAATGGTCGCCGACGACCCGAGCATGTGGAGCAGCCAGAACGAGCAGGACACCAGGGTTTACGCGAAGTTCGCCAACGTTCCCGTTCTCGAACCCAGCGACCCGATGGAAGCCAAGGAAATGACGAAGTACTCCTTCGAGCTGAGCGAGAAGTTCAAGCACTTCGTCATCCTGAGGACGACCACCAGAACGTCGCACGCCAGGGGAGACATCGTCCTTGGGGAGCTGCCCGAGGAGATAAAGCAGGGCAAGAGGAAGTTCGGAAACTTCAAGAAGGACCCAAGCAGGTTCGTCGACATACCCGCCAACTCGAGGCGCTTCCACCCGCAGATACTCGAGAAGATAGAGAAGATCCGCGAGGAGCTCAACGAGTGCCCGTTCAACTGGATAGAGGGCGACGAGAGCGCCAAGGTCGGTATCATTGCTCCGGGACTGGCATATTCCTACGTGAAGGAGGCCCTTCACTGGCTCGGCGTCGAGAACGTAAAGATCCTCAAGCTCGGAACCCCGTTCCCGGTCCCGTACGGCCTGCTTGAGAAGTTCCTCGACGGTCTTGAGAAGGTTCTCATCGTTGAGGAGCTCGAGCCGGTCGTCGAGGAGCAGGTCAAGACCTGGGCCTACGACAAGGGCCTGAAAATCCCGATCCACGGAAAGGACCTCGTGCCGAGAGTTTACGAGATGACCACCAGGAGGGCCGTTGAGGCAATAGCAAAGTTCCTCGGCCTTGAGACCCCGGTGAACTTCGAGGAGCTCGATGAGAAGTACGAGAAGGTTAAGGGAATGGTTCCGCCGAGGCCGCCGAGCCTCTGTCCGGCGTGCCCGCACAGGAACACCTTCTACGCCATAAAGAAGGCCGCCACGCCGCGCGCCATATTCCCGAGCGACATAGGCTGTTACACCCTTGGTGTCCTCCCGCCGCTCAAGGCCGTTGACACGACAGTCGCGATGGGCGGTTCAATCGGAGTTGCCCACGGCCTCAGCATAGCCCTCAACGGAAGCGTCGCGGAGGACGAGCACAAGACAGGTAAGGAGAAGAAGGTCATCGTCGCCACTATAGGTGACTCGACGTTCTTCCACACCGGCCTTCCCGCCCTGGCCAACGCGATCTACAACCGCTCCAACGTCCTCATAGTCGTCGTTGACAACCTCGTCACGGCAATGACCGGTGACCAGCCGAACCCGGGAACCGGCGACACCCCGCACGGACCCGGCAAGCAGATAAAGATCGAGGAGGTCGCCAAGGCGCTCGGCGCCGACTTCGTCGAGGTCGTCGACCCGTACGACATCAAGGCGACCGTCGAGACCATGAAGAGGGCCCTCCAGGTCGAGGGAGTGAGCGTCGTCGTCACCAGGCGCGTCTGTGCCCTCCACAGGATAGGGGAGCTCAGGAGGGCCAGGATACAGTGGCCCATCTACCAGGTCAACGAGGAGAAGTGTACCGGCTGTAAGATATGTATCAACGCCTATGGCTGTCCGGCAATCTACTGGGACGCCGAGACCGGAAAGGCCAAGATAGACGAGCTCATGTGCTGGGGCTGCGGCGGATGTGCGCAGATCTGTCCGTTCGACGCCTTTGAGAAGGTCAGGGAGGGAGAGATATGAAGGAGTACAACATCGTTATCACCGGAGTTGGCGGCCAGGGAATCCTCACCGCCGCCAACCTTCTCGGCTGGGCCGCCCTCCGCGCCGGCCACAAGGTCAGGATGGGAGAGGTCCACGGAATGAGCCAGCGCTTTGGTTCGGTCATCGCCTACGTCCGCTTTGGGGAGGAGGTTTACGGCGCGATGGTTCCCGAGGGGAAGGCAGACGTCATCCTCTCCTTCGAGCCGGTCGAGGCGCTCCGCTACATCAACTACCTCAAGAAGGGCGGGCTGGTCTTCACGAACGCCAGGCCGATACCGCCGGTTCAGGTTTCGATGGGCCTGGCCAGCTATCCGAGCCTCGATGAAATAAAGAAGGTCGTCGAGGAGGACTTCCAGGCCAAGTTCATGGCCTTCGACGCCGAGGATCTCGCGGTCAAGGCCGGCCACGTGATAACGACCAACGTCGTCCTCATAGGCGCGCTGACCCAGACGCCCGGCTTCCCGCTCTCGGCGGAGCACGTCAAGGAGGTCATCCGCGTCAGCGTCCCGCCGAAGGCCGTTGACGTCAACATGAAGGCCTTCGACCTCGGTGTCCAGGCCGCAAAAGAGATGCTGGGGCTCTGATGCCCCTATTTTTAACTATTCTGAGTGCACTTTCCTGACAGCCCTTTTCGAACATCCGCCAAAACCCTTATAACTTACCCCGGGGTAAGCCAACATCCCCGACACACAGTGTTCCAGAAATGCAGAAGACCCAGAAACCAGGCGATCAACCAAAGTGTTTCCAAAATGGACCCGAAATGAGGGGGAGTAAAAGATTCCAAGGGACAAGAGGGTTTCACCACTCTTCCTCTTCCTCGATGAGGCCGTACTTCTCCAGCTCGCGGAGGAGCTTTCTAACGGCTTCCCATGCGTCGTGCTCACTCTTCGCTCCGGAGCAGACTATCTTTCCGGATGAGAAGAGCAGTATCACGGCCCTCGGCTCCTTAACGCGGTAGATAACGCCGGGGAACTGCTCGGGTTCGTACTCACAGTTTGGCAGACTGAGGGCAACGGCATCGAGGTTGAACTCCATACCGATGTCGCCACTGAAAACCATGTTCTGGATGTCTATCTGCGGGGCGCGGCCGAACTTGGCGCCTATCTTCTTGAGCATCTGGATGAGCTTGTTGACGGCGCGCTCTATGTCCTCAACGCTCTTGGCGCCGGTGACGACGAGCTTGCCGGAGCTGAATATAAGGAGCGCCACCTTGGGCTCCTCGAAGCGGCAGATGATGCCCGGGAACTCCTCGGGGTTGTACTTGGAGTTGGGGCAGATTTCAATGACCTTCTCAAGGTTGAGCTGGGTGAATAAGTCCACAGAAGCGACAATATTCTCAATCCTGAGCTTTACATTGCTCATGTCGACCAAGGCTTACACCTCCAGATGGTGGGTTTAAAAACCCTTTATAAATGAGGCGGGTTGAGTTTTTAAAGGTTTAGGTCACGATGGCCAGGGGAGCGGAGAAAATGCACACAAGTGTTCAGGCAGGAGTTAGAACTTTCTTAAGTGTCGGTAACTAAAAAGCAAGAAGGCTTAAAAGGTGTTAGGCAGAGCTGGGGGTGGTGAGACCATGAGAAACACGATGGTTTTAGTAAGGACCGACAACTTCCAGAAGGCCAGCATCGCTCTGGCTGACCTGGTGCGCTACGGAGGAATGCAGATACGCGGCGACCCGAGGATTATTCCCCCTGCCCTGTCAGACTGGGCCTTTGAGAAGATAAGCGGCGAGAGGCCAAGGAGACGCTTCAGGGCACACGTGATTGCCCAGATAGACCTCCCGCCGGCGAGGGCAATCGGGAGGCTTATGGACATACATCCACCTGCGCACGTTCTCGTGATTCCCCCCGATACCAAAGTCTGGGAAGAGCTAATGCGCCTCTGGGGAACTTTTAAGAAGCTCAAAGGCTTCCATCCTCCAAAGAGGACCCGGACGGAGGAGCTAAGGAAGAAGCGCGAGAAAGAGAGGGAGAACGAAGGATTGGAGGAACTCTGACTCACTTCTTCTTCCGCTTCTTGATCTTGATGTTGGCTATGTCGCCGAGCGTCGGCTCGTAGTCCCTCGGAATGCTCTTCTTCTCCAGAACCTCCTCCCCGGAGGTCTCGATGAGTTTTATCTTGAAGTACTTCTCCAGCTTTTTCGCTTCCTTTATCGTCGGCTCGCGGTGGCCGTGGGCGATGGCGCGGAGGTCGTTCATGGAGAGCCCAATCTCATGGGAGAGCTCCTCGTAGCTCTTCCCCGAGCGCTGTATCGCCTTGTAAACCCTCTCGGCGTAATCCTCAACTATCTCCTCCGTGTACAGCGGCCTCTCCGTCCTCGGCTTCGGAGCGGGCCTGGGCCGGGAGGCCGGCCTCGAGTACGTCCTTCTCACCGGCCGCCTTCCGGTGGGCATTATGCTGAAGGTTCCGGGCTTCTTTCCGCCGTATTTCTCATAACAGCGGTCGCAGACGAGAACTTCCGCCCCCTCGATCCTTATCCTGTGACCGGGACCGCTTATCGGCGCCCCACATACCTCACAGTACCTTGGCTTGGCCTTCCCCATCTCAATCACCTTCTTACTCCACTTAAGGCTGGGAGTCATGCTTTTTAAACCCCACGATGAGCTTATATCGATGGCGGAAGTGAAGATAGAGCGGCTCCCCAAGCTTGACCAGGAAACGCTGGAAAGGCTCATCGAGATATACATGAGGGGCTACGAGGGCATGCGGGAGTACGGCGGTGAAGGGGAGAGCTACGCGAAGCGCTACCTTCGATGGTGCTGGAACAAGGCGAAGGACGGCTTTTTCATCGCGAAGATCGGCGACGAGATAGCGGGCTTCATAGTCTGCGACGCGGACTGGTACAGCAAGTACGAGGGGAGAACCGTCGGGGCAGTCCACGAGTTCGTGCTCGACAAGAAGTTTCAGGGACACGGCATAGGCCACGTGCTCATGGAGAAGTGCCTGGAGTACCTGGGGAAGCACAACGACAGAATAGAGCTCTGGGTGGGCGAGAGAAACGAGAAGGCCATCAAGTTCTACGAGGACTACGGCTTCAGACGCGTCGGCCAGAGCGGCATATGGGTACGCATGGTGAAAGACCTGAAGAGAGAAGAGGGG
Organism: Thermococcus aciditolerans; assembly: GCF_008152015.1. Taxonomy (NCBI): domain Archaea; kingdom Methanobacteriati; phylum Methanobacteriota; class Thermococci; order Thermococcales; family Thermococcaceae; genus Thermococcus; species Thermococcus aciditolerans. The sequence goes on along the minus strand of NZ_CP041932.1, from coordinate 1,993,467 downwards.
AACGCTTCCGAATGAAGTGTGGAGGAGTGTGGATGCCCTGCATAAGCCCCCCAAGTCCCGAGAAGGTGGTGAAGTTGAAAGAGGAGAGTTTCATACGTGAGGGTAAAGGCAAGCTGAAGGTCGTCATAGAGAGTGAGGGCGAAAAGCTGGAAACGACCGTTAAAGGCTCTCTGAAGAGCGTTGAGGAAATAGCCGAGATGCTGGGCGTCGAGGCAAAGGACGGGAGGTTGGAGGCCACCGTTGATGGCGTCATGGTCAGAATGGAGCGCGGAAGGCTGGAGATGGAGTTCAAGAACGGGGACAGGCTGAGGATAGAAAGGGCATAACTCAGCCCGTCGAGATGAGGATTATCCCGACGCCCGTGAGGATTATAGCGTAGAAGAGCCTCCTCGTGAAGGGCTCCTTCAGGAAAAGCACAGCCAGAACCGCCGCGAGTATGGGGCTCGACTCGGCCGCGGGAGCGGCGATGCTGGAGCCCGCCTCTTTTATTGCCGTCGTGAAGAAGCAGTGGCCCAGGAAGGTTCCCAGGAACGCGACGAGGAAGACCGTCACCCAGTTCCTTGCCGCCATCCTCCTGACGTCCGGCAGTATCTTCGGCACAAAGACAACAGCACCAAGGGCCCCGAAGCCTATCCTGAGGCCCGCTATGACAAGAGGGTTGTTGCCCGTGACGAGCCAGTCTGTCATGACGACCGCGGCCGCCCAGAGAACCTGCGCGCCGGCGCTGAAGAGGACTCCCCGGGGGTCGAGCCTCCCCTCGCTCGACTCGCCCATGAGTATCGTCACCGCAAGGATTATCAGAAAGGCCCCGGCACCGATCTGGAGGGTCAGGGGCCTTCCAAGGAAGAGATGAGCCAGGAGCATCGTGAGTATCGGGTAGGGCGTCACGAGGAGGGCCGCCCTAGAGACGCCGAGTATCTTAATGGACTCGAAAAAAAGCCAGTCTCCGAGTGTGAAGCCGATCAGGGCCGAGGCAACGAGGACCAAAAAGCCCCGGGTTCCGAGGGGAGGAAGGCCGTAGATCGCCAGAACCACGAGGTACAGAGCCGCCCCCATGAAGAGCCTCAGAACGTTGAGGGAGAGCGAACTGATGCCCCGCATGGAGACCCTGGCGAGCAGCGAGCCAACAGCCCACAGAAGGGCCGCGGAGAGTGCAAAGACCACGCCAAGGATGACGCCCATGGTGGGGGATGGCGCACCGGAGCTAATAAGGGTAACGATTGAAAAAGGAGCAGAAAAAAGACCTCACTTCACCGGAGGCCTGAACTTGTAGCCGTAGAGGATTATTCCGTCCTCCTCGAACTCCCTTATCTTCTTGGTGACGACCTCGACCTCCATGCCGAAGTCTATCTCCTCCGGGTCGACGTCCGTCAGCTGGGTAAGGACGACGGGCCCCTCCTCGAGCTCCACGAGTGCCAGCGGGAAGGGCTTGTAGTACTCGAAGCCGCTGGGCGGGTTCCTGACGATGGTCCAGCTGAGGACCTTGCCCTTGCCGCTCAGCTCGATTTCCTCGATCTCCCTTGAGCCACAGACCGGGCAGACCGACCTCTTCGGGAAGTGCACGTGGCCGTTCTCGCACTTTCCACCTATGAGCATGTACTTCTCATGGAAGTGCCTCCAGTAGCGGGAAACCTGCATCGGGCGCGCCATTTCAGACCCTCCTAAAGACGTTGACCGTTATGTTCGAACCGGTTCCACCTATGTTCTGGGTCAGGCCGATTTCCGCATCGGGCACCTGGCTCGGCGCCTCGCCGCGGAGCTGAAGGACGGCCTCAACCGTCTGGTAAACGCCGGTGGCTCCGACCGGATGTCCCCTCGCCTTGAGACCTCCCATGGTCTGTATCGGATAGTCGGCGTCAATGGCTATCTGTCCCTCCTTGGCCAGCTTCGCTCCCTCTCCCTTCTTCGCGGCGCCGAGGGCTTCGAGGCTGAGCGCCGCCATGACGGTAAAGGCGTCGTGAACCTCGAAGAAGTCGATGTCCTTTGCCTCGACGCCCGCCATCCTGTAGGCCCTCTCGGCGGCCACTTTGGCGGCCTTGAGGCTGAGTAAATCCTCTCTGCTGGCGAGGCTTATGGTGTCTATGGCGCGCCCCATTCCGGCAACCTCGACCCACTTCTCCTTCGGAACGCCAAGCTCCTTGGCCTTCTCCGGTGTGGTAATTATAACCGATGCCGCACCATCGCTGACCGGTGAGGCGTCGAAGAGCTTGAGCGGGTCGGCAACGTAGGGGCTCTTGAGGACGGTCTCCACCTTAATGGGGCGCTTGAACATGGCGTAGGGGTTCTTGGCGCCGTTGGCGTGGGCGTTGACTGCGAAGAGCGCCAGATCCTCCTCGGTGTAGCCGTAGGTCTTCATGTAGTAGCGCATCACGAGCGCGTTTAGGGCTACAAAGCTCGCGCCGTGGAAGAGCTCCCACTCGGCATCCGCCGCGTAGGCGAGGTATCTGGTGGCGTCGCTCGGCCAGGCGTCGGTCATCTTCTCGACGCCGACGACGGCAACGACGTCCTCCAGGCCGCTGAGGACGGCCTTAACGCCCTCCTGAACCGCGGCACCGCCGCTGGCACAGGCGGCCTCGATTTTAACGGCTGGAATGTTTCCAAGTCCGGCCCAGTCGGCTATGAGCGCGCCGAGGTTTTCCTGCTCCACGAAGGGGCCGGAAACCATGTTTCCAACGTAGAGTGAGTCAACCCTGTCTATCCCGGCATCGTCCATCGCGTTGAGGAGCGCCTCAACGGCCAGGTCCCTCAATCCGAGCTTCCAGTGCTCACCAACAGGGGTCATACCGGCACCGATTATGACTGCCTTCCTCATCTCAACCACCTCACATGATGAACTTTCTCCTCGCCTTCGCGTAGAGGGCGTAGTCGATGTACTTCTTCCTGTTCACGTAGTCCATGGTCTTCGGAGCCAGCTCGCGCTTCTCCTCGATGGCGTCCTGAACGACTATGCTGAAGGCGTCGCTTCCAGCACCCGAGCCGAAGCTGACACACAGAATCCTGTCCCCGGGCTTGGCTATGTCAAGAACGGCAGAGACACCAACCATCGTGGCGCCGCTGTAGGTGTTTCCGATGATTCCGGTGAGCAGGCCGGGGAGAACCTTCTCCTTCGGAATGCCGAGGATTTTAGCAACGGTGAGCGGGAACTTGACGTTCGGCTGGTGGAAGACGGCGTAGTCGAAGTCGTCCACCGTGAGGTCGAGCTCCTCCATGAGGGTCTTAGCCGCGTTGACTATGTGGTGGAAGTAGGCCGGCTCGCCGGTGAACCTGTTTCCGTGCCTCGGGTAGTGCTCGTGCTGGCGCCTCCAGAAGTCCGGCGTGTCGGTAACGTATGAATAGCTGCCCTCGAAGTAGGCAACGGTCTCGCTGCTCTTCTCGCCGACTATGAAGGCCGCTCCACCGGCTCCCGCGGTGAACTCAAGGTGGTCGCCGGGCCTTCCCTGGGCGGTGTCCGCTCCAATGGCCATGGCGTAGTCGGCCATCTCGGAACCGACGAAGCCTATGGCGGTCTGCAGAGCCTCGGTTCCGGCCTTACAGGCGAACTCAAAATCGGCGGTGCTGACGTCGGGAGTTGCACCGATTGCCTCGGCTATGACCGTACCGGTGGGCTTGACCGCGTAGGGCTTGCTCTCGCTTCCGAACCAGACGGCCCTGATGAGCGCCGGCTCTATCCGGGCCCTCCTGAGTGCGTTTCTCGCGGCCTCAATTCCTATCGTGAGCGCGTCCTCGTCGAGACCGGGAACTGCCTTCTCCTGTATCGGGAAGCTGGAAACTCCCCAGACCCTTCCTATCTCTTCGGCCTTGATTCTATACATCGGGACGTAGGCACCGTAGCCGACGATGCCGACTTCGCGCCTTGGCTTCAGGAGCTTTTTCATGGGGCATCACCTACAAAAGCTGAACGTAACTTCGGCTAAGGTTCATGAGCGAGTTATAAAAGTCTTTCGGTGAAAGTAAAAGGTTTTTTCGACGATTAGCGATAGAAACGTTCATGACTTCACGGAGATAACTCCTCCAGTTCCCTCTCCAGTTCCCAGCATTTCCACGAGCTCCCCAACGTTCTTGAAGGCAAGAAAGTACCTCTTTCCCTCCTCACCGTCTATTAGGATTCCAGAGTCCGAGGTGGCATACGACTCGACGTAGCCGTAGGGGCCCTTGTAGAGACCGAGCCTGTACTTCCCGAACGAGAGGCCGTTGATCCTGACCTCCAGAACCTCCTTTGAAGAGGCCTCTCTGAAGTCCTTCACCGCTATCTCAAAGCGTTTCTTCCGGGTCTCTATCAGCACTTTTCTGTTCTCCCCACCCATTCTGACGGCAATCCTCATGGGGACGTATTCATCGAACTCCCTCTTTATCCTGAGGACCACAAAGAGGGTTATGAACAAAAAGGGCAGCAAAACGGGAAAGATGGGGGTAATCAAACCCCAATCCATTCCCTGCTCCCCCGAAGAATCACGGTTTCCTCACGACGAACAGCGCGTGGTCCTTCTCGTAGGGCTCGAGTGAAAGCCTCTCAACGACCTCGAAGTACTCGGAGAGCTCCCTCTCGACCTCCTTGAAGACCTGCTCGGGCTCCTTCGTGACGTCGATGCTCCTGCTCTTGACGCTTATCATGGCGTAGCCGCCGCTCTTCAGGAAGACCCTGGCGTTGTCTATGAGGATTTTCGCCTGCGTCGGCTGGGCGACGTCCTCGAAGATAACGTCAACCTTCGGCACGAGTGCGCGGTAGCCCTCCGGCTTGGTGGCGTCGCCGAGTATCGGGACGAGGTTCCTGCGCTCCTCCACAAGGGGCACCAGCTCCCTCAGGACGCGCGGGGAGAACTCAACGCCGAATACCTTACCCTCCCAGCCAACAACGTCGCTGACGTGGCTGGCGGTGGTTCCGCTCGCGACTCCGAGGTAGAGAACCTTTGAGCCTGGCTTTATCGGGAAGTTCTCGAGACCGTTCAGTATGGCCGCACCGAGCTTCGACCTGCTCGGATTCCATATCCTGTACTCCTCACCCTCGGACTTTATCAGCCTCTCGCCGTAGACCTTCTGGCCCGGAACGAGGTTCTTGGTGGCTATCCTCTCGCTCCCGTCCTCATCAACGAAGACGTAAACACCGGGGAACTTGTGCTTCTTAATCCTCATCTACCTCACCTCTTGCCGCCCTTCTTATTTTTCTTTCCACCTTTCTCGCTCTTCTTACCCTTTCCGGCCTTTTCCTTCTTCTTGCCGCCGAAGCCCTTGCCCTTCTTCTCCTTGCCCTTGAACTTCTTCTTTTTCTTCTTCTTTTCCGGCTTGGCCTTCCTCTTGGGCGGGTTCGGGTACTTCTGCTTTATCTCCTGGATGCGCTGCTCTATCTCCTGCTTCAGCTCCTCGGCTATGTACTCGCCGGAGAAGTAGTCAACGCGCGCCGCTATGGCGAGCTTTCCTGCCAAAGCTCTCGCGATCTTACCCCTCTGCCACCACGGCGAGCGGTTTATAGCTGGATACTGGAAGATGACGCCGTGCTTTGGAGGTTTAGCACCGCTCCTCAGGTGCCTGAAGAGGGCCTTCTCAGCACCGAGGACCTGTATCGTCGAGGCGGGCATTATGGCGAGCTCCTTGAGACCTCCCGCGAGGCTCATAAGGCGGGCGGCGAGCTTGGCGCCGACTAAAGCTTTCAGGTTCGGTGCGACCTCGTCCATGGCCGTCTCCAGGTAGTCCTCTATCTCCTTCCTGAGCTTGTAGAGGTCGTTTATCTCGCTGGCCAGCTTCATTATGATGTCGCTGTCGAACTTGCCGAGCGGAGCACCCATTGACGTTTCCGCAGCCTTCAGTATCTTCTCCACCTTGGAATCCGGGAAACCAAGGCTCCTGAGCCTCTCCTCGCTGACGTTGTCCCTCGAGCCAACGGTCTTGACGAACGCCACGTACTGCTCGTGCCTCGGGAGTATCTCATCGAGCTCGGGGAAGTGCAGACCGTACCACTCCCTCAGCCTGGAGACGAGAAGGTTGGTGACCTTGTCTATGTCGTCAAGGGCCTCGATGGCCTGGATTATCATCTTGTCCCTTGCCCCGCTCTGCTCCTGTATGCGGAGCCTGGTCAGGGCAACGCCAACCCCGAAGTACTCGTCGAACCAGTTCTCGCCGAGGAACTCCTCCGGGCTTGAGCGGAGCTTCTCTCCGGCGATGTTCGGGAACTCGGCGGTTGCGTTGTAGCCGAGCTCCTTCAGCGCCCTTCCCAGCTCAGAGTCTTCCACCACAAACTCGTCGTAGCCCCTCTCCCTAAGCTCGTCGAGGAAAGAAACCAGCTCGTCGCTTGGCTCGCCCCTCAAAAGCCTGTCGAGGATCCCCTCCGGCCTTCCGGAGAAGACCTTCTGATCAATGAGATTACCGCTCTCGTCAAAGGCATAGATGCCCCTGACGTTCTCAGCCACGTAAGCTTTCATTATCATCACCCTCTCGGTTTTTGTTTCCGAAGTATAAAAGGGTTAGGCGTTTTAAACCCTTGCGTGTATTCGTTTTGCATCAACTTCCGTGGAGACCCCTGGCAGTCAATGAGCATTGTTAGCTTGAGAGTTTTAAGAACCCCGTGTAGGGGTGTTGTATAAAATTGTATGTGGTTCGCCATAATATAACTTGGTTTGGCCGGATTTTCACTTTTAGTGATAGAAAGGGTTAAATAATCCAACGGCATATTTTGTAATGCAATCTCTCATTGGAGGTGCAAGTTGTGAAATGGAAACCCCCACTAGCGTTACTCTTGGGAATCCTCCTATTGGGGGGAATCGTGACGGCGGCACCAGTTGACAAGCCAGAAGCAGTACCTCTAGCGACAGTCAAAGCACTGGCAGTCAGGGAACTTCACAAGTTCCCGGAGTTCAACGGGGCAGTCCCAACCAATCCAACACCCCTCTACTTCCCCGACGGTAGATTAGCAGCTTACGAATTCAGAATGGTCAAGAATGAAAAAACCATAGGCTACATCATAGTATCAGCCAACAGGAACCTACCACCGGCAATCCTAGAGGCAGGCTTTGGCGAGAAGACCCCAAGCGACCTGATGAAAGAACTCGCCACAAGAAAAGGAGTGAAAACCTACCGCTTCGCATACTTCAGCGGACTGAACTACGGCCTCTTAGCCGGAGACAAGGTTGTGGACATGAAAGGCAAAGAATACAAAAAACCAGAAAAATACGAACTTCCTCCAGAGGCCAAAGTAAATAAAAACCAAGACGAATGGAGGTCAACAGAATCCACACTATTCACAATTACAAAAACGGGATATCCAATTATCCCACTAGCAACCATAACGTCCGAGAAGATAATCTATGACGTCCCTGCGTGGACCGAAACGGATCTTGGTAATGGATCCTGGCAATATCCATCTAACGTAGGACCAACAATAGACCCATGGGCTAAATGGGACGGTTGTGCTCCCATTGCAGGTTCTATGGTAATAGGGTATTACGAATCCCAATATCGCACTGACTGGTATAGAGAAGCTCTCATAGATATTCTCCATAAGACAATGGGAACTTCAGATTCAGGTTCAACAGATGATAGGGACGATGTTGTAAGAGGCATGGAAAACTTTTATTGGGAAGCGTCTGAATTGTACCACCTAGGAGTTATCCAAAACCACCCAATATATGGATACGACGCAGAGGGAACATCAGGGTCTTTTAACTGGTTGTTTAGTGTAATTAAAAGTGAAGTAGATAACAACAAACCCGGATTGCTTGGTACTGTAGAGGGGATATTTTGTCCCATTATTGGGTCCCAGGAATGCATAAAAACAACTGGGGGACATGTAACAACGTTTGTCGGATATCGTACGTACAGCGATGGAAAGAAGTACATTTATGTTCACACCACCTGGAAAGATGATCCAAAAGCGTGGATACTTTTTGATGTCGGGAACATGGTCTCTGCATGGGTAGTCACCATAACTCCGATACAAATGTGCGATTCAGGAGAAGAGTGCCCAACTCCGCAATCAGTACCGGAGGTGCCTTAATGAGATCTAAACTCTTGGTTCTTTTCTCTACTGGATTCCTCGTCATCTTGTTGCTTTTTTATTTTGCAAGGGAGGAACGGGGTCAAAAAAGCTGTCTTCTGGAGAAGTCAGAGACAAAAATCGAGTGTCCGGCGGTTCACGTTATGTTCGCGGACGAAGGAATGGACGTCGTAGAGTACCACCAGAACGGAACGGCCGTGCATTTCGCAGAGATGTACCTGAGGGGAATGGTGATAAACGAAACCCCACCCCAGGGAGGCCCTCAGATATTCACCGAGGAGAGCAACTGGACCGAGGAATTGGGTATTAAACCCCCATGTGTGCTCCAGGGACAGAGCGGGCTTGTCGAGCTTATGGAACCGGGATACGTACTCCTGTGGCCCGTACTCAACCATGTGGACTGCAACGGACCGCGTGAAGTGACCCCACAGGAACTAAAAAGCTCCCCGGCCCCCGCCGGCAAAGTTTATCTCGCATACTATGTTGTCCCAACCAAAGAAGGGGAATTTAGAGTTTACAAGTCGATAGCGTGGGGCGGCCCTGTGAAGTTCGAAGACGTTAAAGTGGGGTGCACATGTTCAATTGAAACACTAATGGCCAAGGTCGATGATGCCGTAAAGTCAGCAGGATTTGTACACGTCTCTTTGTGGGATATATCTGGTGGCAATGAGCATCTCATGCCTTTAGGGGCAACAATGTATCGCAGAGGCGACGATTACCTCTACGTGGAATTCGCCAAAGTCAAGGGCATGGATTTGGTGAGGGTTCTCATGCTAATGGGCGACGAGAAAACCGTGAAAGCCTACGCGGAAGCCTTCACCGCGGGAAGCATCGAGGGTTAAGGCCTTTTCATTTTTCACGGTCGAAAGGGCAGAGAATAAAGGGGACAATGAGAAAACACTCAGTCCTCCCAGGGCTCGGTGTACTTGAGGGCCCAGCCGAACTCCTCCTTGAGTATGTCTATCGCCGCGCTCGGCGGGATTATCCCGCGCTCGGTTATGATGACGTCCACGTACTCAGGCGGCGTGACGTCGAAGGCCGGATTCCAGACCTCGATGTTCTCCGGCCAGGTCTTGAGCTCCTCCTCGGGAATGACCTCGGTCGGGTCGCGCATCTCTATCTCGACCAGCTGGCCGAGCATCGTCTCGGGGTGGAACTTGTAGGTTTCCGCGGCAATCATCGTCCAGACCCTGTGCTCCTTGGCGGTGAGCGCTATCAAAGCCGTTCCAATCTTGTTTATCACCGCGCCGTTCACCGTTATGCTGTCCGCGCCCATAACCACCTTGTCGGTCATCTTCATGTAGTGTCTCGCGGCACTGTCAACGACGTAGATTACCGGGATACCGTAACTCGCCAGCTCCTTGGCGGTGAGCTTGCCCTGCCACTTCGGCCTCGTCTCGGTGACGATGACCTTTATGTCCTTGCCCTGCTCCCAGGCGGTCTTCATGACGCTTATGGCAGCCTTGCTGTGGCAGTGGGTCATTATGACGTCCCCGTCCTCTATGCGCTTCGCTCCCATCTCGCCTATCCTCTCAAGGGCCTTCTCGGAGTTGTGAATGAACTCCTTCGCGGCGTTTATGACGATGAACTTGAGCTGTTCAAGGTCCGCCCCGCCGGCGTACGCCACTTTCCCGCGGTGCATGACGTAACGGAGCGCGTTGGGGAGTGAGACGGCGGTGGGCCTCGTCTCATAGAGAAGCTTGGCGGCCTTCTTCATCTCGTCCCAGAACGCATCAACGTCCGTCGCTCCGCTCTTCTCAGCCTGAATCTGAAGGGCGTAGGCCGCGTATCGCCCTATCTTGCCCGCACCCCTTATCCTCATATCCCTGATCTCCTGGGCAATCTCGAGCACTTCATTCACCACAGGCATTTCCATCCCCCCTTGCTGGTAACCCTATATTATGTCGGGAGGGTTTATAGAGCTTTTTATGTTCATCGATGAAGATTTTAGTTCCTTGATGTAAGGAAAAATACTAGGATGGTATCCTTTACATTTGTAAATGGGCCTAACGACCATTGCAGAAAGATTTATAACCAATCGCCGCCATCGTTAAGTGTATAGAATTGGTGACGTGCTCAAAAGTGTGCATTTAATGGGGGGAACGGAAGTGGAGGAAAAACTCATGCGCAAGCTGGGTTCAGGTTCACTGGACTTTGAAACGTACTTCTCTGACAAGGCCAAATCTATGAAGGCATCCGAGATCAGGGAGCTCCTCAAGCTCGTCGAGAGCTCGGACGTTATCTCCCTCGCCGGGGGACTCCCCGCCCCGGAGACCTTCCCGGTTGAGAAGATCAAGGAGATAGCCCAGGACGTTCTCACCCACCACGCCGACAAAGCTTTGCAGTACGGTACCACCAAGGGCTTCACCCCGCTCCGCCTTACCCTCGCGGACTGGATGGAGAAGCGCTACGGCATTCCAACCAGCAAGGTTGAGATAATGATGGTCGCCGGCAGCCAGCAGGCCCTCGACCTCATCGGAAGGACGTTCATCAACCCCGGAGACATGGTCGTCGTCGAGGGACCGACCTACCTCGCAGCACTCAATGCGTTCAAGTATTACGACCCCGAGTTCATCAGCATCCCGATGGACGACAGCGGAATGATGGTCGATCTCCTCGAGGAGAAGCTCAGAAAGCTCAACGCCGAGGGCAAGAAGATCAAATTCGTTTATACGGTCTCAACTTTCCAGAACCCGATGGGCGTCACCATGAGCCTCGACAGGAGGAAGAGGCTCATCGAGCTCGCGAGGGAATACGACTTCCTCATCGTTGAGGACAGCCCCTACGCGGAGCTTCGCTACTCCGGAGAGCCCATCCCGCCGATCAAGCACTTCGACGACGAGGGAAGGGTCCTCTACCTCGGAACGTTCTCAAAGATACTCGCGCCAGGATTCAGGCTCGGATGGATAGCCGCCCACCCGCACTTCATAAGAAAGATGGAGATAGCCAAACAGGCCGTTGACCTCTGCGCCAATACGCTCGCGCAGCTCATCGCCTGGAAGTACGTTGAGGAGGGCTACCTCGACGAGCAGATACCGAAGATAATCGAGTTCTACAAGCCGCGCAGGGACGCGATGCTCGAGGCCCTCGAGGAGTACATGCCCGAGGGTGTCAGGTGGACCAAGCCCGAGGGAGGAATGTTCATCTGGGTCACCCTCCCGGAGGGCATCGACACCAAGCTCATGATGGAGAAAGCCGTCTCCAAGGGCGTCGCCTACGTTCCCGGTGAGGCGTTCTTCGCCCACCGTGACGTCAAGAACACGATGCGCCTGAACTTCACCTACGTGCCCGAGGAGAAGATACGCGAGGGCGTCAAGAGGCTCGCCGAGGTCATAGAGGAAGAAATGAAGGCCCTCAAGGGCTGACCACTCTTCTTTTCCTTCCGCAAAGCTTTTTATCCCCTTCTTAGAACTGCAGTTAAGGTGATAGTCATGAAACCGCTGATCGGTATAATTGGTCAGATTGACCACTCGAGGAACAGACTGTTTCTGGACAAAACTCACATCGAGAAGATCGCGGCGGCCGGCGGAATCCCCGCGGTTTTCAACACCGCCGCCTCACCGGACGAGGTTCTGGAGCACGTCGATGGCATACTCCTCATAGAGGGGCCCGACGTTCACCCCCACTTCTACGGGGAGGACCCCTCCAGTGCCATCAAGTACGTCGATGTTGACAGGGACGAGTTTGAGATAAGCCTCGTGAAAAAGGCCGTTGAGAGGGGTGTTCCAATACTCGGTATCTGCAGGGGCATGCAGGTCATAAACGTGGCCCTGGGCGGAACCCTCTACCAGGACCTCAACGAGATACCCAAGGCAATAAAGCACGACTGGGAGCTCAAACTCATAGGGCCAAGCCAGCGCGTCCACGGGGTCAGGATAAAGATGAGCTCAAAGCTCTACGGGATACTCAAGGACGAGCTGGACATAGAGGGCACCAACGAGGTCTATCTCCGGGTGAACAGCTTCCACCACCAGGCCGTCAAGAGGGTGGGCGAAGGAATCCGGCCGGTTGCGTACGCAGTCGATGGGCTGATCGAGGCAATAGAGGGCGCCGAGGATGCAGAGGGCTTCATCATGGGGGTCCAGTGGCAGCCCGAATACCTTCCGGAGATGGAGAGACTGTACGAGGCCTTCGTAAGGGCCGCGGCCGAGTACCGGGCGAAGAGGCTCGAGCTTGAGAGAGTCGAGATAGAGGCGGAGCTCAAGGAAAAGCTCGGGAAGGCGGAAATCGAAGAAGCCCCATCCATTACGGAGGAACAAGGTGAGAGCCATCGCAGCTCGGAAACGACCGATAACCCTCCCGACACGACCCAAACGTGATTCCCCTTTCCAGAATCTTTCTCTCCGCTTCCCTTAGGATCTCAACCCTCAGCTCGCGAGGCAGGTAGTGGTATCCCCCAATCTTCTCCCCCTCTCGTAGAGGGGCCAGAGCCTCTCCATCAGCTCCGGAAACTTAGCGAACATCCTCCCCTTTGAATCTGGCCTCAGCTTGAGGGTCGAGACCGTGATATGGCTCACGAAGCTCAGGGCGTCGAGCGTCTCCTCGAAGTCCTCCCAGGTGTAGAACGGTATTATGGGGTCAATGCGGGCGTAAACTGGAATACCAGCATCCTTGGCCCTCTCAAGCGCCCGGATTCTCGCCCTTGGGGAGGGAGCATTCGGCTCCAGCAGCTTCGCCTTCCTTTTATCCACCGTGGTCACCGTTATCCCGACGGCACACTTAAGCTCGCTCAGAACGTCCAGGTCGCGCTCAAAGACCTCCGACTTCGTGAGGAGCAGGCAGCGGACGTCGTAGCGTTTGAAGAGCTTGAGAACGCTCCGGGTTATGCCCAGCTCACGCTCAATCGTCGGATACGGGTCCGAGGAGTAGGAGAGCGCTATTATGTAGCGCCGGTCAAAACGCCTCAGCTCACGCTCCAGTTTTGGAAGAAGCCCATCCTTTGTCCGCACGCGGAAGGCGTTGGGGATGTAGCCCGTTATGTAACAGTAAACGCACGCGTGGTCGCAGCCGGTATAGACGTTCAGCGTGTACTTGAAGGGGCAGGTGCAGAGCTTCGCCTTCCAGGGGTCAAAGGGACGTATGTACATCACCTCAAGTTTCAGAAACCCCTTTAAAGGCCTTGCCCGAGGTGGAACCGGTGATGCTCATGACCGAACCTGTGAGGGGAAAGGTTGAGTGGTTCAAGGACTATCAGTTCATCGGCAGGGTGGAGAGCGACAAATGCTCCGTCATACTTGGGGAGGGCGGGATAAGCCCCATGAAGCTCCTCCTTCTGAGTGTTGCCGGCTGCACCGCCTACGACGTCGTCATGATTCTCCAGAAGATGCGCGAGCCGATCGAAGGGCTGGAGGTCGAGATCAGCGGCGAGAGGAGGGAGGAGCACCCGAAGATATACCGGAAAATTCACCTCCACTACAGGATATATGGCGACGTGAAGGAGGAGAAGGCCAGGCGCGCGATAGAGCTGAGCCAGGACAAATACTGCTCGGCCTCTGCCCAAGTTAAACTGAGCGGTGCTGAGGTCACGTACTCCTTCGAGATTATCCGCGGGGGGAAGGATTAACTTTTTAACCCCCTCTTCTCCGGCCCGGAAGGGTGGTAGCTTGCTCGAGTACCTGAAGTACTTCGTCATACTCTACGGCGGCCTGTTCGCGATAACGAATCCGGTCGGAGCGGTTCCAGTCTTCCTCGGGGTCACCCACGACCTTTCCTGGAGCCAGAGAAGGGAGATAGCACAGAAAACCGCCACCACCGTCATCGTGACCCTCATCGTCTTCGCCCTCATAGGGGAGTGGATATTCAAGTTCTTCGGCTCGAGCATCGATGCCTTCGCCATAGCGGGCGGCATACTGCTCTTCAAAATGGCGATGGACATGCTCTCGGGCCGGCTCTCGACGGTCAAGATAAGCAAAGAGGAGACGGAAGAGTTCAGCGAGGAAGTGGTTACGCTGGAGGAGGTTGCCATAATCCCGCTCGCCATACCCCTAATCTCCGGCCCGGGTGCGATAACAACCGTGATGCTCTACATGGCCAAAAGCACTTCCGTTCCGGAAAAGGCGACGGTGGTGGCGAGCATTCTCGCGATAGGCCTGACCGTCTGGCTTGTACTCTGCTCGTCCAACAGGATACAGGAGAGGCTCGGCAGGGTGGGAATAAAGGTCATGACGAGAATGATGGGTCTGATACTGACCTCGATGGCCGTTCAGATGATAATCAACGGCATCAAGGGGGCGTTCGGGCTTTAACGTTTCACGATTTTATTGTTTGAGACCTAAATTTTTATAACTTGATTTTGGCCAGGTTTTCACTTTTAACGGTAGAAAAGGTTAAATAATCCAGTGGCATATTTTGTAATGCAATTCCCACTTGGGACATGCCAAGTTACGCATGTCCATTATCAATCGGAGGCGATGTGATTGAAAGGTAGCAGGTGGGCGTTCCTCCTTTTGTTTTTGATACTCGCCCTGGCCGTGGTGGCGTGGAAGCTACCTCAGGACGAAAGCTCCAATCCAAATTATCACTGCTCGCTCACGAGCCAGGTAAAGTACGTTCCCGGAACACCAGGGGCAGATGTTGAAAGGTACCTGGAAAACGGTTCAATCCTGATATTCTCCGAAATGCCCGGAGTATGGCCCGCCGAGGGAAACGGGACGATGAGAATAGCCCCCTGGGCAACGGAAATGGGAATCTCCCCCCCGTGTGCAATACAGAAAAGCGAGGTCCTGGTAACGCTCAACGGCAGGGGAAGCACCTGGCACGTTGGAATGCTGAAGTGGAAGTGCGAAAACTCCAGTGAACCAAAGTGTGGAATCATATCCCAAAGCTCCCACCGGGACAGCGTGCCGGCGGGAGAAGTCAGAATGGCCTACTACCTCATCCCAACGGGCGAAGGAAGATGGTTCCTCCGAGACTACCCGTTATGCGGCAACGAGACCGACTTCGAAAAGGTCTGTGGCTACCCGCCTGTACCCAAGTGGTTCAACGGAACGTGCAACTGCAGCCTGGAGAACGTGATAAGGGCAACCGAGGGAAAAATACGGGACGCGGGCTTTCGGGAGGCTTCGGAGGTAGAACCCCCTGAGGGAGACATTCTGCTGGGCCTCTACTCCAGGCTCTACCGCAGGGGTGATGAGTACCTGTACGTGGAGTTCGCCGAGGTAAGGGGAATGAACCTGGCAAGGGTTCTTATGATAATGGGCGACGAGGAAGTCGTGAAGGCCTACGCGAAAGCGTTCACCGCCGTCGAGGAGAACGGTTCCGGTGAAAGTTAGAACCGGCACATTTTTAGTCCCTCACGACAACTTTTTCCGGTGTAAGCCATGAGAGGCGACCTGATCCGTGTTCTCAGCTCCGTTGAGGAGAAGGCAAACGAGCTGAAGCTCGACGGATACGAGCCAGACGTGGTCCTTCTAGGAAAAGAGGCCTACGAGTTCATAAAGGCGCAGATAAACGAGGAGTTCGGCGACGAGGAGGAGGTTTTCGAGCTCTCCGGTCTAAAGATACGCATGCTCGACGAACTCGGCGGCGACGCCGTCGTCATTGACAGCAAGGCGCTGGGCCTCGGTCTGGGCGGGGCGAAGCGCTTCAAGGTCGTCCTATAACTCCCCAGACCCTTCCGTTTCTCAATTCTATCCTCAACCCCCTGAGAACGAGCAGGCTGAGCGATACTGCCATGATGTCCGCCAGGCTGCCCGGGTTTCTCAGGTCGCCCCTCTCGCGCATAAAGGCATCGAACTCCTCAACGCTGAGTTCCCCGGCGAGAACCTTCCCGGCGTTCTCCCGAACGAGCTTCGCCTCCTCCGGGCCGGCCTTTCTGACTATTAGCGTGTCGATGTTTGTTGCGAGAAGCTCAACGAAGGCTCTTACAACGGCGTCCTCCAGCGGAAGCTCTTTTATCAGCTCGTAGAGCCTTCCGAAGGTGGAGTAGCTCAGCTCGTATTCCTTGAGCCACTCGCAGAATATCAGCTCGCGTTCGCAGCTTATCTCGGCGAGCCTGGCGAGGTTGATCCCGTCCTGGAAAAGCTCCCTGAAGGAATCGTCGGAATAGACGTCGTATTTGACGCCGCTGGGGATTCCCTTGGGGTTGGCGATCCTTATCGCCCGGTAGAACTCCATCGTGTCCCTGACGGTTGATTCCTCTATCAGAAACCTCGCCTTTTCCCGCGCATCCAGCATGTTCCTCCCCATCGTCATTCCCATGATGAGGGGAAGCGAGAGGGCCACGACCCCGAAGTTGGGGTTGGCGTCCTGGGCCTCGCGCGATGCCTGAACCGCCCGCTTTATCAGCTCGCCGAGTCCCGCTTCCCGGGGCTCAAGGATGCCCTTCCTCAGAAGCTCCGCCGTCTTCACGGCCTCGTAGTAAACCCCTGTGACGGCTGTGTCGGCGAAGAGGAAGTGGTAGAAGGTAAGGTCGTCGAAGTCCCTGAGGCGGCTCACGTTGCCCGGTTTTGGAACGGCCGCCTCAAGGAGGGGGCCGAGGGTGAAGGCGCGGATTATTCTCCACCTCTCCATTCAGACCACCAGGTAGAGGAGCAGATAGAGTAGGTACAGGAGCAGCACAAGCTTGCGGGCGGTTCTCCTGGTCAGAGCGTAGAGTCCGAAGGCTATAAGCGTGATTCCCCAGAAGGCGTCCTTTATGTACGGCGCGTACGGCCTGAGCCAGTCCAGGAAAGCGGGCTGAAACTCCCTTAGGAGTAAAAGGAGACCGAGGAAAACGAGAATCCAGCCAAAGGTTCTCATCTCAATCACCCCCCAGGAGCAGAATGATTCCTATAACCAGGAATGCAACAGCCAAGAGCGTCCGGAAGTCAAGGGCCGGCAGGAAGAACGGCATGAACGGCCCCGCCAGCAGTATTGCACCCAGTAATATCAGCAGGAGGGCTATTGCCTTGGAGTTTTCGTTGCCCGAGAACACCTCCCCCAGCCTTTCTCCTGTCTCGTCTATCAGGTCGTCGATTCTCTCGGAGAAGGATTCTTCCGTGTCCGTTTCCTCCTCGGGTATCACGAGAGCCGCAAGGAAGTAGAGCAGCGTCATAGCTGCCGGATTGAACACCAGGAGAACCACGAATATCAGCCTTACAAGGGTGGGGTCAACGTTGAGATGCTCGGCTATTCCACCGAGGACACCTAGAAGGATCCTGTCTTCCCTAGAGCGCGTAAGTTCCTTCGCCATGGTCATCACCAGAGGAATGAAAAATCAGGGGCTTAAAAAGTCACCTCTTTATCTCCACATCCCCAACAACGTCCGTCACAATCACCACAACGGTGCCGTTCTTTCCTGCGGCGGTGTTCGTTACGTCCCCAACGATGTCCTTGGCCGTTAGCGCCGCACCAAAGCCCTCCGGAACGGCTATCTTAACGTCCCCGACGACGTCGCTTATCGTCGCCCCTTCCGCGACGTTGAGATACACATCGCCCACGATGTCCGAGAGGTGGTAATCGTTCCGGGAAGTGCCCCTAACCTCACCCACAACGTCCGTAACGTCCACTCCGGTGGACTCAGCAGCCACGAGAACGTCCCCGACGACGTTATCAATTCTCAGGCCAAGCAGTTTTTCCGGCACCTCCACTACCACGGTACCGTTCCGGTAATCGTTGCAGACGTTTCTGTGGCTGATACCTACCTTTTTCGTTGGACAATAAACAGTCAGAACACCGTTCTCAAGGCTGACGTTTATCGGCAGGTTGCTCTTAACAGTGATTTTGCTCACGTTGGCGCCGACGATCGAGACGTCGCCGACCACATCTCTGACCTCCAGCGCGGGGGCATTGAACTCCCCAAACTCAACGACCTTTCCCGCCACTTTCTTCGGGGTTATCCCGTCTATGCTGATGTCTCCCCTGATGGCCAAGACGGTGAGAACCGCACCGATCAGGAGAACCGCGAGGGCCACGCCGAGCACTACACCCAGGGCACCACCTTTTCGCCTCATGCATCACACCAATGAAAATATCCTCATTTTCCGTATAAAGCTTACGCCCGGCAAGAGTCACAAAGAAAAGTTGAAGGTCAGCGAAGGAGCTTAACAAACTCCCTCATCCAGGCGTAGAGGTCGCCGGGGTGCCTCGAGCTAACCCAGTTGCCGTCAACGACTACCTCCTCGTTCACCCACTCGGCTCCGGCGTTCCTCACGTCGTCCCTGATGGTTATCGTGCTCGTTCCCTTCCTGCCCCTCAGTACGCCGGCTGAGATGAGTATCTGCGGGCCGTGGCAGATGCTGGCGACCGGTTTACCAGCCTCGAACATCTTCCTGGTTATCTCAACTGCCTTCTCGTTGAGCCGGACTATCTCAGGCGCCTTTCCCCCGGGCAGGACGAGGGCGTCGAACTCGTCCGGATCGACCTCCTCAAATGTCAGCTGAACCTCGACGGAATAGCCGTGCTTGCCGGTTATCTTGCCCCTCTCGAAGCTCGCCACATAGACCTCGTGTCCCTCCTCCTTGAGCCTGTGAAGGGGGTATATAAGCTCAAGATCCTCGAAGCCGTCGGCGCTCAGAAACAGCACCCTCATTCAGAACACCTCCATCCAAACGCTTAGAGGGAAATAGAAAGGGGATATTTATAATCCTTTCTGGACAGAAATAGTCAGAGAGGAAGCTCCGTGGTCTCCTTGTGTATCTTAAGGACGACCATGGTGTGGGTGGCCTCAACGCCGTTTATTTCCCCTATGGTGTCAAGGAACTCGTTGAGCTCGTCGCTCCCTCCGGTTCTGATTTTGACCAGCATGTCGTAGTCGCCGGTGGTCTCGTATATCTCGACGATCTGGGGGTGCTGCTTGAGCTCGTTGGCGACGTGAGCGTACATGCCGGCCTTGGATTTTATGAGGATGAACGCCAGGATCTGGAAACCGAGGGAGTCAGGGTCAAGTATGACCGTGAACTTCTTTATTATGCCCCGATCCTTCAGTTTCTTGATCCTCTCATAGACCGTTGACTCCGCCAGCCCGACCTCCTTGGAAATCTCCCTCAGGGGCGTTCTGCTGTTCTTCTGGAGGATGGAGAGGATTTTCTTGTCGGTATCGTCCAAACCCATTCGCATGAGCATCACCGCCGGTAAAAAATTTTCGAAAGGTTATATAAACTTGCCGATTTTGGAGAACCATACTTTTATAAAACGCCGCTCACCTTTTACCTCTAGAAGTTCTGGGAGGGTCAGCGATGCCAACGAACGTCACAGCGGAGTATCTGGCGGCGGAGGAGGAGTACAGGAACGCCAAGACTATTCCAGAGAAGATCCGCGCCCTTGAGAAGATGTACGCCACCGTCCCCAAGCACAAGGGAACGGAAAAGCTCAGACTCCAGATAAAGCGAAAGCTCGCCGAGCTGAGAAAGGAGCTGGAGAAGCAGCGCCAGATGAAGAAGGGCGGTGGCGGCCCATCGCTGAGCGTCAGGAAAGAGGGCGCGGCACAGATAGTCCTCGCTGGCCTCCCGAACGTTGGAAAGAGCTCCCTTATGAAGGCACTCACAAACGTCGACGCCGACGTCGCAGACTACGCCTTCACCACCGTCGAGCCCATCCCTGGAATGATGCACCACAAAGACGTTCAGATACAGCTCGTCGAGGTCCCGGGCCTTGTTGAGGGCGCCGCCCTTGGAAAGGGCATGGGGCCGCAGCTTCTCAGCGTTATCCGAAACGCCGACGCCGTGGCCATAGTCGTTGACCTATCCCAGGATCCGGTAAAGCAGCTGGAAACCCTCCTCAAGGAGTTCGAGAGGGCGGGAATAAAGCTCAACAAACGCCGCCCGAGGGTTGAGATAAAGAGGACCGCGATGGGCGGAATCGTCATCAACGGCCAGGAGAACATCAAGGGCGATATAAGCGAAGTCATGAAGATGCTCCGCGAGGAGAGGATTCACTCCGCGGAGATAACGGTGAAAGAACCCGTGACGCTCGAGGACTTCGCGGATGCGCTCGACGAGAGCCTCGTCTGGAAGAGGGCTATAATCATCGCCAACAAGGGCGACGCCCCGGGGAGTAAGGAGAACTACGAGAAACTCGTTGAAGCCTACGGGGACAGGTTCAAAATAATCCCCGTCTCGGCGAAGAGGAAGATACAGCTGGACAAACTCAAGGACGAACTCTACGAGCTGGCCGGGATTATTCGCGTCTTCACCAAGAGTCCCGGCGAGGAGCCTGCCTATCCACCGGTGCCGCTGAAGAAGGGCTCAACGGTTATGGATCTAGCAGAGAGGATTCACAAGGACTTCGCCAAGAACTTCCGCTACGCCCGCGTCTGGGGCAAGAGCGTGAAGTTCCCTGGCCAGCGCGTTGGGGCCGACCACGTGCTCGAGGACGGGGACATAGTGGAGATTCACGCCCGTTAGCGGCAGAACGGCCCCCTGCACTTCCTCCCGCCCTTTCCGGTTACCGCGTCGAGGCTGAACTCCTTTCCGTCGAGGCTGTCCATGATGAGCTTTTCCCCATCCTTTTCGTAGAGCCAGAACACCTTGTAGGCCCGCGCCTCCCGCACTATCTCTATTCTGGGAAGCCACCAGGAGACGATCCTCGAGTTCCCCCAGGTTATCGCGCTTTCAAAGGCTTTCATCCTCGCCTCCTCGTAATCAACGAGCGGCTCCATGACGCTCCTCTCCTCCACGTCCCACTCGTAGAGGTCTATGAATCCGTCCCCCCTCTCCGCCCCGAGACGGTAGAGGTCCACATAGGCAAAGTAATCGAGAACGCGGTCGCTTCTGCCCAGACGCTTGTAGAAGAGCTTTAGGTGGAAGATGTGGTACGGATATAGCACAAAGCTGGGATTCGAGACATCCTCCGGTCTGAATATAGGTCTCATTATGCTGACCCTCATATTCCAGCACCGTTCAATATACATTGGATATATTATTAACAGTTGCGCCGGTTTTTGTCACAATTTCAGAACGCCACATCTATGATTCGGAATAATTAAACCAATAAATTTATATTCGTCAATCACATATTAGTGAGCTGATGTCCTTTAATCGACATCGGTGTATTGAGGTGGGTTAGAATGGGATTGAGTGGTGAAGCCTGGGCAACGCTGCTTGTGCCAACGTTTCTTGGAATTTTGACAATGCTGCTCTACGGCTACTGGGACAGAATAACCGGCAAGGAGTACTACGTGGACGACGAGATTCTGGCCTACGACGAGGACCTTATAGAACAGCTCAAGGAGGAGGGTAAGGCATGAACAGCGGAATTCTCCTCGGATTCCTGGTGTACCTCGCCCTCCTGGCCTACATAGGCTGGTGGGCCAACCGCTACACCAAAACGGAGGACCAGTACTTCGTTGGCGGGAGGAAGGTGCACGTCCTCGCCGCAACCCTCTCGGACAAGGCGAGCGACTTCTCGGGCTGGTTGATGCTCGGTTATCCAGGTGCAGCGTTCTCCAGCGGTCTCGGTGCTTTCTGGGCCGGAATCGGCTGTCTCTTTGGTACCCTCGCCGATTACGTCCTTATCGGGCCCAGATTGAGGATATACGCAGGTAAATTTAGGGCAATAACCGTCCCCGACTACCTCGAGGCAAGGCTCAAGGACGACACCAAGCTGATAAGAATTCTGAGCGCACTGATAATCGTCATCTTCATGACCGCCTACGTTGCCGCTCAGTTCACCGCCGGAGGAAAGACCTTCGCGGAGGGCTTCGGCATAAGCGACAACACCGGAATCATCATAACCGTCATCATCCTGACGGCATACGTTATCACCGGTGGATTCTTCGCGGTCGTCTGGACCGACGTCGTTCAGGCAATGTTCATGCTGCTGACGCTCATTATAGTGCCGTTCCTTGCGCTCTCGGAGATAGGCGGCTTCGATAAGGCCACGGCGATAATAGCCAGCGCGGATCCCAATCTGCTGCACCCATTCGGCGGCGCCACCGGAATGGCGGCAATAGTTTTCGCAATAGGCTACGCCTCCTGGATAGTCGGCTATCTGGGCCAGCCCCACATCGTCACCCGCTACATGAGCGTTGAGGACCCGAGGAAGCTCAGGAGACCGGGTATCTTCATCAGCGGTACCTGGACCATACTCGTCCTCTGGGGCGCGTTCTTTGCAGGATTCCTGGGCTTCGCGATGTACCACGCCGGAATGCTCCAGGTCAGCGACCCCGAGAAGGTCATCCCTGCCATGGCGGTTGAGCTCATGCCGAGCTGGCTGGCAGGTTTCGTCATCGCGGGTATAATCTCAGCAGTCATGAGCACCGCGGACTCCCAGCTCCTCGTCGCGTCCTCGGCCATAGCCAGGGACTTCTACCACAAGGTCCTCGGAAGGGAGCTCGGCAAGAAGCAAATGGTCAACATCTCGAGGCTCGTCGTCGCTGCGGTTGCCCTCGTCGGCCTCTGGTTCGCCATAAGCGGCCCGAAGGTCATCTACCAGATGGTCGCCACCGCATGGGGCGGTCTCGCGGTCGGCTTCGGCCCGATCCTTGTCCTGAGCCTCTGGTGGAAGAGGACGACCAAGGAGGGAGCGATAGTCGGAATGGCCTACGGTCTCATCAGCGAGGTCATCTTCGAGGCGAAGATATACGGCTGGGCCTTCAACCCGGACGCTCCGGGCTTCTTCGGCACCATCGGCGGCTGGTTCAACGGCATACCGGTGTTCTTCATCAACTTCTTCGTGACCCTGATAGTGATCGCGATAGTCAGCATGTTCACCAGGCCGCCGGAGGACGTGGTCAAGCTCCACGAGGACATCTTCAAGAAGGTTTCCATCGAGGGAACCGGCAAGAAGAGCATCACCGAGACCAGGGCCAAGAGCCAGGTCGAGAACGTTGTTGATTTCGTTCTCACCAAAGGGACCGCCTGAGTTTCCTTTTCCTTTTCTGCATGTACTTATCGTCCCAGTCCGCAGGAGTATTTAACCAGTGGTTTTACACCATTTTTGGTCAACCTAACGTTTATAAGCATCAATGTATAAAGAAGGGCGCCAATTGTGAAATCCTAGAGGTGGGAGCATGAGACCGCTCGACCTGACCGAAAAGGAGCCTTCCAGGAAGGTCACAGTTTATTTTGAAGGCAAGGCTTACGAAGCCTATGAAGGTGAAAAAATAACCGTCGCCCTTCTTGCAAACGGGATTTACTGGCTCACAACCAGTACCGAGGGCAGAAAGCGCGGCGCCTTCACCTTCGGTCCGGTCCCCATGGTGGTGAACGGAACAAGGAACGTCAACGCCAGAAAGACCAAGGTTCGCGACGGGATGAAGCTGGAGAGGCAGGGCTACGGGGACTTCCAGGAAACCGTGGAGATAGACGAGGACAAACCTGTTGAAAGGCTGGTCGTTGATGTGGCCGTCATCGGTGCCGGACCGGCTGGAATCGGAACCGTTCTTGAGGTTCAAGATCACATGACCGTCGCCCTGGTGGAGGAGAGGGGCTGGCTCGGAGGCGACCTCTGGCTCAAGGGCCTCCCCCAGGAGGGCTTTGGGGAGAAGAAACCCCAGGATGTTGTTAGAGAGCTCACCGGAAAGTTCAACGAGAACGTTAGGGTCTTCAAGGGCACAATAGCCCTCGGCGTCTTTGACAAGGGTGAGTACTTCCTCGTTCCGATCGTCAGGGGGGACCAGCTCATCGAGATAATGACCAAGCGCGTCGTTCTGGCAGTTGGAGCCGTTGACAACATCCACCTCTTCGAGAACAACGACATGCCGGGTGTGTTCAGGCGCTCCGACCTCCTGGAGGTTCTCAACGTCTGGGGAGTTGCGCCTGGAAGGAAGGTCGCGGTCGTGGGTAGCAAGCCGGAAGAGATAACGGCGGAGCTCGACCGCTGGGGCATCGAATACATCGTCGTCCCGAATCCCAAGCGCGTTGAGGGAGATGAGAAGGTCGAGAGGCTCATCGACACGAACGGCAACGTCTACGAGGTTGATGCCGTCATCATGGCCGAGGGAAGGAGACCCGACATCAACCCGCCGACCCAGGCAGGTGGAAAGCTGGTCTTCAAGCACGGCTACTACACCCCGGTTCTCGACTCACAGCACAGGATCCGCGACGGAATCTACGTCGCCGGTAGCGCCGCTTCAATAAAGCCGCACTACGCAAACTACCTGGAGGGCAGGCTCGTCGGGGCATACATCCTCCGGGAGTTCGGCTTCGACGCCGAGCCGTGCATCTACGCGGAGAAACTGGAGGAGTACGAACCGGAGGCGGTGCAGGTTCAGAGCATAGACTTCGGAAGCCTCAACCTTGAGGACGTCCAGATATGCGGCTGCGACGTCTCCCTGAGGAAGGTGGATGACGTGGTCAGGGCCGGAATAGCGGACCTGCAGATAATCAAGCGCTTAACGCACCTCGCAATGGGCTTCTGCCAGGGCCGCTTCTGCCTGTTCAACGGCGCGGTGGTCGTCTCCCAGAGAACCGGAACGCCGATGGACAAGCTCGACATACCCGTCGCGAGACCGCCGCTGAAGAACGTCAGGATGAAGGTCACCGCGGGGAGGGATTGAAATGCCGAGCAAAGAGCTTCCCGAGAGGAGTGAAATCGTCATCATCGGTGGGGGAATAATCGGAGTCACCATAGCGCACGAGCTCGCCAAACGTGGGGAGGAGGTCACCGTCATAGAGAAGCGCTTCATAGGTTCCGGTTCCACCTTCCGCTGTGGAACGGGCATAAGACAGCAGTTCAACGATGAAGCGAACGTCCAGGTCATGAAGCGCTCCGTGGAGCTCTGGAAGAAATACAGCGAGGAATACGGCTTCTCCTTCGAGCAGACTGGCTACCTCTTCCTGCTCTACGACGACGATGAGGTCGAGGAGTTCAAGCGCAACATAGCGATACAGAACCGCTTCGGCGTCCCGACGAGACTCATAACACCGGAGGAGGCGAAGGAGATAGTCCCACTCCTCGACATCAGCGAGGTCATAGCCGCCTCCTGGAACCCGACCGACGGAAAGGCGGACCCCTTCCACTCCACGGCCAAGTTCGCCCTCAACGCCGAACGCTTTGGGGCCAAACTCGTCGAATACACAGAGGTCAAGGACTTCATCATTGAGAACGGCGAGATAAAGGGACTGAAAACGAACAGGGGAGTCATCAGGACCGGCACCGTCATCAACGCCACCAACGCCTGGGCCAAGCTCATAAACGCGATGGCAGGGATAAAGACCCAGATACCCATAGAGCCCTACAAGCACCAGGCGGTCATCACGCAACCAATAAAGAAGGGCTCGATAAACCCGATGGTCATCTCCTTCAAGTACGGCCACGCATACCTCACCCAGACCGCCCACGGCGGTGTCGTTGGAGGAGTCGGCTACGAGCTGGGCCCGACCTACGACCTGAGCCCGACCTACGAGTTCCTCCGCGAGGTGAGCTACTACTTCACCAAGATTATCCCGGCACTGAGGGAGCTCCTCATACTGAGGACGTGGGCCGGCTACTACGCGAAGACGCCGGACAGCAACGCCGCCATAGGAAAGATAGAGGAGCTGAGCGACTACTACATCGCGGCTGGCTTCAGCGGGCACGGATTCATGATGGCGCCGGCGGTTGCCGAGATGGTGGCGGACCTGGTGACGAAGGGAAGAACCGACCTCCCCGCCGAATGGTACGACCCGTACCGCTTCGAAAGGGGAGAACTGAGAACGACGGCGATTCAGATGGGCTGAGCTTTCCTTTTCTCTCGTTATATCTCTCTTTTGAAAAGTTCAATTTAAGGGCAGAATACACTTGAAGGGCAAGCAAGGGCGGTTAGAAATCATTTATGATGAAATTAAAGCAAGTGGTATGCTCACGTGAGCTTAACCGTCGAGAAGGGGCTTGAGGGCAAAGAAAAGCCCCATGAGGCGATTAACGTCCCCAACAGAGGCTACATAGACCTGCCGAAAGGCACGATAGTCGAGGTTCCAGCCGAAGTCTCGCCGAAGGGGATAAAACCGCTCCACGTCGAGCTCCCGAGGGAAGCCCTGGTTCCCCTCAGGGTTCAGGCGGAGATACAGAGGCTTTCGAGCGAAGGGGCAGCCGAAGGAAACGTGGAGAAGGTGATAAAGGCGGTGCTCCTCGACCCGGTTGTTCACGACGCTGAGGCAGGGCTGAGGGCGATGGCCGAACTCATGAGGGCCCACCTCGATGCCCTACCCCAGTTCGACGAGGGTGATGTGGAAGAGATAGAGGGATGGATACGGGCTTAAATCTCCCCAAGGCCGTACTTCTCAAGCAGCTCGTCGCTTACCTCTCCATTCTTTGCGATTTCGCCGTAGACGTGGGCGCTCCTCCTCGGCTTCCTCTCGAACGTATCGTAGTCAACCTCTATGAGTCCAAAGCGCGGTCTAAAACCCTCAGCCCACTCGTAGTTGTCTATGAGCGACCAGTAGAAGTAGCCCCTCACGTCGATGCCCTCTTCCAAAGCTCTGTGGACATACTGGAGGTGTTGGACTATGAACTCGATGCGCCACTCATCGTCGAGCGTCGCTATCCCGTTCTCGGTGACGTAGAGCGGAAGGTTATACCCCGAGAACGCCTTCAGCCCCTCGTAGATGCCCCTCGGGTAGACGCTCCAGCCCATGTCCGTTTTCCTGCTCACGTTGGCGTCCTCGACGGCGAAGCGTTTGAGCGGGTTCCTCACAGCTTTGACCTTTATGATGTTGTAGTAGTTCATCCCGAGCCAGTCGAGGCCGCTCGGGGGGACGTCGAAGGTTCTCATGAATCCCCTGAATTTTCCAGTCATGATTCCGTCCAGCATGGAGCGGTTGAAGGTGTAGTCTATCTCCTCCGCCGCCTTCCTGTCCCTCCCGGAATCGCTCGCCGGAATGAAGTGCGGGCGGTTCTTCACTATTCCGACCCTGAACTTCCCGTGGAGAATCTCGTAGGCGATGGCATGGGCTTTGATCAGGTTTGCCGCGACTTTCTCGGCCTTCAGCGGGTTCTTCCTGAAGGGCGGCCACATGCCTTCCACGTAGGAAGCGACCGCATAGACCATCGGCTCGTTGAAGGTCGCCACCAGCTCAACGCCCTCGATGTTATCCGCTATCAGCTCAACGTAGCTCCTCCAGTGCTCCAGGTTCTCCTCCCTTTCGAAGCCCCCCTTGAGGGCAAACCACGTTGGCAGGGTGAAGTGGTGGAGAGTGAGCATTGGGGTAATCCCGTTCTCGTTGAGCAGGTCTATTATCCCCTGGTACCGCATTAAGGCCTCTTCGTTCGGCCTTCCCTCCTCCGGAAAGACCCGTCCCCATTCGACGGAGAAGCGGTAGGCCCTGTAGCCCAACTCGGCCATGAACTCGATGTCCCTCTCGTACAGCTCCCAGGAGTTGCAGGCCTTTCCAGCTGGGGGAAGCTTCCCTTTCTCCGCCCAGTACCACCAGTCGCTCCAGACGTTGCCGCCCTCTATCTGGTAGGACGAGGTTGCCGTTCCGAGGAGAAATCCATCCGGAAACCTGAGCATCTTCAACCCTCCAGCTTGAGTCCTGCCTCTTCGTTGACCTTTCTCCAGCTCCGCCCGAAGAGGAAGGAAAGCCTTCCGGGCTTCACCAGCTTTTCCCACCTTTCGAGGAGCTTGGCTTCTTCCCTGAAGGCCCACTCCGCCAGTGCCTTCAGATCCTCCGGTGTCTTCTCAATCTCTCTCGCCTTCTCGATTATCTCGGCCTGCAGTCTATCCCTCTCGCGGGCGAAGTCCTCGATGTAGTTCAGGTAGTTCGTCAGAAACTTCCTGTGAAATGCCTCAAAGCGCCACCAGTAGGTCTCGGGGCCGTATTTGTCCATTGGAGTTCTCCCGAGGTCCGGAAGGCCGCCCTCGAAGGTCACCGGCTTGAAGATGCTCAGGCAGGGGTTTGATGTACCTGTGAACCAGTGGAGGCCCTTTCCAAGCTCGGAAACTTGAGATGAAGCCGTCTGAGAGGGTCTCGTTAAGCCGCCGTAGTGCATGCAGATGTCCCTCATCGAGCCCTTCTCCGGGCGGTAGGGCTCAAAGGAGTGGGAGCGCAGAAGGAATATCATGTATTCGAGCGTTATCTCGCCCTCACGTTCCTTCAGCTTCTTCAGCGTGAAGGCCCTCCTCTCCCTGCCGTGGGCGAAGTGGGTGTAAAAGCGGTCCGAGAAGTGCCTCGCAAAGCTGAAAGAACCCTTTCTCGCGAGCCTCTCGACGCCCTCCGATGCCATGTCCCAGTCATTCTCAATCGTCAGCGCATTGGAGATGGAATAAACACCCTCGATTCTCTTGGCAACCCACTCCTTCCCAACCGTCTCAAGAACCCACGCCTCCTTGGGGTCGGCTATTATGAAGGAGCTGAAGTAGTAGAGCTTGTGGCTTTTGCTCCCGTTTCCACCCTGCAAACCCTGCTCAACGATGCCGGTTATGAACTCCAAAGCCTCTTTCGCACTCTTGGTCCTCTCAAGGGCGAGGCGTATCATGTCCATTCCGGTTATTCCTTTCTCTGGCACCTTGGCCTTCGTGAAGACGGCGGTGTTGCCTATCGCCAGCTCGAACTCGTTTACGCCCATCTCCGCCCCCCACATCCACCAAGGGCGGGAGAGAATTACCGCGTAGGTTTCCCTGACCTGGGGAAAGTCCACGTAGGTCAGCCTGACCTTCTCCTCCTCGTGCTCCCTTCTCGGTATGAACTCAAGGATCTGAGCTTCGTTCGGCTCGCGGTCGCTGTTCTTGGCGAAGAGAGTTATTCCTTCCTTGGTGGCCCCGGGAGTGGCCACGAGAATATCGCACATGGTTCCACCCGTAAAACATTGGGCGGCTAGATATAATAGGCTTTCCTCCATCACGCCTCAAGAATTATGCACTCGGGCGGGACTTTCTCAACTATCCTCACGTTCTTTCCGGCCTTGTAGACTTTCAAGCCCTTCCTCCTCAGGCAGTCCGCGTCGATGAGGAGGAGAACAACGTCCCTTCCGTGCCTCCTGCCCGTTTCAAGGGCCTCACTCTTACTTGTACTCAGATGGACGAACTGCCTTTTCATCGGCTTCAATCCCTCCCTCAGAATCCGTTCGAGGTTCTTCCTCGGCGTGCCGTGGTAGAGAACCCTTGATTCGGTGTCCTCCTCGTGGTTTAAGGAGACGGGGAAACTGTGACCGTAGCGGGCGCGGATTTTGTCTCCCCGTATTTCGTAGTGCCCCTTCGCGTCCCTCTCGACTATCTCCCTCACGAGTTCCTCCGTAACGTCGGGATAAACCGTTCGGAGCGCCCTGACAAGCTCGCCGAGCGGGACGAAGCCCTCAACGTTCGGCCTGAGTCCGAACTCCTCGGGCGAGTGGCGCAGGATGTATGCCATCAGCTGCTGACCCTCACCCTCGACGGCATGGAGAAAAGTTGGGGAAAGGAGTTAAAAACCAAACCTCACGGCAGTTCGATGACCGCCCACACCGGCCTGTGGTCCGAAACCTCCACGTCGCAGAGGCAGCCGTGGTCCTTAACCTCGGCCGGCCAGTCCTTCTTGAGCAGGATGTAGTCGATGTTCTCCTCGTCACTGACACCGTTGCGCTCCCAGAGGAACGTGTAGGGCGGCCTCTCGGGGAAGGCATCGCGGTAGTCGCGCGTGAGTATCCCTATCGCCCTCTCGTCCGGCTCGGCGTTGGTGTCGCCCGCTATTATCTGGGCCACCGGCGAGTTCTCGGCAAACTTCAAGAGCTCCTCCGCCTGCATGGCCCTCTCCTCCTCGCTGAGGCCCATGTGGACGTTCACCACCGTTATGCCCAGCTCCTCGATGGAGACCTTCTGAGCCGGTCTCGCCTGGCCCACGCTCTCGAGGTTCAGCTCGGCCTCGGTCTTCATGTGCCAGTGGGAGAAGACCGCTATTCCGTAGGTCCCCTCAACGGCCGGCTTGTACTCGTAGGCATAGCCGAGGTGGGCGGAGATGAAAAGGGGGACGTCCTGGTAGCCGTTGCCTATCATTCCGCCAACAACTTCCTGGGCGAGCCACACGTCGGGCTTCTGCTCGGCGAGGAGGTTAACCATTTCATAACCGTTGAACGTTCCGTCGTACGGCCCGAACCCCTGGTGGACGTTGTATGTCCAGATTAGGATGTCTCTCTTGGCCTCGTCGTAGGTGGGACCCGCGTTGAAGATGGCCAGGACGATGACCGAGGCCAGGACGAGACCGATGAGCGGGCCGGCGATCTCCTTCGCGCTTGGAAGGCTTACCTCGGCGCTCTTCCCGTAGGCGCTGAGGGCGTAGACCACCGAGGCGGCCAGGATAAGGGCCTCAAGCCGGTCCTCCATGAAGGGCAGGCCTATATCCCTGCCGACGTAGGCCCCGAGGGCGAGCGTGGCTACAAGGAACAGGTAAACGGCCCCGATGACTCCCCCTCTGCTGCCCTTCGCGCTTTCAACGAGGGCAATGGTCGATGCCAGGGCGAGGGGAAGACCAACCAGCGAGAGGGGCTTGAGGAAGAGCGTCGCCGAGCCGATTATTAGGAGTGTCATCGCGACCGTTGGCTTCCTCGCCAGGTGCGGGCCAAGGAGCAGGGCAAGGGCAAGGAGCAGGGAGAAGCCGATAAACTCCGGAAGATAATAGACCGTCATTCCGGAGTAGCGCATCACCGCGTTGGGGTAAATCAGCCCCAGCTCGAGCAGGGCCGCGAAGGCGTAGAGGCCGAAGCCTGGCTTCTTCAGAGTTCCGGGCTCCTTCCAGAGAGCATAGGCCCCCAGGAGCAGGAAGAGCGCCATGACAACCCTCGTGTGGGGGAAGTCAGCAGGCTCGCCGCCAACAGCCAGGACGCGGAGTGAAAGGTCGGCAACGAGTCCCATGGCAAGGTACTTGACGTCAAGCTCCTTGACGAGCGCAAGGGCCACCGGCAGGGCAAAGGCCGCTACGAGGTGGACGTACTCTGTGGCATCGGTGGCGAGGAGTGCGAGGGCGTAGGCGACCATTATTGCCGCCCCGACCTTCCGGCCAATTCTCCCCACGAGGAAGGCCGCCAGGAGGAGCAGGAGAATTCCCAGCCCGGATGGAAAGTTCATTCCATAGAAGAAGGTCTTCTCCAGACTCGAGTACGCTCCGGCCACAAAGACCCTGAGGGACGATGCCAACAGCACCCCCGTCCCAAGACCGAGCAGTATTTTATCCCTCTCACCCACCTTCATATCAATCACCTAAAACCCAAGTTGTTGGGAGAGCACTTAAACTTTGTTGATGTTCCAACGGCTCAAAGGAAGAAGGGTAGCAGGAACGCCAGCACGCCAAGGAGAAGGGCAATTTCCATCTTCATGAACCGCGAAGAGAAGCATTCCGGTCTTTATCCCCCTCTCCCGCCCAAGTAAAGCCGCCGAAGTCCTTGCACCGAGCGAAAGGTCTTCTCTATCGTGGGAATGGCCAGGAGCATGTGGCCGGCGGAGAGGAGAACGAGAAACACCACGAGCATCGCCATGAGGAAATCCAGAGTGAAGAAAACGCCGTAGTGGTAGCGCGCTATGGTAAAGGCCACTAACCCGGGAAAGATTGAAGGGAGGGCGAACTTGGGGCGAAGAAGGGAGAAAAGAGCCCGGGGCTCCACTCAGCGGAATCTCCTGAGGGCCATCTCGGCGGCAACGGTTATCGGGTCTATCGTCGGGCTTATCGGCGGGGCGTAGGCCGTTTCGAGGTAAACGACGTCCTCCACCGTTGCATCCTTCTGAGCCAGGGCAGAGAGGGTCATTATCCTACCCCAGACGCGCTCGCCGCCGACTATCTGGGCGCCGATGAGCTTCCTGTCCGACTTCCTGAAGATTACCTTAACCGTTATCGGCTTTCCACCGGGGTAGTATTCAGGTTTTGTGCTTCCCTTGAACTTGCCGACGGCTATCTCAATGCCCTCCTTCTTTGCCCTCTCCTCGGTTATTCCGAAGGTGCCTATCTCAAGGCCGAAGAGTTCGGTTATTGCGGTGTTGAAGACGGGCCTGAAGGAGACGTCCTTTCCGGCTATGTGCTCCGCTGCTATCTTTGCCATCCTCACCGCGCTCGTTCCGAGCTGGCTGAGGGTTCTCTGACCAGTAACGGCGTCGATCACCTCGGCGCAGTCGCCTATCGCATAGATGTCCGGGTCGCTCGTCTGGAGGTACTCATTTACAACGATGCCCCAGTGCACGTCGAGGCCTGCCGCCTTTGCGAGGTCGACGTTTGCTCTAACTCCAGTAGCGACGAGAACCAGCTCGGCCGGAACTTCCTCGTCGCCGATTTTGACAGCCTTAACAGGACTGCCTATTATCTCGCTGACCCCAACTCCGAAGCGGAAGGAAACGCCGTGCTTCTCCATCTCGGCCTGGACGAGCTTGGCGGTGTCTTTGTCGAGCATGGTCGGCATGAGCCTGTCCATGAGCTCGACAACCAGAACCTCCATGCCGAGCTTCGCGAAGGCTTCAGCCCCTTCGAGACCGATGAGGCCGGCGCCGATGACGACCGCCTTTTTCGGCTTCCTCTCGGCGATGTAGGCTTTTATCCTCCTCACGTCGTCGAGGCTCTTGAGCGTGAAGACGCCTTCGTTCTCGACGCCCTTAATCGGCGGGACGAAGGCCTTCGAGCCCACAGCCAGAACGAGCTTGTCGTAGGGAACCTCACCCTTGTCGGTGATCACGACCTTCCTCTCGCGGTCTATGGATTTGACCTCCGTTCCGAGCATGAGCTGGATTTTCTGCTTCTCGTAGAACTCGTTCGGGAAGACGATTACGTCCTCCGGCTTCTCTATTGTGCCGCTGATGACGTGCGGCAGGGCGCAGGGGGAGTACTGCATGGTCTCCTCCTTTCCGATGACGGTTATCTCGGCCTTCCTGTCGAGCTTGCGCATGAACAGCGCGAAGTTGCTTCCGGCAGTTCCAGAACCGACGACCACGATTTTCATGAGCACCACCGGAGGGAGAAGGGCGAGGAGGTATAAAAAGTTGGCTTTAACCTTAGGTTCAGCGCATCCACTTACGGGCAATCACCGCGACGATGAGCGCCATGAAGACGGCTCCAGTTAAGGCTTCGATTGCACTGAGGGCTTTGAGCCAGCCAGTCGGGTGCATGTCGCCGTAGCCGAGGGTCGTGAAGGTGACGAGGGAGTAGTAGAGGGCGTTGAGGAGAGTACCAAGAACGCTTCCAAGATTCTCGGGATTTAAGGCAACTATTGCATTACTCGAGAGCTGAATTGTCGCTTTGTCCAATACCCTTGCACTAAAGGGTAGGGGAAGGTTAGATAGTACAATCCATGCTAAGTATGCTGGGCTTAATACAATTACCCAATATTTCCAATAGTGTCGAATTCCACTAATGAGTTCCTCCAAGGTAGTTATGTCTTCAAAAATGCCACGGGAATACAAAACTACCAAGTATGAAACTCCAAAAAGCGTCCAGAACATACCCAAGTCTAACCACTTAAACCACCCAATATCCCATTCAGCATAAAAACTATAGCTTAGTATCTCGAGCCAATATGCGATACCAAAATACAAGACAACTAATAGGCTCCCCCAGATAATTCGCCTCCAGTTTGTGCCATATTCCGAAGGCAGATCACCAATAAACCACTCAAGGAAATTATGAATTTTCATATTCGCTCTCTCGGATCTAGCTCTCCTTCTGACACGCATTTCGAGGACGAACATTCTGTCGGCTTCGTCGCGTTTGCCTTCTTTTTCGAAACTTACTCTTTGGATGCGAGCAGCTTCAATTTTTGAAAGAGGTTCCTTAAAGAGACTCTCAAGTTCATTGATATCAAATTCTTCCAGTTCCTCTCTGCCCCTAAGACTTACGAATGAGACAGTACCTGAAATTGAAACACCATCAAAGCTCAAAGATTTATAAAATTTATATGGCCTATCCTGCTTTCCTGCAAAATCCCAAATTCCAGAAAGTAAACACCTATCAAATACAGCATCTCCCTCAAAAATTGTATCCTTGAACGATATTATCGACTTAAAGAAGTTTCCAGAAAGATCACAATTATTCCTAAACACAGATTTATCAAAGTGAACATGACTATTAAATGAGCACTCGATAATTTTAACAGAGATTTTGAACTCAATATTACGAAAGTTTACTGAATCCTCGAAAGTAGCCCCCTCTATAACAAAGGATTTCGCACTTTCACTAAAGGTGATCGGAGAATAATTTTCCTCTTTATATCCGCCTTTTCCGAACAAGACTTCTCGTTCGAATGTTGAGTGGATTATTCGAAAATCTCCGGTTAGTTTTGCCCCACTAAAAACAACAACTCCATGAAAGCGGGAACCTTCTATATCGACATTGACAAAACTATAAGCAGAAAATGCAACAACGTTTTCAAAAACTGCTTCCCTAATATGAAGATGTCCATTGAATCTGGTTCCCTGAAAACCTACTTGACCCAAGAAACGTACAAAATTAAAAACAACATTTCCAAACGTTGCAAAGTTAAAGTGTGCTGAACCCTCAAAGCGAGAACGAGCAAAATTAGCTAGTGGGTACTCTTTGAATGAATAGCCCTCCCCCGAATTTCCTGGAGACTTGTAAAAGGCACTCCACTGAAAATCAGCCTCCTTTTCAAAAACACACTCTATAAACTCAACTCCCCGATGAAATATACAATTCCTCGAATTTGCCCCTATGGTCCTAGTAAATGCTACAAAGCCCCCAAAATGCGCCTTCGAAAAATTGGGCTTGGAGTAAAATTCAACGCCCCTGAATGACACGTCTTTTTTGAAATGTGTTCTCCGAAAGTCGATTGGGGAGAACCCGAAATAACCTACGTCTTTGGATTCAACATCAACCAAGAACTCGCTACGATCAAAGTATGAAGACTGTTCAAAAGTGCTTCCTTCAAAATTCACATATCCCTTAAACTTCGCGTTTATAAATAACGTCCTAGCAAAAAATGTGCATCCAGCAAACTTTGTTGAGGATCCCAGAAACTTAGCGTTTTCAAAATTAATTGAAGCAGTATGAGAGTCCCTCTCAATATTCATCCCAAATTGTGAGGAGCCAAATCTAACAGCTCCCTGAAATTCAGCGTTATTAAAACTCACAAGATTCATAAATTTGGCATTAATAAATGTAGCTGAAAACTGGTAAAAACAGTTTAAACAAGATTCATTAGCACTAACAGTCCGACCTTTCGGTTTTGACGGATCCTCGTGACCGACCCTTACTTCAGGAGACACCTCCTCCCAGAAACGCAGTTGCTGATCAATATCATCGGGATGAAATACATCATTAACGTTGTTGAATTTTGCCCCTTTAAACCGAGCCACTCCATTAAACACAACAAGATCAAATGACACATATCCCTCAAACGTTGTGTTATCAAAGTAAGCATCATCTTCAAAAATAGCACCATAAAAAGATACTATTCCCTCAAACGTAGCTCCAATAAAGGATGCACCCTTTTTAAACAATGCATGTTTGAACGGGAACTTTCCAACCCATTTTAGTCCCGTCTCTTTGTCATAATACTCCAAAACAACCTCTTCGTTTTCGTAGGTTTGCGGGAATGTTATTCCCTCTGCATTAACATGCTTCTCAAAAACAAGTCTCTTTATTTTCTTTCCATCGACCTCAATTTCTTCTACTCTAGGTTCAAGGTCTCTCAAAAAAGTCATCCATACGTTTGCATTCTCATCGCCCTTAGGCATAGACGCTCACTAAACGAACTACGCTTTGAAGCTTTTATCCCTTTCGACGACCTCAAGGAACTCGGCCGGTGTCAGAATTAGAAACTCGTGCCCATTTAGAGAAAACCTTCTCTTCCCATCCCTCAGCTTCAGCACGTGCCTCTTGTCGAGGCTTATTAGAAAATCTGCCTTGGCTGAATACACCACGTCAAAAAACTTATCGTCATCTGGATCAGGCGAAACCTCAAAATGCTTAGCTGGTTCAGCAAGGATTGACGAGGCTCGGAAGATCCTGTAAACCCAAAGGGCATATACCTTGCTTTCAAGATACTTAAGAACCTTCTCGCTCGTCAGCTTGAAGCGAAGCTCCTCAAGTATCGCCTCCGAGGTGTAAGAGATAACTTTCTTCCCGACGACCAAGTCCATGACCTTTCCTGAGCTCCCGAAGGGATTTATCGCGGCCGTTATGACAACGTTGGTGTCTAAGACGACCTTGAACGCTTCCATTCCTCGTCCACTTCCTCAAGGAGCTTTTCGATTTCCTCCTCCGGCGGAATCCTCCGCCCCCTCGCGAGGAGCTTGTAGGTCTCCCAGAGCTCTTCGGGGGATTCGTAGTGGAGCAGGAAGAACCTCACGGCTTCCTTGATAAGCTCGCTCCGGCTTGAGAACTCACCGCTCTCCACGAGCTCGTCGATTTCCCGCATTAGGCCCTGTGGAAAACGGACCGAGACCTTATCGGTGGTGGACATTCAATCACCGTAGGACAATAGTCGGACAAAATATATAAGGGTTGCGAAAACTCACGGCTCAACAACAGTCCCGTTGTGCCTGCCCTTGACCACCTCGAAGAGGTGGTAGGCGTCCTTCTTGCCCACGATGTAGGTCTTTATCTTGCCGCGCTGGATGAACTTGGCGGCGAGGGCATCAACGACGCCGCTTCCGCCGGCTTTGCTCTCGGCCTGCATCGCTATCTCGACGAGCTGATCGAAGGTTATCCTGTCGAGCTTCTTCGCGTTCGGGTTCTTCCTCGGGTCGCTGTCATAGACGCCGTCAACGTTGGTGACAACCACCAGAAGGTCGGCCTGGAGGTACTCAGCGAGGAGAGCCGAAACCGCATCGGTCGTGTGGCCCGGATGCGTTCCGCCCATTATGGGTATCTTCTTGAGCTGGATGACCTCCCACGCCTTACGGAAGTCCTGGATTACGAAGGGATAGGCCTTCTCGCCGAGGGCGGCGAT
The DNA here is from genome assembly GCF_008152015.1 of Thermococcus aciditolerans. Taxonomy (NCBI): domain Archaea; kingdom Methanobacteriati; phylum Methanobacteriota; class Thermococci; order Thermococcales; family Thermococcaceae; genus Thermococcus; species Thermococcus aciditolerans. The sequence goes on along the minus strand of NZ_CP041932.1, from coordinate 1,956,788 downwards.
GAGAAGCATTGCGTTGGCGCGGGTGATGTGTATGCCGATGTAGTCCTTGAAGGTCTCGTTGGGAGTGAAGGTCTTCGCGGCCTTGATGTACTTGCGCGCCACCTTTCCGCCGCCGACTACCACGGCCACCTCGTGATCCTCGCTTATCTTGATGAGCTCGTAAGCCACCTTCCCGATAAAATCAACGTCCGGGTCGTCGGGAACGAGAACCGAACCGCCTATATCAAAGACTATCCTCATGATGACCCTCACGATGCTAATCGGGGCTCCTTTATAACCTTTTTCTTGCCGGGAAGATGATAAAGAAAAGGGGTCAGCCTATCTGGAAGGCCGAACTCCTCAGCTCTCCCCTCTCGAAGCGGTAGGGGTCGTACCACTCCCAGTCGAGCGGAACCTTCGAGCGGCCCTTTGAAATCAGCTCGGCCATCGCCTCCCCAACGGCCGGTGCCATCATAAAGCCGTGGCCAGAGAACCCCGCCGCTATGTAGAAGTTGTCAAGGAGCTTTCCTAATGCAGGGTTGCTGTCAGGAGTTTTCGCGTAGAAGCCCGCCCACTGGCGGACTATGTGAGCGTAGCGCAGCGGCGGGGCGATTCTGACGGCATACTCCAGAACGCCGCGCAGGAAGTCATAGGTCGGCTCGTAGTCGTCGAGGCTCTTGGCTTTGTGCTCTATCCCGGCACCGCAGATTATTCCGCCGTCCTCTCCGTCCTGGATTATATAGGCGTCGTTCCAGCTCGGCGGGCAGACCAGCGGTTCGGCCTGTCCGGGCTCCAGCGGTTCGGTTTTGACGAGCTGGTGCTTGTAGGCGGTGATGGGAACGAGGTCCCGCTTTAAGCCAGCCATCTCGTTGATGAGCGGCGCCCAAGCGTTGGCCGCGTTCAAAACGGCATCGACCTTAACGCTCTCGATCCTCCCGTTGCTCCTGAACTTCACGGCGGTTATGGCATCTCCCTCGCGCTTGAAGCCAACCACTTCCGTATGCTCCCTCGCATCAACGCCGAGCTCCTTAGCCCGGAAGAGGTAGGCAAAGAGCGTCTTGAAGGGGTTCGCCTTGCCGTCCTTCGGGTTCCACGCTCCAGCTAAGAAAGGCTCTGTGTTGAGGATCGGCACTATATCCTTGGCCTCGTCCATATCGATGAGCCTCGTTGGGACACCGAACTTGTTCTGGAGCTTTATGTTTGCCTTGAAGGCTTCAACCTCCTCCTCGCTCGTGGCCAGGAACAGGTAGCCGGTCTGCCTGAAGACGATGTCGCTCTCCAGCTCCTCCTCAAGCTTTTCCCAGCGCTCAACGGAGTACTTCATGAGCCTGATGTTGGCCTCGTCCGTGAACTGCGCCCTGATTCCCGTAGCGCAGCGGAAGGTGGAGCCCGAGCCGAAGTAGTTCTTCTCGAAGAGGATTACCTCCTCCCCCAGCTTCGCCAGCTCGTAGGCGGTGGCGACCCCTATTATCCCGCCGCCGATGATGGCTATTTTACTCATCGGCACCACCCACTATGACCTCTACGCGAACGGGCCTCGTGGGGACCCTCGCCTTTGGAAGCGGTATCTCCTCCTGCCTCTTTCCAGTTTTCCTCGCGAGGATCGACAGCACTATAGGAATACAAGTCCTTCCCTGGCAGGGGCCCATTCCTATGCGGAGAAGCCTCTTGAGCTCCTCGATGTCAGTGACGCCGGAATCGATGAGCGCCTCAATTTCCTCAACGGTGACGTCGTTACAGCGACAGACGATTTTCTTTCCCCCCATTTCAATCACCTCTCAACCCTCACGGCGCGGACGTCCCAAGCCAGCTCTATCGGCACCTCGACGATGAGTATCGGCGTGTCACCCTTGCTCTTCTCCCTCGGCACGATCGTGAGCACCTTCCCCTTTCCAACAGGCTCGCCGACCCTGTTGAGAAGAACGACCTCCTCCCCCTTCTCGGGAACCGGAAGGAGTTCGTGGGGCATCGTTATGCGCGCTTTGTCGCCGACGTAGTGCACCATGAAGAAGGCCAGACCAGGGCAGATCTGGACGCATAGGGAGCAGCCAATGCACTTGTCGTAATCGACTATCGGCAGGTCGTTCGGGGTGGGCATGCTTATGGCCCCGGTGGGGCATATCTCCCTGCACGGGGCGCAGGGTATCTCCTGCGGGCACTCCGGAACTGCTACCGGCCGCTTCCTGAGTCTCTCCTCGCTCGGCAGGGGAATGAACTTTTCAAGCTCCTCCGGGGTGATGTAACCGTTTCTGAGGTAAGAAGGAATTTCACTCATTCTCTCACCACCAGAGCCTTCTTTATGCCCTCGAGCACGTGCCTGCCGAAGGGCCCGGAGCGGAACTCCAGAAGGTCTTTTTGAGCCTTCTCCATCTCCTTAAGCCAGCCCTCGTCCGCTATGCCCAGCCGAAGCGCGGCTGCAATTCCGGCGACCTTGCCCTCAAGCATCGCGGTCGTTGCCTCCTCTATCCCGGCCGAGTCGCCCGCCACGAAGATTCCTCTGACGGTGGTCTCCATCCACTCGTCGCGGACAGCCACGTGCCCGCTGAGCTCGCGGACATACATGATCTGGCAGCCGGCCTGGTGGAGGAGCTCGATGCTGGGCCTCAGTCCAACGGCGAGGGCTATGACGTCAACCTCAAAGGTTCTCTCCGTTCCGGGGATGACCCGCCAGTTCTCATCGAGCTGGGCAACGATTGCCCTTTCGACCTTCTCCCTGCCCTCGGCGCGTAGGATGGTGTGCCTCGTGAGTATCGGAACGCCCAGGCGCCTAACCTTGGCCGCGTGGACGAAGTAGCCGCCGACCTTCGGCATGGCCTCGACTATCGCCTTCACCTCAACGCCGGCCTGAATGAGCTGATACGCCAGAATAAGTCCCACGTTTCCGGCTCCAACGATTAGAACCTTATCGCCGGGCTTGACGCCGTAAGTGTTCATGAGCGTCTGAATCGCGCCGGCACCGTAGATCCCCGGTAAATCGTTGTTCTCGAATGGTATCATCTTCTCCATCGCGCCGGTTGCCACGATAACCGCCCTTCCGCGGAACTCTATCAGCTCGCGGTTGTTCTTGACTGCCAGGACGAGCTTCTCGTCGCCCTCCTGAAAGATGCCAACGGCGGACGTTTCAAGGAAGATTTCAACGTTTTCCCTCTTCCTGGCTTCATCCTCAAGAATTTTGGCTATCTCCACGCCCCTGACTCCCGCGAACTGCTCGCGCTTGCCGAAGAACTTGTGGGTCTGCTTGACGAGCTGGCCGCCGAGCATGGGGTTCTCATCGAGAAGAACGACGCTCGCTCCTGCGTCAGCCGCGTGGATAGCTGCCATTAGGCCGGCTGGACCGCCGCCCACTATAACGACGTCCGCCCTGACGACCTTTGCGTCCTTGAACTCAGGCGGCTTTGCTTCCTTCGGCAACTTGGCCTTTCCGCGCTGGGGTTCGATCCTCATGCCGTCCTCGACGAGGGTTATGCAGGTTCTGACGTTCGGGATTCCGTTCACGACCATCAGACACGAGGAGCATTTGCCGATGGCGCAGAAGAGACCCCTTGGGCGTCTCTCGTTGGCGGAGTAGTTTAGAACCCTGATTCCAGCGGCGTGAAGGGCCGTCGCTATCGTTTCCCCCTCGTATGCCTTGATCGGCCGTCCTTCAAAGTATATTGTAACCTCCCTGCCACGCTCAAAACGCAGAACAGGATGCTCAGTTAAGCGCATGGTGTATCACCCATGCACCTATTCGTTCATGCATTTATGAAAATTTTTCAATCCGAAGGTTCTTCACCTTTGGTTTCAGGGATTACCAAAGCTTTATATATCAGGTGGAGGATAAGTTAGCTGGCGGCGGGCTAGGCCGGGGGGTTCGGCGTCCCCTGCAACCGGAAACCGTCGATATGCCGGGGCCGAAGCCCGGGGGGCGGTTCCCAAAGCCGCCCGCGGAAGCCGGGGCACAACGGTGATCCCTCGTCCCACGGGGCCGGCGGTGGGTGGGGTCCGGCTGGAGGGCCGGACTAACGCCCTTTGCCCGCCGAACCCCGCCAGGCCCGGAAGGGAGCAGCGGTAGGCGGGACGTTCGGCGCTCGTGGGGTAGCGGGGGTGAGCGAGCCCCGGTGGAAACGGGCGGTGGAGGGTTCCCACCCCCGGGCGCGCCCGCCGCCACTAGAATTCCGGCAAAAACCTTAATAGTGGACGGCTTCTTTTGCCTTTGAGGTGTCAAGATGGCCAGCCTTGAAGTGGAGCTTTTCGGGATAAGGTTCAAGAACCCGCTCATTCTCGCATCCGGAATAAACGACAAGGTCCCCGAACAATGGATTAGAGCGCACGAGGAGGGCGCCGGAGGGGTGGTCACCAAATCAATCGGAATCGAACCGAGGAAGGGCTACGACAACCCCACAATCGTAGAGCTTCCCTACGGCCTGGTAAACGCGATGGGCCTACCGAACCCAGGCTGGAGGGGTTTCCTCGAGATGGTCGAGGGTTACACCTTCGACTTTCCGCTCATAGTCTCGATTTTCGGTGGAACACCAGAGGAGTTCGCCTTCCTGGCGGAAAAGCTGAGCGACGTCGCCGATGCATTCGAGCTGAACCTCAGCTGTCCCCACGCGAAGGGCTACGGCATGGAGATCGGCCAGAAGCCGGAGAACGTCCACGAGGTCGTCAAAGCCGTCAAAGATGCAACCGACAGGCCTGTGATAGCAAAGCTGACCCCGAACATAGACGACATAACGAAGCTCGGTGTAGCGGCGGAAAAAGCTGGGGCGGATGCGGTTTCGGCGATAAACACGCTGAAGGCTGTGGCGATTGACGTATACGCGAGGAGGCCCATCCTCAGCAACCGTGTCGGCGGCTATTCGGGGCCCGGGGTGAAGCCCGTGGCGTTAAGAGCTGTGTACGACCTCGCGAGAACGCTTGAAATCCCGGTTATTGGAATCGGCGGTATAACCACCTGGCAGGATGCTGTGGAGTTCCTCCTGGCCGGAGCCTCGGCCCTTCAGGTTGGTACTGCCGTCTCGCTCCGCGGGTGGAAGGTGTTCCAGGAGATAAACAAGGGAATAGCTAGATACCTCGAGGACGAGGGCTTTTCGAGCGTGAGGGATATAGTCGGCCTAGCGCTGGAGGAGTAAACATGAAGAAGTGGAAAACATTCTCATTGGGCAGAGATTTGAGTCCCGAAGAAATAGAAAAAGCCACAGAAGAAGCTCTCAATGAGGCTACAAGTGACATCGAACTTCCAGAAAACTTTAAGCCATCAAAATTGGATTTGAGCTGGTGAGAAAAATGAAGCGCGCTGTGGTGTTGTTCTCGGGGGGGCTTGACTCGACGGCCTGCCTGTACTGGGCGAAGAGGAACTACGACGAGGTCATAATGCTCACCGTGAACTACGGAAGCAACGAGGAGAGGGTCACGAACAGGGTGGCGGAGTTCTTCTCAAAGGAGCTGGATGTTCCGCTGAAGGTGGTACAGCTCAACTTCCTTGAGGAGTTTTCGAAGCTGAGGGGAACGACCCTCGTTGGAGGGGAAACGCCGAAGGTTACCGCCAAGGAGCTTGAGGACATGAGCGTTGCGCAGGAAACGGCCAAGAGCGTCTGGGTTCCGGCGAGAAACGTTGTCCTCATAAGCGCTGCCGCCTCGCTCCTAGATGCGCTCGGCGGCGGGGACATAATAGTCGGATTCAACTCCGAGGAGGGAGCCACCTTCCCGGACAACACGCCCGAGTTCGTGGAGAGGATGAACGAGATGCTGAAGTACGGCACAATGGCCGATGTGAGGGTCGTTGCACCGCTCATAGACCTCGACAAGAAGGGAATAGCGAGGCTTTTGAAGGAGCTGGACGCGAAGTACGAGTACTCCAACTCCTGCTACATGCCGAAGGGCTTCACCGAGGACGGAAAGCCGATACACTGCGGCGAGTGTGAGAGCTGTGTGCGGCGCCATCGCGGTCTGATTGAGGCTATCGGGGAGGACAGGACTGTTTACGCGGTTAAGCCCAAGATATGACGTCCGCTCAAAATCCCCACAGCAGTGCAGTGTCGCCCCGGCCCACCGCAAGATTTATAAATCTCTGCCTGCCCCTTATCTTTGGGCGTGGGGCGGTAGCTCAGCCTGGGAGAGCGCCGGACTGAAGATCCGGGTGTCGGGGGTTCAAATCCCCCTCGCCCCACCACTTCTCGCGTGCGGTGGTAGTCTAGCCTGGTCTAGGACACCGGCCTTCCAAGCCGGTGACCCGGGTTCAAATCCCGGCCACCGCACCATTCCAGTTTTACGATGATTTCTGAAACTTCCTCACCCAAGAATATCCTTTTCGGGCGATCAGACTCTGGAGCACATCATGAAGTTTCAGGTTTGGCTCTACAGCCTCTTCTGGGGTCAGCCCAAAGATATCCAATCTAACTTCCATTGGTATCGTTCTCCGCGTTAAACCTGAAGCGGAAGATTTATTAGCTATTAAAGTAATCCTTCAAAAGAAATAAACGCATGTGTGTCTGGGTAGCCACACAGAGAAATGGGGAGGTGCACCATGGGAGAAGAGAAGAAGGGGCTGTCGTTTGGAGACGGATTCAAGTTCGGACTTGGATTTTTTACGGCCGCGCTGATATTTTATCTCCTGATACTGATATTGACGCTGGTTCTGATTGGGGTAATGGGATGGTCAATGCTCAGTTAGGGCAGTGCTCCCCACCATAACGCCCCAACCCATTTCATTTTTGTGAAGTACTGCCAAAGAAACACGCGAACTTGGTCAAACCTCGCGCAGGCGAACAAACTTTTAGAAAAAGCTTGACCAAAGAAACTTTGCTTTCGCAAAGTTTCATCAAAGTTTGTGATTCTTCCTCCCAAAGTGCAGTTGAAGAGAGTTTGCACTGCCAAACTACCATTTTTGAGCAAGGAATTCACTCTCAAAAGCTCCCGAAATGCAGGTTTAACTCCAAAAGCGCTCCACAGGAGCGCGGGAGAAGTAAACCCACTCAAACAAAGCAACTTCAAAAGGAATTCCTCACCAAAACACACGTCCAAAAAGGCAAACCATCTCAAAAAACACCTCAAACAAGAATCACGAACCTTGATCAAACTTCGCGCAGAAGCTTTTGGAAAAAGCTTCACCAAAAGTTCGTAGCTCATCGCTAAAGGCGTCATTACAAGCCAGTTTTTCAAATTAAGGCATTCCTTTTTGAGCGAGAACAAATTGCAAGGAGTCCCTTGGAATGGGTTTGCTTTCTTTTGACGCCCTACGGGCGTATTTTTAGGGGTAAACCCCTTTACAAGGAGTCCCTAAAGGAGTTCTCACTCAAAACAATTGATTTCAAGTAGAAAACCTCTAGAGAACTTGCACTTCAAGAAGGAGCTACCAACTTTGATGAAACTTTGCGCAGGCGAGCAAACTTTTAGAAAAAGTTTGACCAAAAGAATGCCCTTCTCATAAGATGGCAGAAATCAATCATGCGCTAACCAATGACAACTTTAGAGGGGGTTTCACCTTATAAATAACGCCTTTCAAATCAGTTTCAACTTTGTTTTTGGCGTCCGAAGGACGCCTTCTTGAGTGAAACACTCTCCAAAAAGCACGTGGAAAAGAAACCCAACTCAAAATGGACACTTTTAGAAAATGCATCTTGTTTTCCGCCAGCGCTTGCGCAAGCAAGGGCTGTTATGGTGGGCCCGCGGGGGTTCGAACCCCGGACCTCCGCCGTGTGAGGGCGGCGTCATAACCAGGCTAGACCACGGGCCCGTCCCCGGGATAATGAGTGGGGAGAGAAATATAAAGCTTTCGCTAGATTCCGTCGAGTATCTCTTTCGGGGCCCCCGCGAAGGCCACCAGGTACTCCGCCTCCACTATGTGGAGCCTACCCGGAACGACCATCACGTGGGGCTGCCTTCCGAAGTCCTCCTTGAGCATGTCCCTGACGTATCCCGCCCTGAGCGTCGGGTTCAGGGAGCCAGCCCTCGCCAAAACCACGACCAGCGTGTCTGGGGTGAAGACGTTTTCTTTCTTCATCTCCTCTACCTGGAGCAGTATCTCCATCGCCTCGTTGGCCGTCATGTAGCGGTTCTGCTCGGCCTTTATGTCGAGGAAGAGCATCGTGTGCAGGTTTCTTTCCATGTTCTCTTTTATCACATCGTAGTGGCTCGTGGGGAACCAGTTCTTCTCCGGATAGGCGACGGTTGCGCTCTTGCCAAACTTGTATATCTGCAGTCCGGTTATCGCTATCGCCGAGTAGATGCTCGGGGCGTGGATGACGTAGCTCTCGATTCCGAGCTCCTTGGCCCTTATCCTGAGGTCGGAGTGCGTCGTCGCCACCATCGGATCGCCGGCGGTGAGGAATGCCACGTCTCTCTCCTTCGCCTCACTCAGCACGATGCGCTCGAAGTGGAGCTCAACCTCCTCCCTGCTGAGCCTTCTTATGGGCTTTCCGATGAGCTCCTCAACCCTGTCCAGCGTTGTTCCGGCCAGAAGGGACGTGTAGAACTCGGCAAAGACCAGGTCGCACTTTCTGGCCACCTCGAGGCCTTTGAGCGTGATGTCCCTCTCGTCGTAAAGACCAAGCCCTATGAAGTATATCGCCATGAGCCTCACCGGGGAGCGTAGGGCGGGGAGTTTTTAAGCTTGAGGGCGAGGATGTTAGGCAATTGCCGAAAAGCTTATAACGATTGACGAACACTTTACCAACATGCTTGAAAAGGAGAAAGAAGCCCTGGCAAAGAGGATAGCGGGGGAAATAACCCTCTCCTCCGACCCCGGTAAAACCATGCGCAAATGGCGTGAGATATTCGGAATCAGCCAGACGGAGCTGGCCGAATACCTCGGCGTCTCTTCTTCGGTCATAAGCGACTACGAGGGTGGCAGGAGAAAGAGCCCCGGCGCGTCCACGATACGGAAGTTCGTCGAGGCCCTCCTTGAGATAGACGAGAAGCGCGGTGGAAACGTGATCCGCGCGTTCAGCAAGACCCTCGGCAGCGAGCTTCCCACGAGCGCCATACTTGACATCAGGGAGTTTGCCCTTCCGATAACCATAAAGGACCTCGTTGGGGCCGTCAGGGGGGAGGTCGTCGCCAACATGCACCTCCTCGACAGGCGCATCTACGGCTACACGGTCGTCGACAGCATAAAGGCGATCCTCGAGATGAGCAGCGAGGAGTTCCTCAAGCTCTACGGCTGGACGACCGAGAGGGCGCTGATATTCACCAAGGTCACAACGGGAAGGAGCCCGATGATAGCGGTTCGCGTTCAGGGACTCAAGCCGGCCGTTGTTGTTCTCCACGGGGTCAAAAAGCTCGATGAGCTCGCTGTAAAGCTCGCCGAGCGTGAGAGGGTTCCGCTGGTGATATCGAACGTTGGAAGTGAGGCAGAGCTCATTGCTGGCCTCAGAAGGCTGGTAGAAAAGACGGAGAAGGAGTTCTGAGTTCACTCCAGCGTCTTCTTCCTCCAGACCCCTCCTTCGGCCAGCTTGGTCAGCCTGCGCTCCATGTGGATGAGCACGTCGCCCAGCGTTTTTTCGTTGTTGTACCCCTTCAGAATCGCGAGGAGCTCTCCGCGGCTGTAATCCTTCATCTCCCTCGCCAGCTCAGTCATTCTCGGATACGCGCGGACTATGTTGTCAACGATGGTTATGTCGGCCATCCTGGCGGAGCGGGAAAGCGGGTTGAGGTCAACGGTGATCACGAACTTGCCCATCCTCACGAGGGCCTCCGTTCTGTCGCCGTCCTCCAGCGGGACAACCACCACGTCGGCCTTCCATATTCCCCCCTCGTCAACCTTCCCCCTCTCATGCTCCAGGCCGGGGATGCGCTTCGTGGGGTTTATCCCGAGGAGCTCCACATCAGGATCGTGCTTCCTCAGCTCCTCCGCTATCGCCTTAACGCGCTCCTCCGTGCGGTAGAAGAGGTTTATCTCGAGCTTGGCGTTTAGCGCTTTTGCCAGCTCTATCGTTTCCTTTGGAACAAGTGCCGCGACGTTGCCGTTGACCGAGATAACCGGGTGCTTCGCCAGGATCAGCTTCGCGACGGCGGCGCGCATGGCCCTCTCGGCGGGTTCTATCGTCTTCTCCCCGATGAGGTAGTCAAAGGCCTCACCGCGGCCGTGGGCTATCAGCCCGGCCTTGGCGGTCATGCCCTTCTCCATTCCCTCGATGATCTTCTCCCGGTAGTACAGGCTCCAGTAGCGCGGATGGCTCTTGGGTATTTCGACCATTTTTATCCCCCCGGTTACTTAGGGTCGGGGCGTAAAAAGCCTTTCTCCCGGCACGGGGCTTATACGCCGTCTTTCAAGTACGGCCGTTCTCAACCTTTGGTTTAAAAAATCTATATAAAAGCCATTTGTCCTAAACCAAAAGTGAACAAACTTGAACAAATGCTCAAGGTGATGCATCCATGTATCGGATAACTGCTAAAGAAGAGCTCGACGTGAGAGACTTTTTTATTGAGGTTGAGGCTCCTCACGTGGCCAAGGCTTGGAAACCCGGCCAATTTGTCGTTTTGCTCATACATGAGAAGGGCGAAAGGATTCCCATGTCCATCTATTACGCCAACAGGGAGACCGGAAGGATAGGAATGTTCATCAGGAGGCACGGAAAGACCACCTTCGACCTCTGGGACAACTTCGACGTTGGAGATTACCTCTACGCGGTCGCGGGACCGCTCGGAAAGCCCATCGAGGTCAAACACTACGGAAACGTCGTCTTCGTCTCCGACGCCGTCTGCGGTCAGGCAGAGAACTACGCCACGCTCAAAGCGATGAAGGAGGCCGGGAACTACACGATCTCAATTCAGACCTTTGAGGACAAAGCCCACTCCTATCCCGAGAAGTTCCTGGCGAAGCCCGTGGCCGACGAATACTACCTCACCACTGAGGACGGCTCGCGCGGAATCAAGGGACACTACCTCGACGTTCTCAGGGAGCTTATCGAAAAGGACAAGGTGGACATAGTTTTCGGCGGGGGAAAGCTGGGCTCGCTCAAGAAGCTCGCCGAGCTGACCAAGGAGTACGGAATCCCAACCATCGTCACGGTCAGGCAGATAATGGTGGACGGAACCGGCATGTGCGGCTCCTGCAGGATACTCTACGACGGCGAGATAAAGTTCGCCTGCCGCGATGGGCCGATGTTCGACGCCCACAAGGTGGACTGGGACGACGTCATAAGGCGTGACGGCAGATTCGTCCGCGAGCAGGAGATGGCCAAAAAGCACTACCTCGAGTCCAAGGGGGTGGTCTGAATGGCGAAGCCAAAGCTCATCAAGGAACGCGTTCCTACACCCGAGAGACCCGTTGAGGAGCGCGTCAAGAGCTTCGTTGAGGTCAACCTCGGCTATGATTTCGCTTCGGCCGTCAAGGAGGCGGAGCGCTGCATACAGTGCCCGCCGGAGTACGCCCCGTGCATCAAAGGCTGTCCGGTGCACATAAACATTCCGGGCTTTCTAAAGGCCCTCCGCGAGAACGCGGACAAGCCGGATGAGGCCGTTAAGAACGCCCTGCGCGTTATCTGGAATGACAACACGCTGCCGGCTGTTACCGGACGCGTCTGCCCGCAGGAGGAGCAGTGTGAGGCGCCGTGTGTCATGGGCAAGGTCGGAGACCCGATAAACATCGGCAAGCTCGAGAGGTTCGTTGCCGACTACGCCCGCGAGAAGGGCATAGACCGGGAGCTTCTCACGGAGTTCATGGCCGAGACCGATGGAAAGGGCAGGGTGGCGGTCGTTGGTGCCGGACCGGCTGGCCTGACCTGCGCCCTCGAGCTTGCAAAGATGGGCTACAAGGTCACCATATTCGAGGCCCTTCACGAGGCGGGCGGAGTGCTCATGTACGGCATCCCCGAGTTCAGGCTGCCGAAGGACATCCTCAAGACCGAGCTGGACAAGCTGGAAAAGCTCGGAGTCGAGGTCAAGACCAACTACATCGTGGGCAAGACGGTCACCATTGAGGAGCTCCTCGGGGAGTACGATGCAGTCTTCATAGGCACAGGGGCTGGAACTCCAAAGCTGCTCAACATACCCGGAATCCTTCTCGACAGGATTTACAGCGCCAACGAGTTCCTCACGCGCGTGAACCTCATGAAGGCCTACAAGTTCCCCGAGTACGATACGCCGATAGCCGTTGGAAAGAAGGTTATCGTCATAGGTGCCGGAAACACCGCCATGGACGCGGCACGCTCTGCCCTCAGGCTCGGCGCGGAGGTTACAATCGCCTACCGCCGTGGAAGGGAGGATATGACGGCCAGGGTAGAGGAGATAGGCCACGCCGAGGAGGAGGGCGTCAAGTTCGAGTTCTTCCTCACGCCGGTCGAGTTCATAGGCGACGAGAACGGCAAGGTCAAGGCGGTTAAGTTCGAGAAGATACGCCCGCTTGAGGAGAGGGACAAGCGCGGAAAGAGAAAAATCGTTGGAACTGGAGAATACGTAACGCTCGAAGCGGATACAGTCATCATAGCCATAGGCCTTGAGCCGAACAGGATACTCCTCGAGGAGAGCGGCTTTAAGGCCAACCCTGACGGAACGCTGATCGTCGATGAGAACCTCATGACCAGCATTCCAGGAGTCTTCGCCGGTGGCGACGCGATAAGGGGAGAGGCAACGGTTATCCTGGCGATGGGAGACGGAAAGAAGGCCGCGAAGGCGATAGACGAGTACATAAAGGGCAAAAAGGCCAACGCATGAGTCCTTTCTTTTTTCACCACTGTCTTTTCCTATCTCCAACGAAGAACTTCATGAAGCCTGAGAAGTCCTCGCCGCGGAAGGCCGCGTAGAGGCTCTGGGTTTCCTCTGGTGTTAGCCACTCGATCCTCTCTGGAATTCCTTCCTCGAAGAGGTATAGTATCTCGTCGTCCTTTCGGGCCACGTCGAGAGTGTAGATTTTCTTTCCATGCTTACGGGCTATCTCGATTTCTCTAACGACCAGGGAGGTGAACTTGCCGATTATGGCTATCGCCACGAATATCTCGGCCTCGGGAATCAGATGGTCGGTGGTTCTGAGGCCATAGTCGGACGGGATAACAAAGTTGTTGGAACCGAGCTTCTCCTCGAGTATCTCCAGGATAACCCGCTCTGTGTGGGTGTGGTAGAGTATCGTCGGCTCGCTCAGATAGACGAGCGGCCCGTGGGTTTCCTTCTTCTTTTTCTTGAAGAATCCAAACATGGAATCACCTCAGGTGGGGATAATGTCATCATCTGGACATCAGGAGGGATGACACTCATCATCGGTTTTCGACTCAAAAAGCCCTGTTCGGGCTTTATTTTCGAAACGGGGCCCGCAGAGCGGACTTGATGTCATTGGTCAGACCCCCACGTCATCCCTGATTTTCGAAGTTGGTTCTGAAACACCCTTAATAAACTTTCGTTTCAAAAAACAAGGCGAAATAACCCGTGTTTGTTTACGTCATCGGTTAAATTTAAAGGTTGCGAAAAACTCACAACTCAAATATCGCAAAATCCGAGCCCTCACAGCACTCCGTTTCAATTTTTGCATGCAGCATCAGAAAAATGCATGCAAAACTTATTAAGCACCAGACACCACCATGATATTGGTGATATTCATGAACGAAAAAGACGCAATTTCAATAAGACTCAGCTTAGATGCTCACCGGGCACTCCAAGAACTGAAAGAAACCCTAAGAGAGTCGAGGAACTCTTATTCCCTCTCAGACGTCGCGATTACCGCGGCACTGATCACAGAAGCATTCTTCCGAAAGAACCCCCGTCTCGTTCGCAACGTCGCAGGTGCCGCAAAATACCTAAGACTTCAAAAGCTTAGAGAGTTTGAGCCAGTTGACATATTCGAGGCACTCAAGTCGGAATATGAGGAAGAGATACTCAAGTACATCGCCGACTCCGAGTGGGAAACTGCCAGGAACATTAAAGAAATCATTGAGGCGCTAATAAATGATGGATACGTTGATGCAGCTGCCGACGTGCTCTTCATGAACAAAAACAGATTCCCTGAGGAGGAATTTAAAGAGCTCAGCGCCAAAATCCTTGAGGCGCAGATTAAGCTCAAAAAGTCAAAAGAAGTCCGTGTCTCCTCGCCTGATGATACAGACATATAATGTCCCTTTTTTGGACACTTTTTCTGGGGAGTTCCTCGCCGGGAGTTATGTTAATAAATTCGAAGTTTACTTCCAAGTGATGGGTGCATGCGATGGAGTGGATGGTGTACTGCTCGGGTAATACCATAACTCTAATGAAGGTCGAAGCTGGAAGCGTGGGGATAATAAGCCGCAATGGATTCAAACTGGTGGAATTCAAACAACAACCGGAGCACATTTGGACAATAACCGTGCCCCAGGAACTGAATGCAGAGGACATTTTAGCAGAGCTTGTTATCCACAAGGACGTGGGGAAAATGGGATTCTCAAAGAATCTCGCGGGCGAAGACAGAATAATCTTCATGTTTGCTGAGGAAGAGCTCCCGATAATCCTCAAGAAGCTGTTTGGAGTCAAATGCGACATTAACATCGATGTAAATTCAATGCAGTTAGTTCCTGAGGCTGTCGTTTGAGCTGCTTTTTTTGGTTTGTTCACTCCATTGGGACATCAGAAACCGGTTTAAAAATTGAAATTGGGAAGGAGCTTAAACTCCAGGCCCTTCGTGGCGTAATTGAGTATCTTTAAGAAGATCCTCTCCCTGTTGCCATCGCTTAGGTGCAAGGTTAGCTGGATGATGTTTCTGGCTTCAGGAGCTTTTATCAGGACGTTTCGTCGTCGGTTGTGCCCATCTCTGGTGCCTTGAACTTTCCATATTCTTGCCTCAATGTGAGTATCAACCCTGAACGCTTCGGCGTATATGATTAAGGTGTCAAACTCTTTGTCCTGAATGGCGCTGGCGAGGGCAGTTACTGATTCTGGCGGCAGGCGCAGGGTGGTTACTCCTGCGAAGTACTCAGGCAGGTCAGTTGCCTCCAGCACTGCAGTCGGGCCATGTTCAAGTTCGAGACTTAGCGAACCAATCTTCCGAACCCACTTAACCATCATACCACCTCGGCCCCGAGCGGGAGGACACGAATTAAAACTAACGGATCACTCAGCTGTTGAACTTACGGCCATAAGCCAGCAAAATAAACACCAACAAGTAAAACTTAAAAGCATAATTTGCATTTAAATCAAACTAAAAATCCGATTAGGTGAACAGTATGGGCTGGGATATGGGCCTCGATTATGAGGAAACATACAAGCTCCTCCTCAGAGACCTCAACGATGCGAAGAGAAAAGACGGCATAAAAGCACTCAAGAGGAGGCTTTACCTGATAATCCTCCTCACCCAGCTCCGAAACGGTTCCAGGATTGGGGAGGCGATTGAGTTCATATCGAAAGTCTCGCGGGAATACTCGCGGGAGGCCCTTGTAACGGTGGAAAAGCGAACGGACGAATATCAAAGGCTGATGGTGTTGCCCAAAGAAATCAAGAAGGCAGATTTATTGACCGTCAAAGGCATTCTCGAAGAAGAACTCCAAAGGCATGGCAGAAAGGGTATGGTTGCCAAAATCTCAACTTGGGTGAAAAAGACATACGGCTTCAACACCCACAGCCTAAGGTATGCCTTCGTGAGTTATCTCGCACAAAAGAAGTATCCTCCTCAGATTATTGCGAAAATAACGGGGCACAAGAGGCTTGATTACATTCTGCATTACACTCAGGAGAAGGCCGCTCAAGAGTTGCTCGTGAAGCTGGATTTGATTTGAGCAACACTAGTCCCCAGGTAACCCAAAATTTCGTTTACTTTTTTTAATCATAATGGTCATCAATGGTCTTCTTTGTCCAACATATTGGGCAATCTCCGGAAACCAA
Source organism: Thermococcus aciditolerans (assembly GCF_008152015.1). Classification (NCBI taxonomy): domain Archaea; kingdom Methanobacteriati; phylum Methanobacteriota; class Thermococci; order Thermococcales; family Thermococcaceae; genus Thermococcus; species Thermococcus aciditolerans. Next base: position 1,941,050 of record NZ_CP041932.1, on the reverse strand, counting down.
TGATTAAGTATTGAAAGAGTAATTTAAAATCCCAATTTAATCAGCATTTTGAAACTTAGTTCATTTATGCAAATGTAATTTGACATATTGCTCAAACAAACCCAATTAAATCGACGTATGTTCCAAATAATCTTGGTAAAATATTATAAATCATCAGATACCCACTGGGTATTAGGTGATTCCTGTGACGAGATGCAATTATATTGATGCCGAGATTCTGCCGTCGGAGTGTCTTTTTGGGAGGGACAAAGAGCTAAAAGAGCTCAATACTAAGATTAAGAACAATCGATGGACGGTTGTGTCTGGGAAACGCCTTGTGGGCAAAACCACCCTTACAAAAACAGCGGCAAGTGAATCTGGAAGACCTTTCATTTATATCGACCTCTCGACAGTAGCCAAGCAGAGTACTGCAAAAAACATCGCGACCATGGATGCCCTCCTGATACAGCTAATTCGCGAGGCAAAGAGGAGAAATCTAATTGACTGGGACAAATTGAAAAACGAAACAGAGAGCCACTGGAAGGCACAGTTATTTCTCAATGTGCTCCACAGTAACATTGAATACAGCAAAACAAAAGGTGCGGATTTAAAGAGCCTCAACTTATACGAAGTTTTCACGGCCCTGAAGTCAGATACTCCTCCAATAATAATCCTTGATGAGATACAGCTCCTTGGAGTTGAGATATACGCGCTTGCATCTCAGTTAAGAGGGGCATTCCAGCAACAGAAACCAAAGGAACGGCCCATGGTAATTCTAACAGGATCCACAATGAGCATAACCAAACTCTTCTCGAACCCCGAGGAGTATGGATATGAATGGATATTTGATAATGAAGGGTATCACAGCAAACCCAATCCATGGTTCGGGCGGAACTGGCCTGAAATCTTCCTAAAACCCCTCAACCATGATGAGCACGGGAACGAAATGGCAATGGGGTTACTTTCAAAATGCTTGGAAGAGTCAGACAAAAAAGGCTGTCTAAAATCATGGATAATGAAAGAGGTCATACAACAATCCCTCGGCCTCCCTGGTGTCATTGTGAACTTCTGCGCTAATGTAAGTCCCGGATGCGAGAACGTTGAGAAAATAATCCAAATTACGAGAAACATAACTCGCGGGGCGTTACTTATGGAGTTAAGGGATTTAGGATACTCAGCGTATATTCTGGCAAGGGCAAAAAAGGACTTTCGGTTAAGTATTAGAGAGCTTTCAGAACGGCTGGCCAAAGCGTACAGGGGTATGGCTCAAAAGGGCACTTTCTCCAAACGAAACGTCAGGACATGGTTGAACGAAGACAAAGTGCTTACCGGGATGGTACTCAAGGTTCTCCTTGACAGTGGAGTCATTAAAGAAAAGCATGGGAAGTTTATATTTGCACATGACGCATACCGTGATGCTGCAAGAGTAATCAGAGTCGCGTTCCCAGATTTCGTGTTTTCCCGCTAACGCTCACCTTTACATTATTAACTCTCACCTGAAGTAATTCAGTGTAAGGCGAATGCCTTACAGAAAAAATTTTTAAACCCTGCCGGCGTATATTATGTCGGCGGCCCGTAAGGGTCGCACAGAAGCAGAAGAAATGAGAAGAAAGAGTCACCCAGTCCAGAACCAATCATCACGAGCCTCCTGCTTGCGGGTCCTGCTGGTGCGTCCAGCACCCCTCGTGCTGATTGCCGAACCCCTCAGAACCGCGTCCACCGGGTCTAACAAAGCACCTGCCGCGTCCACAAGCCTTGCAATGGCTTTGGCTAATCCAGTACCTCCTCTCATTCCCTCATCACCTCTTCCACCTTGTTCAAAAGAGACCCACGTCATTTTCTCTTTCATTATCTAACCCGGTTAAAGGTTTCGATTCCCGTTCTGGTTAGCCGTAACTTGCGTAAAGTTTGTACATCTCGTTACGGCTAACCTTCCAGCCTCCCGTCTTCATCGGCTGGCGTTCGGGGGGAACGGTGACTCCCCACATCTTCAGGGCCCTCAAGCGGATATTCCAGCTCCCGACCACATCACGGTCGGCTTCAAAACCACAGTCTGAGCACTTCAAAACCCTGCCCCCATTCGGGCTTAATTTCCCCCACATACCGGGCACAGGGAGGAAGTGTGAGCAGGATTCACAAAAACAACCCTAATTCCCCTCAATTTAGCCTTGTATTCGATAATTGACTGGAGCTTGCGAAAACTCCAGCGATGAAGTCTCCCATTCATTTCGGCCGAATACCTGATTGATTCTCTAATTTCCGTTAAATCCTCAAGAGCGAGGCCACCGTATTTTTCCGCCAGCTCAACGATTTTATTGGCGAGCTTATGGTAAATGTCGTTAAGCCTGTTCTTCTCCCTCTCACAGTATTTTTCGAGAAGTTCTCTCTTCCTCTTTCCAGCCTTAAGTTTCTTCTGGATTTTCCTCCTCTTCACGAAGTAACCCGTTCTGATTTCTCGCTCGTGAGTGATGATTTGAACGAATTCCCCGTTTGGAAGGGAAAGGGTTACATTGTTCTCATTCAAATCCACTCCAACAAAGGCCTTAGGCTCTTCAACCTCGACTTCCCTTGAGAAGACAACATTGAGAAAGACTCCTTTTGGCGTTCTAACCAACCACGCTTGGCCAACCTTCCAGTCCTCGAACTTCTCGTGGTATTTTGCAGGATAAAGCTCCAACTGAATCCTCCCGTTTGGAGTGGAGAGTTTTATGGTTTTGTTCTTTAAATCGAGTTTGAACAGGGTGGCGTCAAGCATAATGACTTCCTTCTTAAAAACGGGCTTCCCCTTGGCTTTCCCCTTCTTCCGCTTCCTAAAGCTTTTGAAGATTGCAGTGGCCATTTGACAGGCCGTGTAAATGTAATGACTTGGGAGCTCTGGATACTCCCTGCGTAAACCTTTGTAAGTTTCCTTCCTCAGCCGGTAAAAGCTGGTAACGTTGTTTTTGAAAGCATAAGTGATTAGAAAGTTCACAATCTCCCGATAAGTTTGGAAAATCCCATCTAATCCTTCGGGTGTTTCTTTGAGCTTGAATTTTGCCGTCAGCTTAATCGTCTCTGAGGGCATTCTTTACCGCCCCGATAAGGCGTTTTTTCTTATGAGAACGTGATGATGATTAATTCCCCAACTTTGAAGCCCACCAGCCTCTCCAACCGCCCCGAAACCGGAAGAAATCAGCGTAAGGCACTTGCCTTACACTGGTTCCACCCGCTTTATCTCTCCGACCAGCATCTCCACGAGCTCATCAACACTCTTACCCCTGAACTTGAGAGCATCCTCCTTAGAGTGAACTTGAATAACGTGCCGTTGAGCACTCTCAAAGTCATCAAAAGCATCAAGACAGGCCTTGCAGTAAAACTTCGAGCTTGATGGAACCTCAAACACGAGGGCGCCAATGGCAATGTCCTCGTCAAAGCCCAACTCCTTAAGTTTCTCTGTCGTTAAACTCATCTCCTTTTTGACTGCCTTGAGCAAGACATCATAATCCTCGCTTGCCAGCCCAGACTCCACGTGAAGGAACATACACCCCACCTCGTTGCTGATAAACAGACTGGAGATAAAATTCAAAGCACAGAGGAAGCAAATGAATTAATTCAATTCCCCATTCTCTTCTGGGAGCATTTTTGTTGAAATCTCGAATACTTGACCGTCTGTTATTAGGGTGACTTTTGTGTTGGGCCCGTATTCCGATGCCAGTTGAACAACATGAGTTAATCTTGATTTTATTTCCTCCATTGGCGCCTCTCGTTTGAGGAGGAGTGCCACTTGCAATAATTCAATTAGTGCCTCAACACTGGGTTCTTCCCACTCACCCCAAATGTTGAGGACTAAACTGCCCCAAGAGGGGGAGTATATTCTTGTTTGATCCTCAGAATGAACTGCAATTATCCAGGGGTTACTTTTATCCCCACTCCCAGTTCCAATTGTGCCTCCAATAATAACTTCTTTAATGCCAACTGCATCAGTTTCAAGTCTTAGGATAAAACCACCTCTAACAGGTATGCTAATGGCACCTCCCTGAGAGTTGGGTGGAATACACCTTAGAGAAATCCCCTCCGGAGTTTCATCTGAAATCTCCTCGATGCATCGTCCCCACAGGACGTGGATTTCTTGCTCATCCAAATAAAGCTTGAACACCATTTTTCTCCCCCTCCACTAGTGTTTTATGAAAATTGAAAATTAGAAAACTCAATTGAACCCAATCTCTTTGAGGAGTTCAACGACCCTGTTGAAGGGCTCTGCCAGAACCTCCTCGTCCCAGAACTCCTCGGGCACAGCCATCTTCGCGTGAACCTTACCGTCCTCCTCGTACAGAAGCAGGTGGCAGGGTGCAACCATTCCGATTTCCTCATTCCTCTTCCAGAGGTCGTAAAAGATCTTAGCGTTACAGAGGCCGAGGGTCTTATACTTCGGCATGTCAATGCCCAGCTTGTTTTTCACGACCGCCGTGAAGTCCTGCTCCCAAACAACCGCAAAGCCGGCCTGCGGAAGAACCTCCTTGACCTTAGCCTCAGCCTCATCGAAGGTTCCGTTGAACACCAACTTTGCCTCAATCATTCAATACACCCTCCACTAACCCTTTTTAGCTTGTGGAAAGGTTGCTTATCGAGTAAACGGTCAAACGGCAGAGAAAAATCGGGATTTCTGACTTTATAAAATTTTCGTGTAAGGCATTTGCCTTACACCGATAAAGGATTTTTTACTTAACACAATTTAACAGAATGGGTCCTAACAATCCCGCTTGTTGGGTTTGAAAATGGAACAAAACGCACGGGGAATTTTACTCATCTTGAACGGGCGCGAGGCTTCTCTCCCCATAATCTTTGAGGAATATCCCTGCCGCGTGGAGGAGCGCGTCGATGAACCACTCGCTTGGCTCAACTTCAAAGTAAGCAAGTATGGGCTTCCCGTTAAGTGTGCCCTTCAGGAAAACCCTGTCTTTAGAGAGTTTAATGAGAATTAAATCAGCAATTGCACCCGTTTTGTGGTTTCTTATGACCATTCCTCGGGAGATGGGCATAAAACCGTTGATCCAGAAGGCCTTGATGTCTTCTCCGTCGTGAACTTTGAATATTTTGACTTTTTTGATGTTGATGCTGACGTTGAGGTCTGGTGAAAAGTATCCGTCTGCAATCTGGCCCATATCTAGGTCCTCTGGCTGGGCCTCTTCGAGCTTGAGCTGTTGATTTTCTTTGATGAGCTTGGTAATGATTTCGGTGGGGGTCATGTTGTCTGCATTCATTGACACCACCCCCTTTGGCCCTAAAGAAGACTGTAAACGGTCAAAGTTTTAAAAAGACTGCGTCAGGCTTTTGCCTGACACCGTCTGTGTGATGCAAAAACCTGGCACTAACCACTGGACATCAGTGTAAGGCATTTGCCTTACACCAGCAACCAGCTTGTTTTAATTGCTCATACCTAACTCCCTCTTTTCGGGTGGATAATATGGTAATGGAAGTCGAGAATGTCAACATTAAGGACGTCCTTTCAAGGGCTGAAGAGCTGGGCCTGCGTGTTGAAGACCTCTTTGAGAGTTATGAAGAAATTAAAAAGAAGATTGATGAGAAAGGTGCTTTAAACATTGGGAGCTTTAGCTTTCTTGCCCGGAAGGCCGTAAAGGCGGTTTTTGGCGAGGAAGTTGGAGTCATTACCCAGGAGCACCTTGATGTTTTTGCAAAAATTTTGCACAAGCTAAACAAGGAACATATTAGCAGAAATTTTTTAGAAAACAATAATTTTCTGACTTTCTCCCGTGCAGAAAATGAAAATAACGGCACCAGAGAAATTTCTGAAGACTTAGAAAAAAATGGAAAGCTGGAAACTGAATTAGAAAAGAATAGAAAAGAGTTTTACGAGGTTCTTCTCGACGCGATTAAATTGACAATTAACCCTAGCCTGCCCAAGTTTTCAATCGCTGTGGCAGCGCTGTACCTTCTGCCACCTTACATTGAGGGTGGAAAGGAGGCGTTCTTTTCAAGAACTGAGATCCTGAATAAAGCACGAGAAATAAACAGGGAGCTTGACAACAGATATAAGGAGTCATCAATTCAACAAGCAGTTTCAAAAATCATAAATGACGATGCTCTTGTTGATTACAAGAGAAGTGAAAATGGATACAGACTCCTTGACTCGGTTCGGAAGGACATAGCTCACACCTTAGAACGGCTGTGGACAGCTCGATTGGAAAAACAAAAAGTATCTGGGTCAATGGACGTTTCGGATATGACCAAAGACTTCAAGAGATTCTTTTTATCGTATGTTGATAATAACGGGAAGAGAATTTACAGGGAGAAAATCATAAACCTTCTGACAGAAGATAATTCAAGAAGTCTGCCAGTCGATCTTGCCCACGTAAATTCGTTTATGCCCTCCATTGCTGAGAAACTCTTGGAAGAACCCGAAGAAGTCATCTTGGCTGCTGAAGACGCCGTTGCACTTGTACTAAAAGAGGAATTCTTCGAGGACAACCCACCTCACATTCACGCCAGGTTTTACAACCTCCCCAAAACGCTCGAACCACGATTCGTGAGTCCAGAACACATAAACCGCTTCATTCAAGTAAGAGGAGTCGTCACGAGGCTTTCAAGCATTGAGCCGTTCATTTCAAGGGCAGTCTTCATCTGCAAAGACTGTGGAAACGAGATGATTAGAGTACAGCGCGAGTATTCACTAAGGCTTGTACGGCCAAGGAAGTGTGATGCCTGTGGCTCCAAGAACATCGAGCTCGACCCGGAAAAGAGCACCTTCCGGAGGTATCAATCCGTCACAGTCCAGGATCCCCCTGAGAGGCTCAAAGGAGGACAGTTGCCCCGCCAACTCAATGTTATTCTCCTCGACGACCTCTGCGACACCATAACCCCCGGCGACAGGGTCGTCATGACCGGAACCCTTCGGCTCATCGAGGGCGAGGAGGAGAACAGGCCCGTCCGAAAAGTTGTGCTAATCGTGAACCACGTCGAGAAAGAGAACAAGGACGAGGAAGACATCAAGATAACACCGGGGGAGGAACAGAAAATCCTTGAGGAGGTGAAGTCGCCAGATTACACGGAAAAGCTAATCCAGTCATTTGCCCCGACCGTGCACGGATATGAGGACGAGAAGCTTGGCATATTGCTCTCCCTCTTCGGAGGCCATGACGAGTATTCTCCAGCTGGAGAAAGGAAGAGGAAGCGGATTCACGTCCTCCTCATTGGAGACCCGGGAACGGCGAAGTCTCACATGCTCGACTTCACGGCCAGAATTGCGCCGAGGGCTGTTAGGGCCTCTGGAAAGGGGGCAAGCGGTGTCGGACTGATGGCCGCCGCCAAAAAGGACAACATCACCGGGCGTTGGACCGTTGATGCCGGAACCCTCGTGTTGGCAGACAACGGCTTCGCGATTATTGACGAGCTGGACAAGATGAGTAAGGAGGACAGGAACAGCCTTCACGAACCCATGGAGCAGGGCAGTGTTTACTTCGCCAAGGCAGGCCTCAATATGGTCCTCAACGCGAGGGCAACGGTCATTGCCGCGGCAAATCCGAAGTTCGGCAAGATTAACAGGAACAAGACGATTCCCGAGCAGATTGACCTCCCGCCGTCGCTGATGAGCAGGTTTGACTTGATATTCACCTTCATAAACACGGTTGATAAGGAGAAGGACCAGCTGGTGGCTGAAGCGATTCTGAAGAGGTGGTATGAGGGCGAGCGTGTTAGGCCTCCTTACTCGCCAGAGTTCATGAGGAAGTTGATTGTTTACGCCCGGAAGAAGATTAAGGCGCTGAAGCTTGACCCTCAGTTGAAGGGGGAGATTCAGAAATATTATGCGGAGTTGCGGAAGCGGTTGAAGAACAGGGAGGGCTTTTCGGTGACGCCGAGACAGCTGGAGGCGGTTTTGAGGCTCGCTGAGGCTCACGCAAGAATGCATCTTCGCGATACGGTGACGAAGGAGGACTTTGAGGTGGCCGTGAAGTTGCTGGAGTATTCCCTCCAAAGAGCGGCGATTGATGAAGAGGGAGATATTGACGTCTCGATACTTGAGGTTGGACAGTCTTCGAGGAGGTTGAAGTTGAAGCAGAAGGTTTTAGAGGCCATTGAGAAGCTTGAGGATTCCAGCGACTGGGGGGCGCCAAAGGAAGACGTTATTGAGGGGGTTCAGCAGTTGGGCTTTAAGCGGGTTGAGATTGAGGAGATGCTCAGCGAGCTTATGGAGTCCGAGGAGGTTTACCAGCCGAGGGGCGGATATTACAAGATATTATCACAGGACTAAAAGCAGGTTAAAACATTACGACACTGTTTACTTTCAGTGTGTGAGGGTTCTCTTGCCCTTTCTCCACTTTTTCTCTTTTCAACACACGATAACCCGTCAGTGAGGGTTTTTCGTGATTTGCTTCGTGCCGGCTTCGTTGGATGCATGTTCAAAGCATCGTTTTCAGAAATACTGTCCCAAAAGCAGTTCTGGCATGAGGAGAGTATTTTTATGAGAACGCTCTGAGTCGCGCCACTCATGAGACTTTTTAATCCAAATCCCAAAAACGCATAAAAAATGGGGTTTTCGAGGCCGTTTTACGAAAGTATTTCAATCATCATGTACAAAATAAGCCATTGGAAAAATGGCAATCGGTGATTATCTGCAAGAATTTTTGAAAACGTCATTTATATGCCCCAAGATGCAAAAGTGGTAACCATCGAAAGCTTCAATTGCCGTTCTGGCACTCACAACTGGGTGTTAAGTCATGACGCAATGGCAGGTAAATCCCCGAATATTGGCCACGCCCAAGGTGAATAAAGTCGTTAGGTATCTTACCGTGCTCGAAGATGCCGAGGAATGGAAGCAACGTTTGGCCGAAAACGGAGGGGCCTGCTCAAGATGCTCACGACCCTGCCAAAGAGATGAACTGTGCATAAAGGCCCTCTCGGAGATCTTTAAAATTCACCCTGGCATGGCATCAAGAGAGCTAAGGCAGGTTGCTGAATATTTGAACGACGAAATAAGCGATTTCTTTTTTAATGACGAAGAGGAGAACAAGGCCATTATAATACGCCGCTCCCGAACCGAGGACCCGGGCATCCCCAGAGTGTTTGCTCGTTCGGCTTTTGGAATTGATGAAATCGCCCTTATCTTGGCCAGTGTGGAGGAGAAAAGGCTCCTGAAGAAACACAGAGTGGCGACACGAGGATAACTAACAATCACGGCTCGAATTTGGATATTTGATATTCTTCTTGCCTTTTTGAGCGCTCGTACAAATATGAGGATGTCCAGCGAGAAACTGAGGTGTCAAGCAGTTACTTGACACTCTTTGCCACAATTCACATCATTACAAAGTGATAAAAAGCCCGGCATCCATACACACAATCATGAGACCAGTCGCCAAGAAAAGACTCCCCCAGGAACTAGTAACACAAGAACTCGTTCAGAACCTTCTGAAGGTATCCCTGAGGAATCCTTACTTGAAGCGTCCACACCTCATGATAAAGGACGAGAAAACGACATTCATGGTGAACAGGAGTTGGCATGTCCTTGAGAATGTCGCCAAATCACTTCCAGCCCACGAGGAGGTTGAATTACACGAATACTGGGTTGAACCAGAAGAACCATTGGAACTGAAGTCAGTCGCTTATGAGAACATGGACATTGAAGGCAATGAAGCTCGTAAGCTGAACAACCAAGAATTGCGGAGACTCTTCGAAAAGACAATCGTGTCTCCGGGTGCCCTTATTCTGATAATTTTTGACAGCTCAAAGCTTAAACTTTTCATTCCAATTAACGATGAACTCGAATGGAACCAATAATAAATAAGCTAAAGTATTTTAACTTATCAATTAAGTTCAATCGAAACCACAAAGTTTTTAAGTTAAATTGCTTAAGATATCATGGTGATTTCCATGGCAAGGTCAAAATCCGGACCTAAGAATGGCGCCGACGAGTGGGCGATTCTCGAAGAACTCCAGCCCTGGGTCGTGAAAAGGTATTTCTTGATAAAGGATGCATTCAAGGACAGAGAGTTCACACAGGAAGACGTTGAGAGGCTCTTCGAGGAGAAGCGGAAAGAACTCCTTGAAAAAGGTGTTAAAGAGCCGGAGTTCACGACCAAAAACGTGGGCGAAGTCCTCTCAATCCTAAGGAAGACCGGCCTGATAACGGCCAGAAAAGACATTTATGACTTCAGGAGGACTTATTACCGTCTGAAGTTCCCTGCCGAGAGCAAAGTCACCCGCGACAGGCTCATCTCACTCCTAAAAGCTGCCGCTGACCAGATAAGGGGTGGCCTTGATTACAAAGCTTTACTCGTGTTCCTGTTTTACAAAGCCATAAGCGACAGGTGGATGAAAAGGGCCCAGGACCTTATGAAAGAAGGCAAGCCCAAGGTCCAGGCTTACATCATCACAAACAAGAGGTATTACAAGCTCTTCGACGAGGAAACCGGAAAGCTTTACACTTGGCATGAGGTCGTGAAGAGCAGGGAGAGCATCAAAGAGCTGGCAAATGCGCTCATAAAGATATCGGAGATGAACCCTGAGCTTAGTGACCTCAAGAAGCTCGTTGAAGTTCTCGGGCTGATCGGCTTCATCAAGGAGGACAACCTCCACACACTTGAGGAAATTATGAAGATATTCAACCGCGTTGATTTCGCCGAGTTCAACAGCGACATACTTGGAGACGCATACGAGTGGATTCTCTCATACTTCGCCCCCCAGAAGGCCAAGGAGGGCGAGGTTTACACGCCGAGGGAGGTAATAAGGCTCCTCGTCGAGTTGCTCGACATCGAGGATGAGAGTGACGTCCTCGACCCGGCCAGCGGTTCCGGCGGAATGCTCATCGAGGCTTACCGCTACGTGAGGGAGAAGGTCAAAAAGAAAAACCCCGAAGAAGAACCAGCGGTTATGCTCTACGGCCAGGAGCTCAACGAGACCACCGCGGCACTCTCAAAGCTCAACCTCATCCTCCACGGAATCCAGGAGTTCAAGATATTTGAAGGCGCCAACAGCCTTACCAATCCGCGGTGGGAGGAGGAACTGAAGAGGAACGGAGTCGAAGACGGCAAGGTTGATTACGTTATTGCAAACCCGCCCTGGAACCAGGACGGTTACGATGAGGCAAGGCTAAGCGACAGGAGGATAAAGCACATCTACAAGTACGGATACACCACGAAGCAGTCCGCAGACTGGGCTTGGGTTCAGCTGATGCTTTACTCCTCAAGGAGAAAGGTGGGAATTGTTCTGGACAGCGGGGCCCTCTTCAGGGGCGGGGCTGAGAAGGCGATACGGCAGGGCATCGTCGAGGACGACCTCATCGAGGCGGTAATCCTTCTTCCGGAGAAGCTCTTTTACAACACCGGCGCTCCTGGAATAATAATGGTCCTCAACCACAACAAGCCCGAGGAGAGGAAGGGGAAGGTACTCTTCATCAACGCCTCGAAGGAGTTCAGGAAGCACCCTGAGGTGAGGAAACTCAACCAGCTCGGCGAGGAGCACATAAAGAAAATCGTCGATGCTTACAGAGATTTCAAGGAGATTGAGGGCTTTTCGAGGATTGTGGGCTTGGAGGAGATAAGGAAGAACGACTACAACCTGAACGTCAGCCTCTACGTCTTTCCCGAGGAGGAGCGTGAGCAAATTGATCTAAAGAAGGAGTTCGAGGAGTTCAGGGAAATCGAGAAGAGGGAGAATGAACTCGTCGAGAAGGCGAAGGCTTACATCGAGGGCATAATAAGGGTGATGGGCGATGAGTGAGGCCCCTTTTACCTTTTACCGCGAGACCAACCTCAAGGAGGTCGAGCTGAACGGGCGGAAGGTCGAGATTCCGAAGGAGTGGGAGGTTGTTAAGGTTGATAACATTATCACAGAGGCCAAGCCTGGCTTTGCAAGTGGAAAACGAGACGAGAACGGTATAATTCAGCTCAGAATGAACAACATAACAACAGACGGGCGAGTCGTACTTGACCAATATCTGAAAGTTCCAATACCCAAGAACAAGAACATTAACGATTATCTCCTGAAGCCAGGTGATGTGTTGTTCAACAATACTAACAGCGTTGATTTACTGGGTAAGAGTGCCGTCTTTAGAGGAGAATGCGAGTTTTGCACATACAGCAATCATATAACCCGTCTCCGCGTTAAAGAAGGTGTTACAATACCCGAGTGGCTCGTTTACAACTTCATCAGACTTTGGCAAATGCAGTATTTTAAGCAAATCGCCATAAGGCATGTGGGACAGGCGGGAATACGAAAAACAGATCTTCTGAACATCAAGCTTCCCCTCCCGCCCCTCGAAGAGCAGAAGAAAATCGCCGAGGTTTTGAGGACAATTGACGAGGCAATCCAGGCCGTTGATGAGAGCATCGCCAAGATGGAGAGGCTCAAGAGGGAGACCATGGAGAGGCTTTTGACGAGGGGCATAAACCACACCCGCTTTAAAACCGTCGAGCTGAACGGCAGGAAGGTCGAGATTCCGGAGGAGTGGGAGGTCGTTGAGCTTGGAGAAATTGGAAAGCTCCAGTATGGATATACTGCATCAGCAATGGAAGAGGACACTGGAGTTAAGTTCCTCCGCATTACTGATATCGCCGAATCCGGAAGAATCCTTTGGGAGAGGGTTCCATATTGTGAAATCTCTCCAGAGGATTACAAGAAATATAAACTTCAGAGAGGAGACATTGTATTTGCGAGGATTGGGGCAACCGCAGGGAAGGCAGGATTTGTCGATAAAGATGTTGATGGTGTTTTTGCTTCGTATCTCATACGACTCAGGATAACCAGAGACACAGCCGATCCACTCTTCGTGTTTTATTTCACACAATCCCCGTTGTATTGGGATACGGCCCTGAGGATAAGAGACGCTCAACTTAAGAAGGGGATAAACTCAACAATGCTATCCGGAATCCAAATCCCCCTCCCGCCCCTCCCCGAGCAAAAGCAAATCGCCGAAATTCTCAGAACAATTGACGAGGCCATCGAGGCCAAGAGGGCAAAGAGGGAGAAGCTCGAACGCATGAAGAAGGCCGTGATGGAGAAGCTCCTCACGGGGGAGATAAGGGTCCGCTGAACATTTCCTTTTTTCGCATATGGGTTTTCTTGTGGGGGCAAAGTTTATCAAGGAACCCCCCCGAAGTACTTCGGGGGGTATCAATGCCAAGATCCAAGAGAAGGACACCACTCTTCTTTGACCAGAGGCCTAGAACACTGCCCGAGCAACTGTTCGGAAGGGAAGAAGAGGTGGAAAAGCTCTTCCGCGCGCTGGAGGCTGGAAGCTGGGTGGCCGTTCTCGGCCCGAGGATGGTCGGAAAAACGAGCTTGGCTTTGGCCGGGGCCAACGAGTTTGCTCGGAAAAAAGATTACAATGTCGTGCTGGTTGACCTACGCGACACAGAAACTTTCAGGGAGGCAACGGAGAAGATACTAAGCAGACTTCCAAGGTCCGTTCTCAATTCAATTTCCGAGTACATTTCGCGCATTTCCGAGGTCTCCGCCACAAAGGGAGGTTTAGGCCTAACGGTGAAGCTTAAGAAAAGCGCTCCTGCCAGAAGAGCCCTGTCCGATGCACTGTTTAGGGTTCGTGACACTATCCTGATCCTCGACGAGGTGCAGGGGATACAGCAGGGTGTCCCTCATTTCCTTAAGGCTCTCGGTGCGGTCTTCAATGAGAACCCTTCACTTCAGATAATCTTCACCGGGTCGTATTCTGGAGTTGTTAGAAGGCTTTTCGAGGCAACTTACAGCGATGAGAGTTATGGAAGACCGCCCATAAGTATAATGCTCTCTCCCTGGAAGGAGCCCGTTGCTGAGGACTTTCTGAGGACGGGTTTCGAGAAGCTCGGAGTGCCGTATGAGGAGTGGGAAATAAGGGACGCGATTAGGAATCTTGGAACGCTTCCTGGGTGGCTCAACCTTTATGGAGTTAAGCGTTACGTTGAGAGGAACCATGAGAGGGCCCTTAAAATGGCCGTACGCGATGCCGTAAAGGAGGCAAAATCCGAGCTTGAGAATATTCTCAGGGGAAGGAGTCCGAAGGCCAGGGAAGTTGTCAGGCTCCTTGCTTTTGGGGCATCTTGGAGTGACTTAATAAAAACTGGAATTTCTGAGGATGCCCTCAGCAGACTTCTGGGGATTTTAACGGAAGAGCTTTTCATTCTCAGCAAGGATGAAATGGGAATTTATTATTTCGCGGACCCTGTTTACCGGAAGGCTGCCATGAATATCTCTCTCGTGGTTGGGAGTGAGTGATGTTGATTCAGAGAAACTTACTTAAGTTACATTTTTCTTTTTCAAGCCTCGCCCTTTAGGGCGGGGATGCAGTAATCAACCCAATAGCCATTAAACAGTTGAAACCCTTAAAAATATCTTCCCGGTTAATAAGGGTCTTGAAGAGGCCACCGTAAGATAGCCCTTTGAAAAGGGGTTTCACGTTACCACTCCGCCTTGGAGTGGTTGACGCTGTTAAGCGTCCTTTCAAAGACTGCCCTCGGGCAGTCAAAAACTCTGAAGGGTGGCCTCTAAAGCAATAACCCCAATCCGCTCTGCGGTAGGGGTAACGGGCCGGAGGCCCGGCCCGCGGGCTGAGCCGAAACCGGCGACGGGAGTAGGTGATGGGCCCGCAAACCGAACCGCCAATTGGCGAGGGGTTAACTCGCTGGAACCCTCAGCCAAGGCGGGGAGGAGGTCAGAGTTAGGTCAGACGGCTAGTCCCAACTGGCGACCACCGTCTTCATCCCGCTCCAATTTTTTCAATTTATGTTATCAGTTTTTCGTGTCTCAAAAACCCAAACGTTTTTATAAAATCGTTCGGAAGTTTGAGACATGACACTCACGAAGGCCGAGCTTAAAACCCTCCTTGCAATTGAAGAACCAATCAAAATGATCAAGTTAGCCAGTAAGCTCGGCCTCTCAAAGGGCACGCTCTCCGCTCTCCTGCACTCGCTCGAAAAGAAAGGCCTCGTCGAGCTTGAGGGAAAGAAGCCGATGGTCGTTAGGCCAGCGAACAACAAGGTAACCCAGCTCCTCCGGAGAATCGCCATCGATTTTCCCCACGTTAATCCTGAAGTCCTCACTGGCAGTAACCTTAAGGTAATATCCGCCCTCGATGTGAAGCCCCAGCCCCTCTGGGTCATTCAGCTGAAGGCCAACGTGAGTAAAGCCACGCTCTACAGGGTTCTCAATGAGCTCATGGAGAGGCTCATCGTGGGGAAAAAAGAGGAGGGTTACTTCGTAAGCGAGCGTTTTGCCCTTTTCAAGGTCTTCGCCGACGAGTACTTTTACCTGCAGAACTCGATTAAAGTGAGGGGGTTCGACCCAAACGCTTCGCTCGTCTGGAGTGGTGTTGAAGAGCTCATACTCGCAACTGGAACCTTCAAAGGCAAAAGCCTCGGCGATTTTCAGCTCACCGGTTTATCCCGCTTCTCTGACTTTGGGCTTCCTCTAATCTCATCAGGGGTTTATCATTATTACTGGCCGGCCAGAGAGCTTAGCCTCGAAGAGGTCGTTGTGCACGCGTTGAGGCTTGGCAGGGATGCGAGGGAACTGCTTTACACCATCGTCCTCCTCAAGGGGAAAGGCTTCAATGAGGGAAAACTTAAACGGCTCGCGGCCAAGTTTGGCATCTCCAATACCGTTGATGATCTGCTCGAATACCTTAAGGGCATGAATAAGCCGTATCCCTTCCCGTCGAGGGAAGAGGTTGAGGAGCTCTGCCGTCAGTATTTCGGAGGTTGTGACTATGATAACGAGGGAAAGGCTGATTGAGGAGTTCGCCCTGCTCGATGAGAAGGCTCGGCTCATGGGCTCGGAAGTGATCCGCCTTTACCTCATCGGCGGTGGGAACCTCGCCCTGAGAGGCATCAAGCCGGCAACCGCTGATGTTGATGTCGTCCTTGAGGATTACAGAACATTGAGGGCTTTTGAAGCAGTTCTTACAAATCCTTCTTCCGAGCTGAGAACGAGCGGCGGAATCCTGGTTTACCTTAAGGTCTTCGGGCACGAGTATGAGAAAAAGCTCGGTGCTGACGCTGTTTATCAGAAGATTGACCCAGAGATGAACAATTTTAACCTCGATGTCTTCGTGAAGCGTGTTATGAGAGGTATTCAGCTAACGGAAGGGATGAAGGAAAGGGCAATTATTCCGGAGGAGTTCAAAGACCTGGAGAAGCTTAAAATTCATCTCGTTTCCCTTGAGGACATATTCTTGTTCAAGGGGGTTACATCACTCGGCCGTTCAAAGGATATCGATGACATCTTACAGCTCCTTGAGGCGGGAATTGATTTTGATGTGGTTCTCGATGAGGTTAAGGTTCAGAAAGAAGCCATCGAGCCCGAGAGGTTTGAACGGCTTGCTGACATTCTCCTGGAGAAGATGATAAGCATTCAAAAAATCCTTGAGGAGAGGGGCTTGAGGAGTTCGGGTCTGGATAAGTTTATTAATTCCCTTGAGGAGTTGTTATCTGAGTTAGAGGTGAGTGGGTATGGCCCTGATACCTGAGTCTGCTGTTCACCAGGAGATTAAGGAGAACCTTCTCCGGATTGGGTGGGATGATGGTAACAAGAAGTTTGGGATTGAGGAGCACAAGATGGTCTCTGAGCACAGCGGGCTTGAGGGTTCGCTCGGTGGCTTCCTTCTCTGGAACGTTCTTGAGGAGAAGATACGCGAGCTTAACAGGGCGTTCTTTACCAACCTGACCGAGGATGAAGAGGAAAAGGTCTGGGAGGAGATAAGGAGCAAGCTCGAATCCTCAAGCGAGGTTGAGATGCTAGAATACATTAAATACGGTGTCCCCCTTACATCCCTCGGAAGACATGACAGGGTTATCCTCATTGATTACGACAATCCAGCTAACAACCTCTTTTTCTTCCTCCACGAAGCAAAGTTTCCCGGTTTTCCCGAGAACATCAAGCCCGATTTTAGTCTTTTCATCAACGGGGTTCCCATCGTCATCATCGAGGCCAAAGCTAAAGGCATCATCGAGCTTGAAGACCTTGACTGGCGGAGATGGTCGAAGGTTCACGGCACGGAGGAAGAGGCCCTAACTCAGATACGGAAGTATGAACGGTATTCAAAACCCCTCTTCTGCTTCGTCCAGTTTGGAGTGGCTTACGGGGACAAGCAGCTTTACACTCCCACAATGCCCAAGGAGAACGTTGAAAGCGCCCCTGCCTTCGAGTGGAGGTATCCCAACGAGGAGAAACCTGACATTTTCGACCTTCTCACTCCTGAGAGACTCCTCGACGTGCTGAGGTATTACACCTTTTTCTTCAAGAAGAACGAGAAGGGTGCGAGGAGGATTAAGGTCATTGCCAGGTGGAACCAGTACAGGGCGACGAGGAGGATTATCGAAAGAATTGAGGAGTACCTCTCTCAGGAGAGCGAGAAGAAGAACGGCCTTGTCTGGCAGTGGCAGGGGAGTGGGAAGACGTTCATAATGTTCTTCGTGGCAAATTGGTTCCTCAACAAGTACAAGGGGCGGAACCCCGTTGTGTTCTTCGTCGTTGACAGGACCGACCTCAAAGACCAGCATTCCGGCGTTTTCGAGGCGGTCGAAGACAGGGAGTTCAGGGAGCACTTCGATAAAATAAGGAACATATCTGAGCTGAGGAAACGCATTGAGGAAATGATGAAGAGCGAGGAAACTGGAAGGGTTATTCCGACTGGTCTGTACATAACGACGGTTCAGAAGTTCCAGTATGGGAAGTTCAAGGATCTTGTGAGGGTGAAGAAAGTCCAGAAGGAAGAGACGTTCGAGGCTGAAAAGGCCGTTAAAAAGCCTGAGGTCCTCTTCCTTATTGACGAAGCACATCGCACGCAGTACGGCAGGCTTGCCGCAGTGATGAGGGCACTCTTTCCAAAAGCCATGTTCTTCGGCTTTACCGGAACGCCGATCTTCAAGAGGGGCAGGAACACCTTCCAGGAGTTCGCTTATCCCAAAGACGGAGAATACTTCCTCGACGTTTACTTCATAAGTGACTCCATTAGGGACGGCTTCACCCTTGACATAACCCACGAGGTCGTCGAGGAAAAGGGCGTTTCAATTGCCCTTGACGAGAACAAACTCAAGGCATTTATCGAGGCTTACCAGCTCAACGACCCTGAAGAAGTCGAAGCATTTCTCATGGGAAGGAGAAAGAGCCTAAAGATGAGTTCGAAAGAGCTCGCAGAGGAGCTCAGGAAGTCAAGGGTCTTCCTTGAGAGTCCAAAGGAAATTGAGCGCTTCGCCGAGTACATTGCCAAGAGGATTTATGATGACACCATGGGCTTCCAGTTCAAGGCAATGGTCGTGGCAGTGAACAGGGAGGCCTGCGTGCACTTCAAGAGAGCTTTAGACAAGGCCTTTAAGGAGCACTTTTGCTCCAAGGTTAAAGAGCTTGAAAGAGAGAGCAAGGTTGAGATCGCGGAACACTTCAGAGAACTCTGTGCCAATGCTGAAAGGCTTTCCGAGGTGGTAATGACTTATCAGCACAACGAGAAGAGCGAGGTAATCGAGGAATTCAAGAAGTGGCTCAAAACCAGAAGGGAGTTCCAGAAGAAGGATTATGATGGCATCAACAGTCTCATTGTTGAGTGGTTTCAGGAGAGGGATTACCCAAAGGTTCTGATCGTCACGGACATGCTCCTCACGGGGTTTGATGAGCCCAAGCTGAGGGTTATGTATCTTTACAAGCCGATATTTGAGCACAGGCTCCTTCAGGCAGTCACGAGAGTGAATCGGCCATATCCAAACAAAGAGACCGGACTCGTTGTTGATGGCGTTGGCTTGTTACCTGCGGTAATCAGGGTGAAGAGCATTTACGAAATGTTGGCGAAGCAAGACCCCAAAGTGCTTGAGGACTTCCAGAGAAACTTTGCAAAGAGTATTGAGGAAAAAGTGAAGGAGTTTGAGGACAAACTTTCCAGTGTTAAGGAAAAGCTTTCAGCGATTGGAATCGAGACTGACATTGTTAAGGCATTCAGAAAGCAAGGAAGATGGAAGGAACTCGAAGTTGAGATGGACAGAATCAGGAACATTCTCGCCCCGGTTGCTCTGGACTTCAAAGGAAACGAGCCGAGAGCGGTGAGGCTCTTCAACGACCTCCGTGAAGTCGTTTCAATGTACCGCTCCCTGGGTGCACACCCGGCGAGGCTCGCGTACATGGACGATATGATGGCGGTTGGTGCGATTTACTCGACCTTTGTCAGGCTAATCGGCTTCACCGGAAAGAAGAACAGGTTCTGGGACGACCTCCTTCGCTTTGTCCACGAGCACATGGAAGTCGGGCCGATGAGGGAGCTTCTCAAAGTACGGCTGGGTGAGCTCTCCGGCAGAGAGGCATCCTTTGAGATTGTTGCGCGCTTTTACAAGCTGTATTACCAGGCCGAAGACAATGCCCATGATCCTGTGTATAAGGCGATTCTTGAGAGGCTTAACCGTCTCCTTGAGGAGTGGCTCAACAGGAACTTGGACCTTAAGGCACTCAAAAAGCAGGTAAAGTTCCTCGAAGAGCAGGCAGAGGAGTATGAAAAGAAGAAAGCCGGAAGAACGTGGCAGGAGTCTCTCGTTGAGTCGGTTAAGTTTTATGCTGTGAATTATATGGGACTTGATAACGTTGAGCTCAGGAGATTCAAGCGTGAACTCAGGTGGCTCAGGAAGTTGAATCCGAGAACAATTAAGAGACTCACCAGTGCTCTCTTTGAGGACATTATGGAAGCCGTCACTGTTGATGATCTTGAGGAATATCATGAACTTTCAAGGGAAATTGACAGGCTTGTGGAAGAGTCCATCGTTCCAGAGGTGCGCCGGCATGTTAGAGGAGCTGCTTGAACGGGCCAAGGAACTCTTAGAGTGCCGGAGACCAGTAAAAGTTAAGGTCAGACCTCTGAAGACTTCCGTTGCCAGGATTTCCTTCAAGTACGGCACGATTACCCTTGACCCTTCAGTCCTTGAGCTGGAAGAGGAAGAGATACTTTACGTGCTCGTCCATGAGCTTGCACACTTGAAGGCGGAGACAACGTATCATTCCTCTGCCTTTTGGAAGGAGATGGAAAGAGCATTTCCAGAGGGGAAAGCCAAAGAATTAGAAGACAGGGTGATGATGAAGCTTCACGGGAAAATGGTATGAGGTGATGGGATGGAGAAGAGGATGATATCCCTGACGTTTTTGATTTTGCTCCTTTCTGTGTCTTTTGTTCTGGCTGGGGATCCGCAAACTCCTCCGCAGCAGAGTTTTCAGGCATTAAACAATGAGATTGCAGAGTGTGAAGCGAATTTATCCCTCCTCCAGCAGCAGTTACAGGAACTGAATCAGACCTTAGAAAACGTTACCCGAGAGCGGGATTATTACAGGACTCTTTACGAGAACATGACCGTAAACGTCACAAACTTGGAGCTTATTCAGATAAAGCAGAATATAACGATCCTCAATCAGCAGATACAGCAGTTGAACGTCTCGATTTCAACGCTTGAGCGCAAGACTGAAAACATTCTTCTCAAAATGTGGCATCTGGAGCTTGGATTTGGGGCACTTGTTAGTGTGACCCTTATTGAGACCTTCGTTAAGGTTGCAAACGAATACAAGAAGAGGAAAGAGAAGAAAGATGAAAAGCCAAAAGCGAGCCAGAGTGGAGAAAATGTCGCTAAGAAAGAAAACAAAAACGAGGGGGACCGTAAAGAGGAGTAAATTCCTCAGGAGCACACTTGCCAGGGCGCTTATCCTTAGTCTCCTTATCGTTATTGGAGTGAGTTTAGTCCTTTTCGTAATCCCTAAGGCTTACGTGGCTGTTAGAGGCGAGGAAATTACACGGCAAGTTCTGAGCCAGTTCGAAACAGGGGCAGATAATACAAACCAGATGGCGATGGGAATTTACAGATGGGAGCAGGATAATTTCCTCTCTCCTTATTCAATTAACCTGGAAGATCTGACTTTCTTTGAACAAGTTCTTGCAGGTTGGGGATTTTATGAGAACAAAGATGGGGAAATACATCTTTTCCGCCCAGGATTTGGCCATTATTCAGTCCCACCTCAATGGGTACTCCACTCAAAGCTTGCAAACTGTAAAGAGTATGCGGAAGTCTTTGTTTACCTTCTGAATCAAGCGGGGTTTAGGGCGAGGGTTGTGAGAGCACCTGGAGAGGACCACACTTGGGCCGAGTATTACGTTGGAGGTTACAAGATAATCTTCGACCCAAGCAATTCCGTAAATCCGGTTATTGTAAATCCCAAGGGCTTTGGGAAAAAGAGGCATTTTTCATATGTTGAGGCTTATGATCTCAATAATCCCAACCTGCGGGAGGATGTCTCAGATGAGTACATCGAGAGGGGTATCCTCGTTGTTAAAGTCGTCAAGGATAACAGACCCGTTTCAAGTGCAACGGTTGAAGTTCTAAGTACGTATCTGATCGAAAGGTATCCTGAGAGATACAAAAAGCCGAGACCAGTTATATCCAATAAGACACACAAAGATGGACTCGTTCAGTTCAAGCTTGGGCCCAACAATTACACTCTCATTGCCAAAAAGTGCTCTCTCCTCGTATGCTGGAAGGGTGAAACCTCTGGAAACGTTAGTGTGGGTGCAACGACTCATGTACTTATTGAGCTTCATATTGATTACCTGAATACCGGGCTGAGATTTGCTTCTGTGCTTGGTGTGCTGGGTGCGGTCTTGGTTAAGTTCCGCAAAAGATATTGGGATAAACCCCTAAGTGAAAGTGGTGACTCAAGATGAGGTACTGGCTGTGCATCACCAACCGCGACAACTGGGAGGTTGTGAAAAAGAAGAACGTCTGGGGCGTGGCGAAAAGGCATAAAAACACCATTGCCAAGGTTAAACCGGGTGACAGGCTCGTCTTTTACGTGAAGCAGGAGCGGAGGGACAAGGAAATTTTGGAGCCAAAGGTTGTGGGTATCTTTGAGGTCATTAGCGAGCCTTACACGGACTCAACAAGGATTTTCAAGAGTCCTCCGCACCTCAACGAGACTTATCCGCTCAGGGTCAAGATCAAGCCCGTAAAGCTCGGTGAGCTTGAGTTCAAGCCTCTCATCCCAAGGCTGAAGTTCATCACGAACAAGAAGAAGTGGAGCGGGCACTTGATGGGCAAGGCGATGAGGGAAATTCCCGAGGAAGATTATAAGCTGATTGAGAATTCTCTCTAATGGGTCAGCGGGGAATATATTAGAAAAGAATCCCCATGAGCGTTAAATTTTTCCTTTCTCTTGGAGTTCCTCTAAGAACTCTCTCGGGGTTAGTATCTTAAGCCTGCAGACTTCGTTTCCATCCTCATCTTCAATGATGACTTCCTTGGTTTCGGGATTTCTCAGTGAAAGGAGATCATTCCAATCTTGGGTTATTACATACTCAACACCTGCGTCACAAGCGACTGACAGTACTTCATTATCCTCATAATCACCGCTGGCCTCAACCCAGACTTTTGGATCGATTATCACGGACTTCTTTCGGTATGCTTCCATAATTGCGTACGGCTTGTATCTTAGCAGTTCGCCGGTTTCGCCGTAAGATTTGTTGGCGAGATACCGTTGAATGCGCCAACTGCTCAACTTAGCCACAAGGCGTTCCAGCATCTGACTTGATGTAAAGTTTACAAGTCTGCCCTCAATCAGCAGTTGCATTATTCTCGCTGGTGCTGCGGTTGGTCCTCCTAACGCGGAGGATACGACGACGTTCAGGTCGATTACCACCAGAACTAAGCTTGGCTTTGACCTCTCGCTCGACATCAGCCAACACCTCTCTAACCTCGTCCTCGCTGGGAGGTGATTCTGGCCCTAAGGCCATCATCTTTAGCAGGTTATCATCGGATATCGGGAGATTTATTGAGGCGAGTTCAAAGAGAGTTTTTTGAATTGCATAATTTATGAAGTCGGTCCTGCTTGAGAACACTCCAAGCTCGACCAGGGCTTCGATTTGCTCGTATGCGAACTCTGGAATTCTGACACTAATTAACTTGGTCTTGGGGCGGTTTTTATTGGTCTTCTGAGTTATCTTGATGGGATATGCCATACTAATCACCCTCCAAAAGGTGTTCCCCTTTCAATTCTCGGCGGGTCTTATTTAACCCAAGCTTTTGTATTACGTTTGTGATACACAACTTAAAAATATTTTGGTCAAATTACTGTCAATTCCCTCTTGGATTGTGGGCGTTATTGTCTTTGCTGACAATCTGGTGTAAGGCAAATGCCTTACACCGGCATCTCCAGGAGTACATTTCTGTACACTCACTTAAAAAAGAGGCTTTCAGAGGTTCCATTCACTCCAACGTCGTGTCGCAAACCGCCGGGCGTGGTCGCCCAAGAATTATGGGAAAGCGCATTATCGAACCCTCCATGAGACTTCTTATTTTTACATTGTTTTTAGGCCAATCTGAGCTGTTTCGTGCCTTCTTCTCTGGGTGTGATTTAGTGAATGTACAAGTTTATGCGTTGCATTTTTTGCAACTCGCGTTTAAATGCAAGAATTAATGAAAATGAGTGGGTGAAAAGAAGCCCTCTCATGCCTTCTTTTGCACTTCACGAGTTGCAAAAAATGGAACTCGGAGGCTTCCGAGTTATCAAATTTGCTAACTCGGCCAAATGCAATTTTCTTAATGACTCCACCTGATGGTCGGGAGTTAATTTTAATTGCCCGTACCCCCGCTGGGTGAGCGGTGGTAGGGATGGAGGATGTAACGGCCGTGCTGTACGGAATCTTCAACGAAATTAGGGCCATGAACTTAGAAGAGGTCAATAAAAAGGTGGCTGTGACTTTAGTTGGGTCTTTAGGCGAGCTTGGAGTGCCGAAGGAGTTCTGGCGGGAGGTTTACTCCCTGCTGATTGGGACTTATGAAGACCGTGAGGCTCTCCTTGATGCTGGGGGTCTCTTCAATCACGTCCTCGATGACTTTGTGGAGAGGGGGTTGGTCGATGCGAAGAGTGCTCTCAAGCTGCGTGTATTCGTTGATTACTTCGAGGACGTGTTGTTTCCGAGAAGGCGGGACTGTGTGAGGGCGCCTTCCGTCATTGCCCTTGAGGCGTTCTTCATCCTCGCTTACGGCGAGGCGGACTAATGCCCTTTTATCATTTTTTTATATCCAAAAGGCCCCACGTGGTCAAGAATAAAGAAATGCTAAAGCCATGAAGGTTAACAAAGTTGGAATGCTCAATACGAGGTCACTTTGCTTTTCTGTGTGGCCGCTTGTGTTTCAGAGGATTTTCCGTAAAGCTTTGATGCAACTTCTGGGCTTAAGACATGACCGAACTCGGGCATGAGCCTGTCAATGAGCCCATCAAAGAGCATGTTCGTGAATCTCTTGTATCTGGCGACGTAACGGGGGTCTTCTGTGGTCGAGATGTAATGCATGAAATCCACCCCTTCAGCACGTCCAAGGAGGTAATTCTTGTATCTTCGCATGTTGTCGAGTCCGTAAAGCCCCTTCCCGAAAAGGGAGCTCCCCACACCCTTGTCTGCGAGCTCGAACATTCTGGCCTGAAGGTAACTGTCAACGTATTTTCTGATTTGGCGCAATCCGATGATTGGCTTTTGCGGTGGATACTTCTGGAGCCATTTGTTGTTCTGGTACAGGGTCTCAAGCTTTTCTTTACTTCTGAATGCTTTTGCTGGGGTGTAATAATTGTAAAACAGTTTGTCAATCTCGTAATATCCGAAGAGGGGTTTCGTGGGATCCGGCAGGTATTTTCTTCGGTATGCCTTGAGTTCCTCAATGAGGACAGGGTGGATGAACACTGGTGTGAAGCTTTTTGTGGCGTCTTCTTTCAGCTTTTTGCGGTGGAAATATATGATGCCCCTGTTGAGGTCAATTTGATTTATGGTTTCGCCGTCAACGATGACTTGGAATTGGAGGTCGTTAATTTCTGAGCCTCGCGCTCCTGTTAAGAGGGCAATTATCGTTGCCAGCCTGAGGTTTTCAACTGTGCGGGTTTTCTTTGTGTGGATTAGTATTTCGAGCCATTTTAGGGCGTCTTTTACTCTTTCGTCACTTATGACTTTGTTTCTCTCGTTGAGCTGGTATTCTTTTAGCTGGCGGCCTTTTGTCTGGAACGTGGATTTTGAAAGCTGTGATACGTAAAACTCGGGGTTAAAAACTTCGAGCCCGATTGTTCTGGAAAGAAGAATGTTGTATTTGCTGAGCAAAATGTGCTCCAACGCCTTTTTCGTTGAGTAAAGGTATGTACGCAAAGTGTGGACTGCAGGTCTTCTCTCGTGAATGAATATTGTAAAGGCATTGTAAATGTCCTTTGTCGTGATTTTTATCTCGTTCGTGCCGGGTTCGATGCCTTTGGTTTTGATTAGGTATTCGAGGAACACGTTGACGGCGGTGGATCTGTTCTGGAACTTTCCGACTGTCATTTGGCCTTCGTTTCTCATTCTTACAAGTTCCTCCTTGTACTCGTCGAAGTCGCTCAGTTTGAGTATCACGGATCCATTGTCGGTGGTTATTGCGGCTGTTTGTGCTGGGGGAGTATAAAATACCTTCCTTCTCACTGTCCCCACCAGCAATATATATGTATTTTTGGCTTTTTAAGCATAACGTTTTCACATGCAATTAACCGATGATTGCATGTATTTTATTTTTAATGGTTGAGAATGCATGCAAAAGCTCATTTACTCGCATAAATATTAAGAAAATGCATGTAATATGACTGTCAGTAATGGCACTCTTCATCGGTTGGCAACGGAAACCACTCCACAGCACCATTCATCATCCGCCTACTTTGACCTCTTTTCGAGGCCCCAAGGAATACCAACCTTAGCATTCAAAGACTTTTTGGTTGTCCCCGCTTTTAGTTATTGTTGTGATTTGTCAGTCAGGTGAAGGAGAATCATTCTCTGAAACGTCGGTATGAACGGGAGCCTGACTATCAAACCTTTTAGTATATCTCCCTCTCTGTAGACCATAATAGACTCCCTCCCGTCCCGGATAAAGATACCCTCCACTTTATACGACGCATCACTGGTGAATAGTGCCTTTGTGAGCAATTTGTAATCCTCATCCTTCTCGTCCATAGCTTCTTCGAGGGATATAAAAACCAAGTCCCCCAGCTGGCTCAAGGTTTCGATGTAACGTTTGTTCCGCCTGGGCCTGGGTAGGACTATTTTTGTATCCAGTCCTTTACGCTTTGCAATTTCGAACGCTTTCTTGAACTTAAACCCTAATTTCCAGTCAACAAGTGCTGAGATGAACTCCTCCTCCGCCCTCTCTGCTAAATCCTCAACGTTACGTTTTATGTTCCACTCGCCCTGTAAATACCAGATTGGAAACCATTCTTGTCTCTGTTCCTTTTGATAACTCTTCAGCTTGATTATGACATCTTCTGCCGATTTAATGTACATATCCCTAAGCGAGGCAACCACTTTTTCAGGATCAGTAGCCTTAAAGTAGGTAGGGCTCCCCTCGCTTATATCCACAAAACCCTTCTTATGAAGCTCTTTTAAGACATCGTAAACCTTTGGCCTCGGAACTTCACTTTCCTTAGCTATCTCACTCGCTTTCGACGGCCCAAGGATTACTAAAGCGGCATAGACCTTCGCCTCGTACTCCTTGAGACCAAGAAGCTTAAGCTTCTCAATAATCTCCCCCTCAATCACCGTAATCACACACCCCTAATTCCTGTACCTCCCCAGCTAAATATATATCTTTGCTTGAGCCGCTGGCGTTTGCATAAGCAAAAAATAAACGCAGAGAGTTCTTTTAATCCTTCAGAACTTCTTCTGCAAAAAATATCGGGATGAGCACTACCAGAAACATCGCAATGACTATTGAGAAATTCACATAGTATGCTGTGGGCGAGGGTGCAGTACCAATACGGTATATCGTGAGAATCACTCCGCCCACTGGGGGAGCTATGGAGGAGCCTATGTTTCTAAAAGTGGTAAAAAGGCCCGTTGTTAATCCCAGCCTCTCCCTGGGAGCGGAGAACGTTAACAGGTTAATTAGGGACACGTTCAGGAGAGCCATTCCCATAGAGCCCACACTCATAAATCCTAACACATACGTAACTCCATCGTAGAGGTGGAGAACGGCCAGCGAGTAGCCCAACACCGCCGTTGAGATTCCAAAAACGGAGAGGGTTTTTGCCCCTACCCGGAGTATAACGCGACCTGCTATAGGAGCGGTTATCAGATATGTCAAAACAAGGGGTGTCATATAAAGGCCGGCCTTAAATACGGGAAGCCCGTATCCATAGGGTTCAGGCATCTGCAGCAAATACGTCAGAGTCAGCGAGTTTATCTGAAATGCAAATGCCACGACAAAAGTCGCAAAGACAGCGGCCTTAACATTCCTGTTAAAGATATCGCGAGGGATGAAAGGATGCTCAATTTTGGCCTCATGGAAAAGAAACGCAAAAAGGGAAACGGCGGAGAACATTATCAGAAAGATAACCTTTCCAGATGTCCATCCCCACTGAGGACCTTTTGATAAGGCTATCAAAAAGGACACCAGAAAGATTGCGAAAAGAGCTATTCCCGCCAAGTCTATCCTCTTATCATGCTGAATGAACTTGCTTTCCCGCACGTATAGAGCGATTAACGCAACCAGCAGAATAGCAAAAGGAGCAACCGTGTGGAAAGTGGCCCTCCATCCGTAGTTTTGCGCAATCAACGCCCCTACCGGAAACGCAATGATAATGCCCACTCCATTCATGGCGGAGATGAGCCCTTGAGCCATAGGTGCAAGCCGCCGGGGGAACTGCTCCCGGACTAGAGAGTAAGCTAGTGGCAGCATAGCCATGCCCACACCTTGTACGGCCCTTGAGAGAAGCAACGCTCTAAAGGTAGGGGCGTATCCATTGAGTATCAGGGCAAGGGTGTAAAGAGAAAGGGCTGTTAAGAGGAGCTTCTTTTTCCCGTACATATCTCCCAGAGTCCCAAAGACCAGCGCACAAATTGTCCCGGTGATTAAATAGGCCGTGAGGATCCACGACACATCGGCCTGCGTTATGTTGAATTCCTGCTGGATATAAGGTAAGCTTGGTATTAACATTGCCTCGGTGTAAAGAACAAGGAGGGATGCAAGGCTAAAGGAGAGGGGTGACTCTCCAGGCGTACTTGGTATCATAGTCCGTCATTTGCTCACCTCCTCTCGCTCGGTCTCAACGGAGAAGACCAACCCCCTGTTGCCGTCGACCCGGATGTACTGCCCGTCCTTGAGCACTTTCGTTGCTACCCCTGCTCCCATAACTGCAGGAATGCCGTACTCGCGTGCAACAATTGCGGCGTGGGACAACGGCCCGCCAGTATCAACCACCACCGCTACCGCCAGCCGGAAGAGGGGTGTCCAGGCTGGAGTTGTGTAAGGTGCCACCAGCACATCTCCAGGCCGGAGCTTGTGGAACTCCGAGCTGTCTCTGATTATACGGGCATAACCTTCTGCCACTCCCGGACTGCCGGGTATGCCGACCAGCAGAGCCCTCTGTGCATCCTCAGAGGTATCTTGGACGTACAATAGCCGCGGGTCTATGAAGGGCTTGTCCTTTAGGCTCGCCCATTTTTCCTTCCTCCGAGACACGAGAGCACGGAGTTCCTCTGCAGTATCTTCTGAAAGTGGCCACTTCTTTATCTGCTCTATTTCGCTTAGCTTTAGGTAGAAGATGTCCTGAGGAACCTCCAGTACTCCGGCTTCTACTAGGCGTTTGCCCATTGTCAATAGAGCGCGTCTTAGTATCGGTATTGGCATCATAGCGTAAAAGCGCCCGTCCTCGCGGAGCCTGTGGAGCTGGCGCGCTTCTTCAAGAACGCTCAGGAAGGTGGAGCGGAAAGGCCTTAAACGCAGCAGTGGATGGGTCAGTACCTGATCGAGGGCCTCTCTAAATCTCGCACACGAGCTATGTTTCACCTCCGAGGTGGCGAGACTTGCGACTATTCCAAGCACGACTTCCGGCTCCTCCTTCCACGTTCCATGGGAAATCAACGCCGAGCCCCTGGCTTCACGATGCCCGTATTTTTCGAGGAATGCCTCGAATTCAGATAGGAACTCTTGACCTGCTGGCGTTTTTTCAAGAACGGAAATCAGCTGTTTCGGCTCATATTTACGGAAGAGCTCCATGAGTTCAGGGTTTTTCCTTACCATCTCTGCGAGCTTCTCCAGTTCAGCATTTGCCTCGGTAACTTTTGTGTTGATACATGTAAAGAGGAGGGTTGAGAGCAGGTGCCTGCGCCTAAGCGTCCGCAGTGAGAGGGATATTATCCCGGCAGATATCAAGGCTCTGGGGAGGTAACGCTTACGTATTTCACCCGCTAATGACGGTATTGAGAGCGCCTCGTGCACCGTATCAAGAAGCTCCTCCCACGTGCTTCCTTCCGGATCGCGCTTTTTCAACGAATCAACGCGGGCTTGAATCTCGGAGAGGAGCGGGTCGGATTCCCATTTTGCTGAGTCGTACCGTAAAGCCAGCCATATCAGCCGGAAGGGTGCCAGCAACACTCCCCATGAGGGACGTATGGAGAAGTCAGGGCGAACTTTTACAGCTATACCGTCTTCCTCCACGAAGATCTGTTCCAAAGCAGGCACTTTGATGCCGAAATAACGCGCAATCTTGCCTACTGCATTGGAGAAAATGGTCTCAATCCACACCATGTCCAGCGGATAGGGCCTCTCCGGGATTATCTCTGCTAGAGTCCTTATGAGCATACTGTTAAGTTTACCCACTCTTGGCATGGGCTCGGGGAGTGTAGTAATGGGACGTGCTTGGAGGATGAATATTTCCCCGTTGGCCAATGCCCACTCGATGTCCTGCGGCCTGCCAAAATAGCTCTGGATTTTAACGCCGAGGTCTGCAAGCTTTTTTAAAATATCGTCCGACACAACCGGTTGAGTGACATTCGATGTTTTGATCTCTTCAACTCCCCCATCGGCCTTGGGCTTAACAACAACTTCTCTCCGACCAAGACGCCTCTCTACAATGCGCCAGCCAAAACTGGTTTTGCGAAGGACGTAGTGATCCGGTGTCACCAAACCAGATACAACAGCTTCGCCGAGTCCAACGTTCACGCCTATAACCACTTCGTCCCGTGCCCCAGTGATGGGGTTGGCCGTGAACATAACGCCCGAAGCCTCAGCCGGCACCATACGTTGAACTATAACGGCCATTTTTGCCATTCTGTGGTCTATTCCCATCTTCTCACGGTAGGCTATTGCACGGTCATCCCATAGAGAAACCCAGCACCGGCGTACGGCCTCTACAACGGCATCGACACCGACTACGTTAAGAAAAGTCTCATGCTGTCCAGCAAACGCAGCATGAGGCATGTCTTCAGCCGTTGCAGTCGAGCGCACGGCAACGGACCCGGATCCCATAGTTTGGTAAGCAGCACGAATAGCTTGCGCCACCTCTTCAGGTATTGGGGCGCTTAGGAATGCTTTTCTAATGGCCTCACCATCAACGGGTCTCTCTTTCAGGGCGCGCTCAATGACCTCGTCCAGATGGTTTCTTGAGACAAAGAGATCATAGGCAAGAGTCGTTACAACGAAACCAGGTGGAACTGGAAAACCTGAAGCCAACAGCTCGCCAAGGACGGCAGCCTTGCCGCCTACAAGAGGGATATCTTTTCTGTTAAGTTCTTGTAGGTTTAAAACATGACGCTTGTTCATACAGCACCCCCATGAGAACGTGAAAAAAGTCTGAGATATAAAATTTATGTAACTAGGGTAGTTACAGTTTTTGATTTTTAACTAAAACCGCAGAAGGAGTTTAGTTTTCTCACAGACCGAACGAATAGCTTTTGTGTTACCGTAAGTCCCCCGTCGTCCTAGAAATCAAAATGCCTCAAAGTGTGCGCACGAGAAGCAACCTTTAAAGGAAAACCTCGAACTAAGACCATGCGCATCGTTCCTCTCGCGGCCGAAAGTCTTGGGGTGAGGAGCCTGGCAACGTTCGTAGAGGCCTCTGGAATAAAAATCCTCATCGACCCCGGTGTCGCCCTCGGGCCGAAGCGCTACGGCCTTCCACCAGCGAAGGCTGAAATGGATGCCCTCCGACAGATGAGGAGAAAGCTTCAGGGCTACGCGCGGAGGAGTGACGTCGTCGTTATCTCCCACTACCACTACGACCACTACACACCATTCTTCGAGGGACTCTACGAGAGCTCAAGCGAGAGCTACGCGAGGGAGATATACGAGAGAAAGCTCCTTTTCATAAAGCACCCGAGGGAGAACATCAACTTCAGTCAGAAAAAGAGGGCATGGGCATTCCTTAAGAAAGCGGAGCCGATAGCCAGGGGCATCGAATTCGCCGACGGAAGGAGCTTCGACCTCGGCGGCGTTGAGTTGGAGTTCTCTCCAGCCGTCCCCCACGGAAGCGAAGGTTCCAGGCTCGGCTTCGTTGTGATGACGCTCATAGATGACAGCTCTAGGAGAGTAATCCACGCGAGCGATATTCAGCTGCTCAACAAAAAAGCTGTAGAGTGGATAATCGAGAAGGCCCCAGACCTGCTCATAACTGGGGGACCGCCGACATACCTCGGTAAGCGCGCTGAGGGAAGCTGGGAGGCAGGCATTAAAAATCTCAGCGAGATAATCCGCGAAACAGGAGCAGAAATAATACTCGACCACCACATCATCAGGGATAAGAACTACCCGAGGTTCTTCGACGAGCTCGAGGAGAGACCAAAGACCTTCGCGGGCTACTTGAAGGTTGAAGACCGACCGCTGGAGGCTTACAGGCGGGAACTTCACAAAATTGAAAAAGGTGAGGAGGTGGAGCTTCCGTTCAGTTTCTGACTCATTGCAGCCTCTCAGCCGGCACCGTCGTCTGGAACATCCCCTGAGAGAAACCTGGGGCCAGGCTCTTCAAGAGAACCGTGTTCTCTATCAGGTTCTCTCTGTCCACTATGCCCTCTGTCAGAATTACGTAGTCACTGGCACTGATTATCCATGAGTGGAGCTCCTTGGGTATGGTGTCCCTGTTGATATGAATATCGTCCAGTGGTCGTAGCCTTCCTTCAGGAGTCTCTCTGACCGGATCAGGTACTGGAGCATCATGTTCTTCAGGAACTTTCCTCCGAACAGCTCGTAGAGGCCGTCAAGGTGTTCATGATGATTCCAAAGGCGCCCCTCTCTATTTCCCTTCTGAGATACTACACACCTATCTTCCAGCCGAGGCTGTACTGGCCGTAGGAGACCAGAAGAACCCCTCCAGGAATCACCTCACCGATATCAAAATCCTTGCGCATCGGCCTCACTGGAGAAAACTCAGAAGCTTGCGTTAATAATGTACTGGTACAACGCTCTAATGGCTCACGTCGAGAGGAATCCCCCGTCCACGGGGATTATCGCCCCGTTGACGTAGCTCGCCAGGTCGCTCGCGAGGAAGAGCATGACCCTGGCCACCTCATCCGGCTGACCGAAGCGCCCCATCGGGAGGCGTGCGTTGAAGTTGAAAGATATGCCTATCTTCTCCATGTCGAACTTCATTATCGCCTCCTTCTTGAGCTTCTTTACCCCTTCCGTTTCTATGCCCCCCGGGACCACCACGTTGGCCCTGATTTTCTTCCCGTAGTCCCTCGCTATCGCCCTGGTGAGGGCAACCACGCCCAGCTTGGCCGCGTCGTAGTGCGCCAGTCCCTTGGCAAAGGGCAGGAACGCCTCTATCGAGCTCACGTTGATTATCACTCCCCCTTTGTCCTTCCTCGCCCGGACGAAGTGCTGACACATCCAGAAGACGGAGTCAAGGTTTATCGCCATGACCTTTTCGTAGAACCCTTCATCGACCTCAGTGAAGTCCTTGAACCAGTAGACGCCGGCGTTGTTCACGAGGATATCCGGTTCCCTGCCCTTCAGTGACTCCCACAGGGTGTCTATCTCTATCTTCCTTGAAAGGTCAACGCGGTGGACCTTAACCTCGACGCCGAACTCCTCGGCGAGCGCCTTGGTTTCCTTCAGTCCGAACTCGTCTATATCCACAAGCTCCAGGTCGGCGCCGGCCTCCGCAAACCTCAACGCCGTCGCGCGGCCTATTCCAGATGCCGCGCCCGTTATCAGGGCCCGCCTCCCTTTCAGGGAGAGGAGCTCACCAATGGGGACATCCATACAATCACCAATTTATCTCTACGCTTTCCAGCCATAAATAGGTTTCTCACGACCGTTTTGTGCAGGTAAAGATTCGGAACGCCTCTTTTTTGGCCTCTTCAACCGACACCTCGTCCCGGAATACCAAGTAGTCCAGGGCAAACCCATCCACCAGCGCCCCGAGGAGGAACGCCCTCACCCGGGGATTTTCGGCCCCAATCTCCCTGAAAATGTCCTCCAAAATCCCGAGGTATTCGCTTCCGAAGGCCTTCCAGATGTCCAATCCGTTTTTTTGCTTTAAGCTTTCCTCATAGACCTCAAGAAAGAAGCGGGAGAACTTAAGGCTCTGTATGACAAAGTCAAAGGACGCGTCTATTATCGCCCAGAGCCTCTCCTCCGCGGATTCCAGCGGTTGAATCCTGGAAATAACCTCCCGCCCCCATATCTCAAGGCCGTAGAAGAGGGCCTCCTTTGCGAGTTCGTACTTGCTCGGGAAGTGGTGAAAAAGACCGCCCTTTGAGACACCCGCCTTTCTGGCTATCTCCTCCATTGAAACGTCGTGATACGACCTCTCGCTGAACAGCTCAAGGGCCGCCCTTACTATCCGCCTCCTAGTTTCCTCGCCCTTCATGATACCCACCTTGTTTTACTATCAACGGTACGTTACCACCCCCGCGACCACCATCATATTGAACCCACCCCTCAAATACTTTTCTTGGGATTCGTACAAACCGGTTACCGGATTTCCGGAATCCAAAAAGAAAAAAGAAGATTCTCGCTATCATTCCACGGTGTCATGCCTCCGCTCCGGGGCTTCGGTTTTCGTGGCCATGTTCCTCTGTACCCCCGTGCCAGAATAACCGTATCAAAATCGGAAGAACCAGAACGGCACCCAAAAAGCTGTAAATCAGCCCAAAGAGGGTGGTAGTTGCAAACTGAGTTATAATGGGAATTGGAATCGTCACGAGAACGCCGAAGGCTATTAGGGTCGTCAAAGCTGAGTAGAGGACCTCCCTGCCCGTGCTGGAGAGGGAAATCGAATAGCATTCACTGAAGTTCCTCCCCGCCCTTCTCTCCAGGGCCCAGCGGTTGGCTATGTGAATCGGGTAATCTATGCCAATCCCCACGATTATCGCCCCGACCATGGCTGTCATCGTATTGAGCGGAATGTTTAGTAGTCTCATGGTGAGGAAGAGCCATCCCAGCACGAGGAATGGTGCAACCGCCACGAGCAGTCCGAGGAGGGGTGAGCGGTGCGCGAGTCCAAAGGCCAGCGGAAGGACGATGAAAGCGAAGAGGAGGCAGAGGAACATGGAGTTGAGCATGGAATCCCTCACGTCGTCGAGCCCTTTGGCCCAGATTATGGGCTCTCCAGTGAAGCTAACGTTGGCCGTTACCCCTCCGAAGTCATCCCGCAGTTCCTTCAGGAGTTCCTTTCCGTGGTAACCGAAGTCGGTTCTGGTGGGAACCACGAGTAACAGACCATTGAAGCCCCCATTTTTGTTCCGGTGAAGGTAGTACCTGCCCATGGGTGTGCTGTACACGGCACTTAGAAAGTCTTTCAGCTCCTCCGGCGATGCATCCCCCCCAATGAACCCATCACCATTCCTGTCAACGGCGGCGTATGTTTTCAAGACCTCTGGGTTCTCCATCGAGAGGAACGGGACGAGCGTTAGAATCCACTCAACCTTGGCGGTGCCGTTAGACCCGACGACGTACTTGTCATCATTCATTCTCCGTACTGCGTCCTGGAGTTCGTCCCAGAGTGCTGGATTCGTTAGGTCTCCGTCCACCCGGATGTAGACACGCTCCGTGCCAACGCTGAACTTCTCGTTGAGCAGATCGTAGGCCCTTGTAACGCTTAGGTCCCTTGCCAGCTCTCCCGTCGGGTCGTAGGAGGCCTTCATGCCAAGCCCCAGATACCATCCGGCAGCACCCACCAGGAGGATGGCGAGGAATAGAACTGCGGCTATTATCTTCCCGTTGATGAACCACGGAACCCTAAGCGTACGATGTTCGCCCCTGGCCTTTTTGGCCGGGACCGTTCCTTTTTCCCTTCTACCGTCAATCAGCACCCTAATGGCGGGGACGAAGGTTATGTTCAAAACAAAGACCGAGAGTATGGAGAACGCCGAGAGGAAGCCAAAATGCCTCATGCTGGGAAGGTCCGAGATGCCGTTGGAGGAAAAGCCGACTACCGTCGTTATCATCGCCAGGAGAAGTGCCACGCCGACTGTGGAGAGCACGACTTTCATGGCCTTTCTTGAGGTTCCCGTCTCGCGGAGTTTCTCGCGGTAGCCCATTAGCACGTGGAAGGAGAAGTCTATTCCAAGACCCAGGATTAGTATGGGAACCATTCCAGCCATCAGGTCGAACTTCCATCCAAGCGCCCCTGCAAGGCCAAACGTCCAGATCATAGCCAGGAAGAGGGCGAGGAGGGAAAGGATAACATCACTGATATTCCTAAAGTTAAAGAACATAAGCGCCAGTATCAGAATCAAGGCCAGAACAAAGGCCGGAACCAGACGTTCCTCTGTTTTTACGTAATAGTAATTGAGCAGTTGAAAGCCATACGTTAGAGAGCTTGCGTCTACCCCTCTTGCGACCGTTTCTATTTCACGTTCAACCCTCTCAAGCTTGCTCTCCGGCAGGCCGGCGTTCAGCGATACGTAAACCCCCATCTCCCCGCTCTTCATTGTATCATCGTTGAAATCCTTCGGCAGGAAGGAGAGCGCGTAGTCCTTCATGTCCCTGGGAACGTTTGGATCGGAGAGAAATGCCCTGAATGTCCCGGTTATTTCCTCTTGTGATTTGAAAGAACGCATCTCCTCCAGAATCATGGACTGTGAAGGATGCATGTTGCCCTCCAGGGAAAGCCGATAAAGTGCCAGGATTTCCGGGAGGGATTCTATACTTTGCTCCTTTGGGTGAATTAGGGCATCGCTGATGGAATCGCTGTTCAACAGTCTGGAAGTTATCTCCGCCACCCTTGAGAAGTATTCCGGGGTCAGGACATTGTCCCCCTGGAGTATTATGACAACCGGTTCAGCGTTTCCAAAATCGTGCTGGATGTCCGTCATCAGTTTGGCCTCTGGGTAGTTGGGAAACATGGCGTTCAGACTGGTCTCTTCCTTAAGCTGCGACGCAAAAGCCATAAAAAGGAGCGTCGCAAGGAGAACAATCACAACGGTTCTCTTTGGCTTCTCCACAACAAATTCGATAAGAGCTCTCAATTCATTCACCTCCTTTGCACAGTCTTGCCACCTCAACCGCCCAGGCCCCAGCCTCGACGATTGTTGCCTCGTTTTCCCTGAAGAGCCAGCCGTCGAAGGCTCTGGCAGAAACGACCCTGCCTTTAATAGGCTCCATCATCAGGCGCAGGTATCTCCTCTCAGTGTATTCCTTCCCGAGCTTCCCGAACTTCTGTGCCATGGCAAGGATGAAGACGGCAACTCTTTTTCCCTCCAGGCCGCTCTTTTCTTCGATGAACCTCACCACTTGGGGAAGCGGTCTCTCGTAGTAAATCGGCGTCCCGATGATCACGAGGTCGCAGTCATCAACCTCTGGATTCTGCCCCACGCTCCATGTCTGAGCATCAAAGCCATTATCTCTGAGGGCCTTTTCAATCGCCCGTGCTACCATCTCTGTGGAGCCCCTCCTGGACTCATAGACGATGCAGACCCTCACAATTCCACCTACCGACCGGTCGGTTTTTAACCTTATAAGCCTTTCGCTGGAAAGCCTTAAATCCAGGAGGGGGAAAGTTGTCCCAGGTGAGGAAGATGAGAGATTTCTACATCGCCCACGAGGAGGATATAAAAGCCGGAAAGACCACTGACGTTTACTTCATCAGGACAAAGAAGATTCTGGAAGAAAAGGGCATCCACAAGAAGGTCTTCGCCGATGTCACAACGACGAGCCTCCCGCACGGCTGGAAGTGGGGTGTCCTGGCGGGGATCGAGGAGGTTGCAAAGCTTCTCGAAGGGCTGCCGATAAATGTCTACGCCATGCCCGAGGGGACGATATTCCACCCCTACGAGCCGGTTATGCAGATCGAAGGCTTTTACGAGGAGTTCGGAATCTATGAGACCGCCATGCTCGGCATGCTCAGCCAGGCGAGTGGCATAGCCACCGCGGCGCTCAGGACGAAGATAGCGGCGAAGTTCAAGCCGGTTTACTCCTTCGGGATAAGGCACATGCATCCCGCTATCGCCCCGATGATAGACCGCTCGGCATTCATAGGCGGATGCGACGGTGTTTCCGGCGTTCTTGGGGCCGAGATGATCGGCGAGAAGCCCGTTGGAACCATGCCCCACGCGCTCATCATAACCGTAGGCGACCAGGTAAAGGCCTGGAAGTACTACGACGAGGTAATGCCGCCCGAGGTTCCGAGGACGGCCCTCATTGATACCTTCTACGACGAGAAGTTCGAAGCGTTAATGGCCGCGGAAGCCCTCGGAGAGAGGCTTGATGCTGTAAGGCTCGACACTCCCAGCTCAAGGCGCGGCAACTTCAGGAAGATTGTTGAAGAGGTGCGCTGGGAGCTTGACCTCCGGGGCTACGGGCACGTCAAGATATTCCTCAGCGGCGGGCTCAACGAGGAGAGCCTCAAGGGGCTGGCCGATGTTGCCGATGCCTTCGGCGTCGGTGGAAGCATAGCTAGCGCCAAGCCGGTTGACTTCTCCCTCGACATCGTGGAGATCGAAGGGAAGCCTATGACCAAGCGCGGAAAGCTCAGCGGAAGGAAGCAGATATACCGCTGCGAGAACGGGCACTACCACCGCGTTCCAGCCGACAAGAAGTTCGAAAATTGCCCCGTCTGCGGGGCCAAGGTTGAGCCGCTTCTCAAGCCGCTCATTGAGAACGGTGAGATAGTGGCGGAGCTGCCAAAGGCGAGAGAGATAAGGGAGTACGTGCTGGAACAGGCGGAGAAGTTCGGGCTTAGCCTGGAGTGACCTTTTCTCTTTTATCTTCTAAATCTCTCAGAAAAGCGGCGTGTAATGAAGGGGAAAAAGAAGAGGCTTCAGGCCTCCTCAACGGTTATGCAGCTGACCGGGCAGGCCTCAGCGGCCTCAACGGCGCAGTTGTAGAGAGCCTCGTCCTCGATAACCTCGACGATCGGCTGGGCCTTGCCCTCGTCGCCCATCTCAAAGACGTCCGGGCAGAGGCTGGCACAGATGGCATCTCCGATACAAACGTCCTGGTCAATCTTAACCTTCCACGCCATGGAACATCACCGGACTTAGATGAACCCAGGCGAATATAAACTTTTCGTCGGAGGAACGGACGCTGAAAGACGAAAATACGTAGAAAAAGGGAGCAAACCGCCCGTTGATGAACAAAAATTGACAGAATGGGTCAGTAGAGTCCAAGCCTTTTCTTGTACTCCGGGCTGATTCTGTCGGGCGTCCAGGGCGGGTCGAAGGTTAGCTCGATTTCGGCGTCCTTGACGCCGGGGATTTCGAGAACCTTGTCCTCAACGGCCCGGAGAATCCACATCGTGAGCGGACAGCCTGGGGTCGTCATCGTCATCTTCACGTACACGGTTTTATCCGGCCTGACATTTACCTCGTATATGAGGCCAAGGTTGACGACGTCCACACCTATCTCCGGGTCGATAACTTCCTTGAGCTTTTCCAGTATCATATCTTTGTTCAGCTCGGCGTTCTCTTCGGCCTTCATCTCCCTCTCGCGGTTTATCGTTATGGTGCCCACTCCTCCAATCTTTCCGAGCTCCGCGTTGAGCCTTATCAGCACGTCATCGATGTTCGGGGTGTCCTTCGCGAGGGTGACCGCCACGTCCCCCTTCTCGTTCACCTCAACGGATTTTACGAACTTCTCGTCAACGACTGCTTTAACAACGTTCTCAACTTCCTCTTTCGTGACCATTATTCACCACCTGGGTGAAGTTCAGGATGACAGATTTAAACCTTTTGGGTCAGAAATGGGTAGCTACTGGGATAGGATGTCGAATATCAGCCTCTCCGCCATCTCGGGAGTAAGTGCCCTTGCGCGGAGCTCCCTCAAGACCCTCTGAATGCCGAACCTCTTCAGGACCGGTGAGTTCTTCGCCGCGGACTTCCAGAGGGTGCATCCGAAGCCGAGGGCATACTTTCGTCCGAGGGTTGCTATTGCCTCGCCCTTGTCAAGGGCCAGAAAGGCAGGAAGGTTCAGGATAACCACGTCCCCATTCCTGTGGATTGATATAAGGCCGGAGCTCAGGAGGTCGCCTGAAGCGACGATTTTTATCCCGTTCTTCCTGGCGTAGTCTTCGATGGCGTCCATAACCATCGTGTGGCAGCGGCCGCAAACCGGTGCCCCCTTCCTTATCTGCTCCCTCATCTCGTCCATATATCCTGGTATCTCCACGAAAACCGCACCCTGCGTCATGGCATTGAGGAGAACCGGCTCCCTCATCTGGGGGAGCTTTGCCATCACTGGAACGACGTTGAAGCCTGCCCATCTGAGTATTTTGAGGGACGCCGTGCTGTCCGAACCGGCAGAAAAGGCGAGGGCTATCTTCACGTCAATAGGTGAGCGGTCAAACTCCTTCCCGTAAAGGCGGTATTCTACCAAGGCTTTCAGACGGGAATAGGCTTCTTCGCCGATATCTCCCCTAACCCGCTCAAGGGCATCCAGGTTGTACTCGAGGCGGTACCTTTTGACGAAGTCGTCTCCCACGGGGCCTATCATCGGAGACCCAATCGGGGGATGGTTTATTAAACTTGCCGCTGGGAAAACCTTAAAAGAGACCCACCTTAACCCCGTTCACGAACAAAAAATGCTTCTGGAGGTGCTTGCGATGAGGGAGATAGTGGAGAAGGTTAGGGAGAAGACGAGCATCCCCGTTTACGAGAGAACGGTCGAGAACGTTCTGAGCGCCATCCAGGCGAGTAGAGACGTCTGGAGAATCGTTGACCTCAGCGAGGAGCCGCTCCCGCTCGTCGTTGCCGTCATTACGGCGCTCCACGAGCTTGGCTACGTGGCCTTCGACGGCCCGAGCGTCGTCCTCACCCAGAGCGGCAGGAAGCTGGTGGAGAAGTATGGGATTGGCGCCAGAAAGGACTACACCTGCTCCCACTGCGAGGGCAAGACGGTCGAATTGGATGCCTTCAGCGACCTTCTCGAGCAGTTTAAGGAGATAGTCAAGGACAGGCCGCAGCCTAAGCATGACTTCGACCAGGCCTACGTTACCCCCGAGACGACCGTCGCCAGGATAGCCCTCATGCACACGCGCGGGGACCTTGAGAACAAGGAGGTCTTCGTCCTCGGCGATGACGACCTGACCAGCATAGCCCTCATGCTTAGCGGCCTGCCGAAGCGCATTGCCGTCCTCGACATAGACGAGCGCCTTGTGAAGTTCATCGAGAAGACCGCCGACGAGCTCGGCTACGAGAACATCGAGATGTTCACCTTCGACCTCCGCGAGCCGCTCCCGGACTACGCGCTCCACAAGTTCGACACCTTCATCACAGACCCTCCCGAGACGGTTGACGCCATAAGGGCATTCGTCGGCAGGGGAATAGCGACGCTTAAAGGGCCCGGCTGCGCCGGCTACTTCGGCATAACGAGGCGCGAGAGCTCGCTCGACAAATGGAGGGAAATCCAGAGGGTTCTCCTCAACGAGTTCGGAGTCGTCATCACCGACATCATCAGGAACTTCAACGAGTACGTGAACTGGGGTTACGAGGAGGAAACGCGCGCCTGGAAGCTCCTCCCGGTCAAGGTCAAGCCGTCCTACAACTGGTACAAGAGCTACATGTTCAGGATTCAGACCCTCGAGGGCTCGAAGGGCTTCGAGGGCAGGATTACCCTCGGCGACGAGCTCTACAACGACGAAGAGGCCTCGACGACATGAAAAATTAAAAGAGCCGTTTATTTCTTCTCCCTCTCCCCTCCGCGTTCTTTTCTTCTCATGATGAGCACTGCCATGGCTATCAGAAGGGCACCCGCACCGATGTACAGGTACGCGATTTTGTCGTTCTCTCCGACCCCCTCTGCCGCCCTAAAGCCTTTTACCACGTAGGCACTTATCATTACTGGATTCTGGGAGGGGTATATCACCACGTAGCCGTCCAGCTCGGACACCTTGGCCTCGTCCGTTAGATTCCCAACGTACCTTCCGTCCCGGATTAGCAGGAAGGTGGCGTTGGTCAGCCTTGCCACGCCGCCCTCCACGGTGGTCTTTGGAATATCGGCGTAGAGGACATTCCTGAGGAATGAAACACCCTTGGTGTATGCGGTCGTATTCGCAAGTCCCGCCCGCTGGAGTGCCCAGACGGTCTTTGCGGTGGAGGTTAGTCCCGCCACCGAGCCGGGAGTGTATGGAAACGCGCCGTTGGGATACTGCCTTTCCGCGAGCAGGTTCAGGGTTTCGTTGAGCTCCTTCTCCATTCCAAACTCGCTGAAGACTATGAGGGCATAGGCGAAGTAGTATGTGGGGACGTTGTAATAAACGGGGTTTCCAGTTTTTGGATCCTTCGTTTTGAGCATCCAGGTAAGGTTGTTTGAGAGGTAGCTGAGAGAGGCGCCGTAGTCGTGGCTGACGTTCAGTTTCCTGAGCACCCACACCACGTACGCGGTGTTGTAAAAGTCCTTCCAGACCCCGTTTCTGGCAGTGCTTAGAAGATAGCCCACCTCGTCCGAGTAGTTTTCCCCGAGGAGGGCTTTCACCCGGGCAATCTCGGCAACCTGCCACGGAAACAGCCCGGAATGATTGGAGGGAAGCTCTGGGGTCATGTTGCAGAGCAGGTAGTAATCGGCCAGGATTACCCTTTCCCAGTCGTCTCCAGGGGTTATCTTCCCGAGATACGGACACGCGATGTCCCTCAGGTCTTCAAAGCCCCCTACCTTGGAAGCGCTCAGCAGGTCGAGAACGCGGTAGTGGAGAACGCCCCAGAATCCAAAGTGTTCCTTTTCGAGCAGTTCCCTGCGGTACTTCTCATCCCCGGTGGAGTACAGGGCCATCGCCATAGCAACGGTGGATTCAAAATCGTCGCTGAGCTCAACCTTCTCCCCGAGGTAAGCCAGGGCAAAGGCGCGGTAGGCTTTCAGCTCACCTTCAGCACCCATCTTTTCAAGTTCGTCCTTTTTTCCAAGGGCGAGGTAGCCAAATATCCGTTCTGCATCGGTTTTTGGCTTGGCCTCTATCAGCCAGCCCTCCCCGCGGTTTATGGCATCTCTCACCTGCTTTTCGAACCCCGTAAGGTTTTCGTTGATGTACCCGTTCAGGAATTCCTTGAGCGCAATAACCGCAAGCGCCGTTCCGGTGTAGTCCTCCCACGAGCCGTCGGGATTCTGCTTGTATATCAGCCAGTATGCGGCGCCGTTAAGAACATCACGGTAACGGCCTCTGGCGATGTTTTCACCGCGCATAAGGGCCAGCATGGCCATTGCGGTGTACTTTGCCATGTGTTCTTCCCCGTAGGCCATTCCCCATGAATCAAAGGGCGTCTTCAACGCCACGAGCCATTCGCACCCCTCAAGAACCTTATCATAGTCCCCGGTTTGGTAAAGGGCAAGAACCGCAAAGGCAGTTTCGGGAACGGTGGGCTTGTAAACGTACGGCTCGATTTTAGCGCTCCCCATCGGGAGGGATAATCCGATGATCATCAGGATGAGCGCTGCCCCTAGAATCCGCCTCATTTCAACCACCTCAAAGAGAAAAGAAAAGGGTGTTAAAAACCTTCAGCCGTAGTAGACAACGACGTCGAGCTGGTAGCTGGCCCAGCCTGAGGTGCTGTAGGCGTAAACAAGGAACTTCCAGGTTCCCGGTGCTGGGTTGAGGTATTCAACGTGCTCGTAGCTGTTGGAGGTTTCAGAGCGGTCAACAATGCTACCATTGGGGTCATAGAGGTAGAGGTCGAGGTCGTGGGCGCTGGTGTCGAAGGTCAGGTCTCCGGTTATCTTGGTCGCGCCGCTGTTGACGGTCATGGTGAAGCTGTCGCTGGTGTCCCAGAAGTCATGGACGGAACCGGTGAAGGTCTGGCTGTCGGTGGTCGGTGTCGGGCTGGGGGAGGGAGTGGTCCCGCTGGACTGGCTCAGAGAGCCGTCGCTGACGACGTCGACCTGGTAGTTGGCTGCACCGCTGTAGCTGACGACCTTAATCGTCCAGGTTCCCGCGGCGGGGTTGTAGTAGCCGACCTTTTCGAAGCCGTAGTAGGCGGTGTATGAGTAGTCCACCTGGTTTCCGTTGGGGTCGTAGAGGTAGAGGTCGAGGTCGCTTGAGCTGGTGTCCCAGTAGAGCGTGGCCGTGACGAAGGTCGCACCGCTGATGTCGAAGGCATGGGTGGCGCTTCCCTTGTTGGCAACCGAGCCGGTGAAGACGAGCTTGGCGTAGTTGTCGTAGTTTATGGCCTTGTAAACGTTCACCCTACCGGCACCGTAGGCGATGTCCGCTATCTCGTCGGGCTTGACTATGTCGGCGGTCTCGATGAGGGCGGTCTTTATCTTGTCCGGGCTCCAAGTCGGGTGGGCCTGGAGTATGAGGGCCGCAAGGCCCGCAACGTGGGGAGTGGCCATGCTCGTACCGGAGGCCTTGGTGTAGTAGTTGTCTATCGGGGTGCCCATGCTGGTTCCGCTGGCGCGGGGAGCTATGATGTCAACACCCGGGGCAACGACTTCTGGCTTGAGCCTGCCATCTGCCGTCGGTCCCCTGCTGGAAAAGCTGGCTATGGTGTC
The DNA here is from genome assembly GCF_008152015.1 of Thermococcus aciditolerans. Classification (NCBI taxonomy): domain Archaea; kingdom Methanobacteriati; phylum Methanobacteriota; class Thermococci; order Thermococcales; family Thermococcaceae; genus Thermococcus; species Thermococcus aciditolerans. The sequence continues at coordinate 1,897,443 of NZ_CP041932.1, read as the reverse complement.
GGTGCTGTCGACTGCTCCGACCGTTATGACCTTGTCGGCGGCTGCCGGAGAACCGACGGTGTAGGTGTTGGGTCCACTGTTACCGGCGGCAACGGCAACGACAAGCCCGGCGGCCCAGGCGTTGTTAACGGCCTGGCTCAGGGAGTCGGTACCGTCGGAGCTCTGGCTTGAGCCGAGGGAGAGGTTGATGACCTTGATTCCGTACTTGTCCTTGTTCTGGACGACCCAGTCAACGCCCGCGATTATATCCGAGATCGTTCCTGAGCCATCCGCGGCGAGAACCTTGACACCGACGAGCTTCGCTCCGGGGGCGACGCCGATGTACTGGGAGTTGACCGCGCCGGTTCCGGCAACGATACCGGCCACGTGGGTTCCGTGTCCGTTGTCATCGTAGGGGGTGGTCTTGCCGTTGACGACATCGTACCAGGCTACGACTTTACCCTGGAGGTCGGGGTGGCTCGCATCTATACCGGTATCAATAACCGCAACAACGATACCGCTGCCATCGTAGCCGAGGGAGTTCCAGACGGTGTCCGCTTGTATCTGGGCGACGGAAGTAGCATCTGAGACCCGAACCTTGTAATCTTCCTGAATGAACTTTATTCCAGAGATCTCAGTGTTGCCGAAGAAGCCGGTGTCGATCATGCCGGCGATGAGCAGGAGGTCCCTGACCTTCATTTTAACCGCGACGGCGGGGATTATCTTGTAGGAGTATTTAATCTGCGCTCCCATGGTTTCTAGTACCCTCACGGCCATATCCCTGTCCTGTGGACTGCCGAACATTATAACCGTGCTGATCTCCTGGTTCCAGTCCATCCTCTGGACCTTTTTGAACAGTCCAGGAGTCATAAGACCGTAGTTCTTCTGCTGGGTGCTGTTATTCCGAACGATGGGCTTTGTCGGTGCCGCAGCGGCCATTCCGGCCATAATGCCTATCAGGAAAAGGGCCAATACCACAGCCTTCCAACCCTTCATTTCTAGACACCTCGATTCATGGTCTGGTTTATTTCAGCATCGGGGCACTACGCCCGTCATCGGAGCACTGTATTGTACGTTTACAATATAAATATTTCGATTTTAAAACGTATTATTGCATATGGCATTAACAGAGAAATCTTTCTGGATCTATTTGTAAACATTAAATACAACAAATCGTAAGTTGTGAGACGAAAAAATCACAACAAAAAAGTGGATTTACAAGATTAACACTACATTACGCACATAAGTTCCGCAGGATAAAAATCCCAACAAAGAAATGAAAGGCAATAACTGGGTCAGAGTTCCTCGATTCCGAGCTCCTTCATCTTCTCCTCGGTTATCTTTCCGTCCTCGGTCCAGCCGCGGAACTTGTAGTACTTCGGAAGCATCAGGTGTAGCCTGACGACGTGGCCCTTGTTCGGCCCGTTCCTGACGGGCTCCTCAAGCAGTCTCTTCGGCAGGGTGTCCTCCTTGAGCGGGTCGAGGCCGGCTTTCAGGTTGAAGAGCCTCTCGGCGTTCCAGATGCGCTCGCCTATCTTGAGGTACTCCTCGGTCGAGAGGTCCCAGCCAAGGGCGGCGTTCAGCAGGTCGCGATAGTCATCGGCGCCGAGTCCGAAGGTCGTAAACACACAGAGTCCGGCGGCGTCAATTAGAGCCGTGAGGTCCTGGAAGAGGATGACCATCTTGACCTTCTCGTCACCGATGTCGTGCGGGTCCATCTTGTACGGATAGCCGAGAATCTCAGGGCTGATCATGTACTGCTTGATGTGGCAGCCGCCGCGGTTGTTGGTGGCGTAACCGAGGCCGTGTCCCTCTGCTCCACGCGGGTCATACGCTGGAAGCTCCTGCTTCTTGACGCCCATGAAGTACTCGGTGTGGCCGTACATCTCGGCGAGGCGGTAGCCGCCCTCGGCGAGCTTGTCTCCGAAGCCCTCCCTCTTGGCGATCTTCTCGATGTAGTAGTGAAGGACCTCGCTGTTGCCCCACCTGAACGGGGGCGCCTCCTCTCCGAGGTCCTCCTGCTTGAGGATGCCCTTCTCGTAGAGCTCCATCGCCGTTGCGAGGGTTCCACCGAGGCTTATGGTGTCCAGACCGTACTCATCCGCCATGTGGTTGGCGTGGATTATGCTCGCGAGGTCGTTTATGCCGTTGTGTGCTCCGAGCGCCCAGATGCTCTCGTACTCCGGCCCTTCGGTTATTCCAAGGGTTGGGAGCTTGTTGACCCTTCCACAGCCAATCGGACAGGCGTAGCACGGCTTGTTTCTGATGAGATACTTCGCCGCCATGGCCTCACCGCTCTGCTCCTCCGCGTACTCGAACTGGCTGTACTGGAAGTTCCTCGTTGGATACAGACCGTTCTGGTTGATGATGTTAACGAGAACGGCCGTTCCGTACTTCGGCAGCCCTCCTCCGGCTGTCGGGTCGTTCCTCAGCTTGTCGGTCTTCTCCTTGACGACGCTCGTGAACTTCGCCCTGTCGGCAACCTCGACGCGCTTGTGGCCGCGGACGACGATGGCCTTGAGCTTCTTGCTCCCCATGACGGCCCCAACGCCACCCCTAGCGGCGGCGCGGTGCTCGTCGTTCATAACGGCAGAGAAGCGGACGAGGTTCTCACCGGCCGGTCCGATGAGCGCCGCACGAATCCTCTTGTCACCGATTTCTTCTTTGAGTGCCTCCTCAGTCTCGCTCGAGGTTTTGCCCCAGAGATGACTCGCGTCCCTTATCTCAACGCTCTCATCGTTGATGTACAGGTAAACCGGGTGGTCAGAGGCGCCCTCAACTATGATGGCGTCCCAGCCCGCGAACTTCAGCTCCGCACCGAAGAAGCCGCCGGAGTTTGCCATGGCGATGTAACCCGTCAGTGGGCTCTTGGTTATGACCATGTACCTTCCGCCGGTCGGGGCGGTAGTGCCGGTCAGTGGACCGGTGGCGTATACAATCTTATTCTCGGGGCTCAGCGGGTCCACGGTGGCGTCCATCTCCTTGAGGAGATAGTAGATGCCAAAACCCCTCGTTCCCAGCCATTTCTTCGCGAATTCCTCGTCAAAATGCTCCTCTTTTATGGTCCCGTTTGTCAAGTTCACTCTCAAAATTTTTCCCCAATACGCAAACATACTTTGAAGCCTCCAGCAGTTCTTGGAAACATTTTTGTACATTGATGTTAATAAATTTGACGAAAGCAAAAGAATGCAACATTGATGAACAAATTAACTCCTTCTGTTTAACAAAATTCTCCAGGGAAAGGTGAATTCAATGCACGATATCGATGGAACGACCTCACCAGAATCCCTTCATGCCCTTCTCAGGAATCGGACAGAGAACTATACGCCTTGACCAGAGGCAGTCCGCGCAGCTTGGTGTGTTGCTCCAGCAGTCATAGTTTGTATCCTGAACGAAGGAACAGGACTCGTTAAGGGGACAATCCGTACAGCTCGGATAGAGGGAGTTCTTAACAACGAACCTAAACCAGCTGTACTCCCTGCTCGTCCATATATCCTTCAGACTCCTCTCCCTGACGTTCCCAAATGAATATGCATAAACCTGCTTTTTCCTTCCAAAAACGATCTCGGGATATGTGTGGAGGAAGCGATAGCACGGGGCGACCTCACCGTCCCATCGAATTACGGCAACCTTCTTGTCAACGAACTCACACTTGCGCTCCGTCCTCAGGGAGAACTCGGCTATCTTGTGAAGGTAGCCGTGATAGATCGCTTCGAGTTTGTCAACGATTGGTTTCATGTCAACGCTCCCGTCGTAGACTATCAACTCCGCATGCTCCTCGGCGATGGGTATGAGGTTGGAGATCAGGAGTGTATCCACACCGAGGGAGCCGACGTAGTGCGCTATCTCCGGCAGTTCCAGGTAGTTCTCCTTCGTGGCAACGACTTCAACGCCTATGTGTGGAACATCGCTCCCGAGTTCCCTCTTGACCTCCTGTATCTTCCTTATGCGCGAGCTTGTGTAGTCGGGCTTTATGTGGCCTATATCAACGGGCTGGGTTGGGATGGAGTCTATTGAAAAGTATATCAGATCAAGGCCAATTTCAACAAGCGTCCTTATGCGTTCATCCGTTAGAAGGAAGCCGTTGGTGCTTATTCCCAGCGCAAATCCCCTGTTCTTGACTTCCCTCACCATTTCCATGAAGCGCGGGTGAACGGTGGGCTCGCCAATTCCCCCAAAATATATCATCTCCAGCTCAGGGAGCTCCTCGGCGTCGTCGAGTATCTTCATGAAAAGCTCCCAGTCCATATCGCCTTCGGGGTCCTCCCAGTACTGCTTGAAGCACATCTCACAGCGGAGATTACAACGGTTGGTTATCTCAAGGTAGAGGTATCTAAGGTCCGGTTTCTTGGGGATTAAAACCTTGTAGTCCGACAAATCGAAAAGGTGGTGGTCCTCCATATCCGACACCTAAAGGCGAAGTTTTAAACAACCCCTTATAACGGTTGGTGGACATTATTGGGCAATAGGTTATGGCCGGAGGGCACCCTCTGGCAGGCAAAATCCAGCCGAGTGCACCGCCAAAGGAGAACTATCAAGAGCCATTCTCTGGTTAGGATTGGGGTTAAGAAGCAAACTAAAAATCATCAACATTAATCAAACTCAACGGGACTATCACCCCTTGAATCGAGCAAAGCTCGACATCGCGCAGGCGAAGTTTTCGGGGACGTATGGGCGGAGCCGCCCAGCAACCTTTGCTCGTGCAAAGCTTGACCAAGGGAACTTTGCTGGACAAAGTTTCATCAAAGTCAGTGATTCTCTTTACATAATCTGGTTTCGAAGTGGTTTTATATAGATGTTGCCCTTTTGATAGAATTGGATTCTGCTTTCCAGGGCTTGTTTAAAAAGGGTTCAGAGCTTTAGCGCTCCCTTGGAGCGCGGGTTGGAGTTGAACCCTCACGAGGAGAACCTATGCGGATAATCCAAGTTTCAAAAGCAGGCTTTAAACCCAAAACTCCCTTCTCAAGGAATCAGCGTTGAAAGGAATCACAATCCTTTAACAAAGTTTGATCAAAAGTCCCCTTTCTGTTAAACTGTCGCAAGATAAAGCGTGCACTCTAAAATTCGCTTATAAAGGAGAGTTTACCAACAAAACTAGCCTCTTGAGCAGTTTCGCTTTTATTCCGGCGTCCGAAGGACGCCTTGTGGGGAGTGAAATACTGTAGAACTGCCAATTGACGAGTAAACCACATAGAAAACAAGCATTTTTAAAATTGCACGCACTCCTTCCGCCAGCGCTTGCGTAAGCAAGGGCTGAATGGCGGGCCGGGCGGGATTTGAACCCGCGACCTTCGGCTCCGGAGGCCGACGCTCTATCCATGCTAAGCCACCGGCCCATGCCCATAGTTATTCCAGGCAGGGATTTAAAAATCTAATTCTTTCCAAAATGGAGCACTGTACACAGTGGTACCCAAGTGCACAAAAACTTTTTAGCCCCGACACCCTATCATACATTAGGGAAGGATGGTGGTAACATGGAGCCGCACGAGTTCAAGCTTACCGAGGAGGGAATGAAGGCCGTTCTCCCGCCGCTCGAGGCGGAGATAATGGAGCACATGTGGAAGGTCAAGGTGGCAACGGCCGGCCAGGTCTACGAGTACATGAAGGAGAAGCACCCTGACATAAGGCGTTCTACCATAAGCATACTCATGAACCGCCTCTGCGAGAGAGGGCTGCTCAAGAGGAGCGTTGAGAAGGGAAGGGGTGGAATGAGGTACGTCTACGCTATAACCGCCACCAGAGAGGAGTTTGAAGAAAAGGTTGTCCAGAGCATACTGGATGCCCTTATGACGAACTTCAAGGAGGCGACCTACGCTTACCTGTCCAAGATTAAGAAGTGATGACGATGCTGTTCATCGTAATAGCCCTTGAAGTCCTGCTGGCAGTGATAGCACTGGCCGAACTAGGCCTCGAAATATCGCTGGTGGCCTTCGGGACCGTGCTGGCGCTCTACGTGTGGGCCTCAACCCACGACATCAAGGGCGAGTACGTTCCCCTCCAGCGGAGCGAGATGCCCTGGCTCTACGACGGCATCGCAGAGATGGCCAGGAAGGCGGGCCTGCCGATGCCAAGGGTATACATACTGGACGAGTACATCCCCACCGCGTACTCATTCAAGAACACGATAGTGCTCTCCCTCGGCCTGTTCGAAGTCCTCGATCAGGAGGAGATACTGGCGGTGGCCGCACACGAGCTGGGGCACATAAAGAACGGCGACACCAGGACCTTCCCAGTTCTTGCCTACGGGAGGTACCTTATGGTGATGTTCACAGTGGTCCTGATGCTCCTGACCAGAAGCCCGGTTATCAGTACCGCCTCACTGACGCTCCTAGGTCTCTATGAGGTGACCCGCGCGAACTTCCACAAGGAGCGGGAGTTCCAGGCGGACGAGACCGCCCTGAGGCTCCTCGACACACCGATGAACCTCAAGCGCGCCCTGGAGGAGCTGAAGTACTACGAGGACCTCCGCGTCGGCATCAAATCAAGCGTGCTCCCGAGCATCGAGCCATCAATCGAGAGGAAGCAGAAGGTTCAAATAATCGAGACCCACCCAAGCTACGATGAAAGGATATTCCGGATCATCATCGAGATAGACGGAAACAACATGTTCAATAAGCGCATGCAGTGATGAACCATGCCGGTTGAAATCTTCCTGGACAGGGAGAAGGCGGACAGGATAAAGCGGATACGGCCGACCAAGGACGAGTACTTCATGCTTATAGCGAAGCTCGTATCGCTCCGCGCGACGTGCCCGAGGCTCCGCGTTGGGGCCGTCGCCGTCAAGGACGGCTACATCCTGGCCACTGGATACAACGGGGCCCCGCGCGGAATGGATCACTGCATCGACGCCGGCTGCCTGATAGTCGATGGACACTGCCACAGGGCTGTTCACGCGGAGCAGAACGTTATAGCCATGGCGGCCAGGAAAGGCATAAGCCTCGAGGGGGCAACGCTCTACGTCACCCACTTCCCCTGCGACATCTGCTTCAAGATAGTCATAAACGCCGGAATAAAGGAGATAGTCTACGAGGAGATGTACCCCAACGAAGCGACGGAGATTCTGCTGAAGGAGGCCCAGAGGAAGGGGATAGTGAAAATACGACAGTTCAAACTGCCAAAGGAGCGCGTTAAGGCATTTCTGGAGGAACTCTTTGGGGAGTTCAGGGTTTAGTGCTTCTTTTCCATCTCCTCAAGCCTTCTGTTTATTTCCTCAAGCTCTATCGCTATCTTCCTCGTCAGTTCGGTTATCTCCCGCTCGGTTTTATCGACCGTGAGGTACACCCTGAAGATGAGTATGTAGGAGAGACCGATTCCTATGACGAACAGGGCGTCGAGACCCCTCCCAAGGCCGAGGAGTTTCCTGATCTCGTTGGCTATCTGAACCGGGAATATCGAGACTACCAGCAGACCGATGAGAATGGCCTCCCAGAAGAGAAAGTCGCCCCACTCGAACTCCCCGCGGCCGTACCTGCCCAGGACGTATACCATCAGGACGAGGACGACCGCTATGGCTATGTACTGAACCGCATACATATCCATCACCTCAGCTTATCGAACAGCAGGTTGAGCGCGATTTTAACGCCCTCAAATATGTTGGTGCCCTTTTTCATCGAGTACTCCGTATAGACGGCCTTTATTGGAACCTCAACTATTCTGCACCCGCTTTTGGCGGCCTCAATGATGATTTCGCTCGAAACGGCGTATCTGTCGCAGGTTATCCTTATCCTGGCCGCGCAGTCGCGGCTGAAACACCGAAGTCCGCTCTGGCTGTCGCTGACGTACTTCCTGGCAAAAACTGCTGTTATCGCGTCGAGGACGAAGTTGCCAAAGCGCTTGACAAACGGCATCTGGCTGGTGTCGCCCCTGAGGCGGGAGCCGACCGCGAAGTCCGCTTTACCCTCTGCAACGGGCTTCATTACGCGGAGGGCGTCGCTCACGAGGTGCTGACCGTCGGCATCGAAGGTGAGGATCAGCCGGGCGTTTTTCCTGAGTGCGTAGGCGATGCCCGTGCCGAGGGCACCGCCGAGCCCCCTGTTGACCAGGTGCGTGAGAACGTGAACGCCCTTTGAGCGGGCTATCTCCTCGGTCCTGTCGCGGGAGCCGTCGTTGACAACGATTATCTCGTCGCGCCTGAAGTAGCGCAGCAGATCCTCCAAAACGGTGCCCACCATGCGCTCCTCGTTGTAGGCAGGGACGACGATATACGTGTCCAGAAGGGCCTCAATTAGACTTCTGAACTCCTCCATCGTTGGAACCTCGAAGTCCGGCTCCACATCGACGGAGAAGCTCATCCTTCCGGACTCGTGAGAGGTTATCATGACCGAGAGCGCTCCAAGCTTCTTCGTCGGCAGTATATCGTAACCGTGGTCGCCGACTACGAGGGTTCTGGTCGGCTCAACGCCGAGGGCTTCGATTATCCGCCCCAGCTGACCGGCGTTCGGTTTAAGTTCCCCTGGGGGGACATCGTCCCGCGTGGACACCACGCTGAAATATCCAGCTATGCCGTGCATCTCAAGGGCCCTGAGGGCAGCCTTCCTGGAGCTGCGGGTCATCACCGCCATCCGGATACCCCTTTCCTTGAGAAACTCCAGGGTTTCCCTGACGCCCTCAAAGAGAAAGCTCTCAGATATGCGCTCGGTTTCAAGCTCCACCATATGAGAATAGAGCTCTCCGAAGTCCCTGCCCATTTCCCTCGCTATCCTCCAAAGGCTCTCGTACATCGGAGTGAGGTCCCCGAGGGTCTCCCTGGGTATTCCCTCGGCCAGGAGCCTGGATTTCAGCTCCTCCTTGAGTTGAGTAAAGGGTTTTGGAGCACCAACGAGCGTTCCATCGAGGTCGAAGACTACGAGCCTTACGTCCATGCCGTCCACCGAAGGGTTTATTTTTTGGGCGTTCCTACAAGCAGAGGGTGCCTGGATATGATAGAGGTTGCTCCGCTTATAGGTTTAACCCTGACGCTCATCCTCACCCCTTACCTCGCGGGGAGATTGAAGCGAGCGGGCATCATCGGAAGGGACATACACAAGCTCGACCGGCCAGAAGTTGCCGAGATGGGCGGACTGGCGCTCCTCGTTGGCATCCCCTTGGCGCTGGCACCGTCCCTCGATCCCGAAACCGCCCGGGCCCTCCTTGTATTCCTGCTCTTCGGAGTCGTTGGAATCGTGGACGACCTGACGGCACTCAGACAGTCCCACAAGGTGGCCCTCTCCCTCCTGGTCGCAGTTCCGACTGTGTTCTTCGGGGTATCTTCGCGGATAGACATCCTCGGCCACACCATCGATCTTGGAATCCTCTACCCCGTCTTCGCGGTGCTTTTCGTTACGGGCTCGGCAAACCTGGTGAACCTGCTGGCCGGCTTCAACGGCCTTGAGATTGGAACCTCCGCCGTGGCCCTGGGCTTTCTGGCTGTGGTAACCGACGGACCCGCCAGGGGTCTGGCGCTGGCGGGATTCGGCGCCGCCCTGGGGTTCCTGTGGTGGAACCGCTACCCTGCGAGGGTCTTCCCAGGCGATACCGGAACGCTGAGCATTGGGGCGCTGATTGGGCTCGTTGGAATACTCGGAAAGGTCGAACTTTACGCGGCGATACTCCTCGTCCCGCACTTTCTGGACTTCGTGATAAAGGCGGTTGGAGTTAGGTTTGGGGTCAGGAAACATGGAAGAACGGAAGTCCTGCCCGACGGGACGCTGAGGGCACCGCCGTACCCCAGCTTTCTGGGAACGATAATGAGAACGGTCAGGGTGAACGAGCCGAGGCTCGTCGCGATAGTCTGGGGGATAGAGTTCATTCTCGGGCTTCTGGTTCTTGCTCTTCATCTATCACCTTGACCATCCCGAAGCCGTACCTCGTTTTTTCCCCAAAACCGTTCTCATAGCCGAAGCGGGCGATCTCGGAGGAGCCGGTGTAGCGGAATATCATGAGCGAGCCGCGGTAGTATGTGTCCTTAACGAGTATCCTGACGGGCTTGAACTTGACAACGTCTATTGAAAAGTCCCTCTCCTCGGGCATCTCCCCCATTATGGCAGAATAGCGCATGAGCATTACCTTGCGGAGCTTGTCAAAGAAGCTCTCCTCGTTGGGGTAGAGGTCCCATATCTTCATCCGGTTGCCGCTCAGCTTAACCGTCCTGACCATTATCGGGCTCAGCGTCGAGAACAGGGCGCTCTCCTTTATCCGGGGTTCCTTGAGAACCTTTATGTCATCGGCGATGAAAGTGGCGTCCCCAATCTGCAGAATCGGACTGTCGATGAAGCCCTCAACGACCGCCTTTATCAGCTCGTTCGAGGAGGACGAGATGTAGAGCGAGACGTCGTCCGAGAGAACCCTAATCCCCCTGTCCGGGATGAGCTCGCGCTTCCGCACCATTATGCGGGAAAATGTGAAGTAGTCAACATGACTCACTTCTGCTTCCCTGGCTATTTCAGGGGAAACTACGGCCATTTTAGCCACAAGCTGAGTGTAAACGTCGTAATTGTAGTTAAACGGCAGAATCGTGCCCTCCTCCGCGGGCCTGAACTTTATCTCCACCCTCATTACAACCCACCCCTTGATACAGCCTTTCTATACTCCGCGTTTAAAGTTAATAAGAATTTCGCAGATTAAACCACCGGAGGATTACTTCAAAGAGATGTCGGGAGAATCCGCACGTTTTGTACCAACAAGTATATAAATCGCCCCGCCAACCCTCTTGGGAAGGATAGAGTTAAAAAGACCCTTCTACAGAAACCTTAATTGTGAGAGGTGAAAGGTTATGAGCGTTGAAAACGTCGATATCAAACCAACGGACGAGTACGATGATTACGTCATATATCTGAAGAGACGCATAAGGCAGCTTGAGCTCCAGGTGAGAACCCTGGAAGCCGACAAGGAGAGACTGGAGAGAGAGCTTTCCCGCCTGAGAATGGAGATGTCCAGGCTCAGACAGCCGCCGGCCTTCGCGGGGACGCTTCTTGAACTGCTCGACGAGGACAGGGCGATAGTCCAGAACTTCAACGGACCGCGCTTTGTCGTCAGGATAGCGCCATGGATCGAGCGCGAGAACCTTAAGCCGGGTTCGAGGGTGGCCCTCGATCAGAGGACGATGGCCGTCGTGGAGCTCCTCCCCAGCGAGAAAGACCCAAGCGTCCTCGGATTTGAGGTCATCGAGAGACCAACTGTCAGTTACAAGGACATAGGGGGCCTCGAGAAACAGCTGCAGGAACTCAGGGAGGCAATAGAGCTTCCGCTCAGGCACCCGGAGCTCTTCGAGAAGGTCGGAATCGAGCCGCCGAAGGGGGTTCTCCTCTACGGTCCACCCGGCTGTGGAAAGACCCTCATGGCCAAGGCCCTGGCCCACGAGGCCAACGCGACCTTCATCCGCGTCGTTGGCAGCGAACTCGTGAGGAAGTTCATAGGAGAGGGCGCCAGACTCGTCCACGAGCTGTTTGAACTCGCCAAGGAGAAGGCGCCGACCATAATTTTCATAGACGAGATAGACGCAATAGGAGCGAAGAGGATGGACGAAACCACGGGCGGCGAGAGGGAGGTCAACAGAACCCTCATGCAGCTCCTGGCGGAGATGGACGGCTTCGACCCAAGGGGCAACGTCAAGATAATCGCCGCCACAAACAGGCCGGACATCCTCGATCCGGCTCTGCTGAGGCCCGGCAGGTTCGACAGACTCATAGAGGTCCCGCTCCCGGACTTCCGCGGCAGGCTGGAGATAATCAAAGTACACACGAGGAAGATGAACCTCAGGGACGTCGACCTGCGCGTCATAGCGGAGATGACGGAGGGAGCCAGCGGTGCGGACCTCAAGGCCATAGCGACCGAGGCAGGAATGTTCGCCATAAGGGCGAGGCGCGAGTACGTCACCCAGGAGGACTTCATGAAGGCCATCGAGAAGGTCTTCGGCGCGGAGCAGAGGCTCGCCCAGCAGATAGCGATGCACGAAGTCATGTACGGCTGAGCCGTCCCTCTTTTCTTCCTTCCATACCTTCCTCCAGTTTTACGACCGCCCACGCCAGCATGTACATGGCGGGTATCGACAGGAAAGCCTTCTCGTAGCCGAAGTGATCTATCAGGAGACCGACGAGATAGGGCCCCACCGTGGCCCCAAAGAAGCCCACCATGTTGACGAAGCCCATAACAGAACCGAGGTTCTCTCCTGTGGCCTTTTCAGAGGTGTAGGCGGTGACTATGGCGCCGACCGAGTAGAACGTGATGCCCAGCGGGACGATAACCCACGGGGATGCCGTCACAGCCAGGAGGAGCGTGAGGAGGGCGTTGAGGCCGAAGACCACAGCCACGCTGCGCCTCCCAATCCTGTCGTACAGTCCGCCCCCAACGAGCGAGCCGGCGATTCCAATAACCGAGAGAAGGGAGAACAGCAGGGACGCAGTTTCAAGGGAGACCCCCGCGTTCACCAGGAAGGACACAAGGAACGTGAGGAGACCAAAGAAAGCCGCCAGGACTATGAAGTTCGCCGCACTGAGAAGGAAAACGTTCCGCGGGATGGAGAACGTAACCCGGGAGGGCCTGGACACCTCTCCCCGGACAGCAAGGGCCAGTGCGATTCCGATCGCCGTGCTCAGCGCGGAGAGCACCAGGAAGGCGTAGCGCCATTCGAGGTTCACCGCTATGGGAACGACTATCAGAGGCGCTATCCCGCTGCCGACGGGTGGGCCCACCATAAAGACGCCCAGCGCGGAGCCCTTTCTCTCGCGATAGACCTCACTTATCAGGGCAGTTGCGGGGGCGTAGTACAGGCCGGAGAAGATTCCATAGACGGCCCGGATAGCGAGGAGGTCCCAGTAGCCCCGGGCAAAGATTATGAGGGCCGAAGAGAGCGAATAGCCGATTATGCTGAGGGTGAGGAGACGTTTTCTGCCGATTCTGTCGCCGAAGTAGCCCGCAGGAACCTGGACAAGGGCGTAGGGCAGGAGAAGGGCGGTCATCAGGAGCCCGGCCTCGGCGTTGTTTATTCCCAGCTCGGCCTTTATCATGGGGATGAGGGGAGGGATCGCCATTCTGTGGGCATAGTTGAATATCCAGCCGAGCGAGACCAAGAGGAGGAGCCTCTTCCGCATGGTTTCGATAAAGGACTAAGCGTTTAAAAAACTGTCTGTCCAAAGGCTTAAGAACAATTATGAATAGTAATTTGCGGATAGTTATGACAAAGAAAGGACTATTCCTAACTATTGGGATCATTGCAGTAGCCATAATTGGGATGCTATATCTGAGAGCTCCAAGAGAACTGACCACCAAAGGAGACCCAAGTGGAGCGGTAGAGTTCGGCAACCGGACAACCAAATTGCTCTATTACAAGGAAAATGAGATCGCCCACGTCAGCACCATAGCAGAGATGAACGGGCATGTTCTTATCTCGATCTCCCATTCGGGAGATACAACGATAACTTCCATTAAAGTGGTTATCAAAAGCCCAGGAGATGGAACGGTGTATTTCCTCTTTCCGGAGGGAGGCCCATGGAAAAACATTAGAATGGAAAAGCAGTTTGAAGACTATCTTACAATCAACACAGTAGAACTTCACGACCTAGGCATTCTAGGAGAAGGAACGATTACACTTGAATATTCAATCACCCCAATTTGTGATTTCGCCCACCCAGTTGAAGCCAGTGTAGAACTTCATCTAAGAGATGGACTACAAAGATACTCCGGAAGAGTACATTTCATCTACAACTTCTGCTCCCAGAGCAACTAATGTTTATAAATGCCAGCAGGGAACCGATTTTAGGGAAGGGAGATGGTGAGCAAGCTACTGGCACTGGAGGCCTATCCCAACCTGCGGGACCTCGACTTCAGGATACTCAGAGGGGTAGAGCTGAACATGCGGCACCACCGCTGGGTGCCCCTGGAGGACATCGCGCGCTTCACGAGAACGGACATTGAGACCGCCTCGTTCAGGCTCGGAAAGCTCGACGATTGGGGGCTCGTGGCTAGGAGGAGCGACATCGGCTACATAGGATACCAGCTCACGATACACGGCTACGATGTCCTCGCCATAAGGGCGCTCGCGAAGAAGGGCGTTATCGAGGCGATAAACCCCGCCCATGTGGGCGTGGGAAAGGACGCTGACGTTTACATCGGAATGACCCCCTCCGGCGAAAGGGTCGCCGTCAAGTTCAACCGCATCGGTGGAAGAACCGCATCGCGGAGGGCTGGCTACCACGGCCACGTCTTCCAGGATAAGCGCCACACGAGCTGGCTCTACGTCTCGAGGCTCATCGCGAAGAAGGAGTACGAGGCGCTAACTCTTCTGAGCCCGATAGCCCGGGTGCCGAGGCCGGTAGCATGGAACAGGCACGTGGTCGTCATGGAGTTCATAGAAGGAACCGAGCTGGCGGAGCTTCGCGACACGGACCTGACGCGGGAAGAGGCGGCGGGGATACTCGACCGCGTCCTGGAGGAGTACCTCAAGATAGTCCGCTTCGGCATCGTCCACTCGGACATGAGCGAGTTCAACGTGGTTCTGACCCACGGCGAGGGCGAGATACTCATAATAGACTGGGCCCAGCACATAACGACCGCCCACCCAGAGAGCTATGAACTTCTGAAGAGGGATCTGCGGGTGGTGCTGAACGCATTCCGGAGACGGTGGCGTGTGGAGAAGAGGTTTGAGGATGTCTGGCCGGACTTTGAAAAGGCCTGGCTCGAGAGCCGGGGTGAGGGATGATGGTTATAAAATACGAACCTCTGAACAGGCGTGAGAGGATCATGAGGCTCTTCCGGGAGGCCATAGAGGCAGAAAATGCCAGAGACCTCGAGACCGCCAAGCGGAAGCTGGACGAGATAATGGAGCTGGCGAGGGACGAGGAGCCGGAGTTCTACTTCGAGGCCTGCTTCAGACTCGCGGATATATTCCTTCAGGAGGACAACTACAGGGGAGCCGTGAAGTGCGCCATACGCGGGGTACACCGCGCGCCCAACGAAGACCTCTATCGGCTCGGGATAAAGAGGCTCGGGGACGTTCTGTTCATAATGAAGGAGGAGAACCGGCTCGGGGAGGTCTCCGAGGACATGGACGTTACGCTGAGCCTGGTGAAGAACGACGAGGAGCTTTACCGCTTCGTTCAAACGCTCGTGAAGATAGCGAGGGGAGAAAAGGTCGAGGAGCGGTTCTCGCTGGAGGAGTTCAACGAGATAATCGGGCTCCTCAAAGGATAGAGTCAAGAACACGCCCCACGTAGTCCCCCACCGGCCTCTCTGGGAAGTTGTATGGCTCTTTCTTTGGTCTTTCGTTGTAGTACGGCCTGTTGCAGCCGGGGCAGCCGTGGGTGGTGAAAACTTCCGGGGGAATAAGCTCGGCAAGCTCCTCTCTGTCGATTCCAAAGCCGATTAGGGAGCCGTCCCCATCGAACTCGAAATCGCCGGGCGTGGCAAGCCTCTCCTTTATGAGGTAATGGGCCACCTGGATTCTCCTGTACCTCGTGAGGCTCGGAGGCTTCGCGTTCTCAAGGCGGGTTCCCCTTATGGGCGTGAAGGCGAAGAGGGAAACCCAGGCGCCCATCGAGTACGACCTCCAGATGGTCTCGACGGCTTCCCTGTCGGTCTCTCCGAGCCCAATTATGAGGTGCACGAGGGCCTTTCCATCGCCGAAGACGTCGATGACGTCTTTCGTGAAACGCCACATCTCGTCCCAGGAGTAGAGGGAGTCCTTGATCTCCGGGTAGAGCCTCTCGCTGGCCACGTCGAGGCCAACGCCGATGTAGTCGACCCCCTTTGATTTGAACTCCTCAAGGACCCCCCTATTCACTGGGGTTATCGAGACCGAGACCGGAAGGCCCAGCGGCTGGAAAAGGTCGAGGAGTTCGATGACGTCGGAGACCAGTTCGGGATAGTCAACCGTCTGGAGGCATATCCTCGCAAAACCGCCCCCTGGAAGGCTTTTAATGACTTCCTCCACGCCGAAGGCCGGCCAGGTTATGCGGGACAGTCTCTTGAGATCCGCCCCGCTTCCCCTCGCCTGGGGACAGAAGGCGCAGTTGTTACGACAGCGGCCGTCGTGGTACGTCATGAGGTACGCGGTGGTTGGTCTGGCCAGCATCCTGGCCCTTACGAGTCCCATCGCTATGGCAGTTCCGTAGGAGACCCTGACTTTCATCTCTTCCTACCTCCTAGTATGAGAGGCGCGTGGACTATTATAAGTGATGCGGCCGCTATGAATGGGAGCAGTGGAAAGATCCCGGCGTAGCCTCTGATGCCGGCGACGTAGCCGAGGGTTACCTGACCCCCAAGCATTCCGAGGTCGAAGAACATCGTGTAGACGCTCGAACCCATCGTCCTTATCCTCTGAGGGAGGTTTCCAAGGGCCATGAGCTGCATCGCGGGAACAGAGAGGCCGAAGCCCGCGCCGATTAGGAGTGCGCTGACGTAGGAGTAGGGCGGGAGCCTGTAAAGGATCAGCACGATGTAGCCGAGGATAACGAGGAGCATGCCGGCACGTATGACGGGAATCGGGCCCATCCTGTCGGCACTTCTGCCACCCACGAGTCTCATTATGAAGCTCGATATCCCGATGACCATCATGTAGAAGCCGAACAGGCTCTGGGGCATCCCCAGTACCTTGTAGAGCGCGGGAAGGTAAGTTATGACGCCGGCGTAGGAGAAGGAGAAGAAGAACAGCGCCAGCGACGCGGCAACGAAATAGCTCCTGAGGAGCTCTGAGTAGCTGACATCCTCGTGCCTCTCCTCCCTCCTGGCAACGGCCCTTCTGCCATCGAGCCAGACCGGGACTACGAGGGCGAGGCCAACGAGGGAAAATATCACGGTGAAGGAGAAGGCCCCAACGAAGCCGAGGAGGTCGGAAAGGTAGCCGCCGAGGGCCGGGCCGATTATGTTGCCGAGGGAGAACATCATACCTCGCCAGCCCAGCGTCTCGCCGACGCGCCCCTCCGGTGCAAGGTCAACGGCGGTTGAAAGGCTCGAGGGGAAGAATATCCCCATGGAGAAGCCGTGGATCGCCCTGGCGAAGGTGAATATCCACAGATTTCCGAGGAGTGCCGAGGTTATGTAGAGGAGCCCGGCCAGCATTCCGAGGACGTTGCCGGCCATCATAGCCTGGAACCGATACCCCCTATCCCCGATGAGGCCGCCGATCGGTTTCGAGAACAGAGAGACGACGGAGGCAACTCCCGCGACCAGGCCAACTAGGAATGGGGTGGCGTTGAGGGTTATCGCGAAGGGCGATATTATGGGGTTGACTACGCTTATTCCTAGGAAGAAAAAGAAGGTCGAGAAGTTGAGGAGCCAGATGTCCCGGAGCGCTCTGTCGATGGCTCAAACCCCCGCTGTGGGTTTGTCCATTCCCTCTTTCATGAAGGCGTGGCTCATGTGTTTCGTATTTTTCGCGAAGCCCACGTTGCCCCTGGCGTCAACCATTATTATGCCCATGGTGTCGGCGCCGAAGTACTTTGTGGCGAGACTTATCGCGGCCTCGCTGGCGGACTGGGCGTCCATTCCGAGGCGGACGAAGTCGGTGGCGCTTTTGGCCAGGGCGAGTTTTATCGCCACTTCGCCGAGACCGGTGCAGGAAGCCCCGGCAACTTCGTTGGCGTAGGTTCCGCCTCCGATTATCGGGGTGTCACCAACCCTGCCGAACATCTTGAGGAATACCCCGCCGGTGGACGTTCCTGCCACTACCTCCTCGCCGTCGAAGGCAACAGCCCCAACGGTACTCCTCAGCACCTCCGGGTACTCCTTGATGAGCTCGTTGAGCTTCTTCCAGTGCCTCGTTTCTCCGCTTTCAACGAGCTTCTTCCTCAGCTCCTCCCACTGCTTCAGCCTCTCGTCGGTCACTGGGTTGTACTCCTCGAAGCCCATGAGCCTGGCGAACTTTACCGCTCCCTCGCCGTTGAGGAGCACGTGGTCGGTCTTCTCCATCACCTTCCTCGCGACGCTTATGGGGTTCTTGACGCCCCAGATTCCGGCAACGGCGCCGGCTTCGAAGGTTCTTCCGCGCATTATGGCGGCGTCCATCTCGACCTTCCCATCGAGGGTAAGAACGCTCCCCGTGCCCGCGTTGAAGAGCGGGTTGTCCTCGAGGGCTTTGACGGCCTCCTCGACCGCATCTAAAGCAGAACCCCTCTTGAGTTCGCGCCAGCCGGCCAGAACAGCCTCTCTAACGCCTTCGATGACCTTTGGAATGCGCTCCTCCTTCCTTATCGTGCCGGCACCGCCGTGAACTATTATCGCAACCATGAGAACCACCGTAATAAAAAGTCCTCGAATGGTTAAAAGAGTTGTGGAAACGAAAAGATATGAACTTCAGCTCAGGGCCATGTTGATTATCGTCTCGCCGATGTTCTCAAGGTACTCGAGAATCCTGCGGTAGCTCTCAAGGGCTATTGACTGGCGGTAGTCGATGGAGCGTATCTCCCCCTTGAGCTCAAGCATCAGCCTGTCGATCTTCGTGAGGTCGCGCTCCTCAATCTGAGCCATCATCTGGCCGAACTTCTCCTTGAGATACGGAACGTTTACCTCGCCCGGGTTCTCGGCGATGCGCGTTATGTGGTCTCCGATGCGCTCGATGTTCCGGACTATGAAGAGTATGCCGAGCAGGTCAAAGGTCCTCCTGATTATGCCGCTCTCCTCGGTGACGCCGCGCTTGGTGAGGATCCTGTTGACCGCGCGGATTATGAGGAAGTAGAACCTGTCCAGCTCGTTCTCGAGGTCGTTGATATCTCTGAGTATCTCCTCCTCACCGGGGTTTTGAATGAGAAGCTCAAGGTCACCGAGCATGGACATTATGAGCGAGCGAATCCTGTTGAGGAGCTCGGCCAGGTTGACCTCCTCCTCGTCGAGGAGACTCTTGGCCACCATCCTCTGGGGTTCGTCGAGGATTATCTCAACGCCGGGAAGGCTCTGGAGAACCTTGCGCATCCTCACCTTGTAGAGGGGCATCTCGCCGGAGAGCACAATCTCAAGAACGTCGTAGCCCTGGATGTAGGCCGAGATAACGAGCCTGACCGCCATGTCGGGGGAATATTCGCGAGATATCGTAAGGACCTTCCTCTCACTTATCTCCTTCGGCTCCTTGGGGAATATCGTTATGCTCCCGTCAGGGTTTATTGAGAGCGGAACGACGTCTCCTTGGCTGAGGCCGTGTTCCCTGACCCACTTCTTGGGGAGGGATATTATGTATGAACTCCTGCCGGTAAATTGGATTTTCCTGAACTCCATAGATATCACCGCCGATATATAGACGAGGAGCGGCGTATAAAAGGCTTCGGTTCGACAGACTTATAAACGCTAAGATTAACGTTAGCACATGTTCCAGGACTACAGCAGGGACGCGAAGATACTCATAGCGGCCAACGCGGCGGGCCAGCTCTTCCTCCAGTTCTCAATATTCATCATGCCATTCTATCTGGCAGTTTTAGGCTACGATATGGCGGCAATGGGAACGTTCTTCTCGATACAGACGTTCACGGGGGGACTGTTCTTCCTGATAGCCGGCCAGGTCTCACTGAGGCTTGGTTACCGGAGAACCCTCCTCATCTCCGCCCTCCTCGGACTGGCCGGGAGGCTCCTCCAGGTGGCCGCGATAAACGACTACGTCCTCGCCCTCGGCTTCTTCCTGGTCGGTGCGAACATGGGGCTGAGACAGCCGAATTTCACGGCACTACTCAGCGAGGAGGTTGGTGAGGAGAGGCGCCATCATGCATTCTCGATAAGCTTTGGCTTAGGAACGATATTCAACGCCCTGGGAGTCCTCATAGCGGGCTTCGCGCCCGGCTTTTTCGTGGGGCTCGGGCTGACCGAGGGAATAGCCTACAGGCTGGTCATCTCGCTGGCGCTCCTCCAGTTCGCCCTCGTGATTCCGGCGCTGTTGATGATACGGGACGTTCCCGTGAGGAACCCGAGGATAAACTGGAACCGTGAGCTGGTCGTCAAGATACTCAAGTTCTCCCTTCCGAGCGCGCTGATAGGCTTCGGGGCAGGAATAACGATACCCTACATGAGCCTCTACTTCAAGCTCCAGTTCGGGCAGACGCTCGCGGCTATAAGCGGGATATTCTTTTTCCAGCAACTGGCGATGGGCCTCGGTTCCTTCGGCCTTCCAAAGCTGGTTCACAGGATAGGGCCGGTCAAGGTGATAACGTCCTTCCAGAGCATAGCGGCCTTTCTCTTCGCGATATTCCCCTCGATAGAGACCTTCCTGTTAGCGGCACTGCTCTACGTCGTCCGCTCCATCCTCATGAACATAGTGTGGCCCATAAACGACTCCTTCATGATGGGCTTCTTCTCGACCGAGGAGAAGGCAACGGCCGCCGGAATAAGAAGGGCATTCTCGACCTTCATGCGCGGCGGGGGAAACTACGTCGGCGGTCTGCTATTCGGCATGTCCCTGAGCTATCCGTTCTACGCGACTGCGGCGCTCTACGTCATAGCGACGGCGATATTCTACGCATTCTTTATAAAGCACAACAAGTGAAAAGAAAAGTCAGCCCTTTGCGAGCTCGATTCCCCGCTCAAGGGCCCTGAAGTTGATCTCCCAGAGCTTCTCCCTGAGGGTGAGCCTTACCCCCTCGTAGAGGGACTCCTTCTTGAGGGGTACGAGACCCTTCCCGTAGGTGTAGCCAAGCATCAGGACGCCGAGGGTTCTAGGGCTTATCCTATCGGCCTCGCACTGGAAGTCCATCATGTACACGGGGCAGATTTTGCCGATGGCTTCCTTTATCTCCTCCAGCTCTGGATACTTCTCCTTCCCGACGAGGGTCGTTGCCGTGTGGATCGGATAGGCGTTTATCACGGCCGTGCTGTTTTTACCCAAAAACCGGGCGTTTCTCAACGCCTCGGCAGGTTCAAGGGCGAGCATGAGGTTTGCTTTACCCTCCTCAATGAGGGGTGAGTAGACCGCCTCGCCAAAGCGAAGGTAGCTCAGAACACTGCCATAGCGCTGGCTCATTCCAAGGGTTTCACCTATCCTGACATTGTATCCCTCATGCATGGCGGCGTTCCCAACGATTCTTGAAAGTGTCAATCCACCCTGGCCGCCGACTCCGGTGATTATGAGGTTAAACTCCATCGGCACCACCGAGATGCATTGGAGGGAGCGGATAAAAACCTGTTGTCGAGAAAATTCGGAAAAAGTAGAAAACCACACAAACTTTTGCGGCAAATATTTAAAGACACACGAGTAAGTAAAAACATGGGCTTCGAAAAGTACTACGAGGCGTTTCCGGCATACACGGACGTATACTCGGAGGAGTATCGAAAGCGTATTGAAGCACTGGAGCCGCTCCTGATGAAGCACATGCCGGCGAGGGGAAAGGTTCTCGACCTGGCCTGTGGGACCGGGGGGTTCTCCTTTCTCCTTGAAGACCTGGGATTCAACGTCGTTGCCCTCGACAACAGCGACGTCATGCTCTCCAAGGCAAGGGAATTCGCAAAGGACAGAAGGTCAAAGGTCGAGTTCGTGAAGGGAGACGCCAGAAAACTGCCCTTCGAGGAGAACAGCTTCGACTACGTGGTTTTCATAGACAGCCTCGTTCATTTCGAACCGATGGATCTAAATTCAACCTTCAAAGAGGTCGCAAGGGTTCTCAAACCGAGTGGGAGGTTCATCCTTCAGTTCACCGACCTGAGGGCCCTTTTACCGGTTCTCACGAACGGACAGGTAGTAGGCACGGAGTACTGGATAAGCAGGGTTTTACCAGACACCGACGAAAAGACCGTGGTTCTGGAGTTCCAGAGCGAAAAAGAGCATTTCCGCGTCAGATTCAACGTCTGGGGAAAGACCGCAGTGGAACTGCTGGCAAAGCTATACTTCAGGCAGCTCCACAGTGAAAGGATGAACGAGCACAGCTACTTCCAGGTTTACGCGCCGAAAAAATGAGATTAAGCCTCCAGGCAGAGGCGCCTGATAACGAAGTCCCTGTCGAGGGAAGCCAGGAAGCTCGCGAGCCTCGGGCCGCGATCCTTGCCGATGAAGACGTTGTAGAGCGCCTTGAACCACTCCTTGCTCGGGATCTCACGCTTCTTGGCGATATCAAAGAGCGCGTTGTTGAGTTCGTCAACGGTGAAGCTCTCACGGGAGCTGAGCCACTCCGCGACCTCGAGCATGGCCTCCCTGATTTCAGGCCTAAGTTCGATTTCTGGGGGCTTTTCCAGGATGCTGAACTTCACGTTGTCGGGGGCATACTTCTCAACCCAGTTCCTGGCGAGCCTTATGCGGAGCCTTATGCGCTCGACGTCATCTTCGCCGAGCTTCTCTGGGAGATGACCCTGCTCCAGGAGAACGCGGATTATGCCCCCCTCGTCGAGATGCGGCATCTGGACGAGCGTAACTAGGAACCTGAATGGCGCCTGCGCGGTCAACCTGTCGGGAACCTTCGGCATCGAGAGCTCGTAGGTTCTCTTGAGTTCCTCTTCCTCCTCCGGGTTCTTCGCCCGTTCAATGCCGAAGTAGATGCGCTCCACCTTGTCGAACTCGTCGTAGAGGTTGAGCAGGCCCAGGCCGAGGTCTATCTTGAGCTCCTTGTTCGGCCTCGCCTTGGCGTATATGAAGCGGATTATTCCCGGCTCGAGCACCTCGTAAAGGTCGCTGAGGAGTATAACGTTGCCCTTGCTGCCGGACATCTTGCCCTTCTGCCCCTTGATTCCGACGAACTCGTACATCAGGTCTATGGGTGACGGCCAGCCGAATATCTTCTCAACTATCTCCCTGCCGGTGTCGTACGAGCCGCCCGCGGCGAGGTGGTCCTTTCCGGCCGGCTCGAAGTCCACCTTGAAGTGCGCCCAGCGCATCGGCCAGTCGACTCTCCACCTGAGCTTGACGTTGCCCTCCCTTATGTCGGTCTCGCCCTCGCCACCGCAGTGGGGGCACTTGTAGGAGACCTTCCACTCGCCGTCCCACGAAACGAACTCCGCCTCCTTCCTGCACTTCGGGCAGTAAACCATAACCGGCTGCCAGCTCTCTTCGAGGGGCGGCTGCTTGGCCCTCTCGCGGTATTTGTCGAGTATGGCCTTTATCTCTTCGCGCTTGGCCAGGGCGGTCCTTATCTCCTCGGCGTACTCACCGGACTTGTACAGCTCGTAGGCGTGGAGGAAGTCCACCTCTATGCCGAGCTTCGACACTTCCTCTTCGAATATAGCCATGAAGTGCTCCGCGTAGCTGTCGTGGCAGCCCCACGGGTCCGGAACCTCGCGAACCGGCCTCGTGAGGTGCTCCTTCCACTCGGGCGGCACGTTCTTTGGAACCTTCCTGAAGCGGTCGTAGTCGTCCCACATGTGGATGTGGCGAACCTTCTTCCCCCTGTCCCTGAGGGCGTGGCCGACTATGTACGCCGTGAAGAACTCCCTGAAGTTCCCTATGTGAACGTAACCGCTCGGGGTTATTCCGCTCTCCACAACATATTCATCCCTGTCGCCGCGCTCCCGGATAATCTTTTCAGCCATGTAGTCTGCCCAATGAACCATTCTCACCACCGCGCTTAGGTCTGCGGAGGGGCTTTTAAGCTTAAGCTTGGCATGGGAGACAACTCCAAGGGAGAAAATTTTATAAATTCTGATGGTAAAACTACAGACAAAAGTAACATGGAGGCATCCCTATGGAGTTCGAGATGAAGAGGATGCAGGCGTTTTTCCCGGCGTCGCTGGAGATTCAGGAGGAGCTCCTCAAAGCCGGTTTTAAGGTTCCATACGACAAGGAAAATGGAAGGAAAACCCCCGTCCCGGTGGTGGTTAGCTCGGGGATGGAGAGGAAGCTCAGAAGGAACAGGCTCCTGAAGGCCAGAGATTTCGAGAGCGATGGGAAGTTCGCGCTGGTGCCGGGTGAAAGGGCACTCCTGGAGCTGGAGCTCACGGAAAGGGGCTTTCTGGTGCTCAGGCCGAAACCGATCGAGTACCACCTCGAGGAGATGGGCTTCGTCTCCGTCCCTCCCAGGGTCTGGGGAACGTGGGCGAGCTTTTCGCTCCCGTTTTCGGCGTACGATGAACTGGTGGATTTTCTGGGCGATTTCAGGAACGATAACGGAAACGGATTCTACACCGCCTCCCGGGGCTCAGGCGGAAGGATAGAGGTTTACGCCTACAAGGGGAGGAAGGGAAAAGACCTCGGAATTCCTGTTTTTGGCTACGCCCTCGGGCTCCATGGCTTAACCCTCGCCGAGGAGTACTTCAGGGAGAAGGCCAAAGAGAACGGAGTTCCCGAGGAGAGGCTCCGCTACCTCAGGCTCGGCCTGAGAAAGAGGAGGGAAACCAAAGCGGGCCTCAAGGTTGGCCTGGTCTGGGAGAACGGGAGGCCGGTCGAGATAACGCTCAAGCTCTCGACGACGGAGCCAAGGGTTAGGATCCAGGGGCTCTACGGCGAGCTGGTCGGCAAATCCAGGGGAGAGCTCGCGAGGACGGATGAGTGGTATATCGTCGTCCACGCGGGCGATTTCATCACCGCACTGGAGGCCGTTGGAAGGGCCTTCGGGGACAAGTCATATTAACCCCAACTCCCTCTCATTTTTTGGTGGAACACATGCTCCCAAGTTGGGGAATCTACGCGGGCACCGCCGCTGCTTTCATACTCATCGCCATAGGCCTCACGAAAAGGCTCGGCCCCGAGTGGGCCTGGGTGAACAGGAAGATAATCCACTTCAGCATCGTTCCGGCCGTTCTAATGTTCTACTACGGGAAAATACCCGCGGAGGTCTTCAGCGGCGCGGCTCTCGTCTTCGGGCTCTTCCAGCTCTGGCCACACCTCAAAAAGAGGGAGTTCTCGTGGTACCAGATAGAACACAACTACGGGGAGGTCTTCTTCGCTTTCTCCGCCTCCGCCGTCCCGATGGTTCTGCCGAGGGGATATGCCACCGCCCTGCTCCTGGCCATGGCGGTCAGCGACGGGATAACCGGGATAATCAGGCACTTCTACTTCAAGCGGCACGGCTTCAACGTCAAGCTGAGAAAGCACTGGACTGGAAGCCTTGGCTACCTGGCGACGGCGCTGGCGATAGCGTTCCTTCTCCTTGATGCTGGTGCGATGGGAAAAATAGGGTGGGCAGTCATCCTGACCCTAGCCGAGTACCAGGGCTGGCTCGACGATAACCTGGCGGTTCCTCTAGTGGGAAGCGTTCTCTTTCTCATCTATTGAGCCCACCTGACCTTCAGGCTGTCCTTCTTCACCTTGTTGAACTCCTCCACGAGGGCCTTTCCGGTCTTCTCCATGAAGCCCTCTACGTCCGTTATGCCGAGCTCCTTCAGGCCGATGGCATCAACACCCTCAGGAATTCCCTTCGCCTCAACGTTTATCCCGATGTGGATCTTGACGCTGACCGGGGAGACCGTTGCTATGGAGATGCTGAGCTTTCTGCCGTTCACGTATATGTCGTCGCCCTTCCTGTGGGTTTTCACACCATATTCAGCCAAAACCTCGCAGAGCCGGGCTATGAAGAGCTTCTGGAGCGTTGAGGCGAAGAGTGCATTGACAAGGTCAAAGACCTCGACGATGTAGTGAACCATGTCGTCGCTCTTGATTTCCTTGCTCGCGCGGAGGTCTTCGATGTCAATCATCTCCTCAACCTTGACGTCGCACTTTCCACGGAAGACTATGAGAGAGTTCCCGAGTATCCCAAAGTTCCTGTAGGCCCAGTGACTTCCTATCGCAGAACCGTCGTAGTCTATGCGCCTATCCTTCACGATGAGCAGCTCCATGATATCACCCCATCCCTTCAAGGAGTTTCCTCAGCTCCTCAAAACTTTTGGCATCTTTCCACATATGGATGAACTGAATAGACGGGACGGTGGTTTTAACGTCTTCGATGTGTATATCCCTGTCATCCACGTAGATGACTCCCCCAACATCGTATCCCGAAAGCTCCAGCTCCCGGAGCGTTCTCGCTATCATATCCGCCTTGTCCGGGTGGTTCTCTATCTTTGGAAACCTGAAGTAGTCCCAGAGGCCAAAGCCTTCGAGGATTGGCCCAACCTTCTCTTCAACGTTCCAGCTCGCTATGCTCAGAACGAACCTCTCACTCGACCATTCGAGGAACTCCCTGATCCCGGGAAAGAGATGGAGTTCCTCGCCTGTAGAATCAACCAGATAATCGCCGTGGAACTCGTATGGCGGCGTAAGCCTGGATGCATCCTCGTGATCCCAGAGTGTGCCATCGAGATCAAGTATCAGTACTCTCATTTCATCACCAAGAAAAGCTCCGCTGGTGGGTTTTAACAATTGTGGAAAAGCATCATGACTGGAAGTTCAATATTGCGATGCAATCAATCAGACAGAAACGAGATTTAAGGGCTTGAGGACCGTGCACAGGCCGATTGACCTATCAAATGCCCAGCCCCCCTTTCAGAGGCAGAAACCTCGGGCTATTGGGAGCGGCAGACTGAACGGGTCGGTTTCCCTTCCCGCTTACATCCCCGCCCCATCAAACGGGTCTTCTTCCCGAGCCCTCGTCCCAGGCAAAGGACCGGTCGCCCGACCCCCTGCGCCTGGGAGTGGGTGCCTATTTTCGGGGACCGCTTCGGCCTTAGATGCTTTCAGGCCTTATCGGACGCGGCGTAGCTGCCCGGCTGTGCCCTGTAGGACAACCGGTAGACCAGAGGCCGCGGCTCCCTGTTCCTCTCGTACTGGGGGAGCCTTCCCCTCAGGCACCCAGCACCTCCGGTAGATAGCATCCGACCTGTCTCACGACGGTCTAAACCCAGCTCACGTTCCCCTTTAATGGGTGAACACCCCCACCCTTGGCCCCTGCTGCAGGACCAGGATGGGAAGAGCCGACAGCGAGGTAGCAAGCCTCGGGGTCGATATGGGCTCTCGCCCGAGACGACTCTGTTATCCCCAGGGTAGCTTTTCTGTCATCCCTGGCCCCCACCGGGGAGGCTCAGGGGTTCGCTAGGCCACGCTTTCGCGGCTGGACCCGCCTCTGTTACGGGTCCAGTCAGGCCGGCTTTTGCCCTTGCACTCTACGGCGGATTCCTGACCCGCCTGAGCCGACCTTAGGGCACCCTCGATACCTTTTCGAGGGTGTGCCGCCCCAGCCAAACTGCCCACCTACCGCTGTCCCCCCATCGGAGGTTAGCCATACGGCAGAGGGTGGGCGGTGTCTCATGGACGGCTCCACCCGCCCCGGAGGGCGGGCTTCGACGCCTCCCGCCTACGCTGCGCACCCCCCGCCGTATGGCAACGGCAGGCTGCAGTAAAGCTCCATGGGGTCTTCGCTTCCCACCGGAGGTCCCAGGCATATGCGCCTGGCAGTGGTTTCGCCGGGCCCCAGCCGGGGACAGTGAGGACCTCGTTACGCCATTCATGCAGGTCGGCATTTAACCGACAAGGAATTTCGCTACCTTAAGAGGGTTATAGTTACCCCCGCCGTT
Source organism: Thermococcus aciditolerans (assembly GCF_008152015.1). Lineage (NCBI taxonomy): Archaea > Methanobacteriati > Methanobacteriota > Thermococci > Thermococcales > Thermococcaceae > Thermococcus > Thermococcus aciditolerans. The sequence goes on along the minus strand of NZ_CP041932.1, from coordinate 1,870,152 downwards.
TACCGGTGCTTCACCCGGTTGAACCCGGGCTTCACATACCGGCACTGGGCAGGCGTCGGCCCCAGTACAAACCCTTTCGGGCTAGCTGGGACCTGTGTTTTTACTAAACAGTCGGGTCCTCCTAGTCACTGCGACCTGCGGGTTACGCACCCGCAGGCACCCCTTATCCCGAAGTTACGGGGCCAATTTGCCGAGTTCCCTCGGCTGGGTTTCCCCCGACACGCCTTAGGCTTCTCACCCAGGGGCACCGGTGTCGGTTCTCGGTACGGTCGCGGTGGATCGTTCCCAGAGGGCTTTTCACGGGCCCCAGGGATCAGCGGAACCCCCCTTACGGGAGGCCATTCGCGCTTTCATCCGGTTCTCGCCATTACGGCACTCCCCGGACTTATACGCTTAGCCGGCCTTGTGGACCGGTCCGCTTACCCCAAGGCGTCACCCTCTGGGCTTGCGTTGCCGCGCCTACCACCGCGGTACGGGAATATAAACCCGTTTCCCTTTCGCGGGCGCCGAGTTACGGACCCGCTTAGGACCGACTAACCCACGGCTGACGAACATTGCCGTGGAACCCTGGCCCCTTCGGCGGCCGGGATTCTCACCCGGCTATGCTGCTACTCCCGGCAGGATCCACAATACCGACGGGTCCACTGGACCTTACGGCCCAGCTTCCACCCCACCGGCACGCCCGCCTACCCGATCACGGACCAATCGGTCCGTGCGCCGGGGTCTCGGCAGCCGGCTTTAGCCCCGTCCATTTTCGGGGCCCCTGACCTCGACGGGTGAGCTGTTACGCACTCTTTAAAGGATGGCTGCTTCTAAGCCTACCTCCCCGCTGTCTAAGGCCAGGGACACCCTTTGGAGTAACACTTAGCCGGCATTTAGGGGCCTTAACCCCGGTCTGGGTTGTTCCCCTCTCGGTTGACGGCTTACACCGCCACCCTACTCCGGCCATCTACGGCGGCAGTGGGTTCGGAGTTTGACAGGGAGCCGGGGGATTTCTCCCCCTAAACCCCCAATCAGTGCTCTACCCCACCACCTACCTCCGGCCGGGCTATCCTGAGGGATAATTCGGCGGGAACCAGCTATCGCCGGCCTCGATTGGCCTTTCACCCCTAGCCCGAGGTCACGGGAGCGAATTGCACGTCAGCATCCCTAGCGGGCCTCCATCCCTCTGTTGAGGGACTTCACCCTGCCCCGGGCTAGATCGACCGGCTTCGGGTCTCATCCGAGCGACTCCGGGCGCTTTCACACCCCGTCCCTCACCCTTACGGGCTGCGGACCTGTCGGTTTCCCTGCGGCTTCGGGGTTGACCCCCTTAACCTCGCCGCTCGGATGAACTCCCTGCCCCGTGATCCAAGACGGACGGTGCAACCCTGGTCGCCTCCCCTCGTACTCCACGGTCGCCCGTGTTTCCTTCGGGGAGGGTCAGCCCTTCTGGGCCGCACCCACCTATCGCCGCCTGGTTTCAGGCTCTTTTCACCCCCTGCCAGGGGTGCTTTTCAGCTTTCCCTCACGGTACTAGTTCGCTATCGGTCTCGGGACGTATTTAGGGTTGGGAGCCGATGCCTCCCAGCTTCCCGCCGGATATCCGACCGACGGTACTCAGGGACACCCCAAGACCCACCGGGCTTGCGCCTACGGGGCTTTCACCCTCTACGGCGCCGCGTTCCAGCGGACTTCGGCTTCACCCGGGAGGGTCTTTCGGGGGCCCTACTACACCACATCCCCTCCGGGTTTCCCCGAAGGGTTCAGTTTGCCCTGTGCCGCTTTCGGTCGCCCCTACTAACGGCATCGCTTTTGCTTTCTTTTCCTGCGGGTACTAAGATGTTTCAATTCCCCGCGTTCCCCCTCCCGACTGGGAGTGCGGCAAGAGCCGCGGGAGGTCCCATTCGGGCATCCCCGGTTCGACGGCTGCCTGCGCCTCGCCGGGGCTTATCGCAGCTTGCCACGCCCTTCGTCGGCGCCCCGAGCCGAGCCATCCACCAGACGGCTTAAGTTTTCTGCCCCCTACTCAGGGGGCTGGGCATTTTTTGGGTCAATCGGCCTGTGCACGGTCCTCATCGTGATCCCTGTTCGGGATCTCGGACCCTTCCACCCCGAGCCGGGCTCGGGATGTGCATCTCTTCGTGGTGGACCGGCCGGGATTCGAACCCGGGGCCTTCGGCTTGCAAAGCCGACGCTCTCCCAGGCTGAGCTACCGGCCCACGGAAGGCAGGCCCAACACCTCTTAAACCCCCCGGACGGATTTTCCGGCGATAGGAGGTGATCGAGCCGTAGGTTCCCCTACGGCTACCTTGTTACGACTTCTCCCCCCTCACGGAGCCCAGACTCGACCCGGCCTCCCCGAAGGGAGATCAGGCCTCATCCAGACCCCGCTCGGGTGGAGTGACGGGCGGTGTGTGCAAGGAGCAGGGACGTATTCGCCGCGCGATGATGACACGCGGGTACTAGGGATTCCAGCTTCACGCGGGCGAGTTGCAGCCCGCGATCCGAACTGGGAGCGGGTTTAGGGGATTACCTTCCCCTTTCGGGGTCGGATCCCATTGTCCCGCTCATTGTAGCGCGCGTGTAGCCCGGGGGTTTCGGGGCATACTGACCTACCGTCGCCCGCTCCTTCCTCCGGCTTATCGCCGGCGGTCCCCCCAGAGTGCCTCCTCCCCAGCGGGGAGGACTGGCAACTGGGGGCGCGGGTCTCGCTCGTTACCACACTTAAGTGGACGCCTCACGGTACGAGCTGACGGCGGCCATGCACCTCCTCTCGGCGTGTCCGGCAAGACCTTCAGCCTGGCCTTCATCCTGCCGTCGCCCCCGGTGAGGTTCCCGGCGTTGAATCCAATTAAACCGCACGCTCCACCCCTTGTAGTGCTCCCCCGCCAATTCCTTTAAGTTTCAGCCTTGCGGCCGTACTCCCCAGGCGGCGGGCTTAACGGCTTCCCTTCGGCACCGAGCGAGCACGAAGCTCGCCCGACACCTAGCCCGCATCCTTTACAGCCAGGACTACCCGGGTATCTAATCCGGTTCGCTCCCCTGGCCTTCGTCCCTCACCGTCGGACCCGTTCCAGCGGAGCGCCTTCGCCACTGGCGGTCCTCCTGGGATTATAGGATTTCACCCCTACCCCAGGAGTACCCTCCGCCTCTCCCGGTCCCAAGGCCCGCAGTATCCCCAGCAAGCCCCACGGTTGAGCCGTGGGATTTCGCCAGGGACTTACGGGCCCGGCTACGGACGCTTTAGGCCCAATAATAGCGGCCACCACTCGGGCCGCCGGTATTACCGCGGCGGCTGCCACCGGCCTTGCCCAGCCCTTATTCCCGGAGCTCTTTACACTCCGGAAAAGCCGTGGCGATGCCACGGCACTGGGGGTCCCCCCGTCGCGGTTGCCCGCATTGCGGAGGTTTCGCGCCTGCTGCGCCCCGTAGGGCCTGGACCCGTGTCTCAGTGTCCATCTCCGGGCTCCCACTCTCATGGCCCGTACCGATCTTCGGCTTGGTGGGCCGTTACCCCACCAACTACCTAATCGGCCGCCGGCCCATCCTCGGGCGGGCAGAGCCCCTTTCGGCCTGAGGACCTTCCAGTACCTCAGGCCTATGGGGGATTAGCCCCAGTTTCCCGGGGTTATCCCCCTCCCGAGGGTAGGTTACCGACGTGTTACTGAGCCGTCCGCCGGTGCGCGCAAGGCGCCCCATGACTCGCATGGCTTAGTCGGACCCCCATAGCAGTGGCCTCCGGCAGGATCAACCGGAATTGAGCAAGGAGTACGGCCGGTGGGACTTCCCTCAGGGGGAAGTACCAATATCCGTCCGGGGTTTGGTCGAGGTGTTGGGCCTGCCTTACCCCCGAGGGGTCCGCCTTTCGGCGTTTCCTCGGGAGCGCACATTGCTGTGACCCGAGCTGGAGGGCGGGGTTCATCGTGGGTGCTTTGCACCCTGTCCCCCCGACGCCGCCGTCTTGGCGCTCGGGTTTTGTCGCGCCCTGTTCGGGCGCTCCATCCAATAGGGGTGAACCCCACCGATACAAAATTTTTGCAAAAACCCTCCCCGGGCAGATTCTTAAAAAAGAAGCTGTCAAAAAGCGCCGATAAAATGCACAATTTTAGACATAAAAACGGCAAAAATTTTTGCAGTCAGAGAAGGAAAAGGATGAGAAGCAGAGAACCCGAGACCACCGAAACAATGACACTCAGGTTGAGTGCACCATCGTGACTCAACCCACGACCCCCTCCAGTTGCCCACCCAACGTAGCCACCGAGGGCCACCATCGGAAGGGAGGCCACGAACGGCAGCCAGCGTCCCCCAAGCGGTATCAACCTGTCCACGAAGAGAACGAAATCAATGGATGCCAGAAGCGTCATAAGGATGAAGCCTATGGTGTAGGGATGATTCTCTTCATCAGCGGCACCACCCGCAGGCCCTTGGTATGGTCATGTAGAACACCAAAACCGAGAGGAGGCCGACCAAGAGGGTAAGCTTTCTGGATGAATCCTCGTCCAGCCCAAAGACCATGAGGAGACGCTTCGTAAGTGGGAGGAGAACCATGAGCGACAGGACTATGGTGAGATTATCCGCGAAGGGAATCACCGAACCCAAGCCACCAATCACGAGGAAGGAAACCACCATGAGAAGTCCGGCTCCAAAAAACGTCAGAAAGGTTAAGAGGGCGGCGAGGGGAGACGCCCTCACAGCTTCAGTATCTCGGGCACCACGCTTATCTTCGATACCGGCGTGGGTATCGTGTTGGTGACCGCCAGCTCGTCAACGGCTTTGCTTACGCGCTCTATGGCACCCTCAGCGAAGACACCGTGCGTGGCCGCGACGAAGACCTTCTCCGCCCCCATCTCCCTGAGCAGGTTTGCCGCCCTGATCATAGTCCCGCCGGTGCTTATGATGTCATCGACTATGAGAACGTTCTTCCCCTTAACGTCCACATCGACCGGCTCCATCCTAACCTCCGTCGGGGAGACGCGGACCTTGTGGAAGTGGCTGTACTCAAGACCAAGCCTCTCCGCAACGGCCTTCGCCCTCATCAGCGCACCCTTGTCGGGGGCGAGAACAACGCCCTCACCGAGCTTCTCCCCGAAGTAGTCCGCAATGACCCCCGCGGGGGAGAGGTTGACCGCCTTACCCTGGAAGAACTTGAGGGTCTCGGGGTTGTGGAGGTCGAAGACGTAGAGCTCGTCGTAGTAAACCGCGAGGGTTCTCATCACAGCCCTCACACTCACCGGCTCACCTTCCTTCGTGACCCTGTCCTGTCTCGAGTAGGCAAAGTATGGAACGACCGCCCTGAGCTTCCGGGCCCCCCTCTCGCGCAGGGCATCGGCGAGGAGAATCATCTCGACCAGGTGCTCGTCCTGAGGCCTGAACGTGGACTGAACGACAGTAACCTCTTCCGAAGAGCCAAGGACCCTGACGTATTTCTCACCGTCGGGGAACCGCTTTATCTCGGCATCAAGAATCCTGCCGCCGAGGGCCTTCATCTCGTCCTCCAGATGCCTGGCACCGCTTCCAATCACGAACATGAGCATCACCCCTATTTGCCACTGGAATGTTCAATACCTCCCTTAAAAACCCACCGTTATACCAGGAGGACGGCAATTATACCCGCGAGGAAGATGCCGTCGAAGGTGCCGGCGCCGCCTATGCTGACCATCGGTGCGCCGAGGTTCTTGATCCTGTTCCAGTTCATCAGGTCGGCACCTATCAGGACACCGAGGGTCCCGCTGATGTAGGCAACGGCGTTCGGATTGCTCCCGCCGAGGAGCCAGCCGAGAAACATGGCCATCAAGGGCGGCAGGAAGAGGGGCATGGCTATTCCAAGGCCCCTGACAGGTCTGGCAACGGCATGGCTGAAGAAAGAAGCTATGAGAACCGCCAGGAGGGTGTTGAAGAGAAGGGTCCACCGGCCGAAGTACACCATCCTGAATATCTCATAGACGGCCACGCTTATGGGAACGATGGCCCCTCCCACGTTTATGGCGATGATTATGCGCCTCTCCTCCCAGTCAAAGAACGGAACGGGGTAGGCTATTCCAAAGAACCGAACCTCCCTCACCCTCACGACTGGCTCGTAGGACGTTTCCTCCGCGATTGGTATGTTTAGGAAGCTCCCCACGAGCGCGAAGATGAAGAGCGCATAGGCGACGTCCGGGGGAATCCCGAGCTTCTCAAATGCGGCCATAACGACACCGGAGAAGAACACGAAGATAATGACGAAAAGAACCCCCATAACCAGGAGCACAGGAAGTGAAACGGGCGGGATTATGAGGCGACGTCTGTTCATCCTGCACCACCGTGATGGACTACCACCTTTCCGGGGCTCGAAATTTCCGCGACCACCAATGAAAGGGCAGAAATGGGGTATATAAAATCTGCGCCGGCTTTCCGGGAATCGGAGGATACAGAAGGAACTTCGAAAAAACGGACGACGGGGAAAAACTTTAAGTCTACCTTACCCAAACCAGTTGAGGAGGTAGAGCCGATGAAGATTATCTGGTATGGACACGCGTGCTTTTGGGTCGAGACCAACGGTGTGAGACTCCTCATCGACCCGTATCCCGAGGTGGACGATGACAGGATAGGCGAGGTTGACTACATACTGATAACCCACGAACACGTGGACCACTACGGCAAGGTGGAGCTTCTCTCGCGACTCCGCGACGCTACCGTGATAGGGCCCAAGCCAGTTTACATGACCGCCATCAGCGATGGTGTGACGAAGGTCAGGGAGATCGAGGACGGCCAGACCATCGAGCTCAAGAACGGCGTTAAGGTGACCGCATTCTACATGGAGCACCCCTCGAGCCAGTACCCCCTGGGCTACCTGATAGAGGGGGACAAGGCCCTCTTCCACACTGGCGACACGTATTCCACACCGGTCCTCCAGAGACTCCGCGGAAGGGTGGACGTTCTCTTGGTGCCGATAAGCGGCCGCTCAACGGCCAACGAGCGCGAAGCAGCCCAGATTGTCGAGGATATGCGCCCACGCCTCGTTATACCCATGCACTACGGCATCTACGGGACGGGAAGCCCCGAGAAGCTCAGGGATGAGCTCCAGAAGAAGCGCATCTGGACCCTCGTCAGGCCCCTTGAACTCTACGAAGAGTTCACCCTTTAGCGGTGAAGCGGATGCTCTCAACGGGGGTCAAATCACTTGACGAGCTTCTGGGTGGGGGCATAGCCCCCGGCGTCCTGACCCAGATTTACGGAGGCTTCGCCACGGGGAAGACAACGCTGGCGGTTCAGATAGGCCTTCTCAGCCGCGGAAAGATTGCCTACATCGACACGGAGGGCGGCTTCTCTCCGGAGAGGCTGAGCCAGATGGCGACCGCAAGGGGGCTGGATCCGGAGGAGGCCCTTCAGCGCTTCATTCTATTCACCCCCTCGGATTTTAAGGAGCAGCGGCGCTCGGTTGGGGGCCTGAAGAAGATCGTTGATGGGACGTTCTCCCTCGTCGTTGTTGACTCGCTAACCGCCCATTATCGCGTCGAGGAGAACAGGAGGGGCCTGAGCGCAGAGCTGGGCAAGCAGCTCCAGGTGCTCCTCTGGATAGCGAGAAAGAACAGCATACCCGTAATAATCATCAATCAGGTTCACTTCGACAGCCGGGCGGAGAGGATGAAGCCCGTTGCCGAGCACACGCTCAACTATCGGACGAAGGACATTCTCCGGCTGGATAGACTGAACGTCCCTGGCCTTCGGGTCGCCGTTCTGGAGAGACACCGCTTCAGACCGGAGGGGGGCATGGTCCACTTCAGGATAACGGAGAAAGGAATCGAGGAAGCCCTGAGCAGCGAGGAGGATAAATAAAAAGGTCAAACCCTCTCATATACCTCCTGCACTATCCTAAGCACCGCCTTGTAGAGCTTCTCGCTTATCGTGCCTTCCTCGTAGTGCTCGGTGAGCTTCTCCCTGTCGATTATCTCCTTCTTTCCGTCCGGCCATCTGACTATGTCCACCTCGAGGTCGATGTAGCGGGCCCTGTCCGGGTAGATCTCCACAGGGGTGTTTATGTTGTAGTACTCGCCCTTTAGGTTGCCGTCACGGTCGTAATAGCGGTGCACAAACCACCACTTTCCTTCCTCTATCTCCGTGATGACGTAGTCGCCAAACTCTATCGGCAGGTCGAGACCGTCGTAGAACTTCCCGGGCTTGAGGTGGCGCTTGAAGGTGACCCTGAGCGGGTTCATGGAGACCTCCTGAACTTCACCGGGCCCTATCTTTATCCTCTGGCCATCGGGTTTGTTGTGCTCGAGGCTAAAGAGCCAGCCCCTCTTCGGCCCCTTGTTGGCAACGACTGACTCCCAGAAGCCCTGCCTGACCTTCTCCCGCTGGCCCGGCACCTTGGCTAGTATTCCCTCTGCTATCTCCACCGCGAACCCGAGTTCAAGGTCGTGGGCCTTCAGCTGGTGGTGGCCCTCAACTGTCGGAACCACCCTGTTCCGTATCTCGTCGAGCTTTTTCTTCGCCCCTCCACCGAACTCGACCTCGTAAATACTGCGTCCCTCGATTAGGAGGGATGGAGCCGCGTAGGAATCCGCCCTCGCGAGGGTGTCGGCCAGCTTCGAGAGCGCCACTATCTCATCGCGGAGAATGTTCCAGTCCTTGTAGGCAGCGGCCGTCCTCCACAGGATGCCCCACTCCCCGAGGTCAACGCTCAGACCCAGGATGCGGAGCCTCTCACGCTCGCTCTGGTCCCTTATCTTCCGGGATATCTTGACGTGCCTCTGGGCACCAACGGGCTTCGGAATCAGAACCGCGTAGTCGCCGGGGATCGTCAGGGTGACGCTCAGCTGGGGGAGCAGGTTGTGCTTTTTGACCTGGACGAGGAGTTCGTCGCCCTCCCTGGCACGGGGAAGGTCCTTAACCGGTATCGTACCTATGGCGCTCCCAATGTCCACGTAGACGTATCTCTCGTCCCTCTGAACGACTATTCCCTTGTAGATGCCATACAGCTGATAGGGAAGCTTCCGGAAGAAGACGTCTATGAATTCGTCCTCGAGAACCTCCCTAACCTCCTCAACTTTCGTCCCGACGAGGATGACCCCATGGTGGTCCTTCTTGTCATAGACGTCAACATCGAACTCGTCGTAGGTCTTCTCGAGGTTGAAGCGCTCGACGATCCTGTTGCTCGGCTGTGAAATTCCGAATCCCCTGTCGAGGAACAGCTTGGTGAGGGCAGTGCTGTATATGCCCCTAACCCGGACTGTAACTCCTGTGTCTGTAGACACCTTCACCACCCCTCATCTTCTTTTCCACCACTCCTATGAGCGTGAGACCCTCGAGTATCTCGCCGGCGTCAGCGACACCGCTCAGCTTCTCAACGTTTCTCGCCTCAACCCAGAGCAGTCCCCTGGAGTGCCAGTCTCTCAAAGCAGCTTCAACCTTGTGAACGTCACCTGGATGAGTATAGAGCCTGAGGAGGAACCTTTTAAGGGTACCGAGTTCGGCCTCGAGCGTCTTGACCTTCCTAAGCTCCTCCATTATACCCGCGGGTACCTTTTTTTCCTTTTCGCCTCCAGCAAGGAGCGCCATTCCTTCGACCTCTGAGGTCAGCTCGCCGAGGGCCTTTCTAACGGCGTAGTCGTAGACCCTGTGAAACTGAACGAGCCTCTCCATCGCGGTCTCCAGCTTCACACGGGAATCGTAGTCGTCCCTCGAGAGGAGGGACAGAAGCTCCTCGAGCCGGAACTTCATCTGATGCTCGTTCCGGTAGAGCTCCTTAGCCTGCGCCTCCGCGTAACTCCCGACCCCGCTCATCTCGCGGTAAAGACCCGCAGCCACCTCAAGTTTCTCCCGGGATACAGTGTGAAGGGCCTTAACGGTCTCCAGAAGAGCCTCCCTGTCCCTCTCACCATAGATGGCAGGGAATTTGTTCTCAAAAGCGGAATGAAGCGATTCCAGACGGGAAAGCCGGGACTTAATCTCCTCAACGTTCATGGGAAAACCCCCTGGCCATAACTTGCCCCCTCCCCCTACTTGTAGTTTTCGATGCAGTCCCCTCGGGCGTGTTAAACGAAAGCGCTTACCCAAAATCTTTTTTTAAGCCGAAAGGCTAATCCAAGCGGTGCTTCAGATGGTGCTCTACGACCGCTTCGGCAGACCCGCGACCAACCTCAGGATATCCCTCACCCAGGACTGCAACTTCCGCTGCTTCTTCTGTCACCGCGAGGGACAGCACTTCAACGCGAGCCTTGAGCTGACCCCCTCGGAGATAGAGAGGCTCGTCAGGGTGGCGTCGCGCCTTGGAATAAGAAAGGTCAAACTGACCGGAGGGGAGCCCACCGTCAGGAACGACATACTTGAAATAGTGAGGCGCATAAGGCCATACGTGGTTGACCTCTCCATGACCACAAACGGGAGCAGGCTAAAGGAGCTGGCGAAGCCGCTCGCCGAAGCGGGCCTCAACCGCGTCAACGTATCCCTCCACAGTCTAAAGCCCGACGTTTACCGCAGAATCACCGGTGTCGATATGCTCGACACGGTCCTCGAAGGCATAGGGGAGGCGGTGAAGTACCTCAGCCCGGTGAAGCTCAACATGACCGTTATGAGGGGACTGAACGACGGCGAGATACGGGACATGGTGGAGTTCGCCGCGAAGACCGGGACGATACTCCAGCTCATCGAGCTCGAGGCCCCGATGGAGATGACGGAGACCAGGTTCTTCAGGAAGTACTTCTACCCTCTCAAGCCCGTGGAGGAGTGGCTGGAGGAAATGGCCGTGGAGACTCGCGAGAGGAGGATGCACAGAAGGAAGAAGTACTTCATTCACACCGACCACGGCGTCGCAGAGGTTGAGGTGGTCCGGGCGATGCACAACACGGTATTCTGCGCCAACTGCACGAGGCTCCGCGTCACGTCGGACGGGAAGTTCAAGACGTGCCTGCTGAGGAAGGATGACCTCATCGACTTCGCGACGGCCCTCAGGAACGGCGTAAGCGACGGAGAGCTCGTGGAGATATTCCGCCGGGTCGTCCTCATGAGGGAGCCGTACTGGAAATGAAGGAAAAGTTTTTTGGGAAGTTGACATCTATATGATTAGGTGAAAGCGTGGGGCATGGGAATGAAATCCAATATCTCTCCGCTGCAATTCTGATCGGCATAGGCGCATACGGCGTCGTACGTTCCCTTGAGGAGTATAAAAGACACGGAGAACCCGTAAAAACCCTGGCTAGGACACTGTTGGTATCCTTTTTCCTGTTCGGTATCGCCGGAGGCCTCGGAGTACTGGCGACTACAGCCGTTTCCCTCAAGTTCTGGATGCTCCAGGCGGTCAGCATAACGCTCGGATACATAATCCTGGCAAGCTCAACATTGAATCTGCTGGGCAAACTGGAGAGATACTGGCGGGCACCGTCCGTCCAGAGGGAGAAGTCCCAGGGCAGAAAACCACCCCTACCCCCAGCCGCGATGCTCACATCAACCGAGGATGCAAAGGTTCTGCTGAAAACCATCTTCGGGTATTTCAATGTTCCCATCCTTGCCATAGGTAGGGAACACCCAGAATCATGGGCCGAGAAGATGGGGGTGGAGCCCGCGGAATACATCTGGCTCACCCGCGTGGAGCATCCCCAGTCCGTGAGTCCCAGTGCACTTCACATCCTGAACAGCAAGATAACCACGTTCCTCAAGAATAACCCCAACGGGATAGTTTACATCGAGGGAATCGAGTACATAAGCTTCTATGTGGACTTTAAATCCATAGCGAAGTTCATCCTCGCGGTTAGGGACGCGGCCATAATCCACGGGGGACACATGATACTGCTCGTCACCCCCGAAACGCTGGAACCCCAGCAGTACGCAATATTCAAAAAGGAACTCGAAACCATCGATGTTCAGAGAATCATCAACAACGTAGTGGGCGTTGCATTGTTTGGAACACTGCCCCCCGGAAGCGCGCCCAAATCCCCGGAGAGGAATGACGATGCCGGCACTCAGAGTCCCCAAGAGGAAAGCTGAACCCGTGAAGAGGAGGCTGAAGAAGCTGGGCCTCTACGACGGGAAGAGGCGTCCGAAACGGGAGGGGGAGTTCGTTCTCCTCCCCGTCATCGAGGACCCCATTCTTCGCTCACTCGGCTACGAAGTCCTGCCCTCCGAACTTCCCCTCCGGCCCGAACGGCAGCTTTACAAGAACCTCGAGAGCGTCCTCGCCGGGAGGCTGAGCGAGGAGGAGCTGAAACACCTCAGGCGCTACGACATCGTCGGGGACATAGCGGTAATCCAAGTGCCGAGGGAGCTTTCCCACAGGGTGGACGATATCGTATGGGGCCTCAGAAAGGTCCACCCCTTCATCAGGGTCGTGGCCCAGAAAGGCTTCCACGAGGGGGCGTTCAGAATAAGGGAATACTCGATAATCTGGGGGGAGAGACGGCTGGAAACCGTCCACAGAGAAAACGGAGTGCAGATAAAGGTGGACCTCTCGAAGGCCTTCTTCAACCCGCGGATGAAGGGCGAGCGCTACCGCCTGGCCCAGCTCGTTCGGGACGGCGAGAGGATTCTGATTCCCTTCGCCGGCGTTCTGCCGTATGCGCTCGTCATAGCGCGCTATAAAAGGGTCAAGATCACCGCGGTGGAGCTGAACAGGGAAGCTTACGAACTCGGCCTCGAGAACATCGAGCTGAACCGGGAAAGGCTGAAGGGCGAGATAGAGTTCATCCACGGCGACGTTTTCGACGTTCTCCCCGAACTTCCGACCCACGACAGGGTGATAAGCCCCACCCCAAGGGGCGTTGATGCCCTGGCTCTAACGCTGGGCAGGGCCGAGAAATGGCTTCACTACTACGATTTCGTCCACGAGACCGATGTCGGGGCGTTCAGGACCAGGATAATGGACGCGTGTACCATGCTGGGAAAGGAGTGCAGGGTCCGCGTAAAGAAGGTGAGCGACTTCAAGCCGCACGTTTTCAAAGTGTGCGCGGATGTGGAGATAAAGGGGAAATAATGAAGATCCTCACTTCTTCCCCAAAAAGTCGAACAGCGTCGCCTGTTTACCCTTCTTCTTGGGCTTGTCCACCTTTCCGGACTCTTTCGGCTCTTCCACGCTCTCCATCTCTTCCTCAGCCTTCTCAAGCTCTTCCTCGCTTATCTCCTCCGGGGCTTCCACAGCCTCCTCCTTCGGCCCGGTCTCCCCGGGCTCCTTCTCGACCGCGGCCTCCACGTGTCCCTCCAGTTCACCGCGCTCCTTGAGCTTCTTGTGGATGTTGAGGCTCTTGGCCCAGATCGTCCTCGCCCTCTCCCTGTCGCCGGCGATGAACTCCACCTCTTTCTCCGTCAGCTCGAGGTAAACGACGAAGTGCGCCGCAACGTCCGCGCTGTTCTCAAATATTGCCCTGAGGTAGTTGAGGGTCTCCAGAGCCTCCAGCTTCGCCATGTGCATCTCGCTCATTATCTTCTTGACGACCGAATCGCGGAGGCCCCTCTCCGCCTTGCTCTCCGTGAGGAGCTTTATCGTCTTCGGGGGATAAATCCTCACGAAGCCCTTCTTTTTGACACCCGCCACGGCAACCCCCGCGGTCATCATGTCGGTGGCGTACTTCCAGAGGCCGTAGTTCCCGGTTCTCTGCGCCCTGCCGAGGTATATGTCAGCCCTGCTGAGCGCCTCATAGGCCCTCGCTATGTCCTCGGGCTTGTAGTAGACGTAGGGAAGGTTCTCGTCTATCCACTGGAGGAGTTCGTGGGGGAACATGTCAACACCGAGCGTTGCCATCCTGGCTTTCTTCGCGTTGTCCGTGGCAAAAATCTGCGCCAGTGCCTGGAAAACGCTCTTCTCGGTGTCGCGGTAGGCCAGAACCTGGGCCGCGTCCTCGACCCCGCCCGTGACGACGGTCTGCAGATCGTTCACCGCGGCACGGAGGTCGCCGCCCGCGTGCTTGGCGATGTCGTAGAGCAGTTCCTTTGGAACCCTCTTACCCTCGTGGTGGAGTATCCTGGCGAGGGCTTTGATAATATCGCGCTGGGTCAGGCGCTTGTACTCCACTATCTGCGCCCTGCTCCGTATCTCCCTGGGAACCTCCCAGTAGTGGTTGGCGCTCATTATGATGGGGTTTCTTGCCCTGTCGATGAGCTTCGCTATCTCCCTCGCCCCCGTTGGCTCGATGTTGTCGGCCTCATCTAGGAATATGAGCTTCCGCCTCTTTCCGAGGATGTCCATAGTGTAAGCGGCCTGAACGTAGCGCTCTATCTTCTCGTACGTCCTCTCGTCGCTCGCGTTAAGCTCTATGACCTCGAAACCGTACTCTCGGGCCAGGGCATAGACAGTGGTCGTCTTACCGGTCCCGGGCGGTCCCGCGAGGATGAGAGCCTTCTTCTTTGGAGGTTTCCCCTCCAGCCACGCCCCTATCCAGGCCTTGACCTGCTCTATAGCCTTAGTCTGACCGACTATCTCATCCAGCCGCCTCGGCCTGTACTTCTCGACCCAGGGCACTTCCCTCGGCATGGCCATCACTTGCCCATTATGGTGAACTGCGCCAAGAGAGCCTCGAGCTGTATCATCTCGTTGGCGCCCTCAACGAGGCGGAAGTTGTACTCCCCTATCTTGTCCGCCAGTGCAACTTTCCTGTCCTCGGGAATCGGCAGGTTGAAGACCTCCCTGTGCATCTGGATTAGCACATCTTCGCCGCTGAGGCCCTGCTTGAGGAGAATCTCCCTAAGCTTCTCCCTCGCCTTGAGGAAGTTGCCCTCCAGTGCCAGGTTCATCATATCACGCACATCCTCCGGCCTGGCCCTGCTCGCCACGAGAAAGACGTTCTCATCGGTTATCGTTTTATCGAGCGCCGCGGCCGCCTGCAGGACGTTTATTGCCCTCCTGAGATCGCCCTCGGCAACGTACAGTATGGCCTGAAGGCCGTCCTCCGTCAGCTCGAGCCCCTCGTTCTCCGCTATGTACCGTATGCGCTCGGCCACGTCCTCGTCGTTGAGCGGCCTGAAGCGGAAGATTGCACAGCGGCTCTGGATGGGCTCGATAATCTTGGACGAGTAGTTGCAGTTGTGGCTCACAAGGCCGTTAGAGATGAAGCTGTGGTCCCTGGCACAGGTAACATCGTAAACGTCAAGGTAGCCGAGTTCTTCCTTCTTAATGACCTTTTCGACGACATAATCACCGAGCGTTCTCTCACTCAGGAACTCCTCAAAGGTCATGAAATCCCTGGTTAAGCCTATTGGAACGCCCTTAAGCCTGTTGACCACGAAGTCCCTCTTCACGCCCAAAACCTTGGCGGCTTGAGTTGGGTTAGTAGCGGCGGCAAGCTCAACGGCCCTCTCGGCAATCTGCGGAAGGACGAGCTCTTTGTATGCTAACTTAATCCTAAGGTATTCACCAACGAGCCTCGCGTAGGAGTCTTTAGCGTAAGCGTAGCCGACCCTCATGAGGAAGTTGATGTAGTTGGCGTCGTTGGGCGTAACAAGGAGACGAACGATGAACTTTCCATCGGCTGGGGAAACTACTATCTTTGACTCCACATCAAACTCCCTGAGGAGCTCGGCCAAATCGTTGAAGAACTCTGTTGTCTCCTCAAGGCTTTCCCTCGTTGCGCGCATCTCAAGCTTTATCCCGTTGAAGTTGTAGCGGTTCCCGTTCGGCTTTGTTCCGTCCGCTCCGAAGAGCCCCCTCAGAAACTCCCTCTTGACGAAGAGGTTGCCCCTCTTTATCCACTCTGGAACTGCGTAGCCTTTGGCAGTTTTGTTCCCGATTTTAACTCCCCAGAAGCGCATGAGCGCGTGGAAGGCCGAGCTGTCCACGTAGAGCATGTGTATTTTGCCCTCAACCTTTCTTCCGCGGATTTCCGAGCTGGTTTCCCTCTCGATTATTTCAGAGGGCTTTAAGCCAAGCCTCCGGAGGTCTTCTGCAAGGGCCTCAAGTTCCTCCCTGCTTGAGTTGAACCAAATCCTGACCCCACCCTTAGCCAAGTGACCGTCACCAAGAATGAAGCCAAGAACCCCCGCAAGAATTCCGGCTTTCTCGTCGTCGTAGCGGACGAGCCACTTCTCCTTGACCTCCCTAAGGATGCTGTAGGCGATTCCGCTCAGCTCGCCGTTGAGGAGATTTCTAACGGCGGAGTAGCTTATCCTTATTCCAAACTCCTCCTCTATGACCTTCTTCACGTCCATTGCATTTCTCAAGGGCTTACCATCGCGAATCTTTCTGATTAGCTGTTTTTTGCCCTCAATCCTTCTCTCAACGTAGCCCTTCTTTTCAAGGCTCTGCAGGAACTGGTTGAGCCTCACCCTTGATAGGCCGACTTTTTCCTGCAGTTCTCTCCTCGAAATCCAGTCCCCTGGGATCTGCCCCAGGATTTCGGCCTCTCTAACCGTCAAACCGTTCTCCATCTCGGCCTTAAGCTCCAGAACCCTCGCGAGGATTTTCTCCTTATCCCTCGTGAGAAGTTCACGGAAGGTTCTCGCCTCGCCAAGCGGCTTCAATCCGTGCTCGCGCTCGATTTCTTCAAGGAAGGCAAAGAACCCCCTAAGGTCAATTATCTGCCTCGGGTCGGGCTCGTAGGGAGTTCCCTCCAGTGTAGGCCTGACGAGGACTTCCGAGTCTTCCTTAAGATCGTAGGTCTGAACCCAGCCCGTCGGCGTGAGAAACATGTGGTCGCCAGTTGCCTCTATTACCCTTCCACTCTCAAGGGTAAGCCTGTAAACGGGGTGGCCGATTATCTTTGAGTTGAAAGCCACCGCAGCAACAACAGTGTCCCTTCCGGCCCTGTTGCTGACTTCCTTGATGATGCCCTCCTCGAAGTGCCTGAGGAAGTCCCTAATCTTCACCTCCCTCTCGTCGGGGGTGTAGATTTTGGTGTCCCCCGTGACACAGCTGAGGATAAACCTCACGTTGTTCGAGAACATCTCCATCGTTCTCCTCAGCGCCTGCTGGGCGTCCTGGGTCAAAGCGTCTGCCTCGTCGAGGAAGATTATCTTGAAACTCGCCCCGCCTATCGGCTTGGTTCTCGCGAACTCCTTCACCTTCTCGCGGATAACGTTTATGCCGCGCTCGTCGCTCGCGTTCAGTTCTAAGAAGTTGTGGCGCCAGTTTTCGCCAAACAGCTCCCTCGCGAGGGCCAGAGCGCTAGTCGTCTTCCCAGTACCGGGCGGACCGGCGAATAGAAGGTGCGGCATGGAGCCGGTTTTGGCGTAGTGCTTGAGCCTCTTAACTATGTGAGCCTGACCGACGATGTCATCGAGCCTCGCGGGCCTGTACTTCTCAACCCACGGCTTTTCAAGGATCCTAACTTCCTGAACTTCATCCGGCATGGTCATCACCTACCCAAATCTAAACGGCACTTGGGAATATTAAGGTTACCGGTGAGTGACGTCCCATCGCGGGCTGCACCAGAACGGGCACTGCAAAACTTTTATACCTCGATGACCAAAAAACGACCGGTGGTTCTCATGGCAAAGCTGGACTGGATTAAGGAAGAGCTCAAAGAGCTCAAGGACAAGGGCTTGTATGTAACCATAAGAAAGCTCGAGAGCTCCCAGGGTCCCTGGGTCGTCGTTGACGGAAAGCGCGTTCTCAACATGTGTTCGAACAACTACCTCGGCCTGGCCGCCCACCCCAAGATAAAGGAGGCCGCGATAAGGGCCATCCTCGACTACGGCGTCGGTGCCGGAGCTGTTAGAACCATCGCCGGTACCATGGAGCTCCACGTGGAGCTCGAGGAGAAGCTCGCCAAGTTCAAGAAGAGGGAAGCCGCTATACTCTTCCAGAGCGGCTACAACGCCAACCTCGGAGCTCTCAGCGCCCTCCTCACCAAGAAGGACAACGGCGTGTTCATCAGCGAGGAGCTCAACCACGCGAGCATCATAGACGGAATGCGCCTAAGCGGCGCCCCGAAGGTCATCTACAAGCACCTCGACATGGAGGACCTCAAGAAGCGCCTCGAGGAGAACAAGGACAAGGAGAAGAAGATAATCGTCAGCGACGGTGTTTTCTCGATGGACGGTGACCTCGCCCCGCTGCCGGAGATGGCGGAGCTGGCCGAGCAGTACGATGCCATGCTCTACATAGACGACGCCCACGGTGAGGGTGTCCTCGGAGACAGCGGAAGGGGTATAGTTGACCACTTCAAGCTCCATGACCGCGTTGACTTCGAGATGGGTACGCTGAGCAAGGCCTTCGGTGTCATCGGCGGCTACGTGGCCGGACCGGAGGAGGCCATCGACTACCTCCGCCAGCGCGGAAGGCCGTTCCTCTTCTCAAGCGCCCCGAACCCGCCCGACGTCGCCGCGGCTATAGCTTCCGTCGAGATACTCCAGCACAGCGACGAGCTCGTCAGGAAGCTCTGGGACAACACCCACTTCCTCCAGAACGGGCTCCGCGATTTGGGCTACGACCTCGGCAACACCAAGCACCCGATTACTCCGGTTATGCTCTACGACGAGAAGACGGCTCAGGAGTTCTCAAGGAGGCTCTACGACGAGTACAACATCTTCGCTCAGGCCATCGTCTATCCGACCGTCCCGCTCGGAACCGCAAGGATAAGGCTCGAGCCTTCCGCGGCCCACAGCAAGGAGGACCTCCAGTACGTGCTGGATGCCTTCGAGGACCTCGGAAAGAAGACCGGGTTCCTGAAGTGAACCCCATTCCATCATTTTCTTTTAGAACTTCACCCACTCAACCTTGTAGTACACCACGTCGTTGTCCTCATCGACGACTGCCATCACCATGTTCTTCCTGACGCCGTGGGCAACCCTCACGCGGGCGGTGATGTCGTTCGGGGAAAAGCGGAGGTTTTCTGGAACCACCCATATCAGCCACTGGGAGTGCTCGTCCATTCCACGCCTGTAAACGCGGAAGTGGGAGCCGAACTTGAGGGCGGACTTCACCGTGTACCCTCTGTCGCGCAGGTCGGTGTAGACGAGGAGATTTATGTCGAACTGGTCGTCCCTCTTCCTCCCGAGTTCGACCAAATCCTGAAAAGAAAGCTCTTTTTCGCCGTTGAAAACCCGTATCTTGCCTTTCTCCATCAGATAAGCCGCCTCTATGAGCGAGAGAAAGAGCTTTCCGTTCACGACCTCGCCGAAATAGCGCTTGTTGTAGAACTGGTTTATCGCCTTCTCCCTCTCGCTGAAGACCCTATCCCCGCTGAACTGAAAGATTATCGGTTCCTTCAATTCCTTCCACCCCACTCGTCGGCAGGCAGGAGCATGTAGTACGCATCCTCCCCGTCGGCGTAGTAGCCGATTATGCGCTTGATCCGCCTGAAGCCAAAGCGCTCGTAGAGCTTTATGGCATTTTCGTTGCCCACGCGAACCTCCAGGCCTATGTAGCGGGCCCCCTTGTTTATGAGCCTTTCGATGACCTCGGTGAGAAGGGCGGAGCCTATGCCGTTGCCCCGATACGCCGGATCGACGGCTATGCTCATGATGTGGCCCTCAAGGTCCGGTCTGAGGTAACCCATGACGTAGCCGATGACCCTTCCGTTGTACTCGGCGACCAAAAAGGTGTCCGGGTTGTTTTCCAGGAAAACCAAGAAGACACCCCTTGGGTAGTCCTCCCTGAAGGACTCGCGCTCTATCCTCATGACATCGGGGATATCGAAGAGCCTGGCCGGCCTTATAGCCACCATGGCTAGTGGGACCCTCCCCCCAAACTGACGGATGGAGACGCTCATATCATATTCTACGCACCAGAGCTTTTAAGGATTGAGTAATGTAACCAAAAGCTTTAAACGCCTGGACAAATAATCCGACCCCATGAGGAGATGGCTCCCCGCGCTGGCACTGCTCTCAACAGCCGCACTGTTCCTGGGGGTCTACGTGGGCTCCGTGGGCATAAGCCCGTCCGACGTCACCGCCAGCATAGCCTACGGAATAAAATCGACGCTCTCGCACTTCACCCAGACCAACCCGGGTGAAAAGCCGCGGTACTTCGTGATAATATGGGAGCTCCGCCTCCCAAGGGTTCTCCTGGCGTATCTTGTTGGGCTCTCCCTCGCCTCAGCGGGCGTCGCTTCCCAGGCCCTCTTCAGGAACCCCCTAGCTGACCCCTACATCATCGGTGTTAGTGCCGGCGCCGGAATCGGGGCTGCGCTGGGTGCCATCTACGCCCCCTCCCACATGGGCTCCCTTGCCCTCGCCTCTGCCCTGCTCTCGGTCTTCATAGTTTACTCCGTCTCAAGGGTCGATGGCCACGTCCCCGTTGACACCCTCCTCCTGGCGGGAATAGCATACGGTTTTCTGGCGAGCGCGGTAACGTGGTACCTCATCATAAGCCAGGGAGAGAGGGCCCACGTCACCTGGATGTGGCTCATGGGAACGTTCAACGGTGCCGGCTGGGGCGACGTTGGTGAAATGTTCATCGTCTCCGCCCTAGGGACGGGCTTCCTGATATGGAAGTGGCGCGAGCTGAACCTCATCCTCCTGGGCGAGGAAAGCATAGCACTTGGCCTCGACCTGCACCTCTACAGAAAGCTCTTCATCGGAGCGATAGCAGTTCTAACGGCCTTCGCCGTCTCAACGGCTGGAATAATAGGCTTCATTGGCCTGGTCAGCCCCCACATAATGCGCCTCCTCCTCGGTCCAAACCACCGCGAGCTGACCCCCGCGAGCGCGCTCTTCGGCGGGACGCTCCTCGTCGTTGCAGACCTCCTTGCGAGAATCCTCGCGAGGCCAGCGGAGCTCCCCGTGGGCATAATCACCGCCCTGATGGGCGCGCCCTTCTTCCTCTACCTCCTGATGAAGCACAAGAGGGGTGAGCTGTACTCATGACGATGAGGCTGGAGGTTAGGGTTTCCTTCGCCTACGGCGAGAGGGAGGTCCTGAATGGCGTCGAGTTCACGGCGGAGAGGGGTGAGCTCCTCGCGATAATCGGGCCGAACGGTGCCGGAAAAAGCACCCTGCTGAAGGCCATGGTTGGGATTCTGAGACCGAGGGGGAGCGTGAGGCTCGACGGAATGGACCTGCTCTCAATGAGACCGCCGGAGAGGGCAAGGCTCATAACCTACGTCCCCCAGAGCTCCTTCCCCGAGTTCGCCTTCACCATCGAGGAGTTCGTTGAGATGGGCGCCTATGCAACAAGAGGCAACGTTGAAGCGGCTTTAAAGCGCGTCGGGCTCTGGGAGCGCAGGAGAGAGCCGGTTACAAACCTGAGCGGCGGCGAGTACCAGCTGGCCCTCGTGGCCAGGGCGCTTGCGCAGGGGAGCGAGGCGATACTCCTCGACGAGCCGACGAGCCACCTGGATATAAACCACGCCCTCATGGTGATGGAGCTGCTGAAGGGCCTCAAGGAGGAGAAGATAATCGTGGCTGTTCTCCACGACCTCAACTTAGCCCTCCGCTACGCGGACAGGCTGATTCTGCTCCACAGGGGCGGCAAATACTGGGAGGGAACCCCCGGAGAACTAGAACCAGAGGTTCTTGAGGAAGTCTACGGGGTAAAGGCAAGGATAGCGGAGGTCGATGGCCACAGGGTTCTTCTGGCTGGGATTTGAAGGCTAGTATGAGAGATAGCCGGAAGGATGTCAGTTATGTTCTTTTTCTACCTATTACTCAGGCTCCAAACGAACGAAAGGCCCATTAGGTTTTCCAAGCTTCAAGAGTAAATTTTATAAGTCAACATTGGGCAATAGCATGTGAGGTCCACAATGGTGAGAAAGAAACCCCTGTTAGTGGTCTTACTGCTGATTCTCCTGGGAGGAACCACAGTAGGGGCCTTAAACTACACGGCAGGCAACGAAGACTCCGTAACCAGGGTACTCGGCTACGACGTGTACAGGATCGAAGGCTCAGGCAACTACATCATCTACTACCCCCTGCCCAACGGAAGCGTTAAAGTTCTGAAGAAGGGAAAAGCCGGCGGCTTCTTTCCGACCTTCGTCAAAGTACCCAGGCACGAGTGGATAAAGGAACTCTCAACGGCAGAGAAAGCCCTCTACGCCCCACCAACCCCGCTAATACTCTACATCACGGAGGACGGAAAGCTGGGAGTGAAAAGCATAACCTCAAGCAGAATCAAGCTCGAAAGCGAAAAGACGCTGAACCTGAAGGAAAGCTACCAAGTCCAGGCAACGAGTTCATGTCCAAGGGGCTGGATAGACTTTGGGGGAAGGTACTGCATCGACCCACAGTGGAGTCTTCATTTTGACAGCAGGGCAAAGTCAAAAACCTTCGACGAGTGGGTTTCAGTGATGGGATTGAAGATTGAGAACAGGGTCGCAGAAAAAGTTGATTACCACTGGCTCCTCCAGCTCAGCAGGAGCACCTACAGCTACTGGACAGTTGGAATTGATGTGGGACCTTTCAACGTAATCACCGTGTCCCTTGGAAACCACTTCGAAGGCTGGGGACTAGACATTGGATACGAAGTTGATGGACCTCTCCAAGTTCGTTCAAACACCTGGGAGCGGTATCTTAATATTAAGGTGGAGTACATTGTGGCCCACGCCAAAGTTCCGGCATACGACAAGCTCACAAGGAAGTACATGGACATAGAGATAGTTCAAACTTACCCCATCAAAATCCACAGCACCGGAAGGTACACAATACTAGAATCTTCCAATGGCCAAATCAAGTTCACCGAATCTTACGGGAGCAATCCACCAAGAATAACCAAGACTCCAAACCTCTGGACAATTCCTGAGAACGTCGAGTGGACAAGAAGCTGGATCGGTGTAAGCACATGGAAACGGGCCATATACCTAAGACAGAACCAGAGCAAAGAATTTAGCTCAAGCTCTAGCCTGAACATCCCACTCGGCTATGCAGCCGGAAAGTACCTGACAAGGATAAGCCCCAAACTCGGAAAATTAGCCAACACGATAAGCATAACCGTTGGATTCCACCATAGCTCAGGATACCGTTCAATGGCAGAATACAGCGTTAAAATCAAGCCAAGGAAGAGTTGCTATGCGATGTACAGTGTTCTGGGAGTTAATGTCGGCACGAGTGGAGCAAAGACAAAGGTAAACGTCTCACTGGTGTTCGGTGTCATAACCGACGGCAAGGTACCTTCACCACCGTGCAACCCAAGAACGGGTGTATGTGTGGACTCCACAAACCCATGGGGAAGAGAAGGAGACTAAATCTCCATTCCCTATTTTTAGGGTGCAGAAGCACCGGTAGAGACGGTCCAGGGAGATCAGAAACCAGATAATTGAAGATTGAAGACGTCTACAGGGCAAAGACCAAGATAACGGGGGTAGATGGCCACAGGGTCGTTCTGCCAGAACTCGCAAAGGTTTAAAACGTCGGGTGAGAAGATGGGTCAGGGGTGAGAGAATGGAAACTAAGAAAACCGGTACCACCACCGTGGGAATAAAGGCCAGAGACGGCGTTGTTCTGGCCGCTGATACGCAGGCTTCCCTCGACCACATGGTCGAGACCCTCAACATCAGGAAGATAGTCCCAATCACCGACAGGATAGCGATAACCACCGCGGGAAGCGTCGGCGACGTGCAGGCCCTCGCAAGGACTCTGGAAGCAGAGGCGCGCTACTACCAGTTCACCTGGAACAGGCCGATGACCACAAGGGCGATGGCGAACCTTCTCAGCAATATCCTGAACGAGAACAAGTGGTTCCCCTACCTCGTCCAGATAATCATAGGTGGCTACGTTGACGAGCCCACCCTGGCCAACCTCGACGCGATGGGCGGTCTCGTCTTCGATGACTACACTGCCACTGGCTCGGGAAGCCCCTTCGCCATAGCCATCCTTGAAGACGGCTTCAAGAAGGACATGAGCGTAGAGGAGGCGAAAGAGCTGGCAGTCAGGGCCGTGAGAACCGCCGGAAAGCGCGACGTTTACACCGGTGATAGGAAGATCCAGGTCGTCGTCATAACGAGGGACGGCATGAAGGAGGAGTTCGTTGAGTTCAGGGAGTGAACCGTTCAACGGTCGCACCAAAGCCCTTTTTAATTCTCTTTTCGAGTTGGTAACATGCGAAATCTCCCTGAAAAGCTGGCGGTTCTCGGGCTGATAGTCCTGCTCATCTCGGCGCTCTACGCAGTGGAGAGGCTAACCGTCAACCCGAGCGCGGTTCTCGGAGAGGTAAACGGGATACTCGACCAGGTTCAGGGGATAAGGAAACTCACCTTCAAGGAGAGGCCCGAGATAGTGGTTCTCACGAAGAGCGAGGCTCTAGTTAAATGGAAGCCCGGCAAAGCGGACATCGAGAGTATGAGAACCGAGGAGCTGACCTACAAGATGACCCTCCTCCTTCCGCCGGACTACCAGTACATCAAGAAGGAAACTGAGAGGAGCGCAGGATGGATAGCAGCAACGGTGGGAGATACCATCTACATCATCCAGGAGAACTTCATGTCTGACCCGGACACCGCCAGGAGGACGATAGCCCACGAGAGCGTTCACGTGCTCCAGAAGCAGTGGTTCAACGCGAAGTACGGTGCCGACACCTACGACGGCACCATAGCGGTTCAATCCCTCATCGAGGGCGATGCCGACCTCGTTGCAGACCTCTACTGCGAGAAGAACGGGATACCCATCCACAAGATACGCTCGCTGAGCGGGGATCCCCTAACCGACCTCCACATCTTCCCCTACGTCTTCGGCGACCGCTTCGTGAGGTACCTCTACGAGAAGGGAAACTGGAGCCTCGTTAACGAGGCCTACAGCCGCTATCCGGTCTCGGCGCAGCAGGTCATGCACCCCGAGCTGTACCTCGAAAACGTTACCCCCCTCAACGTCACCCTGAACGCACCGCCAAACTCACGCGTCCTCAAGGAAGACAGGCTCGGTGAGTACTACGTCTACCTCCTTTTCAGGGACGTTGCGAAGCTGGAGGACGAAACCGCCTGGAACGTCTCGAGTGCGTGGCGCGGGGATAGGCTTCTCCTAACCCAGAACGCGACGGACTACCTCCTCCAGTGGAAGGTGGTCTTCTCAACCCCCGAAGCCGCGAAAGCCTTTGGAGAAACCCTCTCCAAGCTCGCGGAGGGCAACACCTACGCGAACTACACGATAAGAATTGACGGAAGCTCCGTTCTCCTGATCGCCGAAAGGAGGGACTGATGTGAGGCTGGTCTGTTCAATCTGCGGGAAAACCTACGACGAACCGGTTCAGAGGTGTGAATGCGGCGAGCCCGTGGAGTTCGAAAGATTCACGGGCGAGCCATACATAGGAAAGAGCGTCTGGGAGCGGTTCTGGGACTTCTGGCCGGTGGAACCGGTTCTGGAACTTTCCCTCGGCGAGGGCGACACGCCGCTCATCCACTCGAAGCTCGGGGAAGAGCTCGGAATCCGGCTCTACCTCAAGAACGAGACCGTAAATCCAACGTGGAGCTTCAAGGACAGGGGGACGTTTCTGGCCATCAGCCATGCCCTTAAGGCCGGCTACAGAGCCGTCGGAACGGTATCGACCGGCAACATGGCGGCGAGTGTTTCGGCCTACGCTTCCCGCTTTGGATTAGGGGCCAAAATCCTCGTCTCCGAAAACGCGAGCGACGAGAAGCTGAAGGCAGTTTGGGTTTACGGCGGCGAGGTCATCAGAGTCCACGGCGACTACGGGAGGCTCTACTTCGAGAGCCTGAAGCTAGGAGAAAAGCTCGGGGTCTATTTCATCAACTCGGACAACCCATTCCGGATCGAGGGCTACAAGGGCATAGCGTTCGAGATAGCCGAGGAACTGAGCCCGGACTACGTTCTAATCCCGACCAGCTCAGGCGGCCTTTTCCGCGGAATCGCCAAGGGCTTCATCGAGCTCCACGAGAGCGGACTTATCGATGAGCTTCCAACCCTTATCGCGGTTCAGGCCGAGGGCTGCTCACCGATATGCAGGGCTTTTGATGAGGGCAGGGCAAAAATCGAGCGCTTTGAGAGTCCCAAAACGGTAGCCAAGGCCATAGCCAACCCATATCCGCCGAGCGGGAACACGGTTCTGAGGCTCATGCGGGACTTCGACTGGAAATGTATGGCCGTTTCCGACGAGGAGATACTCGAAGCGCAGAGGAAGCTCGCCGGTGAAGGCCTCTTCGTCCAGCCGGCGAGTGCTACGGGTATAGCGGCGCTGGAGAAGCTCGACCTTCCAAGCGGAGCCAAGGTCGTCTCGATACTCACTGGCTCCGGGCTGAAGACTCTCTCGACGACAGGGCAGGGTAAGGTGAGGGAGTGTCATCTTGAAGGGCTGGAAAACTGCATCAAAAACGATTCATAAAGAAGCGCTTTGCCCGCTGCCTGTTCCCCTCATTTTTCTCGGACAGCAGATCAGGGTTCTCCGCAAATAGGAACTCATAAAGGCGCTTCAGGAGGAGCATGACTCCAGCATAAAGCCACACAAAGAACGCGGCGATACCTTTGGTAAAGTAACCCCAGAAGAGTAGCGTCCCGACTATAACGCCGAACGAGAGGGCAATCATGAGCCTAAGCAGGAGCGCATAGCCGTAGCGCTCCATCAACAGCCCAAAATCCACACCACTCACCAAACATTTACAACGATGTAAATGTTTATAAGCCTTACTCTAAGCAAAAATTCAGAAAGAAACGGCGAACGGTAAAACCGAGCAAAGCGTATAAACGGGAAAGATGTAGCAACACCGGTGATAACATGCTGATCGGAGCCGCGATGATGCCCCATGGAAACCCCGTCCTGGAGCCGGAAGACGAGGAAACGAAGAGGCTCGCCGAGGTTCTCGGGAAGATAGGAAGGGCCCTCAGTGACGCCGATGCCTACGTCCTCATAAGCCCACACAACGTCCGGATGAGCGACCACCTCGGCGTGGTCATGGCCAAGCACCTCGTCTCGTGGCTTGGCTTCGAGGGCAAGGAGCTCCCCGGCGAATGGGAGACTGAGAAAGAGCTCGCGAGAAAAATCTACGAATCGGCAAAGAGCGCCGGCCTGCCTGTGGTGGACATGAACTTCGCCGCGCTGAGCGGAGACTACTCCCGGTGGCCGCTGAGCTGGGGCGAGCTGATACCCCTGCACTTCCTCGAAAAGAAGCCGCTCGTTCTCCTGACGCCGGCCAGAAATGTGCCCAGGGAGGTGCTCGTTCGCTTCGGAGAGGTTATTGGAGACGTCACAGAGGGGAGCGAGAAGAGGGTGGCGTTCATAGCCAGCGCCGACCACGGGCACGGGCACAGTGAGGAGGGCCCGTACGGAAAGGTAAAGGAGAGCGAGGAGTACGACAGGCTCGTCATGGAGCTGATAAACGAAAACCGCCTTGAGGAACTTCCAGATATCCCAGAGGAGCTCGTGAGGAAGGCACTGGTGGACAGCTACTGGCAGCTCCTCGTCCTCCACGGCCTTCTGAAGAGGGTCCCGATGGGGGTGAGGGAAACCGCCTACGCCCGCCCAACCTACTTCGGCATGGCAGGAGCGCTGTGGGTTAG
The DNA here is from genome assembly GCF_008152015.1 of Thermococcus aciditolerans. Classification (NCBI taxonomy): domain Archaea; kingdom Methanobacteriati; phylum Methanobacteriota; class Thermococci; order Thermococcales; family Thermococcaceae; genus Thermococcus; species Thermococcus aciditolerans. Next base: position 1,842,891 of record NZ_CP041932.1, on the reverse strand, counting down.
GTGAGCTACAGCACGTCAAAGCTTATCTCAAGCAGCCCCTTGCTCCTCCTGAACCTGACCTTCCGGATTTTTATCTCCCCGATTTCTCCCGTCGTTGTGGTATGCTCCTTGTTGCAGGCGTTGACGTTCCAGCCCTCGATGACGACGACTTGAGGGTTCTTACCTCCGGCGGAATCGGGAAGAGGTCGTACATATCCTCGCCGAAGCGCTCCTCGGCCTCCTCCCTGGGCAGCTCATAGACCCTAACCGGAACGTTCTCCCTAACCTTCTCGCTGGCGAGGCGCTCTATCTCGGCAACCGCCTCCGGCGTTGGCTTCCTGCCGAACTTGACGGTTAACCTTCCGTGGCTTCCGTCCACGTAAACGCTCGCCGTCCACTTAGCGTTTTCACCCAGAACCTTGATGACGGCGCCCTTGACCACATGCAAGGCCGTGTGTGTTCTAACCTCCACCGACGGCATAGGTATCGCCCCATCTTCTCGGAGGAATTATTAACGGTTGCAGACGTTGGGGAATGGCCCGGCGGGTTATTAATCCCACAGGTAAATTCAAACGGAGATTATCCAGCGGCGCTTGAATGTTTTTCAGTCCACTGATGGCCGTACCGAATAATCCACACCAGGAGCTTGCACCATTAAACAAAAACCGTTATAAATGCCAAAAACGATACACCAGTGCCTGATTAAAAACTTTTGAGGTGGTCAAAAATGGCCGAGAAGAGGAAGAAGAGGGTTCTCATTTTGGGCGCCGCCGGAAGGGACTTCCACAACTTCAACACGTTCTTCAGGGACAACCCCGACTACGAGGTCGTTGCCTTCACCGCCACTCAGATTCCGGACATCGAGGGTAGGGTCTACCCGCCCGAGCTCGCCGGTGAGCTCTACCCGAACGGAATTCCAATCTGGAGCGAGGATGACATGGAGAAGATAATTAAGGAGCACGACATCGACGTCGTCGTCTTCGCCTACTCCGACGTTCCGCACGAGCACGTCATGCACCTCGCTAGCAGGGCCCACTCAGCCGGTGCCGACTTCTGGCTCCTCGGCCCGAAGAGCACCATGCTCAAGTCCAGCAAGCCGGTCATAGCGGTCACCGCCGTCAGAACCGGCTGTGGAAAGAGCCAGACCAGCAGGAAGGTCGCCCAGATCCTCCAGGAGATGGGCTACAAGGTCGTCGCCATCAGGCACCCGATGCCCTACGGCGACCTCAGGAAGCAGATTGTCCAGCGCTTCGCCAGCTACGAGGACCTCGACAAGCACGAGTGCACCATCGAGGAGCGCGAGGAGTACGAGCCCTACATCGACAGGGGCATGGTCGTCTACGCGGGCGTTGACTACGAGAAGATCCTCCGCGAGGCTGAGAAAGAAGCTGATATAATCCTCTGGGACGGCGGAAACAACGACTTCCCGTTCTACGAGCCCGACCTCTGGATAGTCGTCACCGACCCGCACAGGCCCGGCCACGAGCTCAAGTACCACCCCGGTGAGACTAACTTCAGGGCTGCTGATGTCATAATCATCAACAAGATCGACACCGCCAACAGGGACGACATCCAGAAGGTTCGCGAGAGCATCGAGAAGGTCAACCCGAACGCCGTCATCATCGACGGTGCCTCACCGCTCTACGTCGACCAGCCGGAGCTCATCAAGGGCAAGCGCGTTCTCGTCGTCGAGGACGGTCCGACCCTCACCCACGGCGGCATGAAGTACGGTGCCGGATACATCGCCGCCAAGAAGTACGGAGCCAAGGAGATAATCGACCCGAGGCCCTACGCCGTCGGCTCGATCATCGACACCTACAAGAAGTACAGCCACCTCGACGTCATCCTGCCGGCCATGGGCTACGGCGAGAAGCAGATTAGGGAGCTTGAGGAGACCATCAACCGCGCCGATGCCGACGTCGTCATCATGGGTACTCCCATCGACCTCCGCCGCGTCATGAAGCTCAACAAGCCGGCCGTCAGGGTCAGGTACGAGCTCGAGGAGATCGGCGAGCCGAAGCTCAAGGACGTCCTCAAGGAGTTCGTCGAGAAGCACGTCAAGAAGGAGTGAGCTCTTCTCTTCTTTTATATCCTGTTTTGGTGGTAATTATGAAGAAGCTTTTGGTTCTTGATTTGGATGGAACACTTTGGGAACAAAAAGATATGCCACAAATGGTTCTTAAATTTGAAGTTCTTCGATTTAAAGATCCTCAATTTAAGGTTGAAAGGAACCTGTTCATAGATGTTTACGGAAGAGAGGTTAGGCTTTTTGAAGGAACTAGGGAGTTTCTTGAATGGGCAAAGGAAAGATTTATCTTAAGCATCGCAAGCTGGAACGTAGAAGAAATAGTACAGCCAATTTTAGAAGCATTTGGAATTTGGGAGTGTTTTCTCTTTCCAAAAATGGAGAATCATCCAGATAAAGCGGATATGATTAGGAGAACAGTCAAACAGCTTGAAAGTCTGGGCTATGAGATTAAAGAGGTTGTTTATGTTGATGATAAAGCTTCCCATGTAGAAGATGTAAAAAGAGAGATCCCAAATATAAAATTCATCCATATGTGGGCTGATGTCAAGAACTTTGAAGAGCTGAAGGAATTTCTTGATAAAGATTAAACAAGCATTTGTAATCCTAGCCTTTCTTGATTAAAAGCCACCACACATCATCCCCTTGGAATCCGCACCGCCTATAAAGGATTTCTGGCTTGGTTTTATTGTTAACCTCTCCTGAGACCGTAGTAAATGCCGCACGGTCTTGGAGACGCCTGAGCAACTCCAATACAATGGATTTTCCTATGCCTTTTCCTCTGTACTCTGGAAGAACTTGTATCCACTCAAGGGAACCCTCCCGAATTGTGGGATCAAACTCTGCAATTCCTAAACCTGCCGGAGTGCCTTTCTCACCATCAATTACCCAAATCCACAAATTTGGGTCAAATACGGGGTGTTCAGTCCAGCTTTTCACGATTTCTGGATTTACATTTATGTTTTCATAGCATTTTTTAATAACTTCAGCAACGAGGTCACTCTCGCTTTTTGTGTCTACGTTAGCTATGTGAAAACCCTGTGGCAATTTCACTCCACTTATCCGCCGGTGCTTGTAAATAAGCCGGAAGTATGGCCTTTGTATGTCAAAATTTTCAGCAGGAAAAGCCCTCAAAAAGTCTTGGTGCACAAGAGCAAACTTTAGGTTGTCTAAGCGTTTTTTGGGAATTTTCGGTGGGGTTCTGTCTCTGCTCCAATAGATGTATAAGCTTTCGTCATTCCACGCCTCGAGGTGTGTTACTAAGCCATTTTCAACCTTAAAAGATGTCTCAAATTTGTTAATTTCTTTTAGAGTTTTCCATAATGCATTCGGCAGAACTTGGCAGGGATTTTCACGATATGCCAAAATGAGAGCGTCGCGAAACGTTTCTAAAGGCAATATATCAAACCTCCCAAAATATAATCACTCCTTTACCCTAATCTCAAATTCAAATATTTGCCATCCAAAGTTAGCACTCCTTTTATAAGGGCTCCCAAACTCCGTTCCAACTTCCCAGTCCTCCAGATAAAGCTCCTCAAAGTCTTTGACTCTGCAGGAATTTTCTTCAAAAACTTCTTTAGCTGTTGCAATAAGTGGTAAAACGCTCAACTTAACCTTCCCACTTTTAATAGGCTCTTTTAAGCGGAAAGTTATTAAGTCCCAAGGCAGAGCATTGCAGTAGAGCCAAACTTCCCATTCTGCCTCTCTTAGAGTGTCGTTTACAACTATAGGGGCATTTATAGTCTTAATTTTACTTCCCGCCGGTCTAACAAGCGAATTTGAATAGAGCCACACCATTAACTCCACATCGCCCTCTTTAGCTTCCCTCGCTTTCTCCTCCGCAGTTATCCAAGTTTCCATGGCTAAGTTTATAGGAAGGTTTCTTTCGTGCCAGAGGGCGTAGTTCAATGTCACCTCAATGTCTCCAAGCTCCTTTATCCTTTTAGGGAGCTTTCCATTAGTTCCATGACCAATCCACGGTTTATATCCATAGAATATCTCAGGATAGCCTTGAATGTAACGTTGAGGTTCTTCCATCACAATATCACTCAAATTTGCGTAAAACCCTATTGTATAATTGTTTTTGTGATAAACTAGTTTAGCGCTTCCATTAAACTCTTTGATGTTCCAAAAGTTAAGCTCCATTATGAGCTCGGTGCCATTGTAATCTATCTTCCTATGTGAGCCAGGTTCGACTAGAGTGACATCTCCTCCACCTCCCAAACATCCGGACAATAAAGATGCAAAAATTAATAAAATCATCACAAAGAATTTTGTTTTCATTAGATACATCTCCTCGATTTTCTTTGAATATTTAGCCGAGCCACTCTTGTTATACGGCCCAACGGTATATAACATCTATGGTCAATGAACGTTATCATCGCAAATTACGGTGACGAATTTTTCAGAACAAGGTGAAACAAATGATAAAAAGTGTGTTAGTTGTATCAGGAATAATTGCCCTTCTACTGGTCTCAACTGCTGTCCTTGGTGGCATTGCATTCACCAAAAGGACAAGGAATGAGGCAAAAGAACTTTTTAAAGATGGAGGATATGACAAAACCCAAAGTCATTACCAAGTGAAGATATACAAGATCTGGCTAAGCTGATCCAAAAGATATTTAAGACATACCCAGATCATCGGCAAGGAAGAAATCAACACCGTTAGATTGAAACAAGGCGGATACTTCCGTATGAAAGAAGATCAAAAGTGGATGCCGATAACAGCAGAGCAATATTTTAGGGTGGATTCCGCTGAATTCATCTGGATAGCAAAAGTGAGAGCTGCTCCACTGCTATCAATACATGCGAAGGATGAATTTGTTGGTGGTAAAGGCAATTTGGTGGTAAAATTATTAGGGTTAATTACGGTTGTCGATGCAGAGGGGTATGAGATTGATCACGGAGAGCTTTTGAGATTTCTCGCTGAGTGCATCTGGTTTCCTTCAGCGTTTTTAAGCAACTACATCACATGGGAAGCCATAGACAACACCTCAGCAAAAGCCACAATAACTTACGATGGAGTTTCAGCCTCGGCAGTTTTCCATTTTAACGAAAATGGCGAAGTAACAAGAATCACTGCAAAACGGTACATGGAGGTTAATGGGGAGTTCGTTTTAGAGGACTGGAAAGGACAGATTGTAGAATACAAAGTGTTCAACGGCGTTGTTGTCCCAAGCAGGGTCAACATAATATGGAAACTAAAAACAGGAGACTTCTGCTATGACCAAATTGAGATTGTAGACATCGAATATAATATTTTATCAACCTACTGATAGCCGCTTTCACAAAATTTCCAGCTGAGCAAAGGCTTTTATATGGCTAAATGTAACTCGATTTATTTAAACGCAATGGGGGAAGCTAAATGCAGACGGCTCTTCAAATGGCACTTGGTGCCTTTGGAACAATCCTCTTTGTACTCCTCGCGCATAAAAAGATTGGAAGCTATCCTTCACCCTTGCCAAAAAGTGAAAACCCAACAAGGGAACTCCTTGAAGCGGTTACCATCTGGCTGATTGTGTTTGCATCGATCACATACATTGTACTTTTTGGTGCCGAGTCGTATCCGAGCGTGGAGATAGGTGGGATAAAGTTCTCCCTACACTTCTTTCTCGTCCTTCTGCTCCCATTCGTGGTTGAGGTCGTGATCCACAGGCGGGACGCGAGGGAACTCGGCTTTAGAGCTCCAGTAGCATGGAAGCCCGCCATAGCGCTGGTGGGATTCGGAATATTCTTTGGCTTTTTTGCATTCCTTTTTGAGGGTCACGTATCCATAAGCACTGAGGCGCTGATAATCGGACTGTTATCACCTTCATTCAAAGAGGAGTGGTTTTACCGCGCTACACTCCAGTCAAAACTTGAGCGGGCCATGGGGCAGAACAGGGCTTGGCTACTTGCAGGGTTGCTCTTTGCACTTGCCCACATACCGACGACATTCTTCGGTCCGCTATGGGAGGCTTCAGGACACAGTATTTCAGCGGCAATATTCCGGTTCATTGGACATTGCACCTTCGGCTGGCTCTGGGGCATACTCTACATGAAAAGCCGTAGCGTTTTTCCGGCAACACTTGGCCACTACTTCGCAGACTTCCTGCCGGCACTGTTGTGAGGGAAAAAGCGAGAATATCGAACTTGATGGTAGGCATCATACATAGAAAGTACCTCACCACAAACGCGAAGCTTTACCCTCTCGACTTCAAAATTATCCATCTCTAGCATGGATTCAGGGAACCATCTCCGGGGTTGATTGACACTCAGAGGGTAGGCTCCTCATAAAGCGGACTCTATAAAAGAGCGAGTTGAACTTTTAGAGTGGCTTAAAAACCAAGGATACTCAATAGCCCGCGAATCCCACTATGTGTTCTGCAAACTTCAACTTCTTGATGAAAAACTCGAAGAGGAACTTGTCCACTTACCCAAGGTCATTTAGGGAAAAGTTTTTAAATCCTTGCGGAGTTGAGTACATAAAAGTGTACTACAAAAATCTGTACCCAACATGGAAGAGAAGTACATCATATCATACACGGCACGGAAGCAGCACTTGAAGGATGGAGGTGAAGAAAATGTTTGATTTCGAAGCCCTGAAGTTTTGGAAAAAGGTTGGACACAGCGGAAGCGAGATTATGAGGGAATGGGCATTCAAAGAAGCCCACGATGTCAGCAACAGATGGTGAGTGACCGTTTCATTTTTGCTGCCCTTATGGGCACCATCTAAAATCAGAACAAATCCCACCGGAGTTGAAAAGGATGTCATACATTGGAACCGAATTTAGCGCCTTCTGGGCGATGTGGGTATTAGGAGTGGTTGCAACGGTATGGATAATCCTCGACATAGTTGTGCGGCAGAAAGCCATGCCCCGGGGTGAGAAAACTGCATGGATACTGGCGGCTATGTTGTTTAACCTTCCGGTCATTCCAGTAATTGCAGGATCAGTGGGCAAACTGGGCCTGGCATTGGTGTATTACCTCACCTCGAAGCGGAGGGGAAGGGAATGATGCTCAACAGGAACTTCTGGCTCTACGCCGTGGGCCGCTTTGTTTCGCAGATTGGGTGGGCCGTGCAAAACGTCGCCCTTCCGCTGTACGTTCTCGACACCACAAAAAGCGGTGCGATGATGAGCGTTTTTCTCATGGCAGGGATGATACCGAGTCTGGTACTTTCGCCAATAGCGGGCGTTGTTGGTGACAGATACAACAGAAAAACCATAATGGTGTGGCTTGACATAGCAAGGGGGGCCCTGCTCCTTGGGATTGTACTTTCCGGACTTTTAAGCCTGAATGCGCTTCTCGCAGTGCAGGTGCTGATGAGCATAATGGGGACATTCTTTGGAACGGCAACGAGTGCTATGTTTGCAGATCTTGTCGAAAAAGAAGAACTAGCTAAGGCAACATCAACAGTTCAGTCGCTTTCAATAGCTGCCAGGATAGCCGGACCCCTGGTGGGGGGAGTAATCTATGCTTTTGGGGGTATCACGCTTGCAATACTCATAAACGGGCTTTCCTTCCTAGGTTCGGGGTTGTTTGAGATGCTCATAGAGTACAAATGGCAGACCAAAAAGCTCAAGCATTTGGGAGAGGTCAAAGATGACCTCTTGGAAGGGGTAGCCTTCCTCAAGGACAACAAACCATTAAAGCTCATAATGGGCTACGCCTTGATGATAAACTTCTTACTGACACCAGCACTGACGGTAGTCCTGCCCTATGTGTACAGAGTTAGCATAGGGTTTAACTCGGAAAAGTTTGGTGCCCTTCAGACGGCGTTTATGGTTGGAATGCTTCTGGGCAACGGCATTATACTGGCAAAGCTCGGTAATAAGGCTGAGAAGCTACTATTTAAAATGCTCTTTATTGAGGTCGGACTGTTCATAGTGCTAGCACTCCTCGTATCCCCAGCAGTGGCATTTGGAACATCGACACTGTTTTCAATTTTCATTGGAATGAACATTGTATGGGGAGCATCGAACGCGCTCGTAAACGTGCCGTTTTTCACAAAAATGCAGAAGCTCGTGCCAAGCGAGCTGAGGGGCAGGGTGTTTTCGGTGTTTGAACTCCTAGCACAGGCGTTAGTTCCAATAGGCGTGGCAATTGCAGGCATAGCACTCGAGTACTTCACCCCGTATTCACTCCTGATGGCATCAGGCGTTGCGGGGTTTGCCGTGACCTTGTACTACTTCCTGCGGCATAAGAAAGCAATAATCAACGTGGGCACGGAAATAGATGCATCAAGGGCATGAATGGAAGGTGTCCAGAATGAAGAAACGGGAAAATCTGGAAGGGAAAAAGACCCAAAGCTAACTCTGGGGGCAGAGTTCTGAAGAGTGATGAACCAGAGGTGGTAAGATATGAATGGATTCAGAAAAGCCTTGGTGGTTTCAGCGGCAGTTGTCTTTGTCCTTTTGGTTTTTGCAATAGTTGGCGTGCCATATTTGCTGAAAACGACTCCATTATCGGGAATTTTGATTTTCGCAGTCCCGGCAGGTGTAGTGGCAATCGTCCTTGCAGTCATTTGGAGAGGGGAGCGGAAGAAAGATGGAAGCTGAATATCAAGGCGTCTTGAAGAGGGGGATTGCTTATATCATAGACAACATCGTGCTGTTCTCCATTTTTGGAGTGGCACACGTTTTTATTTCCGGCGCTTGGATAGGGCATCCTCCAAACATGGAAGAACTTGAAGTTCTGGCTTATCGTGAAAACACGACGCGTTCACTGGTAGCAGCCTTGAACAAAAAGCTGACCGAGGTAAAAACCAGAAACCCCTCGGATGTATGGTATAGCTGAGGAGTGGGAAAATGAAACTACAACTATATTGGCGTAGGGAGGTTGTATGAATATGAACATCCCCCAAAACAAAAACAACTGGCAGTTCGCTTTGGAAATTTTCCTTGAGGAATGGAAGGAAAAAGACTTTGTTGAGGCTGCCCTGCTCACGGGAAGTCGAGCGATAAACACCCAAACCGAATATTCGGACGTAGATGTTTACATAATCCTATCTGAAGATGTGGATTGGCGTGAGCGGGGAAACAAAGTAATTAATGGTGTTTTAATTGAATACTTTGCAAATCCGCCCAGACAGATCAGACACTACTTTAAGAAGGAATTCAGGGAAAACAGCAGGTGCACCGCGAGAATAGTCGCGGTTGGAAAAGTCCTCTTTGATAAAACCGGCATAGCCGAGGAGCTCAAAAGAGAAGCGCTGGAGCACATGGAAAAACCTTTCCAAAAGCCAGATAAGGTTTGGATCGAGGTTGCGAAATATGGTCTATGGGATATGCTTGACAGCGTAAAGGATGCGAAGGAAAGAAACGACCCGAGCTTCCCATATTTGTATCACCTGACCTTAAATGAAGTCCTTGGGGTCTACTCCCAATTCCTCTCAGTTGAAGCCCCTCCGGCCAGCAAGGTTTACCGTATGTTTGCCGATGGGGAGTTTAGAGAGGCATACATGTTTGAACCTTTCCCGGATGGGGAGTTTATGGCACTGTTCTTGAGCGCCATAGAGAGGGAACAGGTTGAAACGTTGGAGAAACTAATCCTGCATGTTTTTGAGAGGATGGGAGGGTTTAACATCGATGGCTGGCGACTGAAAACGGAGACGGAGGTTTAGGTGCATCCCTGTGAAAAGAGAAAGTTTAAGATGAGGATTAAACATACATTAAAAACCTAGGAGGTATCGTTATGGAAAAAGTTATTGGGGTATGTGGATGTATATGCAGCGACTGTGGAATGTATGGGGACGAATGTGGAGGGTGTTATGCCATAGAAGGCAGGCCATGCTGGCTGCATGAAGTGGGGCTTAAGGTTTGTGATTTTTATAAGTGCTGTGTAATTGATAAAGGGCTGGAGCACTGCGGGCAATGTAATGAGATCCCATGTGATAGATTCTGGGAAAACAAAGCCCCTACATTGACGGAAGAAGAGCACAAGAAAATCATGGAAGAGAGGGTTGCTTTACTTAAAGGATTAGCGCAAAATAAAGTTTGATTCATGTTTGTTAAACCAACCGAAGGGAGATTTATGGAAATTAAACAGTACAGTAAATATTTGCACCATTGGACAGTGGAGTTATATGAACAGACAGTAACTGAGATAGAAGATGTTCAGATGATTAAGAAAATGATTGGTGACCGCAAGGAACAGCATATTTTTGAGGTATGCTGTGGCAGCGGTCGCATACTCGTCCCTTTGGCAAAAGATGGACATATAGTGGTTGGACTGGATATGGACAATTTGATGCTGGCAAAACTCTTTGAAAAAACCCAGGGATTAGAAAACATCACAGTAATCCAGGCGGATGCTATTACCGCCAATTGGGGTGAAGAATATGATGTCGTGATCCTAGCCGGCAACGTTCTGCTTAACATCATATCCAATAATGACAATAAAGTTGCCCAGCAGAAACTTATCGAGAAGTCTTATTCCGTACTCAAACCCGGTGGACACATATATTTAGATACCCACTTAGTTGCCCATCCCGAACAATTTTTCGGTCAACCAGGAGAACGTGTAATTTTTGAGGGCATTGATAGTTGGGGAACTTATGGACGCTATATCCTTATAGACGAAAAATATAACGCACAAAAGCAGGTAGTATCGGGTGTGCGCAGGTTTGAGCTTAGACTAAAATCAGGCGAAACTTTTTGTAAAGAAGAGAGCTATGTTAAACATATTCCCACAGCCCAAGAAATCGAAGGATGGATAACTGCTGCAGGGCTCGTTATTGAAAGGAGATATGGAGACTATAAAGGCAATCCAATTAGTGAAACCACAAATCGTGCTATTTACTGGGCAAAGAGAAACTTTTGAGCCTCGGCGGGGTTTTCAGAGCCGTCGATGTTCTAAAGGAAAAAGTTTGGTGTATCACGGTATAACCACATATGTGCGGCACAACTGATATTACTGCTCGATATATAAGCCGATTGGAGCACAAAATATGAAGAAAGGACCACTCTCCGAACTGTGCGCCGCAGTATTGCTCGCGGCTATAGGGTACCTATGGCTCGTAAATGCCAAGAGGCCCATAGTTGTTGACCTTATTATCGAGACGGTACTTTTTGGGGCCATTGGCGTGATGGCACTTACAATGGTCATCAGCTCACCATGCAGTAACAGGAACTTCAGGAGATTTGAGCTGTTTTTTGGTGTCACGTATACTATCGTGGCGATAGCCTTTGCTCTGGGGTTGGTATACCTCTTCCAGAACCCTTCAGTCAGGGAAATAACCATAGAAAACATACGCGCCAGCGGGCTCTTGCAGGCAATGGGAGGCTTGAAGTCCCTTTCCTTCGTCTTTATGCTCCTGGCATGGTACTTCTTCTACCGCTCCCTCGGAATATCCATGGGGTTCAAGAAGAAGATAGCGGTTTTCTCGGCAGGGTTTCTGGGATACTTTATACCCTCCGTCATAATAATGTCTGTGACAGGCGACGCGACCGTCCTCAGTCTGGGGCTTATTGTGGGGGTTGCCATAGGACTGTTTGCACTAATAGCACAAGCGCCCTCTGCCAGGTACCTCGGGATTATATTCCTCCTCTTCAGCATTGTTCACCTGTGGGAGTTCTATATAATGGGGACAGGGAGCAACCTCTACACGGGACTTAACAACCCCGCATACTGGGCGCTGGTCATGCTGTACGGGCTGGAAATCAGAAGGTGGATTCAGGCTAAAGGAGGGGCACCTTCATGAACATCCACGCGCTTCTAGATGTACTGACGATAGAGCTGTCCTCTTTATTCCTACGAAGTTCAAAATTTTTCAGGGAAGGAACAGACAGCCCTACCTCAAGGAGCTTCTTAGAGAAATATCTGTAGATATACCATATCCCACAGGGAAAAATGAATACACCGTCCCAGCAGAGACCCTTATAGGAAAGCTGGAGGCAGCATTTAAGATTGCTCGATGGAAGGGCAAAGAGTACCCCACAGTGATATACCACCATGGAAGCAATGAAAATCCGTATGATAAAAGCTTCAGAAAGAGTGAATCACAGGAACACCTTGCTGAGAATTTGGGGTTTGACCTTAATTTTGACATACATTTTATTCTGGATTCCCACTCCGGGAATACGGGAGCCATCTGAGGCTGACGCTCTAGTGTACTGGCTTAGTCGCGTTCCTTGATACGTTGGTGCTAAGCTGAGCGAGGTTCATTGAATTTCTATGCAACCAAGAAAGAGAATTGCTGACAGATATAAAGGCAATGTTTTATAAGATCCGAGCAATGGAATAAGAATTATAATTAACATCAGGGGCAATGCTGATGAAAGTTTATGAGCACTTTGCATATCTCTATGTAAGGGGCCGTTATTCTCGCTTCAGCGAGAAAATGGCTGAAATACTTCCTATGATACTTGAGAAATTCGATGCACGGCCACATAGGATTTTAGATGTTGCCTGTGGAGAGGGCACGTTTGCAGTTGAAATGGCCAAAAGGGGTTTTCAGACTGTCGGTGTGGACATTTCCAGTGAAATGCTAAAGTTCGCTAAAGAAAAAGCCAAAAAAGAAAATGTGGACGTGAAGTTTATTTGCCAAGATATGCGCTCTTTGGATTTTGATGAGGAATTCGACTTAGTTACCTGCTGGTTTGACAGTCTAAACTACTTGCTAACTATAGAAGATTTAGAAAAAACCTTTGCAGGGATATACAGAGCACTCAAGGAAAAAGGGCTGTTTATTTTCGACATGAATACAAGATATGGCCTGGCCGTCGGATGGTCACGCTATTCGTGTCACATTGAACAGGAGACGGAGGACATTCTCGAGATCCACCAAGCAAGCTATGACTTCGAGACGGATATAGCCACCCTGAGGATCATTGGATTTATCAGAAACGGAGAGACATGGATCAGATTAGACGAAGAGCATAAAGAAAAGGGCTACACTCTAAGGGAGATTAGAGAGCGCCTAAGACATGTAGGATTTAAGGAGCTCGCCTGTTGGGGAAACATAAAAGATATGAGCGAACCTCAACCAGACAGTCGTAGGGTATTCTTTGTAGTCCAAAAATAATGTGAAGATGACATGAACAAAAGTTCGACTGTGATGAGACATCAAATATGCACATGCATAAAGTCCCTTGCCACTATATATGGCCTTACCATTTCTTCAAGCTCTTCATGCGTGTAATTTGCATGACTTATGTGAGCAAAAACAGCCTTCTTTGGTTTGACAGTTTGGGCGAGCTTTATCGCATCATCAACCCCCAGATGAGCCTTGGGAATTGAATGCCTGTGCGTCATGTCCGCCACGAGTAAGTCAGCGCCACTCATCTCTTCCAATGTCTTCTTGTCATCAAGTATTTCTGGCCCGGTATCGCCGGTAATCACTATCTTTTTGTTTCCAATTTGAATTATAAATCCTCCCGCGACTTCTATTGGCTGATGGACAACTTTAAAATAGTAGACCCTAAAGCCAAAGTCATACCACCTGCTAAACTCCAATGGAAAATACTCCCAGCGCCATCTGCTCTCTCCTACAAAACGCTTTTGCAGGTATCTTGCCACCTGGAGGGTTTTAGGATGCCCGTAAAGCCTAATGTGCTTAAAAATCTGAAGTTCAGGAAGTCCACCTATGTGGTCAAAGTGGGCGTGGGTAATGAAAACGTGCTCAATCCGCTCATTCAGATGCTCCAAGTGGTAGTGCAGATCAGGTGATGGATCTATCAGTGCCCTAATTTTGGGAATGTAAATTGAGAAGCGCGTTCTTCGGTATAGTGGAAACTTCCTAGCTTTAGAACAGTTCTCGCAGTTGCATAGAGGTTTAGGCGTACCGCTATATACTCCAGAGCCGAGAATTACCACTTCCATTCCAGAACTTCCCTCCAAGTTAGTTGATATTGGGAATAATTAATTCTTACAAGACATTATATATTTATTGGACAATAATCAGAAAGTTAATATACGTAAAAATCCCACGGATTGATGAATTAATTGGTAGTGCAGATGAGGGAGCTCAGGTGACAAAGAGCTTTGAGGTGTTTGCCCTCTCTGCACAGCATCATTGACAACTTTGAAGTGAATAATGGAGGAATATTACCAATGAATGGAAATACCAACAAAACCGATGCGTTTTTAAAAAATACTGGCATCTGGGAAGGGGAGTTTTCAAACTACGTTAACCAGATGGGGGGAATCACACAGCGCGGAAAGATGATAATCGAGGTTGAAACCACTCCCGAGGGCACTATAATCCAGAGAAACTTCTTTGTGAGACCAGATGGGACAAAGAGCGATTACGTTGGGATTGCACAGATGAGAATCGAAGGGAACCGGCTGTTATGGGCAGGAGAAGCGGTTGAGGACCCGAACACGGCCGAGGAAATCAGAAACCACTCCTTTGAGGGCATCATTACCGACGACCAAATATACATAGTGGAGCTCTACGAGGCAGTTGGGAAGGACAGAACCATCGAACGCAGGCGCAACACCACGCACTACTACTTTCTGAGTGATAAAGAAGCCGTGATGACCGGCAGCGTCTACGTAAACGACGAGCTGCTTGTGTTCGCGAGTACAAGGCTGAGGAGAGTAAGGTAACCAGAGCAGATACCCGTCCACATCCGCCGCGGACCAAACCACCGGAAGCCTTTTAGGGATAACGTCCAACTTATCCTACCCGGGGAGTGCCGCCGAAGGCGGAGCCGATGAACTTGGGCGGGTTATTACCCCCTTATTCTCGCAGAAAGAAGAGGTAGTCCCATCGTTCCGCGGGTTTTACGGGAGACGAATGGGAAAATCCTCCGCGGTGCTATTCTCTGACGACTTCCCTGTGGGAACACTCTCAGGTTACGCTCAAATATTGGGAAGGTTTAAATATAATTCAGCGTAATCCATCACACCCGGCAGGGGAGGACTGAAAATGGGGCCACGGATCAGAGGGCTGCTCATCGGGCTGGCCGTTCTGCTGGCCACGCTGAGCCTCGCGACTCCCATACTCAATAATCCGGAAACGGATTTCCAGGGCCAAGACGTAGTCATCTCGGAGTCCGCTCAGGGGCTTCTAAGAGGTAATCCCGTTTACTTCTATGGAGACGACGCTCCAGAGAATGCCCAGAGGCTGGTGGATTCTCTCAGAACAAAATTGGGCATCGTCCTGGACTTCAAGGGACTGAAGGGGTCCAACGTAAAGTTCATCGGAATAGTGACCAAGCCAACCCCTGGGGGCAGGTGCTACACGGTATACTACATTGTCGAAGGCCCGGGGATAGACCCGCAGCGGGAGGTACGCGAACTCCAGAAGATAAGTGATGACATAAAAAGAACGGACATTGAAATCCTATCCGCCAGGTCCAAGTTATCGCCTCTAAGCCTTCAGGTCTCCTATGAATGGAATCCCATAGGAAGTGTTCAATGGAAGAGGAGCGCGCTGGACTCTGCCTCCCGCGCCTATCTGGAATTCAAAGCGGACTACAGTTACGTGACAACCACCTCCGGCCAGTACTGGTATCTCGTTCACACAGTAACCCAGGGCAGGGCGGCGACATCTACCGTGGCCGTAAAAAGCCTGGAGACGATAATAGACGCCAACCATCCGCAGAACCCGTGGCAGCAGATAGAAGACTGGTGCCCCAAAAACAACGGAGGCCCCAAGACGGTTTACAGTTACACATTCCAGATCAACAATGCAAAAGAAGGATCTGTAAGTGCCACCGTCAGTTATGAAACTAGCGATGGATATTACATGAAATGGAAAGACCGCACCAGCGGATACGAGAGCAGGCTCGATGTCATTCATGAGTACTACAAACAACATTATCTCCGTCCCGACATAGCCTGGGTATCACAGCTGACCGTGGAACCCTCGGCGATATTCTCAGCGGATCCATCAAAGGGAATGGAGCGTACATATTATTTAAGCCTAGACCACGTTGTGAAGGGAAACTTCCGGGTCAGGGGTGGAAGCGGGGCCATCTACACCATGAGCGCGCCGCCGATAGAGTTCCACGTGACGGTTTATCCCTGGAAGATTGTTGAGTACGATCAGTGATTTCGTTTTTCAATTTTTGAGATGCTGAGAACTCGCACTTCTCAACCTTTATAAAGGAGTGAAAACCGGAAGTTCTCACTCCCCCATAACCTGCACCACGACCCTCCTGCGCCTCGGTATCACATCCAGCTCGACGAAGAAAATCTGCTGCCACGTCCCCCTCACGAGCCTGCCGTCAACGACGGGGAAGCACTCGCTCGCCCCGAGGAGCGTAGCGCGGAGGTGGCTGTGGGCGTTGTCGTCTATCCTGTCGTGGAGGTAGCCTTTGCCTTTGGGGATAAGCTCCCTCAGTGCCCGCTTGAAGTCCTCCAGAAGGCCGGACTCATGCTCTATCGTGACTATCGCGCCGGTGGCGCCGGGAACAAAGACCAGAACCTGGCCGTTCTCGATTCCGGATTCCTCAACGATTCTCTCCACCTCACGGGTTATGTCGATGAGGTCAATCTCCCCCTTCGTTTGAAACCTCAGTTCCCTCGTGAGAACCGTCATACCACCACCCCGCGGTGACTCCGAGGGTGAAACCTATTAGGTTTGCGCACATGTCGGCGAAGGAGAACGTTCTTCCGGGGACGAAGAGCTGGAGGAACTCCAAGAGGAAGGGCAGGGGCAGGAGGTAAGTCCATAAACGCCATCCAAGAAAGCCCAGAGCAGCAAATTCTACCAAATGGGCCAGTTTATCCCCGTTGGCCACGGGCGACGACGGAACCCTCGGCGTTAGGTTCAGAAACAGAAGAAGGAGCACGTAGAGGAAGAGAAATCTCCTCAAAGGTTCCCCACCAGCCTCTTGAGCTTCTCAACGACGTCGAAGGGCGTCTCGCCGAATATATAGACCAGCGGTTCGACCCCAAGGCCGCCCACGTCAACGACCGCGTCGTAAGAGTCGCGCCTGAAGGCCTCTGCTATAACCCTCACGGCCTCATCCTCGCTCAGTCCACCGGTTTTAACCCTTCCGACCTCGAACCCCGCGGCAGTCAGGGCGGATTCTATGTCCTGCCCATACCTGATGTTGAGAACGCTCCGTATTTCGGGCCGTATCGCGGCCAGCTTAACGAGTATGCCCGCGGTAAAACCGCTCGCCCCGAACTCGGGCGGGAGGGCGAAGGCTTTACCCTTGGCGGCGGTTATCCTTCCCGGAATCGCCGCAACGTCTTCGATGCCCCGCGGGGACGGAAGGGAGTAAGCGAAGTTGCTCCTGACCTCCGGGATGAGGGAGGGGAACTTTTCATCCCTGAGGAGTTCGTTGAGGGCCATGTTCAGAACCTCAAGTACCTCGCTCCTCAGCGGCTGGACCTCAAAGAGCGACCTGCAGGAGTCCTCGCTCACACCGGCGTACTCGGAATAGAACCTGCACAGAAAACCGGTTTGAAACAGATCAAAAATGTGCTTCGCCACGAGGAGTATCGCATCCTCCCTGCTCCCCCCGAAGAGTATGAAGGAAGACACGTCGTTGGCCATGTCTTCGAGCCTCTCGGCCACCTCCGCGGGGGGCATCTTATACTTCCCGGCAAGATATTTGCTAACCATCGCCTGGGTTATGCCGAGGTACTCGGCTATCTGGGACTGCTTCATGCCCTCGCGGTAAAGTCTCTCCGCTATCTTGGCCCTCAGAAAAGGCATCAGCTCCTCGGCTACGTACACGCTGGGCGTCCTCATGCTACCACCCTAAAACCAGGTTATGGAAATTTTGAACCCAGCTTTAAAGGGTTACCGTCGACAAGTTTATGTTAAAAAACGTTTAAAAACCCTTCGAAATTTACACGAGAAGGGCTTTTATGGACTGGAAAGGACGCGACGTGATAAGCGTTAGGGACTTCTCCAAAGAGGACATCGAGTTCGTTTTGAACGTTGCCGAAAGGCTTGAAACGGAACTCAACGAGAAGGGCGCACTCGACTACGCGAAGGGAAAGATACTCGCGACGCTCTTCTTCGAACCATCAACGAGAACCAGACTGAGCTTTGAGAGCGCCATGCACCGCCTCGGCGGCTCGGTCATAGGCTTCTCCTCCGCCGCCAGTACGAGCGTCAAGAAGGGCGAGAGCCTGGCCGACACGATAAAGACGGTCGAGCAGTACAGCGACGTGATAGTTATACGCCATTCGATGGAGGGAGCCGCGAGGCTCGCCGCGGAGGTGGCGGAGATACCGGTGATCAACGCCGGCGACGGCAGCAACCAGCACCCGACGCAAACTTTGCTCGACCTCTACACGATAAAACGTGCCTTCGGAAGGATAGACGGCCTGACCATAGGTCTGCTCGGCGACCTCAAGTACGGGAGAACCGTCCACAGCCTGGCGGAGGCTTTGGCCTTCTACGACGTCGAGCTCTACCTGATTTCGCCGGGTCTCCTGAGGATGCCGAAGCACATCGTTGAAGAGCTCCGCGAGAAGGGGGTTAGAATTCACGAGACGACCGACCTGGAGGGAACGATCCCGGAGCTGGACGTTCTCTACGTCACCAGAATCCAGCGCGAGCGCTTCCCGGACGAGCAGGAGTACCTCAAGGTCAAGGGTAGCTACCAGGTTAACTGCGCGGTTCTGAAGAACGCGAAGGAAAGCCTCAGAATAATGCACCCTCTCCCGAGGGTCGACGAGATACACCCAGAGGTCGATAGGACGAAGCACGCGCTCTACTTCAGGCAGGTCTTCTCCGGAGTTCCCGTGAGAATGGCCCTGCTCGGACTGACACTTGGCGTTCTGGAGGGGGTTTGAATGGCCGAGCTCAAGGTTACCGCCATCAGAGAGGGAACCGTCATAGACCACATCCCTGCCGGAAAGGGGCTGAAGGTCATCGAGATACTCCGCCTCAACAGGCCGAACGGCGGCGTTCTCCTTCTCGCCTCGAACGTCCACAGCGGGAAGCTCGGAAGGAAGGACATCGTCAAGATAGAGGGCAAGTTCCTGAGCGAGGAGGAGGTCAACAAAATAGCCCTCATTGCCCCGAGCGCGACCGTGAACATAGTGCGGGACTACAAAGTGGCGGAGAAGTTCAAGGTCGAAATTCCCGACGAGATAACCGGAATCCTTCGCTGCGCGAACCCCAACTGCGTCAGTAACCACGAGTACACAGTCTCCAAATTCTACGTCGTCTCAAGGGAGCCCCTTAAGGTGCGCTGCCACTACTGCGAGAGGACGATGGAAGAGGAGGAAATACTCGGGAATCTCTAACTATTTTTTAAAATCTTTCGAAAAGCTTTTTAACTCTTTCATATAGTGTTAACTATGAGTTCCATGAGAAAAACAGCAATGGCAATTTTGGTAACGCTCCTCATCATAGCCTCCGGTTGCTTGGGAACGAATGAAAAAGAAAAAGACCAAACCTCGTCCAACCCGGTGAGTAGTACAGCCACGCCCATTCACACACCTCCGATTGAACCCCCGCCCGCCGGACCGGGGGACTACGAACTCCTCATTGAGGAGTATCCCTCGCTACGGGAGGTCATAGGGAAAGCGTTCAATGCCTCCCTGGAATTCCCGGACGTCCACTATCCCATCGAGGTGTTCTCCTCAATCGCAGGGAAACGACGTCTTACTCGGGCCGAGCTGGAGATACTGAACCTCACCCTCCGCGCCAACCTCTGCTA
Organism: Thermococcus aciditolerans; assembly: GCF_008152015.1. Classification (NCBI taxonomy): domain Archaea; kingdom Methanobacteriati; phylum Methanobacteriota; class Thermococci; order Thermococcales; family Thermococcaceae; genus Thermococcus; species Thermococcus aciditolerans. Next base: position 1,823,325 of record NZ_CP041932.1, on the reverse strand, counting down.
CTTCTCGAAGAGCGAGCCGCCGGGTACCGATTACCACGTCGTCTCATTCTCCAGGGAGCGGCCCCTCGAAAGCATCCCCTACGTGGAATGTCAGAACTTCACGAGCACGCTGCCCTTCGTGTACTACAGGGGCAGGGGGTTCCAGTACTATCCGGTTACGGCCTCCAACTGGGCGTACCACTACCTGAAGACGGGCCAGGTTGAAAGGGCGGAGGCGCTTCTAAAGGAAATGCTCCCCCTTATGGAGGTGGTCAATCAAAGCACCGGCGAAGCGGGCATCTTCAACGTGTATTTCGAGCCACCAGGCACCAGGGAGATCAGGCTACCCTGGGTCTCGTCGTTTTCACAGGGAATGCTCGCCGGCCTCTACGCGTGGTTATACAACGAGACCGGCAACGAGACATACCTGCGCGCGGCCCATCGGCTCTTTAACTCGTTCTACCTGTCCCCCGAGCACGGCGGTTTCGTCGAGAACACGGACTACGGGATCTGGTTTCTCGAGTACCCATACCGCCCGGACTTTCTCGTCCTCAACGGCCACATCATCACTATGAAGGGGCTGTGGCTCTACCACAGATTCACGGGCGATGAACGGGCACTGGAGCTCTTCAATGCGGGCGTAGAAAGCGTTAAACGGGCCCTTCCAGATTGCGATAGTGGTGAGTGGAGCCTCTACTCGGTTAAAGGACCAGAGGCCAGAGAAGACTACCACCGGCTCCACATCAAGCTCCTCGTCTGGCTCTACACCCGGACGGGGGATAGAACGTTCATGGACTACGCAGAGAGATGGAACGGCTATCTTGAAGAAAGAGGGCTCAAAAAAGAAAACCTGGAAGCACTAATCCAGCAGGTGCGGAAGGCGCCTTAACACAGGTATCGTCGCGGCAAGCCCCACGAAGACGTCGATGGCACTCTGGATGGCATTCGGGAGGCCTATTGCAACCCAGAAAGGAACGCCCGTCCAGCTCTCGACAGCCTGGATCACCTGCTCCCTTGGAAGGCCGAGCCATATCTCAAGGGCAACGTAGTAGTTGAGGGCCAGCATGAGGGGTATCCTTATCGCGATTCCGGCCAGGTATGCAACCACCGCAAACAGAAGGAGCCTCTGCCTCGCCCCATCACCAAGGTCAAAGCGCGTGAGTCTCCTGGCCGCTTCAAAGCCCACGATGACCGAGAGGGTGGCTAGGGACTTCATCATGGCCCCGAGCCAGCTGGCCGATGATACCACGCTGAGGCCCGCAAACAGCAGCAGAACCGCGGTTAATCCCCCGGCGAACCCAGTGAGGAGGTAGGCCATCACTATCGGAACCGCCACGAGGTCTATCTTCATCCCCCATACGGTGGGCATCTCTATCGGCATCACATCAAAGAGCAGCGAGAGTCCCAGCATCATACCGATTAGAGCTATCTCCCTCGAACTCATCCTCACCCACATCACCGGAGGGAATTTGTTCCATGTTTTATAAATTTTTGTTCGTGTTTTGGAACAAACCTCCCGCCGAGAACCTTAAAAGTCCACCCTTTGAGGTAGGAGGGAAGAACCATGTTCACGGTCGGGGAGATATCAAAGCTGGTCAGAGATATAAGGCGCGAGAACGGCTTTCCGGAGAGCCCGTTCAGGATAGACGAGGTTCGCTACGACCCCGAGGGCGACAAGCTCTTCATAATCGCCCACGACAGGACAGACAAGAGCGTCGTCATAGGCAACAGCTTCGTCATCGGAAAGCTCCGCGAGAGGCTCGGAGTTAAACAGCTGACCGTTTACTCAAACCTCGACCTAGAGATAAAGCGGAGGAAGCTCGAGGAAGCCGAAAAACTCGTTGAGGGAACGGAGCTTGAATTCCTCCTTCCGATAATCGAGGCGGAGAAGAGGTTCCCCCCACGAAAGTGGCCGGATGTCAGAGGGAACTTCAAAACGCTCGTCTTCATGAGCTTCAACGCGAAAGCCCTGCTCGGCTTTGCTGAAAGGCTGAACCTTCCCCACGAGGCCGTTGGAATCAGGTACGCGTTCCCAAGGCTGAAGTACGAGCCGATAGAGGCCGGGCCGGAGGAGCTGTTCTTTCCGGACGAAGGAAAACTGGTCGCCCTCGCGGAGGATCGTGGGGCAAAGCTCGTTCTGGCGGATTTTCCCTTCGGTCTAAGATTCGAGAAGGAAATCGCCCTCCTCAACCCCTTCCGGCTGCTGCACATAGGCTTCTTCGAGCTGAAGTACCTCTTCGGCTTTGAGAGGCCCGTAGTGTACGACAAAAAAGCCTTAATTCGGTTCATCACAGACTTAACCTACGAGGGACTTATGGAATCGACCGACGGGGCCAATCTAATCTGGAGGATGTGGAGAAAATGATAGTCGGTGTCGTTGGAAAGATCGCCGCCGGAAAGACGACGGTTGCGGAGTTCTTCGAGGAGAAGGGATTCTGCAGGGTTTCCTGCAGCGACCCGCTGATAGACCTGCTCACCCACAACGTCTCGGACTACTCGTGGATTCCCGAGCTGCCGGAGAAGGCCGAGCCGACACGGGACAGACTCATAGAGTTCGGGAAGTACCTCAAGGAAACCTACGGCGAGGACATACTCATAAGGCTCGCCGTTGACAAGATGAGGCACTGTAAGAACATCGTCATAGACGGCGTCCGCTCCGAGGGGGAGATAAAGGCCGTCAAGAGGCTCGGCGGAAAGGTCATCTACGTCGAGGCAAGGCCGGAGGTAAGGTTCGAGCGCCTGATGAGGAGGAAGGCGAGCAAGGACAAGGGCATCAAGAGCTTCGAGGACTTCAAGGCCATGGACGACGCCGAGGAGCGCTTATACCGCACGAGCGAGCTGAAGGGTTTAGCTGACTACGTGATAACCAACGAGGGAACGCTGGAGGGGCTGAGGGAGAAGGTCGAGGGGATAATTGAAGAAATCACAGGGAAGGTTTAAAGGAAGTTTCACCAAAGGATATTGGGTGGAACCATGGAGGAGATCATAGAGGCCGTGTACGAGAACGGCGTTCTGAAGCCTCTGAAAAAGCCCCATCTGCGCGATCATGCAAAGGTGAGGATAAAAATCATCGAGACAGACTTAGATGAACTCCTTGACTCAATGGTCATCAGAAAGGTTGGAAAAATCGACTACAAGCGCCTGAAGGAGGCGTACTATGAGTCGTTCTGAGGTCTTTGTGGATTCATCGGTTTTCGTTGGTCTGCACCTTGGGGATCCAAGGGCAAAGGCGCTCGTCAAGAAAGCCATAGATGAAGGACATATTCTGGTCACGAACCCGGTAGTGTTTTCAGAGACAGTTTACAAGGTCATGTTTACCCTTGCCATTCAGGACGGCCTTAAAGGGGCCTATGACCTCAAAAAGCATTTGAAAGAATACACTTTTGTGTATGGGAGGGTCAAGACAGCGCTTGAGGAACTCAGCGAGGCAGGTTTTTTGAAAATCGTCCCCATAAGCGAAAACATGATAAAGTTCGCATCCCAGCTTGGAGAGGACTACGAACTCCTACCAAACGATTCTCTCATCGCCGCGACGTGCAAAGAGCGTGGAATTGAGCTGATTCTGACGTTTGACTCCGACTTCGAGAGGATTCCCTTTCTGAAAACCTTCGAGGGATGAACCATGAAGCTCCTCATCATTGCCCCCTGTCTCCTAAGCCCATTCTACGTCTACCGCGGGGCCAAAGGGAAGGAGTACAAGACGGCGAGGCTCCTGAGGGAGCTGATTGGAGAGCTCGGCGAGGACTGGCAGGTTTTAGCCTATCCGTGCCCCGAATACGAGCTGATGGGCTGGCCGAGGGCACCGGCGAGCAGAGAAGTTTACGAGAGGCTCGGCATGCGCGAGAGGGCCAAGATAATAGCCGACTTCATCGGAAGGGTTCTGACCGAGGAAAAGCCCGAGAAGGTCGTCTTCGTTGGGGTCAAAGGCTCCCCGACCTGTGGGGTCTTCCACACGAGTTCGAGCGATCCGGAAAGCTATCCATATTCCGCCATGCAGGAGTTCTTCTACCTGAGCAAGGAGGAGAGACTCAGCCGTTCGAAGGAGATAGTGGGGGAGCAGGGCTTCAAGCTCGTGAAGATGCCCGGGATACTCTTCGAGATACTCATGGCGCGGTTTCCGGAGGGAACTTACATCGAGTTCGACAAGGACGATATTGAAGGGAGCATGGAAAGGGTTAAATCGGCTCTCGCCGAATTGGGGCCAGATGATGCAGCATGATGTGGTACACGCACGTGGTTTTTGGGGTCCTCTTCTACCTGATAGCGGTTCTCTTCGGCGCGCCGATGAACTTTCTGGACATCGGCATGGCCGCCTTCGGGGCTTTAACGCCAGACATAGACCACCCCAAGTCCTACATCTCGACCAAGCTACCCGGCGGAACAGTTATGCCCAGGTTCGTGGAGCACAGGGGCGCGACCCACACGATAGAGGCGGCTTTTTTAATAACCGCCCTCGTTGGCGGCCTGGCATACTGGATAACTGGCAGCTACTGGCCGGCGGTGGCGTTCTTTATCGGTTACATCTCCCACCTCTTCGCCGACACGCTGACGATTTCGGGCATCAAGTGGAGTCGCTTTTCAAAATTCCACCCGAAGGGAAAGATAAGAACTGGAACCAAAGGCGAGGGGCTGGTTCTGATACTGGTGACCTTCACCACGGTGATGCTCTTCGCCTACATCGTCATGCCGGAAGAAACGAGCAAAAACCTCGGCTGGGCCATGCTGATAGCCCTGATGGCGACCTTCGCGATAATAGGGAAGAAGCTGAAGAGACTGAAGTGAGTAAAAACATATCCAAACTAACAAAATCTCCGGCGCAGTTCGTTATCAATTCTCCTCACTGGATTCCTAATACAGCCTTTAATCCATAATCCAAATTTCTTAAAAAGCCCCCAGAATTTTACAATAGTATTTTTGAACAACCAAGAGACCATACACCTAAGACCACTTTTCTCTTTACTACTATCCCCTCCTCTATATTGATTAGTCCGTTGAGCATATAACCCACTTTCAACAATTTGGAGAGTTTCTATCTCATCCCATGGGATCAAGAAGTAGTTTCCCTGCTTCTCATGGGGTACTGCGTGAGAAATGACCTTTCCAAGCGTGTCTGCTACATCTTGCCCGCCATGAATAACAAGCTTCGCTTTCCGGAGGATGAGAAGCTTATCATCGAGGGGATCGTACAGCTGGCCGAAGAATATGTTGCCTGTTTTGGTTTTCACAAGGAGATGAGGTAGTTTTTCAGCCAAGGGCCTATTACTGTCTGAAACATAAATTTTCCATAATAATGCAGTTCCTATATCGATGATGCTGGAGAACAAGATAGCAGATAATATGGCACCAATACCCGCAACAGCTACGGACAATGAATAAAGGATAGAAGAGGATGTAGGAGAACCAACCGATAAAGACCTTAAAACCACAATTATAAACATCACAATAGAGGCCAGAAATATCCATGTCGATCCATTTAACGCATTTTCCACCTCTTTAGGATTCAATTTTACTTCAGGGATTGAGGCTTTTTTAAGGAGAATAAACAAGAGATTTAAGGAAATCCACCATCCCACAATGACAAAAAATAAGGAGGCTGCCTCTTCACTCCCCGCACTAAATCTTCCAACCACTAACGCAAGGAAAAGTAATCCGTTAACAAAAATTGTAGCACAGAGAAGAGACTCCTTTCTCTTACTTCTAGAGTACTCTAATGCTTGTTCTTTCAATGACTCATACTCTTGTTTCACAACAGAATGAGATAGTAAGTTCGGTTTAAAGAACCTCCGCCTACCTAAACTCCTACCTTGCACTACACTATATCCAAAGCTCAAAGCTCCCACAATTGCACTAAGTACAGTTGCCGCCACTTCCAAACCCATCTCAACTACCCGAAATAAATAAAAAACCAACTACTTAAAAACGTTACTTCTCAAGCCCTCACTATCGCCTCCCTCACCAGCCTCTCCGCCTTTTCCATGAGCTCCTTAGCCTTCTCCTCGGTGTGGGCTTCCAGCGTTATCCTCATTATCGGCTCGGTTCCGCTCGGGCGGAAGAGAATCCACCAGTTGGAGTTCTCTATTCTAACGCCGTCTATGTCTATGAGTCTCTCGTAGTCGAAGCTCCTGAGGGCCTCGTGGGCGATTATCTCCATCGCTCTCGCTTTCTTCTCGTTGGAGCAGGGTATTTTAGCCCTCAAGGTTACGTAGCGCGGAACTTCCTTGGCGAGTTCGCTCAGCGGGCCGAGTTTATCAATCATCTCAAGAACAAGCGCTCCAGCAAAGATGCCATCAGGCGTCAAGTTCCACTCGGGCATTATCCAGGTTCCGCTCGGCTCGCCGCCGAAGACCCCGCCGTGCCTTGCCAGTTCGTCGGCAACGGCAACATCACCAACACGCGTCCTCAGAACTTCGCCGCCCAACGGTCTAACGTAGTCATCGAGGGCAAAGCCGGCATCGACCGTCGTCACGATTTTGCCCTTTCCGAACTTTCTGAGCATGTAGCCGGCTATGAGGCTGAGCATGACCTCGTACTCGATGAAGTTGCCCTCATCGTCCACAACTCCAATCCTGTCGGCGTCGCCGTCGTGGGCTATGCCGACGTCGGCCTTCATGGCCTTTACAGTCTTTGCCAGCGCGGACAGGCTTCTCGCGTTCGGCTCAAGTTCCCTCACGAAGAACCCGCTAGGGTGGGAGTTGAGGCTTATCACGCGGTTGCCCATCTCCCTCTGGAGGTAGGGGCTCAGAATCGAGCCGGCCCCATTGCCGGAGTCGAGAACGACGGTGTAGGAACCGTCCAGGTGAACCATCTCAAGGGCTTTTCTTATGTACTCCTCCCGCGGGTCGGCTTTTCTGAGTGTTCCAATCTCGTTCCAGGGGGCTTTTTTGAAGTTCCCGGACTCCAGAATGGCCTCAAGTCCCTTCTCCATTTCTGGGGTGTAGGCCATTCCGTTGGCCTGCCAGACCTTTATGCCGTTGTACTCGGGCGGGTTGTGGCTTGCCGTGATAGTAACGCCGGCATCGGCACCGTAAAGCTTGATGGCGAAGCCTGTCAGGGGCGTGGGCGCGAGGCCGATGTCTATTACGTCTATTCCAGCCGACAGGAGCCCGCTCACCAGGGCCCTCTTCAGCATTTCGCCGCTCGTCCTCGTATCCATGCCGACGACGACCGTTCCCCCGCCGAGGTAAGTCCCCAGGGCCCTGCCGACGCCTAAGGCTAGCTCCGGGGTTAGCTTTTCGTTGACGACCTCTCGAATCCCGCTGGTTCCAAAGTACTTCCCCATGGGCACCACCTGGCTAAAGGCGTATATACGATGGGCGAATATAATCCTTTGGGTGATGGCCATGGAGGAGAGCTTCCCCTACGCAAGGGCGGCGCTGCTGTTTTCCCTCATAGCCGTCGCGGTACTAACCTTTGCAGGCCTCTACTTCGACGTGAGGATTACTCTGATTTCCCTGCCCCTGCTCGTCTTCCTGGCGGTTATCTTCATAGGCTGGAGCGGCAACCGGTGTCTGAACAAGGGGGAGATGAGGCGGGCCATAGCGGCGACCCTCGTTGCGACGTTCATCGTCCTCGTTCTGGGAAGCGAGTACATCACGATACCCTCCGAGCTCAGGAACTACTTCCTCGGCGTTCTCTCGACGATAATAGGCTTCTACTTCGGCTACCGCGGCAGGGAGACCGAGGAGGAGAGAATGGAGCGTATAATCCGCGGGCTAAGCTCCAACGGAGCCAGAGAAGAAAAGGGAAGTTAGGAGGGACGGTCTTTCACTCTTTTTCCACAAGCTTATAGATGCCGACCGAGACGCTGTAGGAATCGACATTGGCTGGGCTCTTGTAGTCAACCCTCACCTGGAACGGTTGCGTTGAGCCGTAGATGAGCTCGTTGGTCTCGGATTCAGTCAGGACGTTGCCGTTCTCGTCGAGGATGGTTATCTTTTCCACGGTTCCCTCGCCCCCGGCGGTTATCTTGTACTTGCCAGGCTCAAGGACGTGGCTGAGGTAGAAGACGTCCCCGGTAACAGTTTCGCTCTTGACCTCGACCGGAACCTTCGTGTAGGCGGTATCGTAGTAGTACTGCATCCCAAAGACCGCGACTACCCCGATGAGCACGAGCAGGAAAAAGCCCACCATGAGTTTCTTGAGCAGTCCCATTTTCTCACCTCCCTTCAGTTTTAGAAACCGTCACCAGTCCTGGGAGTTCCTCCGAAGTAACCTCCCCGCTCTGGAGCCGTATTATATCCTCGGAGGACATCGAGAGGGTCACCGTCCCGTTCTCGGTTAGGTAGGTTATCGAAACGGTCTCCACCCAGGGAGCGTCCTCCAGGACGACGAAGGCCATCGCGAAGTAGTCCTTCCAGAAGCCTTCCCCATCGGCGAGGTACTCCAGGGTTACTGCAGCGGTCTCGTTGGTGGCACTGACATCAACGATGTTTACGTCAAAGAGGCCGAGGTCGCTCCTGATGCGGAACTCCGGTGTTCTGATGTCCTCGAAGAAAGCGCTCCCGTTCTCTAGAGTGAGTCTTAGAACAGGTTCCCCAAGGTAGTATGCATCGACAATCGTGGCGTTGTTCTCTTCCGCAAGGGTGTACAGCAGTCCGGGAAGGTTTTCGTTAATAGCCGGGGCATCAAACCGGACGTAAACGCTCCCGTTTGCACCTGAAACGCTGACGTTGCCCGGGATCGTTGAGGAGTAGCTTCCTGAGACACCACTACCGTTCCTTTCGCCGCTCAGTCGGTCAACGGTCGAATGAACGTCCTCCGGTGAGAGGTAGCCGTTGACGTAGGCGTAAGCCCCAAGGAGCAGTAGGACTAGAAGGAGGGCCTTCCCCTTCATATCCTTCCCTCCTCGAAGAGCTTGTTCAGGTAGAGCCTTATCCTCGCCTCCTGATCCTTGTAGGGACCCTTGGACTGGGCGTTGAGGGTCTGAACCTTCCTGTCTTGGCTCGTCTCCTCCATGACGTCGTATATCGTATTCCTGATGATGTCCCTGTACTTCATGCCGGCCTTTTTGTAGTACATGGCCCTCTCCGCCGTCTTCCTGAACTCCCAGCCGTAGTCCTGGGCGACCGACTTCTTGACGGCTATTCCCAGGGACTGAACGATGAACTCCACGGGCTTCGTTTCGGGACCCGTGGGAATCGAATTCTTCGCCGGCGAGAGCTTGAGCTCCCTCTCCTCGATGCCGCTCATGTCGTTGTACAGCGACGCGCTCCTCCCGTCAACGTGAAGGTCGAGGGCCGTCTTCCTCACCGCATCCTCCCCCTGGAAGAGCTCGCTGTCCTTGTAGGCCTTGACGTAGTCCTTAAAGAGTCCAAGGGGAGAAACACCGTACTTCTCCAGTAGGCCGTCAAGGGCGTCTATGCTTGAGTCAACCGTCTTGTCGAGGACGTATTTGTTGCCGTAGTACTTCAGCTTGAAGCTCAGGGCCGTCCCTTTGGCCCCTCCGCCCTTGTTGATGACCTTGACCAGCTCACCCTCTGGAGTCTTGATGCGCACCACCTCGATGTTCCCGCCGCTCAGTCCCTCAAGCTTTCCCAGCGTTTCCTCCATCCTGGCCTTTGCCTCCGGGCTGAGCACCACGTTCGGCCTCTCAAAGCCCGAATCACTGTTTTGAGCCTCCCCAGGTCTAGTCGTGGTTGTGGTGGTCACATTTTCCGAGCCTCCAGACGGGGCACCGGGTCCGCTGGTTATGGGTATCGAAACCATGTTTCCAGGAATCGTATTGAGGTAATGGTTGATTAGAGTTGGAAGGGCCGCCTCAACGTCGCAGGAGGAATCGTCGTAGTACCACCCCTTTGCGAGGATAACATACGGCCCCTCCCTGACGATGTACCTAACCGTGACCTGGAGCTGGGAGGACTCATCGGGATGGGCCTCAACCCAGCTCTCGCAGCTCGCTGAGATGCACTCGTAGGTTATGACCTCCCTGAAAACGGCCCACTTGGAGTCAGATGAACCTCCAGTCTCATCCACCGTGTAGCGATAATGAGTTGCCACGTAGGGATTCCCGTCGAGGTCATTTCCCACCTCGTCTCTGTCCTCATAGGAGCGCCAATCCGCCAAGGTCTCCTCGTAATAACTCCTTTCGGCGTTTGTATCCGTGAAGTAACCCATCCAGAGGTCAATGTGGTAGGTGGCGTTGAGCTTGCCCTGATTCCTGCAGACGAAGACGAAGTCGGCGACGCTTGATGCATCGCCGTTTCCCATCATCGTGCCCCACCCTTTTACCTTCAGATTGAGCGAGAGGAGTTCCGAATCGCTTGGGGGCGAGCGCACGTACGGTTCCACAGCCTCACCGTAAGCCAACATGGAACCGAAGAGAAGGCCCGCTACCATGAGCACGATGAAAAGCTTAGGTACCCTCATGCCATCATCTCCAGAACCGCCCGGAACGCGGGCTTTTCCTTTCCAACCATAATTCCACTTCCACTACCACCCATCTCGCGGAAAAGAAAAGCGGGACTGGGTCATACGTTTCAACAAATTACGCGCTCATGAGTAATAAGCCTTTCGGAGAAAAAGGTTCGAAAAAGGAGTCATCCCTAGAGAGCTCCCCGAAGTTTATTCGCCAGCTCGACCAGTTTTCTCGCCCTTTCGAGCGAGACCTCGTTCTCGACCTTTCCATCGCGCTTGATCCACGTGCCCACTATGAAGGCATCGGCGTATTTCCAGAGCTCCGGGAGGTTGTCGTAGGAAGTGCCCGAACCCACCACCACCGGCACCGGCGAGATTCTCTTAGCCAGGGCAAGCTTTTCAACATCGACGGGCGTTCCGGTGGCTTTGCCGCTGATTACAACAGCGTCGGCAAGGCCGCGCTCGACGGTGTCCCTTATCGCGTCCTCGAAGTCGAAGAAGTGGACCGCGTGCTTGACGTGGACATCGGCGAAGACCTTTATTTTGCTCGGGAGGAGCTTCCTCAGCCTTGCCAGCTCGTGGGCGATGCCCTCTATAAGGCCCTGATCGGTGTAAGCTACACCGCTCAGCACGTTCACCCTTATGAAATCCGCCTTCACCGCGTAGGCTATGGAATAAGCGGCTATTCCGTCATTGCGGAGAACGTTTATTCCGAAGGGAAGGCTCACCTCATCGCGGATTGCCTTAGCGACGGCGGTAAATGCTGCAACTGTGGTTTTGTCCACGTACTTCGGGAAGGGAACGTCGCCGAAGTTCTCGACCATTACCGCGTCGAAGCCCGCTTTTTCCAGTGTCTTCGCGTCCCTCAGGGCAGACTCGATCACGTCATCAAAGTTCCCGCCGTAGAGGTAGGAACCGGGGAGCGGTCTCAGATGAACCATGCCTATGAGGGGTTTCCTCTCGAATTCCATACCACCACCAACTCAAAGACGACCCGCCGGTAGTTAAGGGTTTTGGGCAAGAATGTTCAATGTAATACATTAATGCAAAGCCTTATATAACCCGCGGTTGAAGTAAGGAACATCATGGTGAGGCGGAAATACATCGCCTTTCTCACGCTAACACTGCTCTCCCTCCTCCTTGTCTCCATCGTGCTTGGACCAGCCCTCATCGAGGCCCCACCCGGAACCAAGAGCATCGAGGAGATACTCTCTCCGAAGCTTCCGCCCGGAAACGAGACCAACGAAACCGGGCCGCCGGCTGAGGTTCCGGCTTCGCCCCACTTCGTTCTCCTCGTAACGGGAGCGGCCCACACCCACTACCTCAGGCTCAACGTGTACACCGACTACACCGACGGGAGATGGACGACCAGAAACGCCACGAGGGTTCCGAGCGGCGTCATCGCCCCCCCAGAAATAAAAGCCCCCCATCACGCCGAAAGGGACAGAATAACCGTCGTCTCGTTCCTTCCCCTCAGCGGGAACCTCTTCACCTCCCTCTACACGACCCGCGTTGACGGTGCCGGGGCGGAGGTGGTTCCGGAGTACAACCTCTTCAGAACACCCCTGAACGTGACCGCGTACTCCCTCTCAGCGGTGGGCTACACCTTTGACATGCCCTACCTGGTCAACCTCACGGCAGGAAACCAGACGGAGTATCTCTCGGCCCCCAACGACACCCGGCTGGCGGCCCTGGCGGGGAGCATAACGATGGGGGCACGCTCGGACTACTGGAAAGCGCTCAGTATAGTCAGGTACCTAGCCAGCAACTACAGGCACGTGGAAAACGTGACTCCCCCCGAGGGGGCGGACAGGCTGACGTGGTTCCTGTTTGAATCAAAGGCAGGCAGCTCCTACGACTTTGCCTCCGCCTTCGTGGTTCTGGCCAGACTGAACGGCCTTCCCGCGAGGCTCGTCGAGGGAGTTTACATCGATGCAATCCCCCAGACCCAGGTCGTGACCGAAAAGAACAGGCACTTCTGGGCGGAGGTTTACTTCAAGGATGCGGGCTGGCTGGTCTTCGACCCCCTGCACCCCACGGATCAGAACGTGTACATGCCCTTCGAACTGGAGGCACCCGAGGTTCTGATGCCCCTGGAGCCCGGTTCCTCCGGAACGGTTACGATAAAGTTCGAGCGGGTCGCGAGCGGCGGGAACGCGAGCGTTGCCGTGGACGTTCCGGTCCTCGGGAGGATAGTGCTCATCAGGGAGTCCAGGATATACAACCTGACGGTGGGTCCCTTTGAGGAGCCCGGCTACTATCCCGTCATGGTTAGGGCAACGGATATGGAAGGAAACTCGCTGACCAGGATTGTTCCGGTGACTGTCCCGGGAAACGTGAGCGCCCTGCCCGACCCGGTCACGGCGTACCTGCGCAAGAACGATGCACTTACTGTGGAGCTCACCGTGCCAGGCACCGGGGAGGTGGGCCTCAAAACGGAATCCCCGCTGGTGGATTCCTGGTTCTCCATCGAAACCCTGCGGAACGAGACCAAGGTGTACGTCAGGCTAATTCCACCCGACGACTACCCAAACGGCTGGCACATCGAGAACCTCACGGTCATGCGGGGCGCGGATGAATACAAACTCCACCTCCCGGTTTTCGTCATGGAGCGAACCGAAATAAAAGCGGAGGTACCGGAAGCTGTGACCGCTGGAGACTCGTTCGTTATAAACGGAACCGTAGAGGGCAGTGTCACGGGTGAACGACCACGCCGGGGAAGCGTGGCGGCGTTCATAAACGACGGGGAAAGGGATGTCCTGATAGGCTACGCAAACGCATCCAACGGGACCTTCACGCTCCCCGTTAAAATCCCGGTGTACCTCTCTCCCGGGACTAAGCAGGTCTTCATATACTACCTCACTCCCCTCGGATACCCCTACCTCCCCTCCGGGGCCACATTCACGGTCGAAGTCAGGGGGCTGGCCAGATTCTCGATGCCCGGGCTGATCCTGGCCAGACCCGGCAACGTCACGGTCATCGGCAGCCTCCTCAGCGGGGCTGGGAGACCGATAGCCAATGTCAGCATCGAATACTACCTCGATGGAAGGCCCCTCGGAGAGATCACCGCCCTCGCGGACGGCAGGTTCTCCCTGGTTCTCCAGCTCCCCACGATTGAGAGGCACGTGCTGACCGTGAGGTACCCCGGAAGTCCCGTTTACTCCCCGTCCGCCATGAACGTCACGGTGGCGACCGTTGAGCTGGAGGTTCCAGAGAGGATAACCGGAGAAATCGGGGAGCCCATCAGAATCAGCGGAAAGGTCGTTGGGATTGAAGGTGCGGCCCTTCAGGCCTACGTGTTTCCGGGGAAGACATACCCGATAGACGTGATCAACGGAAGCTTTGAGCTGACGATCGAACCCTTCCAGACGGTCGGGGAAAGATCCGTGGAATTCCGCCACGGCACCAGAACCTTGGGGAGAACAACGGTGGCGGTTCTTTCACCGGTGGAAATAGAGCTCCTGACGCCGAGGGCGGAGGGCGAAAAAACCGCGGCGCTGAGGTTCAGGGTCGTTGATTCCGCCAACAATCCGGTAAGCGGGGTTTACCTCAACGTCAGCGTGGACGGCTTCGCGATGCGAGTAATGACCAACGGCTCCGGAACAGCCACCCTCGAAGTTCCTGTGCCGGAGAAGGAAACCAACGCAACGGTGGTTGTTGCTTTCGACGGCTCCTCCTACTACCTGCCCGCGAGCGGGAGGTTCCACGTCGTGATAGCCAGAAGACGGGGAATCCCCTGGACCTACATTGCCATAGCTCTGGTCATCGGCGCACTGATAGTCAGATACCGTCTCGTGAGAAGAAGACCTGAGAAAAAGGGGGCAGAGAAGGTTCTGAAGATTATCTTCAACAACGGCATTCCCGTATTCAGGGAGGGGGAAACGGTGGAGCTGAGCATCGAGTGCGAGGGAAAGGCGGAGCTTTACATTGATGGAAAGCCGGTAGGGAGGGGCAGGGACTTTACCCTGGCCCTGAAAGTTGGGGAACACACCATAGAAGCCCGCTGCGGGGAGCTCATCGAACGTGCGACCGTGAGGATAGTGCCCCGCTACGACGACGCCGTGGTCGATTACTACGAGAGGTGCTTCCTGCCGTGGGCCAGAGGTGTAGGCCTGGACGTCGAAGGGATGACCCCCCGGGAGATAGCCGCGGCCCTGACGGACATGATGTACCCATGGGAGCCCCTAGATACTCTAACGGAGGTCTTCGAGAGGGCCAAGTACAGCACGGTCGAAGTGTCGCGGGGGGAGTTCATCAAATTTTACCGCTCGCTCCTCGAGCTGGTTGGAGGTGGTTGCATTGTTTAAGCTCAACTGGGGACGGATAGGCATTTACTTCGGGGCGGTTGCCCTCATCTATGCCCTTTCACCCTGGGCGGAGCCCCTCAGCGCCATCAAGGAGCCATCGGTAATTTTAGCGCTGTTTATGACCACACGGGAGGTGGCGAAGGGGCTGGGGAGGGAGCTCCTCGCTGGGTTTCTCGTGCCGCTCGGCCTCTCGGCCGCGGCCCTTCTCATCCCGATCCCGGAGTGGCGCCTCCCGCTGGCCCTGATTTCATTCGGCGCGGGGGTTGCACTCACCGCGCCGAATCTGGAGGAACGGGCCAGGGTCGTTAGGGGGGTTGGGGTCTTCCTGGCCCTCTACGGCCTGTCCAGAACGCCCCCGCTGATGGCCTACGGAAGCGTCTTCAGCTACGCCGGGGCCGCATTCCTGCTCGGCTACGCCGCCTCAGAACTCGTCGAGAGGTACCCCTGGGTGGAGGTCATCGAGAGAAACCTGCTTGGAATAGGTGCCCTCGGCAGTGTTTTGGGCCTTTACGTTTCCGTTAGAGGGGAACTCAGCGAGAGCCACCCAGAGCTGGTCTTCTACGGGGAGTGGCTGGTGCTCGTTCTGGGAGTCTTTCTGGCCGGATCGATGGTGTACTCCCACGTGGCGAGGCATGACCCAGAGCGCTACCTCCTCGAGCAGTGGCGGAGGCACGAGGCAAAAACGCTGGAGAGGCTGGGCCCCGAGATGATGGAAGCCAGAAGGGCCGTTGAGGATTTCGTCGTGCGCGGCAGGAGGGGACCGCTGGTGGCGTTCGTAACCTATTACGGTGCGAGGCTCTTCGGGGACAGGGAGGAGTTCGGAGCGCTCATCTCGAAGGTGGCGGATTACGAGGGAAAACCGATCTCCCCCCTCATGCCGCTCTGGATAAGGCGGCGCTATGAGAGGGCCGAGCTTGAGAGGAGAACAAAGATCGTGGAGGAAGTTTTTGAAGGATTGAGGGACCTGATGGGGTGGAAGCCATGACTGAGATTGAGGAAGCCTCCAAGAAGCTTGAAGAGATTGTGGAGAGAATTTCAACTGTCTACATCGGCAACGAGGAAGTCATAAGGAAGACCCTGGCGGCGGCTCTCGTCAACGGGAACGTCCTCTTTGAGGACTACCCCGGCTTGGGGAAGACACTCCTGGCCAAAGCCTTTGGGAGGGTCCTGGGCCTGAAATACACCCGCGTTCAGTTCACCCCGGACCTGCTCCCCGCGGACATACTGGGAACGAAGGTGTGGCGCCAGAACCTTGGAACGTTCGAGCTCATAAAGGGGCCGATCTTCACCCACGTCCTTCTGGCGGACGAGATCAACCGCGCTCCCCCCAAGACCCAGTCCGCGCTGCTCGAGGCAATGGAGGAACGGCAGGTGACCATAGAGGGTGAGACCTTCCCCCTGGAGCGGCCGTTCTTCGTCATCGCAACACAGAACCCGATAGAGTTCGAGGGAACCTACCCCCTCCCCGAGGCCCAGCTCGACAGGTTCCTCCTCAAGTTGCGCGTGGGCTATCCTAAGAGCCTGGAAGATGAGATGGCAATCCTCGAAGCGCGTTTGAGCTGGAGAAAGGACGACCCAACGGCGGACATGGAACCGATGATCGACAGAGAGACGTTCGTAAGAATCCAGGACCTCGTGGAGGAGAGAATTTTCACCAGCAGGGACATCGTGAGGTACATCTCGGAGCTCGTGAGGAACGCCCGGGCGGATTCCAGGGTGGAGGCCGGCTCGAGTCCCAGGGGCGGAATCGCATTGATGAAGGTGGCAAAGGCAAACGCCCTTCTGGAGGGCAGGGACTACGTTCTCCCAGACGATGTCAAGGTCTTCGCCATCGATGCCCTGGCCCACAGGGTCGTCATCAGGGCGGAGTACTCCTTCGAGGGCATCAGGGGCGAGGACGTTATAATGGAAGCCCTGGAAAAGACCCCCGTTCCCAAAGGGGCGGAACGAAGATGAGGAAGAACCTGACGGGCTACCTCCTATGGGCACTCCTCATGGGGACGCTTTTTCTCTCCCCCGGGATGATAGGCCTGGCCACGGTGCCCCTCTCCATCCTGGCCCTCGGGACGCTGATCGAACCGCCGAAGGGCATAACCGTGGTGAGGAGGATATCCCGGAGGGAGGTGCGGATCGGTGAGGAGGTCGAGGTCAGGGTGCGCGTCACGGTCGAACGCGGTATGGGTATAGTGGTCGTCAGGGACCCCCTGCCCGGGAGCGTGGCGCTGACCGGGGGCAGCAGCGTCGGGGTATTCTTCAAGGGGCCCAAGCCACTGCAGGTTGAATACACATACAGGATAAAGCCCGTCCTCAGGGGCGTTTACACCCTGCCCGGGAGCGAGGTGACCACAAGGAGTCCCCTCGGGACCCGCTATCTGTGGGGGCTCTACGGGGAGGAGCTGAGGATAAGGGCCGTTCCCAGGGTGCTGAGAGAGGTATCGGTGATTGAAACCCGGAGAAAGGCCAGAATAAGCGTTCCAGAGACGAGCTACTCCATAAGGGGGCCCATCTCAACGGACTTCAAGGAGATAAGGAACTACCAGACGGGGGATCCGATGAAGCTCATAAACTGGAAGGCGACCGCGAGGATGGGGGAGGTGCTCGTCAACGAGTTCGAGAGGGAAGGAAAGAAGACCGTGCTCTTCATTGTGGACGCCCGGGAGGCGATGAAGATAGGAAAGGAGAGCGAGAGCCCCTACGAACACGCCATGAACCTCGTGGCCTCCATGGCCCACCGCTTCCTGAGAAAGGATTACCACGTGGGGCTCTATCTGCTGGGAGCGGGAAAGTTCATCCCACCTGCCACGGGGCCCAGACAGCTCCACGAAATCGTTAGAACCATGATGAGCTTTGAAAGGGTCCAAACTGGGGAGGAAAGGCTTGACGACGCGGTGGAGAGGCTGAGGAGGATACTCATCCAGTACACCCCCCTTGTGGTCTACGTCTCCAACATCCTGGAGGGAACGTGGGCCGAGACGAGGAGGGGAATGCTCACCGTGAGGGCCATGGGGCGGGGCGGGACGAGGCCGATGGTGATAGACATCTCGGTCTATCCGACCCTCGACCCGGGGGCAGGGACGCTGATGGAGATGGAGAAGAGGGCGATAATGGAGGACCTGGAGAAAACCGGAGCCTACGTCATCCGCTGGCTGCCCGGCGAGGAGGAAACGGGCAGGATAGTAACCAGGCTTCTGGGGGAGATAAGATGAGCCTCACTGCCGCAAAATTCGCGGTTGTTCTCCCCGCGGCGGCTCTGACCGCGCTGGCGTATTCCAGCGTCGCTGGGGTGAGCGGCTACGCACTTCCCGCCGCGCTCGCGGCGATCCTGCTGGGGGTCTTTCTATCCAGCGGCTCCGCCAGCAGGGCCGTCTCCCTCTCGATGACCCTCTACGCAGTCCCATACACGATCGGGGCGTCGCAGTTCCTGCCCGTGGCATTTCCAGAAGCCTACAGGAACCTGGGGGAGGCAATACTGGCCAGCCCGTACTTCTCATCGGCGATCCCGATATTCGCCCTCGTTGCCCTGGGAATCACCGCGGACTACGTGGAGACCGCCGAGGAGTGGGAAAGCGTTCTTAATGAGCTGGGCGGGCAGGAAGTCGGAAAGAGAACGCTGCTCTACGGCCTTCTCTTCCTGCTGGCAGCATTCGTTCTCTCCCTGGCCGTCTTCTGGCTGGGCGGCCGCATGGGAATCTCGGCGGCTGGCTCTCTGCTGCCGCTGATTCTCCTCACGGTGGGGCTGGTCGTCGCATACTCCTCCATCGAGAGCGGGAACCACAGGAGGGTGGTCGTTGCAGTGGAAACCCCCCCGTTCAACGGGAGCGTGGTTATCCAGACCCCAAAAAGGACGCTGACCCTGCCGGTGAGCCGCTCCATGGGCTTCGAGTGGGAGACCGTGAGACTGGAGGCCGAAACGGGGGAGAGACCAAGGAGGGTCCTTCTCAGAACGGAGGAAAAAGAAGAAGCCCTAAGCCCCCTGATTGAAAGCGTCGATCAGGGGACCCTCTTCCTGCTCTACCGGGTGGAAAAAGAGAAGGTTAATATACACCGGCGCCGAAGAATAGGAGGGTGAGAGTAATGGGCAACAACCTTCCAAAGTCCGTTTTGAGACACCTGGAGCCGAATGAGGATGTTCTGTTCACCGTCCGCAAGAAGATAAGCGTGGAGAAGCCGAAGTGGCTCATAGTAACTAACAGGAGGATAATCTACCTCGACGAGAAGATACTCGGGAGGTACGAGATAAAGGCCATACCGTATCAGAAGCTCGAGGAAGTCACCGTTGAGCTGGGAGTCATATCCTCCGAGTTCCTCATAAAGGGCGAGGAGAACATAAGGCTCAAGCTCGGCTGGATGAACAAGGAGCAGGCGAGGAATACAATAAACGCCATAAAGGACGCCCTGAACGCGATAGCCGTCGAGCCCGTGACGATAGAGGTCAAGAAGGGCCTGACCCACGAAACGTGGGTTCTGAAGAAGCCCAAAGAGCTCGTGAGCAGGGTGGTTCCCGGTGGGGCAACCATTCAGCACACGGCGGGGGCTGAGAAGAAGGAAGACCCCCTTGAAAAGCTCAAAAAGCTGAAGGAGCTCTACGACATGGGCGTCATAAGCGCCGAAGAGTACGAGGAAAAGAGAAAGAAGCTTCTTGAGCAGATTTAACCCCTTTTCTTCCAGATTATCAGAGCCGCCCCGAGCAGGAGAAGGGCGGCGAGGAGGTAGGGGAGAGGGTTCTCTCCAATGGGCCTGTGGACTATCGTCGTTGTTGGCATCGCTGGAGCCGTTTCGGTTTCAACGATGGGAGGCTCATCCGTTAGAACCACAACCATGGAGTTCACGAAGCCGTAGAGGGTCACGTTGAGCGGTTCAAGCTCCCCCCATGAAGAGCCCCGGTAGAGCTCCACCGAAAAGGCCGTTCCGTTGGGGAGCGGAGCGACGGTGAAGTAGTAGCCCGTTGAGGACCTGAGCAGGGGTCTTGGCTCGGCCAGCTCCGATAGGTTACCCTTAATCCAGAGCCGCCCGGTGAGGTTTGTGGCGTTGATGGCTATAAGCGCTGGAACATCGTTCCCCGAATAGTAGCGCAGCTTTGCCGGTTCACTGGCCTTTCCCCCGGTTTCGACCACGACGTCGAGCCAGGCATTCTCAGTTTTCACCTCCGGAACCTCCACGAGTATCTCGGTTGAATTCCACGAGAGAACCCTCGCCTCAACGCCGCCGATGGTGACCCTTCCGGAGGAGCCGAAGCCCGCACCTCCAATGAGGATTCTCTGACCGGGCTCTGCGGTGTAGGGAGTTACCGAGCCGATGAGAGGTTCGTTCTGCTCTCCCTCGACGTGGAAGACATAGAAGCTGTTGTGCCGGAGTTCCAGGAAGGCCTTTCCACCGGAGACCCTCATCTCGGCGCCGGTCAGGGCGTCGCGGTAGGTCCCATTCTCCCAGTCCAGGGGAAGCGTGAGGTTCCCAGGCGAGCCCTTGTTCATAACCACGAGGAGCCCGTGGCTTCCAAAGGTTCTCTCAAAGGCCCATACGGAGTAGTTGGCATAAACCGTTCTGAAGTCTCCAAAGGCCAGGGCATCGTTGGTCTTTCTCAGCTCCGCCAGCGTTCTGATTATCCTTGCCGCCTCGGTGGTGTTGTTGAAGACCATCATGGGCCTGTTGTAGGGGTCGCCCTTTCCGTCCCCGCTCACCAGATAGCTCTCGTCGCCGTAGTATATCACCGGAATCCCGGGCAGGGTCATGGTCAGGGCTAAAGCCATGTGGAAGCGCTCGATGGCATCCTTTCGTTTTGCCTCGTTAAGGAAGCGAACCAGGTCGTGGCTGTCGAGGAAGTTCAGCTCCTTATTGGGGTAAACGAAGAGGGAATAGTACTCCTCAAGGGTTCTGGAGAGTGTTTCAAGGCTTCCCACGAAGCCGAGAGTTCTCACGATATCTTCCCTTACGGGTATGTTGAGAACCGGCGAGACGTTGGAGTAGCGGTAGAGCTCGTAGAGGTCGTCCGTTTTATCCGGCGAGAGTGAGTAGTACTCCCCGTAGATGAAGAGCGGGGCTTTGGAGTAGAGGCGCAGATAAAAGGCCTCAAGCCAGCCGAGTTCCATGTGCTTGACGGCGTCGATCCTGAAGCCGCAGGCCCCGGAGTTAACGAAGAGGAGCGCACCCTCGGTGAGGTATGAATCGACCCACGGATCGAGCTGGTTGAAGTCGGCCAAGCCAAAGAGGTTGGCATACTTGAGGGGAATCCCGGCCCAGGTGAATATGTTGCCGTTGTGGTGGTACACGTTCTTCCTGATTCCTGTGTACGGGTTTACCGTAGCGTTCTTGGTGTCCCGATAGTAGTCGGTTACAAAGGTGCCGTTGTCGTAGAGGGAGCCGAACTCACCGTCCGTTGATGGGTTTGAGTGGTTGGGGACGTAGTCGACGATTACGCATATACCCCTCTTTTCGGCCTCCTTCACGAGCCTCCTGAAGTCTCTCCAGGTTCCAAAGTGCTCCTCGATGCGTTTATAATCGCGCGTCCAGTAGCCGTGGTAGGGGGCAGAGCCGTGTGCCATTCTGTTTATGTTGTCGTTGAGCGGAGAGACCCATATCATTGAGACACCGAGGCTCTGGATGTAGTCCAGCCTCTCGGTGAGGCCTTCCAGGTCACCGCCCCAGTAGAGGCGGTAGTTGCTCTTTGATGGATCGTAGAAGGGCCCGTTGTTGCTCTGGTTCCCATCATAAAATCTGTCAACCATCACCTGGTAGACAACGTTTCGCTCGGGTACCGCATGGGCCCCTGCTGGAGGCAGTACCAGAAGCAGCATCAAAATCACGGCCAGGGCTGCCCTCATTATATCACCAAAAGTGATAAGGAAGGGGGTTTAAAAATCTTAACACTACGGTCTTGATATGTCCCTGAAGCCCAGGGAAACCGTGGAGCCCATTATAGAACTGTTCGCGGCCTTGACAACCCGGAGTCGGTACTTGCCGCCCTCGAAATCCCACCGGAGCACCGTGCTGGCAGTTTCCTCAAAGAAAGAGAGCAGCTCCGGGGAGTACCTCTCCATGATGTCCAAGTTGAGGAAGTACAGCGCCACGCGGCTCTTCTTCCCGACGAAGGTCGAGATGTTGCGGATCAGCTGTATAACCTCGTGCCGATCAAGGGCGATAAAGAGCTTGTGGATTCCAAGGACCGGATTGAAAACAACCTCCTCGGGGACTATCTTCTTGTAGATCTCATTGTAATACCTAAAATCGAGGAAGTACTTATCCACCTCCACCCTCCCGAAGACGCTTCCGATGTCCCTGCTACCTCCAATCTTTATAACCGGGACATTCCTGAGGCCCTCAAGCTCCAGCCCCATGAGGTCCAGGCGGATGACGCTCTCCGCGAAGGCATCGGAGATATCGTCGATCAGGAGCGGTGTCCCCCGGGCCCTGCACCTGCGGCAGACCAGGTAGAGGAGGAGTTCAGGGGAGGAAACCGCACTGTACTCAATAAGGACTGTCTCACCGGGTCTAAGTCCGAAAAGAATCGAGTCCACAGCGTGAGCGGCCATTGTGACATCACCGGATACATTTTACAATGGCAAAGTATAAAAGGTTACCGCGGCGGCCGCTGTTTCACACTATTCTAGCCACCGTCAGGACTCTCGGAGAGACGAAGGATCCCCTGCGAACCGTCTCCCGCCCAACGGCGAGGATTGACCGCAGAACCTCGAAGGCGTTTCCTACAAGCATGTTGTCCCTGAAGGGCTGAAGCTCCCCGTTCCTCACGACGTACCCCAGCTCAACCGTCAGGGAGAAGTCGCCGCTGACAGGGTTGGCGGTGTGCTCGCCGAAGACCTTCTTAACCACAACCCCCTCGAAGTCGCGGAGGCTCTCCCCTCCTGGCTTGACCAGCAGGTTGCTCGTCCCTATGTGGGGCATGGTTCTGAAGTCCCGAACCGCGTTGCCCGTGCTCTCCATGCCCAGAAACGAAGCGTACGTGTGGTCAAGAAGGAAGGACTTCAGCACACCATCCTCAACGAGAACCGTCCTTCTGGAAGGAGTCCCCTCACCGTCGAAGGAGTAGCTCCCAGGGAAGCCCTCGATGGAGGGGTCGTCGATGAGGGTAAGCTCTCCGGCGGTCGCAGGCTCACCGGGCCGCGAGAGTCTGCTCCTGCCGAAGTAAACGCTGTCGCCGTAGAGGTTCTCGAGCAGAATCCCTAGGATCGCCCCAAATGCCTCGGGCTCAAGAACCAGCGCGCCGGAGTATCCCCCAAGCTTTCTGGCGGCGCCGCTCAGCTCCGCCTCCTCGATGGCAAGAGTTATAGCCCGCTCAAGCTCCTCAAATGGCTGAAGCGAGCGGTACGACTGATAGTATGAGCCGGTTCCCGTTCTCCCGCCGCCCTTGACCGCGTAGGCGGAAACGCTCATTCCAGTGGAGCGCTCCTCGAGGAAAACACCGTTCGAGTTCGCAACGCCGTAGGTGTTGACGCCGAAAGCCAGCGAGCCGGAGATGGTAATTCCCTCGCCCTTAAGCTCCGCCATCCTGGACGCAAAGTCGCCCGCGAGGGCGTAGGCGTCTTCAAAGGGAATCTCGTCGATGAGCCTGTCGTAGAGTCCACCGACGGGGCGCGGCTTTCCCCCGGAGGGGAACCCCGCGAAGGGCACCTCACTTATCCTCGCGAGCTTTATCGTTCTTTTCACAAAATTTTCAAGCGTTTCGCGGTCGTGGGCTAGTCCCGTGATGTAGGAGAAACCGAGTTTGCCCCTGTAGCCGATGCGGAGGCCTATCCCTGAATGGAACTTTCTCTGGGAGCGCTCCAGTCTCTCGCGCTCTATCCTAAAGGAGCCTCCCCTGCCCCTCTCCCAGTAAAGCTCCCACTCCACGTTCTCGCGCTCGAGGATTCCAATAAGTTCATCTATCATCGGTTCACCGGGGAGAGTTCGAAGGGGAATTTAAAAGGTATTCTGCTCACTCTCCAATGACCTCGTTGTACAGCCCGAGGAGCCGCTCGTAGGCGTTTTCCTTTATTGCGGCCAGCTCCCCAAAGAGCGCCGCAACCTCCTCATCGCCCGCCATCCTCTGGAGCTTTCTGTAGATATCCCTGCCTATTGCCTCGGAAATCAGGGCCAGTGCCAGGGCGTTTTCGACGTCCCCCACCCTCATCATCTCATCACACACCGGCAGGGTGTCCAGCGGAGGGGCATTGAACTCCAGGGGTTTCATACCGGGATAGAGCCTCTCGAACAGCCCAGACATCTGGGCCGCGTGCTTCCTCTTCTCCCCCGCCAGCTGCAGGAACTCGTCGGCAAGCATTCCTTCAACGCGCTTGGCCAGCCACTCATAGGTCTCGGCCCCGCACTTCTCGTTGCATATGGCGTAGCTGAGGAGCTCGTACCCGTTCAGGTTCTTCAGCAGAATCTCCACATCTTGTATAATATCAACGTCTATCGCCATTTTCGTCACCATACATAAAATTGAAGGTTGATGTATATACGCTTTGCTTTCAAGTCTCGCGAATCCAAAACAGAAACCCATCCTTCAGCGAAGCCCACCCACCAGAGCCCTCGTGAGGACGTGCGGGCCGCCGTCGTCAACCGGAACCCACTGCCCCTTACCGCAGTAGCCCGGAAAATCGACCTTCAGGTCGTTCCCGATGGCGCGGATGTTTTTCAGGACGTCGAGTATGCTCCCGGACAGGGCCACATCGCGAACCATCTCCTTCACCTCGCCGTTTTCAATTACATAACCCTCCCTCGCGCCGAAGGTGAAGGTGCCGCCGGCGGTATCAACCTCGCCGCCCTTGTCGCCGACCATGTAGAGGCCGTTCTTAACCTCCTCGACCATCTCCTCAAAGCTCCAGTCGCCGGGCTCAACGTAGGTGTTGCTCATCCTCACGAGGGGCTGGTAGTTGTAGCCCTGGGCACGGCCGTGGCCGTTCGGCTCGAGGCCGAGGAGCGCGCTCGTCTCACGGTCGTTGAGGTAGTTCACCAATACCCCGTCCCGGATTATCTCGACGCGCCTCGCCCTGATGCCCTCGTCGTCGTACACGTAGGAGCCAAACCTGCCGGGCAGCGTCGGGTCATCAACGACCGTGAGCCCCTCAACGGCTATTCTCTCCCCCAGCCTGCCCGCGAGTATGCTGTCGCCGTTCTTGACGGCGTCCGCCTCGGCGGCGTGACCAAGGGCCTCGTGGATGAAGACTCCGGTAAGCTCCGGGTCCATTATCACATCGAACTCGCCCGAGGGCGGCGAGCGGGCGTGGAGGAGAGAGACGGCTTTTTCCTTAATGAGGTCCGCCCACCGGGGGAAGTCTATTCCCTCCAGCAGCTCCCAGCCAGCCGTCCCGCCGAAGCTCTTCCAGTAGCCCTGCATCTCGCCGTTCTCCCTGGCAGTAACCGAGAGGGCGATTCGAAGGCGAGGGGTCACCGTCTCTATCTCGCTTCCCAGGGAGTTGAAGTAGAAGGTCTCCTTGAGACCGTCCCCGTAGTGGACGCGCCTGCTTGAGATGGCATCCCCGCTCAAAAGGGAATCGATCTCCTTCACCAGGGCGAGCTTGTCCTCGATGTCGATGTCCGTGAAGGGCTTTTTAACACCGATCGCCGCCCTGTCCTTCACGGGGTCACCGAGGTAAATCTCCGATTTCCCTCTTGAGAGCCTCGCAATTTTCATCGCCGTTTTTATAGCGTCCTCCGCCCGTCTCATGTCGTTCGCGCTGGAGAAACCCCAGGCGCCGTTGAACGCCCTGACACCTATTCCCATCTCGGTGTTGAGGGAAAGCTCCTCCAGATGGCCGTTCTGCATGCCGAGATGGGCTGCCGTGACACGGGTTATCCTGATCTCATAATATGGTATACCGTAACGTCCCGCCAGTTCCTCGGCCTTTCTCACCAGTTCCTCCATACGCACACCGATGGACATAAAAGGGAGTTCCTTTATATGGGTTGTCATAGAGGACGGGTATAGATGGATGAACCACAGGGTTTAAGGGTTGGCCATGGAGCGACGTAACGAGATACTCGAAACTATCACGGACAAGCCGGGGATAACCTTCCGGGAGCTGGCAAGGGAGCTCGGGATAGGAATAGGCGACCTGCAGTACCATCTCCGGAAACTCGAAAAGGAGGGCAGGGTGTTCTCAAGGAAAACGGGCAAGAGGCGCTACCTGTTCCCGAAGGGCTTTGAGGAGAAGGCACAGAGGTTGCTCATAGCCATATCCACTGAGACGAGGAGAAGGATACTACTGCTCCTCATGGAGGGGCCGAAGAACCAGAAGGACATGGCGAGGAGCCTTGGACTCAGCCAGCCGACGGTGAGCTACCACATGAACGAACTGATAAAGCTCGGTGTCGTGACCGCGGAGAAGGAAAGCAGGAGCGTCATATACACCCTCTCCTACGATCCCGAGCTGATAGCAAGGCTGATAAAGGAGTACCGGCCGAGCCTGTGGGAGAAGCTGGCCGACAACCTGATAGACCTGCTGACGAGCGTGGGTGATGGAGAATGATGGAAACCCTACTCGCTATCATGGCGCTGATCCTTGCGCTGACGCTGGCGGGAATCTCATTCATCGCGTACAGGAAGAGCCATCTGCGCCCGGCAATGTACCTGGTGATAGCCTTCCTCCTGCTCGCAATCAAAAAGACGATAGAGACCGCCAAACTGGCGGCGTGGATAGAGCGGGACGTGGGGCTGGTGGTGGGCGCCCTGGAGGTGGTCGTTCTGGCCCTGCTGATGCTCTCTCTCTGGAGGCGCTAACGAACCACCATGACCGGGGGGCCTATCAGACCGACTACCTCCTCGAGAAGGCTCCCTATCCTCGTTTTTCCGCTCCTGCCGTAGGCACCCATGACGACCAGACTGTAGCCCCCGGAGTTGGCCTCTTCGAGGATCTTTTCCTTGGCAGAACCCTCGACTATCCTGAAGGAGCAGTTCACGCCCTCCTCCTGACAGAGCTCCAGGAGGTTCGTCATCAGGTGCTTGATGCTCCTCTTCATGTCCTTCCATATCTCCTCCTCAAACCTCTCAACCTCCGAGAGGTTCTCGCTGAACATTCCCAGGTTGAAGGCCATGGCCCTGGCTTCCCTCCTGTCCAGGACCGAGAAGAGTATGACCTTTCCCCTCTTCTTCTTGGCTATGGCGATGGCGTGAAGCGCCGCCTTCTGGCTCCACTTCGAACCATCAACGAGGACGAGTATCCGCATGACATCACACCCCTATATACCTTATCCAGAGCAGCCCCAGTCCTATAGCAACGGTGACGAACATTATAACAAGCCCAACCTTGAGGAAGTCCATAAACGTTATCCGAACGCCCTCCCTGCTGGCGATACCGATGACAACCACGTTGGCGCTCGCACCTATTGCAGTTCCGTTGCCGCCGAGGCAGGCTCCGAGGGAGAGGGCCCACCAGAGCGGGTAAACGTTCATCGAACTCCCCATTGCCTTTATGAGGGGTATCATCGCCGCAGTGAGGGGGATGTTGTCCACTATGGCGGAGGAGACCGCGGAGAACCAGGTTATTATAATCAGCGCCTCGCCGGTGTTCCCGATGTATCCCAGTATCCAGCGGGCAACCCCGTCGATGATGCCGGTCTCCACGAGGGCACCGACGAGTATGAAGAGGCCCATGAAGAAGAATATTGCCGTCCACTCGACCTTTTCGAGTATCTCCTCCGGGTCCATCCCGCTCCACAGGAGGAGAACGGAGGCGCCGGTGAGGGCAACGACTGCCGGCTCAATCCCAAGCCGATCGTGGATGAAAAAGAGCATGACTACCCCGAGTATAACCGCCACGGACTTCTTGAAGAGGGAGTAGTCCCTTATGGCATCCGCCTCATCGAGCTCACCAAGGGTCGAGAGTATCTTGTCCCTCTTGGCGTCGCTGATCTTCATGGCCTTCCTGTAGACCAGGTAGATTATCCCGAGGGAAGTGAATAGGTCCACGAGCGCTATTGGGCCCATGTTGAAGAGGAACTCGTTGAAGCTCAGCCCGGCCGCGGAGCCTATCATTATGTTGGGGGGATCACCAATGAGGGTGGCAGTTCCACCTATGTTGGAGGCGAAAACCTCCGCCAGGAGAAACGGGACAGGATTGATGTCCATTAGGCGCGTTATGTAGAGGAGCATCGGGGTCAGGAGCAGGACGGTTGTAACGTTGTCAAGAACCGAGCTTATGACGGCGGTGACGACGGAGAACAGCAGAAGAACCTTCATAGGACTCCCCCTGGCAAACTTGGCGGTCTTTATGGCTATGAACTCGAAGAGACCGCTCTCCTTGGAGGTGTTGACGATTATCATCATGCCGATGAGGAGGAAGAGCGTGTCGAGGTCGAGGTGTTCGGGAAGCGCTTCCCACGGCACTATGCCGAGGAACAGCACCACGGCCGCACCGAAGAGGGCCGCGACCGTTCTGTGAACCCTCTCGCTGATTATCATGGCGTAGGTTACCAGGAACACTGCGACGGCTATTCCTGCTGCGATGGTCTGCTCCATGGTCACCACCCAACTAGTAGATTATAACCGGGCTCTCAAGATGCTGGACTATCTTCAGAACGACGGGGCTCACGGGGGACGTCTTGGTGACCTCCGAGCCGTAGCTCCTGGACACGACGAGGAGGTCGAAGTTCTCGTTCTCCATGAGTCTTATGACGTCGTCACTCTTGCTCCCTATGAACTGCCTCCGCTCTATTCTAAGGCCCAGCTCCTCAAGCCTCGGAGCTATTTTGAGAACGAGGGCTCTGGCAAATTCCATTTTGGCACTTCTAAGCTTTTCAGCCTCCTTCCTGCCAAGGGTCTGCTCAATGAGCGCCAGGGTCCGTTTCTCCGAGATGTAAACGAGCGTCACGGACGCACCGCTGTAAGCGCTTAGCGTGTCGTAGAGCTCCTCCGGTATCTCGCTGGAGAATCTGTCGATGGGGATCAGAATCGAACGAACCTCCGGAAGCACGAACTCCTCAGGAAGGAGCAAAAACTCCCGGTACCTCCGGGTTATCTCCTCGTACCTGTCCGCGGCGATGTTCTGGAACTTCCTCTGGATGAGCTTGCTGAATATGTCCATTCCCATCCCCACCTTCTGAAGGAAGAAGAGGAATATATAAGCTTTTTCTGGCTCCCTGCCCATCTCAAGGGGCCGGACTCTGAAAAGAAAAAAGGTCACCCAAACGAGATTTCATTAAACGGATGAACCACAAACCCTTTATTAAAAGCCGCAGAGATGAGTGCGGGGTGAGAGTATGAAGCGAACAGCGGCCGTGCTTCTCATAGCCCTGCTGATTCTGCCGTTCGCAGGATTTGCAGCGGCCCAGTGTCCAGGAGAGGGACACACGGTTGTTCTGAAGGCACCGGCAGTCTCAAAAACTTCCAACGGAGAGCTCATCGGAGTGGCCACGGACTTCGTGATAACAGTCGCGCCTGGAACGGGACACGTCTACGTGGAGACCTGGCCCCTGGCGGAGGTAGATATGCAGGCCAGCGCGAGGCTTGCCGCCCAGATAGCGGGCAAGGTTCTCGGCGTGGATATGAACAAGTACGACGTCTTCATTCAGATAAAAGCCGATTCTCCAATTATCGGCGGCCCATCGGCCGGGGGAACCATGACCGTCGGAATAATCGCGGCCCTCAAGGGATGGAAGGTCAATCCAAAGGTCATGATGACGGGAATGATAAACCCGGACGGCACCATCGGCCCGGTTGGCGGCATACTGGAGAAGGCATCCGCCGCCCACGGCGTCGGGGCCAACGTGTTCCTCATCCCCGAGGGACAGCGGGTTCAGTACGTCCAGGAGACCCAGAAGAAGGAGATAGGGGGCATAGTGGAGATAAACACCCAGACGAAGAAGGTGGACGTGGTAGATTACGCAAAAGAGCGCTGGGGTCTGACGGTTATTGAGATAAAGGACATATACGACGCCGTTTACTACTTCACAGGGCGCAGGATACCGAGGCCCGAGGCCCCCTCCTACGTCAGCGTCGATACGTCATTCCTCAGAGACGACGCTCTGAGCGACTACGACAACACTACCGCATACTACAGGGAGACCCTCCAGAAGCTCAAGGACAGCGACGTCAGCTACGCGACGTACACCACACTGATGGAGGCCCTGAACCAGGCCAGTGTCGTCCTCAACCAGTCCAAGGAAGCGATCGATGACGGTATGTACTACACCGCACTCAGCAAGGACTTCCAGGCAAGGATAATGATACGGCACGTTGACTGGTACCTGGACGTGAAGTCCCAGGACGATGTTCAGAGGCTCCTCAAGATCGCGGGGAGCCAGATAAACGCATCGGAAAGCACCGTCTCTGGGATAACCATAAAGGGCGTCACGATGCTCCAGGCCGTGGCGGCCGCGGAGGAGAGGGTGGAGCAGGCCAAGGGGCTACTTGATGAGGCGTGGAAGTACTACTACAGCGGCGACTACTGGGACGCCGTGGGTGATGCCGCATACGCCTACGAGAGGGCCAAAACCGCAGAGCTATGGGCGCACCTTGGGGAGAGGTTCGCCGGAAAGGACGAGATAAGCAGAGAGGTCGTCAAGGCCACAGCGAGGGACTACATCGACGAGTCCAACCTCATCGTGACCTACATCGAGTCGATGTACGGCACCGTTGGGGGCGACCTCAGCCAGAGTATCCAGCAGGCGGAGCAGTACTACGAGGACGGCAAGTACTCGGCGGCACTCTTCACGGCGATGGAGGCGCGAGTGAGGGCGCAGGTTTTCCTCGACACGCTGGGTATAGACAACCGGAGCGTGCTGATTGACAAAATGAAGGCAATGAAGGACGACGCTAAGACGGCCATAGGGGTGGCCCAGAGCCAGGGCGTCACGCCCGTCCTCGCGATGGCCTACTACGAGTTCGCCGAGAGCTACGAGAAGAGTGCGGAGGAGAACGGAAGTATCGAAGACCTGCAGACCGCGATGATATTCTACCAGTACGCCAGGGAGACGGCCGGCCTCTTCCTCAGCGCGCCGTCCCAGCAGACCCCACTGCCCCAGGACAACTCAACCGACGTACCGCAGATAATCATACCCCCCGGCGCGTCCACTCCGACCGATGGCTCCACCAGCACCCGGTCGGAAGGTACGTCGGAAGGACTCCCCGCCGCGGTCCTGGCGGCAGCGGCAGTGGGGGCGTTCCTGGTCGGTGCCCTAGTTGGAAGAAAGCTCTGACCACCACTTTCTTTTTTAGGCAGTTAAACCAGCGCTTTCAGGAATTCAACGTAGACGCGCTTTACCCTCTTCAGGGATTCAACGCTCACCCACTCGTCGCTCCCGTGCCAGTTGCCACCGACCGGTCCATAAACCAGCGTCGGCTTGTTGAGGTAAGTTCCAAAGTAGTTGAAGTCCCCCACGCTCCGGCCGTAGATTATCTCGGGCTCCCCGCCAAGGACGGCCCTGTGGGCGGACTTGAAGATGTTCACAAAGCGGTCGTTCTCCCTGACGACGTAGGGGAGCATATCCGGCGTCGGTCTCTCAAACTTCGAGACCCTGATGTCCCCCTTCAGCTTTATCCTCCCCGCAAGGTTGAGAAGCTCGGAGCTGACCCTCTCCCAGTCCTCACCGATGACTATGTGCCTGTCTATTATCGCCCTGGCGTAGTCCGGGACGCTCAGGCCGTCGGCGGAGCCCTCAATACTAAGGGTGCAGTACGAGCCTGCCCCCAGCTTCCTGTGGTTCCTGAAGCGTATCTTCCAGAGTGAGCCGACGAACCTCCCCAGCTCCTCTATGGCGTTGAGCCCCTCGTGTGGCCTCGCCGCGTGAGCCTTCTTCCCGAAGACCTCCACCTGAACAACGAAGCGCCCCCTCGCACCGAGCATGAGCCGCTCGTTCGTCGGTTCAGCGACGAGAACAACGTCAGTCCTGTCCAGCTTCCCGCTTCGTATCAGCTCCCAGGCACCCCTGGAGTAGCCCTCCTCATCGACGACTGCGGTGAAGATCACGGTGGGCCGCTCCTTTCGGGGAAGCTCTGCCATCTCAACGAACGCGGCCAGGAGCGCCGCAAGGCCCGCCTTCATATCCGCACTGCCCAGGCCGTAGAAGCGGTCGCCCTCCAGCTCTCCCTTGGGATTCTTCGTCCAGCCGGGGGACAGGTTGACGGTGTCCATGTGGCCGTTCAGAACGACGGTGTAGCTCCTCCCAGGAAGATGGGCTATCACGTCGCTCCCAAAGCCCTCAACGGGAAGGAGCTCTACATCAAAGCCGTGCTCCTCGAGAAACGAAGCGATGAATCGGGAGATTTCCTCCTCTTTCCCAAACGGGGAGCTTATGGACACCAGTTCCTTCAGGAGATCAAATTCCATATAACCCTCACCGAATGATAAAAACGACAAAGTACTTAAGTAATTTTCCCCAATGACATTGAACAAAATTTGACCAAAGTCCCAGTTTTTTTCAATAAATGCCAAAGAAATCCCTGAATTTCACGGGACAGTATTATACCTCTATCAAGGCGAGTACTAAGCCCACAGCACCCACGAACGGATGTGTCTCCGTTCAATATGCTATCGCGTGGAGCGGTAGATGCGGCAGGTGAAACCAGAAACGGCGAGTGTATTAAAAACAGGAAGGTTTGTTTTCTGGTGGACCGGGCGGGATTTGAACCCGCGGCCTCCGCCTTGCGAGGGCGGCGCTCATACCAGGCTGAGCTACCGGCCCACACCCGGTATTAGGAACCGGCCCTTGGGTTTAAAAGCTTTTGGTTCCTTCAGCTTCTTCTGTTTCCATATCAATGTCAAAGACTTAGAATCACCAAAGCCCTTTTAACTCATACATGCCAACAAACCCCGGTGGTTAGATGGACCCCCTAACGTTTCACAGGGACAACTTCATAGGGAACGGAAAGATAGAGGTAATACCCAAGGTTCCCCTCACGGGAGAGAGCCTCAGCCTCGCGTACACGCCAGGCGTAGCGGAGGTTTCGCGAAGGGTAAGGGAAAATCCCGAGGACGCCTTTGAATACACCAACCGGGGGAATACGATAGCCGTCGTGAGCGATGGAACGCGGGTCCTGGGCCTCGGGGATACAGGGCCCCTCGGGGCACTCCCGGTCATGGAGGGGAAAGCTTTGCTCTTCAAGGCCTTTGGGGGAGTTGATGCGTTTCCCCTAGTGGTGGACGAGAAAAACCCGGACCGCCTCATCGAAGTTATAAAAGCTGTTTCACCCTCCTTCGGGGGAATCAACCTCGAGGATATCTCCTCCCCAAAATGCTTCTACATCCTTGAGAGGCTGAGGAAAGAGCTCGAAATTCCCGTCTTCCACGACGACCAGCAGGGAACCGCGAGCGTCGTCCTAGCGGCGCTCATAAATTCGCTGAAGGTGGTTGGAAAGAAGCCTGGCGAAATCACGGTCGCGCTCTTCGGGGCGGGGGCAGCGGGATTCGCCACCCTCCGGCTGATCACGAAGGCTGGAATACCCCCTGGGAACGTCCGCGTTGTCGAGCTTGTGAACGGGGAGCCGAGGATTTTAACACCGGACCTTCCGCTTGAGGAGATCTTCCCATACCGCGGCGGGCTTCTTGAAAAGACCAACGCCGAGGGGGTTGAGGGGGGTCCGGAGGAGGCGCTGAAGGGTGCGGACGTGATGATATCGTTCACGAGGCCCGGGCCGGGGGTGATAAGGCGGGAGTGGGTAGCGGGCATGGCCGACGACGCAATAGTATTCCCGCTCGCCAATCCAACGCCGGAGATACTCCCGGAGGAAGCCAAAAAGGCGGGCGCAAGGATCGTGGCCACCGGCAGGAGCGACTACCTGAACCAGGTGAACAACCTCCTGGGCTTCCCGGCGATTTTCAGGGGGGCCCTCGACGTGAGGGCCAGAACCATAACGGACGGGATGGTCATCGCCGCCGCACTGGCCATGGCGGAAACAATCGAACCCAACGAGGACGAGATAATCCCCTCCCCGTTCCACCCCGACGTCCACCCGAGGGTCGCGAGGGCGGTTGCCGAGGAAGCGATGCGCGAAAACGTTGCAAGGATACACGTGAGCGGGGAAGAGGTGGAGGAGAGGCTGAGGCGCTGGAGGGAGTTCTACGAGCGGGAGATAGCGCCCCTCAACGACCGTAGAGGGAGCTACCGTTAGCGTCTATCGCCACCAGCAGCGGGAAATCCTTGACTTCAAGAACCCACACCGCCTCCGGCGTGCCAAGCTCGTCGAGCCAGAGCACCTCCCTGACGTTCTTTATGCTCTTCGCCGCGAGGGAGCCAGCCCCACCTGTGAAGGCGAAGTAAACGGCGCGGCCTTTAAAGGGCCCCGGATTCATCCCTCCCTTTCCAATTATCCCGCGGACGCCAAGGGAGAGAATTCCCTCAAGGTAGCGGTTCATTCTCGCGCTGGTTGTGGGGCCCGCCGAGACAACCTCATAGCCCCCACCACCTTTCCTTACCACAGGCCCGCAGTGGTAGATCACGGCCCCCTCAAGGTCGAAGGGAAGCTCCCTCCTCGCGGCGAGCTCCAGAATTCTCCTGTGTGCCGAATCCCTGGCGGTGTAAACTGTCCCTGAGAGGTGAACCACGTCGCCGGCCCTGAGATTCAGGACGTCCTCTTCACCCAGGGGAGTTCTCAGCCTCACTGCCAAACCTCAACCCTCCCGTCCGGCTTTATCCTGAGGAAAGCCCTCCTGTTGGCCCAGCACTGGACGACCAGACCGACCGGAAAGCTCGCGGGGTGCCTGTGGGCGACTTCGATTTTGACATCCAGCGCGGTGGTTTTGCCCCCCATACCCATCGGACCTATTCCGAGGGCGTTGACCTCCCCCAGGAGCTCGGCCTCGATTTTCGCTATTCTACCGTCGGGATTCCTCTCGCCCACCCTCCTGAGCAGGGCCCTCTTGGCCAGACTCAGCGAGAGGTCCGCGCCCCCACCGACACCTATCCCAAGTATCACCGGCGGACACGGCTTGCCACCGCATTCCCTGACCCGTTCAAGGACGAAGCGCTTCACCCCCTCCCATCCTTCGCCTGGGGTCAGCATCGCGAGGGCGGAGCAGTTCTCGCTGCCGCCCCCCTTGGGGAGGACGGCTATCTCGATTTCGCTCCCTTCAACCAGCTCCCAGTGAACCACCGGAACAAACCGGCCGGTGTTGTCCCCGGAGTTCTTCCCGTTCAGAACATCGACGGCGTTGGGCCTGAGCGGGACCTCCCGCGTCGCCCTCCTCGCCGCCTCGACTATCGCCCCCTCCAGCCCGCGAAGGTAAGGACTCTCAACCCCTGCCCTCACGAAGAACGTGAGCGTTCCCGTGTCCTGGCAGACGGGGATTGAGCCATCCCTCCCAATTTCTACGGCCTTCAGGATGTTTTCGAGGTTGAAGCGCGCCACCTCGCTCTCCTCAAACTCGTAGGCCTTTCTGAGAGCCGAAACAACGTCGTCCGGGATCCTCGTGACGGCCAGCCTTATCGCCTCGACGATGGCATCGGCAAGCAATTGGCATTCACCTGTCTAAAGGTTCGAGTCTTGATTAAAAAGTTTGACTTTTAAAATACAAAAGCCACCTCCAGAGCGGAATGAAACGTATCCTCCTGCCACCGACATCAAGCACGTCCTCATAGCCCCATGTGATAACGGTGCCCTCCTTCACTCCGAAATCTTCCAGGGCTTTCAGAAGGCTGCTCACTTCCCTGGAAGGAACCTCATCCCTCTCAGAAGCGTATGTAACCTGGATGAAGTTAAACTCCGAACCCCGTTTAAGCAGGAAATCAACTTCGTGACCTCCCACTGAGCGATAGTGATAAATCTCAAGGCTCTGTTCAAGGTAGCTCTTTCTCCTCAGCAGGTCGAGGAATACAGCGTTCTCCATCAGCCTGCCGATGTTCTCGGATACCTTCGGCACGACGGCGTTGAGCATTCCGGTATCGATCGCGTAGATCTTTTTATCACCCCTAAGAACTTCCTTCGGCTTGAAAGAGAACTTGGGAAGCTCAAAGAGTAGGTATGCAGATTCAAGGTACTCCACGTAGTTCTTCACCGTCTCGACGTTCCCGATTCCGAGGACGTTCTTCACCTTCCTGTATGTGAACCGCCCGGAGAAGTTCGAGAAGAGGTAGAAAGCAACCTCCTTCATCTCGCGGACGTTTCTAACGCCGTAGCGGACTATGACGTCCCTAGTGATGATGTCGTTGTAAAGGTTTACGAGGTACTCCCTGCCGAAGCGCAGGGCCTCCGGAAAGCCGCCGCGCTCGATATATTCAAGTAAAGCCCTCTTTATCCGCGCCTCGTCCTTTGTCGTCTTAACCTCCGGCTCAACTCCACTGTAGGCCAGAAACTCCCTGAACGAGAAAGGCAGGAGAGTGTAGCTCATATAACGACCGGTCAGATAAGTAGAAAACTCCCTCGAAAGCAGGCGGGCGTTGCTCCCGGTAACAACTGTAGGATAGCTCTCCCTTAAAGCTGAAACCATCCTCTCCCAGCCCTCTACCTCCTGAACCTCATCGAGGACTATGTAATCGAAGTCTCCAAAAAGCTCGTAGCCCGCCTGAACGAGTTTTTTGTAGTCCCCAATCAAAAAGCCCGCCATCGCGGGGTCTTCAAAGTTGGTGTAGAGTACCTTTCCCGGAAGGGTTGCCGAGAGAACGGATTTTCCGGAGCGTCTTGGTCCCGTTATTATGTGGGCCGTTGGGCTGAAGTTTTCCAGAATCTTTCCCCTCAGCTCCCGCTCGACGATGTTCTCCCTTTCGAGCTTCTCGCTCAGGGTCTCCCACTGGTCGGCCAAAACCCTCTTGAGTTCTTCAACGTTCATAGGACAAACTAGTTCAAACTCCCTATAAAGTTTACCACTATACTGGCAAACTTCTCATCAAAATCGTACCACCATACTGGTAAACTTTTCTAGCGAACTTTACCAGTATGCTGGTAAAGGTTTGCGAGAAGTTGAAGATGAACTAAAGGGAAGAAGGGCATCAGCCCTTCAGAACCTCGACTATCTGCTCCACGACCTGAACACCTGCCCTCATCTGGGCCTCGACGGTCGAGGCGCCGATGTGGGGGGTCAGGACAACGTTGTCGAGCTTGGTGAGCGGGTGGTCGGCCGGGAGCGGCTCCTCCTCGAAGACGTCGAGGCCGGCACCGGCAATCCAGCCTTCCTGAAGGGCCTTAACGAGGGCCTCCGTGTCAACGACGGCTCCCCTCGCCGCGTTTATGAGTATGGCGGTCGGCTTCATCAGCCTAAGCCTCTCCTCGTTTATTAGGTGGTGGGTAGCCTCGATGAGGGGAACGTGGAGCGTAACAACGTCGCTCTCCCTGAGGAGGTCCTCAAGGGAGGCGAAGGTTCCACCGACTTCCCTGGCCCTCTCTTCGTTCGGATAGGGGTCGTAGAGCAGGACGTTCATGCCGAGGGCGCGGGCTATCTTGGCGACCTCGTAGCCTATCCTTCCAAAGCCGACGACTCCGATGGTCTTGCCCTCAAGCTCGATTCCCATGGCCTGCTTCTTGGCCCAGGTTCCCTCGCGCATCTTCCTGTCGGCAAAGGCAACCTTCCTGGCCACGTTGAACATAAGCGCAACGGCGAGTTCGGCGACGCTCCTGCTGGATGCGCCGGGGCTGTTCACGACCTTTATTCCGCGCTCCTTGGCGGCCTCAAGGTCGATGTTGTCCAGACCGACGCCGGCCCTTCCGATGACTTTGAGCTTCGGGGCAGCCTCGATAACCTTGCGGGTCACCTTCGGCTTGCTCCTGACGACTATAGCCTCAACGTCCCCGACGAGCTCCAGAAGGCGGGCCTCATCGGGATACTCTTCGTAAACAATTTCAAAGCCTGCGTTCTTCAGAACGTCGATTGCCTTCTCGTGCAGCGGTGCCGCAACCAAAACCTTCACCATTTCCATCACCTCATCCTCTTCTCTTTATCGCCATGAGCATGACCTGATCCGACGCGTCCTCGGCGCGGTCGGCTATGTCACCTATCTTCGTCAGTATCTGGTTCCAGACGAGCTTTGCGTAGGTCGTAACGGTCTCGCTCTCAAAAACCTTGCCCTTGACGTCGTACTCAACCTCGTCGGCTATCTCCTCGGCATCCTCCACAGCCTTGGCCAGCTCTATCGCCCTGTCAACGTCCGAGTTCATGGCGTTCACCGCCTGAACGAGAACCCCGTAGGTCTCAACGGCGGACTCCACGAGCCTCAGGATCTCCGCCCTCAGCTCCTTCGGAACCTTCGGCTTGGCCAGTATGAGGGTGTGGGCCGCGCTCTCTGCGGCATCGGCGACCTGGTCAATGAGCTCGCTCAGCCTTACATAGTCCCCCCTGTTGGCGGGCAGAAAGGCACCCTCGTAGAGCATCGTCTCTATGCCCCTCCTGAGAGTGTCGGCCTTGCTCTCCAGCTGGTCAACCTCCCTCTCAAAGGCCCTGGCCCTCTCAAAGTCACCGTTGAGGTAAGCATCAACCAGCTCCCTGAAGGCAACAAGAGACTCGCTGACGACCTCAAGGTGCTCGTCTATGGCTTCAAAAACGTCGCTCTCCTTACCCCCAAATATGGGCATCTTCGACCCCTCCAGTCTAAACTTCACCGCCCGGT
This sequence comes from Thermococcus aciditolerans, assembly GCF_008152015.1. NCBI lineage: Archaea > Methanobacteriati > Methanobacteriota > Thermococci > Thermococcales > Thermococcaceae > Thermococcus > Thermococcus aciditolerans. Next base: position 1,785,223 of record NZ_CP041932.1, on the reverse strand, counting down.
TTATTTAGATTTTCCTTGGCCTTGATCAGGGCCCACAAAAGCTCGTTTCTGGGGGCCTCCAGACCCACGGAGTGGGCGTACTCCACTATCTTTCCATGGATGTAGTCCACCTCGGTCCTCTTACCGCGCCGTATATCCTGGAGCGTTGAGTTGTAGTTCTCCCGTGTCCGCTCTATCGTATCCCAGAGGAGCTCCAGGGGGTGTATTTCGAACTCCACACCCAGCTTCTGGGCCACGAGGCACCCCTCGCGCGCCAGGTCCACTGACACCGCTTCGAGATAGGGGTCGTCCTTCAGCGCACCGTTCTTCACTTCCAGAACCGTCCCGAGGCCGTTGATGACGGAGTTGACTATGGCCTTCGCCCACTTCCAGCCGATAACGTGCTCCGTAACGGACGTTTCAAGGCCCGCAGCTCTGAAAACTTCGGCCACCCTTTCCACGAAGGGATCGGCCCCCGTCGGGTACCTCCCAATAACCGTGAGTCCGCGCCCGGTCCAGCGCACGTGGCCCCACTCAACGAGCATGGCACCGTTCGTGGTCACCCCGCCGATGACCTTTCCTGTAACCTTAAGGGCCAGCTCCTCGTTGCCGAGGCCGTTCTGCACGCTGAGTATCCACGTATCTGGCCCTATGCATCCCCTGGCGCACTCCAGGGCTACCTTCGTAGAGTACGACTTCGTGGCCAGAATCAGCAGGTCCGGTGGCTCATCCGGGGCGGTGAGGCTGGCCCGGGGATGAACCGTGAACTCCTCAACCCCCGAGACGTGCAGACCGTTCTCGTTTATCGCCCTCACCTGGTTTTCCCTTCCTATCAGGGTGACCTCGTTCCCCGCCCGCGAGAGGAGCGCGCCAAAAAGAGAGCCTATGCTTCCGGCCCCGAGCACGTAAATCTTCATCCCACCACCGCAACCGTTTAAAGCCCTACCCTTAAAGCGTTACCGATGGGATTATGTTGAGCGTTGAGAAGTTTCGGATAGCAAACAGGGACGTCTGGATAGCTGTGCTTTTTGAGGACGGGATTCAGGGGATAACCTTCGCGCTGGATGGGGAGCAGTTCGAGAGGAACCTCGACCGCCTCACGGGCTTTCTGAGGAAAAGGGGTGTGGACATCAGTACCGGACGCGGAAGGTCGGACTACCCCACCCTCGTCAGGGACGTCATCATCGGCAGGGTGGGCAACGCCGAAATTCTACCGGAGCTCTCCTTTGAGGGCGTAACGGCCTTTGAAAGGAGAGTTTACGAGTGGCTCACGAAAAACGTTAAAAGAGGGAGTGTTATAACGTATGGTGGCCTTGCCAGGGCCATTGGTACGTCACCGCGGGCCATAGGCGGGGCGATGAGGAGGAACCCCTACCCCATCGTTGTTCCCTGTCATCGCGTCGTTGCCCACGACGGCATCGGCTACTACACGCCACGACTGGACGAAAAGGTCTTCCTGCTCAAAATCGAGGGGGTGGAAGAATGGACAAGCTCAAAGCGTACCTGATCGGTTTCCTGATAGCAGTTGTAGCGATAGCCGCTGGAATAGTCTGGTACGGCGGCTGGAAGCTGCTGCTCCAGGTGATACTCACCCTCGGCTTCCTCGGCGTCACTCTGATGCTGCTCTTCTTCACCGGACTGACGCTCTACGCCGAGAGCTGGAAGTACGGGGCGATACTCGCGATATTCACCGCTGTGAGCGGCTACGGCCTCTACCTGAGCGCCACTTGGCGGAGCCTCAACGTCGTCGCCGGAATAATCGTCTTCTTCATAGCGATCGTCGCCTTTGGAATCTGGTACATCAGCGAACCCGATTTAAGTTTAACTGACCGCTTCCGCTCTGCCGAGAAGCTGGAGAGGGCGGGCAAGTACAAAGCCGCGGCAAGGAAGTACGAGAAGGCCGGTAACTACCTGAAGGCGGCCGAGATGTACGAGAAGCTCGGCTGGATGGAGAGCGCCGCCTGGGCCTACGAGAAGGCTGAGAAGTACGAGAAGGCCGCCGGGATATACGAGGCCCTCTACGACAAGGAAAAGGACACCTACTACCTGAAGGAGGCCCACGAGTACTGGAAGAAGGCCGGGAACATGGAGCGCGCGGCCAAGGCCCTCGAGCGCTACGCCGAGGAGGAGCCCTGGTTCTGGGAGGACGTGGCAAAGCTCTACGAGGAGCTGGGCAACGAGGAGAAGGCCAGGGAGGCATGGGAGAGGGCCCTGGAGTACTACCAGAAGGAGGCCGGGGAGGAGGGCATCTTTTACGAGGACGTCGGTAACATCGCCAGGAGGCTCGGGAAGGAGGAGCTCGCCAGGGAAGCCTACGAGAAGTTCCTTGAGTACTGCCTGAAGGAGGCGGAGCAGGACCCCATGTGGTGGAAGCACGTGGCTGAGGCCTATGACTACCTGGGCGAGAAGGAGAAGGCGGAAGAGGCCAGAAAGAGGTACGAGGAGTACAGGCAGAAGATCATGAAAGCCAACGAGGAAACCTCGAATTTCCCGGGGGAGAAAGAGGAGTAATCCCTGACTAGTACACCTCTCCCGTTTCCTCCAACTCTTCGAGTTCTTTCGCTATTTCCCTCTCCTTTTTCTCCGCGTACCGCTCCATCCAGTCGAAGAAGAGCCAGGCCGCTAGGAGAATCAGGGCTACCGCCAAGAAGCCGAATACAACCTGGAAATCCGTGGGAACGGTTCGAGGGATGTACGGCATGCTCCCCCCGGGAAGGATTTTGCGGAGCACCTGAAAAACTTTGCCAACCTTTTTAAAATCAGAGTGGAACTCTCCCCAGGTGGTAGCGATGATGGGGATGAACCCGCGGCAGATGAAGAAGCTCATGCGCCAGATGGGCATCAAGATGGAGGAGCTCGAGGGGGTTGAGGAAGTCATAATCAGGATGGAGAACAAGGAGATAGTCCTCAAGGAGCCGGTCATCACGATAATAACCGCGCAGGGTGAGAAGAGCTATCAGATCGTCCCGGGAAGTGAGGAGGTCAGGGCCATAGTAAGGGTCTCGGAGGAGGACGTCCAGCTCGTCATGGAGCAGACCGGCGTCGATTACGAGACGGCAAAAAAGGCCCTCGAGGAGGCCAACGGCGACCTTGCGGAGGCGATACTGAAGCTGACGGAGGAATGAGCCGGAACAAAGAAGAGAACAAAACGAAAACGTCGAGGTTCACTCCTCTCCCTTCTCCTTCTGGAAGGTCTCTATGGCCTTCATGAGCGGTATGAGGTGCATCAGGGCAGGACCACCGGCCATGAGAACCGCAACGAGACCCGCCTCGATAAGCTCCTCGGGCTTTGCACCGGCGGCCAGGGCCTTCTGAGTGTGGAGGTATATGCACCACTCGCAGCCCGCGGATATGCCGAGGGCGAGGGCTATGAGCTCCTTCTCGCGCGTCGTCAGGGCCTTGTTGTCGAGGGTCTCCCTGAGGAACCTCGAGAAGGCCGATATCTCCTTCGGGTGCTGTTTACCCAGCCTGTCGAGGAGCTCCTCTATCTCCCCAAGTTTGACGTTAACATCGTCGTAATCCATAGGGATCACCATATAAAGCTAAAAAAGGACTATCTTAAAGGCATTTCCAAAACGAAAGGTTCAGAACTAGGTGTGGACCACGACACCGCTCTGACGGAGGCGGAGGATGTCATCAATGACGTCTATGAGGGAAGCGATTATCTCATCGTACTTCCCGCCATCCATACCGTACACTGTTTTAAGCCGGTCTTTAAGCTCGAAAAGCAACTCCTCATCCAGATCCACGAGCCGCTGGGCCTCCCTGGCGAGGAACCTAAGCACAACCCCCCTGGCATCGTCCCGCTCAAGGAGCTGAAACATGACCCCCATTGTTGACCTTAGGAAGGCCTCATCCTGAACCTTATCGGTGATTCTGGAGAGGAGTTCCAGCGCACCCTCTATATCTCGTGGATGGGTCGATTTAAGGAGCACGTTAAGGAGGGACGCGAAAAACTTCTGGGTTCCCGGGTAAAGCGTGTAGATATCCGCCAGAACCTCCGCCGCGGTTTCCCTGGCCCACGGGTTTTTGCTCTTCAGAAACTCCCCCAGGACGGGCAGTATGCTGTAGGCATCGGAGGGGGTCAGGTACTGGGCAAGTCTGGAGACTATCCACAGGGCGTCCATTCTTCTGGTGTAGTCCTCGTCCTCCAGCATCCCGAGAACCCGGCCCATAACCTCCGGATCCATCTTGGCGAGTTCAGCCACAATCTCGGGTTTTCCAGCATCGAGAAGCCGGTCGATGTCTTTCGCGCTGTACTGACTGGCGGTCATGCTCTTTGTAAGGTCCTCAGTGTCCTTTATGGCCTTATCAACACCCGCTGACTTCTCAAGCTTTTCGAGGACCTGAGCCGCACGGATACCGAGTTTAACGTCTCCCCTGAGCCGTTTAATGCCGTTGATGGCCTTCAACTTATTTCTCATGCTGAGCTTGTCGGAGCGAGACAGAAGTCTGTCCATGGACATAACCGCCCTCTCGACAACGTATGGGTCTGGATGAGAAAGAAGGTCCGCCATCTTATCGAATACCTCGTTTAAAACCTTGGTGTCTTCAGTCTTGCTGGCCATCTCGGTCAGGGCAGTTATCGCGGCACCCTGGACTTCACGCTTTTTGCTTGAGCCTATGAGGGAGAACAGCCAGCCTATCAAACGATAGGCCAGCTTTGCAAACTTTGCACCCACCTTACCCAGTCCCTCTGAGGCGTATTCACTGAGTATCGGAATGCCTGATTTGATGACATCCATAAGCGCATCTGTGATTCTACCGTACTCCTCCTCAGTAAGCTGACCCCGCTCAAGAAGGGCGTTCAGAACCTCCAGCGCCTTGAGGGCAACCCTCTCATTATCGTCCCTAGTCAGGGAGATTATTCCATCCAATGCAGCGGAGAGCCGACTCTGGGAGAGTCCCTCTTCCCCGACCATGTCAAGAAGAACCTGAAGGGCGTTGGCCCTCACATGAGGGTTATCGTCCGACAGCAGCTCCAGAAGAACCTGAAAAGCGCTGTCGTACTCGGATGCAAGTTCACGAACCTCCTGCAGGTGCCAGGCCAGGAGGTCTTTACGCATACCCGCCTTGTTAACCACAAGCTCCCCGCCGCCTAAAGCCATCAAGGTCAGCCAATACACCATCAGCGTCACCCTGGAATATTAGATTACACTCCGATTTAAGGGTTCCCTCAACGCCCGCTACTCAAATCGAACCTGTCGTGCGGGAAATGGTGCCATAATCAAACATCAAACACAGCCGGGAGGCGCAAAACTATTAACCCCCAAAGAAAAGTGGGAACAGAATGAAGGCTATAGGCGTAATAAGAAAATCCAGGCGGGACAGGGTCAGCCGCGAGGAGTTCGAGGAGCTGCTGAGAAGCGCTGGCTATGAGGTAGTGGCGATACTCGAGCAGAACAGGGAGGAGCATCCGAAGTACAACATCGGAAAGGGGAAGCTGGAGGAGCTCAAGGAGCTGGTTCGGGAGCTGGAACCGGACAAGGTGGTGTTCGCCAACAAACTCAGTCCGAGCCAGGCGTACAACCTCTGGAAGGAGCTCCACATTGAAGTCATCGACCGCTGGCAGCTCGTTCTCGAAATCTTCGAGAAACGCGCCCACTCAAAGGAGGCCAAGCTCCAGGTGGAGCTGGCGAGCCTCCAGTACGAGGTTCCGCTCGTGAAGGAGGCCATCAGAAGGATAAAGCTTGGCGACAGGGCGGGTTTCAAGGGAATGGGCGAGTACCAGACCCGGCAGTACCTCAAGCACATCCGCTACCGAATGGGCCGGATAAGAAGGGAGCTGGAGAGGGTCAAAGCCGATAGAGAGGTGAAACGGAAGCGCCGCGAGGAGATCGGCTTCATACTGGTGGCGTTGGCAGGCTACACCAACGCAGGGAAATCGACCCTTCTCAACGCCCTCGCCGGGGAGGAGATAGAGGCGAGGAACCAGATGTTCACCACCCTGGACACGACGACGAGGCGCTTCAAGCTCGGCGGAAAGAGGGTTCTCGTCACCGACACGGTGGGCTTCATCGACGGCCTGCCGCCGTTCATAGTCGAGGCCTTCCACTCAACGCTCGAGGAGATAGTGAAGGCGGACATAATCCTGCTCGTCCTGGATGCGAGCGAGCCCTGGGGGGAGATAAGAAGAAAATTCATGGCGTCCCTGGGCGTCCTGAGGGAGCTGAAAACCCTGGACAGACCGATGGTGGTCGCACTCAACAAGATGGACCTGACCGGCAGGGAAGACGTCCGCGACAAGGCCGAGAGGGTGAGAGAGATAGCGGAGGAGAGGGGCATAAACCTCCGCCGTGTGGTGTCGATCTCCGCGAAGCTGGGGGAGCTTGAGGAGCTTTACGGTGCACTCGAGGATGCCGTGCTGACCCTGCCGAAGTACGGGGCCTTTGAGATAAGGGTGGGCGAGCCGGAGAAGGTGCCGGGGGTCATGGCCCTGATAAACGCCATCGGCGAGGTTCTAAACGTGGAATACGGCGAAGAGACCAGGATAGAGGCCTACATACAGACGGGGATGATAAAGGAGCTGACGAGGCTCGGCGTGGGGATACGGAGATTAAACCAGCCCCACAAGGGCGAAGGCCTTAAAGATGGCCAGTGAGAGTATCACTGCCGTGAGGGGGGTCGCGACCCACCCGAAGACTATATCCCTGATAACCGATTTCTCAACGCCCCGGCCGGCGAGGAGGCCCACTCCCACCACGCCCCCGACTATGGACTGGCTCGAGCTTACCGGAAGGCCGAAGAAGTTGGCGAGGCTGACTGCGATGGCGGAGCCAAACTGGGCGGCGAAGGCTGAGATCGGGCCAAGGGCTGTTATCTTCTTCCCAACGGTGTGCATCACCGCGTAGCTGAAGGTGAGGGCACCGAGGGAGAGCGCTATCGCCCCGAATATCCCGGCCACCTTCGGCTCCATGAAGCCCGCGCCGACGAGGGGTCCGGAGGCGTTGGCCACCTCGTTGGTTCCGAAGTTGAAGGCCATGTAGGAGCCGCCGAGTATCGCCAGGGCCTTGTAGAGGGATTCGACGGTCGAGACGCTCCTGATCCTCGACACCACCAGAGAATAGAACCTGTACAGAACTATCGCAAGCAGACCCGAGAGCACGGGGGAGACGACCCATGCGGCGGCGATTTTGGTGAGGGTGTACCAGTTCACAGGGGCGTGGGTGGCTAGGCCGACTCCGATGACGCCCCCGACTATGGCCTGGGTCGTGGAGACCGGGAGCCCCTTGACCGTCGCTATCGTGACCCAGACCCCCGCCGCGAGGAGGGCTATGACGGCCATCTCCATCGTGAGGTAGCCCTCCGGCACTATGCCCTTCCCGACGGTCTTCATAACCTTGTATCCCCTGAGGTAGGCCCCCATGAGGACGAATATTGCTATCGTGAGCGTGGCCTGGCGGAAGCTCAGTATTCCAGCCCCAACCGCGGTGCCCATGGAGTTGGCGGAATCGTTGGAGCCTATGTTCCAGGCAATGTAGAAAGCCACCGCAACAGCCGCCACCGCCAGGCCATCCATTTTAACCACCACTATATAGACTATATACCTGCGTGGGGTTTGCGGACTTAAAAATTTAGCGGGCGAACTTTTTTCGAGAAACGATGACCGCTTTTTACCATTGACGACTGACAACGTTCACGCCTACCCAAAGACAGCTGCCGAAGGGAGCTTAAGCCAATACCGAAACTTAAATAAATGCATTGGATGAATAAACTTTGACAAATTTAAGGAGGCAGAGAAGATGATCGAGATTCGTTTTCACGGTAGAGGTGGACAGGGTGCCGTTACCGCTGCCAACATACTAGCCTCAGCTGCTTTCCTTGAGGGCAAGTACGTCCAGGCGTTCCCGTTCTTTGGTGTTGAGAGGCGTGGAGCGCCGGTTACGGCTTTCACCAGGATCGACGAGAAGCCGATAAGGATCAAGACCCAGATCTACGAGCCGGACATAGTGGTCGTCCTCGACCCGAGCCTTCTCGACACCGTCGACGTTACCGCCGGTCTCAAGGACGGCGGAATAGTCATCGTCAACACCGAGAAGAGCAAGGAGGAGGTCCTTGAGAAGCTCAAGAAGAAGCCGGCCAAGCTCGCCCTCGTTGACGCCACCACCATAGCCCTTGACGTCCTCGGACTGCCGATCACCAACACCTCGATCCTCGGTGCGGTCTCCAAGGCCACGGGTGTCGTCAGCCTCGAGCACGTCCAGAAGGCCATCCAGGACGTCTTCTCCGGCGCCCTTGGAGAGAAGAACGCCAAGGCCGCAGAGGAAGCCTTCAACAAGACCGTCATCTACGAGCTCTGATCTTCTTTCCTTACCCTTAATCCAAGCAAGGTGGTGATAAGGTTGAACACGCTGTTCGGTGAAAAGAAAGAAGGGGCCACCAAAATCGTCCTCAAGAGCGTGGACGAGTATCCCGAGGCCCCAGTGAGTCTGGGAACAACTCTCAGCAACTTCACGGGAGACTGGAGGACCTTCATCCCGGTCATTGACGACGAGAAGTGCGTTAAGTGCTACATCTGCTGGAAGTTCTGCCCGGAGCCGGCCATATTCATCCGCGAGGACGGCTACGTGGGAGTTGATTATGACTACTGTAAGGGCTGCGGCATCTGTGCGAACGAGTGCCCGACCAAAGCAATAACCATGGAGAAAGAGGAGAAGTGAGGTGTTGAGCATGGAGTACAAGCCGATTAGGAAGGTTGTGAGCGGCAACTACGCGGCCGCTTACGCCGCCAAGCACGCCCGCGTTGAGGTTGTGGCGGCTTACCCGATCACCCCTCAGACGAGCATCATCGAGAAGATAGCCGAGTTCATAGCCAACGGAGAGGTTGAGAACCTCGAGTACGTGGCCGTTGAGAGCGAGCACTCGGCCATGGCAGCGTGCATTGGAGCGAGCGCGGCAGGGGCGAGGACCTTCACCGCCACCTCGGCCCAAGGTCTGGCTTTGATGCACGAGATGCTCCACTGGGCGAGCGGCGCGAGACTTCCTGTGGTCATGGTCGACGTCAACCGTGCCATGGCTCCTCCGTGGAGCGTCTGGGACGACCAGACCGACAGCCTTGCTCAGCGCGACACCGGCTGGATGCAGTTCTACGCCGAGAACAACCAGGAGGTCTACGACGGCGTCCTCATGGCCTTTAAGATAGCCGAGACCGTTAACCTTCCCGCGATGGTGATTGAGAGCGCCTTCATACTGAGCCACACCTACGACGTCGTCGAGATGATACCGCAGGAGCTCGTTGACGAGTTCCTTCCGCCGAGGAAGCCGCTCTACACCATCACGGACTTTGACAACCCGATATCCGTGGGTGCCCTCGGAACCCCGGCCGACTACTACGAGTTCCGCTACAAGATACAGAAGGCCATGGAGGAAGCCAAGAAGGTCATCCACGAGGTCGGCAAGGAGTTCGGCGAGCGCTTTGGAAGGGACTACAGCCAGATGATAGAGCTCTACAGGACTGACGACGCAGACTTCGTCTTCATGGGTATGGGTTCACTCATGGGAACCGTCAAGCAGGCGGTTGACGTCCTCCGCGAGGAGGGCTACAAGGTAGGCGCCGCCAAGGTCCGCTGGTTCAGGCCGTTCCCGAGCGAAGAGCTCTACGAGCTTGCCAAGAACGTGAAGGGAATAGCTGTCCTCGACAGGAACTTCTCCTTCGGCCAGGAGGGCATACTCTTCAACGAGGCCAAGGGAGTCCTCTACAACACCGACGCCCACCCGATCATAAAGAACTACATCGTCGGCCTCGGAGGCAGGGACTTCACGGTCGCCGACGTCAGGAAGATAGCCGAGAACATGAAGGCAATCATCGATAAGGGAGAGCTTGATGTAGAGGTGGACTGGTACCACCTTAAGAGGTGAGAAAGATGGAGATTCCCGAGAACGTTAAGAAGAGGTTGAGCATTCCAGCTGATGAGCACTTTTACGCAGGCCACACCGCCTGCCAGGGATGTGGCGCTGCCCTTGGACTTCGCTACGTGCTCAAGACCTACGGCAAGAAGACCATCTTCACAATCCCCGCGTGCTGTTCGACCATCATAGCCGGTGCGTGGCCGTACTCAACCCTCGACGCCCCGCTCTTCCACACGGCCTTTGAGACCACCGGTGCCGTCATGAGCGGTATCGAGGCAGCCCTCAAGGTCAAGGGCTACAAGGTCAAGGGCGAGGACGGTGTCATGGTCGTCGGCTGGGCCGGCGACGGTGGTACCGCGGACATAGGTCTGCAGGCCCTCAGCGGATTCCTCGAGAGGGGCCACGACGCGCTCTATATCATGTACGACAACGAGGCCTACATGAACACCGGAATCCAGAGGTCCGGTTCGACCCCGTACGGTGCCTGGACCACCAACACCCCCGGTGGAAAGAAGCACTTCCTCGAGAAGAGGCACAAGAAGAAGGTCATCGACATAGTCATAGCCCACGAGATACCCTACGCCGCCACCGCAAGCGTCGCCTATCCGGAGGACTTCGTGAGAAAGCTCAAGAAGGCCAGGGACACTCCGGGACCGAGCTTCATCCAGCTCTTCGCCCCGTGCCCGACCGGCTGGCGCTCACCGACCGACAAGAGCATTGAGCTCGCAAGGCTCGCGGTCCAGACCGCATACTTCCCGCTCTTCGAGTACGAGAACGGCAGGTACAAGATCAACATGCCCTCACCGAAGAAGGAGCCGAAGCCGATAGAGGAGTTCCTCAAGTTCCAGGGCAGGTTCAAGTACATGACCAAGGAGGACATAGAGATCCTCCAGCAGTGGGTCAACCACGAGTGGGAGAAGCTCAAGAAGCTCGCCGAGATCTTCGGCTGAGCTTTCCATCTTTACCCCAAGGTTTAAGTTTCCATCTGATAAGTCACCCGAGGTGATAAGCATGGCCGAGAGTCCGTTTAAGGCCGACATTGAGAGGGTTCAGAAGGAGTATAGCGAAAAGATGACCCCCGGAGCGATAGCCACCATCCCGGGGAGCAGCGTCATAAACAAGACCGGTTCCTGGCGTGTTTTCATGCCCGAGTTCAACCGGGACAAGTGCGTCCGCTGCTACCTCTGCTACGTCTACTGCCCGGAGCCGGCTATCTATCTCGACGAGGAGAACTACCCCGTCTTCGACTACGACTACTGTAAGGGCTGTGGAGTTTGCGCGAACGAGTGCCCGACCGACGCCATCATAATGGTTAGGGAGACCAAGTGAGGTGGTGAAAGATGCCGATTAGGAAGGTTATGAAGGCCAACGAGGCTGCCGCTTGGGCGGCCAAGCTCGCCAAGCCGAAGGTCATAGCGGCGTTCCCGATTACCCCGTCAACGCTCGTTCCGGAGAAGATCAGTGAGTTCGTTGCCGATGGAGAGCTCGACGCCGAGTTCATCAAGGTCGAGAGCGAGCACTCGGCGATTTCAGCCTGTGTCGGTGCCTCGGCGGCCGGTGTTAGAACCTTCACCGCGACCGCTTCCCAGGGTCTCGCCCTCATGCACGAGATACTCTTCATCGCCGCCGGCATGAGGCTTCCGATAGTCATCGCCGTTGGAAACCGCGCGCTGAGCGCTCCGATCAACATCTGGAACGACTGGCAGGACACCATCAGCGAGCGCGACACCGGCTGGCTCCAGTTCTACGCCGAGAACAACCAGGAGGCCCTTGACCTCATACTCATCGCCTACAAGGTCGCCGAGAACGAGAAGGTCCTTCTCCCGGCGATGGTTGGATTCGATGCTTTCATCCTGACCCACACCGTTGAGCCGGTTGAGATACCCGACCAGGAGCTCGTTGACGAGTTCCTCGGCGAGTACGAGCCGAAGTACGCCTACCTCGACCCGAGCAGGCCGATAACCCAGGGTACCCTCGCCTTCCCGGCCCACTACATGGAGGCCAGGTACACCGTTTGGGAGGCCAACGAGAACGCCAAGAAGGTCATAGACGAGGCATTCGCGGAGTTCGAGAAGAAGTTCGGCAGGAAGTACCAGAAGATCGAAGAGTACAGGACCGAGGACGCCGAGATAATCTTCGTCACCATGGGCTCACTCGCCGGAACCGTCAAGGAGTACGTTGACCACCTCCGCGAGCAGGGCATCAAGGTCGGTGTGGCCAAGATGACCGTTTACAGACCGTTCCCGGTTGAGGAGGTTCGCGCGCTCGCCAAGAAGGCGAAGGTTCTCGCGCTCCTCGAGAAGAACGTCACCTTCAGCGTCGGTGGAGCCCTCTTCCAAGACTTCAGCAGGGCGCTCATCAACGAGAGCGAGAAGCCGAAGATCGTTGACTTCATCCTCGGCCTCGGAGGCAGGGACGTCACCTTCAAGGACCTTGACGAGGCACTCGCGATTGCCCAGAAGGCCCTCAACGGAGAGGCCGTTGATGAGGTCAACTGGATCGGCCTGAGGAAAGAGATTCTGTGAGGTGATGAAGATGGCCGTTAGAAAACCCCCGATTACCACTCGCGAGTACTGGGCACCCGGTCACGCCGCCTGTGCCGGCTGTGGCTGTGCCACCGCTCTGAGGCTCGCCACCAAGGCCTTCAGCGAGGCCATGGAGGAGAAGTACGGCGATCCGAACGCCTTCGCCATAGCCCAGGCCACCGGATGTATGGAGGTCGTTTCAGCCGTCTTCCCGTACACCGCCTGGAAGGCTCCGTGGATCCACGTCGCATTCGAGAACGCGGCCGCTGCTGCAAGCGGTGTCGAGGCCGCCTGGAAGAAGCTCGGAAGGAAGGGCAAGATACTCGCCATAGGCGGTGACGGCGGTACCGCCGACATCGGTATGCAGGCCCTCAGCGGTATGCTCGAGCGCTGGCACAACGTCGTTTACCTCATGTACGACAACGAGGCCTACATGAACACCGGAATCCAGAGGAGCTCCTCAACCCCCTATGGTGCCTGGACCACCACCAGCCCGCCGGGCAAGTACTCCATCGGTGAGGACAAGCCCAAGAAGTGGGTCGCCCTCATCGCCGCCGCCCACCAGGTTCCGTACGTCGCAACCGCCAGCATAGGCAACCCGTTCGACTTCGTCAAGAAGATGAAGAAGGCCGCCAAGGTGGACGGCCCGGCCTTCGTCCAGGTCCAGTGTACCTGCCCGACCGGATGGAAGAGCCCGCTCGAGAAGGGCGTTGAGATCGCCAAGCTCGCCATCGAGACCGGCGTCTGGCCGCTCTTTGAGATCGAGAACGGCGACCTTTGGAACATCAAGATACAGGCTCCGGGAGGAGGCGCCAAGGTCAAGCGCGAGGGCGGTCGCGTAGTCGCCATCGAGTTCAAGAAGCCCATCGAGGAGTACCTCAAGCTCCAGGGCAGGTTCAAGCACCTCTTCAAGCAGCCCGAGGCCATCGACGTCATGCGCGAGCAGATAAAAGCAATGTGGAAGACCATCGGCGTCGAGGTCACCCTCCCGAAGCCGGAGGAGTGAGTTCCTCCCCTTTTGTTTCCTATTTTGATGCCGTTGATAAAAGAGAAGTGACGTCAGCCGGCGGTTCTTTTAGGTTAGATACCCTTGAAGCGACCCGTTCTGAGGTGTAAGGCGTGATCGGGGCGGTCCTAGCAGGAGGCAGGAGCAGGCGCTTCGGAGGCGACAAGCTCCTCGTCAGAATCGACGGGAAGCCCCTCATTCTCCACACCATCGAGAGGGTTGAACTGGCAAGGGGGGTCGACGAGATAGTGGTAATCTCATCTAGGGAGAATGCGGACATGATTGAAGCGCTCGGCTACGACGTCCTCGTCGATACACTCATGATCGGCCCAATAGGCGGCATCTACACCGCGCTGAGCCTCGGTGATGCCTTCGTGGTGGCCGGGGACATGCCGCTCATCCTCCCCGAGTTCATTGATTTCATCATCGATAGGTTCCTGGAGGCAAAAAAGCCAGCCTGCGTGCCGAGATGGGCAAACGGCTACCTCGAACCGCTCCATGCGGCATATTCTCAGGATTTCCTCCCGCTTCTTAGGGAAAAGATTGAGGAGGGAAACTACGCTATAAACAGGGCTGTGCGGGAAAGCGACGCCTGTTACGTGGATATCGAGGAACTGCCAGAGGAATGGCGGGAGAGCTTCTTCAACGTGAACACCCGCGGGGACGTTGAAAAGCTAAAGGGAAGAAACGTTTAGATCGCCTTGTCCCGGGCCAGAGACTCGGCTATCCAACCTTTTGTTTATAACACACATATCAAAAAAGTGTTAAAAATCGTGCTACTTGACCTGAAATTGGTGATACAATGCTTGAGCTCAACAGGTTAGTGGCAGAGAGAAACGTCGATGGAATACTGGAATACGCGAGAGAGTTCCACGGCCACGTTTGTCCCTACCTCGCCCTGGGGATAAGGGCATCGCTGATAGCGATGGAGGAACTCGGGGTTGGGAGGCTCGACTACTCCGGCAGCGTCGATGAGTCCATACTCGCGATAGTCGAGATCAACAGCTGCTTCACAGACGGCGTCCAGGTCGCCACGGGCTGCACCCTCGGCAACAATTCGCTGGTGTACATCGACCTTGGAAAAACCGCCCTGACGCTCGTCAGGCGCTCCACGTGGGAGGGCGTCAGGGTTTACGCAGACGGGGAAAAGCTGAGGCGGCACTACCCACCCGGGGCCCTTGAGCTGTTCAACAAGGTCGTCCGGGAGCGGAGGGGAACCGAGGAGGAGAGAAAGCGCCTGTGGGAACTGTGGGAGAGGGCGGCGAGAACCATGCTGCACCTCCCCAAAGAAGAATTCAAAATCGAGGGCGTAAAGGTTCCACCCATAGAACAGGCGCCAATAGTTGAGAGCGCCCGCTGCTCGAAGTGCGGCGAGCTGTTAATGGAGTCGAAGGCGGTTTACATAAACGGCGAACCCTTCTGCCTCCGCTGCGCCGGCGAGGCGTACCTGGGGGTCGTCGGTAAGGGCATAGTGGAGATCAACCAAACCGCTCCAAGGGGGTGCTGACATGGGGAAAGTTATGAAACGGCTGCTCACGGTTTTCCTCATACTGCTAACCGTCTCTCTGAGCGGATGTATCGGAAACACCGCGGAGAAGGGCGGATCAGAAACCACGACTGGAACCATAACCGTCACCGATGCCCTGGGAAGAACCATTGAGGTTCCGGCCCACGTTGAAAGGGTCGTTGCGGCGGGGCCGGGTGCGCTCAGACTGGTTGTTTACCTCAACGCAAGCGACATGGTCGTTGGGGTGGAGGACTTCGAAAAGCGCTACAGTTTCGGAAGGCCGTACATCATAGCCCATCCCGAGCTTAAAGAGCTCCCCAGCATAGGTCCTGGTGGCCCCGGAAAGCTGCCGGATTTCGAGGCCCTGATAAAGCTCGAACCAGACGTGATATTCATCACCTACGTCGATATCAAGACCGCAGACGAGATAGGGGAGAAGACGGGAATACCCGTCGTCGTGCTCAGCTACGGGGAGCTGGCAACATTCGATAATGAGGAGCTGTTCAGATCGCTCGAGCTGGCCGGGAGGATTCTCAACAGGGAGGAGCGCGCAGGGGAGGTCATAGCCTTCCTCAAATCCGCGCAGGAGGACCTCTTGAAGCGCACAGAAGGCGTCGAGCCGAGGAGCGCATACGTGGGGGGCATCGGCTACAAGGGCGCCCACGGGATAGAGAGCACGGAGGCAGGATACCCACCGTTTGCGGCAGTTCATGCAAAGAACGTCGCCGATGAGCTGGGAAGCGGCCACAAATCCATCGACGTGGAAAAGCTCCTCGAATGGCAGCCGGAGTACATCTTCATAGACGAGGGTGGTCTAAAACTCGTCCTCGACGACTATAGAAAGAACCCCGACTTCTACAACTCACTCAGCGCCGTGAAAGAGGGCAACGTTTACGGCATACTGCCGTACAACTTCTACACTACCAACATAGGCACGGCCCTGGCGGATGCCTACTTCATAGGAAAAGTCCTCTATCCCGAGCGCTTTAAAGACATAGACCCGGCTGAGAAGGCGGACGAGATATACAGGTTCCTCCTCGGAAAGCCCGTTTACGCCGTCATGGCGGACCAGTTCGGAGGCTTCGGGAGCATAGACCTCTCCAACGGAACTGTGAAGCACTCACTACCGACGTCACCGTGATCACCATGGACTACGAGAGGTACACCGCCAAAAAGCTCTCCATTGGCCTTTTCCTCTTTCTCCTCACGGCCCTGGTTAGCCTGTACTCTCTCTCCCACGGCTCGTATGAACTCACACCCCGCGAGGTTCTGGAGGCGCTCCTCGGGGGAGGGAGCGGGGGCGCGGGCCTCGTCGTCTGGAAAGTCAGGCTTCCCCGCATAACCGCGGGCCTCCTCGTGGGGGCCACCCTGGCCGTGGCCGGCGCCGTCATGCAGGGCTTCCTCAGGAACCCACTGGCCACGCCCTTCACGATGGGGGTTTCCCACGGCGCGATGTTCGGGGCCTCCCTCGCGATACTTCTCGGAGCCGGCTACGCCGAGAGCTCCGGCAGGATATCCCTTGACAACCCCTACGTGGTCGTCCTCTTCGCCTTCATGGGGGCGATAAGCGCCACGGCGGTAATACTGCTCCTCGCGAAGCTGAAGGGACTGAGCCCGGAGGCGATAATCCTGGCGGGCGTCGCCATGAGCTCCCTGTTCGTGGCCCTGACCACCCTCGCCCAGTACTTCGCCGACGAGCTACAGCTCGCCGCCATGGTTTACTGGAGCTTTGGGGACCTCGGCAGGGCCACATGGAGGGAAGATGCCATAATGGCCGCCATCTTCATCCCGGTCCTCGGGTACTTCATCGTCAAGCGCTGGGACCTGAACGCCGCCGCCATGGGCGACGAGGTGGCGAAGAGCGTTGGCGTTGATGTTGAGCGGGTGAGGCTGATCTCCACGTTCCTCGCGGCCCTGATAACCGCAGTCAGCGTTGCCTTCGTCGGGGTCATCGGCTTCGTTGGCCTGATAGCCCCCCACGCGGTGAGGCTGGTGGCGGGCGGGGACCACCGCTTCCTGATTCCCCTATCGGCGCTGGCGGGGGCGCTCCTCCTTGTAACCGCCGACACCATCGCGAGGCTCATCCTGTCGCCGATGATACTTCCGGTGGGCATAGTGACGTCCTTCCTCGGCGCGCCGACGTTCATCTACCTGCTGGTGAAGATGGAGGGAAGGAGATGAAGCCGTCATCCGAAAAGCACGTCCTGAGTGCCAGAAACCTGCGGTTCTCATACAACGGTTCCGAGGTGCTCAGGGGGATTAACCTGGACGTCGGGGAGGGCGAGTTCGTGGCGGTGCTCGGGCCCAACGGTGCCGGTAAGAGCACCCTCGTGAAGTGCCTGGCGGGGATACTGAACTGCGGGGGAGTGGAAGTCTTTGGACGGCCCCTCCGCGAGTACTCGAGGGACGAGCTCGCGCGCCTCATCGCCTACGTCCCGCAGAGAACAGAGCCCGGGTTCATGACAGTCTTCGACACGGTGCTCCTTGGAAGGAGGCCCCACATGGGGCTGAGGCCATCAAAGAGGGACATCGCGGCTGTCAGGGCAGCCCTGAGGACGCTCGGGATAGAGAACCTGGCCACCAAAACCACGAACAGACTGAGCGGCGGTGAGCTTCAGAAGGTGGGGATAGCGCGGGCCCTCGCCCAGGAGCCCAAAATACTCATCATGGACGAGCCAACGAACAACCTGGACATAAGAAGCCAGCTAGAGGTTATGAGACTCGCCAGCGGGTTCTCCAGGGAGGGAGGAACCGCGATAGTGGTGATGCACGACGTCAATCTGGCGCTGCGCTTCGCGAAGAGATTCATCTTCATGAAGGGGGGTAGGGTCGTGGCAGATGGGGGTCTTGAGATTCTCGACGGGGCGCTCTTCAGAGAGGTTTACGGCGTGGACGTTGAGATTGGGGAGATACGGGGCATACTCGCCGTCGTCCCCCTTTAGAGTACCCAAACCTGGGTAATACTGTCAAATTTTTGGACAAAACTTTTAAGTTCCTTAGGGCAACCTAAGCCGGAGGTGAATGAGATGACGATCAAAGCTCCCACACTCAACATAGGAGGACTGGGCGCTGACCCACTCACCCAGAGGATAAACGAGAAGCAGGAGAAGTGGACGTACAAGATAGCCGTCCTGAGCGGCAAGGGCGGCGTCGGCAAGAGCACCGTGGCGGTTAACCTCGCCGCCGCTCTGGCAAAGAAGGGCTACTTCGTTGGAATACTCGACGCGGACATACACGGGCCGAACGTCGCCAAGATGCTCGGCGTTGACAGGGCGGAGGTTCTGGCCGAGAAGATGGAGGACGGCAGGTTCGAGATGATACCGCCGATGAACGACTTCCTCGGCCAGACGACCCCGATAAAGGTCATGAGCATGGGCTTCCTCGTTCCGGACGACCAGCCGATAATCTGGCGCGGGGCCCTCGTGACCAAAGCCATCAAGCAGCTCCTCGGCGACGTCAACTGGGGTTCTCTCGACTTCATGATAATCGACTTCCCGCCCGGAACCGGCGACGAGATACTGACCGTCACCCAGACCCTCAAGCTCGATGCGGCGGTTATCGTCACCACCCCGCAGGAGGTTGCTTTGCTCGACACGGGCAAGGCGGTTAACATGATGAAGAAGATGGAAGTGCCCTACGTTGCGGTCGTCGAGAACATGAGCTACCTCATCTGCCTGCACTGCGGCGGCGAGATAGACATCTTCGGCAAGGGCGGCGGGAAGAAGCTCGCCGAGAAGGAGGGCGTTGACTTCCTCGGCGGCATACCCATAGACCTCAAAGCCAGGGAGGCAAGCGACGCCGGCATGCCCATAGTCCTCTACGAGGACACGGTTGCCGCCAAGGCCTTCATGGAGATAGTTGACAAGCTCGTCGAGAAGCTCGAAGCGATGAGGGGCGGGAAGGAAGCCCCGGATGAATCCAAGGAGGAGTAATCCCCCGTTATCCCCTCCTTCTTTATCGGGTTTCCCTGCATTAACTTTTTAACCACCTCTGGGTATCTCATCGGGAGGGAGAGCATGAAGAGGGTTCCCGTTCTAATCGCGCTCATCCTCCTGCTGGCGGTTCCATTCGTTTCTGCCGGCGAGCTGGCATATTATCCAAACCCCGAAGCGTTCCAGGCGTTTCTGGGCTCAAATTCCACCTACACCGTCGTCCCGGGCAACGAGACATGGGCAATAGGCTGGGCATACTACGTGGACGAAAAGCTCTACACCGTCAAGCGTCATGGAAACGACACCCTGGTTCTCGTCGGCAACGTTTACAACAACGGGCTCATGGCGTCCGTCTGGAACCGGACGGGACTCCCCGCGAACGCCTCCCTTCTCCCCTCCATCGTCGTCCTCAACGGCACCGTTCTCATAACGGGCTCGGAGGACAGCATCCACCTCACGGAGAGGGCATTTGAGGGGCTGTGGAACCCTCCCAGAGGCTCAGTGGCCACATTTCTGACGCTGGTGTTCACCATAATCATCGTATTCCTGGTCCTCCTCAGCGGCGACGACAGCCACGCGGGAAGGTTCTACGCGCTGGCCGCCTCCCTCTTCCTGCTCTGGTACCTCACGGCGGAAAGACCCGGACTCACTGACGAATTCCTGGCATACCTCTCGTCCGCCCTAAAATTCGCGGCCGGCGGCTCCCCGGACTCCCCCCTGAGCGCCATCATGGGAGCAGTCTTCAGAACGGTGCCCCCCATCGAGGAGAACATAATCTTCGTCCACTGGCTCCTTATACTCCTGATAATGTCTTTCGCGTTCTACCTGGCCCCGAGGAGGTCCCGCGAGCTGGGCTTTCTGGTCTTCGGGCTGACCTTCGTCGCCCCGATGTTCAGGGAGAGCTTCTGTGAGGTAAGCGGGGATGCCCTGGGCCTCGCGGGTTTCATGATAGCCCTCGCGATAGTGAGCAACGTGACGTTCTCGCCCGAGAAGTGGAAGGCGCTCCTCCAGACGGGGGTGCTGTCCCTGTTCACCCTCCTGGCGGTGGCGATAAACCCCTACCTCGTCCTGATGCCGCTGATATTTGTGATAGCCTTCCCCAAGAGACACCTCAGAAACTACGCGTACCTTCTCATAACGGGCATTGGAGTCTTCCTGCTCTACGGGGCCTTCGGACTGCCGCCCGACATACCATCAAACATGGACCCCAACACACCTGCACACGTCAGGGACTTCCTGCTGAACGGCTCCCTCACGATCGCAACTGCGGTTTACGCGATCGCGGGAAGAGAAAAAGGCATAAGAATGAAGGGACAGACGGCATTTCTGCTCCTGATGACCCTGATCTACATCCCTGTGGCGCTCTTCGTGCCGGCCATGTTCCCCTACTGCTTCGTCCTGCTGGCAGCCCTCGCGGTCCGCCTAATCCACGGGCTCACTCCCCGAACTTGATAGCGCCGATGAGGGTTCCCTTCAGATGGGGCCCTATCTCCTTGATTATGCCCGGCGCCTGGGTGTCCTTCTTGAGTATGAGGAGCGTCTCCATGAGGCCCAGCTCCTCGACGCGCCTGACATCCCTGCCGTGGCCGGTCTGGATGAGGGCTTTCTCAACGTTCTCGCTAACCGTCCCGGTTATGAAGAGCTTGTCGTGACCGTCGTTGAGCCAGGATTTCATGCGCCTCAGCTGGGAGTCGCTGAAGGCCAGCTCAACCTCCCTGGCACCGAACTCTACATCCCTAACGGTCACCTCGACGGGGAGGTTGTCAACCCAGCCGAACCTGCCTATCATCTCCCTGACCGGAATCTCACCGAAGGTCTCCTTCAGGTAGTAGAGGGGCAGGAGGGCATCCTTCGGCCTCGGGCTGAAGATTCCAACGTCAACGTAGGCGCCGTAGCCAACCTTCCCGAGGTCTATGAAGCGGCCGCGGTAGGTCTCTCCCTCCTTAACCGCGCTCAGCCTGTACGGAACCTCGCCGAACTCATCGCGCACCAGGTTCGCGCTTATCTCCTCGTCCTCCCCGGTAAGGGAGACCTTCACCCAGTTCTTTTTGACGGCGGAGAGCTTCCACTCAACTTCCAGATCGCCCAGAAGGGCCTTCAGTCTCCTGTCGAGTTTAAGAAAACCGCTCCTGTCACCGTAAACTTTCTCCAGAATAACCACTTCTTCCATTCTCACCATCCCCGAAGTTCATTAAAGGAAAGCCATTCAGTTGGACTTCTTTCTGGGCTTCTTCCTGAGGCCGAGTTCTATCTCAAGCTCCTCGATGCGTCTCTTAAGCTCCTCCACGACCTCGGTGTTGTCGTACTGCATGAGCATCGCACCACATATCGGGCACTGGAACTCGTACTCCATGGCCTCGTCGAAGGTAAGCTTTGGATGACCCGGTGTGCCGCAGTGGTAGTATATCTCGCTGGTCTCCTCCTCCAGCATCTCCCTGAGCTTCTTGAGCTCCGCCATCTTTTTGGAGCGGATTATCTCGGGGAGGCGCTTGGTCTCAAGGCGCCAGTAGTAGTAATACCAGCCGGTCTCCTTGTCGCGGATGCGCTTGAACTCCGCCAGTCCCTGGTCGTAGAGCATGTAGAGAACCTTTCTCACCGTATTAACGCGTATCTCCGTTATCTCCGCAAGTTCCTCGTCCGTGGCTTCCTTCTTCTTCTCAAGAGCCTTAATTACCTCAACGGCCTCCTCGCCGCCCATGTCCATTGCAAGTTCGAGGAGCTCCTTGTTCTTCCGCCTTGCCACAGTAACGACCTCCAGAGAATATTCGATCCCCTGACTTCACGCCCACAAAGCTGTCCAATATTAAACTATGTGGACTGCACTATATATAGGTTTTTGTCATATTTCCAACCCCAATGAACAGAAAAGAACATCAGATGAGGGGTCACTCGGTGAAGTACTCGTTGAGGAGCTCCTTTGCCGAGGGCTTGTAGAGCTCTATAACTTCTATGTGCTCTATGACGTTTCCCTCGCGGAGCTGAAGCTTGACCTTCCCGCCGTAAACCTGAAGGTCATCAAGCATACCGTATATGGCATCCTCCGCCTCCAGGGGGGTCTTGAACTTCATTATGTACTCCTCTCCCTCCGAGAGAATGAGCTTGACCCAGTACTCGTTCTTCCTCTTGAACGGACGGGTGATCTTGGGCTTGAAGTTGTCGATTATGATTTCCAAGCGCGCCACCTCCACTCTAAGGACTTTTGGCCCCTCTAAGACTTTTAGGGCACGGATTTTTAAGGGTTTCTTAACAGGAAGCTTAAAACAAGTACATCGACAGGTATTTAAACGTTATGAAAGGGGCCCCTGCCCACGGGGAGGGGAAAAAGAGCCCGCTCAGTTTCTGCCGAAGGGCAGGTTGAGACCCACCTCCCCGGCAGCAGCTATGACGTCCTCAAGGGGCATCACCGCGCTTCTGGCTCCAACCTTCTGAACGGTGAGGTACGCCAGAAGCATCCCGAGCCTCGCGGCGTCATCCAGCCTCCATCCGTTGAGAATACCGTAGATAACGCCCGCGTCAAATGAGTCCCCGGCACCGGTGGAATCAACGACCTCCGCGCTGAGCCCCCTGATCTCATGAACGTTTCCAGAGGCGTCCCTGACCAGCGCCCCTCCTCCGTTCAGAGTAACCACGAGGTTTTTGGCCCCCGAGAGGGAAAGGTCGAAGGAACCGAACTTTCTCCTGTACTCATCCTCGTTCATCATCAGGTAATCCACCTTTCTCTCAACCTCGGGAGGAAGCTCCGCCTCGCCTATGTCGAGGGAGACCGTGATGCCCCGCGAGTTGGCAAAATTGACAACGTCCACTATCGTCTCCCTGGGGTTCGAGGAAAGGTGAACGTGCCGCGCCCTGGAGAGGTAGTTGAAATCGAGGTCTTTGAGGAGGTTCGCACCGGGGTACTTCACTATCCTCTTGTCCTCTCCCCGTATCATCGCTATGGCCACGCCCGATGGGGCATCGACGACCCTTATTCCGCCCGTGTCAACGCCTATCCTCCTGAAGTACGAGAGGTGGGCCTCACCTATCTCATCCCTCCCGACGGCGCCGATGTAGCCCGTTCTCAGGCCGAAGTGCGCGAGCCAGCTTATGGTGTTCGCGGCGGCGCCGCCGAGGCCGAAGAAAGCCTCCTCCGCGTTGACCTTCTCGTGAAATTCCGGAAAACGCTCGATGAGCATTATGATGTCGTAGTTAAGGTTCCCAATTCCCACCACATCGAAGTCCGCCATCCTCTCACCCCTGCGGTGGAAGCTACGGGGCATCCGTTAATAACCTTGCGCCGCGGGGGAAAGATTTAAATATCCATTCCTACTCATATGTGGGTAAGAGGTGAACAAAAATGATGCTCATACTCGAGGCCTACTTCAAGAACTACCCCGCCAGGAGAAAGGTGGCCGAGTTCCTTTTCGAGAACGGCCTCAGCGTAAAGAATGGCAAGATATACCTCCGGAACGTCGAGGTTCCAATAAGCGAGCTCGCCAGGATAATCGGGGTCAACAGGAAGATAGTCTACCACACCATCGAATACATAGAGAAGACCTACCCGCTCAAGCTGATATTCGAGAAGCTCAACCCGCTGCCGAGCCTCATCGACGTCGCCCCGCTGATGGGATGGGAGGTTCTCGAGATAGAGCTGGACAAGGAGAAGTACCTCCAGGGTTTCTCACAGGTGCTCGGGCTCCTCCACCAGAACGGGGTTCCCGTCATGGAGGTCTTCAGCAGGAACCTCCGCGAGGAGCCGACGAAGCTCTACATAGTCATTGACGGAACGCTCCCCGTCGAGGTCTTCGTGAGGATCAAGGAGATGCAGGGCTTCAGGAAACTCATACTCCACACGCCCGAGAAGGATAAGGAGAAGTACGTCTGCAACTACTGCGAGGTCAAGTACTGCCCCAAGAGGATCCTGATGGAGCGCCTCGCCGCTACCCAGTGACCCTGAACCCCTCAAGCCCCTCCGGTTCTTCCCATTTTACCTCCACACGGGTTACCCTCGCGAGGGCCGACCCCTGGTGTGCCCATCCTATCAGGGCTTCGACCCTCTCCTCGTCCCCCTCCACAACGGCCTCAACAGTGCCGTCGGGCAGGTTCCTCACCCACCCGCTGACGCCGAGCTTCCTCGCCTCCCTCTGCATGCTCCAGCGAAAACCAACCCCCTGAACGCGCCCGTGGATTCTAAGGTGCGCCCTCACCCGTTCCATACCACATCCCGTCCTTACTACTCCCGCAACCGATTTAAGCTTATCCGTTGAGCTTAAGACGGGTGGGAGGATGGAGATGATACTAGTTTACACAACCTTCCCCGACTGGGAGAGCGCCGAGAAGGTGGTGAAAGCCCTCCTTGAGAGAAAGCTCATCGCCTGCGCCAACCTCAGGGAGCACAGGGCGTTCTACTGGTGGCAGGGGAAGATCGAGGAGGACACCGAAGTCGGCGCCATACTCAAGACAGAGGTCGAGAAGTGGAGGGAGCTGAGGGACGCCATCAAAGAGATGCACCCGTACGAGGTTCCCGTGATAGCCAGGATAGAGGTGGACAAGGTAAACGATGAATACGCGGAGTGGCTCGAGAAGGTGCTGTCATGATAAGGAAGGTCAAGCCCCAGATACGCGTCGTTGGGTTTGACGATGGGACGTTCTCTTTCTCTTCCAAACTCCAGCGGGAGAAAACAATTCTGATAGGCGTCGTCATGAAGGGCTTCCAGGAGGTTGTTGGAGTTCTCTCGCGCTGGATAACCGTCGACGGAAAGGACGCCACGGAGGCCATGATAGACGCCATCAGATCATCCAGATTCAAAGATTTGAGACTGATTCTCCTTAAGGGCATAACCTACGCCGGCTTCAACGTCGTTGACCTGGAGAAGCTCCACAGGGAAACGGGACTGCCGGTTATAGTAGTCGTCCGGAAGAGACCGGACATCGGGGCGATGGAGGCCGCGCTCAGGAAACACTTCCCCGATGCGGAGGAGAGGCTCGGGCTTCTTAAAAAGGCACCCCCACTGGTTGAGATGATACCCGAAAAGCTCTATTTCCAGGCCGCAGGTGTGGACGAGAAGACCGTGGTCGAGATAATCCGGGCCACCACGAGGACCGGCCTAACCCCCGAACCCCTCCGGCTGGCACACATGATAGCCTCCGCAGTGATGACCGGCGAGAGCAAGAGGGAGTAGATTTATAAGGCGAAAATTGGAGAAAAGAACGACCGATGATGGCAACAGGGTAGCTACCGAATCCTGATGTGGAAGCCGTTCCAGACTGAGGTCAATCACACGGAACCAGCAGCACAGGAACTTTTGAGTCCCTTATGACACGCTCCGCAGTGCTGCCAAGGAGTAGGTCCTTGATGAAGCTCCTTCCCTTCTTGCCGATGACTATGAGGGTCGAGTTCTTGGCGAGCGACGTCCCTATTATCGCCTGGCTCGCCGAGCCCACCATCACCTCTGCCTCGAACCCCGCCCTCAGTCCCCTCGCGGACTTCTCGAGGTTCTTCTTCGCCAGCTCTATGTTGTGCTCCAGCTCGTCCATGCTGCCATAGTCAACCGAGTGCAGAAGGAGCCCGCTCTCCACCAGCTCCTCAAACTTCCGGACGGTCTTAAGAACCTTTATAGAGCAGTTTGAGAAGTCCAAAGTCACCAGTGGGCGCCTGAAGACCTCGGAACAGTCCCCGGACAGCTCAAATTTACCGTCCCTGTTGACGTACTTGAGGAGCAGGACCGGCCGCTTCGTGGCCCTCGCAAGGTTCGAAGCGGTGCTTCCGACGAACATCGTCCTCCATATGTTCTCGCCCATGCTGGGGATGACCACCAGATCCACTCCCTTCTCCTCGGCGGCCTCGGCTATCTCCATCGAGGGGATTCCTATCCTCACAATCGCCTCGACCTTCACACCGTCCCCCTTGAGCTCCTCAGCCAGCCCCTCCAGCCTCTCGCGATACACGTCCTCGAGTTCAAAGGCCTCGAACTCGGCTATGGTTATATCGACGACGTGGATGAGGTAGAGCTCCCTAACACCCATGGAAATGAGCTTGGGGATGCAGGTGCGCAGGGCGTGTATGGACACGTCCGAAAAGTCGGTCGGGTACAGTACCTTCTCAAACATCTCGAACACCTCAGTATTAATTTGGACGTTGATGCTTATTATCGTTGCCCATGTATTGGAAAGGGTTATAACGCCCCGATTGAAGTTTGAACGGTGATAGCTATGGTCAAGAGGGTCCACATATTCGACTGGCATAAGGAGAACGCCAAGAAGGTCGAGGAGTTCGCGGGCTGGGAGATGCCCATCTGGTACTCCAGCATAAAGGACGAACACCTCGCCGTTAGAAACGGCGTCGCAATCTTCGACGTCTCTCACATGGGCGAGTTCATCTTCCGCGGGAAGGACGCCCTCGAGTTCCTCCAGTACGTCACGACCAACGACATCTCAAAGCCCCCCGCCATAAGCGGAACCTACACCCTCGTCCTCAACGAGCGCGGAGCGGTTAAGGATGAAACCCTCGTCTTCAACATGGGGAACGACACCTACATGATGGTTTGCGACAGCGATGCATTCGAGAAGCTCGAGGCCTGGTTCAACGCGATAAAGCGCGGAATCGAGAAGTTCGGAGACCTCGACCTCGAGATAGAAAACAAAACCTACGACATGGTCATGTTCTCAATCCAGGGTCCGAAGGCGAGGGACCTCGCAAAGGACCTCTTCGGCATCGACATCAACGAGCTCTGGTGGTTCCAGGCGAAGGAGGTCGAGCTCGACGGAATTAAGATGCTCCTCTCAAGGAGCGGCTACACCGGCGAGAACGGCTGGGAGATTTACTTCGAGGATGCCAACCCCTACCACCCGGACGAGGGCAAGCGCGGAAAGCCGGAGAAGGCCCTCCACGTCTGGGAGAGGATTCTCGAGGCCGGCGAGAAGTACGGCATAAAGCCGGCCGGACTCGGGGCGAGGGACACCCTCAGGCTTGAGGCAGGCTACACCCTCTACGGAAACGAGACCAAGGAGCTCCAGCTCCTCAGCACCGACATCGACGAGGTTACTCCCCTCCAGGCCAACCTCGACTTCGCCATCTTCTGGGACAAGGAGTTCATCGGCAAGGATGCCCTCCTCAAGCAGAGGGAGCGCGGCCTCGGAAGGAAGATGGTGCACTTCAAGATGGTCGACAAGGGCATCCCGAGGGAGGGCTATAAGGTCTACGCGAACGGCGAGCTCATCGGAGAGGTCACCAGCGGAACCAGCTCCCCACTCCTCGGAATCGGCATCGGAATAGCCTTCGTGAAGGAGGAGTACGCCAAGCCAGGCGTCGAGCTGGAGATAGAGATAAGGGGCAAGCCCAAGAAGGCCGTGACGGTAGCTCCGCCCTTCTACGACCCCAAGAAGTACGGGGCATTCAGGGAGGAGTGATTCTTCCTCTTCTTTTCTCCAAAAACCTTTTAGGTAATGGGGGCGTTACCTGGTAACGGGGGCAGAACCAAATTTTATTCGGAAAGCCAAAATCGCTGAATTTATATATGTCCCTAAAATGAGTTGAAGCAATGTCCAAGAAACACGCCGTCGGTGCGGTGCTGCTGTGGGCAACTGTTGCCTCGGCCTTCAAGCTCTCCCTGCGCTACATGAATCCACTTCAGCTCCTGTTCTACGCCTCTCTAACCTCGCTCATACTCTTCGGAATCCTCTACGCGAGGGAATTCACCCCCAGAAGGGAAAACCTCCGCTCGGCCTACCTCGGCCTGATAAACCCCCTCCTGTATTACACCGTGCTCTTCTCGGCCTATGACCGCTTACCCGCACAGGAGGCGCAGGCGCTCAACTACACCTGGCCGCTGATGCTTGTCCTCCTCTCGATTCCGCTGCTGGGAAAGCGGCCCGGGGCGAGGACGGCCTTCGGCCTGCTCCTCGGCTTCTTTGGGGCCATCCTCGTCGCGACGAAAGGGAACGTTGCCGGTCTGAACTTCACCGACCCCATAGGCGTTGCCCTCGGCCTGGGAAGCGCGGTGGTCTGGGCGAGCTACTGGCTGCTGAACCTCCGGGACGAGAGGCCCCTCGCCGAAAAGATGTTCTGGAACTTCCTCTTCGGCTTCGTCTACGTCTCCATCGTTGTGGTTGCAACCGGCAACTTCACAGTACCACCCGTGGAAGGTCTCGCGGGGGCGATCTACGTCGGCCTCTTCGAGATGGGGGTCACTTTCCTGCTCTGGTACAGGGCCGTTGAGGGGGACATGGCCTTTGCATCCAATCTGGCCTACCTCGTGCCCTTTATGAGCCTGTTCTTCATCTCCCTCGTCGTCGGAGAGAGCATCGCGCCGGCAACCGTCCTGGGGCTGGCGATGATAGTGGGCGGCATAATCCTCGGAAGAGAACAATAAAGCTTTTAAATGGGGAACGGCTTAATTATAGCGGGCTAGGGCGGTGGTAGTCTAGCCTGGTCCAGGACACCGGCCTCCCAAGCCGGTAACCCGGGTTCAAATCCCGGCCACCGCACCACCTTCTTCTCGCGGACGTTGCTCATACCTTCCTGCCCACGAGGAGCCTGACTATTCCGCGGTAGTGGCTCTCATCATGCTCGATTTCGAAGTAGTTTCTGGCCAAAAGGTGTGTTTCCCTCAGCGTGTTGTCCTCAAGCAGAAAGCCGAGGAGAACGTCGAGGGGCTTGAGAAACAGCCAGTTCAAAAGCCGGCAGTCGCTCTTCGTGTGCTCCAGCAGGATCACCCTCCCACCGGGCTTAAGGACGCGGTGAATTTCTTTCATAGCATTCTCCGGGTTGGGAACGGTACAGAAGACGAAGGCAGAAACAACGGTGTCGAAGCTCTCGTCCGAGAACTCCAGCCTCTCGGCGTCCATAACGTAAAAGCTGGCATTCAGACCGAGCTCCTTGGCCTTCTTCTTCGCCACCTCCAGCATCTCTGGGACGGCGTCTATCGCGTGGAGTTCTATGTCCTCGGGATAGTATGGGAGCATGAATCCCGTGCCGACTCCGATTTCTAGAACCCTCCCGGCGGCATAGCCGGCAGCTTTTCTCCTCAACGGGTCGAAGAACCTCTCCAGGGGGCCGTCTATGCGCTCGTACCTCTCGCCCAGCTCGGCGTACTTTTCCCGGAATCCCATGGTTGTGACTCCTCCAGTCCGGTTAAAACCCTAACTGGGCAGTTCCGCGCAGTCGGCAGGCTTTTAAGACCAAAGGGCAAAGCGGGCGTGGTGGTGCTCATGCCGTACCTGCTCATAGAACACCTAGAGGAACTGCGCGACTGGGTCCTGCTCGAGTACAGGCACACGAGCGAGTGGTGGGGGGAGAGACTGATATTCACCAACGTGGAGCCCCACGAAAGGGAAGAACTCGCGAAGCTGGGAAGCGTTTTGAGCCAGAGCGTCACAGAGTTCCCCTTCGACCGCTCGAAGCTGATAATCCTCGACCCCTTCGCGGAGGAGGAGCTGAAACCCGAAGATATAGAAGAGGACAGCATAATCGTCGTCGGGGGAATCCTCGGCGACTTCGAGTTCACCGGAAAAACCAAGAAGTTCATAACCGAGAAGATAGAGGGCGCGAAGGCGAGGCACATCGGGAGCGTGCAGTTCTCCATAGACGGCTCGGCGATAGTGGCAAAGCTCATCGCGGAGGGGAAGAGGCTGGGGGAGATAGAGTACGAGCTTAATCCCACGATAGAGCTGGACGAGTTCAGCGAGATAACCCTCCACTACGCGGTGCCGAAGCTGGACGGGAAGCTTCTCCTCACGCCCGGGCTGATAGAACTACAGAAGAGGGAGCTGGGCTACACGGAAACGGACGATGAGATAAGCGACGAGGAGCTTGAGGCGTTTTTTGAGGGGAAGGGGGAGCTTTAAGTCGAATCCCCCCAAATCCTTTCGGATTCGTTGGGTTTCTACAGGGACATTCTCCGGGACGGCACACGATTACCCAGTTAGAGATTTATCTCCATACGACAGGCGTTGGCTGTTTTTAGACCTATCGGACCCAGTGTGTTAAACACAACCTTAAAACGTAAGACTTATAAGGAACGTCCCAGTACTACAATCGCACCGCACGTCCGGGGGGCACGCGCGTGGGAATGCCGCGGAGGCCAATCGTTTTTTTGCTGGTGGTCTTATCGGTGACCCTGCCCCTAGTTCACGCCCTCCCGTACTGGTTCCAGAACGGAACGTACGCAACCTACGCCCTGAAGGCTCCCAAAGACGCCACCAGGAAGGAGATAAACATCTTCGAAGTATGGCCAACCCTGTTACCGGAGGAAGCTTACGAGAAGATATCAACCGTTGAGGACATAAACAATAGTATTCCCATTTCCCTCTTTGTTCGGGGGGACGTACTTCTAACGTTCCGGATACTGAACGTAACTAAAGAATACGCCCGGATAGAGGTCACCCTGGAACTGAACGATGTGACGGTGGATTGCTTGAACTGCCGATATCTGAAAAAGCTGGTTCTGTCGAGAGTCCTCGTCCTGAACCTGACGGACATGATGTATCACGACGAAAACGGCGCCGTACTAGGAAGGCCCACTTTTTTCGTCGATCCTTCCAACCCGCCCTCCAGAGGTGACCTGATAGCATCTTCCGTTCCCCTAAAGAGACTGGAGATACATACCCAGGATCTGATCGTCTCAAACCTTTCGTTCACCTGGCAGGAGGGAAAGGTACTCCACACATACTTCCGCGACTTTCTGCCCCCATACATTCTGGTGGAAAGCAACCAAGTCCCGTTTTTGTGGAGCAAATACGGGGGAAGCATCACCGCGTCGGCCATGTCTTCAATGGTTTACGACTTTGATACTGGACTGATGATAACCACCTGGCTCCTGGATATAACCCCCGAATTCATATCCCTTGGAATCATAAATGGAGACAGTATGAATTATCAGGCATCAAGAGAACTCCAAAGACTCTTCGATGAGGGCAGGGCGGATAAGGAGTGGTGGCAGCCGGGCTTTAATCTCTACGACACGAACATCAGGTTTCTGAAAACCTCATCATCGGGAGCCCCCAACACTGGAATGAGATACTTCTTCGCGATTTCTCTGGCACTCCTAATTCTCACTGCTTTCCTGAATTGGAGGTGGCAGAGAGAATGAAGAAAACCACCCTTGTTATCCTGGCACTCCTGGCAGTCTCAGCAATCACACCCCCAGTTTACTCGCTCCCGTACTGGCTCAAAGAAGGAGCATACATCAAATACGCAATGAAAATGCCCCACAATCCTGAGAAAAACGAGGTAAACATCTTCATGATCTGGCCAAGACTCCTTCCGAAGGACGCTTACAAGGAGGTTAAAGAGCTCTATGAAGGGGATTCTGGTCTCTTCAAAATCGACAACCGCACCATGATATCACTCTTCGTTACGGGGGATTCGTACCTGACTTTTGAGATTCTCAACGTCACCAACGAAACAGCTTTCGTGAAGGTTACTCTAGAAATGAACAACGTGAGCATAGGGCCGGATGAAATCCTTCCCCGTCTGGTTCTGTCAAAAATCCTTATTCTCAACCTGAGCGACATGATGTATTATGAAGAAGACGGCACTCCCATTGGGCCACCTATGTTCTTCATAGACCCTGCCCACCCGCCGAGGAAAGAGGACTATCTTCTCGCCCCTGCTTTCCTGAAAAAATACAACCTCCGCTCGGACGATATCGTTGTAACCAACGTCTCGTTCACCTGGATGGAGGATAAAATCCTTCACACTCACTACAGGGACTTTATCCCGCCCTACCTGTTTGTTGAGAGCAGGGGAGCATACATTATCCATGACCTGAAGACCGGAAGTGGCCATGTCATAACAACGGAGCTAATTTACGAACCCGATACGGGTCTCCTTATAACAACGCTCCTCGTTGAGATGGCACCAGAAACTACAAGTCTTGGAGTGATAGGCGCAATCGCCCTTGACATGGTAAACTCACGGAAGCTGGAGAGGCTCATCGAGGAAGGAAAGGACGACAAGGAGTGGTGGGCGCAGGGCTTCAACCTCTACGACACCAACGTCAAGCTCCCTGACTATGGAAGCGGACGTTCACCTTCGACGCCGGTTAAGTACTTCTTCGCTTTCTCACTCGTCGTTCTCGCTATGATAGCTTTGTGGACGGAAAGGAGGTGGAAACGGTGAGATGGAAGGTCATTTTCCTGGCATTTTTGGTGGCCGGTCTGCTCGTTCCCCCGGCGTATTCGGCCGGAGAAAGCGCGATGGAGAGGCCCGGCTACCTGTTCGTTGAGGCGCCCGGAACCGTGGCTGAGATAGTTGGGATAGGCTCTTACGCCACCCCCGTTGGTCTGGTGCTCAAGCCGGGAAACTACACCATCAGGATACCCGGAAACGTCACGGTGGCTGCCCGGGTTTCGGTGGTGGCCGAAACGGCCACAATAATTCGCGTGAACCCCGAGGAGATTGAAGAGGCAGTTTCAGGGGAGGGAATCGTGTCGGTAAGGGCAATCTTCAACGAGAGCGCCAACTACAGCCGGGAGAAGCTCAACCCGCCCTTCAATCCCCTTCAGAAAATTACCGGCTGTGGCTTCGGGAGTCTGCACATAAACATATCCAGGCCGGTTCCAATGGCCCTCGTGGAAAGGGGAGAGGAAGAAGTGTACCTGATTCCAAACGGGACGTTCGTGCACCTCGGCGATTCCGAGGGAAAGCCCTGCATCGACTACGTTGAGACTTACGGGGGATCAATCCACGCAGAGAGCGTCAGAAACGCCACCTACCTCGTCCCTTGGGCGCGGCTGGAGATAACTTCGGTTCCCAAGGACCTAACGTTTTACATCAACGGGGGTCATAACATATACATCTTCTACACCCCCATGGGTATTTACGTCCCGGCAATCCCCCACGACGTCTACAACGCCACCGCCGTCGGTTACTACGGAACGATACGGATTCCGGTAATTCACAGGCTCGACACCCACGTCGTTGGAATAGCGGAGAACCACTACCTAATCGAAAGTGTCGTGAAAGTTGCCCCCAACGAGACGTACCACATCAACGTGGACATGGAAAAGGTGAAGTCCGCGCTGACGGTGGAGAGGGAGGCTGTGAGAGCGGTTCCCCTTGAGGTCGATTCCGAGCCGGGCAACGCTTCCACCGTGGTCACAGATGGTGTTCTAAGGGTCTTTGCCACCACACCGGCGACACTGTTCCTTCCCCCTGGGAACTACACGGTCATAGCATCTAGAGACAACCTCTCCGCCAGGGAATCGGTGGTTCTTACGGAGAGCGCAAGCGCCTTCCTGAAACTCTCCCCGGCCAACGCGACCCTCCACGTCGTGACGTATCCGGGCAACGCGACGGTGCTCCTGAACGGCGAGGAGGTCAAAGCTAAAAACCTCACCCTCAGCCCCGGATGCTACAACATAACCGTGGAGGCTCCCGGCTATCTCACGAAGAGCGTGGAGGTAATCCTGGCCCCTAACGAGTCAAAGACGGTTGAGGTGAGCCTGGAGGAGAACCCCTCGGTGGAGGATCCGGAAATCACCATCTCGCCCCCTTCGGGTGGGTCGGACGACATGAAATCGGGGGAAATGACTGAGACCGACGAGAAAGACACCCCCGGCGACACCCAAACCCCCCCGGCGCCTCCCGTCGATGATGTTCCCGGTCCGCCGGGAAGAGACAGCGGCTCCCTGTGGGCCAAGCTGGCCATCCTGGCTGGGGTTGTTGCGGCCGTTTACCTGGTACTGAGAGTGAGGAGGTGAGGCAATGCGGGCACAGATAAGGTGGGAGCTTGAGGATCCCTACAACCTCATCGTCTTTACCTTCGGCTTCATCATGCTCGGCATCACCTTCTTTTCCGGCCTGACGAGCAACGATACCGTGTTCATGGTGGCTGGACCGGACAGTATAATAGTCTCCGAATCGGCCAAGAACATTGGCCTCACTCTTCCAAGGCTGGGAGTCGAGGAGTACACGATATTCGCCCTCACCGGAGCGTTGCTGGTTTCGCTGATGCTAAGATACGACAGGGACACGAGGGTTGCCAAAAGCGTCTACAGCCTGCCCGTCAGGAACCACTCGGTGGTTCTTTCGAAGGCACTCTCGGCCATGGTGCTACTCTTCCTTGCCTCAACCCTGCCGGCATTCTTGGCCTTCATCTACATTCACGGGGACGTCCCCGAGCTGATGAGAAGGGCGCTCTTTGGCGAGGGCTTTTTAGCGGGCTACCTCCTCTACTGGGCGACGATGGTGCTCTACGTGGTGTCCCTTTCGGCCCTGGTGGCTATGCTCTCCCCCAACACCTTCGCCTCCCTCCTGGGGAGTATCACGCTCCTCTACGTGCCCCTCGTGCTTAAACTGAGGAGCCTTCCCCCAGCGGTGATTGACGATGCGTTCTTCAAGGCCTACACCACCCAGTTTTACCCCTCCGACAGGATAGCGGCGTTCCTCGACGGTTCCTTCTACATGGGGCTTCTCCTTCCGGCGGTGATGCTGGGGATAGCCCTCATACTCAGCGAGTGGAGGGACGTCTCATGAGGCTCCTGAAGGCGGTACTGCTTTCGATAGTCATTATGACGGTTCTGGTGTTTCCGATAGAGAAGAACGCGCTGACCCAGCCGATTTCCGAGGTCGTTCTCATGGGGCAGGGAATCATCGTGCCCTCCTCGGGAATGGTCATGCTTAGCTCCAGCGCCGACGAGGGAACCGAATACGCCGTCAGGGTCTTTGACCCCGAGAGCGGCAGGGCAGTCCTTGAGAGGAACGTGACCGGCAGTTTCAGGGGCAGGGTCTTCCTGGAGCACTCCGGCCCCTACTACTTCTCGGTTCAGACCATGACGCCAGTGACGATGGCGGTGAGGGTCATCACCAGGTACCCATCTGTAACGGTCCTCAACATCAGGTACAGCCTGGGGGGAGTGAGTGCCCTCCTTCTGGCGGCAGTTCTGCTAGTGGAGGGGAGGAGAAGATGATAACCGCGAGGAACCTCACCAAGCGGTTCGGAAGGTTGGTGGCCCTGGATTCGGTGAACCTCGAAATCAACGAGGGACTAACCCTCATACTAGGCCCCAACGGCGGCGGAAAGAGCACCTTCCTGAACCTCTGCGCCGGCCTCTACAGGCCGAGCAGGGGGGAGATCAAGGTCCTGGGAGAAAACCCCTGGAGCAACGACGAATTGAGGAAAAGGATAGGCGTTTCCTTCGACCCGCCGGCCCTGCCGAAGCACAGGACGGCCAGGGAATGGCTCAACTACCTGGCCAGGGTCAAGGGACTGGGAGAGAGGGAGGTAAGGGAAGCCGCGGAGCTGTTCTCCGCGGCGAATTACCTCGACAGGAAGATGGGGGAGTACTCGGCGGGCATGCTCAAGAGGATCAGCCTCACCCAGGCGTTTCTCGGAAAACCGGAACTGGTGCTCCTCGACGAGCCCCTGGCGAACCTCGACCTGGAGGGTATAAAGGAGGTGGCAAGGGTAATCGGGGAGCAGGCCCAGGAGGGAACCAACATGGTCGTGGTTTCCCACATCTGGCGCCCTCTGGTGGAGTTCGCAGACAGAATCGTTGTGATAGCCGCGGGGAGGGTGGTGCTAACGGGAACTCCTGAGGAGGTGGTGCCCGAGATCGAGGGGATATGACATTTTTGCTTTTTCCGGGCCCTCTATTTTAGGACCCCTGGGGCACCAGCCCAAAAACCGAGACGTTCAGCCCCTCCCTAACGTACAGCCTCACGCCGTCCCGGGAGTAGACGAGACGGTACTTTACGTTCACCATCTTTTGAAGCCGCTCCAGGTAGAGCCTGCCGCGGTAGGTTTTCACGTTCACGAGAACTGCGTCCGGCTCCACCCCAGCGGGGTAAACGTAAACGTCGGGCTTCGTCGCCAGGGCAGGGTAAAAGGCCGGCTGGGTGTAAACGGAGAGGTTGCTATTGCTGAGAAACTCGATGACCGGTTCCACCGCCTTTCGGCCGGGTATGGGTTCGAGAACCGATGGGTAGACAAGGGGGAGCGGTTTCTCCGGCTGATTCAGCTCAACCGGCATCGTCGCCAGGGAAGCCAGAAGGCCAACACTCAGGAGGAATGGGAGAACTCTCCTGAGGTCGAGCTCCCTGAGCGCGAAGACCGCACCGATAACGGAGAGGGGAAGAGTCATGTAGGAGTAGTGGAAGCCGAAAGTCGTTTGGCTGGGCCTCGATGCCAGGAGGTTTTCGAGCCATGGGAGGGTAAGAAGAAGGGCGTTTTTGGATCTGAATAGTGGTAGGAGGCCCAGACTCAGGTTGAAGAGGAGGAAGTAGAGGAGCTTCCTTCTACCGAACTCCGGTCTGGTGTAGAGACCCTCGTACAGGTAGCCTTTACCAAGAGCCGGGATCACGAGCTTTATGACCACCGCACCATACAGCAGGGAAAGGGCCGCCAGAAGAAGCAGAGGGCGGTTTTTCCTTGCGCTTTCGAGGGAGATTTCATCCCTGAAGGCCCACCAGAGTGAGAGCGAAGTGACGCCTAGGAAGGCGTCCTCCTTCGTGAGGAGCAGCAGGAATGACGTTGCGTAGAAAGCCCGCCACCTGTTCTCTATGAGGAAGTAAGCCGACAGGAAGAAGAGAGGGACGGCGAGGGAAACGGGGTGGAACTCGAAGAGATTTATGCCAACGAGGGAGGAATTGAAAGCGTATAGGACCGTCACCGCCAGCGCCTCCCAAGGGGGCAGAAGCTCCCTCGCGAGAACGTAAGCTAAAAGCACTGAGAGACCAAGGGCTAGAGTCTGGAGAACGAGGAGCGTTTTTGGAGTCGGAAACACAGCGAAAACAGGGACCAGGAGAACGAGGACTGGCTGAAAGTGAACGGCGAGATGATTGGGCACACCGTAAAGTTGTCGTTCAACGGTGTTAAACAGGGGTCTGCCGTGGAGGAAGCCGGCCAGTGACTGGGTAAAGATCCCAAGGTCAAGGCTGGTGTAGCGAAAGCACTCGAACTTAACGAGGCTGAAATGCATCAAAAGAGCCGAATAGGCAAGTGCAATGAAGACCGCAGTGACATCGTAATTAGATAACCTTGTCCAAAATCTCTTTATAACCATCGATAATAGTTACCAGCTGGCCTTAAAACTATTTCGCCCACTTATTGGAGAGGCTCTCAATTTCACCCCACACCCTAGCCCTGTCAGCCTTATCAACGACGAGAAAGACGTCCTGCACAGAGCCGTTACTCTTGGCAACGAGCTTCAGGCCTGTCTTGGTTTCCCTCGAGACCTTTATCTCGAAGCCCCTGGAATCGCTCGCGTAGATCCTCCCCGGGATTACCTTTTTGACCCCGGGTATCGCGGCTATCATCTCCAGAGGTTTCTCAAGACCCTTCAGGAAATGGTGCTCCTTCTTGACGCCTTTCTTGAAGTGCCTGGGCATGGTCTAAGAAGGGAAGTGTCGCTTTTTAGCGTTTTCTCACCGCCGGACCATGAAGAACCAGGTAAAGCCAATCAGTGCCAGCAGAACGACCGCCGCCCAGAATTCAAGCGCGTAGGCCCGCGGTACGCTGCATCCCATGGAGGTCACGTTTTCTGAGGTTACTCGGAATTCGCTCCCCACGGGCTCCCCCAGAGAAAAAGCCTTCAGGCCACCGTCGTAGTAGAGAACGGAGAGGCTGGAAATCCCCCGGATCCCAACGCGCTCGTTTCCAAACTCCAGAAGCTCCCCGCTTGAGTTGGAGTCCGGGGCAAAGTAGTGCATGATGCTGGGGGGCACCAGGAGAACCGCGTTCTCAAGTTCATACGCCCGGAGATACCCCTCCTCCTCGACGGCCCACAGGTGCGCAACCACAGCGTTCATGGGCAGTTCGATGTCCGTCCCTGGAATCACAAGCCCATTCCCGGACACGCTAACGTTCACTCCCCGGGGCGTTTCTTCGGGGGCATCCCCCGCCAGCCTAACACCGTGTTCTCCCTCAACGACGGTCACTCCCTTGAAGTAAGTGCCGCTCTCGGCCCCCCTCAGGTCGAGGATTCCGGCGGTAACGTTCTTGGCGACGTTAACCGCGACCAGTTCGTTCTCCCCGGTCTGGACCACGAGGTACGGGACCGCAACGGCGAAGTTGGGTTCTTCACCTGTGTTCGACTTCACCGTGGTGACCAGCTCAAAGCAGTCCCGTCCCATGCGGTAAACCCTGACCGAGCCGTCCATCGAGGCCACGAACAGGTAGTAGAATCCCCGGTACTGGTAAACCACCGGGGCCTCCCAGGACCTGCCCATGAAATACGCCCCGCTGGAGTTTATGTAGAAGTTATAGTGAATGCAGCAGGTGGATGGCACGAGTGCGCCGCTCATGGAGGGTGAGTAGGTGGTGTATTCAAGCGACAGCACCGCCGCGTCCCCGTAGGTAGCGACGACGTAAAAGCCCAGGCTTTCTGCCCCAAGGTAGTCCGCGGAGCCCGATGGCAGAAAAAGGAGGAGAACGTGGAGAACCAGGAGAAGGCCAAGAATCCTTCTCATACTCACGCCCTCTTCCTGACCTTAACCGCAACACCCTTCCTGGCTCTAACCATCTCATCCCCGCTTAGAACCGCCTTTCCGACGCCTATTACCTTTCCGTCCCTCACTATGCCCACTATGTCGTCCGGTCTTATCGCGGGGTCAGCCTCATCAACGCCGACCGCGAAGACGTCGCCGCGGAGCTCGAAGTCCACCTTCACCCAGTAGGCCTCGAGGGCATCGTATATCCTCTGCATTCCATAGGGTGTGACGCTTATCACGCCGTCTTTGAAGGTTCCCGTCTGCTGGTTTTCAACGAAGAGGCGAAGCATCTTGGAGCCCCTGACTTTCCCGTTATCCGGGAGAACTGCCTCACCCGCCCCCTGCCCGAAATAGAAGTCGAAGACCTTCCTTATCCCCTCGAAGTAGCGGTAGGTCCTGTCCTCCTTGGTCGCCTCAAGCTCGAACTCCTTCAGCGTCTCGGTGAGGGATTTCAGACTCTCCCTGCCCGTGGTGCCGTTCTCCACACGGGTGAAGGTTATCTCCCTGCCGGAAAGCTCGCCCGCGAGCTTCGCTATCTCCACGTAGGCCTCGTCGAGGTGAGCTATAATAGGAACGTCCTTCGGGTACTTCTCAAGGGTCTTCGCCAGGAGTTCGGCCGCAGGCTTAATCTCCTCCTCGCTCCAGTGGCCCGTAACCACTATATCGTACTTGGCCAGCCACTCCCACTCCCTCGGGACAACACCAAAGGGCGAGGTGAGGATAAGCTCGTGGACTTTGGCGATGCCGGAGCCGAGGGCTTCCTTTACGGCCCTCCGGTAAAGTGTGTGACTCCTCGAGAAGGAGTAGGGCTTTTTGGCCGAGCACGGGAAGAGGAGAACCAGCTCGGTGTTCTCAGGGGGAACGAAGCGTTCGGCAACCCTTGAATGCCATCTCCTAACCTCGGGCCGTCTTATCGAGGCGTCGCTGATGAAGTAAACGGTCTCCTTCTGGATCGGCGTGTATTTCTCGAGGTAGTCGGGATGCTCCAAATCGGCTATGCGGAGTATTCCCGCGTGGTACTGGGTGCTGAAGAAGTTCTCAATGAGGTAGCGGAGCTTTCCCTCCCTCAGGGCGTTCCTGACCAGGAGCACGGTCTCCTCCGCGAAATCCATGGAGTTCGACCCTTCTTTCCAGAGGAACGGGCTGTACCCGGTGAAGCCCTTCCCCTCGAAGTCGTAGAGCTTGAGAGAGCGGGTGTCGAAGGCATCGACGCCGAGGTAAACGGCGAGCGGATAGAAGAACGGTTCCAGATCGGCGATTATCATGACGTTGGGGAACCTCTCGCGCAGCTCCCTGATTATCTTCACGAAGTAGCGGTACTCCCTCACCAGAATCTTTGAGTTGCCCAGATAGACGGCATCGAAGTTGTAGCGCTCGATTATCTTGAAGAACTCACCCAGGTAGGAGGTCCTCCTCAGGGCGGGCAGGTAGAAGGCGTTGAAGCCCTCGTAGTTCACGCTCCAGAGCCTTCCGAGGGCCTTCTCTATAACCTCGTCCGGCGTGTAGAAGCCGAGGGGTATCGCGGGGGCGAGGTTGAAGTCGTACTCCCCCTGCCCCCGGGGATGGAAGAAGGAGTTGAACGGGGAGAGCGTGAAGTCTACCCCGGCCAATGCTGGGGCCATGAATGAGCGCTCCCCTATCCTGACGAGACCCAGCCTCCCGGGCCCCTCGTGCCTGATGACTTCCATAGCCAGGCCTCAGACAAGGTTGTACCTCTGGAGGAGGAGCAGTTCGTCAAGGGTGAGCTTCTCGCCCTTCTTGAACTTCTCAAGGGCCTCGACGGCCTTCTCGAAGCTGGCGTCCTTCTTGGCGTGCATCCTGGCAACGAGCCTGTAGGCGATGAGCTCCTTGTGCTTCTCGTCATACTCCCTTATCTTCCTCTCGATGCTGCGGAGCTCCTTCCTGACCTCCCTGATCTTGTCGCGGAGCTCAACGACCTTGGCGTGGTACTCGTCGGCCTCCTTCTTGACCTCGTCGGCCTGGTTGAACGCCGCTATCATCTGCTCGTGGAACTGCTGACTCTGGTTGGCGAGCTTCTGTATCTCGAGGCTGATGTTCCTCCTGGCCTTCTTGAGCTGATCGACCTTCTTCCTGGACTCGACAAGCTTCTTGTGGAAGCGCTCGGCTTGCTGGAGTATCTCAAGTTCGGTGGCGAGAACCTGTATCTGATCCACGATCTGCTTCTCCCTGTCGGGTGTGATGTTCGGGTTGGTCTGGAGCTCCCATTCGAGCTTCTCTATCCTCTCCTGGATCTTCGCCGGCGGCATCTTAAGTCTGCGGAGCTGGTTGTACTCGTCCCTCTTGGTGCGGTACTCGAGTATCTCCTGATAAAGGAGGTCGAGCTTCGCGTTTATCTCCTCACGGTTCTTCTTCAGCTCCTGTATCTACGCGTTGATTTCATCGCGCTTGGCCTTGTACTCCCTGCCCTTCTGGCGGAGCCCCTTGACCTCGTTGTTCTTCTCGTCCCTCTTCTGGATCCAGATTTGAAGCTCCTTTTCAAGCTCATCCAGTTTGGCCCTTATCTCGTTTCTCTCCTTTTCAAGGGCCTCTATCTCCCTCTTGATCCTCTTAATCTCCTCTGGGTCCACTTTCGTCTGCATCGCTCTTACCCCTCTCCCTTTTTAGAACAGCTGACCTGCTCAAACATTTCTGGACTCAAAAAGGAATGAGCAAATAAAAACTTTTTGGCCAAAATCCCCTCAACCGGAGAAAAATGGAAACACAAAAAGGGAAAAGACCTCACTTGCCGACCTCGCCCCCCTGCGTGTACGGCATGAACTCCACCGTGCCCCTCTGCTTCATTGGCTGCTTGTAGAGTTCCATCAGGGCGTAAACCTCCTCTGGAACGTCCGTGCTGACGTGAAGGCCCAGCTCCCTGGCATGCTCATAGGTTATCGGGTAGTCATGCGTCCACCTGCCCTCAGTGAGCACCCGGGCAAGCTCCCGGGCCTTCTCCTCGCCATAGCGGTCCTTCAGCAGGGTGTAAACGAAGTCGCGGACCTGGTTGATGGCCTTCTCCGCAACGTCCGCCAGGATGAGGGTCTGGTCGTCCACCTTGTCAACTCCCTTCCTCTCGACGGCCCTGACGATGCTCGGTCCAGGATACTGGCCGAGCTGCGGGTCAACCGGCCCCAAAACCGCGTGCGGGTCCATTATTATCCTGTCCGCGGCGAGGGCGATGAGCGTCCCGCCGCTCATGGCGTAGTGGGGAATTATAACGCGGGTCTCGGCCGGGTGATCCTTTAGTGCCTTCGCTATCTGCGTGGCTGCTAAAACAAGTCCTCCAGGCGTGTGGATTATCAAATCAATCGGCCTGTCCTTGGGGGCCGAGCGGATGGCCCTGAGAACCTCCTCGCTGTCCTCGACGCTTATGAACTTGTAGAATGGTATTCCGAAGAGTCCTATGCTCTCCTGCCTGTGGATCATGGTTATTACCGTTGATTTTCGCTTTTCCGAGAGCCTCTTGAGCAGTCTCGCCCTGGCCAGCTGCAGGCTCCTGTACTGCATCTGAGGCCACAGCAGGATGTACATGAAGAACAGCCACCACAGCAGCGAACCGAAGAATCCGGTAGCGGCCTCTCCCATGTTATCACCGAAGAAAGAAGGGAGAGGAGATATTTATAGAATTTGGTTCAGCCCTTTATGACCTGCGTTCCGGTCTTTCCTTCGAGGGCCTCAACGGCCCTGTCGAGCGCCGCTATAACCGCCCTCTCGCCGCCCCACTCGACGAATCTTATCGCGGCTAAAACCTTCGGACCCATGCTTCCCTTCTTGAAGTGGCCCTCCTCGTAGTACTTCCTGAGCTCCCCGACAGTGACCTCCCCGAGCCATCTCTCGTCGGGTTTTCCGAAGTTCACCGCCGCGCCGTTCACGTCCGTGAGGATCATGAATATGTCCGCGTTTACCTCCTCAG
This sequence comes from Thermococcus aciditolerans, assembly GCF_008152015.1. Classification (NCBI taxonomy): domain Archaea; kingdom Methanobacteriati; phylum Methanobacteriota; class Thermococci; order Thermococcales; family Thermococcaceae; genus Thermococcus; species Thermococcus aciditolerans. The sequence continues at coordinate 1,743,104 of NZ_CP041932.1, read as the reverse complement.
CGAGTCTCTCCCCGGCCAGATCCTTGTCTATAACCGCCTCTACACCTTTAAGCTGGCCGTCTTCCTCGATGACCGGAACTCCACCGCCGCCGCTGGTGATCACTATGAAGCCCTTCTCAACGAGGTCCTGGATGATCTCCGCCTCGACGTGCCCTATCGGGTCCGGGCTCGGCACAACGCGCCTCCAGCCCCTGCCGGAGTCCTCCACGACGACCCAGCCCTTCTCCTTCGCGAGCTTCTTCGCTGTTTCTTCGTCGTAGAATGGCCCAACCGGCTTGCTCGGGTGCTGGAAGGCAGGGTCGTTCTTATCAACGATGGTCTGAGTGACTATCGTCGCCACCGGCCTGTCTATTCCGCGCCTCTTCAGCTCGTTCCTTATCGCCTGCTGTATCATGTACCCTATCTGCCCCTGGGTCATCGCGCCGGCAACGTCCATCGGCTGGGCCGGAATGCCGTGGGTGGCCTGACCGGCGTCCATGTGGAGGAGCAAAGCACCGACCTGGGGACCGTTACCGTGGGTGATTACGACCTCATAGTCGCCGTCTAGGATTATATCCACTATCTGCCTGGCAGTCTTCATGACGTTGGCCATCTGCTCCTTGTAGGTTCCCTTTTGACCGCGCTGGAGAATAGCGTTACCGCCCAAGGCTATTACAACCCTCTTCATGAGCATCACCTCCGGGATGGATAAATACGCGGGGGAGGATAAAAACGTTCGTTAGGAGCCAGGGCTGTTCACTGGAAAAAGGTTCGAAAGGCTGGAAAATAAGTTGGCAAAGGTAAAGAATAGCAAGCCCCAAAAGGGCGGCTCCCCTCAGAGATACCACTCGGAGAAGCTTCTCACTCCGAGTCTCTCAAGCGTCCTCATGACGCCGAGGGCGATGCCCTCAACCTCTATTCCTCCGGGCGGCTTGTAGGCATCGCCAACGATGTAAACATCGCTTATCGGGAAGTCCTCAACGGTCTGGCCGCTCGCCACCCTATTCACGGGATTCCCATCGAGGTAGGTCTGGACGAGCAGAATCTCACCCCCTTCATCGAGGTTCGGGAAGATGCGGTAGATGTCCTCTATTCCCTTCCTCTGCTCGGCCTTAACGTTTCTGCCTTGGAGTGCGTGGTGGAGCATTATCAGGGTGTAGCCTTCCTTAGCGAGCTCCGGGCTCAGTGAGGAGGGCTCGTTGTAGCCGTTTATCCTCTCCGTGTCGAGGGTGAAGACGACGGTGTTGCCTATCCCCGGCTCACCCTTTAGTGCCACGTTGTACTTTATGCCCTCGCTCGGCTTCAGCGAATCAACGCGCTTGAGATACTCACGGTCGAAGTTCTCCCTGCCGATCAGCTCGACGGTCTCCTTTACTCCGACGTTGGAAATCAGCACGTCGTACTGCAGCTCGTCGCCGTCGGAGGTTACGACCTTCTTGGCATCGGCGTCGATTTCAATGGCTCTCTTCCTTGTGATTATCCTTCCGCTGTTGCCGAGGATTATTGAGCTCAACGCGCCGGGAATCGACTTGCAACCACCTTTCACCAGGCCGGGCCCGCCCCATCTCAGCGCCGCCTTTATCTCCCTCGCCAGCTCCCCCGCCGGAACGTCTAAGACGCTGTCGGCCCAGCCTAGGAAGCTTTTGATGAAGAGGTCAACGAACTCGTTGTCGCCTATCTTTTCCTTTATCCACTCGCGGCCGCTCATCTCGGCCTCTTCCCCGGTTGGCAGTTTGTTCCTCTTGATGTCGAGAAGGAGCTTTGTAGCCCTGGCCTTCTCGGTTAAGCTCAGATACTTCCAGCCATCGCGGTAGTGGAAGGTTTTTCCACCGTAGAGAATCATGCCCTTTGGATTCGAGTTCACGATTTGGACGTCCGCATTGAGAAGCTTGAGGAGGTGAGCCAAAGGCCCGTCCTCACCGTGGGGGAGCATGTGAAAAGCGCCTGTGGACAATCCAAAGCCCTGGTAATCCAGATTCGTGAAGCGCCCCCCGATGTAGGGCGATTTTTCAATGACAGTGACATCGTAACCGTTTTTAGACAGGAAAGAGGCCGTCAGAAGGCCGCCGATTCCGGAGCCTATGACAACTGCCCGCATTGTTCTCACCCGAAAACCTGAGGGAAAGAGGGGGATATAAGGGTTTAGCTATTGCATGACCATACAACTCTTTTACTCAGGCTTATTTTCGTCGATTCCACTGGAAAAACCAACTCCGAAAAAATTTGTACTAGAAAAAAACGAAGAAAGCTTACTTATAGTAAAATGAAAAGCTTATAAAGGTAAGTTGAATTATATATTGCAAAAACGAAAGCCTCTCCGCGAGCACGTATGTGGCAATAGATTCATCCGCGTTTTGAGGTGGAACGATGAGGAAAAAAATCCTGGCTACCCTTTTGATTTTATTGAGCATCACGGCCATCATTTCAATAACGAAAACGCACACTGAAAACGCCACCGCGCTCAATATAACAACCCCCTCCTGGGTAAACTGGACGGTAAAGCGCCTTTACCTCGCTCAGGACCCGGTTACAGGTGGCTGGAACGGCGACGTCTCATTTACAATACTTCCAAGCCTGTATCATACATATCACGGTATCATGACGCTGACCCTCCTGAACCTGAGTCCAACAGACCCCGAAAAAACCAGGGAGTTCCTGAGGGAAGAAGAGGAGAATTTTTACAGCGGTCGGAATTATCCTTCGGTTCTTGATGCTTATTACCTGTTATCACTCTTTAAAGAGTTCAATATGAGTCCCAGAAACAGAGAGGCCTTCGAAAATTTCATCCTTGAGGACATGAAGAAGTCAAATGAGACCTTCTTGCATGCAAAAACCCTCATTCTACTTAATTCCACCCTAGCAAAGAAAGTTTCCATGTTCCTATGGCTCGAGTTGAGACCGGAGCACTCACTGGAGTTTTTGTGGAACTTCCTTCAGCTCAGGGAGCTTCTCCTGGAATCGGGATATTCTCCCGATGAAATACCAAACTATGCCGCGATGAATGAGACTGCGAGAACTGTGTTTAATGAGGCATCCCGTAGAATAGAGAACCTTGGTTTCTTCGACCTCAACACCCTGGCACGATTTATATGGGAGGAACACGTCAAAAACGAAACACTAAGAAGAAAAATACTAACGAGTATTCAGAAATACAAGTGCCCTGACGGCTCATACTCTGGCACGAGAGGTGCTAAAAAGGGATACATCGACACCACCCATTGGGCGGTGGAGACGATAACCTATGCAGAAGGAGAAGTTGGGGCAGATACTGTAAGCTACCTGCGGTCCCTTGAAGGGCCGCTCGGAGGTTTCATAAACATTCCAAACTACATAGTGCCAAATCCCGTGGGCACTGCCTTCTCTGTAATGACTCTTAAGCTTTTGAATTCAACGGTACCCAATGAGACGACAGTCAGAAACTACCTACTCACTGAAATCTCGAGGGAAAGTAAACCGAGCCTAATATGGGCGGAATATGAGGCACTAAAGGAGCTTGGTGTGTCCAACAGCGATCTTAAAACGAGAGTAGAACCCCGTCTGAAAAGCTTCATCGCCAACTTGAACCTTTCAGAGGTTTATCAAAACCACTACCTGCTAAAGGATATATACTATCTGCTTGTAACGAGCAGGGAACTGGGCATTGAGATCGATGAACAATGGAAGGAAACCGTGACCTCTTTCGTTTTGGACTTGAAGGACGATGATGGGGGCTTTGGCAGCAAAATATCAAAAATAAAAATTATCAGGCTCGAAATAACGCTTTATTCCGTTCTAATCCTCAATGAGCTTGGGTACGGGTATAGGGATAAAAAGACGGTTAAGTTCATTAAATCCAACAGACACGGCGCCCTGTGGTGGTCTTTACCAATAACTAGGTACACTTTGCTGGCTCTAAACTCAATGGGGGCCAAGGTTGACGGGAAAGAAGAGATAGCAAAGGCGCTTGAGCTGAGAAAGTGCCCCTATGGCTTTTTCTCTTACGCCCCATGCGAACATCATGAGCAGGGGGGACCAATACCAACGTTTTTAGCGCTCGATATCCTCAGGCTTCTTGATTATCATTAGCCAGCCACATTTTTTACATTTTTAGATTTGAGCCATTTATAGGATAGAAAACCGACAATCGTTCTTTTCGCAAATAGATAGGAAAATGAAAACTAAAATGAAAACTCAAAACCTCCACTCCACTCCCAGAATCTCGCTGTATGCACTGAGCACCCTCTCGAGGTACTCCTTGGCGGTGCCGACCTTGTCGATTCTGAACCTTTCGGCCCAGCGCTCGTTGCCGAACTCCTCGCTTCCGGCGGCGACGAGGTCTATCACGCGCATGCTGTCCCAGAATGCCGGGGTGTAGCCGGCCTTCCTCGCGTACTCTATGAGCCTCTTGAGCTGCTTCCTGGCGTGCTCCTCCATGTCCACGTTGGCTCCGTAGGCGTCCATGAAGAGGGCCTTAAGGACGGGCTTCATCCAGCCCCTGTGGAAGCGGCACCAGCCAACGTTGTCGTACCAGAACTCCCAGAGGGCCGAGGCGATTATCTTCTGAGCCAGCTCCTCGGGCTCGAGGAAGACGCCGAACTGGTAGAACGTCCAGTACCTTCCCTGAATCGGGAGCGGTATGTAGTTGCCTATTGCCCAGTACATCGTCGGCGTCATCTCTCCGTTCTCGCCGAGCGGAACGAAGACACCGTAATCCTTGAAGCTCTCGCCGTACTTCAGCCTGTCCTTGAAGCGCTCGTCGAAGATTACGCTCGCCTTCCTCTTGCCGAGGCCGATTATCTTGGCTGTTTCGTTCTCGGCGAAGGCCACGAGGTGGGCAAGCTCAGCCACAAGCTTGGCGTTGACCTCGCTCGCCTCGACCGGGCGCTCGAGGAGCGCCTCCTTCGTGAACTCCGGCTTTCTGCTTATACCAACCTCCTCCGGTTTGAGCAGACCGCGGTGGACGAGCTCAAGGACCCAGGCGGCGGTTCCGCCGAACTCTATCGCGTCGAAGCCCATCGCGTCTGCCGCGTGGACGCTTATGTCGCTGGCGCGGAGGCTTATGCTTCCGCTCAGCGGACCGTTGGCCTCGTAGGGCTCGTACTCGACGTGGTGGCCGCGGCGGTACTTCTTACAGACGACGGGACACGGCTCGCCGCAGGTCGTCCAATTCTTGGGCTTTATAGCCTCTTCGTTGAAGGGCTCCCAGTAGTGCTTCATTATGTTCTCGTGAATCTTAATGCGCTCCTCCTTTGGAATGTATGGCATCTGCCAATTGAGTATCGGAACGAAGTCGCCCTCGGCCGGGTAGTTGCCGCCGAAGGTTCCGCCGGTGTTGAGCTTGGGGTTGAAGCGGTATTTGGTGGTTTTCTCGCTTATTATCTCGTTGTATGGCTTTTTGTGTACACCCTCAACGATACCCTTGGAGGTTTTGAAGTTGCCGATGTCCTCACCCGGGAAGGGCCTCTTCCTCGGCTTTCCGCCGAAGATTATTCCGACGACGTTGTGAGCACGGAGGAGAACGCTTCCGGAACCTCCGCGGGCGGCCCAGTCCTCGCTGCCTACGAGCCTCTCCCCCTTCCTGAGCGCCTGGGAGAATATCGCGCCGTAGTTGGTGTTTAGAGCAGCGGGGCCTACAACGGCTATGCGGTACTCGAAGTCAAACTTATCGCCAAAGGTATCGATGAGGTACTGAGTGAGGGCATAAACTCCTTCCTCATCCTTGTAGCCCCTCCAGATTTCAACGACCTTCTCAAGCTCGATCTCGTGGAGCTCCACCCGAACGTTATCACCATCGTTGTAGAGGAGAACCACGACGGGCTTCTCGGCCTTGCCCTCGAAGGTCACGAAATCAACGCCGACGTTCTTGAAGGCGTAAGCCGCTCCGCCCATGGCGGAGGGGAACAGGGTTCCGTAGAGGGGGGAACGGAAGAAGAACATGAGCCTGTGGGCCCCAGGCAGGGTCGAGCCCGAGAAGGGCCCCATCCCCATGACAACGACGTTCTTCGGGTCGTATGGCTCAACCTCGTAGGTTTTGAGGTTCTCGTGAACCTCTATGCCGTAGTCTATGACCCCGTATATCCCGTCCCTCTCCAGCTCCTCACTCTCCACTTTCTTCTCGTCCAGATTGAGCCTGAGAATTGTGAACTTCATGACTCCCACCCCTGTGTATCACTCCGAGTGTTAGTTTTGGGCTGAAGAATATTTAAGGCTTCCGATGAGTCTATCAAAAAAGTTGGGCGGGAGGTTATAAAAACCTTAGCAATCGGGACGGCCGAGGAACGTTGCAGAAACCAAAGGAGAAAAGGGAAGGGATCACTCGATCTTCTCGAACCTCTCCTCGAGCCTCTTGAGGACGCCCGGGAGGGTGGTGTACTCCATGTCCTCCATCGGGAGCCTGTGGGGCTCGAACGGGCCGTGCCTGCGCATGTACTCGGCGATCTCGACGGCCTTCTGCCTGGCGCCGTCGAAGGCCGGGTCGTCGAAGAGGTCAACCGGACCGACGAGCTTTCCTTCTGGGCTTATCTGCCAGCCGAGGGCGACGACGCGCGGCGGGCCGTCGAACCTCGTCGGGTTGGCCTGGTGCATCGCGACTGGCATGACCGGGCCGTTGTGGGAACCCCTCATCCATCCGCTGACGAGGTGCGGGAAGGCGAAGGGCTCAAGAACCTCGCCAAGGGCCGGCAGTCCGCTCTGGGCGCGGACGATGGCGACCGGGTCGTCCTTCCCTATGTACTCGCCGGCTATCTCAAAGAGCTTCTCGGTGCTCACAACAGCGACCGGCTCGTCCTTGGCTATCTTGTGGCCCTCCTTCGGGAAGACGCGCTTGATGACGTACCTGCTCTTGGCGCCGATGAGGGCGAGGAGGTCGTAGACTTCTTCCGGCGTGTTAAGGATCACGCGCTTGTGCTCCTTTATGTCCCAGACCTCGAAGCGGAAGCCCATGTGCATGTTCGGGTCGATGACGAGGCCGGCGGTGTTGAACGGGTCCGCGAACATTCTGAATATCGGCAGATTGAACGCGCCGGGCTCGGTCTTGTCCATGTGGAACGTGACAACGGGCTCGCTCTTCCTGAGGGTTATCTCCATCTCGGCTATTCCCGGACCCATTCCACGGATGTTGCCGCTGAAGGCGTCCTTGAGGAGGTCCTGACCGGCACCGTAGAGGCCGAGCTCCTTGGCAACCTTGGTGGCCTCCTCGAAGGCCTTCCAGGCCAGGCCGTGTATCTCGGAGCTGTCAACACCCTTCCTGTGGGTCATGATGAGCTGAAGGTCATCTCCGCAGGTAGCGACGTAGAAGTCGATGATGGTTCCGTCCTCGACGGCCTTTGAGAGGACTTCCTCGGCCGTCTCGACGAGCTGCGGGTGCACCCTCGAGTGCCCCGGCCAGCCGCCGATGTCGGCCTTGATCACGCTGAGGGTTATCTTTTCTCCAACTGCCATTGGCAACCACCGATAGCTTTAACCACTTTTATGCTTATAAAACGTTAATATCACCGTCGATGATACACAAAAAGGAGTCAAAATTCGGGAAGCCTAAGGGTGTGGGAGCAAGAACGAGAGGGACCTCACTCGCAGATGTCCGTCCAGCCAAACTCCTCCCTGGCCACCTTGATGAGGTTTTTGAGTTCCTCCTTCTTAATGTTGACACTGGAACTCGCCCCGACGAGGGCTATGATGCCGTGCACCTCTTCCTGAACCTGAATCACGTTGTCGCTGACCTTGACTATGCGGAGCTCCCTCCTGGCGGTCTCGTCGTCGCTTATCTTGAATTTGTCCTTTCCAATAACCACGGGCTCCTCCATAGTAATCACCAGAATATTTTTGTAAGCCAAAGTTAATAAAACTTCCGCCAATCATAAAACTTATAAACCTGCCCCTGCTAAGGTTAAGCTGGACGGGGGCATGGTGTAGCCTGGTCCATCATCGCGGGCTCCAGAGGTATGAGGACTTGCGGGTTTGCTGATTTGGGGATGAGCCTTTGGAGCTCTGACCCGGAGAAACCCGCGGACCGGGGTTCAAATCCCCGTGCCCCCACCAATTCTGAACAATCCTAAAACGGCTGGATGGAACGTGGGCCAGTTCAGCGGGCAAGGGTTTTTTCAAGATCGGCAATGGGCTTCAGCTCAGAGGTTAGTATGCTGAATGTTCTCTCGTTCAGGGATTCCTTATCAACGGTCACGATAACAAGTCCCCGATTAAGAGTCGCAAAGTCTTTGATGCTGGTTATGAATTTAAGAACCGCATCCTCTCCGTTCTCCAGGATAAAGTACTCCACACAGTCGATCAGGATTACCTTATCAATATTGGCCGTCTCAAGGAACCTCCTGAGATTGTCCATTATAACCTCCAGCTTCGTTGGACTCACTGCATCGCCGTGTTGAACCGTAGATACCCACATCACCGGGATTAGCTTGAGACCGAGCTTTCTACGGAACATGTCGGGAGGATCCCTGGTAACGGCTATCCCCGGCATGCGGTAGCGTTTCGTAAGTTCCGTAAAAATCAGGTGCGCCCTGCCCCTCTCCCCCCAGTACGCACCGTACCTGATGGAGTCCGCCGGTTCCGAGGCTATCGGGACTATCATGTATTCACCGCGGGCAAACGGCAGGTATATCATGACGGAGGAGACGAGGAGCAGCAGGGCACCGGCGGTGAGCATAGCCGAACGGATCCATGAGTACGTGGGGTCGTTGTTCAGTACGGTAGTCCTTAGGAGAACGCCTATCACCTGAGCCACCACGATCAGCGAAAACGCGAGGAGGAGCGAATTGAAAGCCCGAATAAAATAGCTGAATCCGAGGTTTTTCTTTGTTTTTCCTCCCATAGCCAGCAGAACAACAACGATTATGGACGTCGCCACGAGAACGATTAAATCTCTGATAAAATATCCTATCGATATTATTTCCGGCATAGTAATAGTTTTGCAGATGGAATATTTAAACTTTTAACCGACTTCCATTCCCGAAAGGCAAACTCATGAAAAGAAAAGCAGAGCAAGATGCCCAAGTCAATGTCCGAACCGAACGGTCACTTCAACCTCTCAAGGATTATCGCCGGACAGACCTTGGTGACACCCTCAAGTCTGCCTATCTTGTTGGAGATTATGTCGGACAGGTCCTCTCCGTCTCTTGCCCAGACCTCGGCCATTATCATGTGGTCGCCGCTGGTCAGGTAAACCTCCCTCACAAAATCGAACTCCTTGATCTTCTCGGCAACGTCAAATATCTTCTCGGGCAGCGTGTCAACGCCCGTAAGGCTGACCAGGTTGTAGCCCAGCTTCGCCGGGTCAACGATGACGGTGTACTGCTTTATAACCCCCGCCTCCTCCAGGGCCTTTACGCGCTTCCTTACGGCAGTCTCACTTATGCCCAGGACCTTCGCTATCTCCGTGAACGGAGTGCGGGCGTCCTTGGTGAGCATCTCGATTATGATGTTATCTCTCTCGTCAAGCATTTTCATCACCCCTGTTTACCTCTATGCTGACCAAGTATATTAAGTTTTTGAACCCAGGGGTTCTAAAATTAAACCCCAAGTTTAAGTTTGACAACCGTCTCCACGTGGGGTGTGTGCGGGAACATGTCAATCCCCACAGCCCCCTCCAGGGAATAAACCCCCGCCAGTTCGTCGAGATTGGCTCTGAGGGTCTTTGGATTGCAGGAGACGTAAACGATGCTTTGCGGTTTGTCTTTTAAGATTTTCCTTATCAGTTTGGGATGCAATCCCGCCCTTGGCGGATCAACTATTATGGTATCGTATTCCGAAAGATTTTCAACATCCCTGTCCTGCCCCACCCTGAACGCGGCGTCAACGCCGTTGAGCTCGGCGTTTCTGTTCGCCATCTCCACCGCGAAGGGATTTATCTCGATTCCCTCAACGGAGAATCCCCTTTTGGCCAGATAGATGCCGAAGGTCCCCACACCAGAGTAGAGGTCAAGAACTCTCTCACCGTCAACGAGCTCAGCCACCTTGCGCACCAGGGTGACCGCCTGATGGCTGTTCGTCTGGAAGAAGCTGTTTGGATGGATCAGGTAGGTAACGTCGTCGAGCCGCTCCCGTATGAACTCACTGCCCCAGAAGCGCTCTATCTCCCCGTAGGAGACGTCGCTCGGGGTCCGGTTCACGCTCCAGTACACCGAGTCCGCATAGCCAAAATAGTCGGGGAAGGACTCGGGGAGACTGCCCTCCGAGGTGACGAGGTTCACCATCAGCTCGCCCGTGAACTTGCCCTCACGGATGACGATGTAGCGCAGAAAACCCTCGTTCTTCCGTATCTCGTACAGACTAGGGGTGTGGTCTTCTATAAACTCCCTCAGGGAGCGGAGAACCCTCCTGCTGGATTCGCCGAAGGCGGGGCACCACTCGATGTCAACCGCGTCCCACCATGTGCCGCGCCTCCTGAACCCAATACCATTTGTCGAAATGACAACATCGATGCGGTTTCTGTGACCGTAAATCACGGGCGATGGAATAACTTCGACGTCCATACCAAGAAGGGCCGAGAGCTTCTCCGCCTTGAACTCAACCTGCCTCTCGTAGGGGATGTGCTGAAGAAGGCACCCGCCGCAGACCCCAAAACTGGGACACACCGGTTCCACTCTGCTGGCGGAGGGTTCTACGACCTCAAAATCAGTGGCGGTTAGCTTCCGTTTTTTCTTCCGCCATTTTCTCACTTCAACAACGTCGCCGGGTGCAGTGAAAGGAACGTGGATTTCCCTCTTTCCCACACGTACAACGCCCAGTCCCTCATGGTCGAGCCTCTCAACGATTCCCCGCATACTCCTCCCTCCCCGATACGCTTTATAAACCTGCCCTTAGATACCTGCCAACCATGCTCACGGAAGGTTTATTTAGTTCGTTAACGTAACTAGTAACGGTGCCACCGAATGTTCGGCAGGCATAAAGATGCTGTGTATAAGGTACTCGCCACAAAAAAGAGGGCGGTCGCCCTCCAGAGTCTGAGCGCTGAACTCGAAACACCCGCACCCGCGGTCTTTAGGGCCGTGAAGGAGCTGGAATCCGACGGTCTCGTTGAGGTCTTCTACGGCCAAGACAAGGCCGCCATAATGGTTCGCGCCAAAACAATAGGGGACTACATCTGAGCCCCTTTCAATAATTTTCTTGGAATTAATGCAGCCGGAGGCCCAGTTAATGGTATCCATAGTCATCACCGGGAGGGGAGGTGCGGGAAAAACAACGATGAGCGCAAACCTGAGTACGTACTTCTCACGGAGGAGCTACCGCTCGCTCGTCGTGGACGGTGACCTGTACCTCCCAAAGCTCGCCTTTCACTTCGGGATATATAACCCCCAATACAACATCCACACCCTTCTGAAGAATCCGAACATGAGGGTTGTTCAGGCGGTGTACCACGACCCCAGAACGGGTGTTGACATACTCCCTGGCAGCTCGAAGCTTTACGACGTCATCAACCTGGATCAGAAAAGACTGAGGGAGATAGTCAGGGAGATTGGAACCCGGTACAGGGTTACCATAATAGACTCCCCGGTCGGCATACCCTTCGATACGATATCGACCTTTCGGCTCGCCCAGTACCAGCTCATCATAGTGGAAATAGAGCGCTGCCCGATACACTCCGTCCACAGAATGATCGAGAACGAGGTCGTGAAGCTTAAATCGCTGGGGGACGCATACGGCCTCAAGGTCGGCGTGATACTCAACAAGGTGCGGGAATCGTCCCAGAGTGTGGACGACATAATCGACTTTCTCGAGTACAGCGTGGACGTGCCCGTGGTCGGCGTCATACCATTTGATCACAGGGTTCCCGAGGCGACGAACTACGGAAGGCCGGTCATCGACTACGCGCCCCACGCCAAGGCATCGAGGGCGATAGCCGAGAGCGGTGACATCCTGAACGAGTGGATATTCGGAAGGGAGAAAAAGGAAGGTATGCTCCACAGGCTCTACGAGGCGATAATCTCATTCCTCCACTCCGGCAGAGTCCCTGCGGGCAAAAAGCTCTGAAACCGTGACCAGAGGGATAAACCGGTACTTCTCCCCTATTCTCTCACCGGCCCCTTCTTCCCTGTCAACCACCACGCTTATGGCGGCTATCTCCGCCCCAGCCTTCTCCAGAACCCTGGCCGCGCGCAGAACGCTTCCGCCGGTCGTTGTGACATCCTCGACCAGGAGTATCCTCTCGCCCGGTTTTACCTCTCCCTCGATCTGGCTTCCGGTGCCGTGTCCCTTGGGCTTCTTGCGGACTATGACGAGGGGCTTTCCGGTTTCCAGCGATAGGGCCGTCGCTATCGGCACGGCTCCGAGCTCCGGGCCGGCGACGCGGTCGAACTCGATGCCAAGGGCCTTGGCCTTCTCGGCCATCAGCCTCGCGATTATCCTCAGCGCCCCGGGATTCGTGGAGAGCTTCTTGACGTTGATGTAGTAGTCGCTCTCCCTGCCGGAGGTGAGAACGAAGCGGCCGAAGAGTATGGCCCCCTCCGAGAAGAACATATCAACGAGCTGGCCCTTCATGTCCCCCATTTTGAACACCTTCATGTAAATTTCTCGGCAGTTCCAGAGGAAAATCCACACGGGATTTAAAAAAGTTGACGCCAACGTTAATAAGGGGAATGGTGGAGAAAATACCATGCTCACACCGGAAAAAGTCATCGAGTACTACTTCGGAATCATAACGGTGGTCGGCGGCCTGTCAGTTCTGCTGGCAATCAAGTACACCCTCCAGAGATGGCGCTCCTTTCCGGAGAGCGGCTGGAAGGTTCAGGGATTTGCCTTCGGCATCCTCGGTCTGGTCGTGGCATCCTTCCTTGAGGCGCCCCTCCTGTTCCTCAAGACGTGGATTGCGCTGGCCTTCGCTGCCGGGATAATCGAGGAGTCGGTGAAGCTCCTGCCCCTGAAGTTCTTCGGGCGCTCGCCGGAATGGGAGAGGTGGAAGCTCGTCATCGGGGCAGGCCTTTTCCTCGGGATTGTAGAGGGAATAATGTACACCGCAGGAATCTTCGCCCTGAACCAAGAACCCTACCTGGTGGCCGTTAGGGTAGTGCTTATGGGACTGCACACCATCTGGGCGGCTATTTCCGTTGGCTTCCTGCTCGGCGAGACCGGGTGGAAGCGCTTCACAGGGCTGGCCTTTTCGATGGTTGCCCACGCCCTCTACGACCTTCCCTCCCTGGCGATGGTGGATGGCTATTCCGGAAACGTGATCGCGTATCTTGCTGGACTCTCAACGGGCTTCCTGCTGGCCACCCCACTCATGGCAAAGAAGGCCGCCGAGCTGGCTGGAAAACTGGTTCCCGAGGAAGGTGAAGAAACGAGCGAAGTGCGGGAAAACGCTGAAGAAACTGAGGAAAGCGAGGTCACCTCTTCGCCTTGAACCTCTCCTGGAACTCGTAGAGCTGGGCTATGCGCTCGATTGTGTCCACTTCCTCCGGACTCTTGTCCTCCCTCAAAGCGACGTAGCGCGGGAAGCGGAGGGCAAAGCCGCTCTCGTACTTCGGGCTTTTCTGTATCTCCTGGTAGGTGACCTGGATAACAACCTTCGGCTCTATCTCGACGTACTTGCCCTCCTCGCGGACTATGAGGGGCTTGAGCATCTTGGTGAACTCGGCCAAGTCCTCGTCGGTGAAGCCACTGCCGACCTTTCCGACCGGGACGAACTCGCCGCTGTGCGGGTCGAATGCCGCAACCAGGAAGGAGCCGAGGAGGTGTGCGCGCCTTCCCTCGCCCCATTCGGCGCCGATTATGACGAGGTCGAGGTCCTCCATAGTGGGCTTTATCTTGAGCCACTTCTTGCCCCTGTTTCCGGGCTCGTAAACCGAATCCAGGCGCTTTGCCATCAGACCCTCGTGGCCGAGCTCAAGGGCGCGCTGGTAAAAGGCCTCTGCCTCATCGGCGTTATCTGTAACGAGCTGCTCCGCCAGCCTTATCCGCTCACCCGGGGAGATTATCCCTTCAAGTCTCTCCCTGCGCTCGGAGAAGGGGGTGTCTATCAGCCCCTCACCGTCAACGTAGAGGACATCAAAGAGGTTCAGCTCAAGGGGAATCTTCTCTATCATCTCCTCGATGTTGTACTTCCGCCTGAACCTCCTCAGCACGTACTGGAAGGGTCTGGGCTTTCCACCTTCACCTACGGCGACGAGCTCGCCCTCCACGATGGCCTCTTCAGCTTTTACGCTCTCCAGGACGGCGTCAACAACCTCCGGAATGGACTTCGTCACGTTCTCCAGCCTGCGGGAGTATATAACAACCCTACCGCCGTCCTTGTGAACCTGAACGCGTGCCCCATCGTATTTTATCTCGAACGCCGCCTTTCCGCCCATCTCCGTCAGCGCTTCCTTCACGTTGGCCGCGTTCTGGGCGAGCATCGGCCTTATGGGCTTGCCCACCTGGATTCTGACCTTTGAGAGGCCGTCGTTGCCCTCAAGCTTGGCCACCCTCGCGACGTATCCGAAGTCGCTCGTGAGCATGTAGGCCCTCTCGACGAGCTCGGCCTTGACGCCAAAGGCGCTCGCTATGGCGTCCCTCATGAGTCCCTCTGCAACGCCGGTTCTCATGGTTCCAAGGACAGTCCTGGCGAGGTACTTGCCCTCCTCCGGTCCGGCGTCCATGAAGAGGTTGGCGAGGTACTTCAGCTTCCTGTCCTGACTCCCCTGCCCACTGGCCTCGGCTATCTTCACGAATGTGTCATAAACGCGCTTTATGGTCAGCGGCTGGGAGAAGAAGCTCTTCTGTCTTTTCTTCTTCAGGGCTAAAGCAACACTCTCACCGAGGTCGCCGGTGTCTCTCACGGAGTCCTCGATTTCTCGCTCGGAAACTCCCGTTGCCATGGAAACGGCCTTTATGAGGAGCTTCTCACCGACTCCAAGCTCTCTCTCATCCCAGTCCGGGAAGACCTTTCCGAGGATGAGGTAGGGGATTATCTCGAGGAGCTCATCGGATGCCTTCTTGAGAAAATCAGAGACGAATCTGGTCTTGAGGGTCTTGAGGGTCGTTTTTTCCAAGCGCCTGTAAAGGTCGGCCAGTTCGGCGTATTTCATCTTCACCACCTGAGACGGAGTTAGGGGGAGGGGGATAAAAGGGTTTAGCCAACCCACCTGCCAACCGTTGGCCTACCCTCGTGGATTCCAGTCACGTCGTAGGGCAGGTTGAGGTCGGAAAGGAGGTTTCTGGCATTCTCCACCTCGTCTTTGCGGAGAAGGGCAAAGAGGCCCCTACCAAGCATTATCATGGAGCTGGGGATGGAAATCGCCCTGTCAAGCTCCCTCGCCAGTTCCAGGAGTTCACCGTTTAAGAGGCCGGTTTTCTCCGCGAATTCCCTCGCGAGGGCCATCATCCTCTCCGGCTTCGGCTCTCCAAGGAGCTTCTCGAGGGCTCCCCTCCCCTCGCGCTCTATGGCCTTCACGACGTCACCGTCCAGAACTTCTCTGGTTGAGAGCTTGCCCAGGGGAACGACGAGAACCTGGTAATCCTCGAAGAAAAGGTTGTCAACGACACCAACGCCGGGGCCGCCGGCCCTAACCCTGACCTCTATCCCGCCGGCCAGCTGGCCCACAACGTCCCCGAGGCCGCCCCTGTTGAGGACCTCGTACTTGTGCGCTACCTGAGCCGCTTTAAGCCACGTTCCCCCAAAGGCATAGCCCAGCGCCAGAGCGGTTCCCAGGGCACCGCCGGCGCTGTTGCCAAAGCCGTAGCCGTTCGGGAAATCGAAGTACTGCCAGATTTCAACCTCTCCAGTAAAATCATCGGGAACTATCTCATCCGCGACGGAGTAGCTTATGACCGCCCTTTCCCTCCCAACCGGCTCGCCGTTGAAGGAGATGTGCACGTGCCTCTCGAGGGTGCCGGTTTCTATGCTCGCGAAGACGTTGACGCCCTTGTCAAGGTTTACCCCGGCCCCAAGGGAGCCGGCCTTGAGCGGGTCGTCGTGAAACTTGGGAACGAAGAAAGCCGTTATGTGGGCCGGAACGAAGGTTCTAACGAGCAACCTCTCACCTCCGAGAAAAGTGCGCCCTTGGCCTTTTAAAAGTGGCGAGAAAAGGGAAAAGAAAAGGTTCACTCCTCGGCCACGTACACCGGAACCTTTCCGTGCGGTATGCCGTATTTCTTGCCGTACCACTCGCTGAGGAAGTACCAGGCGCCGACGAGGAGGATCAGGCCAAGCGGCAGGAGTACCGCCCAGCTGTGGACACCGAAGCCAAAGAGTATGTAGAGGAATACTCCGACGCCCGATGCGGTTACCGCGTATGGCACCTGCGTTGTGACGTGGTCTATGTGGTCCGAACCGGAGAACATCGAACTCATGATGGTCGTGTCGCTGATCGGTGAGCAGTGGTCACCGAAGATACCTCCTGCGAAGACCGCACCGATGGCCGCGAAGACCTCCGGGCCAACGTAGCCCGTAACGCCGTAGGCGAGCGGTATGGCGATGGGCAGCATGATGCTGAAGGTTCCCCAGCTCGTTCCGGTTGTGAAGGAGATGAACATGGCGATGAGGAACACTATCAGCGGCACCCAGCTGCCGGTGACGCCGGCGCTCTTGGCGATGTCAACGATGTACGGGGCGGTCCCGACGGCGTCGGTGGCGCTCTTGATGCTCCACGCCAAGAGCAGTATCGTGTTAGCTATGACCATCTGCTTCATACCGCGGACGATGGCGTCCTCGGCCTCCTCGATGGTCATGCGCTTCATGACCAAGACGAGGAAGAAGGCGACCACGACCATCGCGAAGGAACCCCAGAGAAGCGCCAGGGCGGAGTCGGAGTTTCCAAGGACCTCCATGAGGCCGCCTTCAGCGTAGGCCGCGCCACCGCCGCCGGTGTACCACATGCCGTAGAGGGTGACGAAGATCAGCGTCAGTATCGGCCAGATGAATATGTGGACGCTGCCGTCCTCCTTCGGCATGCCGAGGTCAACCTCGGTTGTCATGAGTGGCTTCGCACCGTCGCGGAGGACCTTGCCCTCGGTCCTGGCGCGGTACTCCGCGTGGAGCATCGGGCCGTAGTGCCTGTGGGTGAAGGCCACGATGAAGACCAGTATTATCGCGAGTATCGAGTAGAACCTGAAGGGAACGCTGTGCATCCAGGCGACGTAGGCGCCGTAGTCAACGTTGAGGTCCTTGAAGGCGTCGCCGATGAGGCCGACCTCGTAGCCTATCCAGGTCGAGACCAACGCCAGTCCCGCAACGGGTGCTGCAGTCGAGTCGTCTATGTAGGCGAGCATCTCACGGGAAACGCGGGTCCTGTCTGTGATGGGCCTCATGGTGTTACCGACGATGATGGTGTTGGTGTAGTCGTCGAAGAATATGAGCACACCGAGGAGCCATCCCATCATCGCGGCGCCGCGGCTGCTGCGCACTTTGCTCGCCAGGGCGCGGCCTATTGCCATCGCTCCTCCTGACTTGTATATCAGTCCCACGCCCGCACCGATGAGGAAGTCGAAGAGCAGTATCTTGACGTTCCAGTCATCGATGGCGTTGCCTACTATCCAGTCGAGGGTTTGGGTGGTTCCCGTCACCGGGTTCCAGCCGGAGACCATTACACCTCCAATCCAGACACCTGCAAACAGCGCCAGGATAACCCTCTTCGTCCATATCGCCAAGATAATAGCCACCAGCGGTGGCAGCAGAGACAGTATCCCGAAGTCCGACACGGTTTCACCTCCAACGGGTTTCAAACCCATAAATATCGGCGATATATAAATTTTCCTGGAATATTTTTGGCATATTGTCAGCCCTTCGAAAATACTGCTGAACTGCCATGCAGATCCATGATATTGTATGGCCATTTCAGTGAACATTCCTGTTGCCCTGCATTATGAGATACTTTCAAGTACATTAATGCGCACCACTACCATAAAAACCTTTCTCAGAAAAAGCTTCATCTAAATCCGGAGGGGCCTTAAAAAAAGCCAGATGTTTCCCGTTCACTCGGAATAGTAATTGAAAGGTGAAGAAAGGTTCATAGTGAGGAACCGATGAGCTCCCCGAGCCTAAGAAAGTCCTTTCTGAGCTCCTCCTTTATGGGCGGCCTGTAAAGTGCGGCGGCCGGGTGATACATCGGCATTATGATTATCTTCCCGAAGAGAGTGTGGGTTTCGAAGGTTTTTCCGTGTATCTTGCTTATGGGTTCGGGGTCAAAGCCGAACTTCTCCAGGATGTACCTCATGGAGTGCCTGCCGAGCGGAACTATAACCCTGGGCCGGATGATGTCTATCTGTCTGTCGAGGTAGGGGGAGCAGGCCTTTATCTCATCCTCCAGCGGGTCACGGTTCTCGGGCGGGCGGCACTTGACTATGTTGGTTATGTAAACCTCATCCCTGGTGAGACCTATCTCAGCCAGGAGCTCGTCGAGTACCTTCCCTGCCCTTCCGACGAAGGGTAACCCCTTCTGGTCCTCCCAGTAGCCCGGCGCTTCGCCGACGAACATCACCTTGGCGTCATAGCTCCCGGAACCGGGAACGGCGTTGGTTCTAAGGCCCCCGAGCGGGCATTTCTGGCAGTTCCTTATGCGCTCTTCAAGCTTCCTCATGAGTTCTTCCTTCCCCATGGGAGCACCTCATGAGAGCATCTTCTGGGAGAGATAGGCTTTGAGGAACTCGACCCAGGCGGTGTAGTAGCCCTTCTCGTACTCGTCCCTGAACTCGTGCTCGAGTATCCCCTGGAAGTGCTCGAGGAGCTTCTCCGCCTTCTCCCTGTCGTGCTCGCTGATGAGCTGGACTATGAGGGAGTTGGGGTCGTTGTCCTTTATGGCGCTCATGAAGCCGTTTATGGCCTTGCCGTAGCCCCTGCCCCACTCATCGGGGCCGGCCATCTTCTGGAGCTTCTCCAGGTGCCCCTTGGCCCTGGAAAAGTCCCGCTTTAGCAGAGCCCTCAGGAACATCTCCATCCTCATCTCTCTCGCCGGCATTCTACCACCTCTCAAAGGATAGTACGGCCGGCTTTTAATGGTTTCCTCGGATCGAACGGTTCCGTCGGCTACCCACATATGTCCCATACCTATGCAGGAAAATTTGCATATTTACGCAAAAGCTTTTATACCCCGGGATTGGAGGAATAAGCAGACAGGGAGAAGTCAAACGCAGGGGTGAAACCCATGGCCGAAAGTGTTGGTGAAGTTCCAAGCGGCGAAAAAGAGTTCGCCGAATCAACCCGCAGGATAAGGGATATTATCGAATTCCCAGAGATAAATGAGGAAGAGTTTGAGCGCATGCTCAAGAGTGCAAGCAGGGCCTACGGAGGGCCCCTGCCCCACAGGACGTATTCTATCTGTCCCGAAACGAGGAGGGTCGTTCCGGCCCTCATATGGGAGAACGATGGGAAGGTTTGGATAACCAAACGCTGTCCCGAAGGTATAATAACCGACGTTTATTACGAGAGCGTTGATCAGTACTACCGCTTCCAGAAGTGGAAGTTCGATTTCAAGCTCATGAGCACAAACGTTGAGAACACGGGCGTCAACTGCCCCTTCGACTGCGGTATGTGCGCTAGACACCTCTCCCACACGAACCTCATCAACATAGTTCTGACGAACCGGTGTAATTTGAGTTGCTGGTATTGTTTCTTTTACCTCAAAGAGGGCCAGCCCATATACGAGCCCACCCTCGAGCAGATACGCATGATGCTCCGCAACGCCAAGAGGCAGCACCCGGTTGGGGCGAACGCCGTCCAGCTGACCGGCGGCGAGCCCACCCTCCGCGAAGACCTCATCGAGATAATCAAAATCGCAAAGGAAGAAGGCTACGACCACGTCCAGCTCAACACCGACGGAATAAAGCTCGCCTTCGAGCCAGAGCTGGTAAAGAAGATCCGCGAAGCGGGCGTTAATACCCTCTACATGAGCTACGACGGAATGACCCCCCAGACCAACTGGAAGAACCACTGGGAGGTTCCACTCATCCTCGAGAACGTCAGGAAGGTCGGCGGGCCCGGCATAGTCCTCGTCCCGACCACCATCAGGAACGTCAACGACCACGAGCTCGGTGCCATAATCAACTTCGGCCTCAACCACATCGATATAATAAGGGGTGTTAACTTCCAGCCCATCTCACTCGTCGGAAGGGTTCCGCGGAAGGAGCGCCAGCGCTTCAGGATAACGATTCCCGGGGCGATAGCGAGGATCGAGGAGCAGACCAACGGGGCAATAGCCATGGACGACTGGTACCCGATTCCGATAGCGGGACACATAGCGCGCTTCTTTGAGGCGTTCACCGGCTCCCGCTACTACATGACCAGCCACTACTGCTGTGGCGCTGCCACCTACGTCTTCCTCGACCGCGAGAACAAGCGCGTCGTCCCGATAAGCAGGTTCCTCGACGTCGAGGGCTTCGTCGAGTACCTCGAGAGCAAGGCTGAGGAGATAGAGAACTGGAAGACCATGGGCAGGTTCCAGAGGCTCAAGCTCGGGGCCGAGATCTTCATGAAGTTCCGCTCCTTCTACGACGACAAGTACGCACCTGAGGGCATCAAAGTCCTCGACCTCATCAAGAACGCCTTCATGTACGGCAACTACGACGCCCTCGGAAAGTTCCACACCAACGCCCTCTTCCTCGGAATGATGCACTTCATGGATGAGTACAACTACGACGTCGAGCGCGTCGAGCGCTGCGTCATCCACTACGCCATGCCGGACGGCAGGACGGTGCCCTTCTGCACCTTCAACGTGATTCCCGAGCTCTACAGGGACAAGGTGCAGGCCCAGTTCAGCTACACCTGGGACGAGTGGAAGGCAATGCACCCGGACTGGGACTACCACAGGGACAAATACATCAGGACGAAGGAGTTCGTTGAGCGGATGAAGAACAGCGAGCTTTACAGGAAGACCTACATAGACATAGAGGACTACTTCGGCCTGAACACGAGGTGATTGCGATGAGCGAGAGGGTTTACAACAAGACCCTTATCAGGATGGACCTCAAGTTCGGCAGGATAACCCCCGAAGAGGCCCGCGCCAGACAGTACGAGCTCCTCAAGGACGGACGGATATGGAGGGCGTTCATCAACGGCTACGCAAAGAACGGCTTCGTGGTCTTCGACGGGGAAACCATCTCAAAGGAGGAGGTGCTTGAAAAGCTGAGGGACTTCGAGCCGGAGGTAACCTCCATTGGGAGGCTTACCGTCGCAGAGCTCGTAGAGTCCAGCTACTCATGGAACAACATCCTTTCAAAGGCATGAGGTGCATTCTTATATCTTTATTCTCCGCCTTTTCTCCATCGTGAATGATAGACGAACCTCACCACGTAAACTGCTGTTTTCTGTTGTTGAATCTCCCCCGAAGGACGAAGCTTCTAGAAGAGAAAAGTAATTACCTACATACCGCCCTACACAAAAGCGATTTAAGTGTTAAGCAGTATAACGTCAATAGTCAGACATCGATATACTATTTAGTCGCCTGACTACCGTAGCAGACCACAGGGGAGAGGTGGTTTCCATGCAGTTTAAGAAAAAGATCATCCTGACCATGGCCGCTGCCCTGATCATCACCATACTGATAGGCTCCCTCATCGTGGTCTACTCCTCAATGGTGATGAGGGACAGCATACGAACCTCCCTTGACAAGGAACTGAACACCAACCTTCCCCAGCTCATGGCGCAGGGAATCAAGGAGCCCGTGACTGAGGAGGCGGGGATGATAGCAACGGGATCCGCTGAACTGGGTGCAAAGCTGTTCGACGACTACTTCGAAAAGATGCGCGTTATGGGAACCGTGGCCATAGAAGCTGTTAAAGTTGCGTATTCAAACTACGACGAGAGCGATCCACAGTTCAGAGCGTTTCTTCTGGACCGCTTCAGGTCCGTGAAGGACCTTGACCCGAACATAGCCTACGTTTATTTCGGAAGCACGAGCGGCGGGATGTACATGTGGCCCGACGAACCCCTGCCTGAGGGTTACGACCCGAGGGCCAGACCGTGGTACCAGGAGGCGGTGGCAAAGAACGGCCCGATATGGACGGAGCCGTACCAGGACGCGTCAACCGGAAAGTGGATAGTCACGTACTCGGAGCCTATTTACATCAACGGTAAGCTCGTCGGTGTCATTGGCGTTGACGTCTTCGTCTCCACCCTCATAGAGCAGTCAAAGGAAATAACGATAGGTCAGAGTGGATACCTAGCGATAATAAACAAGGATGGTACCATCATCGTGCACCCCAACGAGAGCCTGGTTCAGACGTTCAACATAAAAGACGACCCTAACCTGGCGTCCCTGGTCGAGGAACTGAACAAGAACAAGGACAAGGGATGGGTCGTCTACTCCTTCCAGGGCGTGGAGAAGGTCGCTGGATACAAGAGGATGAAGACCACAGGGTGGATAGTCCTGGCCACGGTGCCGCTCCACGAGCTTACAGACCCGTTGACCCAGGCGATATCCGACACCCTCGACCAGAGCACGGATAAGATAACCGGGTCCATCCACGCGGTCGTCGATAACAGTCTCAAAACAACGGTGATGGGGTCCCTCATAGCGTCCCTGGTTGGAATCCTGATGCTGTTCCTCGGTTACAGAACCCTCAAAGGAACCCTCAGGCCGCTTGAGGAGCTTAGGAGTGTCGCGCAAGCCCTCGCGGAAGGAAGATTAAGCGACGTGAGCAAGCAACTCAACCAAATCCACTACATTGAAGACGATGAAATTGGAGCCCTCATAAAAGCCTTCGAAGCCGTAGGAAAAGACCTAGTAGGAACACTCAACACCATAGGCGAAAAACTCGAACGCCTCGCCGAAGGCGACTTAAGCAACGGATTAACCGTCGAAGCCAGGGGCGAACTCCAAGAAATCATCCAAGACTTGAGAGACACAACCCACAAACTCAAGGGCTTAATCAGTGAGATAGTCAACGTCACCAACGAACTGGACAAGAGGGCCAACGTTCTCACCCAGATTACGACTGACGTGACTGAAGCCATTAATCAGGTTAACGAAGCGGTACAGCAGGTTAGCATTGAAGCACAGAGACAGCAGGAAAGCATCAACGAAATAACCGAAGGAATGCGCTTCGTCTCAGAAACAAGCGCCGAAAGCGTCAGAGCAATGGACGAATTCGAAGCAGCAGTAAACGAAGTCGTCACAATAGCCAACGAAGGCAGACAAAAAGGCGAAATCTCAGCCAAACAAATCGAAAGCATCCAAGAAATGATGAGCAGCATCGAAAGCACAGTCAGAAAAGTCTCTGAGATGAGTAGGAGTATTGAGGAGATTACGAACGTGATTACCAACATTGCCGAGCAGACGAACTTACTCGCCTTAAACGCGGCCATTGAAGCAGCGAGGGCTGGCGAGGCTGGAAGGGGCTTTGCGGTTGTCGCACAGGAGATTAGGAAGCTTGCGGAGGAGAGTAAGCAGGCTGCAGACAACATCAAGAACATTATTGACCAGATCACCGGCGAAATCCGCGACGCCGTCGACAGCACCCAGAAGGGCGTCACCGTGGTAAGTGAAAGCGCGGACACGCTCAGAGAAACCATAACGTACCTAACCAACATAGCCGACCTGCTTCAGGATGCTAGTTCGAGAATGAGTGAGGTTAAGGAGCAGATTGTTAAGACGCAGGATGAGGTTGAGAATGCTTTGAAGTCACTTGAGAATTTAGCCGCCAGTGCTGAGGAAACCACCGCCTCGGCAGAAGAAGTCAGTTCAGCAGTGGAAGAACAAACCGCAGCAACCGAAGAACTCGAAAGAGCCGCCAAAGACCTCAAAAACATCGTGTCCCAGCTGCGGACAATAATAAGCAAGTTCAGGCTGTGAAAAAAAGAGAGCTCAGCGGAGCTCTATTCTCAATTTTCCTTTCATATCCCCTTTCTCCAGCTCGAAGCTGACGATGCCGCTGAAGGAGTCCAGCTCAAGGATGTTCTTCCCCGCCCTAACGTCGAACCTCTCGGCGACTGCCTCCCCCGCCGGGAGCGATAGGTCGTACTCGTAGACCGTCAGCCGGTTGTCGCCGCTGAGGTGAAGAACCATTCTCGGCTCACGGTAGCCGTCCAGCGGGATTCCACCGAAGGTCCCCGCCCCAAGGCCCTTTGCGGCGCTCGGAAGCGCGAGCGGAAGGGAGAAGCTCACCGCCGGCGGCCTCTCTTGAATTATCCTCTCGTCGAGAACCACTACCTCCCTGTTCCCCGTGTCGAAGGGCGTCGCCTCCGTCGCGCCCGTGTTGGGGGCGGTGTTGGTGGCAACGAGGAGCCTTCCGCCGACTTTCTCGATGCTCGTCACCCTGGCGCCGAATGCCCCGACTATCCTGACCATCGGCGGGGCAAAGTAAACGAGGACGCTCGGCCCGACGACGGTGTTGGTGGCGGCCCACTCGATTCCGGCATCCTGGGAACCTGGCCTGTAAACCGCGTCGTGGTGCGCGTTGAAGGCGGTCAGAATGCCCCCGCCGACGTTTATCGCGTTCACCCTGAATGGGGCGTAGAAGGTGTAGAAGTCGAAGAGCCTGAAGAACCTGAACTCCTCGCCCATGAGGGGATTCCCCGCCAGAACCCCTCCCCTGACGAAGGCGAAGGCCCTGTTGTACGCCGAGGCCATGGCCCCGAGCTCAGGCCTTATGTACGGCCGCCCGTCAGCGCTTCCACCGGGCTTGAACGTCTCCCATCTCCCATCCACCAGGTCGAGGGCCCGGAACTCCCTCAGACCGCCGGTGAAGTTGTTCCCAACGCCGAAAAAGGCAGCATCGTGAACCGTGGTTCCCTTGGGGACCGGCTCGTGAATCAAAGGTTCGGCCTTTCCGGTTCTTCTGTCCAAGGCATAGACGCCGAGGTTGGCGTGGCCGTCCTCCCTCGCGAGGAGAAGCCTGTCGCCGTAGGGGTCGTAGAGTATATCGCTCACCTCTCCCGCCCAGTCGGTCTCGTGGTGGATGGAATCCTTCCAGAGCAACCTTATGGAGTCGTTCTCGGTATCGTAAACGTGAACGTGGGAGTACTTGTTGTAGAAGAGTATCCTCCTGTCCTCCCTGTAAACCGCCGGTGCGTGAACCCAGCCGCCGAAGTATATGAACTCATCAACCGTCTCGACCGCGTTGTAGGTGTCGCCACCGCTAGCCGGGGCGTCTCCGAGGAGGGTGAAGTCGTAAACATTTTCCTCCCCGCTCCCGAGGTCTATGAAGTGCGCCTCCGCCTCAAAGGCCAGCGTGAAGTAGAGCGTCCCGTTGTGATATTTCAGCCCGAATATTCCCCCGCTGCCCCATTCTGGACCGTAGCGACCCGGAAAACGATAGTTCCTCATGAGCATGGTATCACCAGTGGTGTTACGCGGCAGGGGCTTATTGGTCTTTCGCATCACCCGGGATGCTTTTATATGTGAGTACCCTAGATTGGAGCATGAGGCCCTACCGCGGACTGGCGATAATATTCGGCTTCTACGCTCTGGGTGAGTTTACAACCTATGTCCTCAACCTGACGATTCCGGGGAGCGTTCTGGGGATGCTCTTCCTCCTGGGAGCGCTGCTCACAGGTGCCATCAAACTGGAGTGGGTGGAGGGCGAGGCAGAGCTGTTCGTCAGAAACATGAGCGTCATGTTCATCCCTCCCGGCGTCGGGATAGTGGCCTACCTCGGCCTGATAAAGAGCCAAGCGGTGCCGATATTCGTCGCCCTGATACTGAGCTTCCTGGTTACGCTCGTCGTAACGGCGAAGACCGTCGAGTTCCTCAGGAGGGAGGAGAAATGAACCCGCTCGGAATAACCCTCACCCTGGTGGTCTTCTACCTGTTCTCGGAGATTCACGCCAGGAAAAGGGCCTTCTATACCAACCCGGTTCTCCTCTCCATAATCACGATAGCGGTCATCCTCAAGTGGTTCGGAATCCCCTACGGGAGCTACATGGATAGCGCGGTTATACTCAAGTTCCTCCTCGGGCCGGCGGTGGTGAGTTTGGCCGTTCCGGTTTACAAGGGCAGGGAGACCATAAAGGCCTACGCGAGGGAGATAGCGCTCGGAGTAGCCGTCGGCGGAACGGCTGCAATCCTGAGCGCGTTCTACATCGCGCAGCTCCTCGGCGGTAGCGAGGAGGTCCTCCTCAGCATAGCCCCAAAGAGCGTTACCACGGCCATAGCGATCGGCATAAGCGAGAAGATAGGGGGCATTCCAGCTTTAACCGCGGTCCTCGTGATACTCACCGGGATAATGGGGAACGCGGTTGGGCCGGAGCTGCTGAGCGCGACGGGGGTACGGGACAGAATAGCACGCGGTCTGGCGATGGGCGTGGGCTCCCACGGCCTTGGAACGGCGAGGATAATACTGGACGATGAGCTCGCGGGAGCGGTGAGCGGCCTTGCGATGGCCCTGAACGGCGTCTTCACGTCACTCCTGCTTCCCCACCTTATCGAAGTCCTCAAGTAGGCACTCGCTTATCCTGAGCCTGTCCTTGGCGTCAAGGAAGAGCGTGAAGTCACGCTTCGCTATCCTGTCGCTTATCGGGGCGTGCTCCACGAGAAAGGCTATTATCTCCGCCGTGCTGTACGGCACCTTCACCCTCAGCTCGTCGGCCTTCAGGAAGAGCCTCTCCGGAACGTTGAAGATGTCCTCCCCCTTCCTCACTTCTACGCTTATCTTGGAGTTTATCTGCTCCCATATCAGGAGGGTGTTTCTGGCCTTCTCAATCTTGTCAAGCGCGCGCCTCTCAAGGATGCTTATGTTGGCCCGGCTCGTTCCGAGCATCTCGGCTATCTCGCTCTGTTTGAGGCCCCTGGCGCGGAGCCTGAGAATTTTAATCTGCTGCTCGGTTAGAAAGCTCCCCTTCCCCATTTTAAACACCAGAGTTTAACAACACGCCAAAGGTTAAAAGTTTTTCTCGATACCCCTAACTGGATACCCTGAAAAGATACCCTGGAAAACCACTCGCTCAAAATCGAGTGCGGTAGAAGAACGCTGCAGTTCAGGACTTCCAGGACAGGAGAAGGTTTCTGGTGGTCCCGCGGCCCGGATTTGAACCGGGGACCTGCGGATCTACAGTCCGCCGCCGCTCCCAGGCTAGGCTACCGCGGGACCTCTGCCCGTTCCATAGTGCCCCGGGTAGGTTTATAAATTTTTCTCCTGATTTAGTGGGGGTGAGAGCATGAAGCTGTACGAACCGGTCACGCTCGCGATGCCCCTTGCGAAGAGAATCGGCGAGCTTATACTTGAGAAGGGCCGCCTTCCAGAGGGGGACGAAATCAGGGAATTCATGAGGGAGTTCGGCCTCGAGGAGAGCTGTCTCGACAGGGGGATGGCGATATACAGGACAAAGTTCCTGGTCGCCCTCGCGTTCCCGCGCGGAGAGAACGTTGTCATCGATGTTATATCATCCAGCGGAGAGCTGAGCGACGCCCTCGAGGTCATAGCGTACAGGGACAGGGAGCTGGGTGCCTTCGTCGTGGAGATACTGCCCGCCAACGACCTCGAGTACGAGGGCAACATCGGGATAGAACCGATAATCATAGACGAGAAGACCCTCGAGCCGGAGAGCAACCCCGTTCTCGGCCACTTCGAGGAGGATTCAGAGGGGCTCTTCCTCGTCATAGACCGCGAGACATACTCGAGGTGGAGGAAAAACGGCGACCCGCACACCTGCCCGATATGCGGCGGAGAGCTCGCCTGGAAGGGGGAGAAAGCCTACTGCCGGGACTGCGGCTACGGCGTGAGGGTGGTGAAAGGATGAGCAGGGCAATCAAAACCCAGCTGGTGAAGTACTCCAGGCTGGCCCACGAGAGGGGACTTACAGCTGCATTCGGTGGAAACCTGAGCATCAGGAGGGGAAACCTCGTCTTCATCAAGGCCACCGGGGCGGTGATGGACGACATGACGGCAGAGCAGGTCGCCGTAATCGACATGAGCGGAAGGCAGGTCTCCGGGGTGAGGCCGTCGTCGGAGTACAGGCTCCACCTTGCGGTTTACAGAACGAGGCCCGACGTCAGGGCCATCGCCCATCTGCACCCGCCGTATTCCATCGTCGCCTCGACTCTGGTGGATGGGGAACTGCCGATAATAACCCCCGAGGCCGAGATATACCTGAGGAGAATCCCGATAGCTCCGTTCAGACCCGCTGGGACGAAAGAGCTGGCGGAGGTCACCTCCGAGGCCCTCCAGAACTCAGACGCAGCAATAATGGCCAAGCACGGCATAGTGACCGTGGGGAAAACCCTCAGGGAGGCGTTCTACAAGGCCGAACTCGTCGAGGAGAGCGCGAAGCTCTGGTACATGGGCAGAAAAGTGTGAGCCTGCCGTTCATTTATTCCGTCAGAAAACGCAGGGAAATGAGCGTAAAAAGAAAACGCTCACTTGACCTGCTCGAGGGCACCGAGGACCTCCCAGATGATCGTCCTCGTGTGCATCGGCATGTTCGGGTCCTCGCTTATCTCCTCGAGGATCGCTATGGCATCGGCGGCCCTGACGGCCGGCTCCTTGCTCTCGTCCAGGAGGGCCTCGATTGCCTGCTCGGCGGCGCGCCTTATGTTCCTGGGAACAACGGTGTCCTGAACGACCTGCTCCTTAAGAACCTGCACGATCTGGCCGATGAGCTCGCTCATTCTATCACCCCCTTTTCTAAAGAATTGTTACTAAAACCTTCCCGGATTATCTTAAGCTTTCCTAACTAAAAAGCTTTTCGGTCAACGTCGAAATCGGGGATGGGGGGATGGGATCAGAACTCAACGCCCCTCCTCGCGAGAATCCCCCTCTGGTAGGGGTGCTTAACTTC
This sequence comes from Thermococcus aciditolerans, assembly GCF_008152015.1. NCBI lineage: Archaea > Methanobacteriati > Methanobacteriota > Thermococci > Thermococcales > Thermococcaceae > Thermococcus > Thermococcus aciditolerans. The sequence continues at coordinate 1,714,516 of NZ_CP041932.1, read as the reverse complement.
CCTCATCTCCGTCACGTAGTCGGCCAGCTCAAAGAGTTCCTCCGGGCAATAGCGGCCGGTCAAGACCAGCTCCGTGTGCGGCGCTTTGTTCTTGATGAGCCCCTTGACCTCATCAACATCGAGCATTCCGAAGCCGAGGGCGACGCAGATTTCGTCGAGAACCACCAAATCCCACTCGCCGCTCGAGACCACTTCCCTCGCGCGAGCCAGGGCCCTCTTTGCAGCTTCTATGTCGTCTGGCTCGGGCTCCCCGTGGACGAACTTGGGTAAACCGAAGGACTCTATAACTGCACCGCACTCGGCTATCTTCTTCTGCTCGCCGTAAACGTCCGGCGCCTTCATAAACTGGAGGATTATGACCTTCCCACCGGAGCCGAGCATCCTCACGGCGAAGCCGAAGGCGGCGGTGGTCTTTCCCTTCCCGTTGCCGGTGTAGATATGAACCAGTCCGAGCTTGTCTTTCCAGGGCATGTGGATTCACCGAGGTGGATATAATCGCCAGGGGTTTTAAGGGTGTTGGGTACCGATACCTTTCTGTAATGGAGATAATATATATAAAATCTATCCCTATGCCCAAAAGTAAACGTTATATATCTCATGAGGTCACAGAATATGGGTCTCAAACATGGTGGAGTATCCAGATTACAATGAAACGGATACGAGGACTAAGCTGATCGATCCAAAGCTTCATGAGAGCGGATGGGACGAGGATAAAATCCAAAGGGAATATCAAATCTCAGATGGGAGAATTCTCAACAGTGACGGAAGCAGAACTCCTCCCAAGAGAGCCGACTACGTGCTGTTTTATCCGGATTTCAGAAGGCACATTATAGCTGTGGTAGAGGCGAAGAGGGCCAAAGAGGATCCGTACCAAGGCCTCGAACAGGCAAAGAGATACGCCAAGATGCTGAACGCCCCCTTTGCATATGCCACCAACGGTCTAAGAATTATCGAATACGACTTCTTCACAAAGCAGACGCGTGAACTCGATAGGTTCCCCGGCCCGGAGGAATTATGGAACAGATACAACCAGAGGAGAGGATTGGATGAGGTTATAAAATGCCTTGATTCCAATCCCCTTGAAGTTCCATTCTACATTCGCGATAAAAAGCCCCGTTATTACCAGGAGGTAGCTGTTAGGCGCGCAATAGAGGAGATACTCCTCGGGAGAAAACGTCTGCTCCTGACGATGGCGACGGGAAGCGGAAAGACGTTCGTAGCGTTCCAGATAGCGTGGAAACTCCACCAGAGCGGCTTTTTGAAAAAGATACTCTTTGTAGTGGACAGGGTCTACCTGCGGGGACAAGCGTACAACGCGTTTGAAGCCTTTGGAAACGCGCGCTGCGAGCTCACGGGAGATAACATCAACTTCGCTAAGGACGTTTATTTTGCTACATATCAGACATTATATTCAGAGAAAAACGGTAAGAAGGTTTACCAGCATTTTGACCCAGACTATTTCGATCTTGTAATAATAGACGAGTGCCACCGCTCGGGCTGGAATAGATGGCATGACATCCTAGAGCACTTCGGCAACGCCATCCATCTCGGTCTAACCGCAACTCCAAAGAGAAAATACAACGTTGACGTTTACAGGTACTTCGGTGAGCCCATCTACGAGTACAAGCTCGCCCAGGGCATAGAAGACGGCTACCTTGCCCCGCCGGAAGAAATCATAAGGGTTTACACCAACGTGGACAAAGAGGGTAGAATAACCTTCAAAGAGCTCAGAAGTGCAGGCATTCAGCTGGAGATACCGGAAGGAGCGGAGCTCAAGGAGTATTATACTGCAGAAGAATTTGAAAAGAGCATAATCCTTCCCGATAGGACGATGGCCATAGTGGGCTGGATAGCGAAGTTCCTTGAGGATACGGATCCCTTTGCCAAGACCGTTATTTTCTGCCCAACCCAAAGACACGCAAGGGAAGTGGCGGACCTTCTAAACAACTATTTCAACCCGAAGTTCCACGTTGACAACTACGCCTATCCGATAATCTCGGACGACCCCGAGGCCCACCGGGTTCTTAGGAACAGCTTCGCAAACGCCGAGGAACAGTTTCCGGCGGTGGCGACGACCGTTGACGTGCTGAGCACCGGAATAGATGTCCCTCCGATAAAGAACATAATCTTTCTGAAGCACATTGGCTCCAAGGTGGAGTTCCACCAGATAATTGGCAGGGCTTCAAGATTGTACCATAAAACCGGGAAGTTCACTTTCAGGGTAGTAGATTTCACGGGAGCAACGAGGCTCTTTGACCGGTGGGATTTCCCCAAGTTCAAACCAGATGAAAACCGGCCCACGGATTGGTACCTGAACTTGCTTATAGTCGATGATGAAACGCTAAGACCGATCAAGGGCGCAGATATCGTGGTTCATGTTAAACCCGGAAAGCCACGTCACATCGTCGCAGACGACAATGGAAGAATATTCCTCAGTAACGTGCCGAGGGAAGCAGTATTCGTTGATATACGGGCGAGCGGATACCGGCCAAAGAAAACGTACGTCTCGACCTTCCCGAGACCAGATAACCAGGCAACTGTAACACTCAGAAAACTGAAACCTGAGAACAAAGAACCGATAACAGTGAGAGGCATCAACGTCTACATCCAGGAGGAGAACAAGATAAAGATAGAGATCAAGGGCAACAAGGTTCTTGAGGCCGAGTATGTGAAGTACACCAAGGAGCAGGTGAAGAGGAGGATTACCAGCCTGGCCGATCTCAAGAAAATCTGGTTGAACCGAAAAGCGAGGCTTGGATTTAAGGAAGACCTGAAAAAAGCGGGCATAGACCTCAAGCTGCTCTCACTCATCGAGAAGGTTCCCGAGGCGGATGAGTTCGACCTCTTGGCCAACCTGCTCTTTGACGCCCCGATAGTTTCGAGGGACGAGAGGGCGCACCTGTTCCTTGAGCTGAAGAAGGAGTTCATGGACAAGTTCGGCGAGAAGGGCAGGGAAATAATCCTCGACCTCATAGACCACTACCGCCTCTACGGCCTGAGCGAGATTGAAGACCCAATGGTTTTTGAACTTCCGGAGTTCAAGGCCTACGGTGGGCTGAAAGGCATTGCCAAGCTGTTCGGCGGAGGGAAAGGCCTTCGCAAAGTCCTGGAGGAGATTGAAAAAGGCCTGTACGCCGATTTAATGGAGGGATGATTAATGGAGAGGCAGACCCTTGCGAATAGAATCGAGCACATCTACGAGATAATGCGAGCCGAAGGGCTTTCAATTCTCGATTACGTTGAACAGCTCTCATGGATGCTTTTCCTTAAAATCCTGAGTGATAGGGAAGAGGAGAGAAAGCTTGAGGCCGAGCTGAGAGGTGAGCGATACAGCCCGGTGATAAAGGAGGAGTACCTCTTCCACAACTGGCCGAAGCGCTTCAGTGTTGACAGCCTGAAGAGGGTAAAGGACGTAAAGGCCTTCTACGATTTCATAGCGAACGAGCTCTGGCCGTATCTCAGCTCCCTCGGCGGGAGCGACGAGCTGAACAAGATAGGGGAGATATTCTCCAACGTCACGCTCAAGGTTCACGACCCCCACAACCTGCTTGAAATATTCCAGAACATCGAAGACATAAGAACCGACGAAGAAGATACGCAGATAATGTCCCAGCTCTACGAGGAGACCCTGATGCTCATGGGCCGTGAGGGAGGGGCGGCCGGCGAGTACTACACCCCCAGGCCCATTGTCAGGTTCATGGTTAAGGTCGTCGACCCAAAGATCGGGGAAACCGTCTTCGACCCATTCTGCGGCTCAGGCGGCTTTCTCGTCGAGGCCTACAACCACATGTACAAACAAGCCAAAACCGCCGAAGACCTGAGGAAGCTTGAGAAGGCCTTCCACGGCCAGGAGCTCAAGGCCCAGCCCTATTTAATAGCCAACATGAACACCCTCCTCCACGGGGTCAATGCGAAGCTCGTGAAGACCGACACCTTCAGCGAGGACCTGCACAATCCGGGCGAGCGTTACGAGGTAATACTCACGAACCCACCGTTTGGGGGCAAAATAAAGGAATCCAACCTTCAAAACTTAATCGTTAGAACCCGCTCGACCGAGCTGGCGGCGCTCCAATACGTAATGAGAAAGGTGAAGCCCGGGGGCAGGGTGGGCATAGTCCTGCCGGACGGGGTCCTTTCCAACGTTACCAAGGCCTACGTAAGGGTTAGAAAAGATCTCCTCGAAAAGAACAACGTCTTCGCGATAGTCAGCCTCCCCCAGGGTGTCTTCGCCAACATCTCACCCAAGGGCGGAACCGGGCCGAAAACCAGTTTGCTCTTCTTCGAGCGCGGAAAGCCCACGAAGGAAATCTGGTACTACGAGCTTATGCCGCCTAACGGAAAGAACTACACGAGGGCGAACCCGATTAAGGATGAGGACTTAAGCGATGCACTCAAAAAGTTCGAGGCGTGGAGGAAGTACCTTGAAACCGGAGACGAGGAGTGGAAGAAGAAAGCTCTCTCCGAGAACTCTTGGGTGGTCAGTATAGAAGAGATAAAGGAGAGGGACTATGATTTAAGCGCGAGGAACCCGAACAGGAAGCTAACGATAGAGTACCCAGCGCCCGAAGAGATTATAGCAAGCCTTGAGGAGAAAGAGAAGAGGATAAGCGAGCTTCTGGCAGAGATTAAGTCCGTCCTCGGTGAGAAGCCATGAGGGAGAAGCCACTCACGGAGTTCATGGGTTCGAAGAAGGTCGCCAAAGGGCAGGGGGAGAAACCCGCGGAGCCGAAGGTCGCGGGTCTGAAAGGACCGTGGGAGCTACCCGAAGGGTGGAGATGGGTTAGGTTGGGGGAGGTTGCAGGAATACGTGGTAATTCAGGAGTTAAAAAGAAAATTGCCCAGTCTATGGAGGCTGTGTTTATACCAATGGAGTTGATCCCAGAACGGGGTATTTTCGCTCGATATGAAATACGAAAATCTGAGGAAGTTAAAAGCTATTCATATTGTGAACCTGGGGATATCTTGCTTGCAAAAATAACGCCTTCTTTCGAAAATGGAAAACAGGGAATAGTCCCAGAAGTTCCGAGCGAATTTGCGCTAGCAACAACAGAAGTTTACGCCATCTACCCAAAAGATAAGACCTTAATTGAAACAATGTATCTTTTTCATTTTCTTAGGAGCTCATACGCTAGAAGAATCCTTGAAGAACAAATGCTTGGGACCACTGGGAGACAAAGAGTGCCCAAAGAAGCTGTGTTAAAACTTCAAATCCCCCTCCCCCCTCTCAAAGAACAAAAACACATCGTCGCCAAGCTCGACGAGGTGAGCAAGCGCCTTGAGGAGGCGAAGAAGCTCGCGAGGGAAGCGAGGGAGGAAGCGGAAAAGCTGATGGCCTCGGCGCTCCACGAGGTCTTCTCGAAGGCGGAGGAGCGGGGCTGGGAGTGGAGAAAGTTAAATGAAATCTGCGAGAAAATTACAGACAGAGACCATAAAACACCAAAGTACACTCCACAGGGAATACCTGTTATTTCCCCTGAGAATTTTACTCCATTTGGAATTGATTTCAAAAGCGCTAAAAAGTACATTCCCGAGGAGGACTATAAAAAGGAACTGCGAAGGGTTGATCCCAAACCTGGGGATATTCTCTACTCACGCATTGGGACTATCGGGGAAGCTAGACTCTTAAAAGAATTCCCACCTTTCATCCCACTTCATAGCCTAGTGCTTATCAGACCCAATACTCAAGTTGTCACTAGTGAGTACCTCTTGTATGTACTTAATTCCCAGATAGTCAGAGTCCAAGCAAAAGAGAAGACAAGAAGCATCGGAACACCAGATCTAGGAATAAGAGAGATTAGAAGATTCCGGATTCCCCTCCCACCCCTCAACGAACAAAAACGCATCGTCGCCTACCTCGACTCAGTGAGTGAGCGCGCTCAAAAGCTCGTCAAGCTCTACGAGGAGCGGGAAAAGGAGCTTGAACAGCTCCTCCCCGCGATACTCGATAGGGCGTTTAGGGGTGAGTTATGAGGTGAAAAAACGCTTCTATGTATTTTTGGATGAAAGTGGAAATACTGGAGATTTAATTCTTAACAAAGAGAATATCCGTCATTTTAATAATCAACCATACTTTGTACTAGGCGGCTTTGGAATAGAAAACGATGAAAGTAGCTTCGAGGAATTAACAAGTGCCATAACTAGGTTAAAAAAGGACAACCACATCTACTTTAAAGAGCTAAAAGGAGCCCGTCTTTGGCCAAAGAAGATTAAGTTTATCTATGAATTGTTCAAATACCTGTATGAAAACGATTTTCCTGTTTTTGTGGAGTTAATGGACAAGAAATTTTTCATTATTGCCAACATTGCGAATATCGTCGGTTTGACTTCTGGAGTACTCGATCATCCTAAAGCATTGTTCGACAAGAGAATTTTCTTTAACAGATTCGCTGATTATTTATATCTAAACTTGTCTCCTGAGACTATTATATGGTTCTCCAAAGCTAGCAGAGAGCCCTCGCAAGAAAATGTAGAAACGTTCTTAGCATTCTTAAGAAGAGATTCGGAGAAGTTCCCACTGAAGTTTAAGGAACCTATTGATAGGATGATAGACAGATACTACTATCAGCTAACTAATCATCTTATAAGCCCAACACAATATTCGACTCCCCCTTGGGAATATTATGTACCCCCCGCAGATCCTAAATCCGGATCAAAGAGAGTATCTCTTCTACCCCACACTACTGCAGCAACAAATGTGTTCATGAGAGTTAACAGATATTCAAATGATCGGGGATATGAGGGGGTGGTTATTATCCACGACCAACAAGAACAGTGGAAGGAAATACTACAAAACGAACTTCATATTCTGTCAGACCCCTCATCTAACGTCTCAAAGAAATTAAGGGAGAGAGGTATCCCTTATCCGTTAAATTTAAGACTAGATTACAATTTTGATCGACATTATCGTATATTCTTTGGCGATTCAGAGAAAACAATATTTCTGCAGTTAGCCGATGTAATATCAAGTTCCATAAATAAGCTCTGGGAGAAATTCAAACGAAATTATAGACTTAGGCCATACTCTAAGAAGATCATTGATATTATCCTTAACTTCCCCGCTAAAGTCCATACTAGCACCGGGACAAATTTCGTAATAGCAAAGTTTGAATTTGAAAAATTAATGGAGAACGCCACAGGAAGAAGTCTTCCTTGGGAATACATAGAATATGGACCCTTATTCCCAATGTCCGGGAGAGGGAGTACTTATGAGAATTGACAAAAAGATCATAGCGCTGATCAAAGGTGTTCTTGGACTTATAGAGATCGCAGGAAGTATTTACATAAGTTACTATCTCAAGAATCCTTACTATCTTATCCCCGGCATTGTGCTCTTTGTAATAACAGTAGCAATTTTATCATACCTCACTGAGCCCGAAACGAATGAAGTTCCTGAGACCATTATTGAAATAATCGCAGAGAAATCCGAAGAATCCGGGAGAAAGACACAGGAAAACGAAGAGCTAAAAATGGAATTGGAAAAGTATCAGAAACTCGCAAAGATACTGAATCTTCTCGTAGAAGATGGAAAAATCCCTGTGTGGCAGATTTATCAGATTTGGGAGAATACCCTCAAACACAGGGACACATATATGATATTTGAAATGGGAGACGCTTTTCCTCTCTCAAAAGCCCTAGATGAATCAAGAAAGAAAAGAGAAATAAAGTTCTCAAAAGAAGCTAGGAGATTAATAGTAAACTCATTGAGGAATAAGGGATTCATTGCAACTAGATCGATGTTTTCAAACTTTGTAACCTCCAAAATGAAAGCTATCCGACTGTTCAGTGATAGGGCTCTAAGGATGGTTCCATTATATGTAATTAAGATCCCCAAAAATGTAATTACCTCCGAAAATGAAGTGAAACAAGTAATCGTGGATGGATACATGGAATATGCCCATAAAACAAAGCGAATCTTGATAGAAGAGCTGAGAAAGATTTCATCAAAATTAGAGGATAACGACAAAGAGAACATGGAAAAACTGATATCAACTATCGAGTTGTGGCATCCTACTGGGTCAGTCCTCTTGGTAATGCCTCTAGATACCATGCCAGTAGTCCTTGGTTCGGATAAAGTGTCTCCAGAGGCATTATTTCTTTTAGCAGGTAATGAAAGAAATTTAGAGAAACTTAAGGAGTACCTAAAAGAAACAATATTTCCATATCTGACAATCTCCATTTATGGCAAATATGCAGATTTATACATAGCAAAGATTCGAAAACTGGAACAACAAGAAAATGAACTGTTAAATCAACTAAACATCTCTTCGTGGTCTGAACTGCCAGTATTGTGGGAGAAAGACCCAAATACTTGCATTTCAGTGCTTAGCACAGCTGATCTTATTCCAGGAGAAATTGAAAAACTTGTTGGTGCTATCAGAGAAATACAAGATGTTTTGAGCTAAGAGAAACCTCAAACTGTCATTCCATCCAGTCTTCTTGGTGACCTCCATGACCTACTGGCTCTGCATAACCAACCGCGACAACTGGGAGGCTGTCAGAAAGAAGAACGTCTGGGGAGTGGCGAAGAGGCACAGGAACACCATCGCCAAAGTTAAACCCGGCGATAAGCTCGTCTTCTACGTCAAGCAGGAGCGGAAGAACAAAGAAGTTCTCGAACCCAAGATCGTCGGCATCTTCGAGGTCGTTAGCGAGCCTTACCCCGACTCAACAAAGATATTCAAGAGCCCGCCACACCTCAATGAGACTTACCCCCTCAGGGTTAAGATCAAGCCCGTAAAGCTCGGCGAGCTCGACTTCAAGCCCATTATTCCAAAGCTCAGCTTCATCACCAACAAGAAGCGCTGGAGCGGGCATCTAATGGGCAAAGCTATGCGCGAGATCCCCGAGGAGGACTACAAACTGATTGAAGGCCTGCTTTGACTTTTCATTTTGAATAACAATCTCGAATTTTTTGATGGTTGTTATTCATTCTGCCAATAGTGTAGCCGAAGAAGTGAACCCCCATTCAAGGTTCAAGAGTATAGCAACTGTTACCAGGCAAAAATTGATCACAGTTTGTGACCGCTTTGAAATGTTGTTTGCTGAAGAGTGCATACTCCAGATTCATACCTTTAATGCTAGGAGGTCTCATGGAAATTACCGTATATTAAAGTCCACTTTTCTTTTTTGACGCCCGTAGGGCGTCGTATTTGAGGGACTTCTTTTGGTGGCTAATTAACGAGAATCCAAACTAAAAAATTAGTCTCTTGTTAGATGCACACTGGAAGAGGGCACTTGAAAAGCGGTCACGAACCTTGATCAAACTTCGCGAAGGCGAAGTTTGTGATGATGGGGCCAGGGCCGGGATTTGAACCCGGGCTAGGGGATCCACAGTCCCCTGTGCTAACCAGGCTACACCACCCTGGCCATTTCCAGCTAAACCTTTTGGGTTAGCTTTATAAAGTTTTCGACAGAAGGGGCTGAAAGAGGAAGCTGAGACCTTTTACTTACCCCAACCCCCGCTTAACGACGCTTTCGCGGGAATTAAGAATCGTCCGGAGGTTTCGACATGAAAGCCAAACGCGAAGCCCTTGTGAGCCTCTTCACGGCTATGAGGGAAGGAAAGGTTGACGCGGATATAATCGATCACCTCCTGCTCATCAACTCGATAAGGGGAATCTACACGACCTCCTCCTGCTCCGGCAGGATCGGCATAATGGAGGAACCGGACCTCGGGGCCAAGCCCCTCGCGAGGTGGCTGATCAAGGTCCACAGACCGATGGAGTTCGAGGAGGCAAGGGAGGCCCTGAGAAACGCCGAGAAGGGCCTCATATTCCTCAAGAGCCAGCCGCCCATATTCCACATCGTCGCCGAGGACGTAGAGAGGGCAAAGAGACTCCACGAGCTCGGTTTGGCCTCGGGTTTTAAGTACACCACCTTCAAGGTCGTCTCGAAGCGCTACCTTGTGGAAATAAACGCCACTGAGTACCTGACGGCACCGCTCGGCAGGGATGGAAGGATACTCGTGGACGATGAGTACCTCCGTTTCGCCGTTGACCTCGGCAACGACATGCTGAGACGAAGTAAGGGGCGGCTGCCCCAGCTTGAGGAGAAATTCAGAAAGCTGAGAGAGGAGCTCGGCGAGGACGAACTGTTCTACGAGCTGGCGGAGCGGTATATGATAGAAGAAAACTGGAAGCTACCTTAAATCACCGGCTCTCGTTCCACTCCGGGTTCCCATATTTCTCCTCCACCAGCCTCTCGGCGAGCTCGAGCTCATAGTCGGTGAGCCCACCCTCCTCGGGCTCAAAGGCACTGAAGAAGCTCTCCTTGAGCAGCTCGTAGGCCTCCCAGCGGCTCAGATTTATGCCCTCGCGCTCCAGGGTGGTTACCCTCTTCCAGATGCTCGAAACGCCCTTGTCGGCGAGCTTGGCCTTGGAGACCCTGAGAACCCTTCCGAGTACCTCAACGCGCGTGGAGTACATGAACGTGCCGTGCTGCAGGATGACCCCCTTCCGCCTCGTCTGTGCGGAGCCGCTGATTTTTTTCCCGTTGGCAACGATGTCGTTCAGGCCGGAGAAACCCGCCTCAAGGCCAAGCTCTTTCAGCGCATCAACCAGCGGGCCGGCCAGATAGCGGTAGCTCGTCTCGACGTTCCTGAGCATTGGGTGGTAGTCCTCGCCGACAACGACGGAGTAGGTCACCTCACCGTATTCGTCGTGGAACACCGAGCCGCCGCCGGTCACCCTGCGGACGACGGGGATTCCGAGCTTCCGCGCCTCGTCGAGGTTGACGTCGTGGACGACGCTCTGGAAGCGACCTATGGTCACGGAGCTCGGCGAGAAGGTGTATAGCCTAACCGTGTCGGGAGCCTTCCCCTCGATCCTGGCCCTCATTATCGCCTCGTCTATGGCCATCTGGACCTCGGGCCTTGCAACTATGAGCGGGATGAACCTCATGGCACCACCAGGGTTAAAAAGTTCGAAGTGTTTTTAAGCCCAGCGATGATGACGCCCAAGCCCTTCCGAGGTGACGATGAGGAGAGCGGTCACCACTGAGCTGCTTTCATCCTCTCTAACCCGGGCCCACGATAAAGACATTTCCTGCCCGAATAGCCTTCAAGCGACAAAATTGGGTCAAAGAAATGCTGGGGGCGACAAAAGCAAACCCCTCAGCCCTTCAATAACCCAACCACGGCCTCCGCGACCCGAGCCTTCTCGACGGTTCTCTGCTCGCCGCTCTCCATATCCCTTACCGTGACCTTTCCCTCCGCCAGGTCCTTCTTCCCAACGAGGACGACGTACGGAACTCCGAGCTTTCCCGCGTAATCGAGTGCCTTCCTGAGCTTTCTTCCAGTTAGCTCGCAGTCGGTTTTGACGCCCGCGGCCCTTAGTGCGCTCGTTATCTCGACGGCGGCCCTCCTCAGCTCGACGTCCTTCCCTATGGGCACGACGTAGACGTCAGGCCTGAGCTTCGGCTCCGGGATGAGCCCCTTCCACTCGAGTATCGGAATGAGGCGCTCGATTCCAATGGCAAAGCCCGTCGCCGGGGTCGGCTTTCCGCCGAAGACGGAGATAAGGTTGTCGTAGCGGCCGCCGCCGCCTATCGAGCCTATGCCGAGGTCGTCGGGGGCGATGGCTTCAAAGACTATGCTCGTGTAGTAGTCGAAGCCCCGCGCTATGCCGAGGTCTATCCTTATCCACTTCGAGACGCCGTAGGCATCGAGCAAATCGACCAGCTCGTAGAGGCGCTTGATTTCCTCCTTAGCTTTCTCGCCCGTGAAGAGCCCCTCTGCCTTCGGAAGAACCTCTTCGGGGAGGCCCTTTATCTCCACCAGCGCCAGGACTTTCTCGACGCCATCATCGTCCAGCCCGAACTCCCTCAGGGCGCCGGTGAAGTCCTCCCTGCTCATCTTATCCTTCTTGTCTATGAGCCTCATCAGGCCCACGTCGTCCTCAACACCGAGCATCTTTGCGAACTCGTCGAGGAGAACGCGGTCGCCTATGTTCACGGTGAAATCCTCGAGGCCGGTGGCGAGGTAGCTCTCAACGAAGAGGGCTATGACCTCCGCATCTGCCTCAACTTTATCGCTTCCGAGGAGCTCTACCCCGGCCTGCCAGAACTCGCGGTAACGGCCGCTCTGGGGTTCCTCATAGCGGAACATGTTGGCCATGTAGTACCATTTAACGGGCTTCGGGGCGTTCTGGAAGCCGTTGACGTAGAGCCTCGCGACGCTGGACGTCATGTCCGGCCGGAGCGAGAGGTTCCGTCCGCCCTTGTCGTCGAAGGCGTAGAGCTGCTCGACCACCTCCTCACCGCTCCTCAGCTTGAAGAGCTCGGTGTACTCAAAGGTGGGCGTGAGGACCTCGTGAAAGTTATACCGCTCGAAGACTTCGCGGATTCTCTCGAAAACCCATCTCCTCTTCGCCATCTCCTCCGGGAGCAGGTCTCGCGTTCCCTTAACCTTTTCAAGCCTTACCTTCATTCTCAACCCTCCTTTCCTGGAAAAAGCGGAAGGGGTTAAAAGGTTAGCCCAGGAGTTTTGACTTTGGCCGGTCCTCCGGGCAGTAGGCCGAAGGGTTGTCATCCAGCAGACGTCATCAGGAGGTATATCCCGACGACGCCCTGAACCATCATCTGGGCCCCTATCGCCATCGTGAACATACCGATTATCCTTATGAAGACCCCCAGGGTCGTTTTGCTGACGTTCTTGATCAGGTACAGCGTCACGAACATGACGAGGGCCGTCATCAGGATGGCAAGGAACACCGCCGCGGTCGCGTGGTAGAGGCCCTTTTCGGCGGTGAGGGTTATCGCGGTCGTTATCGCGGCCGGGCCGGCTATCAGGGGCGTCGCAACGGGGACGGCGGCAAGGGCGAGTATGTTCTTCTCCTTTTTGAGGGTCATCATTCCGCCGCTTTCGAGGGCCTCTAGACCTATCTTGAAGAGGACGAATCCCCCGGCAACGCGGAGGGCGTTTATGTCGATGTGGAATATGTCCTGAAGAATTATCTGGCCCGAAACTGCAAAGAGGAACAGGAGGAGGAAGCCTATCAGGTTCGCCCTGACGATAAGCGTCCTTATGTCCTCTATGTGGAAGTCCTCCCTCAGTAGGCTGACCAGGAGTATCTTGTCGCTCGGGTCTATCATGATGAGCATGAAGAGTGCGGAGCTCAGTATTGAAAGCCACTCGCTCATGCTCCCCACTGCGGTGAGGGTTTTATAAACCTATGCCCGGAAGTGTACCTTGGCGATGACGAGACCGGCACTGGCTGAGGTGTGATGAGCACTCGGTTGGCCGAGCTAACGCCTCGAGAAGGCCAGCTTGAGGAGCGGCGGCGTGACCAGCGTCGTCGCCATGACCATCGCGATGGCTATGGAAAAGCTCTCGTTCGTCAGGATTCCCTCGGAAAGGCCTATGTTGGCCATTATAAGGCCCACTTCCATTCTCGGAATCATTCCAACGCCTATCTGGAGGGACTCCATGGGGCTGAACTTCGAGAGGATTCCGCCGATTCCACAGCCGATGACCTTCCCGACTATGGCGAGGAGTGAGTAAACCAGCGCGAAGGCCCCCGCCGCGAGGACCACGTGGGCATCGGTTTCGGCGCCAACGCCGACGAGGAAGACGGGAATGAAGAAGGCGTAGCCGAGGGTGATTATCTTGTCGGTTATCTTCCTCGCGTCGTCGCTCCCGGCCACGAGTATTCCCGCCAGGTAGGCACCGGTTATGGCCGCTATCTGGAAGTATTCGGCGAGGTAGGCGAAGATGAGCATCACGACTATCGAGACCGTGGTGACGGTTTCGGGGAGATTTATCCTGTGGGAGGAGCGGAGGACCTTCTTGACGATTCCCCTGCCTATGAGGTAGCTGAGGAGGAAGAAAGCGGCGATTTCAACGAGAAGCACCGCTATATCTCCTACGTAAACCGTCCCCTTGGTGTTCATGGCCACGAGAATGGTAAGGATTATTATGCCCAGGACGTCGTCCACCACGGCGGCGGCCAGGATAGCCGCACCAACGCGGGTCCTGAGGCGCTTCATCTCCATGAGAACGCTCGCGGTTAAACTGACGCTCGTCGCCGTCATGACGCCGCCGAGGAAGAGGGCCTCCATACCCGGGTAACCCCACCTGAGGGCCACGGCGTAGCCGAAGATGAAGGGAACAGCAACACCCAGGGAGGCTATGAGAAAAGCCGGGAGGCCGACGCGCTTGAACTCCTCCATGTCCGTTTCGAGACCGGCCAGAAAGAGGAGCATTATGACGCCCAGCTCGGAGATGAGCCGAACGCCCTCGCCGTAGGCCACGAAGTTCAGAAGGGACGGACCGAGGAGTATTCCCCCGATTATCTGACCCAAAGCCGCGGGGAAGCCGAGCCTCGAGCTTAGGTAGCCCATCAGCTTGGCCGTAATCAGTATGACCGCCAGCTCCAGGAAGACGTCCATGGTAACACCCGATTTTAGTGGTCAGAGGGAGACGAGGCGTATGAGGCGTATTATGTCCTTAACCTCCAGCAGGCCGTGGGCCCTGCCACCGTCGTCCACCACGGGAAGGTGGTGCTTTCCGGTTTCGAGCATTATCCTTATGGCGTGCCCCAGGTCGTCGTTGATGTTCACGGTTACCGGCTTGGTGACCATTATGTCCTCCACCCTCGTCGCCCTCGTGACGGAGTACCTCTTCAGCAGGCCGAAGCCCACTATGGAGTGCCTCCGGGGGACGTCGAAGAGGTGGAGTATGTCCTTCATCGTGACGAATCCAACGAGCTTTCCCTCGGAATCAACGACGATAGCGGAGCTTTCCTCCTCGCCCATACTCTCGATGAGAGTTGCCAGGGAGTCGTGAGGGTGAACGACGAGGTAGTCGCGGTCCATGACCAGCCTCACGGGGACTTTGGAGACGTACCTTATGTTGTGGCTGAGCTCTTCCTTGCGCTGGAGCTGGAGAAGCCTCCTTTTGCTGTGGATTATTCGTATCTTCTTCGCTTTGGCCTCATGGGATTTTTCCCCGGCATTCAAAGTGTCCATACGCCCCACGTTTAAACACTAATGTGCGAAAGTGTTTAAAGATTTCGGAGATTCCTTTGAGTGTTACATGTCAAAAGTATCGTACGCCCCCGACAGGTTAACCAAAAACTTGCCAAAAACTTTTTAAGGGGCCACTCAGAGACATCGGCAAGGGAAATATGGTTTCTGAAGCAGGAAACGGAAAGACCTACGATGTCGTGATTATAGGTGCCGGCCCCGCTGGCCTTTTTGCGGCCTACGAGCTGGCGGAAAAGAGCGATTTTAGGATTCTGGTGATAGAGGAAGGCGGCAACGTCGAGCAGAGGATCTGCCCGATGTACGAGCTTGGCTACTGCATCGGCTGCCAGCCCTGCCACATAATGAGCGGCGTAGGCGGTGCGGGGGGACTGAGCGACGGCACGATAAACCTCAGGCCGGACATAGGCGGCGATTTGAGCGAGCTGACCGACGATGAGAACTACGCCTGGCAGCTCGTCTGGGAAGTTGACAGGATTTTCCTGCGCCACAGGTCACCCAGAAACCTGTTCAGGGGAAACCCGGAGGAGATCCGATACTGGGAGCAGAGGGCGGCACAGGCGGGTGTGAAGTTCATCCCCATAATCCAGCGCCACATAGGTTCTGACAGGACGCCCGAGGTCATAGCCGACATAAAGAGGCACCTCGAGGGCAAAGGCGTCGAGTTTCTCCTCTGGACCAAGGCCCTAGAGTTCGGGCCGGGCCGGGTGAAGGTGAAGAGGGGAAAGAACATCTTCACGATCAACGCCCGCTACATAATCGTCGCCCCCGGGAGAGGCGGAGCGGACTGGTTCCACGACGTGGCCCAGAGGATAGGGCTTGAGGCGAGGCACGGGCCAATCGACGTGGGCGTCCGCGTCGAGGTTCCCGCGATAGTGATGGAGCCGATAACGAGCATAAACCACGACCCCAAGTTCCACATCTACACCGACACCTACGACGACTTCGTGAGAACATTCTGCACCAACCCCCACGGCTTCGTCGTTGAGGAGAAGTACGACTCCTATGTCGGCGTCAACGGGCACTCGATGCACGAGAAGAAGAGCAACAACACCAACTTCGCCTTCCTGACGAGGATAGAGCTGACCGAGCCGGTTGAGGACACGACGGCCTACGGGAAGAGCATAGCACAGCTCGCGACGACGATCGGCGGCGGCAAACCGCTCCTCCAGCGCCTCGGCGACCTCAGGAGGGGGAGGAGGAGCACGTGGGCGCGCATAAAGAGGAGCGACGTTGAGCCGACCCTGAGGCACGTCACGCCGGGGGACATAGCGATGGCCCTGCCGCACCGCGTTGTGACCAACATCATAGAGGGACTTGAAAAGCTCGACCGCGTTCTTCCGGGCGTTGCGAGCGACCACACCCTGCTCTACGCACCCGAGATAAAGTACTACGCCATGAAGGTCGAGGTGGACGAGAACCTTGAGACGAGCATAGAGGGAATCTTCGCTGCCGGCGACGGTGCCGGCCTGAGCAGGGACATAGTGAACGCGGCCGCCACCGGATTGCTCGCCGCGAGGGGGATACTCAAGAAGGAGGGCATTTTCACGGAGAAGGACTTCAGGAAACCCGGGAACTGGAAGGCCAAGATCGAGGCCCTCTAGTCCATTACTTTTTTCTGTCAAACCGTCATCTTTGTGCAAAAGGGCAGATACACTTTCCCAAACTGGATAAGGTATATTTAGGAGAATGCCAAAAACAGAATCTGGGGGTAACCATGGTAGATGCAATCGAAAAACTGCTCTCGATGAGAGATGCCGTAGTCCTCGTAGAGTATCACTCAACCGATCATCCCGAGTGGATCCTCAAGGAGATACTCGACGGCTGGGAAAACATGGGAATCTTCCCACTGGTAGTCGACATCGGGGACACCCTGCACGGGTTCGTCCAAAACCTGAGGTTCAGCGGGCAGGCAATAACCGTTGACACGGTGCCCGTGATAAAGATAAAAGGGGTCATGAACGTGGGGCACGTCCTAGGGAATATCGACGTCGTCGATGACTTCGAGTACCACCTCGCACTCTACTCCAAACTGGCGCGGAAGGTTCCGGAGAGAAGCCGGAACCACACGGTGGTTCTCGGGATGGAAAAGTTCACATTCACCTTCCTCGAAGACCCCCAAAAACTTGAGAGATACTTCGAGACGATAACCAGGAAGTACCTTAGCATTGTGGATAAGATGAACTTTCTTTTCCTGAACGTTGACATAGCATCCCCCTACCTCATAAAGGGCCTTGAAGAGGACTCCGACTACGTGATGGAAATTGTGAGAAGCGGCTTGGAGCTCAAAAAAATGCCCGGAGGCTGGTAGGAATGAGGCTTGCTGACTACCTCCAGGATATTGAGTGGGGCGAGAGCGTCCTCATAGAACACACATCCCTCTCGGCATATCCGCGGGTTTTTCACACCATCGGCGAGGTTTACGGATGGGAGAGGCTTCTTATCGTTGACGTTCTGGACTCGAGCATGTCGATAATCAGATGGTTGAGACTATCAAAAGTGAAAATCCCCGGAAAAATACGAAGGATTAAAGTCGGCGGAACGTCCGATTGGGGGGAGGTGGTCTTGGAGGTCGACCCCCACAAAGACCCGGGAATATTCCTCAACCGCCTCTCGCGGAGCGTGAGGGAATACTACCGGGAGAACCCCAAGACGGTCTCCATCCTCATGAACCCCGAAAAGCTGATTCCGCTCCACAGCAACAGTCCAAGGTTCATCCTCAGCCTCTCCAATCTGGGCTACGCCTTCCTCGGAAACCCCGTGAGGAAGACCTTTTACTTCGTCAACGTCGACCTGGCCGAGAGGCGGTACGTTGCCATACTGGAGGAAGCATTTATCAGGGTGCTCAGAATCGACGACAGTGGAAGTATCACCGTACTCAAATCCCCCCACGGTGATGAGGAAGGACTGACGCTTGAACCTTGACCTCCATTACCCCAATCCCACGGTTCGGGTTATCTTTTATACCATTCAAAAATCCCTACGGTCGGCTGATTTCCGGTGACCCCTTCGGGACC
Source organism: Thermococcus aciditolerans (assembly GCF_008152015.1). Classification (NCBI taxonomy): domain Archaea; kingdom Methanobacteriati; phylum Methanobacteriota; class Thermococci; order Thermococcales; family Thermococcaceae; genus Thermococcus; species Thermococcus aciditolerans. The sequence continues at coordinate 1,696,520 of NZ_CP041932.1, read as the reverse complement.
TTATTAAATGGAAGAACCTTTAAGGCCCCGACCCTCAAAGTAATCAGGTGAGGATGGCATGCCCATGAGATGCAAGTTCTGCGAGAGGCCGGCGTTTATAAAACTCCACTACCCGAGGATGTACCTGTGCCCCGAACACTTCACCGAGTACTTCGAGAGAAAGGTCAAGCGCACGATAGAGCGTTACAAGTTGATAAAACCCGGCGAGAGGATTCTGGTCGTGGTGAGCGGGGGAAAGGACTCGGCCGTTACAGCCCACGTCCTCAAGAAGCTCGGCTACGACATCGAGTGCCTCCACATCAACCTAGGCATCGGTGAGTACTCCGAGAAGAGCGAGGAGTACGCCAAGAGGCAGTGCGAGAAGCTCGACGTTCCCCTCCACATCGTCCGCGTCAAAGAGCTCCTCGGAAAGGGCATCGGGGAAGTGAGAACGCGCAGACCGACCTGCTCCTACTGCGGCCTGACCAAGCGCTACATCTTCAACAAGTTCGCCTACGACAACGGCTTCGACGCGGTGGCGACCGGCCACAACCTCGACGACGAGGCGGGCTTCATCCTGGCGAACCTCCTGAACTGGAACACGCAGTACCTGGCCAAACAGGGGCCGGTAATCCCGGCGCAGTTCAACGGAAAGCTCGTGAAGAAGATAAAACCCCTCTACGAGCTGACCGAGAGGGAGGTTGTAGCTTACGCGCTCGCCAACGGCATAGAGTACCACATCGAGGAATGCCCCCACGCCGTCGGGGCCACGACGATAGAGGTCAAGGGCATACTCAACGAGATGGAGGAGAGGCGGCCGGGAACGAAGATAAACTTCGTGAAGGGCTACCTCAGGAAGAAGGGACTCTTTGAAGGGGAGCTCCAGGAGGCCGACCTCAGGGAGTGCAGGGTCTGCGGCATGCCCGCCAGCGGCGAGGTCTGTTCGTTCTGCCGGTTCTGGCGCAGGGAGGAGCCCCTGACCTTTTCCCCGCCGTGAACGGCGAAGCTTTCAAAAGAAAAATATAAGACGAAAGACTATTTAAATCCAGCCGGGATATTTTCCTACATCCTCGACACCACAAGTAGCAGGGTGATAAAAATGAGCGTACCCGACGGCCTCATGATGAACCTCTGGGAATCACTAAGGATGGGCGAGATAGTCCTCATGGAGAGGACGGACAGCGGGGATCAGTACTTCGGCTTCTACCAAGTGGTGAGCTGGGGCAGGAGCAGGAGGTACAAGGTTGTGGTCATCGACATCCTGGACTCACTCCACATCCTAAAGGCCAAGGCGCGGCTCGCCGGCCTGGATGACGGGGTTCTGAACAGCGTGAAGGTCATCAAGATAGGCGGCACAATAGAAACCGGGGAAGTCGTCGGATGGATAAGGGACATCTCCGAGCCGGTGATTCTCGCAAAGAAGTTCATGGAGACCTACACCAAGCTTCTCGAATCAGGAGGACCAACCCTAACTGCAGTGGTGGGCCTTGAGAAGCTCTTCGTGGCATCGGAGTTCTCGCCGAAGAACGTTCAGGTCATAATCAGCGCCATATCCAAATACGTTGGCGATGAGAGGAGGCTGTCCGTCCAGTTCCTGAAGGCCAACGTTATAGACGGCATGAGGCAACCAATCGTCAGGCTCCTGGAGGACCTCGCAACCACTGTAATCCAGATCTCGAGAAAGGACAAGGTGACGGAGTTCAGGGTGCTGAAGTCGGTGGACCCGAAACTCGAGGGAATGACGATAAAAATGTGAAAATCAAAGTTCCCTGAACCTCAGCCGGAACCTCAGCTCCCCCTCAACCGGCAGGAGGACCGTGTAACTGACGCCCTGCTGCACGAAGTCCCAGCCGGCTTCGCTCTGACTGAGGGTCTTTATTGGATACTTCCACACCCTCGCTTTTTTGTCGAGCTCCACCGCCACCCTTCCGATGCCGTAGGGGTCGTTCACCTCGAACTTCTCAGCCTCGAACTCCGCCGGCTCCTCCATGACGCTGTGAACCGCGAGGTTGAGCTCGACACCGAAGAGGGCCACTGACTCACTCCTCACGGTGTAGTCAACGACGAAGCCATCCTCTGCCAGGTGGAAGGTCTTCTCCACCCTCGCCGGCCTTCCGGAGACAGTTCCGTCCCTCTCGAGGGTGACGCCGCCTTCAAAAAGGCTGTAGTCGTAGGCACCCGTAACGAAGTCCCCAAGCTCGATGTGCCTGTTGAGGCGATACTCCTCGAGTGCCGTCTCTGGGTCAAGGAAGTGGTCCTGCAGGATTGCCCTCAGGCGGTCATCGTAGGCAAGCTCGCGCCGTATCTCGTCCGGAATCTTTCTGCCGACCTCGTGTATGCTCGCCACGCCCTCCCCGTCTTCCTCCTCGGGAGTGGCGGATTCGGGAACCTCGTGGTAGTGCTCCCAGCGCCTCGCCAGCACGTCGTTGTAGTTGACGGCCCTCCGGCGTGAGGAGAGCTCAAAGAGGGCACCACCGTAGGCGGGCTTAAAGACGGCGTAGAAGTTCTCGTCCTCGATGAATACCTCATCGCGGCCGTCAAAGTCTATGTCGCGGACGAAGCTGCCCGTGGAGGCGAAGCCGTTGGCCCTTATTATGTTCTCCCAGACGGCCCTGCGGAGGTGCGGGAGGTAAATCCCTCCGAAGACGCCGTGCCAGTAGGCGTCGTTGCACTGGGCCTTGAGGATGAACTTTCTTGCCTCGGGGTCCTCCCTGACGAGCTTGCTCACCATGAGCATCCTCTTGTGCATGTAGTTGCTCTCAGGGTACTTGAAGAAGAAGTTCTTCCATATCCCACCCCTGACGAAGACGCGGTACCTCTCGAACTGGCCGTGCCCCTTGAGCTTTTCAACGAACTCCACGAAGAGCTTCGCCTGCTTTGCCGGGAGGGACCACTCGCTCATCTCGAAGTAGGAGGCAATGGGGAGGTAAACCAGCCCGCGGGGCTTGAACCTCGCGAGGTACTCGGAGTAAAGCGTTAGATTTATCCTCTCATCACTCGAAATCCTGTCAAAGAACTCCCTGAGCCAGCCCTTCTCGTAGACCCACTCGTACGTCCCCGGCCAGACACCGAACTTCTCACCGTCGTCGTGGAACACCGCGACCCTGCTCTCGTCACCGTTGTCAAGGCTGTGGAGGTACTCAACGGTCTTCTCAACGGGGCGGAACGGGATGAGGTAGCGGAGCTTCTCGTCTATCGGGAAGACCGCAATGACCTCCCCGCCGTCCTCGGTGTAGTACGGCCAGTACAGCTCCTCCTTGCTCAGGCCGGCACTCATGAAGTGGTAGTCATCGACGATGACGTACTCGATTCCAGCCTCGCGGAGGCTCTTGACGAGTTCTGGCTGCCAGACGCGCTCGGTGAGCCAGACGCCCCTGGCGTCGTAGCCGAGTTTCTTCGCGAAGTCCTTCAGAAGGGTTATCTGTTCAATCCTGTCCTCCTTCGGAATGGCGGCCAGGACGGGCTCGTAGAATCCCGCCACGACTATCTCCAGCTGCCCCTTCTTCACCAGGGAGCGGAGGAGGTCCATGTACTCAGGCCTGTTGGCATCGAGCCATTCGAGGAGGGGACCGCTTATATGAACCGCGGCCTTCATGTTCGGGTATTCCTCCAGAATCTCCATGAAAGGCCTGTAGGATCTATCGTAGGCGCTCTCGAAGACCCAGCCGAAGTTTCCGAGGGGCTGATGGTTATGAATGCCAAAGATAAAGTTCACCATTGCCAACCACCCACCAGATGTGTTATCACTACCAGTGATATGGAAAGAAAGGCATATAAACCTTTTTCTCGTAATACTCACTACGGGTGACTACCGTACACCCCTGGGGATTTACCCCCACCGGAGGTGGATAATGTGAAGAAAACGGCGGCAGTTGTGTTAACCTTCGTTCTGTTGCTTGGTTTAGTGCCCACGTTTAGCGGCCTCGTCAGCGCCATGTACGGCACTAAAATCATAGACGGCAGCCTAAGCGACTGGACTCCAAGCGATTTGGTTGCGGTAGGCAAAGATACTGGACTTGAAGGAGCCAACCTCGACAGACTCTATGTTTCATGGGATGACGAGTACCTGTACATAGCGGTTAAGACGAACAACACCCAGAGCTGGGATGTTGCCTATGGAATAGGAATAGACGTAGACCCTGGAACAGGAAACGGCTACGTTTCCGGTGGAGATTCATGGGGAAGGAGCGTCGAGTTCTCCAACGGCTTTGCTCTTGACTATGAGATTTACTTCTGGTGGGGTCAGAGCAGCGGAATGGGAACAGATAACTTCAACATCTGGACCGGTGGAGGCTGGGATTACAAGGGCATCTCCGGCGTCGGCGGGAGCTTCGCCTATACAGGGAACACTTCAACAGGTCTCCAGACGGTCGAGATAAAGATACCTTGGAGCGCCCTCGGCGGGAAGCCTGAGAAGATAGCGGTAATGGCGTGGGTCACTGGAAGCGGGGGTTCGGCGGTGGACAGCCTCCCCGTTGATCCGGCCATAGACTACACTGACATCGGAAACGAGTGGGGTGACACCGACACCTTCACCAACCTCCCGGTCATCTACGTCGCCCCCAAGACAATAGATGGCAATCTCAGCGACTGGAGCGAGAACGAACTGGCGGCCGAGGACACCACGGGTACGGGCGTTGACGTGGGCAACCTCAGCAAGTTCTACGTCTCCTGGGATGACCAGTACCTCTACCTTGCCATTGAGACCAACAACACCAAGAACGGAGGAATGGCGTACGGTTTCGGAATTGACATCGATCCCGGGACAGGAAACGGCTACACGGCAGGAGGAGACGCATGGGGGCGGGGCATAGAGTTCTCCAATGGATACGCGCTGGACTATGAAGTTTACTTCTGGTGGGACGACGGGAGCGCATCAATAACCGCCGCGCAGCTCAACCCATACGAGGGCGGCTGGAGCTGGCCGAGCCTGACCGATATGGGTGGAAAGTATAACTACACTGGAGACAGTTCAACAGGCCTTAAAACCCTCGAAGTCGCAGTACCATGGTCAGCCATCGGAGGAATGCCCAGCAAATTCGCGGTCGCCGCATGGGTAACCGGTGGAGGCGGCTCTGCCGTTGACGTCCTCCCGCAGGAAGGTACCGCCGCGGACAACGCAGACGAATGGAGCGACATGGACGTCATCACCGAGATGGCGGACTTCGAGATGTTCATTCCTGTGCCCGAACTCACCGCCAGCATAACCGGCCCCGGTATCGCGGGACTCAACAGAACGACCGAATACCGCATCACCGTTAAAAACCTCGGTTCCCTTCCGGCCTCCGATGCCGAGGTCAGGGCCTACGTCAACGATACGCTCATCTCCAACTGGACGGTCGACCTCGGTGCCGGCGAGGAGAGGGAGCTCACCTTCACATGGAAACCAAACGAAACTGGCAGGTACGTGCTGAAGGTCACGGTGGACGAGGACAACCTCATCGAGGAGGCCAACGAGGACAACAACGTCGTCACAATGGACGTTGAGGTGGAGTGGGTCGGAAAGATAGAGGTTGACGGTAACCCGGACGACTGGCCGTCGGCTGACCTAGCCAACGACACGTACACGGTAATCAACGGAACGTTCATCTGGAGGGACGCCGAGAACGACCAGAGAACGGACAACGACAATTACCTTGAGGAAACCAACTACACCTCAAGCCATGCCGACCTCACCGAGGTGGCGGTGACGAAGGACGACCACTACGTTTACTTCCTCTTCAGGTTCAGGAACATGAGCAACATGAAGCTGGGGGCAAACGGAGCAACGTTCATAGCCGTCCCGATCGATTACAAGGACGGCGGAAAGGCCGGTGGCTTCGCCGGTAGCATGGACATGAAGTCGGTAATAGACTGGGACATCCAGATGGCGGTGAACCTCAAGTGCTCCGGTTGCACGGGGAAGACCGCTGTAAAGCCCGCCGGCGAAAACGTTGAGTCCATGCTGTACTTCATAGACCCGGACAACAATATCGTCACCGTGAACGGGGCCGTCGTTGGGGTTAACCTCTCAGCGAACACCGTTGAGGTCAAGATTCCGGTAGAGGTCTTCAACGGCGCCACGGATTTCAACTTCCAGGTCGCAACCGGCCTGAGCTGGGGAGGCGGAGTCTGGAACTTCGGAGAACCGTTCAGCGACGACGAGGTCAGCGACGCCGTTGATGTCCTCAGCGACAAGCCCACCGAGGAGGAGGTCATGGACGGATACCTTGACTACTACATCCACATCGAGACCAACGGCATGGTCGAGAAGGCAAACGATGTGGACTACACTTCCGTCCGCAGGAAAATGCAGATGCAGAAATTCTGGAGAGGTTTCGTGTCCCTCAACAAGTATTACGGAACCTGGCACTTCAAGAACGACTACGGGCGCTATCTCGAACTCGACGAATACTTCCGGAACGCCACCCTGCCGGAGGAGATAGAGAAGAAGGTTGAGGAATACGAGAACACCGTGAACGACCTCCTCAAGCTCTACAACGAGGGGAAGGAGAACATCGATAACGGAAACGCCGCCCTGGGGGCGTCCATTAAGATATTCCGCGCGTACACTGGACTGAAAAGGGTAGTGCATGAGATGGAGGAGCTGAAGAAAATCGTCGAGGAGGGCAACCTTGAAAGGCTCGAGTACCTCAAGGAACTCTCCAAGAACCTCACCAAGACCATAGACGGAAACCTCGATGACTGGAGCGTCCAGCCGGTGGCAGTCGATGAGACCGGCTACGGCCAGGACGGTGCAAACCTCAAGGCCCTCTACGTCGATCACGATGACCAGTTCCTCTACATCGCCCTAACCACCGAGAACAGCGCCTCGTGGAGGGTTTCCTACAGCATATCCCTCGACTACAAGGCCGGTGGATACACGGATGGCCAGGACAGCTGGAGCAGAAAGGTGAGCTTCGGCAGGGGAATAGATGCACAGCTCTACTTCTTCTGGAACGGGGAGTTCTTTGGAGACCCCGGAACCAGCACCATAACCAGCGCCCAGCTCGCTCTGTGGAACGGAACCGGATGGAAGTACGAGGACCTCAAGTGGATAGGATTCTACGCATACACGGGCAACCAGAAAGACGGTCTCCAGACCCTCGAGATAGCGATTCCATGGGAAGCCCTCGGCGTCAAGCCGGGAGAGATAAACGTGGTCGCCTACGTCACCGGACAGGGTGCCGGCGATTCGGCCGTTGACTCACTGCCGCTCCAGGACGCCGTCAAGGACACCGACCCAGGACAGGAGTGGGGCGACGCAGATACCTTCACCCAGTTCGCGACGGTCACCATAGAGTGACCATCCATTTCTCCACCTTTTCTTGATTTTATCCTTCAGATGACGAACCCTGCCAGGTAAACGGTCAGCGCCACCGCCAGCTGGTTGGAGAAGTTGTCGTCGGGCGGCAGGTTGTAGAACTCCGCCACGGTTCCAGCTATAGAGCCGACCAGCGCGAGGGGAAGGCCAACGAGGGGCCAGAGTATGGCAATCCCGGCGAGGAAGTAGGCAAGGCTGCCCTCGAAGCTCTTGCCGTTGGAGAAGCGGTGCCTTCCGAGGGACTTGCCCACTATGGCCGCCAGGGCGTCTCCGACGGTCGCGACCGTTATGGCCCCCACCGCCACCTCCATCGGGAAGAAGTACACCACTATGAACGAGGCCGCGGCGAAGTAGATGTGAGCCGCGACGCGGTAGCGCTCGTGGGAGCGGGTTATCTCGTCTATGTGCTTTTCCAGAACCTCAACCCTTCCGATGACGTCCTCATCGACGTATATCCTGAGCCTCCTCTTTATGTTGTCCCTGAGCTCCTCTATTATCCTGAAGGGCTCGAGGACGACGAAGAGGAAGAACGAGATGCCTATGAGCGTGAGGGTAAGCTCCCTGCCGAACAGGTGGTAGGAGAGCGGAACGAGCAGACCCGTCATGTGGAGGGACTTACGCTTCAGCTCGCTTTTCATGCTCACGCTTTATCACCTCCAGGGCTTCGATGAGGTCCTTAACCACGTAGTCGGCGTGCTTGGCGAGCCTCCCACTGAAGTAGCCCCTCTGAACCAGTATCGTCGTCGCCCCACTATCCTTCCCCCCGCGCATGTCGGTGTCGTCCCTGTCCCCGACCATGTAGACCTCATCGTCGGGGAAGAGCCTGCGGGCAAGCCTGAAATTGTGGGGTTCGAGCTTGCTGTGGCCGGTTTCACCGCTTATTATCAGTGCGTCGAAATAGTCCTTTATACCGAGGTACTCGAGCTTCTTCCTCTGCCACTTGGTAGAGGAGTCCGTAATGAGAACGAGCCTCGCACCCATGGCTTTGAGACCCCGCAGAAAGGGAACGGCGTCCGGGTAAAGCTTCAGATTGGAGAAGAACACCCTATCAACCAGTTCCGTTATCTCGTCCAGCTCGTCCGGGCTGATTTTGGCGTAGACCTTGCTCATCACCCTCTCGACGAGCTTATCGAAGTCGAGGGTGTGGAATTCCCTTGACTGCTCCAGCTCCCTGTAGCGGGCCGTAAGAATGTAGAAGAACGCCCTGAACTTCCTCCGTCTAATGAGATAGGGTATCAGGCGGAGAACGCTGTACCTGCCGGCCTCCCAGGTGTTGCAGAGCGTGTCGTCGAGGTCAACGAGCACAAGCATATTAAAGAATCCCCACGGGTCGTTTTAATCCTTTGGGTTTGGCGCTAAGTTTTAAAAGGTGAAAGGGAAGCCCATACCGTATGGACGGGAAAACGCTGATACTGAGCGGGATGGCGCTTATATTCCTCGGCTTCCTGTTAGTTTTCATTGGGACCCTCGTTTCTGCCCTCGGCGGAGAGGCGGACGTTGAGGGGGGCGGGGTGATAATGATAGGCCCCATTCCGATAATATTCGGAACAAGCAGGGGGGCCGCTGGAATCGCGGCTGTACTGGCGATAATACTCATGGCGCTCTGGCTGCTTGCGGCCCTGCTGATGAGGGGGGACTGACGTGGACTTCCTGGCGGCGCTCGCGATTCTTCTCGTCACCGCAAAGAGCATAGAGTGGCTCTTTGAGAGGGTGGAGATACACCCGATAATAGCCCACGTCCTCACGGGAATACTCCTGGGGCCCTTCGTCCTTGGAGTGATAGAACCGACGGATGATCTGGGAGTCCTGGCAGAGTTCGGACTTATAATGATGATGCTCTACATGGGACTCACCAGCAACTTCTCCGCCATAGCCCAGAACACCAAGAAGGCGGTGGTCGTTGCGGCCCTTGGCGTGGCGTTCTCCTTCGCCCTGGGCTTCCTTACCGTCGAGGTGGCTGGGAAAGGAACCACGGCCGCAATATTCATCGGAGTGACCCTCGGAAACACCGCAATAGAGGTAACCAGCGGCGTACTCGTGAAGGAACGTGTGAGGAGGGAGGTCTCATCGATACTCATGGGAGCCGCCTTTGCCGACGACATAATGGCGGTTTACCTCATAGGTATAATCACCGCTCTGGCGGGAGGGGGGCTCGACGCGGCTTCCTTTGGAATACTGACGGTCAAGATATTCGCATTCATAGCCGCAACGCTTCTGGTATCTGAGTACATCTTCAAGAGGGCCAGGTGGTTCTACTCCATCGTCAGGAACCTCAACGTGTTCTTCACCTTCACGCTCATCCTGACCTTCACCCTGGCCATAATAGCCCAGTGGGCGGGCCTCAACCAGATAATAGGCGCCTACCTCGCGGGCCTCACCATAAGCCGCCTCCGCGAGAGGAAGGACCCGCTCGTCGTGACGAGAATAAAGCTCAACGAACTCATAAACGACCTCCAGGTCGTTCTCACCGAGTTCTTCATACCCCTGTTCTTCATCTACGTCGGACTGATGTTCAACCCGCCCCTTGCCGACATAAGCCTGATCCTCATAGCGGCGCTCTACCTCGCGGCGGTGATGGGCAAGCTCATCGGCTGCGGTCTCGGTGCGAGGCTCTTTGGTCTGAACTGGAGGGACTCGATAACGATAGGTATTGGAATGGGCGGCAGGGGAAGTCTCGAGCTGGCCATACTCACGTTCGGCCTCTCCGCGGGCCTCATAGACCAGGTTCTCTTCGCGAGCGTCATAGCGGTCTCCATGCTCACCGCGCTGACAACACCGGTGTTCTTCAAGGGCTACCTAAAGAGGGCAAAGGCTTAAATTTGAGGGATAAAACTAGGGGCAGGCTGGTGAGACCATGTTCCCGAAGAAAGGAGCGAGCGAAGAGGAAGTTCTGGCGGAGCTGGAGGAGAAGACGTCAGAGGACCTGACCTTTGATTCAGGCAGGATTCTCGGCTCGATGTGCACCCATCCCCATCCCTTCGCCGCGGAGGTGGTACGGCGTTACATCGACAGGAATCTGGGCGACCCCGGGCTGCACGTTGGAAGCCAGAGGGTGGAGAGAGAGGCAATAGCAATGCTGTCCAGCCTTCTCGGACTCGAAAGGGGCTACGGGAACATAGTCTCAGGGGGAACTGAGGCCAACATTCTCGCCGTGAGAGCCTTCCGCAACCTGACGGATGTGGAGAACCCCGAGCTCATACTTCCCAGAAGCGCCCACTTCTCCTTCCTCAAGGCGAGCGAGATGCTGAAGGTCCGGCTCGTCTGGGCGGACCTGCGGGAGGACCACTCCGTTGACGTGAGGGATGTTGAGGAAAAGATAACCTCCAACACGATAGGCATCGTTGGAATCGCCGGAACCACCGGCCTCGGGGTTGTGGACGACATTCCCGCTCTTAGCGATCTGGCCCTGGACTACGGGCTTCCCCTCCACGTGGATGCAGCCTTCGGGGGTTTTGTCATTCCCTTCGCCAAGGCTCTGGGCTACGATATCCCCGACTTCGATTTCAGGCTGAGGGGCGTCAAGAGCATAACCATAGACCCCCACAAGATGGGGATGGTTCCCATCCCGGCGGGAGGGATAATATTCCGCGAGAAGCGGTTCCTGGAGGCGATAAGCGTTCCCGCGCCGTACCTCGCCGGCGGCAAGGTCTGGCAGGCAACGATAACGGGTACGAGACCCGGAGCACAGGCGCTGGCAGTGTGGGCGATGATAAAGCACCTCGGATTCGAGGGCTACGCTGAGATCGTCAAGCGGGCCATGGAGCTGAGCAGGTGGTTCGCGGGCGAGCTCAAGAGGATCCCAGGGGTCCACCTCATCCGCGAGCCCGTTCTCAACATCGTTTCCTTCGGGGCAAAGAACCTAGAAGAGGTCGAGGAGGAGCTTAAGAAGCGCGGCTGGGGTGTGAGCGCCCACAGGGGATACATCAGGATCGTCATGATGCCCCACGTCAGGAGAGAGCATCTGGAGGCGTTTTTGAAGGATTTGCGGGAGATCGCGCGAAACGTTTAAATTAATAACGTGATATTAAATATCATGATATTAAAATTCATTGACCGGAAGGATGAGCTAAAAGCCCTTGAGGGGCTGTACAATGAGAGGAGGGCGCACTTCGTCCTCATCTACGGGAGACGGCGCATTGGAAAAACCGAGCTCGTCAAGCAGTTCATAAATGACAAAAAAGCATTCTACTTCCTCGCCAGAAAAGAACCGATGGAGCTTGAGCTTAAACGCCTCATTACCGGCTTCAACAGGAAGTTCAACGTCTTCATAGAGGCCAAAAACCTTGAGGATTTCTTTGAAGAAGTGAGGGAGTTTGGAAGGCTCGTCTTCGTGATAGACGAGTTCCCGTACTGGGTCGAGGAGGATAGGTCAATCCCCTCCATCTTCCAGTACATCTGGGACGAAATCCTTAAAGATTCAAAAATCATGCTGATCCTCCTTGGTTCCTCCATATCAACGATGGAGAGCCTGATGAGCTATAAAAACCCGCTCTACGGAAGGAGAACCGCCCAGATTAAACTCTCAACACTGGGGTTCTTCGACATAGGGGAGGCCCTGCCCGGCTATTCCTGGAAAGAGCTGGTTAAGGTTTACGGAGCAATAGACGGCATCCCTGCATACCTCCAGTACTTTGACGACACACTAGGCGTCGAGGAAAACATCGAGCGCAACTTCTACAACAAAGTCAACGTCCTCTACGAGGATGCAGAGAGGCTCCTAAAGGATGAGCTGAGGGAGCCGATTACGTATCTGAACATCCTGAAAGCCATAAACGAGGGCAAGACCAAACTGACCGAAATTGCCAACGAGGCTAAAGTAGCGGTTACGAACCTCCCCAAGTACCTGAAGACCCTTGAGACCCTCGACTTGATTTATAAGGAGTTTCCGGTGACGGTCAGGGAACGGAAAAGATTCGGTGTTTACAGGGTCAAGGACTTCTACTACCGCTTCTGGCTCCGCTTTGTTTACCCATACCGCGACGATATAGAGATCGGCGCGATACGTTTCGAGGATTTTCAGGAAGACTTCAACGGGTATCTTGGAGAGGTATTTGAGAGGGTGGCAAGAGAGTTCCTCATAAGACTAAACTCGGAGAGAAAATTGCCGTTCAGGTTCACCAAGATTGGGAGATGGTGGGACAGGGAGGAGGAGATAGATTTAGTCGCAGTGAACAGCCTGGGGGGCGACGTAGGTTTCTTTGAAGCAAAGTGGAAGGACCTCTCCAAGAGGGACGCTCTGAAAGTCCTTAAGAAACTTGAGGAAAAAAGCGAAAAGGTAAAGCCGGGGGATAGAAAGCACTACGGCATCATCGCGAAGAGCATCAAGGGGAAAGATAGGCTCAGAGAAAAGGGCTATCTGGTTTTCGATTTGAAGGACTTTGAGAACGGTGAACCCCCTACTCAGTAACTCCCTTTATGTCCACGTGAACGAAGGCGACCTCGACCTCGGGGAGGCTCTCTATAACCCTCTTGACCTCCTCGCTGACGTCGTGGGCCTCTTTGAGGCTCAGCTCCGGGGGGACCTCTATGTGGAGCTCAACGTGCAGTTTGCTGCCGACGTAGTGAGCCCTCAAATCGTGGACGCCGAGAACGTTCGGGACGCCCAGGGCACGCTCCTTTATTTCCTCGCATATTTCGAAGGGCGGCGCTTGGCCGGTCAGGTAGGCGAGATTCTCAAGGATTACCTCCAGCGAGACCTTCAGGAGGAAGACCGAGACGACGAGACCCGCGATGGAATCACCGTACATAAAACCGAGTTCCTGGGCACCGAGACCGACGAGAACTGCCACGCTGCTCAGCGCGTCGCTCCTGTGGTGGTAGGCGTCCGCTATGAGTATCTGGCTGTTGAGCTTCCTGCCGATGTGGACAGAATAGCGGAACATGAGCTCCTTAGAGAGTATCGAGAGCAGGGTGACGCCGAGCATTATGGAGTTGACTTCTATGGCTCCACCCTCAATTATCCTGTAAACGGCATCACGGCCTATCTCGTATGCCACTATTATAAGAGCCTCCCCAATCAGGAAGGCCACCAGGGGCTCAAAACGGGAATGGCCAAAGGGATGGCTTTTGTCGGGCGGTTTTGAGGATATTCTAATGCCCGCGTAGCCGATGACGCTCGTGATAACGTCGCTTAAGGAGTGGACGCCGTCGGATATCAGGGCGATGCTGGAATACATGAAACCCACGGCTAGCTTGAGCAAGGAAAGGAGAACGTTGCCAAGGATGCTGACCCAGATGGGCCTGTACACCTCCTCCACGGTATCACCACAATTTTGTGCATATGCACACAATATTTAAGCCTTACCGTCCCCTATTTGGATATTTAACTTTATTAGGTTTTCCAATTTTATTAGGCCAACCTAATAAAAGAGCAATAAAAATAAGCCGACGGTCAGTCCGTCACTCCATCATCACGAGCCTCAGGCAAGGCTGAACTCATCATCCCAGGAAAAGGTTGAAGATGGGCCTTAAAAGGGTTGCTCAGAGATCACCTTTCCGTCCTCATCAATCGGTTCGCCCATCACTCATCATCGCGTTCTGAAGTTCTCACCAGGGCTTAAAACGGTTGCCGTTCATATCATCCGCTGGTCACTTGTCTGCCTTTATTTTGTTCAAAGATATTCAATGTACCGGCTGTGATATACTCATCGCCATCTCCTTGGTATTCCCTACAATTGATGAGCAAACGAAGAATGCGCCAAGTCTGAGAAATACACTGGCCCTTTTAGGGGAAACCTTAAGAGCCCTGTGAATGCGTGATATCATGAACAAGATCAAGATTGGTCCAAATTGGACATGGTGACCTCCATGAGCGAGGCAAGTCAAGCATTACAGAGGATCGCAAGGGGTACAGGAATAATCTTTGCCGGCACGGTCATATCAATGTTACTAGGCTTCATCAGCAGGATGCTGATAGCAAGGCACTACACGGTTCTCGAATACGGGGTGTTCAACCTTGCCCTGACCGTAATCGGCGTTGGTTCCGTTATAGCAAAATTAGGCTTTAACAATTCTCTCCCAAGGGAAGTGGCTTTTTACAGGGAAAAGGAGCCAGATAGAATAGACGACCTCATATCAACGGCCATGTCATTGGTTGCCATGAGTAGCGTTCTAACGGTCATGGCAATAATACTCTCAAGGTCCGAAATAGCGGATGCCTTGACGAGAACCGAGACGTCTTATCAGCTTCTAAAAGACGCCCTAAAAATGATAACCCTTGCACTTCCGTTTACGGTTCTAACTGGCACCATAATATCGGCAACTCAGGGATTTGGGAGGGTTAGGGAGAAGGTTTATTTTCAAAACATCATTTATCCCATCCTCTGGACCTCAGCCGTTGTCACGCTCATAGCCCTAAGTCCCCCGTTTTCGGATATATTCTGGGCGTACATGCTGGTCCAGTTTTCAGTCTTTGCGCTCCTCCTTCTTGAAGTCAAGAGACTCGGACTTTTCAACCTTAAGCCTTCGCTTGACCTAAACATAGGAAGGCATCTAGTAGCGTTTTCCATTCCCCTTATGTTTACCGGAATACTCTCGTTTATCATGAACTGGACAGACACGCTGATGCTCGGCTATTACAAAGGTTCAGAGATCGTTGGAATATACAACGCGGCCACTCCTCTTGTAAGGCTGATTCCGCTGTTTTTGAACTCGGCCGCGTTTTTGTACTCACCGATGGCGAGCGGTCTCTACGCTCGGGGAAAGCTTGATGAGATGAAGCGGATTTATCAGGTTCTCACAAAATGGATTTTCATGCTTACCCTGCCGATATTCAGCGTGATGTTCCTTTTCCCCGAGGCCACCATAAGGTTCATCTTTGGGAGTAAGTATCTGGAGGCAGTGTTGCCACTGCAGATTTTAGCGCTTGGCTTTATGTTCCATACGTTCCTCGGGCCGAACGGACTGAGTCTGATAGTTATCGGGGACAGCAGGTTTATCATGGTGAGCAGCCTCGTTTCAGCCGGTCTAAACGTCCTCCTCAACGCCCTGCTGATTCCAAGTTATGGCCTCGAAGGAGCCGCGATGGCGACGGCGGTTTCTTATTTTGCGGGAAACATTTTGAGCTCAGTAAGGCTGTATCAGAGGGCGAGAATCCATCCCTTCAGCCCGAACTACGTGAAGCCCTTAATTATCAGCCTCCTCCTGTTGGGGATAATTCGCGGCCTTAAGCTGAAGGTTCCGAGCATCTGGTACGCGGTTTTGATTCTGGCCCTGTTCGTGGCCGTTTACTTCCTGCTGGTTCTTATAAGCAGGAGCATTGATAAAGAAGATATAGAGCTGTTGCTGGCGATAGAGAAAAGGCTGGGAGTTGATTTAGGAACAATAAAGAGAGTGTTGAGGAGATTTGTTTAGATTTTGCCCTTGAGCTTGAGGTTTTTGATGGCTTTTTTAAGCTTTTCATCTTCTTGTTTTTTCTCGTAATAGCTTGGATCAACGTACTTTGGCTCTCTCTTTGCAAATTCTGAGTCTTCTTCAAAAATCTCCATCAAGACTCTGCCATCCATGTCGTTCGGAATTGGCAGATTAAATATGTGAAGAATAGTTGGAGCGACATCAATTATCTCTGCAGGTTTAATTTTATACCCCTCCTTGATACCAGGACCATACACAAGGAATATACCATCTACGTGGTGAGTACCGAAGGGGGAGTAGATATTCTCAAAGAAAGGAGCACTTAAATCAAGGAAGGTAGTCAAACCATATCCTTTTTTTAATAAAAATATAATATCTGGAGCATCAGATAAATACGGACCGGAATATATTTCCTCTTTTTTATAAATTGCTTCAACTACCAATTCCCCTGTCTCCGGATCCTTAAGGGAAGATAACTTGAGAATAAGTTCATTCCTAAGTTTCTCATATTCTTCTTCACTGCGGATTTTTTCTCGATTGATTGAAAGATACTGAGAAGCCCCAGTAAATAATATTCCTGGGTAAACTAGACTCTCTTTGAGGTCAATCTCTACCGAAGATTGGGGCAATTTTGATTTAAGAGACACAGGAAGATACTTCCGTATCCAATCTAAGTGGAGCTTCCTGAGAACTCTTAGAATGGAATTCTGAGTGATTCCAAGTCTCGTAAGTATGGATACTCTCGAATTCTGCGGTGATATCTCCTTCTTTTTGAGCTTAACATATCCCATTTCATAAAGCCATTTCGTGATATTAAAGTATCGTGTAAGCTCACAAAATCCATGGTCTGACATGAGGATTACAACTGTCTCTTTGGGGACAGATTTAAGGAGAATATCTATGCTTCTATCGATTTCAGAATACACCTCAAGTAACTTTTCTTTTTTATTTTGGAAGTGTTTATGTTGAACTACATCAGTAGCGCGGAACAATACAAAGAAAAAATCCCAAGGATATGTTTTCATTAGGTGGACAACTGTATCTGTTCTTTTCCGTATTGTTTTAATAAGTTCGCTGATGAATTCCTCAGTATCCCATTTGGTTCTAACTATTTCAGGGTCAGGCTCGATAATATATCCAAGCTTTTCTAGTTCCTCCAAAATCTCTGGGGGATGTGCATAATCATTAGAACCCGGTGGTGTCAGCATTCCGGAAACCATTATACCACTGATTTTCTCTGGTGGATATGTAACAGGATGATTGAGGATTATTGATTTCTTACCATAGAAACTCAAATAATTCCATATTTTTTTGGATTTTATGTCTGTAGATCGCACTATTCTGACTTTACCAGTTTTATTATCAACAATTAAAAAGTTGTATATCCCCAACTTTGCAGGATTTTTACCAGTAGCAAATGAGGGCCACGCGGGTACAGTAACAGGGGGGAGAGTACTCTTTAAAATTCCACAAGAACTTCCCTTAAGAAGCTTTTTGAAAGTTGGAAGTTTTCCCTGCTTAACAAAGGGAATGATCACATCCCATGTCGCTCCATCCAATCCAATTACCAGAACTTTGATGTTAGACATGACTGATCACCTAGGACTTTATCATACACATCTAAAATTTGTTTCACTACCAATTCCCATGTAAACTGTTTCGCATAATTTCTTATTCTCTCATGATCCCACTCTTTTTCAAGGGCTATTAAAATTTTTTCAGCTAAGCACTCTGGATTTTTTGGCGGACATAGTAGGCCATAGTCTTCTGAGACTATTATTTCTTCACTTCCACCATTATAAGTTGAGACTACGGGTTTTCCACATGCCATAGCCTCAATATTAACAACTCCAAAATTCTCAACTAGACTTGGGAGGACAAATACATCAGCAGCATTCATCCAGAGGGGAATTTCATGATGTGGTTTGGGACCTATAAGCTTCACATGTTTTTGGAGCCCCAGTTTTCGTATTTCATTTTGGAGATAGTTATACAACGGCCCCCCTCCAATAATATAGACTGCGAAATCTTTCTCAGTTTCTCGCATTATTTTAGCAGCATTGATCAAATATATATAACCTTTTTTCTCTACTAAATTACCGACACTAACAATAATTTTCTTGTCAATAGGGATCCCAAGCATTTTCCTGACAACAGATGAGTCCATTGGATAAAACTTCCCAAGGTCCACTCCATTGGGAATGTAATACAATCTAGACATAGGAATACCCAAACTCATTAAGAGTTCTACACATTTACGAGATACATTAATTATTGCATCGGCGGAATTCCAAGTACAAATAGCACTTCTTTTTTTGAGGGTTTCTAGTCGTGTGACATGTAATCCATGTGTCGTTATTATAAGGGGAACATTATATTTTTCCTTTAATTTTACCCCTGCATATCCGCTTGGCCACGTGAAGTGGGCATGGATTAAATCAAATTCAAGTCCCTCTCCTTCAATGATCCTCGATGCAGCTTTGAAAAAATTATCTCCAAGTCTTTTTCTAAAGAACTCCACAGGGATATGGAAGAATCTGGGATAATATACCCTAACATTATCATAGAAGTACTCCTTCAAATTCCGCCGATAGCCCACCGGCTGGGGTGATATAACTATTATTTCCTCAAAATAATTCTTTAACTCATCAACTTGGCCCTTAATAAAAGAGCCTATATAAAACGAGCCATCTTTACTTGGAAACGAACCTGCCAAAATAAGAAGTTTCTTATCTTGAAGCATTGCTCTTCACCCCCTTAGAGTAGGCAGTTAGAAGGACTTGCTCAACAAAATTCCACGTATACTTCTTTAAATAGATTTTATGACCCCTATGTCCTGCTTTTTTTAAATATTTTGGATTCATTAACAAAAAGGACACCCTATTTTCAACATCTTTCTCATCATATTTTACAGACCATCCAATTTTCATGCTTTCAACAAGCTCAGCCAGTGCTGTTCCCCGGGATACTAGAATAGGAGTCTTAACACTGGCAGCCTCGAACACCTTATTGGGAAGACTCAACCTGATGTTTTCAAAACGTGGATCGTAGATTGCAAAGGTTAGATGTGCTTTCTCAAGTTCAACGAATATTTGCTCATGGGGTATAAATCCCAAGAAATTCTTTCCCAGCTGTTTCTTCAAAATCTCTTCAACATCGGCCCATCCCTTTCCTGCAATCCTGTAAGTTACACCAAGGCGTTCTGCAATCTTAAGCATCTCCAGAAGAAATCTGTTTCCCGACAGTACTCCTCCGTAAAAAATTGTAAAAGTAGGATACTTCGGGAGATTTTTGAGATAGCTCGGGTTAACTGTGTTTAAGATAACAAAAACGTCCTTATTGTTTCTCTGGACAACCTGTTTAACTTTCTGACTAGCAGTAAATATCAAATCTGCGTTTTTTTGAAAATATGAATCCAAATATCCCACAATTTTAGCAAGTTTCTCACCCGATACCAGCTTGACCATGCTTTCATACAGATCGTGTACGTCATATACCCATACATTATTTTTGATTTTTTTTATGATAACTCCCAGGACTGCAGTATCAAAGTCATGTGTATGTATAATATCGAAGTCCATCTTCATTAACAAAAACAGAGAGCGTAAGTAAAATAGGAATAAACCGGCAATAAAGCATAGTGGAAGCCCATAGCAGGATCTAATGTGAATCCTAAGGATCTTTATCCCGTTTATAGTCTCTATCTTGGGGTATTTTCCCTCCCTATCCCAGGCGATTATAGTAACATCATACCCAGCTTTCACAAGACTGGATGCCTCTTTGTAGACCCGAGGATCTGGCTTGAATGGATTACTAAGAGTCATCACAATCCGTTTCACACAATCTCCCCACTGATATTGGAGAGTCCCCCATAATTTAAGTCTTTTCATAGTCCTGGCAAGACAAATATTTAAATAAAACATATAGCTACTAGGTGGGAACATACATGGACAGGCCAAACGTAATTCTCATAGTCCTCGATACCCTCAGAAAGGACTACTCTAACGAGATAGAGCATAAGCTGATTAGGGACTTTGGATTCACAGGATACGAAAACGCAATAGCTCCCTCACCATGGACTATCCCGAGTCATGCATCGATGTTTACCGGCCTCTATCCCCTCTACCACGGGGTTCACGAGGGCAGGAAGAGAAAGGTGCCCGACGTGAGGTTCCGGGAGGACGGGACGTACCTCCACGAGGTTTTAGGGGCTCTCGGGTACACCACCTACCTCCTCACGGCCAACTTCTTCGTGGGTCCTGACTTCGGCATCAGGGCGTTCGACAAGTTCAGGGACACCCTCAAGCCCCTCATCGAGGACAGGGACAGGGAGGAGCTGAACGAGGTGCTCAAGAAGCACGAGCCGAGGAACGCCCTCGAGCTAACCTGGGCACTTGTAGAGGAGAGGAAGTTCACCCTGCCGTTCAAGATTTTCTTGAGGATAGTGGGCAGGTACGGCGAAGGGTGGCCCAGGGACAAGGGGGCGAAGGTGACGGAGAGGCTCCTCTCAGAGATGGAGCTGAAGAGGCCGGTTTACATGTTCATCAACCTCATGGAGGTTCACGAGCCGTATTCCATCTTCGAGGGCTTCACCGACGCCCCAGTCGTGAACAGGCTTCTCGGCGAGGAGTCCGAGCTCGTCGAAAAGTGGAGGAAGGGCTATCCAAGGCAGGTGGAATACCTGGAGAAGAGGCTTAGGGAGATGATGGAGATCCTCGAGGAGAGGAACCTGATGGAAAACTCCGTCATCGTCGTCACGAGCGACCACGGACAGTTGCTCGGGGAGGACAACAGGCTGGGACACGGGGTTTTCTTGGACGACGAGCTCCTGAGGGTGCCTCTCCTCATAAAAGCCCCTCACGAGATAGGAGAAACGGAAGGCTACGTGAGCCTCGCGAGGATAAAGCCCTTTATCCTGAGCCAGGTTGAGGGGAAGGACTTCCAGCTGGCCTCGGAGTACGCCCTGGCGGAGAGCTTCGGAACCCACTATCCCTACCCCAACCTGCCCGAGGAGAAGCTCGAGGCCGTGAAGGAGCTCGAGAAGTACAGGATAAAGCTCTACCACGGGGAGGGCACCGCGGTCTTCAACGTCGATGACTGGAAGCTCGAGGAGGTTGAATCGGAGGCGGAGGACTTCGAGAGAAAGGCCAGGAGGCTGATACTCAGGCACCTGAGCCTCCTCACCGGCGGGAGGGTGGCCGGGTGAGGCCGACTGTTTCGGTCATAATCCCAACCTACAACAGGTACGAGCTCCTCAGGAGGGCAATAGAGAGCGTATTAAACCAGAGTTTCCACGATTTCGAGGTGCTCGTGGTGGATGGGGCCAGAAGCGAATCCACGCTGGAACTGGTGCGTTCCTACGGGGACGGGCGCCTGAGATACATCCCCCAGAAAGGAAAAGGGATAGCGAACGCCCGCAACCTCGGAGTCCTGAAGGCCAGAGGGGAGTTCATAGCCTTCCTCGACGATGACGACCGGTGGAGGAGGGACAAGCTCGAGCTCCAGATGGAGGCCTTCAGGGAGCTCCCCAGGGACTACGGGCTAATCTACACGGCATTTACATACTACTACCTGGAGCGAGGAAAAATCCTGGGGGTAAAGCACCCCCGTGCGAGCGGGAACGTTTACAGGCACATGCTGCGGGACAACATAACCGGAACGTCCACGATAATGGTGAGGCGCGAGTGCTTCAAGAGGGCGGGGCTGTTCAGGGAGAGCTTCCCGACCTGCGAGGACTGGGACATGTGGTTGAGGATGTCAAAGATATGCCGCTTCGGAGCGATAGACGAGCCGCTGGTGGACTACTCAATTCACTCCGGCCAGTTCTCCTTCGCCAAGTACTTGGCGGGAAGGTACAGAATGATAGAGGAGCACGGGGACATAAGACATGACCCGCGGGTTCTGAGCTACCACCTCCTCCAGATAGGGATTCTCAAGCTCTTTGGAGGCGATAGGAGCGGTGCAGCGGAGATCCTGAGGGCGTTTCGCCTCAACCCGACGATGAGAGGAAACATCTTTGACGCCATAGGCTCCATCCTCGACGTGAGGACTAAGATATACATCCTCAAATTCATTGGCCGGCTGTGAGCCCGATTACTTTTTAAATCGAGATCTGAAAGTTCAATAGGTGACCCAAATGAACACCGCCCTCATCGCAGTCATCGTTGGAATCGCTGCCTTCTGGATAATCCTCTACGCCCTCTTCGGGAAGAGAGAGGAAAAAGAAGAGGGCCTGGCAGTTGACATGTTCGTCGCCATGTGGAGGACCAAAAAGCTTCTAGGCCTTATAGACAGGATTGCAGGCAAAAACAGGCGCTTCTGGAAGATTTATTCCGATGTCGGAATCGCCCTCGGCTTTATGGGCATGGCCTATGTCTTCTACGCCCTCCTCAAAACCGCCCTGCAGACCATCCAAACGGGCGGTGAGCAGGCGGGGGTTCAGCTCGTCATCCCTGGTGTTACCATACCCCTCTGGTACGGCCTGATAGCCCTCGCCGTCGTCATGGTGGTCCACGAGCTGAGCCACGGAATAGTGGCGAGGGCCGAGAACCTGCCGCTGAAATCTGTGGGTCTGGTTCTCCTCGCCGTCATACCCGGCGCCTTCGTCGAGCCGGACGAGGAGGAGCTTGAGAGGGCCTCCCTGCGCACCAGGCTGAGGGTTTACGGAGCCGGCTCACTCGCCAACGTCACAACGGCGCTCCTGGCTGTTTTGATCCTTAACTTCGCCATCTCGCCCGTTCTTCAGCCGTCGGGAATCCTCGTGTCCGACGTGCTGGAGGACGGCCCGGCCTACGGAATCCTTCAGAAAGGTGACGTTATAGTCGCCATGGACGGCCTTCAGATAAGGGACATAGAGAACTTCATAAACTTCATGAACAATACGAAGCCGGGCCAGATGGTCACGCTCACGGTCCTGAGGGACGGTAGGGAGATTAACCTCCAGCTGAGGCTCGGTGCACACCCAGAGGACCCGGAGAAGGGGTACATCGGAATCTACCCAGCCCAGAACGTGGTCTCAAAGGTTGGAGCCGACTGGCTGGTGCTCCCGCTGTTCTTCACGTTCTACTGGATATACGTGCTCAACATAGGCATCGGACTTATGAACCTCTTCCCGCTCGTTCCGCTGGACGGCGGGAGAATGCTGGACGACGTGTTCAAGCACTACCTGCCCGAGAGGGCAGTTAAGCCCGTCAGATATTTCACCATCGGAGTGGGCCTCTTCCTGCTGGCCCTCAACGTCCTTCCAGCACTGAGGAACCTCATCGGCTGAGGCTTAACTTTTTTAACACCTTTTTCAACCCGGAAAGGGTGAAAAGATGAAGTGCTCCAAGTGCGGCCGTCCAGCGGTTTACCACGCGCGCTACACCGGGCGGTATTACTGCAAAAAGCACTTCAACGAGATGGTGGAAAAGAAGTTCAAGGAAACGGTGAAGAAGTACCGCCTCATTGAGAAAGGAGAGAGAATAGCAATGGGAGTTTCCGGGGGGAAGGACAGCGTCGTTCTCATGCACCTCCTGGCGAAGCTGCGCGAGAGGTTCCCCTTCGAGCTCGTGGCCGTAACGATTGACGAAGGAATAGCCGGGTACAGGCCTCCCAGCGTCGAGATAGCCAGGAGGAACGCCGAGAAGCTGGGCATAGAGCACAGGGTCTATTCATTCAAGGAATACATCGGCTTCACCCTCGACGAGACGGTGGAGATAATGGGGAGCTTCGAGAGGGGCGAGCGCGTTGGTGCCTGCTCCTACTGCGGTGTGTGGAGGCGCTGGCTCCTCAACTACGCCGCCAAGGACGTGGGGGCGGACAAGTTAGCGGTAGGCCACAACCTTGATGACGAGGTCCAGATGTTCATCATGAACATACTGCGCGGCGATGTGGCACGCCTCGGAAGGACCGGTCCCTACTATGAGGAGATACACCCAGAGCTGGTCCCCAGGATAAAACCGCTCCGTGAGATTCCCGAGAAGGAGATAGTCCTCTACGCGGTCCTCAACAACATAGAGGTTGATTTCAGCGAGTGCCCCTACACCGTTGAGGCATTCAGGGCCGAAATTCGGGACTGGATCAACGGGATGGAGGAGCGGCATCCGGGGACGAAGTATCAGATACTGAGGAGCTACGACAAGCTATTCCCCCTCATAGCGAGGACGTACACCAAAAGGACCAGCGAGCTGAACAGGTGCAAAATCTGCGGCCAGCCGACGACGGGAGAGATATGCAAGGCCTGCCAGTTCCGCCTGCAGGTGGAGAAGAGGGCAAGGGAGAGGGGGCTAACGTTCCGGGTGGATTAACTGAGCGAGTATTTATAAAAGGCTGTTCAGTACAGTGAACAATGAGGTGGGAAATCCTAACTCCAATTCCCCCTGCCGAGCTCGAGGAAATCATGGAAAAGAGCGGGGCAGAGGTTAAGCTGACGGTTCTCGGGAAAATCGAGAGACACGGCATACCCCTCAGCAGGGTTCTGATAGAGGGAAACGAAAGGGAAATCGAACGCTTCATGAGGGGGCTCCGCCTGGCGAGGGCTGGAGGTTAGTTCGGAACCTCTTCACCAATGACCAAACAGGTTATCACCTGGGCTGGATGGGACTGAGCTCAACCTTCCCTTCCCAGAGCCTGAAGCTATACTGACTTTTTAGCGGGTTGAACTCAGGGAGGGGCGATTTTCTGATGATCATCCTCTCCTCAAAGGGGGCACTGCTGGAGCTGAACTCAAGGACGTACTGGCTGTAGAGGGAAACCCACGCCACAATGTCACTCGAAGCCCGTCCCCTGTTGAGGAGAAAGATATTTATCGGACGCTTCCGGGTTTCGGTTATCCTAGCCCTCTCCTTATCCGCGATGAGACGCTGGAAGACCGACAGGAAGTTCTCCGTCCCAAACAGAAAGGCCAGCCCATCTATGGTGACATCTATACCAACCGGCCTCCTGTCTCCGATGCGTTCGGTCAGCAGACGGCGGTAGAGCCTGCTGTACTTCGGTAAAAACGTACCGGCATCCATCGTCCCATCGGTGTATACAAAATCGTACGTATATTCGATCCCATAAAAAGAGGAGAACACATCTATAACTGCAACATTACCCGCCATACCCTCCGAAGCAATGTCAAAATCGGCGGCCCTGAGCTCCATCTCCAGCGATGATATCGGGAGAACCGAGTCAATTATCACCGTTCTGCCTACCCGTAAAGTGTGTGTAGAGTGTTAATTTCGTATCGGGTAGGCTTCCAGCCTCCAATCTTCATCGGCCGGCTTTCGGGGGGAACGGTGACTCCCCACATCTTCAGGGCTCTTAAACGAATATTCCAGCTCCCAATCACATCACGGTCAGCTTCAAAACCACACTTGCAACTCAAAACCCTGCCCCCATTCGGGCTTAACTTACCCCCACATACCGGGCACAGGGAAGAAGTGTAAGCCGGACTGACAAAAACAACTTTTACCCCTTTCAATTTAGCCTTGTATTCGATAATGCTTTGAAGCTTCCTAAAACTCCAGCGATGAAGTCTCCCATTCATTTCAGCCGAATACCTTATCGACTCCCTGATTTCAGTCAAATCTTCCAGAGCAATACCACCATACTCCTCCGCCAGCTCAACGATTTTATTGGCGAGCTTATGGTAAAGGTCGTTAAGCCTGTTCTTCTCCCTCTCACCGTATTTTTCGAGGAGTTCTCTCCTCCTCTTTCCAGCTCTGATTTTCTGCTGTATTTTCCGTCTCTTCACGAAGTAGCCAGTCCTAATTTCACGCTCGTGAGTGACTATCTGCACGAACTCACCATTGGGGAGGCTGAGGGTTACGTTGTTCTCATTCAGGTCAATACCAACGAAAGCCTTTGGCTCTCGAATTTCAACTTCTTTTGAGAAGACAACGTTTAGGAAGACTCCCCTCGGCGTTCTGACAAGCCAAGCCTGTCCAATCTTCCAATCTTTAAATTTCTCGTGGTATTTGGCAGGATAAAACTCCAGTTGAATCCTCCCTTTGGGAGTGGAGAGTTTTACGGTTCTATTCTCCAAGTCGAGTTTGAACAAGTGGTCGTCCAGCATTATTACTTCCTTCGTAAAGACGGGCATGCCCTTAGCTTTTCCCTTCCTCTTCCGCTTTCTAAAGCTTTTGAATATTGCCGTAGCCATCTGACAGGCCGTGTAGAGGTAATGACTCGGCAAGCTCGGATAATCCCTGCGTAAGCCCTTGTAAGTTTCTTTTTTCAACCGATAAAAGCTCGTAACGTTGTTCTCGAAAGCGTAAGTTATGAGAAAGTTCACAATATCCCGATAAGTGGAGAAGAGGTCACCCAACCCTTCAGGAGGTTCCTTAAGTTTGAATTTTGCCGTCAGCTTAATCGTCTCTGAGGGCATTCTTTACCGCCTCAACAAGGCGTTTTTTCTTGTGAGAACGCATTCCGTAAAGTTTTCCAGCGAAGGAAGTTACAATAGCCAGTAAGTCTTCCACGAGTTCCTTTTCCGGCGTTTTCTCCTCATCGTCAAAGATTACTTCGATTTCAACGCCGTGAGAGTTGAAGTATTGTTCGAGGTATTTGAAGCCGAAGCGTGTAAGCCTGTCCCTGTAAATTATCACGACCTTCCCAACTTCTCCGCTTTCGACAAGTTTGAAGAGTTGTTTTAAGCCCCTTCTATTCTCATTCAGACCAGAAGAAATGTCGGTAATGATTTTGACCACTTGATAACCTTTTGAAGAACAGTAGTTTTTGAGGTATTCAACCTGTCTTTCAAGGTCTTCTTTTTGATCTCTGCTCGAAACTCTGGCGTAAATAACGACTTTGTCAAGAGTTTTACCTTCAAGGAGTCGTATGATTTCACTTTCGGGGATACGGTATTCTCTCCCAACACGATACGCTTTAATCTCGCCAGATTTAATCTTTCTAATTAGTGTTGGTTTGCTGATACCCAAGAGTTGCGATGCCTTACCTGTTCGATAGAGCCTCATACAGCACTCCTCCAAAACAAATTATGAAATGAAAATATTCAAACTTTACGCTTTTAACTATCTATGAAACAGCCCAAAATCTCCCGCGCGAATACGATTCCTGAGTATCTCAAAGGCAATGGCCCACCCCTTGGAGTATGTATCGTAAACGATGAGGAGGTTGCTGTCCTCGAGCAGACCGCCCCCGAGGGCCCTGTCGAGAGCAGGAATGCCGGTGCTTAAAAGCTCCATGCTATCACCCATGTATTTTTTGTTTAACGCTGTATTTAAGACTACTCTTCACCATCTGTATCAAAGTTGAGGATGCTCTGTGATTCAGAAAAACCTCATGTTATAAATAGTCGGTCGTTCCATCTATAAATGGTGATACTATGGAAGACGTCAGGGAGCTGAAGACCGTCCTGGAGAGGGTTGAGGGCAAGCTGATAGCGGCGGGGAAGATGTACGGGGCGATGAACTTTGGAGCCTGGCTCTCGGTGATGCTGCTCTACTACGCCATCATAGGAGTCTTCGACCTCCCGTGGCAGTTTAACCTGATCTACTGGCCGGCAGCTTTTGTGGTGGCAATGGGATTCACCGGAAGGGTGTGGAAGCGTCTTCAAAAACTGGGAAGGGTTACCGGAAGAGAAGCGGAAGCATCGACCCTCGGAGGGATCTTAGTAGCTCTTTCCTGGATAACGGGGATAATCCTGGGATGGGGCATTGTTCCAAGGATGCACCTCGGGGTGAACGCCGAAGCGAGCCTGGCCATGGGGTTTCTAAGCTTCATAGCATTCTCTGTATTCGCAATGTGGCTGGTTTTTGCCAAATACGGTGGGGCCGAGCGTGAAATAATTCCCGCTTTTCTTATCCCCGCCATCGGGATACCTGTTGCAATGAGGATGGAAACGGGCGCTATGGCATGGGCAGGCTTCGTTGTGGGGCTGGGGTTCACCCTTACCGTGATGTGGTACCTCCACTCGGCCTTCAGGGCAATAGAGCGGTGATAGCATGGAGGCTCTGCGGGAGCTGAGCAGGAACCACACACTCGGAAACCCGGTTAGGTTAGGGGTGATGCTCTACCTGCTCCCCCGGGGGAGGGTGCTCTTTAGGGATCTCCTGGAGGTCCTGGAGGTAACACCAGGCAATCTTGACTCACACCTTAAGGCCCTTGAAAAAGCCGGCTACATTGAGGTCTACAAGGTGATAGCGGACAGACCGAGGACAGCGGTTAGAATAACGGAGAAGGGAGCGAAGGAAACCGGAGAGTATCTGAGGGCTCTGAAGGAAGCGCTATCACTCATTCCCGCGGAGGACTGAACGGATAGCCCTTCTTCGTGACCATCCAGAGGCCAAAGAGAGCTCCCAGCTGTTCCATCAGGACGTCCCTTACCTTGTTCGGTATCGTCTCCTTCAGTATGCCCTCCGTGAAGTGGCTTCCGAACCACTCGGCTATCTCCCAGCCCACGCCGATTATCAGCAGGAGCACGAAGGAGTAGAGGAGTACCTTTCTCCACGGCATCCCACTGAAAAGTCCCCGGAGGAGGCTCACAAGGAAGAGCCAGAGGACGAGTCCCCCAAGTGAGTGGCTTATCATGTCAACGTCCCTGAGGGCCACGTTGAAGAGGTCAATGTTCGTGAAGGGCACATTGACAAGGGAAACGTGGACAGCAAGGAAGATCGCGAGCACGGCGACGATGCCCTCGTTGTAGAAGGGGGTCAGAAGGCCACCGAGCCGGCCGGGGGCCCTCGGGTACACCCTGGGAAGCCACAGCAGGAACACCAGAAACGTCATAGTCCAGAGGGTTCTGAGTATGTGGTCTACCCTCCGATAGTACACTCCGGTGAGGAAGCCCGTGAATATGAGCATGACGGCGCCGATTACGATTTTCCTTTCGGGGTTTATCCTGACCACCACCCTCCAGCCGGTTCCAAGCAGTTAAACCTTTCGGTGACCCTCCTCTTCAGCCTTCCTTTTCAGCTCCTTCTTCCGCTCGAGACGGTACTCCTCAACCAGGCGGAGCATCCGCTCGACCTCCCTCTCCTCGTCCTCCAGCCTCCACTTCTCCAGGAGCCCATCAATGGCCCTCTCAAGGGTCTCGCGCTCCACAACCGCGAACTCATCGACGCGCTTGACGTCAAGCTCTTCGCTCGTGAAGAAGGGCACGTGGGCCTCACGGAGCACCTCCGCCACCGGCTCCGGAAGGGGCTTCTCGGTTATCAGGGCTTTTATCCCCCTCTCGACCAGCTCCTCGGCGATCGCCTTCCCCGCCCCAGCTGGGTTCACCACGAAGAGTATATCCCCGCGCCTGATCCCGACCTCGCGCTCTATCCTCTCAAGCTCGCGCCAGCTCAGAACCTCCATAACCTTGAGAGGGACCGCGCTCCCCCGGATCTCCACAACGTTCATGCGCTTTACCTGCACCAGGTCCCTGCTCAGACGCTCTATGACGGATTTGGCCTCCCTCAGCTCACGCTCAAGCATCTCTATGCGCTTGACCTTCGCCTCCAGCTCGCGCTCCCTGAGAACCTTCCGCCTGATCTCCTCATCGTAATCGACGAGCTTCCGCTCGAGTCTGCCTATCGTCTTCCTCTGCTCACGGATAATCCCCTTCAGCTCCTGGTTCTCCCTCTCCAGGAACTCGATCCTCCTCTCAAGCTCGCGGATTCTCCTGAGGTACTGCTCAACGTCCGGGCCCTGCCTCATGGCCTCTTCGGGCTTCTCCTCCGCCCTCGGCCTCTCGCGGAGCGCTACCTTCTGCATGGCCTCCCCGAGGTTGTAGCCCTGTATAACAAGGGCCTTTACCTCGTCGGACTTCTTTGTCAGGCCGGCCTCCCGCAGCCTGGCATCCACGTGTTCCAGCTTCGGCTTCAGCCGGAGGTAGGCCTTGTAGGCGGCGGCCAGAGCATCGCGCTGGTGGTCATCCTCAACGGTTATCCCGAGGTCCCTCAGCAGTTCGTTCTTGTCCTGAACGCGGAGGCTCTCCCTGGGAACGAATAGGTTTGCCTTGAAGGAGCGTGCTATCTTCTCCACGAAGCCCGGGGCGGGGGAGACGTCGGTGGCCACTATGACCGGGTGACCGACCTCGCTGATGAAGCGAAAGACCTCGCCGATGGGCATGTTTCTCTGGCTGTGGAGGGCCACTATCCTCCCGTTCAGGTCTATAGCCGCTATACCGACCGTTATCCCCGGGTCTATGCCGACTATGATACTCCTCCTCTCCCGTATCGCCTCCTCACCCTTCAGAGGGGCGAAGCCGAGCTCGGCCCTCTCAACCGGCTGAATCCTCACCTCAACGTCCCCGCCGCGCGCGGGCCTTATCAGTCCCGCCAGCTCCTCCCTGGCCGCGTAGACTCGGAACTCCCCCCTGGCCAGGCCGTAGTCCCGCTCCTCCGTTTCGAGGTCGAAGGGTATATCCGCCCTTCTGAGCCTGTCCTCTATCTCCCTCACCTTATCCCTGACGAGGTTGTGAACGCGCTTTCTGTAGCGGTCCTGGCTCCAGCCACCTTTACCGTGGCTCCTTCCCCGGGTGACCTTGATTATAACCTCGTCCTCAAAGGCGAGAACCTCGTAGCCGACCCCCCTGCTCGCGAGGAGTGCGGAGAGCCTGGCCTCCTCATAGGGGTCGAAGCGGTCTCCTGCCCTTATGCCGTGCTCCTTCGCGAGGCTCTGGAGGGAGCGCTGCTCTCCAGGCCGTCCGGTCACCTGAACGAGCTTCGTTCCGGATGGAAGGGCGCGGAGGAACTTCCTCAAGTCCTCGCCCAGCTCGGTGACGCTGTCAACGGCGACCATCTCGGGCCGCTTCGACTGGATGAACCTGATCAGCCTGTAGAGTGTGAACTCACCCTTTCTCTCCAGCCTGCCGTTGAACCAGCTCACCACCGCGAACTTCTTCGGATTCTCACTTATCACATCAATGCCGAGGATTAGAATAGGCCTCACCCTCATGGGCTTTGTAGGGGGTAGGAAAGAGGATTTAAAAAGGTTTCAGACCTCAAGCGAGGTCCTAACGGCGACCTCAAATGCCCGCGTTATGGTTTCCAGGGCCATAGAGGGCCTCGGCTTTTCCAGGGCCTGCTCGTGGATAAAGGGCACATGGATGAAGCCAGCTTTAGTTTCCATCCCAGCAACGGCTATCGTGTGGAGCGCCGTGAACATGGCGGCGTTGCAGACGTACGTTCCAGCCGTGTTGGAGACCGCCGCAGGGATGTTCTCCCTCCTGAGGGCAGCAACGATGGCCTTTACCGGGAGGGTTGCAAAGTACGCGGCCGGGGCGCCCTCAAAGACCGGCTCGTCCTCGGGGGCAAAGCCCTCGTTGTCCGGCATCTTGCTGTCCATCACGTTTATCGCAACCCTTTCAACGGTCA
Source organism: Thermococcus aciditolerans (assembly GCF_008152015.1). NCBI lineage: Archaea > Methanobacteriati > Methanobacteriota > Thermococci > Thermococcales > Thermococcaceae > Thermococcus > Thermococcus aciditolerans. The sequence goes on along the minus strand of NZ_CP041932.1, from coordinate 1,665,599 downwards.
CGTTGGGCCGTCCCCCAGCCTGACCCGTCATGATGACCACATCGGGGCGCTCCTCCACGATGAGCCTCGGCAGAATCTCCCTGACTCCCCTGAAGGTCACCGGCAGCCTGTGTTTTATCAGCCTCGCCCCGCCTATACTCTCCGGAAGCCGCTCAACCGCCTTCCATGACGGGTTTATCTCCTCTCCCCCAAAGGGTTCAAAACCTGTTATGAGAACCTTCATCTCAATCACCGGGAAGGTTAGGTTTTTAGGGTTTAAAAACTACTTCGAACGAGGGGTGAGGATGAAGTACGATGTTCTCATCATTGGTGGCGGGCCCGCGGGCAACTACCTCGCGAACCTGCTCGCCAGGGACTTCAGCGTCGCTGTAGTCGAAAAGAAAGGTGCGTTTGGAGGTAAAGCCTGCACGGGCATCATCGGGGCGGCGAACTACGAGAGGCTTGGCCTCCCGGAGGAGGCTGTAATAAATGAACTCCGCGGTGCGGCCTTCTACTCACGGATCCAGAGCTTTGAGATAGAGAGGAAGACCCCCCAGGCATACCTGGTGGACAGGAAAGCCCTGGAGAAGAGCCTGGCCGAAAGGGCCACCCGGAGGGGCGTGGACTACTACATGGCCACGACTTTCAAGGGGTTCAGGAACGGGAAAGCCGTGCTCCAGCACCTGGGGGAGACCCTCGAAGTTGAGGCAAGCTTCTACGTTGGGACGGACGGCGTTAACAGCGCCGTTGCCAAAGCCATCGGGGCCAGGACGGACGCGGAGTTCCTGAGCGGCTATGAGGTGGAGGTCGTTGGAGAGTTCAGGAAGGATTTCGTTGAGGTCTGGGTGAACAAGGACATGAACGAGGACTTCTTCATGTGGGTGGCGCCGGTGAACGAGGGGCTGGCGAGGGTCGGAACCCTCGGGAGCATCGAGGCCCTCAACCGCTTCCTCAGGGTGAGGATGCTCAAGCCGACGTCGATAGTCGAGTTCAAGGCGGGTTCGGTTGGTTTCGGCTGGAGAAAGCCGTGGGTGAGGGGCAACGTGGCACTGCTCGGGGACGCGGCGCTGCAGATAAAGCCGACCACCGCGGGGGGAATCGTCTTCGGGATGCTCTGCGCCCGTGCCCTCAGGGAAGCCCTGATGGTGGGGAAGCTGGCTGAGTACGAGAGGCTCTGCCGGGAAATACGGAATCAGATAAGCTTCGGACTGCGCTTCAGGAAGATTTTCAGGGGAATGAGCCAGGAGAACATCGAGCGCGTCTTTGAGGTCCTCGGAAGCGCGGAGGCGAAGGAGGTCATAGAAGGGCAGGCCGACTTCGACGACCACGTGAAGACCGCGAAGGCGATACTCAGGAGGCCGAAACTCCTCGCAAAGCTAATAAGGATAAGCCCGAGCATCGTTCGCTACCTCGTCTGAGGAGGTGAAAGGGTGGCGACGTGGAGGATGGGGCTCCAGGAGGAGTACCTGAAGGCGATAGCCGAGGGAAGGAAGAGGATTGAAGGCAGGCTTTACGACGAGAAGAGGCAGGGAATCAGGCCCGGGGACGAGATAATCTTCGAGAACAAGCTGGTGTGCGTCGTGAAGGACGTGAGGGTTTACTCTTCTTTCAGGGAGATGCTGGAGAAGGAGGGTCTTGAGAACGTCCTCCCGGGAGTGGGGAGCGTCGAGGACGGTGTTAAGGTGTACCGCCGCTTCTACTCGGAGGAGAAGGAGAGGAAGTACGGGGTGGCGGCGATAGAGGTCGAGCCGGTGGCGTGGGTTGGAGAGCCTAAATGATGTAAACTTCAAAGCCCAATTCCTTCAAAACCTCAAAGTCGCTGTCCAAGGTTATTATCGGCAGGCCATTAACAATCGCAATTGATGCTATGAACAGGTCCCTAAAGGACATGGGACTTCCCTTTTCCCGCAGTTTTTTATGGAGATACGAGGCCATTTCGGCGCATTTCCCATCAAAGGGGAGCTCGATGAGCGTTTCAAGCCATATGAGCTCATCTTTTTTAGGCATCCCGACAAGAATCTCGAACTTGGATATCGAGGTTATGTAGAAGGTGTTGTCCAAAGCCGTGACTTTTTCAAAGACTTCCTCGTTATCCCTAGCGATTTCGATTATCACATTTGTGTCAAGGACTGCCCCCATTTTTCAAACTCCTCCTCGATCTCTTTGAGCTTCCTCTTTGTTTCCCGGTACTCCTCCTCACTCAATATGCCGCGCAGGTGGCGCAGAGCGTCGACGTTTCCCTTTCTCTCCCTTAAGAGCTCCCGAAACAGTTCACTGAAAGATTTCTTGCCCTTAATCCGGACGAGTTCATTGTAAACATCGTCCGAAATCGTTATCGTCTTAACCATGCTCTCACCAATACACTGTGTGCATGCATCATATTTAAGCATTATTCCCCCAGTAAAAAACGTTAAAAATTATTACACATTAGCCAAAATGGTGGGCTATGATGGTCATCAAGTTAGAAGATGACCAGCTTATAGTGAAAGAAACCCACAAAAGCTCCAGGGGAGGGGATTACACTTACATCGTCAGGGACTCCAAACTGATGCACATTTCCAAACTTTTCAGACCTTCCAGGAAGGAAGATGGGGAAATTATGTATGACATTTCGATAGAAGAAGCAGAAAAGGTTTTTGGAGAAGAAATTGAACTCGTTGAGTTTAGTTTCTCGAACAGAGGGCATTTCTACCCCAAGATTTACAGGATAAACCTCCAGACGAAAACTATCAGTCAGGAGCTCTCCCGAAACAGAGAAATTCTTGGAAGATACGAATTTGAAATCCTTGGAAGCGAGTATCAGGCCCTCAACGAATACGAGAGAAAAGTTCCACCGCTCATCGAGAGGGTGTGGGAGATAGAAAAGAAGCTGGATCTGGAGGTTTATATAAGGGGAGCAAGGGGTGAAGAAGTCCACGAGGACCCCGAACTGGCAAAGTTCAACTCGCTGGTCTTCCCAAATCTAAGGAGCAGAACAAGGTCATTAAAGGAGAAAATAAGATTCGCCCACGAGCTCTACGTCCTAATGCTCGTTATTGACTCCGTGCTCAACGAACCTCCAGAGGAGAGGACACTCCAGATAACGCACAAGGATTGGCCAACACTGGTGGAAAGCAATTTAAATCCACCGGTTACTGTGTGGTACCAGTTCTCAATAGAGGACTGGACCAAGGTAGTGTGGGGCTGTTTCTGGCTGGTAATTGACGAGGCCGCAAATAGGATAGCACACGGTCAATATGAAGAAGCCGAGAAACTTATCGGAGTGAAACTCCCCAGAAATTATGCTGGAGCTATGAAAGTCATTGCATCGTTGCGTTCATCCAAAAGAATCTACGTGAAACCCGACATCATGGTTTTCAAAGGAGAGTATCGCTCAAGAGGGAATATCCTCGAAAATCCACCGGATAAGGCAGTTTTAATAGACGCGAAGGTCGAAATGACCCAGAGCGACCTAAAACAGCTCCTAGAGTACAGAGCCAAGTTCCCCCAAACTTTTGGGAACATCGAGTTTATTGTGGCGGCGATTGAAAAAATGTCGGCTCACTACAAGCACAAACTCGAACGTGAGGGATACACTGTGATAGAGCTGGTATTCCCAAACAAACCAGGTGAGAATGAGTTTCAGGAAGCAATAAGGAAGGTTATTGAAACGTGGAAAGAATAGCGGAAACCGTTTAAGCTCCTAAAAAGAGGTGTGGAGGGTTAAAAAAGAAATCACAGATACCTCTCCTTCACCCACCTTACGAAGTAGTCCGGGTTCAGCTCCTCGCCGATGGCCTTCCTGAGAAGCTCCTTCGGCGGGTAGATGCTTCCGTGCCTGTGGATTCTCTCGCGGAGCCAGGCCTTTATCGGCTCGAACTCCGCGTTGGCCACCTTCTCCTCGAAGTCCGGGATGTCGCGCTTCATGTGGTAGTATATCTGCGCCGAGAGGAGCGTTCCTATGCTGTAGGTCGGGAAGTAGCCGACCGTACCGTGGGCCCAGTGGATGTCCTGGAGGATGCCCTCTGCGTAGGTCTTGGGCCTTATGCCGAGGAGGTTCTCCATCTCGTCGTTCCAGAGCTCGGGGAGGTCTCTGGCTTTAACACCCTCGTTGAGCATCATGCGCTCGAGTTTGAAGCGGAGGAGTATGTGGAAATTGTAGGTGACAACGTCCGCCTCGGTCCTTATGAAGTCGGGCCTAACTAAGTTGAAGTACAGGTAAACGTCCTCCGGCGTGTAGTTTGCCATGAAGGGCAGGTTCTCCTTCAGGACCGGGTAAATGAGTCCCGCGAACTCCCTCGAGCGGCCGATGATGTTCTCCCAGAAGCGGCTCTGGCTCTCGTGGATTCCAAGGCTGACGCCACCGACTATCGGGCTGAACATGAACCTCTCGTCCTGCTGGAGCTCGTAGAGGGCATGCCCGAACTCGTGAACGGTGCTCAGAATCGTCCTCCTGAAGTCGTAGCCCTCGTAGCGGGTGGTTATCCTGACGTCCCTTATTCCAAACTCTGTTGTGAAGGGGTGGGCAGAGACGTCCAGGCGGGAGCGGACGCCGAGCGGGAAGCCGAACTTCTCGAGGATCCAGCGGTTCACCTTCTCCATCTGGGCCTGCTCATAGTGCTCGTTCTCAAGCGGGTGCTCTCTCGGAACCCTGCCCTCCTCCATTATCTTCTCAACGAGCGGTTTCAGCTCCTTCTCCAGCCTGTCGAACATGCGCTCGACGTCCCTGGTGGTGGTTCCCTCCTCGAAGAGGTCGAGCAGTGCATCGTAGGGCTCGTTCTCATAGCCGAGGTAGTCGGCGGCGCGCTTGGCGAGGTCTATAATCCTGTCCAGCCAGGGCTCGAACTTGGAGTAGTCGTCGCTCTTCTTGGCCTCCTCCCAGGCCTTGGTGGCCTGACTCGTGACCTCGCTCATCTCCCTGAGGAACTCGGGAGGGAAGGAGCGGCTTATCCGTATGTTCCTGTCCAGAACGCGAACGACACCGCGCTCGTACTCGTTGAGATCCTCAATCCCCTTGGCCTTCTCAACGAGCTCGACGAAGTCCGGTTTGAGCAGAAACTCCTGGCTGAGAACGGAAAGCTCGCCCTGGGCCACGGAGCGCTCGAGGATTCCCTCCCCGGGCATGTTGACCTCCATGTCCCATCCGAGGACGCTCTGGGCGTGGCCTATCGCCCATATCCTGCGGTACTTGCCGAGAATCTCCTTTACCGTCTCGTTCTGGAAGACGCTCTCCATGGCAATCACCCCGTATCACTTTGAAGAATTTTCGGGGGCAGTTCTTTTAATCTTTTCGATGTCCATCTAAACGAGGGCTGGAATGATTCACTCCACCCGTCTTTTTAACCTCCCCATGAGCACTGGGATCACGGCAAGCAAGGTTACAAGCCCCGGCCCGCAGATTTTGCTGTTTTCTTTTGTGCTGGGGGGATGAGAGGGAGTGGTTTTGATTGGTGTGGTGTGGGGAGTGTCCGTTGAATTTGCCGTGACGTTCTCACCCGCCTTGCCAGTGTTCGTGCTCGCCTTCTCGCAGACCGTCACGTTGGCTATCTTAACACTGTCCGGGAACCAGTAGCCTGGAACGGGGGTGTTCGGCGGGACGAAGTCGTCCCTTGTAACGTTCATGTTAAGGTAAACGAGGGTGATGTTCTTCACGTGGCCCTCCTTTTTGAGGAGGAAGTAAATCGGAAAAACGCTCGAATTGACGACTTCAGTGGGGCCAGGAGACCACCTCAGCGCGTTCTCGCTCATCGTGACCCACACGTCGCTCACGTTCACGTAGTCCCATTTTTGAAAGCTCGGGGACTGAAGCTCAATCCGCCAGCCGTTTATCTCGTTGCTGATTTTTCCCCCTGGGAGCTTAAGCCAGCTAACATTGACCGGCTCAATGCAGAAGTTTTTTGGATTGAAGAGGTAGATGCCATGGACATGCGTCATCGGAGGGTAGAACGTGAGGTCCAGGTACCAGCTCCCGTTTATGAAGCGCGCACCATTAAGAGACTGGCCGAGAGTGTAGTGGTAAAGGGCCCTGGACTGGTCAAGGAGAGTGCTATAGTTTGGGTAAAGGGCTCTGAACGCGGGGGTGAAGTTAAGTAAGTAGAGCTGGGAGCCGTTGAAGTAGAAGAGATGTTCCTCTCCCCCAAGAACCTCCCCGGTGGTTGCGTTGGCGCAGTTGATTCCGGACAGTGGGGGACAGTAGGGAACGTAGGTGAGAATCTGAAGGGGAATTAGTGCGTCGCTTCCGTTGGACATCACCGCATACTTAACCTCGTAAACCTCTTGGGCCGAGGTCAAGGGGAAGAACAGGAGGAGCGCCAGCACGAGGAAGGAAAGATAACTCATCAGTCTGGACATTGTTACCCCCTCTTACGTGTTCTTTCTGCGAGAAGACCAACGATCGCAAGCAAAACCATGAATCCGGGCCCGCAGATGCCCTTGGTTTTGGTTTTCGTTGCGTTGCTTCTTGGGGTCGTTTCTATCCCAGTGGTCGTGCTGGTTGGGGTGTTGGTTGCTCTTTTGCAGATAGTCACGTTCACAATCCTAACGCTGTCGGGGAACCAGTAGCCGTTTATCGTGTTCGTGGTGTTGATGTAGAGGATGGTAACGTTCTTTACCTGACTGTCCTTTTTAAGCACAAAATAAACCGGAAACTGGGTCCAGTTTGCAATTACTGGGCGTTGATTTGACAGAAGCCAAGGAACTGAGTATGACCCGTTGGCAACGCTCGAGTTTGCAATGAGGAAGAAATCTGCTGAAGGAGGTATCCTCACTGCAGTCTCATTGCTAACCTGAACCCATGTGCCGTTGATGAAGACGTGCTTGGCCCTGAACTTCTCTGGAATTTCAATCCTCCAGCCATTAATAGTGTCTCTTAGAGGAGAAAACCTTCTTATTATTGGAAACTCCGCCAAACTTACATTGACACTCTCAGCACAGAAGTTTTTTGTATCAAGTTTGTAGATGTAGCTTAAACTCACGCCATCCCCCATTTCCTTTGAGTAGACAAAAACCTTCATGTTAACATGCCAGGAATCGTTTATGTAATTTATTTCATCTATAAGGAAACCCACTTCACTTACAGGTGCCGGAGCATAAGAAGGAAGGGTTGAGAGCACAAGGGAAGTGAGGTTCAGGAGATAAAGCCGGGAACCGTTGAAGAACAGCAAATACTGATAAACTTGGTAAACTTCGGCCGAGCAACTGTCCATGCCACAGAAAACGCCGTAATTACCAACCTCGACGTTAATCAGAGCAGTTGTCCCGTTTGAGATGACAGAGTATCTAACCTCATAGAGAAAACCGCCGAGGTCCACATTATAGATTGCCGAAACCGGAGAGGCGAGGAAAAGGAGGAGGACGATGGGGATTACCAGTCTTGACATCTTTCTCTCACCTTGTCTATGACTTTCAAATCGGTACCAAAGTAGTAGGCCCTGGTTGAGAATGCACTGGGGCTTACTTCGAGGAGGGCTTTATAGTAGTCACAGGCACGGTTAATGCACTTTTCTTCTGTTTCTGGAGTGGGTGTTTCATCACAGCCGACTTTTTCATGAAAAGTGCCGTTCTCCCACCATCCTTGAGTGCTTTTACAGTACGCACAGTTGCTCGGTTCTCCAATTATGCTGTTGTCGGCTTCCATCTCAATGGAAAGCCCATGGTTTAGCATCCACTCCACGCGGGATACCAAATCCTGAAAAGTATAATCACTTCCATCGTCTAATTTGGTAGTCTGATAGTAGTGGGGCTGAACGAACACGTGGTCAAAATACTCCGCAAGAGTGGGAATAGTAACATAGTCAGAGTTCGTTATCCCCTTCATAGCCCTGTTCCCAATCGTAGGAATCCAAATCAGCTCCTGCTCGTGGTCGTGAACGTAGTTGGACATCTTTTGAATGAATTCCTTGGAGACGTTCTTGCCATAATTGCCGGTTTGAAGAGGGCTCTCGTAACTCCAGTAGAAGCCGAGCCTGTTGCTGTCAACGACACTAAGGACACCGTCAATCCAGTCCTTCCAGTAGGAATTATTGAATCCCTTGGACGGGTTATCCCTCGGTTTTTTACTCCCATGCTTGTAGAAAGGGATCGGCACATAGTAATTCATGCTGCCAATCCTTGATGAGAGCCACAAAGCCATGCGAAGCCCATCATCATAACCGTTTCCGGTATAGTTGATTCCCCTCCCTTCTCCACCGAGGAAAACAACCCTGTCAAAACCCCTGTTCTTGAACCACTGGGCGGCTTCATCGTAAGAAGTTGGCCGTTTTCCTCCAAGGGTCATCCTCGAGGCGTAAGTTCTAAGATTCTCGTCCCATCGAACCCACCACAGACCAAACTTCGACATAAGGAATCACCAACTGCGAGTAGTTAAGCGGCCATATAAAAACCTATTCGTTAAACAAAACCATTAAAAACGTCCTAAAAGTTCCAAAATAGGTTGAAATTATAGGGGTGGTAATCCATTACCACCTCACATACCCACCGCTTGGCTTAAAACCAGGGGCAACATAAATGGGTCAACTTCAATGACACAGTGTCCAGAATTAGATGGGGTGATAAAATGATCGAGCTCGTCGTCATAGGTCACGTCTCTATAGACACAATAGTCTTTCCCAACGGGAGAAGGGTGAACATGCCGGGCGGAGCGGCGGCCGCCGTGGCCACCTCCGCCGCCCTGGCCGGCGCAAAAGTGGGCCTCGTGACCAAGGTGGGGGAGGATTTTCCAGGAGAATGGATGAAAAAGCTGGCCTCCATCCTCGATGTGCAGGGTGTCCAGGTGTTGCCGGGGAAGACCATCCACATCTACATGATTTACCACGAGGAGGGGAGCGTGGACGCCCCCGTGGAGATGGGCGTCGCAAGGAGGATGGGCGAGACCCCGATTCCAGAGGAATACCTGGGGGCGGAGCTGTTTCACATCGCACCCATCCCGCCAGAGGAACAGCTTAAAGCCCTCAGAAGGCTCGAAGGGAAGAGGACGAGCCTGGACTTTAACCCGACGTACATGGCCGACTACCGGGAGAAAACGGACCTCATGAGGAAGGTGGTCTCGCGCGCCGAGGTCATCTTCCCAAACGAGAGGGAGGCCCTCGTTATGACCCGCGCGGAGAGTGTCGAAGAGGCCGCGGCGACCCTCCACGAATGGGGCGCCGAAATCGTGGTCGTAACCCGCGGCGAGAGGGGAGTTCTCATCTACGATGGGAAGTTCAGGGAGTTTCCGGCGCTCCCCATAAGTGAAAACGAAATCGTAGACCCCACAGGCGCAGGGGACGCCTTTGCCGGCGGCTTTCTGGCTGGCTACGCCAGGGGAGAGCCCCTGGAGACCTGCGTAAAACTCGGACTGGAGCGGGCGAGGGAGGTTCTGAAGAAAAAGGGGAGCTGGAGCATCTAATCGGTCGCGAGCCTGACGAAGACGTAGAGCACAACCAGCAGGAAAGCGGCCAAAGCGGTGACCTCGAGCCTCGGCAGGAGGGGCGACAGGGAAAACATCAGCAGGTATGTGGGAAAGGCGAGAGCTATCGCCGCCAGAAGGACGGCGTAGTGCTCCAGCGGCGCCCGTTCCCTGTCGAGGTGGGCCATCTCTATGACCAGAAGGGCAAGGGCCATAACCGCCAGGCCGTAGAAGCCGCCGGTGCGGGTGTAGATGAGGAACGCGCCCACGGAGATGAAAAAGAGGGAGCCGATGAAGTACCACTGAAGGCCCATTAGAGCTAAGGGGAGCAGGAGGAGAGTGCGGCGGTCGATCAGGGCCAGCAGGAGGAAGAGCAAAACTAGCGGTGCAAGGGAGTAGAGCCTTCTTTTTATCCTCATACCACAGCCACCTCCGCCACGGCAGCCTTCAGCGGCTTCCTGACGTCCCAGTCTATTATCCTCCCATAGCCCGCCATCTTCCGCAGTATCGCCCTTCTCCGGAGACTCAGGAGCCTCAGCGCCAGCTCCTCCTCGCGGCTCTTTGGCTCAACTGCGGTGTAGGGGTCGGGGCTTATAACGACGACGTTGTAGCCGAAGGATGACATTATCCTGAGCGCCTCCCTGCTCTCCTCCGTGAGGAGGGGCGAGAAGTAAACCAGCTGTGCCCTCGGCGGGAAGCGTGAGCGTATCAGGTGCTCGACCTGGTAGGTTATCATGTTGTTCCTGTCCGGCCTGGCCGTGCTGAGGAAGTCGATGCACTTGAAGAAGTGCCTCTTGCCGTAGTCCGGGCGGACCCAGAGGGGAACCTCCTCCGCAAGCAGGAGACCGAAGCTGGTTCCGCTGTTCAGGGCGTTGAGCATGAGCGAAGCGGCCGCTCGAATGAGGTTGTCGAAGACCAGCTCCCCGGTGTAGGAGGCATCGACGATGAATATCACGTCCACCTTGCGCTCGCTCTCGTACTCGTTGGCCATTATCTTTCCCGTCCTCGCGGTGGCCTTCCAGTTGATTATCTTGAGCGGATCCCCCGGCTGGTACTCCCTGATGGCGTGGAACTCAACGCCCTCGCCGACCCTTGGACTGGGCAGGGAGCCGACGGTTATCTTGGTTCCCCTTGTGGAGTAGGGCGTGGGAACGTCCTCTATTATGGGAACTCCTATGAGCTCGGTGTAGAGGTCGAACTTCTTCGTGAAGTGGAAGAAGCCGAAGGGGTCGCGGTAGCTCAGCTCGACCCAGTTGAACTCGTGGATTCCGCGCTTAACGCGGACGCGGTAGCGGAGTTCCTTCAGCTCGCCCTTTCTGAGTGACAGCACCCACTCGGTTCTCCCGTCTATCAGCTCGAGCCCCTCTGGGAGGTCCTCCCTCACCTTGAGGCTCGGAATCCTCTCACCGGCCCTTATTTTGAGCACTATCTCAATCTCAGTGCCCTCGAGGAAGCGGTTGTGGGGGACGACCCGCTCCAGCTCCACCATCATCTTAGGCTTGAAGAAGAACACCGCAACGAAGACGAGCCACAGAGCCGGAAGGAGAAGGTAAACCAGCTCCCAGCGGAGCAGAAGGAAAGCGATGAGGACAAGAAGCCAGAGGGCCAGGAAAAGCTCTTCAGCCTTCTCCGTTGGGACCATTCTCCCCTCTGGCCCGGCGTCCTCAGCAGGCCCCTTCCCAAGTTCAACGGGTGTTGGAGTTCTTGGAACCGGCTGCACCGTTTCACCTCACTCAAATTTAGGAACCGGAACGCGCTCGAGGAGCTTCCCCATTATGCTCTCCTGGCTCACCTTGGTGTACCACAGCTCACGCTTGAGGATGAGCCTGTGGCTCAAAGCCGGAACGGCAACGGCTTTAACGTCGTCGGGAATAACGTAGTCCCTTCCGTTGAGGGCTGCGTAGGCCCTGGAGAGCTTGAGCAGGGCCAGGCTTCCCCTGGGGGAGGCACCTATCTCTATCTCCTTCTTGTCCTCCCTGATGGCCGTCACGATGTCGGTTATGTACTCAAGTATGGCGTCGCTGACGTAGACCTCCTCGACCGCCCTCTGCATCTCCACGACCTCTTCCGCACTCAAAACCGTCCGAACGTCCGGTTCCTCCTTCTTCCTGGCCATTCTCCTGCGGAGTATCTCTATCTCCTCCGCCTTCGAGGGGTAGCCGACGCGGAGGCGGACGAGGAAGCGGTCGAGCTGGGCCTCCGGGAGCGGGTAGGTTCCCTCCTGCTCTATCGGGTTCTGCGTGGCTATGACGATGAAGGGCTTGGGCAGTGAGTAGGTGTTCCCCTCTATCGTGGCCTGCCTCTCCTGCATCGCCTCGAGTAGAGCGGACTGCGTCTTCGGCGGGGCGCGGTTTATCTCGTCCGCTAGGAGTATGTTAGTGAAGACCGGCCCCTTCCTGAACTCGAACTCGAGCGTCTTCTGGTTGAAGACCGAAACGCCGAGTATGTCGCTCGGGAGCAGGTCGGGCGTGAACTGGACGCGGGTGAACTGGACGCCGAGGGCCTTGGCGAAGCTCTTGGCCATCAGGGTCTTGGCAAGCCCCGGCAGGTCCTCCAGCAGGACGTGGCCGTCGGCGAGTATCGTGGTTAGGATAAGCCGCAGCACCTCGTCCTTTCCAACTATCGCCTTCCTTACCTCCCCAAGGACGGCGTTACCTTTCTCGTGTATCTCCTCCACTTTCATCCAAATCAGCCTCCACAATCTTAAGGGCCTTCTCAAGGTTGTCGAGAAAATCCCCCTCCGAGCGGAGCGTTCTTATAGCGTCGTTCGGGTCCGTGAGGAGTGAGTGATAGATTGAGTTGTAGTCATCGGACAGGGTGGCGTAGATTTCGGCTATCTTCTCCTCCACCAGCGAGCGGGCGACCCTGCCGGTTCTGGCCTTCCGGAGGAGGGAAACGGTTCTATCCACGTCTGTTTTCCTCTCAACCCTCTGTTCGCGGTCCCGCCTCCGCCTCGCCACGTTCATCTCGACACCGAACAGAAAGAACGCCATCACTGCCCCCAGGAAGAGAACGGCCAGCCACCTGACCAGGTAGGAGCCGGCCAGTGTGGCCGCGAGCACCAGGACGGAGCCTATGACGAGGAGGACCTTATGAAACTTCATCCACAGCACCCCTCATCTTTCTGTAAAGTTCGAGCGCCTTCTCCGCATCCTCCCACGTGACCTTCTCCGGGGCGTACTTTGCCTTTTCAAAGAGCTCCGTTATGCCCCTGAACGGCTCCCTGAAAATTTGAACCCTCTCCGCGTGCTCCCAGTGGGTCCAGCTCTCCCGGTAGGGAACGCCAAGTATCTCGAGCCAGAGGACGGCGTTTTTGTATATCCCGACAACCGCCTCTCCGGGGTCGCTGAACATGTCCAGGCCCAGCTCCTCCACCTTCCTGTCGAAAAGCTCGGCCTTAAGCCTCATCTCCTTGAGCTTCCTCCTCCTGAGGGCCTCGCGGTAATAGGTTACGGCGAAGTAGGACAGCCCGGCGAGGAACAGAAGCGCCGCGCCATAGAGGATGTAGCTCGAGGGAATCCCTGTCGATGGGGCGCTGGAGGCCGTCTCATTGTGGTAAATCGGGGCCGGAGGGACAACGCTGCCGTTGGCCGTCGTGCTGTTAAGGGATGAGTTGAGGGTGGAGTTCACGGGGGGAGTGGGATTCGAGCGGCCGATGTAGTAGAGTATCCCGGCCGCACCGGCTATCGCGAGCGCCCAGGCCAGCAGGTAAGACCTGACGTGAACAGGGTACTCCGTCCTGCCCGGGGAGAGGTCCCTCCAGCTCAGGAGCACAAGAAAGATGACCAGCAGGGAAACGGCAACGATTGCGAGCAGCAGAACGCCGAAAGAAGGGGCCTCACTCCGCTGAAGTCCGGAGTTTTTAACGCTGTAGCTCATCATAAGGGTCATCAATGTGAAGAGCAGGGTGTAGAGTGCTGCGAATTTTACCCTGATGGACATTTTTATCAAGAGTAGTACGAAGGGCAGGTTTAAAAGCTTTTACCCCGAGGTAAACCTTGGGTGGTAGCATGGAGAAGATGCCGAGGCTCTACGTGGAGGCTCCCGCGGAGGAGTGCATCAAAGGCGGAAAGGTCACCAGGGACTGTGCGATAATCCATGGGGGCGTTGAGGTCTGGCTGGAAAAGGGTGAAGGGGTTCCCGACTTCGTGGAGGCAGAGAGGGCGAAGTTCCTGGCGAAGGAGGTCTACGACAGGTTCTACCTCTACGTGGACGGAACGGAGGGAAGGATGCTCGCCGACGCGATACTAATTCTCCCCGACGGGAGGACCAGGATATACCTGAAGAAGGGCGACGAGCTGCTCATCCTCCCCGTGGAGGGCTATACAAAGACCATCATAGCCAACGTTGGCAACCGTGTGAGGAGAGGAGACGCCTTCGCGGCGGTGACGACGAAGAAAGGGGAAGTCCACTACCTCAAGCCACCAAAGACGGGAACCGTCGTCTTCATAGACGAGATAACCAACAGGCCGCACTACGTGTACTACATCCTGCCCGAGGAGTGAGGGGTCACCCCTTCCCCATCCCCGCCATCATGGCGTCTATGCTCGACTTGAGGGCCAGCTTTATGCCATCCAAGGTGTCCATTCCCTTAAGTGTCCGGGTGTTGTGGGCGCTGGTTATGATTATCGACCACTTGTAGAGGTTCTCCTTAACCGGAACGCTCTGGAACATTGCGATGAACTTCTCCCCCTCCACAGAGGCCTCGAGTATCTCCACATCCGTCTCCCCCAGCTTCGTGGAGTAGACTTCCCTAACTTCGAGGTTTCCATACTCCTTACTCAGCATGTCAGAAAGGTATCCCATGTCAATCACCGGCATTATATAGTGCAACATCCTTATATACCTGTCGTGCCTTCCGAAAGGGACACCAAAAGCGTTATAAGGCGCGGGAGTAACCCCCCTTGAAGACAGTTTTGGAGTTGAAGGAAATGAAGATTGAAGCTGGAGATTTTGTGGTGTTCCACTACATAGGCAGGTTTGAGAACGGTGAAGTTTTTGACACGAGTTACGAGGACATCGCCAGGGAAAACGAGATATACGTCGAGGAGAGGGAGTACGGCCCGCTCGGCGTCAATGTCGGTGTCGGCGAGATAATTCCCGGCCTCGACGAGGCGCTGATTGGGATGGAGATTGGCGAAAAGAAGACCATTACGATTCCGCCGGAGAAGGCCTACGGTATGCCCAACCCGGAGCTGGTCATAGACGTTCCCCTCACCGAGTTCACCAACATAGGGATGGAACCGGTCGAGGGCATGTACGTCATGACCGACTCGGGGATAGCAAAGATAGCCAAAGTCGGGGAAGAGAGCGTCAGCCTCGACTTCAACCACCCGCTCGCCGGAAAGACCCTTGTGTTCGAGGTCGAGATAGTGGAGATAGAAAAGGGGAAGGACTCAGAGTCCGAAGCCACCGCTGATGTTGAGTGACGAGACGCCTTGATAGACGGCCACACCCACAAGCATCAACATGAGGCTGTACTTAAGCCCAGCGGAGTACTTTCCTTCTCTTATTACCCCAATTCCAAGGCCGGAGATAAAAGCCTGAATGACAACGAAGCCCAGGAGTATCAGTTTGATAGTGTCAACCGGGAGCACCACCATGTCCGTTCCCATTGTCTCCATGACCTTATAAACGACCGCGAGTATCATGGGACCTATGAATCCACTGGTTATTATAAAAAACATCATCTGCATGCCCGTGGAAGCCTTGCGCTCCTGTCTGATTCTGAGTATCTCTCTCACGTCGTTGCCGACGTAGACCAGAACATCGCTCATAGGGGCACCGCGCTCTAGGGCCTCAATGATAATCATCATCGATCTGTACAGGACCACCGATTTTCTGTTCCGAATTGCAAAGGCCCTGAGGGCATCGACGGTGGGACGGCCCTTCTTTATCTCCGCCACGGTCTTCTTAAACTCATCAGTCAATGCCCCGAACTTGGCCGTGGTAAGCTCCTCCAGCGCCTCCGAGAAGGATATTCCAGCACGGAGTGAGCTGGCAAGGTAGAAAAACGCATCGGGAAGGTTCTTCTCCATCTCCTCAACACGCTTCATGACTTTCCAATAGGGATACCCAAAGGCCATACTAAGGAAGAGGGCAATGAACGCGGCCACAGAGTAGGGCCATGTGGACACCATCTCCACAAGGAGCGCACCAATAATACCGAACAGGATGGAGATAACCAGATACTCAACAGCAAGGAAGTTCAATCCCGCCGAATAAATGAATATCTCATAACGCTTCACCCACTTCTGGGGAAGGATCCGTTGAAACGCAGAGACCAGCAGAGACGTTATTCCACGGGGCATGCGGATCACCTGGGTTCTCCCTTCTTGATCATGCTTATGATTATGAACGACACCCCCGGAAACGCGAAGAGCAGTATCACCGCGAGGGCCTCTGGGGGCATGACGAGATGCTTGGACATGATGGAACCCGCCAGTATAGCGACCACGAACATCGTGGGCATGACGATGGTAAGGAACATGTAGACGAAGGATATACCGTTGACTTTCTGGACGTACTCAACCAGCTTCATCCGGTACTCAAAGGAGAAATCCTCCGCCATTTTGTAGAGTATCTCGGAGAGATTGCCGCCAAACTTGACCGCCCTCAGTATCTGCTTAACCACCCTGCTAACGCTTTCGGACGCCATTTTCTGCTCAAACTTGGATAGGGAGTCTTCAAAGGAAGAACCCGCCCTCATCTCCATCAGTATAAACTCAAACTCCTCGGAGATCGGGCCGTAGTCAGCCTTGGACACCGAAAGCATGGCCTCCGCGATACCGACGCCGGCACTGAGCAGTGAGGCCATATGCCTGAGGGCGTAGGGAAGGGCACGTTCCACCTCCACCACGCGTCTCTTCCACACCATGCGGGGGTAGTGCCTCATGTACATGAATCCACCGATAAAACCAAGGACCGACAGCAGGACTATTATATCGGGTGTCAGGTAGAGCAGATATCCAAACAGGGCAGAGAACACCGCGGAGAAAATAGCCACCAGGAGTATGAGGGCGGTGTATTTTTCCTTGGGCGTTGTCATGCTGGCACGGTAAAGGTCCTCATCCAGGCCCCGGAGGGATTTAGTAAGGGACTCTATGGGACCCTTAAAGTAGCGCAGCATGGCATCCGCAAGCCTGTCAGAGAACGGGCGCTGTATTTCCTGCTTCCGCCACTCCAGAATTTCTTCAAGCTGCTTCTCCCTTTCCTCCTCCCGCTTTTCAGTTTCCATCTCCTTCTGGAGCTGTTTGAGGGCCTTCAGTCTCTCCTGAACTGACCTGCCCTCCGGTATCCTTCTGACGGGCCTTTCCGCAACCTCGATAGTTTTTCCCCCGAGGCGCTCGAGGAAGTTGACAAACGCATCGAAGACCCCCATCGACATCACCTTCAAATCAAAGTCCTTATCTGCCTGCTCGTCTCAGTGCTGCCCTCGGCTTCGATTTTCTTCAGAAGCGACTCCTCGTCTATGTAGAACTGCCTGATGTAGTAGCCAACCTTCTCGATGCTCCTGATGCCTCTTTCAATCATCCAGTCAAGGATTATCTTTCTCTTCTCCTTCTCCAGTTCCAGCTCGGAGACGCTCATTCCCGTGTGGTGGGCGAGGAGATTGAGGGTTCTGCTGGGGACGCCCGTTGATACGAGCTCGTCCTTGGCAGGATCGTACTTGTAGAGCTTGTTGAGCTGTATGCTCTCTCCCTCAACCCCCGATATCTCCGCTATCTCCGTGATGCGCCTTATGGTGCCCTTCTTTCTGCTGTGGAACCTGACCTGCATGATGATTATATCCAGCGCCGGAATCATAATCCTCGGAACGGACATGGGAGGGCTCTCAAGGCGTATTATTGTCTCGCGGGCACTGTTGGCGTGGATTGTACCCATACAGCCATCATGTCCCGTGTTCATTGCCGTGAACATCGTCCTCGCTTCGGGACCACGAACCTCACCAACGATGATTCTATCCGGCCTCATACGGAGGGTGTTCTTTACGAGATCGTCCATTGTTATCTCGCCCTTGCCCTCAACGTTGGGCGGTCTCGTCTCAAGCCTCACCCAGTGCTCCACCGGGAGCTGGAGCTCCGCGGTGTCCTCTATGGTGATGACGCGCTCGCTCGGTGGAATAAACATCCCGAGTGAGTTGAGGGTGGTGGTCTTACCAGAACCAGTACCACCCGCGACGAGGACGTTGGCGGGCTTGACACCAAGTCCATCGACAAAGATCCAGAGAAGGGCCGCTATGTCGGTGTTCATAGTGCCGTATTTGATGAGGTCTATGATGGTGAGCGGATCCTTCTTGAACTTACGGATGGTTATCGTCGGGCCGTCGAGGCTGATCGGCGGGATTGTCGCGTTCACACGGCTTCCATCGGGAAGACGGGCATCAAGGAGGGGACTCTGCTGGTCTATCCTCCTGCCGACCTCCCTGGCTATGCGCTCGATGATGTTCAGTATCTCCTTCTCCTCCTCAAACACGATGTTGGTCTTGCACATGTTAAAGCGCCTGTGCCAGACGTAAACCGGCCTGTTGGTTCCTATGACCATGACTTCCTCAAGGTTGTCGTCGCGGACGAGGGGATCCAGCTTGCCGTAGCCTATCATGACCTGAACTATCATGTCGGCGAGTACCTCTATCCTGCCCTCCGAGAAGTGGGGGGCCGCAGACTTCAGCATTTTCCTGATGGCGTTCATGAAGACCCTTCTCCGTTCCTCCGGATTTGGAAAGGCGGTGGGGTCTATCTGGAGCTCCGTTATTGCCCGTTCTTTTATGAGGCGGAGAAGTTCCTCCTCCTCTCTGCTGAGTTTAGGGAGACGTATTTCATATATCGGGACGGGTTCCCCCTTAACCCGCAAAATGCGAACGTTACCATAGGCATCGAGAACCTCAGCCTTTCCAACGTACTTTGTTTCCTCCGCGGGGGGGAACGTGCTCAATATATCCTGAAGGGTTGAGGGGGGTGGTGATGTGGATTTCGCCTTGGGCTTGGGCTCCTCCCTCGGCGGTGCCGTGGAGAAAATCTCCCCCAGAAGGTCCGCCCCTGTGGGGCGACTCTGAGCGGCTTCCTCGGGAGTGGTGGGCTTGCTGAGTATCTCCTGAAGGTCTATACCCCCACTTCCCGCAATGGGGAACGGGGCCTCTGGGGCCTCTTTTTCACCGGACTTCTTTCTCTCAGGTTCTTTTTTTTCATCCCTAGGAGCGGTCTTTTTGCTGGAGGTCAGCATATTCTCCAGTAGGTCATCCTCACCGTTCAGGATTTCATCTATCCAGGAGGTGGGCTTTTTCTTCTTCTCGTCATCAAACGCCAACTTTTACAGCCCCCCCGCGCTCCATTCAACACGGTAGGTTATCTCCACACCGGTTCCCGTTGTGACGACCCACACAGGCAACTCGTATGATTCATTCGACGGGAGAACCTGACCTGGCATTCCAACACTGACACCGGTAAGAAGCGTTGGAGTGAGCTGGAACATCCCCTGCGGCATCTGAACGCTGTTTTCTACGTTCACAGAGCGCCTCCCTGTTCCGGTGTATTCAAAAAGTGCGTCCACATACTCGCTGTAGTCCATGGTGTAGTTCGGAGTGAAGTCGTACATCCTCCCATCAACGAACACAACCGGGACGGTAACGGCAAAGAACTTCTTGAACGTACCCTCATCCCCCGAGTACACGTTGAACCTAACGACTCCCTGGTACTCCAGAATACGGATGTGTCCATCGACGAGTGGGAACATTGAGAGCGCCGAGAGCTGGGATGGGGAGTTAAGGAGAGGAGGCACAACAACACCGCAGCCGATGGAGGTACCATCGGTTCCCCCACACGTAATAGACGGGAGAGAGTATGACTCGGTTTTGGAGACCCTGACGTTTATCACAACGGTTTCGTACGGCATAATCCATATGCCAGGATTGTAGTTAAGGTTCATTCCCTTATCTATGTAGAACCCAAGGTCCGTCTCATTGTTCCCGCGCCGGTAAACGGTTATATTGTACGCGGGATTGAGAACAAGAAACTTGGGAAACGGGGCGGTGTTTACAAGGGTAACGTTAAGGTCGATTAGAACATCACCCTGGAGTGTGCCTGCGGCCCGCACTTGATAGTGGCCAGGCAGAGCCGCAAATAACGAAATGAAAAGTAAAAGAAATGCCGCGGGGCGTTTCACGGCTATCACCTCACGTCGATACTCTGACAAGGTAAAGGGAGTTCTGGTTGGCCAGCACGTCCGGGACAAATATCGAGGGAACTTTGACTATAACGAGCAGCTGGGTGTTGTGGTCAATGGCCTCCAATGACGTGTCTTTCTCGAGGTCAAGAACCTTCCATCCGTACGCACTGAGCTGCTGCTTAACCTCCTCGCTGGCCTGTATCTTACCGGCAGCTATTGCTTTGAGTATCTCCGCCAGGTTCACGCTGTAGGAGTAACTGCCAGACGAACTCTGACTCACTGACTGGCTGTTGGTGACGGAGTCACTCGCACTGCTGCTGTCAGATATCGAGGCTCCACCCGGGGAAGCGGATGAGGAGTGGCTCTCACTGTAAGTGGTCGATGAGGAAGTGGAGGAGGAACTTGACTGACTCTGGGACTCACTCACCGATATCGAACCTGACTGAACCGGCAGGAGGACAAGCTCAAAGTACCCGTCAACCGTCGTTGTGTTCTGACCCTGGATAAAGAGTTTTATTCTGTCACCCGGCGAAAGGAACGCACCGTTTATGTTTCTCTTGGGGAGGACAAGGGACATCTCCACCCACTCAACCTTCACGACGTTGTACTTCATAAGCTCCTTATAGTCCATAATGCCTCCCAACACAGCTTTGGCATCAGCCTTAGTGACCATCTTCTTGGAGTCGCCGTACTCAAGTATCACATCCTGTCCGGGGAGGGCGTCAATACGCCAATAGTAGTAGTCCCTCCACACCTCCAAGAGGTACGGGTCGGCCTTTATGGAGTTGACCTCATCAACGCTGGTGGCGGACATGACGCGCTCCTTGAGGTCGTTCATGTACGTTACAGTTTTGGTGCGGATGTCATCCGGGAGGGGCATCGAGAGAAGCGGCTGGAACTCAAGCTCAAGGAGTTTTAATTTCTGCTCCTTTGTCCGGTTCAGCTGCTTCTCCAGCTCCACCCGATGGAGTTCATCGATACACGAATTGTACTCACGCAACGCAATGTCATAGCTCCCCTTAACATCAACGGCATTGAGTTCATCAACGGATTTGGCGTGAAGGATTTGGTCGAGCAGCTGGGATTTGATAGCGTTGGCTTTGGGGGAGCAGTTGGTATTGTTGAATATATCGGGCTTGAAGTAGAGGTTAACCTCGGCCAGTTTTTTGTTTCTGGCGTTGGTAAGTTCCTCGGCGGCACGGTTTTGGAGATAAATGTAGGCGCCAACTGATGTCAGAATTAGCACAATTATCACGATAGAAACTCCTATTAGGATCCTCTTCCTCCGCTCTTTCTCGCGGATACTACCAACCGAACGCGGTCTCCGGGAGGGTTTTTTAGCAGGGGCGGGTTTGGGGGCCACGGGGGGCTCTGGTTCGGCGCTGGCTTTACCCAGCTCCCTCAAACGGCGAATCTTCGCCTCGATATCCTCGGACACGTTGAGCACCACCATCAATCGTTATCATAACTGGCTTCTTATATCGAATAGTTTTTTGAACTTCAATCTTTATTTAGGTTTCGGTGAGTGTATGGAGCGGTTAGAGATTCGCGTAGTAGAAATCCGGGGAAAATGTCCCGTTTTTCATGTTGGAGACAGGATAGTGGTTGAGGGGCCCAGGGTGAACCTGGATGAAACGGACGCAATATGCACCCATGCATTCGCATCGCTGCTGCCGTACATAGTTGCGCTGCGAAAGGGTATTAAGCCGAGTGAACTAGGCCTAGGCAGGGGAGAGAAGGCATACGTTCAGTGCCTCGACCCGGGGCCGCCGTACACGGACGGCGGCACCGTAATCTTCGAGATAACGGTGGTGAGAGATGAAGGCGAGAAAGGCGTGGAGAGTGGTGAGGGAGGTAGTTGACGAGGCCGACGTTATCGTCGAGGTCGTCGATGCCCGTGACCCCATAGGAACAAGGAACCGAAAGCTTGAGAGGCTCATCCTGGAGGAGGAAAAACCGCTCCTCATAGTCATGAACAAGGCGGACCTGGTACCAAAAGAATGGGCCGAGGAGTACAAGAGAAAGAGCGAGATACCGGTGGTTTTCATCTCCGCCCGTGAGAGGAAGGGAACCGGAATACTGAGGAGGGAGATAAAGAGGCTCGCCAGGCCGCTTTTGGATGAGAGGGAAAAGGTCAAGGTGGCCCTCATCGGCTATCCCAACGTCGGCAAGAGCACCATAATCAACACCCTGAAGGGAAAGAAAGCAGTTGGAACCGCCCCGATTCCCGGCTACACAAAGGGTAAACAACTGATAAAGCTGAGCAAAAAGCTATGGCTCCTCGACAGCCCCGGCGTCATCCCGATAGACGACTTCGACGAGCTGGTCATCAAGGGGGGCTTCCCCGCGGACAAGATAGACGAGCCCGTCAAACCGGCGCTCAAACTCATCAGGCGTATTCTGGATACGAGGAAGGAGGCCCTCACCGAGAAATTCGGCATCGAGGAGTTTGAGGGCGAGGAGGAAATCCTCCGGAGGATAGGAGAAAGGAGGGGCCTCATAAAGGCCGGCGGTGAGGTCGATCTGGAGGAGACGGCGAGGTGGTTCCTCAGGGAGTGGCAGACTGGCAGATTCACCCTCTTCGGGAAGGAGAAACAGGAAAAAGAAGAGTTCACCCGGGACTTCGAGGATGTCCTTGAGGGAGTTGAAAGGGACCTCCTCCTGGACCCGAGGAGGATACTCTGGAAGTACGGCGACGAACTGAGGGAAAAGCTGGACGGCACAAAGCGCGTGGGGATACGGGAGATAGAGGGCTTTACAGTCGGGATAGCCACTGGCTTCAAGAAGTGCGACGGCGGAACAAAGCTCCTGGAGCGGCTGACAGGCAAGCACGTCCTGGCGAGCGAGTGCTTCGGAAAGAAGTGGAAGGGTGTGGTGGCGATACTGGAGTAGCTAACCGGAGCCAGAGGATACAAAGGCCAGACCGGCGCTCAGAACCGCCATGGCGAGGCCGGGAGCCACTATCCACCACCAGTAGCCCCCGTAGAGCGCCCCCTGGTTCATGGCCTCTATCATGAACGACCCCCAGTTTGTGCCCGGAATCAGGCCGAAGAACCCAAAAACCGAAACCAGCGCCACTATCCTGGCCAGGAGTATGGTGGAGTACCTGAGGGAGAACTCCCCGACCGGCGGGAGTATGTGCCTCCTCAGGACCCAGAGCGTGCCGGCGCCCATGCTCACCGCGGCTTTGACGTACTCGTTCACCTTCTCCCTTATCGTCATCATTCTGACCGTCTTGGCAAACTTCCCGAGGGTTAGGAGGGCGACGAAGAACATGAAGAGGACGGGGTTTATCCTGACCTGCTGGCCGTAGCCCTGGGTGGAGAAGAGCCAGACGAGGACAACGAGTATCGGGAGCATCGGCAAAGCGACGAGAACCTCCAGGAGGAACGTTATGAACTCACCCAGGGCACCGCCAACGTAGCCCGAAATGAGACCTATTAGAACCCCCAGGGCCACTATTATGACGGTGGTGAAGAAGGCCAGGTAGAGGGTGTTGTTCATTCCCTTGACGAAGCCCACCCACATGTCCCTGCCGTAGGAGTCCGTGCCGAGGAGACCGTAGCAGGTTCCGAGGATTTCAACGGAGGGTGTGGCGTTTCCCACTAAGCGAACCTCAAAGACGTACTCTCCGTTGAGAGTCGCCATACTTCCGTCGCGGGAGAACAGGAGTTCAGTGGCGGAGAAGAGAACGTATCCAGCTTCGCTGAGATTGAGAACGTCGGAAAGTGAGGAAACAACTCCCGTGCGCATGTTGGTGTTGAGGCTGAGGTTGCTCGAGGTCGCTATACCGCCGTAGAGGGGCACTCTAATCCCGTCCGGCCTCAGAACGCTTATCTCAACCTCCTCACCGTAGGGGAGGCCGTAGAACCTAACGTCGCTCGGTTTGTCGTGGTAGGCATGTTCGTAGGAAAACCTGTAAACTGAGGAACCGTTCTCCTCAACGAGCGACGGCTCCAGGAAGACCGTGGGAGTTCTGTCGCCGAATAGGGCGAACCACGAGGGATATGCCATTCGCGGGTTGTCCTTCCAGTAGTTGAGATTCTCCCAGTTGGCAATGTCCTCATCGCTCACGCCTGCGTTCGAGAAGGCCACGAAGAGCGCGAAGATTACCAGTATCGCCACTCCAGCTTTCCGTCCCATTTCAGCTCACCCTCGGATCGAGCAGTCCCTTGGTCAGTTCGAGCAGGAGGGAGAAGAGGAACGTTATGGTGGCTATCGACAGCGTTACGACGAAGAAGAGGCGGTAGTCGAAGCGCACCACCACGCCTATGGCCGGGACTATGGTCCTGACGAAGCTGGCCCTTAGGAGGGTTCCAAGACCGCCGAGGCCGAAGAGGACGTCGATGACTATGTAATCCGTGAACATCTCCACGAACTTCTGGACCGTGAAAGAACTCAGGACGATGGAAACGTTTCTGAGGACGTGCTTCCTGTATATCAGCCCCTCGGGAAGGCCCTTGGCCCTCTCGGTGAGGACGTAGGGCTTTCCAAGTTCGTTCCTCACCTCGTGGGCCACCGTGACCACGAACTCCCAGACGTAGACGAAGACCAGCGTGGAAACCGGGAGGACGAGGTGCCAGAGGACGTCCAGGAAACCCTCAAAGCCCTCCTTTGGTGGAGTGCTCCTCAGGCCGGCGATGGGAAGAACGCCCAGCTCAACGGCGAAGACCGCTATCAGAACCGCACCTATCCACCAGGAGGGCAGGCCGTTGAAGAAGCGCGCCAGGCCCTCAACCGTCCCAAGGAACCTACCGTTCGCCAGCCTAAAGCCAAGGAAGAGACCCAGGAGAAGGGTCAAGACCATGGCCAGCCCCATGACGGCGAGGGTCACCTTTATGACGTGGGCGAAGTCGTACTTGGGGTTCTCGCGGTAGTAGTCAAAGCTCTTCCTGAGGAGGTCTATCCCCATGAGGAGAAGGTTGTCGGTTTCGACTCCCTTTGCCTTAGTGAGTATTCGGTAGTAGTACTCATCGACTGTCAGGCCCTCCCTGGTGGCGTTCCTCTCAAGCTCGGCGTAAAAAGCCGGGTTGGATTCGCGGATATTAAGAACAGCCTCGTGGGCGTACTCCCAGGTCAGTTTGTTCGAGCTGGCGCCGGCTACCAGAACGATCACTAGGAGGACGCCAAGGTAAACCGCCACCAGCCGGGCGAGGGTCCTGATCGGGAGTCTCATTGCTTACCTCTCCTATGCCAAAAGTTCAAAGATAAAAAATTATTAAAGGAATAGCCCATCAGATTGGCTCGGGCCTGTAGCATATGTCCTCCGGCCACCAGCACTCCCAGTCCTCCGGGAACGGGCAGCCGCCCTGGTCGAGAGCTCCACAGGGCCCGATCCAGATCTTGGTCTTGTCTCCGGGGTTCACGACCTCGAACTCCATACTTCACCTACCTCCTTTTTAATTTTTGACTCATCGGCCGAAGCCTCGCTCACCCCGTAAGGGGGTGAGTAGTAATCAAGTGATTTCAACATCTTCTCGAAAATCACAGGGTGGTTTCGCTTAACCTTGACGTAAAGCCACATGGAAAGCCGTATCAGCTCTCTAATGAACTCGCAGTAATAGGGGTCAGGTTTGTGAATGTCCCTCGAATACATGTAGTTTATGTAGTAACAGCCCCCCCTGCACAAGGGATAGGCCCAGCAGTGGTTGCACGGTTCCCTCGGGGGATTGCGAAGTATCTTTTGTATCACCTCTGAATCAACATTGACACCCGATCTAACGTCCCCCACGACGAACTCGTCCATTCCCACGAACCTCTGACAAGGGTAAAGCTTTCCGTCCGAGGATACACCAAAAAGTTTCCTGCCAGCGCCGCAAGGATAGACAAGGGCACGCCTTGAGGCGAGGATCGTGAAGTACTTCCTGAAGTGGGAGTACCTAAACATCTCCGTCTCCTCGATGTGCTCGAGTTCGTACTCGGCAATGAGCTTCAGTTGTTCCTTCAGTGGTGAGACTATCTCGCGGAAACTATCTGAGCCGATAGATGCGGGCTCAATGTGAACACTCCTAACGCCGTTTTCCACAAAAAATCTAAAAATTTCAAAATACCTGTCAATCTGCTCCGGAAGTATCGTTGCCCTCACAGTCACAGGAACACCACTGGTAAGCAGGAGCCGGAGGTTTTTCATTACAACGTCAAACGTTGGATCCCCAGTTTTCGTGGGCCTGTTGTGATTCTGTATCTCCCTGGGTCCGTCCATGCTGAGAACGACGTTAAAGCGGAATCTTTTGAAGAAATCCACAACAGAAGGCGTTATCAAGTAACCGTTTGTGGTGATGCTGAAATTAACGGTCTTCCCCAGGGAGGCTGCCCTCCGCGAAAGAGTCTCGGCAATATATCTGAGCATGTGAAAGTTCAGGAGAGGCTCACCCCCGAAGAAACCAACTGACAGTTTGGAAGACCCCTTGGAAAGCAAAAACTCAATTATGTCATCTGCATCATTTTCATCACGTATCATAAACGGCAGAATCCCGTGCTGCTGCTCATAACAATACACGCATTTAAAGTTACACGCACTCGTCAGGTAGAGGGCAACGGAAGTTGGAACAACCTCGGACGATTTAGAGTCCACGCTCAAGTAAGGAGGAACCGCGCTTAAGGCCTTCAGGCCTTCTATCACCCGGTTCACATCTTGAGGGCTGATTTCAGGGTATTTTTTCAAGAACTCACTAACGCCCTCTTCGACTCCGCGCTTTCTGATGGAATCAAGCAGTTCATAGCTCTCAGCATCTAGCCGAATAAGGTGGAGCGTCTTTGGCGAGAACAGAATGTACTCATCGAGTACCTTGTCAAGATATAATGAACTAACAAATCCATCGCCACACATATACATTCACCGCGTATGGTTTTGTAACATCACAAACTTATAAGAATTACGTTGGTTGAAATTAACAGTTCGACAAATGAACTTTTGACGATAGATAAAATGTCATAACATACAATGGAATAAAATCATTTTGATATCCAATAACCAAGTTATACAAAAGTGCACGGAGGCATTAACCAAATAAAGCTTAAAAGAGGGGACCCAGACATTCGTTATCATGAGACTCCTGCTCACCACTTCACAGGGAATCGAGGACCTTGCAAAGGCCGAGGTCGAGAGCCTGCTCTCAGGCCTTGGAGTTCCGTTTCGTGTGGAAGAGAGGCCTCTCGGCGTTGAAGGGCGGGTTCTTGCCGAGGTCGGCGAGGCTTACTACACCGACGAAAAGGGAAGGAAGCGGGAACTGAGCGTCCCAACGTACCTGAACGAACGCTCCAGGCTCCTCCACAGGGTTATATTGGAGATAGCAATCGAGCGCTTTGAAGGGATAGGCGATGACGAGCCGGAAAAAGCACTCAAACGGATTGAGGACTTCGTTTCATCGCTCCCGATAGAGCACTTTGTAAAAGTCAGCGAGAGCTTCGCCGTGAGGAGCTTCCGGAAGGGTGAGCATAAGATAACGAGCCTTGACGTATCAAAGACCGTCGGCAAGGCGATATTCGAGCGTTTAGAACGCTTCGGAACTCCGAGGGTCAACCTCGACCACCCGGCTGTCATATTCCGGGCAGAGCTGGTTGGGGATGTTTTCTTCCTCGGAATAGACACAACCGGGGACAGCTCCCTCCACAAGAGGCCGTGGCGCGTTTACGACCACCCGGCGCACCTAAAGGCCAGCATAGCCAACGCACTGATTGAGCTGGCAAAACCGGACGGCGGCCCATTCATCGACCCATTCTGTGGTAGCGGTACGATTCCTATAGAGCTGGCCCTGAGGGGCTACGATGGACGGATAATCAGCCTGGAGAAGTATAGAAAACACCTGCGCGGGGCCGAGATTAATGCCCTCTCCGCAGGAGTCCTGGAGCGGATAGAGTTCCTCCTCGGAGATGCCACCAAGCTGAGCGAATACGTCGAGAGTGTGGACTTCGCGGTGAGCAACCTTCCCTACGGCCTTAAAATAGGCAGGAAGAGCATGATCCCCAAGCTTTACTCGGCTTTCTTCCAGGAACTCTCAAAGGTTCTTGAGAAGCGCGGCGTCTTCATAACCACCGAAAAGAGGGCGATAGAGAAGGCGATGACCGAGAACGGCTTCGAGATCAAGCACCACCGCCTCATCGGCCACGGCGGGCTCATGGTACACACCTACGTAATAGAATAGCCAGAGGAGAAGAAAAGAAAGAGAGCTCAGACCTTCAGCGCCTTGACCGCGCTGAGGGTCTCCTTGAGGTCGTCGTAGCCGTAGCGGAGGTATCTCCTTCCCTCGTTCTCATAGCCGTCCGCGAAGGCGCTCCAGGCCCTGTTGAGGGCCCTCTCGCCCCTGCTGAAGACGCTCATGATGGTTCCGTAGGTCATGAGGCCCTCTATCCTGAGGGGCTGCGCCTTCTCGGCGAACTCATCGAGCTCCTCGAGGATTCCGGTGAGTTCTTCAACGGCCTTCTCGCGCGGGGCGTCCATTATCCTCTCGATCCTGCCAAGGGCATCGGTGAGGAGCCTCTCAAGCTCCCTGACGCCTCCGGTTCCGCTCTGGGCCGCCCTGTGGAGCTCCTCCTTCGCACCCTGGCGCCTGAGGAAGATGCCCGCCCCCATGACGACCAGGGAAGCGGCTAAGCCGCCCCACATGGGCGGTATCCTGGCGGCGGTGATGGCTCCCGCAACGAGGCCTACCGTGAGCAGGACGTTTCCAACGAGCTTCTTCATTTCCATCACCTCACGGGTGGAGCACTCCCATAACGGTCAGGACCGCGAAGAGGAGCGTCATTGCCGCCTCTCCGACCATCAGTCCGGCCGCGACCGGGAGCACCTTCTCGGTTATGAACTCGTTGCCCTTCTTCCTCTTCGCCACCTCGTGAACGATACAGCCGAGTCCGTAGGGCAGGATGTAGAGCATCGGCAGGTACATCGACAGGCCGACGAGGACGCCAAGTCCCGGTATTCCGCTCATGGAGAGGGCGAAGCCGAGGATTCCTCCCGCGATGAACTTGTCCACCGGGACGTTGCCGCCGAGGATCGCATCGACCATGGACTTGAGGGCCATGGCCTGCGGCGCCGGGACCATCTCGTTTCCGATGCCGTAGGCCTTCCATATGAGGCCAACGACGGTGAGGGCTATTATCGGGCCTATCCAGGCGGTGAGGAGCTCAACCTTCTGCTGCCTGGAGGGAATACCGCCAACGAGGTGGCCGGTCTTGAGGTCCTGCATCATGTCAGCGGCGCCGGAGATGGCGACACCGACGGTGGCTCCGAGGAGTATGGTCAGCGGCACCTGCTTGCCGGTGAGGTAGAGGAGTATCATGACCGACACGAGGGAGAGGCCGGAGACAGGGCTCCAGTCGGTCATTCCGGTGGACATGGCAACGAGCAGCGCCGCCACGAATATCCAGGCGACACCGACGAGTGCCGTGAGCAGGCTCCTGCCGATGCCGAGGCCGCCGAGCTGGTAGGTGGTTATCAGCAGGAGGAGGAAGGCCAAGGCTATTCCGGCGTAGAGGTACTTTATCGGGAGCTCCTCGTTCCTGCCGGTTCCGAGCTTGCTCGCGTTGGCTATGCTCCTGAGGGCGACTATGATGACGGGCATCGAGAGTATGAGACCCGCTATCGAGCCGCCGAGGAGCATTCCGATACCGAGCGGCCTGGTCATGTTGGCGTAGACGAAGCCACTAATCGCTCCACCGGTGACGTCGCTCGGGAGCCAGCCGAGGGTCTTAACTATGGGCGTGATGATGTAGTATGAGAGTATTCCACCGGCGAGGACTATGAGACCGTTCCTTCCGGTGATGAGGCCCATTCCAAAGACCATCAGCGAGAGGGCCATGGCCAGGCTGACCCACTCGGGGAGGTGGAGTATGGCTCCAAGGTCAATGTACTCGGGGATTATCTCCGGAAGGCCGAGCACCGGGAACTGCTGGACTAGATAGACGGCCGCGCTGACGGCCATGCCGAGGAAGAGCAGTCTGGCCTTCTCGATTCCGCTTCCCGGGGTCTTGAGGACGGTAGCGACGGCCGTTCCGGTCGGGAAGCGAAGCCTGTCTATCTCGATCATCTGCTTCCTCAGCGGGATTATGAAGGTGATTCCCAGTATAGCTCCGGCCGCGGTGGCGAGGAAGAAGTACGTGGTGTTTATCTCCTCGTGGAGTCCCATGATGTAGAGCGCCGGGATGGTGAAGATGACTCCCGAAACGGAGATGTTGACGGCAGAGGCTATGGTCTGGACGATGTTGTTCTCAACGACGGTTCCCTTCTTGAGGATTCCCCTGAGGACTCCCCAGCCGACGATGGCAGCTATCGCCGAACCGCCGGAGGTGAAGCCCATTATCATTCCCGCGTAGGTGAAGCTGGCGGCCATGAAGGCGCCCCAGATGACACCCAGTATTATAGCAGCGGGCGTCACTTCGCGGTAGGTCTCGTCCGAATCCTTACGCTTCCAGCTCGCGTCTCCAACCTTCCAGTTGGCATCCGCCATCTCCCAACCTCCTGTACAGTTATGAGCATTCATGTCCACGTTCTTTAGGAATGTGCATTCCTTGGAGATTGGCCCGTTTGGTAATATAAAGTTTTTCAGACCTGTAAATGCCAAGAACGCGGATTTAAAACCAAAAACGAGTTAAAACAGACTTTTATGCCGTTTTTAGTCTCAGCATGAATAAAAATTCATCAGGAAGATGGACAATTGGACACCAACGCACATTACGACATTGAAGGCTCGAAGGGTGTTTAATGTGCCGTTTAATCCGCCGAACGATGGTTAGTTGAAACTTGAAAATGCTGAAGCGATTTAGGAAAAGTTCTGGGAAAAACGAAGGCTCAGGTCTTCAGGGTCACGTCAATGACCGCGGTCTCGTTGCCGGGGTTCCTCACCACAACCTTCCACCTGCCCTCCGGAAGCTCAACGACCGCATTTACTTCCCTGACGGTTCCAAAGTCCCTCAGCACGGTCCCGTCGGAGGAGACAACCTTCACCTCAATGGGAACGCTGGAGCTTATCTCAACCGTCAGATTCGCCGGACCCCTGAAGGGCCACTCTCTGCTCTCCCCGGCTGGAACGCTCTTTCCCCTGGCGTAGACGAAGTTGTTGTCGAGACAGCCCGCGATCAGGATTGAGAGGACAAGGACGACAACCACCAGCCAACGGACGGGCTTCATGACACCACCGAAGACAGTTAAAGATTAAAAACTTAAAAAAGTTTTTCAGCAGAGTATCGAACCCTCGGCCAGAACATCGAACTCGACCCTACCTATGCCCTCTATCCACGCCTCAACCCTGTCCCCGTGCCTGAGCGGGCCTACTCCAGCGGGAGTTCCGGTCGCTATTATGTCCCCGGGTTCGAGGGTCATCACCGAGCTTATGTACTCTATCAGCTCCGGGACCTTGAAGACCATCTCGCTCGTCCGTCCGAGCTGTCTGAGCTGGCCGTTCACCTTGAGACCTATCTCTAGGTCCTCGATGTTAAGCTCTCGCTTATCAACCACCCTCGGACCGACCGGGGCGAAGGTGTCGAATCCCTTAGCCATGCTCCAGGGGAGGCCCCTCTCCCTCGCCTCGGCCTGAAGGTCGCGAGCGGTTATGTCAAGGAGTATCGTGTAGCCGAGCACGTAGTCCATGGCCTTTTCCGTCGGCACGCGCTTCGCGCGCTTCCCGATTATCACCGCCAGCTCTACCTCGTGGTCAACCCGCTTGCTAATTCTCGGCAGTATTATCGGCTCGCCAGGACCGATGAGGGCGCTCGGAGGTTTGAGGAAGAACACCGGCCTCTCAGGAACGTCGCTCTCCATCTCCTTGGCATGCTCGGCGTAGTTCTTAGCCAGGGCCACTATCTTGCTCGGCCTGATTTCGTAGTATGTGTCACGGAAGGGAAGGCGCACCATGATGCAGCACCGGCATAAATTTCGGGAAGGGGGTTATAAACCGCTCGCGGGAAGGATAATAAACCACTTCACCCAAATCCTCACTGGTGAAACCCATGAAGCTCGTCGTCCTCAAGGAGAGGGGAAGCACGCTCGTCTTCATTTTCCTGGTGATTTTCATAGTGCTCTTCACGCTGCCGCTGATATACATGCTCATCAACGTTCCCGAAGGGAGGGTGTTCATCCTGGGCTTCTTCATCTTCTTCCTCCTGATAACGTCCCTTGGCGCTTACTCCCTGCTCAGAAAGCGGAGGGAGTACCGGCGCGCCGAGAACTTCGCGAGCCTGGCGGGCTTCTCGGACTCGGAGGTAACCTTTCCTGAGGAGCTTGAATTCGAGACGGGAACGCTTGAGCTGCGGGGCTACTGGGTCGGAAGTGGAAAGAACCGGAGCTACCACGTGGAGAGAAAGTTTATCCCGGGAGAGAAAAAGAGGGCCTCACGGGTTCCCTTCACAGACTCACCGTTCAAGGTGGCCGTTTCTCCCGACGGAACGGGCTTCGTAAAAGCTCCGGCGGTTAGGATAACCGATGAACTCTACAAAAACATCGTGGTGCTCTTCTTCACCGATGACGGGGACGTTAGAGGGAGTGGCACTGTAACCGTTGCCACTGAAAGCGATTCCGCCCAAATAAACTTCAGAGGAGACGGGAAGTTTATCATGGGAACGGTTTACTCGACGCTCACCAAGGCTAGGACCGTTAAGGTCGCCATAAGCGCCGAAGGATTTGAGTACGAAAAGATCGTCGGCAAGGGTCGAAGCTTCGAGTTCAGGGAGAGGATGCTCCCCGGGGAGAGGGTCATCATGGTCGGCTCCTACGGCACGATAACGCCGAAGATGGTGGCGGAGTCCCTCGGCGGCGGAACCGTCACCCTCGGGCACGGTGAGTTCATAATCCGGGGCGTTCTGGACATAAGGCTGAGGCCGGACGTGCGAGCTGAAGAGACCTTCAGGGTCGAGTTGAAGGGAGAGGAAATCGAGAAAGGAAGGGAGTTCGAGGAGGAGCGGGGGTTCACCTGAAGGCTGCGGATACCATCTGAAACGCCCTATACATGCCCAGCAGGAGGCCCAATAGGAACAAAGATGTCAGGAGAGACACAAAGAGCGTGAAGGCCCAGTATGATGAGGTTGCATAGCCAGCCAAGAGTGCCAGGGAGACAACCAATGAGGGCGGCAGAAACAGAAAGAGGAACCCCCACTTCAGGTTGAGACGTGAGAGGAGCAGAGCCACGGCCCACGTCAAGAGCACAAGCAGCGACGCCCCTACCGGAGGGTATCCCCAGAGGATGCCGAGGAACAGGAGGAGTATCGCTGAAGACGCAGCCACCCAGCAGGCTTCCTCCCGGTCGGGTTTTTTCTGTCGTAAGAGCAAGACAGCCCCCAATATGGGGATGATGGGGCCCACTCCCCCAAGCGTCACGACACTCTTCCAGAGGTCCAGGGGGTTAAATATATGCCCGTAGGCCCTGAACAGAGAAACGGGCAAAGAGCCGCCGGGCATGTAAACCTCCCCATTCACGGGAGGGAATATCATGGCATAAATACCTGATGCAGGCTTTTTGGAAACAGAGTACTCAGGGGAGCTCACCGGGAGCAGTGCCGGGTCTCCAAAGAGAACGGCCTTGGGGTGAATTCCAACCTTCCGGAAGTATGCATTGCTGATCTGGACGAGCTTTCCCAACGGATAACCTGAGGCCCAGAACCCGCTGGAGAGATAGGAGACGCCACCCATCTCCACCGATGCTACAACGGCCGGCGAGCCCCTCCGGAGAAGGGCAAGGACGAGGGAGGCATTGGACTTCCACACCTCCCCAACATCGCATGACTCAAAGACAAAAGCCCTTCCCACGGGCTCGCCCATGTGGTCCCTATCGAACCTCCACCATCCCATGTCCACCCCCGAAGGGCTCCCATGACCCCCAATCCATACCAGTGAGGCTTTCTCGGCAGCCCTCACGTACTCCCCGTATTCAAAGCTCCCCGCTTCTATGAAGAGTGCTTTTCCGGGCCTAAAACTCCGAAGAGCTCTTGCCCAGCCGGCAAAATCCTCCTCCCTCTCAACTGGATAAAACCCAACCGCCGGGTCGTAAATGCCGTCCCCATTGCGGTCAAGCCGGCGGTAGATTGAATATACGAAATTCCTCTCGAACCGGGAGGAATTCACGACAAAAAGGACGTAATCATTCGGTCCGAGAAAGCTGAAATTCGAGAAGTTGGAAATAACCACAGTCCCGTTGTGGAGATTTGCCACCTCACAGGCATACGGGTACAGACCCGCGAGCCTTTCATCGAGAACAACGTAGTAATGGGCCGAAACGGCAGGAACAAAGAGGAGGAACGCCAAAAGGACCTGAACCCACTTAACCCACCCCATTCCCAGCGCCCCAATATGAAGAAGTCCTCACATATAAAAAGGGTTGCGAAAGGGATCACTCCTTCAGCGGCTCCGGGATGCTCTTATCCCACTGCTCCCTCGCCAGCTCGCCGGTGTACTTGAACTTCTCGACTTTCTTCTCGGCCTCTTTCCTCTTCTTCTGGTGCTCCTTGAGGAACTCCTGAACCCTCTCAATCAGCTCGCGCTTGCACTGGCCGCAGAGGAGCTCGCCACTTTTGCACGCGTGATAGCGCTCCATGAGCTTCTTGTCGTCCGGCTCGAAGAATATCTCGAACCACTTGAAGACGACGCACTTCTCAGGTTCTCCTCCCTTCTCGCGCTGCTCCTTCGCTGTCGCTCTCCCACCGGTAAGGGCGTACTTCCATATCTTCTTGCCCGCCTCTTCGGGGTCATCCGTGAGGTAGACGGCCGTCTCTGGCTTGCTTGCACTCATCTTTCCGCCGAGGTCTATCAACCCCGGAACGAACTTAGAATGAATTGCAGCGGTCTTGTAGTAGCCTAGGCTCTCCGCGAAGTCCCTCTGGAGCCTCCAGTAGGGATCCTGGTCAATCGCAGCTGGGATTAAACAGCGCTTCTTCTCGAAGAAGGTCGGAGCGGCCTGTATGGCTGGGTAGAATATCATTCCAATCTTGCTCTGATCGGTGAAGCCGAAAACAGCCCTGGCCATCGAGTAGTTTATTTTCTTGGCTATAGGAATGGCCATCTCGTATATCTTGGTGAACTCGCTGTCCTGGAAGATGAATGTTTTATCCGGGTCAAAGCCGACCGCTATAATGTCAAGGATGTTGTCGTAGGCCCATCTCTTCGTATCGTCGAAGGTGAGCTTGTCCTTGAACAGGAACTTCTCGTCGTCCGTTATCTGGATGTAGAGATTGACGTCAAAGTTCTCCTGGAGCCATTTGGTGGCGTAGAACGGTATGATGTGGCCAATGTGCATCGGCCCGCTCGGCCCCCTGCCGGTATAGAGGAAGAAGCCCTTCCCCGTTTCGTAGTCGGCAAGAACCTTATCGTAGTCCCTATGGGAGAAGAAGAACTTCCTTCTGAAGAATATTGGAAGTTCGCTCTTCGTAAGCTCCGCGGTCTTCTCTATAAGCTCGTCCGTTAGCGGACTGGTTCCGAACTCGACTATAAGCTTCGCGTAGTCTACCACACCTTCAACGTCCCATGGAGTGACCTTAAAGTCGTCCATTCAAAGCACCTCCATCTCCAGTGGAAACGAAACTCCAGACTAAGACGGTCAAGAAGAGGTCGGCTTCACCAGGGCCAAAAGCAATCACCGGGCATGGGAAGAGAAAGGGAAGAAGGGGATTTAAAGTTTTCCATTCTCCCTCAGCCACTCGCCGTACTTGACGAGGGCGTAGACCGCATCGACGCCGTCCTCCACGGTCTCGTAGACGGGAACGCCCTTGAGCTCGATGTTCCTGGCCATTTTGTGCGGATAAGTCCCCCCGGGGGCGACGAAGACTATCGGCTTGCCGTACTCCTGCATCCTGGCCATCGCCTCGACGATTCCCTCGTCGAGGGCCGGGCTCTGGAAGAGCGCTATGACGACGAGGACGTCAACGTTTTCATCCTCCAGCGCGTAGCGCATAGCTATCTCGTACCTGCTCGATGGGGCGTCGCCGATGACGTCTATCGGGTTCCTGTAGCTCATGTGGTGCGGGAGCTTGCCTTCCTCGATGTCTTTCCTAAAGCGCTCATTAGTTTCTTCGCTCAGCTCCGCGAGCCTCATGCCCTTCTCAAGCAGACCGTCGCTCATCATGACACCAGCA
This sequence comes from Thermococcus aciditolerans, assembly GCF_008152015.1. Classification (NCBI taxonomy): domain Archaea; kingdom Methanobacteriati; phylum Methanobacteriota; class Thermococci; order Thermococcales; family Thermococcaceae; genus Thermococcus; species Thermococcus aciditolerans. Next base: position 1,630,039 of record NZ_CP041932.1, on the reverse strand, counting down.
CCGCCGCCGTTGGTGACTATCGCAACCCTGTTGCCCTTCGCCGGCTTCTGCATCGCCAAGGCCTTGGCGTAGTTGAAGAGCTGGCGCATGCTCTTGGCGCTCAGAACGCCGGTCTGCTCAAAGGCGGCCTCGTATATCTTGTAGGAACCTGCGAGTGAACCGGTGTGGGAAGCTGCGGCCTTGGCGCCGGCCTCAGTTCTACCGCTCTTGAGTATGACGACGGGCTTCTTGAGGGTGACCTCCTTGGCGGTGTTGAAGAACTTCCTTCCGTCCTTGACGCCCTCTATGTAGCCGGTGATGACTCCGGTCTTCGGGTCGTCGCCGAGGTAGGCCATGAAGTCGCTCTCGTCGAGGTCGGCCATGTTTCCGAGGCTGATGAACTTGCTCATTCCTATCTTGTGGCTGGCGGCCCAGTCGAGGATTGCAGCACCGAAGGCACCGCTCTGGCTCATGAAGGCGACCTTTCCGAAGGGCGGCCTCGCCTGTCTCTCCGGCGGGTTGAAGTTGCAGTCGAAGCCGTTCTCGAGGTTCGTCACGCCGAGACAGTTCGGACCGACGAGCCTTATTCCCCACTTTCTGGCGCGCTTAACAAGCTCCTCCTCAAGCTCGGCCCTTCCGGCCTCCTTGAAACCGGCGGAGATGACGACGGCGCTCTTAACCCCCTTCTCGCCGCACTCGTCTATGACGTCGGGGACGAACTTCGCCGGAACCGCTATGACAGCGACGTCGACATCGTCGGGTATCTCCTTAATGCTCCTGTAAACCTGGAACTTCTTCCCGTTGACCTCGACCTCGCCGCCCTTGACGTTGACGGCGTAGACCTTTCCATCGAATTTGAGCGTTATCGAACGCATTATCGAGTTTCCTATCTTTCCGGGGACGTTTGACGCCCCGATGACCGCGACGCTCTTCGGATAAAACAGGAAATCGAGCTTTGGTGCCTCCATCTTGTCCACCTCCGAAGGTTTTTCGGGAGCCCATATTTAAGCCTTCCTCCCCAGATGGGTACATCCGGGAAGGTGGATATTTTGTCCAGCAGTGGCCCTAATGAACCAGGGCCTTTACGTATATAAAGCTACCGCAGAAAGCAAAAGGGTTATATGCCATAACGTTAAAAGAAGCATTAGAACGTTTAAATTGGGTGGTGGAAATGGCGAAAGTGAAGGTCATAACGGACCCGGAAGTTATAAAGCTGATGCTTGAGGACACGAGGAGAAGGATCCTCGGACTGCTCCGCAACAAGGAGATGACCATCTCCCAGCTGAGCGAGATACTGGGGAAGACGCCCCAGACGATATACCACCACATCGAGAAGCTCAAGGAGGCCGGCCTCGTCGAGGTCAAGAGGACTGAGATGAAGGGCAACCTGGTGGAGAAATACTACGGAAGAACGGCCGACGCATTTTACATCAACATGTACCTCGGAGACGAGGAGCTCCGCTACTTCGCCCGCTCAAGGCTCAAGATAAAGCTGGAGATATTCAAGGCCCTTGGCTATGAGTTCAATGACGAGGAGCTACTCAACACGATGGATGAGCTTCTCAAGAAGGAGCACGAGTGCAAGACGGAAATATCAAAGGAGATCGAGGCCAACGAGGAGGCCCTCAAGGACTTCTCCAACGAGGACATCATCCACGCCATCGAGTGGCTGGCCATGGCCAGGATGGGCCGCGACGAGGAGACCCTGGCGCTCTTGAAGAAGCTGGGAGAAATACTTAAAAAATAACTCCTAGAAAGGGGAAGCGATGGGATATGGCAAAGGGGATAAGGTTACTGGTTCTGGATGTGCTTAAACCGCACCAGCCGATGGTGACGGAGCTGGCGCTCGGACTCAGCGAGCTCGACGGGGTCGATGGGGTCAACATAACCCTCGTTGAGATAGACAAGGAGACGGAGAACGTCAAGATAACGATGGCCGGCGACAACCTCGACTACGACGAGATAGTCAGGACGATAGAGGAGTTCGGCGGCGTGGTGCACAGCATAGACATGGTTGCGGCGGGTAGGAAGATTGTTGAGGAGGGAGAAACCCCCCAGGACAAGCTGGAGGAGTACTGAGTGAGGGAAGTTTTGATAATCACAGAGCCCGAGAAGGTGAAGGTGCTCTCGGAAGGGACCAGACTCAAAATCCTACAACTCCTAAGGGATCGCCCAATGACCGTCAACGAACTCAGCGATATCCTCGGAAAGGACAGAACGACCATATACAGACACATAAAGATGCTGGAAAACGCAGGTCTCGTGGAGGAGCTTGAAGTCCAAGGAAACGAAAGGGTTTACTCCAGGACCGCGAGATTGTACCTCATCAAGGCAGACCCCGACGAGAGCGTAGAGAAGTTCAGACAGGCTTACCTCCAGGTCGAGGCGGAGAAGCTCGTCCAGATCCTCGAGAAGGCAGGGTTTAAGATAAAAAACAGAGAGAAGCTGGTAAAACTTGCCAAGGAGGTTCTGGACGAAATAGAGATTAATTCTCAGTCGATTCTTAAGAGAATATCCCAAGCCGACGTCGACTTAACGGAGATAGAGCTCTTCCACCTCCTCAACATGCTTGTCTTCATGCAGAGCTGCGAGCTGTGCGGAAAGGCCCAAGAGGCCCGACAGATGATTGAAGATGACTAAGCCTTGTTATCCTGCCCTTTCTCTTTCAACTGGCCCTCCCTAAAGGGCTAGCTCACGGAGAGAAAAACTCAATGTTGAAACGGGATGTTTCATTTCTGACCATCCACCCGGTGTTCTTTTACGTCCTACAATGAACAATAGTGGCAAAGTTTAAATATTTCACCATCGGTGATATATTCTGACCATCTGGTGGTGATTGCCATGGCCAGAAAGGTGTTGGTGGCAATTCTAGTACTTCTGGTCTTTCTCAGCGCCTCGGCAGTTCCGGCAAAGGCGGAAACCCTTGAAAACGGCGGCGTCATAATGCAGGCCTTCTACTGGGACGTCCCAGGTGGAGGAATCTGGTGGGACACCATAGCCCAGAAGATACCCGACTGGGCGAGTGCCGGGATTTCGGCAATATGGATTCCCCCCGCGAGCAAGGGCATGAGCGGCGGCTATTCCATGGGCTACGACCCCTACGACTTCTTCGACCTTGGTGAGTACTACCAGAAGGGAACGGTGGAAACGAGATTCGGCTCAAAGGGGGAGCTGGTGAACATGATAAACACCGCCCACGCCTACAACATGAAGGTCATAGCGGACATAGTCATCAACCACCGCGCCGGTGGCGACCTGGAGTGGAACCCCTTCGTAAACGACTACACCTGGACCGACTTCTCCAAGGTTGCCTCCGGCAAGTACACCGCCAACTACCTCGACTTCCACCCGAACGAGCTTCACGCGGGCGATTCCGGAACCTTTGGCGGCTATCCGGACATATGCCACGACAAGAGCTGGGACCAGTACTGGCTCTGGGCCAGCAACGAAAGCTATGCCGCCTACCTCCGGAGCATCGGCATCGACGCCTGGCGCTTCGACTACGTCAAGGGCTACGCCCCCTGGGTCGTCAAGGACTGGCTGAACTGGTGGGGAGGCTGGGCCGTAGGAGAATACTGGGATACCAACGTTGATGCCCTTCTCAACTGGGCCTACGACAGCGGCGCCAAGGTCTTTGACTTCGCCCTTTACTACAAGATGGACGAGGCCTTCGATAACAACAACATCCCCGCCCTCGTCGATGCCCTCAGGAACGGCCAGACCGTAGTCAGCCGCGACCCGTTCAAGGCGGTGACCTTCGTCGCCAACCACGACACGGACATAATCTGGAACAAGTACCCGGCCTACGCGTTCATTCTCACCTACGAGGGACAGCCGACAATATTCTACCGCGACTACGAGGAGTGGCTCAACAAGGACAGGCTCAAGAACCTCATCTGGATACACGACAACCTCGCGGGAGGAAGCACCGACATAGTCTACTACGACAGCGACGAGCTGATATTCGTCAGAAACGGCTACGGAAGCAAGCCGGGACTGATAACCTACATCAACCTCGGCTCAAGCAAAGCCGGAAGGTGGGTCTACGTTCCGAAGTTTGCCGGCTCGTGCATACACGAGTACACCGGCAACCTCGGCGGCTGGATTGACAAGTGGGTGGACTCAAGCGGCTGGGTCTACCTCGAGGCCCCAGCCCACGATCCGGCCAACGGCCAGTACGGCTACTCTGTCTGGAGCTACTGTGGGGTGGGCTGAAGTCTCCCACTCCAGTTGTTTCCATTCTTCTCGTTTCTGTTTACGACGACACTTGATTGGCTCCCTTTCTCGCGAATCCGGGCCAGAGAAACTCAAAAATCCCACTGAGAAGCCAGGCTGTGAAGAACATCATCATCTCCTTGGAGACCCCATAGACGCTCTCTTCAAGGAGCAGGTACTCCGCCCCAACGAGAACCACCAAAGCAGTATACAGAAGGACGTTCTGGAGTAAAAAGGCCCCCTCCAGTTTCCCGTTCCGGAACTCCCAGGCGCAGGGGAGGAGGGCACCCGCAACCCAGAGAAGGACCAGAACGAGCATTGTCTCAGGGGAGAATCCCCTGACCGCGAGGACAGCTACCGCAAGTATAACGACCGGAACCGACATGACCACCCGAACCGCGTTTTCGGACACCATTTTTCATCACCTGCAGTCACTCCAATCAGGACTGCCAACAAAGCTTCCACTTCATACAGGTTCACTCTTTCAAGTTTTTGCACCATCACAGGAACATTCACTATTGAGCAAAATCGTGATAAAAATAAGAATAGAAGCTCGTTGATTTATCTTATTCTCTCTAGAGATTTTAAGATTCCTTCACGCAGAGGGGACTAACCTCAACCTCGAATTTCAGTGTATCCGTTGGGATAATCATCCAGTTGGCAACGTTGAACTTCGCACGGGCCTCAAAGGATAGCCGGGCTGTGTTCGGCTTGGAGACAATGATAACGCTTGGGTTTGCCTCGAGGATTATTCCGTAGGCAGGTCTTGAGAGCCTTCCACTTCCAATCTTCTTTACAAAGTCATAGTGAATGAACTCAACGTTCCTTCCAATCTCGCGACTCTTAACCTTCCACCTGAACGTGACGCCGTCGTTGGTTTCCTCACTTGTTGATGCAGAGGCGGAATAACTGAGTAAGTTTCCACCCGCATTTATTGTTGAAGTGTATGAATAGTATTTTTTAGGTCCCCCATCCATTTTGGGTAGCCACTTGCTTATCCATATCTCCGAAAGGGGTATTCTGGTCGGAACACTTATGTCGACGGTCATCTCATCAACGGCTATGTCGCTCCTCTTGGGATTGCCCGACTGATGGATTTCCACAAGGTAGTATTTCATCCCCGATGTTGTGGAGACGTAGCTGAACTCTGCCGTTACCCACATCTCCATTGTGTTTCCAACGGAGGCCTTTTTCCATGTGACTGCCCCAATGTCGGTCCAATCTCGGGTTCGTCCCATTATCGATATCTTCCTGCGTGCCGGCCTCTGCGAGAAGTTCTTTGCTTTTTTAATGAAGTCCCTCAGGACGGTCTCCTTTTTTACGGGCCCTTCTACGATGTAGTAATATACTCTACCGCTGGTATCCCTATATACTCCCAAGAACGTTACTTGAGATAACTCACGACTGGGGACTATTCTGAGCATCAGATTTTTGTGATTCATCCCTACTAAGGCTTTCACTGCATCCTCCCCGTAAAAGTACATCATTTTGCCCGTTGGAGTTGGCAGGGGTTCAATGTCCAGCGTATCTTTGTCAGATTCCGTTGCCACCTCCGCGGATATATTTGTTCCAGCCGCTGTCACCCCTACCACCAGCAGTCCGAGGAGGACCGCCATCAACGGACGCCACTTCACGCAGTTCGCCTCCAAGAGTTTTCAACGGATATAAAATCCAAGTCCTTAAAAGTTTTTCTTTTTAGTAGTAATTTACAATCAAAACAGAAAAAAGATTTTAACTGTCTTCAAATGACCCCATTTGATGAAACAATATTGAGTTAAAAGAGAACCCAAATAAGTCCCTCAGCTCAACCCGCACCACTCTTCCTTTACCATAACAACCTCATCGGTGAGGTACGTCCCGTTAACGACTTCCAGGGTGCACAGGAGAGTCCCGTTTTTGCCCGTGATCTCCGCGAAAACCCCCCACGTTCTTCCAAGGACGTCAACACTCTCGTTCACACAGATCGTCTCGTTTGAAGCCTGGAAGAGAAAGTAAACGATGGAGTTCCTTTCAATTTTGTAGCCGAGGTAAGTGCCGTTGATGCAGGAATTCAGGGTTATCCTCCGCCGCAGGGCATCTTCAAGGGTTGGGAAGCAGTGCCCGTCGTCGATGACGAAGCGTCCGTCCTCAAAGACCGCCCTGCAGTAGAGCACATCCCCATCGCGTATCTCCGCCACCACGTAATCGACGGGAAGGTCAAAGGCCTTCACGAGCCGAAAGTCCCTTCTACCCCCACCGGAGCGCCTGAACTTGAAGAGCGCCACGTGGGTGACCTCGTTGGGATAGCCGGCCATAAGCTCCGCACCCTCAAACTCCACTGGAGAGCCGAAGTGGGTCTCGACCTCCAGCTGGTACTTCTCCCCTGAAAAGAAGATAAGAAAGGAAACCAGAGCCAGGGAGACAACGGCAAGAAAAAGGAAGGCCTTCAAAAGGCGGCCGGCCATCGTACCACCTCAGAACTCCATCACCCACCTAACCGCGTGCGGCACTTTCTTCGCAACCTCCAAAGCGGTGAAGTTCTCGCCGAGTTCCTCCTTCACCATGTCCCCGGCGAGGCCGTTGAGGAAGGCTCCAGCGGAAGCGGCCCTCAACGGTTCGTTGCCGAGTGCGAGCAGAGCGCCAACGAGACCGGCCAGGACATCGCCCGTTCCACCGGTGGTCATGCCTCTGTTCCCTGTTCTGTTGTACTTCCAGGTTTTTCCGTCGCTGATGACGTCGTAGGCCCCCTTGAGCAGGATAACGCCGCCAACCTCGCCGGCCTTCTCCCTCACAACCTCAGCCTTCTCTATGAACAAACTCTCGGGCTTCACGCCAAAGAGAACCCCGAATTCGCCGGCGTGGGGAGTTAAGACAAAGGTCTTTCCATTGAGAACGCTCAAATCCTCGGCCACCGCCTTTAGACCGTCGGCGTCTATGACCATCGGCTTTTCGCAGCGCTTTACAAATTCCCTCACGAATTCCTTCGTCTCCTCAGTGAGTCCGATTCCCGGGCCGATGACGACGGCGTCGGCCTTTTCAGCTATGCTCAGGAGTTCATGAACGTGTCCAGGCGAGAAGTTCCTTCCCCCAATAGGCCTGAGGATTAAATCGGGGTCGCTTATCCTCATTGCCGGTTCAGAGGGCATCGCCAGGTAAACGAGGTCAACGAGATAGCTCGCGGCCTTGGAAGCGAGGTAGGGGGCACCGTAGTAGTCTCCGCTGCCGCCGATAACGAGCAGTTTGCCGTTCTGGCCCTTGTGCTCGCCCTTCTTCCTGAGTGCGAACTTTGCATCACCGGGGCCAACGAGGTGGTAGAGCTCCTTTGGATAGCCGATTTTGACTATTACCCTCTCAAAGCCGTCGTACTCTTCCTTGTCCCACTGGAAGGTCACCGCGAAGTCCGCTTTAACGCGAACCCCGCTTGGGTAGCCGCTCGGAAGGTCAATGCTGACTACCTTGGCCTTTCCGGCGTATTCGTTAATCTTCTCTATCGCGGAGCGTATCGGTTCGCGCGGCTCGCCCCTTGTGCCGGCCCCAAGAAGGGCATCAACGATAACGTCGTAAGCGCTCAGGTCGAGGGACTTTATGTAGGCGGAATCCTTGAGAACCTTGATTTTCACGAAGTCGAGGCCCTTGAGTATCTCCCAGTTGTGCCTGGCTTCCTCGCTCCTTATCTTCGCCTCATCCCCCACGAGGAAGAGCGTGACATCGTTCTCGAAGCTGAGGTGTCTGGCCGCCACAAAGCCGTCGCCGCCGTTGTTCCCAGTCCCGGAGAAGACTGCAATTTTGAGCCCCTTTCCAAAGCGCTCTTCAATCGTCCTGGCAACGCCGGAGCCGGCGTTCTCCATGAGCTGGTAAGGAGTAATCCCGAGCCACTTGGCGTTTATGTCCCAGATGTAAACGTCCTCGATGCGCATGAGTATCACCAAGGAAGTAATTGAAAGCGAATGATAAAAACCTCACTCAAAGTCAAAGGCTTTCTTTGCAGCCCTGTAATCCCTCTCCGAATACAGCACCAGATAAACCCTCTCGACGCTCTCCGCTTCCTTCGAGAACTCCTCGACCGTCTCTTTGAACGTCCTCACTACCTCCTCCAGCGGGCAGCCGTAGATGCCTGCACTTATGGCCGGGAAAGCTATACTCCCCACGCCAAGCTCATCGGCCTTTTTCAGCGCGCCGAGTATTGCCTTCTTGAGCTTTTCTCTCCTGTCGTTATCCCAGACGCCACCGCAGTAGGGTCCGACCGTGTGGATGACGTACCTGATTCCGTGCCTTTCGAGCCTCATCGCAGGAGTCACAACGACCTCTCCATGCTCGATTGACTCCTTCCCGAGCTGCTCCCTCATCGCCTCCTTGCTTATCCTGATGTACTCGCGGGCGTTTCCAGCGGCGGCCTTCGCTATGGCGTAGGCGACGCCACCGCCGTGCTCGAGGTAGCGGTTGGCGGCGTTGACTATGACTTCAGCTGGAAAACGGGTTATGTCTCCACGGACAATCTCAAAGGAGACCATCGGGCCCACCGTTTCATCTAATCCCCTTCAGGACTTAAGAGCTTTGCCGGGCTGGCTAATCGAGGAGCTTGCGGAGTATCTTCCTCTCCCGCTCATCCAGAAAGGAATCGTCCCCCACTATAACGATGGTTGCATTGTGGAGCAGAGCGTAGTCCCTCATCGTTGCCAAGAATTTGATAACCGCGGAGAATCCATTCTCAAGGATTAGATACTCAAGGCCGTCGATAACGATGACCGGGCGCTTTCCGTGCTCGTTGGCCCTTTTCATGAATTTAACAGCGATGTCGAGTATCTTGGGAAGGTTGGTGGGCGAAATTCCCCCATCAGAAACCTTGGTTATCCAGAACCAGTTAGGGAACTCCCTCCTCTGCCTTGAAAATACCAGAGCACCCTCAAAGATATCCTCTGAAACGGACCCGAGCATGACCACCCCGGGCTTCAGCTCGGTCTTTACATCCATCACCTCAAACTCGCCGATGAATGAACTATCGAGGAAGGTCTTTATTGAAACGTAGGAGAGGACAAAGGCCAAGAGCGCCTCAACCAGGCCAACGTAGGAATTGGAAAAGTAGTAACCCCTGAGGAATGAAATGGCGGCAAAGAGAATTTCAAGGAGTCCCATTAGCCTCAAATCGCCGTTCCCAGTAAGGATTAAGTAAATCCCCGAGAACATTACACTCGCCGAGAGAACGGCGAAGGAAGCTATAGAATGTTCAGGAAATAGGAAGATCAACCCCGCTATAGGGATAACGGAGAAATACCTAAGCTCCCGGGAATATCTAAGAGGGCATAGGAGCTCGTCCGAGGCCCTTATGTTCCCAAGCCAGATAAAGAATGCGAAGAAGGCGAGGCCGACCGCGTATATGGATTCCCCGGGGACGAAGAAGTGTATCGAAAGACTGAACCACGCCAGTGCGTAGTAAACGAGCGCCTTCCGTCCCGTAAGGTGATAGTTATAGAAGAGTAAAACGTACGATACAAGGAACGCCGCGCCAAAAATCAGCTCGATCATCCCAGCTCACCGGTTATAGTTTCTATTCACATGCCTTTAGCTCGAAGTCAGTATTTTTCCTCAAGCATTAAAATCTTTCCGTTGTGACTCTTACCATTCAGCAACCCTCCGAAGGGGACATACTCTGATCCCTAGCCACCTTTGGAGCGGAAACAACACGTCAGCAATTACTTTACAAAAATGTTAGTTTCTGACCTCCATCCCGTCCCGAAGGGCAAGTTTTCAAGGAAAAAGATAACCACGCACAAACTCGAACGCGGTTTTTGAAAGGACGCAGGACAACATCATCCCCTCAAAGGCGAAAGAACACATGATACCTCTCCAAGTGGAACTATTTTTCAATCATCTTTTCAAGGCAGTATTAATCAGAAAGATATTTAAGGGTTTCGACTTTAAGGGGTCATTGGGAAGTTTGCCACATCCTCCACGAAGGATGAGAATTTCAAAAGGGAAGATGTAAGTGATGCCCCATGAAAGCGTTTGAAGCACTGGCGGAAGCCATTACATCCATTTCCGAGGACAAAAAGCTATGGAGGTATCCCGTTGCGGCGTCAGGGATAGCCGGTGCGCTCCTGGCCATCTCCGGGCTCGATACGGATATGAAGCCGGTAGCATACAATCCCAATTTCAGCATCGGCATCGCGGTTCTGCTCGCCCTTATAGCCCTGTTCATCAAACTCACAGTCCTCTACTACCCCACCAGGGCATTCTACCATCACAAAAAGGGCATACCCTTCGAGGAGCCAGCCCTCATAAAGGAGTCCGTGACAGGAGGGATAATGGCCCTCTTGGTGGGCATCGTTTATGGAATCGTCATCCTCATAGTCGGCGGCCTCATGCTCTTCCCCGCGATACTGGCGTACTACGCCCTCTCCGGAACAACGAAGTACGTGATAGCGGGACTGCTTGGATTGCCTCCTGCGATCTTCCTGATGGGGATAATCACCATGATGCTTCCGGCGTACATATGGACCAAGGATTTCGGGGAAGGGCTGGGAATAATCGGAACCGCACTGGACAACGCCAGGGAGGTTTTCGTCTTCGGGGCCCTGATGGGGGCCGTTATCGTTGGCATCGGGGCCGCGGCCGGAGGGCTTGTTTTCATGACCTCCCTCGTTGCCAAAGGCTTCACTGGAGCGCTGGTGGCGGGCCTGCTTGATGGCCTCATAACGGGCCTCGCGAGCGTTCTCTCAGCCATCGCTGGGGCGGCGATGTACAGAGCGCTCAGGGCATGGAGAGAAAAGAGGGTGAACATCAACCCCGACTGGCTGGCCAGCCTCTGAGCTAGGCCAGCTTTCCTATCGTTTTTTCGGCCTCGTCGAGGATTTTCTCCTCGTCGAGCGTGAGGACCTCGCGGTCGAGCATGAGGATTTTTCCGTCCACTATCGTCGTCTCGACGTCGTTGCCGTTGGCCGAGTAAACGAGGTGGCTTATCACGTTGTTCACTGGCCGGAGGTGGGGCCCGTTGAAGTCGATGATGGCTATATCCGCCAGGTAACCCTCCTTTATGACGCCCGCCTTGAGGCTCAAAGCTTTGGCACCGTTGAGCGTGGCCATCCTGAAGACTGTCCTAGCATCGGCCACGGTCGGGTCGAGGTTGTGAACCTTGTGAAGCAGAGCGGCCAGCTTCATCTCGTCGAGCATGTCGAGGTTGTTGTTGCTGGCACTTCCGTCCGTCCCGAGGCCGACGTTTACGCCGGCGTTGAGGAGCCTCTGAAGGGGCATAACACCGCTCGCGAGCTTCATATTGCTCGCGGGATTGTGGGCGACGGTGACGCCGTTCCTCGCGAGTATCTGTATGTCCCTGCTGTCGAGCCAGACGCCGTGGGCTATGATGACGTCGCTCCCGAGGAAGCCGATTTCATCGAGGAGAACCACCGGGCTCTTTCCATAGCGCTCGCTTATCTGGCCTATCTCCGCCATCGTCTCGCTCACGTGGATCGTTATGAGCTTCCCGTGCTCGTTCGCCAGCTTCCTGACCTCCTTGAGCAGAGCTATCGAGCAGGTGTAGGGGGCGTGGGGGCCAAAGACGAAGTGAACCCTGTCGGAGCCGAGCTTTTCTATGAACTCCATCGTGCGGAGAGCCTCTTTGAGTTCCTTCTCGGTCTTCTCGGGATCGCCGAGGTCTATCATTCCATAGGAAAGGTAGCCCCTAAGACCGGACTCCTCAACGACCTCTGCAACGGCGTCCATGAAGAAGTACATGTCGAGGAAGGCCGTTGTCCCGGTCTTTATCATCTCCAGCGCTCCGAGGTACGCGCCAACCTTGGTGTATTCTCTAGTGAGCTTCGCCTCCCTTGGCCATATGTGGTTCTGGAGCCAGTCCATGAGAGGCAGATCGTCGGCGAGGCCGCGGAAGAGACCCATCGGAGAGTGGGTGTGCAGGTTCACGAAGCCCGGAGAAACAACCTTTCCCTTTGCATCTATAACAGTGTCCGCGGCCTCGGTGATGTTTTTGGCCACCTTAACGATTCGATTTCCCTCAATGAGAACGTCACCCTCAACGACCTCAAAGCCCTCGCCGTAGATAACGCGGCCGTTTTTGATGAGAATGCTCATGACCACCACCCCTGTTTTAAAGGGGTGTGTTTCCGGTGGAAGTTAAAAAGGTGTCGGAGAAAAGGAATCAAACAAACATGCTCTTCAGCACATCGGCACAGCCGCACTTCCTCTCCTCTGGAATCCTCGGGATGGCCCTCTTGAGCAGTTCCTGGACCTTGTAGTTGTTCTCCGCCATGACCTTGAGAACTTCCTGGGCATCAACGGGCTCCTCGGCCCAGACGTCGTAGTCCGTAACCGTCGCTATGTTCGCGTAGCACATGCCCAGCTCGCGCGCGAGGTTTATCTCCGGGACGAGAGTCATGCCGATGATGTGGGCGTACTGCCTGAACATGAAGCTCTCAGCGCGCGTTGAGAACCTCGGCCCCTCGATGCAGACGTAGGTGCCCTTCTCGTGGACCGGGAAGCCGAGCTCCTTTGCCGTCTCGTAGAATATCTTCCTCATCTCCGGGCAGAAGGGGTCGGCCATCGAAACGTGGGCAACCCTCGGGCCGTTGTAGAAGGTGTAGTCCCTCTTCTTCGTGAAGTCGATGAACTGGTCGGTTATGACTATGTCGCCGGGCTTGTACTCCTCGCGGAGTGAGCCGACGGCGGTAACGCCGATAACCCTCTCGACACCGAGCTCCTTGAGGGCCCAGATGTTAGCGCGGTAGGGAACCTCGTGCGGTGGAAACTCGTGGTGCTTGCCGTGCCTCGGTATGAAAGCAACCTCAACGCCCTCGATTTCGCCTATTTCCACTGGAGCCGAAGGCCTGCCGTAGGGAGTGTGGACCTTCACGGTTTCCTTGGGCTCAAAAACGCCATAAACGCCCGAACCACCTATGATACCTATCCGCGGCATGGTCATCACCGTGTTAAATGCTCGCTTCCCTCATATAAGGATTGCTTTTCCAGTGGAAATGGAACTCGAATGAAGAGGAGCACCGCCGGGTAGAGACGAAAATTTAATAACCTTTTGAAACTAAATTTCTCCGGGGGTGGTACCGTGGAAAACGAGAGTCCGGTCAAGATAGTGCTCCCGGAGATAAAGAATCCGATACTGATAGAGGGCTATCCCGGAATAGGCCTGGTGGGCCACATAGCTGCCAACTTCCTGGCCAGGGAGCTGGAAATGGAGATGATAGGCTACGTGGAGAGCCCGTTCATCCCACCCATGGCGCTGATCCTCGATGGAAAGCCAAACCCCCCTCTCAGGTTCTATGGAAAGGACAACATAATACTCGCCGTGGCGGACATCTACGTCCCTCCCACCCTAGTGAGCGAAATAGCCCGGGAGCTCGTGAGGTACCCCAAGGACATGGGAGCAGACAAGATCGTATCCCTGGGCGGCATAGGCATAGGCCTCTTCAAGGAGAAGATGGACGTCTGGGGAGTTGGGGCCAAGGAAGAGTTGAACAGGGAGCTTGAGAACCTGGGGGTGAAAATCCTCCAGTACGGTTCGATAATGGGGATGAGCGGAAAGCTCCTCTGGGAGGCAAGTAAGGAAAAACTCGACGCCTACGTCCTCCTGGGGGAGACCTTCGGGGACAGACCCGACCCGAGGGCTGCTGCAAACGTCATAGAGGTTCTGAAGAAGCTGACGCCGATAGAGGTCTCAACGGAGCCCCTGCTCAAGGAGGCGGAGATGATAGAGGCCCAGCTGAGGAAGATGCACGAGCAGATGGAGCAGGCCAGGAGAAAGGCCGAGAAGCAGTACGAGAGCATCTACCTGTGAGGTGAGAGCATGGAGGCGATAACTCTCGCCGGAATCGCGAGACGGGTTCTCGATGAGCTTTTGAGGAGCCCGTACAAAACCCTTGAGATAAGGGGCGCGAGGAATGTTATCGCGCTCGAAAGGGCCCGCGAGCTCGGGAGGGTCTTCCTCACCTACGAGACTTTCCAGGATGTCACTGTAGGCACCGAGGGGCTCCTCGCGGAGATACTCCGCCTGGAGAGCATGGAGCAGCGGATCCCCTGGGAGGAGAGCGACGAGAGGGAAGTAACCGTGTGCCGGGCGCAGGTGAGGCTCCTCGGCCTCGGCAGAATAGTCGAAGTGAGGAAGAGGAACACTGTGCTTGTGGTCAGGGTTCGCGAGATGCTGCCACAGGAGATGGACATAGGCTAAAACAGGGTTTTCTGCCTGCCCTTTCCGAGCTTTTCCCTCTTCGGCGGCTGAACCTTTCTGAACTCAAGGCCTTCCTTTTCAAGGAGCCTCTTCGCGCCAGAGGTCAGAGATGGGGCAACGAGTATTCCCCTAACACCCTCATGCTCCTTGCTCAGGCCTTCAACGTAGCGCTTGAGCTGGCTGACCGCATGCAGGTCTGCCTTCCTGCGCTTCAGCTCAAGGACGACGAGGTTTCCGTTCTTATCGCGTCCGAGGATGTCCACTATGCCGTGGCCGATCTGCTTTTCCCTGAAAAGCGGCTTGAAGCCAGGCTCGATAAGCTCAGGGTTTCCGAATATCATCTCCGCCATCTCGGCCTCGCTGCCGGTGAGTGTCAGCTCCTCGTAGTCCTCGGCCTTGAACAGGGAGACGAGGTAAACCTCCTCAAGCTCGACCTCAAGTATCTCTTTCGGCTTCCTCCTCACGGAGCGAAGGATGATTATGCCATCGCGCTCCTCAACCGTCACGAAGCTCCCCGGCGGCTGCCAGTTAACGGGTTCCCTCTTCTTGCTCTGGTGGATGAGAAAGGCACCGTCGGGCTTGATTATTATCACCCTGTCGCCGGAACCGAGCTCGCTCTTCGCCCGGCCATCGTAGTGCACCTTGCAGCGG
This sequence comes from Thermococcus aciditolerans, assembly GCF_008152015.1. Lineage (NCBI taxonomy): Archaea > Methanobacteriati > Methanobacteriota > Thermococci > Thermococcales > Thermococcaceae > Thermococcus > Thermococcus aciditolerans. Next base: position 1,615,029 of record NZ_CP041932.1, on the reverse strand, counting down.
GCAAATATCGTCAGCATTGCCTCGGACGACAGGGCGGAATCGACTATCCTCAGGAGTTCCCCGCGAGGGGGATTCTGAACGGCCTCAACCTTTGACATGGAGTGAGGTAAAGAAGAGGGGTTAAAAAACTAACTCAGTCCTCGGCGCCCTTGTCGGTTATCCTAAAGATCGCCTCACCCTCGGGAAGGTGGGGGCTGTCTATGAGCCTGGCGACGCGCTTGCCGGCCTTGCCCTTCCTCAGGTAGATTCTCAGGGTCGCGCTGTGGGCGAGGATGTGGCCACCGACTGGCCTCGTCGGGTCGCCGAAGAAGGCATCCGGCTTCGCCTGCACCTGGTTGGTGACGAAGACCGCTATATCGTAGAGGTCTGCTATCCTGTGGAGATCGGCGAGGTGCTTGGCCAGCTTCTGCTGCCTCTCGGCGAGGGTTCCCCTGCCGACGTACTCGCTCCTGAAGTGAGCCATGAGTGAATCAACGACAAGGAGCTTTACCGGCCTGTCCGTCTCGGCCTTCTCCTTGATTATCTCCTCGGCCCTCTCGACGAGGAGCATCTGGTGGTTGCTGTTGAACGCCCTCGCAACGTAGATGTTCTTGAGCGTCTCGTCTGGGTCGAGGCCCCTAGCCTCGGCTATCTGTCTTATTCTCTCCGGCCTGAAGGTGTTCTCGGTGTCTATCCAAACGACAGAGCCGTGGAGGCCTCCCTCCTCCTCTGGGAGCTGAACCATCACCGCGAGGGTGTGCGCCAGCTGGGTCTTTCCGGAACCGAACTCACCGAAGACCTCGGTTATCGCCTGGGTCTCAACACCGCCGCCAACGAGCTTGTCGAGGCTCTTGCTTCCGGTGGAAATCCTGCCGATGGTGCTCCTCCGCTCCATGTACTCGTCGGCACGCATGAAGGTTCCAATGTTGGCGGCCTCTCTGGCGGCCTGGATTATCTTGAGAGCCGCACCCTCGCTGATTCCCGCTATCTCTTTGAGTTCCATTGGAGAGGCAACGGCTATGGCCTCGATGCTGTCGTAGCCAGCCTCGCGAAGCTTTTCGGCGGTTGCCGGACCGACACCGGGGAGGTCTTCAAGGGTCTTTATCTCCTTTTCCTTCTTTTTCTTGGTTGAGCTTGACGGGGACTCCTCAACGACATCGAGCTCCTCAAACTCTTCGAGCTCTTTTATTTCATCGTCAGCCTTCTTCTTCCTTGGCATCTCACTCACCCACTACAACTACCTTCCATAGGGGTAAAAAGCCGAAGGGTTATATACTTTTCTTTCCGGTGGAGCGAAAGATAAAAGTACCAAATATCCGGAGATATCGCAAATTCACGCCCTTGCTGGGCCGTTTTAGTAGGAATTGAATACACAATCCGACGGTAAGGGTAATGGAGCAACACTCTCACCTTTTTCCACTGGAAGAGCCGGGCTTTATGACGATCAGTTTGGACCCTTCAGGAATCTCCTCGTCCAGTGCGGGGCTGAGAACTGGCTTTTCCTTGTAGTATCCAAGAAGGAAGTAGCCCTCATCGTGGAGGCGCTTCATGGCCTCAACGTAGGGAATGCCCCACAGGTCTCTGCGCTTCAGAACGGAGATATCGTAGCCGCCGGCGGCTGTGGTCAGGTCGTCTATGACGTCCACCACCTCGGGCTCGAAAACAGAGCTGGCGAGAAGCCTCCCCGCGAGACTTCTGCTGAGTATCACCCTGTCGGCTCCAGCCCCCTTGAGCAGCTCCATGCTCTCCCCGCGGAGGGCCTCGACGAAGACTTTCGCTTTAGACATGCGCTTCACCATGAGGGTCGTGAAGACGGACTTCGAGTCGTCCTCAAGGGCAAGGATGACGTAGGAGGCCTCCCTCACGTGGGCGCGTTCAAGGGTCTCTGGATTCGTGGGGTCGCCGATGAGGACCTCCACTTCCTCTGGAAGCTCAACCTTCTTCCTCTCGCTCTCGTCTGGGAAGACCACCACTATCGGCCGCATCTCTATCTCTCCACTGGAAATCGCGGACATGAGTTCACCCACGCAGCTCGGGATGCTGCTCCCGCGGCCGATTATCACGTAGTGTCCAGAATACCTAACGCTGTGCATGCCCATCATCCTCCTCAGAGACGATGAAATGAAGTATTCCGCCAGAATTGAAACGAGGGCTGTAAAAGTCGAGATTCCGGCAACGGCAGCGACCATAGCCACGGCGCGGCCAGCCTCGGTCTGCGGCGTTATATCACCATACCCGATTGTGGCCATCGTTATGACGGCCCAGTAAAAAGCCGTGTAAAAACCCACATTCTCGAAATACATGAACAGGAACGCAAAAATACCAGCCAGCAGGAGTACAAGTGCCGCTATTTGAAGGAGCCGGTTCCTGCTGACCTTGACCTTCATCCTGAGAAGTCTTCGCACGAGTGGTACCGGAATCATGGTATAAGCTACAGGGGGAGGTTTTAAAAAACTATCATCACTGCCCTAGGAAGTCCACGGATGGAGTATTTTTTCCAGTGGAAACAAAGGTCTTTTTCGATGTCCATCTGAAAGACCCCCCAGAGTTCCATTTCCACTGGAACCCAGTTTTGGAGATGGACGGATTTTCGCGGCCGGAACAATGAAAGGAGTGTTTATAAACAATCTTTCGATCATCAAATATGCATGTTTAAAAACGAACTCTAGATTTTGTGGTCTTTCGTTCATTACTACCCATAGAACTGGGCTTTTTATGAACATTGTTCATGAAAATATATAAATATCAAAAGTTTAAAAAAAAGTGGGAGAGTTTCACTGGGAAACAAGAAAATTACTGGAGTAGCCAAAACCGTGCTCCACTGGAAACAAAACTCCCGGGGGGTATCGAAGTGTTTAACTTTTTTAAATAGCAAAATGCTTCTGTTTACCGTGAATGTCCAGAACAGTATATCGCTGTTCACATTTTGATGTCCTTTTATGTGCATTGACCTTTCAGTGGAAATGATCATTTGATTTCATCTGGGCATTTACAAATTTAAAATTCTGCCGTACCTCTGTGAGCACTTAACCCCTTCGCTTCCTGTGGAGAGTGTTGGCTCCAGTGGACCTCTTTAATTTCCATTGTAAGATTAATTAACCTAAGTCGCGTACTATATCCGGTGATCTCGATGGATAATATAGAGGCCCGGGTTCTCGGGTGGCTGAAAGCGGGTGATGATACCGCAGAGGACATAGTGGATCTGCCTTGGTCCGTTAAGGAGATTCAACCCAACACCTACGTGGCTGAACATCCCAGAATGCCTTTCTCGCTCCTGGTGGTCTTTTCCGAGGGTTTCATTCATCTCCTAGTTCCCCTGGGGCTGGAGACCTTCTCAATGACAAATGACGATAAGCTCAGGATTTACCACACCCTCCTCCGCCTCAACGACCAGGTGAACATGATGAAGTTCACCCTGTCGGGAATGAACGATGATGTGTACCTCCGCGTTGATCTGGACAGGAAGACTCTTGGCAAGGAAGAGTTCAACGACGCCCTCACCGCACTCCTCATTGGGCTTCTCTCCTCTGTCTCCGCGTTGGGTCTTGAGGAGGCATTCGCCCGCGAGATATTCGATCGTATAGTCGGCATGGTTGTGGACAGGGTGGATAAGGGTGCCAGCAGGGAGGAGCTGATGAAGTTTCTGACCGTTAAGGTCGGCATGACAGTGGAGGATGCGAAGAACCTTCTGGATGAGGTTTTCGTTGCGAAGCGCTCCCTCGAGGGCCATGAGAAGGACGTTGGGTACTTCTGAGGTATCGCCCGCTTTTACTTTTTTTCTGGAATCTTGTCCCTTTCTTATGACATGCGGGAAGGAATCAGTTCTTTTTCCCTCTGATGCCACCCTTAGGGTTGAGATGTTCGGATGGATTCTCCCTGGAATGTATCCATTTGTGTGTTTTTTGAACATTGTGGGTTCGACATTTTTATTTGGAAGTTCTGGATGGAAACCCTTATTAACACCTTTGGGGTTAATCCTACTGAGGTGATCTGTTATGGATGATATAGAAACCCAGGTTCTCGAGTGGCTTAGGTCCGGCAGTGAGGACGCCGCCGATATTGTGAACCTTCCGTGGAACGTCAGCGAGATTGGTGATGCCACCTACGTGGCGGAGCATCCCAAGATGCCGTTCACCATCGTGGTCGCGTTCTCGGATGAGTTCGTTCATCTCATGATCCCCACCAGCCTCGAGACGTACGGCATGGACGAGGCTGACAAGCTCTATGTGTACCACACCCTTCTGGAGCTTAACGACAGAATTCACATGATGAAGTTCAGCCTGGGAAGGCCCAATGACGTCGTCAACATCCGCGTTGACCTGGATAAGAAGACCCTTGGCAAGGAGGAGTTCAACGATGCCCTCACCGCCCTGGCGATAGGACTTCTGTCCGGCGTGGAGGCCCTGGGTCTTGAGGAGGAATTTGTGGAGAGGGTCTTCGACCGCATACTCTACATGCTCCTAGAGAGGGTGGAGAAGGGATACACCTACGAGCAGCTCATGGAGTTCCTGACCGTTAAAGTCGGACTCGACGAAGCGGAAGCAAGGAGGCTTCTGGATTCCGTTCTTGAGGTCACCCGGGAAAAATCTGGGCCGGAAGAGGCGTGACGCTGGCTGGTTCTCTTTGATCATCTCTTCTGTTTTCTCACCCTCTTTTTACATCCCCCTGTTCAACAACGCATATAAACCCATGACCTCGAATATCTATGCTTTCCTCTGCATCCAGTGCTTCCTCTGGAATATGTGTCTGATGTTCAAAATCTGGCAAATGACTATGGAAAATAGTCAATACTAAATGTCTTTAATCGCTCAATTGGCAAAATCAATCATTCGGGTTTGCACAATAATCAATAACCGGCCTGGATTTCTATTGGAATGGGTGGTGAGAATGGACGACAATTACATTGATTCAATCTTCGAGAAGTACCTTCACGCCAAGAAGATATTCAAGAATAAAGAGGTTCTCAGACACAGTTATACCCCTAAGGAGCTCCCCCACAGGCGCGAGCAGATTGAGGAGCTGGCTCATATTCTGGTTCCCGTCCTCCGTGGCGAGACGCCTTCGAATGTTTTTGTGTACGGGAAGACGGGAACGGGTAAGACGGTTACCATAAAATTCGTTACCGACGAGCTGAAGAGGATCTCCGATAAGTATGAGATCCCCGTGGACGTCATTTACATCAATTGCGAGATAGTGGACACTCAGTACCGTGTTCTGGCGAACATCGTGAACCACTTTAAGAACGAGAGCGGCGTTGAGGTCCCCCTTGTGGGCTGGCCCACCGATGAAGTTTACGCACGGCTTAAGGAGGTAATCGACGCCCGTGAGCGCTTCGTCATAATAGTCTTGGACGAGATTGACAAGCTAATCAAAAAGAGCGGCGATGACATCCTCTACTCCCTCACGAGGATAAACACCGAGCTGGGCCTTGCGAAGGTGAGCATCATAGGCATCTCAAACGACCTCAAATTCAAGGAGTACCTCGATGCGCGCGTCCTCTCGAGCCTGAGCGAGGAGGAGGTTGTCTTTCCCCCGTACGATGCCAACCAGCTCAGGGATATTCTGATGCAGCGTGCCAGCGACGCATTCAACGAGGGCGTTCTCGACGACGGCGTCGTCCCCCTGTGTGCCGCCCTGGCTGCGAGGGAGCACGGCGACGCGAGAAGGGCCCTTGACCTGCTCCGCGTTGCGGGTGAGATAGCGGAGCGCGAGGGCGCGAGCAAGGTCACGGAGAGGCACGTCTGGAAGGCCCAGGAGAAGATAGAACAGGACACCATGGAGGAGGTCATAAAGACCCTTCCGCTCCACTCGAAGGTTCTGCTCTACGCAATAGTCCTCCTGGACGAGAACGGCGAACTGCCCGCCAACACGGGCGACGTTTACTCGGTTTACATGTCCCTCTGCGACCACATCGACCTCGAACCCCTCACCCAGAGGCGCGTGAGCGACCTGATAAACGAGCTCGACATGCTCGGCATCATCAATGCCAAGGTCGTCAGCAAGGGCCGCTACGGCAGGACGAAGGAAATAAGGCTCAACGTAACACCTTATAAGGTCAAGAACATATACAGACACGATTCCCAGCTTCAGACCATGCTGACGGTGAGCATGTCCCGCCAGAGGAGGCTGCTCTGATGGGTTTGATCGAGGATTTAATGGCCAATCGCTATCTAATCACCCCTTCGGCTTACTACCTTCTCGTGGATAGCTACAAGAAGGACTTCACTCTCGCCGAGCTGATAAAGTTCGCCCGTGCCAGGGGCACGTTTGTCATAGACTCAGCCATTGCGAAGGAGTTCCTCAGCGGGAAGGGCCCTGCTCCACTGGAACCCCCCGCCGGCGAGGGTCCCCCCGAGCTCCAGGAGACTGTCGAAGAAATCCCCCTCGAATCTGGAGAATCTGATGAACTGCCGGAAGAATCTTCCGATTTTGCTGAGAGGGTCCCGGATGGGGTTCATGTTGCTGAACCCGGCGACGTGATGGGCTCTTCTGGAGGGGAACCGCCAACTTATATTTCCACTGGAAATCCTGGTGAATCCGCGGTGGAAACTGCGTCTTTTAGTGGATCTGGGCTAGGAGAACCCGAATATTCTGGGGGGGAGAGTTTCATTTCCACTGGAACTCTGCCTGCCGGTGGTGATGGGGAGGGACCCGTTGGGGAAAACGTGTCCGCTGGGACCCCCGGGGAGGATGCCCCCCTCGAGACGTTTCCGATGGAGAACGGTGCTGTGTTGCGGTCTGAACCCGCCGCAGGGGGCCAGGCCGTGGTTGCTGGCTCTGCCTTCCCCGAGAACGGAAACGGTTACACTGACGATGAATCCTACTACTCCGACGAGAACGGGAACGGTGTGAAGCCCAAGATAGTCTACGGTGACTACGGGGTGCCGATAGCCTACGTCGGCGAGGAGGTTCCCGAGGAGAAGAGCTACTCGACGTACGCGGATGTTGTTATAACGCCCAGGGAGGGCTTCCACTATCGTGCGAGGGAGATAGAGGATGACTGGGAGCTCGTCTTCGACGTCAAGAATGTGAAGTTCGAGGTTCCCAAGGTCAAGAGCGCCGCCAGCAAGGAGGGCGAGATAATCGTCAAGGTGTACTCGGACTACTTCAAGAGCCGGCTGAGAAAGATGCGCAGAATCCTCCGCGAGAACCCCGAGCTCGGCAGCGTCATAGACATAGGGAAGCTGGGCTACGTGGGAGGGGACGAGGAGGTAACCATCATTGGTCTCATCAACAGCAAGCGCGAGACGGCTAAGGGATTCATGTTTGAGGTCGAGGACAGCACTGGGATAATCAAGGTCTTCATAAACCGCAACAACGAGGAGAGCAAGAAGTTCTTCCAGATAATGCCCGACTCCGTTATAGCCTTCCGCGGCCGCTACTCGGGGAGGGGCATATTCTTCGCCAACAGGATCTACCTCCCGGACGTTCCAAAGTTCAAGCGCGACAAGCCTCCGCTCGAGGAGAAGGTTTACGCCATCCTCCTCAGCGACATCCACGTGGGAAGCAACAAGTTCTGCGAGAAGGCCTTTGAACGCTTCCTCGAGTGGCTCAACGGTGAGGTGAACAACCGCGCCGAGGAGGAGCTCGTGAGCAGGATAAAGTACATGATAATCGCCGGCGATGTCGTCGATGGAATCGGCATCTACCCCGGCCAGTACAACGAGCTGGAGATTCCGGACATCTTCGATCAGTACGAGGCCCTGGCGAACCTCCTCCGCAACGTGCCCGACCACATAACCATGTTCATCGGCCCGGGCAACCACGACGCCGCCAGAACCGCCCTCCCTCAGCCGGGGTTCTACGATGAGTACGCCAGACCCCTCAAAAAGCTCAAGAATGCCGTTATGATAAGCAACCCTGCCGTCGTGAGGCTTCACGGACGCGACTTTCTCATTGCCCACGGGCGCGGCATAGAGGACGTCGTCAGCTTCATCCCGAACAGGAGCCACCACAGGCCCGCCGAGGCCATGCTCGACCTGCTCAAACTCCGCCACCTTGCGCCGACCTTCGGGGAGAAGGTGCCCGTCGCACCGGATTCGGAGGATACCCTCGTTATAGAATCCGTTCCTGACCTCTTCCAGGCCGGTCACGTCCACGTCATGGAGTACAAGATGTACAACGGCGTTTTTCTGATAAACACCGGAACCTGGCAGGCCCAGACGGAGTTCCAGAAGATGGTGAACATCATGCCAACACCCGCCAGGGTGCCCATAATAGACGTCGAAACCGCCCGCTTGAGGGCCGTTGTGGGGTTTGATGAGTACTGTGAGGGGGTTTGAATGGGCGAGGAACTCTACTCATCCGAGATGAAATCCTACTTCGAATCGCTCCAGCGCGAGATAGACAGGGCCTACGAGGTGGCGAGAAAGGCCCGCGCTCAGGGAAAGGACCCCAGCCTTGAGGTTGAGGTCCCCCAGGCGACCGACATGGCCGGCCGTGTTGAGAGCCTCGTCGGTCCGAAGGGTGTGGCCGAGAGGATACGCGTTCTTGTTAAGGAGTACGGTAAAGAACTGGCCGCCCTAAAGGTCGTTGACGAGATTATAGACGGTAAGTTCGGTGACCTGGGGAGCAAGGAGCGCTATGCCGAGCAGGCCGTTAGAACCGCCCTTGCCATCCTCACCGAGGGAATCGTCTCCGCCCCCCTGGAGGGAATAGCCGACGTCAAGGTCAAGAGGAACGAGTGGGGCGACAATTCCGAGTACCTGGCCCTTTACTACGCGGGCCCCATCAGGAGCTCCGGAGGAACCGCACAGGCCCTCAGCGTCCTCGTCGGCGACTACGTCAGGAAGAAGCTCGGCCTCGACCGCTTCAAGCCGAGCGAGAAGCACATAGAGAGGATGGTGGAGGAAATAGACCTCTACCACCGCGCCGTCACGCGCCTGCAGTACCATCCGGAAGCGGATGAAGTAAGGCTCGCCATGAAGAACATCCCCATCGAGATAACCGGCGAAGAGACCGACAAGGTTGAAGTCAGCCACCGCGACGTTCCCGGCGTTGAGACCAACCACCTGCGCGGCGGTGCGATTCTCGTCTTGGCCGAGGGCGTCCTCCAGAAGGCGAAGAAGCTCGTCAAGTACATAGACAAGATGGGAGTTGACGGCTGGGGCTGGATAAAGGAGTTCGTCGATGCCAAAGAAAAGGGCAAGAAGGCGGATGATTCCAAATCTTCCGAATCCAAAGCCGAGGATTCCGGCGCCGGAGAGGAAGTTGTCGAAAAAGTTGAGAGAGGCTTCTACTACGAGCTCTACGAGCGCTTTAAGGCCAACATCGCCCCCAACAAGAAGTACACGAAGGAGATAATAGGAGGAAGGCCGCTCTTCGCCGAGCCCTCCGAGAACGGCGGCTTCCGTCTGCGCTACGGCCGCTCCCGCGTCAGCGGATTCGCCACCTGGAGCGTCAACCCCGCCACCATGCTCCTCCTCGACGAGTTCATAGCGATTGGAACCCAGATGAAGACGGAAAGGCCCGGCAAGGGCTGTATCGTAACCCCCGCAACGACGGTCGAGGGGCCGATAGTCAAGCTCAAGGACGGGAGCGTTATACGCGTGGACGACTACGAGACCGCCCTCAAGGTCCGCGACCAGCTGGAGGAGATACTCTACGTCGGCGATGCGCTGGTTAACTTCGGAGACTTCGTGGAGAACAACCAGACCCTTCTTCCCGCCAACTACTCGGAGGAATGGTGGATTCAGGAGTTCGTCAAAGCTATAGCCGAGACCTACGAGGTCGAGCTTAGGCCGTTCTCCGACAATTCACGCGAGGCCATCGAGGAGGCGGCGGAGTACATTGAACTCGACCCGGACTTTCTCGAAAACCTGTTGAAAGACCCCCTCCGCGTGAGACCTGACGTTGAGGTTGCTATACACATCTCAAACGTTCTTGACATCCCGCTCCACCCATACTACACCCTCTACTGGAATACACTCAAACCTGAGGAAGTTGAGGAACTCCAGCGGGCGCTGCTGGGTGCTCAAATCGAGTGGAACGAGCATATGAAGAACAAGTTCGCGAGAAGAGTCGTTTTGGACAACGACCCCAAAATCAAACGCTACCTTGAACTCCTCGGCCTCCCCCACAGGCTTGAGCGCACTGGGGAGAGGAAAAAGGTCATAGTCATCGATTACCCCTGGAGTGCAGCTCTGCTCACACCCCTGGGCAACCTCGAATGGGAGTTCAAGGCAAAGCCTTTCCACACCACCATAGACATCATCAACGAAAACAACAGGATAAAGCTCCGCGATAGAGGAATAAGCTGGATTGGGGCGAGAATGGGAAGGCCGGAGAAGGCCAAGGAGAGGAAGATGAAGCCGCCGGTGCAGGTTCTCTTCCCAATCGGCCTCGCTGGCGGCTCGAGCAGGGACATCAAGAAGGCCGCCGAGGAAGGAAAGGTAACGAGCGTGGAGATAGCCTTCTTCCGCTGTCCGGAATGCGGTCACGTCGACCCGGAGCACGTCTGCCCGCGTTGCGGAACGAGGAAGGAACTCCTCTGGCACTGCGCCAAGTGCAACGTTGATTACTCGCAGAGCGAGGCCGAGAACTTCGACTTCCGCTGTCCCAAATGCGGGACCGAGCTGAAGCCCTACGCGAGGAGGACCATAAAGCCCTCCGAGCTTCTTCGCGTCGCCATGGAGAACGTCAAGGTCTACGGCATCGACAAGCTCAAGGGCGTCCAGGGTATGACCTCCGGCTACAAGATGGCCGAGCCCCTGGAGAAGGGTCTTCTGAGGGCTAAAAACGACGTCTACGTCTTTAAAGATGGTACCATTCGTTTCGACGCCACCGACGCCCCGATAACCCACTTCAAGCCGAGGGAAATAGGTACGAGCGTTGAAAAGTTGAGGGAGCTCGGCTACACCCACGACTTCGAGGGCAAGCCCCTGGAGCGGGACGACCAGATACTCGAGCTCCGCGTGCAGGACGTCATACTGCCCTACGAGGCTGGAAGGTACCTCCTCAAGGTGGCCCGCTTCATAGACGACCTCCTCGAGAAGTTCTACGGTCTTCCGCGCTTCTACAACGCAGAGAAGATGGAGGACCTCGTTGGGCACCTCGTGATAGGCCTCGCCCCGCACACTTCAGCGGGAATTATAGGCAGGATAATAGGCTTCTCCGACGTCCTTGTGGGCTATGCGCACCCGTATTACCATGCCGCGAAGAGGAGGAACTGCGACGGGGATGAGGATAGTGTAATGTTACTTATGGACGCATTGTTAAACTTCTCTCGTTACTATTTGCCCGAGAAGCGCGGCGGCAAGATGGACGCCCCGCTGGTCGTTACCACGCGCCTCGACCCGCGCGAGGTTGACAGCGAGGTCCACAACATGGACGTCGTCCGCTACTACCCGCTGGAATTCTACAGCGCCACCTACGAGATGAAGTCTCCGAAGGAGATTAAGTTCATCGAGCGCGTTGAGGACCGGCTCGGCAAACCGGAGATGTACGAGGGCCTGAAGTTCACCCACGACACCGATGATATAGGCCTCGGCCCGAAGATGAGCCTGTACAAACAGCTCGGCGACATGGTCGAGAAGGTGGAGCGCCAGCTGGCCCTGGCGGAGCTCATAAGGGCGGTTGATGAGCACCACGTGGCTGAAACGATAATCAACTCCCACCTCGTTCCGGATTTGAGGGGCAACCTGAGGAGCTTCACGAGGCAGGAGTTCCGGTGTGTGAAGTGCAATACGAAGTACAGAAGGCCTCCGCTGGCCGGCAAGTGCCCCAAGTGCGGCGGAAAGATCGTTTTGACCGTCAGCAAGGGAGCTATAGAAAAGTACCTCCCCACGGCAAAGATGCTCGTTACGAAGTACAACGTGCTCGACTACACGAGGCAGAGGATATGCCTGACCGAGAAGGACATAAAGACACTCTTCGAGAACGTCTTTCCCGAGAGGCAGAGAACGCTGATGGGCTTCTCGGCCGACGTCTGCGAGAAGATGATAAAGGCCCGTACCGGAAAGTCCAACGGCAAAAACGGCTACCTCGACGAGCTGAAGGCGAACGGAAAGCTCAAGAAGAAGTCCAATGCCGAGAAAAAGAAGGAATCCAAAAAGGCCTCCAAGCGCTCTGAGAAGAAGATAAAGCCATCGCAGGGGTTCGAAAAGGCGGTCAAGAAGGAAAAGGCCGCCATGAAGAAGAAAAAGAAGGGCATAAGCCTCGACGAGTTCTTCGGTTCCTAGCCTTTCCGTTAATCATATATATCATTATGCCGCTCTTTCTTTGATGGGAATGAACCCAGGGTTCAAATTGCTCCCCAGCGTGGCCTACCTGCGGGTTCAGAGGCAGGTGTTCATAGGCTATTCTATGCCCCTCGCGGGATGGATAGGGGAGTATCTGATCAACTATCGGAAGCTCCCCCGGCCGAACTTCCTTGGAAGGGCGATGGGCAAGCTGGGTTTTCACCTAGCCGGCGAAGAGAGGGACGACCGCTACATCACCCAGTTCTTCACGAAGGGGAGCGTCTCTGTAAGCGCCAGTTGGGACGTTGAGAGGGAAAGCCTTTTCCTTCAGGTGATCCCCCTCCGTTCAAGGCTCTCCCACGGCTTGACGGTTCGCGCCGAGAACATCGAGTTCTACGACCAGTACGTGGTGAGCATAGAGCCGACCGGCAAGCTACCGCCTGGAATCAGGGGCATCGGAATAAACGCCCTGATCCTTGAGGATTTTTATCCCCTTGAGACTCCCTACTGGGGAATGCTCCACGAGGACTGGGAGGTCGAGCTCAACCTGCTCGTCATGAAGGACGAGGTTTACGAGGGGCTGAGCCGCGAGGAGTACCGCTGTCCCGTCTGCTTCTCACCTCTGAGCGAGGAGAACGGCGTCCTTAAGTGCACCACGTGCGGCTTTACCTACGCTCCGGAGACGGACTTCGAGAGGGTCGTGGAGAGCTTTGGCGTGGAGGAGTTTGCGTTTTGAAGCTTTTGGGAAAAGCTTCACCAAAAGTTAGTAGCTCACCACAAAGAACTTCCAAATAGTGAAGGATTTTGCGTTTTCATTGCCATTTTTCAAGCGAGAACACTTTAAAGAACCCATTAAAATGGGGTTTACTTCCCCTTGACGCCCTACGGGCGTCTATTTTGAAGTTAAACCCTCGCACAGAGAGCAATTTGGCAAGCCCTCGCCCTTAAAACAGCAGTTTTGGAGAGAAAATCACCGAGAACTTAACTCTTCAAAAAGGAGCTACGAACTTTGATGAAACTTTGCGAAGGCAAAGTTTCTATGGTAGCCCCGCCGGGATTCGAACCCGGGTCGCGGGATCCAAAGTCCCGCATGCTTGGCCGCTACACCACGGGGCTGCCCGATAGAAAAAGCAGAGTCTCCACTTATAAATCTTAAGCCCATTCTGCTCCAGAAAAAGTTGAAAAGGGCTCAGAGAATCAGCGACACCAGATCCCTTATCGCCTTCTCCGGGTCTTTGGCCTTGGTTACACCGCTCGCGAGGAGCACTCCGACGCTCCCGAGCTCAAGGGCCTTCTTGACGTCCTCGCCGGTGCTTATTCCCGCGCCCGTGAGAACCTTGACGTCCGGATTGACCCTCTTGACCAGCTCAACGGTGTCGGTGATGACCTCCGGCTTGGCCTTGCTGACCGGAATGCCAGTACCTATGAGTTCCGGGGGCTCGACTGCAACGTAGTCCGGCCCGAGTGCCGCCACAGCCGCGCTAACGGCCGGGTTGTTGGAGCAGACCATCGTCATCAGTCCGACTTCCTCGGCGCGCCTTATGCTGGCCTCCAGATCCGCCAGAACCATTCTGTTCTCGGAGTGGTTGAGCAGCGTTCCCACCGCTCCGGCCTCCTTCACGGCCTCCGGCAGAACGTGGCCGGTGTGGCTGCCCGGCGTTATCGGGTCAATGTGCTGGGCGAAGACGGGAATCTCGACCTCCTGGGCTATTCTGTAGAGGTCGGCCAGCTGTGGCGCAACAACGATGGTTATCCCAGTCTCCTTCCAAACCTTCTCGGCGGCCTTGGCTATCCTCAGGGCGCCCTCGCCCGTGGCCTGGGCGTAGGTCTTGAAGTTAATCGCTATAATCGGCTCCTTCAGCTTCGACATTGGTATCACCGTAGGTGTTATTACCCGAGGGCTTAAACGTCTTTCCGTCGGGGAGTTTCGTTTCCACTGGAAACCGGCCTCCCAAACGGGTCTATGAGGCCTGCCCTTATGAGGGAGGAGCTGATTTTGGAGCCGAGGGAACTCCTCACGAGGCCGATGGTTACTATCTCAAGCGGTCTCAGCCCGTTTTCCTCACGCGCCCGGTTGACCACCAGGGCACCCTTGTAGGTCTCCTCACTCACGACTATGGCTTCGAGGCCCCTCATTTCCCCTGCGAAGCCTATCGCCGTGTGAATTTTGATAATGCGGTAGCCGGAGTAGCCGTGGACCTCGAAGAACTTGATTAAATCCCTGAGGCGCAGCTCGTATGGGAGTATCTTTTCCGCGTGGGGCTTGTCCCTGATCATCTCGTCAGATGTCAGCCCTATGTAAACGTATTCCCCCACCTCGAAGGCCTTCCTCAGCAGGGTCTTGTGCCCCAGGTGAAGCCTGTCGAAGGTTCCGCCGACGACGACTTTTCTGTACTTCTTCCTCATGGGGGTACCTTGGGCGACGAACCAATAAGCTTTTTTATTGCCTGTGGAGATTCTTTCGGAGGTGGTGATGTGGATTACTTCTTTTACCCTTCAAGCGTCGCGGTGTTCGGCTCGTTCAAAAAGGGGGCCATAGCCTACGAAATTCTCCGAAACATCGTGGAGGGCGGCTTTGAGGGTGAAATAATCCCAGTCAACCCGAAGGGTGGAACCGTTGAGGTCGCCGGGAGGACCCTCCAAATCCGTGAGAGGCTTGACGAGGCCGTTGACACAGCCATAATCGCGATTCCGGCAAAGTTCGTTCCGGAACTCATGGACGAAATCGGCCCCCTGATCACGGGCGCCGTCGTCATAAGCGCCGGCTTCTCCGAGGTTGGGAACGAGGAGCTTGAGCGTGAGTTGGTTGAAAAAGCGAAAAAACATGGCATCAGACTCATCGGACCCAACTGCGCTGGAATATTCGGCGTCCACGGGAAGTTCTTCGGCTCCTTTGAGGTTCGCGTTAGGCCCGGGGGATTAGCGCTGATCAGCCAGAGCGGTGCCTTCGGAGGGGCGGCTTTAGCTATGGGCAACGACGAGGGAATCGGTTTTTCCGCCTTCGTTTCCTATGGAAACGCATCCGACTTGAACGAGAGCGACTTTTTGGAGTACTTCGCGGACGACGAGAACACAAAGGTCATCGCTCTCTACATCGAGGGCGTTAGAGACGGCAGGCGGTTTTTGAAGGCCCTCCGCTACGCGACGGCTAGAAAGCCTGTCATAATCCTCAAGGCCGGCAAGAGCGCGGGTGGGGCCAGAGCTGCGGCTTCCCACACCGGTTCGCTCGCGGGGAGCTATGAGATTTACAGAGCGGCCTTCAGGCAGGCCGGTGCCATCGAGGTCGAGGAGATGGAGGAGCTCTTCGATGCTGCCAAGGCCTTCGAGATGTACACCAAAGCCGGAAAGCGAGTCGCGGTAATCACTAACTCGGGTGGACCGGGTGTTCTCGCAACGGATAAGCTCGAAAGGCTGGGCCTTGAGATGGCTAAGCTGGGCGATGAAACCCTCGACGAACTCCGCTCATTCCTTCCTCCCCAGTGCTCCACGAGGAATCCGATAGACCTGATAGCCGACGCCGACTACGAGAGGTATAGGAGAACCATTGAGGTCGTTTGCAGGGATGAGAACGTGGATTCGCTCCTCGTCATCTGCGTGCCGCCCATCTTCCTGCCCAGCGAGGAGATAGCTAAAGCCATCATCGAGGCCGAATGCGATAAGCCGGTCATCGTTAACTTCATGGCGGGGGAGCTTGTACGGGAGGGTGTTGAGCTCTTGGAAG
This sequence comes from Thermococcus aciditolerans, assembly GCF_008152015.1. Taxonomy (NCBI): domain Archaea; kingdom Methanobacteriati; phylum Methanobacteriota; class Thermococci; order Thermococcales; family Thermococcaceae; genus Thermococcus; species Thermococcus aciditolerans. Next base: position 1,599,150 of record NZ_CP041932.1, on the reverse strand, counting down.
AGCACGGAATCAAGAACTTTTCGACCCCGGAGAGGGCCGCCAAAGCCCTCGCCTGGCTAGCGAGGGGATAACGTTTTGACTTTTTTCTTCCACAAGCCTCGCCCTTTAGGGCGGGGAGGAGGTCACTCCGGTACATGTTTCAATTCCGGTAGCCTTTTATACCCTTCAGGTTCATTTGAGAACGCTATGATCGCGCTCGGTATAGAAGGTACCGCCCACACTCTCGGCATAGGCATCGTTACCGAGAGAGAGGTTCTGGCCAACGTATTCCACACTCTCACGACCGAGAAGGGCGGAATACACCCCAAGGAGGCGGCTGAACATCACTCGAAGCTTCTAAAGCCCCTTCTCAGAAAGGCCCTTGAAGAGGCTGAAATAGACATGGAGGACGTTGACGTTATAGCGTTCTCCCAGGGGCCGGGGCTGGGACCGTGTCTCCGCGTCGTTGCCACGGCGGCGAGGGCGCTGGCGATAAAATACCGGAAGCCCATAATCGGCGTCAACCACTGCATCGCCCACGTGGAGATAACCAAGATGTTCGGCGTTAGGGACCCCGTCGGCCTCTACGTCAGCGGCGGGAACACGCAGGTTCTTGCTCTTGAAGGCGGCCGCTACCGCGTCTTCGGCGAGACCCTCGACATAGGCATAGGCAACGCGATAGACACCTTCGCGAGAGAGCTGGGCATAGGCTTTCCAGGTGGGCCGAAGATTGAGAAGCTCGCCCTCAGGGGAGAGAGGTACATAGAGCTCCCCTACGCGGTTAAGGGGATGGATTTGAGCTTCTCGGGGATACTCACGGAGGCCGTTAGGAAGTACAGAACCGGGAAGTACCGCGTGGAGGACCTGGCGTACTCCTTCCAGGAAACGGCCTTTTCGGCGCTCGTCGAGGTGACTGAGAGGGCCGTGGCTCACACCGGCAAGGATGAGGTCGTCCTAGTCGGCGGCGTCGCCGCCAACAACCGCCTCCGCGAGATGCTGAAAGCGATGACGGAGGACAGGGGTATCGACTTCTTCGTTCCGCCCTACGACCTCTGCAGGGACAACGGGGCGATGATCGCCTACACCGGATTGAGAATGTACCGCGGGGGGGTGCGCTTCTCGCTGGAGGACACCGTGGTGCATCAGAAGTTCCGCACCGATGAGGTGGAGGTAGTATGGGGCTGATAGTTCCGTGGTACACGTTGGGTATGGACCTCGTCCTTCTGCTCGCGATTGGTTACGTTGTGATCTTTCTGTATCGCCGTATGGGTAAGTATGACTCGGAGCTTAATATTCTGATAAAATATTCCTTTGTGTTTCTTTTGCTTGCTGAGGTCGGGAGGCTCCTTGATGTTATCGATGATTTCTGCTGTGGGGATACTTTTTATGCCATTGAATGGGCCCTCTATTTCGTTTCCATACTCGGTGTTATCTACTCGGTGGTGCATTACATTACACTGGTTGAGAGAAGGTACATGCCGTCCATTGCCGTGGAGGTTGGCTCAAAGCCGAAAGTTCGGGTTCGCAGTTCCCCGGGTAAGTCCCCACTATCGATGAGTGCTTACGTTATCTTCTCCAAATATAGGCTTGCGGATATCATAGAGCTTCTCAAAGTGCCGATTTTCCGATTTTTGCTGTTACCCGCGCCCCTGACCTGTACGAAGGTTTCAACAGGGGCCACGTTGAGGCGGTCTGGATAACTCAGGTTTCCGGGGGTATCCCCCCCACAGCCCTCCACCTCCTTCAGGACAGCATACTCCAGTTCGTTCAGCGGAATCCCGGATCCGTCGTCGTTATAGACTCTGTGGAATATCTCCTGCTCTACAACGACTTCAGGACGGTCTTCAAGTTTCTGGTGAACGTCAAGGACTACCTGATGGCGTTCAACGCTACGCTCATGGTGTTCGTGGACGACGCGGTTATCTCGCCCCGCGAAAAATCGTTTTTACTCAAAGAATTCGAACCCCTGTGATTTTTTCCCCGATGGCTGTGTTGAAGGGATTTGGGGAGTTGCCTGCCCGAAGGGTTAAAACCTGTTTTTCAGCCTTGCGGTGTACTTTGGATAGACCTCGTCCGTGAAGCGCACGAACTTTGTCCTCCTGGGTGAGAGCTTTATCGTTATCTCTGTCTCGGGTTTCAGGTAGGTGTAAAACTGGCCGTCTATGGCGAGTATTATCTCCCTCTCGAGGGCGAGGTTCCTCACGTCTATCGTGCTGTAGGATGGGATTATCATCGGTCGGGAGCTAAGCGCTATGGGGGCGAGGGGGGCTATAACGACCACGTCCAGGCGGGGGTCAACGAAGGGACCGCCAGCGCTCATTGAGTAGCCTGTCGAGCCCGTCGGCGTCGAGACTATCAGGCCGTCGGCCCGGATTTCGTCCGCCAGCCCGCCCTCGATGTAGTACCTGAGGTGGATTATCTTTCCCGGGATTCCCGTCAGAATCGCCACCTCGTTGAGGGCGTCTGGAACAGTGTTCTCCCCGTTGAGGTAGGTTCTCAGCTTTATGCGTTCGTCTATATGGTAGTCCCCCTCTATGAGCTTGCTGAGGGCGAAAAAGGCCTCGTGGGGCTCGACCTCCGTGAGGAATCCCAGCGTGCCCATGTTTATTCCGAGGATCGGTATCTCTCTTTTTGTCCTGTGCTCGACCCGCAGTATGGTCCCGTCGCCGCCGATAACGATGATGAAGTCCACGTCGAAGTCCTCGAGTGGGCAGACGTCCGCCTCCTGGAATTCCGGCAGGTGTCTGTGGGTGTCGCTGTCCACGCAGACGTCGTACCCGCTGACCTTGAGGAAGTCGTAGACGCGGTAGGCGAGCTTGAGTGCCGCCTTCTTGTCCCTTCTGGCCACTATCCCGAACTTCATGACCCATCCCTTTCCCCTTTCTTTTCCTCTCCCATTTTCTTCTTCAGTGTTTCTTCATCCGGGGCGGGGAGCGGAAGCTCCTCCTCGGGAACCTCGGCCTCGTAGCCAGCGGTCACGAAGGAGCCTACAACTGTCGGCCCCCAGTAGGATACCAGCCTCTCTAGGAGAACCCCCGTGACCGCGTACTCCGGGTTTATTCCCAGGGCGATGAACACCGCTGAGTTGACGGCCTCTATTATTCCTGCCCCTCCCGGCACTATTGCGAACATCCCGACGGCCATGGACACTACCAGAACGACGGTTATGTCCATCGGGGCTATCGGATAGCGTATTGCAAGAAAGACGAGGTGGTAGCGGAGTATCGTCAGACCCCAGTAAACGAAGGAGTGGAAGAGTGCCACGGCGGTTGCTATCTTGTCCTGTGAGAGAATCCTGAAGTCTGACTGGAGCCTGGGAATTGTCACCTCCGCAATGTTCCGGAAGGAATCCTTGCGTTTCTCGGCCCTTCCCGCGGATATCCTGTGGTAGAGCCGGTAAATCCACCATACTGCCCATGGGGCCCTGGTCTCGCTCATGAGGAGCCATATCACGAGGGCGGAGAAGGCCATGAGAACCACATCGAGAATTATTATGGGGATTGTAAGGCCGGTTTCGCCGAGCCAGTAGACGTGGAGGGTCGCCACAACCATCATCACCGCGATGGGGACCAGGTCGAGAATCCTGTCCATCATAACGCTCGCGGTCATCGGCCCGTAGGGACTCTTCACCCTCTTGGCGAGGTAGTAGACCCTTATGAACTCCCCCAGCCCCTTGGCACCGGGGCTGATGTTGTTGAAGAACATTCCGACGAATATGGCCGAGAAAACTGCCCTGAACGAGACCTTTATCCCGAGCCCCTTGAGAAGAACCTTCCAGCGGAGCGCCCAGGCGACCAGGGTGAGAACGTAAACGAGGATGGCGAGGAGGAAGTACTTAACGTCCGAATCCCGGAGGATTTCGGCTATTCCCTGGGCTCCGGCCCAGTTAATGAGGGCGCCTATGACTATAAGGGCCCCAATGAAAAAAACACCTTTTTTCCAGTCCATGATGTACACCGTCAAACTCGTTGTTGGGGTTCATCGTTTATATCATTGTCGTCCTCCGCTTCAAGCTTCTTCTTGTCTTGGCTCACCTTGATGCCGAAGTGGGTCATTATACCGCCTCCTATCGCCGTCGGCGCCCAGTAGGATATCAGCCTCTCCAGCAACGTTGCGGTCACCGCTATCTCCTTGTTTATGCCCAGAAGAACGTAAACGGCCGAGTTTATGGCCTCTGTTATTCCCGCTCCGCCGGGGATTATCATGAACATTCCCACCACTATGCCTATCATCTGGACGACCATGACGTCGAGGAGCTTTATCGGGCTGTTTATGCTGATGAAGATGAAGTAGGAGCGGAGCAGGACGAGGAACCAGAAGGCGAATGAGTAAATCAGCGACAGCGTGAAGGCCACCTTGTGCCTCATCAGGAGTTTGAAGTTCTCCTGGAACTGGGGAACGCTCACCTCGACGGCGTGGACGAACTTCTCCTCGTACTTGGCTGCCTTCTTGGGCATTATTTTCCCGAAGAGGCGGTAGAACCAGTAAAGGATTCTCTTCGTCTTCCTCTCGCTCAGGAGTATTCCAACGGTGGCGAGGGTTATTATGGCGAAGAATACGTCGAGGAGGAGCAGCGTCAGCGTGAGCGAGAACGAACCGAGGTTGTAGACGTAGATTGTCGCCAGGAGGAGCATGACGACGACCGGAATGACGTCCATTATCCTGTCCATCATTATGGTCGCAAAGACGTGGCCGTAGGGCTGCTTCGTGTGCTTGGAGATGTAGTACATCCTGACGGGCTCGCCGCCGCCCCTGGCGCCGGGGGTTACGTTGTTTATGAAGACCCCGACGAAGAGACCAGCCACTATGGTTCTGAACGGGGCGTCTATGCCGAGGCTCTTTAGCAGGACGCGCCAACGCAGCGCCCACATGATGACGGCCGCGACGTAGGCCAGAACCGCCAGGGCGAAGTACTCCAACCTCGCGCCCTTCAGTATCTCGATAACGTCCTTTAGGCCGGCCCACCAGACCAGGAGGATTATTATGAGCAGACCGAGGCCCAGGAGGGAGTACTTCTTCCAGTCCATGCCTACACCTTCCTGAACCTGGCTATGAAGAAGCCCTGGGTCAGGTGCCTGTTCGGATAGAACCTCTGAACCTCATCTATGCCCATACCACTCGAACCTATAAAGATGCTCTGCTCTTCGAGCTTTAAACCTTTGCCGAGAATGTACTTCACGTTGGCCTCGTTTTCCTCGTAGCTGAGCGTGCAGGTCGAATAAACGAGAACGCCGCCCTTCCTGAGGGATTTTATGGCGGCGTTGATGAAGTGCCTCTGGTAGCGTGCGGTGGCCTCAATGTCCTTTGGCGTCCTGCTCTCCCACAGCTTCGGTCTTATTCCTAAGGCGGTGCACGGTGCGTCGAGCAGTATCTTGTCCGCCTCGATTCCCAGCTCCGGGAGCTTCCGTGAGTCCATGTGGATCAGCTTAACGTTCTTTACGCCGAGCCTTTTGAGTTCCTCCTCCATCTTCCCCAGCCTGTTCCTGGACTTGTCCATCGCTATTATCTCGCCCCTGTTCTGCATGAGCTGGGCTATATGGCTTGTCTTTCCTCCGGGCGCTGCGGCCATGTCCACTATCAGCTCCTCCTCGCTCGGCTCAAGAACGTGAGCCACAACCATCGAGGGCAGGCTCTGGGCGTAGAAGAGGCCCTCCCTGAAGCTCTGGAGCCCACTCAAACTCGGCAGCTTAAACTTCGGCAGGGTAACCTCGACGGCCAGTCCCCTTGTCGAGACTATCATCTCCTTGGCGCTCATTCTGGCGATGCCTATTCCGACGAGAAGTCCCCTCGGGTCGCGTATCTCGACCTCGTCACCGGGCTTGATTTTTTTGTCCGCCTGCAGAACCCCTGGTGCGTAGAGCATCGCCCCCTGATAGACGCTCTCGCTCGCGAACTTGTTGGCGCGGACGACGGGGAGACCGGGCTCGTAGTCGTCCGGGAAGTTTGGGCCTTCGCGCTCGAAGTATATCCCCTCCTTGAGGTAGGGACTTCGCTTTGGCTTGAGGCCCTCCTTCCTGAGTATCCCCATGAGCTTCTGCCTGCTCGTCTTCAGGGTGTTCACTCGGATGTAGTACTTCTCCACCGGCGTTCTGAGGGATGCCATTATATCCTCCGCTTCCTCCCCAAAAAGGCCGCGGTAGTACTCCCTGAGCTCCTCAGGAAATGCTTCCTCCGGTTTCATGGCGACACCTCAGAGGTCGAAGATTTCAAAGCGCTTTCCGAGGTCTATCAGCCTCAGAATCCCCTGCTTCAGTGCCCCGGCGCTCCCGAAGTTCGCCTCGAACTGGAAGAGGTTTTCACTGCTCCCTTCGATTTTCTCAAGTATCTCGGTCGGGGAGACCCTTCCATCGCGCCTCCAGTTGTATACGTCGCTGAGGAAGTCCTGGGCGCCGTATATGAAGCTCCTTGGGAATATCTCAACGAACAGGCCCACGAAGTTCTCGCTTATCCTTTCCTTTGGAACGGCGACGACGAAGTAGTAGCTCTCCGGCGTCGCGCCAACCTCAATCTGGGGTTTTATCTCGAAGGCCGGGTGCGGGTACTTCATGAGCCTCCACTCGCCGTCCAGGAAGAGGTATGCACCGAAGGCCTCCTCAACGTCCTCTACCCTGAAGCCCTCCCTCGGGAGCTCGAGCTTAAGCTCCTCGTTGAGGGTGAATATGCTCTCCCACATCTCGTTGAGGAACTCGTGAATCTCTCTCACGTTCATTTTTCCCACCAGAGAGGGAAAAAGAAAGGCCCCTTAAAAACTTTCATCCGAGCATATCCCCGAGCATCCTGTTGAGCTCGCCCATTATGTCTGTTTGGATGGTTTCTTCGTAGCTGGCGAGTTTCACGCTGTAGTGCTGGTCCATAACGTTCAGGTCGAAGAATATATCCGCCCTGACCTTGCTGACCTCGCCGCTCTTGATGTGTATCTCCCAGACCTTCGGCAGGGAGTCCTCTTCGATGTAGGTTTCGACGTCGATGGTTGCGTAGCCGTTGGCCGGTATGATTGCCCCTTTGATGGTCTTCCCGTAGCCGATTTTGATACCGCTGGCGTAGGCGTCGAAGCTCACGTTGCTCACGGGGATTGGAAACCTGTTGGGGTTGTAGAACTTCATGTGGGCTATGATAACGGCCTTTCCGTCCCGCTCGCCGGCCCAGTCGAAGGTCGTCTCAACCAGCGCAGGGCTCTTGACCAGTCCCCCCGCGAGCTCCTTGCTCTCCGCGGTGAAGTTGAGGTACGCCAGCACGTTCTCACTTATCTCCTGCTGAATGTCCGCATCGACGGGTATCACCTTCAGGAGCTTCCCGTGGAGGGTTATGAGAACCGTGCCCCGCTGTCCATCATCGAGGTACCTGGCGAGGGAGCGAACGAGGTTGTGGTTGTCGATCGCCATAACCATGCTCACGTCGCTGCCGGTTGCGCTGTAGTCGAACCTCTCGACCCGTGCAATGGGTATCCCGGTGAACTCTATGGTCATGTTCTCTATCGAGGCGGGGATGAGGAGGGGCCTGTTGAGCTTTGCGTCTATCCATATCTCGGTTGTTTCCTCGTCCACGTAGCCCCACTGGGCGTTGATCGACGGGCTCAGCGTCGAGGCGGCGTAGGCAACGTACCCGGCCCATACGATGAAGACCAGTGCCAGTCCGAGGATTATGTATTTTGGGTTCATTTCTCCCACCGTGTTCTTTCTTCCGTCGAAGATCGTTTAAATGTTTCCCGCTCACTTTTTCCGGCCCCTCATGTACGTGTAGAGCACCACTACAACCACCAGGGCCCCGATGGCGATCGCCAGGTTTCTGAGGTTGCTCTCGGTCTTCGTGTTCTCCCCCACGGTCATGACGACGGTTCTCTCGAAGACGTAGACGTTGTCGTCCCCCTGGTTGGGGTCACCGACGGCCCTTATCCGCAGTCCTATGCTGTAGTCCTTGGGTATCGCGTTCTTGTCTATCTTGAGGACTATCACGCCTTCCCCGACCGCCCCAGGGGCAAGGTCCCCGATGTAATCCGTTCTCTTGTCCAGGCTGAAGGGCTGATCCGCCTTCACGACGCCCTCGATGAGAACGCTCGTGGCCTTCTCGCCGCCGGTGTTCTTCAGTTTGATGTAGACGTTGACGGCCTCCCCCTGGAGGGGTTCGGGGTCGAAGCGTACCCCGACCACCTCGATGTTCGGCTTCGCGCCGATTATGACCGGAACCTTGAGCGTGACGTTCTTCGTTATACCAAGGTCGTTGGTGTAGGTCACGAGCAGAGGTATCTCGTAGGTTCCCGAACTGGCGTTATTGGCGACGTTTATCTTGAAGGATGACTGTGCGGAGTCACCCTTTCCCAGGCTTCCGAGGCCAAGCATCTGCTCGCTGCTCTCGCTGAGTGAGAAGGGCCACTCCGGCATTGGTTTCACTATCACTGTCCTTGCAGTCCCGGTCCCGACGTTGTCCACCTGGAAATCAACCTCGATGTTGTCGGTTCCAGGGATTATCTTGCCCGGGGACGTTGAGACCTTTGAGAGTATCAGTTGCGCCCTTCCGGTTACGTCTATTCCAACCAGCCTTTCGTCGGTTATCTCCTCCTCGCTCGGTTCGGTGAGGTACTTCAGCTCTATCCTGAGCGGGTATATGCCGTTCTCCAGCCTGTCGTTGGCCTTGATTCTGAACTCGAGGGTTGTTTTATCTCCCGGCTGAAGTTCCGCCACGTACTTCACGTTGTCCTCTCCAATGGGCAGGAATGCCTCTATGTTCTGCTTGGCGAGCTGGGCCATTATCTGATTGAGCGCGTCCTGAAGGCTTCCGCTGAGCTGCTCGCTCCCCTGCAGCGGAAGCTGCGAGAGTGCCGAGAGGTCAACGTTCTTTATCTCTCCCTGGACGGGCACTTTGTATGAGCTTATCTTCAGGCTGAGGGCCTTAACCGGCTCGGCACCGGGGTTCTCAAGGGTGAAGCGCACGGTGAATGTGTCCCCAGGGCTTATCTCCATCGGTTCCGTCTCGACCCGGGTTATCTCAACGAACGCACTGCGCTTCTGGTATATCCTCAGCGCGACCACGTTGTATGACTGAACCATACGCATGTTTTCTCCCACGCCGGTGAAGTAGATGATGCCCACGTACACGGGGTATATCCCGATGTCTGCGTTGGGGTTTACCCTAATCTTGAAGGTCAGCGTGGTGCTTCCCTTGGGTTCGATGTACTCTACGTACTGGACCGAGCTCCACTTTGGATAGAAGACCTCCTGAGAGAACTTGCCCTGGGAGAGAACTGCGGAGAGACCGCTGGCGAGGGAAGGCGTGTTGTTGAACGCTATCGGTTCGGGGGATACGAAGACGTTAACGTATCTGGCCTTCGTGGCACCCTCGTTCTTCAGCGTCACCTCCACCGTCGCTGTGTCCCCGGGATATACGTATTCCGTGATCCTGACGGTTGATACGATGTTTCCGGGGGCCGTGGCTCCCTTCCACTGGGAAGGTCCGTTCACAATCACCCTGGCGACGTTGGGGTAGACCTCAGGAACGCTCAGCGTGACCGTTCTGTTGTCCACCATGAACTCCACGGTATCGCCCTCTTTGATCGGCATCGATTCGGGGTATGTTATCGGTTTGGTAACGTCCTCCTTCGTTATTCCGAGCTCCGGATGTTCGTCTATGGTCTGCATAACCGCCTTTGCTATTTCCTCGGGGGACGCGTGGTTGAGCCACTGGTAAAAGCCGTAGGCGTTGGCCAGCAGGCAGGCGTTGAACTCCGCGGTGTCGTTCACGTATCCCGCGCACTCCTCCACGTCATAGCCCTGGGTTTCGGCCAGGGCCACCAGGAACTCTGGATTTGCCAAAAGACGTGCCATCTTTTCTGGATCAGGGACGTATATGGTGACGTACTTTCCTCCGATTAGCTGACCGTCCTTTGTTATTATGAACAGTGCGTATTCATCCCCCGTGGTGTAGTTGACCGTCGTGTCCACTAGGGTTATCACGAGGGGCCCCACCAGGATCGATTCCCCTTTATCCATGTATCCGTCGAAGAGGAGGGCCTCGTACGTTGCAAGGGCAAGCTTTCCTCCCAGAGGGAGAATGAGCATTAAAATGACCATGAACGCGGCCTTTTTCATTCCCTATCACCTCCGATATTCCGTCCGTAGAAGACCTGCAGCAGCGCGGGCGTGACGAGGTACGCGGCCATCATCGAGGCGAATATTCCAAAGGCCAGGGTGACCCCGAAGTCGTGTATCGTTGGAAGCTCGCCCGCGAGGAGCGCCAGAAATCCTCCCGCGGTCGTCAGTGCGCCGGCGAGTATGCCCGGCCCGACGCTCCCTACGGCCGTGACTATCGGCCGCGTGCTGCCCTCGTTCATCTCCTCCAGGAAGCGGTGGGTGAGGTGCATGCCGTAATCGACGCCCAGGCCGACTATCATGGATATAACCCCCGCGAGGCTCTGGGTGAAGGGGATACCCGCGAGCCCCATGAAGCCCACGGTCCAGAGCGCCCCGAGGAACATGGGGGTTATCATTGCCAGGGCCACCCGGATTCTTCTGAAGAGAAGCATGACGATGAGGACAACAAAGATCGTTCCGTAGGTAGAGATGCGGTTTATCTCAACGCTGGTGAGCTGGTCGAGGACGTAGTTCAGGTACAGATCGCCGGTCAGGGCCAGCCTCACCCCGGGCGGAAACTCCGTCCCCTGGGCCAGCGCCGTCTCATCCTCGAAATAGCGCATTATCCTCCTGAACTCGTCCATACTCGCACCGCCGAAGTCCCCCGTGAACTTGATTATTGCCATTGAGTAATCCGATGAGACCAGGCCGGATCCCTGGTATGAGGCCAGTGCCGCCTTTATCTTTTCATCGTCGTTTGGAATGTGGCCGTACTGCCTGTAAACGACGTCGGCCAGGCTCTCGGAGCTGAAAACCCCGTTGTAGTAGGAGTCCGCCTTCACCTGATTCTCGAAGCGGTACATGGCCCTCACGATGGCGGGGTTCCTAACGTCGTCCGCCCTCACCAGCACGTACAGCTCGTCCTGGCCCCCAAACTCAGTTCTCACGTCCATGATTGCCTCTATCTCGGGCATTCCTGGGGGGATGAACTTTTCCAGCCTCACCTCGGTTGTAACCTGGGTCACACCGTAGGCGAAGATCAGGGTGACCAGAAAAACCGCCCCGAGAAACGCGTGGGGCCTTGCCTTTATCGCCTTCCCAAGGGAGTGGAAGGCGCTTCCTATGAATCCCGAGCTCGAGCGTACTTCTGGGGGAACGTAGTGTCCCCTCAGCTTCTTCATAACGTCCTCCTCCAGAATTATGACCGCGGGGGTTATCACAACGGCGTTGAGGGCCGCCAGGCTCAGACCGAGGATGAGTGTGGTTGCGAGGTTGTGGAGCATGGGGAGGGTGGAGAGGTACATGGCCGCGAAGCCCGCTATTGTCGTAAGCGCCGCGCCGAGGAGTGCTTTCCCCGTTTCGGCGACCGCCTCCGCCGCGGCCTCTTCGATGTCCCTGCCGTTGCGCCTCTCCTCGTAGTAGCGGTTCGTGACGTGGATGCCGTAGTCTATTCCCATACCGATGAGCATCGCGCCTATCGTGGTCGTCGCCAGATCCAGGGGAATGCCCGCCAGCCCCATGAATCCAAGCGTCATGGCCACTCCGAAGACGAGGGGAATGAGGGGGATGGCGGCTTTTACCGGGGAGCGGTAGAAGTAGAGCAGGAGCGCGATGACGAGGATGAAGGATATGGCCATGGTCTTGTTGAGGTCGCTCTGGAGGAGCTGGAGGATGCGGTAGGTTATGCCTATGTTCCCGGTCTGGATTATCTCGACGTTCTTTGGAAACTTGACGCTCTCCATGTCCTCCTGGATTCCCTCGTACACCCTCACGAGCGTCTCCGTTTTCTTCTCCCTGCTTATCGTGACGAGTATCATCGTCATCGTGTAGTCCCTGCTGACCAGGGAGTACCTCCGCTCGGGTGGGAGCATGTCGAGGACGAACCTAGCCTCCTCTTCCGTCCTGGGAAGCCTGCCGAGGACCTGCATGTACACGTCGGCTATGCTGATCGTATCCGTTACGTACTCCCTTTCCCTGAGCCGCTGCTCCAGCTCGTAAACTGCCTCTATAACCTGCGGGTCGCGGATGTCGTAAACGCCGCTCGGTTCGATTGAGTCTATCTTCACCACGATTATCGTGCTGTCGCCGCTCTGGAACTCGTTCTGCAGGGCGTTGTAGTCGTCTATGGCCGGATTGCCCTCGGGGAGCATTGAGCTGAGGTCGCTCTCAAAGCGAAGCTGGCTCATTCCATAGATGGAGACGACTAGCAGAAACAGTGCTATCAGCGCGAAGGCAACCCTGTACCTGACTATAACCCTCGCCGCTCCCCTGAGCACGTCCATGAGCTTACCTCCAAACTTTCGGAAACTTCCGAAAGTTTTAAATATGCAGAACTTAAAAACCTTTTGTCAGAGGCGACGGATGAAATCGAGGTGCGGACGATGGGTATTGAGGAGGCCAAGAGAATAGTCATGGAGCACTTTGCCGGGGCCGCGAGACGCTTCGGCTTCAACGAGCTTTACGGGTACATATACGGGGTTCTCTTCCTTGCGAGCGAGCCGATGAGCCTGGGTGAGATTGCGGAGACCACTGGATACTCGCTCTCCCACGTGAGCACCGCCCTCAAGTTTATGGAGCGCATAGGGCTCGTGGTGAGGATAAAGAAGCCCGGCGACAAGAAGGCCTACTACAGGGCCACCAAGCTCCTGAAGGACTGGCGTCAGGCCGCCTACTACATGAAGATAATGGAGGACATACAGCAGACGAGGGCCAACCTCGAGAGGGCTTTGCTAGAACTCGAGGGCGAAGAAGGAGAGGAGGCTGAGTCAATACGCGAAAGCATCGCACTTGCAATGGAGGGAAACGCACTCGCCGGCAGGATTCTGAAGTTCCTGATAGAACATGAGGACGAGGAGGTCCTTGAGAGGCTTCTCAACTGCCTCGAATCGGGTGAAAAGCGGTAGCTTTAAAACCGACGGTCTATACTCCAGACGGGTGGAATAATGGGGTTCGTTTCATCTCTCATCTGGGCGTTCTGGTACATACTGCCTGCCTACGTTGCCAACGCCTCCCCCGTGCTCGTTGGAGGAGGGCGGCCCATAGACGGCGGCAGACACTGGAGGGACGGCCGAAGGGTGTTCGGGGATGGAAAGACCTGGCGCGGCCTCATCGGTGGGGTTTCTGCCGGAACCCTCACGGGACTCATTCAGTACTTCATCACTCCGGGCTTCTACGGGGCCCTTAAAACCGCCCTCATGCTCGCTTTTCTGCTCTCGTTCGGTGCCCTTCTCGGTGACCTCGTGGGGAGCTTCTTCAAGAGGCGCGCGAACCTCCCGCGTGGCGCCCCTGCCATAGGCCTCGACCAGCTCGGCTTTCTCATAGCCGCCCTGGCCCTCGCGTATCCTGTTAAAACCCTCGATTCAGGCCAGATAATCTTCCTTCTGGTCGTCTCGCCATTCGTCCACTGGGGGGCCAACTACTTCGCCTACAGGATGGGCTGGAAGAGCGTGCCGTGGTAGCGGAACCGTCCAGCAATCCTTTTTAACCCTCCATCCAACTTTTTTCGGTGGTGTGAATGAGGGTCACGGTCAGGTATTTTGCCCGCTACCGCTCCCTCGTCGGGAAGGGCGAGGAGGAGCTTGAGGTTCCAGAGGGGATAACGGTTCTCGAACTCATCGAACTGCTGAAGGAGAGGCATCCTGTTCTCAGGAACGAGGTCTTCGCGGAGGAGGACGACCTCGCCGACGTCAACGTCTCCCGCAACGGCCGCTACGTCCGCTTCGACGAGGTATTGAGGGACGGCGACATCGTGGCGCTATTCCCCCCCGTGAGCGGTGGATGATATGCTGAGCGGAAAGGAGATCGAGCGCTACGACAGGCAGATAATGATCTTCGGGCGGGAAGGTCAGGAAAAGCTGAAGGGTTCGAAGGTGGCCGTCGTCGGTGTCGGCGGCCTCGGAAGCCCCGTCGCCTACTACCTCGCCGCCGCGGGGATAGGGAGACTCCTCCTCCTAGACGAGCAGGAGCCCGAGCTCAGCAACCTCAATAGGCAGATACTCCACTGGGAGGAGGATTTAGGGAAGAACCCGAAACCACTATCCGCCAGGTGGAAGCTGGAGCGCTTCAACTCCGACATTGAGATCGAGACATTCGTCGGCAGGCTGAGCGAGGAGAACATCGATGGGGTTCTTGAGGGCGTGGATGTGATAGTTGACTGCCTCGACAACTTTGAGACGCGCTTCCTGCTCGACGACTACGCCCAGTGGAATCGCGTGCCCCTCGTTCACGGTGCCGTGGAAGGTACCTTCGGCCAGGTCACGACAGTGGTGCCCGGCGTCACCAAGAGCCTGCGCGAAATCTTTCCGAGGGTAGGGAAAAAGAAGGAGAAATTCCCCATCCTGGGGGCAACTGCCGGAGTCGTCGGCTCGATTCAGGCGATGGAGGTCGTGAAGCTCCTCACAGGCATCGGTGAGCCCCTGCTGAACAAACTTCTCATAGTTGATCTTGCCTTCAACACCTTCGACGTCGTTGAGCTCAGGTAGATGGCTCCTTCACGCTCCTCTTCTCGTTTATTGAGTCTATCTCGAATGTCTCGCTCCACTTCCCGTCCTGCTTTATCGTCATCTTACCGAGGGTTGGGTCATCAACGTTCGTCTCCGAACTAACGCTGAAGCTCAGTCTGCCCCCGACAAGCCTTCCATCGCTGAACCATAGCTCCAACTGGCCGTCCTTTACGTATACAACGGTGTCGGGTGACGCCGCGAAATAAACCATCGCGAGGGGCTTAATCCGGTAGTCCGGGATGCGGTAGGTCAGCTTCGTGACGGCCCCAGTCTCGACCGAATCTGGCTTTTCCTTCAGGTATTCCCTGGCGAGGCCGACGATACTGTACCTCCAGAGGATATCGCTCGCGGTACTGTCTTCCGTCCTCACCCAGCCGACGATGGTCTGGATGTAGGTGACGTTGCCGACGACGATCCTCGATGTGTTGGTCCTCGCCCCATCTGGCAGGCTGACTGTTGTCGAGTTTATCCAGGCGCTCCAGGATTCAAAGTCCATGTATCCCCTTTCGAGTATGCGGAGGGTCACGTTGTCCCCCTGGGAGGTGCCGTTCCCTTCGATCGCCACGAACATCTCAAGGCTGGTGTTGCTTGTGTATGTGAACTGCCTGATCCCGGATACCCCTTGTAGCAGGGCGTTTACATCCGGCCCCGAGGGGGTTTCAGTCATGGTCTGGCTCGGCGTCGTGGTGGTCTGGTGGGCGGTGGTTGGGGTTGGAGCGGTGCTCTCGCTTTCTGCAGTGGTGCTTTGAGTCACGCTTGAGCCGCCCCCTCCGAGACAGCCCGCTACCGCGTCGGTCAGAAGGACTACGATGAGAAGGAGCGCGTACCTCTTCATCTCATCCACCTGGAGAGGCTGCGGTCGGAACCACTTAAACCTTTCCACCGCGCGGTTTTTAATCTCCGGGGCCCTATACCGAAGGGGGATCGATATGAAGGTGAGGCTCACGAAGGAACCCTTCGACCTGAATGAGGCACTGGGATACCTGCTCGTTCCCGAGGCAGGTGGCTACGTGTTTTTCCTGGGCAAGGTGCGGAACGAAAACCACGGGAGGCGCGTCAGGAAGCTCGTATACGAGGCCTATCCGGAGATGGCGGAGGCGGAGATGGAGCGGATAAGAAAGGAGGCCCTTGATAGGTTCCCCATTCTTGATATGCTCATATGGCACCGCTACGGGGAGCTGGAGATCGGCCAGGATACGATACTCATCATAGCCAGCGGGAGGCACAGGAAGGAGGCATTTGAAGCGTGTGAATGGGCCATAGACGAGGTGAAGAAACGCGTGCCCGTGTGGAAGAGGGAGGTGACCGACGAGGGCGAGTTCTGGATAGAGGGGGACAGGACGGTTCCCCTGAAGTGACCGTGAATTTTCCATTTTTTGCAGACTGCTCTTAGTGGTATGCAAAATCGGAATAGAAAAAGTATATATACGATTCCCCCTATTCTCCCAGTGGTGATGTTCGGTGGAGAAAGTGGCTTATGATACCGCTCATTCCTTTGGTATAGACCTCTCCCCCAGGGTAACGTCGGTGGCAAAGCCCCCCTGGAGCAACAGGCGCCACAACGGCGGACTCGAGAGGCTCATACTCCAGCTTGGTGCGGGTAGGGGTAGGTTCTCCGAACTGACCGGGATTCCCCGCTCGATTGGGTGCATTGGGAACAACTCTTTTATCCTCCGCCGAGACCCCCTGAGCGTTGAGCGCGTTAGGGAGCTTATCAGGGAGTTTCTGGAGGCTGGTGGAAGCGAGCTCTGGCTGACCAACTACGACAGCATCGGGCACCTCCTTTCAACGGCCGCGTACGCCGTGGAGATAGGTGTTCCTGAGGTCTACGCTGTGGTTCTTCTCGATGACCTGGACGAGGTAAAGCCGGTGGAAGGCGTCCGTTTCATCGCTGAGCTCGAGTACTCCCCGGAGAACATCCGGCGGCTTGAGGCTCTGGACTGGCTCCACGGTGCCCTGGTGATAATCAAAGGTTCCGACCTGGACGAGCTTAGGGGCCTCAGGACTACCTTCCCGGGGGAGATTTACATAGACGTTCTTTATCCCGGCTCCGCGAGGAAGCTCGACTTCAACGTCATTGAGCTGAGGCGCATACTCAACCCAGCCACCGAGAGGTACCACGACTGCCTGGCGGGGACCCTTGCTATAACGGCCGACGGCTACGCCCTTCCCTGCCCACTCCTCAGGAATAACGTGGTGGCGGATGCCAAGGAGGTTGAGATTAAGAAGATGCTCCGGAAGAGGCGCCTCAAGGAGTTCTGGAGGATGACAAAAGATAAGATCGAGGCCTGCAGTACGTGCCCGTTCAAATACATCTGCCACGACTGCAGGGCCCTCGAGTATCAGGCCACTGGCGAGATAGACGGCATAGAGTACTGCCAGATAGTCCTCTGACGTCAGAATTCCAGGATGGAGCGGTATCCGCTCCCGTCTTCTTTAACCATTCTTGAATACCTGTCCCGCAGGTTGTTGTCGTTGAGTTCCTTGAAAATGGGGTCGATGTACTCGATGAGGAGCTTCTCCACGTAGCCGCTGAACTCCAGTATCTTGCTTCCCATGTCTTCCTTTGATGAGAAGAACCATTCAAGCAGGTATCCGTAGCCGGGCAGGACTCCGACCGTTATCTCGTACTCCTTGAACTTCTCAAGGATGGTTTCATCGAGGTCCTTCGCCAGCCCTATAACGGCCCTGTCGTGAACGTTCACGTCCACCAGGGGGACGAACCGCCTAATGATCTCTTCGTCCTGGAGCCTGTTTATCATATACCTGATTGTCGGACGGCTCTTCCCCAGCCTTCGGGCTATCTCTGTTATGGGGGTTCGGGCGTCCCACTTGAGGATGTCCATAAGAACCGCGTAATCGTGGCTTAGGTACCAGTCCCCAAAGTTGTCGTCGCCGCTGTAGGGATACACCCTCACCTCGTAGTACTCGTAATCGTCCGAGTACTTTGAGAGCATCTCCCCAATGAGCTTCCTCTGCTTGTCGGGAATGTGGAACACGATGGAGAAGCCGTTCTTGAATCCGAAGGCTGGGTTTGCGTAGCTTACGAAGGGGTTTTTCATGAGCCGGTACGCGACTTCCATTATCTTGTCCGACGGCACGCTCAGAAACGTTATGAAGCTTCTCAGTCCGATCTTTTTTACGTTGTAAGAAGCGCTCACGGTCAGGTATTTCCCGTAATACTTGTCGTAGAGTCTCTTGAGCCGATAGTAGTCTATCCCCTCACTCTTGGCTATCTTTTTCAGACTCTCCATGGGGTACCTGTCGAGGATTTCAACCAGGAACTCCAGCTCGGACATGACCGGTTCGGTCATTTTACTCACCATTTCATCGGACGAGAAAAAGTTATATCGGTCGGGATATTAAATCCTTCCGGTGGTGACTATGGTAAAGATAGAGGTCGTTGACATCGAAAAGCCGGAGGGCGTCGAGGCCATAATCGGGCAGGGCAACTTCTCTATATTCACCGTGGATGACCTCGCCAAGACCCTTCTGACGACGGTTCCGGGCATAAAGTTTGGGATTGCTATGAACGAGGCGAAGCCCCAGCTGACGCGCTTCAGCGGCAACGACGAGGAGCTGGAGAAGCTCGCAGCAAAGAACGCCCTCAGGATTGGGGCGGGCCACGTCTTCGTTGTGCTCATGCGCAATGCTTTCCCGATAAACGTCCTCAACGCCGTCAAGAACCATCCCGCAGTGGTTATGGTCTACGGGGCCAGTGAGAACCCACTCCAGGTCATAGTAGCCGAGACGGACCTGGGACGGAGCGTCCTGGGAGTCGTGGACGGCAAGGCCGCCAACAGGATAGAGGACGAGGAGCTCAAGAGGGAGCGCAGGGAGCTCGTGGAGAAGATAGGCTACCGGATCGACTGAAGAACCGGCAACCTTTTTTACCCACCTTCCCCCTTCTCCTTCGGTGATGGTATGAGGCTGGCTTTTATCACTTCTAACCCCGGAAAGGTTGAGGAGGCGAGGAAGTACTTCGAGCCCCTCGGCGTTGAGGTCTACCAGCTCCGGTTTGAATACCCCGAGATACAGGCCGATACGCTCGAGGAGGTGGCGGAGTATGGCCTCCGGTGGCTCGCCGGGAGGATAGGCGGCCCGTTCTTCCTCGATGACTCCGGACTGTTCATCGACGCCCTGAGGGGCTTCCCGGGTGTGTACTCAGCCTACGTTTACAGGACCCTTGGAATAGACGGCATCCTCCGGCTTATGGCGGGCGTTGAGGACAGAAAAGCACACTTCAGGAGCGTGATAGCCTACTGGGACGGTGAGGTTCACCTGTTCACGGGCCGCGTCGATGGGGAGATAACCCTGGAGAAGCGCGGGACCGGCGGCTTCGGCTTTGACCCGATATTCATGCCTCAGGGATTCGACAGAACTTTTGCCGAAATGACAACGGATGAGAAGAACAGTATATCACATCGTGGAAGGGCTTTAAAAGCCTTCTCAGAGTGGCTAAAGGAAAACCTTAAATAAGCCTCATGTTCCAAAGTTAACAGTAATAATTGAATGAATGACGAAGGGGGTTGCGATGGTAAACACTCTTGATGCCACCGATTTAAGGCTGTTGAAGGAACTCAAGGAGAACGCGAGGGAGAACATAGCCTCGCTCAGCAAGAAGCTCGGCATACCCCGAACCACCGTCCACTACCGCATCAAAAAGCTGGTCGAGGACGGCGTCATCGAGAAGTTCACCGTCAAGCCTGACTACAAAAAGCTCGACCTCGGGACCACTGCCTTCATCCTCGCCCGCTACGAGCCTGATTCCGGCCTGAGCCAGCGCGAGGTGGCGGAGAGGATAGCGGCGCTCGACGGTGTCTACGAGGTCCACATAATAGCTGGTGAGTGGGACCTGCTCATAAAGGTGCGCGCCCCGAGCTCGGAGGCCGTTGGAAGGATAGTCGTGGACAGGCTCAGGGAGATAAAGGGCGTCGGGCAGACGGTTACGATGGTGTCATTTGTGACCGTCAAGGAGGAGCTTTAGTCTTATCGGGCGATGATCGGCGTTCTCCTTTCTGATTTATGATGATGCGAGGAATGGTGAGCCCGACGCGTGCCTTCTTCACATAACGCAGCACTCGTAGATTATCTCGACGTCCCTCACACTTTTTGCCCATTCGATAACTTTTCTAGGCGGATTCGTCAGCCTGTCAACGCCGGCCAGAATCGCCCCCCTGTCGAAGTCAACGCGCCACCTGCCCAGCGGACGCATGCAGCCTATGCTCAGCTCCCCACTAAAGCTCTCCCTCGCGTATTTCACGACCTTCAGGCTATCCTCGACGCCCGGCTTTGGAACTTTCTCCATCTCCGTCCCCTTCGTGGGGATGAGCACGTCCAGCACGAGGACGTCTATCGGATACTCCATCAGCAGGTCTATCGCCCTGTATTCCCAGCCGATTCTGCCGAAGTCGAGGCCTATGGTTATGTGGGGGGCCACCCTGACACCCGCCCCCGTGAGCAGGTCGAGGATTTTGAGGTAGTCCTCCACGGTCTTGTCTATCTTGTAAACGCGCCTTATGACCTCGTCATCGCCCACGAAGTCGAGGGAGACGACATCGACGTATTTGACCCACTCCAAATCGTTCTCGTCTATGAATCCCACGTGGGCGTTGAGCTTGAGGCTCGTTCTTCGCTTTATCTCCCTGATTTCAGCCGCGTACCTGTCAATGGGAACCTTGAGCCTCGAATCCATTCCACCGCTCAGCAGGCAGCCTGTGTAGCCCTCCCTCTCGAGCCCGGCGCAGTAATCAACCAGCTCTCTCCTCGTGGGCTTTCTCATGCCATCCAGGTAGTGTCTCCCGCAGTGGGCACAGTTCAGCGAGCAGTAGTTGCCCGTGAGCGAGATTGAGGGGAATTTGATACCGGGAATGTAGATTTTGAGTTTTTTTCGTTCTGCCATTTAAATCACCTCAGAGGGGTTGCTTTTGAGTTTCCCACCTAATCCCCCTCCCGCCTCGGGAGTCCGCCCTCCCGTTTAAAACCCTGACTGGACGGTTTTGTTTCCTCGAAGGTTAGGAGGAACTTGAGATAGAACAGCTTTCCGAGTATCGCGAGAACCGTGAAGGAACCCAGTATAGGGGCTGCGAGGATCGCCAGAAGCCAGGTTACCTCGCCGGCCTTGGCGAGCGCCGGCAGAAACGGAACCGCCGCCATGAGGAACAGCACGATTGAGTTAAGCCTCGACATCCAGAGGCTCATCTTCAGTCCCTTAATTTTCCAGAGCACGCTGTTCCTTATCCCGACAGCGATGTAGTTGA
This sequence comes from Thermococcus aciditolerans, assembly GCF_008152015.1. NCBI lineage: Archaea > Methanobacteriati > Methanobacteriota > Thermococci > Thermococcales > Thermococcaceae > Thermococcus > Thermococcus aciditolerans. The sequence continues at coordinate 1,578,345 of NZ_CP041932.1, read as the reverse complement.
GTATCGCTCCAATCAGTGCAACGAGGGATGTTATCACGAACTCTGGTGGGCCGAATGGGAAGATGTTCTCTATGACCGCGTAGTAAGTGTAGAAGGCCGATGCGAGCATGAGAACCCATGAGAGGGCTCTGAGGAGATAGGCCAGGGTGAAGCGCTTCACCGCCCACCTTCCGAGCCTCTTCCGCACGAGCTCGGTCATGCCCATGTAGTACAGAACTGTGGAAACGCCGAGGCAGGCTATCGAGGCGTTGTAGGACTTCGAAGCCAGAACCGCCGCGGGCAGGAGGAATAACTCGGCCAGAATGAGGAACGGTCTGGGCTTTATGAGCTTCTCGGGGTCAAACTCCATCTGCTCCACCAAAATTAAGGAAAAGGGGTCAGAGGAACGGGTTACGGAACTTCCTGCCCGGATAGAGGGCTATTCCCTCGAGCTCTTCCTCTATGCGTATGAGCTGGTTGTACTTGGCGTTCCTGTCGCTCCTGGCTGGGGCACCGGTCTTTATCTGGCCGGCGTTGAGGGCAACCGCGAGGTCTGCTATGGTTGAGTCCTCGGTCTCTCCGGAGCGGTGGGAGACGACGACGCCGTAGCCGGCGCGGAATGAGGTGTATGCGGCGTCGATAGCCTCGCTGAGGGTTCCAATCTGGTTCACCTTGAGGAGGAGCGCGTTCGCTGCGCCCATCTCGATGCCCTTTCTTATCCTCTTCGGGTTGGTGACGAAGAGGTCGTCGCCGACTATCTGTATCTTGCCCCCGAGCTCCCTGGTTATCATAGCGAAGCCTTCCCAGTCCTCCTCGTGGAACGGGTCCTCAATGGAGACTATCGGGTAGGCTGAGACGAGCTCCCTGTAGAGCTCGAGCAGCTCGCCGCGGTCATACTCCTTGCCGCCGACGACGTACTTACCCGTCTCGGAGTGGAAGAACTCGCTCGATGCCGCGTCGAGGGCGAAGGCTATCTCGTCGCCGGGCTTGTAGCCGGCCTCCTCGATGGCCTTGATGAGGACCTCGAGCGGCTCGGTGGCTTCCTTCATCGGCGGGGCGAAGCCGCCCTCGTCACCGACGTTGACCGCGTTCTTTCCGTACTTCTCCGCTATGACCTTCTTGAGGACGTGGTAGGTCTCGCTGACCCACATGATGCCCTCCCTGAAGGAGCCGGCCCCAACGGGCATTATCATGAACTCCTGGAAGTCGAGCTCGTTGCCGGCGTGAACGCCGCCGTTGATGACGTTGCTCATCGGAACGGGCATGACGTAGGCGTTGGTTCCGCCGATGTACTGGTAGAGCGGAAGGCCGAGCGCGTTGGCGGCGGCCTTGGCGACTGCCAGAGAAACGCCGAGGATCGCGTTGGCGCCGAGGTTGCTCTTGTTCTCTGTGCCGTCGAGCTCGAGCATGAGGCTGTCTACGTCCCTCTGCCAGGTGACGTCCATACCAACTATCTCGGGCGCGATTATCTTGTTGACGTTCTCGACGGCCCTTCTAACGCCCTTGCCGAGGTAGCGCTTCCCGCCGTCGCGGAGCTCAAGGGCCTCGTGGGTGCCGGTTGAGGCTCCGCTCGGAACTGCAGCGCGCCCCATGCTTATCGGCGTGTAGACCTCAACCTCGACGGTCGGGTTTCCCCTGCTGTCGAGTATCTCCCTGGCAACGACTCCGGTTATCTCAAAGGGGTTCTCCATCTCAATCACCTCGGGTGATATTCCCGGCAGGGCATATAAAGGTTTTAGCTTCAATCCTGGCCGAAGCGATGGATAGGCGTATATATTTTGGCGCCCTAAACCATCCGGTGGGAAAATGAAGAGGCTCGCGGCGCTCATAGTCCTCATTATGTTTACTCTAACACCCATTGTTAAGGCCTGCATGAGTCCCGCCGACACGTACGCCGTCGAGGTGGTGCTGAACAAGCCGGGGATAACTTACCGGCCGTACCCGGCTTTCAACGCCCTCCACAATGCTATAGTCAAGAACGGCACCTTCATCTTCCGCTCCCACTACGATAGGAGGCTCTACGTCAGGCTCTGGAACGAGAGCGACGGCCCCCACCTCAGGGTTCAGATACCTGTCGAGTGGAAGACCATAGACGTTTCGAGGGCTTCGTTAAACCTCTCCATTCTCATCACGGAGGAAACCCTCGAGAAGCTAAGGGCCGACGGCTGGAACGTCACAGATAACACGACCTTTGAGAGGAACGGCGTTAGAATAAGCTTGACCCCGGTTACGGGAAAAGAGTGCACCTCCGACGCCGACTGCGCCACCGGCGGTTGTTCCGGTGAGGTCTGCGCCCCCAAGAAGGAAGCCCGGGAGATAGTGACGCCCTGCGTTTACAAGCCGTGGTACGACTGCCTCTCACTGACGAGCTGCGGCTGCGTCAGGTACTTTGAGCTTGAGGTTGAGGGGGTGAACAGGTCCGATGACGAGGTGAACGCGGCAGTCAAGGACTTCCTCAGCGCCTTCGGTATCTCCTGCGACGTCCCCCTGACGCTGGTCAAGACCTCCGTAACCCGGCTTTCCCCGTCGCTGGATCCCTCAGAGGTCAACGCCTCCAAAGCCTTAAAAGCCGAGCTCGAGTGGCTGATTGAGACCGGTGCCCTTCGGATGGACGAATCGGACGTTGAGGGCGTGCTCCGGGCTGCAGAGTGGGGAAACGCGGGGCACAACTCCCACATAGGCTGGTACGAAACGGGGAACGGCACCTTTGCATGGATACCCTACGATGAGAGCCTCAACCCCCTCCTCGTCAGGTGCTTCACCCGCGAGGTTCCCGTGTACGAGCTCCCGAACGGGACGGCCTACGTTGGGCCGACACTAACTAAGCCTCCTTCCGGGGATTCTACCACGACGTCTGGTTCGACTAAAGGGGAGGTATGCGGACCAGGAATAGTGGTCCTGCTGGCGTTGATTGCTGCCCTCGCGGGGAGGAGATGAGCTTTTAAACCTCCCCTCCAACTTTCCATATGGACTGGAAGAGACGGCTGCGCGAGGATGGTTTCGTCGAGGTTGATGACTTTCGAATAGAGCTCAGCCTGGACAACACGTTCATGGACATGGACTACATCCCCAGGGTGCTGTTCTACGACCCTCCAACTGGGAGATGGCACGTTCTCAGGAACCCGATTCCGAGGGGAAATAGCCTTGAGGAGAGCTGGGACAGAGCGGTGGAGGTCCTCTGCAGAATCTTGGATGGGAAGGAAACGCCGGTGTTCGGCGAGGAGGGGGTTGCGGAGAGGTTTCTCCGTGCGCTTGAGAGGCTGGAGGCCCGATAACATCCCTTTGAAATTTCTTCAAAAATCTGTATTTCTTTCTGTTCTGTGGATATGAAGCTGGAAATTGATGGAATTACAAAACAAAGTCCGCATATTTTCCGGGGACTTACGCATTTTTGGGGAGAAAAGCTCTAAATACATTGGAATGGAGTAGTTACCGGGTGATGGAAATGGCTGATCACATCGATATTGCGGGGTATATTGACCATACGAATCTGAAGGCCTATGCTACCGCCGATGACATTAAGAGGCTCTGTGATGAGGCCGTTGAGTACGGTTTCTACGCCGTTTGCGTCAACCCCTACAGGGTTAAGCTGGCAAGGGACTATCTCCGCGAGAAGGGTGCCGACGTCAAAGTCGCGAGCGTAATAGGCTTCCCGCTCGGAGCCACCCCCACAGAGGTCAAGGTCTTCGAGGCGGCGAGGGCCCTCGACGACGGTGCCGACGAGCTCGACATGGTCATCAATATAGGCGCCCTCAAGGACGGGGACTATGAGTACGTGAGGAAAGACATAGCCGAGGTCGTTAAGGTCGCCCATGAGAGGGGTGCGAAGGTCAAGGTCATCATAGAGACCTGCTATCTCACTGAAGAGGAGAAGGTGAAGGCCTGCGAGCTGGCGAAGGAGGCTGGGGCAGACTTCGTGAAGACTTCAACGGGCTTTGGAACCGGTGGAGCCACCGTTGAGGACGTCCGGCTCATGAGGAAGGTGGTCGGCCCGGAGATGGGCGTTAAGGCCGCCGGGGGAATAAGGACCTACGAGCAGGCGGTTGCCATGGTGGAGGCCGGCGCGACGAGGATTGGAACGTCGAGCGGAATAAAGATTGTGGAGGGAGCCCCGAAATGAATGAGGTACGCGACCTCCTGGACAAGGCCATCCGGGAGCTCCGGGAGGAGGGCCTCGAGCCCGACATACTCCTCGTGGGCCCCAACTTCATCGAGTACGCCGTTGAGCAACTGCGCGAGTGTAGGTTCAAGATATACAAGATAGATGAACTGGGCTACGACGCGGTGGTCGCCGACTCCAGCTACCTCGGCCAGGTGAAGCGCGCCTCAAGGAGGATATCGGTCGAGCCCCTGCTCGTCGAGAACGAGATGTGGGAAGAAATAAGGAAACTGGAGGTTTAGAGGAGGTCCTCTATCTCCGGGTATCTCTTCTTTATCGCCTGGGCCAGAAGCGTGCCTACCAGGACGCCGGTGACGGCCTGGACTATGTTGACGGGCACCTCGGTGGCGGCCGCAGGGATACCGTACATGTAGGCCTCGAAGGCAAAGTATCCGGAGACCATTATTATTCCGCCTATCAGGCCCGCTATCACCAGCGTCGAGACGTTGTCGCTTCTTCTGGCGATGTAGCCGATGGCGAGGCCCTCAAGCCCCTTGACGACGAGGGTTATCGGCGCCCATCCTGGATAGCCCGCTATTATGTCACCGAGGGCCGAACCAACGCCGCCCGCGAAGACGCCGATGACGGGGCCAAAGGCCATTGCCGAGAACATGACCATAGTGTCGCCGAAGTTGAGGTAGCCGCCGGTCGCGGGGGTGGCTATCGTTATGAACGCCGTGGTGACGCCCACCACCGCGGCCATCACGGCGGAGAGGGCAAGAACGCTCGCGCTCCTGAACTTCTTCCTGTTCATGAATAGGTACGCGACGTAGAGCAGGGTGACTGTGGCGAGGACGTATGGTCCGTACGGTTTGAGAATCTCGGTCAGCTCAGTCATGTTCACCACCGGGGGTATCTCAAGTTATAACTTTAAAAACTTGACTTTTCGGGATTACCACTCAAGTAAACGGATAAGAAAAGGGAGGAAATCACTGGAGAGCGGCCTTGAGGCTCTCCTCGAATATCTCCATGGCGACGTCGATCTCCTCCTTGGTGACGACCAGCGGCGGTATGAACCTTATGCTGTTGTCGCCGCATCCGAGGAGGATGAGTCCGCGCTTGACGGCTTCCTTGACGATGGCATCCCTGAGCTTGGGGTTCTTCTCCTTGGTGTCCTTGCTCTTGACGATCTCGACGGCCTGGGCGAGACCGAGACCGCGAGCGTCGCCGATGACCTCGTACTTCTCGAGAAGCTCTTCGAGGCGCTTGTGGAGGTAGTCTCCAACTTCCTGGACGTGCGGGAGGAGCTCCTTGACTATCTCGACGACCTCTATTCCGGCCGCTATGGCAACCGGGTTGCCGCCGAAGGTCGAGGCGTGCCTGCCCGGCTTGTCGAAGGCTATGTCGGCCCTGTGGACGACACCGGCGAGCGGGATTCCGCCGCCTATGGCCTTACCGAACTGGATGGTGTCGGGTGCAACGTCGAAGTGCTCGATGGCCCAGAACTTACCAGTCCTTCCGACGCCCATCTGAACCTCGTCGTCGGCGAGGAGTATGCCGTAGTTGTCGGCGAGCTTCTTGAGCTCCTTGAAGAAGTTCTTCGGCGGGACGACGTAGCCGCCCTCACCCTGTATCGGCTCGAAGACTATGGCTCCAACCTCGTGGGGCGGGACATGCCTGAAGACGTACTCCTCGATGAACTCTATGACTCTGTTAACGAGCTCGTCCGGCTCGGCGTAACCGTCGATGTGCCAGGGGTTCCTGTAGGGGTTCGGGTAGGGTATGTGTTCAACGCCCGGCATGGTTGGGAAGAACCTGTCCTGCTGAACCCACTTGCTGGCGGTAAGCGAGAGAACGGCCTGGCTCCTTCCGTGGAAGGCGTGGTAGAAGGCGATGAACCTCTTCCTGCCGGTGCCGTACTTGACAAGCTTCATCATGGCCTCGTTTGCTTCCGCACCGCTGTTCTGGTAGACGACCTTCTTCGGGAAGTCGCCGGGTGCAAGCTCGGCGAGCTTCTGGGCAAGAACGACCGCGTTCTCGTAGAAGAAGTCGTTCAGCGCGAAGTGGGTGAACTTCTCGGCCTGCCTCTTAACGGCCTCGACGACCCTCGGGTGGGCGTGGCCGACGTTCAGCACGCCGACGCCGCTTCCGAAGTCGTAGAAGGTGTTTCCGTCAACGTCGTAGACGAGGATTCCATCTCCGTGGTCGATGACAATCGGGAGGGTCTCCGGGTCCTGGGTGGTAACTGCGAGGGCTTCAAAGTTCTTTTCGATAACTTCCTTGCCCTTGGGTCCGGGGAGTTCCTTAACGTTCGGCCTAACCACCATGTGCATCACCGGTGTGAGATAGGGGTTCTCCTATATAAGTCTGTGTTCATCGATGAACATTTTTGACCGAAAAATCTTCGGGAGAATCGGAAAATACCTCGATTCCCAAAACGGAAATCCGAAAAACGCCGAGAGAAAAGAACGAAGGGGTGTGGAAAATCACTCCACGACCTTTGAGTTCCACTCGTCGATGAGCTCCTTCGCCGAGTTGGCCGCTATCGCACCCTGACCGACGGCAACGGCGATCTGCTTGAAGACGTTGGTTATATCGCCTGCGGCGAAGATTCCCTTCATCTTCGTGCGCATGTGCATGTCCACAGGGATGTAGCCGTACTCGTCGGTTATGCCGAGGTGCTTCACGAAATCCGTTTTAGGCTCGTAGCCGATGAAGATGAAGACTCCATCAACTGCCATCTCGATCTCCTCGCCGGTGACGCGGTTCTTCAGCTTGACCGCTTCGACCTTGCCGTTGCCCTTGATCTCGGTCACGACGGTGTTGAGTATCGCCGGAATGCCGCTCTCCTTGAACCTGTCCTGGAGTATCTTGTCGGCCCTGAACTGGTCGCGCCTGTGGACGAGCGTGACGTCAACGCCTATGCTCTTCAGATAGAGCGCCTCCTGCAGGGCGGTGTTTCCGCCACCGACAACGATAACCTTCTTGCCCTTGAAGAGCGGGCCGTCGCAGGTCGCGCAGTAGGAAACGCCCCTTCCGGTGAACTCCTCCTCTCCGGGCACGTGGAGCTTTCTCGGTGCGGCGCCGACGGTTATGATTACGGTCTTCGCCTTGTACTCCTTGCCGTTCTTGGTCTTCACCGCGAACTTGCACGGGCCCTCATAGTAGGCGCACTCCGTCGGGTCTATGCGCGCGACCTCGTCAAAGACGATGTCCACCCCGAGCTTCTTGACCTGCTCGTGCATCCTGTTCGTCAGTTCGGAACCGCTGATCCCCTCAGGGAATCCCGGGTAGTTCTCTATCATGTCGGTCAGCGCCATGTTTCCTCCGAGGTCCTTGCTGAGTATCAGCGTCTCAAGGCCGAAGCGCGCCGCGTATATTGCCGCGGTGAATCCGGCCGGTCCGGCGCCTATGATGAGCACGTCCCAGGTCTTGTTCTCGTACTCTCCCCCGCGTGAGAATCCTCCCAGACTGAACATCTCTCTCACCTCCGGACTTTCCTAACGTGGACTATTTAAAAGCATTATTGCCCAGTGGTGGGTATTCATACCACGACGTTAATTTCCGGACTGCCCTCGGGGAACCCTTCCGCGGGTTCGATCAGGAGTTCTGTCCCCGCGTGTTCGTCCTGCTTTAGGGGGATGTCCATCGTGAGCAGAACCTCGTATTTTCCGTGTCCCTCCAGAACCCTCCGCGCTCCGAAGGCCTCCCGGAGCTTCCGCGGATCGCTGAATTTTCTCTTTTTCAAGCCTCGTCCTTTAGGGCGGGGTGCAGTATTCTGAAAATCAGCCTTCAACGAGGGAAGCAATCTTTTTTAAAGCATAAAACCCATACCATACTTTGGAATGAAGCGTGCAGTAACGGTAAAACTCCAGCCGGGCAAGGAGCAGGAGAAAATCCTTTTTGAATTAGCTCAAGCCACAGCAGTAATCTGGAACAAACTCAACTACCAACGCTTAAAACAATTCAAAGAATTCGGCAAAATAGACTTTTCAACAACCGAAAAAGAAGCCTATCACGAGTTCAAAAACTGGATTGGAGGCTCGGCAGTTCAACAACTGGCCAGAAAAAACGCCGAAGCTTGGCGTTCATTCTTCACCCTCAACAGAAAGAAAAAGAATGGAGAACTACCGGAATGGTTTAAACCCAAACCACCGAAATTTGTCAGGGAGAAGAACGGCAGAGGACTCTTCATAATTCCCCTCAGAAACGACCAGTACAAGATTAAAGGAAACGTCATTGAATTTAGAAGACTCGGCAAGTTCGGAAAACTCGAAATCCAATTCAAGGGCAGAATACACTTGAGAGGCAAGCAAGGACGTTTAGAAATCGCCTATGACTCCGTTAAGAGGAAATGGTACGCTCACGTGAGCTTTTCCAGAGTTGAAGAAAGACTGGAAAAAGACAAGTGGATTAAACTCCCAAGAAATCCAAAAGGAGACCTTTCTGCTGGAATTGACGTGGGAGTGAACAATCTCATGGCCGTTTATGTCGAAAACGGGGAAAGCTTCCTCGTGAACGGAAGACCGCTGAAGAGCATTGACTTCGACTGGAAAAGAAAAATCGCCGATTATCAGTCCAAACTCAACAAATCGGGAGCTAAGACGAGCAGGAAGCTAAAAAAATGCACGAGAAGGCTAAACTTCAGGCTAAACACTACATCAACACTGCTGTGAGGCAAACCGTGAGAAGGCTTTACGATTTGGGAGTTTCCAGAATCGTCGTCGGCTATCCAAAAGGAATAGCCAGAAACTCTGAGAAAGGCAGGAAACAGAATTTTATCCTCTCACATGTCTGGCGGTTTAATACGGTGATTCAGCGTCTCAAAGAAGTTGCTGAGGAGTATGGTATTCGTGTTGTGGTTGTTGGTGAGGCTTTTACTTCTCAATCCTGCCCTCTCTGCGGCCAACGCCATTCTGACGGGAGAATTTTTAGGGGTTTGTTTAAGTGCCGTGGAGAGGGCGTTGTCTTGAATGCTGATTTGGTTGGAGCGTTTAATATTTTGAAGCGGGTTGTGGGAACGATAACCCCGAGCCTTTTCGCTTTGGCGGGGGTAGGGGTAACGGGGGGAAGACCCTCCCCGAGGGGTTCGAGGAACCCGTTTTAACGGGTGCCCTGATGAGAACCCCTCAAACCTCCCCGCCCTTAGCGAGGGGTTAATTCGTTGGAACCCTCGCCCTTCAGAGCGGGGAGGAGGTCAGGTTCCTGTCCATCACTAGTATCAGGGGCTTTTCCCAGAACCTTCTCTCAAAATCTTTTTCCCCGCTCCCCTGGACCTCCACGAGCTTTTCCTTCCCCTTCGATTCGGGGTGGATCAGCTCCACCCTGGCTCCCCTGCACTTCGCGACGCTGGTGTAGAGCCTCCCCGAGATCATTCCCCTCCCTGTCTCCAGCCGCAGGTGGGCGTACTCGTCGTTGTGGGACGTTCCCAGGGAGTTCTCCCCTGCCTCGATTCTGTACGTGGGCAGCACGGGGGATATCAGGGCGTCCCTGAACCTCCCCTCCGCGATAACGTAAACCGGGAGCTCAACCCAGGCATCGTCGTTTTCACCTATGAAGACGAAGAACCCCTCCGGCTCCAGTTCTATCCTGTCCGAGGTGAACTCCCCTGCGGTTCTAAGTTCCCTCTGCACGGAGTAGTGTCTGTGCTTTGCCCCGATCCATTCGCCCCTTATCCGCAGGGTTCCCCTCAGGAGCCTGGTTTTCTCGGGGAGTACGAGGGTTCTCCCGTCGATCCTCATCGAGGAGGCCAGTTCCGTGCACTTTTTCCTCGCCTTCGCTTCCCTCTCCATGTCCATCAGTATGATGCCCAGCATGATGAATATGAAGACGATAAACAGGGCCCCGCCACCTTCCATGTAACCACCGAGGCAAATACGAAGTTGGAAAATAAAAGAGTTTCTCTACAGCAGTGATAGCTCCCCGTCGAGGAGAAGGTGAAGGGCATAGCCGCAGAAGGCCGCGAAGCCGACGTAGAGTCCCTCCCCTGTCGTCATGTTGAGGCCGTACTCCACCAGAACGAACGCCAGGCTCCCATAGACCGCCGCGAAGAGGAAGGAGTGAACTATCCCCCTGTGCTTCGGCATCATCCATGTGAAGGCGAACCACGCTATCACGGCGGCAAGGACCGCTATGCCCCATTCCACGGCCATGTTGAGCCAGGGCTCCCCGACGTTTATCGATCCCGCGGCGTTGACGTAGACCGCCCCCCCGACCACCACGCTGACTATCGGCTTCGTCCCGCGGTGGATTAGGGCGTTTGGATGGTCCATGTCCGGCAGATCGCTTCCCAGAACGTAGAACGCATAGCCCAGCACCAGCGCCATCGTTGTGAGGGCAAGGGGGGCCCCGTGGGAGGCCGCGAGTCCCGCGGCGGCGACGATGACCGGATAGCTAGCTATCCCGCTGAGCATGTGAACGTCGTAGTTGGGCATCGGGCATCACTCTTCCTCGTTCTCAGCTTGCCCTTCCTCAAGGAACTTTCTCACGTACTCGGGAACCTTGTAGTTGCCCTTGGGGTCTCCGACCAGGAAGCCGAGCCTTATGAGCTCGTTGAGCTGGTCGTAGACCTGTATTCCTGGCCTCTTGACGGCCTTGGCTATCTGGATGTAGCTCACCGGTCCGCCGTTGAACTCATAGACTATGGCCTCAACGAGGTCCTTGTACTCCTTCGGAATCCTCGTGAGGTACTCCTCGAGGCTCTTCGGCTCCTCGAGTATAGTGGTCACCACGTAGTCGTCTATGGGGTCGAACTTGTGCTTGGAGGCCTCGCTGAGGACGTAGTGAAGGAGCCTCAGGATCTGCCTCGGGTTGCCCTTTCCGAGCTGGTGTATGAGCTTTATGGCCTCCTCCGTGAAGGGGTAGATTGGATCATCGGTGTCCCGTATCCTCACCTTGTTGAGCCTCTTCTTGACGAGCTCGTAGGTCTCGTCTATGCTCATCGGGCGGAGCTTGAACTCGTAGTGGAGGCGCATGAAGAACGCGGGGAATATTTTGGAGTACTCCTCGTAGGCCTCAGGGACGCAGGCAAAGGCAACGATACAGCCCTTGGGCATGTTGCTGATGAAGTGCCTGAGCATCTCGAAGAACTGTATCTTCTCCCTCTCGCTCGCGCTTCCCATGTTCTCAAGCTCGTCCAGGAGAAGGGCGCAGTAGGGGTATTTGCCCATCTGCTCGGTCAGAAGCTCGGCTATGTCCCTGCTCTTGTACTCGTCCCTGTCGCTCAGCATCTTCTCGAGCCTGTCTATGAATCCGAGCTTCCTTGAGAGGTTCTCGAGGAAGATGTTCGTCCTGCTCTTCGGCGGCTTGAGGGCGTAGAAGATGTCGCGCGTGAGCTTGAGGATGTCGTTCGTGTCAACCTTGACGTATATCGCCTTCCCGTGGTTCTCCTCTATGGTCTTGGCTATGGTCTTGAGCCTCTGCGTTTTGCCCATTCCGAGGGGGCCGACGATGCTCATGGCTATCGAGCTCTTGTTTCCGATAACCTCGGAGATTATCATCTGGAGGCGCATGTCTATCTCCTGATAGACGTGAATGCTCTCGACGTCGCTTATTCCCTCGCTTGCGAGCTGCTCGAAGGGGTTCCGAGAAAGACCGTAAACTTCGTATGACTGGTAGGGATAAAGCTTAAGGCCACCGGCTTCCATTTTAACTCACCGCATAGTTTAGGAACGCGAAATATAAAAACCTGTCCATCGGTGAGCGGAGATGACGATTCTTCTCGTTACGACTCCACAGGGACGCGAGGGCGATGGAATACTCGAACTGGAATGGGCGTTGGGGAAGGTCCGGGTTAGGGGAACGGACTGGCGGGGGGTTCTCCTGGCCGAAACGCCCCTACCGAAGGGCGAAACCCTTGAACGGCTGAAGAACTTCGAGACGCAGGCTATACAGAGGGTCGTTCCCCTCGACCTCATCGTTCCCGCCAGGAGGGAGGAGATTGAAGGGGCCGTCCTTGAACTGGCGGAGAAAATAGACGGAACCTTCGCGGTACGCGCCAAGGTCAGGGGAAATAAGAGGCTCTCCCAGAGGGAGCTTGAGATTGGCCTCGGCTCCCTGGTGGTCGAGCGCTTCGGCCTCGGGGTGAACCTGAGCGACCCGGATTACACCCTCGTGGTTGAGGTCCTTGGGAAGAAGGCAGGAATCGGGCTGGTGGGGAGGGATGAGCTCCTCCGCTTCGAGGTGGTCGAGTGAAGCCTAAAATAGGATGAAGTCGAATTCATAAACATGAACATCAAGCGAGTTTCGTACCTGGTTATCGCCTTGGTCGTGGTTTCTTCGGTTCTTCTTTTCGTCAAGCCCTACGTTATTTGGAGAGATGGGGGTGAGAGAATCTCCGGTGAGGTTGTTGTTCTTCCTGAGCCGAGACTGACTGGAGAGATGAGCGTTGAGGAGGCCATAGCAAAGCGGAGGAGCATCCGCTCGTACAGGAACGAGCCTTTGACCCTTGAGCAGCTCTCCCAGCTCCTGTGGGCGGCGCAGGGAATAACGGACCCGAGGAGGTACCGCTCGGCCCCAAGTGCCGGGGCCACCTATCCCTTCGAGGTTTACGTCGTGGTCGGAAACGTTGAAGGCCTCGAACAGGGTATCTACCGCTACGACCCCTTCAACCACACGCTGGTTCTGGTGAGGAAGGGGGACTGGAGGAGGGCCCTCCAGAAGGCCGCGCTGGACCAGTCGTGGGTCGGGAGGGCGGCGGTGGACATCGTCCTGGTGGCCTACTACTCCAGGACGACCTCCTACTACGGAGAACGGGGCGTCAGGTACGTCCACATGGAGGCTGGCCACATAGGCCAGAACCTCTACCTTCAGGCAACCGCTCTAAACCTAGGAACCGTCGCGGTTGGGGCCTTCTACGATGACCAGGTTGCCGAGATAGTAGGTGTCGAGGGCGTTCCGCTGTACATATTTCCGGTGGGTGTTCCCGGTGGTTAGTCTGGATCACTACACCTTGGGTTACACCGCCTTTGCCCTCATGAGCCTAGCCATGCTCAGCGGGGCACTGATATTCCTATCAAAGCGCAGAGAGACGTGGATAAAGGTCCATATCGTCATCAGCGTGATAGCGTACATCATCATGTTCCTCTCAATATGGCTCGTTAGATGAACCTAAAGCTTATTAGACCCTGCGGCTATCCGTACGGGGGATGGGAATGTACGACGTTCACGAGGTCGTTGAGGCCCTCTCAAGGCTGAGCTACAGGGACGCCCTTGCGTACTGGATAGAGGGTGAGAAGGAGGAGGCGGAATTTTACCGCGAGCTCGCGAGGCGTGCCCGCAACCTGGGTCTCGGAGAGGGACTGGTGAAAACCTTCGAGAAGCTGGCCGGGGATTCGCTTGCCCATGCGAAGGAGCTTGAGGCACAGTTTGAATCCAAGTACGGCCGGAAGCCCGTGAGCAATATCCCTCCTCTTGAGGTTCTCCCCGTCTTAGATAAGTTCGAGAGGGCCGACCAGCTGGAGGAGGTTTTGAAGGCGGCGATGGAGAGCGAGCTGATAGCCCACGAGTCCTACAAGCTGCTCTCGGAGAGGGTTGATGACGAGCGGCTGAGGGAGCTCTACTCCAAACTGGCCGATGTTGAGCTGGGACACTACGAGATGCTCCGGAAGAGGCATGAGGAGTTGGTAAAGGAAAAGGCATGAAAACCCGAAATCCGATTCAAAAGGCCCTCTGTTTTTGAGAAATCCTTTATCAACTGCCTATTTCTTCTAAACTCCTTTCATAGACGGTTGTGCCAAAGCTCGTATAAAACCTCCCGGGTATTGTTTACTGGGTGAGTGGGATGGTCGATCTCGAAGGCATGTCTTTCCTTGAGGGGCTTCCGATGAGGGAGCTTCTCGCCCACTGGATATCCCTGGAGGGTGACAAGGCCCTGCTCTACGAGAAGCTGGCCGAAAAGGCCAGGGGCATGGAGATTGAGGGGGCCGTAGGAGATATGTTCAAACTCCTCGGCCAGGAAGCGAGAAGACACGAGAAGAAGCTGAGGGCCCTCTACACCAGAGAGTTCGGGGTGGAGATTCCCGCAGTCAATGGACCATCTTTGGAGGAGCTCTCTGAGATAAGGGAGCTTGAGAGTGAGAACGATGTTTTTGCCGTTCTTAAATGTGCCCTTGAGCTGGAGGAGGTTGCCGAGAGGGTTTACTCAATTCTGGCCGGGAAGATAGACGACGAAACCGTGAGGGCGATATTTTCCTACCTCGGCTCGACGGAGAGGCTCCACGAGAGGGCCGTTGAATCCCTCATAGGGGATTACGACTACAGAAGCGGGGTGGGAAAAAGGGGATGGCGGCTTAGCTCGCGCTAGCCTTCTGACTCCGCTGCATCCTTCACTTCTTTTTTGAAGGGCTCCTTTGCCTCTGGAGGTTCTTCTATCAGGTTGTCGCTGTACTTGTCGTAGTCCGCTATCAGGAACTCCTCGCTCATCCTAAGTGCCTTGACGGCCTTCTCCTCGCCCGGGAACTTCTTGCCTGGGCAGACGTCAACGCAGAGGGCGCAGAACATGCAGCGCGAGACGTAGTGCCGTATCTTCTTGAGCTCCGGAATCCACTCCATAGCGTCAGCGGGACAGACCATTATGCACAGCCTGCAGCCTATGCACCTCTCCGGGTCGTAGAGGAGCTTGCCCCTGAACCCCTCCGGGACGGGAACCGGCGGGTTTATCTGGGCTTCACCCTTCTGGACCTTCTCTATGAGCGCCGTGACGTTAGCGGGAGCATGCTTAACCGGGAAGGGGTTGGTGGCGGGCTTTTTGACGAGCTGCTTGAGGAGGACGAACATCATCTTGTTTACCATGCATCACACCCCCAACCATACCAGCGCGAGCCCGACGAGAGCGATTATGTTGACGTAGACCCAGAACACCCTGGACGCCTGCTCTATCCTGAACCTTGCGAACGATGTCCTGACCAGCGTTATCGCCAGCAGGTAGATGACCATGACCTTGAAGAGGAACCACAGGGCTTCGACGACGTAGTAGGGCGTTCCCGTTAGGTTCAGGTTGAGCATGCTCGTCAGCGTGAACGGGAAGAACAGCACCACCTCCAGCGCCGCCATGGCGAAGCCCCTGACCGCGTCCGAGAGGTAGAACAGTGCCAGGTTCCTCCCACTGTACTCTGCGAGCATACCCTCACATATCTCCGTCTCAGCCTCTGCGATGTCGAAGGGCAGTTTCGCCAGCTCGGCCGGCGTGACGACGAGTAGGGCCACAAAGAGCAGCAGCACGCCCATGGCCGCGAGCGGACCCGCGACGCCCCACACCGGTGTGCTCGCTATGGTCGTCAGCGAGAAGCTCTTGTAGAGCACGGCGAAGCCGACTATAACCGTCGCCAGCGGCATCTCGTAGCTCATCATGAGCACCATTTCCCTCTGCGCACCCACCGAGGAGAACGGGCTTCCGGAGGCGAAGCCGCCTATGGCCATTGCCAGCGACTGGAGGGTTAGCAGGTACAGGATGACGACGAGGTCTCCGTAGCCCTCGAGCGGAGCTTTGAGCACTCCGAAGGGTATGTAGAGGAGCAGGGTCATCGAGGCCGCGAATGAGACTATGGGCATCGCGTTGAATATCCAGGCGACGGCGTTCTCGGGAACGACGGTCTCCTTCAGGAGCAGCTTGCCGACGTCCCAGAACGGCTGCCTTATGGGCGGGCCTATCCTGGAAGTCAGCCTGGCCGAGACGCGCCTGTCTATACCCTTGTAGACCAGCCCGAGGAAAACTCCCAGTATGGGGAACGTGAACGCGTACAGCAACGTTTCGGGGGTCATGCCCTCACCCCCTCAGCCCTTGCTTGCGCAAGCGCCGTTCTCACTATCGTTCGAACGTCCTTGACGGATGGCGGAATGTTGCTGACCTTAAACCTGGCTTTTCCGCTGGCGGGTGCCTCAATAGTGTCCATTGCCCATTTGCTCGCTCTTAAAGTGAGTCCAGAGGACGCAGGGTGGGTGTGAGCCTCACGAATGGCCGTGGTTCCCATGCACCCCTCATGAACGATGCTGCCATTCATTCTCTCACCCCCAGCTCTTCCCTAAGCTTCCTTGTTTTTTCAACCGCCTTCAGGTGCAGCGTTGCGGGGTCGATTAGCTTGCCGTTCTCGTCCCTTACCACCGCGACCCTGTCGTTGCAGCACATGCACGGGTCTATGTAGGCAACGACTATCGGTATGTCCGCCACCTCGGCTCCGAGGAGGAGCGGCCCCCACGTGTTGATGTTGTTGTAGCTCGGCGCTATTACCTTCCATACAACCGGCCCGTCGCGCTTGTTGCCGTACCTGAAGTAGTGGATGACCTCACCGCGCGGTGCCTCGTGCATTCCTATCGCTTCCCCTTCGCTCCTCCTTATTTTGGCCAGAAGCGCCACGTAGTTTGGAATGGCCATTATCTTGCCCTCTGGCATCTCCTCGAGGCAGAACTCGATTATGTCGAGGCTCTGCTCTATCTCGTATATCCTGACGAGGGTGATGTCGTACGCATCGCCCCTGGCCTCGCCGACTATGTCCTGGGGAACCACTGCCCTGACTCCGATGTCGGCGTAGGCGTCGTACGGGTTGTCCTGCCTAACGTCCATCCGCAGTCCGGCCGCCCTGGCAACGGGCCCGCATACGTTGAGCTTCTTCGCCATATCTCTGGAGAGCTGTGCCACTCCCCGCGTCCTGGCCTTGTAGACGGGGTCCGCCAGGAAGACGTCCTTCATCTCCTCCGTGAATATCCTGTAGTAGTTTATCATGTCCTTTATGGCCTTCGCCTGGCTTTCTGTTATGTCCCTCCTGACGCCGCCTATCATGAACACGGAGTAGTTTATCCTGTTTCCGGTCAGGAGCTCCAGGATGTCGAGGACCTTCTCCCTACCCTTCCACGTCCAGAACAGGAGGGAGTCGAAGCCCATCTCGTGCGCCACGACACCGAGCCAGAGTATGTGGCTGTGAATCCTCTCCAGCTCGGCTATTATTGTCCTTATGTACTGGGCCCTCGGCGGGGCCTCTATTCCCAGGGCCTTTTCGCTCCCTATGACGAAGGCGTAGGGGTGCGATATCGAGCAGATTCCACATATCCTCTCTGAGAGGTAGAGGGTCTGTATGGCGTTCCTCTTCATGCCCATGTACTCTATTCCCCTGTGGGCGAAGCCCCTCTTGACGTCCACCTCGACTATCCTCTCTCCCTCGACCTTGGCCTCGACCCTTATCGGCTCCTTCAGCGCCGGGTGGATTGGGCCGACTGGAATGTAGTACTGGGTTTTCGCCATCACTCTCCCCTCCTTATCTCATTCACGCTCTTGTGGGTGTGCTTCACCATGTCCTCGACGCCGTACTCGTCCCTTCTCCACGGGTACTTGCCCTCGGGCCAGTCGTCGGGCAGGAAGATGTGCCTCTTGTTCTTCAGTCCCTCAAACTCAACGCCGAGCATCTCCCTGATTTCCCTCTCGTTGGTCTCCGCCCCGGGCATCAGGTCGGTTATCGTGGGCAGGACGAGCTCCTCCTTCGGAAGGTTGAAGCGCATGGTGACGCTGAGCTCCCCCCAGGGAATGGCCCAGAACAGGCCGAAGGAGTAGACCATTCTCAGGGAGTCGCCCCCATCGTCCTCTCCGGTTATGAAGTGCAGGTGCGGGTAGTCAAGCTCGAACATGACTTCGACGGCTCTCCTGAAGGCCCTCGGGTCTATCTCTATCCAGAGTTCCCGGTACGTCCTCTTCCTCCTGACTCCCATCGTGTACTCCCTGACCTCGTGGGAGAGCAGGGCCTCCCCGAGCGCCTCCTGGAGCCTCTTGAGGACCTCTTCCGCGCTCATTGGTTCCCTCATTCTTTCTTCCCCTCCAGCTCCTTTTCCAGCTTCTCTATCTTGAGCCAGGCCTTCACAACGCCGTCTATTATCGCCTCGGGCCTCGGGGGGCAGCCGGGAACGTAGACGTCCACCGGGATTATCTCGTCTATCGGGCCGGCTATGTTGTAGGAGTCGTAGAACACTCCCCCGCTGGTTCCGCAGTTCCCGATGACCACGACGGCCTTCGGGTCGGGCATCTGCTCGTATATGCGCCTCAGCTTGTCGGCGAAGTCCCTCGGGATGGCCCCGGTTACGAGGAGCACGTCAGCGTGCCTTGGACTTCCGACGAGTTTGATTCCAAAGCGCTCCACGTCGTAGCGTGGCGTCAACGCGGCTATAATCTCGATATCGCAGGCGTTACAGCTCCCTCCGGAGGCATGGAAAACCCAGAGGGAGCGTTTAAAGTTGGTCAGCTTCCCCATTCACACACCCCCAACGAGGATGAACAGGATTATGGCACCGAGTCCGAGGTACCAGAGGATGTAGTCCCTGACGTCTCCTGTGTGCATTCTCATGAGCACGTTGTAGTAGCCCTTCAGCGCCTCGATGAAGCCCCAGTATATGTCGCCGGCCCTTACGCGGATTTCTTCCACGTCCTCAACCTCGTTACCGCTCAGGAAGGGCTTCACCTGGTCGGTGTTCGGCTTGTAGCTCCTGTTTCCGCGGGAGTAGATTACGTAGCCGATGACCGCGAAGACGATGAGGAGGGCCAGCCAGACTATCGGGTTCCAGAATCCCGACGGGGAGTTCAGCGTAAGGCTCTCAATCCACGTCATAGTATACCACCCCACGTCTGGTAGCTGCCCAGCTTCAGCAGCGCGTCAACCGCCGGGTAGACCAGCTTGTCCAGCACAACGTTCGGGAACAGACCGAACAGCAGACACAGCGCCGCCAGGATGAGCATCGCTATTACCATGCTCCTTGGAACCTCCTTTACCTCCTCGTACTTCTTGACCGGCGGTCCGAGGAAGGCTGAGGCAAAGACCTTGACGAACGAAGCCAGCGTCAGTACGCTCGTGACCATTGCGAATATCGCGAATATCGGGCTCAGCTGGTAGGACGTCTCGTAGATGAGGAATTTGCTCGCGAAGCCGTTGAAGGGCGGGATTCCGGATATTGCTGCTGCGCCTACTATGAAGGCTATCGTGGTGTAGGGCATCCTTCTAGCCAGACCGCCCATCTCGTTGAGGTTTCTCGTTCCGGTCACGTAGAACAGCGCTCCTGCCGTCATGAGGAGGAGGCTCTTGTAGATGATGTGGTTGATGATGTGGAATATACCTCCCGCCATCGCGTCCCTTCCGAAGGCGGCGAGCTTTGCTGGGTCGTTGAGGACGGCTAGGCCAACGCCAACGCCGAGGAGCATGTAGCCGGTCTGCGAAATCGCGTGGTAGCTCATGAGCCTCTTGACGTCCTTCTGGACGAGGGCCATCGTAACGCCTATGAACATGGTGAGCACTCCAAGGACGCACATTATCCAGCCGACGCTGCTCATTCCCGAGCTAACCTTGCCGAAGAGGCTGAAGCTCACCCTGAAGAGGGCGTAGAGGCTCGCGTAGGTCGCCACCAGGAGAGTGGGGTTGATTCCCGAGGGAACCTCCGTGTACGCGTCTGGAACCCAGTGGTGGGTCGGTACCGAACCGCACTTCATCGCGAAGGACGTGAAGAGTATTCCGAGGGCGATTATGTCAACGGTGTTGAACCCTATCTGGGTGCTCAGGTAGGCTATGTTGAGGTTCCCGTACTGGCCGTAGAGCAGGCCGATTGAGAACAGCACCATCAGCGAAGCGATCGCGCTGACTATGAGGTACTTGATTCCGGCCTCGCTTGCCTCACCACGGTAGTTTCTGAAGCCAACCAGCGCTGAACCGGCTATTCCAGCTATCTCCAGGAACACGAAGAGGTTGAACAGGTCTCCCGTCAGGACCATGCCGAGGATTCCGACCTCGAGGAGGAGAAGCAACGCGTAGTACTTCTCAAGGCCCGTCTCGTTCCTCACATGGCTGTAGGAGTACATCGCTCCGATGAAGCTCATGAGCGTTGCGGAGAGTGCCATGAAGGCCCCTATCGCGTCGACCTCGAATATTATCCTTATCGGAACCCTGTATCCGGAGGGCAGAACGAGGTGCGGGCCCTCTGCTCCGAAGACGTACACCATCATTCCCTGGGCGAGCACCTCCCTGACGAGGAGGAGCGCCATCCCCAGCGTCACGCCGGTGATTATCACCGCCCAGACTGCTGGAGCACTGCCCTTTTTCTTCAGCAGGGGAGCCACGAACGCCCCGAAGAGGGGCACGGCTATCATGAGTGCTGGCAAGTGCTCGATCATCCTTTCAGCCTCCTGGCCTTTGTAACGTCAAGGGTTCCGTAGTGGTGGTAGATGTTGACGGCGAAGGCCAGCATCAGGGCCGAGACGGCGACGCCTATGACGATGCTGGTCAGTGTGAGCGCCTGAGGCGTCGGCAGAACCATGTTGTTGACCGCATCCTTCGGTGCCATGGTGTATATCGGGGCGTAGGCGCCTTTGACGTAGCCGAGGGCTATCAGAAACAGGTTAACGGCTCCCTCAAGGATCTCAATGCCTATGACGACCTTGATGAGGTTCCTCTTGAATCCTATCGTGTAGAACCCCACCGCCAGCAGGAGCGCCACGACTATGAACGGGAGGTTGACTAGAATCACGTTATTCATCCTTCCTCACCCCCGGGAGGAGGTAGAACACCAGGATTATGCTGGTTAATCCGGCTAAAACCTTCGTTCCGACGAATATGTTCATGTACGGCAGCGTTCCGCCCGTGTTTAGGTAGCCCGGGTTTATCCCTAGAGGGGTCGGGTCTCCGAAGAGCGGGAACCCGCTGTTGGCTATGACGTTCCTGAAGAATGTGTACCCCATGAAGCCGAGGGTGGCCATTCCCAGAAAGCTGAGGGCGCCGATGCTCTCAAAGGCGCTCAGGGGCACCTTCTTGAACCGCTCCCTTATCACTCTGTCCTCGCACGCGACTATGAGGAGTGCCAGGCCGCTGGCGAAGACAGCTCCTCCCTGGAAGCCGCCTCCCGGCGTAAGGTGGCCGTGGAGGATGATGTAGGCTCCGAACGTCAGTATGAGCGCCGTCAGGTACCTGGTGGTTGTCTTGATGATGAGGGTCGTCATGCTTTCACCTCCCTCCTTCTGAGGGCCATCAGCACGCCCGCAACCGCGGTGAACAGTACAGTGGCCTCTCCGAGGGTATCGAAACCCCTGTAGTCGAAGACTATGCTGGTGACGACGTTGTTTGACGATGCCTCCTCCTGTGCGTGCCCGATGAAGTAGGAGTCCATCTCGGTGTGAACCGGCTCACCGAAGGGCCTGAGGCTCGCCGCGGCCACGAGGAGGAACAGAGTGAAGCCTATGAACGCGAAGAGGCCGAGGGCTCTCCTCATTCTATCACCTCCTCGTCGGTGGTTTTCTTGATCGCCAGCAGGTACATCGCCGTCGTGAGGCACGCTCCAACTCCCGCCTCTGCTATCGCGACGTCGGGTGCCTGCAGTATGTAGAACTCCAGCGAGAGTATCAGACTGAACACCGCCATCGCGATGACGGCTGAGACCAGGTTCTTGAACCTCACCGCCGCTATGGCTGCTATCAGAAGCCCCAGCCCCACCATGGCCTGAAGCACCCAGAAGAGCTCTTCGAAGTTCATAGGTGACCCTCCAGCTCGTCTATAACCGCCCCGTGGGGCCGTATGCCCGACTTCCTCGCGGCCCTGCCGATGGCGTGGGCTCCAACGGGGTTGGTGAGCACCAGGAATATGACCACCAGGGCCGAGTGTATCCCTATGGTTATCCAGGATGGGTCCCTCTCCACCCAGAAGTAGCTGTATATTGAGTACGTGACGGCGGCTAGGACTATGAATATCGTGCCGAAGGTCGTGCACTTGGTTGCCGCGTGTATCCTCGTGTAGACGTCGGGGAAGCGGAGGATGCCAACGCTGGCCAGAAGGTTGAAGAACACGCCGATGGCCAGGAATGCCGCTATTAGCCACTCTATCATGCCGTCTCCCCCTCCTCGCACTCGCATGCAACTCCCACCCTCTTCTTGACCAGGTAGCGGGCTATGTAGAGGGTCGCGATGTAGCTCAGAACCGCGTAAACCAGCGCGACGTCTATGAAAACCGCCTGTCTGGTTACCACGCCGTAAATGACCATGGCCCCTGCTGTGGTGGTCGTCATGGAATCCAGGGCGACGGCCCTGTCCGGTATCGTCGGCCCCGCAAGAAGCCTTATGAGCGTCAGCATGGCTGAGAACAGTAGCAGTATCAGCGCCCACATAAATGCTCCATCGACCGTCATTCTCCAATCCTCCTTGCCCATTTTGGAAGATACCCGCACAGCTCCTCTGGGGTGGGTTTCTCCTTTCCGGGCGGTACGTTTATCCAGTGAACATAGAAGTTGCCCTCTTCGTCTATCTCCAGCGTGAAGGTTCCAGGGGTCAGTGTTATCGAGTTGGCCAGAAGAGTCCTGCTCTCATCCCTGGTCAGGTCCGGAGATATCCTTACGATTCCGGGCCTTATTTTGCCGGTTATGACGCGGTAAGCTACGTCAATGTTCGCCTTGGCCATGGCGAAGAAGAACGGCCCTATCGCGTAGACTATGAAGAGCAGCCATCTCCTTGGGCTGAAGAAGTAGTCCACCTTTTCGTCCATGACTTCCTTTGTGGCGTAGCCGATGATGGCCGCTATTACAATCCCTGCAATCAGCTCCCCGGGGCTCCAGGCGATGACCTTGCCGGAACCCGCTGTGAGGAGCAGATAGACGATAAGGGACCACAGGAACGGTGCGGCAAACCCCATTTTCCCACCTCAACTTTAGGTTTTAAACCCTATTCGGGCCTATTTTCCCGAAATCTCGATTATAAATTGGCTAAATTTTTATAAATGGGTTTCTAAAACAAATGGTTAACAACCAGAAATTTGACAAATATAAATTGGACGACTCTTGACGTACGTCCATAAAACTGTACGTTGTAGTAGATTAGGGGGGACAAACGTTCAGAAAAGTTCATTATAGAACTGAAATCGTCGGTGGGAAAAACAAGGAAAGAAGGGGGCTACTTCTTCTGGGACTCGGCCCCTTTCTTTGCCGCCTCCTTGGCCTTCTTCTGCTCCTCCAGCTTCTTTTTGAGCTCCTCTATCTCATCCTCCTTGAACCAGCGGAGGTTGTCGTTGTACTTGTCGTCCGTCGCCAGGAGGAACTCATCGCTCATCTCCAGGGCCTTTACGGGGCAGACGTCCACGCACTGCTGGCAGAAGACGCACCTTCCGAGCCAGAAGGTGACCTTCCTGACCTCGGGAACGTACTCTATAACCCCGGCAGGGCAGACCATGACGCAGAGCCTGCAGCCGACGCACTTGTCGGGATAGTAGACGAGCTTGCCCCTGAAGCCCTCTGGAGTCGGAACCGGATCGCTCGCAGGGAAGGGGTTG
This sequence comes from Thermococcus aciditolerans, assembly GCF_008152015.1. Lineage (NCBI taxonomy): Archaea > Methanobacteriati > Methanobacteriota > Thermococci > Thermococcales > Thermococcaceae > Thermococcus > Thermococcus aciditolerans. The sequence goes on along the minus strand of NZ_CP041932.1, from coordinate 1,554,999 downwards.
GTTGCCGGCTTCTTGAACAGGTTGCTCAGCACGGCTGAGAGCGTCGGTGGGACCCTCATGCCACCACCCCCAGGGTGTCTATTGCCAGCAGCAGCGCCCCGACTATCGCGGCCGGAAGCATCCTGGTCCAGAACAGGGTCACCGCCTGGTTTATCCTGAGCCTTCCAGTTACCGCCCTGAAAAGGCTCATGCTCACGAAGAGCACGGCGAAGACCTTGAGGGTGTGGAAGAGCAGGTCTATGACTACCGCCGGAAGCCCCGTGAGCCCGATGTAGCCGGATATGCCCCACGGGAAGAATATCACCACGACGAGGCTCGCGCTCACGAAGGCCTTTATCGCGTTGGCCAGCTCGAAGAGGGCCAGGTGCCTTCCGCTGTACTCGGCCATCGTTCCCTCGGCGAGCTCGGTCTCGGCCTCGGGGATGTCGAAGTAGCCGACCTCAATCTCGCTGGCAAGCCAGGCCATGAAGACGAGCAGGAGCACCACGGCCCCTATTATGCTCATCGGCGTCCCGAGCTCCCAGACGTTGTGCTCGTAGAAGGTGCCCATGCTGAACGGCTTTGTAACGCCGAGATCGCTGAGGCGCCAGAGTATGGTGAAGAGGGCCAGCATCATCGGCCCCTCCCTGGAGACGAGGATTATCATCTCCCTCTGGGCGCCTATCTGGGCGTAGGGGGAGCCCGAGCTAACGGCACCAACGACCCTGAGGAAGCCGATTAGAGTCAGCAGGTAGATGAAGAGTATCACGTCACCCTTGGTTCCAAAGAGCGGCTCGAAGCCGAGCGGGGTGTAGGCGAGCAGGGCGATGGAGGTGGCGAGAGCCAGCACGGGGGCCAGTTCGAAGAACCTGTTGGCGTCCCTTGGGATTATGGACTCCTTGCTGACCAGCTTCAGGAAGTCGTAGAACGGCTGGAGCAGTGGGGGGCCCATCCTGCGCTGCATCCTTGCAACCAGTTTCCTGTCTATGCCTCCCCAGAGCAGTGAGGCGAAGGATACGTAAGCGTAAATCCCCAGGAATCCGAGCGTTGCGTAGAGGACGTTCATAGGACACCACCCCTCGGGCAGCCTACTCCAACAACTTCGGGCTTCGCCCTAACGTTCGGGTTCAGCTCCCTGGTTTTCTCTATCGAGAGCCTGAGGAGGTCCCTCTCGGTGAGGACCTTCTTCCTTCCTGTGTTAGCATCCACCACCGCGACCCTGTCCGTACAGCTCAGGCAGGGGTCTATTGAGGCTATTGCAACCGGAACATCCGCCACCTGCTCACCGACCAACGCTCTAGCTATCGCGAACAGGTTCGGGAATGTGGGCTCGCGCATCTTCCACTTCGCCGGAACGTCCTTGCCCTTCTGGGCCATGACGTAGTGGATGAGTTCACCGCGCGGGGCCTCGTACCTGCCTATTCCCTCCCCCTCGGCTTTCTTGAGCTGGAACAGGAGGGTGTTGTCCTTTGGAACTGCCTTTATCTTGCCCTCTGGCATCTGGTCTATGGCCCTCTCTATGAGCTCCATGCTCTGCCAGAGCTCGCCGACCCTGACCACCATCCTGTCGAAAACGTCCCCCTTGACAACTCCGGTGAACTCCTTGGGCGTTATCGGCTTCACGCCGAGGTCCGGGTAAACGCTGAGCTTCTCGTTGTAGCGGACGTCTTTCTTCACGCCGCTTCCCCTGGCAGTCGGTCCCTGGGCGCTGTACTCGATGGCTATTCTCTTGGGAATAACGCCAGCGTCCCTCAGCCTGGCCTCGACCGTCGGATCGTAGAGGAATATCTCCTCTATCTTGGGCATGACCTCGTTCCTGTAGTTCTCTATCATGTCGAGTATGGCCCTGATGTGCTTCTCCTCCAGGTCCCTCCTCACTCCGCCGATGGTGTTGATGGAGTAGTTGACCCTGTTGCCGCCGATGGCCTCTAGGATGTCCATGACGCGCTCGCGGGCGAGCCAGCTGAGGTGGAGGGTGGTGTCGTAGCCTATGGTGTGCCCAACGACTCCGAGGTTGAGCAGGTGGGAGTGGATTCTCTCGAGCTCGCCGATTATCACACGGATGTATTCGGCCCTCTCGGGCACCTCTATGCCGGCCATCTCCTCAACGGCTCTGGAATAGGTGTGGTTGTGGGAGAAGGAACAGATTCCGCATATCCTCTCGGCGAGGTAGAGTATCTGGATGTAGTTTCTCCTCATGGCTATCCATTCGAGGCCCCTGAGGTTGTAGCCGAGCTTGACGTCGACGTTGATTATCCTCTCTCCGTCGAGCGTGATGATGAACTTCTCGGGCTCCTCCAGTGCGGGGTGAATGGGTCCGATGGGTATCTTAACCCAGTACTCAAGCTTTCCGTTCATTTTGAGCCCTCCTTTTTGATTTTGTACGGGTGGCCGGCGTTCTTCACCATCTCGGGCTTGATTCCGGTCTCGTCGAGCCTCAGCGGGTAGATTCCCTCCGGGAAGTCGTCGGGCAGGAAGAGTCTTCTCGGGTCGGGGATTCCCTCGAAGAACAGCCCGAGGAACTCCTGGTTCTCCCTCTCGTAGGGCAGCGCGCTCGGGAAGACGTCCGTGACTGTGGGCAGCTTGGGGTCATCCTTGGGGACGCTCGTGCCTATGACGAGCGACAGGCTCTCCCCCTCCTCCCAGAACATCTCCATGTGGTACTTGGCGAGCAGTCTGTCGCCGGCGTCCATTCCGATTATGATGGAGAACTGGGCCTTCGGGTCGAGCTCCTTGATGAACTTCATGGCGTCGTGGAACTTCTCCCTGTCTATCTCAACCCAGACGCGCCTCTTCGGGTGGGGCATCTTGTTCTCGCTCACCCTTATCTCGGCCTCGGGGAACCTCTCGCCAAAGGCTTTAACGAACTCGTCAACGTTCATCTCTTACCCCCCTCAATTCTCTCTATCAGCTTCTGCAGACCGAGCACGACTCCGTAGAGTATCGCCTCGGGCCTCGGCGGGCAGCCGGGTACGAAGACGTCCACCGGTATGTGCTTGTCCAGCGGCGCGTTGGTGAAGGGGCTCTCGAAGAACACGCTTCCGCCGGTGGGGCAGGCTCCGACGGCTATGACAACTTTCGGGTCCGGAGTCTGCTCGTAGACCAGCTTGACCCTCTCAAGGCTCTGGTCGGTCACAGGCCCGGTTACGAGCAGTATGTCGGCGTGTCTCGGCGTTCCGACGAGCTTCACACCGAAGCGCTCGGCGTCGTACCTCGGCGTCAGTGCGGCTATTATCTCGATGTCGCAGCCGTTGCAGCTGCCGCTGTTCACGTGGAACACCCAGGGTGAGCGCCCTATATACCTGCAGAGCTTTGATATCTCCCTCTCAAGCCTCTCGCGCTCCGAGGAGTTTGAGCTGACATTGGTCTCTGCCCTTGTAACCTTAATCGCCATTCATCTCACCTCCTCATCCCCACACTATCAGCGCTCCCACAATTATCGCGGTCGTGACGAGCAGGTAGCTGATGTAGTCGCTCAGCAGTCCGGTGTGCTCCCTGCGGAAGATGAGGAACATCCTGTGAATTCCTCTTATGAGGCCCCACATGACGTGTCTTCCGGTGACGTAGCCCTGGAAGTGCTCGAACTGCGGAATAATCTCGTCCTGGTCCTCACCGCTGAGGAATATCTTCGTTCCATCGCCGGTTCTCCTCGTCCCCGTGCTGGAGCGCTCGGCCCACTTGTAGAGCACGTACGAGATGAGCAGGCCTATGGCAAAGACGTAAACGAAGTAGAGTGCATCCCAGTAGCCAAACATTTCACGCACCCCCCAGCACCGCCGAAACGTAAGCCCCTATGTTCTCCAGAGTCTTTGCCGCCGGAAGCATGACCTTGTTGCTGATGGCCCATGGGAAGAGTCCCATGACGATTATTGCCACCACCAGTATGAGCATCGGCACGAGCATGGCCTTTCCTGGCTCCTCCGCGTTCATGACCCTCTCGCTCGGCCTTCCGAAGAATGTGAAGAGCACCCTGATGTAGGCGGCGGTACAGAAGGCTGTGCCTATGACGGCTATTGCCGCGAGGAACGGGTTGAAGAGCGCCGAGCTCTCGTAGATGAGCCACTTGCTCGCGAAGCCGTTGAGCGGCGGAAGGCCAATTATCGCGGCCGCACCGACCAGGAAGGCGAAGCTCGTGACCGGCATCTTCCTGGCTATTCCGCTCAGCTCGTTGAGGTTCTTGGTTCCGAGCTGGTGTATGACCGCTCCCGCGACGAGGAACAGGAGGGCCTTCATTATCGCGTGGTTCACGGTGTGGTATATCGCACCCGCCAGAGCGACCTGGCCGACGTCGCTTCCATACGCGGCAAGGCCAATTCCGATTCCTAGGAGGATGTAGCCGATCTGGCCGACGCTGGAGAAGGCGAAGAGCCTCTTCATGTCGGTCTGTATCACCGCCATCGCGTTTCCGACTATGAGGGTCACGCAGGCGAAGAATATGATTATCCAGCCGACCGTTCTGGTGCTGATTCCGGCGCTGAAGACGCTGAAGGCGAGCCTCGCCAGGGCGTAGGTACCGCCTATCTTGATGACGAGACCCGAGAGCATGGCGCTGATCGAGCTCGGAGCGGCCGGGTGTGCGTCTGCGAGCCACATGTGCACCGGAACGGCACCGCTCTTGAAGAGCAGTCCGCCCGCGAGGAGGCCGAGGGCCACCTTGGCGGTGAAGGTTGGGTTCTCGGCTATCATCCTGGCCAGATATGCCATCGTCAGCGTTCCGTACTGGCCGTAGAGGAGCACTATGCCGAGGAGGATGAACGAGCTGGCCAGCGAGCCGACGAACATGTACTTTATGCCCGCCTCGATGCCCTCCCAGGTGTCGTTCCTGAAGGCGACGAGGGCGTAGCTCGCTATGCTCATTATCTCCAGGAAGACGTAGAAGTTGAACAGGTCGCCGGTTATGGCTATGCCGAGCATGCCGACCTCGAGGACGAGGACTAGGGCATAGTACTTCTCAAGCCCCGTATCGTGCCTCATGTACTCGCTGGAGTAGAGCACGGCCACGAAGGCTATGAAGGTCACCATCAGGGCGAAGAGCGCGCTGAGGAGGTCCACCTCCCAGACTATCCTTATCGGGAATGGAACGCCGTTTCCAAGGGGGCTCTTCGCTCCAAGGGTGTAGACGAGTATCTCGCCGCTCTTCCAGACTTCTTTGAACAGTCCGGCCGCGACGCCGAGGGTGACGCCCGTGATGAGTATCGCCCACAGCTCCCTGGCCTTCCTTCCCGCGAGGCCCACTATGGGCAGTGCGAATGCTCCAAGGAGCGGGACTATGATGAGGTATGGGATCAGCCCGTTCATCCTCTCAACCTCCTGAGCTTGTTAACGTCGAGGCTTCCGTAGTGCCTGTAGGCGTTTATAGTGAGGGCCATCGCCAGCGAGAGAACGCAGACTCCGATGACTATGCTGGTGAGCGTGAGCGCCTGCGGAATCGGGGCGACCATGGCGCTCTTTACGGTCTCGTAGCCCGTGTAGATTGGCGCGGTTGGTATCTGGCCTGCCTCTATGCGGTATCCGAAGCTTATGAGGAGCAGGTGTATGCCGGCATCTATGATGTTGAGGGCCAGTATGAGCTTGATGAGGTTCCTCTTGTAGAGGAGGGCGTAGATTCCCATGGCTATTAGCAGGAACGCCGTGATGAACTGGAACGGTATCATTCGTTCCACCTCCTGAATGCCGCTATGGCAACCATCGCGCTGACCAGTCCCGCGAAGACCTTCAGTCCCACGGCGAGGTTCATTACCGGCAGGTATCCGGCAGAGAGCAGCGTTCCCGGCTGGCCGTTGAAGACCGGCCCGTTGTGCCACAGCGTGTTGTAGAAGAACGCAACTCCCAGGCCGAGCATCGCCGCTCCGAGGAATACCAGGCCGCCGAGACCCTCTAGGGCCGAGTAGAGGTGGTGGTTGTAGCGCCTCTTCATCTCGCCCAGCCCGAAGGCTATGAGGAACAGTATCCCGGCTCCCGCTATGGTCGCTCCACCCTGGAAGCCGCCTCCCGGCGTAAGGTGACCGTGTGAGACCACGTAGGCACCGAAGATTCCTATGAGCGGAATGGTGGCCCTCGCGGTGGTCTTAACAATTAGTCCCATGTCACTCTTCATCCTCATCCCTCCTCCAGGGCCTGAGAAGTGCAACCGCTCCGGCTATAGCAGTGAAGAGAACCGTCGCCTCTCCGAGGGTATCGTAGCCACGGTAGTCGAAGACTATGTCGGTGACTATGTTGGTTCCACCCACCTCTTGCACGCCGTGGTCTATGTAGTACTGGTCGGTGTAGCGGTAGGCCTTCCAGTCCTCACCGCCGAGGCCGAACTTTATTCCGGTTGAAGGGCTCGCAACGACGAGCAGCACTCCGAGGAGGAACAGCAGTGCGAGAGCTCCGAAAGTCCTCTTCATGGTCCCTCACGCTCCCATCTCTCCGTTTTGGCGATTCCATACACGACTATGGCCGTAACGACGCCGGCTCCGACCGCGGCCTCGGCTATCGCCACATCCGGCGCGTGGAGCATGTAGAACTCAAGGCTGAGGAGCAGGCTCATGGCCGCCGAAGCGATGGCCGCACTGAGCAGGTCGCGCATGGTTATCGTGATGTAGGCCGCTACCAGCACGCCGAGGAGTATTCCGAACTGTATGACCATGTCCATCGAAAGAGCGTTCATTCGGCACCACCCCTGAGCTTGTCCTCGTACGCGTCAATGACGGCTTTGGCTGGCTTATAGCCGCTCAGATGGGCCGCCTTGGCTATCGCGTGCGCTCCGGTCGGGTTTGTGAGGAGCAGGGCGATTAGGGCAACGAGGCTGTGAAGCGCCATCTGGAGGTACTTGGGGTCGCCGGTGAGGTGGAGCTGGTAGGCAGCGTGAACTACCACCGCCAGAACCGCGAATATCGTCCCGAAGGTGGTGCACTTGGTCGCTCCGTGGAGCCTTGTGTAGACGTCCGGGAACCTGTGGAGCGAGAAGCTGCCCAGCAGGTTGAAGACTATGTTTATCGTGAGGAATGCGTAGATGACGTAGGTGACCGCACTCATTCCAATCCCCCCTGGAGGTATTTGGCTATGGCCAGGGTTCCCACGTAGCTCAGAAGGGCGTAAACGATGGCGATATCGATGTATATCGTCCTGTCGTAGGCCGCTCCGAGGAGAACCATTCCGGCAACGATCAGCGTGTTAAGGGTGTCTACTCCGACCACTCTATCCGGCACGCTCGGTCCGAAGAACACCCTGAGCAGAGCCAGGAATGCTCCAATCATGACTATGACCGCGGCATAGAAGAACTCCGGTGCTATCATCTTCCCAGCCTCCTCGCCCATTTTTCAAATGAACCCGCTATGACCTCGGAGCTCTCCGGCTCCTTCTCGGTCACGTTTATCCAGTGGACGTAGAGGGCCTTCTCCTCGGGGCATGCGTCCACGGTGAGCGTTCCGGGGGTGAGGGTTATTGAGTTGCTGAGGATTGTGTACTGAGCGTCGTTTTCGAGCTCAACCGGAACGCGAACGATTCCGGGCTTTATCCTGCCGGTTATGACGCGGTAGGCAACGTCGAGGTTGGCCTTGACCATACCCCAGAAGAGCGGGCCGATGGAGTAAACCACAAAGCCAGCCCACTTCGCCGGGTTGAGGAACCTCGCGGCCTTCTCACCTATGATGTCCTTCGTCGTGAAGGCGATTATCCCCGAGAACACCACTCCCGCGACGAGCTCTTCGGGGCTCCACAGCATACCCTTGCTGCCCGCTGTCAGCACAAGCCAGAGCACGAATGACCAAATGAATACAGGAATGAAACCCATTGTGCGTCCCCCCACTTTTGGTTTACAACCTTATCTCGGCTTCATTTTCCCGGATTTCCGCTTAACATAGAAAAAATTCTCTTAAAAGGGTTTTTTGAAGCTTAGAATTGAAAACAAAGGTACTTAACCCTTTGTTGTTAACCAAAGGTTAATTACCTGCCTGCTGACATCGGCGCCGAAACCCTCCACGGTTAAGGGTTGAAAGCGCGGGATTTCTGGAAAATAATGCATCAGTGTCCTCATGTGGCTCGAAACAGCATTTTGGTGACTTTGAGGACCTAAAATCCACCCAAAGCTTTATATACCCTTGACGATGAGTTCTCAATGGGACTCTTCTCGGAGTCTTTCGAGGGAGCCCTGAAAGTTGAAAGAGTTGGTGTTAGATATGTATGGAGATGGATTTGGCGGTGGCTACGAAGCCCCTGTTAAGGTTGGAGAAAGGTATAGAGTTAGGATCGAAAGCCTTGGAAAGGGTGGCGATGGTATCGCCAAGATAAAGGGCTTCGTTATCTTCGTCCCGAACACCCAGGTCGGCGACGAGGTTGAGATCGTCATTAACTCAGTCAAGAGGAAGTTCGCTTTTGGCGAAGTCATCTGATTCTTTTTTCCTCTTATTCTTACCTGCCCCTTTTGCGAGACGTTTTTAATGGATTGACCCAAGGATTTCCCGGTGGTTCCATGGACGAGGACTCCATAATGATCGGAGTTGTAGTTGTGTTCCTGGTTCTTCTCTCGCCGATACTGCTCTACTGGACTGTGGCTTTTCTCGACACCTCTGGCATCGACCGCCACCTGCCGGGCACGCTCTTCATAGCGGTTTCGGCCCTCGTCCCGGTTCTCATAGTTTCCCTCCTTTCCTTTCTGGTCATGAGGCACTACAACAAGCCCCCCGGCTGGATACGGAAGAAACTGGCCTTTGTGGCCCTTTTTCTCTTCGCTGCCCTCTTCATGCTCCTCAGTATTATGGGTGCGGTTTAATCCCCATTTTTGAACCGCACCCTTTTTAAACCCCTTTCCAGAGCGCCCACCGATGGTTAGGGTTCACGTCGAGACCTACGGGTGCACGAGAAACAAGGCAGATGCCGAGATGATGGAGGGCCTTCTGGTTAGCGCGGGCTATGAGTTGGCGGAGACCCCTGAAACTGCCGACTACGTTGTGGTCAACACCTGCGCGGTCAAAGACCCAACCGAAAAGCACATGCGCGAGAGAATAAAGGAGCTCCTTGACGCCGGCAAGAGGGTAATCGTCACCGGCTGCCTCCCCCACGTCAACCCGGATGCCATAGATTCACGCGTTTCCGGAATACTCGGCGTTAAGAGCATAGATAGGATAGCCGAGGCGATAAGCGTAGCGGAGCGCGGTGAAAAGCTGGTGAGCGTCGAGGGCTGGCGTGAGAAGAGCATAGACAAGCTCGAGCTCCCGCGCCTCTGGAAGAGTGGCGTCGCCTTCGTCGTCCCGATAAGTGAGGGCTGTCTCAACGCCTGCACCTACTGTGCCACGCGCTTCGCCAGGGGAGTTCTGAAGAGCTACAAACCGGAGCTCGTCGTCAGGTGGGTCAAGGAGGCCCTCGCCAGGGGATACAAGGAGATACAGCTGTCGAGCGAGGACACCGGCTGCTACGGCTTCGACATCGGGACGAACCTGGCGGAGCTCCTAGACGAGATAACGGCCATCGAGGGCGACTTCAGGGTCAGGGTTGGAATGATGAACCCGAACCACGTTCTCAAGTTCCTCGACGAGCTCGTTGATGCCTACACCGATGAGAAGATCTACCGCTTCCTCCACCTGCCCGTCCAGAGCGGCGACGATGAGGTTCTGAGGCGGATGGGCAGAACGTACACTGCGGAACAGTTCGAGGAGATAGTTCGAACATTTCGTAAGAAGGTTCGTGATTTGAACCTCAATACGGACATTATAGTGGGCTTTCCCGGGGAGACTGATGAGGCTTTCGAGAACACCGTTGAGCTAATCAAGCGCGTCCGGCCGGACAAGATAAACGTTTCTCGCTACTCGCCGAGACCTGGCACGATCGCGGCGAAATGGAAGCAGCTTCCGGGATGGCGGGTCAAGGAACGCTCAAGGGCCCTTCACAGGCTTAGGCTCCAGATAGCCCACGAAATAAACAGGGCGTATCTTGGCAGGACGGTGGAGGTTCTCGTCCATGGGGCCGGGGAGAAGGGCGGCGTTGAGGCCAGGACTTTCAACTACAAGGACATAATCCTTGATTCTGGTGAGCCCGGCGAATTCCTGCAGGTTCAGGTTGAGTGGGCTGGTTCAACTTACCTGAAGGGCACTCCCCTCCGCTGAGGTATCTTTCTTGTGGAGTATTCAACGGTTGTTGGGAGATACCTAACCGGACACTGGTTTTGTTGTAGAACTTACAACGTCAAAGGGTGAACCAATCCGGTTGGATTTAGAAAACTATTTATACTATCGTTCAATCATAAAGTATAGCTCTCCATCTTGGGGGTGAATCAGAATGAGGAGAAGTAATAAGAAGAGGTTAATTCCACTGACACTCGCCCTTGTGCTGGCCATGGTTGGTGCGGCTCTGGCTGTTCCGACTATAAATGTGCACTTTCAGGAGCTTGACGCCGGAAATGGTGGCATGCCGCAGACTGTTCACCATGCCTACATCGACTGGACCCTTAGCAATGATGCCCAGTACGTCACATCTGCAACCATAACCCTCACCGACAACCAAGGCACCAAGGTTGGTACTGGGAGTGACACTGTTTACCTCATAATTGATGGCCAAAAGTACCTCGCCACGTACAGTGGGAGTACTGGGGTGTATACTGTGGACTTCACCAATAACGGCCTGAATAATGGGATATCCCTCGACAATAACAATCTAAATACAGTTACCGTCGTGTTCCAGGGCCAGACAGTTTCCCCGTGAAATCTGAATTGATCCCTGCCTTTTCTTATTCTTTGCTAGTCTCGCCCTCAAACAGCACCGGCAGGGTGGGGAAGGTCTCCAGTGGAACTGTTATGGGCCGCCGTGTCGTTGAAACCAGCAACCGCTTCAGGGACAGGGAAATTTCCATCGGCTTCGGCCAGGCCAACGCAGACATTTTCGGCACCGTCAATCTTTTAGCCTACGTCGACTGGGTTTATATAGTGAGGTACGCCAACTATAGGGCTGGAATAGTGAGGATGGGTGCCGAATGCGGCTTTAATTAGGCGGTGGTTTAATGGTGAAGCGTCGTATCGACGTCCTTTCAATCATCTCGTACCTCCTCCTGTTCTTCGTGGTCCTAGTCATGGCTCTCCACTTCGTCTTTGGCTTCCAGTACGTCGTTATCCTGACCGACTCGATGGAGCCTCACATCAATCCCAACGACCTCGTCATAACAATGCCCTCTTCGCCAGATGGGCTCCACGTTGGGGACGTTATCCTCTACCGCGTGACCCTCGGCAACTCGACCTACATGATAACCCACCGCATCGTTGGCATGAAGGCCGATCCAGAAATGCGGATGTACTATATCACCAAAGGGGACAACAGGAACTACACAGACCCCTGGCGGGTCTATTACTCCCAAGTGGTTGGCAGGGTTGTTCTGGTGATTCCAAGAGTCGGTGTGGTCTGGTACTACACTCCGCTGATAGTTTTCGGGATTTTTCTGTTCATAATCGCCTCTCTGGCATACGACCTGGCGTGGCTCCTGCTCGAGGAGGAACCCCTACGTTCAAAATCCAGAAAGGCAGACCTCGTCGCTCTGAGAAGGAAGAAAATAAAGGCCTACTATCACAGACGCCGCTAGGCCCACTCATCCTCAGGAATGGCCTCCTTCTTGGCGGGGATTATGCAGAGAAACTCCAGCGTTTCTCCGGTCGCCTTGTAGCCGTGGGTCTCGTTGGGCGGAACGTAGAGGAAGTCTCCCTCCCTGACGTGGAACTCTTCCTTTCCGTTCGTTATGATTCCCTCTCCCCTCACGATGAATATCTCGTGCTCCCAGTCGTGGTGGTGGAGCGGTATCTCCGCGCCCTTCTTGAGGACGAAGTAGCGCATCGCATAGTTCTTTGCTCCGAGCTTTGGAGAAACGAGCCACCTTATCGTCACTCCCTCAAAACCGGTGTCCTTCTCGGGGACCTCGATGTAGTGTCCGACGAACATGGTACCACCGAAATACTTTCGGCCTGGGGCTATTTAAATCTGCCGAGTTCGTGATGCCAATCAAAAGTGCTTTAAGCTCCCGTTCCAATTTTCCGGAAGGTGAACGCAATGAAGAAAGCCGTTTTTGGAATTCTCCTGGTTTTCATCGTGCTGGCGTCGGGATGCATAAGCCAGAGTACTCCAACGGAGACTTCCACCACAGCTACCTCGTCCTCCGGTGGAATAGACTTCGGGAGCTACGAGAAGGGACAGGTTCTGGCCCAGTGGAGCAGCCTTGCCGACGCTTCCAAGGTTTACGTCAGCGAGGGCTACGAGGACCTCGCGAAGCACTACTTCCCGAACGCGCAGATACTCCCCGCGAGCCAGTACGATGGGGGGGTTGCAATACTGTCCCCTGCCGATGCCAGAGAACTGCTCAGAGGAAAACCGATACTAATAACGGTCAACGACTACTTTGGTTACATAGTCTACAAGTTCGGCGTCAAGTTCGTTGGAAAAGACAAGGGCGTTTTTGCGGCCTTCAATAAGGATGGAAAGGCGTACTTCGTCTTCACCGGTACCAGCAAGGCTGGCGCTGGCGCGGCCATTGAATACGCTATAAACCTCAGGAACGGGGCATCCCTTAGAACGGACGATGTTCTGAGGAGCGGCGAGTTTGAGGGAATTCTCCTCAAGGTCATAGGGGACAACAACTGGAACGGAATTCCAGACGACGGTGAACACTGGTACCTTAGCTCTTTCAGGAGCAGGGAGCCGTTCATATACTACTGGCGCATCGTTGACGGGGAGAACATCACCGTAAAGGGAGGCTTTATCAGGCTCGTCAACGGCTCCACGGTTTACATCCGTGCCCTCGGCTTCAACGTCAGCGTGGAGGTTAAAGACGGAACCGGGGCTGCACTTACCTACGTTATCGAGAACACCAACCCCTCGGTGCTGAACCTGCCCGAGGGAGCCGAGACCGGCGATACGTGGGTTAAGATAACAACCTCCGAGCCTTCCTTCAGTGTCGTTCCAAAAGACATCGGAGACTACACGGTTTTTGCCTTCGGTGACCACAGGCCGGACGGCGGCACGGAGGTTCCGAAGGCTTTCCTGCAGCTGAGGGACAGGATGAACGAGAATAACGCCGTTTTCGTGATAGACGGTGGAGACCTAGTCTATTCGGGCAAGGTTGACGAATGGGGCGAGCTGATGAAGGAGTGGAAGTGGAGCAAGCCGATTTTCATAGCGGTCGGAAACCACGAGTATCGCGGGGAGGGCATAAACGTCTACCACCAGCTCTTCGGCCCAACGGACTATTCCTTCGTCCTCGGGGATTACTACTACATCTTCATGAACAATATCGAAAACGACTACGGGCTGAGCGACGAGCAGTGGAGCTGGCTTCAGAACGAGCTTGAGAGGGCTAAGGCCATGGGCAGGAGGCCGGTGATAGTGATGCACGCTCCGCCCGTGGATCCGAGGCCGAACGGCGACCACGGCATGAACCCCACCGACGGGAAGAAGTTGCTGGAAGTGATGGGGGAGTACAACGCCTTTGGAATCTTCAGCCACATCCACATGTTCTGGAACGGAACCATCGAGGGAGTCCACTACATAGTAACCGGCGCGGGAGGCGCTCCTCTCTACGCAAAGCCGGACGAGGGGGGCTTTTATCACTACGTCAAGCTTGGAATGATGACCGATGGCAGCATAAGTATCGAACCTATCAAGGTTGAGTCCTAACCTTTCTCTTTATTCTATTTGGACCTATATAGTTCATGGTAGCTAGCTATATTCTACTGCGACAAGGTATTTATATGCCGCCCTCGAGTCCCTCCCGGTGGTGAGTGTGGACGTATGGTTGCTGATAACCGTGGTGCTAGGATTTTCGATGGCCTGGGCGATAGGTGCCAACGACGCCGCAAACTCCATGAGCACTGCCGTCGGCGCCAAGGCGATAACCCCAAAGCAGGCGGTTATAATAGCTGGCCTCCTTGAGTTCACAGGCGCGTACTTCTTCGGAAAGAGCGTCACCGAAACGATAAGGAAGGGCATCCTCGACCCGACGATGATAACCGACCCGATGGTCCTCGTGTATGGCTCCGTTGCGGCCCTTCTCGCGGCCACGATATGGCTAATAGTGGCCACCAAGTTCGGCCTGCCGGTCTCGACCACCCACTCTATCATAGGAGGTATAGCGGGCTACGGAATAGTCTACGCCGGCACCGCGATAGTCAACTGGGGCAAGATGGGTCAGGTCGTCCTCAGCTGGATTCTCTCACCGATAATCGGCGCCATAATGGCCTACTTCATCTTCAAGGCCTTCACGAAGAGCATCTTCGAGAGAAAGGACCCCGTCAGGAGCGCCAGGATATGGTCCCCGTTCTGGATCGGGCTGGCGTTCGTCGTCATTGGAACCATGTTCTACATCAAGGTTCTCCACGGGAAGGACCTCAAGACGGGAGTTTTAATGTACGGCGTCCCGCTGGGCATAATCGTGTTCGCGGTAACGTACCTCCTGATAAAGCTCCGCTTCCCGAGCAGCGACCCCTTCATCGGCGTTGAAGCGATATTCCGGAAGGCGCAGGTCTTAACCTCCGGCTACGTGGCTTTGGCCCACGGCGCCAACGACGTCGCCAACGCGATAGGTCCGGTCGCGGCCGTCTACGCGGTAGCCACGATGGGTCTCGGCGGCATGCAGGTTCCCGTCCCTAAGTGGATACTCGCGATGGGCGGTCTCGGAATAGCAATTGGTGTCGCCACCTACGGTTACAGGGTCATGGAAACGGTCGGCAAGAAGATAACCGAGCTTACCAACACCCGCGGCTTCACCATCGACTTTTCAGCGGCAACCGTTGTTCTCGCTGCCAGCTGGCTTGGACTGCCCATCTCGACGACCCACACGGTGGTCGGCGCGGTCATAGGAATAGGCCTCGCAAGGGGAGTAAAGGCAATAAACAAGGACATCGTTAGGGATATAATAATCTCCTGGTTTGTTACCGTTCCGGTCGCGGGTCTGATAAGCGCGGCCATATTCAAGCTCCTGATGATCGTGGGGTGATATCATGCAGGTGTGGACGAAGCTCTTCGCGAAGAGCCCCTTCAAGCCCCTCATAAAGCACGCGGATGTCGTGCTCAACACCGTTGAAACGCTCGAGAAGGCGCTTCAGGCATGGTACGCGTGCGACTACGAGGGTATGAGAGAGTTTGCCATCGAGGTTGACCGCCTTGAGGACGTTGCGGACAGGATAAAGGAGGAGATAAGGGATTCCCTCAGCTCGAAGCTCATGATGGCAGTCGCTAGGGAGGACGTTATAATATACCTCCACATGCAGGACAAGGTGGCGGATGCCGCTGAAGACACTGCGAAGTGGCTGCTCGTCAAGAAGCCCGACTGCGTCCCGACGGAGGCCAAGGATATAATTCTCGAGATGGGTATGGAGAGCATCAAGGCTGCAAAGCTCGTCCACGAGGCCATAGTCCAGATGGACCGCGTTATAGAGAGCGGTTTCACCGAGGGCGAGATAGAGAGGGAGTACGAGATAATCAGGCAGATAGAGAGTGTTGAGAACAAGATAGACGGCCTCGATACGAAGCTCATGCAGCTCGTCTTCGAGAACGCCGACTCGATGAGCTGGGGCGACGGCTTCTACATCCTCAACATCGCCAGAACGCT
The DNA here is from genome assembly GCF_008152015.1 of Thermococcus aciditolerans. Taxonomy (NCBI): domain Archaea; kingdom Methanobacteriati; phylum Methanobacteriota; class Thermococci; order Thermococcales; family Thermococcaceae; genus Thermococcus; species Thermococcus aciditolerans. The sequence goes on along the minus strand of NZ_CP041932.1, from coordinate 1,539,458 downwards.
CAGCAACATCTCGGACAAGGCAAAAGACGCCGCCGAGAGGATAAGGCTCATGATGAACAAGTGAGCCGATATTCTTTTAAACCTCCCTTCTAACTTTTTTCGGTGGGAATGAAGGACGGTGTTAGAATAGTCCGCGAGTTCTTCAACATTCAGAGGGAGGTCTTTTTCAGCTACCGCTGGGACGTGGTCAGCTATCTGATAGGCCTTCTAATCCAGGTTGCGGTGATGGGGATATTCGCCAGCCTGGTAACGATAGACGCCAACATCGAGCAGTACGGGACCGACTCCTTCCTCCAGTTCTTTCTGATAGGCTTCATCGTGCACAACATAATATTCCTTCCGCGGGGCAGCCTTTCCAAGCTCCTGATTGGGCGGAGCTTCCCTATGCTCTACGCCTCCCCCGCCGGAATGGTGGCGATCTTCGTGGGAATAAACGCCTGGAACGTCGTCTGGAGCCTTATGATAATGGGCCTGATAACGGCAGTCTTCGTTCTCTTCTACGGTCTGGTCATACACATCAACCTCGGTGCTTTGCTTGTTATCCTCGCGGGCTTCACCCTCACCTTCGCCCTTGAACTTTTCTCCGCCGGCTTTCGGGCGGCGACCAAGGCCAGGCAGGACCCGATAAACTGGTTCCTCAACCTCACCTCCCAGCTCGTGAGCGGTCTCTACTTCCCGCCCGACGCGCTCCCCTGGTGGCTCCAGCCTATTTCCAAGATACACCCCGAGAGGTACATTCTTGAGATGGCCAGGCTGACGATGGGTGGGGGCTATTCAGTGTCCCAGATCTGGCCCAGCTTCGTGAACCTTGCCCTGACCACGGGCGTCATGCTCCTGGTTGGAATCGCGATGTTTCGGTGGGGCGTTGGAAAGGCAATGCAGCTGGGCACCCTCGGGCACGTGTGAGGTGGTCAGATGATAGAAGCCGAGCATCTCACCAAGTACTATCCACCCCCTTTCAGGGGCTTTTTCGATCTGGGTAGCCTTCGTGATTTTCTCGGAAAGCCCAGGGAGGAGATTCCGGCCCTCATAGACCTGAGCTTCCGGGTGAGGGAGGGGGAGATATTCGGCCTCCTCGGCCCCAACGGCGCGGGAAAGACAACCCTCTGTAAAATCGCCAACGGCCTCCTCGAGCCGAGTTCTGGAAAACTGCTCATCGACGGCCACGACAGCTTTAAGGAGCACGGCAAAGTGGCGGGCAAGATGTTCACCGTTTTCACCGGCGAGAGGGACATGTGGGGCATATTCCAGTGGCGTCTGAGCGTTCAACGAAACCTCCAGTTCATCGCGAGGCTGTGGAAGGTCCCGGAGGGTGAGATAGGGGAGCGCATAGAGTACGCGCTCAAGCTGCTGAACCTGTGGGAGAAGAGGGACGAGTGGTACCAGAAGCTCTCGGCCGGAATGAAGCAGAAGGTTTACATCGCCTCCGCCCTGGTGGTGAGGCCGAAGTACCTCATACTCGACGAGCCGACGGTTTTTCTTGATGTCCTCACCAAGAATGAGATACATAATGCCATTTTAAGCCTTACTAAGGACTTTGGAACAACGGTCATCCTTACTACTCATGACCTTCAAGAGGCCGAAAAGCTCAGTGACAGGGTTCTGCTCTTCAACAAGAGGCCTATTCTGGAGGGAAAGCCTGAGAATATAGGCAGGAAGCTGGAGGTGGACTTCGACAGGAAGGTTCTCCTCGTGGTTGAGGGCTCCGCTCCGTGCCCTGGAGGCTACCTCGCCAGGTGCATCAGGAAGGGTAATTTCACCCACGTAACGGCCTACCTCAAGTCCACCGAGGTCAATGAGTTTCTCTCCAGGTTCCCCTCCGGGAAAGTATTGAGCGCGAGGGTTGAGAACCTGTCACTGGAGGACGTGTTCATGATTCTGTTTGGCAGTTGAATTCTATCGTTGGTATCTAGTTTATAACTGAGTTTTATCCAATCTTTCGAAAATTTTATAAATTTTAGTGGTGCTTATTATTCGGTGGTGTAATGAAAATCAGTAACACTACACCCAAGCCTGAGTTATATAATTTCGAAGTGGGTGGCAAGTACTTTGTTCTACATTCGTCCACGGGAACCCTCTTTGAGGTCGATAAGAAAACCTACGACTTCTGCAGGTTTGTGGCAGAACTGGGCTGGAGTGATGCCAGAGAGCGTTTTGTAATGGAGTACTCCGAATCTGACTGGGATTCTTTGATAAATGAGATTAAATCCGATGAGAGCCTGCGCCGGGTGTTCTTTGAAGCTAAACCCCCCGTAAAACCCTATCTTGGAATTATGAAATCTAAGATCTCCTCCCTCTCCCTTAACGTCATGGAGGACTGCAACTTTGCGTGCGTTTACTGTTACGGTGATGGTGGAACGTATCATACTCCCAACACCAGAATGAGTCCTGAAGTTGGTAAAAAGGCCATTGATCTGCTAATGAGGGAGGGAAAGAAGGTCGTTAACCTTCAGTTCTTCGGTGGCGAACCTTTGTTGAACTTTCCGCTGATTCGGGAGCTGGTTCACTACGCCAAAGGGAAGGCTGAGGAATACGGCAAAACCGTTACCTTCAGCATAACCACCAACGGCTACCTCATCACAGATAAGGTCATTGACTTTTTCCTCGAGAACAACTTCACGGTAACTTTGAGCTTTGATGGTCCCAGGGAGGTTCAGAACTATAATAGGCCATTGAGGGGGGGATTCCCCACGTTTGATGTTGTGGCCAAGAACGCTCGAAAGATGCTTGAGCGCGGCGTTAAGGTTAGCGTCCGCGCGACGATTCTGCCCGAACAGATCGGCAGGTACTATGAGATTTACCGGTTCTTCGTTGATTTTGGATTTAGGAGCGTTCATCTTGAGCCCGCCACCACCAGCACACCGCTAACCAAGGAGCATGCCAAACTCATTGAGTCTGCCCTGGAAAAGATAGCGAAGGACGAGCTTGAACACTACAAAGAGAAGGGAATCGTTTACACGAAGCTCCGTGAGATGGTTCACATGATTTACTCTGGCACCTACCGCCATTATCCCTGTGGCGTTGCCAGGAGCTACTTTGGAGTTTCGGCGGACGGGAAGATGTATCCCTGCCACAGGTTCGTTGGAATGGGAGAATTCGTGGTTGGTCACGTTGATGATTTCAGGTGGGAGAACGAGTTCATTCAGAAGATTCTGCGCCATACCGTAGATAGGAGGCCCAACTGTTCGAACTGCCCGATAAGGGCCTACTGTGGCGGTGGTTGTATCTACAACAACCACTACTACAACGGCGATATATTCCTCCCCGACGAGTTCCACTGCTCTTACATGTTTGCTCTTGTGAAGTGGGGTTCTTGGCTCTACTCGAATCTTGACGAGGATTGGTTGAATAAGGTCTTCTCACGCTCACCCCAATCTGGGGTGAGGGCCGAGGAAACCAATGAGGCCAAAACCCAAAAACCAAAGGAGGTGATGGAAAGTGTTTAAGAAGTTGAACGCCGAGGACAACCCGGTGGAGCCTAATTGGAACTGCTATATTGACACCTGCTTGATTGAAAGCTGTGGAACAGTGAGGGATATTGATTGCGAGTTGCGTGATATAATTTGAGTCTTTGAGCCTCCTTTTGATTTTTATAACCCAATTTTTTGTTGGGGGTGGTGAATTGCACAACTCGTTGGGGCTGTTTAGGGTTGCGGTGAGATTTACATTGGTGCTTGTGCTAGTCGCTTTTCTAGTGGGAACCGGTGTTAAAGCGGGACTTGAACAGCAGGCAAGGAACGAGCTTCTTGATTATCCCGATTACCTTGAACTCTATGAAAACGCCACCCGGCTAGGCATGGAGCCGGGTGATTACTACTTGAAGTATATAGCACCCAAAAAGCACCCCGAACTTGTAACCCCGACGGTTGTCGTGGGATTCGATGCACTGATATCCTCGTTAGCTCCTCCAAAAGATGAAATGTGGAGAAAGATTGAACATAGACATTTTGCTATATCAAGGAGGGAAGCCTTTCTGCGTACGTTCATTTTTCTTCTTGTCTCAGAGATTGTTTTAGTCCTTCTCTCGGTGGTGGTTGCTTTTTGGGCATTGAGAAGCCAGAGGGTAGCAGGCATTTTGAGTATCTTCTCCCGGGTAATTTCGGGTATCCCTGTTTGGTGGTTGGGGGTTGTTTTCATACTTCTTGTCATATACTCAGCACTTCCCGATGATATTCTTATCTCTCCCGGCCCCGGTGCGGGACTTTTGACTATTCTAAAGGCCATGATACTTCCAGTCCTTACAGTTGTCCTTATGTCTTTTTGGCGTCTTGCTGTGGAGTTCTATATGTTGCTAAGGCGAGAAATCCTTAGTCCCTACGTCAGCTACAAACGGGCTGTGGGACTTTCTGAAAACCGGATTTTGGTGTCTGTCTTTAAAGCGATCTCGGTACCCGCCCTCTCCGTATGGTTTTCCCACTTAATTGAGGTTGAGGGTATGGTCATTGTTGTTGATTACCTCTTCCGATTAGGGGGACTGGGTCAGATGATAGCTTCGAGCTTTTCGGGCGCCATGGCTGAAACTTTCTATTTTATTCCAAGTCTCTTTGCCTTTCCTCTTCTGGTGTTTATAGTGCTGAACCTTATCATTTCGATATCTATCGAGTTCATTAAACCTAAACTTGACCCAAGGGTGGGGTAAGATATGAGGGCAAACAGAAGGGGAGTTCTTATGATTGCGGTCTTTATTGCGTTCTTAGTGGGTGCACATTGCTCAGTTTCTTCATCAGATATGGAGCATTGGGACGACCGGCTCTACTGGAAGGATTACCCAAAAAACGCCCTTCCTGTATGGCATCCGAGTGCAGATATGGGGGTGCTCAGATTAGATGGGCAGGGAGAATTTGTGGTGTCTGTGGAAGCATTACCCACTAACTTGGTGCTTTCAAAAGCTACGCTTGTTATAACCCGTCCTGATGGTCGTTCAATCAGGCTTTCAGGAAATGGAAGTGTTAATTCCAATACTACCCTGGTTGCTGGGGCTAGGGCCTTTGCCAGAGAGCTGGGACTCGATGAGACAGCACTCATTCTCTATCAACCAACCCAGCTCCTCTTTCTTTCTGAAAACGGGACTCTTCTAAAAGGGGATTACATTTTTCGGATGGAGGTGGGGAGGGCTATACTATTCGGCAACGCGTACGGTCTGCTCGGCACTGATGGATACGGCAGAGATCTTTGGGTTGGTTTTGTAAAGTCCACGTGGGGTACTATTGTACTAACAGTCTTTACTGTGTCGTTCGTGATTCTCATTGGGCTACCATTTGGTGTAATCTCTGGCTATCACAGGAACGTTTTGGGTGATGCGGTGACGGTTATAGTGGATGCTTTTAACTCAATTCCAGCAATTCCCCTTGTACTGGTCATAATATATGCCGTTTCCCGTGTTGGTGCGTACACAAAACTTGTGGTCCCGGACTGGCTCACCGGGATTATTGTATCTATGTTCTTTTTCAGCCAGTACTCCAACTCTATACGTGGCATAGTGGAAAATGAAAAGGTAAAGGAATACATAGCAGCTAGTAAAAGCATAGGTGCTTCGGACATTTATGTGGTATTCAGGCATATCCTCCCTATTGTGCTTAGTTACACAGTCCCCTATGTCACCATGCTTTTCCCAAGGGTTATGGCTTTTATCTCAGTACTGGGGTTGTTCAACATAATTCCAGGTAATAATTGGGGATCCTATATCGCAGAGGCCCTCAAGCAAGGTGCGTTGATGGGGCGTTACTGGTGGTGGGTGATGGCTCCAGTGGCAGTTATTGCTTTCTTAGCAGTTGCGGTTTCGAATCTATTTGAGTATGTTGAAACTTCTGGAGTTCAACTATGATTGCTCTTTAGCGGGGGTTACCAAAGTGAAGGTTAAGCTCGCTATAATCTCGCTCTTTCCAGCTTTAGCAGTCGAGATAGACGTTTTCAGATTTACCACCCACTACCCGGATATTCCGACCGAGGAGCTTGCCCATCTTGTCACCGCCGACCTGCTCGCCAAGTGGCTCCCCGGTTTTCTCAAGTTCCTCCTGGTTCCCCTAATCTTAATCCTGCTCCTCTCGCGTTTCGGCTCGGACTTCGAGCGGGGCAACGTGGTATTACTCCTCTCAAAGCCCCTCACGAGGAGGCGCTACTTCCTCGGCTGGGTCCTTGAGGGATTGAAGCTTGCCCTGGTTTCCGCCCTGGGGATGGCACTCTCGGGAGCGCTCGCGATGCTCGCCCACGGCTTTGAGGTCAAAGACTACCTCATCGGCTCCCTTGCCCTTTCGCTCTCGCTCGTTGGAGCCCTCGGCATCGCCCTGCTCCTAATCCCCCTCGCGACTTCCCGGGACTCGGGGGTTTTCTTCGGGCTTGGAGCATTCGTCGCGCTCCTGCTCCTCGGAAAGTTCGATTATTCCTTCATCCCGACGGCTTACCTTGAGAGGGCCGTTTCCATTGGAGAGGGCGTTTCCATCTCCCATGAAGCTATTGGGCAACTTTTGGCCCTTTCCGTTGGCCTGTCGCTCGTTGGGATGGAAGCCTTCAGGAGGAGGGAGTTGAGGGGTTCTGAGTCTATCGCTGTCCCTGGTTTTTCCTTCTCTCTCCGCGGGCTCTACGGCGTTTTCCTCGGGTTAAGCCTTCAGAGCAAGCGCTTCATAGCTTTCGTCGCCCTGGCCGTCCTAACGGCCTTCCTTAACCTGGACACGCTTGGGGACTATTACGCCAGCCGGGGAGTTCCCGGTCTTTTAAACGCCCTAATTTCGACACTGGGTGGTGTGTTCCTGCCCTTCGTAGTCCTCCCTCTCGGGGCGGTCTCGATAAGCTCGGCCGTTGAGAATGGTACTGTTAGAGTTCTCCTCAGCAAGCCTCTGAGAAGGAGGGACTTCTTCCTCGGGACGCTTCTGAGCGACATCTTTGCCGTCTTCATCGGAACTACTCTCTATTTGGCCATTCTCGTTGCCTACGCCCTCCACTTGGGTGCCCCTCTGAACAAAACCCTCGAACTTGGCCTTGTCTTTGGCTTTCTTCTCTTCCTCTCGCTCGTCCAGTATTTGGCGCTCGGTCACCTGCTTTCAGCCTTCATGAGGGACAGGAAGGCGCTTTTCATCTCACTGGTCCTGGCCTTCCTCCTGGGCTTCGCCGTTCCAATCGCCATCATCGCAGCTTCAAATTCGGCAGAGGGTTCCTTTGTTGATGCTCTGGCCAAAAACTCCCTTCCCGTGCCGAGCCCTTTCCTGCACTACATCGTGCTTGAAACGGCAGTCTCTCCGAAGAAGCGCCTTCCGCCAAAGTCCCTTTCGGAGATTCTAAGCTATCCCGGCAATCTGGCTATGCTGGTCATACCTACGGTTGTTTATCTTGCAATCTCGTGGCTCAGGTTTAAGAGAGCCGACCTGAGGTGGTAGAATGTGGGGGCTTGAGCTGGAGCTGAAGAAAAGTCTGAGGACGAAGAAGTTTTGGCTGATACTGGTGTTGATTTTGCTGATCTATGCCATGGCCTTTAGAGAAGTGAAGGACAACCTCGAAGGCGCCACAAATCCTGGGGAAGTGCTCGTCACGAGCGTCGTTGGTTACATAGCGGTCAGTGCGTTCCTCTTCATCGGTGTCTACTCCCTCATGGCCGGCGCGACGGCCGTAAATTCGGACCTTGAAGATGGGACGGTGAGGGTGGCCCTCAGCAAGCCATTGGGGAGGGTTTCATACCTGCTCGGCAAGTTCCTCGGCCAGGCGCTCAGCATAGTCGTGGCGATGGCCTTTGCCACCCTGCTCTCCTTCGCGGTAACGAAGTACTACGGCCTCTCCCTTACCACTTCCCTCGTTGGGGATCTGATTCTCTCGAACCTACTGATACTGTTCGCCATGCTCCAGCTCCTCGCCCTTGGCCTGCTGATTTCTACGTTCGTGCGCTCCTCCAACACCGCCCTGGGGCTGGCCCTGGTCCTGTTCTTCGTTACCGGTCTCGTCATGCCCCAGGTGGTGGACGGCTTTGCGGAGGACAAAGCCAAGGAAGAGTTCGGAATTAAGGGCTGGAATGACTTCGATAAGCTCTCGAAAGACGAGTTGAGGGCCTATCGCGAGCGCCTGAACGAGCTTTACAGAGAGTACCACCTCAGATACCTCTTCTACGCCCCCCAGGTGCTCATGCTCGACATATTCACTAACATAGACAGAACCACCTTCAACGACGACGGCACGTACACCGTCGAGTACCTTGGGGTTAGGCGAGCCATAGCCGACAATTCCGCCCAGACTGCCTTGATAGTTGGACTTATCCCCGTCTACCTCGGATTGGCCCTCTTCAGGTTCAGGAAGATGGATTTGAGGTGATGGTCATGCTTAGGGTTGAGAACCTTGTTAAGGTTTATAAGGACGTTAGGGCTTTGGACGGTCTTAACCTTGAGGTTAAGCCTGGTCAAGTTTATGGCTTCCTCGGTCCGAATGGAGCCGGGAAGAGCACGACAATCCTGAGCACCCTCGGCCTCATCTTCCCTCAGGATGGGAGAATTGAATTGTTTGGCGAGGAAGTCTTCAGGGACGGCAAGTTTGACGAGGGTAAGCTCGTCAAAGCCAAGGCGAGGATTGGTTACATGCCCGAGCATGCTACTTTGTGGGATTTTCTGACTCCCGAGCAGACTCTCGAGGTTATCGCTGACGCTTTCGGGATTCCGAGGGCTGAGAAGGAGAGGCGGATTAGCGAACTTCTCGACCTGGTTGGTTTGAAGGAAGCTCGGAGTAGGAAGGTCGGCAAGTTCTCCAAAGGAATGCGCCAGAGGCTTCTCCTTGCCCAGGCGCTCATCAATGACCCGGAGCTTCTCATCCTCGACGAGCCGATGACTGGTTTGGATCCGCGAGGAATAGCGGAGTTCAAGGAGATTATTAGAGAGCAGAGGAAGGCTGGAAAGACGGTGTTCTTCTCCAGCCACATTCTGGCCCATGTTGAAGAGGTTTGCGACACGGTTGGGGTGATTGTTAAGGGTAAACTCCGGTTGGAGGACAGCATTGAGAACATCAGGCGGGAGTTCCTGAGGAAGGCTGGTTATACCATCATCATTGAGACTAACAGGCCGGTGGATTGGGGTTCGGTGGAGTGGAGTGTGAGTCCGCTCGGTGGGAACAAGTACCGGGTGGTTTCGCCAGAGGACATAAGGGAGGAGCTTCATGACTTTGTAGCGAATCAGGGGGCGAAGATTCTGACAATGCAGGTGAAAGAACCCAGCCTGGAGGAAATATTCCTCAAACTCGTCGGGTAGCCTTTGTTTCAATTTTTCGCGAGGTGATCCCATGGGCCGAGCTATCTTCCGCGCGCTCCTCAACTACCTCCTCCTCATCCTGCTCGTGGCCGTTATATCCGGCATAGGGATAAAGGATTACAGCTTCTACCGTGCGGACATGGATTTCAGCCTGCTACCTTCGGCAGAGAGGGCCGTGATAGAGGCCAACGCGAGTTCCGTCGGAATGGACCCCTACGACTACTACATGCGTTTCGTGGCCCCGAGGGACTACCCCACCCTCGTAATGAACCCCCTCCATGCGGGGCTCTACACGCTCCACCACGCCCTCTTCAAGCCGGACTACGATTACCCGATACCCAGAAGGCTCATGGTGGCCAGAACGCTGGCGCTAATCCTCCTCTCTGAGGTCACGATAATCCTCATCGGCTTCCCCCTTGCAAAGCTCGCCCTCAAAAAAAGGCGCCTCCGCTCGGCCGTCCGCTTTCTCGCCAGGGTCTTCAACGGCCTCCCCGTCTGGGCGGTGGCGGCGCTCTTCTCGCTCCTCGTCATAATGAGCGCGCTCCCCAACTATCTGATAAACGGCCTCGGCACATCGACCTCCCTCACCAGGAACCTCGCCTACATGGCCTTCCCGTTGATTTCCATAGTTCTCGTCGCCCTCTGGGAGTTCGTCGAGGCCCTGGTAATACTCCTCCGAGACGAGTTCGGGAAGGAGTACGTGCGCGCCAAGAGGGCGATGGGACTGCCGGAGCGCAGGGTCGAGAGACACGTCCTCCGCGCGGTCATGCCGTCTTTCCTCGGCTTCCTCTTCCAGCACTTCGTCGAGGTCTCGACGCTCGCCCTCGTGGTCGATGCCTTCTTCGGCCTCTTCGGCCTCGGCAAGATGCTCCAGTGGGGCTTCCGCATATCGGGCGACCTCTACACCCTCGACCCGGACGTTTTCTTCTACCCCATAGCGGTCTTCATGGTGGTGAACTTCTTCGTCCTTCTGGCCGTTACGGTTCTGTCGGAACTCCTAGCTCCCGGAGGTGGCGGCGTTGAGGCTTGATCTCAAAGCAAAGGTCGGAATAGTGCTGATAATGCTGGTGATGCTCCTCGCGGTCGTTCCAATGCATCTCCTCGTGCCCCCTGAAAAGGCCGCCAACTGGAACTACCTGCCCTACTGGAACGACTATCCCAAGAACGCCCGGCCCATCTGGCTCCCTTCGGGCTTCAGAACCCTTGAATCGGTTGGAACGAATTTTTCAATGACCTTCGCGGTTGATGGCATCGTTCCGGGAAACGTGATGATCGAGGGTAACTCGACGGTCAGGCTCGTGATTCACCGCCCCGACGGCCTTTCCGTGGTTCTCGGTCCGGTGAAGGTGGACGGGAGGACGAGCATCAACTCCAACCCCACCCTCGCGACGGGGGCTTACGATTTTGCCGAGTCCCTCGGCTACGGCCCAGAGAGCAGGCCCCTCTTCACGCCCACCCAGCTTCTCTTCATGGGGTACGGCGGCGAGGTTCTGGAGGGAAGGTACACCCTTGAGGTCGAATCCTCCTCCCCCGTTGCCGTCACGGTCTTTGGCGATTCCTACGGTCTCCTCGGCACCGACTCCTACGGCCGCGACCTCTGGGTGGGTTTCGTCCTGGCCGGTAGAAGCACGTTACTCGTGTCGCTTGAGGTCTCTGTCCTTGTGATTATCATCGGCCTGCTCCTCGGTCTCTTCGCCGGCTACTATCGGAGCCGGCTGGCGATTCTTCTCGAGAGCCTGCTGAACTCCCTGGGGGCGCTCCCCGTCCTTCCCCTCGCGATGCTGATGATATTCTCATTCTCAACGACGGGCATAGCGATGACCAGGGAAATAAAAACGGAAACCCTGTCGCTGATACTTGCCCTCCTGCTCGCGGGCAAGTTCGGGAGTGCCGTGAGGGGCTTCGTCGTTCAGGAGAAGGTCAAGGAGCACGTTGCCGCGGCGAGGGCGCTCGGAGCGGGTGATCTCCACATCCTCAGGAGGCACATCCTAAAGCCGGTGATTCCCTACGCCCTGAGCCACTTCAGCCTCCTGTTCCCCAAGGTGGTCGCGCTCGTGGCGATACTCGGGTTTTTCAACATGATTCCAAGCGACAACTGGGGTTCGTTCATACTGGAGGGCCTCAACCAGAATGCCCTCTACGCGGGCAGATGGTGGTGGTTTTTAGCTCCTGTCGTCACGATGGTGCTTCTGAGCGTGGGCTTTGCCCTGCTCTGGGAGGATGAGACTTCAGAGGGGGTGCTGGCATAATGGAGAACGGAAGAACGAAGAACGAGAGAATCAGATGGCTATCATCGTCGAGGTCATCTGGATTTCGGTCATTTTCCTTATCTTCTCGGTTATGAACTGGTCAAGGTCCTTGAGCGTGTCGGTTTCGACCTTTACGACAAGGTCGTATTCGCCGTAGACCACGTAAGCCTCCTTAACCTCTGGCATGGCCAGAAGCTTCTCCATAACTTCCCTTTCCTTTCCAGCGGCCGTCACCATCAAAATAAAAGCCGTCACCATGGCTATCACCAAAAGTATTTTATCTTCGGAGTATTTAAGCTTATCGAGGCATATGTTCGACCACTTGATAAGCGAAGCTCAATTGGGGCGGTTTTACTCCCGCCTGAAATCGCTTGGATTCGAGAAAATTCGACCCTACGCCAAGGGAACCACGAGTCTCATCTTCTGCGCCCGGTTGGATGAAAAAAACGTCATAATAAAGCTCCAGCGGCCGGACTCCCCGAGGCAGAACTTCGCCAGGGAGGCCGAAATTATCCGCGCGGTGGAGCCATTCGGAATAACCCCCCCGCTCGTGGCTTACGGCGTCTTTGAGGGCCTTGAGTATCTTGTTCGGGAGTTCGCAGAGGGAGAGATAATCTTCCACGCGGACCTCGAAAAGCGACACATCTTTGAGATAGTTGAGAAAACTGCCCTGCTCGACAGGCTCGGTCTCGACCACGGCCAAATTCAGGGGGGAAAGCACGTAATAGTCGGCGAGAGGGTCTGGCTGATAGATTTCGAAAAGTCCGGCTGGAGGAAGCCGAAGAACCTCACCTCCGCGATGGCAATGGTGTTCCTGAACGACAACCACATCTCGCGCCGAGTTCGGAAGAAATTCGGGGTGGACCGGGCATTCCTGGGGGAGATGAGGGAGGAGGTACGAAACTATAAGAGAACCGGGAAGCTCTCAGGTCTTCTGGACCTTCTTTCTAGACTTTAGCCTGTCTGCGTAGAGGGCCAGGAGAGGTATCGCCACCGCCATCGCTATCAGGCCCATCCTTGGATCCCAGAAGTAGTCGAAGACCAGTATCACGGCTACGGCTATCGCCATCATCAGGAAGAGGTCCCTGTCGAAGAGCCTGGACTTTGCCAGGATGTTCTGCTGCCGGGTGACGTACGCGAGGTAGAGGGGTATCCCGACGGCGGCTATTGTCACCCCTGCGTAGGTTCTGAATGCCACGGAGATGAATATTCCCAGACCGAGTATGATTCCAACCCCTTGCTCCTCCCTCATGCTTCCACCTGACCCCCCGCTATCGGTGATGACCTTTTAAACCTTCTCGCGTTTGTTACTGCGCACGATAGTTAAGTTTATATACTTTGGTGTCCATGATAGGCCGGTGATAGCGTTATGAGCAACATCGAATGGGATGAGAAGACCTTTTCTAGGTTTGCGTACCTGGGTGACCCGAGGGTGCGGGTGAGCTCCGTCGCCTACGTTCTCACCAAGGCCAACCTACAGGACAACAAATACGAGAGCACGGTGGTCGTTGAGGATCTTGAGACGGGGGCGAGGCGCTTCATCGAGAACGCCTCCATGCCGAGGATCTCGCCGGATGGAAAGAAACTCGCTTTCACGCGTCCCAACGGGGAGAAGAAGGCAACGGAGATATGGGTGGCAGACGTTCAGACTCTGAGCGCCAAGAGGGTTTTAACCATCAAGAACGTCCGCTCTGTGGAGTGGAACGACGACTCCAGAAGGCTCCTTGTTGTGGGCTTCAAGCGCCGCGACGATGAGGATTTCGTCTTCGACGACGATGTTCCGGTCTGGTTCGACAGCATGGGGTTCTTCGACGGTGAGAAGACCACCTTCTGGATTCTCGATACGGAAAGCGAAGAGGTGATAGAGCGGTTCGAGAAGCCGCGGTTTTCGAGCGGAATGTGGCACGGCGATTCCATACTCGTCAACGTCCCGCACCGCGAGGGCTCAAAACCAGCGCTCTTCAAGTTTTATGACATCTACCTCTGGAAGGACGGCGAGGAGGAGAAGCTCTTTGAAAAGGTCCCCTTCGAGGCCGTTGATTCCGACGGAAAGGCGATTCTCCTGAGGGGCAAGAAAGAAAAGCGGTTCATCAGCGAACACGAGTGGCTCTACATCTACGACGGCGAGCTCAGGCCCGTTTATGAGGGTCCGCTGGACGTCTACGACGCCAAGTTGGACGGGGGGAAGGTCTACTTCCTGACCCCCGATGCCGGCAGGGTGAACCTCTGGCTCTGGGACGGGAAGGCCGAGAGAATCGTTGCCGGTGACCACTGGGTCTACGGCTTCGACGTCCACGATGGGAGGGCGGTTCTGCTTATAGCGATCGCCACCCGCGTCCCCGAGCTCTACCTCTACGACGGCGAGCTGAAGCAGATAACCGACTACAACGGCCCGATATTCGATCGGCTCAAGACCTTCGAACCGAGGCACTTCCGGTTCAGGAGCAAAGATTTGGAGATAGACGGCTGGTACCTGAGGCCCGAGCTCAAGGAGGACGAAAAAGCTCCAGTGATAGTCTTCGTCCACGGCGGGCCCAAGGGCATGTACGGGCACCGCTTCGTCTACGAGATGCAGCTCATGGCGAGCAGGGGGTATTACATAGTCTTCGTGAACCCACGCGGCAGCAACGGCTACGACGAGGACTTCGCGCTCCGCGTTCTGGAGAGAACCGGTCTGGAGGATTTCGAGGACATAATGGCCGGAATAGAGGAGTTCTTCAGGCTCGAACCCCAGGCGGACAGGGATAGGGTTGGCATAACGGGCATAAGCTACGGCGGCTTTATGACCAACTGGGCGCTGACTCAGAGCGACCTCTTCAAGGCCGGCATCAGCGAGAACGGCATAAGCTACTGGCTGACTAGCTATGCATTCTCCGACATTGGGCTCTGGTACGACCTTGAGGTTATAGGCCCGAACCCGCTCAAAAACGAGAACTACCGCAAGCTGAGTCCGCTCTTCCACGCGGAGAACGTCAAGGCGCCGATACTCCTCATCCACTCGCTGGAGGACTACCGCTGTCCCCTCGACCAGAGCCTGATGTTCTACAACGTGCTCAAGGACATGGGCAAGGAGGCCTACATAGCGGTCTTCAAGAAAGGCCCTCACGGCCACAGCATCCGCGGAAGCCCGAAGCACCGCGCAAAGCGCTACAAACTCTTCATCGAGTTCTTTGAGAGGAAGCTGAGGAAGTACGAGGAAGGGTTTGATATTGAGAAGATACTCAAGGAGGGCTAAGGCCTCTTTCTTTGAGCTTTTCTTTCAGCCTCTTTTCGCTTCCCCGGAAGTAGAAGAGGCACCACCCGTTCCGGCAGAACAGCTTCAGCTCGCCCCTGACGTCATTGATGTCCCCCTTTCCCCGCGTGACCCCCACGAAACAGCCCCTGCCCCTCCAGGTTTTCGGCCCTTTGGGCCTCCACAGCTTCCGCGAGAGGGCTTCCCTCAGGGCCCAGAACTCGAAGGCGCAGCTGACGGTTCCGAAGCGGTGGTTGTGTTCTATGAGCTTCACCATGAACCTGAGGTAGTCCCCGTCTCTTGGCAGGTGCTCCGGGTTCGGGAGGTGTCTGAGGATCTCTGCCGGCACGGGCTTTCCGTCCGCGTAGAGCCTCGCGGCAGTGTAGAACGGAACCCACTCGTCCCCCGTCTCGATCAGCCTCACCCCCTCCCCCTCCGCCGCGGGCAGGAGTTCATCGAGGCGGTTGAACCCGGCCTGAACGCCAAGCAGAATACTCTCTTCGAGGTACTTTCCGAAGCAGTCCATGGGCATTCTCACTACCCTTTCGAAGAAGTAGTTCCTCTCGAAGGCCTCCGCAACGGCTTCAAAGGCCCTGAGATTGCCCCGGTGAAGCACCCTGCTGGCTGAGGCGACGAGCAGGGGGTGGAGCAGGTGCCTCCTCCTGTCCGTGACTATTACCGTCTTCACGGTCCGTCTTTTGAGTGAGGCCTTAAATTATTTTCCCCAGTTGTAACGTTCCACCTTATTCAAACCTGGTTACTCCTGTCCCGTTTTGACACGAAAGCGTTAAAAAGAGCATCCATCAACTGGGTTGCTACGTTAAATAATCCGGAGGTCTGCTCATGTCAGGGAAGAAGGGTGAGAAAAAGCTCTACTACCATGGACTCAAGGAGCAGAAGAAGCTCAACGTATCGAGGCTCAAATACCTCTCGATTCTCCTGTCTGTAATCGGCGTCGCCGTTCTGCTCGTTGCCGCCCAGAGCGCCCAGGCACCGCTCGTCAGGGTGAGCGACGTCTACGGCAACTACCTGATGAACTACGCCGTCGTCAGGATAAACGGAACGGTCGTTACGGTTCCCTACGTCTCCCAGACCGGCGGAAAGCTCGGCCTCACCTTTACGGTGGACGACGGAACGGGGCAGATAGACGTCAGGGTCTACTCCCCGCTCGCCGACGAGATGATACGGAAGGGTCTAGTCCCCTTCCCCGGCGACGAGGTCACGGCCGAGGTTCAGCTCCGCGTGAGGGAAACCTACACCTACTCGATGCTTCAGTACCTCGACGGCCTGAATTTCCACTCGAAACTCTACTCCGATAATCCGCCCATCGTCAAGTCCCTCAACGCCAACATGAGCGGCTCCTACGTGGCCGTTGAGGGCATCGTCACCGAGTTCTCCAACGTCAGCTCTGGCTACCTGATGACCGTCGATACCGGTGACTCCCTGATTTCCGTGCTCGTTCCGAGGGTTCTGCTCGTCTTCAACAACCTCTCCGTCAAGGTCGGCGACACGCTCTACGCCCCTGGAATAGTCTACCTCTACAAGGGCACCTCACCGGAGATAGTCGTCAGGAACCTCACCCGGCTCTCGGTGACCCCGATCGAAGAAGCTCCCGTCGTTCCGATAGGCGAGGCACCCAACTATCCGGGAATGGTCATGGCTGTTGAGGGAACGCTCGCCGGAATAACCTACGAGAACGGCCGCTACGTTCTGACCCTCACCGATGGAGAAGACTACCTCGACGCCCTCGTCCCGAGGGACGTTCTCGCGAACCTCAACCCCTTCAACGCCTCGAGCGAGAGCACGGTCAGGGTCGCGGGAAGAATGGGGGACGACGGCAGGCTCGTCACGGCCTACCTGGAGGTCGTTAGGCCTGTGAAGACGGAGTTCGAGCCGATAGGAACCCTCACCCTCGATATGCGCGGCTCGATAGCGGCCGTGAAGGGCAACATCGAGGAGGTCGATAGAATAGGCTCGAACCTTAAGCTCGTCATCGACGACGGAACCGGAAGGCTGGACGTCTTCATCCCCTCGGCCGCCCTCGCCGAGCTGTCCAACGAGACGATGGCCCAGCTTAAGGTTGGCCTCGGGGTCGAGGTCGCCGGCTACCTCGAGGAGTACCGCGGAAAGCTCGAGGTGGTCGTTTACACCGGAGGTGGAATAAAGGCCCTTGGAGAGCCTCTCCCGCCGGAGGAGATAGAGCTCCCGAAGGTCACCGCGGCTCAGCTCGCTGACTATGAGGGCCAGCTCGTGGATTTCGCGGGTTCAATCGAGGGCGTAACCTACGCCAACGGCACCTACTACCTCACCGTGGACGGCGTTAAGGCTTCGCTCCCGAGGGAGGCCCTGCTGAACCTCAACCCGCTCGAGGCTGGAACCGGGAGTCAGGTCACGGTCAGGGGCCTGGTCGAGAGCTCAATCCTTGTGAAGGGAGAGAACCTCACCGTTGAGGTGCCGATAGCTCCAATTCCGCTCAGACCCGATGAGGTTACCCCCGAGATGGAGGGCCAGCTCGTCGCGGTCGTTGGTAAAGTAACCGACGTGGCCAACCTCAGCGGCAACCTCAAGATAGTCGTCGGCAACCTTCCGGTCTTCGTGCCGCGCTCAACCGCCAACGAGCTGGCCTACGTCCCGGCCAAGGGCGACCTGGTGCAGATCGGCGGATACGTTGAAATCTACCGCGACGAGCCGGAGGTGGTGCTCTTCAACCCGGCCTCAATCGAGAAGATTGAGCAGGCTGGGCCCGTTGAGGGTACCGTCTCCGACCTGAAGACCGCGACGGAGCCCCTCCTCCTGACGGTTGCGTGGGACTCAATTGCTTACCAGAAACCCGACTACGCCTTGACTTTCCACGACTCCACCGGAAGCGCAGCCCTTCTCGCCGAGCGCTCCCTCCTGCCCAACCCGCTTAAAGCAGGAACGGGCAGCACGCTGAGGATAATAGCCGACCCTCTCTCCGGCAGGATAACCGCGCTGAACGTCACCAAGGCCAAGCCATCGCTGATCCTCAAGACCGGCTCGGTGAGCCTCTCGATGAAGGGCAGAACGGTCGCAGTGAACGGAACGGTTTCGAGCCTCTTCACCCTCGGAAGCAACCTTAAGCTTACCGTAGATGACGGAAGCGGCGGAATAGCGGTCTTCATACCCGGCGGCGCCAACCTGAGCGTCGGAAAGGGTCAGACTGTGCTCCTCGCTGGCTATGTGGACGAGTACGACGGCGAGGCCGAGGTTATAGTCTACGACCTCGATGCGGTCGTGGTGGCGGGGAAGCCCTCCGGAGGAACCGCGGGAATCGGAGAGGTGAAGGTCTCGGAGCTTTCCGCCGCCACCGGAAGGGTGAACCTCACCGTCACCTGGGATGGGCTGAGCTACGAGGACGGCTACGTCATGAAGGTCCACGACGACACCGGAAGCGCTGAGCTTCCCGTTTCGCGCGATGTCCTTCCCGACCCGAGGGAAGCGGGAACTGGAAGCACGCTGAGGATAACCTACGACGCCGACGCCGGTGAGGTGGTTTCCATAACCGTCGTCGAGGCGGTTCCGGCGGAGGAATTAAGGACGGGCGACGTTACCCTCGACCTCCTCGGAACGACTGTGGTCGTTGAGGGAACCGTGGTGGACGTCTACACCGGCAGTACCTTCGTCAAGCTGACCATCGACGACGGAAGCGGAGAGCTGGTGGTCTTCATACCCAAGAGCGTGGCAGGGGACTTAACCTTCAGCGAGGGTCAGACGGTCAGGATTGCGGGCTACGTTGCCGAGTACAAGGGAACCGTTGAGGTCATTCCCTACAGGAGCGACTGCATCGAGGTGAGGTGATGGCCATGGTTCCCCTTTCAGACCTTTTAATCTGGTCCCTTGCGGGGGTGCTCTTTGGCGCCCTCATATCCTGGATTCCGGGCTTCCACATATTCAACATAATGGCCCTACTCGTTGCCGTCTTCGGCGTTGGCGAGCTGATGCCGGTTCAGGCCTTCCCCTTCTTCGCCATCGGCGCCATAGTTGCCTACGCCTACGTGAGCGCGATATCGAGCGTCTACTTCAGCGTCGCCGATGAGAGCGCCGTCTTCCTCCTCTTCCCCACACAGCGCTACCTCCTCCTTGGTAGAGGCCACGAGGCGGTCCTGCTCTACCTCATCGGAGCGGTAGCGGGAACCCTCTTCCTCGTGCTGGGTGCCCTCTTCATCTTCCCGAGGGTTCTCCCGCCAATCTACCAGGCCACGAGTCCGTACATCACTTACTTCCTCGTCGCCATAGTGGTCTTCATGTTCATGAGCGAGTGGCCCAAGGAGGGCGACCGCGGAAGGACTCCGGCAGAGAGGCTCTGGCTGGCCTGGAGGCAGATACTTGGCGGAATCCTGGTGTTCTTCCTCTCCGGCCTCTTGGGCTTCATAGTCATGAACACCAACCTCCTGCCGACGACGAGCGCCTACACCAGGCTCACGCCGATGTTCATAGGCTTCTTCGGAATGTCCTGGGTGATACTCAACATACTCTCCAACCCGCCGATGCTCGAGCAGGTTCCCGACGACAGGGTTGAGAGTAGCCTCTACAACACCCTCAAGGCCAGCTTCGGCGGCGCCCTCGGAGGAACCATAGCGGCCGTTTACCCGATAATCACCGGTGGAATGGGGGCTTTGATAGCGGGCCACATGACGAGCCAGCGCGGAGACGACGCCTTCATCATAAGCCAGGGTGTGAACAGGGTCATCTACTACGTCGGAGCCTTCACGCTCCTCTTCCTGCCCCAGCTGAGGCTCACGAGGGGAGCTGCTGCTTGGCTGGTGAGTTCAATATACACCCCCAAGAGCTACGCCGAATACCTAGCCGCGATAGGCGTTATCCTGCTCAGCGCGGGCATAAGCTTCCTCTTCACCTACTACCTCTCCAGGTTCCTAGCCAAGAGCTTCAACGTCGTCCACATCAAGAAGCTCTCCTACGTGGTTGCAGTGACGCTCGTCGTCATCTCCTACCTCCTCACTGGACCGATGGGGCTGGCGGTGCTCTTCGTCTCGACGGCGATAGGCCTGATGGCGGCTGCTTTCAACACCAGGAGGAGCTACTGCCTCGGAGGACTTATCCTGCCCGTGCTCATCAGCATGACCGGCCACACCGGCTACTTCATGTCCCTGCTCGGACTGGGGTGATGGAAGATGAGGGGATTCACCCACTACATCTCGGGTCTCGCGGCGGCGACCTTCTTCGCCGCCCTCGTCGGTGATCTGCGCCTTGGCATACTCATTCCGGTCATAGCGGCTGCCGCCGCTTACTCTCCCGACTTCGTGGACTTCAAGTTCGGAAAGTTCCTGGAGAGAAGGGACTACGAGATAGACCCTGCCCCCTGGGACGAGAAGAAGCACTACGCGCCGAAGCTCGTTAAGGTAAGCGAGCTGAGCGAGGAAAACCGCTACCAGTTCTTCGCCGTTGAGGGCAAGGTCGAGGAGATACTGGCGAGGGGCTCTGGAAAGGTCTCCTACAGGGTTCTCCGCGAGGACGGAAGCGAGGAGACCGTCACGGAGAGCTACAACAGCATAGTCTTCACGCTCAGCGACGGAACCGGAAAGATAACCGTCGAAGCCTTCGGCGACGACTACGAGTTCTTCGAGGAGGAGTTCGGAAAAATCGAGGAGGGCAAGAAGCTGCTTGTCTTCGGCTACGTCGATGTCGAGGAGGACGGCTCGCTCAAGCTCGTCGTCAGCGATGCCCCCCACCCGCAGGGCATAGCGGACACCATAGCGAGGGCCATCGAGGAGGCATACCGCGAGGGCGAGAGGATAGTCAAGATACACAACATTCGCCTTCCTGGCGACGTTTACAGGCGCTTCTGGGTTCACCTCGACCCGCCCAAGAGAGAAGTCCGCGTCGAGATGGGGCCGATAGTAACGCCAGGTGGCGTTGCCATAGGCGGCGACGTTCCTGAGTACAGGAAGTACGGCATAGCCAAGGTGGACGTGCCCTTCATTAAGACCTATCCAAAGCCCACCAGGATAGACTCATTCTCAGGCCCGGAGATAGCCTTCAGGAGGGCTGAGTTCAAGGGCAAGACGGTCGTCAAGGACAGGTTCCTGCCCTGGCACCACGGCTTCAGCCACTCCCTCACGATGGGCATGATAATAGGCCTCGTCGTCTTCGCTTTCTTCAAGCTGATCGGCTATGAGCACGCGACGGAGCTTGCCCTCGCTTCGATGATCGGTCAGTGGCTCCACGTCTTCGAGGACCAGCTCGGCTTCATGGGAAGCAACCTGCTCCCGCCGATAACCAAGGACGTCGTTCCGGGCTTCAAGCTCGGAGAAAGCGGCAGCGGTTTGACCAACTTCTCGACGGCCTGGCTGATGATAGCATTTATGATATGGAACTTCAACCGCTTCACCGACCCGAGGCCTATACCAATAAGCGACGCCAAGCTGCTGCTCCTCCTGGCCTGGCCGTCGATAATAGGCTTTGGAATAGCAATAGTCAAGAGCTTCAGGCTTAGAAAGGAAATCTCGGAGCTCATGGACTACTACACCAATCTCGAAGCCTTCGAGGAGCTGGAAGAGGTCGGAGGGATTTAATTCTTCCCTCCTTTGTTTTCCGGTTTCCTTCCCATAACCCCGAGCGCCTCCTCGACCCTTCTAACCCCGGCGAAGCCTGCCCTTCTCAGTCTCTCCATGACGCCCTTCTGCAGGTCCTTCTTCCGATACTTCTTCCCTGGGTTGCCGACGTAGTGGAAGAGCCTCCCACCGGGTTTAAGAACCCTGAACAGTTCGCGGTAGAACTCTTCGGAGTAGAGTTGCCCGGCCAGAGAAAAGCGCGGTGGGTCGTGGATTATCACGTCAAAGCTCTCGTCCTTGAACTTCTTCACGACCTCGAAAGCGTCGCCCTGAATCACCTGAATCTTTCCGCCGGTGAAGAGCTCCCTGCTCCAGGGGTTTATCCTGGCGAGTTCGAGCACGTTCGGGTCCTTCTCGATGGTTATGACATAGGCCCCTCTCTTTGACGCCTCTATTGCCGTATACCCCAGCCCCATGCAGGTGTCGAGAACCGTTTCGCCCTCTCTCGGTTTTACGGCGTTCACCTTGTTCCTCGTGTCCTGGAGGGGGTTTACCTCCTTCGTGCGGTGCATTCTGATGCCGTTTATCTCAATCGTGGGCGGAATCGTGGGAACGAGCTTGTAGAAGTGCTCTCCTGCGATGGCGGCTTTGTAAACCCCACCACCTCTCACGAAGTAAACGCTACCCTCGTCCCTCGCGATCCTCTCGATGACGTCCCTCTCAACCCTGGTTCCATCTGGGAACATGAACCCGTCCCCGTCGAGGGTTACCAGCCACGAACGGCTGGTTTTCCTCAGGTCGAGGTTGAGCCTCGCTCCGCCCTTCGCGAAGAGCAGTCTTCTCGCGTCTTTTGCGGTTAAAAAGTACAACTCGTCCATGAAACTCCACCACTTTGATGCATCTGTGGGCTACTCTTTTATATGACTTCCGCCCAAATTATAAATCGGGGTGTGTATCGATGGGCCTCCCCGAGAGGATACCGAGTGGTATTAAGGGTTTTGATGAGATAATTGAGGGAGGACTCCTGCCGGGTAAGACGTACCTCCTCATAGGTCCGCCTGGCAGCGGTAAAACTACCTTTGCCATGCAGTTTTTGATTGAGGGAGCGAGAAGAGGGGAGAGGGTGGCCTACGTTTCCCTCATACACAATCCCGATGAGGTCGTCAAGGACATGGCCCGCTTTGACCCATCCGTTTGGATTTATGTTAAGTCCGGCAAACTAATCCTGTGTGACTTTGGAAAGGACCTGTGGAGGAGGTCTGGAAAGCCTCCAGCGTGGGGCGGGGTCCTCATGCAGGTGCGGGAGCTCGCGGAGAGGAACAGGATAAGCAGACTTGTTATCGATCCCTTAACCGCTATAGAATTCCAAACCAGCGATCCCGCGGAGAAAAGGGCCGAGCTTTCGAATTTCATCAGGGCAATTGAGGACCTAAACGTAACGACGTTTCTTGTGGCAGAGCTGACGGATTTGGACAAGTACACCGAGGAACACTATATAGCCGACGGCGTTATAATGCTGCACTACTTCATGAGCGAAGACGGATCGGAGATGGTCAGGGCCGTTCAGGTTCTCAAGATGAGGCGGACAAAGCATCTTACCAGGATGTTTGCGATGAAATTCTGCAGCAGTGGGCTGGTGGTTCTCGACGAATCTCCCCTTGGTGAGGCATGATGGATAGGGATTCCAAGCGGAGGATACGCCTGGGAGATGTCCTGAAGGAGGAAAACACACTCGAAAAAGCTTACCTGGCCGGATATCTGATAGGCTACGGCGGACATTCGGAGTGGAGTGGCTGGGCCAGGGAACTTAGGCGGAATGTCTACTCCAGGGCAGGGTCGGAAAACCTTCTGGACGAGGCGAGGATGGCGTATCTCCGGGGCAAGAGGGAGGGCATGGATGCCCGCTACAGGGATATACAGCGGGGCATTTACAGGGTTTCAAAGGTTGAAAAGGTCAGGATGCGCCGTTCGACCGAACGTTTTGCGCTGTTTGAGGGTTTGGGGGAGGGGGGTACCTACAGAAGGCCAAGGTTTCTGAGGCTTGGAAGGCTGGGGAACTCTTTGGGGATGCTCCGCCGGTCGTATGCAGGCCTGCCGAGGTTTCTCAGGAGGTAGTCACCCGACGACCCGCTCAAAAACACGCTCGAAGTTTTCGAAGGTTACCGCTTTAACCTCTTTCTCGCTGAGGGTCTCCGAGAGCCTCTCTATCAGGTGGGGTATCCTCGATTCGTCCTCGAAGCCCTCAACGCTCCTCCCGCTCCAGCCACTGAGGTAGTAAACGAAGTCGAAGCCGAGCCCAACGTGGCGGTAGCCGGCCAGATCGACCAGGTACGTTATGTGCTCCACGTACCCCTCCAGCGTTGCCCGCTCCCGGTGGATAAAGCTCGGGATGGCAACTGCACCTATAACGCCGTCCCTCTCTGCTATCGCCTTTATCTGCTCATCCGTCAGGTTCCGCGGATGGTCGCACAGCCTCCTCGCGTTGGAGTGGGACGCTATGACAGGGAACGCCGTGACATCCAGGGCGTCCCAGAAGCCCCTGTCGTTGATGTGGCTGAGGTCAAGCAGTATCCCGAGCTCCTCGGCCTTTCCGACGACTTCAACGCCGAAGTTCGTCAGTCCGCTCCCCGTTCTCTCAAAGACCCCGTCAGCTATGGCGTTTCTCAGACTCCAAGTGAGCGTCAGAACCCTCAAGCCGAGGCGGTGGAAGAGCTCCAGCAGACCAAGGCTCTCCCCTATCGGCTCCCCGCCTTCAAGGCTGAGCCACAGGGCGACCTTTCCGTCCCCGATGGCATTTTTCATTCCATCGACGGTTGTGACCAGCTCAAAGCGCTCGCTCTCCCCGACGTCCTTAAGCAGGGAGTTCAGGACCTCAAAACCGTAGGCCGTTGCGTCTCCCCTTCTCTCCGGCCGCGTCCAGATGGCCATAACCCTGGCCCTAACCCAGGGACCGAAGAACCTCTCGAAGTTCCTCTCCAGCACAAGGCTCCTTCCGTTCATCCTCTCGTCGTGGATGAGCGTTGGCAGGTCTGAGTGGGCGTCGAATATCACAGCTTGCCCTCCCTCAGCGTCTCGATTTCAATGAGGGCTTCTTCTCTCACCTGGGGGTCCGGGATGTTGATTGCAAGTTTTTCGGCACTGTCGACATCTTCGTTGAGGGCCAGTTCGATGGCTATTGCCTTCATTGCCTCGCTCTTCTTTCGAATGTCCTTTATCTTTATGGCGAACGCCAGTGCCCTCTTGAGGCTTCCCAGCGCTGTGAGCAGTCTGGCTATCTGCTGAACGTTCGCCTCGGTGAAATGCGGGTTCTGACAGTTCTCAAAGGCCTTATCCACAACGTCAAGGTACTCTGGGTTGTTCACTCTTTTCATCCACAGTGCTATCTCAAGTGCCCCTATGAGTCTAACTACGCCGCTGTAGTTCCTGTCCAAGATCGCCAGCGCGTAGTGATTTTTGCCCTCCAGGAGCGCCCGCCGAATCTGGGGGAGACCAACGTCGTAGACGGTTTTCGTTAGCTCTATTTTCTTTTCAACTATGGCCGCCTGCTGGTTAACGTTGAGCTTATCGAATATATCAAAGGACATCTCATAAAATTTTAGCGCTCTGCTGGAGGGTACGCTGTCTCCCGCCTTTTCCAGAAGTTCCGCAATCTTCAGCAGGCCGTCTACTTTGAGGCGGTACGCCATTTCCGCGTTAATGATGCTGTCAAAAGCGAGGTCAAAAACCTCCAAAGCCTGCTCTGAGTATCCAGAGAGGGCCATGTGGTACGCGAGGAATGCCAGGGCTATTCCCTTCTCCGTGGGATCTTTTACCCTGTCCAGCTCCTCTATGGCGCTGTTAAAAAAGTCCGCCGCCTCATCATGATACTCCATTCTTCCTAGGGCGGAGGCTATCATCGAGTACCCCATAGCCCTGTCCGTTGGGTAATCTATTTTTTGTACTATGTACGTAGCATCATCAATTATGGTGGGTATCCAATCCGCCGGCCCTCCTTTGGAGTGTATCGTAATGGCCATCTGGGTCATGGCGTCCACTTTGTCCAGTGGGTCGTTGAGCCTCTCTATCTTCTCCAGTGCCTCCTCATAGTAGCCCCGTTCTATCAGGGGAATGACATCCTCAAGCGTCGTCATACTAACTTTTTAATTCGCTCTAAATCCTTATAAATATTTATTGATTATCCGAGGTGAGGAGTTATGCTGACGATAGCCCTGTACAACACCTACGACTCCAAGAGGCTCCATGAGGCCCACCTGCGCGCCATAGCCCGAGCGGGACCCATAGCGTATGCCTACGGCTTTCACCTGGCCCTGGTGGGCTTCCCCTTCGAGGGCAGGCCGATCGATGTGGCGGAGGAGATAAGCGGCCACACCACGATAGGCGAGGGCGGCAGGTACCTCATGGAACTGGCGGAGGGGAACCGCTTCCACCTTCTGGACTTTCCCAGGCGGGGCTTCCCGCCGCAGTTCGGAACACCCGTTGCCACCACCAGGAAGCCCAGTGCTGAGAAGGAGATAACACCCCTTGAGCTCGCCGAACGCGCCCTCCGCGGTGAGAGCTTTCTCCTCCTGGTGGGCCTCGGGCGGCACGGCCTCCCCAAGGAAATCTTTAAGACCGCCCGCTACCACATGGACATAACTGGAAAAAGGGTGAGCCTCGAAACGTGCACCGCCATCGGTGCCATTCCTGCGAGGATAAGCACCCTCATGGAGGCTCTGAGATGGAAGACGGGTGGAAGAAGGATATAGCATGGGTGCTGATAGCGGTCATAGTTGTCTTCATCTTCCAGTTCGGCCTTAAGGTTGCGCTCCACACCGACTCCCCCCTCGTCATAGTCGTCAGCGGCTCGATGGAGCCCGTCTTCTACCGCGGGGACGTCGTCCTGCTGAAGGGGATAAGCGAGGAGAACATCGACGATGTTCACATCAATGACGTCATCGTTTACAAGCGTCCCGGCTACGAGTATCCCATCATCCACCGCGTCAGGGGGATAAGCGAGGTGAATCTCGGCGGCAAGACGGAGAAGTGCTTCCTCACGTGGGGCGACAACAACTGGGCCCCTGACCCCGAATACCCGACTCCCTACGGTATGGTGCCGTGCGTCCCGGCCTACGCCGTCGAGGACAAGGCCCTGCTGGTGCTCCCCAAGATAGGTCTGATTCCCCTCGAAATCCGGGAGAGTCTGGGCCTGGGATGATGTGAGGGTAGGTGGCCGAGCGGTGCGATGAGGAACTAATCGGCCCCTGACCGGGAACTTTTGCCGGGCGGAGGCGTGATCTAAATTCGTTTTTATTTTGTTAGAACATCCGTAACCGCCGGGATTGGGGAGATGCCTCAGTTTTTCACCTCCACCTTGAACTCCCGCGCCTTTCTCTTCATTCTCCACTCCTCGACCTTCCTCACGAACGGGCAGCGGGAGCGCCAGCGCCAGTAGGCCCTTTTCAGTCCATCCAGCATTTTCATCGACCTAATACCCCCTTTTAATCTCCTCGAAGTACTCCAAGAGCGACTCCGCAATCTCCTGGGACTCGATTCTAACGCTCACCTCGTGATTCCAGTCCAGCGCGGCCTCGCTCCAGTTGTGACTTCCGATGTAAACCACCCTGCCGTCTATCACCACCATCTTTGTGTGGAGGGTTACCGAGGGGGAATCAAAGACCACATCGACCCCGTTGGAGCGGAGGTAGTCGTAGGTGGCCCTGTTGTCCTCGATGCCGTTTTCGAGTATCACGTGGACGCTCACGCCCCTCTTCCTGGCCTCCACCAGCGCCCTTATCAGGTCGTTGGCGTGATCGTAGCTATCGTTGGGGTCGTACTTCATGAGGAACATAGTGACGTAAACGCTCTCCCGCGCACCGCGTATGTCCTCAATGAGGCTCCTGTAATACGTGTCGTCCACCAACAGTTCTGTCGGGGGGGCGTTCTCCTCCCTTTTTGACCCCTCCAGCAGGCAGTCGCGGTACTTCGCGCTGAGCTCCTCCAGGCTCTCACTCGTCCGGGCTAACGTCGAGTTCAGGAGCCGGAGGTTCTCGATGCAGGCGGTGAGGTTCTTTCTGAGCTCCGTTTCAACGCTGCGGTTCTCGATGTACTTGGTTTCTGTCACGGTGAGGGTTTCGGTGACCGTTCTGGTTTTTTCCAGAGTAACGGTTTTCTCAGTGGTGGCTTCCAGGGTTGATGTTCTCCCAAGACAGCCCGCCACTGCGAGCATCGCTGCCACCAGTACGGCCGCTAGGTACACTTTTGATCGCATGGATGGTCATAGGAGGCACGCCTTAAAGCTTTAGCGGGTGAAACCTTTTAATGTCCCCGCCGTATCCCCTGTGGTTGGGATGATGAGTCTGGAGCCCCCTGATCGGTGAGGAGGTTTCGCGGGGCTGACCGAGATGATAAGGGAACGCCTCTGTCGGGAGTACTTGGAGGAAATCGACCGGCTGGAGCGCTCGCTCCGGGAGCTGGAGGAGGAGCTTATAGAGCTGAGAATGCAGCTGAACCTCAAGGTGGACGAGGCCAACAGGCTCGCCATAGAGAACGCAAGCTTGAGGCACAGGATTGAGATGATGGAGCGGCGCGAGAAACGATTGGTGGAGTTTCTCCGGAAGCTTAAGATTCCGGTAATATACATCGACGAGGAGAGGTTTGAGGACGTGGATGTGGACCTCGGTCCCGATTCGAAGGACTGAGGAAAACCTTAATAGCCCAACTTCATTTTCTACTTCAGTTTAAGAGGTGAGGCTAATGAGCATGGATATGACCACGAGGATGTTTAAGGAAGAGGGGTGGATAAGGAAGCAGTGCCCCAAGTGCGGCAAGTTCTTCTGGACGCTCGATCCGGACAGGAAGACCTGCGGTGACCCGCCGTGTGACGAGTACTCCTTCATCGGAAAGCCCGGAATCCCGAAGAAGTACAGCCTGGAGGAAATGAGGGAGGCGTTCCTGAGCTTCTTCGAAAAGCACGGCCACGGGAGGGTAAAGCGCTTCCCGGTTCTCCCCCGCTGGCGCGATGACGTTCTCCTCGTCGGGGCTTCGATCATGGACTTCCAGCCATGGGTCATAAGCGGTGAAGCGGACCCGCCGGCCAACCCCCTCACGATAAGCCAGCCGTCGATTCGCTTCACCGACATAGACAACGTCGGAATCACGGGCAGGCACTTCACGATATTCGAGATGATGGCGCACCACGCCTTCAACTACCCGGACAAGCCGGTTTACTGGATGGACGAGACTGTGGAACTGGCCTTCGAGTTCTTTACCAAGGAGCTCGGGATGAAGGGTGAGGACATAACCTTCAAGGAGAACCCCTGGGCCGGCGGAGGAAACGCGGGCCCGGCCTTCGAGGTGCTCTACCGCGGTCTTGAGGTTGCTACCCTGGTTTTCATGCAGTATAAGAAGGCGCCAAAGGACGCCGACCCGGCTCAGGTTGTGGAGATCAAGGGCGACTACTACGTCCCGATGGAGACGAGGGTCGTTGACACCGGCTACGGCCTTGAGAGGCTCGTCTGGATGAGCCACGGGACGCCTACCGCCTACGACGCCGTCCTCGGCTACGTCGTCGAGCCCCTGAAGAGGATGGCGGGTGTGGAGAAGATAGATGAGCGCATCCTCATGGAGAACTCCCGCCTGGCGGGTATGTTCGACATCGAGGACATGGGCGACCTGAGGTACCTCTGCGAGCAGGTAGCCAAACGCGTCGAAATCAGCGTTGAGGAGCTTACAAAGGCTGTGAGGCCCTACGAGCTGATATACGCGGTGGCCGACCACACCAAGGCCCTTACGTTCATGCTCGCCGATGGCGTTATCCCGTCCAACGTCAAGGCGGGCTACCTCGCGAGGCTCCTGATAAGGAAGAGCATAAGGCACCTCCGTGAGCTCGGCCTCGAGGTCCCGCTGGCGGAGATAGTGGCCATGCACATCAGGGAGCTCTCGCCGACCTATCCCGAGTTCAAGGAGATGGAGGACGTCATTCTCGACATCGTCAACGTCGAGGAGAGGCGCTACCAGGAGACCCTCAGGCGCGGAAGCGACCTCGTGAAGCGAGAGGTGGCCAAGCTCAAGAAGGCCGGCAAGGACGAGATTCCGCTCGAAAGGCTCCTCCTGTTCTACGAGAGCCACGGCTTAACCCCTGAGATCGTCGCGGAGGTAGCGCAGAAGGAGGGAATCAGGGTCGAGATCCCTGACAACTTCTACACGCTGGTCGCTAAGGAAGCGGAGAGGGCAGAGAAGAAGGCCGCCGCTGAATACGCCGTTGACTTCGAACTGGTCAAGGATCTCCCTGACACGAGGACGCTCTACTACGAGGATCCGTTCATGAGGGAGTTCGATGCCGAGGTTCTCAATGTCATAGACGACTGGGTGGTGCTCAACCAGACCGCCTTCTATCCGGAGGGCGGCGGCCAGCCGTGCGACCTCGGTGAGCTCGAAGTTGAGGGGGAGAAGGTCGAGGTCAGGGACGTTCAGAAGATAGGGAAGGTCATCCTCCACAGGGTCGAGAGGCCGGAGCTCTTCAGGCCCGGCGCGAAGGTTCACGGAAGGATCGACTGGGACAGGAGAATCCAGCACATGCGCCACCACACCGGAACCCACGTCCTCATGGGTGCCCTCGTAAGGGTTCTCGGAAAGCACGTCTGGCAGGCCGGTTCACAGCTCCACACTGACTGGGCCAGGCTGGACATAAGCCACTACAAGCGCATAAGTGAGGATGAGCTCAGGGAGATTGAGAGGCTCGCCAACAGGGCCGTCATGGAGAACAGGAAGGTGACCTGGGAGTGGCTTCCGAGGACCGAGGCCGAGATGAAGTACGGCTTCCGCCTCTACCAGGGCGGTGTCGTTCCTGGAAGGACGATTAGAGTCCTTAAGATTGAGGACTGGGACGTCCAGGCCTGCGGTGGAACGCACCTGCCCAACACCGGTCTAATCGGTCCAATCAAGATTTTGAGAACCGAGCGCATACAGGACGGTGTTGAGAGGATAATCTTCTCCGCCGGAGAGGCCGCGGTTGACTGGATGCAGGAGACCGAGAGGCTTCTCAAGAGAACCGCCGAGACCTTCCGCGTCCCGCCCGAGAAGGTGCCGGAGACTGCCGAGCGCTTCTTCAGCGAGTGGAAGGAGGCGAGAAAGGAGGTCGAGAAGCTCAGGAAGGAGCTGGCCAAGCTCCTCGTCTACGAGCTCGAGGGGAAGGTCGAGAAGGTTGGGGAGGTTGAGTTCATCGGAGCCGTCGTTGAGGGCGCGATGGACGACCTCCGCGAGGCCGCCAACAAGCTCAGGAAGGAGAAGCGCGTCGTCGTCCTCATCAGCAGGGAGGGCCACTTCGTCGTTGCCGTTGGCGACGGCCTGGACGTAAAGGCCGGGGAGCTGGCCAGGGCAGTAACCTCAGTCGCCGGCGGCGGCGGTGGCGGAAGGAAGGAGCTCGCCCAGGGCAGGGTGAAGAACCCGCTGAAGGCGGAGGAGGCGATAGAGGAGGTTAAGAGAAGGCTCGGCTGAGCCCCCGTTCTTTCTTCCCTTCTTCCATTAGGGGAGTGATTTGCATCAAGGTCAAAACCCTCACCCGGCAGGTCGTTGCTCTCTGCGGGGAGCTGGGCCTTAGAGCCGTTCCGGAATACCGAACGCCCGACGGCACGAGGATAGACATCGCGATCCTGCGGGATGAGCGAAAGCTCCTCGCGATAGAGCTTGAGGCCTCCTTCAAGTGGTTTCCCCAAAGGGTTCTCTACGATGTGGTTAAGGCCCACCGAGCGGGTTTCCCGGAGCTCTGGGTTGTCACACCCTTCCGCGGCAACCCTGGATGGGTTCGGGGATACGCTGAGGAGCTTGGGCTGACCCTCAGGATAATGGGAGAAGAGGAGGCAATTTCAAGGCTCAAGACTTGCTCTCCTTGCGGTACTTGATGTATATGACGTCCTCCGCATGCCACATGGGTATCTTGTCGCCGGTTATCAGTATTTCGGCCTGGCCCTTCTGGTAAACTATCTCCTTGGTAAGCTCCGGTGGGAGCTGGAACTGTACGTAAACTTCACCGGGGAGGCCCTCTTTCTCGACCTGGATTCTGAATTCGTCGCTGCCCCTGTAGCTCATATCTCCGTAGCGCACTAGGTATGAGGTTCCCTTGGGAAACGCTATCTTCAGCTCAAAGGAGTCCACGTGAGGCTCTATTCTCATGGTGAACAATCCGACGCCGTCCTTCGTTACGAATGTGACGCTTTGATTGTCAATGTAAAATACCTCTTTGTACTCTATACTGGCGGGTGGTATCTGGGCAGTGTGGAACGCGTAGGCCACTAGGGCTACAGTGATGACCGCCATGATTACCAGTGCCTTGTTCACGAGTATCCCCCTCCATAAGACTCTCCCGGAAGGTTATTAACACTTTTGTGTAGGTGTTTACGATGATAAAATGAAACGTGTCGGTTTCAAAGCCCCGTCGGCTCGTCTATGAAGAGAACCTCCACGTCAAACTTTTCTCTGAGGGCCCGCATCAGAGCCTTGACTCCGAGAGTCTCGGTCTTGTAGTGGCCGGCAACGAGGACGCTCTGGGGCAGATCGATGGCCGTTAGATAATCCGCGTGGGTGAATTCGCCCGTTACAAGCAGGTCGATTCCCTTTCTGTGCGCCTCCTCGAGTGCGAAGGCCCCGGCGCCGCTCACGGCACCGACGGTTTTTATCTCCCTCGCCCCGAACTCGTAGGTCTTCACGGTCGTTCCGAGCTTCTCGGCGATTATCTGCGCCACCTTCTCGATCGACTGCGGCTCATCGAACTCTCCATAGAAGCCCACGCTCAGCCCCCTGTACTCGCCGAAGGGGCCCCTGGGCTCAATGCCAAGAATGCGGAGCAGTTCGACGTTGTTGCCGACCTCGGGGTGGGCGTCGAGGGGCAGGTGGGCGGCGTAGAGGTTTATCCCGCTCTCCATGAGGGCCTTCAGGCGTCTGTAGTGTATCCCGGTGATGTATCCGAGACCGCCCCATATCATGCCGTGGTGGACCACCATCATGTCGGCTCCGGCCTTTGCGGCCCTCTCGATTGTTCTTAGCGTTGTATCAACTGCAAAGGCGACCCTTTCGACTTCCGCCTTCCCTTCCACCTGGAGACCGTTGCTCGACTTGTCAGGGTAAGCCTGAACGTTGAGGTATTCGTCAAGGAAAGCAACGAGCTCGTCGCGGTTCATTCTCCCACCTCATATTCACTTGGTGAATTATTCACTAACTGAATATGTCCTGCAAACCCTTTTAAAACCGAGCCTCAACTCCAGCCGAGAGGTGTTGAGATGGGCGAGGGTGAGTTTAGGAAGGCCGTTGAGGAGCTCGCGAGGGCCGTCATGAACGGCGAGATAAAGGGCCGTGAGGAGCTCAACAGGTATAAGATAGCCGTATCCAGGAAGTATCATCTCTCAAAGATTCCCGGTAACTCGGACATCCTCAAGGCCATCCCGGAGGACAGGCGCGAGGAGTTCAGGGACCTGCTCAAGAGAAAGCCGACGAGAACGATAAGCGGCGTCGCTGTAGTCGCCATGATGACCAAGCCCTTCCCGTGCCCCCACGGGCGCTGCATCTACTGTCCCGGAGGACCGAGCGTCGGCTCCCCCCAGAGCTACACCGGAAGGGAGCCCTCCGCCCTGAGGGCCGTTCAGAGCGCCTACCATCCGTACATCATCATGATGCGTCGCCTTAAGCAGCTCACAGACATAGGGCACGACGTGGACAAGGTGGAGGTCATAATCCAGGGCGGCACCTTCCCAGCCGTGGACCTGGACTACCAGGAGTGGTTCGTCAAGTGCGCCTTCAAAGCGATGAACGACTTCCCGCACTTCAAAGACATCGAAAACCTCGAGGAGAAGCTCGTCAGGCTGATAGTCCACAGTGATGAGTCCGTCTTGGAGGAGGACCCGAAGTTCAAGGAGGCCTGGGAGAAAACGCACGCAAAGCCCTACTATTACCTCGAAGACGAGCAGAGGAAGAACGAGAGGGCTAAGGTCAGGATGGTTGGTTTAACCATCGAGACGCGTCCGGACTGGGCCTTCGAGAGGCACATAGACAGGATGCTGAAGCTCGGAACGACAAGGGTTGAGCTTGGAGTGCAGACCATATTCAACTTCATCCACGAGAAGACCAGAAGGGGACACGGCGTCGAGGAGATAGTTAAGGCCACCCAGCTTTTGCGCGACGCGGGCCTTAAAATCAACTACCACATAATGCCCGGCCTGCCGGGAAGCAACTTCGAGAGGGACCTCTACACCTTCCGCGCCATCTTCGAGGATCCCCGCTTCCGCCCGGACATGCTGAAGGTGTACCCCACCCTGGTTACGGCAGATGCACCGCTCTACCGCTGGTGGAAGGAGGGTAAATACCGCCCCTACCGCACGGAGGAGGCGGTGGAGCTTCTCGTCGAGGCCTACAGGTTCTTCCCGAAGTGGGTTCGCGTGATGAGAATCCAGCGCGACATCCCGGTTCAGCTCATCGTTGACGGCGTCAAGCACTCCAATCTAGGTCAGCTCGTCTTCAATGAACTCGTAAAGAGGGGCATAAGACCGAGGGAGATTAGGTTTAGAGAAGTCGGCCACATGATGGAGAAGTTCGGGGTTCAGCCCGAGGTCGAGCACATAAAGCTCCTCCGCGAGGACTACGATGCCGCCGGGGGAAGGGAGATATTCCTGAGCTTCGAGGACACAAAGAACGACGTTCTTATCGGCTTCATCCGCCTCAGGATTCCGAGTGAAAAGGCCCACAGGAAGGAGATAAACTGCTGTCCCTCCTCGATAGTCAGGGAGCTCCACGTGTACGGGCCGCTCGTGCCGATAGGTGGGAAGCCGAAGTACGAGTGGCAGCACAGGGGCTACGGAAGGGAACTGCTGGCGGAGGCCGAGAGGATAGCGAGAGAGGAGTTCGACGTGAAGAAGATGCTCGTCATCAGCGGGGTGGGGGTTAGGAACTACTACAGGAAGTTTGGCTACCGGAAGAACGGGCCCTACGTCGCCAAGAGGCTCGATAAAGGCTACGCGGACTTTGAGACGGGAGGCCACTTCGATGGACACCTGAACACATAGAAATGGAAAGGGAGATCAGCGCCTTCCGTATCTCCTCAGCAGGAGCCCCAGCACCAAGAGCGCTCCGAGGATTATGGCCAGCCCCAGGTACGTCTGACTGCTTCCCTTGCTCACGGTAACCCTGATGCTTGCCTCCTTAGTTTTCTGGTCGCTGATGGCGTTGAGGGTGATGAGATAGTCCCCGGCATCCACGTTCTCGGGAACCGCCACCTCAATTGTGAACTCTACCTCATCATCCCTCCTCAGGGAAGGCACTTTCCGCGGCTCCACCTTTACGTTCCATCCCTTGGGAGCCTTGACTTCTAGCCTGACATTGGTCAGCGGGCTGGTGCCCGTGTTATATACCCTGACCGTGGTCTTCGCCTCGTCTCCAGCGTCCACCTTCAAACTGTACCGTTCTAGAGTCACCGTCAGTCCGTAGCTGCCGGTCAGTTTTGCCGTGAGGTTTATCTCCCGCTCTTCCCCGCTCCCAGCTGAGGCCACACGGAGGGTTGAGCGGTACGTTCCGAGCTCCGCCGTGTCGGGGGGTATCAGGAGCACGTAAAGTTTTTTCTCTTTCCCCGACCTGACGTATGCGCTGGTTATCCCCGTGTGTGATGATGGGTCTTCCACCACCATCCCACCCCAGTTTTGCGGCACGCTTAGGCTCAGTGAGTACGTATCGTCCTCTGTTCCGAGATTTTTCAGGGTCACTTCGTAGGTGAAGACCCTTCCGAGAACCTGACTCTTCGACGGCTCAGGAACACTGATGTCCATGTAGTAAGGCAGTCTGCGCATGCTCACATGGAGTTCCTTTCTCCTGCCGGCCTTTATCTCAACGTTTTTCTCGACCTTGCGGTAGGATTCCTTCGAGACCCTCACGGTGTAGTGCCCCTCTGGAGCTTCGATTGAGGCGGTCCCATCGGAAAGTGTCTTTGCTTCCGTCACAGTCTTCCCGTTCCGAAGGAGCTCCACCTTGGCACCGGCCACGTAGGTTCCTGAGCCTTCATCCGTGACCCTGACCGAGAGTGTGCCGTTTTCACCGGCGTGGGTTTTGTTCACGTAGACTCCAAGCGTCTCCTCGGCATTCCCAGCCTTCACTTTAATTTCATACTCGCCGACGGATGCGTCGCTGGGCACGCTGACGACTACATCTACCAGGGCCTCTCCTGAAACCTTAACTGCCCGCACAGGCTGTTCACCGGCCATGAATTTCGCATTCCAGCTCTCGGGGACTTCTGCGCTTAGCGGCAGTATGGCGGGCGTTGAAGAACTTATGTGAAGCTGGAAGGACACCTTTTCACCGGCTTCAACTTCCTTTACCGGATAGTTGCAGTAAATATCTACTCCACTCGCCTCAACGGTAACGATGAGCCTCAA
This sequence comes from Thermococcus aciditolerans, assembly GCF_008152015.1. Taxonomy (NCBI): domain Archaea; kingdom Methanobacteriati; phylum Methanobacteriota; class Thermococci; order Thermococcales; family Thermococcaceae; genus Thermococcus; species Thermococcus aciditolerans. Next base: position 1,503,842 of record NZ_CP041932.1, on the reverse strand, counting down.
CTCGCTCTCCCCAGCGTGAAGGGTTACCGGGAATTTACCGGTTCTCTGGGATGTTTTGACAACAACGGTCACCTGGGTGCTCTCTCCTTGTTGGAGGTAAACTCCATTGATTTCCGAATCTCCTGTTGTTATCTTGGTATCCCATCCTGCAGGGGCGTCTATGGAGAGGGGAATAAAAGCGTCCTTCCCCTTGTTCTTTATCGTTATAGTGAAGGTCACCTGTCCCCCAGGTTTGGTTATCTTGCTGGGGAACTGGGTTTCCAGTGCTATGTTGCCGGGGGGACTTTCTACGCGGATATCGTCGCCGGAGAGTATGATATGAACCGCACCCTCCTCTGGCTTAAGGCTGCCCGCCGTCATGTTCAGGCCTTCCGTAACCTTCACAGTGTCCCCGAATGAGAGAACATACGTGGTTCCGTTTATCCTGAAGGCGGCTTTCCCATCGCTTGAAAAGTCCGCGAACTCTATGGGAATCCCGTTGACCGTCACGCTCTGCCCCACGTGAAGGGTTAGGCTGATGGTTTCAGCGGACGCCGCGGGGACGGCCAGAAGGAGGAAAAAAAGGACTGCCGTGAGGGCCTTCTTCATCTCCATCACCTTATTTCCGCCCGTACGAATCCAAGGTATGCCGCGACAAAGCCTATTATCAGATACGCCAGCAGGAAGACGATTTCCCTCTTGGCGAAGGACAGGCTCTCGGCCAGACTGTACGTCGGCTGTTCGGGGCCCTCAATTCCCGGGGAATACATCGCGTCCTTCCAGGATTGCGCGTGGGGATTGAGCACGTACTCCGATATCTGCTGGAAGTCCGCCCTTGGGGACAGGCTGCTGACCGTTTCGATGGTGTCAAAGTATTTCTTGCTCCACTCCTGTATCAGTTCGTCGTACTCCTCCCACAGCTTTTCCTGTGCCTGCAGTTCCTCCAGGGTCACGTTCTCGGAATAGTCTATGAAAGCCCCTTCCGGTGGCTGGGGCTGTGGTCCTGCCACGTGATCTGCCACGATTGGCGCCACGGCTTCAAACACCACCGTGACGGCCAGGAAGAGAACCAGGGCGTACATCAGGGCGCTGCCGCTGGACTTGGAGTGTGCCGAAAACGCAACGGCTATTCCGAAGAACACCAGCAGGTACAGGTAGGCAAAAAAGAAGTACACCGCCAGTCTGGTGATTGCAGTGCCGTCCACTGTGACCCCCATCCACATCAGCGTTCCTAGAACGACGAGGAACGTTATCACCACCGCCACCGCCAGTGTCATGGCGCCCCCGAGGAGTTTTCCTAGTATTACCTGATCCCTGTAGACCGGATGGCCCATAAGGACCTTGAGAGTCCTGTTCTCCCTCTCACGGGTTATCGCGTCAAAACCGAGTGCGAGGGCGAATATTCCCCCGATGAGTCCCAGGTAATATGTGACCCCCCACATGACTTCGTAGACCTTTGGACTTTCCCCTTCCATGCCCCGCCACGTCATCATGCCTGTCTTTACCTGTGCCAGTGCGAGCAGGGTTATGAGAAGCAAAAATCCAAACAGAACCAGAAAACGCCTGCTGGTCATATAGTCACGGAACTCCTTGCTCGCTATTGCCCCTATCATTCTTCCTCCCTCCCGTAAACCAGCTCGAGGAAGACCTCCTCCAGCGTTGGTTCATGCAGGTGAACATCGATGACGGTGTAGCCCATGCCCGTTAGTTCCTCTACCAGCTCCTCTCTGATGTCCCGGGATGCGTAGACGGTCAGTCTGTTGCTTCCCGCTTTGCGCCACTCTATCACTTCGGTGTTCAGGTCATTAAGAACGAGCGGCTGCTTTGTTTCCACCGTTATAAAGACCCTCCCCTCAATGAATTTCCGCTTTATCTCCTCCTGGCTGCCGCTTATGAGGAGTTTTCCCCCGGATATTATCCCTATCTCATCGCTTACCTCCTCGACCTCCGGGAGGATGTGGGACGAGAAGAATACCGTCTTTCCATCTTTCTTCAATCTGCGTATCAGTTCCCTCATTTCCACAGCGCCCCTGGGGTCAAGACCGTTGGTCGGTTCATCGAGGAAGAGAACCTCCGGGTCGTTTAGAAGAGCCTGGGCCAGCAGAAGGCGTTGCTTCATACCGGTGGAGAATCCCCCCACCTTTCTATCCGCGGCGTCTTCGAGTCCCACAAGCTCGAGCAGTTCCCTTGCCCTCTTCTTGGCATCTTCTTTGGGAATCCTGTAAAATTTGGATATGTACATGAGGTTATCGAAGGCCGTCAGATTGGGGTAGAGTCCGCCCTCCGCGGGCATGAACCCGCTTATCCTTTTGACCTCCACCGGCTTTTCCTGAACATCTATCCCTGCCACGTAGGCCCTGCCCTCCGTTGGCTGAATGAGGCCCAGGAGGAGAAGTATCGTCGTTGTTTTTCCCGCCCCGTTTGGTCCCAGAAATCCGTAGACAGTCCCTTTTTTCACGGTTAGGTTTAGGCGATCCACGGCGGCAATGCCGTCATAAACTTTCGTGAGGTTTTCAGTTTCGATTATGTTCATCTTAATCACCCAACATAGTAGGGAACTCACTTTAATATAAGCGTTTTGGTTTGGATGGGTGAAGGTAAACAATACTTATTTCGTACGTTGTTTTTGTGATGCGTTGATTTGCTTTAGTGTTTGTCCTTAGGGGCAAGATAAAACATTTTCAGTTCAGTAAATCTTTTAAGCACCGCTGAACAAGTATGGACTGGGGTGTGTCTGAATGGAGAAAGGTGGTAAACCCCGAATATCATATGAGACAACCTTCAGGGTGAAGGTTCTCATCCTGACCCTCATCTTTGGAATCGCTATATTCATGATAGTCTATTACCCCATCATCTCCCATCAGGTTGACCCGTTTAAAGTGGAGTCCCCCAGGGGCCAGATACTACTGGCCAGGAATTTCTCCATCGGGGGAACCAACTACACGAACGCAGTTCCGTTCACCGCCGAGAACAACGCCCTCGTCCTGGGGGGAAGCGATGAACTGGACGAAACCCTCACGATCTCCTTGTCCACACCGCAGTGGTGCGCTGACCTGTGGGTCTGGGGAGGCTCGGCCAATGGCTGGGTGAGGAAGTACGATTGTGCGAGGGAGCTTCAGCTGAGCAAGTACGCCTTCAACAGGGTTCCAACCCACGAGGCCAAGGAGATAGCCCGCTGGAGCCTGGAGCCGGGATACGTCCTTGTTTTCCACAAGAACGGTCCGGTTCAGAAATATGAGCTCGTCAACTTCACCGTGACTTACGGGGGAGAAAGGGATTGGGGAGCCTTCAAAGTGTCCTTTAAAAGCTCGTGAGGTGTTCTTATGAAACTCTCCTATGAAACTGCTTTTCGTCTTAAGGTTCTTCTCATAGCATCGCTCTTCGGGCTGGTGATATTTTACATCGTGTACTACCCGATAATATCCTACAACCCGGTGCCGTACGGCGTTGCCTCGCCCAAGGGGCAGCTGCTGGTTATGAAGAACATGACGTTCGGCGGCATGAAATGGGAGAACGCCGTCGATCTGTACAACAACCTGGTTCTGAAGGGTGACGAGGACTACGGGGACTACGTGGTTCTTGATCTCAAGACCCCCGGCTGGTGCATGGACGTGGTCGTGTGGAGCGGGACCGCTTATATTAGAAAGGCGAAATGCGTCAGGAAGGTCACGATATCGAAATACACCTTCCGCATACCCCCCGGCTCCTACTGGTACCTCGACGGTTCCTACCACCTGATACTCTACAAGCCGGACGATGTTCCACAGAACTACGAGATGGTTAACTTCACCGTCACCTATGGCCCGAAGTCCGACTGGGGGGCCTTTAAGGCGGCCTATCCAAAGGACTGATGGTTAAAAGAAGGGACGGGAAAAGGAAGCGGTTTTGTTCTTTATCGTTTCTTTCGCTTTCCCTTGGCTCATGCCTGAGCCTCTGGCTTGTTCTTCATCGACCTTGCCCCGAGGGACAGCGCTATGAAGCTCGCACCGGCGACTATAAGCTCAATCGCCACGAAGATTCCTATGACCCACGGGCTCCACTCGGGCCAGTTGGCGAGTATCATGACTCCTATGAAGAAGTCTATGACGCCCGAGAAGATCACTATGCCCCCGCCTTCGGTCTTGAAGCCCATGAGAACCTTAACGATACCGAAGATGAAGTACGCGCCGCCCAGTATGAACGTCAGGATCTGGGCCGAGAGGATGGGCTCCTCCAGCATTGCCGCTCCGACTATTATGTAGAGCGCCGCCAGCAGGAGCTGAAATATCCGCGTTTCCCCGCTCTCACCGCTGGTGAACAGGGCAACGGCTATCAGAATGACACCGCTGAGTATGAGGAAAACTCCAAAGACAGCGATGCTGGCCAGGGTGACGAACGGCAGTATGCTGAGACTGACGATACCAAGAACGAGCAGAACGATTCCCAGAACCAGGTACCACTGCCAGTGCGCCATCAGGCTGGCCACCTGCTTCCTGGCCATCTCCTCCCTGTACTCCTCCGGGGTCATTGGCTTATTCTCCTCATCCCCTGCGGGTTCTTTAATCTCATCCATGGGTATTACCTCCAAAACTCTTTTTTGCAAATATAGTGTACATTTCAAACTCATAAAAACATTTCGTCGAATAGTTTTTGGAAACATCCGGTGCATTTTTAACCGGTTTTTTGAATGTAGCTCTATGAGATTCAAACCCAAACCCTTCAGGGAACCGGTGTCCTTCAGGTGTCTCTACTGCCTCGATTGCTGCAGGGGGAGGCACATCTATCTAACTCTGAATGATATAGAGAGAATAGCGGGGGCAGGTCACGACCCCCAGGACTTCGTGACATTCTCCGTTGAGGGGGACAAAATACGCTTCGTCCTCGCGGTGAGGGAGTGGGACCTGGGCTGCGTCTTCCACGACCCGGAGACCGGAAAATGCCGTGTTCACGATGCGAATCCGATAATCTGCCGCATCTATCCATTCATGGTCTCCCGCAAGCCCCTCGGTGTTGATGGAGAGATGCCCTTTGAGTACATGGGTCAGAGGCTGTGGCTCTACTACGACGAGAGCTGCCCGGGAATAAACGCGGAGGAGCCGGAAACGACGATAACCCCTGAGGAGATAGCGGAGCTCGGCCTTCAGTTCGAGAGGGAGTTCGAGAGAACGGACATGGCGGGATTCGCCGAGCTGCTCGATAAACTCGAAAGCTGACTCCTTTCCGCCCTAGTGGATGAGGCTTTCGGGGGAGGAAAAATAAATATACATACCAGACGAATGTTGATTATGGCCGACTGGAAGTCCTACCTGCTGCCCGTTCTCTTTCTCCTTCAGGCGGGGATTAACCTGATGTTCTACGGCTTTCCAGCGGTTATGTTCTCAGTCGTCATTCCTGAGGGTCTATACGGGAAGCTCGCCTGGGCTCTGTCCTTCCTTATGCTCTGCTACTTTGCCCTAGGAATACTGGCGCTCTACTACCTCTCGGCCCCTAACGTCCGTAGGGGAAAGCTCCTTGGGCTTTTGTATTTCGGCGCTGGAGCGCTGGGCTCGGTCGCGGTTCTCTCGGAGTCACTTCACGAGACGCCCCTGCTTCCGGCCATTTTTGCCCTCTGGCTGGCGCTGTCCCTCCTCGGAATGCTCCTTCTTTTCCGCGGAATCGAGGTTTCGTGGAAGCTTTCGCTCGTGGCGATGATCCTCCTCGGCATATCTGCCCTCGTCAGCGCATCTACCGCAGGGTGGGTCGTTGAGGACTACTACGCCCACGTCCACATAGGGGAAATTCCCGAGAACGCCACCGTTATCGTAGCCTACCCCGAAAACGTCAGCCCTCCGAACGGGACGGGCTAAGCTTTTAAGCTCGGTATCGAGGCTGGAATCATGGAGAGGGAACTCAGGTACAGACGCGCCTCCTCGTGGGAATACGATTTAATCCTCCGCGAGTCGGAAAAGTACGGCGAGCTAAGGCACCACTTCTTTGCCGTGGTTGAGGGGAAGTTTCGCGACGTCTACGCGGTAAACGGAAAGGTCTGGGCCGAGATTGAGGGGATGCCCCTTAAACCCTACGCCTACGGAACCTTCGTGGGCACGATAAAGGTGGACAAAAACCTGGTCGAGAAGTTCTACCCCAACGTTGAGTTCTTCTACTTTGTGAAGGTTGAGAGGAACTACGCCGTTCTAACACCCAGGGCGGGATTCCTCTTCACGACCGGTAAGGACGTGCCTAGGAGCGGCGTGAGGAGGTACGACTGGCAGGGGACAAAGAAGCTGGTGATTTACGACGAGAACGGCGTTATCCTGGGCATCGGCAGGATAAACCCCAAAAGCGGGAGGAAGTTCATACTCAACGTTACCGACATAGGAGAGTTTCTGAGGAGAAAGAGGTGAGGCCTTTCCCGATTCCTGCTTTCTCTGGGCACGTTGGTGATTGGCCGCCGTCGGGTTTTGGCGTACTTTGATGAAAGCATTTTTACTTAACGAAAATCCTTTAAAGTTTGATGACTATTAACGTCAGGAAATTTAACACAATTAAGGTGTCGAAGGAATGAGAACTGCCCTGGTGGCTGTCCTGCTGGCCTCGGCGCTCTGCTTCATATCTGTTGTGCAGGCCACGCCAACCTGGCTCAAACCCGGAACCTACGTTACCTATGCAGTTGTCGTCCCGAAGGACGCGAGGTTCGGGACGAACAGCGTCATGGTCAAGCTCGACATGCTCAACGAGCGCTCCTTCGAGGCACTCTATCCGTACCTCGTTAAGGCGGAGGGGCGAAACGTCTCGCGGGATGAGAACTACGTTACCGCCCTCTGGCCGACCGGAACCTCCTACCTCACCTTCAGGGTCCTCTCCGTGGACAACAACACGGCCAAAATCCTCGTCAGGCTTGAGCTCCACGATGTGGCGATTGAAAGGCCCGACCTCGCGAACGCGAGCGTGCTCGTGCTTTCTGAGGTTCTCACCCTCGACTTGAGGACCGGCGCCTACGTTATAAACGGCACGCCCGTTGGCAGGCCGAGCTTCTTCGTAGACCCCTCTTTCCCTCCCGGGCCCGGCGCCGTCCTCCTGAACGTCACGGTTCCGGAAGGGGGAAACTGGGTGATGAGGGTCAAAAACCTGAGCTACTCCCGTTACAGGGACTTTGAAGTCCTGACGCACCTGCGCGCCTTTCATCCGCCTTTCATCTACCTCGAATCTGACGTGGTGGGGTTCAACCTCCACGGCCCGGACTACAGCTTCTCCGGGGGCACGGCCTTCTCGGCCCTCTACGACCCCTCTACCGGCCTGATGATAGCGTCCGACATGTTCTCAACCCCTCCCGAACTCGTTCTCATGGGCGTGGTTAGCTCCACGATGGAGGACGTGAACGCCTCGCGGGCCCTCCGCAAACTCCTCGCCGAGAACTCCAACAGGCGCTGGCTCCAGGGCTGGAACCTCTACGCGACCAACGTGGAGTTTCGGGATGAGGGCCCCTTCGAGAGGCCCGGCAGTCCCCTCGTGTACTACTTTGCCCTCTCCGTCCTCATAGCCATCGCGGTTGGTATCAGGGACCTTTGGAGGTGGGTTCGATGAAAATCCTCCGCTGGGAGCTTGAAGACCCGCTCAACTTGGCGGTCTTTGCCTTCGGTTTCCTGCTCATCGGGACTTCCCTCTTCCTCAGGGGAATTCGGGTCTCAAATCACTTTATGGTGTCCCCACCCAAGGAGAGCCTCCTCTTGGCCTCCTCCTACAGAACCATGGGTATCAGCGTTCCCCTTCTCTCGGACGAAGTTTACACCGCCTTCATGCTGACGGCGGTTCTCCTGGCATCGCTCGTCCTGCGGAACGACAGGGACACGCGCTTCGCCCTCTCGCTCTACTCCCTCCCGGTGGGTAGGAAGAGGCTTGTTCTCTCCAAGGTTTTAGCCGTTTTCATAATGCTCTTCGTTGCATCTTTCGTCCCGTTCCTTCTGACCGTTCTTTACATCTTCGGCGACACAGGAAACTTCTTTCTCACGGCCTTCCTCTCAAAGGGCCCCCTTCCCTTATACCTGCTTTACTGGACACTGGCCGTTCTCTACGCGGTCGCGGTTTCCTCCCTTGTTGCCATGGGTTCCCCCAACACCTTCGTCTCGGTGATGGTTGGGCTCTCGGTTCTCTACCTGCCCCACTCGTTCGGAGTCTCTTCGTTGCCCCCGGCGGTTCTCAACTCGGCGATATTCCACGCCTACACTTCAGGCGTTTCTCCTTCCGGATGGTTCATGGAACTCCTCTCGTCCGCTTTCCTCTCCTGCGTTCTTCTCCCCCTTTTCCTCATTGCCCTGACTCTTTACCTCGCTGAAAGGAGGGACGTGAGGTGAGGTTCATCAGGCTCATCCTCTTCCTCGTCGCGGCCTTCACGCTGGTGGCTCTCGCGGTTCAGCACGCCGAGCTCTCCAAGCCCTACTCGGACTTCGCAGTTGGAACCTCCTGCTCGGTCGTCCCGTCGGCGAGGGTTCTCGTTCTCAACATGAACGGGCAGGGCAACTACTCCGTAACCTTCTACGACCCGGTGGAGGACAGGGTCATCCACTCCTCCACGCTCTTCGGTTCTGGAAGAGCAATCGTAACGCTCAACCACTCGGGCCCCTACTGTGTCGTGGTATCCTCGGAGGCACCTGCTTCCGTGGCAATCTCCGGCCGGGAGAGCTACCCGTCTTCGAGGGCCCTCTCAATTGAGTACCTCGTAGGCGGCACCTCGGCGCTCCTCTTCGCCCTCCTGGGGGTGAGGAGATGATAATCCGTGCAAAGCACCTCACGAAGCGCTTCGGCCACGTAACCGCGCTCGACTCGGTGAGCGTTGGAATCGGCGAGGGCGTAACCCTAATCCTCGGACCCAACGGTGGGGGCAAGAGCACTTTTCTTAACCTCTGTGCCGGAACTTACAGGCCGACGGCCGGAACCGTCAGGGTGTTCGGCGGCGACCCGTGGGCCGATGAGAGGGTTAGGGCGAGGTTCGGCGTTTCCTTCGACCCGCCGGCGCTACCAAAGCACAGAACAGGCCGCGAGTGGCTTGAGTTCCTGGCCGAAATCCGCGGGGGTTCAATCTCCGATATCGTTGAGGCTTTCTCCCTTGGGGGCTTTCTCGACAGGAGGATTTCAACCTACTCTGCCGGCATGTCGAAGCGCCTGAGCATAGCATCCGCCTTTGTGGGCACTCCCGAGCTGGTTCTGCTGGATGAACCCCTTGCGAACCTTGACTTTGACGCGATACCCGAAATCACCGGCCTGCTGAGGCGTTTTGCCTCCGAGGGCGTCTCGATGGTTGTCGTTTCCCACATATGGAAGCCCTTCGTCGAGTTCGCCGACAGGGCAGTCGTTATAGCTGGAGGGGAGGTGAAGCTCGATGGCAACGTTGAGGAGGTTGTTTCTGCTCTCAATCTTATTTAGCATGCTGTTCGTACCGTTCGCGTCCCCAACGCCCGTTCTCTTCGAGTTCAGCGGACGGGTGAGGGTTGGGGATTTAAACGCGACCGCCCCGACCGTGCTGAACCTGAGCACCGGGGTGTGGCCGGTTGAGCTGTCCGTCGGGAACGTCACTCTAATCTTTAACCTGAGCGTTGGCGACGTGCCCCTTGTGGTGAGGGTGGACGAGCCTCTCCTGGACGGGGCCCTGAGCGGATTCTCGACCGCGACCGTTTTCTTAGATGGGAGAAAAGTCCCCACGCCGGAGTCCGAGAAAAGCCCGTGTATGTCAGCTCCAAACTGGACCTCGGGGGAGGGTGAGACCTCGATGATGGGGCCATCAAAGCCTGTCCCGATGGAGACGGTTCTCTTCGCATCGTGCCGCGTGAGGGACTACCTCCTCCTTCCCAGCGGCCTACCGGTGGCGGTTGAGTACGCGGGCGTTAAAAAATACTGCCTCTTCAAAATTTCGGCAGATGGGGGTGGCTGGAGCTCCTACGGGGGCTGTTCCCGCCGGCCCGTTGAGAACGCCGTGGTTCCGGTTCAGGTGAGAATCCTCTCGAAGCCGGCCAACGCCACCGTTTACGTCAACGACTTTCACCTTTTCGGGGAGTGGTTTACCCCGATGAGGCTCTACCTCCCCTTCACTCCAGAACTGAGCTCTTACAGCATCTCGCTCGGCGCTAACGGCTACCCCTTTGTCTCTGGCGTCGTGGTTTCGGAGAAAAATCTCACCGTCTTCGCAGACCTCTCCGCACTGTCACGGGTGGTTTCGGTTCATCCGGAGAAGGGAACCCTCAAAGTCTCGACGAGGCCCTCCAACGCAAGTCTGGCGATTTTTGCGGGAAATCGGAAGGTTTTCTCCGGCAGGAGTCCGCTCAGGCTGGCCCTTCCCGCCGGGACGTACACCGTCAGCGCCTCTCTCCCGGGCTACGGGGGGATTGTGAAGAACGTGACGGTTCCGGTCAACGGAAGCGTCTCGCTGAACCTGACCCTCAGCCCCCTGCCGGCTGAGCTCAACGTTACCACCGTCCCGTTGGGAGCGGAGGTGAGGGTCGGGAACAGAACGTGCACCTCTCCCTGCTCCCTGAACCTGACCCCCGGTGTTTACAACGTTTCGGCCTCCCTTCGGGGCTACCTTCCAAATTCCACTCTCGTTCTACTGTCCCCGGGGGATTTACGGAACATTTCACTGCAGCTCGTACGGAGGCCTATCCTCAGAATCCTAACGTCGCCAGGGGGTGCCACCGTCACGGTTGGCGAAAAGAGGTGCCTCACACCCTGCAACATCTCCCTGATACCCGGTAACTACAGCGTGACCGTGGAAAAAGAAGGTTACGAGAAAGTCTTTCTCATGGTTTCCCTTCACGTTGGTGACGTGACCATGGTTAATGTTTCCCTGAGGGAAAGGCTTCCCCTCACGTCGTCATCCGAAACGGCCTCTCATGAAACCACCGGGACGGTGCCACGGTCTGTGGGGGGAGATTGGGAACCAGTGCTGGCAGTTCTTGCATTGCTAATTGTTGCGGCTCTGTTTATTAAAATACGGAGGGGAGGCTAATCTTGAGTCGGAACAGTTCCCTAATTCCCCGTAACTTTTTTAAGGTCTTGCCCCCATGAACTAATTGATAACAAAAAGTAACTAAAGGGGTGATGCCCGATGGTGGGGAGGGTGAGGACGGGCATCCCCGGGATGGACGAGGTTCTTCACGGCGGAATCCCCGAGAGGAACGTCGTTCTCCTGAGCGGCGGTCCGGGGACAGGGAAGACCATATTCAGCCAGCAGTTTCTGTGGAGCGGCATTCAGAACGGCGAGCCCGGCATATACGTGGCACTGGAGGAGCACCCCCTTCAGGTCAGGGGGAACATGGCGGGCTTCGGCTGGGACGTGAGGAAGTACGAGGAAGAAGGCCTGTTTGCGATGGTGGACGCGTTCACCGCGGGCGTGGGAAAGAGCAGGGAGTACGAGAGGTACATCGTCCACGACCTGACGGATATCAGAGAGTTTATAGACGTCCTGAGAACGGCTATCAAGGATATCGGCGCCAGGAGGGTGGTGATAGACTCCGTCACTACCCTCTACATTAACAAGCCGGCGATGGCAAGGAGCGTTGTCATGCAGCTCAAGCGCGTTCTGGCAGGCCTCGGAGTTACGGGCATACTCGTGAGCCAGATAAGCGTTGGTGAGCGCGGCTTTGGAGGGCCGGGCGTTGAGCACGGTGTTGATGGCATAATAAGGCTCGACCTCGATGAGATTGACGGCGAGCTTAAGAGAAGCCTGATAGTCTGGAAGATGCGCGGAACTAGTCACAGCATGAGGAGGCATCCCTTCGAGATAACGGACAGGGGAATCGTCGTTTACCCAGACAGGGTTCTCATGAGGAAAACAGTTGTGGAGCTCGATTAAAAACGGGAGGGGGTGAGAGAATGGAGGTCCCGCTGAACCCCCTCGGGAGGGAGGAGATACACAGGCTTGAGAGCGTGCTCCTATTCGCTACCCTCTTCAGACCGGAGGTCATAGGGCTGATTAAGGACCCGGCAGAGAGGCTGACCTGGGTGGACAGCTTAGCGGTCGCCGCTGGAGCCATAGCGAGGGAGAAGGCGGGAATGACAGTAAGTGAAATCGCGGAGGAACTCGGCAGGACTGAGGCAACGATAAGGAAGCACCTCAAGGGCGAGACCAAGGCCGGTCAGCTCGTCAGGGAGACCTACGAGCTCATAAAGCGGGGCAGGCTCGACGAACTGGCCAGAAACATTGAGGTCCTTGCCGAAGGCGGCCGACCGGCTGGGTTTGAGGAGTGCGAGAAGCTTAGGAGGGAGAACGAGGAGCTTAGGGAGCGAATCATGGCGCTCGAGGAAAAGAACCGCGAGCTGGTTGCGAAGCTCGAGAACGTCAAGAGAATACTGAACGATGCACTGGAAACGGTAAAAGAGATAGAAAAGCTTTTATGAGGCCTCTTATTCCTTCCCGTTCTTTCTGAGGGCCTCTTCCCACGTCATTATCATGTGGGTGTAGGTGTCGTCGTCCTCCTCTATTCCGCGCTTTATCTCCGAGACGTGGGCGTATTTGGCTTTAAACTGCTCAAGTATGTAATCGACGGCCTTCTCCGGGTCGGCCTTGGTGCCGCAGGTGTAGACGTCCAGAGCGGCATAGCCCCTCTCGGGCCAGGTGTGAACTGAGATGTGACTTTCAGCGACTATGACGACGCCGCTGACACCGGTCGGGGAGAACTTGAAGAAATAGCTTGACTTGACCTCCATATCGCTGACCTTCGCCGCGTCGAGGAATATCTGCCTTATCCTGTCAGCGTCACCTAGAACCTCAGGATCGCAACCTGCCGCTTCGACAACGTAGTGGAACCCGATGGTCTCTATCTCGCTCATGGTCTCTCACCTCTTGTTGCTCCTATTACGTACCCTTTTTAAAGTTAAGCCCTCAAGAGGGGAACTATGGGCGGGCCGTTCTGCCGTTGAACTGCTCTGAATTGGCCTGGAATGCATTGAACTGTTAAATTCTGGCTGTTATTGAAATTTTCCGAAAGCTCCTGGGGGATTGGGCTTAGTCCCGATTTGAAGGCTATTTCATGAATTAAGCCCCCTCTCCGCCCCCGTTTGGTCTGCTCATCGCTGGCCATTTTCAGGCATGAACCACTAATTTTAAAACTCATGCTTCCAACTAACGACAAGTTTTGCAAAAACTAACGACGGGGTGAAGGTATGTCGAAGCCTAAAACTAAGGCAAAGCCCACGGCCGGTGACGCCGTGAGGGCAAGGAAACGAAAGAAGCTTGGCTTTCTGGCCGAGATGGAATACAAAAGAATGATCCTGTATCCGTTGGTGGTATTCCTTGTGGCTCTGATTCTGCTCGCGGTTAACTTCCCCACGCTTGGAATAGACCTCCAGGGCGGTGTGGTCGTCACCGCCTATGGAATCGATGCGAACCCCGATGAGCTCGCCAAGACCCTGAGCGCCCAGCTGGGAGTGGACGTGAGGGTCGAGAGCTTCACCAGCGTTGATACCAGCGGCATCAGGGTTTACGCTCCCGTCGGTACTGACCCCGCTGAGATAATAAATGTACTGAAGCACGACTATCCAAACGCGGAGTACACCCACAGCGAGGTTCAGCCCACCTTCGGTAAAATCGCCCAGCAGCAGGGAATAAGGGCCCTCGTCTTCGCGTTCCTGGCTATGGCTGTGGTGGTGTTCCTGTTCTTCAGGAACCTCGTGCCGTCGATGACTATAATCTTCTCGGCCCTCTCGGATATGGCAATAGCCGTCGCCCTCATGGGTCTCTTCGGCATTGAGCTGACAACGGCCACGATAGCTGCCCTGCTCATGCTCATCGGTTACACCGTTGACAGCAACATCCTCCTGACCACCAAGCTCCTCAGGAGGAAGGAGGACAGCGTGGATGAAGCATACCTGAGCGCGGTCTCTACCGGATTCACGATGAGCACAACCACCCTCGGCGCCCTGCTCGTGCTCTGGATCATATCCACCAGCCAGACCATCGACAACATAGCCATCGTCCTCATCTTCGGTCTCCTCGCGGACTTCATGAACACCTGGGTTCTTAACGCCGGCGTGCTGAAGTGGTACCTCTCAAGCCAGGCAAGGGGTGGTAGCGAATGAAGAGAAGAACCCGGAATCTCCTCCTCAACTGGAGGATAATCCTGCTCATCCTGTTCCTCGTGGGCTCCGTGGCTACTCTGGCCTTCAAGCCCCTGACGTATGGAATCGATATATCCGGTGGTGTTGCCCTCGTCGCCCAGACAGAGCACCCCGTTGACAGCGATACGATGCAGCTCGTTGTCAGCTCGCTCCAGAAGAGGCTCAACACCCTTGGACTGAGGGACATCACCGTCGAGGCGCAGGGAGACCAGATAGTCCTCATCAAGGTCGCCAACGTTAGTACCGCAGAGCAGGCCAACCAGATAAAGTCCGTCATCGAGAGCCAGGGTGTATTCTACATGGAGTTCACAGGGACCGTGTTCGGAACCGGCGAGGACGTTGAGTACGTTGGAATCTATCAGATAAAGCCAGATAACAGCTGGGCTGTCCCGTTCAGGATATCCAAAGGCGCCGCCGAGAAGTTCGCCGCGCTGGCCAAGGGCAAGGTCGGCTGGCCCGTTGACATGTTCCTCGATCCCCCGGTCAACTCCCTGATGGTGGTTCCGGACTCGGTTTACAGGCTCATGAACAGCACGGACTTCAACGCCGAGGCCCCGAACGCCCCGACCCTCATGGAGAGGATTGGCCAGGCCTTCAACGTAACAGTCGTCGCCTACGCCAACCAGAGCGCGGATGAGATAGTCAAACTCGCGGAGGGCAAGGATAAGATAGTTCTCGTCGATGTCCCGCAGGACCTGCAGACCCAGCTTGAGGACATGAACATCACGGTTCGCTATATTCCGAGGGCCCCCGGTGAGAGCGATCACGCCCTCGTGGTCAGGGTTCTCGGGCTCTACGGCCCCTACTCCCTCGGTGAGGGCCTCACGGTGGGTGAACCTCAGCAGGACGTTCAGATCACAGGAACCGCCCCTGACAGGATGACGGCCGAGCAGGAGGCCAGCACGATATACACCGTTCTCAAGAGCGGTTCGCTTCCGGTCAAGCTCAACGTCGTCGGCATGGAGTTCATATCCCCGCGCCTCGGGGAGAACTTCAGGACCCAGGCCCTCTACGCCGGTCTCGCCGCCCTGATAGCGGTGCTCCTGATCGTGTACTTCCACTACAGGAACTGGAGGATTGCCATCCCCGTCGCGAGCACCAGCCTCTTTGAGGTTGTAATAATACTCGGCTTCGCGTCCCTCATAAACTGGAACCTCGACCTCCCGAGCATCGCGGGTATCATCGCGGCGATTGGTACCGGCGTCGATCAGCAGATAGTCATAACCGACGAGCTCCTCAGCGGTGAGAGAAGCACCAGGATAACCAGGCGTGCCAGCGTTCTCAGGAGGATGGGAAGGGCGTTCTTCGTCATCTTCGCCTCCGCGGCGACGACCATAGCGGCCATGAGCTTCCTGCTGGTTTACTTCGTCGGAACGCTCAAGGGATTCGCTTTCACCACCATACTCGGCGTCCTCATCGGAATCCTCGTCACCAGGCCGGCCTACGCGGAGATAGCAAAATACCTGCTCGGTGAGGACTGATGTTCGTAGTGATAATGGGCGCAGGAAGGGTCGGTTTCCTCGTCGCCAAGATGCTCGAGGAGGACGGCCATGACGTCACCATAATCGAGATGGACAAGGCGAGGGCCAAGGAGCTCTCCCTCCTCATCAACGGGCTGGTTATTGAGGGCGACGCGACCGACCCGAAGACCCTCGAGGAGGCCAACATCAAGCAGGCGGACGCCTTTGCAGCTTTGACAGGCAAGGACGACGCCAACCTGCTGGCCTGCATACTGGCAAAGCACCTGAACCCCAAGGTGAAAACCTCCCTCAGGCTGGGGAACCCCAAGAACAGGCGCATCTTTGAGGAGGTAACCGACCTCAAGCGCTACTTCGACTTCGTCATCAGTCCTGAGGAAATAGCGGCGGAGTATATAAGCAGGAACATAGTCACGCCGGGCTTCGACCGCGTCCTCTTCCCGAAGGAGGGCGCCGAGATAGTCCGCTTCACCATCGACGAAAACAGCGAGATAGCGGGCAAGTACGTCCGCGACCTCAAACTGCCCAGGGACGCCCTCATGATAGCCGTTTACGACGAGAAGGGCAACCTGATAATTCCGTCCGGCGACACGAAGCTCCCAGAGAGGGGTCAGGTCATAGTCTTCGCCAAGAACAGCATACTGGACAGCGTGAAGGGTCTCCTCGAGAGGAGAAAACCCGACAATGAAAGTTAATATGACATTTTTTTCAACTTTTATGTCCATCTCTGTTCTTTCCTCGTCATATCTTTGGTGTGGGGGCCAAAAACTATTTAAACCGGTTAGGGAAGCCAAAAGCGACGTGTGAGGAAACCTGTTTTCAGGGTCATTGGGGGGCTAATCATGGAGGACGTCATCAAGCAGATTGTTGATGCAGAGAAGCAGGCCGAGGCACGCATTGAGAAGGCCAAAGAGGACGCCAGGGAGATAGTGCTTAAGGCCCGTGAGGAGGCCAAGCTTCTCGAGAGGGAGATTATACGGAACGCTGAGACTCAGGCGGAAGCCCTCGTCGAGAAGGCCCGCGCCGAAGGCGAGGAGGAGGCCAAAAAGGTCCTCGAGGAGGGCAACGCTGAGATAGAGGAGCTCAAGGTGAAGGCCACCAACAACTTTGAGAGGGCCATCTCGGCTGGTATAGCACTCGTGAGAGGGAGCTGACGATGTTCAAGCCTGAAGAGATGGTCAAAATAGAGGTCATCACGCTCAACCGCTACAAGGACAGTCTTCTCACCTACCTCCACGAGAACGGCGTGATCGAGATAAGGGAGCTCAGCGTTGACGTGGCCCAAAAGGACTCGCCGAACGAGTACCACAGGAAGGCCGCCTCGTACAGCATAACCATATCCAGGCTCGTCGATTTTCTCAAGGCGTATAAGAAGCAGACCGGGGGCGGCATAAGGGAGTTCATCTTCCCGAGTGAGAGGGCGAAGAAGAAGTACCGGTACGAGGGAGTGGAGAAGCTCATCAAGGACGTTGAGGCGTTCCTGGCCACGGTCGAGCCCGAGATAAAGGCGGTTGAGGGCAAGATAACCTCCACCCAGACCGAGATCGAGAGGATAAAGAACGACATCGCGATTCTTGAGCTGCTCTCCGTGCTCAACCTTGACGTTTCGTACCTTAAATCAACGGGCATGCTCGAGATAATCGTAGGAACCATTGACAGGAACAAGTTCAGGCCCCTCGTTGAGGAGGTCGAGAAGGCCACGGAGGGAAGGGCCGTCGTCGTCTCCAAGGAGTTCAAGGACAAGGTTCTGGCGGTCTTCGCCTTCCTCCGGGCGGACTATGAGAAGGCCAACCCGATACTCGCCAAGTACTCCCTCGAGAGGCTCGAGGTTCCCGCGGGGGAGGGAACGCCGAAGGAGCTCATAGCGGTTTACGAGGAGAAGCTCCGCGCCAAGGAGGAAGAGCTTGAGAGCGCCAGGAAAGATGCCGAGATGCTGGCAGAGAAGTACTACGACGACGTCGTCTTCTACCAGGAGCTGATGGAGAACGAGCGCGACAAATCCACGGTGCTTCCGATGCTCGCCAGAACCAACATGACGTTCGCCCTCGTCGGCTGGCTCCCCAGGGCTGATGTCCCCAGGGTTCTCGAGGGAATAAAGAGGGTTACCGAGAACAAGGCCTACATCAACGTCCGCGAGCCGAGTGCGGAGGAGCTTGACGAGATTCCGATAAAGCTCAGGAACCCCGGCTGGGCCAGGCCCTTCGAGATGCTCACCGAGATGTACGGCGTTCCCAAGTACGACGAGATAGACCCGACCCCGATAATAACCTTCACGTACTCGTTCTTCTTCGGATTCATGCTCACCGACTTCATGTACGGTCTCATCATAGCCATAATCGCAGCGCTCCTCGTCAAGGGACACAGGAAGTTCAACGACGGCACCTACAAGTTCTCCTACACACTGCTCATCAGTTCGTTCTTCACCATGATCATGGGCGCCATCTTCGGCAGCTACTTCGGCAACGCACTCGATTTAGCTGGATTCACCGTCCCGCGCGTCTGGGACACCTTCCAGGATGCCCTAGTGGTGCTCCAGCTTGCTCTCGCGATAGGCATAGCCCACCTCTTCCTGGGCTACACCCTGGGCTTCGTGGTCAAGTTCAAGAACGGCGACAGGAAGGGAGCGGTGCTCGATCAGTTCTCATGGATGCTCATAATACTTGGAATAGTCACCCTAGTGCTCGGAAGCGGCAGCCCAAGCGCCGGGACGGCTGGCAAAGTCCTCTTCGGATTCGGTCTGGTGCTCTTCGCAATAGGGGAGATAGTCAACAACGGCGGGCTGGCGGTGCTGCTGATAATCTCGGACTTCTTCGGCTTCGTGGGAAGCTGGCTCAGCTACGCGAGGCTGATGGCGCTGGCCCTAGCGACGGCAGGAATAGCGATGGTCATCAACATCCTCGTGCAGATGGTCTGGGGTGTAAGCATAGGCCCCGTTCCAATAGGCATAGTCATAGGTCTCATACTCTTTGCCGGCGGCCAGCTGTTTTCGGTCGCCATCAACGCCCTCGGAGCGTTTGTCCACTCGCTCCGTCTCCAGTACGTTGAATTTTTCGGTACGTTCTATTCAGGTGAAGGTAAACCCTTCGAGCCCTTCAGGGCAAAAAGAGAAGTGTCTGAGTTGGAGTTTGAAGCTTAAGGAGGTGCATGAAAGATGGACCCGATAGTTTACGTATCCCTTGGTGCGGCCCTTGCGGCCGGTCTCGCCGGAGCCGCTTCGGCCTTCGGTGTTGGTATAGCAGGTGCAGCAGCGGCAGGAGTCGTCGCCGAGGATGAGAAGAACTTCAAGAACGCCCTCATCCTTGAGGGTCTTCCAATGACCCAGAGTATATACGGCCTCATTACCCTGTTCCTCATCCTGATGGTCTCGGGAATCCTCGGTGGCGGCTTCAAGTTCACCGACCCGACCAACATGGACAACATCGTTAAGAGTGCCATACTCCTCGGTGCCGGTCTCGTGGTTGGTCTCACCGGCCTCTCGGCCATCCCGCAGGGTATCATCGCCAGCGCCGGTATCGGTGCCGTCGCCAAGAACCCGAAGACCTTCACCCAGGGAATCATCTTCGCCGCTATGGCCGAGACCATGGCCATCTTCGGTCTCGTCGGTGCCCTGATCATGATAGTTACCGGAGTCGGCTTCTGACTCCGTCCAAAACTTTCTTTATAGCAGCGAGGAGGAAGGAGGATGGATGGAGCAGAGCTGATCATTCAGGAGATAAACAGGGAAGCGGAGCAGAAGATACAGTACATCCTCAGTGAGGCCCAGAAGGAAGCGGAGCAGATCAAGGAGGAGGCGAGGAAGAGGGCCGAGGCCAGGGCCGAGTGGATAATGAGGAAGGCCCAAACCCAGGCAGAGATAGAGAAGCAGAGGATAGTAGCCAACGCCCGCCTCGAGGTCAGGAAGAAGAGGCTCGCCGTTCAGGAGGAGCTCATCCAGGAGGTCATCACCGCGCTTCGTGAGAGGCTTGCGGAGCTTCCCGACGAGGAGTACTTCCCGATGCTCGTTGACCTTGCGGTTCAGGCGGTTGGGGAGCTCGGTTCCGAGAGCGTCGTCGTTCGCTCCAACGAGAGGACTCTGAAGCTCCTCTCAGAGAGGGCCGATGAGTTCAGAAAAGCCCTCGGCGAGAGGCTCGGCAGGGAGATCGAGGTGAGCCTCGGGGAGCCGATCGGCACCATCGGCGGCCTCGTCGTTGAGACCCCCGACGGCGCCGTCAGGGTTAACAACACCTTCGAGGCCAGGATAGAGAGATTTGAAGGCGAGCTCAGGGCGGAAATAGCCAAGGCTCTCTTCGGGTGAGGGCGATGGAACCAGGAGCGGTGAGCGGAATACTGGACACTACCCTTGCAGTGGTGTTCACGTGGGTGGGATACAAAACGGCCAGAATAATCTGGAAATACACCCCCTACTCTTACCCCAACGCCAGGATAAGGGCGATGGAGGCGAAGCTCCTCACCGAGCAGAGGTTCAACGAGCTGGCCGAGAGCAGGACGCTCCAGAACTTCGTCGTCGGTCTTGAGGACACCGACTACAGGGATTACTTCGCCGACCTCTCGGGCTACGACGTTGAATCCATAGAGAGGGCCCTGGAGAGAGCCCTGGCTGGAACCTACGAGCTGATGATTAAAATCCTCCCGAAGAGGTCCGCCCCCTTCTTCAGGCTCATGCTTGAGGAGTGGGACGTCAGGAACGTGGCGAGCGTCGTCAAGGCCAAGCTGGTAGGAGAGCCGGCGGCGGACTACGTCATCGAAATCGGAACCATGCTCCCGAAGATCAAGGCCATCGCAGGGGCCAAAACCATGGAGGAGATACTCGTCGTGCTAGAGGGTACCCCCTACGAGGAGCCCTACCAGAAGCTCATCCTCGGGGAGATAACCCCCAGGGAGTTTGAGACCGAGCTCTACAGGATGCACTACGGTAAGCTGCTCAGCTATGCCCTCTCCAGGAAGGAGGATGAACGCGTCATCCTTGAAGAGTTCATCAGGCTGAAGATAGACAAACTGAACATCCTCACAGTCCTCAGGGCCAAGGTCGCTGGAATGCCCGCTGAGGAGATCAGGCCCATGCTCATACCCGGCGGAAGCGTCAGGCTCGACCCACTCCTGCACGTGGACGACCTCGGCATGGCACTGGCGGAGCTGGACTCTACCAAGTACGGCCCGGTCATCAGGGACGTCAGGGAGGATGTCGAGAGGGATCTGAGCGTCCTCGAGAGGGCCCTCGAGAGGCACATCCTCACGCGGGTGAACGAGTTCAACAGGTTCTACCCGCTCAGCGTGGCCGCACCGCTCGGCTACGTCCTTCAGAAGGAGCGTGAGGTCAGGAAGCTCAGGGCCATAGCCAAGCTCATCAGCGACGGCCTCGAGCCAGAGAGGATAAAGGAGATGGCGGGTGATGCCGCATGAAGATAGCCGTGCTCGGGGACAGGGACACGGCGCTGGGGTTCAGACTCGCCGGCGCCCATGAGGTTTATTCCTTTGAGGACACGCCTCTGGAGATTGAGAGGCTCAGGAACAAGCTCAGGGAGCTTATCGAGAGGGGCGACGTGGGAATAATACTCATAACGGAGAGGTTCGCCCAGAAGGTTGAGATACCCGAGGTTACGCTTCCGATCATCCTTCAGGTGCCGGACAAGTCCGGCTCTAGGTTCGGCGAAGAGGCGATTAAGGAGATAGTTAGGAGGGCAATTGGTGTTGAGCTGAAGAGGTGAAAGGAAATGGGAAGGATAATTCGTGTTACGGGTCCCCTGGTCGTCGCCGACGATATGAAGGGCTCCAAGATGTACGAGGTCGTTCGCGTCGGCGAAATGGGTCTCATAGGAGAAATCATCCGCCTTGAGGGTGACAAGGCTGTTATCCAGGTCTACGAGGAGACTGCAGGTATAAGACCGGGTGAGCCGGTCGAGGGAACCGGTGCCTCCCTGAGCGTTGAGCTCGGTCCCGGACTGCTCACCGCCATGTACGACGGAATTCAGAGGCCGCTTGAGGCCCTCAGGGACCTCAGCGGAGACTTTATAGCCAGAGGTCTCACCGCCCCGGCCCTTCCGAGGGACAAGAAGTGGCACTTCACGCCCAGGGTCAAGGTCGGCGACAGGGTTGTCGGCGGCGACGTGCTCGGCCTCGTTCCCGAGACGAGCATCATCGAGCACAAGATCCTCGTTCCCCCGTGGGTGGAGGGTGAGATAGTCGAGATAGCCGAGGAGGGTGACTACACCGTCGAGGAGGTCATTGCGAAGGTCAAGAAGCCGGACGGGAGCATCGAGGAGCTCAAGATGTACCACAAGTGGCCCGTCCGTGTTAAGAGGCCCTACAAGAACAAGCTCCCGCCGGAGGTTCCGCTCATCACCGGACAGAGGACCATAGACACCTTCTTCAGCCAGGCCAAGGGTGGAACCGCCGCCATTCCTGGCCCGTTCGGAAGCGGAAAGACCGTTACCCAGCACCAGCTCGCCAAGTGGAGTGACGCCCAGATCGTTGTTTACATAGGCTGCGGCGAGCGCGGAAACGAGATGACCGACGTCCTTGAGGAGTTCCCGAAGCTCAAGGACCCGAAGACCGGAAAGCCGCTCATGGAGAGGACAGTTCTCATAGCCAACACCTCGAACATGCCGGTCGCGGCTCGTGAGGCTTCAATCTACACCGGAATCACCATCGCCGAGTACTTCAGGGACATGGGCTACGACGTGGCCCTGATGGCCGACTCGACGAGCAGATGGGCCGAGGCTCTGCGTGAGATTTCGGGCCGTCTCGAGGAGATGCCCGGTGAGGAAGGTTACCCGGCATACCTCGCCAGTAAGATTGCGGAGTTCTACGAGCGTGCCGGTCGCGTCGTGACCCTCGGAAGCGAGGAGCGCGTTGGCAGTGTTTCGGTCATAGGTGCAGTTTCGCCGCCCGGTGGAGATTTCAGCGAGCCGGTCGTTCAGAACACCCTCCGTGTCGTCAAGGTCTTCTGGGCGCTCGATGCAGACCTTGCTCGTAGGAGGCACTTCCCGGCCATCAACTGGCTCAGGAGCTACTCGCTCTACGTCGACGCTATCAAGGACTGGTGGCACCAGAACGTTGATCCGGAATGGAAGGCCATGCGCGACAGGGCCATGGAGCTCCTCCAGAAGGAGGCCGAGCTCCAGGAGATCGTCAGGATCGTCGGTCCCGATGCACTGCCGGACAGGGAGAAGGCGGTGCTCATCGTCACCAGGATGATACGTGAGGACTTCCTCCAGCAGGACGCCTTCGACGAGGTTGACACCTACTGCCCGCCGAAGAAGCAGGTCACCATGCTCAGGGTTATCCTCAACTTCTACGACAAGACCATGGAGGCCGTGGACAGGGGCGTTCCGGTTGACGAGATAGCCAAGCTCCCCGTCAGGGAGAAGATAGGCCGTATGAAGTACGAGCCCGAGCTTGAGAACGTCAGGGCTCTCACGGATGAGACGAACGCTCAGTTTGAGGAGCTCTTCAAGAGGTACGGGGCGTGATGTCGATGCCGGGAATGGAGTACTCAACCGTTAGCAAGATTTACGGACCGCTCATGATCGTCGAGGGTGTCAAGGGCGTCGCCTACGGTGAGGTCGTTGAGATAGAGACCGAGGGCGGAGAGAAGAGGAAGGGACAGGTCCTCGAGGCAAGGGAGAACCTTGCCATCGTCCAGGTCTTCGAGGGAACGAGAGACCTCGACGTCAAAACGACCCGCGTCCGCTTCACCGGAGAGACCCTCAAGGTTCCGGTCAGCATGGACATGCTCGGAAGGGTCTTCAACGGTATCGGAAAGCCGATCGACGGCGGACCGGAGATCATCCCAGAGGACAGGCGCGACGTCCACGGTGCTCCCCTCAATCCGGTTGCTCGTGCTTATCCGAGGGACTTCATCCAGACCGGTGTCTCGGCCATAGACGGAATGAACACCCTCATCCGCGGCCAGAAGCTGCCCATCTTCAGCGGTTCCGGTCTTCCGCACAACATGCTCGCGGCCCAGATCGCCAGGCAGGCAAAGGTCCTCGGTGAGGAGGAGCAGTTCGCCGTCGTCTTCGCGGCCATGGGTATCACCTACGAAGAAGCTAATTTCTTCAAGAAGAGCTTCGAGGAGACCGGTGCGATAGAGAGGGCAGTCCTGTTCCTCAACCTCGCCGACGACCCGGCCATCGAGCGTATCATCACCCCGCGTATGGCGCTGACGGTTGCCGAGTACCTCGCCTTCGACTACGACATGCAGGTGCTCGTCATCCTCACGGACATGACCAACTACGCCGAGGCCCTGCGTGAGATTTCCGCGGCAAGAGAAGAGGTTCCGGGCAGGCGCGGTTATCCGGGTTACATGTACACCGACCTGGCCACCATCTACGAGCGCGCCGGTCGTGTCAGGGGCAGGAAGGGTTCCATCACCCAGGTGCCCATCCTGACGATGCCGGACGACGACATAACCCACCCGATTCCCGACCTGACCGGATACATCACCGAGGGTCAGATAGTCCTCAGCAGGGACCTCCACAGAAAGGGTATCTACCCGCCCATTGATGTCCTTCCGTCGCTCAGCCGTCTGATGAAGGACGGTATCGGTAAGGGCATGACCAGGGACGACCACCCGCAGCTCAGCCAGCAGCTCTACGCGGCCTACGCGGAGGGCAGGTCGCTCAGGGACCTCGTCGCCGTCGTTGGTGAAGAGGCCCTCAGCGAGACCGACAGGAAGTATCTCAAGTTCGCCGAGCGCTTCGAGAAGGAGTTCGTCGCCCAGCGCTACGACGAGGACAGGAGCATTGAGGAGACCCTCGACCTCGGCTGGGAGCTCCTTGCCGAGCTTCCGGAGGGAGAGCTCAAGCGTGTCAGGAAGGAGTACATCCTCAAGTACCACCCCAAATACAGAAAGAGGGAGGGCTGACCTCCCTTCAACCCTTAGGTGGTCGAGATGGCAGAGCTGCTCAACGTCAAGCCCACCCGTATGGAGCTCCTGAACCTCAAGAGGCGCATTAAGCTGGCCAAGAAGGGTCACAAGCTCCTCAAGGACAAGCAGGATGCGCTCATCATGGAGTTCTTCACGATATACGATGAGGCGCTCCAGCTCAGGGAGGAGCTTGGGAGGAAAATGGACGAGGCCTTCAGAGCCCTTCAGGCGGCGGAGATAGACATGGGAATGCTCCGTCTCAAGGAGATAAGCCTCAGCGTCGAGCCCAACAGGGAGGTCGAGATAAAGCGGAGGAACGTTATGGGCGTCCCGGTTCCCCTCATAGAGGCGGACTCCTTCAGAAGGAACACGAACGAGCGCGGCTACGCCTTCGTCTCCAGCTCCGCCAAGGTCGACCTCGCCGCCGAGAAGTTCGAGGAGGTTCTCGATCTGGCCGTCCGCCTCGCCGAGGTTGAGGAGACACTCAAGAGGCTCGCGAGGGAGATAGAGGTCACAAAGAGGCGCGTTAATGCCCTCGAGTACATCATAATCCCGCGCATGGAGGCCACGGTGAAGTTCATCAAGCAGCGCCTCGACGAGATGGAGCGCGAGAACTTCTTCAGGCTCAAGAGGGTTAAGGCCCTCATCGAGGCCAGGACCCAGGCAGAGGGCTTCTGATGCTTTTTTATCCCATTCGTTTATGTAGGTAGCTGTGTAGGCAAATCGCTTAAATATTACCTCTTCGTAGTTCTCTTCCGGTGGTGGGGATGGGAGAGTACTTTATAGAACCCGGGCTTGATCCAAGGAAGGACCACGTTCTCTACCGTGATGATGAGCACCTCGTCGTCTATCTTGGAACCCAGGAGGGAGGAGAAGACGTTGATGTCAACAGCTATCTCATAGTCAGCAGAGGGAAGGGAATCCTCATAGACCCTGGAGGGTACAAGATTTTTTCGAAGGTTCTTGCCAACGCTTCCAAGTACATAGACCCGAGGGACATCGAGTACGTTTACATCTGTCACCAGGACCCCGATGTTGCGGGAAGCCTTCCCCTCTGGAGGGAGGTCAGCAACGCGCGGATAATAACCCACTGGCTCTGGACGAGGTTCCTGCCTCACTTTGGCTTTGAGGATGCTAGGGCCGTTACACACGAACTGCCCGACGAGGGTGAGTCGATGGCCTTTGGTGCAACGACCCTCGAGTTCATCCCCGCTCACTTCCTCCACAGTCCGGGCCACTTTACCATATACGACAGGAGGAGCAAGTTCCTCTTTAGCGGGGACATAGGCATAGCAATTCTCGATGATCCATACATCGTTGTTGAGAGCATGGAGCGGCATATACAGGCGATGAAACCAGTCCACGAGAGGCTGATGCCGACGAGCAGGGCCATAAAAGCCTGGCTCGATCGCGTCAGCTACCTTGACGTCGAGGCAATACTGCCACAGCATGGGGCGATTATACCGAAGAAGTTCATACCACGCTTTTACGACTTCCTGAGAAACCTCAAATGCGGTGTTGACCTCTACCGCTGAGGTGGTACCATGAACGTCAGAAGCATCGAGAAGGCATCGAGCGCGCTGGCCCAGTCCGTCCGTATAAAGACGTCCAGCCGGGAGTCCAGCAAAATCATAAACGAGCTGGCGGAGGAAATAAGCGGTCAGTTTATAGACAACAACATGGTGATAATTGAGAACATCGAGAAGCTATCCCAAGTGATGAAGGAACTTGAAAGGTTTCAGGAGGAGTTTCTGCCTTTCTTCCAGCGCTTTGAGGTCTTTGCCAGAGAGTTCAATACCCTGGTTGAGAACCTTGAGTACGTTTCGAGGATAAGCGACTCGATAGCGGGTGTCGCCAAGCAAACGAACCTCGTTGCCCTCAATGCATCGATAGAAGCTGCCCGCGCTGGTGAAGCGGGTAGAGGCTTCGCCGTCGTCGCCGATGAAATTCGGAAGATGGCGGTTCAAACGATGAACCTTGCTAAGGAGATTAAAGACTTCAACACCCGCGTTATGGGCCAGCTCGAAACCCTCAGGGATGCCCTGGCAGTCATGGATAGAATCCGGGAGGGAACCGAAATACTCGGCAGGGACATCGAGACTATGGTGGAGATAAGCTCCGTTCTCGATGAGATTTCCAGGGAGCAGGAGGAAATAGTCAACGATATCAGACGGCTCAAAGGGATAGCCCTGGCCTTGAGGAAGTTTGCGGAGATGCAGGATCGGTACAACAAAGAACTTGCTTCCCTCCTTCGGATGATGGTTAGTGAGTATGCGAAGGAGCAGGAGGAATTGGGTGAATCGTGAGGTGCTGGTTATGACAGAAAAGCTTTACTATTTGGATCCATATGTTAGGGAGACCACCGCGAAGATCGTTGAGGTTAAGAATTTGGGCAACGGTCTCGTGGAGGTTCTTCTGGACAGAACGATTTTCTACCCTGAAGGCGGGGGCCAGCCCTCCGATCGGGGACTCATAGAGGGAGACGGCTTTGTTATAGAGATTGCAAGGGTTAAAGAGCGGAAAGAAATCTGGCATGAGGGAACCCTCATCGGAAGGCTTCCGGGGGAAGGCGAGGAGGTACGGCTCAGATTGGACTGGGAGTGGAGATACGAGAACATGAAAAACCACACCGGCCAGCACATCCTATCGGCTGTTCTCAAGAGGCTTTACAACCTCGACACGACCGGATTTCAAATATTCGAGAACTACAACAAGATTGAGGTGAATGGTGAACTCGACTGGGGGATGGTAACTGCTGCTGAAATAGAGGCAAACGGGATAATCTCGGAAGGAATTCCGGTCACGGTTGATGAGTTCAAGTACCTACCGGATGATATAGCGGAGACCCTGAGGAAGCACGTGAGCAAGGTGACGGACAGGGTTCGGATAGTCACTATTGGGGACATTGACAGAACCCCCTGCGGAGGAACGCACGTGGAAAACACCTCCGAGATTGGCCTCATAAAGGTGCTTCGTTTCTATAAGAAGTCCCGGAACCTCTGGCGCATCGAGTTCGTCTGCGGGAACAGGGCTCTAAAACACCTGAACAGGCTTCTTGAAGATTACTGGAGGGCCCTGGACGAGATGCCCAACAAGAACCGCCCGCTGGTCGAGCGCGTGGGGGAGCTTAAGGTCGAGCTGGAAAGACTCGAGGGGGAGAAGGACAGCCTTAGGAGGGAGCTTTGGAGGTGGAAGGCCAGGGCGCTCCTGGAAGAAGCCAGGGAAATCGGCGGGATTAGGGTAGTCTCGTACGTTGAGGACGCCCCCATGAAGGACGCCCAGGCCTTCGTGGTGTACCTCGTGGACAAGAATCCGAACACCGTGGCCCTGGTGGTCGGGGAGAACTACGCGGTTTTTGCCAAAAACGAAAACGTTGCGGGAATCTCGATGAACGAACTGCTCAGGGAGGTTCTATCTGAGGCTGGTGGCGGCGGGGGCGGCAGCGAAGTGCTCGCGAGGGGAGGCGGCTTTGCAGCATCGCCTGAGGAGGTTCTCGAGCTGGCCCTTGAAAAATTGAGGGGGAAGCTTTCCCCTTGATTTCTACCCCCTCGACAGGAACCTCTCCTCCAGCTCGCGGTTTATCAGGACGAAGGCGAGGGCAAAGAGCACGAGGGCGAGGCCAATGGGCAGTATCATCCACCAGGCCATGCTGTATATCGCGTTTTGGCTGAGCACCATTCCCAGCATTGTTCCCCAGTTGAACCCCGGTGCGACCCTGAAGAAGCCCAGTATGGATACCAGCGCGATCACCTTGGGTGCGAAGAGCGAGAGCTGGTAGATTGAGTAGGGCCCCACTATCCGCAGTATGTGCCTCCTCAGCACCCACCTCCTGTCGGCGCCCAGACTTTCGGCCGCGGCCACGTACTCCTTGTTGAGCTCTGTCCTGACTATCGCTCCCACGTTTCTCGCTATCTTCCCGAAGAGCAGAAATGCCAGCGCCGGTACGAAGGCCCATACCGGTATCGTTATCCTGGCGTTGTAGGACACGCTCCCGGTTAGGGGTATGAGGGCTATCATGAATGGTATAACAGGAATTATCGTCGAGAGCTTTGAGATGGAGTCCACCGCGGTTCCTGCCCGTCCTCTTAGGGACGCGGCGAGGCCGGTGAGCGTCCCAAGGGCAACCGCCACGACCGCCGTAAGGTAGACGAGGATCACCGTCTGTCTCGCGCCCCACAGGAAAGCCGCCCCGACGTCCCTGCCGTAGGTGTCGGTTCCCAGGATGCCGTAGGTGGCTCCTACTATTTTGACCGTCGAGTTGATTGCTCCCTCAACGGTTATCGTGTAAACCCCGTGCTCCGGAACGACCTCCCCGCTCCGGTTCACGAAGAACAGCGGCCTCAGACCCCTCCTGAAGGCGGTGTCCTCCATTCTGAACTCCACACCCCTGTCGTTGGCTATCTCCATCAGCACCTGCCACTGGTAGGCGAGTGAGATCTCATCCACCGAGGTTCCCGGGTGAAACAGGTAGTTCTCGCCTGATGGTGTCGTCACAGTTACGGTAACCTGCCTTCCCTCGGTTCGGTTGAACTTGACGATTATGTTCTGTGGAGGCGTTGAGTACCTGAAGTCGTACTCAAAGACCTGCAAGCCCGGCTGACTCTTTACCGGGGCCAGCTCCTCCGTTGGGGGGAGGCTCTTTCCGAGGAGGTTCACCCACGAAGGCGGGGCCAGTCTGGGATTGTCCTTCCAGTAGAGGCCGTTGTACCAGTTCTCTATCTTCTCCTCGTTCACGAAGTACGGCGCCATGAACGCTGCGATGGTGTATATCACTATGATGGCCACTCCCAGCTTGAGTCCGCTGGTTCTCATTGTTCCCTCCCCCCTGAGCGCGGGTCAAGGTAGAGGTACAGACCCTCCATGACAACGGCGTTGATGAAGTAGAACAGCATCATAACCGCCGTTGCGAAGAACAGTATCTCCGGCGCGTAGGCAAAGCCGTAGCCGTCCCCGATGCGTGTCAGGCCGAAGGAAATCGCCATCAGGTAGCCGAGGCCGTGTATGTTGAATATGACCTCGATGAGCATCATCCCCGTCAGTATCTCCAGGAAGTTGTACGTCGTGAATGTCAGGAACGCCGGTAAAGCGGTTCTGAGGAGCTTGCGCATTATCCTTCCCTCGGGCAGTCCCCTCGCGACGTCGTAGAGCACGTGGTCACTGCTGCGCTCGTTCACTATCATGTTCCTGACGTTGAAGGCGTACTCCCACAGGCTCGAGAAGACGAGCGTTAGCACCGGCAGTGCGAGGGCCTTCAGGTAGGTGCCCGTTGAGAGCGTCCCGTGTACCTCGGCCCAGTTTATGGTGTCCTCAAAGTTGATGGGGAACAGGGAGAGCTTCCAGTAGAAGAGGAACAGGAACACCACGCCTATGAACCAGGAGGGCATGGCCGAGAACGTTGGCGCGAGCACCGAGACGACTTTATCGGCCCACCCCCTGTAGTAGCCCGCCCTTAGTCCGAGGAAAAGCCCGAATGCCAGGAGGAAGATCTCCGTCAGTACGAGGAGGGCGAAGCTCTTGATCACAAAGGCATTTAAACTGGTCCCCATTACTTCCGGTGGGTCCCTCAGGAACTTCCACGTGGCCGAGAAGTAGCCGCTGATAGCGTCTACGAGGCCCACTTCACCGTCTTTCTGGTAGAACTTGTAAACTCTGCCAAGGTCGTTCCGTTCGATGCGCAGCTCTCCGCCGGCTATAACGGTTCCAACGACGAGAAGGGCGAGGAGCAGAATGAGAAGGTTCCTGATGATTACATGGGTAACGCCCCTGACTTTAGTCATGATCCCACCCGGAATGACATCGGTGTACTCTTTAAAACATTTACGAACTCAAGTAATTTTAACCTGGTAGAAGAAGAAAATATGGATCAACGGTTTCCCGGAAATTAAAGTATCACTCCTGGATGAGTGTATCCAGTCCCAGTTTCTGGTAGACAAATCTTTTCTGTTCCTCGGATACCGTTGGCTTTGAGGTTTCCCTCTCTGCCTTCTCCCTGTTCATGAGGCCGTAGCGAACCAGGGCGGCTATTCTGCGGTGCTCGAAGCTGTGGCCGTGCTTCTCCCAGTAGCGCTCCAGGGCCGGGCCGAGGACGAGGCAGTTGGTAGTGTAGCCCGGTAGCTCCGGAAACTCGAAGGGTAGTTTCTCCAGGATTTCGAGCCTCTCCCTCTCGGTCATCATGGAGAGAAGCCTTATCTGGGTCACGCCGCCGCTCATGCGCCTGTACGGGTGGTGGCCGAATGGGAGTTCATGGCCGGTGATGATGTACTTATAGCCGTTTTTGAGTGCGTACTTTCTCAGCTTCTCTGTCGTTCTCTTGGAACAGCGTCTGCAGGGGGATTCGGCCTTCAGAAGGGCCTCGCGGAAGATGTCGGAGTAGTCGTAGCGGAGCACTTTGAACGGAACGCCCAGCGCTCTGGCGGTTCTTTCCGCGTTCTCTATGGCCTCCCTTGCCATCAGCCCGTGGTCTATCATAACCGCCTCGAGCTCGGGAACCTTGTAGACCTCCTTTGCCAGGTAGAGGGCCACGGTACTGTCCTTTCCGCCCGAGTAGGCGACGATGGCCCGATCCACGTTCCTCATAAGCTCCTCGAGCTCCCTCCTTATTTTCTCCGCGTCTACCGGGTGCTTCATGTAGACCTGGCACTCCCTGCACACGGGCTTCCCGTCGATGACGTCTATCTTTGCCGTCCTCTCGTCGTGAATGCAGATTGAGCACTTGAGCATGGTTTGGAAAAAGAGGGGATTCTTAAAAGCTTATCTGGACCTCTTTAGAACATTGGACTTCAGCCTGTCCGTTGTGTCCTTTGCCTTCTTCACAGTCTCGTTGGTCTTTCTCTTGCCCTTCTTCGTCGCGAAGAAGCCCACGGTGGCTATGGCATTCTGGAGGAGTATCCCTCTGTTGTTTCTGGCTATGAACCAGCCGAAGAGCAGACCGAAGGCCAATCCGGAGAGCCAGATGGAGAGGATGAATGTGTTTGCGCTCATCCCGTTGGGGGTGAGCGTTACCGAGAACGCCTTGTAGGCGAGGGCAAAGGCGACGACGAAAATCGTTTCGAGCAGTATTGACAGCTTGGTCGCCATTCCGATTATTCCCAGAACCGTGCTGTCCTCGGTGTACTCCTCTATGATTCTTTGGTCGTGGAGGCCGTAGATTAGAGTCCTGGTTATGTTGGCCCCGCTCCTGAAGGCGAGGAAACCGAAGAAGGCCGCGCTCCAGCTGGCCCCCCAGAGCTTCCAGAACGCCCAGGCTCCAACGGCTATCCAGGCCAGTGTGTAGAGTCTCTCGATGCCCTTCTTCTCGTTCTCTGGAACCTCGAGGCGGAGAACCTTCCTCCAGGCCATTCCGGTCAGGCTTCCGAAGGCCCGCATCAGCATCAGGAATAGGTTGATGAAGAGAAACGCCGTCAGAAATATGAAGGCCAGCATCTCGCGTATCATCGCTACCCCCGGCTATAAAAAGTGGGCGAGGAAATATTTAACGCTTCTCTTTTGGAGAATAGGGTTAATCCACGTTGTTCTCGAAGTATTTGCTGTAAATCTCCCTCGCTTTCTCCTCTCCAACGCCCTTTATCAGCACCTTCCCGTTTTTGAAGACCACAACTTCCGCGTTGCCATCCTTAAACCTGAGGGTGCCGTTTTTCATCGTGTATCCAATCCTGAGGGCACTCAGAGTTGAGGCGAGCTCTTCTAGGCTTAGCCCTTCGACGCTGAGTCTGAACGCTCCGTCGCAGGTTTCCTCTATCTTCGCCCGCTTCCTCTTTACTATCGGGGCGACGTCCCTGGCAACGCGCCTCGCACTGAAGAGCGTCAGCGGGTCCATGGTTCTGTATATCGCCAGCTGGCAGCCGCTTATACGGACGTCGATGTATTTCTTTGCCTCCATCGCCGTTTTCAGATATTCCCTTATGCTCTCCGCCCTCTCAAAATCCAGTCCTGCTTTTTTAAGCCTCTCAACGTTCAGCTCGTGAATCGTGAGTGGCTGGAGCATCATCTCGTCCACACCAAGCGAGGCGGCAAGTTCTGCTATCTTTGGGATATCCTCGTCATTAATGCCCGGCATGAATATAGTCCTGACGATCGAGCGGACGCTTTTATCTGAGCCGACTATTCTAAGCGCATTCACGACGTTTTCAAAGGTGTCGGCGTTGGTTATCATCAAATGCTTCTCCCTGCTTGCCGCATCAAGGCTTATCATGACTAAGTCGAAGTCGAGTTTGCTCCACAGTTCTTCCGTCAGCAGGGAACCGTTGGTCTGCAGGTCGAGCCTTGCCTCCGGAAACCTTTCCCTGAGCATTCTGTTGACCTCGACTATGCGCGGGCTCATGAGGGGCTCTCCATACTGTGACACAGTTATCGCGTACGGCCTGTTCCAGCCGTAGTAGCCGGGTTTGGGCGCCTTCCTGAGCTTTACGGCAACATTGGAGTAGCAGAAGATACAGTCGTGATTGCACGCGGGTGTTAACTCGTAGCTTGGGTGGTGAACGGGATTGGGGTTGCTCAAATCCAGCCCCTGGCAGCCCTGACAGTGAGTGGGAAACTTTAAATCCATCACAAACTTCTTTAACAGTCTCGCCTCTTTGTTCTCAAGGATTTGGGGCTCCACACCCATGCTTCTCGCGAACTCTTCCCAGCTCATCTTCTTCATTCTCTCACCGGCCGAAACGGAGAAAAGGGGTTTAAAAAGCTCACTGGTCAGAGCAGTCCCTTCAGCTGGAAGCCGTCGAAGACAGGTCCGTCCCTGCAGACGAGATACTTCCCGAGGTTGCAGGAGCCGCAGACGCCTATTCCGCACTTCATGTAGCGCTCCGCCGATACCTGGACGTTTCCGTAGTCCATGACCCTGAGGACGGCCCTCAGCATCGGCTCCGGGCCGCAGGCGTATACCTGGTCAAATTCTCCCTTTCTTTCGGCGAAAACCTCCGTGGGAAAGCCCTTTCTTCCGGCCGAGCCGTCATCGGTCGTGATTACCACTTCGTCCACGTAGTTCTCGATGTCCATCAGTGCCAGCTCCTCTCTGCTTCTTGCCCCGTAGAGGAGTGTTATCCTCTCAAATCTGCGCCGGTGCTGTTTTGCGAATGCATACAGAGGTGGAATCCCTATTCCGCCACCCACGAGGGCTATCCTCTTTCCCCCGGGCTCGAAGCCCCTGCCGTACGGTCCCCTGATCCAGAGGTAATCCCCCTCCCCCAGCTCGAAGAGCCTGGAGGTGAAGGGACCGACCCTTTTGACGACTATCGTGTCGTTCCAGGCCAGGCTGAAGGGCTTTTCCCCAACTCCCGGGAGCCATGTCATTATGAACTGTCCTGCATTGAATTCGAGCTTTTTATCGAAGCGGAATGCCTTGACGTCCCTGACGACGTCCCAAACTTCCCTAAGCGCTACCCTTTCCAGCATTTATCCTAACCCCCTGGGGCTTTCCTAGGATTTCATCTTCCTCCATAACGATTCTTCCCCTGAGAAGGGTCATCACTACCTTCCCTTTCAGTTTTCTGCCTTCCCAGGGGCTCCATTTTGCCTTCGTGTAGAAGTCCTCCGGTTTAACCGTCCACTCCCTCTTGAGATCCACCACGGTGAAGTCGGCATCTTTGCCAACTTCGAGACCCTTGTTCATTATTCCAAATATCTTAACTGGATTTGTGTGCATCTTCTCAACGATGTCGGAAAGCTCGAGCATCCCCCTGTTCACCGCGTCCAGAAGAAGGGCCACCTCGGTTTCCAGTCCGGGTATCCCGGCCGCCCCCGATTCCTTGTCCTCCGGCGTGTGGGGTGCGTGGTCGCTGGCTATGAGTGGAATGCGGGAAAAGTTCCTCCAGAGTGCCCTCCTATGTTCTTCGTCCCTCAGCGGAGGATAAACCTTGAGGAGCGGGTTCCCCTCGAAGTCCTTTCTCGTCAGAAAGAGATGGTGGGGAGTAACCTCGAAGCTTACCCACGGAAGGTTTCTCTGCAGTATCGCCCAAATTCCATCGGCAGTCGATACGTGGCAGATGTTGAGGGGCTTCCCCAGCTTTTCCGCCGCGTTCAATGCCCTTTTTATTGCTCTGATTTCGGCTTCCGGCGGTCTTTCAGGATTTTGGGCGATAATTTCGGCGTTCTCCGCGTGGACGCTTACGATCCCAGGGGCGCAGGAGTAATCCCCTTCAAAATCCTCCGAAAAGACTCCCCCCGTTGAGGCCCCCATGAAGATTTTGTAGAAGTCCGCACCGGCCTTCACCGCATCCCTGCAGTTGTTTCTTATCAGAAAGCTCAGGGCGTAGTCAGCGTATGCGGTCCCCTCGAACAGTGCTTTCCTACGTTCAAACGTCTTAACGTCTAAGACGGGCGGCTGGGTGTTGGGCATGTCGAAGACCGTGGTTATTCCCCCGTGAACCGCCGCCATCGTGCCAGTTTCGACAGTTTCTTTTTTTCTTTGGTCAAAATCCCTTAGGTGGACGTGTACGTCTATCAAGCCCGGAAGTATGACCTTTCCACGACCAATTTGAATGGTTTCTTCTCCCTTCAGCTCGCCCGTTGAGACGCGCAGAATCTTGCCGTCAGAAACCCTTATACTTCCTTCTATCAGTTTCCCACCCGTCAGGAACTTCCCTTTCAGAACTAGGTCGTACATAGTGCCCGCTTGGGGGTGGATGCTTTGGCATTTTAAGTTTTTTGCCTCTCTCTGGGAGGGGGTGTCCTTCAAAAAGGCGGCTAACGATTTTTTGGGCTTTCTCCACGTTTGTGTGGTCTTCTTTAGAAATTTTGTCTGATTTGCTGTTTTTTGGGGGTAGTACGTGGGTGTGCGATGGCACAATTGGCGCGAGGCCGTGTAATAGCTGTATTGAGGCTGATTGGCTCCATGTCCTCTTGTTTTCACCGGCGTTACTTTTACAAGAACGTAACCCTTAAATAGGCTTTCAATGTATATCCCCATGCCATTATACACCACATATGGCAATATTGCCAAAAAGTGAAGGAGGCAGTGGAGTATGAAGAAGGCTTTGGGATTGTTTATTATGGGCTTGATGTTGTTTAGTTTGTTTGCCATCCACCCGGTTAGCGCGGCGGACTATACCCCGAAGGACATACCGCTGAACAGCGACGAGGCCAAGGCCCGCTTTAAGGCAGACCTCCAGTGGTACCTCAAGTACGGTCACTTTGTCATCAGCAACGGTCCGTACATCCTCTCGATGTACTCTCCCGAGAACCTTTACCTCAAACTTGAGAAGTTTAATGGAAAGAGGAACGTTTTCAATGATGATCCCAAGCTCCCGAAGGATGGTTATGCCGACGTTATCGAGTACCAGGGTGTCCAGAACGAGGAGACCATAATTCTCCAGGTCGCCAAGGGTGAGTTCGACATTGGTCTCTTCGCCTTCGGTGCCAACAAGTACCAGGGTCTTGGAAGCGATGTTCTCGCCAACCTCAACCTCTACAAGAGCGCCAGCTCCTCCGTCGAGCTGAGCATCAACCCGTACAAGGACCCCGACCAGGACGCCCCGATCGTCACCGTTGGTGACAACGTTTACTTCAACCCGTTCGCCATCAGGGAAGTTAGGTTCGCCATGAACTGGCTCATCAGCAGGAACTACATCATCCAGAACATCTACCAGGGTAGCGGTGCCCCGGCCCTCAGCGGTATCACCCCGAGCGACCCGGCCGCCAAGTACTTCACCCCGGTTTACGATGCACTCCACCTCACCGCCGACGGTAACGAGGACCTCGCCCTCAAGATGATAAGCGACGCCATGCAGGAGGCAGCCCAGCAGGTCGCCGCTGCCGGCCACACCCTTGAGAAGAAGGATGACGGCTACTGGTACTTCGACGACCAGCCGGTTGAGGTCAAGTTCGTCATCCGTACCGAGGACGAGAGGAAGGACATAGGCCTTTACATCTCCGACCTCCTCGAGAAGAAGGTCGGATTCAAGGTTGACAGGATGCTCCTCGACAGGCAGAAGGCCAGTGAGATAGTCTTCAGGAAGCCGATCAGCACCTACGAGTGGAACCTCTACACCGGTGGTTGGGGTGCCGGTGGTCTCGGAAGCATGTACCCTGACTGGCAGATTTACTACTGGTACTCACCGCTCGGCTACTACCCGAACTTCAACGACCCCAGGCACCAGCCTGACGTCAACGTTGAGGACGCCCTCAAGTTCATAGGCGACGGCAGCGTTACCGCAGGTCTGCAGAAGCTCCAGACCAAGTACTACACCAGCGAGGAGAGCCTTGGCCCGATACTCAAGTGGACCAACAAGGAGATCGGTTACCTCCTGCTCATGACCCAGTACACTGATCCTGAGACCAACACCACCATCGTCCTCAACAGCGCTGACCAGTACTGGGACCTCCAGAAGATAGGTATCACCATGGGTATCATGGACAGCGTCAGGATCTTCCTCGTTGAGAACTGGGAGTTCTACCCGGTTAACAAGCAGAGGGTCACCGACATCATTAGTGACGACAGCGTTGGTATCGCCAGCAGGTGGAGCATAATGAGCGCCAAGACCCCGGACAAGCACCTCAAGGTCGCCCAGTTCGCCTCAACCGGTGCCCTCTTCATGAGTGCCATCAACCCGGTCGGCGGTATCACCGACGTTTACAGCACCAGGCTCTGGAACCTTATCCGCGATAGGGGTGGCGAGATCAACTTCGACGGTATCTACGTCCCGTACAGGTGCAAGTGGACCCTTGAGAGGGGCGAGTTCACCGTTCCGGAGGATGCTAAGATCTACAACCAGACCCAGGGCTGGATTGCCGCCCACGCCGGCGAGACCGCTAAGGTCAAGGTCACCGTCACCTGTGACATGGGCGAGTGGCAGAACGGCGTGAAGATGACCGTTGACGACATCAAGAACTACATCGCCTTCTACTACGCCTGGGCCTACAAGGACACCCCGGACGACCCGTACTACGACAGTGCCCTGAGTGACACCGCCGCCACCTACCAGACCTTCCTCGGCTTCCAGTTCACCGACAACGGCTACGTTGTCTACGGTAACTACGTCCACCCGTTCGCCGACGACGTCACCGCTGGCAACTACATCCTCTACCCGAGCATGCCGTGGGAGATGTACTGGGCCATGGGTGAGCTCGTCGCCAACGGCGACGCCTACGACGCCAGCAGCAAGTACTCCTTCAGCAGCAGCGGTGAGGGACTCCTCCAGCTTGACCTCCTCACCAAGCAGCACGTTGACGACCTCGCCAAGGTCATCCTCAAGATCTCCGGCCTTACCTGGGACGACATAACCAAGACCACTACCACCACCGAGACCGGTCCGACCACCACCAGCTCACCGACCGAGACATCATCGACCGAGACCCCGAGCGGAGGTGAAGGCGGCAACACCACCACCTACGTCGTCGTCGGCCTGGTGATAATCATCATCGCCGCGGCCGCCTGGTACTTCACCAAGAAGAAGTGAAGTAGTTTCGTTCTTTCCTTCCTTTTTTGAAATTTTACCCGCGTTTCTAACGGTTCTTTCCAAGCTCCATAGTGCACTTCTATGAAAATGTGCACATCTATGCAGTAAGATATATAAAGTCAGTTTTACAATGTTGAAAAAGATACATTAAACACGAGCAACCTACGTGGGGGTGAAAAAATGGGGTATCTAAAGTACCTGGTGTTTAGAATTCTGAACGCCATCCTCGTTCTGCTGATTGTGACGTTTATTATCTCGGCACTTTTTGTTAAGGTTGCGGAACAGAGCAACCTGGCAAAGATGAACGATGAGATGATGCAATGGGACAGGACCACCGGTCAGAATATCCTGAGAACACAGGGTCAGGATGCATATGAAAAGGCGAAGGCCGAGTATGAGCAGTTCCTCAGGGAAAAGTACGAGCTCAACCTCCCGTACTGGCAGAAGGTTTACAACAAGGCCGTACGTACATTGAAGCTTGATTTTGGAACCACCACCACGCCCATCTTCGGAACCAACAACGTCTCCGACATCATCAAGGTTGCGGTTCCGAGAAGCATCCTGCTCTTCACGACCGCGACGATAATAGTTATCATCCTGGGTATCTTCCTTGGAGTCAGGGCCGCCAGGCACGCCGGCAGTGTTTTCGACAGGGGTCTGTCCATCTTCGCACTGCTCACCTACAGTCTGCCGATGTGGTGGACCGGAATGATGTTCCTTCTGATATTCGCATTCAAGCTCGGCTGGTTCCCGCTCAGCTCGATGTTTGACCCGCAGCTCATCGGCTGGGAGCACGTTAAGGACGTTATCTACAAGCTCGCCCTTCCGGTCTTCACATACGTCTTCGTCGTCTTCGGCGGCTGGGCCTGGACGACCAGGAACATCATGATAGGCACCCTCCAGGAGGACTTCATCATGGCGGCTAGGGCCAAGGGTGTCCCTGAGCACAAGATTATCTACGGTCACGCCCTCCGCGCCGCCGCCCCGCCGATAGTTACCATGATCATCTTCGCCCTCCTCGGTTCGCTCGGCGGTGCCATCATCAGTGAGCTCGTCTTCAACTACCCGGGTATGGGCAGGCTCTACTGGGTCGCCCTCCAGCAGAACGAGACGAACCTCCTCATAGGTCTGACGTACTTCTTCACGGTGCTCTACCTTGCGGGAGTCGTCCTCGCCGACATGGTCTACGGATTCCTCGACCCGCGTGTCAAGGTCGGTGCTTCCGCCAAGATGTGAGGTGATTCACGATGAGATGGGTCGACGTCAAAGAAGGATTTAAGGAATTCCTTGAAGAGTTTAAGAGGGAGAAGACCGGTATAGCCGGCGTCCTTCTCCTCATCCTCCTCGTCCTCGTCGCGCTTACAGCCCCGTATACAACAATACCGAACCTCCCTGATAAGTGGAGGAGCTCTGCTTACTGGGAGGACAACCCCAAGAACGTTCCGCCGACCTGGTACAACATGTTCACCTCCCAGAAGCTCGTTCCCCAGGTAGCTTACTACAGCGATGAGCTCTCGATCACCCACCCGAGCAACACCGAAATCCTGATTGAGGCCCCTTACAGCTTTTCGAAGGGCTACTACCTCGGTCCTCAGGGAATCATCATAAGGAACATAAACGTGACCCTGAACATGCCGTCCGAGGCTCCGACGTACAGCCTGTACCTTGAGAGGCCCGATGGAAAGACCGTTCCCCTCGTGGACAACAAGCCCCTCACGAGTTCCACCACCATAGCCGTCGGTAGGGACGCGGCGATCTCCGCCAACATCTACGTGTGGCTCGTCAACGTTACCGAGGGCAAGGAGCTCGATCCGCTTCAGGCGCAGATGGATCCGATAGTCATCATGAACATCAACACCCTCGTGTCCGCGGCCTTTGCCAAGGTTGAGCCTGGAATGAAGGCGGAGGATGTTATAAACAACCCCGAGCCGCTCTGGGGCGACTACAAACTCGTCCTCAAGATCGACAACCCTGCCCCCGACCAGAACAAGGTCATCATCGATGACATAAAGATCACCTTCCTCGGAAGGAGCTACGGAACCATGGGTACCGACTACCTCGGAAGGGACCTCTGGGCAGGCATCATCTGGGGTAGCAGGGTCTCGCTCGTCATAGGTATACTCGTCTCCGTCCTCAGCACCGTCATAGGTCTTGTCTACGGAGTTACAAGTGCGTACCTCGGTGGAAACGCCGACGAGTTCATGATGCGTATCAACGAGATCTTCGCCTCAATACCGAGCCTGCCGATACTCATCCTCATCGGTGCCACGGTGGGACACGTGACCCTAATGTTCATAGTCCTGCTGTTGGTCATCTTCGGATGGATGGGAATAGCGAGGATTGCGAGAAGTATGGCCCTCCAGATCAAGGAGCAGACCTACATTGAGGCCGCCAGGGCCCTCGGTGCCGGCAACGGAAGGATAATCTTCAAGCACATACTGCCGCAGCTCCTGCCCTACGCGTTCGCCGTTATAGCCCTCAGCGTTCCGGGTGCGGTTATCGCCGAGGCTTCCCTGAGCTTCCTCGGTATCGGAGACCCGACGGCTGTTACGTGGGGACAGATACTCAACGCGGCTCAGGCGCAGGCGGCGACGACTAAGGGCTACTGGTGGTGGGTCCTCCCGCCCGGGCTCGGTATAGCTGTCGTCGGCCTGACCTTCGTCCTCATAGGTACGGCCCTCGATAAGATACTCAACCCGAGGCTCAGGAAGCTGTGAGGTGGTATAAATGGCCAAGAACGTACTCGAAGTTAAGAACCTCAAGATGTATTACTTCACCAACAAGGGTGTCGTCAAGGCCGTCGATGACCTTACCTTTAACCTCAAGAAGGGCGAGGTGCTGGGACTTGCCGGTGAGAGCGGATGCGGCAAGTCCTCCCTCGGTTTTACCCTTATGGGAATGCCCACCGCACCGGGTAAGATAGTCGGAGGCAGCATCAAGATCGATGGCAGGGAGATAGTCGGTCTCCCCGAGGACGTCCTCAGGAAGGAGGTCCGCTGGCAGAAGATAGCCATGATATTCCAGGGTGCCATGAACGCCCTCAACCCGGTTTACACCGTCGGTCACCAGATGATCGAGCCGCTCCTCCTCCACAAGGGCATGAGCAAGGACGATGCCATTGACAGGGCCCAGAAGTACCTCGAACTTGTCGGTCTCGACCCCGAGATCGTCTACCGCTACCCCCACGAGCTCTCGGGAGGTATGAAGCAGCGTGTCATCATAGCCTCTGCCCTCCTGCTTGAGCCCGAGGTGGTCATAGCCGATGAGCCGACAACGGCCCTCGATGTCGTTGTCCAGGCCCAGATCATCAACCTCCTGAAGAAGCTCAAGAAAGAGCTCGGTCTCTCGATGATATTCATCACCCATGACCTCAGCATCCTCGCCGAGATTAGCGACCGCGTTGCCATCATGTACGCGGGCAAGATCGTCGAGATTGGAGACAGCGAGAAGATCTACTACGAGCCGGCCCACCCGTACACCCAGAAGCTCCTCTCAGCTATACCGAGGCTCCACGAGGACATTGAGAGGCTTGAGTTCATCCCTGGACAGCCGCCCAACCTCATCAACCCTCCGAAGGGATGCCGCTTCAACCCGAGGTGCCCGTACGTTATGCAGGTCTGCAAGGAGCAGGAGCCCGAGCTGAAGGAAGTTGATAAGGACCACTACGCCGCATGCTGGCTGCTGTGAGGTGTGAGAAATGGCCGAGCCGGTACTTAAAGTTGAAAACCTCAAGAAGTACTTCCCCATCAAGAGAGGCCTCATAGACACAATCAAGAGTGCCCCGCAGAAGAAGGTTCACGCCGTTGACGGCATAAGCTTCGAGATATACAAGCAGCAGGTCTTTGCCCTGGTTGGTGAGAGCGGCTGTGGTAAATCAACCACCGGAAAGCTCATCGTCAAGCTCCTCGAGCCGACGGACGGAAGGATATACCTTGAGGGCAACGACGTCACTCACGTTAGAACCAGGGAAGAGATACTCAACTACCGCAGGCACGTGCAGATGATATTCCAGGACCCGTTCAGTTCAATGAACCCGCGCTTCAGGATATTCGACATCCTCGAGGAGCCGCTGCTCATACACGGCATCGGTGAAACCAAGGCCGAGCGCGAGGAGCTCATCTACAAGGCCCTCGAGATGGTCAAGATAACCCCGCCTGAGGACTACGTCGGCAGATTCCCGCACATGCTCTCCGGTGGTCAGAGGCAGCGTGTGGCAATAGCAAGGGCCCTCATCCTCAACCCGACCTTCGTCGTCGCCGATGAGCCGGTCTCGATGCTTGACGTGTCCATCCGTGCTGAGGTTCTCGAGCTGATGAAGGAGCTCAAGGAGAAGATGGGCGTCACCTACCTCTACATCACCCACGACATGTCCACCGCCAGGTACTTCGCCGACTGGATGGCGGTCATGTACCTGGGTAGGATAGTCGAGATGGGACCGGTCGAGAAGGTCATCGACAACCCGCTCCACCCGTACACAAGGGCACTGCTCTCCGCCGTTCCGGAGCCCAAACCGGAGCGCAGGAACGTCATCAAGGAGCTGCCCATCAAGGGTGAGGTTCCCAACGCCGTTGACATACCACCCGGATGCCGCTTCCACCCGAGGTGCATCTACGCCCAGAAGGGACTCTGCGACGCCAAGCACCCGCAGCTCGTCGAGTACGAGCACAACCACTTTGCGGAGTGCCACCTCGTCGGCAAGTACTGATCTTCTTCTTTTCTTTACTCTGGGTGATGCCTATGGGAACGTTCAGGGATGCCATGGAGTACCCTCTTCTCAAGGCTGGTCTGATAATGCTCGTCCTCGCCCTCGTTATATCCGCGGCGGGTTTCTACCGCGTTGGCAAGGTCTATTCGGCCAGTGGAACCCTGGGGGAGGGAATGCACTACCTGGGTGATGATAAATTCGAGACTG
The DNA here is from genome assembly GCF_008152015.1 of Thermococcus aciditolerans. NCBI lineage: Archaea > Methanobacteriati > Methanobacteriota > Thermococci > Thermococcales > Thermococcaceae > Thermococcus > Thermococcus aciditolerans. The sequence goes on along the minus strand of NZ_CP041932.1, from coordinate 1,461,149 downwards.
AGTATCTGTACCACAACAGAACGCTGATCCTCTCCTCTTCGGGTGCCAACCTCTCCCTGATTCAGGGGACCGAAATGACCAACTACACGATTGTGAACCGCGAGATAACGCTCCACCCGAGCGAGAGGCCGGTGATATACATTTTTAACGGGAGCGTGAACTATACTTACAGCGCGACGGCCATTGACTACCCCTACGCCATCTACTCGGTGGTGGCCTTCGTGCTGATGCTGGTTGGTGTCGTTATGGCTTTCATGGGTTATACTCAGCTGCTGAGGGATGTGAAGGAGGGTAGGAGATGAGGGAGCTTGATTACAGCGCCGTCATTGAGAGGATAACCGGGTTCATAAGGGAGAGCGTTGATGGAGCCGGCGCCGATGGCGTCGTCGTTGGTATAAGCGGAGGCATAGACAGCGCCACCGTTGCATATCTCGCCGTGGAGGCCCTCGGAAAGGAGAGGGTTCTCGGCCTGATAATGCCCTACTACGAGAACCGCGACCTTGACGACGCCCGGCTGGTATGCGAAAGCCTGGGGATTGATTACAAAGTAGTCAACATAAAGCCCATCGTCGATGAGTTCGAGAGGGCCGTTGGAGGGCTCGACACCAAGAGCAGGGGGAACGTGATGGCAAGGACGAGGATGGTGCTCCTCTACGCCCACGCCAACGCAATGAACCGCCTCGTCCTCGGAACCAGCAACAGGAGCGAGGTTCTCACTGGGTACTTCACGAAATGGGGCGACGGTGCCAGCGACTACGCTCCTCTCATAAACCTCTACAAGACCGAGGTCTGGGAGATAGCAAAGCTCCTTGGAGTTCCGGAGAGGATAATCAAAAAGAAGCCGTCGGCCGGCCTGTGGGAGGGACAGACGGACGAGGACGAGCTCGGGATAAGCTACCGCCTCCTCGACGAGATACTCTGGCGCATGGTTGACCTTGGAATGGAGAAGGCTGAAATAGCGAGGGAGCTTGGAATAAGCGTCGAGAGGGTCGAATACGTCGAAAGACTGGTGAGGGGCAGCGAGCATAAGAGGCGCCTTCCGGTTGGCCCCACCCTCTGAGGTGAGCCCATGAGGAGGGGATACCTCTTAGTTTTTCTCGCCGCGTCGAGCTGGGGTACCCTCGGCATATTCGCCAAGTACCTCGACGGCTTTGGCCTCAGTCCGTTCACGATGGTCTTTTACCGCGTTCTCTTCGCGCTGATGCTCCTCGGTACGTACCTTGAGCTCAGGGGGATTGGACTGTCCATAGGGAGGGAGAGGCTGAAGTTCTACGCCATCTACGGATTCTTCAGCATCTTCCTCTTCTATACCCTCTACTTCTACACGGTGACCATCTCGTCAGTCTCCTTCGCGGTCCTTCTCCTCTACACCGCCCCGGTGTACTCGATAGTTCTGGGCAGGTTGATCTTCAAAGAACCCCTGAGGAGGGAGAAGCTCATCGCCCTCGTCATGGTCATGGCGGGAGTAGTCCTCGTCAACGGTTCCGGGGCCGGGTTCTCGACCAGGGCGCTCCTCTTCGGCCTCCTGACCGGACTGACCTACGCTCTCTACGGGGTTCTGGCCAAGCTCGCGGTGAGGAAGGAGGAACCCGAGAAGGCCCTCTTCTACACCCTCCTGTTTGGACTCCTGTTTCTCCTTCCCTTCACTGACTTCAGCGTCCCAACGGGGGCGGTTCCATATCTCTTCGCACTGGCACTCTTCCCGACGTTTCTCGGCTACATCCTCTACAACCATGCGCTAAAGGAAGTTGAGGTCAGCAGGGCCAGCATAGTTGCCACCATAGAACCCGTGGTTGCCATAGTCCTGGCGTTCGTTCTTTTCGGCGAGAGGCTGAGTGCGGCACAGCTCGCCGGCGCCGCCTTGATCATAGGGGGCTCGGTGATAGTGCACATGGGGGAGAAGGAGGGGCCGGAGGAAGCCCGCTAGACGTGGAAGTACCTCTCGAGCTCCCACTCCGTCACCTTCTTTGTTTCCTGGGGAATATCCCGTGAGGCCAGGTACTCGAGGTAGTCTTCCCACTCGCGTTCTTTGTACTCCACGAAGTTCCGGTAGGCGCCGCCCAGGGCCTCCCTGACGACCCGGTCCCTCTTCAGCTCGTCGAGCGCCTCCCCGAGACTTCCGGGCAGGGTACCTATCCCGAGTCCGGCCCTCTCGGAGTCTTCCATCTCGTAGACGTTTGCCTCGGTGTACGCCTCCGGCTCCAGCCTTCTTTTTATTCCGTCGAGTCCGGCCATTAGAACCGCCGCGAATGCCAGGTATGGGTTGGCGCTGGGGTCGGGACACCTGTACTCTATCCTGGCCCCGTTGCCCCAGAACGCGGGAACCCTTATCAGGGTGCTCCTGTTGCGGTAGCCCCAGCTGATGTAAACGGGAGCCTCGTAGCCGGGGACGAGGCGCTTGTAGCTGTTCACCGTCGGGTTTGTGACCGCCGAGAGGGCCCTCGCGTGCTTTAGCAGACCGCCGAGGAAGTGCAGTGCGGTCTCACTGAGGCCGTCCTCCCCTATGAATGCGTTCTCTCCGTCCTTCCAGAGGCTTATGTGGAGGTGCATCCCGTTCCCGGGAAATCCGTGGATGGGTTTGGGCATGAAGGTCGCGTATAAACCGCGCATCTCGGCTGTCGCTTTGACGATGTATTTGAAGCTGACTATGTTGTCCGCCGTTTTGAGGGCCTCATCGTAGCGGAAGTCTATCTCGTGCTGGGACTTCCCGACCTCGTGGTGAAGAACCTCCGGGACGAGGCCAAAGGCCCGCATGTAGAGCGCTATCTCCCTCCGCAGGGTGCGGGCCCTGTCGAGGGTGACGAGGTCGAAATAGCCCCCGCTGTCGGGTATCTTAAGCTCCCAGGTTCCGTTCTTTTTGAAGAGGTAGAACTCCGGCTCCGGACCGATGTATGCCCTGAATCCCTCCTTTTCAATCCTCTCGATCGCCGCTCTGAGCACCCCCCTCGGATCCGCACCGTAGGGGCTTCCGTCTTTGTAGATGTACCCATAGACCCTCGCTATTCCCTCCCACGGAACCTCGGTGTAGGTGGCCGGATCTGGCTTCAGAACGAGGTCACTGTCCTCTATCCTCTGGAAACCGGATATGGACGAGCCGTCAAAGGCTATTCCCTCCGTCAGTGCGTCTTCGTATCTATCCACAGGTATCTCCATGCCCTTTGGAACCCCGTTGATGTCGACGAAGACCAGCTGGACAAACCCCGGCGACCCGGCTCCGTGACCAATCCCAACCGTGGAAATTTCGTTCATTTTTATCACCATCAAATGTTCTAACGTTCAATTTTTATGCCAGATTACTGAACGATTAATCTGATAAAAGCCTTTTCACTGGATTTTTGTCACTATGACGAGCGGATGTGCGGGACTTCCACCCTTTGACAGCAAAATGTTCATTCCGTTGTCAAAATCATATGAAATTTACATTTTAATGTCAAACAAAGCTTTTTGTGCTTTGGCCGTAGCCATAAACATGACAAAGGCGGAGGACATACTGAACAGGGAGATCGCGAGGATGAACCTTCACCTCCCCGCTCTCCGTCCCACCCTTTCCCAGCTCCTGGCGGAGGAGGAGCCAAGCGTTAGACTCCGCGACGGGAGCTATCACTACTTCCGGCGCTCCGAGCTTGAGTACCTGATGGGCCTGGTGGACGGTGATGAGTGCGAGCGCCTCAAGGTGCCCATAGTCCTGGAGATAAGCACCCTCCACAGGGGCTACTTCAGGGTCAGGGGGCGCGTGGAGGTCAAGGTCATAGATAAAATCCTGGGCACCTACAGCATCCTAGCGGAGCGGGACGAGGAGCTTTATCCCCGCTACCTGCTCCCGAGGATTAGACGGGCTCTCCCGACCACCACAACCTACGCGTTCATAGCGGAGTGATGACCATGGACGAGGACACTAAGGTTCTCAAGGACTACCTAATCTTCACGGTGCCCCACGTCACCGTGCTGGCGGGGGCCATTCTGGGCGTCATGATGATTCTAGGGGTTCCCGTTAACCTTGCCCTGGGGATTTTTGCCAGCCTGTATGGTGCAATGCTCCTGATCCTCGGCATGATAATCCGCCCCCACGTCTCCGGTATCCGTGCGTACTGGCTTTTTATTGCGTTCACGGTTTTTCTCATTCTCTCCGGGTGCTTTCTGTCCCTGCACGGTAGGTAAATTTATATCCAATTGCACTTAATAATAACCGGTGAGGTTCATGAAAAAGGCGGGCGTTTTACTGCTGTCCTTGATGTTGCTTTCCACTGCTCACCTTGTCTCCGCCCAATCCGGGCTGGTGACATCTGACGCAATTTCGGTTGTGCGGGGCGACTACTCCGAAGGGGTACTAACTCTCAGGAGCACCGTTGGATTCACCTATCATGTAGTTAGCTACAGGGGTTTCCTGGTGTTTGACGAGAAGATGAACCGTGTTAACGGGTTCAATTTCACAATCTCTCCGTCAGTGTTCACTGACTGGCAGGGGGGCGATACCCACACCGTGCGCTATCGGCTGGAGTGCCCCCGCAACATTTCCCCCGGCAATTACACACTTCGGCTCAATTTTATTGCATCGACGCAAAACGGTCTCGTATATGTTGTTCCGGTTGATGTGGCCCTTACCGTGATGGGCTCCCCCCTAAAGTTTGGCGACGTCGAGGCCTACGTTCAGGACAGGCCCGGCTCATCCTACGTTCTGAACGGGGAGACCATAGTCGTTTTCTCCTACGTCACCAACATCGGTCACGGGAACGTCTCCGCGGTGGGGCAGCTCTCCCTGGTCAGGGATGGAAAAACCTACTTCTTCGAGAACAGGACGCTGACCTTCGTACCCGGGGACAACCTCGTCCGGTTTGAGGTACCCGTCGGATACGACCTTTCCCCCGGGACGTACCGGCTCCACTATCTCCTAAGGTACGATGGGGGCACCTACAGGTACTCCAAAGACTTCCCCGTAAAGTTCGGGGTCACGCTGGTGGGGGTGTCCCTAAAATCCGACGAGGTGAAGGTGAACGAGGACAACAGGGCGTACGTGACGGTTCTCTCCGAGAGGCTCATCGGCATGAACCTGACGGTTGAGGCTTACAGGGACGGGGAGCTGATATCGAGGGCCGTGGAGCCAACGGAGATTGGAGGGGGTACAACGGTTCTCGAAGTTCCCCTCCCAACGAACGTGTCGGGCTCCATCACGGCCGTCATAAAACTGACCTTCGGTGAACGCCTGATCGGGGAAGGCAACGTTACCTACACCGTTTCAGCTCCCCCTGTGCTCGCAAACGTCTCCTACGAGAGGACTGCCAACGATGAGGTGCTCTTCAAGCTCGCCGTCGAAAACCCCGGGGACGGGAGTGTGAACGGCGTTCTCACCTACAGGATATCCTCGGACGACGGGGTACTGTACAAGGACTCCATAGAGGAGTCCATACCACCTGGGACCAGCGAGATAACGGTGAAGTTTGAGGTTCCGGTGGGGAAGACTGTCTACTACGAGTTTGCCCTCACCGCAGCAGGGGAGACGAGCACCGCAAAGGGAGGGCTCTACCTGGAGCTCCCCGAGCCGACGACCACGACTTCGTCCCCCACGCCCACGACCTCATCCACCGCACCATCGAACACCACGACTACCGGTGGTGGCGGTGGCTCCAGGGCCCCCTGGATCGGCCTCGTGGCAGTGGCTCTCATCCTCCTGGCGGTGGGTGCCTTCTACTACCTGAACCGCGCGGAGGGGACCCGGAAGAAGCGCGTCAGGCCAAAGCCCAAGAGACGCTCCCCCCTGGGCAGGTTCAAGAGGCCCAAGAAGCCGGAGTTTAATGAGAACAAGGAACTCCCCAGGAAGAAGTGAGCTTTCACTTCCTTTTTGTTTCGTTCAATGTCCCAAATGCCAACCTTTTTATTCCGGTTGTCCAAACTATCCACGGCGAGGGGGTCGGGGACTCTCGGGGTGCTCCCGAGGAAGTTCCGCCCACCTCACCGGGGCCGCGGTGCCGCGAGGCACCTCCCGAGAGGGAGGGCAACGGCGCAGAAACGACACGTCCCGGCGGGTATGGGGATGAAAGCGGCGAAGGACCCGGCGACGGGCTCCGAGCTAACCCGCAGACGACCCGTCGGGGACCGGTGAAACGGCCGTCCCGCGGGGTGCAAGGCCGAGGGAGGGGCGATGAAGTCCCGGTGCGAGCCCCGTGGTAGGCCGCTCAGTCGAATGTCCCCTTGAGACAGAAGGCGGGCTACGACCCCCTCGCCCTGATGTCCAGCAGGGATGCGAGGAGTATCAGGACCCCTCCGAGTGCTGTTCTGACTCCCGGGACCTCTCCGAATACCAGAAACGCATACACCACAGCGCTCATTGGGTCTAGATAGCTCAGCAGTGCCGCCTCGTTGACCTCCACCTCTTTGAGTCCGTCCATGTAAAGGAACAGCGCCAGAACGGTATGGACTCCGACGAGGACGAGAACCGCCCACCAGGCCGGCTCCTCAACGCCTGAAACCGCCATAAACGGGGCGAGCACGAGCGATGCTATCGCGAGCTGGAGGAACGTCAGCGTTTTGCCATCGATCCCGCGCAGGAATCTCCCGAGGTTCGGTATCATGGCGTAGAAGAAAGCCGCAGTCAGGGCGAGTAAGATCCCGACGAAGTCTCTGTTGCCCAAATCGATGTTCTGGCCGCTCATAATCAGGATAAGCCCCGTGAATGCGGTGCCTATCAGGAGCCAGCTCTTCAGGCTCAGCCTCTCACCGAGGAAGCGCCACGAGATAACCGTCGCTATTATCGGCGCTATATAATAGACGAGAACCGCGTTTGCTATGGTGGTGTAGTTGAACGCCGTGAAGAGGAAAACCCAGTTTAAGGCGAGGGAAACGCCCAGTGCCAGGAGGGGCTTCCATCTGGCCCTCAGGAGTGGGGGGAGCGATTGGAGCCATTCATTCTTTCCGGCAAGGATGGCGAGGAGCAGGAGGGCGCCGAGGGACACCCTGAAGAAGGCGACCCCTAGGCCGGATAGGTTTGAGAAGCGTGCGAATATCCCCACGCTGCCCCATATCAGCATCGCCGTGGCGATTTTTATCCTTCCGTTCACAGTGCATCCCCGTGCTCTTCCAGCCATTCTTCGTAGGCTTCCCTGACCTCCTCCTTCCTGAACCTGGGAACGGCATCCTCGAAGGGGTTAAACCTTTCGAGCTTTCTTTCATCCGAGCCGATGTACGTCGTCACGAGTCCAACCTTTGAGTGCAGGCTCGACGGGAGGCGGAGGATTCTTTTAACATCGACCGTAACGCGACCGTCAAAGTAGGCCTTTGAAAACGTACTCGATGCATTGAGGAGTATCATGAAACCGCTCCTCCTTTCCCCCTTCCGTGGGGGCCGTTTAAGGGAGTTGGGAAAAGCCACGTTGGGGGATTTTGCGTTTAGTACAAACTCATTATAGATCTTTTCTATGTTTTCAAGGATATCCTGGATCTGCTTGGGACTCAATCCAAAGTTCTCCAGGTGATTTTTGTTAATCCTCCTGAGGAAGTATCCGAATCTCAGTCGAAATACCCGGTAGTAGCCGGAGGAGAGCATTATCATATTGCTTTCAATGTCCTTCTTATAGTCTAACTCCTCCGCGGCACTGATGTATGTTAAAACCTTTTCCCTGGCCTTGCCGTCGAGGGAGAGCGCCCAGTCGTCCAGAATGCGGATGTGGTAGCCCCTGCCGGAATAGACCACGTGGACATCCTCGAAGCCGAAGTCCTCCTTGAGAACCACGAGGGTGTCCCTCGCCAGCTCCTTCGCGTCCTCGAGACATATCGGGCACACACGGCCGTGCTCGTGGATGTGGGAGCACCTCCTCAGGGGCAGGTCCTTCGCGTCTATGTCGAAAACGAGCTCGGCCCCGAGCCAGCCCTCCATATCCTTGGGCTCCTCGTAGAGGGCGACGCTGGAATAGACCGCGTAGGGGGCGGTTGTCTTCACGTAGTCCTCCAGGTCGCGGACGTCGAGGAAGACGTTCTTCCTGTCGCTCGGCCCCTCGCCGGTGTGGTCGAATCCAAACTCCCTGTTCTCGAGGGTTCTGACGATGAAATCGGGCAGCCTCTTCGCGCTCCATTCCCGTTTGTAGTAGAGCGCCCTCTCCTCCTTCGTCATCTCCCTAAGGAGCTCACCCATTTTCCTCACCGCCCTCTTTGGCCCCTCCGTCCGTTTCTTCGCCCTCGCCTTCTCCCTTCCGCCGGTTTTCGAGGTAGAGCTTCCTGAGGTAGTAGGTCAGGGGGTTCTTGATGTTCCTGCAGTCCCTGTCTGGCCTGCAGAGTTCCGGCGCGTTGGCCCGTATCTTGGAGCAGTTGGGCGGGAAGTACCAGGTCGAGTTCCCGCTGTCCTCAAGGGTAGGGTTGTCCGTGAGGCCGAAGCCGAGGTGGTACCAGATGTTCTTTACCTCGTGGGGCTGGTCCTCGAAGAGGGGCGGTGAACAGCGGTTGCCTGCCTCGATGATCACGGGCAGTATCTCCCTCTCCACAACGCCCAGGTCGCTCACGCAGTCCTTTATCCTCACGTCCCTCCTGGGGGGATTGGGGCAGAGCCTGGCGTAGCTCAGGAAGCTCGTCAGGAGAACGGTTATAGCGTAGTTCCTGAGGCCCGAGGGAACGCCGCCCAGGGCAATCTTGACGCACGGCGGGAACAGGTCGAAGCGCAGCGGCCCCGCCTTGGCGGGGCCCATCCTCTCCAGCCTCTCCTTGTAGTGCTCCCGCGCTATTTCGCCGAGCTTCTCGTAGAGCCGGAGGTAGTAGTCGGGCAGCTCGTCCCTTATCTCGTAGAGCAGGTTCACCGCCCTGTCAAAGTTTCTCTCGAAGGAGCGCTTCCACAGCTCAATGGCCCCTTCCTCTGTAAGGTACGCGTATCCGTTCCGCACGTAGACCTCTTTGAGGGAGCCCTCCCACAGCTCCAGGAACTTTGACAGGTGTATCCTGTATCCCAGCCGCAGCTTCCTCCTCTCGTCGGGGGACAGCTCCTTGTGGTGGGTTCTCTCGAGTATGGTTCTGTCCCTCTCGGGGATTTCGCCGCCGGGGACTGCCTCGAGGGGTGTGGAAACCCCCACGAGCGTTCCTCTCTGCAGTATCCTCCTGTGGTATATCCTCAGGTTGGCCTCCCTGACGACCTCCCTCTCGAGGCCGTACGGTGAGAAGGCCAGCGCTCCCAGGAGTGCGTAGAACGTGAGCAGATCCCGTATCCCCTCCAGCTCAAGGATGCCCTCGGGTATTTCACCGGACTTTATCCAGCTAACCCTCTCGAGGGCGGCATCAACCCCAACGTACGACGGTATTATCATGAGCAGCTCGGTTATTCCACCGAACTCGTCTTTAACGAGCCGCCTGGCCTCGGGCCCGAATGGATCCAGCATGGCTTCACCTCTTCAGGGTATTGGTCTCGATTATTGCTAACGGGCAAAAAAATGTTTTGTTGGAAAGGTATCCCGTTTCTCAGAGAATCTTTCCCATGAAAGAAAAATCTTGGACTTTATCCCACCAACGGCGGAGTGACGTGGGTGGAATTCCAAAAGTTTTATATTCTTTTCAATCCAGAAGTTATATTAGAGTGGGTGATCAGGTCAAAGCATTATCGACTAACGTTCAAGGGTGATTTAAATGGGGAGATACGCAGTGGAGAGGGTGAAGAGCGGCATCCCTGGCTTTGATGACTTAATTCAGGGAGGCTTCCCCAAGGGCACCACCGTCCTTGTCACCGGTCCAACTGGTAGCGGAAAAACAACTTTTGCCGTTCAGTTTGCATACAAGGGAGCTGAGTTATATAACGAACCTGCCGTTATCGTTACCCTTGAGGAGAGGGCCCAGGACCTCAGGAAGGAGATGGCCACCTTTGGGTGGGATCTTGAGAGGCTGGAGCGCGAGAAGAAGATCGCCATTGTTGATGGTGTAAGCGCGGTCGTTGGGCTTCCCTCTGAGGAGCAGTATGTGCTTGAGGGCAATCTCAACACGGAGGACTTTCTCCGCTACATCTACCGCGTCGTCAAGGCAATCGATGCCAAAAGGCTTGTGATCGACTCAATTCCATCCATCGCCTTCAGACTGCATGACGAGTCCAGGATACGGGAGGTCCTGCTTCAGCTGAACACTATCCTCCTGGAGATGGGGGTTGCTTCAATACTGACCACTGAGGCTCCCGACCCCGGAAGGGGTAAAATAAGCCGCTACGGAATGGAGGAGTACATAGCAAGGGGGGTTGTCCTTCTTGATTTCGTCGAGAAAGAGGTCGAGCTGAAGCGCTATCTCCTGATAAGGAAGATGCGCGAGACCAAGCACTCGATGAAGAAGTACCCCTTCGAGATAACCGAGGAGGGCATAGTGGTCTACCCGAGCGGTGAGGTATACTGACTTTCATTCCCCCAGTATCCCCCGGGAGTGAGGGCAAACTTTTTAAGGTTCAGTGATTACTTTTGACCATGGTTAAGGATATAAGAATCGTATTTGTATTATTGATAGGTTCTATTGTGGTTTTAACTGCACTGGCGGCAGTAAGTGAAAGTCGGGTCGAGTCCAGCGCGTTCGTTGGTCTCTGCGTGTATTCTGAGGATGGCTTCTCCATCCTGACCAACGGCACGGAGAGCGTCGGGGTCTATGCCTCACTCGACGTTGGACGGGTCTACCGGGTTACGGGCGTCCCGTACAACTCAACCTCCGGTCCAAGGATGAGACCCGAGAGCGTGGAGCTCGCGGAACCGACGTTCCCCCTCGACTCGGTGACTGGAGCGTACTGGCCCTCGCGGGGATACTACCTCCTCACACCCTCAAAGATACGGCTTGCGTTCCCGATAGACGCCGCTAAGGGGGAGATGGTCAGCGTCGAGGGCCTCTGGCACGGCGGGAGGTTCTACCCCCTCCACTATCGACGACTCGGCCTCCCCGACGGCCCCGTCGATGGAATGCCCTGGGAGGTCGAGGGGGTCGTCGTTTACTCCGGCAGGCAGACGCTCCTCTGGAACGGCAGTGAGGAGATAGCGGTCTATCCTCCCTACGGCGTCGAACTCGAGCCGGGTCAGAGGGTTCGGGTTCTTGGAACCGTCAGGCTCTACTCGAGAATCTCCCTGTTCGTCGATTCCCGGGACGACATCCTGGTACTCGGGGCTGCGGAGAGGAGACCTCTCCAGGGCGCGGGGATTGGGGATATCGCGGTCGGCAACTGCACCGTTGTGGGGCGCGGTCGCTCTTTGAAACTTGACTGCAGTGACCTCAGGCTCTACGGCTTCTCCGCCCGGGTTGGCGACGTGATCCACATGGAGGCCCTGCGGCGCCGTTCCTCCCTCCTCTGCCTTAACTGTTCTGTTATCATGCCCAGGGAAGAGCTCCCAAACGGCATCTGCTCCTTTTCGGAAGGAATGTTCGCCAGAATCCGCGGGAACGTCTCCTGGGTTAAGGTTTACAGAAACGGTTTCGGCATCGCCAACGTTACCGGCGGGGAATGCTGGGTGCTCCTCAAGATTAGGAAGTCGCTGGGAATAAGGCTGGATGAAAACGAAACCGTCACCGCCTACGGCTTCTTCACGACCTATCGCGGCATGCCCGCCTTTGAAGTTGCCTCGGGTGATGACGTGTGCTCCGGGAACTGCTGACGGGCATCGCGGGCGGCACCTTGAGCGGCATCGCGCCGGGGATACACGTCAACACTTTGGGCGCCTTTCTATCGGATATGGGAGTCCGCAGCAACCTCCTTCTGTTCGCGATGGGGCTGACCCACACTTTCCTTGACGTCATTCCCTCCGCCTTCCTGGGGGTTCCTGACGAGGGTACTGCGCTTGGAGTCCTCCCAGCCCACCGGCTCGTTCTCAGGGGGCGGGCAATGGAGGTCGTCAGAATCGCCCTGTGGGCGAGTTTTCTGGCCGTTCTCCTATCCATCCCCCTCGTGCCGTTCTACCTGCTGCTGGCCCCGGAGTACCGTCCAGAACTCGGCCGCCTCTTCGTTCTTTTCCTGGCGGTTCTCATAGTCGCGACTGAGAAGGGCTGGAGGAAGGTTTTTGTGCTCCTTGTCTTCCTGCTCTCGGGGCTCCTGGGCGTTCTGACCTTCAGGCTGGGTCTCTCTCAGCCGTTCTACCATCTGTTCACGGGTCTTTTTGGACTCCCCGTCGTTCTGCTGGCCCTGGGAAGTGGGGCATCCCCCGTGGGTGGTGGGGGAGATGGTAAAATCCTCCTGAGCAGGCATCGTTTTGCCGGCCTCTCCCTCATGGGGACGCTGCTTGGAATGGTTGCCTCCCTTGTTCCCGCCTTCACGGCATCCCAGGCGGCCCTCCTCGGTTCCTTCCTTTCGAAAGACGAGCGTTCCTTCCTGACCGTCGTGTTCTCAGTGAACACGGCCAACTTCATGTTCTCCTTTGCCAATTTCCTTTCAACTGGAAGGAGGCGAAACGGTATCGTTGCCCTGATGGCGCCCGCTGCAGGGAGTGATATCTACTTCTACCTCCTGGCGGCCCTCTTCGTTTCGATGGCGGTTCTCCTCTATGCCGAGCCCCTCGCCGCTCTCATACTCCATCTGCTCGGGCGGGTTCCCTACGGGGCGCTCAACTCCGCGGTCGCCGGGATTCTCGTGGCTCTTTCGTACCTCTTCGATGGTGCCACAGGTTTGGTTGTTCTCTCGGGGGGCGTGATGATTGGACTGCTGGCGGCGGTACTTGGGGTCAAAAGAACGGGCTGCATGGGGGTGCTGATGCTCCCCATAATAATCGGATAAGAAGGGGAAATCAAACGAACTTCTCCTTCATAATCTTTTGGAGCTCCGCGTAGTCGGTGACAATCCTCTTGCCGTCAAGCGTGGTGAAGCAGGCCTTCTTGACCTTCACCGTCTTCATTTCAGTGTACTTCATCTCGGGCGGATCGTAAGAACCAGGCTCGACGACCTCGTCCTCGACGGCGTAGATTTCAAGCTCCGGCTGTCCGACGTACTTCCAGACCTCGTAGAAGGCCTCTGGCTCGAGGTGGATTTCGCCGTCAATCTCTATCCAATCCGCCCCTATATCCTCAAGAAACTCCTTCACTACCTCGAAGTGCATAGAATCACCAGCATAATATAGGACGCTAAGGGTTATATACCTATCGCCGAACTTCCACCGGTGGTGAGAGATGGCGAAGGTTATAGTTGACGCTCAGGCTGCGAGAGCGATAGGCAAGGGTGCGATGATAGTTTTCAAAAAGGGAGTCGTGAGAACCGAGGGTGAGATAAGGCCGGGTGACATAGCGGAGGTCTACACGCGCGGGGGTAAGTTCCTGGGCAGGGGATTCATCAACCCGAACTCCAACATCATGGTCAGGCTCATAACCCAGGACGAGCACACGGAGGTTAACAAGGAGCTCTTCCGTGAGAGGATTAGGAGGGCCAACGAGTACCGCAAGAAGGTTCTCGGCTACGACAAGGCATACCGCATGGTGTACGGCGAGGCGGACTATTTGCCCGGCCTCATAGTTGACCGCTTCAACGAGATTGCCTCCGTCCAGATTTCGAGCATAGGCATGGAGAGGTTCAAACTTGACGTTGCCGAGGCGATAATGGAGGCCGAGCCCGAGATTGAGACCGTCTTTGAGAAGAACACCGGGCGCTCGAGGAGGAGGGAGGGGCTGCCCGAGATAGAGCGCGTCCTCCTCGGCAGGGAGAAGTACCGCACCATAATTGAGGAGGGCAGGGCGAAGTTCATCGTGGATATGCGCGGCCAGAAGACCGGCTTCTTCCTCGACCAGAGGGAGAACAGAATAGCCCTTGAAAAGTACGTCAAACCTGGGATGAGGGTTCTCGACGTCTTCACCTACACCGGCGGATTTGCGATACACGCCGCCGTTGCGGGCGCTGACGAAGTTGTGGCCGTCGATAAGTCCCCCTGGGCCATAAACATGGTGAAGGAGAACGCCAAACTCAACGGCGTGGATGACAGGATGAAGTACGTCGTGGGGAGCGCGTTCCAGGTCATGGAGGACATGATAAAGAGGGGCGAGAAGTTCGATGTCGTGATCCTTGATCCGCCGGCCTTTGTCCAGCACGAAAAGGACCTGAAGCGCGGGCTCAGGGCGTACTTCAACGTGAACTACGCGGGGATGCAGCTCGTTAAGGAGGGCGGCGTTCTGGTCACCGCATCCTGCTCCCAGCACGTCGATATGCAGGCCTTCAAGGACATGGTTATCGCGGCCGCCGCAAAGGCCGGCAAGTTCCTCCGGCTCCTTGAGCCCTACAGGACGCAGGCCCCCGACCACCCGATACTGATGGCCTCGAAGGACACCGAGTATCTCAAGGCCCTGTTCCTCTACGTGGAGGACATGAAGTAGCCGCTCAGTCGTGGGCGTTTCAGCATACACGCCGGCTCAGAGGAGGTGCTTTCTCTTCATTGCGGCCACTGAAAATTGGGGGTTCACAATTAAGGCTTTTTCTACCCCCAACTTTATTAGCATCCACAGAGAATCATTAATCATGTCCCTTCGGGTGTTGGTCTTCGATAGCGGCGACCCAAAGTTCGACCTAGCCTTTGAGGAGGCCCTGGGCAGGCTGAGGGCGGGGGATAAAATTCCGGACACCCTTCGCCTCTGGAGGACTTCACGCTCTGTCGTTCTTGGGTATTTCAGAAGTGCCGAGGAGGACGTCAACCTCGATGTGGCCAGCGGAAATGGAATTCCGCTCATCAGACGCTTTACAGGCGGTGGTACGGTATACCTTGACGAGGGCTGTCTCAACTACTCCATCGTCATGAAGAGGAAGGTCGAGTTTCCAATTTCCTACCTCTACGGAACAGTTCTAAAGGGCACGCTTGCTGCACTCAAATCTCTGGGCTTCTCCCCCTACCTTAGGAACACAAACGACGTTGTTGTGAACGGAAAGAAGGTTTCGGGCACCGCTGCGAGTATTAAGTGGGGCGTCCTCTTCCTTCACGGCTCCATTCTTGTTGATGCTGATTTGGGGATGCTGAATTCCCTCCTGAAGGTTCCTCGGGAGTTTAAACCCTCGGTTGACCCGGTGAAGTACCGGGTGGCAAACCTCCGTGAGTTCCGTGGGGGGATTGGAGTGGGGGATGTTATGGAGTCGCTTATCGAGGGGTATTCGAGCGCACTTTCGGTGGATGTTCGTATGGAAGAGCCTTCAAGGAGGGAGCTTGAGGCAGCTGAGGTTCTTTACCGGCTCAAATACTCGCGAGATGAGTGGAATCTAAAACTCCCCTCCTCCTATCTGGCAACCATGGATAAGACCATAGAAAAAGAACTGGGGAGGCTGTGCTTCTAATCCCCGAAGAAGCCTCTCTCTGCCGCAAGCCGAAGGGTTTTTCTGTAGTCTATCACCCTTGGTCCCTCTCTCGTGAGCCTGGCTGTTATTTCCCCGTCCATCTCGACCTCCCTTTCACCATCGAGGGCGAAGAGGGTGGGGCTGGTGCGTATCTCGACCTCCTCCCCGAGGGGTATCTCTTTGACCTCGCCTACAAGAACCCGCTTGAAAACCCCCGGTGCTATCGGTGCCTTTACCTGCTTGCCCCTGCCTATCTCAAGATACAGTCCCAAGTCGTCCCCTTCAGTTACCTCCCTCAGGATTCCGGCGATGGAGCTGAGGCCTATGTTTGAGGGGGAGCATCGGGTGACCACGAGTTCCTTAAGGTACTCCGGCTTCCACACGGCCTTTGAGCCGACAAAGGAGTGAGTCGTCGCGGCGGCGTCTATGAGTGCTATGTCCCTCAGCTCACCGTCCTCAAAGAGCTCTATCCGTTTCGTCCGGTAGGTGCCCTCCTCGGGCTTTACGACCCCGGTCGCTATCGCTGCCACCGCTTCTCCGGCTATTGTGGCCTCTATCATGTACGGAAAGACGTTGTTTGTTCCGGTGGATATGGGCATTATTGGCGTCTCCCCGCATGCCTTCGCGACTATCCTGTTGGTTCCGTCGCCGCCTATCACAACTATGACTGACGCCTCCTCTCTGAGGACTTCGGTCGCCTTGTATGTGTCGCGCCAGTCCCCGAAAACCTTCATGTCTATCAGCTCGACCTCGATGTTGAGGTGATCCTCCACTGCTCTCTTTGCACCAGGGATTATTCCAAAGGTCTCGGGCATGCCGATTACCCTCTCCACGCCTAGCTCCTGGAGTATCAGGAGGAGCCTCTCGACTATGCTGACCTTTTCCATGTTGTCGAAGACGCTCGCGTGGGCCACCAGCCGTCGTATGTCCCTTCCTGATTCGGGGTTGGCTATTATCCCGACGGTTCTTCTCTTCATTCTTCCAGCTCCCTACAAGTCTCCGAAGACTTCTCCGGGGTTTTCCAGGTAGTACTTTACCCGTCCAAGGAATCTCGCTGCTGGGGCACCGTCTATTGCCCTGTGGTCGAAGCTCAGGGATAGGATCATGACTTTGACCGTTTTTATCTCCCCATTCTTTACCACCGGTTTCTCGGAGATTCTGTTGAGGCCCAGAATCGCCACCTGGGGCGGGTTTATTATCGGAGTGAAGGACTCCACGCCTAGCATCCCTAGATTGGTGACCGTGAAGGTTCCTCCCACAAAATCCTTCTCCTTCAGGAGGCCTTTCTTTGTCCTCTCAACTATGTCCAGGTACTCATCGAGAAGCTCTTCAAGACTCTTTTCGTCAACGTTCCTGATAACAGGGGTTATCAGTCCTATGGGGCTGTCAACGGCCACGTTTATGTTGATGTCGTCGTAGACCGTTATCTTCTCCCCGTCCATCGTTGCGTTCACCTCTATGAAGTCCCTGATGGCCTTCGCAATGCACTTCATCATGAGAACGGTGTAGGAAGGCTTTCTTCCGAGTTTTTCTGTGAGCTCCTTTCTGATCTCGATTAGTCCGTCCATCTCGGCTTCCATATTGAGGGTGACGTGGACGGCCTGGCGGTAGCTCTCCGAGAGCCTTCCTGCTATTACCTTTCTTATCCCGATCAGTTTGGTCTCCTTCAGAACCTTCGGGTAGAAG
The DNA here is from genome assembly GCF_008152015.1 of Thermococcus aciditolerans. Classification (NCBI taxonomy): domain Archaea; kingdom Methanobacteriati; phylum Methanobacteriota; class Thermococci; order Thermococcales; family Thermococcaceae; genus Thermococcus; species Thermococcus aciditolerans. The sequence continues at coordinate 1,444,249 of NZ_CP041932.1, read as the reverse complement.
TGCTCCCGGATATACTTCTCAAGGTCCTCAATGGTAACCTCGCCACCCGGTCCGGAGCCCTTGAGCTTCGAGAGGTCTATATCGTACTGCTCGGATATCATCTTAACCTCTTCACTCACCATAGGATCACTCTTCCGTCTCTATTATCGCTATAACCTCTCCAACGGGCACTTCCGCACCCGCATCGTGGAGTATCTCCACAAGGCGGCCGTCTTCGGGTGCCTTTATTTCCCCTGTCAGTTTCTCTGACTGGACTACCGCGATAACCTCTCCCTTTCGGACGGGGTCTCCGGCCTTCTTCCGCCATTCTAGGATTTCCCCCCGCTTCATGGTCATGCCGAGCTTCGGCATGATCACGTTTATTTTCTTCATATTTTCCCCTCCAAAATTCATGTCCTATGCGCTAGTAGTTGGACTAACCTATATAATACTTGCGAAATACGTATATAGGAGTTTTTTTCATTAGTATAGTGTTCAAATCTCTTCTTGAGAATAACATGGTGATGAATCTACGTTCTGAGGGAGGAGATGCCATGCCGGTTGAGGAGATTCCAAAGGAGAAGCTGCTGTGGATGTACAAGACTATGGTAAGGATCAGGGTGCATGAGGAGCGGGTCGCTGAACTCTTTGCCCAGGGAAAGGTGCCTGGCTTTGTGCACCTCTACGTCGGTGAAGAAGCCGTAGCCGTTGGCGTGATGGCCAACCTCAGGAAGGAGGACTTCATAACCAGCACCCACAGGGGACACGGCCACTACATAGCCAAGGGCGGAGACGTGAAGGCCTCGATGGCTGAGCTGTTTGGAAAGAAGACCGGAAGCGGAAAGGGCAAGGGCGGTTCGATGCACATAGCCGACCTCGACGTAGGGGAGCTGGGAGCAAACGGTATAGTGGGGGGAGGCATTCCCCATGCCGTCGGTGCTGCCCTTGGAATAAAGCTCAATGGCCTTGACAACGTTGCCGTTGCCTTCTTCGGTGACGGTGCCTCTAACCAGCAGAACTTCCACGAGGGAATAAACCTTGCCGCTATATGGAAGCTGCCCGTTATCTTTGTCTGCGAGAACAACCAGTACCAGATATCGCTCTCCTATGACAAACAGCAGACGATAAAGAGCGTGGCCGAGAGGGCTAAGGCCTACGGAATTCCCGGTGTGAGCGTCGATGGGCAGGACGTTCTGGCGGTCTATGAGGTGGCAAAAGAGGCCGTTGAACGGGCCAGGCGCGGGGAAGGGCCGACCCTGATAGAGGCCAAGACGTACAGGTTCAGGGGACACTTCGAGGGCGACCCCCAGGTGTACAGAACCCCTGGGGAAATAGCGTGGTGGAAGGAGAACAAGGATCCGATAAGGCTCTTCGAGGAGAAGCTTCTCTCCAAGGGGATAGTCACGAGGGAAGAGCTAGATGCGATCTGGAAGAAAGCCAAGGAAGAGATTGAGGATGCCGTGAAGTTCGCGGAGGAAAGCCCGTGGCCGTCGAAGGAGGAACTCCTTGAAGACGTCTTCTCCACGCCCACCAAGGGGGTGCTCGTATGGCGGTGGTGAGGGAGATAACCTTTGCCCAGGCTCTCAACGAGGCCTTGGACTACGAGATGAGCAAGGACGAAAAGGTCGTGGTAATGGGTGAAGATGTTGGAGTCTACGGTGGAATCTTCGGCGTGACTGCGGGGCTCTACGAGAAGTACGGGCCCGAGAGGGTCAGGGATACTCCTATAGCAGAAAGCGGCTTCATAGGCACTGCAGTTGGGGCGGCAGCCACGGGACTTCTTAGGCCTGTGGTGGAGCTCATGTTCATAGACTTCTTGGGCGTTGCCTACGACCAGATTTACAACCAGGCCGCAAAGATGAGGTACATGTTCGGCGGGAAGGCGAAGATACCCATGGTTCTCAGAACTACCTGTGGTGCGGGCTTTTCCGCCGCTGCACAGCACTCCCAGTCGCTCCACGCGCTCTTTATCCACGTGCCCGGGCTCAAGGTGGTCATGCCGTCCACGCCCTATGATGTGAAGGGACTGTTGATCTCGGCGATAGAGGACGACGACCCGGTTGTCTTCATAGAGCACAAGGGGCTCTACGGAGTGAAGGGTCCGGTTCCGGAGGAGCCGTATTCCATACCCCTAGGAGAGGCCGACGTAAAGCGGGAAGGGAAGGATGTAACGATAGTGGCAACGGCGGCGATGGTGCATAAGTCACTGGAAGTAGCGGAGAAGCTCGCGGAGGAGGGAATAAGCGTCGAGGTCGTTGACCCGAGGTCACTCGTGCCGCTGGACGTCGACACTATCCTGAACTCCATCAAAAAGACAGGAAGATTGGTCGTAGTTGACGAGGGCTATCCTAGGGCAAGCTTTGCGACAGACATAGCGGCACTCGCCGCCAGCAGGGCCTTTGAGCATCTGAAGGCGCCCGTCAAGATAATCACCCCGCCGGCGACACCGGTTCCCTTCAGTCCCGCCCTTGAGAACGAGTGGATACCCTGCACCGACAGGATAGAGAACGCGGTCAGGGAGGTTCTCTGATTTTCAATTTTTTGGAGGTGCCGGAATGCTGAAGGCAGCTTTCATGTTCGTCGCACCTGAAGCAGACCCCACGGAGCACAGGGCAATCGTCAGGACTCCAATGGTAGAGCTCCACGTCGTAGGCGTGAAAAACTACGATGAGGCCTGTGAAGTTGCAAAAAAGCTTGTCGAGGAAGGAATTGCAGCGATAGAGCTGTGCGGGGGCTTTGGTCATATCGGTGTAGCCAGGGTCGTTGAGGCCGTTGAAGGGAGGATCCCCGTTGGGGTGGTCAGGTTTGACTCCCACCCCGGCCTAGAAGGAAAGAGCGGAGATGGTATTTTCGGGTGATAGCCGTGGAGGAGTGGACGTTTTACATAACCGGAAAGTCCCTCTCGGGAACTAAGCTGCTCGCGAAGGTCAGGGATTTCGAGGTTCTCGTTGACGAGCCCGAGGAGATAGGAGGAACCAACGAGGCCCCAAACCCTGTGGAGTACCTTCTCGTGGCGCTGGCGGGCTGTCTGAACGTTACCATCAGGGGAATCGCGGAGGAAAAAGGAATACCGGTGGAGTCGCTTGAGTTGGCCCTCACCGGAAAGCTGAACCCTGCGAAGTTCCAGGGTCTCTCGGAGGAGGGGCGCGCGGGCTTCACCGAGGTGACGGTCTCTGTTTACCTGAAGGCTGATGCCCCCAGGGAAAAGATTGAGGAGCTCTTGAAGGAAGCGGAGGAGCGCTGTCCGATTACTGACAACCTGAAAAACGCAACCCCGGTTCGGATAGTGCTGAAGGAGTGATGTTTCGTTTTTGACACGCTAATCGAATCACCCCTTTGAATAAACGAAAAAGGCAGGTGGGAGAATGGGAGTTGAGGAAATACCGAAGGAAACCCTGTTGGGGATATACAAGACCATGCACAAGATTAGGACGTACGAGGAGACACTTGCGAAGTGGTACTACGAGGGAAAGAGCCCGCGCTTTGACATCTCAGCCGGCCCGATTCCTGGAGAGCTGCACCTGTCCTCTGGCCAGGAGTCAGCGGCCGTTGGTGTGTGCATACACCTAAAGGACGAAGATGCCGTTATAGGAACCCACAGGGCCCACCACTTCGCGATAGCGAAGGGAGTTGACCTGAAGAAGATGACGGCCGAGATATTCGGCAAGGCCACCGGTCTTTCCGGGGGCAAGGGCGGCCACATGCACCTCTTCGACGCAGCTAAAAACTTCAGCTGCAGCGGTATCGTCGGTGCGAGCTTCCCGCAGGCCGTTGGGGTTGGCATCGCGGCCAAGCTGAAAGGCGAAGACTACGTGGCAGTCGCCGTCGGCGGTGACGGAGCGGCCAATCAGGGAACTTTCCACGAGGCGCTCAACCTTGCAGCTGTCTGGAAGCTGCCGGTTATATTCTTGATAGAGGACAACGGCTGGGCGATCTCCGTTCCGAAGGACAAGTCAACGGCCGTCGCCAAGAACAGCGAGAGGGCTAAGGCCTACGGCATTCCCGGGGTCAGCGTTGACGGCGCCGACGTTATAGCGGTCTATGAAGTCGCTAAGGAGGCCGTTGAAAGGGCCAGGCGCGGAGAGGGGCCGAGCCTCATAGAGGTCAGAACATACAGGCTCAGGGGGCACTTCGAAGGTGATCCGCAGCTCTACAGACCGAAGGAGGACTTCGAGCTGGCGAAGGAGAAGGATCCGCTGGTCAACTTCAGAAAGCTGCTGCTCGAGAAGGGCATCGCCACGGAGAAAGAGCTGGCGAGAATCGAGGAAGAGAACGAGAAGGAAGTTCAGGAGGCCATGGACTTTGCCCTTAACAGCCCGTATCCTGAGCCGGAAGAAGCTCTGAAGGGCGTTTTTGCGGGGGGTGATTGAAATGGCGAGGAAGCTCCCCATGTACAAGGCGATAGCCGAAGCGATAGCGCAGGAAATGGAGCGCGATGAGAACGTCTTCGTCATGGGCGAGGACATCGGTGCCTACGGTGGAATCTTCGGTGCCACGAACGGACTCCTTGAGAAGTTCGGCCCCGAGAGGATTAGAGATACGCCCATAAGCGAGTCGGCCTTCATAGGCGCCGCCCTCGGGGCCGCATCGAAGGGCATGAGGCCGATAGTCGAGCTGATGTTCGTTGACTTCTTCGGCGTGGCGATGGATCAGATATACAACCACATCGCCAAGGCGCACTACATGTCGGGCGGACAGGTTAAGATGCCCATAGTCATAACCACAGCCATCGGCGGAGGCTACAGCGATGCGGCCCAGCACTCCCAGTGCCTCTACGGTCTGTTCGCCCACGTTCCGGGACTCAAGATAGTAATCCCCTCCAACTCCTACGACGCCAAGGGACTTATGATATCCTCCATACGGGACGACAACCCGGTCATGTACTTCTTCCACAAGGGACTCATGGGGCTCGGATGGATGCCCTCCCCGGAGGAAGCCGCGGTTGAAGTGTCCGAGGAGCCCTATACCGTCCCCATCGGCGAGGCCAAGGTCGTGAGGGAGGGCGACGATGTGACCATAGCGACGGTATCTCGCATGGTCTACGAGGCCCTGTGGGCGGCCGAAGAGCTCGAAAAGGACGGGATAAGCGTCGAGGTCATTGACCTGAGAACCCTCGTTCCCCTCGATAAGGAGACCCTCGTAAACTCCGTCAGGAAGACCGGAAGGCTTCTCGTCGTGGACGAGGATTACATGAGCTACGGGATGAGCGGCGAAATAATAGCCACCGTTGTCGAGAGGATAGGCAACGAGCTCAAAGCCCTGCCGAGGAGGATAGCCTACCCGGACGTCCCGGTTCCGTACAGCAGGGTGCTGGAGAGGTTCGTCCTTCCGGACAAGGAGAAGATAGTGAAGACAGTGAAGGACATGGTCGGGTGAGTGGCAGAATGGAGGTAGAGGTCAAGGTACCCCGGACGACGAAGGAGGAAAAGACCGGCGTCCTGCTGAGCTGGTACAAAAACGACGGCGACCCCGTCGAGGAGGGTGAAGAAATAGCGGAGGTCATGATAGAAAAGGTTACCGTGCACGTTAAGGCCCCGGCGAGCGGGAGGCTTAAGATTCTGGTGAAGGAGAACGAGGAGGTGGCGCAGGGCCAGGTGATAGGCCTCATCGTGGCCTGACCTTTCATTTTTTCATTATCAAACTGTGCCTCCACCTCGTCCCGACCTTGAACTTCACGTCCCTCACGGAGTAGCCCAGCTCTTTTCCCTTTTCTTCTATGGCCTTTATCAGAGGCTTTTTGTCCGGAAGGAAGAGGGCAACCCTGCCGCCGGGCTTCAAATGATCCAGCGCCTCTTCGATTAACCTCACCGAGAAGGCCTCGCCGTGTTCGCCTCCTCCAACGCCTTCCCTCTCCGTCAGAACGCCCCTTGTCGGCCTCTCGTAGTACGGCGGGGCTGAAAAAATCACGTCAAAGCGCTCGCCTTCAGGGATTACTCCCCTGATTATCCCCCCGTTGCTCCTGATGAGCTTAACTCCAGCGCCGTTCCGCTCGATGTTCCTCCTCGCGTACTCAAAGAACTCCTCGTCGAGCTCCGTCGCGGTAACGTCGCACTTGAAGAGCCTCTCTGCTATTAGCGCCATCATCGCGGTGTGTCCGGTTCCAATCTCAAGAACCCTCTCGCCCCCGCGCAGGAAGGTCTTAAGGAATAAGTAGCGCGAGACGGGGGTGGTCACGAGCCCGCGCGGGTGGTATTCTATCTCCAGCCCGAAGAGGGCCTTCGCTATGGCTTTGTTGTAGAGTATTCTCGCTTCCCTGTTCGAGAAGTCGAGCCTTCCGCGCTCGTCGAGGTAGTCGTTCAGCTCCGGAAATAGCTTCACGGCCTCTTTTACCGGCAGTCCTAGCTTCCCGTCCTTCCAGGCTGGCATGAAAAGAGTTAGGGGAGGGGCTTAAAAGCTCATCCCCTCGGGTCAACCAGCCTGCCGATGAAGAGCACGAGCCCGCTGTCCCTGTCGACTATGAGGAACAGGAAGGGATGGTCTGCCCTGAAGACCTTGTACTCGGGGGTTTCCACGGGAGCCGAAACCGCCGTGAATATCACCGCCGTCGCCGCGGCCGCCTCGGTGCCGTTCTCGGCGACGCTTATGAAGGTCTTGTGGACGACCTCGCTTATGGCGATGGGCTCCTCTGAGATGCCCGAGAAGTCCGCACGGTCTGTGAAGGCTTTTCTCATGCCCATTCTCCGGAGTGTCCCGCCCAGCTGGTATTCGCCCTCGAACCTGAACTTCGGTACCGTCACGTCAACTTCCTCCGGCTTGAGGGAGCCTAGGAGCCCCTTCAGGAACTGCGGGCTCAGCTTTTCCTCTATTTTTCCCAGGCCGTCCGTCTTCTTCGGGAGGATTATCACCATGCTGAAGTTGCTGAATCTGGAGCCCTCGTAGGGCATCTCAAGGGCCTGAAGCTCGTCGGTCTCAGCGTAGTTGAACTTTCCAACCCTGTTCATCATTGGAACCGTTACCCTTTCACCGGAGGGGAGGGTAAAGGTGCCGTTGTGAGTGGCATCCGGACTGAAGCGGAGCGTCCAGTTAGCCTTGAAGTATACGGCGTTGGTTATTATCAGTCTCGTGTCTGGTGTCAGGCCGCTCACGAGGTTCTTTATCCTGCCGTTGGTTGTTTCCTCCGCCCATTCGTTGATCGTTCTCTCCGCACCCTTGGAATCCCCCCTGAAGTCGAGTTCCCTCACCTCACCCAGATAGTACCGCCTTATGGTGTCGAGGTAGTCCTCCCTCACGGGATAGTCCTTCTGAACCCAGAGGGCATTGGCTATCCTAAGCTCTATCCCGGAGTGTCTCCCGGCGTCGAGCAGGAGTGTCCTGAACGCTTCCCTGCGCAGGGTTTCGTTCTCGGGAAGGTGGAGGACTGACCCCATTTCCTCAGCGGTCTCGCCGCGTGCGCCCTCGTAGGCCATTGCCATCGCCGTGAAGACGCTGAAGGGCGAGATGAAGAGGTTCCCGTTCCCCTTCGACAGCTCGCGGTAGAGTTCGATGCCGAAGAGGTTGCTGGCTCCGACAACGTCCCCCGCCTCCTCGGTCTGGGTTAGATCGAGAACGTCGTTTTTGGTCATCGGAGGGGTAGGCGTCCCGCTTGGGGGGTTCTGGGGGACGGTTGATGTTCCGTTGCCTCCATTGGCTATGCAGCCGGACGCGATGACCACAAAGACGAGTGCAAGCGCTAAAAGCCGCCTCATTCCAGCCACCGAATTACTCTCGGCGGGAAAATATAAATACATAGCGATAGTTTCAATCGAGTTTGAAACAAAATGGGAAGAAGGGTCAGAGAAGAGCCAGGGCCGCCATGACCTTGGCGTCTTCCACCAGGTTCTTTATCCAGGCGTACTCGTTGGGCTGGTGGGCCATCTCGTCGAGCGTCGCCCAGACAACCGCGGGAATTCCGAGCTTCCTGAAGTATGCCGCGAAGGTTCCGCCGCCTATTCCGCCGACCTTCGCCTCCTTTCCGCGGAGCTTCCTGAGCGCCTCCTGGAGGAGCTTCACTATCTCGCTGTTGGGGTCGGTTGGGGCCGGAGCGTCCATGCGCTGGAGAACCTCAAACTCTATCTCCGGCAGAACTTTTCCATCGAACTCCTTCCTGTACTTCTCCTTGACCTCCTCGGCAAGCCTCTCGGCGTCGGCAAGGATATCGTCTATGCTGTACCTCGGCAGAATCCTGCAGTCGAAGACGACCTCGTGCTCGCCCGGTGCTATGTTCGGGCTGTCGGCCGGACCGTGAACCATCGTCGGCTCGAAGGTGCTCTCCGCTGGCTCGAAGAGCTCGTCCCTCTCGCCGTACTTCTCGTGGAGGAGCCTGTCGAGGTGGTAGGCGAAGTCGAGGGCGACGCGGTGGGCGTTCAGGCCTTTGTCGGGCATGCTGGCGTGAACCTGCTTGCCCCTAACCTTGACCCTGAGCCAGAGGATGCTCTTCTCGGCCACCTCGATGAAAGTACCCTCCTCGTTTCCGCCATCCGGAACGAGAACTAGGTCGTCCTTCCTGAACAGCTCCGGGTGCTCCCTCATCAGCCACTCGACGCCGTACTTGCTCCCGGTCTCTTCATCGCTGACGAAGGCCAGAATGACGGTCCTCTTCGGCCTTATCCCGAGGTTCATCATAGCTTTTACCGCGTAGAGGGAAGCCACAAGGCTCTGCCCGTTGTCCTCGCTTCCCCTGCCGTAGACCTTGCCGTCCTTGACGACCGGATTGAACGGCTCCGTGACCGTCCACTTGCTCAGGTCTCCGGGCGGAACGACGTCTATGTGGGTGAGAATCCATAACCTCGGGCTTTCTTCGCCCTTTTCACCGTAGTAGTACGCTAAAATGCTCGGTCTCACTCCGTTTTTGGCCCTCTCGTCCGGCGCGTTGTAGACCTCGACCTTGTCGAAGGGCCAGTCCTTTATCATCTCGAGCAGCTTCTGCGCCTTGTCGTACTCGCCCTCGTAGCCGTAGTCCGGGCTTATGGCTGGGATTTTAATCAGTTCGACGAGGGTGTTGACCATCTCGTCCTGGAGCTTCTCAATCTCCTGCGAGACCTTCTCAAGGGCTTCGCTCATGGTTATCACCACCTTAGTCTAATTCATCCGTTCTTTTAAACTCAATCAAATACCTCTTCGCCAGCTCGAAAAGAAACGTCACCAGGCGCTCGTAGAGGGGCTCTGCGTCCTCTCCAAAGCGTGCCTTCAGAGCCTTCCCTATCTCCTTCACCGTTCTCTTGCCGTCACACAGCTCCCACGTGTAGGCCCCCATCTCGTCGAGCTCTATCCTCCTGTAGTCCCCGTGGAGCCTCCTGGCCAGAAAGTCCAGCTTTGAGTCCATGGGAATCAGGAGGTAGTACCTCCCCTCGATCTTCTTCAGTTCGATCTTCTCGTTGCGCACTGGCACGAGGTTCATGTACTCTTCCATGCCCATTCCTCCGGCGTTCAAAATTTAAAGGTTGGGAAAGAAAAGGGGAAGTCACTTCCTCTTGCCCGTCATGTAGAGCCAGAGCGCTATTCCGGCAAGGAGGATAACTCCCAGGATGTTGCTGCTGAAGCCCGAGCTCGGGGCGACGCCGGCGACTATGAGGGCGGCGAAGAATATGCCCATGAGGGCCTCACCGGCGATGAGTCCTGCGGCGCCGAGGACGCCCGGGTCGGTTGGGTTCTCCCCTTCCTCGTTCCTGGACTTGGTGACGAAGTGCTTGACGAGACCGCCGATGAATATCGGAACGCCAAGGCTGAGCGGCAGGTAGATACCGACCGCGACCGGCATGACTGGGGTCCTGAACTTGGAGCCCTTCATGGCGAGTATCTCGTCGAGGATTATGAGTGCTATGGCTATTCCAGCGCCTATGTATATCATGTTCCACTCGAGGTTGCCGGTGAAGACACCCTCCGTGACCTTGGCCATGAGGAAGGCCTGCGGGGCGGCGAGAGCGTTTTCCTTGGCGGTCGGGGTTCCCGCTATACCGTAGGCCTGGATGAGCAGGTTGAGCACCGGGGCCATGACGAGGGCGGCGAAGAAGGTTCCAACCATCTCGAAGACCTGCTGCCTCTTGGGGGTGGCGCCGACCATGTAACCGGTGGCGAGGTCCTGCATGGTGTCACCGGCTATGGCGGCGGCGGTACAGATAACGGCCGCGACGAGTATGGTCGCCGCCATGCCCTCCATCCCGCTGAGGCCGAGGGCTTTGAGGGCGAAGGCGGTGAAGAGCAGGCTCATGATGGTGATTCCCGAGACCGGGTTGTTGGATGAACCAACGACACCCGCGAGGTAGCCGGCTATCGAGCTTCCAAGGAAGCCGACGATGAGGAGTATCACCGCCATTATTGCCGCGATTCCCACCGAGCCGATGATGTGGAAGTAGAGCAGGAACAGCGGGATGACGAATGCTCCTATGAGCATGAGGACATAGTTGAGCGGGAGGTCCTCCTCGGTTCTGAGGATTGTCTCACCAGACTGCTTCCTCTTGGCGACTTCAAGGCCGGCCTTGATGCCCCTCCTTATCGGGTTCCTGAGCTTGATGAGGCTCCAGAGACCACCGACGACCATCGCGCCGACACCCATGTAGCGGATCTTGGTGCTCCATATGGTCCACGCGAGGTCGAGCGGGCTGAGGTCGGTATGGCCCATCTGGCCGGCGTAGATTGGGATGGCTATGAACCAGGCTATGGCGCCTCCGAGGAAGACTAGGAAGGCTATGTTGAGGCCGACGATGTAGCCGACGGCTATGAGCGCCGCGGAGAGGTCGCTTCCGAGGTAGTAGACGCGGGAGCCAACCATCTTGGCGGCCTCAACGGTTCCCGACCAGAGGCCGGAGCTTCCAAAGAGCTTGAAGAGACCTCCGAAGATTCCACCGTAGAGTATCGGTTTGGCGTGGCTTCCTCCCCTCTCGCCGGCTATGAGGACCTCGGCGCAGGCCATACCCTCGGGGTACGGGAGCTTCTCCTCGACTATGAAGGCCCTTCTGAGGACTATGGTGAAGAGGGCGCCGAGGGAACCACCGAGGGCGGCGATTATGGTGACTATGTAGTACGGGAAGGTCGTGTAGTAGCCGAGGACGACGAGGGCCGGGAAGGTGAAGATGACTCCCGCCGCCAGCGACTCACCCGCTGAAGCAGCAGTCTGCACCATGTTGTTCTCGAGGATGTTCCTGTCCTTGAATGCGAAGAGTATTGCCATCGATATGACCGCCGCAGGGATACTGGCACTCACGGTCATACCTGCGTACATTCCAAGGTAGGCGTTTGCCGCGCCCATTATGATCGAAAGGACGATACCCAAAACAAAAGCCTTGATTGTGTATTCGGGCAGTGATTTCTCCGGTGGTATGTACGGTTTCAACTCCATATTCGCACCTCCAAACGGTGACGTAGTAGTTGGACACATGAATCGTTAAAAATGTTTTGTTAGGCTTCCTATTTTACAAATATCTGGAAAATTTTTGACTCTATTCTGTTCCATTTTGTGGTATGATTATTTGAGAGGGATGTACCTTTTTGACATTATGTTATATGCCATTCATATGACTTCCCTGTTATCTATTTGGGTGTTCATATGTTTCCATCCGTGCGGGGAAAGGGCAATGTCTTATATACTCCCTCTGTGATACCCCTATGTCTGCAGAAGAACACGGGGGTGGAGATTTGATAGAGATAACCTTCCTCGGTAGCGGCGGCGGCAGGTTCATCACCATAACGCAGTTCCGCTCCACCGGCGGCTTCCACATACGCGCCAGCAGGAACATCTACGTTGACCCCGGGCCAGGCGCGCTGGTCAGGAGCTGGCGCTACAAGCTCGACCCTAGAAAGCTCGACGTCATCTTCGTCTCCCACAGGCACGTGGATCACTGCAACGATACCGAGGTCATGATAGAGGCCATGACGGGCGGCGCACTCAAGAAGAGGGGTGTTCTCATAGCATCCAAGAGCGTCGTCTACGGCGACGAGACCCACACCCCGGCCGTCAGCAAGTACCACCTGGACGTGCTCGAGAGCATACACATCCCGGAGCCCGGAAGCAGGATAGCGATAGGCGATGAGGAGATGGTGATAACCCCAACCCAGCACTCGGACCCGACCACCATCGGCTTCCGCATGAAGAGCTCCCTGGGCGACATCTCGTACATCCCCGACACCGCCTACTTCGACGGCCTGACCGACTGGCACGACGGTTCGAGACTGCTCATCGCGGCGGTCACCAGGCCAAGGGACATGGGCATCCCGTACCACCTGAGCACCGACGACATCGTTATGATGCTCAAGAGGATGCGTGAGAAGCCCGAGGCCCTCGTGGTGAGCCACATAGGCATGAAGATGCACTTCGCGAATCCCTACAAGGAGGCCAAGTACATCGAAACCGTCACCGGCGTCAAGACCTACGTGGCCAAGGAGGGCTTCAAGGTCATGGTGGAAAGGGACGGCATAGCTGTGAGAACCCTGAGACCAGCGAGGTTCGTCTGAGGTGGTTCCATGGGCGGAAAGGCCCTCGCCTCCGTTTCGGCTTTTTCCTTTATGCTCAATCTGTTCTTTGGGGAATCCTGCCTGTCACTCGATCTCCTGGTTCCTCTGCTCCTCTACTGGCTCTACCTGTTCGGAGCTGGAGAAAAACCCCGCGTGGGGATTCTGGTCAGGGATTTTGCGATAATTATCCTCGCCGGTACCGCCGGCTGGATCATAGGGCTGTTTCATAAATGATAACAAGCGAAACTTTTAGATATTTTTGGCACTAATTTCTTTTGGGCGAGGGTGGTGAGGCTTTATCGGACTGGTGAATTCGCAAAGAAACTCGGAGTTTCCAAGATGACAGTCCTCCGCTGGATTAAAGCAGGCAAACTCAAAGCCCACAGAATCGGCAAAGAATACCGAGTCCCCGAAAGCGAAATCAAGAGAATTCTTGAGGGCAAAATCCCCGATAAAGTTGTGATTTACGCCAGAGTCTCAAGCCGAGACCAGAAGGAAGACTTAGAAAGACAAATCGAATACCTCGAGAATTACTCTTCTTCAAAAGGTTACCAAGTGGCCAAAATCATCACCGACGTTTCCTCCGGCCTGAACGAGAACAGGAGGGGATTAAAACAGCTCTTCAAACTCGTCGAAAGCGGAGAAGTTACCAAAGTCGTCATAACTTGCCGGGACAGGCTCACACGCTTCGGCTTCAAATACCTCGAACAATACTTCAACTCTCACGGCGTCGAAATCGAAGTAATTTTCGACGATGAAGAGGCAATAGAAAAAGAACTTGTTGAGGACTTGCTGGCCATCGTGACCTCCTTCGCTGGAAAGCTTTATGGTATGCGTTCTCATAAGAAAAAACGCCTCGTCGAGGCGGTAAAGAATGTCCTCAGAGACGATTAAACTCACCGCCAAATTCAAACTCAAGGAAACTCCAGAGGGGTTAGATGGCCTCTTCCAAACTTACCGGGAGATTGTGAACTTCCTCATCACTTACGCTTTTGAGAACAACGTTACGAGTTTTTATCGCCTGAAAAAGGAGACTTACAAAGGCTTACGCAAGGAATATCCAGAACTGCCAAGCCATTACCTTTACACGGCTTGCCAGATGGCCACGTCAATCTTTAAAAGCTTCAGGAAGCGGAAAAAGAAGGGCAAAGCCAAGGGGAAGCCTGTTTTTAAGAAGGAAGTCATAATGCTCGACGACCACTTGTTCAAACTCGACTTGGAGAATAGAACCGTAAAACTCTCCACTCCGAAGAGGAGAATCCAGTTAGAGTTTTACCCGGCCAAATATCACGAGAAGTTCAGGGATTGGAAGGTTGGGCAAGCGTGGTTGGTTAGAACGCCAAAGGGAGTCTTCCTCAACGTTGTTTTTTCGAGGGAAGTTGAAGTTAAAGAACCAAAAGCCTTCGTTGGAGTGGATTTGAACGAGAACAACGTAACGCTTTCCCTCCCGAATGGGGAGTTCCTCCAAATCATTACTCACGAGCGGGAGATTAGGACGGGCTACTTCGTGAAGAGGAGGGGAATACAGCAGAAAATCAGGGCTGGAAAGAGACGGAGTGAACTCCTCGAAAAATACGGTGAGAGGGAGAAGAACAGGCTGAACGACCTTTATCACAAATTGGCTAATAAAATCGTTGAGCTGGCGGAGGAATGCGGTGGTCTTGCTCTTGAGGATTTGACAGAAATCAGGGAGTCAATCAGGTATTCGGCTGAGTTGAACGGTCGTCTTCACCGTTGGAGTTTTAGGAAGCTTCAGAGCATTATCGAATACAAGGCGAAATTGAAGGGTGTTAAGGTTGTTTTTGTCAATCCTGCTTTTACTTCCTCCCTGTGCCCGGTATGTGGGGGTAAGTTAAGCCTGAATGGGGGCAGGGTTTTGAAGTGTTCAAACTGTGGTTTTGAGGCTGACCGTGATGTGGTTGGCTCTTGGAATATTCGCTTGAGAGCCTTGAAGATGTGGGGAGTCTCCGTTCCCCCCGAAAGCCCTCCAATGAAGATGGGAGGAGGGAAGGTTAGCCGTAACGACGTTTACGAACTTTACACAAGTTACGGCTAACCAGAACGGCCCGCGTTTAAAGATGGAAAATAGGGCTCAGCCCTTCCTCATGGCTTCCTCTGCGGCCCTCCTGACGGTGCCGTAGGCCAGCTCGAATAGCTCATCACGCCTCTTCTCGCTCGGTGCCTCGACGACGACGCGAATCTTCGGCTCCGTTCCGCTCGGTCTGACTAGAACCCACGAGCCGTCCCTGAGGTTGAACCTGAAGCCGGAGATCGTCAGAACTTCCTTCACCTCACTGCGGAGAGCCTCCCCGAGGGCATTGTATGCCCTCTCCATCGCTTCTCTCTTGTGTTCGTCTGGGCATTTAACGTTCTTCTTGGTAAGGTAGTAGGTCGGTATCTCCTCCTGGATTATCTGGGAGAGCGGCTTTCCGCGCTCGTCTATGAGCTTTATGAGAAGCCCCATGGTCACGAAGCTGTCTATCCACGGCCCGAACCTCGGGTGGACCAGCTTCCACGGTTCTGCGGCAAATATGGCCCCGTACTTCTTTATCCCGTCATGGGGCTGGCCGAGGGGGATTCTTACGACCCTTCCGCCTGCGTTCTCAACGACGTGGTCTATCCTTGAGCCGGTGTCGATGGAAACAACAACAGTTCCCCCGCCGTGTTCCTCCACGTAGAGCTTCGCGAAGAGCGCTATCAGGGTGTCCTCGTTCACGTACTGGCCCTTTTCATCGAAGACCGCTATCCTGTCGGCGTCTCCATCCTGGGCGATGACGAGGTCAACTCCAAGCTCCCTCGCCAGCTCCCCTAGGTAGGCTATGTTCTCGTACCTCGGTTCCGGCTTCCTTCCAGGGAAGTGGCCGTCAACGTGGGCGTTCACGCTTATTATTTTCGCCCCCATCTCGCGGAGCAGATAGGGGGCCAAAACGCTTCCCGCGCCGTTGGCACCGTCGTAGAGAACTTTGAGCTCGGTTTCGTGGTTCACGAATTCGAGAACGGCCCCTATGTAGTCGTCGATGACATCGATGGCTTTTACCCTCTTTATCTCACTCCAGGTGGCCTTTCTGAAGTTTCCGGAGAAAACGAGTTCCTCAAGCTCCCTCTCCTGCTCGACGTAGAACTCCGTTCCGTCGCCGTTGAAGACCTTTATTCCGTTGTCCGTCGGTGGGTTGTGGCTCGCTGTTATCATGACTCCCCCATCGCCGTGCTCCCGCGTCCCCCACGCTAGAGTCGGCGTCGGAATCAAACCGAAATCAAGAACCTCGGTTCCCGTCGAGAGAAGTCCCGAGATGAGGGCGCTCTGGAGCATTACGCTCGACGTCCTTCCGTCCCTCGCGACTGCCACAGTTTTCCCGTTGATGTACGTCCCAACTGCCTTTCCGAGGTTCATCGCGAGTTCGGGGGTGACCTTCTCCCACAGGGTGCCCCTAATTCCAGCGGTACCGAAGAGCTTCATAACACCACCGTGCTTAATTGGGAGGCGGTTTAAATACCTTTAGCGGAGTATATGGCCAGCTCCCTGAAGTTGGTGAGCCTCATCGTCCTCGGCATGGTGTCCCCGGTGAGCGGGAGGATGTAAACGGGGACGTGGAGTTTCCGCCCGAGCCCCAGGATGGGCCGCACTATCTCTGGGGTCGGCCTCACGGAGTAAAGCGCCGCGACCCCCTCGTAGAGCCCCATGTTTGGGCTGAAGAGGTCGTCCCTGACGGCGTTCAGGCCGAGCTCCACCGCCCTCTCGACGGACGCCGGGTTCCAGTCAACGGCCAGAACGTCGTAGCCCAGTTCCTTGAGTCTGAGCGCCACTTTGAACTGGAAGCCTATTCCAAGCTCGGCTATCCTGCCCTTCGGCACCTCCCTGGCCAGAAAATCGGCGAAGTCCTTTATACTCATGGAAAAAAATAGGGAAGGGGATTTAAAAAGCTTCAGAATACTGCCTTTCCGCTTCCCTTCTCGAAGACGTGGACCTTGCGCATGTCGAAGACCACGTCAACCTCCTGGCCCTCCACGACCTTGGATTCCGAGCGGAAGGCGCCGAGGAAGTTTATGTCACCGACCCTCAGGTGGACTATCTTTTCGTTTCCTAGGTTCTCTATGATCTCCACCATGGCCCGCGCCATGTTCTCGCCCGGTATCTTTACCTGGGCGAACATGGCGTCGTAGAGGTCCTCAGGACGGATTCCGAAGGTAACCTCCTTTCCAAGGAGCCCCCTGTCCCTCAGAACCTCCACTTGGTCGGGGAGGAGCTTCAGCCTGAACTCGCCGAAGTCAGCGAAACCGTCCTCCGTTATGGTGGTATCGATGAAGTTCATTGGAGGGGCCCCGATGAAGCCCGCGACGAAGGTGTTGGCGGGCCTGTTGTAGACCTCGTCGGGAGTTCCGACCTGCTGGAGCACACCCTGGTTGATGACCGCTATCCTGTCGCCCATCGTCATTGCCTCCACCTGGTCGTGGGTGACGTAGATGGTGGTGACTCCGAGCTGCTTCTGGAGCCTCTTTAGCTCGGCGCGCATCTTGACACGGAGCTTGGCGTCGAGGTTGCTCAGCGGCTCGTCCATCAGGAAGACCTGCGGTTTTCTCACTATGGCCCTTCCGAGCGCAACACGCTGCCTCTGACCTCCCGAGAGCTCCCTCGGTTTTCTCCTCAGGAGTTCGGTGAGGCCCAGCATCTCGGCGACTTCCCTAACCCTTTCGTCGATCTCGGCCTTCGGGACCTTTCTGAGCTTGAGGGGAAACGCTATGTTGTCGTAGACTGTCATGTGGGGATAGAGGGCGTAGCTCTGGAAGACCATGGCTATGTCCCTGTCCTTGGGCGGGACGAAGATCCCCTTTTCGGGGTCTGCTACGAGCGTGTCCCCTATGTACACCTGCCCCCTGCTCGGCTCCTCCAGTCCCGCTATCATCCTCAGCGTCGTCGTCTTTCCGCAGCCGCTCGGGCCGAGGAGTATCATGAATTCTCCATCCTTGACCTCGAGGTTCATGTCTTTGACGGCGGTGAACTCCCCAAACTGCTTCCAGACGTTGATGAGCTTGACTTCGGCCATTCTATCACCTCAAAAATTTGAAATGAAAGGTCAGCGCCGCCTCCTGACGAGGAGCGGCAGCAGGGCGAGTCCCACCAGGGCGGCAGGGCCGCAGATTCCGCCTCCACCGCCGGTGGTAGTTGTGGTTGGGCTTGATGTGGTCGTTGGGGTCGTGCTCGGGCCGGTGGTCGTTGGGGTTGTGGTGGTCTGGCTCGGTGAGCTCGTCGTGGATGTGGTGCTCGAACTGCTCGTCTCGCTGGTGGTCTCGGTCGGGGTCGGCTCCTCCCCGCCGCTGCCCTCCACGAGGGGTATCATGAGGACGGTGGCGGGCTTCATGTCCTTTGCGTCGTAGCTGCTCAGCTGCTCCTCCTGGGTCGGACTGAAGTCCTCAGGAACGAGTTCGTCCACGACGCGCGGGGTTACACCGTTGATGACTGCGTCTGCCTCCGCCCCTCCAAGCTTCCACTGCTCCGCCTCAACGGCCACTGGCCTCCACTTGTCGGGGCCGTAGCCGTCCTGGGAGCCGGTGATGACTGCGGCATAGAGCCCGTACTCTCCAACGTTCGGCAGGTACTTCTTCGGAACCTTGACTATTATGGCGTTCTTGACGGGGTCAGCTGAAATCTGCATCTCACCCTGGTAAACGGTTCCGTTCGGGAGGATAATGAGGTTTCCGTAGTCCCATCCCGCGATTCTGAGCGCGAGGTCCCACGGGTGGTGCGGGTCGAGCTGGACGTTGCTTCCGGGCCCGTCCGGGAACATCTTTATCGCCGAGATGTTTCCGCCGTCTCTGAAGTCGAAGTACGCTTCGATTATCTGGAGGCTGAAGCCGTTTGGACCGTTCCAGGGGTTGCCGCCGAGATCCCTGAAGTAGAATTCGAGGGTCCAGTCATTGTCGCCCTCCGTCATCTTGAACTTGAGGAGATCGAAGACTCCCGGCTTGAAGACCGCGTCCGTTGGGTAGGTGTAGGTTCCGGGCCCGTGGTCGTCCCCCTCGGGGTCGCTAACAACGATGCCCTGCTTGAGGAGTGGGAGGGCCCTGACGGTGGCGAGCTTCATGTCGTTTGCATCGTAGCTGCTCAGCTGCTCCTCCTGGGTCGGTTCAAAGCCCTGCGGAACCAGCTCATCAAGGACGCGCGGGGTCACGCCGTTTATGACCGCCTGCGGGTCTGCGCCGCCGAGCTTCCACTGCTCCGCATCCACTGCCACCGGTCTCCACTTGTCGGGGCCGTAGCCGTCCTGCGAACCGACGAGGACGTCTCCCCAGAGGCCGTAGTCCTCGTTTATGGCGATGTACTTCTTCGGGACTTTCACTATCACAGCGTTCTTGACGGGGTCGGCCGAAATCTGCATCTCACCCTGGTAAACGGTTCCGTTCGGGAGGATGATGAGGTTTCCGTAGTCCCATCCTGCGATTCTGAAGGCGACGTCCCAGGGATGGTTAGGGTCAAGCTGGACGTTGGCTCCGGGTCCATCGGGGAACATCTTAATGGCGGTGCTGTTGCCGCCGTCCTTAAAGTCCAGATAGACCTCGATTATCTGGAGGCTGAAGCCGTTCGGTCCGTTCCAGGGGTTGCCTCCAAGATCCCCAAAGTAGAACTCCATCACGTAGCTGTCCGTCTGCTCGAGCATCCTGAAGCGGAGGAGGTCGAAGGCTCCCTCGACGAAGACCGCGTCCGTTGGGTAGACGTAGCTTCCGGGTCCGTGGTCGTCTCCCTCTGGGTCGGCGATGTCCGCTATCGTGACTCCCTTGACCTCGGTGGGGAGCTTGAGCTCGATGGGGGTGGTTATTGTTTCGAGCCGTCCGTCCTTGACGGTCGAGACCGCGAAGTAGAAGTCGCTCGGGTTCTTGATGTAATCGAAGGGCACGATGACTTCCACTCCGTCGTTCGTCTGCTCAACGGTTGCGTCTCCAAGCTTCTCGCTCTTCTCGTAGTCGGTGGCGCCGTATATCTCGGCCTTTCCGTTCTCGTACACGACGTGCTTGGTTATGAGGAGACCGACGCTGTCGGCGGAGAACGGGAACATCGAGTACCTGAGCTCGGTTGGCCTCTCCTGGAGGAGTGTGAATGTGTTGCCGACGCGCTCATCCTTCTCCCACACGCTGACCTCAAACTCGCTGAGGTTACCCTTAACGATGAAGTGGAGCCCATCGCCGTCGAAATAGACGCTCACGCCGTTTGCCAGCGGGGACATGCTCGAGTAGTTCTTCATCTCGCCCTCCTTGAGGCCGTCGAGGGCCCTGGTGACGTAGGGCTCACCGTCCGGGAAGTAGTTTCCAAAGAGGTAGCTCGGCGGCTCGACCCCGGCCAGCTTGTAAATCTCGTAGAGGTAGGTTTTGAGATACCTGTCAAAGGTGTAGTCCTGCCCGCTGTCCTGGTCGCTTCCATACCACCAGAACCAGTCGCTCGCCTCGGCGCGAAGCAGATACTCGTGGGCCTTCTCCCAGTCCGCCTGGCTCATGCCGCTCCTGTGCTCCATAAGGGCCTTCCTGGCTATGTAGAGCCAGTACCAGCCGTAGTTCTCCTGGGGCTCACCTATCCACGTGGAGAGGGTTCCGTCTATCCAGCTGCTCTCTGGCCACTGCATCTCCTCATTGACCCCGACGGCGTCGTAGAGGTCGCCGAGGCTCTGGGCCTTGAGGAGGGCGTTAACGTTGTCCCCGGTGAGGTCCAGTCTCTCCATCATCTTGGGGGTGAGCCTGTTGGCCTCGTCTCCGTAAAGCTGGATGTATTCGCTCGGGGTGAGGGTTCTTATGAGCCCCTGCTCCTGGAGTTCGGTGAGCCTCTTGTAGAGCTCGGTGAGGAAGAGCTTGCCGTCGTAGGGGTAGTTCTCCCACGGGTTCTCGCCGTCGAGCGTAACCACGTAAACCAGCGAACCGTCGTAGTTCTCCTTCTGGAGCTTGAGGAGCTCGTTCACAAAGTCCTCAACGGCCTGGTACTGGTTCATTCCGCCGTAGTTGAATCCCACGCGGTCGCTGAGAGCGTGGTCGCGCGGGAAGAGGTAGATTTTCTTTCCGTTGAACTCGGCCACCCAGGGCTTGTAGTAGTTCTCAACCGTCTTCTCGACGCCGAGCCTGTCAAGGACGAGCTGGTCGGTCATCACCCAGGTCCAACCGTTGTCCGCGAGTGTTTCGAGGGTTCTATCGTTGAGGGCACTTTCGGCCGCCCATCCGCCCTTTGGAACTGCGGTTCCACCGCCGAGGTACTGCTTGTACAGCTCGTCCGCCCTCTTCACCTGGTCGTCGAAGTCGCCCTCCCAGCCGAAGTCGTTGAGTATCGGGCCTATCGGGTGGGCGTAGGGAACGACGGTGACCTCGACGTTGCCGTTGCCAAGGAGGAGGTTTATCCTCTCGTGCTCCTCGAAGGTGTGGTTGATGAGCCAGAGCTGGGCGTCGAGAACGGTTTTAACGTCCTCCCTGGTGTAGCCGCCCTCATCAACCTTATTGTAGAGGTCCCTGAGGGCAGGGGTGTCCATTATGTACTTGTAGTCGATCCAGGCGAGGTTGAAGAGAACCGCGAGGTCGATGTAGTCCTGCTCAGTGAACTCGCCTGTGACCGCCGCCTTCTGCTCCTCGAGCGGCAGGTTGGCGTACTTAGCCTTGGCCTGCATCATCTTGTCCTTCAGCTCCGTGTAGCGATCCCAGGGGTCCCTTATCGGGTTGCCGCTGGGGTCAGTTATCGGCTCGCCGTTCCAGGGGATGGTGTGGTCGAAGAACCCTCCCGGTGCCTGCAGCATGAACCACTTCTCGTCAACGGTGAGCGGCTCGCCGTTGGCTATCTTCTCGGTGATTATCTGGTAGGTGTCCTTCTTCCCGTTCATGTAGTCGGCGAGCTGGGATATGAGCGAGCCCGATAAATCAATCGTGGCGTGAACGTCCGGATACTGGCTGAGGTAATAGGCCATCTTCCAGTAGTTGTTTGCCGCGTGGAGCCTGACCCAGGGCCTGGTGTAGACGTCCTGGACAGGGTCGTAGTAGTAGGGCTGGTGCTGGTGCCAGACTATTATGACGTTGAGCGGCTTCGGCTCGGCCGCCCCAACGCCCTTGAAGCTTACTCCCATTAGGCTTCCAACCATCAAAAAGGCAAGGAAAAGGGCAGCAACCCTCTTCATATTATCACCTCACTCCTTGAGACCTCCAACTGTAAGACCGCTCCTTATGTAGTTCTGGGCGAGCATGAACATCACGAACACCGGCAGGGCGAAGAGTAAAGCCGCGGCTGCAAAGTAGCTCCAGTCTATTCCCCTGCCTATGCCGCCCAGGAGAAGGTATATCCACACCGACAGTGGCTGGTGCGACTCAGTCAGTAGCAGGCTTGCCAGGATGAACTCCGTCCAGCCGCCTATGAAGGCGAATATCGACACGGTCGCTATTCCTGGTAGCGCCATCGGGAGGAGCACGTGCCTGATTATCTGAAGGTAGCTGGCGCCGTCCACCAGGGCAGCCTCGTCGAAGTCAGGGCTTATGGAGTCTATGTATCCCTTGAGCAGCCAGGTGTTGAAGGGAACGCTTCCCGCGGCGTAGATGAAGGACAGCACCGGCAGCTTGTCGTAGAGGCCCAGCTTGACTATCATACCGTAGAGGGCTATAAGGCCCGCTATTCCGAGACCGCCCGCCACCTGGGTGAACATCAGGTAGAAGTAGAGCACGTGCTCCCTGCCGAAGAACTTCATGCGCGAAAATGCGTAGGCGGCTGGGACGACGAAGAGCAGCGTCAGCAGGACCGTCAGTGTGGCTATGATGAGGCTGTTCTTGAGGTAGCCGAAGAACTTGGAGTTCACGAACTTCCCTATGTTGGTGAACCTGACGGTTCCGCTGTTCCTGGCAACGACGTACTTCTCCATCGGGCCCGAGACGTGGGCGCCCTCAATGGTTCCGCCCTTCAGCTCAACGTTCCTCATTATCGCGAAGCCCACGGTGCCGTCGTCGTTCATCCTTGTGAGGATGAAGAGCCCCCTGACCTCGCCCTTCAGCTGTCCCTGCGCGTTGACGTCCGTTGAAACGTCGAAAACCAGGTTTTTCACCGGGATCTCAAACACCAGTCCTGTGAAGGGCCCGTATTTGACCTCACCCTTTATCGTCCCTTCCAGCAGGTACAGCCTGCCGTCCTGAACGTGGGCGCTTCCCTCGATGGTTCCTGTGAAGTTCTCCGAGAGTTTGCTTCCTGAGAATCCAAAGAGCACCTCCCTGTACGAGTCGAGACTGACGTTTCGGGGGATAATGTGGAACTCCGTGGTTGCGAGCGTTGAGCCCGGGCTTATTGAGACGACGAAGATGTAGTAAACTGGGAAGAGTATGATAAACATGACGAAGATCGCCAGCAGGGTCAGGACAAAGCTCCTGACGACCTCCCCTTTGCGCCTTCCCATCATCCCTTGGCACCCTCCTGAAGTCTGGTTATCCTGACGTTAACGTACATGTACACGGCAAGCACGAGCGTGGCGATTATCATTATCGCCGCGGCCTTTCCGTAGTGGGGGCTGGCTCCGAAGGCCTTCCTGAAACCGTAGAGCAGTATGAACTTGTCCTCGAACAGGCCTGCGTTGTAGATGTAGGGCACCATGAAGTACTGGAAGCTCGCCGCGCTGGTGAGTATGGTGGCGAATGCTATCGGTTTGCCGACTATCGGGAGGACCACGTGTCTCACCCTCTGCCAGTAGCTGGCCCCGTCTATTATCGCCGCCTCAACGAGCGTGTCCGGCACGGACTGGAGCGCCGCCGTGATGACGGTTATCATGAATGGGTACGCGAGCCACACCTCGATTATGTTGAGCGCGAGAAAGGCCCACAGCGGGTCATTAATCCAGTTGGGGAGGTTGTGAACCCCCAGGGATTTAAGCAGCTGGTTTATCGGCCCGAATATCGGGTCGAACATGAACTTCCAGACGGTAACGGAGAAGAGCAGCGGCAGCGCCCAGGGGATTATGAGGAGGGAGCGGTAGATCATTTTTCCTTTGACGTATCTGCTGTTGTAGAGCAGGCTGAGGATGATTCCCGCGAGAACCTTCAGGGTGACGCTGGTCACCACGAATATCCACGTCCACAGGAAGGCGCTCCTGAATGTTTCGTCGCCGAGTATCCAGCGGAAGTTCTCCAGACCAACGAACTGAAGCTGCGGGGCGTCCGGGGCCTGAACCGGAAAGTTGCCGAGCTGGGCGTTGGTGAATGCGAGGTATATCGAGTATATTATCGGCCACAGGTTGAAAAACAGGAACGCTGCCATTCCAGGCAGGATTAGGAACAGAGCAATGGTCGTGGTCTTTTTCATTCCAATCCCTCCAAAAAGGTATGAAAAAGGAGAAAGGCTTCAGCCGTTCATGTTGTCGAGTATCTGCTGCTGGTACTTCTCGAGTATGGCCTTTATGTCGGCGTTCTCCGGGTCCTGGAGTATCTCGTTGATGGCTCCGTCAACACCGCCCCAGACGGCGCCCATCTTCGGGCTCTTGGGCATCAGGTACGCGTGCTGAACGGCCTGCCCGAAGCCGTAGATAACGGGGTCGTTCTGGATGTCCGGGTCGTTGAGAACGGGGGTGAGAACGGGGATGTAACCGAGCTGGAGTGAGAGCTCCTTGATGACCTCCGGGCTGGTGGTGAACCACTTGACGAACTTCCAGGCGGCCTCCTTGTTCTTTATACCGGCCGCGAAGTAGATGTCCTTGACTCCACCGTACGGCCTCGGCCAGTACTCCTTACCGTCCTTGGTTATCGGCGGGAGCGGGACGACGCCGAAGTCTATTCCGGCCTTCTTGACGTCGCTTATGCTCCACGGGCCGTTTATCATCATGGGAGCACGGCCCTCAAGGAATATGCTCTGCTGGGTTCCGTAGTCTGCGGTCGGGGCCATGTACGGCCAGATGTTCTGGAAGAAGAACTCGAAACCGTCTATCGTCTCGGGCTGGTCGAGACCGGGCATCTCACTCTGGTCGTCGAAGTAGTAGCCACCGAAGGCCTGGGCCCAGGCCGAGAGGAAGTAGGCGTTGAGCGGATACGCTATTCCGTACTTCTCATTGTCCGGGTCGTTGTACTGCTCCATTATCGCCTTCATCTCATCAAAGGTCTTGGGCGGCTCGCTCACCATGTTCTTGTTGTAGATGAGCGCGACGGTCTCGGCCGCGAAGGGCATGGCGTAGTAGTGCCCCTTGTACTGCATGGCCTCCTGGGCCATCGGGGCAAAGCCGTTGAGGACGTCATCGGTGATGTAGTCATCAATCGGCTCGAGCATGCCGGCCTCCGCGAACTTGCCTATCCAGTCGTGAGCCCAGATGAAGAGGTCCGGCCCCTGGCCGGTGGGTATGGCAGCCTTGAGGGCGCTCTCAAGCTCGGGCTTCTGCTCAAAGGTTATGGTGACGTCCGGGCACATGGCCATGTACTCCTCGGCGAGGCTCTGGAAGACCTCAAGCTCGTTAGGCTGCATGGCGTGCCAGATGACGACCTCCCCGCTTCCGCACTCCGTCTCGGGCGGGGTCGTGGTGGTCTCAGTGGGGCTCGGGCTGGAGGTGGTTGAACTCGGTGAGCTCGTGGTGGTCTCGGTTGGACTGGGGGAGCTGGTCGTCGTTGAACTCGGGCTCTCCCCTCCGGGGGATATACAGCCGCTGGCCACAACGCTAAGAACCAAAACCCCCACCAAAAGCAGGGCAAACAGTCCTTTCTTCATATCTTTATCACCCGCCTTGATTTTGGGTGATATAGTATCATCGACGGTGATATATATATCTTGCGCTTCTTTGATCAGAGTTGTTGGCCGTGCACATAGTTAGTCCTCCATGAAAAGAGTGGACCACAGGGAACGGGTCGGGGACAGGCTGTCTGTCCGTGGGGTGCCATCTGCCCCTTCCCCTTCATCCCCCGGGAGAAGACGTCAGGATGTCGTCACATGGAACACGCAGTCCTCAGGTTCCATCGAGTACCTGATCTCCACCCTGACCCTTTCGTCCCCGAGAACCCTCTCGTATATCATCGTGCGCCCCTGGAACCTTACAGGCACGAACTCGCCGAGCTGAAGCGCTCTGCTCCTCCTTCTGAGCCATATCAGCCGTTTCGTGGTTTCGAAAATCTCAGTGTCCCACTTCCCCCTGTCCCATACCATGGACGCCCTCCCGGCACTCAGGCCACCGTCCAGCCGTCCTCTGAGTCCAATTTCATCGCCGTAGAATATCGATGGAATCCCCTTGTAGGTCATCAGGAAGGCCAGGGCGCAGAGGTATCTCCGCCTGTCCCCCACGAGGTCGAGGAAGCGTTCGGTGTCGTGGTTGTCGAGGAAGTTGTACATCGCGTACTCCGCGGGGCCCAGGTGGGCGCTCAGTAGCTCCAGGCCGTTGAGGAACTCCCCCGCGTCGATTTCACCCTCCACAAAGAACCTGAGAATGAGCTCGTAGAGGGGGTAGTTCATGGTACCGTGGAATGCGTCGGGAACCCAGGGCCGGGGGTCGTCCATGACCTCCCCAACGAGGTACGCTTCCTCTGGCATGGCCTTCCGCATCTCCCTCCAGAGCTCCGGTGGAACGCCGTGGGCGACGTCCAGCCGCCAGCCGTCCGCTCCCCTCTCGAGCCAGTACTCCATTACCTCCCGGATGAACTTCCTTACCTCCGGGCTGTCGTGGTTGAGCCTCGGCATCAGCCACACCGAGTAGAAGCTCTCGTAGTTCCAGTCCAGGGATTTCATCCGGTGGTACCTCTCGATCCATGGTTCTTCCGAATGCAGAATCCTCAGGAACTGCTCGGGAACGACGGGAAAGCCGGTTATGCGGTAGAACCTCCGGTACTCACTTCTTTCCCCCGCCCTCACCACGTCCTGGAAGTACGGGTGGAAGAAGCTCGTGTGGTGGAAAACCCCGTCGAGAATCAGCCTGATGTCCCGCTTTTTGAGTTCCCTCACCAGCTCCCTGAAGACCCCCCATCCTCCGAGCTTTCTGTCGATACTGAAGTAGTCGGTGACGTCGTAGCGGTGGTACGTCATGGACTCGAATATAGGGGTGAGGTAGAGGGCGTTGACGCCGAGTTCTTCGAGGTGCCCCAGCCTCTTTATTATCCCCGCCAAATCGCCACCGTGGAACTGCTCCCCGCAGAACGCCCTGCCCCTCGGTGTTCCCGGAAGAACCCCCTCGAACCTGTCTGGCATTATCTGGTAAAAAACCCTCTCGTAGACCCAGCGGGAAGTTTCCGGGCGGTATGGAACGGCCCTGAATGGTCCCATTCTCCTTATCAGGCCTTTCCGCGTCCGAACCTCGAAGGAGTACTCCAGTTCACCGTCTCCGGGCAGGACTGCCTCGAAGTACTCGAACAGCCCCTCCCGGGCTTTTCTCCTCATCCCAACCATGCCCTCGCTTTCCGGGAGGACGAGGGTGGCCTTGGCGACTGCCCCTACTTTCGCCCTCAGGAGAACGTGGGTTCTTCCGGCAACGGTGTAGAGATAGGTCGCGCTCGGTGCGTGGAATGGCCCGCCCCCACCGTCGATAACCGCGACGCTCGTTTCCCTTTCAAATTTGTACGAGAGCCTCCTGTAGGTCTCCCGTCTGGGGTTTTCGGGGTCGGGGGTAAACTCGCCGTCGATGGAGAACGCGTAGTGCCAGATCCCCTCCGGCAGCTTTACAGCGGTCCTCCAGCGGTCCCCTTCCTTCCTCATCCGGAAGGAGCCTTCGTTGAACGCGTTGAAGCTCCCGAGCAGGTACGCGTACTTTCTCCCTGGTTCCGCTGGAATCGAGAACTCGACGATCGCGACCCTCCCGAATTTCCGGTCCGGTTTGAACCCGAAAATTTTATACACTTTCCTCACCCAAGATATCACTAGTGATGAATAAACTATCGCGAGTGAAACTTAAAAGATTGGAGGTCTCAGTATGAACGAAGAGGAAATAGTTGAAAAGCTTCAGAAGCTCGGTCTCACGAAGTACGAGAGCCTCGCATACATAACGCTCCTCAAACTCGGCCCGAGCAAGGCTACAGACATAACGAAGGAGAGCGGTATTCCCCACACGAGGGTTTACGACGTCCTCAGCTCCCTCCACAGGAAGGGGTTTGTTGACGTCATGCAGGGCTCCCCTCGCCTGTACAAGCCAGTCAACCCGGAGGTTGTTCTGGAGAGGATAAAGGAGGACTTCATAGAGGACGTTGAGAACCTCAAGGTCGCTTTCCTCGAGCTCTACCGCGAGGTTCACGGCGAGGATCTGCCCGAGATTTGGACCATCCAGGGCTTTGAAAACACCGTTGAGCGCGCTGAGTACGTTATTAGAACCGCCAAGCACGAGGTTCTGATAAACACCCCCTTTGAGTTCCTTCAGCTCCTCAAGAGCGAGATACGCGCGAGGAAGGACATAGTCTTCGTCATAATCAGCAACTTCGATGAGATACCCGACTGGCTCAAAGGGAACAACATAATACTCGCAAGGAGCGGGGGCGCCCCCTGGCTCATGGCCAGCTGGATAATCGGCGACATTGACTACGCTCTGTTCTTCGGTGCCCTCCCGAAGGACAAGCGCCGCGAGAAGTTCTACTCCTTCTGGGCCAAGAGCCCCAAGATAATCCAGAACTACATGCACTGGTTCTACACCATCTATCTCGACAACAGCGAGATAATCAAACCCCTCAACTATGCCGCGGCACCGAAGCCCCTCTCCCTCGTCAACATCAGGACGCTCATAACCGTCCTCAAGTACGTCGAGCTGCCGAGGAAGATCGAGGTCATCGGGAGGCTCGTTGACACGAAGGAGCCGGTGACCCTGGACGGGGAGATAACCGAATACGAGTACACCCCTCTCACCGCCAACATAACCGTGAATGCCGGCGGAAAGGAGTGGAAGATCGGCGGCATCGGCAGCTACTTCGAGGACGTCGAGGGCGAGAAGTTCATCCTCCTCGATTGAGCGGTTCTTTTCCTTCTTCATCTCCCATCCACTGGTTCATCAGGTAGGTGGTGTCAATGAGGATTCTTATCCTTGGGTTTGAGTACCTGCCCGTTAAGGTGGGCGGCCTTGCCGAGGCCGTGACGAGCATAGCTGAGGGGCTTGCCGAACTGGGAAACGAGGTCGTCGTTTTCACCCCCGACCACGGTAGAAACCTCGGCGAAGTCTTCGGCTCCTTCAGGGTTTCGGCCTTCGGCGGGGAAGTTTCGATAACCGTCAGAAAGCGTGAGCAGAACGGGGTGGTTGTCTACTCCCTCGGCGGAGGGCTTCTCAGCGAGTCCGATGTGTACGGCCCAAGCTGGGAGGGCCTGCTCAGGAAAGCGGTTCTCTTTGGAAAGGCGAGCCTCGGGCTGATGAACGAGCTGATCGAAACCTTCAAGCCGGACGTAATCCACGCCCACGACTGGCACACCGTCTTTGCCCTCGGCCTCTTGAAGAAGTACTTCGGGATAAGGAGCGTCTTCACGGTCCACAGGCTCAACAAGGCCAGGATTCCGGACCACTACTTCAGCGAAGCCAACCTTGCTGAACTCGCCCCCTACCCCGAGATAGACCCCGAGCATACCGCCTGCTACATCGCCGACATGGTCACGACGGTCAGCAGGAGCTACCTGTGGGAGGAATGGGAATTCTTTAAACACTTCGAGGGAAAGGTTACGCACGTCTTCAACGGTATAGACTGCTCCTTCTGGAACGAAGAACTCATGGAGACGAAGGACCTTCCACGGGAGGAGAGGAGGAGGCTCGTTCTGGAGCGCTTCGGTCTGAGCGATGGGAAGGCTTTCATGTTCATAGGACGCTTTGACAAAGCTCAGAAGGGCGTTGACACCCTCCTCCGGTCGATAGAGGTTCTCTCAGCCGACCCTGCCTTTAAAGAGATGAGATTCATCATAATCGGCAAGGGCCATCCCGAGCTTGAGGCCTGGGCCAGAGCCGTAGGAAACCGCTTCCCCGAGAACGTCAGGGTGGTTACCGAGCTCCTCGGCAGGGAAACCGTCAGAGAGCTCTACGGTTCGGTGGACTTCGTGATAATTCCCTCCTACTTCGAGCCCTTTGGTCTGGTGCAGCTTGAGGCCATGTGCCTCGGCGCAATCCCCATAGGCAGCTCCGTCGGGGGGATAAGGGATACCGTAATAGACCTCAACTCCGATCCGGAGAACGCCACAGGACTGCTCGTCCCCCCGAGGGACGCTTTCGCGTTGGCGAGGGCGATGGTTCTCGCCAAGGAGCTGGACGAAGGAACATTGAGAAAGCTCCGCGAGAACGGAAAGAGAAGGGCCAGAAACGACTTCACGTGGGAGAACGCCTGCGGGAGGTACATGAGGGTCTACGATGGAACGGTTGACAGGGCTGTCCCGTTCCTCCGCTAGCGCCAGCCGTACTCGGCCAAGAACTTCCTTTTCAATCTTTTTATCGTTCCGGAAACACCGAGGGTTCTGAATATGGCCCTCGAACCGTTTATCTCCGTAACAAGCGTCAGGGCGAAGCGCAGTTCCTCCACATGCTTCCTATCAACTCTGACGATTCCGGTCTGGCTCTTCTCGTCGAACTTGATGAACCAGGGCTTTGCCCTCGCCGAGCCGAGGGTTCCCAGCGCTGAGATGCTCGTATCCCATATGGCTCTCTTTATCTCATCCTTCTTAAACGGCCTCTCCCCGATTACCTGAAAGGCTATGTAGCGGTGCTTGTCCCTCAGCGTGGGCGGCAGGTATTTCGGCTTCTCCCTCATAGGCATCTGCACAACTTTGCCCGCCAACCTTTTTAAGCTCTCCCCCGCGTTTAGGGTTAGCGAGGTGAGTGGATGGTCTGGGAGACGCCTTACTTTTCATACGCTGTGAGAGAGCTCCCCAA
Source organism: Thermococcus aciditolerans (assembly GCF_008152015.1). Lineage (NCBI taxonomy): Archaea > Methanobacteriati > Methanobacteriota > Thermococci > Thermococcales > Thermococcaceae > Thermococcus > Thermococcus aciditolerans. Next base: position 1,414,073 of record NZ_CP041932.1, on the reverse strand, counting down.
GGGCTGCCAGCTCTGCGTTAGGGGTGAGAAGCTCGTCCTCTTCACAACCGGGGTCTGCCCGAGGGACTGTTTCTACTGCCCGCTGAGCGAGCACAGAATGGGCGATGTTGTTTACGCCAATGAGAGACCCGTCAAAAGCTTGGACGACGTGATCGAGGAGGCCCTTTTGATGGAGGCTAGGGGGACCGGCGTTACCGGCGGCGACCCTCTGGCGAGGCTCGACAGAACGGCTGAGTATATCCGCGCCCTCAAGGAGGCCTTTGGCGAAAACTTCCACGTTCATCTGTATACGACGGGTGCCTTGGCGACCAAGAAGAACCTCGAAAAGCTCTACGATGCAGGTCTGGATGAGATACGATTCCACCCCGATCTGTTCAACCCGAACTCGAAGCTCTTCAAAGTCGAGGTTGAGAACATAAGGAACGCCTTCGACTTCGACTGGGACGTTGGCGGCGAGATTCCATCGATTCCGGGAGGGTTCGAGAGAATGAAGTGGTACGCCGAGTTTCTCGATAATCTCGGAGCGAAGTTCCTCAACGTGAACGAGCTTGAGTTCAGCGAGACGAACCTGCGGGCGATTCTCGACAGGGGATACAGGCCGATAAGCGACGAGAGCGCCGCCATAAAGGGTTCCCTTGAGCTGGGCCTGAAGCTCCTTGAATGGGGCGAGGAGAACACCTCGCTGAGCTACCACCTGTGCACGGCTAGGCTGAAGGATGCGGTCCAGCTCAAGAACAGGCTGAGGAGGATGGCGAGGAACGTGGCTAGGCCCTACATGGAGATAACCGAGGACGGGACGCTCCGCTTCGGCATAGCCAAATACGACGACCTCAACGAGCTCTACGCGCTCCTCGTGGAGGAGGCCGAAGTCCCGGCGGAGTGGCTCTACATCAACCGCGAAAGGGGCAGGATAGAGATGCCGGAGGAGGTGGCGGTTGAGCTCGCCGAGGCGGTGGAAGGGGATGTGAAGTTCTTCATCGTTGAGGAGTACCCGACGTGGGACAGGCTTGAGGTGGAGAGGGTTCCTCTGCCTTAGTCCCTTCTGTTTCCTTTTAGTTTACTCCTTCGAGTTGCCGGTTCTGGGGGCGTAAGTAACTTACGGGGGCATAAGTTGTTATGGCTTCGAAAGAGTTATTTGCCCCTGCGGATATTAAACCCGGCATGCGGAAGATTTTGGAACTCGCCCTCCAGTCACTCTTTCTAATTGCGTTCTGGATAGTCATGTGGCTTTTTATTCCTGCAACAAGGAGGAACCTAAACGCCACAAACCTCTTCGCCGCGTTCTCTCTCCTCGTTCCCTTCCTCCTCTCGGCGAGGCATTTCGTGGGAAAAGCCCTTGAGAGCTACGGCTACTCCCGCGAGGACGTCAGACGGCTCCCGGAGATTCTTGAGAAAACGTGGGGCAGGAACTACCTCCCCAAGGAGGTTCAGGAGATAATTGGCCGCCACATCATGTTCTGGGGCTTCTTCGCAACGGCAGTAATTGGGACGGGAAACCTCACGGAGGGTATTATTGGCATGACTTCAATCTTCGCGGTGATATTCTCTTTCTTCATACTCTTAGTTTCGATGGTCATCTGGGTTATCGTTCTCCCGCTCTCTACCTACCGGATTCTCACCGGCAAAGAACCGCACCGGGGGCTTTTGATAGACGTTGCGGTCAAGTACACCCTCGCCCTTATGGTCCTCCTTATCGCGGTCAGGATTGGGCAGAGAAAAGCCGGAAAGCTGGCAGTTCTTCCATTGGTGGTCATCGTCGTTGCCCAGCTGTGGGTGGTGTGGTGGTTGCTGGTTGGGATTTAATAGAAGAAAAAATGGGGGCTAAAAAGCCTCACTCCACCTTCTCAATCCCTATCTTCGCCTGAACCTCGGGCCACTCAACCACGTAGCCCCTGGCCTCCTCAAAGCGGACCTCGACGGCCCTTGTCTCCTTCTCCACGTAGTCGAGGTTCTCCTTGAGCAACTCGCGGTTCTCGTCGGTGGTCTCTATGGTGACGACTATCCTGTCGTTGACGTCGAGGTCGAGCCTCTTCCTCATCTCCTGTATTCTCCTTACGAATTCCCTGGCGAGGCCCTCAGAGAGGAGCTCCCTCGTGAGGGTCTTGTCCACGAAGACCCTTCCGCCCTCGAACTCCTCGGCAACGAAGAAGTCCGGCAGCTTCTCCTCTATGCTCAGGTGCTCCCTGGTAAGGTGGAAGGTCTCTCCCTCTATCTCGACGTCCATCTCCCCCTTCTCGTAGAGCTCTCTGCCGTGCTCGTTTATCCACGCTATCACGGGCTTGGCCTTGCCCTTGAACTCCGGCCCGACCTTGGCGAAGTTGGGCTTTATGACGAGCTCCCTCTCTACCTTGCCAACGACGACCTCCTTGGCGTTGAGCTGGTCGCGGAGTATTCTGTTGAGTCTCTCGACGGCGCTCTTTACGGTCTCGTCCTCGGTTTCGACGATTATCCTCCTGACCGGGTAGCGGAGCTTTATTTTGGCCCTCTGCCTGGCACTTGAGCCGGCCTCGACTATCCTCCTGACGTATTCCATCTCCCTCTCAAGTTCCTCGTCCCTGGTGCCCTCCTCGACCTTAGGCCAGTCGAGCAGGTGGACGCTCTCCACTCCGACGAACGGCCTCAGCATGTTCTGATATATCTCCTCCGCTATGTAGGGCGTGAAGGGAGCCATGAGCCTCAGCAGGATGTCGAAGACCTTCCAGACGGTGTAGTATGCCGCCAACTTGTCCGGGTCGTCGCCCTCGACCCACATGCGCTTCCTGATTAGGCGGACATACCACCTGCTGAGGTCCTCAACGACGAAGTGATATATCGCCCTGGTGGCCCTTGTGAGTCTGAAGGTCTCTATGCCCTCGGTGACGTCGCCTATCAGCCCGTTGACCCTGCTGAGTATCCACTTATCTTCTTCGCGGAACGGAAGCTCCTCGGGCTTGAGCTTCGTCGGGTCGAAGTTATCCAGGCTCATGTAGGTGGCGCTCAAAACGTAGACATTCCAGAGTATGTTGAGCATCCTCTTGACCTGAGCCAGGCCCTTCCAGCTGAACTTGAGGTTCTCCCAGGGGTTGGTGGCCCAGAGCATGTAGAACCTGAAGGGGTCCCTTCCCTCCTTCTGGACGACCTCCTCCGGCCTTATGATGTTGCCGAGGCTCTTGCTCATCTTGTCGCCCTTCTCGTCGAGGACGTAGCCATGCATCGCCACGTGCCTGTAGGGGACGGTGTCGAAGGCTATAACTGAAGCCGCCTGCTGGGAGTAGAACCACTTGGTTACCTGGTCCTCACCCTCGACTATGAAGTCCGCCGGCCAGAGTTTCCTGAAGTTCTCCTCAGTTCTCGGGTAGTCGAGGGAAGCCCAGCTCGCTATTCCGCTGTCGAACCAGACGTCAACGACGTCTTTAACGCGCCTCATCTCCTTGCCGTTGACCTTTATGATGAAGGCATCGACGTAGGGCCTGTGCAGGTCTTCTGGGCCAAGCTTCTCCTCTATGGCCTTGAGCTTCTCCTCATAGCTCTCCGGGAGCTCTATTCTCTCGCCGTTAACCTCTATCGCGACGCTGAGCTCCACCAGCTCCTTGAACGAGCCGACGACGTGTATCTCGCCGTCCTCGCTCTGCCATATCGGAAGGGGTATTCCCCAGTAGCGCTGCCTGCTTATGACCCAGTCGCCCGAGTTCATGACGCCGTTATCGTAGCGCACTTTCACCCAGTCCGGATACCAGGTAACCTTCTCGTCGTTCTCCTTGATTATGAGGTCCTTGACCTTGCTTACCTTGAGGAACCACTGGTCTGTGGCGCGGAATATGAGCGGGGTCTTACAGCGCCAGCAGTGCGGGTACTTGTGCTCTATCGTTCCGGCCTTCACGAGGTAGCCCTTGGCTTTGAGGTGCTCTATTATCTCCGGATCGGCGTCCTTGACGTAGGTTCCCTTCCAGTGGCCCTCGGTGTAGCGCCCCTCGTCGTCGATCGGGCTGTATACCGGCAGGCCGTACTGTCTGCCTATCTCAAAGTCCTCCTCACCGTGGCCGGGGGCGGTGTGGACAAGGCCGGTACCCTCCCCCAGCGTCACGTGCTCGCCGAGGATAACCCTGTGAGCCCACTCGTACTTCTCGCGGAACTCCTTCTGGATGGGATACTCGTCCATGAGGACGTGGACGTAGCGCACTCCCTCGAGCTCCTCGCCCTTGAACTCCTCAACTATCTCGCCCTTAACGCCGACCTCGCTCAGAACCCTCTCAACGAGGGCCTTCGCTATTATCCAGTACTCCTCGCCCTTCTCGGTCTCGACCTTAACCTTGGCGTAGTCGTAGTCTGCGTGAACGGTGACGGCGAGGTTGGCCGGGAGGGTCCAGGGGGTAGTCGTCCAGATGAGAAGGTACTCGTTCTCCTTGCCCTCTATCGGGAACTTGACGTATATGCTCGGGTCCTCCCTTATCTTGTACTCGCCGCGGACCTCGTGTTCAGCTAAGGCCGTCTCACAGCGCGGGCACCAGTGGAGGACGCGCTTGTCCTTCTCAAGCAGACCCTTCTCGTGGGCCCTCTTGAGCGTGAACCAGCCTGATTCGATGTACTCGTTCTTTATGGTCATGTAGGGGTTGTCCCAGTCCATCCAGACGCCGAGCTGCCTGAACTGTCCGGTCATCACTTTGAGGTTGTTGAGGGCGAACTCCTTACACTTGCGTATGAAGTTGTCGACGCCTATCTCGGTTTCTATGTCCTTCTTGGTCTTGAGGCCGAGGGCCTGCTCGACCTTGACCTCTATCGGAAGGCCGTGCATATCGAAGCCCGGCTGTCTGCGGACGTTGTAGCCCTGCATCGTCCTGAACCTTATCACCATGTCCTTGATGATCTTGTTCCAGGCCGTTCCGAGGTGTATTGCACCGCTGACGTAGGGCGGCCCGTCGAGGAAGTAGTACTTCGGGCCGTTCTGGCGTGCGGTCTTCACCTTCTCGTAGGTGTTGTTCTCCTCCCAAAAGCGCTCGACCTTTTCCTCAAGCTTCCCTGGGGTGTACTCCCTAAACTCCGGTTCCTTTATCATGTCAAAACCCTCCAGAAATGATCTTTAGGATGGACTACCCTAGAACAGGGGGACTCAGGCCGCGAAACGGGCGAAGCGAAGGATAAAACACTCCCCCCTCATGGGCATCGGGGCAAAATTGGGAAGCGAGCTTATAAGGTTTTTGGGTGAGGTGCCCTTCCCGATGGACCTTGGTCACTTCTTCCGGGGTATTGTGGGGACCCCACTGGATTTTAAGGCGAGGACGATTTAAACCCGACGCCTCTTCATCTGGCTCACCTTTGCGCCTGCTCTCGTTCTTTATGACCTGAATCACGTAGTCTATGAACTTCCTGATCTCCTCGAGCTCCTCCTCAGGGATATCTTTGATTTTCCTATTCTTCGTCTTGTACGTCAGCAGCTTGAGGAGGGCAAGCCTTCCGAGCGCCGTCCTGGTGCCTATCTCCCCTCCTTCCAGTCATGTCAGATGGCGTTGGCTATGCCGTAGAACTCTGGGATGCTGTCAAGTCCCGGGTCTCCGACGTCTATGCCCTCCGTTCCGAGGTACTTGTAGCGCTTCTCCTTGTCCTCGCTCGAAAACTCCTTAGTCCTCTCCCTGATGTACGCGTGCACCATGGCCACCACCTCCGGGAATTATCTACCCTCAAGAATTTATTAACTTTTTGTTTCTAAACCCTTCCCAAAGGCTTATATTTCCCCTGGGACGGAGATATCACAAAGGAGTGTGGCGGGAGCTGGAATGGGCATCGAAAACCTGATTGCAAAACTGCTTGCTTCCGGTGCCGACCTGAGCACGAGGAGCGCCGTCAGGGCGGTTCTGTTCCTCATGGGGGAGGATGAGGAGCTGGCCGATCAAATCTACGTCGAACTCAAAAACAGGGCATACGCCGAGGATTTTGCGAAAGTCCCTCCCGAGAAGAGGGCGGTCTTCATCCCACAGTGCCTCAGAAACTTCCGCGAATGTCCGGCGGAGCTTGGGGAGTACGGCTTTGAATGCACGAAGTGCGGACGCTGCCCTGTGGGTTCGATAATTGAAGTTGGTGAGAGGCTGGGCTATAGGCAGTTCTACATAGCCCCCGGCGGGAGCCTCGTCAAGAAGATTCTCAAGTCGAAGGTTCCAAAGGGGGAAATCAAGGCTGCCATTGGAATCGCCTGCTGGCCGGAGCTTGCTGAGGCCGCTGAGAAGCTTTCCCATCTCAGGATTCCTCTCCAGGCTGTGCCCCTTCTTCGTGCCGGTTGCATCAATACGCTCGTGGACGTCAAGCGCGTGGAGGAGATCCTCAGCCTCGGCATAATGTCAGAGAGGTGGGGGAGTAAGGTACCGTCCATCGAGTCCAGCCCTACCCTTGGTTTCTAATCTCGTTCCATATTCCCGCCATTATCAGCGCCGCACCCAGGTAGCCCTTGGCGCTTAGGATTTCCCCTATCGTTATAAACGCCGCTATGTGGCCGAATATGGGCTCCGCGGAGTAAATCAGCGCCGCCTTGTGCGCCCTCGTGTTCCTCTGGTGCTTCACCTGGAGTGTGAACGCTATCACCGTCGCGAAGACCGAGGTGTAGAGCACCCCTGTCCATGGCAGGGGGTCCGTGGGGAACGTGAACGGCTCGGCGACGAGGGCAAAAACCAGCGAAAAGACGAAGTTCCAGGTTATCTGCCAGAAGGCTAAGCTTAGGTAGTCCTTTTCCCCGAACTTCTGAACGAGGACTATCTGGAAGGCGAAGCTGAGGGCGCAGAGGACGGTGAGCATGTCTCCGTAATTGAAGTTCAAGCTCGCCCCCGAGATGAGGTAGAGGCCGGTTAGGGCTATTGCGAGCGAAGCGGCATCTCTAAGCTTGAGTCTGTCCCTCAGCAGGAAGTAGGCTATGAACGGCGTGAAGACGACGTAGAGGGACGTTATGAAGGCAGAGTTCGAGGCTGTGGTGTACTTCAGGCCGACTATCTGGAAGCCGTGGCCGAAGAAGAGGGTCGTTCCCAGAATGAAGCCCTCTTTGAACGTCTCTCTCTTGAGGACCTTCGAGCGGAAGAGGATGAGCATTAAGAGGGATGCTATCCCGAAACGGTAGGCTAGGAAGAGAATCGGGGGAAGGTAGTCGAGGCTAACCTTCATGGCCGGGAACGTGAAGCCCCATATCGCAGTGATGCCGAGGAGTATGAACTCGGAGCGGTTCATCGCGTTCTGTAGTATCGTCCCTTTTATAAGACCTTCCCTCCGTATAAACCTGCATCTGCACGCTTCGTCATGGTTTCACTAAGATTATATAGGAGAGTTCCAACTATAGAATTAGGTGTTCCTCATGGGTTATGATGTTGCCGAGAAGATGTGGATTCTGATAACCCCTGACAAGTGCAGCGGCTGCAGACTGTGCGAGGTAGCGTGTTCCCTGGAGCACGAGGGGATAATATGGCCAGAGGCATCGCGTATAAGGATATACGAGCTTCTGCCCGGCGTTAACGTTCCCCACACCTGCGTCCAGTGTCCGGATTATCCCTGCGTAGAGTCATGCAACTTCGATGCGCTGAGCGTTGATGAGAAAACCGGTGCCGTGCTGGTGGATGAAGAGAAGTGCACCAAGTGCGGGGCATGCGTCCTCGCCTGTCCAGGCAACGTCCCGAGAATTCCGACTGGCAAAGGCAGCGTGGTAATCTGTGACCTCTGCGGAGGAAACCCGAAGTGCGTCGAGGTCTGCCACGAGGCCGGTCACGATGCACTGACGCTGGTGAAGGGCCAATACCGCTCGGTGTACAGGACTTTCGCCAAGGATCCGGTCGAGAAGAGTACCGAACTGGCAAGGAAAATGTACGGGGAGGAGTTTCTGGGGTGATGGAGATGAAGGGCTACGCTGGGAAGCTTCTGGACGTTGATCTGAGCACTGGGAAAGTGAAAACCGTTAAGCTGGACGAGGAGATGCTCCGCTTCTACGGCGGCAGGGGACTCGGTACGTACATCCTCTGGAAGGAGCTGGGGGAGAGGTGGGAAAAGGTCGATCCCCTCGGCGAGGAGAACCCGCTGCTTATCCTCACCGGCCCTCTGACGGGCTATTATCCTGGGATAAAGACGTCTGTGGTAGCCAAATCTCCGGAGAGCAACGGCATAGTGGGAAGTGTCCTCAGCAGCGAGGTTGGAATAGAGCTTAAAGCGAGCGGTTACGACGGAATAATAATCCGGGGAAGGGAAAAGGAGCCGGTTTACCTCTTCATCAACGACGACGAGGTGGAGATACGTGACGCTTCAAAGTACTGGGGCATGGGAGGAGTGGAGCTTCACAAGACCCTGCTGAAGGAAGTTCACGACGAGTTGAGAAAGCGGGCAAAGCTCCGTGGGGTTCCGAAGGAGCCGGCGATGATGTACATCGGCAGGGGCGGAGAGAAGAAGGTGAGGTTCGCAGCGATAATGAGCAAGCTGATGCACGCCGCTGGCTATGGTGGCTTTGGGGCTGTCATGGGCAGCAAGAACCTCAAGGCGGTCATCGTTAAAGGTAACGGCCCCCTGCCGGAAGTCCACGACAAAGAAAAGTTCAAGTCCATGCTCCGTGAGTTCCAGAGGGAACTCCTAACCCTCACCACGTTCCGCCAGTGGGGAACCGGTGCCGGAGGCTACAGCGTCGGCAAAGACCGCTCAAGCCAGCCGGTCCGGAACTGGCAGGAAGAGTACCACGACGACGAGAGGATAAGCGTGGTGAACTTTGAGCTCAAAGCCTGGATAAAGAAGTACTGGGCCGACTACGGCTGTCCGGTGAACTGCATGAAGATATCCTACCTCCGCTACGGCGAGTACAAGGGGGCCATAACGGATGCGCCGGACTATGAGCTGATGGCCTACATGGGAACCAACCTTGGCGTCTTCGAGCCGGAGAAGGTTGTTTACCTCTCCTACCTCGTCGATGAGCTTGGCCTCGATGGAATAAACGCGGGCAACGTCCTCGGCTTCGCTGCCGAGCTTTACCAGCGCGGAATTCTAACGGAAGATGACCTGAGCTTCAAGCTGGAGTGGGGCGACGAGAAGGCCTTTTCAAAGCTCCTTGAGCTGATAGTCGAGAGGAAGGGCATCGGAGAAATTCTGGCTGAGGGAACGTACCGCGCGGCAAAGAAAATCTCGGAGATGAAGGGCGTCGATGCCATGCGCTACGCCGTCCATGTCAAGGGTATCGGTGTCGGTGCCCACGGTGTAAGGAGCGACCTCGACTACACGAGGGACATAAGCTACGCCGTTTCGGTTCAGGGAGGCGACCACACCGCGACCGCTGGTCTCCCCGCAAGGAGCTACGAGGGCGAACTGGTCAATGCGTTCTACGACTCGGCCGTTATATGCATGTTCACGACGAAGCCGGGCTTTGAGCGTATCATCGAGTTCGGAAACGCGGTTACGGGCTTTGAGCTGACGCCGGAGAAGTGGTTCAACGAAACTGGCTTAAGAATAATCCACCTCCAGAGAATCCTGCTCCTCCTCGGAGGGCCCGACGTCCACTGGGATCCGAGGAGGGACGACGACAACCCGCCGAGATTCTACGAACCCCTCCAGACCGGGCCGGTCAAGGGCAGGGCGCCGACCAGGGAGGAAATAAGCGAAAAGGTTCGCCAGTACTACGAGGAGATTGGCTACGATGAGCACGGTATCCCGAAGGAGGAAGTTTTAGAGGAGTTAGGCCTTGGAGAGGCCAAGCGTGAGGTGAAGCGCATAAGGGAGCGCCTTGGCCTTTGAGCCAGGTGGTCTGCATGAGGGTAACGCTGATACTCTACGGAGAGCATGCCCTAAAACACGGCTCGCGGAGGGAACTTGAGGTCGAAGAAGGCAAAAGGGTAGGCGAGCTCCTCAGGGAGTTAGGGATAGGAACGGACGAGCACCATATCCTCGTGAACGAGAAGAGGGTGGAGGAAAGCCATCCCCTCAGTGAAGGCGACAGAATCAAGGTGCTTCCGGTAGTCTACGGAGGCTCATTCGCCCGGCCCGTTGACGCAGGACATGTTCATGGCGAGCAGGCTTTCCACGTACCCCGACTCAAGGTTTTCCTTTATTTTATCCGCTAAGGCTTTGAACTCCTCGGGGGTGAGCGGTCTTTTGGTCTTCAGCCACTTAATTTTCCCGTCGTTCTTGTCGAGGATTACTATCTCCCCCTCCGTGATGAGGGGCACGTAGTTCATCTTTATCCCGTACAGCTCCTCAGCGAAGGTCAGCTTCGCCCTCATGAGCTCGAGGTAGTTCGCCAGGTCTTCGCCCAGAATCTTCCTGAATTCGCGCTCCATCTTCCCACCGGTCAAATCTCAATGCACAGGTTTATTAATCTATCGGGCACATATGGGTAAAAATGCTCTTTAATTTTTCCGAAATCCAAATAAGCGCCTGTGATGTATCACTCCCGGTGAGACAATGGAGATGAAGTACGCCCACCACTTCCACGCCTACCAGCCCGGCGACATCGTCTACGTTAAAGACGGTGACGGGGATAAACCCATAGAGTACAAGGAGAGAAAAAGCCCCGTTGCGATAAGAATCCGTGGAGAAGAAGTCAAGGGCGAGAACTGGACGAGGGCGATGCTCTATTCCTACGAGCACATAGCCGATACCCTCTCGCGCATGAAGGGCGTGAGCATAGATATAGAGCCCTTCACGTTTCTAATGCTCCTCCGCTATCATAAAAGCGCCTTTGAAGAAACCGTTGAACTTCTCCGGAGATTTGACGCCGTCCCTACAACGCCATTCCACCCGATAGTTCCCCACCTTGATGAGTTTGAGCAGAGAATCCTGGCGAGGGTCTCCTTTGACTTCTACGCCCCGCTGATGGGTGACCGGCCTGTAATCGGCTACTGGCTTCCCGAAGCGGTTATAACGAGAAGAACCGCCCAACTGGTTGAGTCATCGACGGACAAAAGGCTCGTCTTTCTCCTCGATGAGAGACAGCTCCTTTACGACTTTCCCCAGGCGAAACACTCCTGCAATCGCTATTCAAGCTCCTTCGTCTTCGGAAGGGAATGGCACATAAGCGACGCCTTCGCCTTCAATACGCTTGACGTTCCCGGCCTGATTAGAGAGACCCTCTCCTACCACGATGACCACAAGGAGAACCTCGGCGTTCCCTATCTAATCTTCACGGCCAGCGACCTTGAGAGCCTCCTCGGAAACCCGGCACAGCTCGACCGCTTTACCGCTTGGATGGAGGGACTTGAGAGAAACGGCGTCGAAAGGGTCTCCGCCATGGAGTTCGTAAGGAAGAAGCTCTCCGGTGAGTTCAAGCGCCTTGACGGCGAATGTTCCTTTGAGATGCCCGTTAAGGACTACTCCGCCTGGAGCGACTACTTCGATTTAAGCCTCGACGGAAAGACGAGCGATTCCCGGTGGCTTGGCTATAGACGGGCCGATGGGAAGGTTTTTGCGAGGGAAGTGGGCGGAAGGAAAATCTCCCAGCTCTGGAAGGTGGCCTTCACAAGGCTCTTCGAGGAGCTCAACAGGGCCGTGAGGCTTGGTGTCTTGAAAGGCCTCGCGGAGCTTGGGGCTGATAACGCTGAGGAGTTCCTCGTTCGCTACACGAGGATTTTCTTCAGGGACTACTACGATCACTTTGACATGGAAACGTCTCTCGATTACGTCCTTGAACCCGTCTCTGGGGAGCGGAATGCCCTGAAGCTCGGCAGGATTTACTATCTTGCCCTCCTCGCCAACCACTCCTGCCCGCGCTTCTGGGAGAACCTGGATACGCGCGTTGCCTTCGGCAACGTCTCGGTCATGGCGAAGGCCCTCGTTGAGCTGATGGAGTACTTCAACGGCAGTGAACTCCAGGGCCTCTTCGTGGAGGCATACCTCAAACTCCTCAACTTCGAGAACCTCTACCACCTCTGGAACCTCTCGGCGATGCCCTCGATGGAGGGCTGGGAGACGAGTGAGAAAGCGTGGCTCGATGCGTTAAAGCCCGAAGTCCCGGGCAGCGGATACAACGTCGTGACGAGGGCGGCCCTCTATGTTGGGAAGAGAGACCTGAAGGGTGAACTCAGGAGTCTGATCGAACTCTACAACCTCGACTGGGCCGTCGTCGATACCGGCCACATCCCGGGCGAGGTTCACGGGGAGTGGGAGAACCGCGAGTGGTGTGAGCACCGGGGATGATATCCCTGCCCTCTCCGGGACGTTTGGTTATTTAATTTTGTTAGCCTAATCTTTAAAACTTTGGGGTACTATACAAAAACGACCCGGAGGCGGGGGGGATAGTGTTGGAGGAAAAGAAACGCTGTGAGGGGGAGTTGTCCCTTCTGGGGCCCGTGTTGATGAAGCTCGGTGGAAAGGAGTACCTGAAGCTCAAACGCATACTCGAGGACGCGGAAAAGAAGGGGATGGGAAAAAAGACCCTTCTTCTAGCCCTTCAGATTCCACTTCTCTCTGCTCAGGAAGAGGTAGGCTTCGTTCTCCAGCTCCTTCGGGACGTAGTCTAGCATTATCCCGGCGTCCCTGATGTTTTCTCTAACGCTTTTCCCCATGGCAACCTGGTTCTTCTCCAGGAGTTCGGGGATAACCTCAACTATTCCCTCCCTGACAACTTTTTCCGCGAAGAGTCTCTTTCCTATAATCCACACCCTATCGTTCTTCCGGTAGAAGTCCCGGCCCCGCTCTGTGAAGAACTCGGGTCCGGGCTTTATCATCATCCTCTCCCTTTCCCTCCTGTCCACCTCGAGCATTATGAAGGCTTTGCTGCCCTCATGCCCAACGTTCCATCCGAGGACTTTGAAACCTTCCCTTGTGAGGGCCTTCTCAAAGCCCCGCGCGCTCCTCTCCAGCTGGGGGAGCAGGATGTCATCCACCATGTCGGGGGCTCGAAAGACCAGTGTCACGAGGTGGGTTCCCTTTCTTCTAAGTTCCAGGATGTAGTTTCCTGCGGTTTTTTCCTTTGGAAAGAAGAACCCCTCGGATGGGTTCTCCAGGAACTGACGTGCCTTGAAGTAGAAAAAGCCATAGCGTTCCCAGCCCAGGTTTGCCGCGACGTTCCGCCTAGGGTCGACGGGGTCGATGACTATTAGAGGCCTGTCAGCCTCGGCCTCGCGCCTGACGGTTTTCATGGCTACCTCATGCTCCCGCTTGAGCCAGTTTCCGGGGTCTATTATCTTCTGCCTCAGCATGAAGTCGGCGTTTTCAAGGACTTCGAGAAAGGAACCGTATTTGATAACGAGGATTTCGGCTAGGTAGCCGGAAAAGCCCCTCACGTAAATCTCGCTCCCGTAGGCGTTTATGCCCTTCAAAAAGCGCTTGAGGAGCCTTACCTCGTCGTTCCTGCCCCTGAGGTTCTCAAAAACCCAGCGGTTGTGGAGTATCGAGCGGTCTACGGCAGTCTTCACGTCCCTCCAGCTTTCCACGTCGTAGCAGGGAACGAGGTCGACCTTCACGCCTCTGTACCGGGCCCTCACGTAGGGATGCTCCGCATAGGCGATTTCGTAGGAGTCGAGCCTCTCGGCGATGGTCTTCCCGAGCCTTAAGCCCTTCTCCCGGAGCTCTTCCAAGGGGGTATCGAGGGGGAAAGCCAGGAAGAGGTCAACGTCGTGGTCACCGGCCAGGTAGGTGTCCTTCGCGAGCGAGCCGACGAAGTAGGGCTTAACGTCGAGGCCTAGGCTTTCGATGGTCTCCTCTGCTATGGTCTCCAGTTCCCTCATTAGGTCTTCCACGAAGGCCCTCTCCTCATCCGTTGGGCGTATTCTCGGAAGAATTTTTTGAAGAACGGCCTCGACGTCCATTCCCACACCTCACCCGGCCAGCTCGAACCTGGCAACGGTCTCGTAAATCGGGCCCTTGGGAGTGAGCGTGCTCTTCTTCAGCTCTATGGCCTCAACATCAAACTCGCCGAAGTCTTCGTTCGCCAAATCCTTCAGCGCCATCGCCAGCTCCAGTTTGTCCCTCACGAACTTGACGCGGCCGATGGTTATGTGGGCCACGAAGTCCTTGTCCTTCTTGAAGCCCAGCCTTCTCATCTCCCGCTCAACGTCTTTCGCTATCGCCTTTATCCCCTCGTCGTTCTCTATGCCCGCCCAGATGACGCGGACGTAGTTCGGGTTTGGGAAGACGCCGATGCCCTTAACGCGGACGCGGTGCTTCCTGTGCTTCTTTGCTATCTCCGCCAGGGCCTTCTTGACCTCCTCCGCCGTAACCTCATCAATCTCGCCGAGGAACTTGAGCGTCACGTGGAAGTTCTCGCGCTCTACGAACTTTATCTTGGCTGATTTGCTCCCTATTCTCTCCTGGGCCTTTACGAGGTTGTCGCGGACTTCGTCGCTAACCTCAATGGCTATGAACGCCCTCATATCACCACCTGAGAAAAATTGGGGGAGGGGGTTAAAGAGGTTTCGAGCCTCCGCCAGTATCGCGTCCGGTTACCGCCAGCGCCCAGCCGATTATGAGCAGCATGGAGGCACCGGCCGTATGCGCTATGGTCAGCAGGTATTCCTCGGGAAGATACGGCGCCCTGCGGCATACCCCTTCAGGGGAAACTTCCAAGGGTGTTAGGATTGCGTCGAGGGGTGTGAAAGGGGGAGTGTGAGGAAGAATGAGAGTATCCATACAGGGATACCTATTTCCCTGAAACTATCCGTGCCGAGGAGTCTTCCGAGGAGGTATCCAAAGCAGAAGAAGACCACAGCGGGAATCAGAAAACCAAGGTGCAGACTTCTGTAGATGGGGGCAAAATCGGAGATTCCAGCTTTTCTCATCTCGTTCATGGATATCGAGACCACTGCCCAGCCGATTACAGAGGAGGAAATAATTAAAGAAAGGGTTATGATAAGCAGTACCCTTTGGCTTTTCATACCATCACCTCTACGACTCACGTTTGGTCAACATTATACTCCTTCCTTTGAAATCACAGCATCTTTGAGCGCCCAGTTTTGAGCGAGTGCATTGTCTGGGTATATGAGGGTTAAAATCATGAAAAGAATAACGATGGAAGCTCGTCGGTTCACCTCATTTCCCTCAGGACCTATATTCTCTCACGCTGTTGGGGCTGACCTCAACCTCGAATTTCAGCGTATCCGTTGGGATAATCATCCAGTTGGCAACGTTGAACTTCGCACGGGCCTCAAAGGATAGCCGGGCTGTGTTCGGCTTGGAGACAATGATAACGCTTGGGTTTGCCTCGAGGATTATTCCGTAGGCAGGTCTTGAGAGCCTTCCACTTCCAATCTTCTTTACAAAGTCGTAGTGGATGAACTTAATGTCCCTTCCTATCTCACGACTCCTGACCTTCCACCTGAATGTTATGCTATCGTTGGTTTCCTCGCTTACTGACGCGGATGCGGAATAACTGAGCAAGTTTCCACCCGCGTTTATTGTTGAAGTGTATGAGTAGTATTTTTTGGGTTCCCCATCCATGTTGGGTAGCCACTTGCTTATCCATATTTCTGATATGGGTATTCTGTCTGGGACACTTATGCCGACGGTCATTTCATCAATGGCTATGTCATCTCTCTTGGGGTGGCCCAACTGATGGATTTCCACAAGATAGTACTTCATTCCTGATGTTGTGGATACACAGCTGAATTCCGCCGTTACTCCCATCTCCATTGTGTTTCCGATGAAGACCTTTTTCCATGTGATCACCCCAATGTCGGTCCAATCTTGGGTTCGTCCCATTATCGATATCTTCCTGTGTATCTGCTTTTTGAGAAGTGCTCTACTTCCCCAATGAAGTCCCTTAGGACGGCCTCCTTTTTTACGGGCCCTTCTACGATGTAGTAATACACTCTACCGTGGGTGTCCCAGTATACTCCCGCGAACGTTACTCGGGATAACCTCTGGCTGGAAACTATTCTCAGTGTTATGTTTGTGTGATTTATCCCCACCAGTGCTTTCCCTGCGTTCTCCCCGTAGAAGTACATCATTTTGCCCATTGGGGTTGGCAGGAGTTCAATGTCCAACGTATCTTTGTCAGATTCCTTTGCCTCCTCCGCGGATATATTTGTTCCAGCCGCTGTCACCCCGACTATTAGCAATCCCAAAAGGACCGCTAGCAGGGGTTTCCACTCCACTAGGTCTCACCCTCTTGGGAGTTTTGCATTATTGATTAGGCACTAATCACTTATAAATTCTTCCTTTCATTATAAGTAAAAATTCTTTCTTTTTCTTTTGGGCATAGACTTATTCAAAATTGAGTTTCACTATCGGAACGAATCAGAAGAAACCCGAGTAAAAGAGTTGCATGGCAATGAAATCGGGAAACTTGAAAAACAAAGCTTACTCCCTCACCACAACCGGGAACTCCTCCCAGGGGAAGACTATCCACTTGTCGGTGCGGAAGACGTAGAAGTCCGGAGCCACCTTCGTCCAGGGCTTCATGCTGAGGCAGGCCACCTTGACATCCTTTGCCCCGGCCTTCTTGACCTCCTCGATGACAACTTCGAGGGTCTTCCCAGTGTCGCTCACGTCGTCGACGATAACGACCTTCTTGCCCTCCAGCGAGCCGTGGAGCGGGATGGTTATCTTCGGCTTCTCCATCCTCTCCTCGATGTCCTTGTAGAACTTGACGTCGATGACCTTGACCTCCAGGTCGCCGAGGATGTGGCTGAGCCTCACGGCCGGGATGAGTCCGCCCCTCGCGACGCCGACGATAACGTCGGGCATGAAGTTCTTTCTCAGCTCATCGGCGAGCGCGAAGATGGCCCTGTCAATCTGCCACCACGTGAGATAGACTTTGTCCATGACAACACCTCCGAATATCCAGTGTTTGGGTGAAACCTAATTAAGGCTTTCGTCTGAGTGGCAGAAGTTAAAACCTTTGGCTTAAAAATGATGTGTTGACACAAAAATGTTGAACAGAAAAATGGAATGAAACGGCTTCAGCTTATCACACACTTGCTCCATCCACACCTCGGGCAGGTGGCGCAGCCGCTCTCCATCTTCAGCTCCACCAGCTCTCCGTCCTTCTCATAGCATACCGGGCAGTACGCGATGCCCAGCAGTTCCTTTATTTTCTCCTCGGGGACATCGGAGGGTTCCGCGTGGTGGGGATGCTCGTGGGCAGGGGGTTTGGGCGCCGTGACGTGGGAGACCGAAAAAGTCAGCCCCGCGGGGGGATCGGCCTTCTCCTTGCCGTTGGTCCCGTTGAGTATCGCCTCCACGTTGATGAACTTGGCCAGCCCCGGCTCCGCCTCGACGATGGTCCTGAGCCTCTCGACGGCGTAGCTGCTCGGCTTGGCCTTGACGCGCTGCTTCTTCTCTCCCTCGACGCTGTAGACCTGCACCGAGAGCGATCCGTCGCGGTAGACGGTTATTCCCTTGCAACCGAGCTTGTAGGCGAGGAGATAAGCCGCCTTGACGTCCTCGACGGTGGCGTCGTTCGGCATGTTTATGGTCTTGCTGGCGCTGTCGGTAAGCCAGAGCTGGATGTTGGCCTGCGCCAGGAGGTGGTCGAGCCAGTGGATGTCCATGGAGGTTACGAAGACGCGCTGGAGGTCCTCAGGAATCTCCTCGAGACCCTGGACCGAGCCGTAGTTGTCGCTTATCTTCCTGAGTATCTCGTCGCTGTAGAGGCCGCGCTTCTTGAGTTCGGACTCGAAGACGGGGTCAACGTAGTAGAACTCACCGACGGTGACGCTCTTCTTATAGACGAGGGCGAATATGGGCTCGATTCCGCTGGAGGTGTCGGCTATCATTGAAACACTTCCGGTCGGCGGGCAGGTGGTGGTCATTCCGTTCCTCACACCGTAGCGCTTGATCTCCTCGGCCAGCTCGTCCCATGGCAGGTTCCATATCTCGCGGTGGTAGAAGCCCTCAACCGGGAGCTCACCGTCCTTGTATTTGCTCTTTTCATAGAGCGGGAAGGGTCCGCGCTTTTTGGCGGCCTCGACGGAGTATTTGTAGGCGTAGAAGGTGAGGTACTCGGTGGCCTTCCTCATGAAGTCGTAGCCCTCTTTGCTGTTGTATGCTATACCAAGCTTGAAGAGCGCATCCGCTAAACCCATCATTCCGACGCCTATTCTCCTCGTGAGCTTGGTGTTGCGGTCTATCTCGGGCAGCGGGAACTTGTTGACGTCGATGGCGTTGTCGAGGTACTTGGCGACCTTCTGAATGACATAGGCGTACTCGTCCCAGTCGAAGTACGGCTGGCCTTCCTCGTCGTACTTTACGAACTTTGCGAGGTTAATCGAGGCCAGATTGCACGATTCGTAGTCGTAGAGAGGCTCTTCCCCGCAATTGTGGCTCATGAAGCCGTTGCTTATGTAGCTGTGCTTTTCTGGGACGGTAAAGTCGTAAACCAGCTCCCTTCCGAGGATTTCAACGCTCTCGATAGTGACTACCGGTTCGTCCCGCTTGGTCTTCTTAAGGCTGAGCTTTTCCATCTTGTAGCCTTCAAAGCCAATCTTCTCCGCAAAGAGCTTCCTGCTGTAGTTGGCTATGACGAGCTCATGATAGCCCTCAGCCTCATAGGTTCTCTCCTCACCGTTCTTGGTGGTGTACTTGAACTCGCTTCTGTAGGGCCTCTCGTATATCTTGGACAGGATTCCAAAGAGCAGGAGCAGGTCCTGGACGTCCCTGAGGAGCCCTCTGTCGCGGGAGGTCAGCCTTACGGCCATGTCGTTGTCCACGTAGCCGTCAGCGCTGAAGAGGCCGCGGAGGAAGGCGGATATCTCCCTGGGCTTCAATCTGTACACGAGCTCTGGAACGCGTTTCTCGTTGGTCTTGACAACGCTCTCGATCCACTCATACGCTTTTCCGCGGACACCGAGCTTGATCTGGTTGCCGTAGCGGTGGGGTTCCGCCTTAATTCCAAAGTGCTTGGCCAGTATCTCCCTAATCTTCCAGGCGATTTCTTCCTCTTTCTCGGCGTTGAAGTAGAACCAGGCCCTCTTGTCGTTTGTGTTGAGGTAGCCGTCCCCAATGAACCACCCGAGGACGAAAGCCAAATCCTCGCCTATGCTCTCGCTTCCAAACTCGTCTTCAACTTCAAATCTCGGCAGGAGTATCTCGTCCCCCTGCTTGAGCTCCCCGACCTCTTTCCAGCCTTCCGGCGTCATCAGCCTGTGGTCGAGGGTAGCGGTTATTTCGTAGCCCTCCTTGGTTCTTATCCTTGCGACGGTCTTCATTCCGACCTTCCAGACGTACGCAGGAAGAGCCACTGGGTCAGCTATCGCAAGCTCGCCGCCATGGGCGGTTCTGTACTCGACCCTCTCTTCCCCTGGCAGCAGGACTTCGATGGAATATGCGTAGGGTTCTCCTCCTTCGGTTATTCCTTCAACGGCAACTGCTTCCTTCTTTCCGCGTTCCTTCGCCATGCTGAAGAGCTCTTGGGCCCTTATATATCCCTCCGGGGTTAGGACTCTAGTGTCACCGACGACACATGGGTTGGTCGCGCGGATTTTTTCGCCCTTTGCGGGCTCCAGAACGTTCCTCCTGTTGATGACGTCGAAGAACACCACACCGGGGTCTGCCTTCGCCCAGGCCATGAAGGCGAGCTCCTCGAAGAGACTCTTGGGGTCTATCTCCTTGACCTTCTCCCCCGTCCTCGGGTTGACGAGCGGGTAGCGCTTGCCCTCCTTGAGGGCCTCCCAGAAGTCCTCCCAGATGCCGACGCTGATGTTGAAGTTGCTGAGCACGTTGGTTCCGACGTTCTTCTCCTTGGCGTGGATAAACTTTTCTATGTCCGGGTGCCAGACTTCAAGGATGCCCATGTTGGCGCCCCTTCTAACGCCTCCCTGTTTGATGACGTCGCTGACGGCGTCGATGAGGTGCATGAAGCTGACTGGACCGGATGCCGCCCCGGTCGTAGTTCCAACCAAATCGCCCTCGGGACGGAGCTTCGAGAAGTTGAGGCCCGTGTTATGGACGAAGACCATTCCATTCTCGCCGGCCAGGTAATTCTGGTAGTCCTCCACGGTGAGGTCGTAGAAGGTCTTTGGCTCGTTGGTCGTGCTTATCTCCTTGACGACTTCGAGACTCTCAATAAGATAGAGCATCCTCCCGACTTCTTCACTATCCGTCACGTCGTGGAGCTTTCTAAGCATCTTCACGAGAACAGCCTTTGAAACCCTTCCCCTAGTGTGCCACTGCCCAAGGGATATCTTCTCGTTCTCTATGATGGCCAGGGTCTGACTGCCGTTCGTCTTGAACTCTACGCCGTACTTTGTGGCCCATTGCTTAAACGCATCAAAGTTGAGCGGGAGACCGAACGTTCCTCCCTTGTGTTTGCTTAGGAACTCTTCAAGTTTCTTTCTCTTCTCGGCGTTCTGGAGGTTCTTTCCTATAAGCTCGTGGAACCTGAGGAGCGATGAGTACTCTTCAACGTGAACCACGTAATCAACGCCGTCCTTTCTTGGTTTTGCCCTAATTCTAGCCTTTATTCCAAGGGAATTCAGGTAGTGTGTGATGTCCTCAATTAACTTTTTGTTTACCATACCGAGTTCAATGCCCGGCTTGCTGTTAATATGGCCTTCGGCATCAAAAAGGCCTGCTATGAACGATAGAACTGCATCGGGGCCGTGTTTGAGTATCTCTTGTGGGATTCCGTTCTCAATGTCTCCCAGAAGTTTCAGGTAGTGGGAGGTTATTTCCTTTGCCTTTATGTCGATGTAATAAATGTTCCTGTCCCTCTGAAGGCTGTATCTCTTTCCAAAGGTTTTTTCGAGGTAGTTGTTTATGATTTCGAAAGTTTCAGTCATGTAATCGTATATCCTCAGCCTGTCGTAGACGTACTCGTGCCCCTTAACGCGCGAGTGATGCTTGTCAAAGCTTCCGTCTCCCGCTATGAATCCGGCAAGCCAGTAGTCAAAGAGGAACTCGTAGTCCTCGCCGTTTGGCATTCCTCCCACTAGGATGTCCCCTTCCTTAAGTTCGTCTGCTCTCTTTTCAATGACATTAAACTCCGGTGTAATGACAAAGAACGGGTGCCACGGCGATGTTAGAATCTTCGTACCTTTGTTGGTCTTTATCTCGTACTTGGTCACTTCCTCTCCAAGCTCGTATCTCCAGAGGACGTTGACCTTTCCTTTGGTTACTCTCTTCGTTGTAGGGTCAAAGGATTTTACGTATATCGGAACATTCTCGACCTTTATTCCCCAGCGATTGTATTCTGGGTCGTAGAACTCTCCGAGGTCCTTATAGCGCTCGTACATCTCGACCATCGTGGTGAGATGCTCCTCACCTTCGTTCTCGAACAGTATCTTGGCGTTCCCGTCTATGCATCCCCCGCCCATCTTCTGTATCATGGCAACGTCGTGTGCCGCCTTCATGATGCTCTCCATGTCATCCTCTATCGGCACAACGAAGCACGCCGAGAGCATCCCGAGCGGCCTGCCCGAGTTGATGAGCGCCGGGCTGTTGGGCATGAAAACCTGGCTCGTCATCAGCCTGAAGTACTCCTCCACCTCGTCCTCGTAGCGGTCGAAGGCACCGTTTTCGAGCATTTTTATTACATCGTCCACCGGTACCTTCATCTGGCCCTTCTCCGCCAGCTCGCGGTAGAGGTTGAGGAGCCTCTCGAAGTGGTATTTGTTGAGCTTGAACCTTCCGATGGAGAGCTTCCCGTCGTACTCGTCGAGGACTTTTAGATAGTGCTCCACCCTGCCCGGGTCCTGCTCATGGCCGCCCGCCCTGTCAAAAACGCGCTCGTCGTAGAGCAGGTCCGGAATGACAGCGAGAACAGCGACGCGCTCGAAGAGCTCCCTGGGGCTCTCAATTATCTCCCCCTTCTCGTTCTTTATCAGATAGCGTGAAGCAAGGACGCGGAGGGCGTTGATCGAGAAGCGCTTGTCTATCTCGTCCAGCCTGTCCTTGTTGAGTACCTTTTTCTTCTCCTCGCGTATCTCGGCCTTTCTCTTGCGGTAGAGGATGTAGGCCTTTGCTACGTCGAAGAGGCCGGCGCGCATGAGTTCGAGCTCGACTATGTCCTGAATGTTCTCTATGTGTGGGGTTTGGCCGTCGTACAGCTCGTTGACCCTTCTAACGACCCTTCTAACGACTTTGTTGAGGAGCTTCTCGTCGCGAACGCCGACTTCAAGCATTGCCCTCTGTATAGCCCACTTTATACGCTCTTTATCAAACGGGACAATTCTGCCATCCCTTTTCATCACTTTTTCAACTGGCATATAAACACCCCTGACATACAGTTATCTATCGTTGCCCCTGTTAGGAGAAGCATCAGCGTAGCCCTATGATGCGCCCGGTAATATACCTTACCCCACTCAGTGTTGCCACGGTGACGAATTTTGACTTCAAAATTTGCCCGGAGGGTGAAGGGATAGAAAAATGGATGTCGGATAATTTATCCGAATGTCAAAGGGTTTCGTAGACCAGTTTAAGTCGGTAGGCGTGTTTTAGCTCTTCCCCGGCCATCATTTTGAATATGTGTCCCAGGGAACCGTCCACTATCTGAGCGAGCTTTGTGTAGAGCTCGTAGGCGTGCTTCTCCCTCACGAGGGCGTCGAGCACCAGCTCCTCGAGGCTCCCGGGCTTTGCCCTCTCATCACCCAGCATCGGTTCGAGGGACAGGGAGTCGAGGTAGTCTATGACCGCGGTTCCCTTCAAACTGCCCTCCGCGAGCATTGCCTCGAGGGTTCTCCTGTGCCTCAGCTCCTCCTCGGCCATCAGCTGAAATGTCTCCACCAGATCGGGCCTCTCGAAGGTGGCGAAGGTCTCACCGAGCTTATGGAGGTTGTACAGCTCGTTCTCCTGCCAGACCAGCCTCTCAAGAAGTTCCCCGAGTCTCATTCCGATGCCTCCACGAAGGTCTTCAGGTAGTCGAGGAGCTCCCTCACGCTCGGAAGGATGATGTTTGGGGCTATGCCGGTTTTCTCAATATCTCCCGGCGTGTTTACGCCCGTCAGGACCATTAGGGCTTTCATGCCGAAGCGTTTGGCGAAGACGATGTCGGTGTCGAGCCTGTCGCCGACCATCCAGATTTCATCAACGTCCCCGAACCCCATCAGCCTCTCCCTGGCCACCTCGAAGGCCGGTTCGTTTGGCTTGCCTATCACCAGCGGCTCCACACCCGTTGAGGCCCTCAACGCGGCTATTATCGCCCCTGCCCCTGGGTGGATGCCGTCCTCCGCGGGGTACGTGGTGTCGGGGTTGGTGCCTATGAACCCAGCGCCGTTCCTTACCGCCAGCGTGGCGTACTTGAGCTTCTCGTAGGTCAGCTCCGGGTCGAGCCCTACGACGACGTATTTGACTTCTTTCCATCCGCCGTTTCTGGCTTCATCGACACCAATGATCCCCCATCCGAGGCGCTCCATCTCCCTGCGCAGCCCTTCCCCGCCGATGACGAAGATTTCTCCTGGTTTAAGGTGTTTTTCCATGTAGAGCCTCGTTGCCAGGCCGGAGGTTACTATCGCCTCCTCAGGGACGTCTATCCCCATCGAGATGAGCTTCTCCCGGTACATGGAGGGGTCCTTTGTGGAGTTGTTGGTGAGGAAGATGAACGGAACGCCCGTGTCCTTCAGGAATTCTATCAGCTCCCTGGCACCGTCAACCGGTTTGTTCCCCCTGTAGAGAACGCCGTCCATGTCGAAGATTAGGCTGATTTTTCTCCGCATGAAAAAAGAATGGAGTTGGGGTTTAAAAGCTCACTGCTCCGCGCTTACCGTCAGGTTCACCTTTACCCCGTCCGTCTGGCATTCGTTTCCAACGGTCTTGGGCAGGGCGAAGCGTATCCTTATCCTCATGGTTTGTCCCGGGGTTAAGGAACCCCTGAAGATTGGGATATTCTTCCCGCTCAGCTCGGCTAAGCTTACTCCAGCGGCCTCCTTCACAGTGTGCTCACCGTTTGGCCCCTCAACGGCCACTTCAGTTACAACCAGATTTTTGCTGAGCTCCCCTTTGTCGGGCGTATTGTCGACGGTCTTCTCCGAGGGGGAAAGTTCACCTGCCTCGTAGTCCTGAACGTGGAACGTTAGAGACACCTTTGATACCGGCATGTCTCCCCTGTTCTTCACGGTGAGGACTACGGTTTTTTCGTCCCCTGGCTTTATGTCGGAGAACTCGAATGCCTTCACGTCCCTGTAGAACCTTGATCCGTCTTTGCTTATCCCTATCGAGAATTCGCCTGTTTCTATGGTTCCTCTGGACGTTACCGCGTCAGTAAAGAGCGCCTTCCCCGCGGTCGTGGCTAGGAGGGCGGCCAGGATCCCCAAAATAACGATGGTCTTTGGTTTCATATTAACCACCGACAATGGTTATCACTGGATTTTCGATGGAATTGCTTATAAGATTTTCTATCAACAAAAGAAAAATCGAGATTATAGTGGATCGTCAGCTGACGCGGACGTTCAGTTTTAAGCTCTGCACGGTGCCGTTTATTGCCTCCAGGATAAGGTTCTTTGCATCCGTTTCTACGTAGTTTCCGTTGGGCGGCGCGGGGGGAAGCTCTGGAGGTTTATCTTTGAAGAGGAGGAACCAGACCTGCCACTGGCCGGGCTTATCGATTCTGAACGTGTAGTTGGTCTCGAACTGGGGTGTCCAGTTGCCTTCGATGTTGACTGGAACATTGGGAAGGGTCACGTTGAACCAGCCGGGCATGGGGTACATCTCGTGGATTAGGGTGGTGTTGGTCGTGTTGTCCCAGGTCAGGTTGACCAGCCAAATCTGGACGTAATAGGTCACGTTTCTGTGTTCGTGGTTCACTATGCCGATTATCACCGTTCCGTTCTCTCCAGCGAATAGCTCCGTCGGGTAGTCGTCCGCGATACCCCCTGGTCCGAGGATGTAGAACTCTGTGAACGCTTCTCCCGGCTTGGGGTGCGTAACCACGTAGGCAAGCGTTCCGATAGAGGTTATTATTGCGATTATCAGAATAACCGTCAGTGCTTTGTCGAGTTTGCTTGACTCGTCCCATTCGAGTTCTTCCTTTATCCTTTCAATGGTTATCCAGGGTATCCAGGGTTCGATCGCGGTCTCCCTGCGGTAGATTGCGGCGAGGGCGAAGGCGGTGTTGAAGACGGTTAGGCTAACGAGGATGGGGGTGAGCCTTATGCCCCAGGGCGTGTAGTTGAGGGCCAGTCCTATGAGGGGGACGATGGCAATGCTGATGCCGAAGCTGAGGGCCAGCCTCTCAAGGCTGTCGAGCTCTTTCTTCTCCGGGAAGAGAGCGGTTATGAAGACGTAGCCCGGGAAGAACAGAACGAACGCCATGCCGAGGGCTTTTCTAACGATGCTGTCCGGAAAGAACGCGATGAGGAAGTCCAGGAACAGTGAGAGGATGATTATTGTGAGCGTGTCCCAGTGTTTTCTCCACTCCATTTCGTCCACCTGTTGCTTTTATGGTTTCAACCATCGTGTTAGCCCGAGAGCACCTCGTAGACTTTCTTCAGCACTATAAGGGCGAATAGGAATATCAGCAGCTCCACGATGGGCTTTATCTCCTCTTTCTTCTCCCTGCTGAGGAAGATGCCACCCACCTCGAGCGTCACGAGGAGGCCTATCAGGGTGAGCGTTATGAACACGTCCACGGATTTGACCGTGAGGGCGCTGATCAGTATCCACAGGGAGATGAACAGCATTACCCCGTCCTCTACATCCATTCTTCGACTCCCCCGAGCGTTCTGGCTCGCACTTCAATTCCGTACTCTTTCCGTTCGATGCTCTCGGTGACTATGAGCCTGCCGGTGGCCCGGGCCAGGGAGAGCATTATCGAGGAGCAGACTGGACAGGCCACCTGGTCGCAGCCCTCTGGACTGCACTGGAACGCCGGTCTGACCACGACCCTGAACCCGTCGTCCACCTCCTCGATGTAGACGGTTTTGGCGAGGTTAAGCGCCCTCAGGACTGAGCCCGCGACACTCTCCACGACCTCGGCTCCCGTCCCGTTGAGGGGGCCCTCAAAGAAGTCCTCGAACTCCCTCACAAGCTCTAGCCCAGTGGGCCTTATTGAGAGACCCATCTCCCGTTCGTTGCTCACGTTCGTGAGGAAAACCGTCTCGCTGTCCAGCTTCCCGAGGCTGGGTTCGAAGTCCTCGCGCAGGGGAATGAAGGTTCCGCCCTCCGGGAGGTTCTCATAGGGGGGTATGTAGACGGCCTTTCCCTCCAGGCCGAGATCCTCGACCATCTTGAGGAGGAGCTTTCTGTAGGATTTCATGACCGCCTCGAAGCCCTCTCGGTGGACGTAGCCGGGGCTTTTGAACGTGAAGACCACGGCGCCGAGGAAAAGGCCCGCCAGTCCGATGTTTATGAGTCCCACGTCTCCCCTGATTGCACCGGTGATGGCCGTTGCCCCGCCGATCACCGCGAGGAGGGCGCTTGCGGCGTTCTTTGCGTTGAGCTCCAGCTCCATCTGCTCACCTCTTTCATCTCCGGGCAAAAATTTAAAACGTTTACCAATCGACGGTGATTGGGGACAATGAGGCGGTTAATAATCCCTGCTGTAATAATTGGTCTGCTTCTTCTAACCTCGCCCCTTGGGCTAGCCCTGGAAAGGCAGGTGCCCGTTGAGGAGTCCCAACCCAGCGATGGTGGGATTTACGACTTTCTCTCTATCCTGATTGGCCTTTCTGAGTCCCTAACCGGCGCGGTTCTCGATGAGAGCAACGCTTCGCTGGGATACCTTGAGAGGATGGGGTTTGCGGTCAACGAGACCTCCCGTGAGGTGCTGCTCTACAGGGAGAGAGGGGTGAGCACGAGGCTCGATGAATACTTTCCCCCTTTCATTGATCTCTACATCGCCATGGTCGATATTGTTGAGGGTCAGCTTAAGTTCACTGAGTACTTCCCCATGGTTACCGGCGGCAACTCAAGCGCCTACCTCCCGGCGCTCCATGGTGTTGAGCTTGGAATTGAGGGGGTCTCCCGTGCCAGGGAAGCCCTGGGCGAAATAGCCGGACTCCCCTTCAGAACGTCCTCCGGCAACGTCACCCTGGACACATCGAGACTGGCGGGGAACCTAGACGAAGTGGAGCGGCTGTTCGAACGCTATGAGGCCCTTCTCAGAAGGTACCAGCCCCCGGAGAGCCCGCTCGTTCTCTACGTTTCGGATGATACCCCTCCCATCGGTTCCAACGTCACCGTCTACGGATTGGTCAGGGGAATGGGCTCGGTAACCCTCCACATGGTTTCCCCAAGCGGTTCCGAGGACATAGCCGGCGTTCTCGTCAGGGACGGTTCCTTCAGCAGGGCCTACACCCTTGGGGAACTGGGCATTTACAGGGTCTTTGTCACGGGCTATCTCAACGGGAGCCCCGTCCGCTCCAACACCGTCGAGATAAACGTCACCCGCATTCCAACGAGAATAGTGGCCGGCAACGGGAGCGCCTACATAGGAAGGCCCTTCCAGGTGACGGCGGTTCTTCAGGATTACCTTGGCAGGCCGATTGCCGGGGAGAAGGTCTTTGTGAGGGTTCCCGGCGGCACAACGACCCTGCGGACCGACCGGCTTGGCTACTTCCGCTTCAACGTCACCAGCGGTGCCGAGGGCACCGTACATGTTGTCATGACGTACCCGGGTTCCGGGCTTTACGGTCCGAGCCAGGCGAACATTTCCGTCCTCTTCACTCGGTATCCCCTCAGGATAACCCTGGGTGGGCCGGAGCGGGTTCGGGTCGGGCGGAACTTTACAGTTACGGTCAACGTGACTTCCGTTCATCCGGTTCCCGTCAGTATACTCGTCGACAACTCGACCTATGCAGTCGTGAACGCCTCGGCCCCGTTCAACGTCTCCGTGGTTCTCGATGATGCGGGAATGCACTCCATAGCCGCGGTTTTTTCGGGGGACTCACTCTACGCTCCCTCCCGCTCCAACGTTCTCTCGGTTGAGGCCGTTCCGGGACCGCCCTACCTGCGGTTTGTTCTTGTGGTTGTTGCAATGGTTGGGGCGCTGCTCATCTACCGCAGGCTCTCGGGTGGAAATGCTGGTGAGGGCATCACCGACGAGGAGCTGGTGGCCCTTCTCCGTGCGGAGGGGGAAGGCAAAAAGCGCGGCAAGAGACTTAACGAGTACTACCGGCACGTGTACCTGCGGCTGCTGTCCCGCTACAACCTGCGGAGGAGTACCACACCAAGGGAGCTTCTGACGTTCGTCCGCGGGGAACCCTTCGAGGGGCATCTCACGTCGGCCACTGACTACCATGAGCGCTACACCTACGCGGGGAGGAGGCTCACCGCCGAGGAGATAGTGGACTTCATCCGCTCCACCGCCAACGTTCTCCTTAAGCTCTTTGTGGGGGATGAGCTGTGAGGCGAGTAGTTTACGCGGTACTGCTGGTGGTCGGCCTGTTCCTCGTCATCGCCCCCCTCTCGATCCCCGTGTTCACCAGCAGCACTCCGTTCAGCGTGCTCAACACCGGCTGGGACGGCTGTTCCAGGTTTGGAAAGCTCCTCTACGGCACCGCAGATGGGAAGATAGTACCGGTGTTCTCTCCCTTTGATTCCTTTGGGCTGTCCGGCAAAAGGGGAACGCTCCTGATCATCGGTCCGGATATGGGATACAGCTCTGCGGAGATAGACGAGATACGGGAGTTCCTTAAGAACGGCGGTACGCTCGTGCTGATGGACGACTTCGGGACCGGGAACGAGATACTCTCCGGTCTGGGCCTGAGTGCCCGCTTTTCGAGCAAGCCCTACCGGGACGTGTTCTACTACAAAAACGAGAACTTTCCGGTTCTGGTAAGGATACTCGACCCGGCCCTGGCTGAGAACGTCAGCGGTGTTATCCTGAACGTGCCATCCGTTCTCCAGGGAGTTGGGGGTGAGATTTACACGAGCAAGGTGGCGGTAGTGGGGAGCGACTTTTCTCAGTATCCTGTTATGGCGGAGGTGGATTACGGTGATGGGAGGGTGATTCTTTTCTCGGATCCGAGCGTTTTCATAAACGATATGTACGGGCTGAATGAGAACTTTATACGGAACTTCGCCGACTACGCTTTTTCGGGGCCGGTCTACATCGACGAGGCCCACCACTCCAACTTCAACCTGTACCAGAGGGGGTACATTACGGTAAGGAGGAGCACGGACAGTGAGACGATTTTCTACGTCTTCCTGTTCGTTGCGCTCATTGCCCTCTTTGTGGAGAGCGGGCTTGCCTGGCTCGTGGTTGAAAAAACTCTGGCCCTGGTTTCCCGCCTCCTTCCGTCTGAGGCCGGCGAGCCCGTCGAGGCGGTGGTTCGGCGCCTCGCCGAGAGGGGGTACCGTGAGGATATACTCTTAAAGATGGTCCGCGAGATTGAGACGGGTAGAAAACTGGGTGGTGGAAAATGAAGGGTACCGACTTCCTCGAGAAGCTCAAAGATGAGATGCACAACGCCGTTGTAGGCAAGGATGATGTTATAGAGATGCTCGCAATAGCCCTCCTGGCGGAGGGCCACGTTATACTGGAGGGAATCCCGGGAGTGGCCAAGACCACAATAGCCAAGAGCTTTGCCCAGGCCATTGGACTGAAGTTCTCCAGGATTCAGCTTACCCCGGATCTGCTTCCCGCAGATATAATCGGAACCGTCTACTACAATCAGAAAACGGGCGAGTTCAAGATAAAGAAGGGCCCAATCTTCGGCAACGTCGTGCTGGCGGACGAGATCAACCGCGCCCAGCCCAAGACCCAGTCCGCTCTGCTGGAGGCCATGCAGGAGGGGCAGGTTACCATAGAGGGCCACACGCTCAGGCTTCCGCGCCCGTTCCTTGTTATAGCCACGAAAAACCCCCTGGAGTTCGAGGGCGTCTATACGCTTCCGGAAGCCCAGCTCGATAGATTTATGATCAGGGTTAAGGTGGGCTATCCCGACAGGGGGGAGGAGCTTGAGATGCTCCTGAGAAAGGACCGGGGTAAGTTCGTCGAGGTCAGACAGGTCTTCACGGCCAAGCAGGTTCAGGCCCTTATATTTGAGGCCAGGAAGGTCGGCACGAGCGAGCCGGTTCTTGAGTACTTATACGAAATAATCTCGCGGACGAGGAGCGACGACAGGCTACTCATCGGTGCCTCCCCCAGGGCGGGTGAGCATCTCCTCTACGCGTCAAAGGCCAGGGCATTCCTCCAGGGCAGAACGTACGTCATACCTGACGATATAAAGGCCGTTGCCGTTAACGTCCTGGCTCACAGGCTCATAGTGAGGGCCGAGTACGAGCTGGAGGGACTCAAACCTGAAACCGTCGTCAGGGAGATACTTGACTCCGTTGAGGTGCCTGTATGAAGCGGGAGGACGTGCTGTGGACGCTCGCGGGACTGGGCTTCGTTCACGGCTACCTCACTTCCAACGTCTTCAGCGCGATGTTTGGGATGGGGTTAGTTGCGTACATTCTCCACCACGACTCATCGTTTTCCCCCTCCCTGGAGGCCTCCGTTGAGGTTCCCGGCGAGGTGGAGGAAGGGGAGGAGTTCAGGATTAGACTCCAGCTTAAGAACACCGGGGGCCCGGTGGGAGTGGAGGTCTTTACTGAGACCTCCCCGGAAGTCGAATCCCGTCTGGTCTGGCTTTTCCTCGGTCGAGGGGAGTCCAGGGTTGTGGATTATCCCGCCCGGGCCTCCATGAAGGGCATCTACCGCGTCTCGACCGTCCTTCGCCTCTACGATCCGAGCGGCATGTACTTCGAGGAAATCGGGCTGGGGGAGGGGGAGCTGAGGGTATATCCGTCGGTCGATTCGATCCGAGAGGCCGCGAGGGAGGAGGCCAACATCAGGATCGCCCAGAGGATGAAGAAGGGTATCACCTCCGGTATCGACAGCATGGAGGTTCACGGCCTCAGGGAGTACTATCCCGGCGACGACCTCAGGAAGATAGACTGGAAGGCCAGCGCCAGGCTGGGCGAGCTGATAGTTAAGGAGTTCCTCCGCGAAACGGAAAGCCCGGTTTACATAGTTCTCGACGCCACCAGGGGCATGCGGCGGCGCGTGAAGAGGGCCAGGATAGATTACGCCACCAGCCTGGTCCTCTACCTCGCCACGCTCCTGGTGATGAAAAACCGCCGCGTCGGCCTGGTGGTGTACTCCGAGGACGGATTCAGACTCGTTCCCCCCTCTGCAGGAAAGGAGCAGGTAAACCGCATTCGGAACGCTCTGGAGTTCAGGCCGGCTGGAGGGAGGCCAGGCTTCAGAGCCAGGCTTGGCGAACTCTCCCCCCGGGGCAGGCGCTTCCTCTCGCGCATCTTTCCCCGCAGAAGGGCGGGCCTGGCGGAGGCTCTCCTGGGCATCAAGGGGTCGGCGCATCTCCTCCTGGTTACAGACCTAATGAGCGACACGTCCAGGCTCTACAGGCTGGTCTCAATGCTGAAGAAAAAGCACACAATAGCCATCCTCTCGCCAAACCCGGTGCTCTTCCACCCCGGCCCCCTGGATGAGGAAACCCTTAAAATCCTCTACGAAAGGTACCTTGAGAGGGAGGAACTGATCAGGAAGTTCAACTCCCTGGTACCAACCCTTGATCTCGGGCCCGAGGACTACGCGAGGGAAGTCGTGAGGGAACTGAGATGATGTGGCTCTTCGTTGCCCTCCTCGGTGGACTGGCACTGGGCGCCAGATCGGTTCTCCTGCTGCCCCTGGCCTACCTGGCCTCGTGGAAGCGGCGGGACTGGGGCCTGGCGATCTACTTCCTGTTCGGTGTTCTGGCCCTCAACGAGGTGCGCATCGGGGACGTACTCTCCTACGCGGCCGTTAAGGCGGTTTTCTTCCTCATCCTTCCCTCCTTCATGGCCCTGCGTGAGATGATGTCCTGGACTTCCCTTCCGAATCTTCCGAAGGACTACCGCGAGATTAGGCCGGAGGATGCGGTTCCCGCCGTCCTGGTGCTCCTTGGGATGGTCTACTGGCCCCTCTTCATCGCGGGCGTTCTTTTGCTCCTGGTGCAGGGCAGTGACGTGGGGGGTCTGGCATCCTCCAGACTGCCCCTTGCCACGGTGGTCCTGCCGATACTGGCGCTGGCCGCTCTGAGGGTGCTGCGTGGTGAACTTTACACTCCGGAGACCCAGGTCGCGCTGCTGGCGGCGTTCTCAATCTTTGCCCTCCTGTGGCGCTGGAGGGAGAGAAAAAGGGTGGATTTCAGGCTCTACGGGGATTCGATGTGATGGAGGAGCTCCCCCACGGTCCTCCTTACGGCCCCGTAGCTGTTGAGCCTTGGCCTCCAGCTCGTTTCCTTCGCCTTCTCTATGCTCAGGCGCATGAACTTGACGTCGCCCTTCCAGCCGCGGCCGCCGTCGACGCCGCCGGTGAAGCGGAACTCCGGCTCCAGGCCCATCCCCTCGCTCACTATCTCGGCTATCTCCCTCACGGTTATCCAGTCGTCGTTGCCGAGGTTGTAGAAATCGACCGTTTTACCGCTTTTCCTGAAGTGCTCGAAGATCTTAAGCATTCCATCAACGGTGTCGCTCACGTGGAGGTAGCTCTTCCTCTGGGTTCCATCTCCAAGTATCTCAAGCTCCTCCGGGTTCTTCCTGAGCTTGTTTATGAAGTCGTAGATTACCCCGTGGTTGGAGCGCTCGCCTATGATGTTGGCGAGGCGGAATATCAGAGCTTTGAACCCGAATGTGTGGGCGTAGCCGCTGATTAAAGCCTCAGCCGCCAGCTTCGCCCCGCCGTAGACGCTTATCGGCTCGAGCGGGGCGTAGTCCTCGGGCGTTGGAATCACAGATGCGTCGCCGTAGACCGTCGATGAGCTCGTGAAGACGAGGTATTCGGCCTTTGAGTCCCTCATCGCGTTGAGCAGGTTGTACGTTATGAGCACGTTGGTCTCGTAAAGCAGCTCCGGGCTCTGGGAGCCTATTCTAACCTCCGGGTTCGCCGCGAGGTGGAAGATGGCATCGACGCCCTCAACCGCCTCCCCAACGACCTTCGGGTCCCTCATGTCGCCCTCGATGAACTCGAAGCGTTCATGGTTTAACCAGCGCCTTATGTTTTCCAGACTTCCAGCGCTCAGGTCGTCGAGAACCCTGACCTCCCAGCCAAGCTCCATCAGCCTGTCCACCAGGTGAGAGCCTATGAAGCCGACGCCTCCCGTAACGAGAACCTTCATTCGTACCACCGCAAATGATGAGACAAAATTATTTAAATACGTTTGGACCCAATCTGTGACGGCTTTGATAACTCCTTGCGGTGATGTCAATGAAGGTCCTCATAATGGCCGGCGGCTACGCGACGAGGCTATGGCCCATAACCAAGGACAACCCCAAGGCTCTGCTGCCCGTTGGCAACAGGGTTATACTGGACTACATACTGGAGAAGGTGGGGGAGCTTGGACTTGAGACCTACATCTCCACGAACCGCTTCTTCGAGGCTCACTTCCGCCCCTACGCAGAGGAGCGGGGGGTTGAACTCATCGTCGAGGATACTCTCCACGAGGAGGAGAAGCTCGGCACGATAGGGGCCATGAAGAAGGCCGTCGATGAGCTGGGCCTTGACGACTACCTCGTCATCGCCGGCGACAACCTGTTCTCCTTCTCCCTGACGGACTTTCTCAGGGCCTATGACGGCAGGACGCTGATAGCGGTCTACGACGTCGGCGACCTCGAACTGGCGAAGCGCTACGGCGTTGTGGTTCTTGAGGGGGACAGGGTGATCTCATTCGAGGAGAAGCCGGCCCAGCCGCGCTCAACACTCATAAGCACCGGCGTCTACGTCTTTCCAAAAGTCGTTATGGAGCGCATCGATGAGTACCTCTCCAACGGCAACCGCGATTCCCCCGGCTACTTCCTCCAGTGGCTCCTCTCCAAAGGCGAGCCGATAAAGGCCTACCGCTTCTCCGAGTACTGGTACGACATAGGCTCGGCCGACAGCTATCTCGAGGCCCTCAAGACGCTCCTCCGGGAGAGCCACGTTGAGGAGATTCAGATAAGCCCCTACGCGAAAATAATCCCGCCGGTGGTTATAAAGAGGGGCGCCAAGATACTCGGCCGCTCCATAATCGGCCCCTACGCCTACATAGGCGAGGGCTGCGTCATCGAGAACTCCGACGTCAGCGACTCCATAATCTTCAGGAACACCGTCATCAAAAACTCCACCATCTGGCGCTCCATCATAGACGAGAAGTGCGAGATAAGAAACCTCGAGCTCAGGAAGAGTCTCGTCGGCGGGCACGCGAAGATACAGAGGGGTGAGTGAGACCCTACCCGTTTCGGGTGGGGTCTGCTTTTCTGGCCTTGAGATAGATCAAATCGCAATCCTTATTAACAATAAGACCCTACCCGAAACAGGTGGGGTCTAATGCTTTTTGACACCCGTCCAAAGGCTTCGATGGATGAGGTTTTTGGAAGGAAAGCGGAGTACTGGGAACTGGTTGAGAAAATCGAAAACGGGAGGAACTTCTTCGTCATCACCGGTCCAAGGAGGATCGGAAAGACCACCTTTCTCACCGCGGCGCTGAATGACCTTCATAAGAAGTACAAAATACCCCACATAATAATCGACGCAAGGACCATATCGACCGCCAACTCGAAGAACCCCCAGGGGCAGATCGTGAGGGAGATCCTCAGCATTAAAAAACATTCCAGAAAGGGGAGGCTCTCGAAAATAACGGACTCCATTGAGGGCATCACCGTTAAGGGGGTCAAACTGAAGCTCAAGAGGAACACTGAGTACACTTTGCCGGATATCCTGAGGGAGCTCAACGACTCCAACGAGATGCTCATAATAGCGTATGATGAGGCGCAGTATTTCAGGTACGCGAACGAGGACTTCACAAAAACCCTCGCCTGGGTTTACGACAGGCTGCCCAACATAGTCACGATCGTGACGGGCTCGCAGGTGGGTGTTCTTGAGAACTTTCTTAGATTCGATGACTACAAAGCGCCCCTCTACGGCAGGTACCACGTCAAGATACCCCTGGTGAGGTTCACTCCGTCCCAGAGTTTCGAGTTCCTTGAGAGGGGCTTCAGGGAGTACGGACTGTCCCCTGATCCAAAAGAGATTCTCTCGGCCATCAAAGCCCTCGATGGAGTACCCGGCTGGCTGACCCACTACGGTGCGAGCAGGGTCGATGGGAAGACCCACTGGGACGCCGTTCAGGAGGTTCTCATCGAGGCTGAGGGATACATCCGGTCGGAGTTCGAGGAACTTGACAGGGCTTCTCCGAGGTACAGGGCGATCATGGAAATCGTGGCGGGCATCACTTCCAGGAAGGACTCTGCCTCGTGGACGGAGATAAAGAACGCCCTTGAACTCCGGGAGGGCAGGGGGATCGATGATAAGAACCTTAATCTGCTCCTCAAGAAGCTCGTTAACTACGGCTTTCTGGAGCATGTGGGAAGGGAATACATCATCCCGGACCCCGTGATCAGAAGGCTCTTCCAGACGTGATGTTTTCAGCAAATTGATTTTTCAAACGACGTTAGAAGGAGTGAGGAGCGCCGTACAGACGAGGCCGGAGTGAAGTTCCACTCTTGACGGACCTTTCCCTAGTTAGTGATCCCGTGACCCTCTCAGATCATGGAACCACCGTTTGGGTTGGGCCTGCTCGGAGTGAAGCTTTCGCTTCAGTCTCCCCTGCACAGCACTCCTCATATGGTATTAGGTGCTTTAACTATATAAACCTTTGCTTTTAGTTAAAGCAAAATTTTTTTGAAATGATTCAAAATAATTCTGTCCCCGATGGGCCCTTTCCCCACGCTCAACGGAGGTGGGTAACTCATCCGGTGGTTGCGCAACGCTTTTATTACTTTGCGATGGTAGTGAACTGGAGGATAAATTACCGCGAGAGGGGAACTTTAATGGGACGGTGGTGGAGGTCTGGAATAGCATCCTTTCTTTACCGGAAACTCATAGAGCCGAAGTTCGCGGCCACCATCATAGCCGTTATCGCCCTCGTTCTCAGGCTCCTCCCCATGCGCTTCGGGTACCTCCTCGGCTATGACCCCTACTTCCACCTCGCCTACATCAGGTACTCCCTTGAGCGGGGGGAGTGGGTGAACTTCATCACCTACGCTGGAGGACCGTGGGGATACCTGATTTCCGGGTTCCATCCCTTAGGCCTCTGGATGACGCCCGCCTACTTTTATAAACTCCTCTCCCCCTTCGGCGTTTCGCTCTACAACGCCTTCAGAATAACGCCCGTCATCTTCGGTGTTCTCACCGTACTGTTCACGTACTTCGCCGTGCTGAGGCTCTACGGTAAAAGGGAGGCCTTTCTCTCGGCCTTTATCCTGGCCGTGAGTTTCGGCCACGTCTTCCGCTCGATGGCCGGCTACTACCGCGGCGACAACTACATGCTCTTCCTCTACAGCGCGGCTCTCCTTGGAACCGCCGTTCCCCTTTCCCTCAGAGGGCCCAAGTGGCGGAACGTCCGGCTGGTCCTCTACCTCCTTCCAGGGGTCTTCGCAGGCCTTTCCGCGGCCTTCTGGCAGGCTTACTACCCGATATTCGCCCTTGTTACCGCCAACGCCCTGCTCATCGCGGTTGGTGGCTTTCTCCTCGGGAGGGACAGGTACCTGAAAGACGCGCTGGTTCTCACAGCATCCCTGGCCGCCGGCGCCCTTCTGGCAAACTCGATAGGCTCCCACCTCGGGTACGGTATGGTGGGTTCAACTCGCTGGCTCGGCAGAAAGCTGGCGGAGGAGCTCGGGGTTCAGTTTGGGTTTATCGGGGACCTCTTCCTTCTGCTGTATCTTAAATACATCATTCCCCTGACAGCTGCGGCGGTTCTTGCCCTTCTGGTGCTCTCCAGGCTGGTTAGGGACAGGCGGGCTAGGGGCGTGGTTGTTCTGCTTGGAGCCGTCGCCTCCATCTGGCTGGCCCTCAGGTACTACGGCGTCATAAACGATGCCCTCCTCCGTCTGTTCCCCACCAGCCCAATATCTGAGACCCAGAGAACGACCTTTGGGGACTGGTGGGAGGCCTACGGCATCGCCGGACTGCTCGTCCCCCTGTTCCTCTTGCGCTTCCTCAGACGCCCCCGGATGGCGGATTTCCTCCTCCTCGGCACCGCGCTCGTCATGATACCAATGGCCGTCGTCTGGACCCGGTTCCTCTTCATTGCATCCCCCGCCGTGGCCCTGATGGCCGGCCTTGGACTTGTGGCCCTCGGTGATGTGGGGGGTGCTTTGGTTGAGACTTTCCCCGAGAACAAACGGAGATGGCTCTCCGCTGCCCTTTCCTTACTCCTGATTGGCGTCCCCCTGATATCCGCATACCAGGGAACCAGCACAACGCTGAGCGTCCACCCCTTCATGACGGAGGAATGGGAGTCCGCGCTGGCTTATCTGGGCAAAATCTCCAGCCCCAACGATGTCGTCCTGACCTGGTGGGACCAGGGCCACTGGGTGACCTACTACTCGATGAGGGCCCCCGTTGCGCAGGGTGGCCCCAGTAGATGGGTGGCCCAGTACTACCTTGGCCTCAAGGGGGAGAAGGACCTGATGAAGCTCGGAGTGGACTACGTCATCGTCTCCTACGACACCCTGACGAAGTTCGGGGCGGTCATCGATACCGCGGGCGTCTCCCCCGGAGACTACGTCCTGATGGTTCTCCCCTGGGCGGGTTCCTACGGCAACCTCATGGTGTTCTCCAGCGGTCCCTACTCGGTCATGGCCGCCTCTGTGGACGGCGGATGGGACGTCAAGGTTCGTGCAGGGAAGGGTGTCGTGATACCCCGGAAGGTGTTCGTTGAGAGGGGGAACGTCGTTAGGGAGGTGAACGTCTCGGGAGCCCCAACGGCCGATGCCTACGTTTACATTAACCTGAACTACGGCTACGCCGTGCTGATGAACGGCGGGGCCTTTGACACCCCCCTGGCGCGGCTGATGTTTACCGATGACTATTCCGGGAATTACACCCAGGTTTACTCCGACGGCGGCTACGTGAAGATCTTCAGATTCGAGCACCCGAACGTAATAGTGGGAGTTGAGAGCGGTTCCATCGTTATCAGGTTCACCAACGCCACCGGAACCGGCCTCGGCATCTACGGCTACCTCGACAACGGCACGCTCGTCTTCAAGAGGTGGTACGGCGTCGGTGGAAAGGATGCGTTTGTTCTCCCCGCGGACATCAACGGGAGCGCCGTCGTGAGGTACGTCTACGTCCGGAAGAGGACGGTGCTGGATAGGGGGGTTTTCAGGATAGACGATGTACTATTTGGTGCAAGTGATACGGATTAATGTTTCTGATTCCACTATTTTCCGAAATCTTTATATTGTACGTTCCCGCTTAATTAAATGTCATTAAATATAATTAAAACCGGAGGTGTTCGCCATGGCAGAGGAGAAGAAGTACACAACCGTTTCCATCCCCAAGCCCCTCTACGACAAGATTAAGGCCAGGATAGAGGGCACAGGCTTCACTTCGGTTTCAGACTACGTCACCTACGTCCTCCGCGAGGTTCTGGCGAGCCTCGAAGAGGAGGAGAAGGAGGAAGTCTTCACCGAGGAGGAGGAAGAGAAGGTCAAGGAGAGGCTTCGCGCCCTCGGCTACCTTGACTGAGGTCTTTCCTTTTTGAGGTGATACCATGGTCTCAAAGCCCCACGGAGGCAGACTTGTCAGAAGGCTCGTTGCCGAGAGAACCCGCGAGAGGATTCTGAGCGAGCAGAAAGAATACCCCCGCGTCCAGATTGAACACGGGAGAGCTATAGACCTTGAAAACATCGCCCATGGTGTGTATTCGCCCCTCAAGGGCTTCCTCACGAGCGACGACTTCGAGAGCGTCCTCGACCACATGCGCCTGAGCGACGACACGCCCTGGACGATCCCGATAGTGCTCGATGTGAGGGAGAGAACCTTCGACGAGGGCGACGCGATACTCCTGTATTACGACGACCTGCCCATAGCGAGGATGCACGTCGAGGAGATATACACCTACGACAAGAGGGAGTTTGCAGTTAAGGTCTTCAAGACCGACGACCTTAACCACCCCGGCGTGGCTCGCGTTATGAACATGGGCGACTACCTCGTCGGCGGCGAGATTGAACTCCTCAACGAGCTCCCGAACCCCTTCGCCAAGTACACGCTCAGGCCGGTCGAGACGAGGGTTCTCTTCAAGGAGCGCGGCTGGAAGACTATAGTAGCATTCCAGACGAGGAACGTGCCGCACCTCGGCCATGAATACGTCCAGAAGGCGGCTTTGACGTTCGTGGACGGTCTCTTCATCAACCCCGTCCTCGGAAGGAAAAAGAAGGGCGACTACAAGGACGATGTCATAATCAAGGCCTACGAGACGCTATTTGAGCACTACTACCCGAAGAACGCCGCGACCTTAGCGACCGTCCGCTACGAGATGCGCTATGCCGGACCAAGGGAAGCTATTCACCACGCGATAATGAGGAAGAACTTCGGTGCGACGCACTTCATCGTGGGAAGGGACCATGCAGGCGTTGGCGACTACTACGGGCCCTACGAGGCATGGGATATGTTCAGCAACTTCCCCGACCTGGGAATAACTCCGATGTTCATCCGCGAGTCCTTCTACTGCAGGAAGTGCGGCGGCATGGTCAACGCGAAGATATGCCCCCACGACAGGGAGTTCCACGTCCACATAAGCGGGACGAAGCTCAGGAAGATGATAATGGCCAATCAACAACCGCCGGAGTACATGATGAGGCCAGAAGTTTATGAGGTCGTGCGGAGCTTCGAGGATCCGTTCGTTGAGTGAAGCAAATCGTTATTACCTTTTATGTTTATTTTCTAGTGGTGAGGGGAATGGAGGAAGTTGAGGTAGTCTACGAGAACGGCGTCTTCAAGCCGCTGAAAAAGGTCAATCTCAAGGAAGGCACTCATGGAAAAGTAATCCTCGAGCTTGGGTTAGCCGACATCATTGAAAAATTCGGCAAGAAGGTGGAGAAAGACGCCCTCAGAGAGTTCCTGGAGGAGCGGAGATGATAGTGGTAGATACCTCCGTCTTCATCGACGCTATCTTTGAGTACAGAGAGGAAAGAACAGCCATTGCAAGGAAACTTTTCAGAACCCTCCAGGAGGCAAAAACTCAGGTCTTAGAACCCGATATTTTCAAGATAGAGCTGATAGGACAGCTGGTCCGAAGAATGGAAGTTCAAAAAGCTATGAACCTGTACGAGCTCCTGATGGAGAGAATCGAGACCATGGACACAGCCAAATTAAGGGAAGTGGCGTTTGAAATCGCACTCAAAACCGGTTGCAGGGCCATTGACTCGTTCTACATAAGCGCTGCCCACTCACGAAACGCCATCTTGGTCTCCAATGACAAGTTTCAGGTTGAGAGTGCCTTAAAATACGGAATCAAGGCGTTTTATCTCCTTGAAGAATGGCAAGAGTTAAATAAACTTCTGAAAAAATCAGGTTGGGTGAGTTAGGTGAACCTAATCGTCCACCACTGGGACACGGACGGGATAACCTCAACCGCCATTCTAGTAAAAGCCCTTGGACTGGATGAATTTACCAACTTAACCGCTCCGGTAGGCGAGTTCCGCTTTGACGAGAGGATATGGAAGGCCGTCGAAAAAGCCGAGAGGCTGTACGTCCTTGACTTCAACGTTCCAGACGAGGTTGAGAGGGTAAAGATACCAACGCTCTTCATAGACCACCACACCCAGCCGAGAATCAAAAACCCACTTGTTGAGCAGGTGAACCCCTCGCTGGGTGGGGAGTACTGGCCAGCCAACTCCCTCGTCGTCTCGGAGCATTTCGGAATATGGAACGCCTGGAGCGCTCTCGGCGCCGTTGGAGATGTAGGAGAGAAGGCCTTTGAGCTGGAGAGGGTCAGAAAGCTCCTGGATAGGGAGGGAATCTCGCGGGAAGAGGCTCTAAGGCTCGTCGAGCTTATCGACTCCAACTACATCGCCATGGAGAGGGAAGCCGTGGAGGAAGCAGTTGAGGTTTTCCTGAGCCATCCCATCAAGGAGCTCCTCGAATACGAGCCGTGGGTGAAGAAGGCAGAGGCGATCAGGGAGGCCATTGAGGGTGCAGTTTTGGGCGTTGAGGAGCGGAACGGCTTCGCCATCGCTCACTTCGAGAGCCCCTTCAACATCATCTCAAAGGTTGCCAGAAAGCTCGTCTGGGAGCTCGGTTATCGGGGCGCAGTAGCTATCAACGGGAACTTCCACGGAAAGGCACAGCTTTACTTCAGGATTTCCGGCGAGGAAGCGGAGAGGATAAAGGTGGCCGAGGTCATTGAACGCCTCAAATCCCTTGGAGCCAACGCCGGCGGCAAGAGGGAAGTCCTCGGCTGCGTCTGCGAGAGGGATAAAATCGAAGACGCGCTCAAGATCGTTGAAGAATACCTGAGGTGAGGAGAATGGAGTTTGAAAGGAAAGTTAAGGAGGGAATGGAGCGTACGAAGAAAGTCCTCGTCATAGGGCTGGATTCGGCCCCGCCGGAGCTCCTGTTCAACCGCTTCATCGACGACATGCCCAACGTGAAGAAGCTCCTCGAAAAATCCGTCTACGGCCCGATGCAGACGGGAATCCCGGCAATAACCATCCCGATGTGGATGGTGATGGTCACCGGAAAGACGCCGGGTGAGCTCGGCCTCTACGGCTTCAGGCACAGGACTGGCTATTCCTACACCGACTACTGGATAGCCCACAGCAAAAAGGTCAAGGAGCCGACCCTCTGGGACTACCTCGGCGAGCGTGGAAAGAAGTCGATAATAGTGGGAGTCCCGCCGACCTACCCTCCGAAGCCGATCAACGGCCACCTCGTGAGCTGCTTCATAACGCCAGATGCAAGCGTGGACTACACCTATCCAAAAGAGCTGAAGGGCGAGATTGAGAGGCTCGTTGGGGAGTACATCTTCGACGTCCCATTCAGGAGAGAAGCCAAGGACGAGGTCAAGGAAGGCATCTGGGAGATGACGGAGAAGAGGTTCGAGGTTATTCGCTACCTCATCCAGGAGAAGGAGTGGGACTACTTCCACTTCGTCGAGATAGGCTTGGATAGACTCCACCACGCCTTCTGGCGCTACTTCGACCCGAACCACCACCTCTACCCTGGCAAGGGGAACAGGTACGAGAACGTCATTCCAGACTACTACAGGCTGCTGGACAAGGAGATTGGGGAAACCCTCAAGCTCATAGACCTCGACGAGACCGCTGTCTTCATCGTCTCCGACCACGGGATAAAGGCCATGCACGGCAACTTTGCGGTGAACCAGTGGTTAGCGGAGGAGGGGCTGCTGAAGGTCAGGAACCCGGAGGTTCTCCACGACGGAAAGGTCAAGCGCTTTGAGAGCCTTGAGGTTGACTGGAAGGAAACCACCGCCTGGGGCTGGGGCGGCTACTACTCCAGGGTCTTCCTCAACGTCCTCGGAAGGGAGAAGGAAGGAAAGATACCGCTCTCCAGGCTCGAGAAGGTAAGGGATGAGGTTGCCGAGCAGATAAAGTCAATACGGGGCCCGAACGGCGAGAAGTGGGACACGAAGGTGTTCTACCCGGAGGATATCTACCCGGTGGCGAAGGGAAGCAAGCCGGACATAATGGTATACTTCGACAACCTCAACTGGCGCGCCGCCGGAACGGTCGGCCACCCGAGCAACTACCTTCCTGAAAACGACACCGGGCCGGACGATGCCAATCACTCCGAGTTCGGAGTGTTCTCGATGTATCTGCCGGGCTTCGACGAGAGCAAAGCAACTCAGCTCACCATCTACGACTTTGCCCCAACCATGCTTAGGCTCTTCGGGGTAGAGGAACCTCTCGCGGGAATGCACGGGAGAAGCATTCTTTAGCATTCCTGATATTTCAATATTTTAACCGGTGGGACACCATGGAGATTCGGTTCATTCCCCACGCACTGGAGAGGCTTGAGGAAAGGGGGATTCCCCGGGAACTGGTGGAGGAGGTCCTCCTAAACCCGGAGGGTGTTTCGGAAGGATACTTCGGGAGGAAGGTTGCCCAGAAGCGCCTGAACGGCAAGCTGATAAGGGTCATCTACGAGGAGACGTCTGATGGAATGGTTGTGGTCATCACGGCATACATAACTTCCAAAGTCAGAAAATATGGAGGGGGTGAGAAATGATGAGGATATCATACGACCCAAAACACGATGTCATGTACATAAAGTTCTCCGACGCGAGGATCGTCGAGACGGTCGAGGTTGAGGAGGGCGTGATAATAGACTACGGCGAGAAGGGGGAGATAGTGGGCATAGAGATAATCAACGCCTCCCTGAGAACTCACTCGCATCCGTTGAACGAGATAACCGTGAGGATCGAAGAGGCCACTGTCCACTGACTCTGCTATTGCTGGTTGGGGGAGATAAAATGAAAGGGCTCAAAAACCTCGAAAAAGGCTTTACAATCTGGCTCACGGGGCCGAGCGGTGCCGGAAAGACAACTTTGGCTGTGAAGCTCGCGAGGAAGCTCATGGAGATGGGCTACCGTGTAGAAATACTCGACGGAGACACCATAAGGAAAACCCTCTATCCGGAGCTGGGGTTCAGCAAGGAAGCGAGGGAGATGCACAACAGGGTTGTAATCCACATGGCCAAGCTCCTCAGCAGGAACGGGGTAATAGCGATAGTCTCCCTGATTTCGCCCTACAGGGCCGTCCGTGAGTACGCAAGGAATGAGATAGGGAACTTCATCGAGGTCTACGTCTACGCTCCCCTGGAGGTGAGAATCCAGCGCGACCCCAAGGGGCTGTACGCCAAAGCCCTCAGGGGAGAGATAAGGGGCCTGACCGGCTATGACGGCGTCTACGAGGAGCCCGAAAACCCGGAGGTAAGGGTGGACAGCTCGAAGATGACGCCGGAGGAGGAGGTCGAGGCGGTCATAGCCAGGGCCAGGGAGCTCGGCTACCTGCCCTGAACCGGGGGTAATGCCTTGAATCCGCCCACCTTCGTTGGACTGGGCTTCATCGTCGGCTTTCTCGTGGGCCTAACGGGGGTCGGCGGCGGGGCTTTGATGACCCCTTCCCTAATCTTTCTCGGTGTTGAACCCCTAACAGCGGTCGGAACCGACCTGCTCTACGCCACTGCCACCAGAATATTCGGAGTCTTTTTCCGCGGGAGGAGGGGCGGGATAAGGTACGACATAGCGCTCCGCCTCCTCGCTGGAAGCGTCCCGGCGGTAATCCTGGGTGGGGTAATCCTCCGCGAGATAGATAGGAACGCCCTCAACGACCACCTTACCGTGCTCCTCGGGGCAATACTCGTCGTCAGCGCGGTTCTGAGCCTCCTCAAGGGCGAATTCGACCTCCCAGTGAGGCCGAGGTGGGCCTACGTTTACCTTCTCGGCTTCATCGTTGGTCTGACCGTCCAGTTCACCTCGGTCGGGGCCGGAGTTATAGTGAGCTTCACACTGATGAACGTGGCTAAACTC
This sequence comes from Thermococcus aciditolerans, assembly GCF_008152015.1. Classification (NCBI taxonomy): domain Archaea; kingdom Methanobacteriati; phylum Methanobacteriota; class Thermococci; order Thermococcales; family Thermococcaceae; genus Thermococcus; species Thermococcus aciditolerans. The sequence continues at coordinate 1,369,989 of NZ_CP041932.1, read as the reverse complement.
GACCCGAAGGACGTGGTCGGGGTTGCGATAGTCTACGGGCTGGCGCTTTCGGCCTTCAGCTTCCTTAACTACGCGGGCATCGGTGGGGTTGATTATGGCCTTGCGGGAACCCTTATCCTCGGGACGATTCCCGGGGTTTACCTAGGCACTCACGTGAACCGTAAAACGGATAGGGAGGAGCTTAAAAGGGCCATGAACGTGATAATACTGCTGATCGGCCTGTTCACGCTGCTGGGTGGGTGAGGGGCTTGGCGCGCTCTGGGGGATACTCTGCCGTTTCTCTCAAAAAGAACAGTTAACGAAGGCATTCAACTAGAGGTATTCCCTCTTCGTTAGATACTCCCTCAGCCCCCCTTTCCAGTCAGGCATCCTTACACCGAGTTTTTCCAGCTTCCCGTTCTTCAGAGCCGAAAACCTCGGTCTCCTCGCCAGCCGGTTGAGTTCGCTCGACTTTATGGGCCTTACTTCAACGTCCCAGCCTAAGATTTCAAAAATTGCCCTGGTGAACTCGTACCACGAGCAGTGGCCCTCGTTGACCATGTGGTAAACTCCCCGTTCAGGCTGGATTTTCAGTAATTGCCTCAGAGTCTTGGCGACGTCCATCGTGTAGGTGGGACTCATGAACTGGTCGTTCACGATTTTCGGCTCCTCCCCGCGCTTTGCCTTCTCAATAACCCACTCAACGAAGTTGCCGCCCTTTCCGCTCGCCCCAGCTTTTCCGTACAGGCTCGCGACCCTGATGATGTAGTATTTTCCGGAATAATTCCTCGTGAAGATTTCACCAGCGTACTTGCTAGCCCCATAGACGTTTATTGGATTTGGAACGTCTTCCTCGGTGTAAGGCTCACCTTTCTCGCCGTCGAAGACGTAGTCCGTGCTGATGTAGATGTTGATGGCATCGATTTCACTGGCAATCCTTGCAACGTTCAGTGCACCTATAGCGTTGACCGCAAAAGCTTTCTCCGGATAAAGCTCGGCATCATCCACTCTAACATAAGCAGCCGTGTTGATGATGACGTCGGGCTTCAGCTCTTTCAGCGCCTTCAGGGTCTCGGGAACGGTAACGTCCAAATCCTTGTGAGTCAAGGGAATAACCTCGAACGAGGGGTCTTCTCCAAAAACCTTCACCAAATCCGTTCCGAGCTGGCCGTTGGCACCGATTATCGCAACTCTCATTGAATCACCTCAAAAGGCCCATCCCCTTTCAATCGCTTCACTCAGTGTCGGCCACTTCTTATCCTTTTCCGAGACTATGGGCTCATCAATCGGCCAGTCTATGCCTATCTCCTGGTCATTCCAGATTATTCCTCCCTCGTAATCCGGAGCGTAGACGTTGTCCACCTTGTAAACTACTTCCGCAACATCGCTCAGCACAAGGAAGCCGTGGGCAAAGCCCCTCGGGATGTAGAGCTGGTATTTGTTGTGCTCCGAGAGTATTGCCCCCACCCACTTCCCGAATGTCGGTGAGTTCCTCCTCAAATCCACGGCGACGTCGTAGATGGCCCCCCTAACGGCCCTCACGATCTTGGCCTGGGCGTAGGGCTCGCGCTGGAAGTGAAGACCTCTGAGCACGCCGTACTTGGAGCGGGAGTGGTTGTCCTGGACGAAGTCTCCTTTGATCCCGGCCTTTTCAAAGTCAGACTTCTTGTAGGTTTCCATGAAGAAGCCGCGCTCGTCCTCGAAGACTTTGGGCTTAATCAGGATAACATCGGGAATTTCCAGTCGTTTAAACTCGAAAGGCATTTTTATCCCTCCAAGAATGAGTATATATCCACAGGATGTTTCGGTTTAGGAATCTTGTATGAGATTATTACTCCATCCCAGTAAAAATCGGGAAGTTTGTACATCAAATTATTATCATTTGATGAGTAAAAAGCAGCACTACCTGAAATTAGGAGAAATTCTCCCCCAAGGCCTTCACAAATGACCCTTTTAGATGTTCTTACTCCATAACCTCTGGAGTCATCTTTTGCAGAATAGCCTTCTAAAGCCAGTTTGATGGCTTCTTCATCACTTACTTCAAGCCCCCTGCGTTTCTTGTATGAATTTGCTATTCCAATTCCTCTGTCTACAATAGATAACTCTAAGAATTTTTTTGTAGGATAATACTGGGCAAATACAAATCCCTCATTTCTTTGACTATGCTGGAATATATTCTCTACAAGTTCCTCGATTGGATAGTAAATAGCATTTTTAACCTCCACACTAGGGGCTAGAACCTTATAGATCATCTCCAAAAATTCACTCTGTAGTTTTGCCCTCTCTATCGGGTCATCATCATTCAAGAGTGTTATTGGAATATAACTTCGTTCTCGTTTTTTAAGTTCGGAGGCTGAACTGATGCCCTTCGGAAAATTAATAATGGTAAGATAAGAGTTGACATCAGGTCGGATTGGAGGTAAGAAATCGCTGTCTGTATAATATATGTAGCTTGCAATAGGAAGAATCAACGTTGGAAATATCCACTTTACGTCTTGAAAATCAAAGACCACCTTCTCGTGTCTGATATTTTTAAATACTACATACAAGGAATAAAGTTGCCGTAGTAGGCCCTCCCCATGTGCCTCTGGAACTTTTACTACCTGCATGGCGTTTTCACGCCTATCCTATTATAGAGATGATGTTCCGAGTTTCTATTCTGACTTTGGGAGGCTTTGGTTTTCTTTGTAATTGCTGTTCAACTACCTCAAACATCCGAGATACTGAACTGTTCATATTCCTAAGTTCTATGTTTGGATTTTTGAGCTTATACTTCAATAATTCATGAGCAAATGAGTGTGTGACAAACTCCACATTCTTAAAGTCTAGAATAACCTTATCATTTGTAATCTTACTTTCTATTACCTTGACTAATTCTCTAGACCCCAGAACTGGAGCTATTTCCTTCCCCAGGTCTATCGTCATGTGCATTCCAGGTCACCTTTCCGAGATGTAGTCTCTTGAACACTTATTTAAACCTTACGGGAGAATCTTTTTGGAGTATATAAAACAAAGGATTAGATTTCTCACCACCCCAGCTTCCAGGGCGTCGGGTGGAGAACCTTCTCGTTCACCAGCGGCCTCCACCAGCCCTCGTTTTCGAGGTACCATTTGACCGTCTTCTCTATTCCCTCTTCAAAGCTGTGCTTCGGCCTCCACCTAAGGTCGCGCGTTATCTTCCACGAGTCGAGGGAGTAGCGCAGGTCGTGGCCGGGCCTGTCTTCAACGAACTCGATCATGTCCTCGTCCCTGCCCATTATCCGCAGAATTGTCTTAACGACCTCCAGGTTGGTCTTCTCCTCGCCGGCGGAGATGTTGTAAATTTCCCTGGGCTCCCCTTTGAGCAGAACGGCCTCAATTGCCCTCACGTGGTCTTCAACGTAGAGCCAGTCCCTCACGTTCTGGCCGGTGCCGTATACCGGAATCCTGAGCCCCATGCTGGCCCGTATTATCGTCTTGGGGATAAGCTTCTCCGGGAACTGGTAGGGGCCGTAGTTGTTGGTGCAGCGCGTTATGGAGGCGTTGAGCTTGTAGGTTCTCGCCCAGCCGAGGATGAGAACATCACTGGCGGCTTTAGTGGCGGAGTATGGGGATGAGGGCATGAGGGCGTCCCTCTCTGTGAACGAACCTTCCAGGATATCCCCATAGACTTCATCGGTGCTCACGTGAACCAGTCTGACTTCGGGGTTTGACTTCCGGATAGCTTCGAGGATGGTGTAAACACCGATTACGTTGCTCCTCAAGAAGTGCTCTGGGCTTGAGATGCTCCTGTCAACGTGGCTCTCGGCGGCGAAGTTAACCACCGCATCAACTTTCTTGATCAGCCCCTTAACGAGCTCGAAGTCCGCTATGTCGCCTCTGACGAAGGTGTAGCGCGGGTCGTCCTCGATGTCCTTTAAGTTGGCCGGATTCGAGCCGTAGCCAAGCTTGTCGAGGTTTATCACTTCCCAGTCGAGGTGCCTTTCCAAGATATATCGGATGAAGTTGCTCCCTATGAAGCCCATTCCGCCGGTTACTAAAAGTTTCATCCTTCCACCTCACAGTATAAGCCTTGAGTTGTCGCCGATGACAAGCTTTCTGCCGAAGGGGTGGCTGGTTCCATTGATTATTTTTACTCCTCTCCCGATCAGGCTCTCAACTATCCTGCCAGCGTTTCGTATCTCGCTTCCCTCCAGCACTATTGAGTCCTCGATCTCCGTGTTCTCGATGATGCAGTTGTCGCCGATGCTCGTGTACGGCCCAATGTATGAGTTCATAATCTTCACGTTTCTTCCTATCACAGCCGGGCCCTTAATGACGGTGTTCCCGTCTATTACAGTGCCCTCGCCGATGGCGACCCTCCCGTGGATACGGGCGCTGGTGTGTATCCGGATGTCGGTCTTAATATCGTCAAGAATGAGCCTGTTGGCGTCGAGTATGTCCTCCGGTTTTCCCGTGTCCTTCCACCAGCCGGTAACTTTCGTCCATCCAACGCGGTAGCCGTGGTCGATGAGCCACTGGATCGCGTCGGTAATCTCTAACTCGTTCCTCCAGGAGGGCTTTATGTTTTCGACCGCCTCGTGGATAACTGGCTTAAAGAAGTAGATTCCAACCAAGGCAAGGTTGCTCGGCGGCACCTTGGGTTTCTCAACCAGTCTTCTTATCGTCTTTCCATCCTCGCTAAGCTCGGCAACGCCAAACTGCTGGGGGTTTGGGACCTCCTGGAGGAGTATGCTGGCATCGAAATTGCCCTCTTTGAAGTGCTTCAGGTGCTCAACAATGCCCTCCCTGAGGATGTTGTCACCGAGGTACATAACAAAGTCATCATCACCGAGGTAGTCCCTGGCGACCAGAATAGCATGGGCCAGTCCTTTTGGCTCGCCCTGGTAGATAAACTCTATCTCAGCGTCCCAATCAACGCTCCTGACGGTCTCCATCACCTGCTCCTTGTTCGGGCCGACGATAATTCCAATCTCGTGAATTCCGGCCTCGATGACATCCTCGATGGCATAGAACAGGACGGGCTTGTTCGCGACTGGAATCAGCTGCTTCTGCTGGGAGTACGTTAATGGCCGTAATCTGGTGCCGTGACCTCCGGAGAGAATAAGCGCCTTCATGATTACCCACCGCAGCTTATACTATCCAATGAAATAAAAGTTTATCGTTAGAGTAAAGATGTGATAGCGGTCATTCTGTTCTATGTTATCAGCTGAGTTCCTTTCTTGATATTTTTCTTTTTCAAAAGACTAAACTTCAGGCGAAGCACTATGTTAACACGGCGGTTAGACAAACGGTTAGGAAGCTTTACGAGCTCGGCGTTTCTAAAATCGTGGTTGATTACCCGAGAGGAATTAGCAAGAATTCTGGTAAAGGCAGGAGGCAGACTTTCCTCCTTTCCCACAGCTGGGCTGTTTCTTAGTTAGTAACTTTCGTAACTTTTGTTGGTTTTTGTTTTGCGTAATTTTTAAATAGTTTGTGGACTTATTTTGGAGTGGTTTAGCAGTCTCCAGTATGTGGGGTTGTTAAGCCCGAATGGGGACTGTCAATACTCCCGAAGATGTGGGGAGTCACCGTTCCCCCCGAAAGCCAGCCAATGAAGGCGGGAGGCTGGAAGGTTATCCGCTACGATTGGTTCACAAGTTCCAATGGTAGCGGATAACCAGAACGGGTCCAATACGGTGATTCAACGCCTTAGGGGAGTGGTGGAAGAGTAGGTATTAGTGTTGGGGTTGTTGATGAGGCTTTTACATTTTTCTTTTGAAAGCCTCGCCCTTCAGGGCGAGGAGGAGGTCAGTAAGAGGGCGGTATGTTTTTAATGCCACATGTTCACAATCTTTATGGTGTGAGAAATGAATGAGGTTCTGGTTTCCTTCCCCCAAGATCTGGCGAGAATTTTAAGGGTTAGTGGAAAGGAGCTCCCCAAGACTGTTAGAATTTACCTTGCCCTTGAGCTTTACCGCGAGGGCATAGTCAGCCTCGGCAAAGCTGCGGAGATTGCAGGGGTGAGCAGGTGGGAGATGATGGAGATTCTGGCGTCAAAAGGAATACCCCTCCAGTACAACGAAGAGGACTTGAAGGAGGACATTGAGACCCTGGAGAGGTTGTTATGATAGTTGTCTCTGACTCGGGGCCGTTAATAGCACTGGCCAAGGTCAGGAAACTGAACATTCTTAATGAGCTTTTTGGAGAGGTTATAATTCCGAGGGCAGTCTGGGTTGAGGTTGTGGAAAGAGGAAAAGGAAAGCCCGGCTCTGAGGACGTTGAGAGCGCAACCTGGATTAGAGTTTTGGAGGTTAAGGATAAGCTGAGCGTTGAAATCCTCACGCGGGAAATTGAAGTCGGAGAGGCCGAGGCGATAGTCCTCGCTAAAGAACTCAATGCTGACCTGATAATTCTGGATGAGAAAATCCCCGGATTATTGCCAAGTCTCTCGGGCTGAATGTTGCTGGGAGTCTGGCTCTTCTCTTTATTGCGAAGAAGAAGGGGATAATAAACGAAGATCTGGAACTTATAATAGGGGAGTTAAGAGCCAGGGGTGTTCGTTTCAGTGATAAAGTCGTTGAAGAGCTGAAAAGAATGTACAATGTCAGTGATGCAAAAATGAAGCAATAATAATGCAAAAGATGCAAAAAAGGTGAATCCCGTGAGCGAGGCAAGCGGCAGAAGATTACAAGAGGTACGGAGCTGTTTTTTTCTCCATTATGCTGAAAAGCTTATTAACTAATTACTCCCTCAAAATGTTAGGTGGGCTGTATGAATGTTAGTGACCTGCTTAAGAAAGGCGAGAGCGAAACCAGTGAGTTTAAGAGGGAGCTGAATGATTCCATGTATAAGACACTGTCAGCCTTTGCTAACACCCACGGTGGAATTTTGCTTCTCGGCGTTGGCGATGATGGAAAGGTTTATGGCTTTTCTGGGGACTTAGATAGTTTAGCCAGGTCAATAAGGCACAACCTCGGGATAAACTCGTCCATAAAGGTTGAGGAGATTGATGGGAATAGAGTCGTCACCCGTCCCGGTTTCTTTCAGGGGGAGATACTACAGGAGGGTCGGTGCCCAGACCGTTGAGATGGGCTGGGAAGACCTGGGAAGGTTTTTCCTTAAAAAATCCGGAGTTACATGGGATTCCTTGCCATCTTCCGCAGCGTTAGAAGACCTGGATGAGGAAACTATCAGAAAGTTTGTTCACATGGCTAGGAATAGGTTGCCACACATAAGTGAAAATGAAAATGTTGAGTCAATTCTGGATAAGCTGGGACTTCTGGAAGATGGAAAGATAACCAACGCCGCGCTGCTACTCTTTGGAAAAGAGCCGCAGAGATATTATATCCAGGCCAGGGTTAGAATAGGCAGGTTTAAAGACCCGATAACTATCATAGACGACAAGGAGATTGGAGGAAATCTCTTTACACAGGTTGAAGAGGCCATGAAGGCGATAATGGGTCACATTGGAGTCAGGTATGAGTTTGAGGGAGAGCTGAGGAGAAGGGAAATCTGGGATTATCCATTGGATGCCCTCAGGGAGGCTATAATAAACGCCCTGATTCACAGGGACTACACCGACCCGAGCAGTATACAGATTAAGATCTTTGATGACTTCATCTGGATCTGGAATCCCGGGAAGCTGCCGGAGGGGATTAGCCTTGAAGACCTGAAAAAGGAGATGCACCCATCCAAGCTGAGAAACCCCAAGATTGCCCAGGTCTTCTACTACGCCGGATTGATCGAGAGGTGGGGGACAGGAACGTTTAAGATGGTTCGTCTCTGTCTGGAGAACGGCCTGCCCGAGCCCGAGTTTAAGGAGGAGGCCGGGGGATTCCTGGTTCTTTTGAGAAAGGATATCTATACTGAGGATTACCTGAGGAAGCTGGGTCTAAATGAAAGGCAGATTAGGGCAGTACTTTATGTGAAGGAGAAGGGGAGGATAGGGAATAAGGAATATCAGGAGCTGTTCGGGGTTTCAAAACCAACCGCTTCCAGGGAATTAGACAGTCTTGTTAAGAAAGGAATCCTGACGAGAATTGGGGCCACGGGAAGGGGTACCTATTATGTGTTAAAGGGCTCACAGGAATCATAAAGGGCTCATAAAGGTATCGTAAATTGAAAAAGGTGACTCTCATGAGCGAGGCGAGCCATGCTCTGCAGAGGATTGCAAGGGGGACGGGAATTGTCTTTATTTTAGTGTATCCTATGTATCCTAAACTTTATAAAGTATAGCATACAAAGGATACAACATGAGGGCTCCGATACTGAAGGAGAAGATATTGAGAGAGCTGGCGGTTAAAGAAGAAATTTCTGTTAAAGAGCTTCTGGCCAAATTTAAGATTAACAGGCCTTACCTTTACAGAATCCTCAGATCATTGGAGAGCAACGGTGCGATAATTTTGGAGACAGGGAAAATAAAGGTTGTTGACAAAAAAGTTCTCCTCTATACCTGGGGAGAGGAAAAGAGGAAGATATTTCAGGTTGTTAGAGGAGCAACATACAGGGTGAGGCCGAAAAAGGTTAGGGACTTTGTGGTGTTCTCTGGTACGTCGGCGTTATGGGTTCTTGGAAAGGTTCTGGAGCCGAGCTTCGGGACGGCATACATTAAAAAAGATGATTTAGATATGTTAAAGCAGATTGGGATCAAAAGAGAGGGGTATCCCATCAGGTTCTACTCCTATGATGAGGATGTTTTTAACTACACGATGGGCATAAGAGGATATAGGCTGGCAATAATTGAACAGGTCATTGCCGATTCCATTGGGGAGGGGATGTATACGAGGATCATAGAAGAACTGCTGGAGGAGATAGAACAATGGAAGAGATAGTGGTGAGGAGCTGGGACAATCCGATAATCAGGGAGTCCTATGAGTGGATGCTGAGAGTTGGCAGAAAACTGAAGGAGAAGCTTGTGTTAGTTGGGGGGTGGGCAACTTACCTCCAAGCTCAGAACCTGGATAGCAGGGCTTTGCCATCCTTGGACATTGATTTTGTTGCTCTAAAAGAGAACTTTAGAGGGATTGAAAAACATTTGCTGGCCGATAACTTTGTGCCGGTTAGTTTCAGGTATATCAAATATTATCACGAAACACTGGACGGAGGATTAAAGGAAATAAGCTTAGAAGACTCCAAACGGATTCCTCCATTGAACTTAGAGAACTGTTTCTGGACATCTTATGGGATGAAAAGATAAGTCCGATGAGCTTTGCGCATCCCTACGTTGAGGTGGTTTTTGAAAAAGAACTCTATGATGAAATTGAAGGCCTCAGGGTTGCCCTTCCTGAGGTCATCCTGTCAATGAAGTTTCTGATAGAGAAAAACAAGTACCGGGGACAAAAGCAGTTGAAAGACCTAGTGGATATTTATGTATTGACTGTTGGTCCTGAAGAGCTGGACTTTGAAGTGTTTAAACTTCTGTACTCCCGGGAAAAATTCAACCTGGAGTGGGTGGTTCGATATTTCAGGGAGAATGAGGAGTTCCTAGCTTCAGTGGTACGTGAGCTGGGGGTAGTGTTTGACAGGGAGGAGTTCTTGTTCATCATCAGCGAACTGAAAGAAAGCTTAGAGGGGTGAACCCTATGAGCGAAGCGACTCAAGCCTTACACAGGATCGCGAGGGGCACTGGGATTTATCTTTGCGGGGACGGTTATTTCAATGTTCTTCGGGTTTTTGAGTCGGACTTTGATTGCGAGGTTTCCTAAAATTGCACTCATAAGGGTTCATTCATAACAATACACTTTTCCTGTGCGGGAACTTAAATGCCTTCAATGTTTACCTTGACTTTCCTCTTTTTCAAGCCTCGTCCTTCAGGGCGGGGAGGAGGTCAGGCGCCGCACGTATTGTATGATGCAAAAATGAAGCAAGAATGATGTAAAAGATGCAAAAAACGGTGAACCCCGTGAGCGAGGCGAGCCAAAAGGTTAAAATGGACGAATATATAACCGATACTGGAGACACTATCAGGCAGAATGTTTCGCCCGCTCCCTTGCGAAGCCCGTCCGATGACAGGAGGGGGCGGATGAGCAGGTGTGTCCTTGTTCTTTTTAATGTTTTAGCCCTCTTCTCCCGAGATTAACGTAATTGGGAGCGCATTGCTTCTTTGCTTCCCTGCCTTACAGGAAGACTTAAATATGGAAGGCCCTTCTATATAGAATAGGGTGTCCATAAATGTTTGAGGTCCGGCCGGTGACCAGTGAGAGAAACCTTTACGGGAGAGAACATCGGGAAGCACTTGGACGGCTGAAGGAGAACGTTGAGGAGAAAACTTTTACAGCAATTCTCGGTCCGAGAAGGGTTGGAAAGACGAGCATAATCAGAGTCTTCCTGAACAAGTATCCGTACAGGTACATATACTACGACCTCTCTCCCTTTATGGGCAGGCAGGGTATAAGCTACACCGAGCTGGCCCCGGCGATGATTAACATTGAAACTGAAAAGCTCTCATACAGGGCTCAGCTCAGCCTGGGCCTTATACGGCTTGATCTCAAACCTGAAAGTGGGGTGCAGTTTCAGAACGCCCTGATAAACCTGCTCAGGGAGCTGAATGGTAAGTACGACGACCTGCTTCTAGTAATAGACGAGGCCCAGGTGATGCCGCTCATCAGGGGAATTAACATGCTGGGCCTTCTCCAGCTAATAAGCAACACGATGGACAACACAACCGTGATAATGACGGGCTCAATGCCGGGTTTGCTTGAAAGAATCCTAAACCCCTCGGCGTCAAAGCCTATGTTTGCCAGGTATGTTGACAGGATATTCATACCCAGGTGGACGTCCGATGAGAGCATCGGGTACCTCAAGAAAGGGCTACGCGAGGCGAAAGTTCCTCACACTAGGGCCGAACTCGAAGAGGCTGTGGAAGAGCTTTCAAACGTACCAGGATTCCTGGCGTATTACGGCAAGATGAGGACAAGGGGGATGGGTCACGAGGAGGCACTCAGGGAGGCATCAAACTATGCGGTAGGCATCTGGGAGCAGGATCTGGAGGCTTTCCTCAACATATACAGCACCAGGGCCTATGTAACAGCGCTGTGGGTGCTGTCACGGTCCAGGTTTGGTCTCACACGGAAAGAAATTGCCAGCGAGGTTCTCAGGAGGGAGAACATCAGTGACAGAAGTCTCAGCCGTATACTGAAAAACCTCGTTTCCTCGGGGATGGTTGAGCACAGCAGAAAACGCGGAAAGTACCGCATTGCGGAAATCCCGCTGGCAAAGGCAATTGAGAACATTGCCCTTAGATACGGTATTCGTTAAAAAGGGAGTCCCAGGTTAAAAGGTGAACCCCATGAGTGAGGCAGTTTCGGCCTTATACCTTTCTTTGAAAGCTCCCCTTTAGACAGGAGGAGGTCAGGCCACTAATATTCGAATCATGTTTATTATAATCATGGATTCGAAAATTTGTCAAGCAAATAAGTGAGACGAGCTGGACATAACTCTTCTCCAAGCCTCACCCTTCACGGCGAGGAAGGATCAGAGGAACTCTAGAAAGTTTTCGAACTCGGATGATATCGGGCTATTGGAAGCCGGCTGAAAAAGTTCAAGATGAACCCGGGTCAGGAAGTTCGTGGTGAAGTTTATCCAATCGGCATCAGTATGGAGTACATATATGTACACCCATAAAAACCCCTACCCCCTGCGCCCATGCCTGCCAATGGAGGGAACAAAATCCCCCCCAGCAGCGCGCCCTGCCCCTGGGCTAGATTTTATGGGAAGGCTCCCGTTGGCTCCATTCCTGAGACTTTCAAAAAACAAGGCCTTTTTTGCCCCGAACGGAGCTCTCTCGTGCCTTCTTTTTGAGAAGTGGTTTTGTGAATGTACAAGTTTAAGCGTTGCATTTTTTGCAACTCGCGTTTAAATGCAAGAATTAATGAAAACAAGCCTTCAAAAAAAGCCCTCTCCGGCCTTCTTTTGCTCCTCGCGAGTTAACAAATTTGATAACTCGAAGGTGTCCCAGTTAGCAGATTTGATAACTCGTGTGGATGGGGGCGTTGGTCTGACCTCCTCCCCGCCGTGAACGGCGAGGGTTCCAACGAGTTACCCCCTCGCCAACGACGGAGAGGTTTGAGGGGTTCTCATCAGGGCACCCGTTACAACAGGTTCCTCGAACCTCTCGGGGAGGGCCTTCCCCCCATTACCCCTCCTCTGAGCATAAAGACCGCTTAGATTCGGGGTTATGGTTCTCACAACCTTCTTCAAAATATTGAAAGCTCCAACCAAGTCTGCGTTAAACACAAGCCCCGTCACGGGACACTTAAATAACCCCCGAACAAATCTTGCTCCCTCGTGGGGCTTCCCGCAGACAGGGCAAAGCTTAGAAGTGAAAGCCTCATTAACAACCACAACACGAATACCATACTCCTCAGCAACTTCAGTCAAGCGTTTAATGAGATAATCGAACCGCCACACGTGAGAGAGGAGGAAATTCTGCCTTTTGTCCTTCTTAGAATTCCTCGCTATGCCTTTAGGATAACCGAGGACGATTTTAGAAACGCCGAGCTCGTGGAGTTTTCTAATTGTTTGTCTAACCGCCGTGTTAATGTAGTGCTTTGCTTGGAGCTTAGCCTTCTCATGCATTCTCCTAAGCTTCCTACTCGTTTTCGCTCCAGACTTGTTGAGTTTCAATTGGTAATTGGCAATTTTTCTCCTCCAGTAAAAGTCAATGCTTTTGAGTGGCCTCCCATTCACGAGGAAACTTTCGCCGTTTTCCACATAGACGGCCATGAGATTGTTTACTCCCAAGTCGATTCCGGCGGAGAGATTTCCCCTTGGCTTTCTCGGAACGCTTACCCATTCCCCGCCATCAAGTTTTTCTTCCACCGTAAAGCTCACGTGAGCGTACCACTTCCGCTTTACCGGGTCGTAAGTGATTTCTAACCTTCCCTGTTTTCCCTTCAGGTGTATTCTTCCCTTGAACTGGATTTCCAAGCGTTTAAACTTTCCAAGGCCTTTTAGAATAAGTTTATTGCCTTCAATCTTGTACTGGTCGTTTCTAAGGACGATTAAGGGTTTTCTCCTTCCGTCTTCTTTGAGATAGTTTGGTGGTTTTGGTTTGAGCCAAGAGGGGAGTTCACCATTCCGCTTTTTCCGGAGGAGGGTGAAGAAACCCCGCCATGCCTCGGCGTTTTTTCTCGCTATTTGTTGAACAGTTGCGGAGCCGATTTCCCGTTTAAACTCTTCATAAACGGTCTTCTCGGTTTTGTTAAAGTCCACGATTTGCTCTTGGAAGTATTGTTGTCGTCTCAAGTAGTTTACCCTATTCCATACTTTGGCTCCAATGTCGGCTAACCGATGGAGAATTTTCTCTTGTTCCTTTGAGGGCTGGAGTTTTACTGTTACTGTTCGCTTCATTTCGAAGTATGGTATGGTTTTTGGGTTTTAAAAAAGATTGCTTTCCTGCTTAATGGCCGTTGGGTTGTTTACTGCATTCCCGCCCTGAAGGGCGAGGCTTTCAAAAGAAAAATGTAAGGCTTTTGCCTGACACCGAATTGTTGGACTGCTGCATCTTGATGAGTGTGTTATGGTGGATTCTTTCCGTGAAACTCAGATGTAAGGCGATCACCTTACACCACCCCTCGGGCGGTCTTGTTGAGGTGGGTATTGTTCGAGTTGCCTGGCCTAAGCATGAGTGGGCTGTGTAAGGCAGTTGCCTTACACCGGCGAGTTCATGGGCCAATATTCCTCCCGTCCCTTTTTGAAAAACCTCCAAAAAACTGGAGATACGTAGTACACGGTACAAGTTCATACTGGTGAACGACGTAAGTGTCTGTACCGGTGTACTCCTGTACCGCCGTCTTTTTTGCTGTTTTTATTTCTTGAAATTGGGGCCCCAATGAACCCCTCGTGTTGGCGTCGTGGTGAGAGAGCCATCAACGGCCTGATTTTTTCACAGGGGGTGTTGGTGTAATACCGCAGTAACTCCTTTTCCTTCGTCTCAGGACTGATTGAGAAAAGAGCCATGGTACGGATTATTACATCAAACGCTGGTAATAAAGTGTACCCCTGCTGCTTATCTTCTGCCTTTTTTGGATTCTGATCTCCTCCCCCGCCCTGGAGGGTGAGGCTTGTGAAAAAGAGAAAAGTCAAAAAGAAGGATAAAAATCAGGCGGCGGCCTCCGCCGCGATGAGGGAGTACGTCACCGGGTGGAGAGTCCTGATTGCCGAGGTGTTGGTGTAGACGAATATGAGCTCGTGCTTTACCCTGGTGAGGCCGACGAAGAGGACTCTGGCTTCCTCAAGAAACTGCTCCACATCGCTCTGTATCAGCTCAAGCCTCGACGATGAGTACAGGTCGATGAGTATCACCACGTCCCCCTCGTGCCCCTTCGCGGCGTGGATGGTGTCGACGTAAAGGAGCCCCGTATCCTGGAACTCCTTACCGCTGAGGAATACCTTCTGAATGAATTCGACGACCCTCTTGCCCTCGTATCTCTTTATCTCCTCGAAGTCAATCAACTCCTCTGGGGCGGCTTTGAGCTTCTTGAGGAGGTGTTTAAGGTATTTCACCGTCAGCACTGGCGGGAGCGGGGTCAGTGAGGCGTTGTTCTTGGCGACGTCCTTGAAGTCGTGGGGCAGGGGAAGGGATTCAAACTTCCCGTCCAGGTGGATTATCTCCCCAGTTATCTTCTCCGGATCGAGGTGGCCGGTTAGCACCTTTCTTGCGATCCCCAGGAGCTTTTCTCTCGCCCGTTTCTGGTCACCCTTTGCAAGCTTCACCGCCTTTCTGAATATCGTGTATCTTAAGAACGCCTCCGCCTCGTTATGGGTGAGTGGTTTATTTGCCCTGATTGTCTCCACTGCCTCAAGCACGTGTTTTGCCCTCTGGAAGAGGCTCCCTCGTTTCTTGAGGGAGTTAACGGCCAGCCCCTCCCCATAGAGGGCCATCTCGACCTCATAGGCTATCTCGTTCGTGCGTACGAGTATGAGCACCTTCTTTCCTTCGTTTATCCTGGCGCGTATTAGGGGGATGAGGCTCTTGGTTATTGCCCCGGAGTCGCTTGAATACGCCGGGAAGATCCTTATCGTCGCGCGCTCCTCCCTGGCGTTGAACTTGTACCTTATCCCGTACGCCTCCAGGAGCCTGAGCTGGGGCTCAACCAAACGGAGGGCGATTGTCTTGACGTTCTCCGCCAGGCGGTAGGAGTTGTCGAGGACGTGCTTCTTGGAGTCTTTTATGAAGTGCAGGAACTCGAAGAAGTTTGCACCTTGGAAGCTGTATATGCTCTGCAGTGGGTCGCCGGCGACGATGACGAGCTCGATGTTGCCCGACTCGATGATGTGTCTTATGAGCTTCCACTGTAGGGGGCTGAAATCCTGAGCCTCGTCGAGGATCAGGACCTTTGTCGCTTCGAGCTTCGTGCCGGCGAGGGTGTACCCCCCGATGTAGGCGCGAAGTAGGACCTCGCTGAAGTCGGCTGTGCCGTTGAGGGCCTTCCATTCTAGGTACTCGTCGATGATTTTGATTACATCTTCTCCTTCCGGCGTCTCTCTGTTGGTGCGGGCAAGCAGGGTTAGGGCCTCTTTCATAATGACCTTGCGGAGTTCGCTTGTGAACCCCTGCCTGCTGTCCCTTATCTTTATGAGGTCCGCCTCTGAGAGGGTGTTTACAATAAAGGTGTATAGCGTCTCAGCGGAGTTTCCAACGGTTTGCTCTTCCCCGAGGGGGTCGTATGGGATGCCCCTCTCCCTAGCGAAGATGGCGAAGGGGCGTCCATTGTATTTATGTATGAACTTTATTGTCGCCTCCCTGTCGTTGTGGTACCCCGTGCCCCTGCCTCCTTCCGAGAGGATGAGGGTCATGGCGACGCTGTGAAGCGTCCGCACCTGGTTGCTGATTCCGGTTCTTTTCCTGTTCTTTGGACTCTTCCCTGTTATACGCTGGATGAGTTCACCCTCGGCTGATGTGGAGAAGGTTATGAAGAGCACCTCGTCAGTGCTGTAAGCCCCGGCGAGGTTCTCAAGCGGACCGAGGATTTTCTCTGCCCTTTCTGTGTCTTCCTCGTGTACGTTTGTGCCGGTGAGGACTCTGAAAATTGAGATAAGGTGTGTTGTTTTCCCTGTTCCGGGAGGGCCGATTATCGTGACCTTTCTGATCACTGGGCGCCACCCCCTTCGGTAGCCGCCTCCGCTGTCCCGGGGAACATGCCATCTGGGGCCGTCTCCCGGTTGCTGACGATGCGGAGCCCCACTCCGTTTTTATCCTGAATTTCCTCGACGGTGTAGCCTTTCTCTGTCAGTTCCTGCTTGATTCTGTCCAGGATCTCACGGGAGATTTCCGGGTCCTGGGCCATTGTCTGAATCTGCTCGATGTCAACGCCTCCGTACTCCTCCGCCAGTCTCAGGAAATAGTTGACCAGTTCCTGCTTTTTCTGAAGTTTCAACGCCTCTGCTTCCTCAATGGCCTCAAGAATGACGGCCATGAAGCTCTCGGGGCTTGGGAGGAAAGCCTCGGCAACCTCCTTGATTCTGTCGAGTCTGAGTATGTACGCCTTGTCCCTGCCCTGAAAGCCCTCCGTCCTGTCCCTGACGTACCTTTCCTCAGCTAGAAAGACTTTATTCAGGACGTCCGTGACGTTCTCGAACCGCACGCCCGCGACAAGCTCTTTCATCTCCTTGAAGAGCTTAAGGAGAACCCGGGTGGGCATTATGATTTTCCATTCTTCATACCCCTCTTTACCTGGAATGACTGTCACCATATGCGTATCGACAGTGGAAATATCTCCCCCAACCACTATGGGGGC
The DNA here is from genome assembly GCF_008152015.1 of Thermococcus aciditolerans. Taxonomy (NCBI): domain Archaea; kingdom Methanobacteriati; phylum Methanobacteriota; class Thermococci; order Thermococcales; family Thermococcaceae; genus Thermococcus; species Thermococcus aciditolerans. The sequence continues at coordinate 1,353,310 of NZ_CP041932.1, read as the reverse complement.
TCTAGCGAGCATGTCGAGGAACAGAACGGCGGCCTTCTCAAGCTCGCTGGTGACCTCGATGTTCGCCCTTTCGGCCAGCTCCCTAATGACCTCGCCCAGGGTCCTGTAGACGAGGGAGTAGTAACCCTGGAGAACGTCGTCGAGAAAACCTGCGTATCTGCCCTCAAACTCCCTCCGGTCTTCATTGTCAGTCATTCTGGTGAGCCTTTGGATTGCTGTGTCTGGAGAGAGGAAGAGGGGGCTCCCCAGTACTGTCAGGACGTCATTAAGCCCCATGAAGGGCCTTAGATTGGGCGATTTTTCCTTTCCGTTCTTTATTAATACTGGGATATTGGTGTCGGCGATATCCAGAACGTAAATCTTGAAGTCCCCGAGCCTTATGAGCTCCCTGCGTCCGTTTTTGAACTTTATTGCGAGCGCCAGGCTGGACGGCTTCCTCCCCCGCTCCTCTCGCAGTTTTACTATGCTTAAAACGAGGCTTTTTTCATAGTATGGGCTGAGGAGCTCTCTGTAATAATATTCCAATTCTTCCCAGACTTGAACGACCTCGTCTTTTCTGTCCACTTCTTCTGGGGAGTACACCTCCGCGAGTTTGTGGAGAACCTTATCATGTATGTCTCTTGGCTCAAAGTTATGCAATATTTTCGGCTTTATCCGAGCTTTGTCCCTGTCGGGCGACTTGGCAGTTTTCTTTCTCTTGGATCTCCCTCCCTCTGAGCCCTCAATGGCACTCCTGATGAGCATTCCCAGGGATGCCAGGGTCTTGAGGATATGCCTGCGGAGCCCCTGCTCCCCAGTTACAGCCCTTATGCCAAGTCCCTGTCTTAGATCTTCGGGCATCTGTGCAAGCCTCTCCCTGATGGCTCTCCATTCACTTCTGAGCCGGGGGTTCTCCCTCTCCTCCGGGTTCTCGAAGATGACGCTCCTCCAACCGGCGGGCGGCTTTGTGAACTCCTCGCCGAGCTTCCAGCTGATGAAGTTTACAACGGCCTCAACCGTGGCAGCGGCCCTGTCTTTGACTTCCTTTTCCTCGTCCCAGCCGAAGGCAATGGCCTCTCTGAGGGCGAGGGCAAAGATTTTCACGACGGTCTTTGGTCCCAGCCCCCGCAGTAAGAAAAAGCTCGGGAACTGCAAGAAGAAGTTGTGGCGCATGCCCTCCGGCGGATATATCCTGAGTAGGGTCTTTGCCAGGGTTCTGACTGTGTTCTCGTCCTCGATTTCCACAAGTCCAAGCCCCTGTGCCCTGGAGATCGCGGAGGAGAAGTCATATTTTTCGAACATCTGTTGCCATACCGCATCCAGTATGGGGGTATCTGTGTTGGAGGGTTGAGCCTCCCGGATTCCTTTGGGCTTCTTCATGCCCTTTGCCTTTTGGTATTCTCTGAGGAGCCATTCCACATCTAGTGGGTCGTTCTCAAGTCCGTTATGGCCGAAGAGTTCGTTTTCCTCGATATCATAAAAGAGCACCCTTGTTTCCACCAGGCGAGATGGGTCGAAGGTTATTTCCCCGTCCTCAACGCTGTAGGCCAGCTTTGAGTTGGGAATCCCAGGGACGCGGGTGATTCTCGCAACATCGGCCACAGCATTGTCGATTATCTCCGCGATGACTTTAGTCTCCTCAACTTTCTGCCCTTCGGCTTCAACTGTGACGACCTCTTCGAGGACATCGATGAGTACGCTCTTCACGGCCTCGAAGACCTCTCTGTACTTATTCTCAAAATCCCTCTGTTGCTCCAGCGGGTTTGGGAGTTCCTCATTGCGGACTATTAATGGATTAAGCCTGAAGAACATGTGTATGCCGAAACCGCTGTCGGTTATTATTGCTGGCGCCATCCCCCGCTCCACAAGCAGGTGGTATACGTTAACGGCCAGCAGTTCGAGGAACCGCTTTGCGGTCTCCTTGTTCCGAACCGCCCACTCCTTGCTTGGCTTTACTCGCACTTCTTCAACAACGAGCCAGACGTCCGAACTCTCGGAGCCCTTCTTGAAGACGTCGAAGTCAATGAAGAGCGTCGAGCCGTACCTGACGTCGGTGGCCTTGCTCCCCACGGAGTCCTTCTTGACTTCCTCGCGGGGGTTGACGCTAAAGTAAACCCCGTGCGCCGCCCAAGTTCCTCTCTCGATTCGCCTTTTTGCGTTCTCAAGGAAGCGCACCATGGCATCGACATCGTGGGGATACCTGAAGTGCTTGATTCTGTTTGCTGTGCTGATGCCCCTTGCCTTGCCTCCGCGGAGGGAGAGCACGCGAATCTCTATAACGTCGCCGGGTATGAACATCCTCTCCAGGAGCCTGACGAAGTCATCCACCTTACCACCCCCGTACTGTGATGCAAAAGGGGCGGTACGGTACGAGATATTAAATATAACTCGCCGAGAATTTGCAACTAACAGTCAAATTCTGTCCCAATAAGTCCAGCATTTTTCTGTAAAAGTGTCAATGTATTCTGGGGCTTAACAACATGCCAATATATTACATCTTTCTTTTTCAGTCGCGAGAGCCGTTACCTTTAACTGACCTCTCTTCTTCTGGCGCCCGGTGGTCACATGAGGGCGGAACAAGTGGTGCTCCATCTTCGGGATGGTGAGGTCTTTATCGAGGTGCTTGGACCGGGCAGGGCTTGGCAGAGCGTCAGCGAAATTGAAGTGCCGGCAAGTGCCCTCGTGGCACTGATAGCCGAAGTGCTGGACACGAGGTTCAAGCGCGGCGAAGCGATATTCGGCTATAGGAAGATGAGGGGTACCCTTAGACTCACGCTAAACAGGCTTAAAGTTGAGATAAGCCCGAAGAAGGCCTTCCGGCTGAAACTCCAGAACGGCAGGTACCCTGAAAGGTTCATGGCCGTCATCGTTCTTGGAACCGGCAGTATGTACGACTACCTGCCCAAACTCCTCAAAGGACAAATGTGCTCCACATTTGAACTGATGGTTGAGGAGGAATCCCGACGGGTTTATCGTCTTCGGGATGTTTGAAGCTTATCCTTCTTTTGGTATTTTTTGATATTTGACAAGTGATATTCCTGAAAATTTTAGAACTAAATCCATGAGAAAGCATTGTTTATGCTCAAATTTTTGTCCTGAAACATGACATTCAACTAGGGAAGAAGCGGGGAGTTATATTTAATTCCCCATAACTAACTCTTCTTTTCGACAACACTATGGGGGTGGTAGATGATGAAGGTTGTATACCTGGATACGTATAGGAATGAGGTAAGGCACTCTCCCTACGTCGAGGACTACATGGCAAAGATGGCCATAAAGGTGAATGAACTCTACAAATACAATGAAGATGGTGGGCCGTGTAATGAGCTATACTACAGCGTCTTCAGGCCTTTCGTGGAATCATTATCGGTTCTAGCTGAGTTCCAGGAAAATGATGTCAGTATGGCTTTAAAAAGGATGTTGCCGAAGATATTCAAGAACCTTAACTTCCTTCCGGGTACCACTTGTGTGCCAGTGGATTTCTGGGAAATATCCTGGATTTGCTTCTTTGACGAAAATGAGCCCTCCAGTATGGCTGCATATAATACAGTATACCGCCTTATAACCCTCGTTAAGACATTTAACAAGACTGGCTGGATCGAGCGCAGTGATTTCCATAAATGGCTGGACTTCTTGATCAGGCTCCATAAACTGAGCTTTCCTACTTTAGGCCCCCAGTTCTATCAGGGGGAGCCTGTATCTGCTTCACTGGCCGCACAAGTATGTGAGTCGGGGTCGCCTTTTGGAGTGCACAGGTACATTAGACTACTGGCCCAATGCGATTCAGACTCTGAGGGAGATATGTGTGTGCAAATTATGTCAGAGAAAATGGAAGAACAGACAGCCAAGCGGTATTCCCGTGTTGAAAAGCTCACCTCCGACGAGTGGAGGTTGTTTGAGGCTTTCCTCGATGCCTTGGGACTGAGGAGTATCAGAAATGACAAGAAAGGCTGCAAACTCTATTTGCTCCCATCGGGGAAGGTTGGTGAGCTCGTTGATAGGGCTTTGAACTCCCTTTTGAACATTCTGTCAGTGAGCAGGGTTCATGACCGAGCCATTGACTTTGACAGCGTGTTTTATTATGGCCTGAAGGAGTTCCTGGAGGCCTACACTTCACTTTGGTCCATTGCCTTGGTAGGGAACACGTTCTGACGTTCTTATTTTTCTTTTTCAAAACACCGCCAGAAGATACGTTTGTCGATAAACCGAAACCTTTAACCAAAGTAAACACTGGTCATGTTCGGGTGGCTCTTTTTGATGTACCTCCCAGTCGAGGTTCTTGAGGAAGTTCTGAGGAGGGCAGAGTTTGCGCTGTTGCTTGAAAGCTCCGCCGAGGTCAGGGATGTCTTTCTGATACTCAGGGGCAACAGGATTGCAGGGTTTCTGCTCTTCACACTCAAAAAGCCGTCTCAAGAGGATTTGGAACTTATCTCCGAGCTGTCGGAGAATCTGGGAGTTCAGGGGTATGCAATTTTTCGGAAGGGCAAAGGCTTCATCGCAGTTGACGGCAACGGCGAAGAAATACCGCTGGAGCAGGGGGAGCTCGCGGCTTTTGTGAACATTGTCTTTTGATTTTTATTTCCTCACCTGTGCCCTCTGCAGGGGAAAACCTCTCTTGGGGCTCTAAAAGAAAAGGGGTATTAGATGGCTTCTTCCTCCATACTCTCAATGGGGAGCAGGTTCCAGAGGAAAAGCTCCGCTCCGATGAGCCTTATATAACTGCCGTCCACGAGCTGTACCCTGTCCCATGAGCGGTGTCTTTTGAGGTACATCAGGTTGTAGACCAGCTCGGAGAACTCCTGACCTCCTCCCCGTCCTGAAGGGCGAGGCTTTCGAAAGAAAAATGCAAGCCGGGCCCTGAGGAGGATGCAGGGAGGACCGGGATAGTTTTTGCCTGGACTGTAATTAATTTTTGTTGAGTCCTGAAAAATCTCTGAACATCAATGTTTAAATACGTGATGACCCCCAATGTAACATGGGGTGACCCCACAATGTTGTTCAGTCGCATAAAGAAGTCGAGGAATGAGATGTTTGACCGTGAGTATGAGTTTGACAAAATCGTCTCGGCCATAAAGGATGGGGTGCCGCTTATAGTGGTCACGGGCATCCGTCGCGTAGGTAAAACAACGCTTGTAAAAGTCCTGCTTAATGAGATAGACACGCCCGGAGTGTATATAGATGCGAGAAAGCTCTGGAGCATCCATGCAAACATCTCTCCCAATGTTATAAAAAAGGAGATAGTAAAATCCCTCGATGCAAGGAAAAGCTACGCACCCGTCATGAGACTCCTGCAGTCTTTGAAAAGCGTGACGATTGCGGGCTCTGGTGTGGAGTTTAGGGACAAAAACACGGACCTTATAGATGTTCTTGATGATATCGAGGACAGCGGGGAGAGGACGCTGACTTTCTCCCTGCCCTGAAGGGTGGGGTGGTGAGGCAATGTTTTAAATAGCCTTACACGTAGGGTGTAGGTGGGTGAGGTTATTGAAGAGGGTAGAGAGCAGGATTGGAGTTTTGGGGGGTAAGCCCGTAATCAAGGGGACGAGAATACCCGTGTATTTGATTCTGGAGCTCCTTGGTGCGGGACTTAGCATTGAGGACATCCTTAAGGAGTACCCAGAATTGACTAAGGAAGACATCCTTGATGCCATCAAATTTGCATCAAAGCTTGCAAGGGTGGAAATCATTGATGCGGTATCTCCTTGATGAGAACATTCCTTTCTCGTTATATAAAGAGCTGCAGAAAAAATATGACGTTAGAAGGGTTCAAGAGATACGGAGAGGTTTACCAGACGGAGAAGTTCTCCGGATAGCAAGAAAGGAAGAACGCATTCTTGTTACTTTAGATAAAGACTTTGCCCGGCTTCAACTGGCCTCAAGAAAAGTAACCGTTGTACTAATTGATATCCACCCGCCCACACCATGGAAAGTTACGGAATTGTTCGTGAACAACATTAAAATAGTTGAGGAGAATCTCGGGAAGCTCATACTAATGAGAGAGGACAAAGTTATTGTTCTTTGATGCAGATCAGAGTGGTACTCCATGGGGAGAATAGGAGATAAGAAATATTGGGGGCTGTTCGGGGTTTCAAAACCAACCTCTTCCGGGGAATTAGACGATCTTGTTAAGAAAGGAATCCTGACGAGAATCGGGGCCACGGGAAGGGGTACTTATTATGTGTTAAAGGGCTCATAAAGGTATCATAAATTGAAAAAGGTGAACCCCATGAGCGAGGCAAGCCAGGCCCTGCAGAAGATTGCGAGGGGGACGGGAATAGTTTTTGCTGGAACGGTTATCTCGATGTTCTTCGGCTTTTTGAGCAGGGCGGTGATAGCGAGGTATTTTTCCACTGCAGAGTACGGGGTGTTTAATTTAGTTCTGACTGTTTTGAACATCGCCCTCGTTATAGCCACGCTCGGATTCCAGAACGCCCTCCCGCGGGAGGTCGCTTTTTACCGGGAGAGGGAGCCTTCGAGGGTCTGGGATCTGGTTTCAACGGCTCTGGTGATTGTCGCGGTGAACAGCGTAATCTGGACGGCCGTCCTCTTCGCCTTCTCAGGGAGCATCTCCCGGCTCTTCGGCGATGAGAGGTTAGTTAGGGCGCTGAGGATAGTGGTCTTTGCCCTGCCTTTTTGGGCGTTAACCGGAGTTATTATTTCAGTATCAAGGGGCTTTGGAAGGGTCAGGGAGCAGGTGTATTTCCAGAACATAGTTTATCCAACGCTGTTCATGGCCTTTGTTGTGATAGGGGCGTTCCTGGGGCTCCCGTTTGCGTTTGTTTTTGGTGCCTACGTTGTTGCCCAGGCTCTTACACTTCTGGCGCTCACTTTTGATGTGTGGAAGAAGGGGATTTTTAAACCCGGGATTTCCCTGAATTCAAAGCTCGGAAAAGAGCTGGTCAGGTTTTCAATCCCTCTAATGCTGACGGGTATTGCTGGCTTCGTGATGACGTGGACTGACACGTTGATGCTCGGTTATTACCTGGGTTCTGAGGTTGTTGGCCTGTACAACGCCGCTGCTCCGATTGCCAGGCTTTTACCGATATTTTTGAACTCTGCGGGACTGATTTTTCCACCTTTGGCGACTGTCCTTTATGCCCATGGAAAGGTTGAGGAGCTTAAGAGGGTGTATCAGATTCTGACCAAATGGATATTCCTGGCCACTTTTCCGCTGTTTGCTTTGATATTTCTATTTCCGGAGGTCACTATAAGCTTCTTCTTTGGAGCAAAGTACCTTTCAGCGGCACCGGTGCTTCAGATTCTGGCTTTGGGCTTCATGTTCCACACGTTTTTGGGGCTGAACGGCTGGAGTTTAATTGTGATCAGGGATAGCAATTTCATAATGTATTCCACCCTAATCTCAGCGGGGATAAACGTGGTTCTGAACGTCCTTCTGATACCCCACTATGGCATCGAAGGCGCGGCTGTCGCCACCACCGTCTCATATTTTGTAACCAACGTTTTGAATTCCCTCAGGCTTTATCGGAAAATCAGGATCCACCCATTTGGCCGGAGCTATGTTAAGTCGCTGATTATTGGTTTTGTTCTGCTGGGGCTGGTTCTGGGACTGCACTTGAGGGTTTCAAGTATCTGGTATGCGGTTCCCATTTTGGTGGTGTTCGTTGGGGCGTACCTGCTCCTAGTTCTCCTGAGCAGGAGCATTGACGAGGAGGACGTTGAGCTGCTTTTGGTAATAGAGAAAAAGTTGGGAGTTGATTTAAAGGTTGTAAAGAAAATTGTGGAGAGGTTTGTTTAGATTATGCCTTTTAGCTTTAGGTTTTTGATTGCTTTTTTAAGCTTTTCATCTTGCCTCTTCTTCTCGTAGTAGCTTGGATCCACGTATTTTGGTTTTCTTCTGGTAAATTCTGAGTCTTTTTCGAATATCTCTGTTAGAACTCTACCGTCCATGTCGTCTGGGATGGGTAGACCAAAGATGTGGAGGATTGTTGGAGCAATGTCAAAGACGGTAACTACTTTTTTGAATTCGGGTGTCTCGGCGATGTCCTTTCCAGATATATAAAGAATGCCCTCTGGATGGTGATCCCCTTTATATACATTGTCAATAGGTTCTCTAGCAAATAATTGGGAAAATGTAACTCCCTTATTGGGAATTAGGATTATGTCAGGCATATCTTTTGAATATGGGCCGTGAAATACTTCATAGGAATGCAAGACCTTTTTTATCTCAGGCATGTTTGAGAATATCATCTGAACAATTTCAGCGTCTTTTTTTGTTTTGCAGTACACACCCCAAACAGTTGGCTCTATCATAAATGCCTTGTTCTCTGTGAGGTTGGTCTCATATGCCATTCCACTACTCTGAAGGTTCAGAGAAGTAACGATCTTATTTACTAAAGGTTTTGGAAGTTTTCTAGCTAGATTCACTAGCGTGGATTTTAGGCGAGAATATTTAATTAAACCCCGCCTCTTTAAGATCTCGTTTACATGGACTACTTTTTTCTTGATTTCAAATCCGTGATCACTTACAATGAATACTACATCGGCTATTTCTTTAGCCTGCTCTATGAACTTATTAATAAGCTGGAATGTAGGCGTTACTATGTTTTTTTCTTTTTTCTCGAGTATCTGGGGGTATAGATGCGAAAACCAATCGGTCTCACTAAATACGATTGAATATAGATCCCACTCTTCCTTCTCAAGGAGATCATAGTAAATTTGAAGACGTGTCCGTGTGTATTCGTACACTATCTTTGCGTAATCTTTTTTATTACCTTCCCACTTGGACCATTGATGTGGCGGCTCTACCAAGTAATCTTCGTATTTCCTATGTAGCTCTCTTGGATATATTGTCTGTGTTGGTGCGGCCCAATCTGACACTATGATTGAGTTATTTTTGTTTTGAATTCCACTAAATGGGTACGTCATTGGGAAGTTGATGAGAATTGTTTTGTAACTCGCTCTGTCCAAGAGTTCTGTTAGCCTTGGAAATTTGACATCTCTAGAAGTTGTTAAATTTATCGTGTTTTCATCCCTATTGAATTTTTGCCATCCAATTATACCATGCTTTCCTGGATTTACCCCTGTAAGTATGGATGTCCAAGATGGGGGTGTGTATGGAGGGATTGTTGACATTAGTGTAGTTTCAATTTCGAAGTTTTTTAATCCAATTAATCTTGCTGTGTTTGCATTTGCTCCGTCGAGTCCAATTATCGCGACTTTTATGTTGTTATCCATTTTCATCACCGATTTGAATATTTAGGAATTCAATATTTAAGATATATTGAAATGTCTGATGACGAATATATGACCTCCACCTCTCTGCTGGTTTTTAATTTTGTTAGTTCAAACGGGTGTAACCTCCACAGTTCTTTTTTTTCAGGCATAGTTGCATTATAGTAATCAAAGATAGCTCTGCCAACTATTATGTAAACTGGCTTAGAAGATATAAAATTAAAGTGTTCTGGTATTAATGAACGACCTGCCCCAAAATATAAGAGATTTTTGGCTTCAAGTGCTTTGTCACTACCGTACATTGCTTCGTAAAATCTGTACTGAGTTATCTGACCGTCTTCGTATCCCTTCCAGTTTTCGTTTCTATTGTCAAACCACCAACCCATGCCGTAGTACTCAGAACTTGATACTTGGGAATTTAGTTGGCCGCTAAGAGGACTTTTATGTACTGTAAAGATGGCAAAATATGAAATTAGCAGGATAATAAAAATGGCCAAAGCCTTATTCTTCTTTGGCAAATATCTAAAATATATCATGGCTCCTGCAGGTAATGAGAATGCAAGTATAAACCGTAAAGAGCGCTCAAAATTGACTGTGTGTAAGAATATGTTCATACCACTCCAGAATATAAAGATTAATGATAAAACAAAAAATGGTAAATATCTAAAAAATAATGATTTTCTGTTTTTATATATTATCATAAACAAAAAGAGCCCTATTAAATATGCAAAAACTCCAAAGTATTTGTAGAGAGCAAATTGTAGTAGTTTGGTAATCGGGAGCTCATATCTGCTTGCAATGCTAACGTACATCTTCACGAATGGGTTTTCACTAGGTTCTATTAATGAACTTAGAAATAATACTAGACCTCTCTGTGTTTCCTTAAAAGACAGATACCACGCTGTCCATGCACTCACAAATATGCCAAGCACGTAGAAGATGCTTCTTTCTTTCGAAAAGAGGAAATTCCTTTGAGATATTTTTGAAAAAATTGTATATGCAACTAAAGCAACGATAAAGTATATTGACTGAAGAGGATGAAAATAGACGAGTGCAAAAATGATGATCGATATTAACACGCTCTTTTTTAGCTTTTGAATGTCTGAAGCCCATACTGCTAACCCTAAGAATATTAGGTAATACGCGAACATGTTTCCAACCATGGTGGTGTGCCAGTATCCAAGAGGAAACAACGCCCAGGCGATTAGAGAAGCCCTCGCAAAAATGTCGCCAAGTGTGTTTTTAACGAAAATATAAAACCAAAAAAGAGATATTGCCCAGAAATAAGATGGAAGTAATACTGTCAACACATTAGGAAAAATGTTGCTAACCTTAAAAATATCGGAAATCAGAATGTGCATTAATGGATAAAAATTGTTATCCCCAATGTGGCCAGTTAGCAATATATCTCTAACTTTTCCGAGATGCTCCAGTTCATCGGTTCTCCCATAAATGAAGTAGCCTCTAAACAAAGGTATGAGAAGTACAGTAACATTTGTTATAGTTAAAATTGTCATAAGCCAATATTGTACATTTCTATTCTCTGTTTCAGATATAGTTATAGTACAATAATAGAAACTAGATACTCCAACAATAACAACCAAATTTAGCCAAACCCAAAAAGGATAAACTGAATATACCGATACGTCATAATGTGTTGCCTGTTCTGTCGATAATATAGAATATTGAGTGATAACAAGAAAAAGTGCAAGTAAAACCAAAATCACTCTTTTTAGACTTGCCATTTTCGATCGCCCTCCAGCACTGGAAGATATACTTCTTCGAGTATTTTTTTTGCAATATTATCCCACGTAAACTGCTCCGAGTACTTTCTTATCTTCTCTCTGTCCCACTCTTTGTCGATGGCTATTAAAATTTTTTCTGCTAAGCACTCTGGATCAGCTGGGGGGCAGAGAAGGCCGTAGTCCTCGGAGACAATTATTTCAGGAACCCCCCCAATTGCTGTCCCCACAAAGGGTAAGCCGACACCTAAGGCCTCAAACATAACTGTTGGATTGCCTTCGTTCAGACTTGGGAGGACAAAAACATCCGTAGCATTCATCCATAGGGCAAGTTTTTCATCAGGTACAAAGCCCAAAAGTTTAACATGGTTTTGGAGGCTAAGACTGTTTATCTGATTCTGCAACTTGCCTTTCCACGGCCCATCTCCCCCAATGAAGCATAAGACGTCATTCCTAGTTTTAAGAATCTTTGACATTGCTTCAATTAGATAGTGAAAGCCTTTTCTTTCTACTAAGTTTCCAAGGCTAAAGATTATTTTTTTATTTAGAGGGAGACCCAAGCGTAGACGGGAAACTTCCTGTGTAAGTGGGGGAAGCTTGCTAGGGTTGAAACCATTAGGGATTGGGTAAACATTGGAGTTAAATTCTTTTAGTAAAGGAACATCTTTTTTATTTACTCTAATTAAAGCATCTGCATTTCTCCAAGTCCAATAAATTTTTTCATTTTTTGAGTTGTATTCTTTTAGGAACCAATCTCTATCTTCGTGAATTGTGAGAACTACTGGTACTCCAAATTCCTTACCAAGCTTGGCTGCCACATACCCCTGAGGCCACGTCGTATGTCCGTGGATTAGGTCGAACTCTATTTTGTTCTTTCTTATATATTCACTAAACTTCCTAACTAGCTTTTCCCCTAGGTTTATGTTTTTCCCATCAGGAACAAAATAAAACATTGAGATTACGTGAACTTTCACATTATTGGGTAATCCTTTTAAGTTAACTAAATTTCTTTTTGAAAATTTTTCCACCCATCTGAAACGTGAAAATGGTAAATACAAAGCTAATTCAGATAGATAATTATGATGGACAAACACATTGATATTTCGAACATAAATGGAGGTGGCTTCTGTCAATTCTTTTATAAAAACGTTATAGTAAGGTGCAATTACGAGGAGAGTTATATCCTCTTTCATTTCGCTTTCCTCCGTTTTTGCTATTATTGCCTTTAGTAGCTATCTAGTTTCTTTTTCTCTTTTTTAGTTTTTGAACTTGCCTCTACTAAGATACCTATAAAGAGGCCAGCTGTTGCGGCGGTATATCTGGTGATTTCATGGAGTATAAATCCGAGTGTTAAGACAGGGTGTCTCAGAAAATTTTTCCAGCATCTCAATAGTGATTTCTTTATTGGAGACATTCTAGATAATCCTTGCACTTTATTTTTTCTTAGAAAATGCTTTAGAGTTTTACCATAGTAATAATTTTTCCTAATGATATCCCCAATGGATTTGGGCTCGCCAATATGTAATTCTTCTGTTTTAGCTAACCCAATTTTAAAGTTTGCTCTTAGTAATCTCTCATGAAAATCATAATCTTCACCAGCAACTAAGCTCTCATCAAAACCTCCGAGCATCTCAAAGACGTCTTTTCTAAGGAATCTAGCACCTCTGTAAAAGATGTCATTTCTGTAACACTCTTTTTCTAACCTCCTAACTTTTGCCCAAAAGCTGATAGTAGGATCTGGTAACACAAGTGTTGAAACAGCATCATAACCATGTATTTCACATAGTCTAACAGCTTCCTCTACCATTTTTGGAGGTAAAATGAAATCTGAGTCAACTCTGTAGATATATTTGCCTCTCGCAACCTTCACACCATAATTTATTTGCTCTGATCTTTCATTTGCTGGGATAACATGTACTTCACACCCATACTTTTTAGCAATTTCTATAGTTTCATCCTTTGAACCCTTATCAACTACAATTACTTCTATGTTGGAGTATGTCTGTTCTTTAATACTTCTTAAACACTTTTCTAGCGTTTTCCCCGAATTGAAAGTAGGTATAATTATTGAAACTAATGGTAAGTTTTCCAAATATTATCACCTCCTTCTATATGTTTAATGTGCATGTTCCATCCTGTAAAGGAGATAGTTCTTCAGGGCCTTTGCGTAATACCTCACACCCAGTATAAAGTCCTCTGGATGGGTAAGTACCCATTTGACATTCTGAAATATCCATCTTGGATTGAAGTACAATGCCCTATATGCTCTCTTACGAGCTCTTTCTAACTCTTCAGGAGAAAGCTCTTCTGTTCTGATAACGGCTTTATGTTGGTAGAAACTTTCCCATGAGGGGTTTCCTATAAATAGGTTCTTTTGTTTGACATATTCGTAGAATTCTGTTCCGGGATATGGTACTGCAACGTTAAATTGAGCCCCGTGAGGAAGAGTTTCTTTTACAAACCTAATGGTCTCTTCGATAGTATCTTTCGTCTCTCCGGGCAATCCAAATATGAAGCTAGTGAATACTTTTATCCCTGCTTCTTTAGTCCACTTGATGGCGTTCTTTGCCTGCTCAACGGTGATTCCCTTCTTAGCATTATCTAGAATCGTCTGAGAGCCGGATTCGACTCCGTAGGCTATCCCTCTGCAGCCACCCTCGTACATTATTTTAAGTAATTCTGGATCAACTAAATTCACCCTTGTGTTGCAGTACCACTTTAACTCAGGAAGTTCCTTTTTTATATACTCGGATATCTTTATGACCCTCCTTCTGTCAATGGTGAATGTCTCATCGAAGAAAGACACTAGGCGTACATTATACTTGGTGTATAGTAGTTCTAGTTCCTCGATGACTCTCTCTGGAGACTTTATCTTAAATGGCGTTCTAGCTACAGTACAATAAACGCAGCTATATGGACATCCTTTACTTGTGTAAATAATCATATAATTGCCAGAAATTGGTGTGTTGGGTCTATAAATCTTAAAGTCTGACAATAAATCATAAGCTGGTAGCGGCAGAGAATCATAGTTTTTGATAGGTTTGGCAGGATTTGTAACTTTTATTTGGTCATGTTCTCTAAAACTGATGCCATCTACTGTACCTAGCGGACTCTTCTCTTCTAGTGCATTGATTAAGTTTGGTATTACAGTTTCCCACTCCTTTGGAACATAGATGTCTAAGTACCTAGCTCTCTTTAGAACTTCCCATGGGAACTTCCATAGTGTTAAACAAAGTCCTATCGTCGTTGCCCCGGGGTTTATTTTTTTGGAAATCTCCGCAGTTTTCATGTCCCAATCGAATGTTGTGGGCGTGAATCTAAAGATAACTGCATCGAAATTTTGAGACCTCATTTTGTTTTCCAGTTCGCGGTAAGTCATGTTTAGTCCATTTGCATCAATTAACGTGACTGAATGTCCTTGCTCTCGAAGGATTGAAGCTATCCAAATAAGTGAGTACGGTGGGACAATTGCGTACCTTTCAGTTATTTCGCACCGGTCCTCCCTAATAACGGGTATTTTTTCCATATATCTTGGCGGATTTATGAGTAAGACTTTCATTTTTGTCCCTCCTTATCTCATTTCCAATATACTCTCATAATATTCTTTTGTCTTTTTTGCTGTCTGTTTCCAACTGAACTTTTTAATTACTGTCTTTCGGGCATTTTTGCTTAGTTTTCTTCTTAGAGGATCGTTTTCTATTAGCTCTACAATAGCTTTGATTAGTTCATCTTTGTTTTTTGGTGGGATCAGAATTCCGTCCTTACCAGATGTGATCATTTCGGGAATCCCCCCAACCTTTGTAGCAAGTACTGTGGTTTCAGAAGCCATAGCTTCAAGTATACTGATTGGGAAGTTTTCGTAAAGGGACGGTAACACGAAGATATCAGATAATGCATACAGAAATGGAGTATCCTCATGATTAATGTATCCAAGAAAAGTGTAGTTCTGTTGTGGTATCTTATACTTACCAAAATCTGGTTTTTTTCCGGGACCTGCAAAAACAAAATGAACATCCTCCCTTTTGAGGATCGATGAAATCGCCTTTAACAAAATACTTATGCCTTTTTTCTCGATGAATCGGGATAGGTATAATACTTTTGGGATTTCTATATCTGTGAGCATTGGAAAATATTTTTTTGCTTCTTTTTCCCTTTTGGGACTAAATTTAGTGGGATCTACTCCGTTGTATATGACAGTGATATTTGCTGGTCTCAACTTTTTTTCTTCTACTAAACGGATTTTACTGAACTCTGAAACTGTTATGTAATATTGATTCTTGATATAATGCATACGCTCTAATGGTTCTAAAAAAGGACTTAATAACAATGTCATCTTTTCTGAAAATTCTAATTGAGAAAATTTTGAGTCCGTCTCTTTTATAGTTCTTATTTGGTCTCCAATTGTTGAATGGATTGTATTTACAATTGGAACATCCAGTTTTGATGGGTTTACAAATAATGTGGCTGTTCCGTTGCCGTGAACTATGTCTATATCATATCTCTCTATGAATTTCCAAAGATACACGGAGCAGTTTATCTGAAATTTAAAGTTATAGATAAAAGTATCTCTAGCGGTTCCAATATAATGAATAAAGACATTTGGTGGGAGGTTTGGGGCAGTAGGACTCTCGTTAATTTTGGATTTTCCGAAGTTCTCTCTTTTTGGAGTTACTATATGAAGCTCCACATCTTTTGGCATGGCTCTACTAAGTTCTAGGGCATAAGTTCCTAACCCACCCCAGACAGGGTAGAACTCTGGAGTTAACATTAACACTCTCATATTCGGCACCCGATTTGCTAGTTCACTCCCTCACCATCTTTGCCAGCACGTTCAGCGTCAACCCAGCAACGAACAGCTGAATTCCAATGATCGCAAATATTCCAGCTCCTATTGCCTGAGTTAAATAAACCTGCCCACCGTTGTAATACGGCTCCAGGGCCAGATATCCCAAAATGCCGGCTATGATAAACGACATCAAGCTCAAAACGCCGAACAGCAGCAACGGCCTCCTGTATCCAATCAGCCCTATAATGCCGGCAAGCACCCCGAGTCCATGCGATAGGGGGTTCTTCTTGTGCTTGTTCGGCACATCGTACCTGACGGTTATGGGAACCTCCATGAGCCTGATCCCCCTCTCGCTCGCCTTCACAATCATGTCGGTCTCTATTGAGTAGCCGTTGCTATTTAAGTCTAACCTCTCCAGGGCTTTCCGGTTCAGGGCCCTGAAGCCGCTCTGCGAATCAACATCAACGTTTGAAGCAACTTTGGTGCTTTTGTTCAGCACCCATAGACCAAGCCTTCTGTAAAGGGGGATCTCCTTTTTGCTCCCGTTTAAATATCTCGACCCGATAACAAGGTCGGCCTCCTCCTTAATTATTGGCTCAAGCAGGAGGGGAATCTCATCTGGGTTGTGCTGGCCGTCGGCGTCAATGGTTACAACAATATCATAGTCCCTGCTCAGAGCGTACTCAAAACCCGTTTTGAGGGCTTTCGCCTTTCCCAAGTTATGCTCATGCCTTATTACAACTGCCCCACACTCCCTCGCAACCTCCGACGTCCTGTCCCCGCTCCCGTCATCAACCACTAGAACGTCGCCGTACTTCTTGGCGAGGACAACCACCGACCCAATCGTGAGCTCTTCGTTGTAAGCGGGGACGATTATCAGGATGTTCATCGAGACCCCTCCACGTGATTAACTTCCCATCCCAGACATGCCTTCCCCACCGAGCAGTTTTGTGATATCATCAATGACCTTCTCACCTTTGAGGAGATAAAACGCGCTGATTCCAAAGTCCCTGGCGCTCTTTACCTGGAACTTATCGTTTGATACCAAAATTGAATCCGTGACCTTGGCTGTGGCTATATAAAACGAGTCAGCTGCCTTACACCCCGTTTCAAGGGCGATGAGAAACGCCAGCTCAAAGAGCTCGCCAGTTTCTACGAAGTTTATGACCTTAAAAGTCGACTCCGCTGTCAGGATTGCCTCGTCCTTTTTCATCCTCCTGACTAGTTGCGAGACAAGTTCAATCTTGAAAAGTTCGGGTTCAAAGATGGGAACGCCATTAACCTTCTCAAAAAACCTCTCCGCTAACCTTGTTCTGCTTTCGTCGTATTCAAAAAATAAATCAACAAACACAGAGGCATCAACGACTATCATCGTCTCTCCTCCAAAAACGCAATCAACACATCCTCCTGAACCTTTTTCCGGTGTTTTCTGGCGAATTCTACGAGTTCTTTACCGGAAGTTAGAATAACAACCCCCCGCGCTCCCTCCCTAACGTGGACTTTCTTTAGGGGGACAAAGACTCCGTCCCTATAAACTACCTCAATTCTCTCCAACGCCGCCACCTCTGCTCCTTTTCAAAACATCCCCGTACTTCTTGGCTAAAGCAACGACTGACCCAACCGTCAGCTCCTCATTGTAGGCGGGGATGATTATCAGGATGTTACGGTCCATACCTTTTCACCGGCGGTATCGTTGCTTAATACTTTGCGATATGTGATACGTCCCTGATTGGGAATATACGCTCCAACATGCTTGGATACCTATATTACTGCATACTTTTAAGTTTTTCGAGTTCCGTGGAACGTTGGGTTTCCGGGTGGAACGTTATTTGACATGAATACCACTGGTCTAATTTTAACATTGAACCTCCTGCGATTATCTCAAGAAGTACCACCAGAAAATCCGTGTTTCTGGTTGGACTTGGGGGTCGTTCCCCACCGAAAACTTTTTAAATCCTCTAAGCTCTCTAATCTCGGACACGCCCCGGTGGTGTAGCCCGGTCAATCATGCGGGACTCTCGATCCCGCGACCCGGGTTCAAATCCCGGCCGGGGCACCAGAATTCTCTTGGGCCCGTGGCTCAGCCTGGTCAGAGCGCCCGCCTGATAAGCGGGAGGTCCGGGGTTCGAAGCCCCGCGGGCCCACCATTTCAGCCCTTGCTTCGCAAGCGCTGGCGGAAGAAAGAGTGCTTTTCTAAGAATTGACAAGTTCTGAAATGGGTTTTTCATTTACTCGCTCCTTTGTGAGTGTTTCTCTTTGAGAAGGCGCCCGAAGGGCGCCAATGGTAAGTTGAAACTGCTCTGAAAAGCTTCCTTTTATGTTAAACCCCGCTTAAAATTATCCAGTTCTTTAGTGCACGACTAATTTTTGCTTTTCTTTGAGAAGGGTGTTCTTTGGTCAAACTTTGCTCTGCAAAGTTTGCTCGCCTGCGCAAAGTTTCATCAAAGTTGGCAGCTCCCTCTTGAAGTGCAAGTTCTCTAGAGGGTTTCTGCTTAAAATCAATTGTTTTGAGTGAGAACTCCTTTAGGGACTCCTTGTAAAGGAGTTTAACCTTAAAAAGACGCCCGTAGGGCGTCAGAGGAAAAGTAAACCCCTTTGATACGCTCGGCATTTTGTTCATTGTTCTCATCAAGAACAGGGTTCCCGAGAAGAAAACCAGAACTTTTCCAAACGCGACAATGCAGAGAGCTACAAACTTTTGGCGAAGCTTTTTCCAATTTTTCCAAAAGCTTCCTGTGCTCCCAAACGTGCATTATTACACAAAAATACATACTCAGAAGAATGAGTATGTATTTATATGTCAAAAAACTGAAATGGTATTGGTGTCTTTACCATATCTTTGTTCAAAAAGTCAACATAGCCAAGCTCATACAATGGGAATAAATATCTTGACAGCGATTTTTCATCTATGCCATACTTTTGGACAATGTCTTCACGCTTTACATATTCCCGAACCCTGGTTTCCTTTGCAACCGCCGCGGCCACCTCAACGAGTTTCCTGCCCTTTTTGGGCCCCTTCGGTGCGAGGTCGCGAAGAGCGATTTTGCTGATCATCCTCCTGTATTCTTTGATATCACAGTCCACACTCCGGAGAAGCTCAAGAGCACCCCTTAAACCACCAGTCAACCCATAAACTCTCACCACATCGAAGGGGCAATCGCCGAGAAATTTTATACTCTCATTTGGCGAGAGTGGAACAACTTCAACGAAGACCTCAAACCTGCCGAACAGGGGCGAGGAGTAGTCTCCAACACCGAGGTAGTTCAACAGGCGGGACGTCGAACGCGGTACGAAGACGAAACGGAGGTGACCAAGGTCGATGAACTCTTGGAAGAACTCACGGGGATCACCGTCGTCCTTTCTCGCATAGCCAAAGAACTCGGCATGATCAAAAACGACGTGGGTGCCCTGAGGGAGCGCGGAGAGCATGGAATGGAAATCGTTGAAATCACCAATCCCATCGAGGTTGAAGAAAACCACCGAGCCAACGGGCGCACTGGTTTCAATTGAAAGTTTCAAGTCCTCAACGAGGCCCCTCACAACCCATAAATCCTTCTTCATCCACGCATTGAAAACGTCGAAGATGACGTAGTTCTCCTGTGATCCTTCAAAGTACTCCCTTATAAAGTGGCTCTTACCCGAGAGCCTCGGCCCGCGAAGGATTACGAAGTGCTGATTTATGAAGCGGTCCATCTGGTACTTTTCAAACTCGTAGAACCTCATTCTACACCACCCCACTTGGATAGTATCCTTCTCAGACACGGGTCATCAACAATCCCACCTTTTACCACGCCAAAGATTTTGAGGTCTTCGAGAAGCTCCCTCTCGTTCCTGTCAAATTCATTGGTTCTCCTGTCGAGTAAGAACTCAACAAAACGCTTTTTATCAACAGTGGGGTGTTGGTTGATGATCTCGTCGAGATCTTGGATTATGCTTTCACCATCACCGGAAACAAAATCTTCGTAAACGTGCTCCACAGCATCCTCAATGTCATAGTTTCTAAGGATTACGAGTTTGGCCACGTCAATTATGAGACCAGGTGTACCACCAACACCGTGGTATATCGTGGAAATATCATCTGCATCAAGTAACATCCCATTTTGTTTGAATCCCTTTTCAATGAACTCACGGGCCTTCATTTCATCGAACGGATATAGAGTAAACCAGTCAATTTTTCGTGCTATTCCGAGATTTCTTATCTTATAAACGCTTGAGCCCGTGAGAACTATCGTGGCAGTTGATTCAAAACGCTTGTAAAAATCATTTACAACCTCTCTCAAATCTTCCGACTTCAAACGTTGAACTTCATCGAGAATGATATAACACTTTTCCTTACAAACTTCGTCGATGTCGGGAGCTTTTGTTGTTGAAGTGGATTTGCTTGCAGACCCGCTTATCCCAAGACTGACTCCTCCACCGACATTCCATCCTTCTGTTTTTGAACCATAAATGCTTTCAATTTTTTTGTTGAGTTTATCAAATACTTTGTCAGCATCCCACCCGCTATGAACTTTCAACGGAATCGGATTAAGACTTTCAACCTCACCATAAGCGTAAGCAAACACACTTTTTCCAACCCTTCTATAACCAATTATTGACACTACAACACTTCTCCCATTGATGAGCTTCCTGAATTTTCTTCTTTCCGGATCTCTTCCATATATTTCTTCCCACCTCTTTATCTCGCCAGGTTTGAAGTATCCCCTGAGATCGACTGCCACCTCTCCACACCGGATAGAACTCTCACAGAAAGTATAAAAGATTTCATACTCTTGTGCCACATCGAAGGCAGATACATCCGGTACTTCTCAATGTCATCTTGCACCATCTCGTTTCTTATAAAACAACGAAATAAAATGGTGCGATTGAGTTTGTTGACTGGGGAAGGTAATCTCAATGAACAAAAACTATTCCGAGACCCCCTTACCGCCTGAAGAATGACGAGACCCTTCTCGGGAGAAAAGCGTTTCAAAGAAATATTCCCAATACGCTTCCTTGAGGAGGGCTTTGAGCAAAACGAATTTGATGATTATGACTTCGATGAACTCATACTTGCGTACGATGAGGTAGGTGGAACGCCGGGCTGGCTCATTGATTATGCAAATGACCGCCTTGAAGGCTACACTCACAGAAAAGCGCTCAAAAACATGATTGAGAAGGCTAAAAAGAATGTGATAAGTGAGTTCAAGCAACTGAGAAAAGACAAGAAAAAAGAATCAAACTACGAAAAGGTCATGAGGGTCATCGCGAAGAAAGTTATGAGAGAGGATATGCGACGTTTGGGGAAATAAAGAAATATATGGGTCTGAATGATTCCACGGTGAGAGAATTACTCATCAAGCTTGAGGATTATGGATACATTGAACAGGTAGGCCATAATAGGTATACAATCTTTGACCCCATTGTAGCAAATGTGTTTATTGATGTATAAAGTTCCACATCCCAAGTAACTTGGGATGTTGAAAGTTGTTCGTTGATAGACATGTTTGGTGCAGTTGGGGGTATATAAGCCATTCGATGAGCCTGGGACCTGAAGGGATGTTCTTTTCGACCACAAGAAACTTTTGCCAAGCAAAAGTTTCATCAAGGTTCGTAGCTCCTTATAAAGACTGATTTTTGGGTGATTTCTTATTGTGGGATTGTTTTGAATTTGAGAACTTTTAAAACTGCCCTGTTGGTGTGGGTTTAACTCCAAACGACGCCCTTTGGGCGTCAAAAAAGAGTAAACCTTCTTCAAGTCTCATTTAAAGTGTTCTCCTCTATGAATCCTGATTGACGGATGAAATCTTCTCAGAAGGTTATTTTAGGAGAGCTACAAACTTTTGGTCAAGCTTTTCCCAAAAGCTTCAGCGCTGGCGGAAGATTAGGTGCTTTTCTAAAAATTGGCAAGTTCTGAAATGGGTTTTTCATTTGCTTGCTCCTTTATGGGTGTTTCCCCCTGCAAAGTTTGCTCTGCTGGCACGAGCAAAGTCTTCCCAAAAGCTTTAAATTCAAAATTTCTCAAATAACACTAAAAATACTCAGTATAAGGAGAGAAAAAATGAACAAGGTGGAAGTGCTGAGAAAGCTCATGGAGCTGGGGGAGGCGTTCACCGTCATGGAAGCCAGGGAGAAGTTGGGCCTGAGCGACAAGCTTCTGAACTACTACCTCCAGGAGCTCACCAAGGAAGGATTCCTGAAGCGAATTTACAGGGGTGTTTATGCCGTAACCCCCAACCCCGCCCAGCCACCGGTAGTGGACGACTTCCTCCTGGCCTCGTTAATCGTGAAGCCCTCCGCGGTGGCATACTGGAGCGCCCTCAACTACTACGGACTCACTGAGCAGATTCCACGAACGACGTTCATCCAGACCCCCAAGAAGAGGGGATACCCTGGGAGGATAAGCATCGGTGGAAGAAGATTTAGAGTCGTGACGGTCAGGCCTCACAAGTTTTTCGGGCTGACCACCATAAGGAGGGGCGGAAGGAACGTCAGCATCACCGACCCGGAAAAGACGTTAATTGACTGCCTTGACAAGCCCCAGTACTGTGGGGGTATCATCGAGGTAATGAAGGCGCTGAGGAACGGCGCCTTTGATAAGGAAACCCTATTAGCGTATGCGGAGCGGATGGGGAGCACAACAGTCCTGAAGAGGCTCGGCTTCCTCAGCGAAAGGCTTGGACTCGATCTTGAGGAGGAGATAAAAATACCCGAAAAGAACCTCAGGAGCTTTTCCCTGCTGGACCCAACAATGCCTCCCGATGGCCGTTTTGATCGCAGATGGGGCCTCAGAGTGAACGTCCCCGATGATTACTGGGGTGAACTTGAATGATGGAGGATGAAATAAAACGGAAGGCCAGAGAGCTCGGAGTTCCCGTTTCCACGGTTGAGAAGGATTACGCCATAAGCTGGATGCTTTACGGGCTCTGGAAAAGTACACTCTGGAGGCAGCTGGCGTTCAAGGGCGGAACATGCATCAAGAAGGCCTACATTGAGGACTACCGCTTTTCAGAGGACCTTGATTACTTTTGATACAGACTTTAGGGACAGGCTGGGCTTTGAGATTTATCCCCTCAAAGATCTCCAATCAAAAAAGACCAAAGTTCGCAGGGGTGCCATAACCGAGGAGAACATTAATAATGGTCTATCATTTTTGCAAAATTTTTTGGAGAACTCCACTGGTCTTTTATAGTATGTGCATCACTATCCCTAACTTTTCCATCTGCTTCCCCTAACTACAAAGGCTTTCCCAGCACTTCCATCTGTGTCTCACCGTCCCTAGTGAAGGGGGTTCATTTGCGGGGGATCCTCTCTGGTCGATTCTTGCTAAGTGTTCAACTTCGGAAACAGAAATGACGTGTGGTTTGTCCCCTGTGAACTGTTTCTCCTGATGCTTTGAGCTTTTTCGTAGTTCCCTTTATCCAAACCCGTATGAGAGGAGGCTAGTGTTGTTAGGGGTTGGTTAAGCCCCGCAACTCTTATATACATCTTTGGACATCCCCCATAATGGGGTGTGTCCAGACATGTTGTTTGATGTCCAGCCAAAGACCTCAATTGACGAACTGTTCGGGAGAAGAGCGGAGTATTTGAGCTTTCTTGACGCTATTGAGAAGAGGAGGAACTTCTTCATAATCACCGGGCCGCGCAGGATAGGGAAGACGAGCTTTCTCTACGCCGCGCTCAACGAGCTTGAACAGGAGTACGGTATTCCATACGCCGTGATTGACGCGAGGGCCGCCACATCCCTGAACTCAAAGTACCCGCAGAGAATCATTGCCGAGCGTCTGTACAAAGCTATCTCGAGGAAGGGCTTCGTTGGGGGTGTAATCTCAAGGATAAAAGGGATCAGAATCAGCGGCATTGAAGTTGAGCTGCAGGAAAAGGGCTTTGACATTGTAGATGTTCTCTCGGCGATAAACGAGGGGAACGAGCTCGCTGTGATAGCCTTTGATGAGGCCCAATACCTCCGCTTTTCGAATGAAGACCTCACAAAGCTCTTTGCATGGGTTCTCGACAGCCTTCACAACATAGTGCTCGTGTTCACTGGCTCCCAGGTGGGCGTTCTTGAGAACTTCCTTCGCCTTGATGAGGGAGACTCCCCTCTTTTCGGGAGGTACGAGGTGAGGATAAGCTTACCGCGCTTCAACCCCTCGGAGAGCCTTGAGTTCCTGAGGAGGGGCTTTGAGGAGTACGGGATCGACGTGAACGAGCGGGAGCTCCTCCCGGTGGTGAACACTCTCGATGGGGTTCCAGGATGGCTTGTTCACTATGGGGCCCACAGAATCGATGGGCTTACTAATGAAGAAGCCATTGAGAAGGTTTTGGAAAAGGCCATGAAGTACGTGCAAACGGAGTTTGAAGAGTTGGACAAGCTCTCTCCTCGTTATCGTGTTGTGGTAAGGGCGATAGCATGGCTGAGCGAAGGAAGAGGTTATGCAAGATGGGAGAGAATAAAGGGGCTTGTTGAGGAAGAATTGGAAGAGAAAATAGATGAAAAGGCAATGAGGGGGTACTTATCAAAGCTAATGGACTATGGCTTCGTGGAGACGATTGGGTACGGAAAGTATAGAATCCCTGATCCGGTCATGTACCGAGTCTTCAGAAGAATGTAATTGTATGTACTATTTTAGACATCCCCCATAATGGGGGACCTCTCATTTCTCTGAGAACCTGCCCCGCAGGCTGTTTTCTGAGTAGTGTTTTTTGTTTCGTTTGTGTATTTTTGTGACCGTAAGTTTTTTGGGGTTTTGCGTGATTTTCTTTTGTGGGTCGTTTCCGTTCGGCCTTGAGGTTGATGACCTCCCGTTTGAGGTGCCTGGTAGCCCCAATGTGAACGGGAGTGTGAAACCAACCGCACCGATTGCAACAAAAGCAACCGGTAGCGGAAACGGTAACCCCCGGGGCGTGGGGGCGGAGCCCCCAGCAACCTTTGCTTGGCAAAGGTTGACCAAAAGTCCTAACTGCGTAATCTGCTAAAGTGAGTTCGTGTGTCTTCTATTAAGTTTGAGAGTTTTGGCTGGGTTTTATTTCAATAAGCCAATTTTGTTTTTGGTTTCTCTATTGTTTTAGCGCCCGGAGGGCGCTGTTGGAGTGAAACCATGTGAGAGTGAATGTTATGTGGATAAACCCTTTGGAGAAGACCATCAATGAGGACACACGAACTTTGATGAAACTTTGCGCAGGCAAAGTTTCTTGCGGGGTGGAACCCCGCATCTCACCATATCAAGATGAGCGATTGTGTGCTATCGTAAGTTCCACCCCTTTAACCCCTTCCGAAAATTTTATTAAGAAAATTACTATAACGGTCACTATATGCAGAAAAATTACTACCTCACAAAAACTGAACAGGACATAATGAGGGCTATACGGGGAGCGGATATTGTGAGTGCCGATGAGATTAGAGAGCTCTTCCCAGGTCTCAGCAGTGGGATGGTTAAAAAGGTCCTTTGGAGCCTCTCAAAAAAAGGATACCTCACAAGGCTGAAGAAAGGCATCTACCTCGTCAACGAACAGCCAGGAAACCCCTCAATAAAAAACCCCTATCGGATAGCCCTTGCCATATTCCCAGGATATATAGCCTTCTCTTCCGCCCTGAGGCTTTATGACCTACTCGACTATGAGCCGTTCACGATATTCGTGGCAACACCGAGAAAATCCGGCAAAAGAAGCATTGGGGAGTACACGATCAAGGCCGTTGCCCTCGGAGAAAAGGCCACTGGAATGACGCTTAAGGATGGCGTCTACACCTCCACCCTTGCAAAGACATTCTTCGACTGCTTCTACAAGCCTGCCTACTGCGGGGGCTACTCCGAGATAATCAAGGCCCTCTACGAGGCCGAAAAACTTGACTGGGATGAATTCTTGAGCTACTTCGAACACTTTGCCAGCGACTCCCTCTGCCAAAGGACTGGCTATGTTCTGGAGCTCCTCAAAAACGAGCTGGGGGTAGACATCCCTGAGAGGGTTCTTGACTATCTAAGGGGCAGGGTTAGAAGCTGGACGAAGCTTGTCCCGACTCTTCCCTCCCGCGGGAGAAGCATTAAAGAATGGAAGGTGATAGACAACCTTGGAAAGGAAAAGATACTGGGGTGGGTCTATGGATGAGGAAATGCTCCGGTATCTGGCAGCGAAGACCGGGCTGGGCCTGAACTACATCGCCAAGGAGGAGCGCATTTCTTTCCTGCTGAGCCAGCTGTGGGGAATCTTCGGCGAGAAAGCGATACTTAAGGGCGGCACTGCCCTCAACAGAGTCTATCTCGCCAGAATCGGGGCGGCAAGGTTTTCCGAGGACATAGACATTGACTATTTCAACGGCGACGTTGGAACCGCAGCCGAGGAGATAAAAGAGGGCATGAGGCTCGTGGAGGGATTTGACGTTAAGGGACCGAGGGTTCTGCACAGGACTTTTCGGTTTGACTGCTATTACAGGAACCCCCTCGGGAACCGGGACAGAGTTAAGGTTGAGTTCTACCTCAGCAGGCCGCCCTATATTGAGGTCAGAGTTGAGCTGGTCAAATCACCCTTTGTGGGTGAGTACCCAACCATGTTCAGGGTCTACTCCTTCGAAGACCTGCTCGCCAAGAAACTCGCCGCCCTCTACAACCGCACTGAAGGCAAGGACATCTACGACTCCTTCCATGCCCTCAACATGGAGTTTGATAAGAAAAGGCTGGGGAATGCTTTGAGGCTCACCCTTGAATTCTATCACATCGAGGATGAGTTTTGGAGGGGTTTGATTGAGAAGCTCGATCACGCAAAGGAAAATGCCCGGTACATCGGCAACTCCACCAACCACTTTATCCCCAAGAGCCTGCGCCCCAACTGGGAAGAGATGATAGGAAGCCTGAAGCTCAGAATTGAAGAACTTGGCCAGGTGATCCCTCTGTAGTTCGCGCCTTTTCCCAGAGAAAGGTTTATAAGCCAACCCCCTCAATGCCCACCAGTGATTAAAACCACCTTTCTTGGAGGTGTTCGCAGTGGAAGCCAAGTTCGAGATACCCGTATGCACATCATGCGGAAAGGAGATAACCCCTAGGGAGCACGCCACTCACTTCGTCTGCCCGAACTGCGGCGAGGAGATAATCTGGCGCTGCGAAAGCTGCAGGGTCCTCTCAGTCCCCTACAAGTGCCCCAAGTGCGGCTGGGAGGGGCCGTGAATTAGGAGGTGAAAAGGAATGAGCGACTTCAACCTCGTTGGTGTTATTAAGGTCATGCCGACCGACCCGGATGTCAACCTCGACGAGCTCGAGGAGAAGCTGAAAGCTGTTATCCCCGAGAAGTTCGGCCTCGCCAAGGTCGAGCGCGAGCCTATAGCTTTTGGTCTCGTCGCCCTCAAGTTCTACGTCCTCGGAAGGGACGAGGAGGGCTACTCCTACGACGCCGTCGCCGATCTCTTCCGCGAGGTCGAGAACGTCGAGAGCGCGGAAGTTGAGACCGTCTCGAGGATCTGAATCCTCGTTCCTTTTTCTCTATCCGAACCACATCCTATTTTGGGGCGCCTTCAAAAACGCAGAAACCACAATGTTTTTAGTTTTTTGAGATGATTAAGTTTTGATGAAGATTGTCTTAACTGAACATGCAAAAGAAAGGCTTAAAGAACGGGAAATTGACCTCAAAGAGGTGGAAGCGGCCATTAATTTACCCAGAAGAAAGTTCTATGATCTGCGCTCGGGTCATTTCATTGCAGTTGGCCTGAGGAACATTCCAGGGCACTGGCTGATAATAGCCTACGACAAAAGAGAGGATACTGTTGAAGTTATAACCGTTATAGACACCAGTAAGAGCCTTGATAAAATCATTGAAAGGAGATTATCATCTCGGAGGTGGGTTGAGGTATGAAGGTTAGGTATGACCCAAAGGCTGATATCCTATACCTCTTGATTAGGGAGGGTCCCGTGGCCGATACCGACGAGGTTGACGACGATGTATGGTTTGAGTACGACGAGAATGGAAACGTTGTTGGAATTGAGATATGGAATGCTGGGGAGAACGTAATCAGAAAGAGCCTCCTTGAGATAGAGCGCTACACAAAGGGATTAGAGGAAGAAATAAAGACTTAGAGCCCCAGCTCCAAACTCAGCTTCGGCTTCTTCCACTCGTCGAGAATCGAGCGGAGATCCTCGTTCTCCACCTTTGAATAAAGCTCATCGAACCTCTCCTTTGCACCCTCTTCTCCGGCCTTCCAGCGGGCCAGCTCCGCTATGGCCCTGAAGAAGTATGCCGTATCGTCCTCGAAGAGCTCGGCAAAGCCTTCCATGTTCCTGGCAACCGTTCCGTACTCGCTCTCGTTGAACAGTCCCTCTATGAAGTCAACGAGCGTATCGAAGACGAGGCCAAAAATCTCGTCGCTTACGTTTATGGCCTTGACGAGGGCGTCCCGTATAGCTCTGAAAGCTTTGTCGTACTCCTCCCTTCCGGCCAGTATCTCGGCCTCGACCAGCCTGGCGTTTATCTCAATCTCGTCCTCCCTCGGGTTCCGGAGAACCTCGTTTATCAGCGCCTCCGCCGCGTCGTAGTCCCCGAGTTCGTACCTGAAGTGCGCAAGGTCGAGGAGGCTTATCATGTGGTTCTTCTCGTCCCGTATCCCCTCGAAGATCCCCCTCGCGCGCTCCATGAGCTCGATGGCCTTCTCGGTCTCGCCCATCTCGTCGTAGTTCACCGCCAGGTTCGCCAGCGTGAGCGCTATCTCCCTCTCGTTCTTCAGAACCTCTTCCTCGAGTTTGAGGAGCTCCTCGTAGGTCTCTATCGCCTTCTCCGGCATGCCGAAGTGCTCGTAGGCGTCCGCCAGGTAGTAGAGCGCGGTGGCGTACTCCTCGGGGTCATCCTTCTTCCTCTCGGCCACCCTCCGGTAGAGCTCGATTCCGGCCTCAGCGTCGTCGAGGTGCGCGTAGACGTGGCCTATCTCGTGAGCCAGGTCGTAGGGATCCTCGCACTCCTCGGCGACCCCCTTGAGCCTCTCGAGCTCCTTTCTGAGGGTCTCCTCGTCCTCTATGGAGTCTATGTAATCGTCAAAGAGCTCCAGGAGCCTCTCACAGTCCTTCGCGGTGAGGGCATTCTCCCATTCGGCCTTGATGTCGCCCATTTTCACATCACCTGGTTTCGGTTCGCCGAACGGGTTAAAAAGCTATGGTCGCTAGAAACTGTGTTTTATAGTCAAATATTGATTTAGCATTTTGTATGGATGACAATTATTTGTCGATACTTGTTTCAGTGGCATCCTGTGTTGTCAGTTTGTCTGTCTAACTATCAATGGATGTCTGTCCAGCCTGTCATTTGGTACTAAAGCATAGGAAGATTTTGCAGAACTGACTATGGGTTCAAGGAGAAGTGTTATATCCTGCATTTGTTTCCATTATTGTTGGACAATTTATCCAGGTGGTGAACGTGGAGAGTGTTAAAAAGGACATAATTCAGGAGTACGCGGGCTGGAGCAGTCTGGACGTTCTGGAGAATGCCAACCGCTATCCCGGACCAACTGGCTTCTTCGCCTACGTGATGGAAGAAGCGCTCAAAGAGCACCTCTCGCTCATCCCAACGGGGGGCAGGGAGGCCCACTTCAGCGGCGATATCTACATCCACAAGCTTCCCTACAGCCTCTACATCCCCTACTGCACCGGCCACAGCACGGCGAGGCTCCTGGAGAAGGGTCTGAGGACGCCAACGATAGTGTCGAGGCCCGCTAAACACTTCGACACCTACGTCGACCACATAGCCAACTACCTCATAACCATGCAGCACTACTTCAGCGGCGCTCAGGCCCTCTCAAGCGTCGAGTGGTATGCGGGGCCCTTCATAAGGAAAGAGGGCCTCGACAGGAGGAAGATACGGCAGAACATTCAGAGACTGGTCTACAACCTCAACTATCCGAGCAGGGTGGGGATGCAATGCCTATCTGAAGACACGGTTATACTAACCCCCTATGGGTGGAAGAGGTATGATGAAGTAAACGTTGGGGACATCATATATACATTCAATGTTGAAACTAAGAGTATAGAGCCAAAGGTTGTCCGGCATGTGCATGTATCCCGCTATTCAGGTAAGATGTACAACTTAAGAAACAGAACACAGGATCAGCTGATTTCTCCAGGGCATAGGGTCGTAAGAAAGGTCTTCAACTCGGACAGGTATACCCTCACTCCGGTTGAAGAGGTGTTGAAGTTCAAATCGCCGGTACCTATTCCCACACCAGCCATTACTAGACTGGAAAACGATGGTATTGAGATAAATGGGGAATGGATAAAACTTCTTGCGTGGATACTTTCTGAAGGTTCGATTGAAAAGAGGCCCAAAGGAACACCACGAATAACCATAGTGCAGTCTCCTGAATCGCATCCTGAGGAGTACATAGAAATACTGGAGCTGTTATCAAAACTGGGACTTGAGTACACAGTAAGAGATGACCCAGGCTGGGGAAATGCAAAGGCAATCCGCTTGAACGCCGAATCCTCAAGGACGGTTATAGAAAAGCTTGGGATACATGGAAAGAAGCCTCCGCTGTGGCTTTATCAGCTGAACAGAGAGCAGGCCAAGGTTTTCATCGAGACATACGTTAAGGGGGGTGGGTACACTGAAAAGGGGAAGAACAGAATCAGAATAACAACGACGGATGAGGAAATAAAGGATGCTATAGTGGCGGTTGCCGTTCTTGCGGGATACAACGTTTCGGTTTCAGTGAGAACGCCAAATCCACCCTCCAAGAAAGTTCAGTACACAATCACCCTAACAAAGACAGGACACGAATATATTCAGGAGATAAGAGAGGTCGAGTATTCCGGGATAATCTGGTCAGTGAACACAGAGAACGAAACAGTTATAGCAATGAGGAAGGGCTCTGTGTTTATAACAGGAAACACACCTTTCACCAACTTTACCGTAACTCTAGACGTGCCGAAGAAAATGCTCGAAGGTGACCACGCGATTTACGATGGCAAAAAGCTTGATCCACTCGGAGAGTACGAGAGAGAAGCCAAGGAGTTCTTCATAGCTCTGACTGAGGTGCTCAGAGAGGGTGACGCGATAGGCCAGCCCTTCACGTTTCCTATCCCCACCCTGATGGTCACAGCTAAAATGCTCTGGGACGATCCAGAGGTCTTCGAGGCCGTCTTTGAAACGGCGTCGAAGCGCGGAAGCTTCTACTGGCTCAACACGAACGTCGTTGACCCCGATGCGAGCTACGCGATGTGCTGCCGGCTTAATATCGACAAAAACGAGTTTATGTATGCTTTCGGGCTGAACGGGAAGAGCTCCGGGGAAAAAGCGCTGGAAAGGCTAGAGAGACAGCGCTTCGGCGGCCTCTGGGCGATGCCCGACGTCACCGGCTCCGTGAACGTCACGACGGTCAACCTTCCGAGACTTGCACTCAAAGCCAATGGCGATGACGATAGGTTCTGGGAAGAGTACGGGCGCGTTCTCCAGGTCGTCCGGGACACTACCGACTGGTTCCGTGAGCGCTACGTGAGATTGATAACGAACTACCGCCAGATGTATCAGATGATCCACCTCTACCTCGAGGAGTTCCCGTCGAGCCACTTCAACACAATAGGAATTCTTGGTTTGCCCGAGGCGGCTGCAATATACCTCAACGAACCTGAACTCTGGACTGAAGGAACGAGGAAGGACTGGCTCAAAGCTGCGGAGCTGATGAGGGATATGGTCGAGTTCGCCACTGCTAAAGCGAGGGAGTGGATGAGAGAAACCGGAACGCCCTGGAACGTTGAGGAAGTTCCGGGAGAGAGCGCTGCGGCAAAGCTTGCCATAAAGGACCTCAGGGAGTTCCCGGAGCTTAAGGAATACCTCAGCGACCTGGAGAACCCGATTTACTCAACCAGCATAGCGCCCTACTACGGCTCGCTTGAGCTGGGCGACAGGATACGCATAGAGGAAAAGGTTCAGAGGAGCTTCACAGGTGGAGTAATGATGCACATCTTCTTAGGAGAAGAGCCGGACCCGGAGGCACTGGCAAAGCTCACGAAAAGGCTCATGAGGACAGACCTCGTCTACTGGAGCTACACGCCGGCTGTGACGGTCTGCAACGACTGTAACCACTCAACTACGGGTATTCACACACACTGTCCGCGCTGCGGAAGCGAGAACGTCGAGATATGGAGCAGGATTATCGGCTACTACCGCCCGCTCAAAAACTGGAATCCCTTTAGGAAGAAGGAGTTCTGGACGAGGAGGCACTACACCTCCTGACATCTTCTTTTCTCTTGGGGGTGATTCGATGCTCACAAGTGGCTGGAAAGCCGTCAGCATGGTGGATGTCCGCGGAAAGGTTACCTTTACGCTCTGGCTGTG
The DNA here is from genome assembly GCF_008152015.1 of Thermococcus aciditolerans. Taxonomy (NCBI): domain Archaea; kingdom Methanobacteriati; phylum Methanobacteriota; class Thermococci; order Thermococcales; family Thermococcaceae; genus Thermococcus; species Thermococcus aciditolerans. The sequence continues at coordinate 1,321,336 of NZ_CP041932.1, read as the reverse complement.
CGGCTGTAACTTGAAATGCCCCTTCTGTCATAACTGGCGGATAGCTGAGGGAAAAGGCTGCTTCGAGCTGGAACGGGGAGCAATGCTTGAGGAGCTTGAGGTGAACTCCTTCCTCATAGATTACTTCCACGTCACCGGTGGCGAGCCGCTGATGCAGTGGGCCGAGCTTTCATCGCTGTTAGCCGGTGTGAAGGCTCTTGACGTTCCCGTCAGCCTCAACACGAACCTCACCCTTGTTGGGCCGCTTGAAAAACTCCTTAATGCCGGGCTCGTTGATCACATCGCGACCGACCTGAAGGCACCTCCGGCTGTTCTCTATGGCCTTCCCGAGGAAGCCAGCGAACGGCTCTGGAGGCTGTTCCTGAGGGGACTTGAGCTGGTATCCGACTACGGTCTTCCCCTTGAACTTCGCATTCCCGTTCCCAAGGGCTTTGACGTATGGCCATGGATCGAGGAGGGACTCGAACACATCGACACGGACTTCTACGTTGTCCTTAATCCGCTCGTCGGAAAACCGCTGACAAATCCTCGCGACGAAACATGGTGCTCCGCCCACTGCTGGCCGGATGAGGAAGTCAGAAATCCTGGAGAGAGACTTGATGAGCTTGGTATTGAATTTCATGTAAACAGGTGGGCTTAATTCTTTTCGTTTTGGTGTTATCAAAACCATAAGTTGGGAACCTATTGTTTTAAAAAGTGTTAAAAATCCGCAATATCTTTCCGGTTTTGTATTACTAAATTGGAAATTAGTATCACAATGGCGGTGAGCACAATGAAATCCCGCGGAAAGACATTCACCCTGTTTCTGATCGGCGTCTTGCTACTCGCCGTCGTGGCGAGCGGCTGTATAGGCGGCGGAACTACTACACCTACCACCGCGCCCCCCTCCAGCCCAACGGAGACGGTTTCGTTCCCGACAACCACCACTGCCGCTCCCAAGTACCCGATAACCGTCACGGACTCCGCGGGAAGGACCGTCACCATAGATAAGCCGCCGGAGAGGGTGATAGTGCTCTCCGGCTACTGGGCAGAGGTGCTCTGTGTCCTTGGGGTCTGCAATAAAATAGTGGGAGTTGGCAACTACATCAAGTACGACCCGTACCTTCCGGATGACGTGAAGAACAGGACCGTCGTTGGCAGCAACTTCAAGGGGCTCAACTGGGAGACCGTCGTCGGTTTGAATCCAGACCTCATAATAATCGACTGGTATGGCGGCAAGTACGCCGACGCCGAGACGATACGGAAGGCAGAAGAGCTCGGCATACCTGTCATAGCGCTCACTGCCAGGACCATTGAGGACAACGTGGAGGTCGTCGAGCTCCTTGGAAAGGTCTTTGACAAAGAAGAGAAGGCCGGTGAGCTGGCCGGATGGATGGAGGAGAAGCTCAACGCCGTGAAGAAAACCGCCGCCCAGATTCCAGAGGACGAGAGGAAGAAAGTCCTCCTCATAAGTGCCCCCAAGGACATCGCCGGCCCGGTTACTGTCTACGCCAACGGAAGCGCGTGGGCGAGCATGGTGGAGCTCGTCGGTGCCCACAACCTGGCCTTTGACGTCAGCTTCGACACCCAGTGGCCCAAGCTCGACCTCGAGAAGATAATAACTTACTGGGGCAACCAGACAGACGTGTTAATAGTGACGTCATTCAGTCAGGACAGGCTTGACAATGCCGTGAACGGCATCAAAAATGACTCAAGGTGGCAGGAGATCAGGGCAGTCAGGGAGGGACACGTCTACGGCATCCTCGCAGGTTCAAAGGGCTACCTCGACTGGGGCCCGAGGATAATAGTCGGCCTCTACCAGATGGCCAACATAGTCTACCCCGACCGCTACCAGAGCTGGGAGTCAGTCAGGGACGAGCTGATTGAGAAGTTCTACAGCCCGTTCTACCAGGGTGGGTGAGCATGAAGAAGGCCCTCCACCTTTTATTTTTGCTTTCCCCTGTTCCTGCCCTCATCGTGAGCCTGTGTATGGGAACCTACCCAATTCCTCCCTCCACCGTGGTGAGCATGCTGGCCCTTAAAGGGGCTCAGCTTATCTCCGAAGTTTTGAAAACTTTAACCCTTGGAAAGATATCCTTCTCCGTCACGATTCCCTACCCGAGCGTTTACCAGACCATACTCTTCCAGATACGCCTCCCCCGTGTCCTGATGGCCATGCTCGTCGGCTCGGCCCTTGCCATTTCGGGTGCCGTCCTGCAGGCCATATTCAGGAACCCCCTCGTCAACAGCTACATCCTCGGCATCTCTTCTGGAGCCGCATTCGGTGCGGCTTTAGCTATAGGCCTCTCCGTTGGCGTAGGGGTTACTCCTTCAGCGTTCGCCTTCGCGCTCCTCGCGGTCTTCATAACGACCTCGCTGGCGAGGGTCGGCGGAAGGATAACCCCAGTCTCGCTCGTACTCGCTGGAATCATAGTCAACGCCTTCTTTTCAGCTTTAACGTCCCTCCTCAAGTTCCTTATGGAGCACGACAAGCTGGCGAGCATCGTCTACTGGCTCATGGGGAGCTTCGCCAACTCGGACTGGGGCTCGGTCAGAGTGGCCTTCCCGGTGATCCTCGCCGGCTGTTTCCTGATATACTCAATGCGCTGGCAGCTGAACGTGCTCTCCTTCGGTGAGGAGGCCAAAATCGTGGGTGTCGAGACGGAAAAATTAAAGTTCGTCTTCATAGTCATCGTCTCCATGATAACGGCCGTCTCAATAGCCTTCTGCGGTATAATCGGGTGGGTCGGGCTGGTGATACCCCACATAGTCAGGATGGCCTTCGGCCCGGACCACAAGACCCTGATACCCCTGACGATAACCCTCGGGGCTTCGTTCATGGTCTTGGCGGATACGCTCGCGAGGTCTGTGGCGACCTACGAGATACCGATCGGTATAATAACGACCCTCCTTGGAATTCCCTTCTTCGCTTACCTGCTCAGGAAGACGGGCGGTGGATGGGATGCTTGAGGTCAGGGGTTTGGCCTTCAGCTACGGCGATTTCAGCATCGAAGGGGTCACCCTCGAGGTGAAGGAAGGGGAAGTCGTGACGCTCCTTGGCCCCAACGGGAGCGGGAAGACCACCATACTGAAGGCCATCTACGGGCTGCTGAAGCCCAAGGAGAGGTGCGTCTTCATTGACGGCCGGGACTTCCATGAACTGCCCATCAGGGAGAGGGCCAAGCTGGCCGGCTACGTCCCACAGTCCCACACGCCGCCCTTCCCATACACGGTGCTTGATGTTGTCGTCACGGGCTTGGCTTCCCAGCTCGGCCCCTTCGAGAGCCCGGGAAAAGAGCACTACGAGAAGGCCCTCGAAAAGCTCGGGCTCCTCGGGCTCGAGCGCTTTAAGGATAAACCTTACACCCAGCTGAGCGGCGGACAGATGCAGCTGGTTCTGATAGCGAGGGCCCTCGTTCAGGAGCCGAGGTTTCTGCTCCTCGACGAGCCAACGGCTCACCTTGACTTCAAGAACCAGGTCAAGGTCCTCGGGATGGTCAGGAGGCTCGCGCGGGAGGGTATTTCCACCATCATGACGCTCCATGACCCCAACCTCACCTCTGTGTACTCGGATAGGGTTGCACTGGTGAAGGGAGGACGAATCGCGGCGATTGGAGAGCCAAAAGAGGTGATAAGGGAAGACGTACTCGAAGAGGTTTACGGAATGCCGGTTTCAGTGCTTGAGTTCAATGGATTCAGACTGGTGATTCCAGGGGGTGAGTTGAATGGAGCTGATTGACTGGAACGAGGTCTGGAAGAGGCGCTGGGAGTGGGTGAAAAGGAACGATCCCCACCGCGGTTCCGAAGCATTCTGGAACAAGTACGCCGAGACGTACTACCAGAGAATGAAAAAACAGGGAAGGGAAAGGGAGGAGATAGCCGGGTGGCTCTGCGAGACCTTCGGCCTCGATGAAAGCTCGACCGTCCTGGAGATAGGGCCCGGTCCTGGCACCTACACGATTCCCCTTGCAAAGCGCGTTGCAAAGGTCACGGTCGTCGAGAGTTCATCGAAGATGATAGAGTTTCTCCGGAGGCACATGGAGGAGGAAGACGTTGAAAACGTTGAGGTAATCCACTCGCGGTGGGAGAACGTCTCCGGGCTGAAGGCTCATGATGTCGTCTTCGCGGCCTATTCCCTCAGCGTTCCAGACCTGAGGGAGGCGCTTTTGAAAATGAACTCCCTCGCAGTTAAAGGGGCCTGCATACTCACGAGCGCCGGGAACTCCGGCTGGTCGAAGGTCTACGCCAGGCTCTTTCCCCTCGTGTATGGCAAGGAGTACATGCCCTCCCACGGTCACATCGTTTTTTACAACCTCCTCTACCAGCTCGGGATATACGCCAACGTTTTAATAACCCGGAAGGAACACACCGTCGAGTACGGGAGCGTTGATGAAGCCGTGAAGGACTGGGCTCTCCGGCTGAACACCGAGAATCTCGAAGCCGTCAGAAAAGGCCTGATGGACTTTCTTGAGGTTTCGGAAAATGTGATTCTCCTAAGGTACGAGCACAGGGACGCGAGAATATGGTGGTACAAGTGAGGTGGTGGAGTTGATATGCCTGATACTTGGCTACGGTGCGAGGTCCCTGCCCATGCTGAGGGAGATACTTGATGAGGAGAGAATAGATGGGCTCGTGCTCACCGACCAGAACTGCGAGAGAGAGCTGGAGGGGATAGAGAAGTCGGATGTAATCTTCATTTACGCCCACGAGCTTCCTGAAATAGTAGAGGAAAGGATTAAAGAAAGCAAGGCTAAAGTCATTGCCTGCGCCGGCCTGGAAAGCCTAACTACTGTCCCGGAGGAGGTTCTGATAAAGGCCAAGACCTACTACGTCCTCGGGGGCAAAAAGAACCTGAGGAACCTAGTTAGGTTCCTTGCGAGCCTCGCTGGAGCGGAGATTGATTACGAAGATCCCCAGGAGGTGCCGATGCACGGCATCTATCACCCCGAGCTGGGCCTTTTTGAAAGCCTGGACGAATACCTGAAAGCCTACGGGAAGGGACCCCTCATTGGAGTTCTCTTCTGGAGGAGTGCCTGGCTTTATAAGGAGTTCGGACCAATTGGAGAACTTATCAGGGCCCTTGAAGAGGAAGGCTTTGGGGTAATCCCGGTCTTCACCTACGGAAAAGACTCACGGACTGGGCTTGGAAGGGAGAAGAGCGAGGCCGTTGAGGAGTTCTTCATGAAGGATGGAACGCCGGTTGTGGAAGCTTTAATCAGCTTAATCTCCTTCGGCACGGTCGAGCTGAAGAACCTGGGGAGGCTCAACGTCCCGGTCTTCGCCCCGATAAGGTCCTACTACCAGTCCGTCGAGGATTGGAAGAAGGGTGAGAGCGTTGACTACATGACTCAGGTCTATGGGGTAATAATTCCGGAAGTTGCGGGTGCAATTGAGCCGATTTTTGTAGCAGGAACCAGAAACGTTGAGGGCTACAAGAAGGACGAGCCCTATGAAGAGCACATAAGGTACCTGGCCAGAAGGGTGAAGAAGTGGGTCGAGCTCAGGAAGAAGCCCAGGGATAAAGTTAGGATAGCAATCGTTTTGATAAACCCGCCGTGCAAAGGCCTTGAGGCGAACGTTGCTGTGGGCCTCGGCCTGGACGTTCCCGAGAGCATCGTCAGACTTCTGCACAGGCTCAAGGAGGAAGGATACTACGTTGGTGAAGACCTGCCGGAGAACGGTGAAGAGCTGATAAAACTAATTTTAAAGAGAAAAGCGATAAGCGAGTTCAGGTGGACGAGCGTTGGGGAGATAGTCAAAAGCGGAGGGGCGATTGACTTCGTGGGCCTGGAGGAGTACCTTGAGTGGTTCAACGAGCTGCCGGGGGACCTGAGGGAGAGAATCGTCAGAGACTGGGGAAAGCCAGAGGAGATTTTGGCTGGAAAAGTGGACAAAGCGCTGGTCGGCATGGTTTACGATAGAAAGTTCGTCGTCCCGGGGATAAGGTTTGGAAACGTCCTCATTACGCCCCAGCCCAAGTTCGGCTGCGCCGGGGCCAGGTGCGACGGAAAGGTATGCAGGATTTTGCATGACCCAACGATAACCCCACCTCACCAGTGGTGGGCCGTTTACAGGTGGATAACGCGCAAATTTAGGGCTGATGTAATGATTCACTTCGGAACCCACGGCTACCTTGAATTCAGGCCCGGAAAAGGCGTCGGGCTCTCCCCCTCGTGTGTCCCTGAAGCTTCTTTGGACGACGTTCCTCACATCTACGTTTATGCTGTCTCCAACCCGATGGAGGGCGTTATTGCCAAGAGGAGAGGCTACGCAGCGCTTGTAGACCACATCTACCCCCCGATGGGGATGGCGGAGGTTCTGGATGATTTAGATTCTCTCCTAACCCAGTATGCAAAGGCAAAGAGCCTGGGAGACGAGGCAAGGAGAAAGAAAATTTACGAGCAGATCCTTGAGAAGGCCAAGGAAAACAGGCTGAGAATAGCGGATCCCGAAGATGAGGAGCGGACGATAGAGGAGATACACCGCTACGTTGAGCTGATGAGGGGCTCCCAGATAAACCTCGGCCTTCACATCTTCGGATACCCACCAAACGAACCCGAAAGATTGGCGGAATACGTTGCCACTGCAATGGCCTATGATTCCTACGCTTCCCCTTCGATTAAGCGCGTCATAGCCGAGGCAGTGGGCCTGGACTACGATGAACTAAAAAAGAATCCCCTGGGAACTACAAACGGGTTCACGAACAGAGAGCTTCTGGAGGTTTTCCACAGGATAGCGGTCAAGAGCCTGGAGCGTTTGCTTGAGGGAGAAAGCTTTGAAGTCGTTGGGGAAGAGATTGAGAAGTTTGGATTTAAAGTTAAGGAGAAAGAAAAGCTTGAAGAAACGTTTAGAAAAGCCCTGGAAGTTGCGGAGAAAATAATCGGGTGTAAAAAAGAGCACGAAGGATTCTTGAAGGGACTGAAGGGAGAATACGTTGAACCCGGCCCCTCAGGCGCGATAACGAGGGGGAAGTTCGAAATTCTGCCAACGGGAAGGAACTTCTATGCAGTTGATCCAAGGACTCTGCCGACCAAAGCGGCGTGGCAGATAGGAGTCGAAACCGCGGAGAAGCTCCTGGAGGAATACATGAAAAAGCACGGAAAATACCCGGAAAGCGTCGGACAGGTTCTCTGGAGCATAGACGGCTATAAGGCGGATGGAGAGCAGATAGCCCAGATTCTGTATCTGATTGGAGTCCGGCCGGTTTGGAAAGGAGATGTAGTTGCAGGGCTTGAAGTAATTCCCCCAGAGGAGCTCGGAAGGCCGAGGATTGATGTTCTGGTGAGGATAAGCGGAATAGTGAGGGACACGCTGCCGAACTACATCTACCTGATTGACGAGGCCATAGAGAAGGTCGTTACGCTGGATGAACCCCCGGAAATGAACTACATTAGAAAGCACTACGTTGAGCACATCAAAAAGCTCATTGAACTCGGAAAGAGCTTTGAGGAAGCGCAGAGGTTCGCAAGGTTTAGGGTTTTCTCGGCCCCGCCGGGTGCCTACGGGGTTGGAGTGAATTTAGCGGTTGAATCATCGGGCTGGAGGAGTGACGAGGATTTAGCTAAAGTGTGGATTCAGTGGAGCGGCTACGCCTACGGAAAGGATGCCTCTGGCGTTGAAGCATATGACTCGCTGGTCTTGAACCTGAAAGAGGTGGACGTGATTAACAGAAACCACATAAGCGACGAGCACGACCCGACTAACTGCTGCTGCTATTTTGCCCATCACGGAGGATTCAAGGCCGCAGTTGATGCCCTAACCGGCAAGAACGCTGAAGTGGTTCAGACGGACACGAGGGACATAAGCGATACCAAAATCGTTGAGGTGAAGGTTGAGCTTGAAAGGGTCGTCAGGGCAAAGCTCCTCAACGAGCGCTGGATTGAGGAGATGAAAAAGCACGGCTATCGCGCTGCTGAGTTCTCCAAGAAGATCAACCACCTATACGGCTGGGAGGCAACGACGAAGCTCGTTGAGGACTGGGTTTTTGACGAGATAGCGGGGAAATACGTTCTGGACGAAGAGATGAGGAGATGGTTCGAGGAGCACAATCCCTACGCCATCGAGGAGATCGCGAGAAGGCTAATTGAAGCCTATGAGCGCGGCCTGTGGGAGACGAGTGAGGAGCTCATTGAAAGGCTCATGGAGGTTTATTCGGAAATTGAAGGAATTCTGGAAGAAAGCCTCGGTGAAGGGGAAGTCCAGGGCGGGACGATCGAAATTTACACTGCCCAAGATGATGAACACTGGAATGAAAAAATTAAGGAGGTGGATAAAATATGGAGCCTCGTGAAAAACGATTAGTCTTCCCGTTCTCTGCAATAGTCGGGCAGGAAAAGGCCAAGCTGGCACTACTCTGTGTAGCCGTTAATCCCCTGATCGGTGGTGTCCTGCTTAAAGGAGACAAAGGAACGGGAAAATCGACCCTGGTCAGGGCTCTGGCCAACGTTTTGCCCGAGATTGAAGTCGTGGCGGACTGTCCCTTCAACTGCAATCCGAGGAATCCTTTGGAGATGTGCGACAGCTGTTATGAGAGATATGAAAATGGGGAAGAGTTGCCTATAGCAAAGAGGAAGATGCGCGTTGTGGACTTGCCCTTAAGCGTTACAATAGACAGATTAGTCGGAACAGTTGACGTTGAGCGCTTTTTAAAAGAGGGCAAAAAAGCTCTGCAGCCGGGAATACTCGCGGAAGCAAACAGAGGGGTCCTTTACATTGATGAGGTGAACCTTCTCGACGACTACATAGCCGATTCACTTTTAGATGCTGCAGCAATGGGATGGAACACGATAGAGAGAGAAGGGATTTCCTTTAGGCATCCGGCGAGGTTCATCTTGGTTGGAAGCATGAACCCTGAGGAAGGCGAGCTCAGACCGCAGATCCTCGACAGGTTCGGTTTATGCGTTGAAGTTTCAGCACCGATGAACCCAGAGGAGAGGATAGAGATAGTCAAGCGCGTTGAAGAGTTCCATGAAGACCCCATAAGCTTCTATAAAAAGTTTGAGAGCGAAGAGAAGAAGCTCACGGAGAGGATCGTTAAGGCGAGGGAGATTCTGCCGAAGGTCGAGATAAGCGACGATTTGCTGAAGCTTTTGGCTGAAACGGTCGTTAACCTGGGAATCAAAACCAACAGGGCCGAGATAGCCACGATAAAGACGGCCAAAGCAATAGCCGCCCTGAACGGAAGGAGAAGGGTCTCATTGGAAGACCTAGAAAAAGCCATGGAATTAGCTTTACCGCACCGCCTGAGGGACAGGCCGTTCCAAAAGCCACCCCGGATGAGGCCCCCGAAGCCTAAGGACGGTAAGGGGCACGACCACAAAGGCGACCACAAGCATGAGCACAAGAAGGAAGAAAAAGGTGGAAAGAGAAACCAGGAGTCCCAAAGTCGAGGGACTGGAAACTTGGAGCAAAATTTTCGCTCAAGCGAAGCCAAAATCCCGAGGATAGAGAGCAGAAACTTTGATGGGGGCGAATTCAGAGGATACCGCTCCTCAAGGGACGTCAGCGTCACGGTGATAAACTTTCCCAGAGGGGTTCCGGTTTCATACCTTCCACCCGTCAACGGGGGAATTAAGGACGTTGATTTTTACAATTCTTTGATCTGGGCAGTTCTGAACGGTAAAAAACCCCCAATAAAGCTCGATTTAAACGACGTCCGCGTCAGGGTCAGGAAGACCAAAGCTCCTACGCTCTGGGTTCTGCTCCTGGATTCGAGCGGAAGCATGGCCGTGCAGAAGAGGATAAGCATCGCGAAGGGGATAGCGGAGAAGCTGGTTGAGAACGGATACACAAAGCGGTCAAAGATGGCCCTGATCGTTGCGAAAGGCAATCAGGCGGAAATATTCGTTCCACCTACGAAGAACTACTGGGAGGTGCTTGAGAAAATAGAGAGCGTTCCAACTGGAGGGAGAACGCCTTTGAGTTCGGCCCTCTACAATCTTCTGCTTCTGGCGAACAGGGAGAGGATGAAGGATAAATCAGTCAAGGTGAGGGCTTTTCTAATAACCGATGGAAAGGCGAACGTGCCGCTCTTTGGAAAGAGGATCAAGGAGGAAATAACGGAGCTGGCCAGGGCGCTGAAAAAGAGAGAGATTGAGCTCACGATTTATGATACTAGGGGAAGGGGAATAAACCCGGGCCTGTCCTACGTTCCCATCCTGGAGCGGGTTGCTAGGGCGGAGGTACACAAAGTTTAGCCCTCTGAAGCGCTCTGTAGCTGGAAGAACGGCTGCACGGATGTATGGTGGGAGGCTGGGCCGGTCGGAGGCTTTGGATTTCTGAAACCTTTGTCCATTACGTACCGTGCAGCTCTGGGGTGATGCCAAGAAACCGAAAACTTTATAAATAATCCAAAGGAACCATAAACCGGAAACACTAATTGTAACTAAAAGTCCTCAATCGGTGAAAACAAAAGCGGGCGGAGGTGAGAGGAGATGGCCCAGCTCGCTGGACAGCCGGTTGTTATTCTGCCCGAGGGAACCCAGAGGTACGTTGGTAGGGACGCTCAGAGGCTGAACATTCTGGCCGCCAGGATTATTGCTGAAACCGTTAGGACCACCCTCGGCCCGAAGGGCATGGACAAGATGCTCGTCGACAGCCTCGGCGACATCGTCATCACCAACGATGGAGCAACTATCCTCGACGAGATGGACATCCAGCACCCGGCTGCCAAGATGATGGTTGAAGTTGCAAAGACCCAGGACAAGGAGGCTGGCGACGGTACCACCACCGCCGTCGTCATCGCAGGTGAGCTTCTCAGGAAGGCTGAGGAGCTCCTCGACCAGAACATCCACCCGAGCATTGTCATCAAGGGTTACGCCCTGGCCGCCGAGAAGGCCCAGGAGATACTCGACGAGATAGCCAAGGACGTCGACGTTGAGGACGCCGAGATCCTCAAGAAGGCCGCGGTCACCTCTATCACCGGTAAGGCCGCCGAGGAGGAGCGCGAGTACCTCGCTGAGATAGCTGTCGAGGCCGTCAGGCAGGTCGCCGAGAAGGTCGACGGCACCTACAAGGTCGACCTCGACAACATCAAGTTCGAGAAGAAGGAGGGCGGCAGTGTCAGGGACACCAGGCTCATCAGGGGCGTTGTCATCGACAAGGAGGTCGTCCACCCGGGAATGCCGAAGAGGGTTGAGGGTGCCAAGATCGCCCTCATCAACGAGGCCCTCGAGGTCAAGGAGACTGAAACAGATGCCGAGATCAGGATAACCAGCCCGGAGCAGCTCCAGGCCTTCCTCGAGCAGGAGGAGAAGATGCTCCGCGAGATGGTCGAGAAGATCAGGGAGGTTGGAGCGAACGTCGTCTTCGTCCAGAAGGGCATCGACGATTTGGCTCAGCACTACCTGGCCAAGTACGGCATCCTCGCCGTCAGGCGCGTCAAGAAGAGCGACATGGAAAAGCTCGCCAAGGCTACCGGCGCCAAGATCGTCACCAACGTCCGCGACCTCACGAGCGAGGACCTCGGTGAGGCCGAGCTCGTCGAGCAGAGGAAGGTCGCCGGCGAGAACATGATCTTCGTCGAGGGCTGCAAGAACCCGAAGGCCGTGACCATACTCATCCGTGGCGGTACTGAGCACGTCGTCGACGAGGTCGAGAGGGCGCTCGAAGATGCCGTCAAGGTCGTCAAGGACATCGTCGAGGACGGCAAGATAGTCGCCGCCGGCGGTGCTCCGGAGATCGAGCTTGCCATCAGGCTCGACGAGTTCGCCAAAGAAGTTGGAGGTAAGGAGCAGCTTGCCATCGAGAACTTCGCCGAGGCCCTCAAGGTCATCCCGAGGACCCTGGCAGAGAACGCCGGTCTCGACCCGATCGAGATCCTCGTGAAGGTCATAGCGGCACACAAGGAGAAGGGCCCGACCGTCGGTGTCGACGTCTTCGAGGGCGAGCCGGCTGACATGATGGAGAAGGGCGTCATCGCCCCGGTCAGGGTCACCAAGCAGGCCATCAAGAGCGCCAGCGAGGCTGCCATAATGATCCTCCGCATAGATGACGTCATCGCCGCCAGCAAGCTCGAGAAGGACAAGGGCGGCGAGGGCGGCAGCGACTTCGGTAGCGACCTTGACTGAAGGCCTTTAACCTCTTCTTTCCTTTCAACTCCGAAAAGCATTTTTAGTCCAATGAGAACTTTTCTTGTATGCCCTCCATTGAGGTAAGAGGCCTCTCCAAATGGTACGGCTCAAAAAAGGCTCTAAACGACGTTTCCTTCACCGTGGAAGAGGGCGAGATAGTGGGAATAATCGGGCCAAACGGTGCCGGAAAGACGACGCTGATAAGGATTCTGAGCTGTCTCCTGAAGCCCGACTCCGGTGAGGTTAGGATTTTTGGAAGGAAGCACTGTGAAGCAAAAGACCTTTTCGCGCTCCTCCCACAGGACGTTAAGGCCCATTTCTACACGCTCACCCCGAGGGACTACGTCTACCACTACCTCCGGATGAGGGGGTTAAGCAGAAGTGAAGCCCGGCAAAGGGTCGATGAGGCCATGGAACTCTTGGGAATAGACTACGCGGACGAACCGATGTCCACCCTTTCCGGGGGCATGGTCAGAAGGGCCCTCCTGGCCATGGTTCTCTCGGCTGATGCCAGGCTTTACTTCCTTGACGAGCCCACCGTTGGCCTGGACGTCGAGAACAGACTCAACCTGTGGGAGGTTCTCCGGGAAAAGGCGGAAGAATCAACGATAGTCCTCACCAGCCACTACCTCAACGAGATATCGAGCGTCTGCGACCGCGTTCTCCTCCTGAAGGACGGCCAGGTGAAAGCCTTCGGAAGGCCCGAGAGGGTTGCGAGGGACTACCTGAGCGGTCTTCATTCGAAGATCGTCGCCTTTGAAGACGTTAAGCTTGAGGGCTTTCTCCTGAAAAAGGCCGGGAGAAATACCTACATCTACACCCGCTCCAAGCGTGAGGAGAAGGAGATAATGGAAGTCCTCGAAAGCTCAGGAGTGCCCTTCAGAAGGGAGAGCCTGACGATAGAGGACGTGTTCATCACGGGTGGTCTCGATGATGGCGCTGATTGAGTACTACGCCAGGGCACTGACCAGGGGGAGGTTCTCCCTCATCAGCTTCGCGATTCAGCCGCTCTCCTTCATCTTCATAGTCTACGTCGTGAGCGGGGGCAGGTTCCTGAACACTGCCCTCGCTGGAGCGGTCGTTAGCTTCATAGCCGGGGTCGGCATAGCAGACCTGGCGATAGAACTCGTTGGAATGAAGACGCGTTCGAGGTTCTACGACATCCTCATGTCCCTTCCGGGAAGCGGCTGGAAGAAAGCCCTGGGAATTTCCATAGGCATGAGCGTTCCTGCCCTGCCCTATGTCCTTCTCCTCACGGTTCTCCTCCTCACGCGCCTTGGAGCCTGGGCAGTCCCCGGGATAATCCTCGGGATAATATCCCTCTGGCTGTGGAGCGCCGGGATAGGCTTCCTCCTCGGCGTGAGGATGAAGGAACCCGTTAGAACGATAAGGCTCTCGAACATACTCGTAACCGGTCTTACGGTGTTCCCGCCGGTTTACTATCCCCCCAGCGTTCTCCCCAGTAGCCTTGCTAGGATTCTCATGTTCCTCCCAACGGTGAGCGCCTCACGGCTGATATCCGGGAACGGCGATCTGGGGAATCTCCTCGTGACGACCTTCTGGGGACTCATCGGCCTGCTCTTCCTGGCTAGATTCAGGGGGCTTGAGGGGTAAGCCCACCTATTTCCTCCTCCAACCTCTTCAGCTTCCCCTTGAAGCGCCTCACCTGGGAGTTGGCAATGGCGACGATTCTCTCGATGTATGCCTCATCGACCCAGAGCTCCCCGTCCGCTCCGAGCGGAACGTCCATCCTCTCGGTGGAGCGTATCTCAACGAGGAGCTTCTTGTGGCTCACGCTTTTAATGTTCGAGTACTTGAAGCCCAGCCCGATGGCGAGGTTGAGTAACCTAACCGCATCCTCCATGGTTCGCGCGCCGACGTGAAGAATCGGACTCCTCACGAGGAACCAGAGCTGGCCCTTTGAGTGCTTTCCTATGGCATCGAGGACCTCTTCAACGGTAACCTCGCGGTGCCACTTGCCGAGCCAGACCGAGTTCACCTTGTCCCCGAAGTGGGGCATCTCCATGACCGAAATCCTGCCCGAGCACGAGGAGGTGGTGAAGTAGTTCTCAAGCGAGTTTATCTTCTCTAGGAGCGGGATTATATCCCTGTCCACCTTGCCCCCCTCTAATGCCTTTCTCAGGCCGGCCATGGCTTTCTCCTTCTGCTCGTCGAAGTTCTTCGTGTAGAGGAACATTTCTTACACTCTCCTGCCAATTTTAACAGGGTGCACCCCCGGAACATGTTCCGGGGGTATCCATTAAAAAGGATTGTAAGTTGTGTCCCTGTAGATTGACCGTATCCTGTCCCTATCCTTTTCCCTAACTTTTTTGACTTTTCTCTTTTCACAAGCCTCGTCCTTTGGGGCGGGGTACGGTTTTCAATCCAATCAGCTTTGAATCATCGAAACCCTTAAATGTCTTCCCGTTTAATAAGGGCCTCGGAGAGGCCACCGTAGAACAACCCGGGGGGAGGGGTTTCACGTTACCCTCCAGCGTTGGAGGGTTGACGCCGTGAGGCGTCCTTTCAAAGACTGCTTTCGGGCGGTCAAAAACTCTGAGTGGTGGCCTTTAAGCATAACCCTAATTCGGGTTTGCCGGTAGGGGTAACGGGCCGAAGACCCGGCCTGCGGGCTGAACCGAAAGGGGCAACCCGGGTAGGTGATGGGCCTGCAAACCGAACCGCCCGCTGGCGAGGGGTTAACTCGCTGGAACCCTCAGCCAAGGCGGGGAGGAGGTCAGATCTTTTGGAACGTCTATTTATTCTTTTGTCTCAAGATCTCAAGAGTTTTCCTCACGTCATCTATAGACAAACTTGCTGGCGGTTCGGTTAGTTCTCCGGCATCAACCACCGTCTCCTTCTCCCCCACAAACTCCACCAGCCGTTTATAAGTTGGGTGGGCACTTAAAGTCGAGGAATCGCCTATCAAAATCAGCTTCCTCTTCGCCCTCGTCAGCGAGACGTTCAAGCGCCTCAAATCCTTCAGGAAGCCCAGCTCACCCTTCCTGTTGGAGCGGACGAAGGACAGGACGATTACCTCCTTCTCGCGCCCCTGGTAGCCGTCGACCGTCTTCACCTCAACTTCCTCCGGCAAAAGCGAGCGTATCAGGTCGCGCTGGTCGTCGTAGGGCGTTATGACCCCAACCCACTCCGGCCTGAGGCCGAGCTCTAGAAGTCTTTCAACTGCCCCTTTAACGAGCCCCGCCTCAAGCGGGTTCTCCCTGCTCTCACTGCCGTACCTCTGCCTCTCGAAGCGGTCTTCTCTCTTTGATGTGTCTATGAAGACCAAGGTGTTCTCCGGCCTGAGGACTTCGTCCCATGAACCATCGCGCGCGGGGCTTTTAACCCCGAGGTCGGCTAGGGTTATCGCCCTGATGCTCCCGTCGGCCTCTATTCTACCGTTGTAGAACTCCCTGCTCGGGAACTCCATCAGGCGCTCGTTCATCCTGTACTGGACGGTGAGCATCTCACTCTTTCCGGGATAGCGCTCGATTAGGCCTTCGAAGAGGGTCTTACTCAGCTCCTTGGCCTTTTCGCTGAGTATCGTCGGGGGCAGCTGCTTGTGGTCTCCAGCTAAAACGAACCGCCTCACCCTGTTGATTGGTATGAGGACGCTTGGAATGGTTGCCTGCGTCGCCTCGTCTATTATCGCGACGTCGTAGGAACCGTAGTCAACGACATCAAGGCCGGCAGAGGAGTTCGTCGTTAAAACAACGTCGGCATCGCGGATGATTTCCCTCGCGATTCTCTCCTCAAGCTTTCTGGCATCGTCGAAGGTCTTCTGAACCTGCCGGTTGATCTTGATCCACTCCGCCATCTCGCGGATTAAGCGAGCGGGAACGCCCCTCGTCCCGATGCCCTTCGAGGCCAGCCTGAGGATCTCCTTATCGCTCAGCCCGCGCCTGTACTTCGGGGACGGCTTAGTGAACGTGTCGCGCTTCTCCTTCAGGTTCTCGCCTATAACGCGAAGCTCCCTCAGCTCGCCGTAGAGCTCGTGCCGGGTTATGAGGTAAGCTAAGGTCGTCTCGTGGAGGCTCTTTGAGACCCTGCTCGGGTGACCGACGCGAACCACCTTAATGCCCGAATGGACCAGCCTCTCCACTAGGTTGTCCACGGCAACGTTGCTTTCAGCCGTTGCCAGAACCTTGTTGCCCCTCTCCACCTCCTGCCTTATCAGCTCAGCCAAAGTTCTCGTCTTGCCGGTTCCGAACGGGCCGTGAATCAGGAAGAAGTCGGGACTGCCCAAAGCCCTCGCCACAGCTTTCCTCTGGCTCGCGTTCAGGCTTCTGTCAAAGGGCGTGAACTCGACTTCCCCGCTCTCCTCGGGCTCCCTCAGACCGAGGTAAAGCTCCAGCGCTTTCCTCCCGCTCTCGCGAAGGGCCTCAAGGTTCTCGAGCCATCTCTTAAAGGTTATGTCGTTGGCGTAGAGGTCGAGGCGGACTCCCTTCAAAGCCCACTCTGGAACGGTTTCCAAAGCCACGGTTATGAAGCGCTTCCCCTTCTCCACGACCGTTCCAACCAGGTCGCTCTTCAGCGGGTCTCGCCTGCTCACGACGACGAGGTCGCCAACGCTTATCTCCGTTTTTATCTCCCGGTCTCGGCCGTATTTCACCAGAACGTAGCCCAGCTCCTCCCCAATGACCTTCCCGTTGAGGCCGAGGATCGCTCTCCCGACTTTCTCCCTCTCCCTTCCGGAGAGCCTTTTCATTTCCAGGCGCATGGCCTCTATCTCGGCCTTACGCTCCATCTCGACGAGTATCTTGAGGTGGGCAATAAATCTTTCAGGCTCCATTCTCTCCCCCAATCTGGGAGAAGAGAGGGAGTTTAAAAAGTTAGGTCAAAAAGGAAATGAAGAAGGTCTGTTCTGTCACTTCTTAGGAACAAGTGTTTCCTTTATAGTTCTGGGATTGAGCCACCTGAGCAGGTTAAGCCATGAACCTGCTTTGTCATTGGTTCCACTCCATCTCGAACCGCCGAAAGGCTGTCTGCCAACGATTGCCCCGGTAGGCTTATCGTTTATGTAGAAATTCCCTGCCGCGTATCTGAGCATCTTTTCGGCCTTCACTATTGCATACCTATCTCTGGCGAAGATTGAGCCGGTGAGGCCATACGGTGAGGTTTCGTTGCACAGGCGGAGTGTCTCTTCGTATTTGTCGTCGTCGTAAACATAGACCGTCACAACGGGCCCAAATATTTCCTCGGTCATGAGCTTTCCTTTTGGATTCTTCGTGAGGATAACCGTCGGCTCGATGAACCAGCCCTTGCCTGAGTCGTAGTGGCCTCCGCAGATAATCTCATACTCCTCGGGGTGTGCTTTGGCGTACTCTATGTACGACACGATTTTCTTAAATGCCCCCTCATCTATGACCGCCCCCATGTAGTTGCTCAAATCATCAACGGGGCCGTACTTGATTCTCGGCAGCTCCGCAAGGAGGCCCTCTCTAATGGCCGGCCACAGACTCTTTGGAACGTAAACCCTTGAAACGGCTGAGCACTTCTGACCCTGATATCCGAAGCCGCCACGAATTATGTTCGTCACAACTGCCTTCACGTCTGCAGAGCTGTGGACGAATATGAAGTCCTTCCCCCCAGTTTCGCCCACAATCCTTGGGATATTCTTGTATCTGGTGATGTTTTCGCTTATTCTCTTCCAGAGCTTGACGAGGGTTTCATGACTTCCAGTGAAGTGAAGTCCAGCGAAGTCAGGATGGCTTAGAACAACGTCGGACCATTTGCTTGGAAACGGTACGAAGTTTATAACGCCATCCGGGAGCCCGGCTTCCATGAGTATCTTCATTATTTCAAAGTTTGCAAATATCACCGAGCGGGAAGGTTTCCAAAGAACGACATTTCCAACCATCGCCGGCGCAGTTGGCAGGTTTCCTCCAATTGAGTAGAAGTTGAAGGGTGTAACTGCGAGTATGAATCCCTCTAAGGGACGCCAGTCAGTTCTGTTCATCTCCCCTGGCGCTTGGTCTGGCTGTTGCTCGTAGATAAATCTGATGTAGTAGGGGTTGAACCTCCAGAAATCAACAAGCTCGGCCAGGTCGATCTCTGCCTCGTAGGGGTTCTTTGAGAGGTTCATCATTATCGCTGCAATGTTTCTTTTCCTGTACTTCCCGGCAAGCAAATCTGCAGCCTTACGGAATATTGCAACCCTGTGGTACCAGTCCAGCTCGGACCAATCCTCCCATGCTGAAAGGGCACATTCTATTGCCTCTTTCAGCTCATCCTCTCCAGCTAAGTGAGCTTTTGCGAGCACAACATCATGGTCGTGTGGGGCCCTTATCTCTATAACCTCTCCGGTTTTTACCTTCCTCCCTCCGATAATCAGGGGAATTTCTTCGGTCGTTTTCTTGATCCTTTCGATTTCTCTCAGAAGCTCCTCCCTTTCCTTTGTTCCGCTGGAGTAGCTCAGTATGCTGTCCATCTCATTTTTCGGCTTCTCAACTGCCCATATCATACCTCGCCACCTCATTCAATATCAAATTTAACCCCCTGTGCGAGAGGCAAGTCCCTACTATAATTCACAGTTGCAGTCTGCCTCCTTGCGTAGAACTTCCACGCATCACCTCCCGCTTCCCTTCCGACTCCGGTGTCTTTCTCCCCTCCGAACGCTCCGCCTATCTCCGCTCCAGCAGTGCTCGTGTTTACATTGGCTATGCCGCAGTCAGAATGGGCTAAGAAGTACTCCGCTTCCCTTAAGTCGTTCGTGAATATTGCAGAAGAGAGACCCTGTGGAACCGAGTTGTTGAGTTCAAGGGCCTCCTCGATGGTGGAGTACTTGAAGACATAGAGTATTGGAGCGAATGTTTCCTCCTTTACTACCCTCATATCCGGGTGCGCTTCGATTATCGTGGGCATAACGTAACAGCCCTCTAGTCTCTTTCCGCCATAAAGAATCCTGCCCCCTTCTGCAACTGCCCTCTCTATGGCTCCCTCATACTTCTTAACGGCCTCTTCGTCTATTAGGGGCCCAATCAGCGTATCCGGCTCAAGCGGATTGCCGATTTTTACGTTCTTGTACACTTTTATCAGCTTGTCCAAGAACTCGTCGTAGATTCTTTCATGCAGAATTAAGCGGCGGGTTGTTGTACATCTCTGTCCTGCAGTTGCGAGGGCTCCAAAAGCGACTCCCTTGAGCGCAATTCTCATGTCTGCCTTATCGCTGACTATAGCTGCGTTGTTCCCGCCGAGTTCGAGTATTACCCTTCCAATGCGCTTTGCAACCTTCTCATACACCTTTCTCCCTGTTGCGGTCGAGCCGGTGAAAGATATCAGCGGCAGCCTCTTGTCTTCTGCCATCCAGTTGCCGACGGTAGAACCTTTGCCGATTACAAGGAAGAATATTGGCGGAAGTCCGTGGCGCTCAAGGACGCTGTTGACGATTTTGGTGGTTGCTATTGCGGTCAGAGGTGCCTTCGTTGATGGCTTCCACACAACTACATCGCCGACTGCGGCCGCTATGAACGCGTTCCACGACCACACTGCACAGGGGAAGTTAAAGGCTGTAATAACACCTATCGGGCCGAGGGGATGCCACCTCTCGCAGAGAACGTGGTCTTTCCTCTCGCTCGCGATCGTAAGCCCATAGAGTTGCCGCGAAAGACCGACTGCAAAGTCTGCGATGTCTATCATCTCCTGGACCTCTCCCCTGCCCTCAGTCAGTATCTTTCCGACCTCAAGAGTAACCAGTCTTGCTAGTGCTTCCTTCTTTTGTCTTAGTTCGTCTCCAATCTCCCTGATAATCTGTCCCCTCTCCGGTGCGGGAATTTCGCTCCAGACATCAAATGATTCCTGCGCCTTTTTGATAACCATTTCATAGTCCTCTCTCCCTGCGATTGTGACTTTTGCAATCTCTTTTCCATCTATGGGAGAATGAGAGGATATTAACTCCCTCCCATCGATGGGCATCCATTCCCCATAGAAGACTCCAGAATTGACCTCTGACAATTCCAATTTGCCTAATATATCCTTGGGCATCGGGTCACCCCCTAGGCCTCTGGTCGGTATAACTATCCCCACGAGGAATTTAAACATTTTGTGTAAACAAAAGCACTTAAGTTAAACAGAAGTGTTTGACTATCACAAAAATATCTGAGAAATCTGAGGAGAAATCTGGGAAAGGTTAAATGTACTCCCACACCCCGTATTCTCTGTAGTTCCTGACTATTGTTTTTGTTGTGGTAAATTGTTCAATGGAGTAACCTATGCCTTCCCTTCCGATTCCGCTGTCTTTCATCCCTCCAAATGGATAGTATCCGATGCCGTGTCTCGGAAACTCGTTTATGAATACTGCCCCAACTTCAAGCCTTCTTGCGACTTTCCTTGCTCTGGCATCATTTGTGCTGAAGACTGCCGCATCAAGGCCAAAGCGGGAAGAATTTGCCAGCTCGACGGCTTCGTCTTCATTTTTGACCTTGACTAAAAGCGTCAGCGGGCCGAACACATCCTCTTGGAATGCCCTCAGCTTTGGAAGTGTCTCCTTTCTGACCTCAAGGAGAACCGGCCACACGTAGTTTCCTCTGCGCTTGAATTCTGTCAGTGGCTTTGCGCCTTTTCCAACGGCATCCCGATAGAGTTCTTCAATTGTCACTGCACTTTTCTCATCGATCAGCGGCCCCATTATGGCGTTTTCATCTTCGAGTGGATTCTTGGGATCAATCCCCTTGAGCCTCTCCACGAGCATGTCCTTGAGATTCTCATATATTTCCTTCTCTGCAAAGATTATCCTTATGGCATCGCATCTCTGCCCGGAGTAGCTTACCATTCCCTTGATGAGTTTTTCGATGGTTGTTTTGAGATCGGCATCATCCAGAACTATTGCGGGGTCTTTTCCGCCGAGCTCCATGTGGTATGCCTTTATTCCCCCGGTTTTGAGAAGGTGCTCTCCAACCTCAGTGCTTCCCGTGAAGGTTATTGCCCTGATTCTCTTGTTTGCCACGACTCTATCCATGTCTCTGCCAGCTATGGTCAGAAGTGCAAAGCTCTCTCTTGGAAGCCCGGAGAGCTCGAGAACCCTTATGAATAAGAGCGGTGCAATCGGGTCAAGTGATGCAGGCTTAAGCAGAACGGCATTTCCGCTGAGCAGTGCTGGGATAACCTTTGCGGCGGATATGAAGAGAGGATAATTGTATGGACTTATGGCTAGGACTACCCCATAAGGCTCTCTCTTTACAATTCCTTCGCTTTCGAGGGTCTCTTCACTCCAGTCTCCGGGAATGTAGTCTCCCAGAAGTCTTCTTGACTCCATCGTTGTCTTTTCCAGACGTTCGATTGTTGCCATGACCTCGCCCTTGGCATTGCTCAAGGGCTTTCCAGCGTCGAGCATTAACACCTTGGTGAAATCGTCGAATGCCTCTCTCATGAGCTGGGCAGCCTTTAAAAACGCCTTTATCCTTTTTTCTCCGGGAAAGTTTCTTATAGCCTCCCTTCCTTTTGTATAGACTGCATCAATGGCCTCCTCAAGTTGTTCCCCGTTCAGTTTTGAAACCCTTGCAATGACTTCATTGTTTATCGGACTTCTGACCTCGATGAGGCTCTCTCCAAAAACCCATCCTCCGGCTGAATATGTAGCGAACTCCACTACTCCATCGTCTCCAATCCGGCATATATCCTTAAAGATTTCGTGCTTCAGTTCGAACATAATATATCACCCGGAGAGATACATAACTAAAGGAATATTTAAACATTTTGCGTAAACAAATGGGGTTACTTTAAATAAAATTGTTTTCATAAACTCTTGGCCCAACGGACTTGTAGAAGCAAATGGACGCATTATCTAAATCTACGGGAAGACCTTGGCCTGTTGTGCTTTTCCTACCTGTGAAGATCTAGCTATAATGACACCAACCTCCTGCCTTGGAAGGCCGGGCTTTCAAAAGGAAAATGTAGAAGGCTAGAAGAGGTAGTCAGCCCATGCGAGTTTCCTCACCGCTCGGACGAAACTTCCCTCATCATCCCAGAAGGAGTAGGGAAGAGGGGTTAAAAAGCTAAGCCCTCTCAGAAGAAATCACCGAGACTATGTCCCTGTGGAAGGACTTCAAGGCCTTCCAGTGCCGCTCGTCAATCTCGTTGCTCCACGAGACCCTCTTGTAGAACCTTTCCAGGTCGTCGAGCAGGTACTCCAAGTACTCCCTGCGCATCCTGTCCACGCCGATGCCGTTGCTCAAGAGCTTGCCCCTCAGAAACGGCATGACCTCCGACGGCCGACCGAGGGCCGCCCAGAAGAGACCTTCCTTCAGTATTTCACCCAACAGCTCATCAAAACCAAAGCTCCTCTCAACATTTCCAGCGGAGGGTTTGGCCCTCCCCCCTTGCAACGTTTCTTACGGCTGCCTCCATAGTAATCACCGAAAAATGTGGACATCGATGTCTATTTTAGTCTTTCGGCTTGTTCTTTGTATTTGTGATGAACCGATGGGTAAAAAAGGGGAAAGTTTGGATTGAACGTAAACTTTTCCTGGTTCTTTTGTCATATCGTCGACGCCGGCCTCTTAAAGTCAGTTGTCTATTATTTTCCTCGTCCACGTTCCCTTCATGAACCAGGCGAAAGCAATCACCACGGAAAAGAGATTACTAAGTCCCATCCCCAGCCAGAGTCCACTTGTATCGTGCATGAGCACTCCAAGTCCGTATCCCAACGGAAGACGAAGTCCCCACAGTCTCAGCGTACTTAAAATGAGCTCGTTTCTTGTGTGGCCTGAGCTCTGGAACACATCTGTCACTGCAGAGTACACTCCAAAAAATGGAAGGAAGGTCACAAGTGCAAAACCCGCCACGACGAATCCATCACCTATGCTCAGCAAAAGACCAATTATCGGCCATGAAACGCTTGGGGCTGCAACTTCGACCCTTCCAAGTTTTCCAAGCCAGAACATATCCGTCATGTTATACACTATTTCAATCAGCTGGTTAAGAAGCAGGGATAGGCCAGCACTAATAACGTGCTTAATATAGGTCCAGTGAGTATTTTATCTCGTGTTGTCTCTAGCTTGTCTTCCTCATTTATGTGCATGTTTAATTCAAAATGCCAAGAGTATAAAAAATTTAACCAATTAATAAATTCTTTAATTAGATAAGTTATAGTTATTACACCTCGACAACCCTACGGAGAGGATGTCCTCTGGGGATAGTAGCAATCCTTAGCAGTTGATAGTTAACAAGAGTGATGATATGGCTTAAGCCTTTTTTGGGTGTGCATGTGTTATCCTGTGGCATGTTCAAATTCGTCAAAACCCTTAAAAACCCTTGACAGGTTCACGTTAAAAAGGATGTGGAGGCGCGAGAAAAATGGGAAAATTTGAACACAAACTTGTTAATGCTATTAAGGGGTACACCTTTGACGACGTTCTTCTGATACCGCAGGCGACCGAGGTCGAGCCCAGGGACGTTGACGTCTCAACGAGGATAACCCCGAACATTAAACTGAACATCCCAATCCTCAGCGCGGCGATGGATACAGTTACAGAGTGGGAGATGGCAGTGGCGATGGCCAGGGAAGGCGGCCTGGGAGTCATCCACAGGAACATGAGCGTTGGGGAGCAGGCCGAGATGGTCAGAAAGGTCAAGCGCGCCGAGCACTTCATAGTCGAGGACGTCATCACCATAGGCCCCGATGAGACCCTCGACTACGCGCTCTTCCTCATGGAGAGAAATGACATCGACGGCCTTCCGGTCGTTGGTGAGGACGGCAGAATAGTCGGCATCGTTACCAAGAAGGACATAGCGGCCAAAGAGGGCAGCCTTGTGAGGGAGGTCATGACAGGCGAGGTCATAACCGTCGGCGAGGACGTCTCGGTGGAGGAAGCCCTTGATGCGATGGTCTCCAATAGGATAGCCAGGCTTCCGGTCGTCGATGAGAACGGCCGCCTCGTGGGGATAATCACGATGAGCGACCTCATGATGAGGAAGAAGTACAGGAACGCGGTAAAGGATGAAAACGGTGACCTGATAGTTGCCGCAGCGGTGGGTCCCTTCGACATCGAGCGCGCCAGGGCCCTTGACCGAGCAGGTGTTGATGTAATCGTCGTTGACACGGCACACGCCCACAACCTCAAGGCGATTAAAGCGATGAAGGAGATAAGGAAAGCCGTCGATGCCGACCTGATAGTCGGAAACATCGCCAACCCGAAGGCGGTTGATGATTTGACCTTTGCCGACGCGGTGAAGGTCGGAATAGGACCCGGGAGCATATGCACAACGAGGGTCGTCGCCGGTGTCGGCGTCCCGCAGGTTACTGCCATAGCGCTCGTGGCAGACAGGGCTCAGGAATACGGGCTCCACGTCATAGCCGACGGCGGAATCCGCTACTCCGGCGACATAGTCAAGGCGATAGCGGCGGGAGCTGACGCGGTAATGCTGGGCTCCCTATTAGCCGGAACGAAGGAAGCCCCGGGCAAGGAGGTCGTCATCAACGGCAGGAGGTACAAGCAGTACCGCGGCATGGGTTCCCTCGGTGCCATGATGAAGGGAGGAGCGGAGCGCTACTACCAGAAGGGCCACATGAAAACCAGGAAGTTCGTCCCGGAGGGAGTTGAGGGAGTCGTACCCTACAAAGGAAGCGTGAGCGACGTCCTCTACCAGCTCGTTGGAGGTCTACGCTCAGGAATGGGCTACGTCGGAGCTTCAAGCATAGCCGAACTCAAGGAGAAGGGCGAGTTCGTGGTCATAACCCAGGCCGGCGTCAAGGAGAGCCACCCGCACGATATCTTCATCACCAACGAGGCGCCGAACTATCCGGTCGGGAAGTGATTCCCTCCCCTCTTTTTGAAAACCTTATAAGGCGTTTCTCCCAGTCCAGCCTGGGGAGAGCTATGACCAGCGTTGGAATCATCGGAAGCGGTGCCGCGGGATTAACGGCGGCCGTAGCCCTGGCGAGACGGGGCTTCGACGTGACGGTCATCGGGAGGGGAATAAGGGAGAGCAACTCCTACCTCGCCCAGGCCGGGATAGCCTTTCCCATCCTCGACGGTGATTCTCCTAAAGCCCACGTTCTGGACACTATCAGGGCCGGCAAGTATCTCAACGATGAGGAGACCGTGTGGAGCGTTGTGTCCAAGGCGAGCGAGGCCTACGAGTTTCTCCTCTCGATAGGGCTGGAGTTCGAGGCCAACGAGACCGAGGGGGGACACTCTTTCTCCAGGGTTTTCACGATTAAGAACGAGACCGGGAAGCACGTGACGAAGCTCCTACACCTCCGCGCCAAGGAGCTTGGGGTTCACTTCGTCAAAGGAGGAGTTGATGAGCTGGCCGTGAAGCGGGGGAAAGCCTACGGTGTTTTCCTTGAGGGCGAATTCCTGCGCTTTGACTCGATGGTCATAGCTTCCGGCGGTTTCTCTGGCCTTTTCAAGTTCACAGCGGGCTCGAAATCCAACACTGGCCTCCTCATTGGCGACGCGATAATGAAGGGTGCCCCAGCGAGGGACTTGGAGTTCGTCCAGTTCCATCCGACGGGTTACCTCGGAAGGAGCGGCGTTTTCCTGGTCAGTGAGGCCGTCCGCGGTGCCGGGGCAAAGCTGGTGACGGAAGACGGGGAGCGCTTCGTTAACGAACTCTCCACGAGGGACATCGTCGCGAGGGCGATATACAGGCAGATGCTCGCTGGAAAGAGGGTCTACCTAGACGCTACCTCGATAGAGGACTTCAAGAAAAGCTTTCCCCAGATATACGCTTTCCTGCGGAAGGACGGTCTCGACCCCTCTAGGGACCTAATCCCTGTATCACCGATAGCCCACTACACGATGGGAGGAATAGCGGTTGACCTCTGGTACAGAACGGGAATTAAAAACCTCTACGCAATAGGCGAGGCTATGAGCAACGGCTTCCATGGGGCGAACAGACTGGCCAGCAACTCGCTCCTTGAGTGCATTATTTCGGGGCTGGAAGTGGCCAGAACGATAGCGAGGGATAAGCCGAGACTTGGCAAGGTTAAGGAGCCGGTCTATCACGGCTACGAGCTTGGGGACGTTGATTCCCTGAGGGAACTCCTGTGGAATCACGCCGGAATCGTTAGGAGCGCGAAGACCCTTAAAGAGGGCCTCAGGGAGCTTGAGGGAATCGAGGCAGACCCGAGGTTAAAGCTGCTCGCGAGGGGAGTCCTTGAGTGCGCACTCGCGAGGGAAGAAAGTCGGGGCGCTCACTACCGCGAGGACTTTCCGGCTATGAACAAATCCTTCGAGAGACCGAGCTTCTTCGACGGAAGATGCAGGCTCTAACCAAAGGTTTAAATTTTCATCGAATCCTTATCATGCCCGGTGAAACGAGTGGAACTGCTCTACCTGATCGCCTCCTTCGCGGTAGTAATAGCCCTTATCTGGCTTAAAATCAACATTGGCGTCTCAATATTCATCGGTTCTCTGGTGCTGGCATTCCTGTTTGGAATGAGTCCAGGGGATGCCGTTGCGGCCCTTTACCACTCCGCCACCTCGTGGGAGACGATAAGGCTGGTGCTCATAATAGCCTTCATCATGGGCATGACATCGGTCTTCTCCCAGATAGGCTACCTGAAGGACATGGAAATGGCGGCGAGCAACCTCTTCCCCAAGGCCAAGTACTCCCTGGCCATGCTTCCGGCCCTCATCGGGCTGATGCCGATGCCAGCGGGCGCACTGGTCTCGGCCCCCATGATAGAGCCGGTCGCCGGGAAGTTCGAGATGAAAGCTGAAGACAAAACCCTCGTCAACTACTGGTTCAGGCACGTATGGGAGCACTCGTGGCCAATGTACCAGGCCATAGTCATTGCCTCAGCCCTCGTTGGAATCTCTATACGGGAGATGAGCACCAAGATGTTCCCTCTGACGGTTCTAATGGCGCTCATCGGCTACGTCCTCCTCATCCGCCCGCTTCCGGATGACGGCTCCGGGGAGGGAGATGTTAAAACCGGCCTCAGGCTTCTCCTGAAGAGCACCTGTCCAATACTGATAATCATACTCACCTCGATAGTTCTCGGTCTGGACATGGTCTACGGCGCTTTCCTGGGCTTTCTCGCCGCTCTCATACCCAACCTGAGAAGGGTGGACGTGAAGGAGGTGCTCGCCCACGCCCTCCAGCCGAAGATAGTCTTCCTTCTCGTGGCCGTCATGTACTTCAAATACGTGCTCCAGGTTACGGGGGCGGTTGAGACGCTTCCGAACGCCATGATATCAATGAACCTGCCGGTAGTCCTCGTTCTCATGGTGACGCCGTTCATCGTCGGCCTGATGACGGGCATAAGCTTCGCCTACGTGGGCATGACGTTTCCCCTGCTCCTGCCCTTCTTCACGGGCTTTGACAGCATAGCCCTCGCCTACCTGAGCGGCTACATGGGTATGCTCTTCAGTCCCGTGCACCTCTGCTTCGTGTTCTCGGCCGAATACTATGGGGCTGAACTCAGAAGAGTCTACCTGCGGCTCCTTCCTCCGGCGCTGCTTCTCTTCGCTGGGGGCGTTGCCTACATAGCCCTCGTTCTCTGAAAGCTTTTATACCCTGGAACATAGCATTCCACAGGTGAGACCATGAAGATGGAGGAGCTCGTGCGGGAGGTTGAACGCCTGAAGGAAGAGCGCAACGCTATAATAATGGCCCACAACTACCAGCTGCCTGAAATCCAGGATATAGCCGACTTTCTCGGTGACAGCCTTGAGCTCGCGAGGAAGGCAGTCAACGTTGATGCCGACGTCATAGTCTTCGCGGGAGTAGACTTCATGGCGGAAACGGCAAAGATCCTCAACCCCGCAAAGAGGGTTCTCCTTCCAAGCAAGCGGGCAACCTGCGCCATGGCTAACATGCTGAAGGTCGAGCACATCCTCAGGGCCAAGGAGCAGTATCCGGACGCTCCTGTGGTTCTCTACGTAAACACCACCGCCGAGACGAAGGCCTACGCCGACGTGACTGTGACTTCGGCCAACGCGGTTAAAATAGTTGAAAAGCTCGATTCCGATGTCATAATCTTCGGGCCTGATAAGAACCTGGCGAGCTACGTCGCTAAACAGACTGGGAAGAAGGTCATCCCCGTTCCCGAGTACGGGCACTGCTACGTTCACAGGCAGTTCACCCTTGAGGACGTCGAGCGCGCGAGGAAGCTCTACCCCAACGCCAAGCTGATGGTTCACCCGGAGTGCGAGCCGGAAGTGCAGGAAAAGGCGGACATAATAGTCTCCACTGGCGGGATGATAAGAAGGGCTAAAGAGTGGAACGAGTGGGTCGTCTTCACCGAGCACGAGATGGTTTACAGGCTCGGGAAGCTCTACCCGGACATTAAGTTCCACCCGGCCAAAGAAGATGCCATCTGCATCGGCATGAAGGCGATAACGCTCAACCACATATACGAGTCGCTCAGGGACATGAAGTACGAGGTTGAAGTTCCGGAGGATATAGCCGAGAAGGCCAGGAAGGCCATAGAGAGGATGCTGGAGATGAGTTGAGTTTAGAGGGAAAGATTTCGCAGTTTCTGTTAAGTATGGAGGGAAACTTTATGATCTCTCTTTCCTATCTGCTCAGGTTCCTTGAGGAGGATGCTCCCTTCGGCGACGTCACGAGTGAGGCCGTAATCCCTGAAGGAACCAAAGCCAAAGCCGTAATCATTGCCAAGCAAAACGGCGTTATCGCGGGCGTTGAAGAGGCCAAAGCTCTGTTCGAGCACTTCGGGATTGAAGCTGAGGTCAGGAAGCGCGATGGAGAGGCCGTGAAGAAGGGCGAGGCTGTACTTGAGCTCAACGGGAACGCTCGCTCGATACTCCTCGTCGAGAGGACTGCACTGAACATAATGGGCAGGATGAGCGGGATTGCGACAGAGGTCAGAAGGCTCGTGGACAAGGTTAAGGCCGTGAATCCCAAGGTTCGCGTTGCAGGGACGAGGAAGACCCTCCTCAAGCCGATAGACAAGAGGGCGATACTCATCGGCGGCGGTGAGCCGCACCGCTTCTCGCTGAGCGACGCGATCCTGATAAAGGACAACCATCTCGCTCTCGTTCCGCTGGAGGGGGCTATAAAGCGCGCCAAATCCTTCAGCGTTTACAAGGTCGTCGAGGTTGAGGTCGAGAGCCTTGAGGATGCCCTCAAAGCGGCAAAAGCCGGGGCGGACGTGGTGATGCTCGACAACATGAGTCCGGCCGAGATAGCTGAGACGGTGGAGGCTCTAAGGCGTGAGGGTCTTCGCGAGAGGGTGAAAATCGAGGTCTCCGGTGGGATAACCCCCGAAAACATCGAGGAGTACGCCAGGCTCGACATCGACGTCATAAGCCTCGGCTACCTCACGCACTCGGTCAGGAACTTCGACCTCAGCCTTGAGATAACTGGAAAGGCCTGAACGAAAACCTTTCATCTTTTTCGCGTTTCTTCAGTATCTTTTTTGGCTCCACAGACTTCCCTCCGCGGCAAGGTTTATATTCAAGTTTTTTCTTGAATGACATTGCAAGTCATAACTTGAAATGGTGGTGGGGATGGACAAGTTGAAGGTTATCGAGGCCAAGGGCACGGACAGACTCAAGCGCGGTTTCGCCAGGATGGTCAAGGGCGGAGTGATAATGGACGTCACGAACGCGGAGCAGGCAAGGATTGCTGAAGAAGCCGGTGCAGTTTCGGTCATGGCGCTCCACATGGTTCCCGCGGACATAAGAAAGGCCGGCGGCGTTGCCAGAATGGCGCCCGTTGAGAAGATTCAGGAGATAATGGACGCGGTGACCATTCCCGTCATGGCGAAGGTCAGGATTGGCCACGTGGCCGAGGCTAGAATCCTTGAGGCCCTTGGCGTCGACATGATAGATGAAAGCGAGGTTCTGACCCCGGCGGATCCGTATTTCCACATAGACAAGAGGGAATTCAGTGTTCCATTCGTCTGCGGCGCCAGGAACCTCGGCGAGGCCGTGAGGAGGATATGGGAAGGCTCGGCCATGATAAGGACCAAGGGTGAAGCCGGAACCGGGAACATAGTTGAAGCCGTCAGGCACGTCCGCCTCGTCGCCGACAACATACGGCTCCTCCAGCGCATGACGGACGAACAGGTCTACATAATCGCCGAGAAGTTCGCCGAACCCTATCTAAGGCTGGCCGCCAACATAAGGGACATCAGCGGTGTTCCCAAGCAGATACTCGAAAACGAGCCCCTTTACAGCCACTACACCTACGGCGAGATAGTTGAGGGGCTCTACAAGATTCTCCTTGAGATAAAGAAGCTCGGCCGCCTTCCGGTTGTCAACTTCGCCGCCGGAGGAGTTGCAACTCCCGCAGATGCAGCGCTCATGATGCAGATGGGAATGGATGGCGTCTTCGTCGGCTCGGGAATCTTCAAGAGCTCTAACCCTGAGAGGATGGCGAGGGCAATAGTTGAGGCCGTCAACCACTGGGACGAACCCGATGTCCTGGCCGAGATAAGCAGGGAAATCGGCGAGCCGATGCGCGGCAGGGACATCGGGGAACTGGAGGTTCGCCTTGAGGAGAGGGGCGTCTGATCTCTCTTCTTTGTCTTTTTCCGTCGAGGTGGTGAGAATGGTCAGGGTGGGTGTTATAGGCCTTCAGGGCGACGTCAGCGAGCACATCGAGGCCAGCAAAAAGGCCCTAGAAAACCTCGGCGTCACCGGGGAGGTGGTCTGGCTCAGGAAGCCGGAGCAGCTGGAGGGAATTTCCGCAATCATAATCCCCGGCGGCGAGAGCACGACCATCTCGAGGCTCATGCTGAAGAACGGCCTCCTCGAGCCGGTCCGGAAGCTCGGCGAGGACGGTCTGCCGATAATGGGAACCTGCGCCGGCCTGATAATGCTCTCGAAGGAGGTAATAGGCGCCACCCCGGAGCAGAGATTCCTCGAGCTCCTCGACGTCCGCGTTAATAGAAACGCCTACGGCAGGCAGGTGGACAGCTTCGAGGCCCCGATAAGGCTCACCTTCAGCGACGAGCCGTTCCCAGGGGTTTTCATTCGCGCGCCCCGCATAGTCGAACTCCTGAACGATAAAGTTCGGCCGATAGCGTGGCTTGGCGATAGAGTTGTTGGCGTCGAGGCGGACAACTTAATCGGGCTGGAGTTCCACCCGGAGCTGACCGACGACACAAGGGTTCATGAGTACTTCCTGAGGAATGCCCTGTAAAGGGGAATCAGCGCCAGGAGCAGGAAACTTGCGGGGCCGCATATTCCGGAGCTTTCGCTTTTCACTCCATTTTCATTGGATGCCTCGCCGCAAACAACATCCGAAGCGAAGCCGGACCCTTTCTGGAATTCCTGGAGCTGGAAAACCTTGAGCCTTTCCCCGTTGTTTGGATAGTAG
Source organism: Thermococcus aciditolerans (assembly GCF_008152015.1). NCBI lineage: Archaea > Methanobacteriati > Methanobacteriota > Thermococci > Thermococcales > Thermococcaceae > Thermococcus > Thermococcus aciditolerans. The sequence goes on along the minus strand of NZ_CP041932.1, from coordinate 1,290,050 downwards.
AACAGGCGAAGGTCTTTCCTCTCCACGGGCGAGCCGTTGACATGGTAATCATAGGGGTAGTATAATATAATCCCCTCTCCCACGATTGCTGAGGCAAAGCCTTTAATGTCTCCCTCAACCCTCAATGATGAAACAACCTTATCAACGACGTTTATCGGAACGAGAACAACGGCACTACCGTTGGAGGCGTAGCCGTCTCCATAAACGTAGAAGCTCCCCATTGGAACGCCGTGCTCTGTTGCGTAGTAAACCGGTGTCTTCTCCGGAAAACCCGAAAAGTTCGCCGGCTCCACGCTTTCTCCTATCCAGAACTTCTTGGCTTCCACTCTGCTTCCATTCTGGAACTCAATTGAAAAGGCTTTTTTTCTGTAATACACAACAACGCGCGAGACTTCCCCCTGGGGAACGACAACGGAAGTCCCGCCTATTAACCAACACTTCCCATCCCGGACGCGGTAGGCTTCGACCCCGCGCGTGCTGTTTTCTGGAACGTAGAACTCCCTGAGGAATATCCACGAGCCGTTGTCAGGGATAATATAGGCTCCGTCGTTCACAGCACTTGCATTATCGCAGAAAAGGCAGGTGCGATAGAATGGGACAAGGGTTCCATTTGAGAAGTAGTAGAAATCGGTCCCCAGCTCGCCGTTCTCATCTGCCCAGCGGTAGATGACAAACGCATCGCCTTTCCCTGGAACCACAACGAGCTGGGGGGCTACGTAGTTGTTAGCAATCAGCATTTCTATTGTAACCAAAAACATTAAAAAACAGAGGGATTTTTTTGTTACCATCCCGGACACAGCTCCCGAACCGTATCTATTAGATAAGATAACCCTCTCCAATGGTTGCGGGGATTCGTTATTCCTGCTGGGGTTTTGAACTTGTAATACGGTACAGGGACCAGATAGTCCATTCCATTCATCAATTCATTCAGATATGAAACTAGCTCTCTAGCATCATTGTACCCGGAATTATATGAGTGGCCACTCATGGGTATTCCACTACCTTCGCCCCAGAGGTAGTTGCCCGTGAACTGTGTACTATCTGCTACTATAGCATAGTCGAAGCCTTTTTGTTTTATATTGCTTATAGTTAATTGCTTGCCATCGTACATCATTCTGGAAATATACTCTCTAATTTTTTCGTTTCATTCTATCCACCACATAGCAAAGTTAGTCACAGTAATCACCGGAGAAATTTTTCTATCTAACTTTATAAATTTTTTCCTCGTAATCTGGAATATTTTAGCAAATTTTCATCAATCTTTGCCAGAAAGCTTTTTTATTTTTGCTGCCTAGTTGTTTACAGGTGGTATGATGAAGGAGCTCAAGACGGTCGTGTGTCCCTACTGCGGCTTTGGCTGCAGGCTTCTCGTTGATCCCAAGACGATGAAGGTTAAACCTCACCGTGGCGAGCCGAACCGGGGCAAGCTCTGCCCCAAGGGACTTCACGCGACGGAGTTCGTTCTTTCCGGGGACAGGCTCAAGCGCCCCCTGAAGCGTGAGGACTCCAAGATAAGGCCGATAAACTGGGGGCAGGCCATCGAGGAGATAGCAGGTAAACTCCTCGAAATCCGCGAGCTGTACGGGGCGGATGCCGTCGCTTTCATAGCCTCCTCCAAGGTCAGCAACGAGGAGAACTACCTCCTTCAGAAGATTGCGCGGCTTTTCGGCACCAACAACATAGACAACTGTGCCCGTCTCTGCCACGAGGCGAGCGTTCACGCCCTCAAGATGACCGTTGGGGCGGGAGCACAGACCAACCCGTACGAAGACCTGGAGAGATTCGGGGTTATACTCATCTGGGGCTACAACCCCGCCGAGACTCACCCCGTTGTCATGGACTACATCCTGAGGGCCAAGAGGAACGGGGCGAAGGTAATCGTTGTTGACGTCAGGGAAACCAGGACGATGGCATTCGCGGACTACAGCCTCGTTATCCGCCCGGGGACGGACATAGCCCTCGCAAACGCCATGATGAACTTTATAATCCGGGAGGAGCTCTACGACGAGGAGTTCATAAAGACCAGAACCTCTGGCTTTTCAGAGGTCAGGATGGCGGTGAGAAAGTACACGCCGGAGTACGCGGAGAAGGTAACCGGAATTCCGGCTGAAACGATCAGAGAAGTTGCGAGAACCTTTGCCCTCGCGGGAAGCGGCGCGATAATGTGGGGCATGGGGCTGACACAGCACGTTTCAGGCGTTGAGAACGTTATGGCCGTTATAGACCTAGCCCTGCTCCTCGGCTACATCGGCGAAAAGGGCGGCCTCTACCCGATGCGCGGTCAGAACAACGTTCAGGGCGCGGCATACATGGGAGCGCTGAGTGAGTTCCTGCCGGGCTACGTCCCGCTGACCGACGAGAGGTTCAGGAAGCGGGTGGCGAAGATATGGGGCGTGGAAGACCTTCCAACGGAGCGCGGGCTCTACCTCACGGAGCTCTGGGAGGCAATAGAGAGCAACGATATTAAAGCGCTCTACATAGTTGGGGAAAACCCGGCCGTCAGTGAGGCGGACTTCATCCGGGTGAGAGATGCCCTCAGAAGGCTCGATCTCCTCGTCGTCCAGGATATTTTCATGACGAGAACTGCGCGCTATGCCCACTACGTTCTGCCGGCTTCGGCCTTCTGCGAGAAGGAAGGCTCGTACATGAACAGTGAGAGGAGGATTCAGTGGAGCCACAAGGTCTGCGAGCCAATGGGTGATTCGAAGCCCGACTGGGAAATACTGACCATGCTCGGCAAGGCCCTCGGTTTGCCCGGATTCAATTACTCAAGCGTTGAAGAGATCACCGCCGAGTACTTCCGCCTCTTCCCCTCACTGGAGGAGAGGAGCGTCGACGAGCTGAATGTTGGGGATGGGATATTCCTTCCGAAGAAGAGGCTCCACACCTGGGAGTTCGCAACCCCCGACGGGAAGGCCAGGTTCATCGCGGTGGAGCAGGTGCAGCCCTGGGAGAGGCCGGACTATGAGTATCCCTTCATCCTCACCACCATCAGGCTGATAAGCCACTACAACACCGGCGAAATGACCCTCAGGAGCCCATCGCTCGTCAGACTGATGGGAGAGCCCAGGGTGCTGATAAACAGGAGCGACGCGGAGAGGCTTGGAATCCACGACGGAGACTGGGTCGAGATCGAGACGAGGCGCGGGAAGATTAGAATGAGGGCCAAGCTTGGCCGGATTCCCTCAGGCGTCGTTGCGGTTCCCTTCCACTTCAAGGCGAACAAAATAACAAGCCCTGCCCTGAACAAAGCTGGAACGCCGGAGCTCAAGTTCTCCGCGGCGAGGCTGAGAAAGCTCAGAAGCGGAAAGCCCACTCAGGATACTCACCGGTAAGGCATGCTAAGCAGAGGTCTCTCCTCCCAACGGCTTTTTTCAGCCCTTCGACGCTGAGGTACGCCAGGCTGTCCGCTCCTATGGATTCCCTCACCTTCTCAACGCTTCCAAAGGCCGCTATGAGTTCGTGCCTCGTAGGAATGTCAACCCCCATATAGCACGGGTACCTTATCGGCGGGGAGGCTATTCTCACGTGCACCTCTCTCGCGCCGGCCTTCCTGAGCATTGCCACGATGCGCTTCATGGTCGTTCCCCTGACGATTGAGTCATCAACAAGAACGACGCTCTTGCCCTCTATTACCCCCCTCACCGGCGAGAGCTTGAGCTTAACCTTCAGCTCGCGGTAGAACTGCCCGGGGGTTATGAACGTCCTCCCTATGTAGCGGTTCTTTATGAGGCCCTCCGAGTATGGAATCCCGCTGATCCGGGAGAAGCCTAATGCAGCGGCTCTCCCCGAGTCCGGCACGGCTATGACGACGTCTCCGTCGGCCGGGCTCTCCTTCGCCAGCTCCTCCCCCATCCTGACCCTCGCGGTATAGATGTTCACGCCGTCTACCGTGCTGTCCGGGCGGGCGAAGTAGATGTACTCAAAGACGCAGCCGTGGCGTTTTTCCGTGGCAAGGATGCGGTTTTCAATCCCGTCCTCCGAGAGGAGGAAGACCTCCCCGGGCTTCACGTCCCTCACCTCCTCCACGAAGAGCCTCAGTGCGGAATCCTCCGAGGCGAAATAGTGCCCGTCTCCAACCCCGTAGCTGAGCGGCCTGAAGCCGACCGGGTCCCTAGCCACGAGTATCTTCCCATCGAAGAGAAAAGCCACGGAGTAGGCTCCCTTCACCTCGCTGAAAACTTCCCGCATAGCCTCGAACTCGTCTCCAGTCTCGCGAAGGTGCCAGAGAAAAGAGATGCCCAGCAGCTCGGAATCCACCGAGTGCCTGAACTTAACTCCCAGCCGTTCGTAGTGCCTCCTGAGGGGAAGGAAATTCGTGAGAGTCCCGTTGTGGGCAACGGCTATCCTTTTCCCGCAACAGCCGGTCTCAAGTGGCTGGGTTTCGGTGGGGGAGCCGGAGGTCGAGTATCTAACGTGGGCTATTGCCATCTTGGATTTCAGCTTCGCTATCTCGCCGTTCCTGAAGACCTCCGAAACGAGCCCCCGCCCTGCTGCCGTTTTTATCCTGTGCTTCCAGACGCTTATCCCCGCGCTCTCCTGCCCCCTGTGCTGCAGTGCTATCAGCGCGTAGTAGGCTTTTTTCGGAGCATTCTCGGCAACCGCTGCAAAGACGCCGCACTTCTCCCTCATGAGGAACCCCGCCAATTTTTTGACTTTAACATGTCAATAAGTATAAACTCTGACGCCGTACTTTAGCCTTTTTGTGTTTAAAAGCTTTGCCCATTGATTGACATTCACATGCTAAAATAAGCCTTAAATACTGAAAGATTTTACACAAAAATGGTGAAGTCCATGCAGGTTTATGAAGGTAAGGCCAAGAAGGTTATCCCTCTCGACGATGGAAAGGCCATTATGGAGTTCAAGGACGATGCCACGGCCTTCGATGGTAAAAAGAAGGGTCAATTTAAGGGCAAGGGCTGGCTCAATGCACAGATTAGCGCGGTTCTTTTCAAAGTCCTTGAGGAGAGGGGCGTTAAGACGCACTTCATAGGCATCGCGGGTGACAACAGGCTCATCGTTGAGAGGCTCAGGATGTACCCCGTCGAGGTCGTGGTTAGAAACGTCGTTGCCGGAAGCCTGAAGAAGCGCCTTCCCCTTGAGGAGGGAACCGAGCTGCCGGAGCCGATAGTCGAGCTTTACTACAAGGACGACAGCCTCGGCGATCCTATGATAAACCACCACCACGCCAAGGTTCTCGGGGTAAGCGAGAGCGAGATAAGGGAGATGGAGCGCATAGCCCTCAAGGTGAACGAGGTCCTCAGGGAGTACTTTGCCGAGCGCGGGATAATCCTGGTCGACTTCAAGCTGGAGTTCGGAAAGAACGAGAGGGGTGAGATAATCCTCGGCGACGAGATAAGCCCGGACACCTGCCGCTTCTGGGACGCCAAGACAAAGAAGAGCCTCGACAAGGACGTCTTCCGCTTCGACAAGGGCGACCTGATAAACGCCTACGAGGAGCTCTACGAGCGCTTAGCTGGCACTTCCTGAGCTTCCTCTATCATAGTCATTATTTTTCTGTGGAGCTGTTTGATCAGCTCCCTCCTGTCCTCCATCAGAATCACGTCGCTCGAGCCTATCGCCTCCAGGTTGAAGGCGAAGGGACTCGGAACGCTGTGGGTTCTGAACTCCACCTTTATTCTACCCTCCCTGACCCAGCTCAGGAAGAGCTCCGCGCTCTCAACGTCCATCTTGTCCTCCATAATCTCGCGGTAGACCTCCTTCAGGAGCGGGAAGTCGGGATGGTTCTCCTTGAGGACCCTGAGGAGGGAAACCGCCATCACCTGCTGCCTGCCGAGTCTCTTGCTCCTGCCCACGTAGCGCCTGAGGATTAGAAGCCCGCGGTTGGCCACGTGGCGGAAGCGCCTCTTCAGCAGCTCGGTGTTGTCCAAAGCCAGCTTTAACGTCTCCCTTAGGTCATCGACCTCGAAAAGCCCCCTTACCTCCTCCTCGCTCAGCTCGACCTCCGGCGGGAGTAGCAGGGCGAAGCCGTTGTCGTTTATCGCTATCCCGACGTTGCAGTTCTTCCTCTTGCTCACGAGGTAGGCGAAGGCCCTGCTGAGTGCATCGTTGGCACGCCTCCCGATGAGGGTGTGGAAGAAGTAGCGGTTTCTTTTATCCCCTGGAACAAACTCGACCAACACCGTCTCATCGTCCGGGATTACCGAATACCTCTCCTGCTCGCGGAAGTAAGCTATTATCGCCCTCGCGGCCTTCTCGTCTACCCCGTACTTCCGCACGAGCCTCCTGACCGCGTCCCTTCTCTTCAACAGCCCCTTAACTTCCCGTCTGAACCTCTGGATGTCGAGGGCCAGGTCGAAGCTGAGCGGCAGCATCTCAGAGAACCACGCGGGAATGGTGGGCTTCGCTCCCTCGCGCGGAATCACGTATATCTTGTTTCCCCTGCTCTTGACGAACTCGTAGGTCCTTCCGGCCAGGACGAAGATGTCGCCGGGCATTAAGCGCTCTGCGAACTCTTCCTCGACCGTTCCGATCATCTGCTTGTCCATGGTGTGGACTCTGATCTTGGCTTCATCTGGAATCGTGCCGACGTTCATGTAGTAAATCGCCCTCGTCATCTTCCCGCGCCGCCCAAAGCGCCCGTCCTCAAGCCATATCTTGGCGTATACCTTCTTCTCTTCTAAACCAGCGTATTCGCCGGCGAGGTACCTCAAAACGCTCATGAAGTCCTCAAGAGGCAGGTTCCTGAAAGGATAAGCGCGCCTCACGAGGTTGTAGGCTTCTTCAACTTCCCAAACTTTGTTGAGGGCCATTCCGAGCAGATGCTGGACGAGGACATCGAGCGGGTTCTCTGGGATTCTAACGCGGTCGAGCCTTCTGTTCCTTGCGTTGTGAGCTAAAACCGTAACCTCGACCAAATCGTCCCTGTCGAGGGCCAAAATCACGCCCTTGCTAACCTCGTGGAGCCTGTGGCCGGCCCTCCCAATCCTCTGCAACGCGCGGTTCACGCTCTTCGGTGAGCCGATGAGGACGACCAGGTCAATCGTTCCGATATCCAAACCTAGCTCCAAGCTTGTTGAGCTGATTACCGCCCTAAGCTCGCCCCTCTTGAGCTTCTCCTCAACGTCCAGGCGAACCTCCCTCGACAGCGAGGAGTGGTGAGCCTCTATCAGGCCCTCGAACTCCGGAAAGCGCCTCTTGAGGTTGAAGGCTACCCTCTCGGCGCCGCTCCTCGTGTTGGTGAATATGAGGGTGGTCCTGTGCTCCCGAATCAGCTCGGCCAGACGGTTGTAGAGGGCCTCGCTCAGCGCTCCAGCGGGGGTGTAAATCAAATCCTCGACGACGCTCTCGACTTTTATTTCCGTCTGCTTCGCAAAGCTCACATCTACTATCAGTCCAGGCCTCGGCTTCCCGTTTTCAAAGCCGAAGACGAACTTGGCCACTTCCTCAAGCGGGTGTATGGTGGCGCTCAGGCCTATCCGCACAAACCTCCCTTCGGCCATCTCCTGGAGCCTCTCAATGCTTAGGGCAAGATGGGAACCGCGCTTGTTCTCAGCCAGGGCGTGAACCTCGTCCACGATGAGGTACCTTATCGTCTTTAACCTCTCGCGGAACTTTGGTGCGTTCAGGGCTATCGCGAGGCTTTCCGGCGTCGTGATCAGTATGTGGGGTGGCTTCCTCACCATCTTGCTCTTCTCGTAGCTCGAGGTGTCGCTCGTCCTTATGCCGATCCTTATCTCGGGAATTTCGTAACCCAGTTCCTCGGCGACCTCCTTTATCTCCGCCAGGGGTCCCTCGAGGTTGCGCTTTATGTCGTTGTTGAGCGCTCTCAACGGGGAGACGTAGAGGACGTAGATTTTATCCTCGAGCTTTCCCTCCTTGCCGAGGAGAATGAGCTCGTTTATCGCTGAGAGAAAAGCGGAGAGTGTTTTCCCCGAGCCCGTCGGCGATGAAATGAGTACGTTCTCCCCCTTGTGAATCTCGATAACCGCGTAGCGCTGGGGCGGGGTGAAGGTTCCAAACTTCCGCTTAAACCACTCCCTAACAGGCTCGCTCAGGATTGAGAATATCTCCCCATCGCTGTATTCTCTCCCTGCCCATCGTATCATGGTTGGAACTCTCCGGGTTTGATTAAAAACTTTTTGCTTCCTAAATTCAAACCGAACCGAGCCCCTTGAGGATTTCGGTAAGCCTGCTCAGCTCCCCGAAATCCAGGAACTCCCCCTCGACGGGCACCAGCACGCGCAGCTTTGAGCTGTCGAACTTCCTGAGGAACGGCGAGACTATCTCCCTCGTCACGTCGTTGCCGTAGGCCCAGGGACTGAAAGCGGGCAGGACGATAAGCCTCTCGCCCCACAGGAAAGCCGGTACCTTCACGCTCGCCCCGACCTCGTCCCTCAGCCTTATCGCGGGGTGTTCGTGGCCGATTATGAACCTCTCTCCTTCCTCCAGCCTGTGGCCGTGAACCAGAGTCCATCCCCCTACTTCCAACCTGTCCACGATTTCAACTCCCCTCTCCCTCAGCCACAGTATCCCCGGGTCGTGGTTTCCCCTGACCACCGTTATTTCACCGATTTCGCCCTCAATGGCGTCGAAGAATCTTCCCAGCTCCTCCCGCTCCATCTTGAACGGGATGAAAGAGTGCTTTAAATCCCCGTTGATGATGAGCCTCTTCGGCCTTTCCCTCCTTACAACCGCCAGAACTTCCTGGATAAGCCTGTCGAGGAGGTTGGGAACGTAGTTGCCCTCCCTGGCCATGGACCTCTCGAAGCCTATGTGGAGGTCCGCTATTATCAGGTCTTTTCCCAGCAGGACCGCTTTCTCGGGAACGGGCCTCGGCTTCATGGTATCTGGAACGGGTCGGGGCTTAAAACGCTTGCCGTTCGGACTCGTAAGTTATCCAGACGGTGTAGCAACCCTTTTCGTCTTCCTCTATCACTATTTTCCTCAGCCGGATTCCATACTCGCTTACAGCTTTTTCCACGACGGCTGGCAGGTTCTCAAGGAATGCCTTCCTCTTTACCGTGAGCTCCATGCGACCACCGAGAAAAGTTTGGGAAGAGGCTTAAAGCCTTACCCTGTAGTTCTTCACAACTATCCCCGGTTTCTCCGTGACGGTTCCAAGCTCAAAAGCCTCAAACTGCCTGCCGAGGATTTCCAGGGTTTCCTCCCTCTCCTCCTCAGGCACTATGGCCACCATGCCAACGCCCATGTTGAAGACCCTGAACATCTCCTCTAGGGGGACGCCGTTCTCGTGGATTAGCCGGAATATCCCATCGATGGGTGGCATCTCAATGGAGAAGCCGTAGTGTGTCAGGCGCTTCAGGTTGGTCAGGCCCCCACCGGTTATGTGGGCCAGCCCGTGAACCTCGACGCTCTCAATCAGCTCAAGAACAGCTTTCACATAAATCCTCGTTGGCTCCAAAAGCCACTCCCAGAGCTTTCTCCCCTCGTATTCGTAGTCAAGGCCGTACTTCGGGATGAGGAGCTTTCTCGCCAGGGTCAGGCCGTTGGAGTGTATCCCCGAGCTGGCAATTCCGATGACCGCATCCCCGGGCTTTATCTTCTCGCCGGTTATTACCTTTCCTTTCTGGACGGTACCTATGGCCGTTCCGGCCAAGTCGAAGCCGTTTATCAGGTCGGGCATCACCGCGGTTTCTCCCCCGACTATCGCTATCCCCGCCTGCCTCGCTCCCTCGTAGAGACCCTTGGCTATCTCATCGAACACCCTCTCGTCGGGCTCCCTGACGGCGAGATAGTCAACGAGCGCCACCGGTTCGGCCCCAACGCAGAGCAGGTCGTTCACGTTCATCGCTATCATATCAATCCCTATCGTGTCGAACTTACCAACGGCCTCGGCCACGAGCACCTTGGTTCCGACTCCATCCGTCGTCATGGCCAGATAAAAGCTCCCAAAATCCATCAGCGCCGCGTAGTGGCCTATTCCACTCGGCTCGCCGGTTTTTCCCTTCCTGAACTTGAAGGTTTTCTTCGCAAGCCCTATGATTCCTCTGAGGGCCCTTGCAGTTTTCTCGTCATCGACTCCGGCCTGAGCGTAGGTCAGCATGAGCATCACCGGTGAGAGTTCCATCGAGGGCTTAAAAGCTTTGTCATGTTTATGCTTAAAAAATAGCCTAAAGGCCTAAAAATTAACAATTTAATGTTAATTTCGGTGCCTCTTCAGCAGGAGACCCGTCGTGGTGGCTAGAATTATGAACGCAGGCCCGCAGATGTTCTTTTTGTCGTTTGATGCTGTGGGTTGAGAAGGAGTGGTTATTATTGGTGGGGTGAGGGGAGTGTCCGTCGAATTTGCCGTGAGGTTTCCACCCGTTGATTTGGTTGTGTTCACGCTCGTCTCTGCACAGGCGAGCTTTTCCAAGCCCAAAACACTGAGGGAACGAACAGTTCCATTCTCAACCGTAAAGAGGAGAGGGACTCCATCAATACTTACCCCTACTGGGACGTGGATGACTCCCATGTTAATCAAAACAACTCCATGTTCCGCTGCAAACGCTTCCAGATTCAGATTTGAAGTGTTGACCCACTCGGGGAGTGTAAGGGTGTAGTGTTTTCTCAATGTAAAATGGATTGTTCCGTTCTCAATTCTTACGGGAGCGCCAGTAAGGAAACCTCTAGGGGGTTTAAAGGCAGAGGCGTTCCAGATAAATCCCTTGCAGGTGTTTGTTTTTGTCCCGTTTGGATACGAAACGATTCTGCACGTTGAAGCGTTTTCCAAACAGGTTCCATTGAACAGGTAAAGTGTCTTCACCGTCACGTTTTTGATGAGTGTGAAGTTGTGAGGTCTGCCTTCAATAGTAATGGTTACGTTTCGATATGGAGCATGAGTGCTGGTAACGATTAGGACGTAGAATGTCTCGTTCATAAACCCGACAAAAATTCCCTGCCCGATGCCGGTGCCTCCAAGCAGGATTGTTTTGTTCCCGTCGGTAAGGAGGTAGTACTCATCGGGTATGCCAACCAGCACTGGCGTCCATTCTCCTGCTATCATCTCGCAGGCATAACTGTCCTTTCCCACCCCAATGAGGAGCCAGCCATTGAAGGAGCTGATTGAATTTACAGAATAAAGCTCATACGACGAGCAATCCGCCGAGACTGTCTGAGTTAAAACTAGAATTGAGGGAATTACAGCTAAGAGAGCTATGAATTTTCTGATGAGCGCCACCTCCTTCTTGCCCCTATGCAGGCAGGAATCAAAACGCCAAGGAGAAGAAGAGCAGGGCCACAGATTCCTTTTTTTCTGGTCTGTGTTTCTGTTGTATTTAAGGATGCCTCCTTAGTGTGGGTTGTGCCGTTGGTCTCAACGGCCATGCTGGTAGATGTATTCACGTTCGCTTTCTCGCAGACTGTCATGTTAACGATTTTAACATCGCCTGGAAACCAGAAACCCTGTATCAGACTGTTGTTTCCAGTTGTGTTCAGGTAAACGAGGGTGACGTTTCTTACCAATTCGTCTTTTTTGATAATGAAATAAACCGGGAAAACGCTCGAATTCGCAACGATGGCCGGACCTGGAGACCAGCCGCTCGCGCTTTTGCTGGAAGCTATCCAGAGGTCGCTCACGTTCGCGTGACTCCACTCGCCGGGACCCCAGGATTGCAGTTCAATCTTCCAGCCGTTTATCTCGTTGCTAATCTTTCCCTGAGAGATCCAGAACCACCTGCTGACGTTTACCTGCTCAATGCAGAAGTTCCGGGTGTCAAGCCTGTAAACCATATCGGCCCTGGAGTAATCTGGGAGGTAGTACTCCATCTCCACGTACCAGCTCCCGTTGATGAACGTTGCTCTCCTGTAGATTATCCCCTCCGTGGGAACTCCTACCGCAGGAGTAAAGTTCAGCAGGTAAAGCCTGCCGCCATCGGAGAACAGGAGGTACTCGTGGCCGTAAAAGACCTCAGGCCAGCAGTCGGTCATGCCGCAGCTGACTCCCCACTGGAGGACTTCCAGATGAATTAAGGCATCGGTTCCGTTCGAGAGAACCGAGTATTTTACCTCGTAAAGGGGACTGGGCTCTTTTACGTAGTACGTTGCGGAAACAGGAAAGGTAAGGAAAAGGAGGGCAATAAAGAGGGGAATCACCAGTCGGGACATTTTGACCTCACCTTCGGATTCTCTTGAGGAGTACGCCCACAGTCAGGAGGACTATCAAACCGGGCCCGCAGATGCCTTTTTCTTTGGTGGTTTGTGTTTTTGTTATATTAGGAGGTGTCTTTGTTGTGTAGGTTGTTCCATTGGTTCCAACGGCCGTGCTGGTGGATGTATTCACTTTTTTGCAGGGTGTTACGTTAACGATTTTAACGTCATCTGGGAACCAGTAACCTGGAATTCCCGTGGTGTTCTCATTGTAGTACCCATACCACATTTGAACGGGGGTGGTGTTCAGAAAGATGAGGGTGACATTTTTCATTTGATTACCTTTTTTAAGCACAAAGTAAACCGGAAACTGAGTCTGGTTAACTATTATAAAAGGTCTGGGCAACCAGCCTGTGTTGCTGGCGTTCACAGCGACAAGAAAATCCGCTGGAGGGTAGCTGGAGGGGATGGTAGAGCCGTTCTTAAGAGATGGCAACAGGAATACCCTTGGAATTTCAATCCTCCAGCCGTTTATTTCGCTCTTGAACTCACTTCCTTTAAGCGGTGACCAGTTCACGTTGACTTTCTTAACGCAGAAGTTCCTTGTATCAAGTCTGAAGACGAAGCCCAGAGTCGTTCCCCATTGAGACTCCGCAGAGTAAGAGAAAGCACTAACGTTAACATACCAGGAACCGTTCACGTATTTTATTCCATTGAAATACACATCACTAATGTTTCTTGGCACGTTGGGCGGAAGATTGGAAAGCAGGGCTGGAGTAAAGTTCAGGAGATAAAGCTGAGAACCGTTAAAAAGGAGAAGATACTCTTGGTCTCCGTAGACTTCTGCCCAGCAACTGTCCATGCCACAGGTAACGCCGAACTGGATGACCGAAAGAGGAACCAACACCTCGCTTCCGTTGGATAACACGTTGTACTGGACCTCGTAGATGAAACTGGGCTCTTTTACGTAATGCGTTGCCGAAACGGGGACGGCAAGGAAAAGAAGAGCGAGGAGAACCGCTACCACCCGGGGCATCTTTCTCTCACCCTGTCGATGACTTCAAAGTCCGTGCCAAAGTAGTAGGCTCTTGTTGGGAATGCAGTGGGGCTCACTTCGCGAATTGCCCTGTAGTAGTCACAGGCGCGTTCAAGGCACTTTTCGTTATCACACACGTAATGATGGTTCTCATATTTGCACAAAGCACAATGCCCACGCTGACCAAGAAGGACAGCACTGTCAGCTTCCATTTCTATTGAGACCGTTGTCGTAGAGTTGGGGTTTTGTTCTTTGATTTTCCTTGGGAGTTCTTTGTAAATCCAGCGGGTTTTCTCGACTAACTTCTCGTAAGTGTAGGGCAAATCCCTGGTTATTCCTCTTTCATTGCGCTTTGAGTACTGATAGTAATTCGGCTGGACGAAAACATAGTCAAAGTAGCCACCGATCTTAGGAATCCCATCATAATCCGGGTCATTCAGATAAGACACACCCCTGCCCCCAGTTGCTGGAATCCAGATGAGTTCCTGTCCACGATTGTGAATGTAACGGAACATGTCTCTGATGAAGGTTATGTAATCGTCCACGTATTCTTTTGTGTTGGCGTTGCACATTGGGCCGAAGTAATCTACAAAGTTGGGGTCGTGCTTTGTGGCTTGAAGGCAACTCTCGTAGCTCCAGTAGAAGCCCACCCTGTAATCGTCAACTACACTCAGAACGCCATCAATCCACCCGTGCCAGTAGGATCTATCAAAGCCGTTTATCGGACAATCTCTTGGCAGTGCAGAGTATCTCTTCTTCTCGTTCAATGGATTTCGAATCGAATTATCCAAACCATAAGAGAAGGGTATCGGCACGTAGTACTTTATGGTCCCAACCCGTGAGGAAATCCACAGCGAAAGAAACTGTCCATCCGAATAACCGACGTCATACCTGGACTTGCCCTTGTTGGGATTGTTGCTATCTATGCTCCAATCGTAGTGTCCGTTACAGAGGGCACGAACGTACTCCTGAAGTTTATTGTACCTATACTGGTTAGTACCGTTTTCTGGGACGTGAGGCCCACTATAACCCAAAGACCCCCAAGAACACAACCCTATCGAAGCCCCTCTCAATGAAGTCCTCAGGGGTGGCTTTCCTGCCCCCGACGGTCATTCTTGACTCGTAGTCGGAACCATCCCACCTAACCCACCACAGACCAAACTTCGACATAAGGAATCACCAACTGCTAGTAGTTAACAGTCAATATAAAAACCTTTTCATTAAACAAAACCATTAAAAACGTCCTAAAAGTTCCAAAATAAGCCAAAATCATGGGGTAGTAACCGATTACTCCCCAGTATCCATGAAGAAGTGTAGGATTGTTCACCATTTTTCTGTCAAAAAAGGCTTAAATATCGTAAGTTTTTAACATTTTAACGTCAAAATTTGAGGTGATTGTTATGATCAAGCCCCGGGATGAACTCGGAACGGCCACAACGGATTCTGCCCAGAAGATACTCCTCCTCGGGAGCGGTGAGCTGGGAAAGGAGATAGCCATCGAGGCTCAGAGGCTGGGTGTGGAAGTCATCGCCGTTGACCGCTACGCCAACGCCCCGGCGATGCAGGTTGCCCACCGCTCCTACGTGGGAAACATGAGGGATGCCGACTTTCTGTTTTCCGTGATTGAGCGTGAAAAACCCGACGCGATAATCCCCGAGATCGAGGCAATCAACCTGGATGCACTCTTCGAGCTGGAGAAGGACGGCTACTTTGTCGTCCCAAACGCCAAGGCCACGTGGATAGCGATGCACCGCGAGAGGACGCGGGAGACCCTCGCGAAGGAAGCCAAAGTTCCGACGTCACGCTACGCCTACGCCACGACGCTCGACGAACTCTACGAGGCCTGCGAGAGGATAGGTTACCCCTGCCACACAAAGGCCATAATGAGTTCCTCCGGCAAGGGTTCATACTTCGTTAAGGGGCCAGAAGATGTCCCGAAGGCCTGGGAAGAGGCCAAGAAGAAGGCTCGCGGTAGCGCGGACAAGATAATCGTGGAAGAACATATCGACTTCGACGTCGAGATTACAGAGTTAGCTGTCAGACACTACGATGAGAACGGTGAAATCGTCACGACCTTCCCGAAGCCGGTCGGCCACTACCAGATTGACGGCGACTATCACGCGAGCTGGCAGCCGGCTGAGATAAGCGAAAAGGCCGAGCGCGAGGTTTACAGGATAACCAAGCGCATAACGGACGTCCTCGGCGGCCTCGGACTGTTCGGCGTTGAGATGTTCGTTAAGGGCGATAAGGTCTGGGCCAACGAGGTTTCGCCGAGACCCCACGACACGGGAATGGTGACCCTTGCCTCCCACCCAACGGGCTTCTCCGAGTTCGGACTGCATCTCAGAGCGGTTCTTGGACTTCCGATTCCCGGAGAGTGGGTCGAAGAGTACCGTCTGTTCCCTATCCTAACGCCCGCAGCTACTCACGTAATCAAGGCCAACGTTTCAGGCTACTCCCCACGCTTCCGCGGCTTGGCTAGAGCCATGAGCGTCCCCAACTCGACGATTCGTCTCTTTGGAAAGCCTGAGGCATACCCTGGCAGAAGGCTGGGTGTTGCGCTCGCGTGGGACAGGGATATCGGGGAGGCAAAGAGACGTGCCGAGATGGTGGCGCATATGGTTGAGCTTAGAACCAGGAGTTCAGAGTGGCACTCCCAGGATTATGAAAAAGCCGGTCATCTCTGCGGGTTCTAGCCCCTCCTCTCTTTGTTTAGGGTATGCACCAATGCATACAATCGGTCCAATAGTTTGGATAAAATCCGAAAAATTTAAATTTTAGTATTCCAATTACACGCGTCTGGTGTTTGCTGGAATAAGATGCTTGAATGATGGGCCGATTTAAATATATGGATGAAACAAGTCGTGTGGAATAATACGTTGTGCGGGTTAAAATATTGGAATCGGGGGGTTTCCCCTCATTTCATTATATTTTGGCTACATTCTTCCCTTTTCGCGGTATTCCTCAAGCTTTTTTCTAAGCTTTTCATCCCCTAGCGCCAGGATCTCAACCGCCAGCAGGGCCGCGTTCTTTCCGTTGTCTATCCCCACTGCAGCAACCGGAACTCCGGGCGGCATCTGGGCTATGCTGAGGAGGGCGTCGAGGCCGTTGAGCTTCGCCGAAACGGGGACTCCTATAACGGGCTTAACTGTGTGGGCCGCTATCACACCTGGCAGCGCGGCGCTCAGACCTGCGATGGCGATGAAAACGTCGTAGTCTTTCTTGGCCAGCTCCTCAACCTTTTTTGGGTTCCTGTGGGCCGAGGCGACCTCAACGTCGTACTCAACGCCAAACTCGTCGAGAACTGCCGTAACCTTCTCCGCTATAGGGGAATCGCTCCTGCTTCCCATCACCACGAGCACCTTCATGGACTTCACCGGAGGAAGTTCACTTCGGCCTTTATAAATTTTGCCATTTCAATGTAAAAACAAAGCTTAAAAACTTAAGTTTTTGACAAATACATGGTGAAGCTCATGAAGGTTCTGCTCGTTGGAGGCGGCGGTAGGGAGAACGCCATCGGTGAGGCGCTCGTGAGAAGCGGCGCCGAGCTGTACGTCGTTTCGAGGCACAGAAACCCCGGGCTGGCAAGGCTCGCAAAGGACTACAGTCTGGCCAGGGAAACGGATATCGAGAAAGTTATCGAACTCGCCAGGGGATGGGGAATAGAACTTGCCTTCATAGGCCCGGAGGCGCCACTTGAGAAAGGTATAGTTGATTCCCTTGAGCGTGAGGGCATCCCCGCGGTTGGACCGACTAAGGATGCCGCCCAGATTGAGACCAACAAGGCCTTCGCCCGCTCCCTCATGGAGAAGTATGAGATCCCTGGCAGGAAGCTCTTCCGTGTCTTTGAGGACGTCTCTGAGATGCGTTCGTGGATAGACGACTTTGGAAGGCCGGTCGTTGTGAAGCCCCTCGGTCTCACCGGTGGAAAGGGCGTTAAGGTGGTCGGCCACCAGCTGAGGGACAACGACGAGGCCAAGGCCTACGCCGAGGAGCTCATCAGGAAGGATGGAAGGGTTCTCATTGAGGAAAGAACCGACGGCGTTGAGTTCACCTTCCAGGTCTTCACGGACGGGAAGAGGGTAATCCCGATGCCCCTCGCCCAGGACTATCCCCACGCCTACGAGGACGATAAGGGCCCCATAACCGGCGGCATGGGGAGCTACTCATGTTCAAGCCACGTTCTCCCCTTCGTTCCGAGAGAGGACTACGAAAAGGCCCTTGGAACTTTGAAAGCGACCGTTGAAGCCATGCGGAAGAACGGAACGCCCTACAAGGGGATCCTCTACGGCCAGTTCATGCTCTCCAAAGACGGTCCCGTCATAATCGAGTACAACGCCCGCTTCGGCGACCCCGAGGCCATGAACGTTCTCCCCCTCCTCAGGACGGGCCTGCTTGAGATCGCTGAGGGAATCGTTGACGGCAACCTTGGGAAGGCGGAGTTTGAGAACAAAGCCACCGTTGTCAAGTACCTCGCTCCAAAGGGCTATCCCCTGAGCCCGGTTAAGGGGGTTAAAGTTCAGGTGGACGATAAGGCGGTGGAAGAGGCGGGAGCGAAGCTCTACTACGCCTCCATTGACGAGAACTTCACGCTCCTCGGCTCCCGTGCCATAGCGGTCGTTGGAATCGCCGATACGCTCGAAGAGGCGGAGAAGATGGCCCAGAATGCCGTCGGTTACGTGAAAGGTGAGCTGTTCTATCGCAGAGACGTGGGCACGAGGGAGAGCGTTGAGAAGAGGATTAGGCTGATGAGGGAGTTTGGAAAGGAGTTCGAGCCGAATTCATGCTGAGGTGGTTGGGATGATAAGCCGCGACGAGATTTTGAGCGTTCTTGAAAGATACGATCCGGAGAAAATCACCGTTGGAGTCATAGGAAGCCACTCCGCGCTGGATATAGCCGACGGGGCAAAGGAGGAAGGTCTTCCGGTTCTCGTCGTTGCCCAGAGGGGCAGGCACAGGACCTACGCCGAGTACTTCAAGCTTCGGAAGACGAGGGATGGCTTGACCAAGGGCTTCATTGACGAGGTTATGGTCCTTGAGAAGTTCGCCCAAATCGTTAACGTCCAGGAGGAGCTGGTAAAGAGGAACGTTATCTTCGTCCCGAACCGCTCCTTCGTGGTCTACACCGGCATTGATAGGGTTGAGAACGACTTCCGCGTTCCGCTCTTCGGCAGCAGGAACCTCCTCAGGAGTGAGGAGAGGAGCGAGGAGAAGAGCTACTACTGGCTTCTTGAGAAGGCCGGGCTTCCCTATCCGGAGCCGGTAAAACCGGAGGAAATCGACGAGGTTGGCCTCGTCATCGTCAAGCTCCCGCACGCGAAGAAGAGGCTTGAGCGCGGCTTCTTTACGGCAGCAAGCTACAAAGAGTTCCGCGAGAAGGCCGAGAAGCTCATCAAGCTCGGCGTAATCACCGAGGAGGACCTCGCGAAGGCCAGAATCGAGCGCTACATCATTGGGCCGGTCTTCAACTTCGACTTCTTCTACTCGCCGATCGACGGGGAGATTGAGCTTTTGGGCATAGACTGGCGCTTTGAGACGAGCCTGGACGGCCACGTGAGGCTTCCCGCTCATCAGCAGTTGACCCTTCCGGAGCACCAGTTCGAGCCTGAATACACCATCACCGGTCACGCCTCTTCAACCCTCAGGGAGTCTCTTCTTGAGAAGGTCTTCGACATGGCCGAGCGCTATGTGAAGGCTACTCAGGAGTACTACTCCCCGGGAATCATCGGGCCCTTCACCCTCCAGACGGCCGTTGATAAAGACCTGAACTTCTACATCTACGACGTCGCCCCGAGGACGGGGGGCGGAACCAACATCCACATGGCGGTGGGGCACCCCTACGGAAACGCCCTCTGGAGGAAGCCGATGAGCACCGGAAGGAGAGTTGCCCTTGAGATTAAGCGCGCTGTTGAGCTCGACGAGCTTGAGAAGGTGGTAACCTGATGGTCTAAATTACTATCTAATTATATTCTTGCTCCTTTTTGGTCTTTAATCGTCATCTCTCATTATCTGTGTTTATTAAATTTATATATAAAAACCAAAAGTTTTTATATGCTAAAACAAAATACATCAATGACTACTACATGGGGGGAGTCCTGTGAAAGTAGAAGTGATACGAATGGGATTTGGAGAACACGCAGAGGGTATAAACCCCTATCCGGGAGATTGCAATATTTGGGACGGTCCCGGAACACCTTGTACCCCCAATTTCGTATTCCCGATATGTCCACAGGATGGTGGTGGGGGAAGTCCGTGTCACTGCCGTTTCCAGATGCTTGTTTCCAAATGAGTTGCCTCTTTAATCTCTTTGATTTTCATTATAATGTTAAATAACATCGCGGAGGGGGGTATATGGAGAGTTATAAATTTTCAAAGTTTAACTTGCTGTATAAAATAGATGGTTCTATGTTTGTTGTTAATACATATAGTGGTGCTATCCTAAAAGTTGATAATGAATTTGTAGAAGTGTTTAAATCTAAGTCAGTTGATAAATTGCCTCAAGATATTAAAGAAGTACTTATTAATAATGGTATTCTTGTTCCTAATTCTCTGGATGAGCTTAAAAGGATTGAATTTGAGTATAACCTCAGCAGGTTTCATCCTAAGGTTTTTAAAGCGACACTTACTCTAACACGTGATTGTAATCTAGCGTGTCCTTATTGTTACCAGTTGCAAAGGGGGTTGAGAGAGCGTAAGTACTTAACTAAAACTGATGCCAATAGTCTTGTGTTGTTCTTTGAAAGGATGTTTAATACTTATTCTTTGCCCATATCGATTTTCCTTACTGGAGGGGAACCCTTGGTGAATTTTGATACAGCAATGTATATATTTGATTCTTTAATTCAAAAAGAAATTCCATGGAAATTTGATGGAATTGTTACGAATGGGACACTTCTTGATATGGAAACTTTGAGATTGATTGATGAGTATGGTCATAAAAGCAACTCTTTAGTTAGACTCCAAGTAACTCTCGATGGGTATAAACAGAGACATGATAAGTTTAGATTTTTTAAGGATACTCGGGAGGGAACTTTTGATATTATAATTGATAATCTTAAAAATGCGAAAAAGTTTAAGCATATTCATCCATTTATACGGATAAATATATCTCTTGGCAATTTTGAAGTTGAGGAGATTCGGGAGTTGTTAACCTTACTAAAACAAGAACATCTTGATGAGATAGGAACAATATATTTTGCGTTTGTTAATAGTAAGAGTATTCCTATTGTATCGGGGAAGAAAAATAAGTATTTTATAACTGGAAAGACTGTCGCGAGAGTTTTTAGACAACTGTTAGATATTGCTGAAGATGTTGGTGTCAACATGATGAATTTAACTCAGCTTGTTAATAGAACGGGCCATTTTTGCATGTTTGATACACCATTTAGTATTGCTGTTGATTTTGATCTAAGTGTTTATAAATGCTGGGAGTTGGTAGGGGATAAAAGGTTTTCTGTTGGTACTATAGACAGCAATGGCATTTTAAAACCAAATCCTTCGTATTATACAATACATTCCAGAAATCCTACCCAGTTTAAACAATGTTCTAATTGTAAGCTTTTGCCAATTTGTATGGGTGGATGTGCTAGGGAAGCTCTTAAGTTACACGGTACGTTCTTTGGTTCAGGGTGTATTGAATTAGTCTATACATATCCTATCATAATTGAATATATTGTGAAAAAGAGAATTTCTCAGAATATCCAGAAGAGTTAATATTTGTTTTTATATTTTAACTTTACATTTTTCTGTCAAAATAAGCCTTAAAAACTTCGAATTTTTACACTTTTCTGACAAGGTGGTCGCGATGAGGTGGAGGGTTACGGTTACGGTTCGTCTCAAGGAGGGACTCAACGACCCGGAAGGTCGGGTCATAGGAAAGGCCCTGAGGAACCTCGGCTACGCGGTTGAGAACCTGCGCGTCCCGAAGTGCTTCGAGTTCGAGCTTGAGAGCGAGAAGCCTGAGCAAGAGGTCGAGGAGATGTGCAGAAAGCTCCTTGCCAACCCGCTCATCCACGATTATGAGTACAGCATCGAGCCGGTGAGCTGAGATGATCCGCTTCGCTGTGGTCGTGTTCCCCGGAACAAACTGCGACTTCGAGACTGAGAGGGCGATAAGAAAGGCCGGCGCCGAGGCCGAGCGCGTCTGGTACAAAACGAGCCTCAAGAACTTCGACGGCGTGGTTTTGCCTGGTGGTTTCAGCTACGCCGATTACCTACGCGCTGGGGCGATAGCCGCTCGTCAGGATATAATGGGGGAGGTGAAGGAGTTCGCCAGGGAAGGCAGACCCGTTCTGGGGATATGCAACGGCTTTCAGGTTCTAACGGAGGCCGGCCTCCTGCCCGGGGCACTGAGACCGAACAGGATTCCGCGCTTCCTCTGCAGGTGGGTGCACCTTCGCGTTAACGACGTCGAAACGCCGTTCACCTCGCTATACGAACCCGGGGAGGTCATAAGGATGCCAATAGCCCACGCGGAGGGCAACTACTACGTGGACGACCCCTCGAAGGTCAGAACCGTCTTCCAGTACAGCGACGAGAAAGGAAACGTGAGCGAGAAAGCAAACCCCAACGGCTCGGTTCTCAACATAGCGGCGATAGCCAACGAGAGGGGCAACGTTCTCGGAACCATGCCCCACCCAGAGCGCGCGAGCGACCGTTTTTTGGGCAGTGAAGACGGCCTGAGGCTCTTCAGGAGCATGGTGGAGTGGGCGAGGAGGTGAGGAGATGTTCCCGCACGAGGAAAAGCTCATCCGTGAAAGGCTCGGCAGGGAGCCGAACGAAGTTGAGTGGGCGATGCTCGAAGTTATGTGGAGCGAGCATGCCTCCTACAAGTCGAGCAGACCCTGGTTGAAGCTCCTTCCAACGGAGAACGAGCACGTAATTCTTGGCCCCGGTGAGGACGCCGGGATAGTGAAGTTCGACGACGAAACGTGGATCGTCGTCGGAATTGAGAGCCACAACCACCCTTCGGCTGTGGAGCCCTACGGTGGAGCGGCCACGGGCGTCGGCGGAATAGTGAGGGACATACTCTGCATGGGAGCAAGGCCGATAGCGCTCCTCGACCCCATACGCTTCGGCCCGCTGGAGAAGGAGCGGAACAGGTACCTCTTCGAGTACGTCGTCAAGGGTATAGCTGACTACGGCAACAGGATAGG
The DNA here is from genome assembly GCF_008152015.1 of Thermococcus aciditolerans. Lineage (NCBI taxonomy): Archaea > Methanobacteriati > Methanobacteriota > Thermococci > Thermococcales > Thermococcaceae > Thermococcus > Thermococcus aciditolerans. Next base: position 1,267,808 of record NZ_CP041932.1, on the reverse strand, counting down.
CGTCCCGACCGTTGGGGGCGAGACGGAGTTCGATGAGAGCTTAGATAACTACACACTCGTTAACGTTGCCTGCGTTGGAGTTATGAAGCCCGAGCACCTCGTCCACAGCTACGTAACCGAGCCAGGTCTCAAGCTCATCCTCGTCGGCAACAGGACCGGCAGGGATGGCATTCACGGCGTCACCTTTGCGAGCGAAGAGCTTGGCGAGAACGCGGAGGAGGAAGATCGCTCGGCGGTTCAGATTCCCGACCCCTTCACTGAAAAGCTGCTCATCGAGGCGACCCTTGAGGCAGTCTACACGGGCAAGGTGAAAGCGCTGAAGGATTTGGGCGGTGGAGGATTGACCTGCGCCGCCTCCGAGATGGCGGGCAAGAAGGGCTTCGGTGCGGTGGTCTATGCCGACAGGGTTCCCCTCCGCGAGCCGGGGATGACCCCAACGGAGGTCATGATTTCCGAGAGCCAGGAGAGGATGCTCTTCGCCGTTAGCGAAGCCGATATCGATGTCCTCGGGGGAATCTTCGAGAAGTACGGCCTCGAATGGACGGTTGTTGGAGATGTCATCGAGGAGCCGCGCTTTATAGTATACTGGAAGGGCGAAAAGGTAGCGGACCTTCCGGTGGAGCTCCTCGCGGATGTGCCGACGATAGAGTGGGAGATGGAGCCATACAAAGCTGAAAAGCCTGTTGAAACTCCGGAGGTTTCCTTCGAGAAGGCCTTCGACCTCGTCTGGAGCAGTCCAAACGTATTGGGCAAACGCTGGGTATGGCAGCAGTACGACCATGAAGTTCAGGGAAGGACGGTTCTCAAGCCCGGAAGGGACGCCGCGGTGTTGAAGCTCAACGACGAGTACGGGCTGGCGTTTGTAGCGGACGGAAACCCTAACCACAGCCATCTCAACCCCTACCACGGTGCGATGGGGGCTGTTGCCGAAGTCGTTAGAAACCTCGTGGGTATTGGGGCAGAGCCCCTCGCCCTGGTGGACAACCTCAACTTCGCCTCTCCGGAAAGGCCACAGGTGTACTGGAGCTTCGCCGAGACCGTTAAGGGCCTCGCGGACGCGGCTAAGGCCTTCGGTTTGGCATACGTCAGCGGGAACGTGAGCTTCTACAACGAGGTCGTTGACAGGCCGATAAAGCCGACTCCGGTTGTGGCCGGCCTCGGGAAGGTTAAGCTTGAGGAAATCCCTGAGATGGGGCTGAGCGGTGGGCTGCTCATAGGCGTCGTTGGGATAACGAAGGCAGAACTCGGCGGCTCGGAGCTGTTCGCGAGGCTCGGCGTCGAAGGCGGCTTTGCCCCGCGCGTGAACCTCGACGAGGAGAAGGCCAACGCCGAGGGAATTCTGGGAGCGATAAAGAATGGCCTCGTTAGGGCGGTTCACGACGTGAGCAGGGGCGGAATAGCAGTGGCGCTCGCTGAGATGGCCCTATCTGGAAACACGGGCTTCACGGCAGACCTCTCAAAGGTTCCCACCGAAACCTCGAACCCGATTGAGGTCGCCTTCAGCGAGAGCCACTCCCGCTACATAGTTACCTTCCCGGAAGAGAATCTCGATAAGCTCAAGACCATGTTCAGGCACTTCAGGGTCATCGGGAAAGCAGGAGGAAGCGATGCGGTCTTCTACTGGCACGGAAGGGAGCTCCTCAGAAAGCCCCCCGAAGAGCTTAGAGCAATCCATGAGTCCCTGCCAAAGCTCTTGGGTGAGGAGAAATGAGGGTAGCGACCTATGCTTCACACTCGGCCCTTCAAATTTTGAAGGGAGCAAGGCAGGAAGGCTTTGAGACGGTGGCCTTTGGAAAAAGTCGAGTTAAACCGCTCTACACGAAGTACTTCCCTGTGGCGGACTACTTCATCGAGGGGAGCTATCCAGAGGAAGAGCTGCTCAGCTTGGACGCCGTTGTTATACCTACCGGCTCGTTCGTCGCCCACCTCGGAATCGAGCTTGTTGAGAGGATGCGCGTTCCCTATTACGGCAACAAAGAGGTGCTGAAGTGGGAGAGCGACCGCTCACTGGAGAGAAAGTGGCTTGAGAAAGCCGGCTTAAGGCTTCCGAGGGTTTACGAAGATCCGGACGACATAGATGGACCGGTCATAGTCAAGCCCCACGGGGCGAAGGGTGGAAAGGGCTACTTCCTGGCCAAGGGTCCAGAGGACTTCTGGAGGAAGGCCGAGAGGCTCGGCGTGAGGGACAAAGATGACCTCGGAGGGGTTCAGATTCAAGAGTACGTCCTCGGCGTCCCGGTTTACCCTCACTACTTTTACTCGAAGCTCAACCGAGAGCTGGAGCTGATGAGCATAGACCGGCGTTACGAGTCCAACGCTGACGCGATAGGAAGGATTCCGGCCAAAGAGCAGCTCGACCTCGAACTCGGCACCAACTACACGGTGATAGGCAACATCCCGATAGTTCTGAGGGAGAGCCTGCTGATGGACGTCATCGAGGCCGGGGAGAGGACGGTCAAGGCTGCCGAGGAGCTCATGGGCGGTCTCTGGGGCCCCTTCTGCCTGGAGGGAGTCTTCACCGAGGAGCTTGAGTTCGTCGTCTTCGAGGTTTCCGCCAGGATAGTCGCCGGAACGAACCCCTTCGTCCACGGTTCCCCATACAGCTGGCTCCGCTACGACAAACCGGTGAGCACCGGCAGGAGGATAGCCATGGAGCTGAGGCAGGCTTTGGAGGAGGACAGGCTTGGAGAGGTTTTGACATAAATTTGTTTAATATGTTGCAGGATAAGTTTATAAATTGACGCCCAAATGGGGGCAAAAGGAGGATGGTAGTGATGTGGGAGCGCTTTATAGAGGAGAAGGTTGAGGAGATTAGAAATACGGTTGGCGATGGCAGGGCTATCATAGCACTGAGCGGTGGCGTCGACAGCTCAACAGCGGCAATCTTGGCTCACAAGGCAATAGGTGAGAGGCTTCACGCCGTTTTCGTCAACACAGGTTTCATGCGGAAAGGCGAGCCGGAATTCGTGGTGAAGACCTTCAGGGATGAGTTTGGCCTCAACCTCCACTACGTTGATGCGAGCGAGCGCTTTTTCAGCGAGCTTAGGTGCATTACCGACCCGGAGGAGAAGAGGAAGGTAATCGGCAGGGTCTTCGTTGAGGTGTTTGAGGAAGTGGCGAAGGAAATCAACGCGGACTTTCTCATTCAAGGAACCATAGCCCCGGACTGGATTGAGAGCAAGGGCAAGATAAAGAGCCACCACAACGTTGGCGGTCTGCCCGAGAGGCTCAACCTCAAGCTCATCGAACCCCTCCGCGACCTCTACAAGGACGAAGTGAGGGAATTAGCGAAGGAACTCGGTTTGCCGGAGAAGATATACAACCGCATGCCCTTTCCGGGGCCCGGCCTCGCCGTCCGCGTCCTCGGCGAGGTTACGCCGGAGAAGGTCGCCATCGTTAGAGAGGCGAACGCCATAGTCGAGGAGGAGATTGAGAAGGCCGGACTGAAACCCTGGCAGGCCTTCGCCGTTCTGCTGGGAGTGAAGACCGTCGGCGTTCAGGGGGACATAAGGGCCTACAAGGAAACGATAGCGGTTCGCGTGGTTGAGAGCCTCGACGGCATGACGGCCAACGCAATGAACGTTCCCTTCGAGGTCCTCCAGAGGATAGCCTTCCGGATAACGAGCGAGATTCCCGAGGTTGGGAGGGTGCTATACGACATCACCAACAAACCTCCAGCAACGATTGAGTTTGAGTGAGGTGGTGGCATGATAGTCATCATGGACAACGGAGGCCAATACGTCCACAGGATTTGGAGGACTCTGAGGTACCTCGGCGTCGAGGCAAAGATAATCCCCAACACGACGCCGCTTGAGGAGATAAAGGCCATGAAACCGAAGGGCATAATCTTCTCGGGCGGCCCGGACATCGAGAGGACCGGCAACTGCTCCGCTATTTTGGAGCATTACGACGAGTTCAACGTTCCAATTCTTGGCATCTGCCTGGGTCACCAGCTGATAGCGAAGCACTTTGGCGGAAAGGTTGGAAAGGGCGAAAAAGCAGAGTACAGCCTCGTTGAGGTGGAGATACTGGAGGAGAACGAGGTCTTCCGTGGGCTTCCAAGGAGGCTGAAGGTCTGGGAGAGCCACATGGACGAGGTGAAGGAGCTGCCTGATGGCTTCAGGCTCTTGGCCAGGAGTGAGACCTGTCCGGTCGAGGCCATGAAGCACGAGAGCCTTCCCATCTACGGCGTGCAGTTCCATCCAGAGGTTGCCCACACCGAGCACGGCTCCGAGATATACCGCAACTTTGCGGAGCTCTGCGGGGAGCTCAGCTAGTCGGTCCTCTCCTCATCTTTTCTCGGCAACGGGTTCTTTCATCATCGCTCCGTCCAGCATGTGGAATCCCCTCTGAAAAGTCTTGCTGGTTACGTCTTTAGATTGCAATTTAGAAAACTTTTTAAGGTTTTGGTTCTTACTCTTTATTGTGATAGCTTGGGGCACACGGTGTACTACCGCACCAGGATTGATAGCTGGAAGGAATTCAAGGAGTTCTTAGAAAAGGCCTGCGAAGGGCTTGGCTTCCGTTTTGTTGAGGGAGAAGACGCCGTTCTAATCCTTCCGGAATGCCACGGTGTCGAGCCCCTGGAGATAAAGAAGATGGGTAAGGGATTCGTCAAGACGAACCTCGTCGAGCCCTGCCACTCGATATATCTGCTCGTGCTTCATTCGGTTTCTTCCTTCGGTTCAGTCGAGCTCTGGGAGGACTGACCGAGATAGATCTCCAGTATCCTTACGGGTCTGGCGCTCCTGAAGGTTCTATCCTCCACGAGAACCTTCACAACTCTTCCAGGCTCCGCTTCCTCGACCGCCGGGAGCCAGTAGAAGCCCGGCTTGATGTTGGCCGCTATGTCGTCGTGGATGAAGACCCTGACCAGGTCGCCCTTGACTTCCTCGACCGTCCCGTAGGTGTAATCCCTTCCAAAGGTTGCCTTGAAGTAATGGCGGAAGAGGAGAACCGCCAGCGCTATTATCCCGACGTAGGCGTAGTAGTGGTAGATTTCTGGAGAGGCGAGCTTCAGCAGGGAGTATCCGAGGAAGGCGAGGAAGGAGATGGTGGAAATTCCGTAGTAGAAAACCCTGTACGGTTTTTCTTCGATGAGGAAGCTACCGTAGCGGATGAGGAAGTAGCGGAGGTAGAGGAAGTATGGAATGGAGAGCGCGGGAATGTACCACGGTCTGGTCGTGAGGAAGACGAGGACAAAGCTGACCGCGAGATACGTCATGAAGCAGAGCTGGAGGTGGAGGCTGATGAGTTCGTGGAAAGTGAAATTTCGTTTTTCCATCACTCCCCTGGTTATTTTTAAACCCGGGGGCTTAACCGACGGGGCGGGAAAAAGGAACTCCCTTATTGTATCCATGCATTTTCCAAAGGCGGACTCGGCCGTGGAGCCTACCGTATAAAGAAAGCTTTCGAGGCTCATATTATTTACCCCCTGTTCAGTTTCCGAATACGAGCGTCCTGGTTGTCTCGTCGAGCTTGAAAGCTGGGTAGTTGAATGCTGAACCATCCCATACCGAATGTTTGCAGTACTCGTTTAGGCCATCCACACTGCATTTCAGGAAGTAGTACGACACGCTCGTGTAATCATCGGGAACGTTTGCTCCAACGCTCTCGAGTGCACCCGGCAGTGTTTGATCCGTATCCGGATCAGGAACCATGAATGTTTCAAGCCCTGCGGGGAGCTCGTTGGTAATCCCGAGGGCGGCCTGGAATTCCCTTGATAGAGTCAGGTAGTAGGAGTGCTGTCTCATGCCCTGTGGGGAAACGATTGGTTTTCCTTCAAATCTCTCGAGTACCGTCGGGTAATACATACCCGCCGAGGAGTTGTCCCGGAGACCGAGGTAGCACCAGTTGAGGACGAGCTCCTCCACATCATCCTGGCTGGATATGTTGTAGTACCCGTAGGTTTCCCCCGGAAACGGTATTTTGCAGGGGGTTATAACCCTGGTGTACAGTCCGTTGAGTTCCCTGACTATGAACGGGTCTTCAAAACCGACAATGCTCACGATGGAGTAAATGTACTCCCCATCTCCAGGAGGGATATCCCCGGAGTACCTCACGCCCCCTGAGCCGTCTGTGATTGTGATGTTTTTTATCTTCACCCTGACTGCGACATGGAAAGAATCGAGCGGCCCCACGGTGACCTCCAGGTGATCCCTCACGAATTCATCCGGGTTGGACGGCTCCACCCCCATCCCGATGGAGCCGAGGTAAGCAACGGTGTTGGTGAACCAGTCCCTGATCGTGATTCCGTTCATGCCGCTCTGGGGGATTCCGTTTAACGTCCCATCGATCATCAGGTTACCGAGCTCCAGGGACGCGTTGTCCACGAAGCTGTTGTTGATCACGTACTCCGTCAGGGTTAAATATGCCCTTTTAAAGCTCAGCTCCACAATGTTCTGGAGGTCATCCTGGATGTTGGTTATTCCAAAGTACTGCCTCTCGACCAAGGTTCTCTGGGACTGGGATGCAACGATATAGCTGGAGGCCTCCTGGTACGTGGCCGCGAGAAGGAGGAGGGGGATAATGAGAAGCAGCACCGTGACGTTGAGCAGATACCCCCTGCGCATCAGCCACACCTCCATATGCGAAGGGTCACGGTTATAGCGCCTCCTGTTGCGGGAACGCTCTTTATGCCGATTGCCTTGCCAGCGAGACCCTTGAGCTCCACTCTAACTGGGTTGTTTTCTGCCCCCGGAAGGTAGGTGGGAGCTGCTTTGAGGTAATCTGTAGAATATTCCTTTGCACCCAGCTGGAGGAAAAGTCTATAGATTGCATCATCAAGGGCGTAGTTCCAGGGCTGGAGCTGGTCGGTGCTTATCTGCATCGGCGTCTCACTCGGCCTGCAGTTGCCTATGAGAACGCTTCCCTGCTGGGCACCGCTCCCGATGTCGTACCAGTAGGTTAGATTGTAGCCACAGGCATTGTCCTGGGCGTAATAGGTGAAGATATCTCCGTACCCCGCGTAGCCGTTGAGGAAGTAGTGGACGATGGCGCGGCTGTCATCAACTCTGAATACATAATCATTGGAATCGCTTTCAAGTTTGAATGTATTGGTGCCACCGGGCACCATCATGTTAGCATTGAGACGGGTATACGCAAGGCGGATGAGGTAATAATCGAGAGGAAACTCAAAGACCTTTGTGTTGGCGTTTGGACCCTCGTAGAGGGTTGTTATGCCGGCAGGGTATCCAGTGAAATGTATGGCTGTCCAGGCGTCAACGTACCAGGGGATAGCCTTGTCGGGAAGGTAGTAGTCAAAGTACATAGTTCTATAGCCAGCAAAATACCCCCACCAATAAACTGGATTTTCACCGTTTAGAGAGTATGTCTGTTCAATGGGTATCATGAATCTGGTTCTTGTAATCCTCGACACATAGGTAATGTTTATGTACGAGTCCGGATAGCTGTATAGAACCCTTTCATTGTCCCACTCATAATGATAGTCCTGACCTGCATACCTAACTGGACGACTATAGTTTGCGTCATAATAAGCATCCAGCATTATTACTAAGTTGAAGTTTCTCTTGCTTAGCTCTTCAAGAGTCGTGTAGTTCAGCAGTCCTTTTGAGCTCGACTGACCTTCCATTAGAGTCTTGTTGTCAATAGTTATCGTTGTTAATCCAGGTGAGACGCTGGTGTTCTCGTAGATGAGGTTGAGAGCGGTTCCGTTGGAGTAGTAAACCCTGACTTCATGGACGCCCTCAACGGTGAGCTTTATGCTTATGCCAGTAACGTTTCCGGGAACAAAGAGGGAGTTGAGGTAGTATATTCCAGTTCCATCACTTGTTATATTGTATAACTTAACCAAGCCGGGGTCATCTACCTGGGGCGTTGAAGTTTTGTACTTCAGGCTTATCCAGCTACCGCTACCGAAACCGATTTCTGACCCTTGAGGATTTGTAAATGTAGCTTCAAGAACATTGTCTCCACCAACTAAGTAACTTGAGATGTCAGTGGATGTTGTATTTCCATTTAGAGTGAAACTCACGGATTCACCCATACGGGTGGCATAGTTAAGGAGTCCGCTTTTATCCGAGGCATCGAGAGGGAGGTTGAATTTGAAAGCGACATTAAGAGAGTTTTTATCCCCATATGCTCTTGAAGAGGAGATGTACCACCAACTCCAACTAACCTCAACGTAAACTCCACTGTTTAGGTATACAACTGCTTGATTCCCGCTGGCATCCTCGTACACTATCTTCTTGACTTCGTAATTTGTAGTAAATGGGAAGAGCACTCTGTCCAAGTACAATTTAATTGTGTTTGCTCCATCGGTCAGTGTAATGCGACCAGTATATCCATTGTAATAAACACTCCACCCACTCAGATCCTCATCAACGTCCACACTTCCTCCACTGTAGCTGCCGCTGAGCTGGAACCCCCCGGATTGGACGGTGTTTCTATCGCCCGGAACCGTCCGGTATAAGATGCAGAAGAACGAAACAGTTAGAGGATAACCATTGTAATATGACGAAGAAATGTCGGGCTCCGAACAGTAATACCCCCCCGCCAGAACCCTCTGTATCCCAACGAGCTTCTCCTGGGACGTTACAAGCTTCGTCAGGTACGCCTTCGCAACGTATCCTCTCGGCGTCTCGTTGGAGACGTATCCGCTGACCATAACAGTCGCAGAGCCGACGTCGCTCGCGTTCTCGTAGGAGTTGTCGAAGGTGAGATAAGGGCTTGTGTAGTTGTTTATTATCAGCTGGTACTTGTATCCCCTGGCGAGGTTGTCGAGGAGGTACTTCATTATGGTCTCAGCTTTCTGTTGATAATCCGTTGAGTTCAGCGCCCAGTAAGTTGCGACTATCTGGAGGGGTGGCATCTGGGGACTTACGTAGGTCGGATCCAGAACCGGGTCCGTTCCGTGTATCCAGGTCTCTATCTGTGTGGGCGGCACTAAATTGCTCAACGGGACGGTTCTGAAGGTCGCCAAAAGATTCTCCGCCACTTGTTTGTTTTCTCCCCGAATCTGGGTCGTGTAAATACCTGAAGCGTTGCTGGTTACCCCTATTATGCCGACTACTACTATCGTCACAAGCGTTACCGCGAGCAGAGCGTCGAGCGTGAAGATGAATCCCCTTCGCATTAGCCTCACCTTCTCGGCCACACCCAGAGCCTTATAACTCCCATCTGTCTCACGGGCTTAAGGTAGGCGTCGAGATTCCCGATGTCCTCTATGGTAACCTCCGGAAATCCTTCAAGGCTGTATGCCCACACTGTGAATGTAACGCTTTTGTCGAGTTCTGCTGGAGGGACGAGGCAGGAAAAAGGCACGAGGGCCTGTCCTTTTTCGAGTTTGATGTAACATCCTTCCGGAACGCCACTGGTAGTGTGCCCTTGATAAATTCTGGTCATGTTTATTCCATATACCCAGTGCTCATCATTCTTAACTATCACCAAGACTGAGTATCCGGTGTAATCTTTTCCTGAAAACGCTGAGATTAGTGTCAAATTGCCTTTATCAACGTTGGTTGGAAGGGTTATGTTTAAAACATCGTTAGTATATTGGTCAAGCAATCCAGAGTATATCTCTTTAGGCAACTCATTACTACTTATAAAGTAATCCTTTGAATAAACGAGCCTTAACACAGGCATACGCCTTTCAGAAAATTCAATCCATGGAGACGAATTCATCGACGCAGACACAGTTAATGAATTATCAATAGGTGTACAGTTTAAAATGGATATGCTACTTACGTTATCTGAGGAGTAATACGAAGTTGGATAAGTTAGCACCACCGAGAGGTTCATGACATTGATTATTATTTGCCCAGGCTGGCCCGGTGTCGATTGGAGACATGGGGGCAGTGGAAACTCTCCAGGAGGGCTTTTTAGTGATGATGAACTGCCGTTGACTACTATATTGTCAGTTCCCTCTATAACTTTGATCCCATCAATTTTTGCAGTATCACCCGTAATTGCCACATCATCAGAGGCGGAAGTCCAAGAGGTGCCATCCCAGCGATACCAGTTGTTTTCATTGGACGGATTCCCAACTACTGCGTACCATACGCCATTAACCCTTACATACAGGTTCCCATTAATGGTAACTTGGGTACTACCAACAAGCCAGATAAGTCTGTTGGCAGAAGCAAGTCTATTCCCGAATACATACACGTCTCCATAAACTGTGTATGGACCAGACCCGCTTACCTTCCAGTACTCTCCTATGTAAACGTCGTTGTATATTGACCTGCTGGCACTGGCGGTAAGCCACCAAGCGCCGGTAACGTAGACCCTGCTGTAGATTGAAAGGGTATTTGAAGAGGAGTCCTTAAAAGTGCCATTGATAGCGAGGTATGTATCTTGGGCAACGTAACTCCCTATCATCGCACTAACTGCCCCTGTAAGTTTTAGATCCCCAAATGTACAAAAGTTTCCAGACACTTGAAAGTTATCATTGGGACCTGAGAATCTCACGGTGTTTGTACAGTTTATCAAGACTGATCCATCAATTGTATTACCTCCAATTTCCGAGTAATTGGAACAATCATATATTGAGAATCCTTCCAGAGAGACACCGCCACCTCTCCCAACATGATACACTGAGATGTTGGCGAAAACTGTTGAATTTGTAAAAAGTGCGGTGAGTTTAAAGTTGTTGTCATGAGAAAGATTGCATAGGGAGGAGATTACATTTGAGTTTCCTGATTGTACCAGATCGAAGAGTACTTTAATCTTTTCATAGTTTAAGTAACCCTCTTGTCTATCCAATAGGCCAACAACCCTGACGTTTTGAGGGTTCTCCTCCCAATCCTCCGGCTCCCCCGGGCTCTTGGTCAGGACGTCCAGCATGTTGTCCGCTATGTTGGCCCTCTCGTACCAGCCAACCAGCGAAGTTATTTCGCTCCTCAGGCTTTCAGAGGTTGCCGATACCGTGCCGAGTATCATAATTACAAGAACTATCGAGATGAGCGCGTCCATTGAGAAGAGCTGGCCACGCCTCACGATACCACCTCCCGCGTCTCGCCAACGGTGACGTTAAACTCCACCAGCCTCCCCCCATAGTACAGGTGGCCGCCATCGAGCCTGAATCCCCTCACGTCTTTAAGGTACTCTTTGAAGAATTCTCCGACGTTCTTGGCTATTTTGGAGTCCCTTGAGGAGTTCGAGGAAAGGTCATGCGTGAATTTTACGGTTATCGTAACTTTCTCATCGCTTTCAGAGGTTACACCAAGTCCGGCGAACCTGAACCCCACGCTTCCGTATTCTGTGTACTTCTCTATGACATCATTCAACGCCGCGTACTCCCCTTTGTCGCTGATCACCCCTGTCTCGATGTAAACGGCGGCCTGGGCCGCGGCGTCCCTCACCGCCGCCAGCATAACGGAATCCCCGCTCTCCTGGGTGTAGAGCGGGATGATGACAACTACCCCCGCGAGGATTATCCCAACTATGAATAGCATCTCGACAGAGGTTTGGCCCTTACGGCTTCTCGCTAACCTTGACATCCATCCCACCGGCTGTCTCGTTGTATTCGCAAACTATCCAGAGTTCTTTATTTGAGGGGGTGAGGGTAACCGTGCTATTTGAGACGAGGGGCACGGGAATCCTCTGGACGGTCGTGTATTTCCCCCCGTTGATCTCCGCCTCGACCTTCAGTTCGTTGGATGTCTCGTTCAGTGTGACCCTTACGTACTCCCCGCTTTTCAGCTCGAATGGGACGGTCTTCTTAACCGCGAATCCATCGCCGGCGGCGTAGACCTTGGTCACGGTGTCCCTTAGGTCGATTGCGAAGACCTTCAGCCTGGTGGATGCGTCGAACGCCCTTGCCCCCTCAACCTCGTGGGTTGCGAGGCTTATCAGGCTGACCACGGTCAGCGTCATGAGGGTCACCGCAAAGAGAAGGTCGAGGCTCAGCTGTGCTTTTCTCATCTCATCCACCCGGGTTGATGTTTATCCTCAGCTCCTTGGCCGTTGTGTTGTATGACCACGAGTCGCCTCTGTCGGGGTTCCACTCGACGACGATTTTCAATTCGGAGGGCAAATCCGCTGGCTCCACGATTATCCCGTATAGGGTGTACGTGGAGCCGCTTTTGGCCCCGCACTCCTTGGAGAACTGCCCACTGGGATTATCAATGGATATCTGGGAGAATGGCGGGGAGGGTATTACCCCCCAGATTGAACTGTTATCGCTGAGCTTTTTTGAGTAGATTGCCGCGCCATGAAACACGTTCTTCTCGTCTCCGGTGGTGAGGGGTTCAAAGGGAGCCGTTTTGTTTGTGATGAACACATAGGTGCCGGGTCTGCCCGACATGTTGCAGTACGTTATGAACACGGCGGGGTTCTTTACCTTGGATGCCCTCTCAACGTACCCGGCGTTCTTCAGGTAGGTCAGCTTAACGTAGGTCGTCGCCTTTGAGCCCGGCCCCTGGGCGTACACCTGGCTTATAGTATTGGATATGGCGTTCGCCAGGCTCTTCTCCTCAAGGGCAATCTGGATCCGCAGGTTCTCAACCGATGGTGAGCCCTCACTGAAGGAGACGTTCCTCACGGAGTATATCAGGAGGATTGTGAGCAGCCCGAAGATGAACAGGAACTCGAGGGATATCTGGGCCCTCCCAGTGTTGCTTTTCTTGATCATACATCTCTCCCTCAAATGGTATATCCACGAACATCTATTTAATCGTTACTCTTCGGTTTTCCGGCGTTTACAACGGCAAAAAGGCCAGTTCCGAGCCGTTTGGTTTCAACGCCGAAGTAATCTCCGCTGAATATTTTGAACCTGTATCTCTCCGGTTGGAGGGAGTGCTTTTCCACGAGTCCGGCCAGTTCGTCGATGAAGAACTGCGTCAGCTCGTAGTATACCAGGTCGAGCCTCTCGCGGGTGATGTCCCGGACGAAGAGGACAACCGGAAGTGCTGCCAGCCCCGCGACGAAGTACGGCTGCCCCAGGATTGCCGTTGCGGCCGCAGTGGAGGCGATCAGTGCCCCTATAACGGCGTGGGCTATCTTTTCCCTCTTCCTTGCTTCCTTGATTTCCCTGACCTTTTCCTCCCAGATGTCGAGGAGTGCGGGGTTGTAGAAATCAAAGGCTGTGTGGCGCTTTCCCTTCGCTATCCTCTCCCTGATGAGGTCGTCCCAGTCGTCCTTGTAGTAGATGACTTCCCCGTGGAGCCTCGCCCTCTCGGCATCGAGGGAGGAGATGATCCTGATGATGTCCTCGGCGCTCTCGTGGGCAATGTGGGAGTAGACCTCCTTCTCGTCAAGGTCGAGGGCCACCTCAACGGAGTCCTTTATCGGGTCACTCATATTTCTCCCTCCTGAGCCTCTCGCTTACCTCTTCGATGTCGGGGTACTCCCCGTCGGGGATTCCCTTGGCGTACACGTCATCGAAGTCGGGCAGGCCGCTCAGGAGCTCTTTCTTCCGGTTCTCCGCTTCCTCCTTCGCCTCCATGAAGGACCGGGCGTACTGCTTTGCCGTGATGATGATGTCCTCGATGCTCCTGCTCTCGTAGATGCCGCTGAGGAGGGTTACAACCTCGACCTCCCTCTCGCGAGGGTCCGGATAGAAGCCGCGGAATATCTGCTTGCCCCTTATCTTGTTGGTGAGGTAGTTGAGCGCCTCGAATATGTCGGCGGCCTTCAGAGTCTCCGGCGGCCCGTGAATCGCGACCAGCCCGTACAGCGCCGATTCGATGTTCGCCTCAAGGTACAGGCCCTCGCTCTCGAAGGACCGGGTGATTAGTCTTGAAAGGCTTTTTATCCTGCCCGCGTCAGCCTTGGCGTAGCCGACCGTTGCAAAGCTTCCGAAGGCCTTGAGGACGAACTTTAAATCGCTCGCGTCGAGAGTCTGCTCGCCGGGGACGTCTACCAGGGCTAAGAGCGACGCTATCCTCTCGACTATCGTGTAGTTTATCCTCTCGTAGGCTTTGCTTATGTCGTCGCCGCCTTCCTTGAGCTTGTTGTTGTCTATGGCTATTATCGAGTCCGCTATCTTCGAGAGCTTGTCGATGGTTATGGCCGCGTTGATGGTAGGCCTTATTCCCTCTTCCCTGAGGGGGAGTGCACCGATGGCCACCACCAGGGAGTCTGGGTACTCCTCTTTGAGCGCCTCGGCCAGGACGGGTGTTCCTCCGGCGCCCGTTCCGCCGCCGAAGCCGAAGGTCAGGAAGAATATGTCGACATCCTCGTAGCCGATTATTGAGCCTATCTTGCGCATGACGAGGGGCAAATCGCGCTTCATGGCCTCCCTGCCGAGTATTGGGTTCGCGTTGACCCCCTTGCCGCCGGTTAGGCTCTCTCCTATGAGTATCCTCCGCTCATGGGGGACATGCTTGAGGTACTCCAGGTCGCCCCTGGAGGTGTTCAGGGCGAGCGCCTCAAAATCGACGAGGGAAAAAAGGTCGGCGATTTTAGTCCCGCACTGGCCGACCCCTATGATTAGAGCCCTCACTTCTCTATCACCCCGCGTCCAGGAGCTTTATCTCGTTGGGGTCAACGACGCCGTTTCCGTTGGAGTCCTTCGCCTCGAGCACCAGGTATTTTCCGTGGAAGTATTTGAAGAGGCCAGAGGTAAATATGAGCTCCACAGCCTCGCTGCTCTGCTCGTCGAAGAGAACCATCAGCACGTGGCCGTCCTGAGTCCTGCCGGGTATTATGACTATGGTGCTGGCCAGGGGGTATGTTCTGCCGTTTACCGTCACCAGCTGACCCCTGACCTCGAGGGTCACCTCGCCGTTGTACCTTGAGACGTTGATATCGCCGGGGGCGGCTAGGAAGAGGTGGTTTCCCTCCTCCACATTGGAAACCCCTTCCTTCAGGTCCACACTCGACCCGAATTCCTCGAGCTGGGGCGCGATGGTCTCGGCGACCGCCCTGTATTCCCCGGCGTAGTGAAGTTCCCACAATCCGCCGCGGAGGGCGTTTATGGTCTCGTAGAGAGTTACTCCCGGCAGGAACTTGACGTCCTTAATGAACTCGAGGGCAAGGGCGGTGTCCACGGTCGTCTTCGTCCCGTTGTGGAGGTTGTCAATGACCCACTTTAGGGCGTCGTCCTTTACGTCGTATCCGAGGGCGTCCAGGACCTCCGCGGCCCGCACGGTGTACTCCATCGAACTCACTCCTGATGAAACCTCTCCCAGCATGTTTTCGCTTCTGCCAAAGTGTCCCCAGGAGCCGTCGTGGAGTCTCTGGGCCATCAGCCAGTCCGAGTGCGGGCCCAGCTTCTCAATATCTGTGATCCCTGTGAGGGACTCCAGAACCCTCACTGTGGTTGGGACGTTCTTTCCGACCATAACACTCAGCAGGTGGTTGAGTATTATGCCCCATCCGTCCGGGGTCACCGACAGGAGCCACTCCTTGGAGGCGTTGATGTCATCCCCCTTCGCGCCGAGCTCCAGCAGCAGGTCAAGACCCATCGCCGTTTCGTACGGCTGAGGTATGGAGAAGTACCCGGTCCATCTACCTGGAAAGACCTCCAGAGAGCGTGTGAAGTTCAGGAGTTCCTCCTTTTCGTCGTCGCTCAGATCACCAAACCCCGCGAGAATCTTGACCGTGTAGTAATACTCTTCGGTCACGGTCCCGTGGAGTACCGCATCGTCCCTGGCATCTCCAAGGTGCTTCCTGGCCCATTCTATGGCCAGGTCAACACTTTCCGGCACGGGGGTGCATGTCTTCAGCGCCCGAACCGCGTAGTAGGTTGCCTTCGCCGATCCGGGGTTTCCTGTGTAGATTCCCCAGCTCCCGTCGGGGTTCTGGCTTTTGGTCAGCGCTGAACACAGCTCCCCCTTGGGATTGGTGAAGTTTCCTGAGAGCCTGTCGGCCACGCTTGAGAACGCCATAACCGCGTAGGCGGTGGGGGTGATGGAATCCGTATCGAGGAACGGGCCCTCACTGCTGGTTAGATGATACGTCCCGTTGTGGTTGCCGGCCAGTTCGAGAACCGTCAGCGCCTGGCCTGTGTCGAAACTCAGCGGCTCGTAGAGAACCAGGGCGTAGGTGAGCATGGCCCTCTCCCTTTCGTTGAGTTCGTCAGAGGACAGGAGTTCTTTGCACCTCTCCAGATCCGCAGTCACGTTTCCGTAGCCGATGGCTTTAAACGCTATTAGCCTGAGGGCCAGGTAGTCTGGCCTCAAATCCCTGGCCCTCTCTAGGTATTCGGCCCCGGCTTCGACCGCGATGCTTTTCTCGGGCGTTAAACCAATGTTCCCGAGTGCCCAGAGCGAGAGTGCGGTCGGGTAGAACTCCGTGGGAGAGTCCGCCAGATACCCCCATCCCTCTCCATTAAACGCTGTTAGAAGATACGTCCTGCCATCCCGTATTGCTACTTCAATGTCGTTTTCGCTGATTCCGGTATGGTAATCCTTTATAAGCTCCCTAACGGCCCCAAGGGCAATCAGAACAGTTGCAGTATCCTGGGGAGTGCTCACCTCGCCCCGGTAGTGGCCCCAGCCCCCATCCGGGTTCTGGATTTCGAGAAGCTCCTTCGTGACGTTCACTACGGCGGAGAGCGCGTCTGTACTGTTCTGGGCCTTCCCGACAGTGGAAACGAGGGCAGTTAAAAGCAGGGCTTTTTCGGGGACTTCGTTTGTGTCCGTCACGGTGTACCTGATGAATCCAAGGGACTCATCTATTACACTCGCGGCACTGGCATAAGGGAGCACAAAGAGCATGAACAGAATTACGGCAGTTAACGTCCTCCTCATTCCCGTACACCTCTAACTATCCCCTAGGGGATGAAAATAAATAAACTTTTTCCATATCCCGGGGGAATAAAAAGGAAAGGAGGTCAGTGCTTTATGAATCTGCCGCCGATTCCGGTTCCGTGGGAATCGACGTCGTCGCGCATTATGAGCACGACCCTGCTCGGCTCGTACTCGTCCTCGATGTGGTATCCGGGCAGGTGCTTCACCAGCTCCTCGGCGAAGGCTTTGATCTCCTCGTGCCTCGGCATGTTGTTGATGGTGAGTCTGTTGCGCGAATAGCCGACGAACATGTAAGCTTTTGCCTCAACGAACATCGGGTTGGCGAGCTTTATCAGCTCCGCGTAGCCCTCGGGGCTGTGCATGTTCTCGTCCTTGACGAGGGTGAGCCTTATCACCGTCCTGGTCTGGGCGTCCTTCATGAGCCTGAGCGTCTCCTTTATCTTCTCCCAGCCGTCCGGGACCATGGGGACGTTAACCCTGTTGTAGGTCTCGATGTCCGGGGCGGTGAGGGAGACGTAGAGCTGGCTCGGCAGCTTGTCCTCCTTTATCATTTCCTCGAGCCTTTCCGGAACGGTTCCGTTGGTGACGATGAAGGTCGTGAAACCGCGCTTGTGGAACTCCTCGACGAGGTCGCCCATGTAGGGGTACAGCATCGGCTCACCGGAAAGGCTTATAGCGGCGTGCTTTGGATTCCACGCCTCCTCGAACTTCTTCATGTTTATGCCAGGCATTCCCTTGTAGCCGACGAGGAGCTTGCGCTGGGCCTTTATGCTCTCCTCGACGATGAATGCCGGGTCGTCCCACGGCTCCGGGAGCTCCGTGCCGAGAAAGCCCTCCATCGGGCGCCAGCAGAATATGCAGTTGTGGGTGCACCACGCTGTAACCGGCGTCAT
Organism: Thermococcus aciditolerans; assembly: GCF_008152015.1. Classification (NCBI taxonomy): domain Archaea; kingdom Methanobacteriati; phylum Methanobacteriota; class Thermococci; order Thermococcales; family Thermococcaceae; genus Thermococcus; species Thermococcus aciditolerans. The sequence goes on along the minus strand of NZ_CP041932.1, from coordinate 1,250,260 downwards.
CTGCAGGCAGCGGTGGGAGTGTATGTTGTAGAACTTCTGCTTGTAGCAGAAGCGGTCGTGCTTTATGCTCTCCTTGAGCCAGTGGCAGAGCTTTACCGAGCTGTGCCTGCCCACGAGCGCGTAGTGCTGCTTCCTGAAGAGGCTCGCTATCTCCTCCGGCATGTTCGGGTTGGACTTGAACGTTAACGCCATTAGCCTCACCTAATTCCTCTCTCCGGGTTGGCTTTGAACGAGCCTTTTAAAAAGGTGATGGGTCGGGTGTGTGGAGATGCCGTTTCGTCCGGAATATTTTATTGTCGAAAAATACTTCGGCAATATGCGAAAACTTTAAAAGCTGCCCGTTGATTCTACCTCCATGTTTGGACACATAAAACCGCGCCAGGAGATTAAGGCAAGGGAGATTGAAATAGATTTCTTCGAGGAGGATGTGGGCCCGCTGGAGAGGCCAAAGGTGAAGCTCCTCTTTGAGATCAAACGTCACCGCCTTGCGTAGTGGCGTTTATCAGCACTATGTCCTCAAAGAACACGTGCACCCTAGCGGCTATTTTTCCCCTCAGTCCAGCTTTCTCCAGCCTTCTCAGCGTTTCTTCCACCCCGGTTATCGAGCTCTGGACTATCTGAACGGTTCCGCCGGGTTTGAGGTAATCCCGCACCTCCTGAATGAACCGGTCGAGGACCTCCCTGCCGCCCTCGCCGCCAACCAGCGCCAGGTCTATCGGTTCCTCCGGCTCTCCGGGCAGGTATGGGGCGTTGAATGTTACCACGTCGAACCTGCCTTCAACGTTCTCAAAGAGGTCGCTCAGGCGAAACTCGACGTTTTTGATGCCATTAAGCGCTGCATTCTCCCTTGCCAGCTCGACGGCCAGCGGGTTGATGTCCACTCCGAGGACGGAGCGGGCTTTCCTCGCCATCAGGAGTGCTATAAGCCCAGTCCCCGTGCCGACGTCCAGCGCCCTCTCCCCTTCCCTAACCGCGAGGTTCTCGGCGAGGAGGAAGGTGTCCTCCGCCGGCTCGTAGACCTGGGGGTGGAGCTTGAGCTCGATGCCGTAGTAGGTGGGCATGGTACCATCTACCACAACGTCCTTTTGAGGTTAACCCTTAAGGGGATGTAGAAAAGCCTGAGAAAGGAGAGGAATCACTTCCTCTTCCACTCGGTGTAGCCGCAGCGGCCGCAGCTCCAGCGGTCCTTGTGCTCGGCCATGAAGACGCCCGGACCGCAGCGCGGGCAGAACTTGCCCTTCCTCTTGACCTTTCCGCCCTGAACCTCGTAGAGCTTCCACTTCTGGCTGGTCTTCTTGCCCTTAGCCATCTAAACCACCTCACTCCTCCTCCTTCTGAACCAGGCCGTCCCTAACGAGGATGTATTCCGGCTCGATGTAGAGCATCCTCTCCCTGCTCTCGTAGGCCTTGGCGTAGCCCCTGCTGACGCGGCTACCGAAGTAGCTCCTTATGTACTGGAGAACCACGGTCTCCGGGTTGAGGTCGAGCATGGCAACGAGCTTGCCCTTAACGTCGGCCCTGCTCGGGGTGGCCTCTCCCTCGTGGATGACATCGAAGTATATCTCCTTCCTTCCGAGGAGCTTGTTCTCCCTTATCTCGGTAACCTTAATCTCCATCGTGAATCACCTCCATCTTCGACATGAGCTTTCCACACTTGAGCTTGCATTCGGGGGTTACCTTTATAAGCACTACTCCCTCGTCCGGCTGGCCGTAGAGCACGAGAGTGCCCTCGGGGGCGTAGAGCACGGCGGGAATCGCCGCCAGGTCTTCCTCTCCGTACACCTTTATGTAAACACGCCTGCCCCTCGCGGCCAGTCCAAAGCCCTTTCTGATTGCGTTTAATAAAGCTTTCGTTATGGTTCCGGCCGGGTTCTGGACGGTCATCACGACCGAACCCGTCTCGATATCCGGGTTGTACTCGTGCCTTTTGGTTCTGTGGTCGTATATGGCTATGCTCGGCCTTATCCCGAGCTTGAGGACGTTCTCCGTGACGACGTCGCCTACAGTAACGACGCGCCCGGCCCTCTCAAGCTCACCCTTAAGCCGGATGTACGGCTCGGGGATCTCCCCTCGGATGAGCTCTCCGAGGGGGTCTTTGAGTTCCCTTCTAAGCTCTGGGGTGAGTACGAACCTCATCATCTGACCCTTATGGCGTACTTTCCTGGGACATCAACGCCCAGCTTCTGGGCTATCATCGACTTCTCGGGCTCGGTGATTATGACGAGGTCGAACCACTCGTCGCTGAGGTCCCTGCTGCCGCAGACCGGGCAGCGCTCCTCCGTGGTTATGTAGTGGCAGTGCCTGCAGGCGCGCTCCTTCGCCATTACTCCTCAGCCTCCCTGCGCTTTTCCTTTTCCACCCAGTCCCTCTTTCCGAGGCCCGGCTGGCGCATGGTGAGGCCTATCTTGTTCTCCCTGATAACGCGGCTCTTGACGCTTATGGCTATTATCCTCGCCTTCGCCTCGTCGCCGAGCTTGAGGATCCTGTTGGTCTCCTTACCGATGAACTGCTTGTTCTTCTCGTCGAAGACGACGTAGTCGTCCATGAGCTGGCTGATGTGGACGAGACCGTCCATCGGGCCTATCCTGATGAAGGCACCGTACGGGGCGACGTCTATGACCTCACCCTCCACGACCTCGTGCATCTCAGGCTTCCAGACGAGGACGTTGAAGACGACCTCGTGGTAGGTTGCCCCGTCACCGGGGACGATAACCCCCTGCCCGATGTCCTCAACGTCCATGACCGCTAGAACAACGCCCTCGTCGCGGTCGTAGATCCCTTCGTAGGCCTCACGAAGGACTATCTTGGCGGCCTCCTTGGGATCCATAGTGAACATTCTTGGGGGAATCCTAACGACGTCCTTAATCTTGAGGAGCTTGTACATGCCTTAACCTCCTTGGGGGAATAAGAGGGAAAAGAAATCACTCCTTCTTGCCGAACTTCTCCTTGTAGAGCTCGATGGCGCGGAGGATCTCCCTCTTGGCCTCCTCGGCGTTGCCCCAGCCCTCTATCTGGGTGACCTTGCCCTGGAGCTCCTTGTACCTCTGGAAGAAGTGGGCAACCTCGTCGAGGAAGGCCTTCGGGACGTCGTCTATGTCCTTCCAGTCGTCGAAGTACGGGTCCTCAACGGGGACGGCGAGGACCTTCCAGTCCTTGTCGCCGCTGTCCTCCATCTTCATTATGCCTATCGGCCTCGCCTCGATGATGGTGAGCGGGTAAACTGGCTCGCGCGTGATGACCATGATGTCGAAGGGGTCGCCGTCGTCGTACCAGGTCTGCGGGATTATTCCGTAGTCGACCGGGTAGAAGAACGGGCTGTAGAGCACTCTATCGAGCTTTATAAGGCCGGTCTTCTTGTCGAGCTCGTACTTGTTCCTGCTTCCCTTCGGAATCTCTATGAGAGCGTAAACGACCTCTGGAACCTCCGGTCCGGGCTCAAGCTCGTGGAACGGGTTCATCTCTAACCACCTCTTACCTCTTTAAGAACTTCTAGCTTAGGCTTTCGAATAGGGCTTTTAAAGTTGTTGGTTAAGGAAATTGGAAAAAAGCGGGAAAAAGAGATGCCTCAGTTGGCCTCCTTCCCTTCCCCTGGCAGGAGCTTCCTGTACTCGTATGACACCCCATTGTCGATTATTGCGTAGACTTCCTCGTCTTCCTCTATGTAGTGCAGGATTGGCTTATCTATGAGCTCAAAGGTTGTCTCCAGGTCTTTGGGGGTCTTAAGCTCAACGACCTTCTCAACGGGGCCTGGGGCGCCTTTGACCATGTAGGGCCTTATCTTCGCCAGCTCGTCTTTAGGAGCCCTTGATGTGTAAACGTAGCCGAGCAGGGGTATCAGCATCAGCAGTGCCAGTACCGTGGTGACGGTCTGGGCCGTTCCAAGGTCACTTGTTATGCCAAGAACGCTTGCATCCTTCTCCGTCCTTACTGTCTCGGTGAGCGCTCTCTTCTCTGCCTTGCTGGTGTCCGTGAAGTAGTAAAGCTCTGCCGTTGAGTCCCTAACGAGTTCGACGGTGTGGTCGAAGTTCTCCCTTATCTCCCTGCCGCCGACGCTTCCGGTGCTCGTCACTGTGGTCTCAATGGTTATCCTGTTCTTCAGCCTCTTCACACCGAGTTCGCTGGAGATCCTTTTGCTCGTGTTCTCGAAGCCTTTCATGTCCAGAACGTACTCCGCGGTGAATCCGCCGTCCGTCAGATTTCCTCTCTCGTCGAAGAGCGGTTCCTCCCAGAGGACTATCTCCTCGCTGCCTTTGTTCACGTAGTACTCAGCCTTCACAACGATATGGTACGACCCCTCGCTCAGGGGCGGCTGTGACCTGTAGGTGTACGTCAGCAGGAACCGATCGACCAGCGGTATCGGGTAGTTGTCCATTGTCAATCTGTACCCGTAGAGATCGTTGGGTTCGAGGTAGGCCTCGTGTTTCAGTGTTCCCTCTTCCCGATACGTTCCTATCTTATGCGTGGTGACCATGTACGGGCTTGCACTCATGAGCTTCACGGAATAAAATCCGAAAACTATGAAGAGCACCAGGAATATCCCCAGCACTTCCTTCCTTCTGATAAATTTTGTAATACCTTCTTTATTCATCCTTCACATGCCTCCGTGCAACAGTCAGATTCGATTTCAGCCACTTCATAGACGTCGGGCACCTCCGGACCATCCCCGCTACCATGGCAACCGCACGGGTAGACGTGAACGTACTTGGCGCAGCCATGACACTCACAGCCGGCAACGCAGGGGGTGCTGACCAGCATAACGTACTTGTGTGAGTTGGTGTGGATCCCATCCGTATGTTCGTAGAGGTTGAGCTTGGCAACCTCATTGTGGGCCAGGTGGAGTGTCCAGGTAACGCGCGTCTCTCCATTTGGCATGACTTCTGTTGAGACGGTACCTCTCGTTGGTATGTAGTTTGTGAGGGTGAACTGGGAGCCAATGTACTGTGTTACGACTAGGTCCCTCTCGTCTCCCCGGTTCTTTACTACGATTCTGGTGTGGTAGTTTGCGGGAGTATCCCTGGGGAGGTGTCTAGCCCCGCTGATCCAGCGGTTCATTATGCACAGGTCGCAGTCTCCGTCCCCCTCACAGGTCGCGTGGACGGTTATGCTCTCACTCGTGATGCCGTATTCCACCAGCTCGGCCCCCTCGTTCAGGATGTAGTCTCCGCAGGACGTGAACTCCTGCTTGCCCGCTGGGTTGAGTTTGGTGTATATCGTCACGTTCATGTGGGCGCTCTCACCCGCCCCAAGGTGGACCTCCCAGGTGATGTGGTGCGCCGCCCCGGTCTGTGTTACCGTGTACGTTCCGGCGCTTGGATCTATCGACCCTATCTCGAACTCCCCCGGGATCACGTCCTTTATCGTAAGCGTCTGCTCCTCTCCTGGGTTCGTCACTGTGATTCTGAACGTCCACTCCGCGTACGTGTGGGTTGGAATCTCAAGCGGTCCGCTCAGGAGCTCCTTCTCTATCGTGGGTCCTCCCTTGATGATCAGCTTTATGGGGCAGGTGGATATCGATGCGTCCCCGCCGTTCCATGTTGCGTACATATCAACCGGGACGATGTACTCCCCAGGTCCCACGTCCCCCACGGTTACGTTTCCGAAGAACGTGTACTCCTCTTCGGATGCCAGAGTTCTCGACGCACCATCCTCAGTTTCTATGAACATCGTGACCCCCGCGGGGAGTCCCGAATAGTCTGGATATAGCGTAATCGTGACGTCCTTCCTGTCGTTGAGGTAATTCCTGACCGTCAGGGCATCGAAGTCAAGCTCCGAATTTTTATTGACCTCAATGACCGCCGCGTATCCGTCTTCGCAGTCAAAGCCGAGATACTCCTGTTCGTGCGGTACCACCTGGACTTTGACCTCTCTGGTGGCCTCGAAGCTTACAAAAGTCCCGCTTGAGCTGACGATAACCAGTGATGCCAGTGCGATTGTTATCAGTACTGCAATAATTCCTCTCATACCTTAAACACCTCCGATATTCCCCTGTGTTTTGAATGCCTATTCCTCCTGATTCTAACAACATCTTCGTTCCCTATCCCGGAGAGTATGTACATCGTTCCGAGGAACGCTGAAACTACGGCCAGGATTGCCAGTAGGGGTGCCATCGGGTGCACCTCGTAGAGGGCGTCCATCACGGATCCCGGAAGTAGGGGGGGATATGCGTTTACCCGAATCTTGGTGGAGTACATGGCCGTTTGCTGAGGTGCCACAATGGTGACAGTGAAGTTTTTTTCACCGCCCCTGGGAAGACTGAAATCCTCACTCGAGATTTTTGTAACCGGCTCTGGGGCGGAGATGTAGTACCTCATGGGGTACATGTTGTTGTTCTTCACTGTAATTTCGGCCTGGAACTCTTCCCCCGGATGATACCAGCCCTCCCTTGCCCCGCCGGCTGAGGTTACGGAGTACTCTACAGGTATGACCTCCCACGAGACAAAGATGGATATGGCCACCATCAGCAGCAAGAACACCGAGGCGAGCATGAAGAGCGTTCTGAACTTCACGGTGAAGAACCTCTTTCTCTTCCCTCTCCTCACCGCCTCACCGCCCCCGAAGGCTAGTATTCCAGCGACTATCAGAATGGCCCCCAGGAGTATTTTGCCCCTGTCCGAGAGACCGCTCTCGATGTAGTTGCCGACCTTAGGCACGGTTATCACGTGGCCGCCGGGGGCTATCACGGTCCCCCCGATCTGGTCCTTCTTTATTGGGGGTATGTTGCGGCTCTGCTGGTCGCTGGCCACGTTGTTATCGCCCTTCGTTATGTATCCGTCTTCGGTTATTGCGACTACCCTATGGACGGTCCACGTGCTTCCCACCTTGAACACTATAACATCCCCGATGTCGGGATTTCTCGCGAGGGGATTGATGAAGAACAGGTCGCCCTTGTCTATGGTGGGTGTCATGCTCCCCGAGTAAGCGTAGGATACAAAAACTGGCCTGTCAAGGAGGGCCCCGGTAAGAGAACCTATGACCAGTATTCCGAGAACCGCGAGGATCGCGTACTCCACGAGGGTATTCATCCGCAGCTTCCTCCCCAGGCCTCTATGGTTATTTCACTCAGGTAATCCCCGAGCTGAAGCCCGGTGGTGTTCACCATCATGCCTATCTCGGCGCTCTCGTCCGCCCCGAGGGTGACCTCAACGACGTCCGCCCAGCTTCCGCCGAAGGCGCCCTCAAAGAATCCCAGGTTCGAGGAGTCCGAACTTATCCTCACGCATATGGTTTCGTAACCGGTTTCGCTCTGGTTGTTCTTTATCATGAAAACCCCATCAAAAACGTAGGTGCTGTTAACGCTCAATCCGTCTCCATCGCCCGGATAGAACGGGCTGTCAGGTGATATATCAACGACGAGAATTCCGTTATCCAGATATGAATACGGGGGGACGGGGGAGTCCACAGAGAACTCTTCCCCATCCGGGGTCGCGTAAACTACCGTAATCGAGCCGGAGGAATGGAATCCCGCGACGCCTATGATCAGAATTATCATGATTCCAATGCCTGCAATGACCTCTGTCTCTGTCCCCATCTCTCTTCCCCCTTGAAGAATTTAAAAAGAGGAGCAAACGCTCCATAATGAAAGTTCTATCCGCTTAATCAGCTCTCGCACTCGCCGGCCTCGGCGTAGAACTGTATCTGGCCGTCCAGTGAGTCGGGCGCGCTGATTCCGGTGGTGTTGATGATCATTCCGATCTTGACGACCTCGCCGGGCATGACGGTTAGGGTAAGGCTGCTGGTGCCGACGGTCTGGCCGGGCACGTAGTCGCCCTCAAAGAACGTAACCTCGTCGCCTCCACTGTAGGTGATCTCCATGCATATCGGTATCCCCTCCCAGAGGTCGTTGCTCACGCCGAATACTTCCTCGAACACGTAGGTGCTGTTCGGGCTGACGCCCTCACCGAATCCTTCCTGCCAGTTGGGGTTGTTGTGGCTGAGGTCTATGACGAGCATTCCGTTGTCGTTGATGTAGGCGTAGGGCTGGATTGGCCTCAGGTCAATGAGCTCGTTGTCGTCAGGGACGATCTGGATATGAACGTTCCTGTCTGCCTCAAAGTAAGCGAAGTTGGCACTGCTGGCGGTGACCGCTATCAGTAGTCCTGCTATAAGGACGAAAAGTCCGATTATCTTTTTCATTTTGATCACCTGCCCCCTCCGCAGTCAATGGGTGCGTCGTCAGCCGGCCAGGCCTTAACGGTTATGGTCACGTCGTAGCTGCCCAGGGTGTTTCCTGCCGCTAGCTCCATGCCAACACCGAGGGCCTCTCCGGGCTCAAGGTAGAAGCAAACGTCCCCAACTGCGGTGTCTGAGTTGTACGGGATGGCGTTGCCATACGTGCTGTACATGTTCTCGTCAGGGTCGTAGAATGAGAGCTTGCCGGGATCCGAGGATATGATCTCGACGACTATAACCTTGTTCTCCCAAAGGTGGTTGCTCACGTTGAAAACGTGGTCGAAGTTGTACCTGCTCTGCGGGCTCAGGCCGATTCCCCTGCCTGTGTATCCCTCAAGTTCTCCCTGGTACTCTGCCCAGTTCGGGTCATCGTGCCCGGGCCAGTTCGGGTTGTTCTCTGAGAAGTCAATAACAAGTTGCCCCCCATCGTTGATGTAGGCGTAGGGCTGAACCGGCGTCAGGTCGATGAGCTCGGTGTCGTCGGGAACGACGGCAATGTGTGAGCTCCTCTGGACGCGGTAGTCCCTGAAGGTCGCGCTTGTGCCCAAAGCAAAGGCCGCCGCGATCATCAGCCCCAGCATACCGAGGGCTAAAATTTTCTTCATGGTGTTTTCCTCCCAAATATCAAATTGGCATCCCTCGGCACTGTCACTTGACAGCACATCACCGGGACACTTGTACCTTATTAGGATGCTTTGAGTATATAGTAAATTCCGAATTACTGGCAGGTAATGCATCATTACCCGCGTTAAAGCCTTATTACAATTAGAACAGAGGCAGTTTTAAGCCCCGTTTGGCTAAATCAGTCTGCTTATCTTCCTGTGATGCACCACGCTAATGGCCAGGTACACGATGGCCGCAAGGAGCAGGGGCAGGTTTTCCAGATACCACCCTGCGGCTATGAATATCAGCGAGGTACCCATGTAGAAGGCACTCCAGCTGATGTCGTGTTTGTTCACCACTTCCATGTAAACGGTAACATCGTCGGGTATTTTCAGGAGCGTGACGACGCCGTGATTGAACGCTATAACCCCCTCCCTCTCCAGTTTCGGGATGTGGGTCTGCACCAGGCTGACGTACACGCTTTTCCTGTGCCTTCTATCGGTGTCGCCTTCTTTTTCGGCTATATACTCAACTATGTCCCGCAGTTCCGCATGACCGTCCCTCCCCTGTAGGAACTCTATCATGAGCATCCGTCTGTCGTTCCCGAGTATTGCAGTCGTTGCCCCCATGCTATCACCGTAACCTGTAGTGCTTGCGCTTATTTCCATTCGTGTAGAATGCTTCAACCTTTTTTTGCTCAACCATTTTCCTCAGGGTTCTCTCCACCTTCTGCCGCGTGCAATCAAGTCCCATCTCGTTGAGGAACCTGGTTATGAACGCTACGCTTAGTGAACCGTGAACCTTGAGCAGGTTGGTGATTTCACTCTCCAAGCTGATGGTGCTGCTCATGCCCTCACCTCCATGTTAGGCAATCGGTGTGTAACATCACTTTAAAAGTGGGATGACATTCTATTTAAGGGTTCCTGAAAAGTTCGATTTTTGAATTTTCGGTAGTTTGATGGCTTATTCAGTTGATATAGGCCCTACAAGCAGATAAAACTGGTTTCTGTCTCCGTTCCTCCGACTTTCGAATGTCGTTTCTGCGGGATTTTTTGGATATTTTACAACACTTTAGTTAATCTGCAGCAGAATATGAGCGATTTTTCTGCAATCTCGCGGAATCCCCTGATATTAAAAAAGGGACGCACATCCTAACAATGGCACATGATACGCATTGCGGTGTACTTTGAAGTTCGAAACTAGAACTTGGGATAGGGGAGAAAGCGGGGTTCGAATGTCTGGAGCCCAGTTGAATGGTAGCCCCGCGGGGATTCGAACCCCGGTCAAGGGATCCAGAGTCCCCTATGCTTGGCCGCTACACCACGGGGCTGTACCCGTTGATAGGTTCCGGTATGGATTTATAAATTTTATCCTCCCCAGGACTCCTTCGCAAAGTTTATAATCTTCCTCACCCAAAATAGTAACTGGTGGGACCCGTGGACTTCGCCCCCTTCATGGAGCGGTACGGTTACAGGATTCTAGTGCTGGTTTTTGGTGCCGCCATACTTGGAATAATGCTCGCCCCTTCGTGATGACGTTCTGGGCCTTCAGCAGTGGCGGCATTGCGGCCGCGGTTATAGCGGTGTTGGTGCTCGCCGTGGGCATTGCATTGATGGTCGTCCCGAAGTTCTGGAATTTCGCCGACAAGATGCGGCAGACCCATGTCGTTGAAGACTGGAACGAGGAAAACTGACATCCTCCCTGCCCTAAAGGGCGAGGCTTTCGGGAGAAAAATGTAACATCAAATTCTGCGCCGCAGGGATTGATTCGACGTTTAAGCTGTATCTAAAACGTAGGGGATACAGTAAGCCATGTTTGACGCGAACTTGGTGAGATTTCTTTTTCAAGCTCGTCCTTCCAGTGGATGGGAGTCCGCACTGTCCCGAAAACTACTTAAACATTTTTGGGTAGCCTAATCAGGTGAGGTCGTTGGAGGTAAGCAAGAGGGAAGAGGAATACCTCGAGACCATGTACATCCTTCACAAGAACAAGGGGATCATCCGCGTCAAGGACATCGCCAAGATGATGCGCGTCAAGCCGCCGAGCGTCGTCGATGCTCTGAAGAAGCTCTCGGATAAAGGACTGGTGGAGTACGAGAAGTACGACAGGATTCTGCTGACGGACGCCGGCAGGGAGATAGCCGAGGCAACCTACTCAAAGCACCTGCTCCTCACGCAGTTCTTCATCGACATACTCGGCATCCCGCCGGAGATAGCCGAGCACGACGCATGCCAGTTCGAGCACTACGTCAGCGAGATAACCGTGCAGAGGATAAGGGAGTTTGCCCAGTACATACAGGAGCAGTGTCCCTACGTTCTCAAGCAGTTCATCAAAGAGAAGCTGGCCGAGAACGCGGAGTCTGAGTGATGCTCCCTTTTTGCTCTTCTTGTCTAATAAAATGAAAGAACTCAGAAGGCCCCGCCCAGGTAGGCGAAGTAGGCCAGGAAGATTATAGAGAGGGCGTACATCAGCGGGTGTATCTCGTCCCTTCTGCCGCTGAAGAGCTTGAGTATCGTGTAGCTGATGAAGCCGATGCCTATTCCGTCGGCTATCGAGTAGGTGTATGGTATGGCTATGAGCACGAGGAAGGCAGGGATGGCCTCGGTGTGGTCGGCAAAGTTCACATCCTTTATGGCGCTGAGCATGTAGTAACCGACTATGACGAGGGTCGGAGCGGTTGCAAAGGCCGGAATCGCCCCCGCCAGCGGCGCTATGAAGAGGCCTATGCCGAGGAAGAGCAGGCCGGTAACGAGTGCCGTCATTCCAGTCCTTCCGCCCTCCTCTATTCCGGCTGCGCTCTCGATGTAGGTCGTGACCGTTGAGGTTCCGAGGATGGCTCCGACGGTCGTGCCTATCGCATCGGTGAGGAGAACCTTCTCGGCATCGGGAACCTTTCCGTCCTTCGTGATGAAGCCTGCCTTGGCGCTCAGACCCGTAACCGTTCCCAGTGTGTCGAAGAAGTCCACCATGAAGAATGCGAAGACAACTCCCAGCGCCCCTACGTTGAGGAGGCCCTGGAGGTCCATCTGCATGAATGTGTAGCTGATGTCGGGGGTCGAGAACAGGTGCTCGGGCCAGGGGGCGACGCCGGTGATCCAGCCGATGACGCTCGTAGTTATGATGGATATCAGGAGCGAGCCCTTAACGCGGAGCGCGATGAGAACCATCGCGAGGAAGAGGCCGAAGAAGAACAGCAGTATGTCGCCGCTCGCCAGAGCGGAGGTGTTCAGCCCGGTGAACTGGAGCGTTCCTATCAGGTGGGTTTGGCCATCTATGACAAGCTCTGAACCCTGGGGGGCCACGACCTTGGCGGAGAGAAGGCCGACGTCGTTGAGGCCTATGAAGGTCAGGAAGAGTCCTATTCCTGCCCCTATCGCGTACTTCTGGCTCAGTGGAATCGCGTGGATTATCGCGCTCCTAACCTTTGTGACGCTGAGGACTATGAAGATGAGTCCCTCCACGAAGACCGCCGCGAGGGCAACGCGCCAGTCGTAGCCCATACCGAGGACGACGCTGTAGGCGAAGTAAGCGTTTAACCCCATTCCCGGCGCGAGGGCGAAGGGCTTCTTGGCATAGAGGCCCATCAGAATGGTCGCGAAGCCAGCGGCCAGGGCGGTAACTGCCACGAGGGAGTTGAAGGCATCCTTACCCATGGCATCGCTGAGTATGGAGGGGTTCACGAAGAGAATGTATGCCATCGTCATGAAGGTGGTAACGCCCGCCAGGATCTCGGTCTTCATATCCGTGCCGTGCCTATCAAACTCGAAGTAGTTCTCGAACCATCCCATGAGCTTCACCCCATCGTTTTGACTTGTTCCTGCCTAATAACTTGGTTTTTTAAAGATTTTTTGACGGAAAAATGTTAAAAAGAAAGGGAAGATGGGGCGTGGGCACTGTTTGGACGGGCGGAACCTTAACCCTCACCGCCCACCGCGGTGAAGCCTTCCGCGTAGGCCTTCACGACCTCCTCTCCCTCGCCGAGTATCATGAGAACCCTGATTAGGTCCATGCCCTTGATTTCGGTGAATTCTACGTAGAGATATTGGTTGTCTCTCCGGTACATCTTAATGCTCAGAGGTCTGAAGTAATCGTTCTCCGCGGGTTTTTTCTCCAATGGGACTTCTTCGAATCCTGTCGCGTTTATTGCGTCCTCGAGTTGGTCGATGACGGCCCAGACGGGACAGGTGCAGGTTCCCCTTATTGTGGTCTCTCTTTTTCCACAGGTTGCTGGCTCCAGAAAGTCGTTCCACTGTCTACAGGCAAGATTTTCCTGAATTGCCCATGTCGTGTTGGCGTGGGGTATCATGTACGTGGCCAGGTACACCTTTCCCCCTGGTAGGACGGGGGATTGTCTGTTAATGGCACACCTCTTGTTCCTCACCGTGGGACAGAACGAGCCGGTAGCGTTCTTGCTGCTCCAGGTCACGAATGCCACCTGACTACCAGCTATCGCGCATTTGGGAGTTATTCCGATTCTAGCCGGCCAATCGACGCCATACACTGCCCCTGGCGGCCTCTCCGGACTGATGTTTTCCACTGAAAACACCGGCATAATGGTTAAACCATCGTGATACTCTATGTACAAATTCCCCAGAGGGTGCCTGACACTCCAGCCGGTCCAGGCGTTGATTGGTTTGAATTCTGGCTCAGTTTTGAGTCCGCACAGAGAAGAGGTTAAGTTATCCTTTGTAGGGTTATCTTCAACGGCTTCCAGGGAGTTTCCGGCGCTCAGTATCTTTGAGTAGGCTTCAACGGGTTCTTTCTCTCCCTTAACCATAAGGACCCTGATGAGGTCCAGTCCTTTCACCTTAGCGAATTCGACGTAGAGATACTTGTCTCTCCTGCAGTATAGCCGCGAGGTGAGGGGCTTGAAGCCGTTGTTCTCGGTAGCTTTCATGCCCTTCTGGACCTCAGTGAAACCTATGCTCTCGATTCTCCGCAGGGTAGCGTCTATTATGTCCCTCCACTGGCAGTTGCACTCAACAATGGGTGTTTCGCTCCTAACTTTGTCCCGGGGATAAGTCCCGTACTCCGTTATCCTCCATATTGCAGTGGTGGTTGGCACGGCGTAATGGGCCAGGTACACTTCGCCTTTGGGCGTGGAAATCTTTTCAGCTCTGAGGTATTCCTTGAACGCCGCGACTGGACGGTACGTTGCCATTACGTTTTTTCCCCTCACGTGGAGTGCCCCTTTGACCATTGAACACGGGGGTTCTATGCCCAAAGCGGACGGCCAGTCTTCCGGTTCCAGCTCTCCATCGGTCTCCAGTAAAACGGTGTCCTCGAATCCGATTGTTGTTCGGTTCATGACTTCTTCCACCGTCCAGTACCACGAGTTGGACGGGGTAAAGTTGGGAGCATAATTAATGCTACAGTTGGGCAGGGAATTGGCACGGTCTTGTCCGCGTTCCGCCGTTGTGTTCAGGACAGCCACAAAAAGTGAGAGACAGATAATGGAAATGATGCCAGTGGTTGCTGCTTTTTTTATGTCCAATCCCTTCCACCCCTCATGTTCTGTATGCGCGAACCAGAACGAGGTAGTTGGAGCCGTTTGGTTTCCCAGAGTATCTATGCCGTTGGATTATTTAACCCTTTCTATCACCAAAAGTGAAAACAAAGCTAAAATCAAGTTATGTCGATTGGACTTCTCTGAATATTGTCAATGTACAATGGCACTTTGAAAAACCATCAGGGCTTTTCATCCCAGCACCGAGAAGCTCCTCACCTCGACATCTACCCTCTCCGGCATCGCCTCAACGCCGAAGGGCAGCTCGTCGAGGAAGCGCTCCGCGAGGATTACCTCCCCCTCAATCCCGAGCCTCAGCCTTATCCTGCCGGGCAGGAGTTCGTAGTCGAGAACCTCCGCGGTATCACCGGGTTTTACGTAGACGCTCTCTGGCCTGAAGAAGACCTTCACTTTCCCATCCCTTCCGACGTCGAAGCACAGCCCTCCAAGGCAGGCCTTTCCGTTCTCGGCTTTAAGCTCCAGTATGTTGCTTAAGCCCAGAAAACGCGCCACGAACTCGGTCTTTGGGCGGTAGTAGAGCTCCAGCGGTTTTCCCACCTGCTCAACGTGGCCGACGTTCATGACGGCAATCCTGTCGCTTACCGCCATCGCCTCCTCCTGGTCGTGGGTGACGTAGATCGTCGTTATTCCAAGCTCGCGCTGGATCCTCTTTATCTCCCCTCTAAGCCTCTCCCTTATCTTGGCGTCGAGGTTGCTGAGGGGTTCATCGAGGAGCAGGACGTCAGGCTCAACCACCAGGGCCCTCGCGAGGGCAACCCTCTGCTGCTGGCCGCCGCTCAGCTGCTCGGGATAGCGGTTTTCGAGGCCCTCCAGGCCGACCAGCTCAAGCGCCCACCTTACCCTCCTCTCTATCTCCACCCTTGGGAGCCTCTTCATCTCAAGGCCGAAGGCGATGTTTTTGAAAACAGTCATGTGGGGAAACAGCGCGTAGTCCTGGAAGACTATGCCTATCCCGCGCTCGTAGGGCGGTAAATCGTTCACCCGCCTTCCGTCGAAGAGTATCTCTCCCCTCTCCGGCTTTTCAAAGCCCGCTATCATCCTCAGCGTCGTCGTCTTTCCGCAGCCGCTTGGGCCGAGGAGCGTGAGAAACTCGCCGTCCTTGACATCGAGCTCGCTTATCTCAAGCCGAAAATCCTCCCACTCCTTGAGGACTCCCTTCAGTTCTACCCTCACCATACCTCCTCACCTATCCTGTCGATTATCAGGAAGCTGAGCGTTGAGACGGCCATAAGAAGAACCGCCAGGGCCGAGGCTGAGCCGAACTGCCTCGCCCCGAGAAACTTGTATATGGCCACAGTCATCGTGGTGTACTCTGGTTTGGCCAGCATGTAGGTCGCTCCCAGCTCGGCTATGCTTATGGCGAAGGCGAATATCGCGCCGACGATTACCCCACCGAGCGCCAGCGGAAGCTCCACCCTCAGGAAGGCTTTCCACTCCCTCGCGCCGAGGCTTAACGCCGCCTCCCAGAGGTTCGGCCTTATCTTCTTCAGGGACGTTGAAACGGCGCGGAGCACGAAGGGGTAGGCTATAACCGTGTGGGCGGCGATGATTATCCAGGCGGTGAAGTACAGGGGCGTGGTGTGGAAGACCCTTATGTATCCCAGACCGAGGGTTATGGCCGAACTCGCCAGCGGGAGCATCACAAGGACGTCGAAGAGCCTCTTGCCTTTAAACTCCCAGCGGTGGAGGGCGTAGGCTATCGGGAGTGCGACGAGAACCGAGAGGAATATCGTGGCTAAACCGAAGGTGAGTGAGTTCCTGACCGCGTCGAGCGTTGTCGCCCCGAACATCGGATTGTACTCCGTCGAGAATATTCTCCTGTACCATTCGAGGCTCCAGGCCTCGTTGAAGCGCAGGGAGTCGTAGAGGACCGCTAAGAGGGGAGAAACTATGAAAACGAAGACGATTAGGGAGTAGACTCCAACGAGCAGTCCCTTGAGGCTCAGCCAGTCGCGCCTTGTGAACGGAGCCGGCTTCCTGAAAACCCTCTGCTCCTCGCGCTTGGCATAGGCATCGAGCGCCCTCAGGTAGAGGTACATGAAGGCCATGCTGAGGAGTATCTGGATTATGGCCAGAGCTGAGCCGGTCTTGAAGTCCAGGAGAACCATTATCGAGGTGAATATGTCTACCTCTATGGTAGCGTAGCGGTAGCCGCCGATTATGAGGGGAATCGAGAAGCTCAGGAAGCAGAACACGAAGGTGAGCATCGCCGAGGCAAAAATCGCCGGGGAAATCATCGGCAGGGTAACCTTCCGGAAGAGCGTCCAGCCCCTCGCTCCCAGGGCCATCGCCGCCTCCTCGTAGTGGGGATTCACGCGCTGCCACAGCGACGAGACCATGCGTATAACTATCGGAAAGTTGTAGAATGCATGGGCGAGGAGAATGCCCTTCCAGGAGTAGATTATGCCCAGATCACGGCCCAAAAGCTGGGTCACGAAGCCGCTCTTTCCGAAGAGGAGTATGTAGCCCAACGCGACCATCACGCTGGGCATGACGAACGGGACGGTTAAAACCGCCTTTATACTGCCCTTTCCTGGAAAATCATAGCGGGCGAATATGTACGCCCCGGGAAGGCCGAGTGCCAGGGTAAGGAGTGTCGAAGCTACCGCCTGCCCTATCGTGAAGAGGATGACCCTCCTGTGGTAGTCGTTGGCCAGAACGGCGGAGATGTGTTTGAGGGTGAGGCCGTTCTCCCAGAGGCCGGTTTTTAGAATACTAACTAACGGGACGTAGAAGAAGATGATCAGGAAGGCCAGCGGGATGAGCAGGAAGAGCTTCGAAGGCTTCACCCTCATGGGCAAAACTCAGTTTTAGGGGTTTATAAGCGTTGATTGGGCAAGGTTGTTAAATCCAGCGTGCTATCTATCACAGGTGATACCATGAAGGCCCCAGAGCTCGGGATAAAAATCGGGCTTTACGAGCATGGAAAAAGAAACTCGATAGCGGATTTGGGCGTTAAAGTCGGCCACTCAACGATAATCGAAGGGGAAAGCATCAGAACGGGCGTTACAGTTCTCCTCCCTCCGGTGAAGAACCCCTACCGCGAGAGACTCTTCGCTTCAACCTTTGTCATGAACGGCTTCTCAAAGCCGATAGGCTTCGTTCAGGTGGAGGAGCTCGGCTACATCGAGACGCCTATAGCTTTGACCAACACGCTGGGCGTTTACACCGTTGCCAACGCGATGGTTAAGCACATGATTGAGCTGAACCCCGAGCTGAAGAGCGTCTCGCCGGTCGTTATGGAGTGCAACGACTCATACCTGAACAACATAAGGAAACTCGCCGTGGGGGAGGAGCACTACTTTGAAGCCCTCAAAAACGCCAGGCTCGACTTTGAGGAGGGTTCAGTTGGAGCGGGAACCGGAATGAGCGCCTTCGAGTTCAAAGGGGGCATAGGCTCGTCGTCGAGGGTCGTTGAAATCGGTGGCGAGGAGTATACGGTTGCTTCCCTCGTTCTGGCTAACTTCGGCAGGAGGGAGGACCTGACGATCGCCGGCATCCCCGTTGGCCTTGAGCTGAAAGACTACCCAGGCAGGGGAACCTCTGGAAGGGGGAGCATCTCTATCGTCGTTGCCACGGACGCGCCCCTAACGGCCAGGCAACTCGGAAGGCTCGCAAGGAGGGCTATTATAGGCCTCGCGAGGACAGGTGGCTACGCCTACCACGGGAGCGGTGACGTAGTGCTGGCCTTCTCCACCGCCCAGACCGTCCCGCTGGATAAGGAAGCCCATCTACTCAGCTTCCTGCCTGACAACGCTCTGAGCCGGCTCTTTAGAGCGGCGGCCGAAGCTACTGAGGAGGCTATAATCAACGCACTCCTCCAGGCCAGAACCATCGAGGGAAACGGGCGTGTGAGGTACGCACTGCCCCCTGAGCGGGTTTTGAGGATACTCAAAAATTATGGAATGACTGGGCCGGGCCTCATATCTCCTCAATCTGAGTGATGACCTCCTTGGGGCTGCCCTTCAGAACCACCTTTCCGGCGGCTATGACCACCACCTCATCGGCAAAGCCGATAAGGGGACGCCATATATGGGATACTGCCACGATGTTCAACCCCTCATTCGCGAGCTTTCCGAGCGTCTCCGAGACCTCCTTTATTCCTTTGAAGTCGAGGTTTGCAAGGGGCTCATCCAAAAGGGCTAACTCGGGTTTTCCGATGAAGGCTTGAGCCAAAGAAAGCCGCTTCAGCATACCCGCGGAGTACTCGCCAATCCGCCTGTCAAGAAAACCCGTAACCGAGAACATTTCAGCACTCTCCAGAACGTCGCTCTCATCGGCTCCCTTGAACCTTGCAATGTAATCAAGCCACTCCCGCCCGGTCCTGTGCTTTGGGAGTGACGGCGGGTCAAAGGAGACGCCGAGCCTGGACTTGACCCCCTCGTTGCTCCACGGAGCCTCGCCGAGAACCTCAATCCTCCCCGAGCTTGGCCTGTAGAGGCCCGCGCACAGGTTCAGGAAAGTGCTCTTGCCCCCACCATTCGGGCCGAGGATAAGGGTGAATCCCTTCCCAATCTCTACACTGACCGAGTCAAGGGCCACGAGCTTTCCAAAACGCTTGCTCAGGTTTTCTGCAGTGATCATCTTCTCCCCTCCCTAAAAAGCAGTAATGCGAGCAGTATCGCCGAAGTTCCGCCGATAAAGTATTTTATCTCCAAAATCCGCTTTGATGGGTACTTTGAAGTCATCCTGTACGCTAAGGTGACCGGGGCATAGTAACTCGTTACCTGAGCGAAATAATAACCGGCGTGCTCAATTTTTAAGTACCCGTTGAGCTGACCCTTTGGAGTCTCGTTGAGGACGAACCTGTCATCCTCTGGGTCGTAGAATGAAACGCTGTAATTCACGCCCTTTCCGGCGTTGGTCGTCACGCGAAGAACACCTGCTGAGGGAAGCACAAAACCTCTCTCCTGGCTTACAATGCCAGAGGTCGATGTCCTGAGGGCCTTTTCCTGGAGCGGAAATGAAAGGAGGGTGAAGAGCAGCAGGGCCAGGAGGAACGCTTTTATGAGCCTCACGAGACATCCCTCCACTCGCTCAGAACGAGCGTGAGTGATAGAACGACCAGCGGGAGCAGCAGGCCGGCGTAGAACGTCGTGTTGAAGAAAACGCTCAGCTTCTCTCCGGGGTCCCAGAACACGGCGTGCGCCTTTACGAGTCCGTCGTTCAAAATCCTTGGGGGCAGGAAGTCCCAGTCAAGAATCTCCGGGATGTACATTATGGTAATCCCCCCCAGGATCGACGCGAACGTGCCGGGGCTCAGGAGAGCTATTAGGGACGACAGGGCCGACACGTACAGGGATGCTTCAAGCCAGTACATGAGATGTATAAGCAGATATCGCTGACCGAGCATTCCCTCCCTAATCATGCCTGGGCTGTCCCCGTAGGCGTAGATGTAGGCGAGGAAAGCCGCTGTGAAGGCCGAGAGGAAGAGGACGGTGAAGACCGTAATGAACTTTGCTAGGATAACCTCATAGTTCCTGATGGGAAGGGAGTAGACGCTCTTTGCAACCCTCGTGTCCCTGTCGTAGCGGATGGTAAGGGATGCAAGGAGAACGCCGGTAATGGCGAAGATTGCGGAGGACTTATCGGAGAGTCCAGGAAAAAGCATGGCCGTCCCCGCGGCCGCCTGCTCCCTGGCCATCTCCAGGCCCATGGGCATCACGTTCGCGTTAATGCTGAAGAGATTGGTGTAGAACGTCACCGCGAGCAGGACGAAGCTGAAAACAAATATGAGGGCCACGTAGGGGTCCTCCAGTTCCCACTTCAGCTGTTTTCCAATGCCCCCCATCCACTCA
This sequence comes from Thermococcus aciditolerans, assembly GCF_008152015.1. Classification (NCBI taxonomy): domain Archaea; kingdom Methanobacteriati; phylum Methanobacteriota; class Thermococci; order Thermococcales; family Thermococcaceae; genus Thermococcus; species Thermococcus aciditolerans. The sequence goes on along the minus strand of NZ_CP041932.1, from coordinate 1,230,163 downwards.
CCTCCGCCTGAGCAGGATTACGGTAACGCCGACAACGAGGGCAGCGAAAAGCACCTTAAGTCCAAGTCCCCCATCGTCGCCGGTCCGTGGAGAGCTGGGTGCGGGTCCCTCGCCGGGAGTTGGGGACGGGCTCTCGCTCTCGGTTGTTGGAGGTGTGTAGGTTGGAGTTTTCTCCTGAACCTCTTTCCTGAGGGTCAGCTTCACGCTGACGTTTTCACCGGCCTTCAGGTAGACCCCGGTGCTCGCGTTCTCGTAGCCGGTGAGCGAAGCCGTTATGACGTAGCGGCCCGGGCTGAGCGTCAGCCGGCAGGGGCTGGTGCAGGTGGCATTTCCCACAATGACCGTGGCGTTGCCGGGCTCTGTCTCGACGAAAAGGATTGGCAGGGGCTTTAGAGCTACCGTGAGAACTTTGCTCTCGTTCGGCGCGAGCACAACGGTGAGGTTCTCGGCTAGATGTCCCGGGGCCGAGACCGTAACGAGGTGCTCACCCGGCGAAAGCGTCACGCTCGTGTTCTTGACCTGCTCGCCGTCGATGGCCACGGAGGCGTTGCCGGGTGTGACGTTGAGGACGAGGGTCACTGGGAAGGGTCTGAGCGTCAGGTTGAGCCTTTCGGTTCCCGGCAGACTGAAGTCCTCGCGGGCACCGGTGCCGTTTGCAAAGGCCTTCACCGTGTAGTTCCCGGGCGGGAGGTAAAAGACAGCCGGGGAAGTGCCCCTGACTAGGACGGTACCGTTTATGACGAGCGATGTGCCTTCGGGCTCGGTTTGAACCTCAACGCGGTGGAGCTTTATCTCCCTCTCCTCCACGCGAACAAGCTCAAGGGCGCGCTTGAGACTGTAGTTTATTTTGTACTTCTTCTCAGGTTTGAGCCGTATAACCGCCGTCAGGAGTGTGTGGTTGGCCCCGACGCTCAGGTTGTAGGTGTCAATCCTTGGAATGTGCTCTATTCTTATGACGTCCCCGTCCGTACTCGTCCCCGTGACGTTGTACACATCGCGGGGAATCACCGGCAGGATTACGGTAAACGGGGTCGTCATCGAGGCCGCGCTGGCATTGAAGACGTAGCCCTTAACGTACTGTATGTCAGAGGCAACGCTGACGGCGGATAGGGGAGTTATAAAGCTCACGTTCTTGAGTACAGCACCACCACCAACCCCTCCCGGACTCACAATCGTATGGAAGACGTACTCAAGCTTCCCGTTTATGTCCTGCGTGCCGTCCCTGAGATAGCAGGGCATCACTGTGTTGTTGATTAGGAGCTTTGCAACGGTGCTCCCGATGTCCTTTAAGGTCATGGGGGAGGGCCTGTCTGTGTAGTAAAAGGGGCTCCAGCCGCCTCCGCATCCCCGCCCAACGCCGAGGCTTGGCGTGGAGTTGTAAACGGGGTAGTTCTTCCACCAGTCGTACGTCACTTTAACGCCGAGGATTGTGAGGTTGCCCTCAACGAGCTCCCCCGGGTTTCCCTTCCTGAACTCCACCTCGACGAGCCTCGAAGAGTTCATGAAGACCCTCGCTTCGAGCTCGACATCTCCCTTCACTTTAACGGTGTAGTTTCCGGCGGGCAGGACTAAGGCAATGGGTGCCTCGAAGGTGCCCACCCCTTCAATCGTGACTTCTCCCACTCCCTTTATGCTCAGGACGCCGTATGCGGTGTTGCCGGCATTGACGGCGGGCAGTAGGGAGAGCAGGAGAACCCCAAGCAGGAACAGTCCCTTCAACCTCACCTCTTCCACCTCCTTAAGAGCGATGCAGTTAAAATGACGAGCCCGAGTAGCAGGTAGTACTTAAGGGGCGTGTCGGGGGCTTTGCCAGTCTGTTCCTTGGGGAACTGGATGTTTGTTTTATAGAGAACGAACCCGTACGGCCAGTACTCCTTTGAAAAGTCCAGCTTTTTGTTCATTTTGGCGGAATGGTAGTTGGATATTCCTCCGTTTATTATTCCAAGAATATAAAGTTCCGGCCAAGGTGCCGGCCATATGCCAATGGCCACCCCAGTGTCTAAATCATAAATGGTGTTTGTTATTAAGGATGCGCTTAGATAACCCTTCCGCGAGTAGATTAGTGGTGGCTGGTTTGATTTGACCTCAATGAGAGGGGGATAAAAGGTTTTGATGAAGGTTAAAGCTTTCCGTCTATCTTCAAACGTCACGTTCTCCACCAGGAGGTCATGGGAGATAAAGCCGTATTTTTTGAGAAGCGACGCCCTGAAAAGCAGAGTCTTCTTCCCGGGAAGTTCGTAGGGGAGGATAAAGAATGAAGGCCTGCCAATTTGAGTGCCATTAAAATAATAATAGCCGTCAGTAAAGTTCAAAAGTAGCTTTCCTGTTAACGTGACGTTACCGAGATTGCACCAGGGGATTGTAACGTTATAGAGCTTTAAGGTGATTTTAATCACCGCGGAGGAGTTCGTGACATTAACTATCCTGAAAGTCAAGAGCAACTTGTCGGTTACAACCAGATCACCAAGATGGCCGGACTCTAAGAGCACACGTTTAACATCCTCGCACTGCTCATCACTGGAGTTGTCTATGCCCTCAAGTAGTGCTTTCTTATTCTTTTCTGACATAAGCTCTGTGAAGAAAAATAAATCGTTAACACCCTTCTCTGTATTGCTAGCAAAAACTACGTATGTAACATACGTCCCGTTCTTGAACCAGGAGGGCGGGGTGAATGCACTGACTTGAGGGGGAAAATGAGGAGGAAAATGAAAAAGACGATGAAATCTCTAAGAACCTTCACAGGGCCACCTCCTGAAGTCAGGGCCAGAGGTGGGGGATTCTTGCTACTACATGGTCTTCCTTCCCAGTATCTGGGTCGATATAGTCAACTCTAGCGTATGCCCACTTCAAATCGTCGTCGACTAGTGTTATAGGATCCCTTGTTCGTTGCACACCCTGAGCCTCTGCCACGAGGTGAGGGGACGGCGGCTGGTGGTTGGGGTCGGGAACTATCCGCACAAACCTTCCGTTGCAGACGAGAACCTTGGCGTGGGCTCCGGCCCAGACGAGAGTACGAGCATCCCAGCTCTTCTCGTCGGTGTCGTGGTCCCATACCTCATTGCAGGATGCTGCTGTTGGGACCAGGGGTTTCCACGCTGACACCAACCCGAAGAGGAGTCCCCCGAGCAGGAGAACTCCGAGCAATTTCCTCAACCTCATAGGTGCCACCCCACTGCCCCAGCGGGCAGTTCTAACTATGAATAGAAGTATATAAGTTTTTTCAGCAAACAAAACAATTTACATTCAATATGAATTATTAAGAGCATACGTGAATACTGTTGTTCTGTAGATACTAACTTTTAATGGTCACAATGTAACAAGAGGTGTTCCTGTAGGGGCCCATACCAGGCCAAGGGTTGATTCTAACGTGATGCCTTAAAGAGATAATGTTACCTTAAGTACGCATACCTAAGGCCATCGCCGTCTCCGGGGCACCCTGATTTGGGAAGCACGTCCAGGGTTTCCGCTCTGTGTTACTCTATTTTATAGGTATTAATAGGGATATTCTAAATTGACACTATGATATTTCTGGAAAATAGAAATTCTTAAATATGCAATTTTTTCTTCAGATGTATGTGGTGACCGAAATGACCAGGGTTGTTTTCACGTTGGATGAGACCCTGACGAGCACGTACCACGACGTCCCCCTGCTGGACTTCCTCGGCTGTGCGCCCTACGACAAACTCCCCAAGTGGGTCTTCCGGGTAATGGACACCCAGCTCCCGGACGAAGACGGCATCTTAATCCAAGCGCCCTACGGCCTCCGGAAGGTCGAGGCGGCGCTCCTCAGGAATGGCTTCGGGAGGAACGAGGTAGTCGTGGCGCACCCAAGGAAGGTAGAGAGGTTCATAGGTGAGGACACAACGATAGTTTCCCTCTACGAGATGGACCCCTTCGGCCTTGGTCCGGTAAGCATGATGTTCACCAACGGCGGCCAGTGGAGGAACTACACCCGCGTTAAGTTCAGGGAGCTAGTCGAGAGGATAAACGCGGTAAGGGAAAAGAAGAACCTGGACTTCAAGCTCGTTGTCGGCGGCCCTGGAGCGTGGCAGCTCGACCTCAGGAAGGACGAGAGGGAAATGCTGAGGATAGACCACGTCGTCATAGGGGAGGCCGACCACGTTGCTGGAAGGCTTTTCAGGGAGATAGAGGCCGGAAGCGCCGACGAGACGATAGTAATCAGGGGCTGGCCGAGGGTAGAGGAGATACCCACCATCGTGGCCCCCTCCTACAAGGGGCTCGTGGAGGTCATGCGGGGCTGTGGGCGGGGCTGCCGCTTCTGCGAGCCCAACTTGAGGGTTGCGCGCTTCATACCCCTCGAGAAAATCGAGAGGGAGATATGGCTCAACGTTAGGGCCGGGATAGACCACGCCTGGCTGCACAGCGAGGACATCTTCCTATACATGGTCGAGGACAGGAGGAACTTCTACCCGAACGAAGAGGCTGTTGTCGAGCTGTTCGAGCGGGCGAGGAGGTACACGAGGAACGTGAACCCTACCCACGGAACCGTTGCGGCAGCGCTAGCTGCGCCGGATATGATAGAGGCCATCTCGGGCATCGTTGACGCCGGCCCGAACCACTGGGTTGGCATACAGGTCGGCTTCGAAACCGCCGCCCCGGAGCTCATCGGCAGGTACATGAACAACAAGATGAAGCCGTTCTCTCCTGAGGAGTGGCCCTGGGTTCTGCTCAACGGAACCTACGTCTTCAACAGGAACTACTGGTTCCCTGCATACACGACGATACTCGGTCTGCCCGGCGACACGGACGACTACGAGATAGAAACGGCCCGGCTGATTGTCACGATGGAGAGGAAACTCGAGGAGAATCTCGGCGAAAGGGCCCACTTCACGGTGACCCCGCTCGCCTTCGTGCCCATGGGCCTTCTGAGGGGCGAGGAGTTCTACCGCATCGAGGACATGATAACCTACGGGCAGTTCCTCCACCTCTATTACGCCTGGAAACACCTGGCGAAGGAGGTCATCCGGGGATTACCCAAGCTCCTGCGGGGAAACCCGTTCCTGATTCCCTTTTACCCCCTCGCGCGCTTCGGTGTGAGGGTCGTCCTCAGGCAGATAGAGAAGTGGGGTAAGAGAAAAGGCTATGAGGTCAGGCCCCTCGAACCACTCGATTTGCACATCGAGGTCGAGGAGCACAGATGGTATGGCCAGTCGAGTCTTGTTGAGGCCTATTAGGCCTTTATCTCCTCGTATTTCTTCTTCATCAGGAGGGCATCGCCCTCGATGTTCGGGCTCTCGCTTATGACGACGCCCTTGACCCTGAACTCCTTGAGAACCTTGAGCAGGTCTTCCCAGTTCATGTCGCTTTCCTGGAGGTTCAGGTGGTTCCTCTCGCCCTTCGAGGTGTAGTTTATGCCGCTTATGTGGATGTGCATGTTGTCGAGCGCCTCCCTGCCCAGGCGGTCCTCCATGAAGGCCAGCATCCCGCGCCACTCTTCAGCGGTGTTGAACTTCCCTACGTTTCTCGCGTAGCAGTGGGCGAAGTCTATCGTAGGCAGAACCATTTCGATCTCCTCGCTGAGCTTCACGAGTTCCCTCAGGTTTCCGAACTGAGTCGACTTGCCGGTCAGCTCAGGTCTTACCCACACCTCGATGCCCCTGTCCTTGAGGTTGCTCACTATATCCTCAATCTCGCCCTTTATCCTCTCATAGACCTTCGCGGGGTCCTGCTTGAGGTAGTAGCCCGCGTGGAAAACAACGCTCCAGCCGCCGGCGTCGTAAAGCCGTTCGGCGCTTTGAATTATTCTCTTTTTGCTGGCCTCGACCTTGGCTTTCTCCGCTGCATTGAGGTTAATGTAGTATGGGGCATGGGCCGTCAGCAGGATATCGTGCTTTCTGGCGACGTATTTTATCTTCTTGGCCAGCTCGGGCTTGATGTTGACCCCTCGGACGAATTCAAGCTCCATCGCATCGAGGCCGAGGTTTCTCACGTGGACTATCCCATCTATAGTTGAGCGCTTTGGGGTTGAGATTGGTATTCCTGCCGTTCCGAAGCGCAGCCTGTCAACTTTAAACATGCTCACCACCCAAAAGAATTAGGGGAGCCTAATTCATAAACCTATCGCTCTATCGATTCGCCCAGGGCTGCTTCGAGCCTGGAAATTGCCTCGTCCAGCTCCCTCTCGAGGTGCTCCAGCTTGCTCCTGAGCTTTTTGAGCTCCATCTCTCTTTCCTCGATGAGTCTCTGGAGCTCCCACAGCTCCTTTTCCATGCCCTTAGCACCTGTTAGAACTTCGTCGCGCCTCTCTTCCAGCTCCGTCAGCCTTCCCCGTTCCTCCTCTATCCTCCGCGCCCTCTCCTCGAGGTTATCGATGAGCCACTCAGCGGTCTTTCGGTACTTCCCTTCCAGGCCGGGGTGTATCTTCTTCACGAGGGATATGAACTCCTCTGGCTTTCTGAGCGCGACGGAGCTGTCCCTGATGAATTCCTGGGCGATGGCCTCGTGCAGGCGCAGCCTCTTAACGGGCTTTTGGAGCTTCGAAGCCTTCGAGCGTACTTCCGTTTCTTCACTCCGTATCCTGGCCGAGAGGCTCTTTATCTCCGTCTCCAGCTCTTCCAGGCCGTGTAGGCGGCGCGATTCCTCAATCTCCGCCCGCTTCTTCTTAGCCTTCTCCTGGAGCGCGCGGATCTCGTCCGTGAGTTCTTCAATGCTTCTCCGGAGGGTTTTCTCCTCCGATAGAATCTCCCGTATTCTGAGGTCCTCCAGCCCCTTCTCCGCCAGCTCGTTGTAGTACCTCACGTAGTCCTCGTTCAGCTCCTTCAACAGGCGATTTATTGCGTAAACGTCCTTCTCGAAGAGGATTATGAGGTACCTTCCGTGTCCAACGTGGAGCTTCGCGAGGTCAGGGAGGCGCTTTCCCAGGTCGTCCATGTCGCCGATGCTCTCCAGGGCGTTCCTGAGGGAAGTGACGTAGCTCTTCCGCTCTGCGGTCACGATTTTCCTAATGTTTTCGTCCACGTTCTTCGGAATCTTCTTCCTTTCAAGGGAGTCTATCCTCTTCAGAACCTCCCGCAGCTTTTTCTCCAGGCGTTTGTTGTACTTTTTTCTTATTTTCTCGGCCTCTTTTGCGGCCTTCTTTCTCCTCTTATCGTACTCATCAAGCGCTTGCTCCAGCCTCAACTCTCTCCCATCCCCTAACTTTTCCTCTCATGTAGATTCCAACCAGAACCGCCACCGCGACGTCTGCCAGCGCAAACAGGAGCTTTGTGAAGACCTCTATGTCGGAGAGCGTCAGTATGGCCATCGCGTAGCGGGTGGTGAGGTCTATCGTCACCCACAGGGCCGGCATCATGAGCAGCGTTGATGTGTAGTACCAGATGTGGTGGTCCTTCCTCAGGTAGGACTGTATCACCTTACCAGTTATCATGACCGCTACCCCTATTATCAGGGAGGGGTTGAGTGCGTTGATGTAGATCAGCATCGCGAGGAGCGGCGTTCCTGGATAACTGCCTATCAGCTCCAGGGAGTACTCCTCAAGCCGGAAGTAGGCGTTTATCGCACCTCCTATGATGATCAGCGCTCCGGCTATGACCGAGATGACGAAGACGAACTGCTTGGCTATGGTCTCACGGACGTTGAATCTGAAGCCCTTGGTGAAGAAGTAGCCGCCGATGAAGAGCAGTATCGTGCCGGTTATCGTGGCGGAGATTATCTTAACACTCTCCGGATACCAGACGCCGATGAGGCGTGCTATCCCGTACAGCAGGAGTATCATTCCGGGAATGCCGAGGACTACCTTCGCCACCTCGGGGTCGCTCAGTATCTCCTTCAAATACCTGTAGATGATGTAGTATGTCGTCTCTATGCCCTCGCTCTGTTTGACCACGACGCGGTGGGAGCTTATTATCGGTACCTTCGATGTGATTATCGGGAATATCTGCTCGTCCTCGGCGCCGTCGGTGACGGTGATAACCCCATCCGCCGGGAACCTCTCAAGGACGAGCTCCAGCTGCCTGGCGAGCTCCAGGTCGCTCTTGACACCCACCTTCGGATGGCCGGTTATGAGGGCCACCTGAACGTCTTCGAACTCGTCGCTCTCGCGTAGCCCGTCGTAGAGTTTGACCGCGGCGTAAACCACGTTGGCATCGCTGTCCTCCGGGTCGGCCAGGCTGAGCTTTAGGGCGGCGTCGATGCAGGCGTCTCGCCCGATGACCGGCCCCTCCACGCCGGCCTTCCCTCCGAAATCGTCGTCGCGGTCTATAGCGAGAATCAGTGCTTTAATATCAACCACCCCTCACCTTCTCCATCACCGATTTTACCTTGTCCTCCATGTGTCTGTCCTTGTCGCGCCGGTCGTCTATCCTCACGGTTGTTGAAACCCTCTCGGCTCCCAGTTTGAAGGTCAGCTCGTGGGCCTCCTCGATTATTGCGAACGCTTCCCGCACCGTCGGAACCTCTATGATAGTCGCCATCGGCGTCAGTTGATATTTAACTCCCTTCCTCTCTAAAAGCTTTACCACTTCTGCGACGTACCTGCTGAGACTCTTCTCACCGAGGGGAACTATGACGAACTCCACTATGACCATATTCGACACCCGACTTAACTTTTTTCGGCAATCTTTTAAATCTTGCGGGAAAGGTAAATAACCCTTCGGCGTATTGTTCTTTGGAGGTGAGACTGTGTACAAGATTAGGGAAGAGTGGGGTGAGTTCTTGGTTAGACTCGCGAGAAAAGCCGTTGAGGAGTACGTGAGGCATGGGAAAACAATAGAACCCCCAGATGACACTCCGCCAGAGCTCTGGGAGAAGATGGGCGTCTTCGTTACACTCAACAACAGGCACGCGCCGCCCCAGATGGCCCTGCGCGGCTGTATCGGGTTTCTACTCCCAATATACCCGCTCGTTGAGGCCACGATAAAGGCGGCCATCTACGCCGCCGTCGATGACCCGCGCTTTCCACCTGTGAGGGAGAGCGAGCTCGATGATCTAATCGTCGAGGTGAGCGTCCTGACGCCCCCTGAGCCGGTTGAGGGGTCGCCGGAGGAGAGACCGAGGAAGATAAAGGTCGGCCGCGATGGGTTGATAATTGAGAAGGGCATCTATTCCGGCCTGTTGCTCCCGCAGGTTCCGATAGAGTGGGGCTGGGACGAGGAGGAGTTTCTGGCCCAGACCTGCTGGAAGGCCGGTCTTCCGCCCGACTGCTGGCTCGATGAGGATACGAAGGTTTACCGGTTCACGGCGGAGATATTCGAAGAAGAAAAACCGGGTGGGCCTGTCAAGAGGAAGCCGCTGGTTTAACCCTTTCTTAATTTTGCAATGAAGAATCCGTTGCAGTCGTGCCTGTGGGTCCATGCACGGAAGACCCTATCGCCGATTTCAAGGAAGCCCCTATCGCCCCAGCCGAAGGGGTAGTCCACCAGTTCAAGCCCGACCCTCTCAACCGCGAAGAGCACGTTCTCCTCGTCCTCGTCGATCCTTATCGAGCACGTCGAATACGTCATCTCACCGCCGTCGCGCAGGTTCTCGTACGCGTTTCTGAGCATGTTCCTCTGGACGCTTATGATGCGCTTGATCTTGTTCTCATCGAAGCGCCACTTCACCTCCGGGAACTGCCGGTAGGTTCCGGAGCTTGAACATGGCGCATCGAGGATGATTTTGTCGAACTTCTCTTTATCCTTGAAGCTCTGACCGTCGGCATGAACTAGTTTGACGTTTTTAATGCCGAGCAGTTTCATTTTCTCCTTCATGCGCATGAGCCTGTCGTAGGAATAATCAACCGCCACTATCTCGCCCCGGTTCTCCATCAGCGCCGCCGCGTGGAATGTCTTGCTCCCCGGTGCGGCCGCTAAATCGAGAACCCTCTCGCCGGGTTCGGGGGCCAAAACGTGGGCGACGTAAGCTGAGGCTAAATCTTGGATAACGAACTTTCCTTCCTTGTACCAGTCGAGCCTCGTTACCGGAGTCTTGTATTCGAGGATCTTCAGAACGTCCGGAACGGGGGTCAGGGCCGTCCTCACGCCGTTCTCCTCAAGGTAGTCCCTCAGCGAGTCCACGTCGGTCTTAAGGGTGTTTGCTCTGACGTAGTACCTCTGCGGCCTGTTGTTGCTCAGGAGGAGCCTCACCGCCTCATCGTAGCCCAAAAGCTCTACCGCGTACTCAACGTACCAGCGGGGGTGGGAGAAGCGGACGGAGAGCCATTCTATCCGGTCCCCTTCCCTGAGTCTCTTAAGTGCCTTCTCGACGTCGAACTTCTCTATCTCGTGCATCAGAGCGTTGACGAACTTGGCGCGGGAGAAATCGAAGCGCTCCTTAACGACCCGGATTATTGAGTCCGTGGCCACTGCCGGCGGGACCTTCCTGAAGTGGATTTCAAAGGTGCCTATTCTCAGAAGGTTGGCCAGATAGGGGTCTAAATCATCAACGCTCGAACCCCTCAGCACGGAGTTGATTATGAAGTCTATCTTCGCCCTCCACTTCTCAATCTCAAAGACGTAGGCATGGGCCAATCCGCGCGCCTTGTCCCGGTCTCTACCCGACACCTTCTTGAAGACCCTCTCAAGGGCGTGCTTCGATGAGAGTTCACGCTCCTCAACCAGGCTCAACGCGTCCGCCACCACTTCCTGAAAGCTCACGCGGTAAAACAGCTCCATGGACGGGGCTTTGAGTGGGGGTTTAAAAAGGTGGTGGTGAGGTTTATTAGTCCCCACGTCGAAAATCCCCAGGTGTTGGTCATGATTCTCGATACAGACTACATCACCGAGGATGGGAAGCCCGTCATAAGGATATTCAAGAAGGAGAGCGGCGAGTTTAAGATAGAATACGACCGCGAGTTCGAGCCATACATCTACGCGCTCCTCAGGGATGATTCTGCCATAGAGGAGATCAAGAGGATAACCGCCGAGCGCCACGGCAGGGTCGTTAAGGTGAAGCGCGCCGAGAAGGTGAAGAAGAAGTTCCTCGGCAGGCCGGTGGAGGTCTGGAAGCTCTATTTCACCCACCCCCAGGACGTCCCGGCTATAAGAGACAGGATACGTGCCCATCCTGCCGTCGTTGACATCTACGAGTACGACATACCCTTCGCCAAGCGCTACCTCATAGACAAGAACCTCGTCCCGATGGAGGGTGATGAGGAGCTCAAGCTGCTCTCCTTTGACATCGAGACGCTCTACCACGAGGGCGAGGAGTTCGGAACCGGGCCGATCCTCATGATAAGCTACGCCGATGAAAACGAGGCACGCGTTATCACGTGGAAGAAAATTGACCTGCCCTTCGTTGACGTTGTCTCCACCGAGAAGGAGATGATAAAGCGCTTCCTCAAGGTTGTCAGGGAGAAGGACCCCGACGTTCTCATAACATACAACGGCGATAACTTTGACTTTGCCTACCTCAAAAAGCGTTGCGAAAAGCTTGGGATAAAGTTCACGCTCGGGAGAGATGACTCCGAGCCCAAAATCCAGCGCATGGGGGACAGATTTGCGGTCGAAGTAAAGGGGAGGATTCACTTCGACCTCTACCCCGTCATACGGCGCACCGTCAACCTGCCCACATACACGCTTGAAGCCGTCTACGAGGCAATTTTCGGCACCCCAAAGGAGAAGGTCTACCCCGAGGAGATAACCACCGCCTGGGAGACCGGCGAGGGGCTTGAAAGGGTCGCGCGCTATTCCATGGAGGACGCTAAAGTCACCTTCGAGCTTGGAAGGGAGTTCTTCCCGATGGAGGCCCAACTTTCGCGGTTGGTGGGTCAAAGCTTCTGGGACGTCTCCCGTTCAAGCACCGGCAACCTCGTGGAGTGGTTTTTGCTTAGAAAGGCCTACGAGAGGAACGAGCTCGCTCCAAACAAGCCAGATGAGAGGGAGCTAGTGAGGAGAAGGAACAGTTACACAGGCGGCTATGTTAAGGAGCCGGAGCGTGGACTGTGGGACAACATAGTCTATCTGGACTTCCGCAGCCTGTACCCCTCGATCATCATCACCCACAACGTCTCGCCGGACACGCTCAACCGCGAGGGCTGTAGGGAGTACGACACCGCCCCCCAGGTCGGTCACAAGTTCTGTAAAGACGTCCCGGGCTTCATCCCGAGCCTCCTAGGGAACCTTCTCGACGAGAGGCAGAAGATTAAGCGCAAGATGAAGGCCAGCATAGACCCGCTGGAGAAGAAGCTCTTCGATTACAGGCAACGGGCTATCAAAATCCTGGCGAACAGTTATTACGGCTACTACGGCTACGCAAAGGCCCGCTGGTACTGCAAGGAGTGCGCCGAGAGCGTTACGGCATGGGGGAGGGAGTACATCGAAACGACCATCCGCGAAATAGAGGAAAAGTTCGGCTTTAAAGTGCTCTACGCGGACAGCGTCACGGGCGATACCGAGGTTATCATCAGAAGAAATGGAAGGATTGAGTTCGTCCCAATTAAGAGACTCTTCGAGCGTGTTGACTACAGAATCGGGGAAAAGGAGTACTGCGTTCTTGAGGGAGTTGAGGCGCTGACACTAGACAATAGAGGGCGGCTTGTCTGGAAGAGTGTCCCTTACGTCATGAGGCACAGAACGAACAAGAGAATCTATCGCGTATGGTTCACTAACTCATGGTACCTTGACGTGACGGAGGATCACTCGTTAATAGGCTACATGAACACTAGCAAGGTAAAGCCCGGAAAGCCTTTGAAAGAGCGCCTCGTCGAGGTCAAGCCGGGAGAACTAGGAGAAAGGGTCAAGTCGCTCATTACACCTAAGGGAGCAATTGCTCATAGCATTAAGGCCAACCCAATTGCCGTCAAGCTCTGGGAGTTAATCGGTCTGCTGGTGGGCGATGGTAACTGGGGTGGACAATCGAACTGGGCCAAATACTACGTTGGCCTTTCCCTCGGACTGGACAAGGAAGAGATTGAAGAGAAAATCCTGAAGCCCCTGAAGGAGACGGGCATTATCTCGAATTACTACGACAAGAGCAAGAAGGGCGACGTTTCCATACTCTCCAAATGGCTCGCTGGGTTTATGGTCAAACACTTCAAAGACGAGAACGGAAGCAAGAGGATTCCCGAGTTCATGTTCAACCTTCCAAGGGAATACATAGAGGCATTTCTACGGGGACTGTTCTCAGCAGACGGAACCGTGAGCCTGCGTAGAGGAATCCCAGAGATTAGGCTAACGAGTGTTAACGGGGAGCTCAGTGATGCCGTGAGAAAGTTGCTGTGGCTCGTTGGAGTTTCCAACTCAGTATTCACTGAAACCAAACCAAACCGGTATCTGGGGAAAGAAAGTGGGACGCATTCGATTCACGTAAGGATAAAGGACAAGCATCGCTTTGCCGAGAGGATAGGCTTCCTCCTCGACAGAAAAGCCACCAAACTCTCCGAGAACCTGAGGGGGCATACAAGCAAGAAGAGGGCTTACAAATATGATTTCGACTTGGTGTATCCTAAGAAAGTTGAAGAGATAGCCTACGACGGCTACGTTTACGATATTGAGGTCGAGGGGACCCACAGATTCTTTGCCGATGGGATACTTGTCCACAACACAGACGGCTTTTTCGCAACGATACCGGGAGAAGACGCTGAAACAGTCAAAAAGAAGGCCAAAGAGTTCCTCAAGTACATCAACGCAAAACTACCTGGCCTTCTCGAACTCGAATATGAGGGCTTCTACGCCAGGGGCTTCTTCGTGACGAAGAAGAAGTACGCTGTCATAGACGAGGAGGGCAAGATAACGACGCGCGGGCTTGAGATTGTAAGGAGAGACTGGAGCGAGATAGCCAAGGAGACGCAGGCGAGAGTTCTTGAGGTGATACTGAAGCAGGGAGACATTGAGGAGGCCGTCAAGATAGTCAAGGAGGTCACCGAGAAGCTGAGCAAATACGAGGTTCCCCCGGAGAAGCTGGTCATCCATGAGCAGATCACCAGGGAGCTCAAGGACTACAAAGCAACGGGCCCGCACGTGGCCATAGCGAAGCGCCTCGCCGCGAGGGGGATAAAGATACGCCCCGGCACGGTGATAAGCTACATCGTTCTGAAGGGCTCCGGAAGGATAGGCGACAGGGCGATTCCATTCGACGAGTTCGACCCGACTAAGCACCGCTACGATGCCGAGTACTACATTGAGAACCAGGTTCTCCCTGCTGTGGAGAGGATTCTGAAGGCCTTCGGCTACAAGAAGGAGGAGCTTAGGTATCAGAAAACGAGGCAGGTCGGGCTTGGAGCGTGGCTGAAGGTGAAGGGGAAGAAGTGAACGCCAAGCTCCTTCGCTAGCTCTCCTTTTCTATCTTCCCCAGCACCTCAAGAATATCCTCAACACCCGGAACCTCGAAGCCCCTCTCGTGGATTTTTCTGACTTCCTCTGTCTCTGGGTTTATCCAGACCGCCCACATGCCGGTTCTCAGTGCCCCTTCAAAGTCCTCCGCGTAGGTGTCGCCGATGTGAATGGCCTCGCCCGGCTCTATGCCAAAGGCCTCGAGCGGTTTTCTGAACATCTCTGGCATCGGTTTATAAGCCAGAACCTCGTCGGCGAAGAAGGTCTTGTCTATGAAGTTCATAAGCCCGAAGCGCTCCAGCAAGAGCCGAGTGTACGAGCCGGGCCAGAACATCACGTTGCCCGTCACGGTAACCTTCAGCCCCCTCCTTCTGACGCCCTCCAGCGCCTCCTTCGCCCCGGGGAGGACTATCTCGTCCCCAACGTTGAGCGTTGCCCTCGCGGCGGCCCTCTTGACGAGCTCGACCTCTACTCCCAGGAGCTCCGCAAGCATCTCCTGGCTTTCCTCAAGCGACCTCGACGGATCTCCCGCCGTTTGGGCCCTCATGCGCTTTATCCTCTCGCGGGAGAGCATCATTCCCTCGACGACGTCTATTATGCACGCCCCCATCAGCTTGGAGAGCTCAACGGCCATGGCGTCGAGCATAACCTCTATGTCGAGGAGTGTGTTCCAGACGTCGAATGAAACGAGCTTCACCTTCACCACCGGTCTGGATTCCCATCGGGAGGATAAAAACTCAACGCCCCTTCTCCCTCCCGGCCAGGTAGGCGAGGCCCTCCATGAGTCTGGCCTCCCTAAGGACTGCCTTGAGGTTTCTGAACCTTGAGCGCATGACGAACAGCTCGTAGAAGCCCTCCAGGTTGCCCCAGTGGCCATAGGCTGACAGAGCGAGGTACATTACTTCCTTGGGCTTGAGCTTTCTCCCGAGGCTCTTGTTAAGAGTTTTTAGACCGGGTTTTATCTTATCCAGGAGCCCCTCCCTCGCTATGAGGTGGAGCATCAAATCCTCGACGGTCGGCTTCTTCCACTCTATCGTATCGTCCTCGAAGGGAAGGCCGATTATGAGCGGAACCACCTCGGTTTTCCCGACGAGGTAGCCAAGGGGTGTTTTTCTGTGCTTAAAGCCCGAGAGCTTCCCGGCTATCGAGGCCAGGGCGGCGTCTCTGTCCTCATCGATGTCGATGGCGACTCCAAGTCTCTCGACGGTGAAGTCGAAGACGGCCATGGCTTTAAGGAAGTTGCCGAGGTTCCTTATCACCCCGGAGTTGCCCTCGCTTGGCAGCACCGCGATGTAGTACTCGTCCCCCTCGCGCTTCAGCAGGTCGAAGTTGTCGCGCTCAAAGACGCGCTCGATGAACCGCAGGCTGTAGGGCGCCTCCCGGCGCTCCTTGAACTCGAAGAGCTTCTTGAAGACCGCCTTGAAGAACTTGGCGTCAGTCTTACCCTCGACGAAGAGGATGCTGGTTTCACTCCTTGCCCCAGAGAAGCCACCGCGAACGTCGAAGTCGAGGTACTTCCTCAGCTCATAGACCTCCTTCATGGTGAGGCTCTTCCCTGTGTCCGAGTATAGGAGGACGTTCTCCTCGCCCCGCCGGAACTTCCAGGCGATTAAATCAATAAGCTCAAGGCTCGCCGTGATGACGGTTTCCTTTCCGG
Source organism: Thermococcus aciditolerans (assembly GCF_008152015.1). NCBI lineage: Archaea > Methanobacteriati > Methanobacteriota > Thermococci > Thermococcales > Thermococcaceae > Thermococcus > Thermococcus aciditolerans. The sequence continues at coordinate 1,214,299 of NZ_CP041932.1, read as the reverse complement.
TTAGGGAATCAACGAAGTCGATGAGTTCATCGCGGTTTTTCCTGTACTCTGGGAAGAGTATGGATTTTTCGTCTGCGAAGGCTTCCCACCTTTTTCCTGTTACGAGCCTCATTCACTTCACCATATCAACGGTTATTGCGCCTATCACAGCGAAGGTGCTTATAAGTATGGTCGCGTTGATGTACTGGCCGGGTGTGAAGTCGGCCAGGTTGTTGATTCCGTACACGTATATCAGAACGGCCGATATCAGGTAGGCTATTCCCGTGACGGTTAGGAGCCTCTTGGGAATGTGGAAGAGCTCCTCCCTCTTCAGGTTCCCTATCCGGGATTTGGCTATGAACAGGTATGCAACTCCTAGGGTCATGAGGAGTACCGCGATTGAGCGTTCAACCGAGATGTCCTTGGCTATCTCCCACAGCTCCGCCGTGAAGAGAAACGGAAGGGCGAAGGTTACGGCACCGATGATCTCCTGGGCAATGTCGTCCCATCCGAGCTGATCTGGAGCTTTTCTCTTCTCGTTCTCTTTTTTCAATTCCTGGATGCTGGAATACAGCTCCTCAAGTTGTCTCTCCATTTTGGTTCGCCTTTCGTTTTCAATCCGACGCTCAGGTTCGGGGTTCATCATCCCGTCAGCATTGGATTCACTCATCATCGCGGAGGTGTTTTTCTCAGGAAATATTATAAACATTGAGCTTTAATCTGAACTTGGTGATAAGAGGTATGAAAAATGTCCTAGTGGTTGTTACGGTCATCATGATTTTGGGATTGGCCATTGCGCCCATCAGCGCAGAGGTCGCATGGATTAACTCAGCCAACACAGTGATAGTCCTTCCAACCACTAAGATAGTTAACGGGACGCCTTTGCACATAGGGGAAGATGCGATAAGCGGGTCGAGATTGGGGGCGTTCCTTGTTCTTCAGGGGATAACCATTGGAAAGTACACCTCAGTCGCTTCTGTGCCGGTTGAATACCACAGCGTCCTTATCCCGGACGAAAACCAGGTTTACCTGTTGAACGAAGAGGATATGCCGGACGTGGGAATCAACGTCAGTGATCAGCCTGTGGGTGATGTGGTGGTTGTTCAGGTGAACTTCTCCCGTGTGGGGTTCAACCTGACTCGGGGCTCGGTGGAGTTTCTTGATAGGAGTGTTGAGGTGACATTTAACGAGAACACGACCCCCCTCGACGTTGGTGAGGATTACAAGATTGTATCAACCACCGTTGATGGGAAGGACACGATGTTTCTGTACTCCCACGAGGCTGCTGATTCAAAACTCACGTCCCTCGGCGACTCGATAACGGTCGGCGGGTGGAAGCTCAAGCCTCTGGACATAAACATCAACGCCTCGAAGATGCTGGTTGAGCTAACGTATCCGAGCGGCATCATCAAGACTAAGGCCATGGCGCGGAGCAGGTATTACATCATGTACCTAACCGCCGATGGTGAGGAGGACTTCGAAGAATACGACAGTTATCCGGTTTCCAGGCTCAACGAACTCTTTGAAGCAGGAGCGGATAAAGTGTTCCTGTTTTCCCCGACTGACTTCTTTATTGGGGTAAGTGGATCCAAGACTGTCATCTATAGCTACGAATACTATGAGAAAGTTGGGCGGTATCAGGATGGGGATATCTACAGTGACCAGTGGGTCTGGGACATAGACCCTGAGCACGGGCTCTACACACTTTACCTACACGTGGGTGGTGAGAGCTTCCCGCGGGTGTTCGTGGCTCCCGGACAGTCCCTCTCGATCCCGACGGGATGGAACCTGAGCATTGTCCCCTCCTTTGCCAAGAACGCCCAGGGGGATATCGTCGGTGTGAGCGGTTACCGTTTCGTGCGTAGGGTCTCCGTGGCCAAACAGGTCTCCATAACCGCCCCCAAGGTTCAGGCGACCGAGGATGTCTACTCCCTCATAATAAACGACACTCAGCTGACCGCCCTTCCAAGCGATAAAAACGTTATCATCGTGGGGGGTTGGGTCAGCAACAGCGCCTGGGCTCTCCTGGAGAGGGTCTACGGGAAGGATGTTGTGGATTCCATAAAGCGGGAGATACTGCGCAACGGCTACGTTGTGAAGAACCTTCCCAACCCGAACAACAGTAGGTACAGGGTCATAATACTGGCCGGCAGGACCCACGTGGAAACTGGTAAGGCGGTTGAGGAGTTCATGGCCAGCCAGTGAACTTTTTCATTCTATTGACTTTTTTGGCTCCTTCGAGAGTGGGGAGATGGATTTGGTGCCTTGATACGCATGGTTAACTGCACCCAACCTTTGGTTTGCGACAAGGTTATATACTCAAATAGCGGTCTGAACGTTCATGTCACTGCAGAATTATCGCGGGTTCGGAAGGGACGCATGGCTGCTCGTTGCCTACTCCTTCGCCTCCGCCTTCGGGGGCAACATAGCCTGGTTTATCTTCCCGTTCTACCTCAAATCGCTCGGCTTCGACTACACTAACATAGGCGTGGTCTTCTCGCTCTCAACGCTGGCCCAGGCAGCGGTTCTGTTGTTCTCAGGCCCATTCGGCGCGAGGGTGGGCTACAAGAAAACCGTCCTCCTTGGAGTGAGCATGATGTTCCTCGGGAGGCTCGCCCAGGTTCTCCACCCGACCCTCTGGATGCTCACCCTGGGCGGCGTCCTGATAGGGATAGGCATGGCGCTGGAGTCGCCTTCATTCATGGCACTGCTCAGCGGGGAGGTGGAGGACGGAAAGAGGCACTACCTGTTCAGTCTCTCCTCAGGAATCGGCACGATAGCCTCTGCCCTCGGAATACTCGTCGCGGGCTTTCTCTCGCGCTGGCTGAGCTATGGAGGGGTGTTCTCCCTGGTTCTCGTGGTCATACCTATTCGGTTCGCGATAGTTCTCTTCGTCAGGCCCGTGCTTGAGAGACACTCCCGCGGGCTGAACCTCGACAGGAGCCTTCTCATCAGAATAGGCCGCTTCGCACTTCCGGGGGCACTGATAGGTCTGGGTGCAGGAATAGCGATTCCCTACATGGGGCTCTGGTTCAACCAGCGCTTTGGAACGAGCCTGGAGAGCATCGGCTGGCTCTTCGCCTTCCAGCAGTTCATAATGGGGATCGGGATGTTCCTGCTGCCCATGATAGCCGACAGGTTCGGCAGCGTTAAGACCATCGTCTCCTTCAACGGGACGGCGAGCCTCCTCATAGGCGCCCTTCCGTTCTCGCCGGTGTTCCCAGTGGCGGCGGTCGTATACATCCTCAGAACGATACTGATGAACATAGTCAACCCGATATGGAACTCCTTCATGATGGGGTTCTTCGAGGAAGAGGAGCGCTCCACCGCGATGGCGCTTAACAGCCTGGCCTGGACTGCGACCTTCGGAGTGGGCCAGTACGTGGGCGGCGTTCTCTTCGACATGTCCCTGGTCTGGCCGTTCCTGATAACCGCCTTCCTATACAGCCTCTCGATGGTGGTATTCTGGGGCTTCTTTGGAAAGAAGGGGGAGGGGTGAAAAAGAATAGGTATAGAGATTCAGAGCCTGAACTGTTCAACGTTCTGGCGAAGACGCTTGGCGATTTCCCTGAGTTTCCGGGCTTCGGAGCTGAGCGTCTCAATCTCCGCTCTCTGCTCCTGCATGGCGGAGTTAACCTCCTCCGCGCTGGCGGTGGTCTCCTCGGCACTTGCGGCAAGGTTTTCCAGGGCCTGGAGTGCTTTCTCAACCTCCTCCTGCGTCCTGATGGTCTGCTCCCTTATCTCCTCAACTTTGGTGCCAACGTTCCCTATCATTTCGGCGATGTAGCCGAGATATCCCAGGCTCTCACTCAGGGTCTCCGTTGAACTGGCCACGTTCTTTACTCCCTTCTGGGTCTCTTCCACGGCTTTCTGAACTTTCTCGTCCATCTCATCTATGATGTCCCTTATCGTTTCCGCGGCGCTCTTGCTTTCCTCCGCCAGTCCCCTTATCTCCTGGGCAACGACCGCGAAACCTCTACCTGCTTCCCCAGCCCTTGCCGCTTCGATCGCCGCATTCAGGGCAAGGAGGTTTGTTTGCTCAGCAATGTTGCTTATGGTATGGGTTATCTCGCCTATGCGTTTGCTCATCTCACTGACCGCGTTAACTGCCTCCTCTATGAAGTCCATGGAGCGTTTAATGCTCTCAACGTCCCTAACCGCTTCGTCTCCCTTCTCTCTTCCTTCCTGTGCTATTCTGACGACTTCATCGATAGCCCTCTCGAACTCGTCCATGATGTTGGAGGTTTCTGAGGTGGTGTCCGAGACGAGGCGCATTCCTTCGGTTATCTCGTTTATGTGCTCCTGCTGGCGCTGGGCCTCGATGCTGACCTGTTCTATTGCTTCACTAACTTGGTTGGTCGAGTTTCTGACGTGGGTCGCTATATCCGCCAGTTCCCTGGCCTGCTCGTCCAGGGTTACTCCAATCTCCCTGATGTTTCCGATGAGGGCTTTCATCTTGGCTGAGGTCTTTTGGAGTGCAATTATTATGTTCTGGAGGTCTCCCTGGGCCCTGGCGTCTATGGTGTAGTTCAGCCGGCCCTCGGCCATGGCTTCGAGCTTGTCGATAACGCCGTTGAGGGTGCCTATGACGTCGGCGGATATGGCCTCGAAAGCGGTTATCAGTTTTCCTATCTCATCGTCCCTGTGGGGGTAGTCTATCGAACCAACCACTTCCCTCGCATCCTCAAGCCTGCCCGCCGCTATGAACTCCGCCGCGTTCGTGAGCTGCGATATTGGCTGCAGCGCCCTCTTTAGATATCTGGCACTCAGGAGTACAAGCCCCCCTGCCACCAATATTGTTACCGTCATCCCGTACAGGAGTTCCTTTGATGCGTCCGTCTTCGCCTCGTCCAGCGCGGTTACAAGCCCGCCGATGAGCTCATCCTCTGGTGCTACAGCGGCTATCGTCCAGTCGGTGGTCCTGCTCCTGGCGAATGAGATCACCATCTTTGTTCCATCCAGTTCTACCTCAACAACCCCATCCTCCGAGTTTTCCATTGCCCTCGCTAGTGCCGCGTATCTGCTGTCCTCAAAGACGTTCAGCTTTCCAACGACCTCCGGGTCGGGATGGATTATGACGGTTCCATTGGGGCTGATGACGAAGAGGTATCCTGTTTTACCCACCCGGGTGTTCACTATTTCATTCGCCAGGTATGAGAAGTCAACGTCTATTCCAAGAACGCCCTTCACGGTCCCCTTGTACTTCACGGGGGTGACGTAGGTTATCACGGTCTTATTTGTTATTATGTCCGTGTAGGGCTCCATCCAGAACGCTCCCCGGGATACCGCCCCTTGGTACCAGGAGGATTTTGTGGCGTTGTACCCCTCGGGAAGTTCGGCTCGGGGGATTATTATCACTTTTCCGGTTTCATCGGCGTAGTAGGCGTTTATTATGTCGTCATTTGAGTTCTTTAAGTCTCCGAGTCTGCTGAAAATGCTTGCGCCGAAGATTGGGGTTCGTGAGTAGCCCGGTTCGACTTCGTCCTTCACGTAAAGCGACCCTATCGAGTTTGCGTAGGAGTTCGTGACGACGATCAGCGGCCTAAGCCTTTCATCAATCGTCACAGCGTATTTCTGGCTCTCCAGAAGGGCTATCTGTTTTGCATGTTCTGCCAGAGTGGGAGCCACGTTTTCCTCTATCTTCTGCCCCATGCCGTCTATCGTCCTGAACTGGATTAGTGACGTTATTAGTATGACCATCAGGACCGTCCCGAGGAGTGCGGTGTAAAGCTTCTGGCGAAATTTCAATTCTATTCCCCCCATTGAGACATTTTACTATTTTGGGCCATCTTTTGGTTGCGTTTTATCCCTAATTTCGTGTTCTTTTAAGCGCTTTGTGTAGGGTGGGGGGTAGGTTCTAACTGCGAACCAGCCGTTGAAAATTACGCATTTGGTTCGGGAGAGCGTTGATTAATGTTTTTAAGCTCCCCGGAGAACCCACCGCGGTGATGCTCATGGTGGTTAAGGACTGTCCCGAGTGCCACGGAACCGGGAAGGTTAAAGTTGGCGAGAAGGAGTGCCCCGTTTGTGAGGGCTGGGGTTACGTTCCTGCCGATTTCAAGGTTGGAGAGAAGCTGAAGGGCTATCGCAACCTCGACTACATCGGCGTTGAGGACGAGGTTGACGAGATACCCTGTCCCGAGTGCCACGGGAAGGGCGTCGTGCCGGTTTACGACACCTGCCCGACCTGCGGTGGGACCGGCCGCGTTCTGGCCTGTGACATCTGCGGCAAGGTGAAGGGGCCCTGGGAGCCTGGCATGGAAACCACCTGGGTCTGCCCGGACTGCATGCGCAAGTACAAGGTCGTTTACGTTCTCGACAAGACCTGCGACGTTGAGGACATTGAGATTGGGGGCGTTTACAAGGGCACAATCGACCGTGTCGAGCGCTTTGGCGTCTTCGTCAAACTCAATCCGCACGTCAGGGGTCTTATACGGAGGAAGGACCTCCTCGGCGGGAGGGATTACAAGCCTGGAGACGGGATACTCGTTCAGGTTCTCGATGTAAAGCCAGACAGGGGTGAGGTGGACTTCATAGAGTCCGCCCTCAAACACTACAAGGAGGTAGTCGTCAGAAAGGAGCTCCCGGTAACGCTCATCGGCGACCTCCGCAAGGACATGGCGGGCCAGACGGTCAGGCTTCGCGGTAAGGTCACCCAGATACAGGTTACCGGCGGGCCGACGGTCTTCACGATAACAGACGGAACGGGTATAACATGGGCCGCGGCTTTTGAGGCGCCGGGCGTTAGGGCCTACCCCAACATAAACGTCGGAGACATCGTGGAGATAATCGGGAAGATAGCCTTCCACTCCGGCGAGATTCAGATCGAGACCAGCGACATGGCGAGGCTCTGGGGGCCGGAGGCTGCCGAGGTCAAGAGACGCATAGAGGAGGAGCTCGACAGGCGCGCCCAGCCCCAGGATGTGGGCTTTCTGGTCGAGAGTGAAGTGCTCGAGGCTTTGAAGCCGAAGATAATGAAGGCCGCATCCACGATACGCCGCGCCATCCTGGAGGGCAGGCCGATACTGCTGAGGCACCACGCCGACGCGGACGGCTACACCTCGGGCCTGGCCCTCGAGTACGCCATAGTCCCGCTCATCGAGGAGATCTCGCCCGATTCCGGTGCCAGGTGGAAGCTCTTCAAGCGCAGACCGAGCAGAGCACCCTTCTACGAGCTGGAGGATGTCCTCAAGGACATAATCTTCATGGTCGAGGACCACGAGAGGTTCGGCGACCCGCTTCCACTTTTGGTCATAGTGGACAACGGCGGAACGAGCGAAGACATTCCGGCTTATAAGCGCATAAGGGCCTTTGGCGTCCCGATAGTCGTAATAGACCACCACGACCCGCGCGAGTGGGTGAGTGAGGACAAAGCCAAGGTCGACGACTACGTCGATGTGCACGTCAACCCGCACCACATAAAGCGCGGCTACTACGAGTTAACGGCGGGAATGCTGGCAACGGAAGTGGCGCGCTTCATCAACCCGGAGGTTGAGGACAAGATAAAGCACCTGCCGGCCATAGCGGGAACCGGGGACAGGAGTAAAGCTCCCGAGTTCTACCAGTACCTTGAGATAGCGAAGAAGGCCAAGGGCCTCGACGAGGAGGACCTCAAGAAGATAGCCGAAGTGATAGACCACGAGGCCTACTTCTGGAAGTTCATGGACGGACACGGCATAATAGACGAGATTCTCCTCCTCACGGGCAACCTCCAGAGGCACCGCGAGCTGATAAACGCGATCTACCCGGAGGTCAAGGAGAAGCAGGAGAAGGCTTTGAGGGCCTCGCTGCCGCACGTCAAGAGCGTCGTCCTGCCGAACGGGATAAGGTTCAACACGATAGACATCGAGCTCTTTGCTCCAAAGTTCAGCTATCCGTCCCCGGGCAAGCTCTCTGGTCTTATACACGATCACTTCAAGGAGAAGTACGGTGAAGACGCGCCGATACTCACCCTGGCCTACGGTCCGGACTTCGCGGTGGTCAGGGCCGCGGACGGGATGGCGGCGTACAGCTTCGACCTAAACGAGATAATTCCAAAGCTCCAGGAGGCTCTGCCAAGCGCCGGAATCGAGGGCGGCGGCCACAGCTACGCTGGCTCAATTAAGTTCTTCGAGGGCATGCGCAAGGAGGTGCTTGAGGAGTTCGCCAAGCAGGTGGTCAAGCTGAAGAAGACGGGTTAAATGCGCTTTTTTATTTTTTCCAGGGCCAACCTTTTTAACATCGTTGGCCTAAGGGCTTATGAGCAATATCCGGAGGAATGTTGATGAAAATCGTTCTTGAGGTTACCTTCAGAATGGGCGGTGTTTCCTACAGGGGCCACCGCTGGGAGGGCGATGCCCTTGTTTTCGAGTTCGAGCGCCTTGGAGATGCCTTCATTCAGGTTCTCAGCAAGAGGAATGTGGAGGAAGAGGTCGAGCGCGAGCCCTCGGCCGTGATCGTTGAGCTGAAGACGAAAGAAGGCGGGAAGATATTTGAGGCCGCCCTCGAAGGTGGCGTTTACAGAGCGAGGGAGCCTTAGGTTTTTATACCTCTCCCCCAATTCTCTACGGTGATGCCCATGTACATGGCGGAGTTCAAGCTTCGCTTTGGTGACAGGAAGTGGTACGTCAGGAGGCTCGTTGAAGCTTCGAGCGTTGAGGAGGCCGAGGAGAAGGCTAAACGCTACGCCGAGCTGATGAACAGGGGAGAAGTGAAGTGGGAGTTCAGCTATGTTATTGAGGCTGGAAGGCCCCTCATTATAGGCGATGAAGAGCTTGAGAAGCTCGGCGCTTGATTTTATCCATTTTGACTTCCTTTTAGCCACTTTCTGATTTCGGGAGAAAAGCAAAAGGAAAGAGTTATTGCTCCCTCACGAAGGTCATTAGAACCATGGCAACGAGGTTCATAGCCGCCGCGAAGGTGAAGGCATAGGCCAAGGAGTAGCTCCCCCAGAGCCAGCCGGCTATCACCGACGCCGGAAGGACGAAGATGCCGAAGACCGTGTGGTAGGCCCCTATTATCGTGCCCTTCTCGTATTCCCTCGCTAGGTCCGCCATGTATGCCCGTGGAATGGTGTCCTCGATGGCGATGTAAATCCCGTAGAGCACGAAGGCCGCTATGAGCGTGTAGAAGTCCCTCGCGTAGGCGAAAGCCAAAGCCGCCAAAGCCGCAACGCCGAAGCCCAGGGTTATCATCCTCTTCTTGCCGAAGGTGTCGGAGTAAACCCCGAGGGGATAGGCCGAGAGGGCGTAGATTAGGTTGAAGAGGGCGTAGAAAGCTATGCTCTGGACGACGGAGTAGCCGAGCTCCTGCGCCTTCCACATCGTGAAGGCGTAGCTGTACCTTCCGAGGGCACCTATCGCCACCACCGCGAGGAAGAGCTGCAGGTTCCTGTTCTTCAGAGTGGATATGCCCTTTATTTTCCTCTTGACCTCACCGCCCCGGTCCTTCACGAAGAGGATTATAACGAACAGAGATATCGCCCCGGGAACCGCAGAGAGCAGGAAGATGTAGCGGTAGGCCGTTTCCGCCGGAAGGCTCTTCAGGAGCTCGATGAGTGCTATGGCAACGAGCGGCCCGGCGACGGCTCCGAGGGTGTCCATCATCCTGTGGAAGCCGAAGGACTTTCCGGTCTTCCCCTTCTCGCTTGACTCGGCTATCAGCGCGTCCCTGGGGGCTGTTCTTACCCCCTTGCCTATCCTGTCCACCGCGCGCAGAAGGAGGAAGTCCCACCAGTAGCGGGTGAATGCCAGGGCACCTTTGGCGAGGGTTGAGAGGGCGTAGCCCGCGAAGACGAAGACCTTCCTCTTTCTAAAGCGGTCGCTCACGTAGCCAAAGGCAACCTTGAACAGCGAACTCATGCTTTCTATCGCGCCCATAACGGAACCGCTGAGGAGCTTTCCAGTGCCAAGAACCTCCATCAGATAGCTCGGCATAACGGGCATTATCATCTCGCTGCTCATATCGTTGAGGAAGCTGACGATTCCGAGCAGGAAGACGTTCCAGCTTATTCCGAATATCTTCTTCTCCCTTTCCTCCATTCCTCATTCCCCCAGCAGTTCAAGGCAGAGTTCCCTCAGCTTCTCCTTGCCCTCGTCGAGGGTTCTCCGGCCGATTTCCGTTATCTCGTAGACCCTAACCCGTCTCCCACTCCGGACCTCCCAATGGCTTTTGAGGAGGCCCTCCCCTTCCAGGGAGTGAAGGAGTGGGTACATGGTTCCCGGGCTGATGTGGTAACCGTGTCTCTCAAGTTCTTTCATCAGAAACGAGCCTGTAACTGGTTCTTCGCTCGCGTGGTGGAGTATGTGCAGGGCCAGGAAGTCGCGGTACTTCATATCGAACACCGATATCTGGATATGATATCAAGGCTTAAAAAATTTTGGTTCATTCGAGCACGTGCTTCTCCAGAACGTAGCAGTGGAAGGTTCCCTCGAAGACTTTCTCGTCCCTCTCGTTGAAGACCTCTGCTTTCACCAGCTTCTTCCTTCCGAGGTCTTCGCTCACCTCTGCCTTTGCCCTCAGAGTTTCACCTGCCCTCACTGGCTTCAGGAACTTGACTTCCGCCTTCCCGAGGACTACGGTCGGCTCGTTGACGGCTAACATGGCCGCGTAGTCAGCCAAGCCAAAGGTGAAGCCGCCGTGAACCAGCCCGTACTCGTCGACCGCCATCTCTTTGACGGTCTCCATAAGGACTTCCGCGTAATTCTTCTCAATTTTCACGGGCTTTCCAACCAATCTTTCAGAGGTCAGCCTGTGAGTCCTCTGCTCCATCGACATCACCGTTTAGAGTTCTCGCGAGTGCTTAAACATCTAACGGAGTTATGCAAAGGTTTATTTATTCCAGCTCCCTAAAAAAGTTAGGTGGTTGCGTGCACCCGATAAAACGCGCGGTTGAGTATAATGGCTCGGTTGAGTTCACCCGGAGCGAGCTCGTTGGGATACTTGCCTTCAGCCTCCGCCTGATGGACGTGAAAGCCGCGAAGGAGCTTATAGCGAAGTCCCTGGAGGAGGGCCTCCTCGAGGAACGGGGAGGGGTTCTGGTGGTAAACAAAGCCCTGCTCGCGGAGGAGGAAGCCGAGGAGGACCTCTTCAACGAGATGGCGGCGCATATAGCCGGTTCTCTCGGCTGGGAGCGGGAGGAGGTTCTTGAGGGCATTAAATCCATGCGCGAGCGCTACGGCGACCTAGACGAGAAGGTTCTTGCGTACCTGTTCGGCATGGACAAGGGCGTTGATATGTCGCGCTTTAAGGACCGGCTTGAGATGTGAGGGCTTTCCCCTCTATTCCGCAAACCGTTTTAACGATCCCGCCAAATTCTCTCCGGGGTGATGTCATGCCCGAGGAGGCGCTCATCATCGTTGACATGCAGAGGGATTTCATGCCTGGAGGAGCTTTGCCGGTTCCCGACGGGGAAGGGATAATATCCCGGTGCAACCGCTACATCGAGGAGTTCAGGAAGAGGGGGGCCCTGATAGTTGCCACGCGCGACTGGCATCCCGAGAACCACGTCAGCTTTAGGGAGCAGGGTGGGCCGTGGCCGAGGCACTGCGTCCAAAACACTCCCGGGGCAGAATTCGTCGTTGAACTTCCCGCAGATGTCGTGATAATCTCAAAGGCCACGGAGCCGGATAAAGATGCCTACTCCGGATTCGAGGGAACGAATCTGGCGGAGATACTGGAGAGAAACGGGGTGAGGAGGGTTTACGTCTGCGGCGTCGCTACGGAGTACTGCGTTAGGGCGACCGCCCTCGATGCCGTCAAGCACGGCTTCGAGACCTACCTCCTCCGCGACGCGGTGAAGGGGATTAAACCCCAGGATGAGGAGCGGGCTTTGGGGGAGATGGAGAGGGCCGGCGTGAAGGTTCTCTACCTGATATGACCCTTTTCCATTCTTTGAGGAGGACAAGGAGAAGGTTGAGCACTATCGGACCGATTATGAGGCCCTTCACCCCCATGGCCCACGTTCCGCCTATCATCCCGATGAAGACGAGGGTCTCGTCGAGGTTCGCGTCCTTAGCGACCATCATTGGCCTTATCGTGTAGTCGGGCATCGGGGAGACCAGGAAGAAGCCGTAGATTGCTATCCCGATTGCGTGGAGGTACATGGCCTTCTTGGCAAAGTACGCAGCTGCGATAAGCCATATCATCCAGCCCTCAAATAGGGGAACGAAGGAGAAGATGAAGGTCAGGAACCCGGCCACTATCGCGGTGTAGAGGTCGGAGACCCCGAACAGGAGGAAGCCAAACGTCATCAGAATCCCTTTTATGACGTTCAAAACCAGCCAGGCCCTCACCAGTGCTCCGAGGGTCTTGTTGAGGCTTTCCAGGATTCTCTCACCTAGTTCGCGGTTCTTTCTCGGGAGAGACAGGTGAATCTGCTTCGAAATCTCCTCGGCGTATGCGAGGGAATGGTAGAACGTGAGCAGGAAGACCAGGAGCTGGAGGATGTAGAGGGGGAGTGAGAGGGTTTCATGGGATATGTACTCCGAGATCCTGGGTATCAGCTGGTCCGAGAAGCGCTCGAGGAAGGCCAAAACCTCCGGCGGCAGTGGCTGGCTCATAAGCCAGTCAAAGAACTCGACGATGCTGTCGTAGAAGGAGGACGCTACCTTAACGGATATCATTAGCAGCTCGAAGGTCACCGCACCTCCGAGGCCGACGGTTCCAACGGTGAGGGCCACGGCGGACTTCTTCCTGCCCATCCTGCCACTCAGCCGGCGGTGGATTGGATATGCGGCGTAGGCGAGGACGATGCCAAAGAATATCGGGGTGATGAGGGGACTAACCGTTTCCCACGCGAGATACGTTATTATGAGAACCGCCGCCGTCCAGGCGATTAGTTCCGCCCGCATAGTCCCTCGACAGGTTTATTAGTCTCCCCCTTATAAATGCTGTGTGGTGAAGTGGATGGAAAAAGAGCTTGCCGAGAAGGTTTCGGCCTATATAAACCGCGCGGAGCATTATGCCAAGGAAAGGCGCTTTGAAATGGCGTACGGTGCCTATGTGGACGCCCTGTACGCAATCGGGGCATACGTGATATACCGTGATATGGGGATACTCCTCCCCGCCGATCAGCTCGTTGGAGTGCTGAGGAGCAGGTATCCCGAGGTTTATGATATTATAGCGCGCTACGCTGGGGCAACCCGCGTTGATGAGACAACGATAACCGCTTTAAGGGAGGACGTTGAGAGGCTCAGGGGAATGATGACTTTGCCGAGTCCTGAGGGGTGATGAGGTTCAGCGGCTGACCCTTCGACGACAGAAGCTCGCCTTCTCCTTTCCCCTCCTCCTTCCGGCACGCCTTCGCGGCATCCCTGAGTGTCTCTGCCAGTCCGGGGTTTCCGTGGAGGGTTATCACCACCACGCCGCCGCCCACTGGGTGGAACGTTATCTCTATGACGCCCGTGATTCGGTCGACGTCGATTCTCGAGGGCACCATCCTCACTAGAAAAGCACCCTTCTCCATTCGGCCCCATACCGCCGTTATCTCGATGAGCCCGTGGGAGTAGAAGATGTTCATGAATGGAAGTGGGTCTTCCGTTGGCGTCAGGGGGTGGGCAGCTTTGCCGTAGAAAACAGCCTTTCCCCGTGCCGTTCCCAGGTAGATAGAACCGCAGAGGTCATCTATGTAACGACCCAAAGTTTCATAAACTACATTAACCGAGTCACCCAATGCTATCACCATGATATACTTTGTCGTGGGATGTATATTGGTAATTGCCCGTTAACGGTGGTTTCCATGAAGATCGTTGCAGCTGACACGGGTGGCGCACTGCTCACGGAGGACTATGAACCGGTTGGCCTGATAGCGACGGCGGCGGTGCTCGTTGAGAGGCCATACAGGACCGCGGCGCTGAGCGTGGCCCGCTACGCTGACCCGTTCAACTACGATATGAGCGGCAGGCAGGCGGTAAGGGACGAGGCTTTCCTGGCCGTTGAACTCGCGAGGGAGGTCAAGCCCGATGTAATCCACCTCGACTCCACCATCGGGGGAATAGAGGTCAGGAAGCTCGACGAGCCGACGATAGATGCCCTGACGATAACCGACAGGGGCAAGGAAGTGTGGAAGGACCTGGCCAAGGACCTTCAGCCCCTGGCAAAGAAATTCTGGGAGGAGACCGGGATAGAGATAGTCGCCATCGGCAAGTCCAGTGTCCCGGTGAGGATAGCGGAAATCTACGCAGGAATTTACACCGCCAAGTGGGCGATTGACTACGCTAAGGAGCACGGAAAGGCCATCGTGGGCCTGCCGAGGTACATGAAGGTCGAAATCCGCCCCGGAAAAATCTACGGCGAGAGCCTCGACCCACGCGAGGGCGGTCTCTTCGGGGAGATTGAGGCGGAAACGGGAGGAATCGGCTGGGAGCTCTATCCAAACCCGCTCGTGAGGCGCTTCATGGTGCTTGAGGTTTGGAGGGAGTGATACAAAGTTTTTTTAACCGATTATTCATTACTTCTTTTGATGGCTGGGCTGGAAGTTCCCTTGTTGTATACGTTCGTGATACTTTTGAACGTTATCTTGGTCTGGATTAGAGCCACGAAGTTCTTCTACTACTTTCATGACTGGTTTGCTACTGAAAATCTTGGGGGGCCAGATTACATGGATTCAGAAAACTGGAGGGCCGTTCTCAGGGGAGCCTTACTTCTCGCGGTTCCTGTGATACTCGTTATCTGGTTGTTCAATTTCGTAGATGATGTAATTGGCATCGTGGGGGGATTTGGAGTTGTGGTTTTGTATCAGCTTCTTCTCGGTGCCATGGTCTCCGACGAAATAGAAAAATTAAGAAGGGAACGGAAAGATGGCTGGCGCTACGGCTGGTATTAGTCCAGCTCGCTCGGGAACTTTATCGCGTCGTTTATCGAGGCCCTCGTAAGCGCTTTATGGTCCTTGAGATGTAGAGGGAGTGAGGGAACGTTGGCGAATGACGTCGTCGAGGTCAAAGGCAAGGAAGCCCTCTCCCCTAAGCTCGTCTTTACTCTCAAGCTCCCTCGCTATGATACCGAACCTGTAGTTTCCCCTCAGGGGCAGGAGTTTTGCCTTTCTCCCAAGGGCTTTCAGAATCCTCCTCGCGTCCTTCAAGCTCAGGTCCCGCCATTTGACCTCAAAGAGGACGATGTTCTCCCTGTCGTAGGCGACCACGTCTATTTCCTCGCCCTTGTGCCACCAGCGGCCGATGCGTTCTGGCTTAAAGCCGAGGTCAATGGCCCTCACGAATTCCCTCGCTATTCTCTCGTAGGTTCCGCCCACGAAGGAGGAGAACTCTCCTTTGAACCTCTCAAAGACCCTGTCAGGGTCTTCCTCAAGGGCCGTGTAGTTGTGATAAATAAACCTGAACCAGAAGTTGAAGAACTCGTCGCTTATCCTGTAGGCCACTTTCCTCGTCTTCAGCGGGTTCTCGGTAACGGGTACTTCCCTCGTCAGGTACTCGTAGTGATTGGTCAGCTCGCTGAGGTACTTGCCGACTGTCAGTAACTTCATGCCCGTTTTGTCGCTTATCTCCTTGGGCGTGACGTAGCCGAGGCTGACCGCTTCGAGGATTGAAAAGTGGGCGCGGTAGAACCTGCCGAACTCAAGCTTAAGAACGTTCAGGCCCTCTTCCCTGAGCGGGGCGAACTCGTCGAAGAAAAGCCCCCTAAGGGCCTCAACCGAGTCCCCACGATAGTAGCGCGGGACGTAAAGGAGATACCTCGGCATTCCCCCCAGGGCAGAGTAGAACTCAACGAAGTCTCTCGGGTTTATATCAATCAGCGAGCGCACGAACCCCCAGGCCGTCCAGAAGTCAAAGGGCCTGAGCTTTATCCATTCATCAACCCTGCCGAAAAGGGGTTCCTTTCTGTCCATGAAGATGCGCTTAATCATGCCGACGTACGAGCCTACTGCGATGAACATGAGATTGGAGCCGTCCTTCTTTTCGTCCCAGAGCCTCTGAAGGGAGGAGAAGAAAGATGGCTTAACGGTCCTGAAGTTCTGAAACTCGTCGAAGACCACCACGAGCTTTCTCTCGCGTGAGAATTCGAGGAGGAACCCGATAAGCTCTTCGAGGGATTTGAAGCTGGGCTTCATATACGAAGGGAGGTAATCGGAGAGGCTCTCTTCGACCTCACGGACGTATTCCTCAAGGAGAAGCGCCTCGTCCTTTTCCCCCGCGAAGAAGTAGAGACCGAGCCTGTCCTTCAGGAACTCCCTGGCTAAGGCGGTCTTTCCAACCCTTCGCCTGCCGTAGATGATGAGGAAGCTCGAACCGGGGAAAGAGTACACCTCGTTGAGCTTTTCAAGCTCGCGCTCCCTGTTATAAAACATATTACCCACCGAGTATATTACCGAATCAGTAATATTTAAGGCTTGCGGAAAAGAGAAAGTACGGGGCTAAGCCCCCTTCTCCAGCTCGCTCGGGAACTTTATCGCGTCGAACGGGCAGAGCTGGTTGCAGACGCCGCATCCGGTGCATAGCAGGTTGTCTATCCTGACCTTGTTGGTATCCGGCTCGTAAACGAGCGCCGGACAGCCGGTCAGGAGTATGCAGGCCTTGCAGCCGGTACACTTGTCCTCGACGACAACCGGTATCTCTCCTATCTCGCCGCGCCTTATGACCGGAATGACGCACTCCTGCTTCGCTATTATCACTGCCGGCCCTTCAACCTGCATCGCTTCCTTTATGGCCTCCCTCGTTGCCTTGAGGTCGTAGGGGTCAACGGTCTTGACGTACTTAACTCCTAACGCCTTGACGAGGGCCTCTATGTCAATCTCGTTGAACTTCCTGCCGGTCTCACTCCCGCCCGTTCCCGGATGAGGCTGGTGGCCGGTCATCGCGGTGGTTCTGTTGTCGAGTATCATCACCAGAACGTTCAGGTTCTTGTAGACGGCATCAACCAGCGGCTGGATTCCGTTGTGGAAGAACGTCGAATCACCGATGGTGGCTATCACCTTCTTGTTCAGCGCCACGCTCTGGCCGTTGGCCAGGCTTATGCTAGCGCCCATCACGTACTCGGTCCAGATGGCTTCGAGCGGTGGGAGGAGCGAGAGGGCGTAGCAGCCTATGTCGCCGTGTATCGGGACGCTGTATCTGCCGAGCTTGAGGTCCCTCAGAGCGTCCAGCGCGGCCCTGTAGGAGCCCCTGTGAGGACAGCCTGGGCACATCCCAGGGGGTCTCTTCGGGGCGAGGCTTTCGGCGAGCTTGACCTCCTCCGGCTTCTCGTAGGTCTCTCCCTCCTCGCCGATGAGTCTTAAGAGTGCGTTCCTGACGAGGCTTGGGGTGAGCTCGCCCTCGAGCGGGAAGTGGCCTGTCCTCTTGCCGTATATGGGCACGTTAAGACCAGCTTCGTAGGCCGCTATTTTCACCTCCTCCTCGAGGAAGGGCGCGCCGTCCTCAACCACTATCGCGAAGTCCACGCCCTTGAGGAACTCAACGACGAGCTTCCTCGGAAGCGGGTGCGGCGTTGAGAGCTTGAGGACCTTGAAATCACCGTCGATCTTCGGGAGAGCCTCGCGCACGTAGTTGTAGGGCGCGCCCTCGACGATGATTCCGATCCTTCCCCCGCCCTCGACCCAGTTGAAGGACATCGAGTTGAACTCCTCCTCTATCTTTGCCAGCGTCTCGTTCAGCCATCTGTGCCTCTTCCTGTTGCCCTCCATACTCGCTCTAACGTAGCGCTCGATGTCCTTCTTGAACTTCGGCTCGCGCTCCAGCTCGACGAACTCTCCAACTTCCACATCGGCCGTCGTGTGGTTCACCCTCGTGGTAGTCCTGAAGATGACCGGGACTTTATACTTCTCGCTCAGCTCGTAGGCGTAGATGATTAAATCGTGGGCCTCCTGCGGGTCTGCGGGCTCAAGAACCGGCAAAAGCGAGATTTTTCCATAATACCTGTCGTCCTGCTCGGTCTGGCTGGTGTGCGGTCCGGGGTCGTCGGCGACGAGGATTACGAGGCCACCTTCAACGCCGGAATAGGCGAGACTCATGAGAGGGTCGGCGGCGACGTTGAGACCGACGCACTTCATGGTGACAAGCGTTCTTAAGCCGGTGTACGCAACTCCCGCGGCTTCCTCAAGGGCGACCTTCTCGTTGGGAGCCCACTCGGCGAATACCTCCGGCTTCAGATGGGCTATCGTTTCAATGACCTCGGTTGATGGCGTTCCAGGATAACCTGTGGCGAAGGCGACGCCGCTCTCCAGGGCGCCGTAGGCTATCGCCTCGTTCCCCATGAGAAGTTTTCTTTCCCTTTTTTTGGCCTTGGGCTCGGCCGAGTCAGAAGGGTAAGCCTTAACCGCTTCCATATTACCACCGCTCAAACTTGTATCGAAGGGTTAAAACTCTACCTTCAGAAAAACCCCGAGGAAAACTGAAAAATTTTCGGAAAATCATCGCCGTTTTTTCTCGTTCTTGCCGTAGTGGACCTCGTTGTGCGTCCGGAAGAAGGTTCTCGTCATGGTCTCCGAGCGCCATTCTTTGGGAACCATGATGAAGAGGGTTCCTAGGATGAATGCAACCACTGTGATGACGCCGGCAAGGGGTGCGTAATCGGAAAAGCCCCAGAACATGATGAGAAACGGAACGCTGATAATCCCGATCACTATGGAGGCGAAGAGCACCGTGAGGAGCTTGTATCCGTACCGCTCCATGAAGAGACCGGGATCCATCTCGTTTACCTCCGTTTCCTATCGTCGTAGAAGTACTTGCTGAACACCTTGGCCTGGGCGTCGAGTATTCTCCTGTTCACGAGGCTGCGGACGGCAACAAGGGCCACTACCAGACCCCCGAAGAAGAGGCCTAGGTACTTCAACGCCACGTATGCCCAGATGCCGATGATCGCGAACATACCCAGGATTATCATGCCAAAAATCCCGAGCAAGATTTTGTACCCGTACCTCTCCATGAAGAGGTCGAAATCCACCACAACCACCGTATGAGTTTTATCCTCTTCAACGTAAAAGCCTTTCGGGAGGCTTAAATACTCTCCCTGATAAATGGGTACGTGGTGAAGATGAAGGTTCGCGAACTTTTGGAAATCCTGGACGAGACGATAGCGACGGTGAGGATAGCCATCGTTTCCAACCAGCAGAGGGCCTTTGAAAGTCCCCACACCAGCTACGAGTTCACGCAGAGGGCGATTGAGCTCCAGGAGGACCTTGACGATCTCCTGAAAGCCAGAGATGCCCTGGCAAAGCTCGACCCGGAAGACGATGTTGAGAACCACTACTCCCAGGAGGAGCTTGAGGAGTTTTTAAAGCTCTTGGAGCTTCTCAGAACGGCTGAACCGCATGCCTTCTAAAACCTGCTGGGGTGGTGGTATGGACTTCCGGGAGATTGAAAGGAAGGTCGTCGCCTTCCGCGAGGAGAGGGGCTGGGGGAGATACCACACGCCGAAGAACCTGGCCATATCCGCGGCGGTCGAGCTGGGCGAGCTTTTAGAGCACTTTCAGTGGGAAAGCGATGGGGAGATACTCGAGGCGGTGAAAGACCCGGCCAAAAAGGAGGCAATAGCAGACGAAGTAGCCGATGTCGTGATTTACCTAACCCTCCTCGCCCACGAACTGGGCATAGACCTCGATGAGGCGGTTGAGAGGAAGCTGGAGAAGAATGGGAGGAAGTATCCAATCAGGACTTGAAGGTCTCTCTGAGCTTCTCGATTTCTTTCTCGTTCAGCCTGTTCTTTACCCACCGCTCCTTTAGGCTCAGGTTCTCGTCCTCCAAATCGAGAACTGCCTTCCTGACCCCTCCCCTGGGGTGAGCGCAGTCACCTTCCCAGCGGGGAATCACGTGGAGGTGAAGGTGCGGAACGGTCTGGCCGGCTTCCCTCCCCAGGTTCATTCCCACGTTGAAGGCGTCCGGCTTCAGGGTTTCCCTCAGCTTCTCCATCGCCAGCTCCATGCCCCTTATCAGGGCGGCCTTTTCCTCCCCGCTCAGCTTCCACCAGCTCTCGACGTGCCTCCTCGGAACCACCAGGAGGTGGCCCCTGTTCGCGGGGTAGGAGTCGATTAAAATTCTGATCAGCTCATCCTCGTAAAGGATTACCTCGGACCTTGCGCTGCAGAACGGGCACTCCATTGGAAACACCAAAGGCTTAAAACAGGTTCGGAATAAAAAGCCCTCGGTGAGTGCGGTGGACGATACCTTGGAGGTTATGAAGAAAAGCTACCAGAGGTTCCTGGCCGTTGGCCTCGGCCTCATGCTGATCGCGTTCCTCCTGATGATATGGCAGCCGCTGGGCAGACAGAACTCTCTGATACTGGCGGTGATAGTCTTTCTGGTGGCGTTTCTGCCGCTGGAGTTCGCACGCAGGATAGCGAGAAAGATGGCCCTCGTGGCTTTGAAAGGTGAATAGAAAAGCTTAATTAGACCGCCCGAGAATTACGGGAAGAGTGTAGAGGAGTGACGATAATCCGTTAGAGGTGATGTAAAATGGCGTTTGTACCACCACAGGCAGGCTACGACAGGGCGATTACCGTTTTCAGCCCTGACGGAAGGCTCTTCCAGGTGAACTATGCCCGGGAGGCAGTGAAGAGGGGCGCCACCGCCGTCGGCGTCAAGTGGAAGAACGGCGTCGTCCTCGCGGTGGAGAAGAGGATAACGAGCAAGCTCATCGAGCCGAGCAGCTACGAAAAGATTTTCCAGATCGACGACCACATAGCCGCGGCTCCAAGCGGCATCATAGCCGACGCCCGCGTTCTTGTGGACAGGGCCAGGCTGGAGGCCCAGGTTTACAGGCTTACCTACGGCGAACCCGTTCCGCTCACCGTTCTGGTGAAGAAGATCTGCGATCTCAAGCAGGCCCACACCCAGTACGGCGGTGTGAGGCCCTTCGGTGCCGCCCTGCTCATGGCGGGCGTGAACGACAAACCCGAGCTCTACGAGACCGACCCGAGCGGGGCTTACTTCGAGTGGAAGGCCGTGGCAATAGGCAGCGGCAGGAACACCGCCATGGCGATCTTCGAGGAGCACTACACCGACGACATAGACATGGGCGGGGCAGTGAAGCTCGCGATAATGGCCCTGGCGAAGACCCTTGAGGAGCCGAGTGCGGATGGCATAGAGGTTGCCTACATAACCACGGACGACAAGCGCTGGAAGAAGCTCTCCAGGGAGGAGGTCGAGAAGTACCTCTCGGAGATACTGGAAGAGGTCAAGGAAGAGGAAGTCGAGGAGAGGGAAGAGGACTACTCCGAACTCGACCAGAACTACTGAGGTGACGGGCGATGCCCATAGGTGTGGATAAAGCCGTCATCGCCCGTCTGAAGACGCACGGCGAGACGTTTGAGATACTCGTTGACCCGTACCTTGCGAGGGACTTCAAGGAGGGCAGGGACGTCCCGATAGAGGATGTCCTCGCCACCCCTTACGTTTTCAAGGACGCCCACAAGGGCGACAAGGCCAGCGAGCACGAGATGGAGAAGATATTCGGAACCAGCGACCCCTACGAGGTGGCCAAGGTAATCCTCCGCAAGGGAGACGTCCAGCTCACCGCGGAGCAGAGGCGGCAGATGCTCGAGGACAAGAGGCGCTACATAGCGACGGTAATACACAGGCATGCGGTTGACCCCAGAACGGGTTTTCCCCACCCCGTTGACAGGATTCTCCGGGCGATGGACGAGGCCGGTGTCCACGTTGACCTGTTCAAGGACGCCGAGGCGCAGATTCCGGGAGTCATCAAGGCCATACGACCGCTCCTCCCGATAAAGATGGAGATGAAGGTCATCGCCGTGAAGGTGCCCGGTGATTACGTTGGAAAGGCCTACGGGGAGATCAGGAAGTTCGGAAAGATAAAGCGTGAGGAGTGGGGAAGCGACGGCTCGTGGATGTTCCTCATAGAGATTCCGGGAGGAATTGAAGAGGAGTTTTATGAGAAACTTAACGCCCTCACAAGGGGCGAGGCGGTAACTAAACTGATAGAGAGGAAGGGACTATGAGGCGGATTTTTGTAAAGAGTAGGGAACTTGTGGTCCCGGGCACTTTACTTGCCCAGGGGCCGTTTAAGAACGGAAGAGGGACCTTCAGGGAAGGCAACAGGATATACTCCACTGTCGTGGGGCTCGTTGAGATAAGGGGCGACACCATACGTGTTATCTCGCTCGAGGGGCCGTACATACCCGAGGTCGGCGACAACGTCATAGGGAAGATAGTGGACGTCAGGTTCTCAAACTGGACGGTTGACATAGGCGCCCCGTATCAGGCGGGCCTCCGCGTTCAGGACGCCACGGAGGAGCGCATCGACCTGGCAAAGACGGACCTGCGTAGGATATTTGACATAGGGGACATAATCTACGCCAGGATAAAGGCGTACAACGAGATAAACCAGATAGACCTCACCACGAAGGGCATGCCCTTCAGGGGCGGTCCCCTGCGCGGGGGGCAGATAGTGGAGATAACCCCCTCCAAGGTGCCCAGGCTCATAGGTAAGGGCGGTTCGATGATAAACCTCATCAAGAAGCTGACCGGCACGAGGATAATCGTCGGCCAGAACGGCTGGGTGTGGGTCAGCGGAAAGAACGAGGAGCTCGAAAAGCTGGCCATCGATGCCATCCTCAAGGTGAACAGGGAGAGCCACACTCAGGGACTGACCGACAGGGTCAAGGAGCTTCTCATGACCAGGCTCCAGGAGCTCAAGGAGCGGGGAGTTATTGAGGAGATACCGCAGATTGAGGAACCAACCGCTGGAAAGGGTGAGGGAGAATGATGGGCAAGCCCGAGGATTTAAAGCTCATAGATGAGAACGGAAAGAGAGTCGATGGGAGAAAGAAGTACGAATTGAGGCCCATTAAGATGGAAGTTGGTGTTCTAAAGAACGCTGATGGCTCCGCCTACGTTGAGTGGGGTAAGAACAAGATCCTGGCCGCGGTTTACGGGCCGAGAGAGATACACCCCAAGCACCTCCAGAGGCCGGACAGAGCTATTTTGCGCGTCCGCTACAACATGGCCCCCTTCAGCGTCGAGGAGAGGAAGAAGCCCGGCCCGGACAGGAGAAGCGTTGAGATAAGCAAGGTCATAAGGGGCGCCCTTGAGCCAGCGCTCATACTCGAGATGTTCCCCAGGACTTCTATAGACCTGTTCATTGAGGTTCTCCAGGCCGATGCGGGAACGCGCGTCGCTGGAATAACAGCAGCCTCACTCGCCCTCGCCGACGCGGGTGTGCCGATGAGGGACCTCGTCGCCGCCTGCGCCGCGGGCAAGATAGAGGGCGAGATAGTGCTCGACCTCAACAAGGACGAGGACAACTACGGTGAGGCCGACGTTCCGGTGGCGATAATGCCGCTCAAGAACGACATCACCCTCCTACAGATGGACGGGTACCTCACGAAGGATGAGTTCGTCGAGGCCGTGAGGCTCGCCATCAAGGGTGCCAAGGCGGTCTATCAGAAGCAGCGCGAGGCGCTGAAGGTCAAGTATCTCAAAATAGCCGAGGAGGTCGGTGGAGGTGAGTGAGATGGAAATAATGGCGGGCATAATGCGCGACCACATCCTGGCGCTCCTCAAGGAAGGCAAGCGCGTGGACGGCCGCGGCCTTGAAGACTACAGGGACCTCGAAATCAAGGTCAACGTCATCGAGAAGGCCGAGGGCTCCGCATGGGTCAGGCTCGGCAACACCCAGGTTCTCGTGGGCGTGAAGGTCGACATGGGAGAGCCCTTCCCTGACCTCCCGGACAGGGGCGTCATAACGACCAACGTGGAGCTCGTTCCCCTTGCCTCCCCGAGCTTTGAGCCCGGCCCGCCGGACGAGAACGCCATAGAACTCGCCCGTGTGGTTGACAGGGGTATAAGGGAGAGCCAGGCAGTTGAGCTTGAGAAGCTCGTCATAGTTCCGGGCAAGCTCGTCCGCGTCGTTTTCATAGACGTCCACGTCCTCGACCACGACGGCAACCTCCTCGACGCGAGCGGCATCGGC
Source organism: Thermococcus aciditolerans (assembly GCF_008152015.1). NCBI lineage: Archaea > Methanobacteriati > Methanobacteriota > Thermococci > Thermococcales > Thermococcaceae > Thermococcus > Thermococcus aciditolerans. The sequence continues at coordinate 1,190,464 of NZ_CP041932.1, read as the reverse complement.
GCGATAGCGGCCCTGCTCAGCACCAGGATGCCGAAGGTGGTCTACAACGAGGAGACCGACGAGGTCGAGGTTCTCGACGAGTACGAGCCCCTCCCGGTCAGGAGGATACCGATACCGGTTACCATGGCCAAGATCGGTCCGAACATCCTCGTTGACCCGAACCTCGATGAGGAGCGCGTCATGGACGGCAGGATAATCATAACCACCGACGAGAACGCCATGATATCCTCCGTCCAGAAGAGCGAGGGCGGTTCGTTCAAGCTTGAGGAGGTCATGTATGCGGTTGACACCGCGATAAAGAAGGCCGCCGAGATACGGGAGAAGGTTCTTGAGGCCGTTAAGGCCGAGTGACCTTTTCCCCTTTGGTGATTTTTATGGACCTTGTGGACGCCATCGCAGTGGCCGTGATGGTGCTGTTCACGCTCCAGTTTCTTGCACTGGCGGTTAGGGGCGGCTCAAAAAAGGAGCTTTTTCTGACCCTCGCACTGTGGTCAATGAGCCTCGGCGTCTGGGTTATCTACAGTGCCTCCGTTGAGGGGGGATGGGACTTTTACGCGTACGTATCCCTAATGTTCGCCGCGGTCACGTTCCTCCTGAGCGTTTTTGGACTTTATCGGCTGCGTGAGGAGGAAGGACTGGGCGAATTTCAGAAAGAGATATAAACACAAATGCCCAAAATAATCCAGCCTTATGATTAATTGGGGGGAACGGTTATGGGATTGTTTGACAGCCTTAAGAAGAAGGACGAAAAGCCCAAGCCCAAGAAGAAGCCGCCGGCGGCGGTTAAGAAGAGTGTTGCCGCTCCTAGGCGTGACATCGATGTCGTTCCTCTTGAGGAGGATGTTATTGCTAAGGAGATAGTCAAGCCCCAGATCAGGTACCTCAAGAAGATCGTCGTCACCAGCTACGCCGATCTTGAGAGGATATCCGAGGAGCTCCAGAACGGCAACATAATCCTGGTCGACCTCACCCCGCTCGAGGTCAAACCGGAGGTTCTTGAGAAGGTCGCGGAGCAGCTCAAGGGTATGGTCGGGGCCCTCGGCGGTCAGGCCGCTAAAATATGCAAGCACGAGATAAAGCTCATTCTCGTCCCGTCGGACATCAAGATAGCCAAGTGATTTCCTTTTTGGCCCTTTCTACTTCTGCCTACCATGGATTTATAAAGGGGTCGGTCCCTCTATTCTCCGGTGGTGTGAGATGACGGAAGGTGAGAAACCCCGGGTTGATGTGGGAGAGGCAGATGATATTCAGGTCATCTCTCTTGGGGACTGTCCGATCTGCGGCGGCAAGGGCACGCTTAAGGCCATGCAGTACATCCACGAGATACCCTACTTCGGCAGGGTCATGGAGAGCACGATATTCTGTGAGAAATGTGGCTACAGGAACGCTGACGTTGTGATGCTGGAGGACAGGCCCCCGAAGCTCTACACGGTTCGCGTTGAGGAGGAGAAGGACCTCTTCACCCGCGTCGTCAGGAGCAAGAGCGGAACAATCGAGCTGGACGAGATTGGTGTCAAGATAGAGCCCGGTCCCGCGGCGGAGGGCTTCGTCAGTAACGTGGAGGGCGTTCTCGAGCGCGTTCGCGAGACCCTCCTCATGGCGAGGGAGTTCAAAAAGCAGGAGGGCGACGAGGAAGCGGTGCGCAGGGCGGACGAGGTGCTTGATTATATCAACGCCGTCAAGGACGGCAAAAAGCCTCTGACGGTCAGTATAATGGACCCCCTCGGCAACAGCGCCCTCATCGGTGAGAAGGTGAAGAGCCGCCTGCTGACGCAGGAGGAAATCGATAGCCTCAGCCTCGGCCCCTACGTCACGGTCGAGCCCGAGGCTGGAGAGGATACCCCAGAGGAGAACCCCGAAGGCGGCTCTTAGAGATAGACTGCCTCCCTCGACAGGAGGTCCTCGATAAGATTGTTTACCCACTCCTTTCGGCTTTTTCTTGAGAGATGGATTATACCTTCAACCTGGACCCCGTAGCGCTCCCTCATCTCCTCCCTGCTCATGGGCTCCTTAAAGAGAAACGGCCTCTCTATCGTGAAGGCGTAGCCGTACCCCCTGATATACCCTCCCAGCCAGCGCTTTCCGTTTTCTCCGTGAACCAGGGTTAAACCGCTGGTCTCCCCGGTCATCTCCCACAGCGTGTCCAGGTCAGCCCTTATGACCTCCCCGACTTCGAAGCCCCCCGCTATGGTGCCCCTTCTTGTCAGGGTCTGCTCCTCGTGGAGGCCGAGCCTTCTCAGTGTATCCCTGAGCTCGTAGGGGTTCCCCCTCGCCACGTAGAGAAATACCGTGTCTCCCTCCCCGAACGCCCTGCTCTTCCTGAGCTCTACCGTTTTCAGTCCCCGGAATATCAGCTCCGCGTAGACCTGGTGGAGCGCTATCACGTGCTCCATGGTCTCACCGCCCTTCCCTCGCGGATAATCTTTTAAAACCTTCGATGATTACTATTGATGGGGGTTACGGTGAGCCAGGTCAAAGTATCTCCCAGGCGTGGGGGGCTTACGGTAGCCGCTTTATCCCTCCTGCTCTCCGTCGTTGCCCTTTGGTGGGGTTTTGAGTTTTTGGGGCAGTTCCTCGTGATCTTCGGGTTCATAGTTCTGGCCCTCTCCTTCGAACGGACCGTTATCGCTGGAGATTACGGGGTTCGGGTTAGGAAAAAGGGAGCCACCTTTGAGGTAGAGGTCTTTCGGGATAAGAGAAGGGTGTGGCGCGGAAACGTATCGGACTACGCCGAATTCGGCGATTTTGCCTTTGATGTAAGGGGCAGAAGGGTGGCGGTCGTTTACAGAGGGGAGGAAGTTGGACTGCTCCCGTGAGGCAGTTCTGCCCCGAACAGGGAGAAGGGGAAGTCAGGCTCCCCTGAGGCTTAGCGAGGCTTTCACGATGTCGCTTACCACGCCACTTGCCGTCTCCTTCAATCCTGCCCCGGCCCCCTTGATGACCAGCTCGCCGAGCAGGTCGGTCCTTATTACTGCGGCGTTCTCGTGGCTCTCAACTGCGAGGGGGCTTCCGAGCGGTACCTCCCGCGGTTCGACGACGACCTTTCCCTTCTCCACGGCGGCAACGAGCCTTATCGTCCTTCCGCGCTCCCGGGCCCTCCTCACCTCCCCGGATGTGACCTCCGCTATTCCCTTGACCGCTATATCGTCAAATGTTATCGGGTGGAATGCGAGGCAGTGGAGCACGGTCGCCTTGTAGCCCGCGTCGATGCCCAGGACATCGCCGCTTGGGTCTCTTTCAGCTATTCCGAGCCTTTGGGCGGTTTTTAGGGCCCTCTCGAAGTCCTGCCCCATCTCCATCTGGCTCAGAATGAAGGTCGTGGTGGCGTTGAGCACCGCCTCCATGCCTTCAATTGAGTCTGCGAGGATGCCCTCGCGCAGGAGGGTGATGATTGGCGTGCCCGCCATCACGGTGGCCTCGAAGAGGTACGGAAGGTCTCTTTTCTCGGCTTCCCCGATGAGGTCGGCGTAGTGAAAGGCCAGGGGCGGTTTGTTGCTCGTAACAATCCCTCTGCCATCCCTGAGTGCCGCCAGATGCCACTCGTGGGCGTTTTTGTCGTTGGTCACGTCCACGATTATGTCGGCATCTATTTCCCTCACGGCCTCCTTTGGTGTGAGGCTGTAAACCTCGTAGTCGTTGGTCCAGGAGGAGAGCTTTCCGAAGGTCTCCTTAACCGCGAGGGCCTCGCGCATATCCATTCCCTCTGGGAGCCACACCACCCCGCTCGTGTCCGCTACGCTCACGACCCTGAACTTCAGCCGGTACCTCTCACGGAAGAACGCCTCCTTGCTGAGGAGAACGCGCGCGACTGCCCGTCCGACGTTCCCAAAACCGAAGAGCGAGAGCTTCACCTCTCTCACGCGCATCACCGTAAGAAGAGGGAGAAAAGGGGCTTAAATCCTTTCACTTGTTGAGGATCACTTTTATGATGTCCATGTCCCTGACGATGCCGACGAGCTCGCCCTCGCCCCGGATGACGGGCAGCTGCTCTATCTCGTACTTGACCATCTTCTGGGCGACGTCGTAGACGCTCATGTGCGGTGTCGCAACGACCAGCTCGCGGTTCATTATGTCCTCAACGGGCTTCTTTGGCAGCTGGAGCTCGGCCTTCTCGAAGAGGAGCGTCGGGTTGCTCTCGAGTATCCAGTCCTCCTCGCTCGAGGCGGAGAGGGCGGTGCTCTTCATGACGCGGATAACCTCGCTGTCCTTGAGGATGTCCGTCTCGTCCACCATTCCAACCAGGTTGCCTTCGTCGTCGATGACCGGGATGGCCATGGCGTTGCACAGGAGGAGGGCCTTGAGAGCGGCCTTGAGCGGCGTTCCCCTCCAGACAACACCCACGTTCTTCTGGTAGTAGTCCTCTATCGTCACGTTCTTCAGCTTCTCGTTCTTGGCGAGGTATCTGCGCACTATGTCGCCGACTGTTAGAACGCCTATAACCCTGTTCTCCTCATCAACGACGACGACACGCCTGTAGTCCATCTCCAGCATCGCCCTGACGGCCTTTTTGAGGTCGTCGTTGGGTTTGACTGCCGGCACGTCCCTCTTAACCAGCATTGCTAGCTGCTCCTCATCAGGGTGAAGCAGAACCCGCTTTATACTTATGATCCCGACGAGGGCCTTGGTGTTCTTGTTGATTACGGGAAATGACCTTACCTTATGCTTTCTGAAGAGCTCGAGGGCGTATCCCCTCGTGGCTGGAAGCTCCACAACCACCGGCTCCGAAGTCATCAAAGTCTTCACACGCATTTCCTTCACCACCGCTTTAAGTTAAAGCGCCCTCCTCCTATTTTAAGCTTTTCATTCAAAAATTGACAAAAAAGTGAGGGGGGCCTCAGCCCGCCAGAACTGAGAGGAAAACACCCGCGGCGACAGCGGTTCCGATGACTCCTGCAACGTTCGGCCCCATGGCGTGCATGAGGATGAAGTTCCCCGGGTCCTCCTCGCTGGCCATCCTCTGGACGACGCGAGCCGACATCGGGACCGCTGAAACGCCAGCCGCCCCTATCATCGGGTTTATCCTTCCTCCGGAGAGCTTCATCATGAGCTTCCCGAAGAGCACACCGCCGGCGGTGGCGCTGGCGAAGGCAACGATACCGAGGCCGAGGATCATCAGGGTCTCCTGGGTGAGGAAGCTGTCGGCCCTCATGGTCGAACCGACACCGAGGCCGAGGAAGATGGTGACGATGTTCATGAGCTCCTCCTGGGCGGCCCTGCTGAGCCTCTCGACGACACCGCTCTCGCGGAAGAGGTTGCCTATCATGAGCATTCCGACGAGCGGGGCGGCGCTCGGAACGAGGAGGCCGATGACGATCATGCTGATTATGGGGAAGATTATCTTCTCCCTCTTGGACACGGGCCTGAGCTGCTCCATTCTGATTTTTCTCTCCTCCCTGGTCGTGAGGGCCCTGATGATGGGTGGCTGAATGAGCGGAACCAGGCTCATGTAGCTGTAAGCAGCGACCGCCGTCGCTCCCAGTATCTCGGGCGCGAGCTTTGTGGTGAGGTATATCGTCGTCGGCCCGTCGGCGCCACCGATGATTCCTATCGAAGCGGCCTGGTGCAGGTTGAAGCCGAGGGCCAGTGCGGTGAGCATCGCTATGAACACACCTATCTGTGCCGCCGCACCCATGAGCGCCGTCTTGGGGTCGGCTATCATCGGCCCGAAGTCGGTCATGGCTCCTAGGCCGAAGAATATCAGGAGCGGCACTATCTCCGTCCTGATGAGGGTGTAGTAGATTATGTCAAAGATGCCTGGAGGTCCGTACTGCTGGTTGAGGTAGCTCAGCGTTGCGAAGATGTTGTCCGCTATGTGCTCGGGCAGGTTCGGGGCTATGGGCCAGTTGGCCAGGTGGCCGAGCGGGATGTTCACCAGCACGGCGCTTATGCCTATCGGGAGGAGCAGGAGGGGCTCCATCTCGTAGCGTATGGCCAGGTAAACGAGCGCCAGACCGACGGCTATCATCACCACGTTGCCCCAGCTGAGGTTGAGCAGCCCCATTCCCTGGAAGAACGCTATTATCGATTCCATCAGTCCCGCCATCTGTCCTCACCCTAGCTCTATTAGTGCCTGTCCGGTGTCCACGGTGTCGCCCTCTTTGACGAGGATCTTCTTAACCACTCCGTCCTTTGGAGCGGGGATTTCGTTTTCCATCTTCATTGCTTCCAGGACGAGGAGGCCCTGTCCGGTCTTAACCTCTTCGCCCTCTTTCACGAGTATTCTCAAAATCTTACCCGGCATTGGGGCCGTCACGGCACCCTCGCCGGCGGGAGCGGGAGTCGGAGCCGCAGGGGCAACCGGAGCCGGAGCGGGGGCGGCCGTGGGAGCGGGAACGCTCGGGGCACTCGGGGCGCTCGCGGCGGGAACCGCGCTCAGGGCACCCACGTCGATTCCAAGCCCCTTCGCTTCAACGGTGTACTCCTTGTCCTCAAAGGCGACCTTAAAGCGGCCGCCTCCGAGTTCCTCAACCTCAACCTCGTATTCAACACCATCGACGATGACCTTAACCTTCGCCATCTTCACCACTTCCCAATTTCATAGTTGAAGTCCTCAACTTCCTCCATGCTCGACTGAACGCCGTATAGGCGCCAGGCGTCTGAAACCTTCCTCCTGAATGGCAGGGGCCTGAGCTGGGCGGCCTTCTCGGCGGTGTACGCGAGAACCGCGGCGGTTACAACCGCGAGGTCCCTCGGCGGTATGGCGGGCTTCTCCTCCCTGGCCGCGGCGGTCGGCGCGGGGGCGGGGGCCTCCTTCTCAACGAGCCTTCTCTCGCTCCAGCCCACGAAGTAGAGAACGACCGCCAGTATGCTGAGCACCATGAAGACTATGGTAACGCCCAGCACCGTCAGGTTCAGGCCCTCCATGAACTCGCTCATTACTACCATGCTAACACCTCACAGGGGTATGTTGCCGTGCTTCTTCGGCGGCAGCTTGACGCGTTTGCTCTCGAGGGCCTCGAGTGCGAGGATTATCTTAGCCCTGGTTTCGGCGGGGTCTATGACGTCGTCGATGTAGCCCCTCGCGGCGGCGACGTACGGGTTGGCGAACTTCTCCCTGTACTCGGCTATCTTCTGCTGCCTCACTTCCTCCGGGTTTTCGGCCGCCGCTATGTCCTTCCTGAAGATGATGTTGGCGGCTCCCTCTGGCCCCATGACGGCTATCTCCGCGGTCGGCCAGGCGAAGACGAAGTCCGCTCCAAGGTGCTTGCTTCCCATGGCGAGGTAGGCACCGCCGTAGGCCTTCCTAAGGACGATGGTGACGAGTGGAACGGTCGCCTCTGCGTAGGCGTAGAGTATCTTCGCTCCGTGTCTGATGATTCCGCCGTACTCCTGCTGGGTTCCCGGCAGGTAGCCGGGGACATCGACGAGGGTAACTATCGGGATGTTGAAGGCGTCGCAGGTTCTCACGAAGCGGGCAATCTTGTCGGAGCTGTCGATGTCGAGAACGCCCGCGAAGTGTATCGGGTTGTTGGCGACTATGCCGACGGTCTGGCCGTTCATCCTTCCGAAGCCGACGACCGCGTTCGGGGCGAAGTACGGGAGTATTTCAAGGAAGTCCGGGTTGCCGTTCTCGTCCCTGTCAACTATCTCATAGATGACCTGCCTCACGTCGTAGCCTTTGTTCGGGTCGTCGGGGACGATGGAGTAGAGGTTCTCGGTCTTCCTGAAGGGCAGGTCGTTCGTCTTGACGCGCGGCGGCTTCTCCATGTTGTTGGAGGGCAGGTAGCTCACGAGGCGCCTTATGAGCGCCAGAACCTCCTCATCGCTCTTGCCTACGAGGTGGGCCTGTCCGGCGCGCTGGGCGTGAACCATGGCACCGCCGAGCTGTATCGGGGTGACCTCGACGCCGGTGACTGCCTTAACGACCTGCGGCCCGGTGATGAACATGAAGCTCGCCGGGTTGTCCACCATGAGGATGAAGTCTCCTATCGCCGGACTGTAAACAGCTCCACCGGCGCAGGGTCCCATTATCGCCGTAATCTGCGGAACAACACCGCTGAGAATCGTGTTCATCTTGAAAATATCGCCATAGCCCTTGAGCGAATCAACGCCCTCCTGAATCCTGGCACCGCCGGAGTCGTTGAGGCCTATCACCGGCGCCCCTGCTTCGAGGGCCAGCTCCATGACGCGCTTTATCTTCGCCGCGTGCATCTCACCGAGCGAGCCGCCCATGACGGTGAAATCCTGAGCGAACACGAAAACGAGTCTTCCGTCGATGGTTCCGTAGCCGGTTATGACACCATCGGCGGGCAGCTCCTTCTTATCGAGGCCGAACTCCGTTCCGCGGTGCCTGACGAAGGCACCTATCTCGACGAAGCTTCCCGGATCCAGGAGCTTCTCAATCCTCTCGCGGGCGGTCAGCTTGCCCTTGGCGTGCTGCTTTTCAACGGCAGCCTCCCCGCCCATCTCAAGAACCTTCCTCTTCCTCTCATACAGTTCGTTGACCTTTTCCTCCATGCTCATGAGAACTCCCCCTGATGGCTTGGGTGCCTTGCACTTGTAGTTTGTAAAGTTTAAAAGGGTTTTCAAAACCGTTAGGCCTTCCAAAGAAAAAATGTGTACAATCGTACAAAAAATTGAGTGAAAAAAGGTTCAGAGATGCTGTATCGGCGTCTCGGCACCGCACGCCTCACACTTGAGGAAGTGGAAGCGGCCCTTCTTGATGATCTTGGTGTCCGGCGAACCGCAGACCGGACAAATGACGTAGTCCCTGAGGTACTTCTTCATCTTGTTTGCTATGAGGTACGGTGTGAAGCGTCCCTGGAGGATTACGCGCCTGCCTTCGAGCGTTCCCGCAGTGGCTACCTCGCGCAGGATGAACTTGAGCAGGTGGTTCGGGTCGCGGTTCATGGCCTCGGCTATGTCGACGAAGTTCTCGATTATAGTCCTGTTTCCGGCTATTGTGACGGCCGCCGCGGGCACCTCGAAACGGGAAGTGTGATGCTTGACGTTCTCAGGGAGCTCCTCGTAAGCCTTATCGAGTAAACCTTCGAAATCGTAAAAGTCAACCTTCTTTTCGCTCATGCTCTCACCTCCATCTTAACTATCCGAAGGCGTTTATAACCTTTTGGAAAAATGGATAAGAATCAGAGGACGCGGTAGAACCCTGCTCGCGGCTCGTATATCCTGGCATCGCGCTTGAGGTCGTTCAGAAGCTTTCTCACGTCGTTCTCCGAGCCTATACCGGCCTGCTTCGCGGCTTCGAGGACCTTGTCCTCCGGCGCCCCGAACTCTCCCTCGCTCTCAAGGTTCTTTATGATGTCCATGAGCCTGTCGATCTTGTTTATCTTCTTGGAGCTCTTGCCGACCTCCAGTATCGAGATATCGAGCGTTCCCTCCTCGTCGGTGGCTATCTTTCGTATCATTTCCTCGATTATCTTTATCGCGGCCTTGGCGTCCTCCCTCGTCACGGTCTCGCTCAGACGCATCCTCGCGTGGGCCTCGCTCAGACGTATGAGGGCCTCCAGCTGCCTCGCCGTAACCGGAATCGGCTGAACGCCCTCCTCCTCGCCGGAGCGCTTGAAGCCCTTTCTCATCCTGACGTAGTAGCGCTTTATCTCGTCCATCGCCTCCCTGCTGAGAACGGGGTGGACGTTCTTCCTCGCGTAGGCTATGTACTTCTTGAGCAGGTCGTAGGGTATCTTCGGCGTCACGACCTCGGCCTCTCCCCTGCGGACCTTGAGTATGTGCTCCGCTATGCTGGCGTCGACCTTCTCGTCCGGCTCGTCCAGGAGGAGGAAGATGAGGTCGAAACGGCTCAGCAGTGTGGGCGGAAGATCGAGCTGCTCGGGGAGGCTCTTGTGGCGGTTGAACCTGCCGTACTTGGGGTTCGCGGCAGCGATGACCGTCGTTCTGGAGTTCAGGGTCGCGGTGATGCCGGCCTTGGAGATGCTTATCGTGTTGTGGAGAACCAGTCCGTGGGAGACGAAGAGATGGTACGGCTCAACGGTGACATCGTAAACCCATTCCCAGCGGTCGTTTGGAACCGTTTTAACTTCCCTGACCTTCAGGAAGTTCACGTTGCGGCTGAGAAGGTCTTCGGCCCTTTTGATTGCCAAATTTATCTCCCTAACCCTGTTGTAAACCTCGTCCCGGACTATGCCAACGACAACGGGATCGCCCCTCTTCACTTTGTTCCTAAGAGTCAGGAAAGCCATGCTGTAGAGGCTGGCCAAATGGGTTTTGGGGAGGTAGTTAAAGGCCTTCTCCGGTTTCTCCTCGGCGAGCTTCAGGAGAGTTTCCGCGTGCCTTCTTAAGCCCTCGATTGTGCGCCTTATCAGGGACTCCGGAACGAGCTTACCTGCCTGGGCGTACCTTTCTGGCTTGAACTTGAGAAGTTTTCCAGCCTTAAGGAGCTCATGGAGGACCTCTGACGGGAAGTACCTCTCGGCTTCCACAACCTCAAAACGCCCCGGCAAGCGTCTTATCTTCGAAACCACGCCGATGGAGTAAAGATAGTCCTGTCTGGCTTCGGCGTCACGGAGTTTGCGGAACATGTCGCCCTCGACAGGGGGGAGCCCAGTGGGGTAGCGGGCGACGCCGAGCACTATATCGTGGGGGTAAACCATCTCGGCCGGTTTTTCGACTATTCTGCCGTTCTCCCATACCATTATCGGGTGCTCTGGCGTTACGGTTATTTCCCTTCCGTTCGAAAACTTCAGCTTTATGAACCTCTCCGGGGCTTTGTGTCTGCTCACCCTGTCCGCTTTGACCTTCACTATCTCCTTTCTTTCGAGGTCATAGGCAAGCAGATGGAGGTCATCAACGGGCAGAATCTCGGTGTCTTTGCCGAGGATTACTTTATCGCGGTTGGCCTCGATGAGCGAATCCACGAGTTCGCCTATCTTAACCTTCCTGCCGTCAGCGAGGAGAAGCTCGAAGTCGTGATGATAGCTCTGCTGCTCAAGTGCCTCGTGTATCGCGCTCCTGTCTCTGTCGCTCATCTTGTCGAACTCGTCGATTAACGCGAACCCTCCATCGGCCAGAACGAGAACACCAGCCTCAAGAACCCACGAGCCGGTGAACTCGTCGCGCACGGCTGCGGCCGTCAAACCGGCGGCGCTTGAGCTCTTACCACTCGTATAAATTGCCCTCGGCGCCAGATTGGCAACATAGCGAAGGATTTGGCTGTTGTGAACGAAAATGTTGTTGGCTATGAAGTTGTGATGTTCCGGAACCTGGAGGTCGTAGACCCATGGATGTTCGGGTTTGTACTCCTCGATCTCGACTATCTTGTCCCAGAAGATGTCTGATTCGGCAAGGAGCCGAAGGAGACTAACATCGGAGGATTTTTGTAGATGCCTACTTAGTGTTTCTGCAATCACTTTGAGTTTCTCCCTGCTTGGTAGTCTATCTCCCCGTTCGTAGTGGAGATAAGTTGAGCGGTTTATACCCATCTGTGCCTGAGTGAGTCCCGCCTTAGTGCGAAGGTTCCTTAGCAGGCTTCCAACTCCTGGAACGACATCAACGTTGGTGTTTGGCTGTAGGTTTGAAGTGACTTTTTCCAAGAGTCTTATCTTTGAGGATAACCCAAACCCAATTTTTTCTCTGAACTTGAGAGCGTCTTCTCCAGTTATGAACAGCCGATAGTACGTTTCTTTGGTTTTCATTTTTCCGTTAGTTGCACGTGCTCTCGTCTCGTGGAGCTGGGATTTCACACCGAAGCGCAGTAGTAAATGTTGGATGCCCTGAAGCAGTTCCTTTGAGGCAGAGACAATCGTAATCTTTGGCCGTCTCTTGTCTACTGTAGCCTCAGCGTCGAAGTATCCCCGGAGGAATTCCTTTATGTCCTTCAGTCTCGCACTGAACAATTGAGGTGGAACCTTTTTCTCCCGTGATTTTTTGGCTATCCCAAGCCATTCCAGTAAACGGTATAGTTCTACACTGCTCACATAGACCTCCTTGGCGCTTTTGCCTTTATGACTCTCCCTAATGGTTGGGGTGAGACCAAGAGCATTGATGTAGTTGTGAGCAAATCTTATCAGCTCCTCATCGTTGTTGGTGAAATAAACTGTGGCACTGCCGTTCCTGTTCTGGGAGTACCCTTCACCAGTCAGCAGTCCAACTAAATACCAGAATTTCTCGTCTGCAACATCAGGGAGTTTCAGTCTAGGTTTAGCGGTTTTTGGCCTCTCAATTGGGGCATCTGAAAGCTTAACAGCTTCTCCGTCAACTGGAATAACCCGAGGTACTGCGATGAAATCCCCAATCTTCAACTCTTCCGCTTTTCTTGTCTTGAACTGGCCGCCCTCAAAGGTAAAGAACGGGTGAGTCGGAGTAACCTTAATCTCCCTTCCGCTCGCGGTTTTTATCCTGAACATCCTCTCTGGGGCGGTTCTCTTCCAGGCGATGTTGGCCTTAACCTTCCTGACCTTTAGAGTTTCTGCATCGAGTGAGTATAGCTCAAGGTCAATCGTGGCATAGAAGCCATCATCAACCCTTCCGAGGTTTCCTTCCGTTTTGGCTCTCTCTATGGCCCCCTCAACCAACTCACCTATCTCTTTCAGGCTTCCATCGGCGAGGAGGACCTTCGTGTGGTAATCAACACACTTTGCAACACCCGGATCTCCAACTAGCAGAACGTGGCTCTCTCCCCTGAGCTTCGTCCCATCGGGGAGCGTTCTCTGCACACCGCCGAACAGCGCCAGGGCTATGCCCTTCTTAACTGTCTTGTGGCCCCATATGGCGGGGGCTATGGAGTCAACGATGGCATCGACGATGTCCTTTCTCCTGGCCAGCTCGCGTATCTTCTGTTCGTCCTCCGGGGAAATCTCGAGCTCCTCTATCTCCTTGCTGAGCTGTTCTATGTGGTTCACCTCGAGAACCTTCTTGAATATGGGCCTCTTGTCCTTCTGCTCCAGGATAACGCGCAGGATCCCCGTGACGAGTACGCGGTCGCCCGGCAGGGCGGTATCCACCAGGTCGTCGAGGAGTATCGCATCAACGAACCTGGGCATCTGGCCGCCCTTGAGGCTCTCTGGCCTGTCCTGAAGGCGGAAGCTCTGGAAGTTTATGAAGCGGCTCTTCTCGACGTCGAGGTCAACGTTCCTTGAGCCGCAGGCATCGCACTTGGCCGGCTTAACGAGGTTGTCGTAGGGTCTCTGGAGACGGACCATCTCGTTGCCGCAGTCCTTGCATACAAATACCGCCTTCTCAACGAATGGTTTGACCTCGCTCACACGTGTGATGATTCCGTCAACCTGAATGAGCCTGTTTATGTGCTCGCTTCCAAGCTCCTTGACGAGGAGCGTCTTGGGGAGGTTGTAGAACCTCGCATGGGCGGTAAACTCCTCCTTCTTCTCGATGGGGGGCTCCCTCAGGACTATCTGAATGGCATCCTCCGCTGCTAGAATACTTTCCTCAGGGTTTTCTATCAGCTCCGCCGCCAGTTCCGGGTCGAATGAGTTGAGGTGCGTCCAGTCTATCGCGAGCGACCGTCTGGGGGTCACCGTGAGCAGGTCCTTCAGTTTGTTGAGGTAGACCTCCTTGCCCTCGTCGTCGACGTACTCCCTCAGAAAGCGCGCGTACCTCTCTATCATGTCCTCCCTGTCCATCACTCCTCACCGAGCCATTCGTTCCGTATCTTCGACAGCTGCAGGTATATCCTCCTCTCCTCCGGCGACAGGCGGGAGAGGAGTTCCAGGCTGTTGGGCCTCAGCCGCACCGCCTCGAGTATCTTTCTGAATCGTATCTGCTTGAGGTGCTCAAGCTTCTTCTTCAGGTTGGCCAGTTTGGTCAGCTTGATGTTTATGGTCTCTATGCTCTCGCCCGCGTTCAGCCTCACGTAGTTCTCGAGGTAGTACATGTAGAACTCCGCCCTCTCATACAGCCCGGCCGGGAGGGACGTGAGGGGCTCGCTCTCCCTCTCCTCGGCTATGGCCCTGTCTATCTCTCCGATTACCTTATCAGCCTCGTCTATAACCTCGACCACCTTCGCTTCCCAGAGCTCCTTTGCCTTCCAATCCTCAATGAGCACGACGTCTCCGGCGCTCCAGTCCCCGAAGGGGCGGAGGATTTTAACGGGTATCACTGCCCTCCCCGTGAACATGACATCACCCTCTCGAATATACCCCTACCCCCGGATGCTCTTAAAGTTCTCGGTTCATGGATAAGCCTATAAGCCCCGCCGCCCTATTCCAGCGCAGGTGAGAGCATGCTGATAGGTATAATGAGCGATACCCATGACAACCTCCCGGCAATCGCGAAGGCGGTCGAGCTGTTCAACGGAAGGAACGTTGAGCTGGTTATTCACGCCGGGGACTACGTCGCCCCGTTCGTTGCCAGGGAGCTCAAGAAGCTCAGGGCGCCGCTCAGGGGTGTTTTTGGGAACAACGACGGCGAAAGGAAAGGCCTCTATGAGGCACTGGACATCTACGATGAGATACTCGAAATCGAGGCCGACGGAATGAAGATAGCCGTGACACACGGCACCGACGAGCGCATCGTCCGCGCGCTGGCCAGGAGCAGACTCTACGACGTTGTCATAGTCGGCCACACTCACCGCTACGAGATACGCGAGGTGGGTAGGACTATACTCGTCAACCCCGGCGAGGTCTGCGGCTACGTCACCGGAGTGAAGAGCGTCGCCCTGCTCGACACCAGGAAGAGGGAGGTGCAGATAGTCAACCTCGACACCGGGGAGCTCCTGGGCGCAATGAGTCTCTAAAGAGCGCCTCTAACGAGCGTCTCTAACTAGCACCGCTGAAGGGCTGCTGAGCTTCCTGCACTCTCGATTTTTGCCTCTTTGAATCAGCAGAAACGAACCGGCGATGGGTATGGAGGATATACTGATTCCGAAGGAAAGGCGCGACGCGGTTGTGCTGATAGGTGTGGATCGGTCCGGGAGCGTCGAGTTCATCAAGGTCTATGCGGTCAGCGAGGAGAAGGCAAAGGAAACGCTTGAGGAGTTCTTCAGCGCGAAGGGTCTGTTCCCCAGCGACTATCGCCTCGTGAGCAGGGGGATCGAGGAAACCGGGGGGAAGGCGGCGATAACAACGCGGAGTGAGTCATCTCTGGGCGCATCCCTCTCGAGGCTCGGCCTCCGCCTGCTCTCGAACGGTGTGCTGTACCTTGAGGGTGTCGATAGGGTCTACCAGTTCACCCTGGTGAGCGAGGACCTCTACCGCAGGATAACCTCCGAGAAAGCCGGAACTGGTCCGGAATTTGAACCGCAGGCAATACTGCCGGAGGACGTTCTCTCCCTCGGCCTGGATACGCTCGTGGAGAACCTGCGGGGGATCGAGCTGGATGAACTCCTGCCAGAGGGCGCGGTTCTTCTGCGAGAACCCCCCGTCGATAGGGTCGCCGAGATTCTGGCGGAGGCGAGGGATTACCCGGTTGTGATTGAGACGAAGGATGCCGGGAAATACGGATTCCTTGAGTTTCCAGTCGTACTCAGGCTCCCCCCTCTCTCGCCGGACGAGTTCGCCGCCGAGCTGTCGGCGATGCTCGGCTTCGAGGTCGGCGCGGGATACTTCCTTGACTACCCTCCGGAGAAGCTCGGCCTGAGGAACGCGAAGGCCCTCGCGCGTCTCGTCCGGGTGCTCGTGGAGAAGAGGGGTCTGGGGGAGAGGGAGGCCCTGGCCCTCGCGGTGCGGCTTAACCTTGGAGAGCCTTGAAGTATCGAATCACGGCCTCCCTGAACTGGGGATTGTTCTTTCCGAGGGCCGCGTTTATCAGTCCCCGGAGCTTTTCGTCCTCCGCGATGTACACAAGCAGAAGCCCCTGGTCCGGGCTAAGCTCGCCGAGAAACTCCGTTCCTTTCAGCAGACCCTCTCTGCTTCCGGTGGTTTTTTCAAGCTCCACTATCCTCTCGAGGTACGGTTCAACTTTCTTTCTCCTCGCCTCAAACTCCAGCCAGTCTATCGCCAGCCTCTCCCCGGGGAATATGTGGCGTCCGGGACTTTCTATATAGGGCCTGAGAACGTCCCCGAGCTTCGAGCCCAGCATCTTCCTTCGGAACCGTTCAATGGCCCTATAGTCGTTTTGAAGACGCTTTTTGTCCACGAAGTCGAGGGAGTCGTAGAGGGCTATTCCTGTGAGGTAGCAGAGGGCGGCGAAGGGAATCTCCGGGAGGGTGATGCAGTTTCGCGTTACCCTGACGAATTCTCCATGTCTTCTTCCGGACCCCTCCAGGAGCATTCCCAGGGGATAGCTCATGCTCTTGATGCAGAACTCAAGTTCGTCCATACTCACACCGCCTGAAATTCGTTCCGTAGAGTAAAAGCCTTTCGGCAAGGTTTTTAGCGGTCCCGCCGAAACTAATAACGGTGAGAAGGGTGATAGTGATAGACGGTTCCTACGGCGAGGGTGGAGGGCAGATACTGAGGACCGCCATAGCTCTCTCCGTCATCACCGGAAAGCCCGTTAAAGTCGTCAAGATTCGCGCTAACCGGCCGAACCCCGGTCTCAGACCGCAGCACCTCCACGGAATTCTGGCCCTGAAGGAGCTGAGCGGCGCGAGGGTTAAGGGTGCCCAGGTTGGCTCGACGGTCCTTGAGTTCATACCCGGAAAGGCCGAGCCAAAGCGCATCCGCGTTCCGATAAAGACCGCCGGCAGTGTGACCCTTGTCCTTCAGGCCATACTTCCGGCGATGGCATTCATCGGTGGAAGCTTTGAGATAACAGGCGGAACCGACGTCCCCTGGAGCCCGCCGGTCGATTACCTGAAGAACGTAACGCTCTACGCCCTTGGGAAGATGGGGATTAAGGCCGAGGTGGACCTCAAGAGGCGCGGCCACTACCCGAAGGGCGGTGGCCTAGTCACTGGAAGGGTCGAGCCCTGGGAAGAGAGGAAACCCCTGAAGGCCATTGAGTGGGGTAGGATAGAGCGCTTCGCAGGGATAAGCCATGCCACCAATTTACCCGCCCACGTCGCCGAGAGACAGGCGAGGGCTGCAGAGGAGAGGCTTGAGGAGCTTTACAGCGCCCCCGTTGAGATAGAGACCGAAGTTTCTCGCTCCCTTGGGCCGGGAAGCGGTATCGTCCTCTGGGCGGAAACCGATTCGCTGAGACTCGGCGGAGACGCCCTTGGAAAGCGCGGAAAGCCTGCCGAAGTTGTCGGCAGGGAAGCCGCCGATGAACTCCTCGACCAGCTGACGGGCGGAAAAGCGGTTGACAGGTTCCTTGGAGACCAGCTGATACCGTTTCTAGCTTTCGCCGGCGGAGAAATAGGCGTTGCCGAGATCACCAGCCACCTCGTCACAAACGTCTGGGTTGTGGAGCAGTTTCTGGGCAAGATCTTCGAGGTGGAGGGAGAAATCGGCGAACCCGGGATTGTGAGGGTGATGAAGCGGGCGGAGGTTTAATCCTCCTCCACCTCTACCTCATAGACCTTCCTCGGGTTCTCCATGTGGATCTTGTAAACGTCCTCCTCTGTGAATAAGCCGTTCTGGAGGAATGCCTTCGTTCTCTTCGGCACGGTCTTCGGCCCGAGCACTGCTCCCGGACGGCGCTTGTCGTCTATGTAGTCCGTCTCCATCATGAACCTGTTTCCCTGCTCTATTGCCTCCTTGATGTTCTTCTTGCTGGCTATTATGCTCGGGAAGACGCCGACCTCCTCGGCCACCTTCACGAGGGGCGGCGAGAAGTGTTTGACGACCTTATACGGCTTTATTCCAACTTCCCTCACGTACTTCCCAAGCTCCCTGAACTTCTCCTCGTCGAAGCTCTCGGTGTGGAGCTGAACCGCGCAGTCGGCTTCCTTGGCAAGGCTCATCCCGTACTTCATCAGCTCGATGCTGGCGTTCCAGATTTCTTCGCTCACCTCGTAGTGCGGCCTGCCTATCTCGCCTATGGCTATGGCCTTCCCCTCCATGCACAGCCCCTGGGCGTATTCAAGGGCCTTCATGACCTCGTTTTTGGCGTATTCAAGGCCTTTCTGCTCCGCAAGATAAACGAACTCCGCAGGGTGCACACCGACGACGGCATAGGCCTTGACGGGCGTCTCCTTGTTTATCTTCTCGACGAGCCCGATGTGGAAGTCCATCGCATTCATGAAGTCCTCCGCCCTCAGCCCCGAAAAGCCGTAATCATGGGCGGTTTTGTAGACGACGACGAGATGTGTCCCTCCTGCCCTGTGGAACTGCCTCACGGCCTCAAGAAAGATGCCCTTGTATGGGTCAACGTGGAAGTGGTCGTCCCAGATTATCATGCCATCACCTCACGACTGGTAAACTTCTATGATTTCACCCTCTTTGACCTTCAGCGTTCCCTCGAGAACCAGGGCCGCTTCGTCGTGCTCCACGACGAAATCTACCTTCCTGTTCTGGAGGTGTATCTCCCTCACGAGCGCTATTCCCCCACCCTTGAGCTTGTAACCGGGGTATATGACGCCCTCAAGCACAACGCCGCCCAAAACCTGCTTTCCGAGGACGTAGGTTACCCCAACCACCTGGAACCTGCCCGCGGGCTTTCGGGAGACGATTTGAACATCTCCCCCGTTTCTGCCCCTGCCGAACAGCCGGTCCAGTATTCCCATGCTCTCACCTTGCACTCCCGTCCAGGTATGCTATCATGTCGCCGTCGACTATCCGAAGGGTAGGCCCCTTGGCGAAGACGAGGGCGTGCCGCTTGTTCCGCAGCTGAATCCTTACGACGGTTGTGGCTATCTCCTCCAGCTCCGGTATCGGGTTGGTTCTGAGGGCGGAAACTACACTTCTGTTCAGTATGTAGAACGAGACGTGGCTCTCGTCCCCAAGCCGCTCCTTTATGGCCCCGGTCATCATGTAGAACTCGCGTTTGCTTTCAAAGAATGCGAACAGTCTCTCTATGCCGAGGGTTATGTGTATGTATCTCTCACTGGGGGCCGCTTCTTTGAGGGCCTCTCTGTGCTGGTTCAGATACCTGGCGGCGTCGCTCTCTATGCCTATCCTCGCCACGACGTTTCCGATGCTCTTGACCCCGCCTGTTTTTATGACGCGGACGTCTGAGAAATCCTCTTCTATTCCCAGGAACCGGAGATGTTCCCTGACTACGTGAAGCGAATCCAGGATATCATCCACGTAAACGGGTACCCCCTTCTTTCTTCCGTACTCCGCTATCAGGCGGGTCATCAGGGCGGTCCCGTAGGGGGATTCGTTCTCCACTAGGATCACATCGCCGAAAAAGACGCTGTCCAGGTACTCATAGACCCTTTCCGTGGAAAGCATCGAGCATCCCCTCCAGGCTCACCTCATACTCCCTCCCCAGGAGTTCCCTTACCGGTGTTTTCAGGAAGGTGACCTTTGCACTGACCGGGGTGGGGGTTATCTCCACAACGGTGCTCGCTATGTACTCCAGCTCCGGCAGGGGGTTGAACTCCAGGGTTGAGGCCACCTCCGTGTTCATCAGGTACGCCGCCTTTCTCTTCGTGTTCCCGAGCATCTTCTGAAGTTCAGTTATGAACAGATAGTACTCTCTGGGGCTGTGGATGAAGGCAAAGAGCCTTTCTAGGCCGAGGGCAATGTTTATGGAGTCTTTAATTTCGGCGAGTGCATTTTTCATGGTCTCTTCATACTTTTTTATGTAAACAAGCGGCTCCGAGCTGAACTCCACGTTGGCTATGACGTTTCCAACGTTTATCCTGCCCCCCGATTTCACGACGAGTGCATCGCTGAAATCCTCCTCGATTCCCCAGAACCTGAGGTGCTTCTGAAGCACGTGAAGGGAATCAAAATTATCATCTATGACTATCGGGACGTCCCTCTTCCTCCCGTACTCTATCAGCAAAAGAACGAGGAACTCGGGTGCGTAGGAGGGATGGTACTTCACGAGAACGCTCTCCCCGGACTGTACCAGATCGACTATCCTGAAAAGCTCCTCGAGCTGCTCCATGGTTCTCACCTTTCAGAGTTTTACCATGGAGTGATATAAACATTTTGGGAGAATCTGAGGTTTGTGCACTGGATTTGAGGTTTTAGACTAAATTAAAATAAAAAACAACGCTTCAGAGCTTCACTAGGTGCACGGAGCAGGAGATGCACGGGTCGAATGCTCTGACGGTCTCCTCGAGCCTTCCTATCATCGCCCTCTCGTCGGCCTCACCGTACAATTTCCTTGCCTCTTCCAGTAGGCTGGCCTCCATCATCGCGTGGTTCAGCGCGGTTGGGGTTATTATGTTGGAGTAAGCGATGTTGCCGCTTCCGTCTATCCTGTAGTGGTGTATCAGAACACCCCTCGGGGCCTCGACGTAGCCTATCCCCTCGCCCTCCCTGGGCTCAACCGGGATGTTCTCCCCTTCGATGCCCCTGTCGAGAAGGGTCTTCGCTATCTCGTTTGCCCTCTCGAGGGAATAGACAAGCTCTATCGCCTGGGCCAGGTTGTTGTAGCTGACGTAGCCGGTCTCCAGTTTTTCCCTGTGCTCCTCAAAGAGCCTCTTGGCCCTGGGGGTGAGCATCTCCGACTTGAGGAGCAGCCTCGGCAGCGCTCCGACGAAGAAGGCCTCGCCCTTGTAGCGGCTCTGCTTGGCGAAGCTGTAAACGAGGGAGCGCTCTCCTATCCTCTCTGTGTAGTGGAACTCTCCTTCCTCGTCCGAGACCAGCTTTTCGCCCCAGAGGTAGCCGTCGGTGGCAACGAAGTGCTTTGCCTGGGCGCCGTAGGGATCCAGTTGAGCGAAGAGCCTCACAGCCCTCCTGGCCAGCCTGAGGAGGGCTTCGCTTTCCGTCTCCACCCTCTCGAGCTCCTCCACCGTTGGATACCTGCCGAAGCCGCCGGGCTTGACGTTTATTCCGTGTATCTCCCTGCCGCCTACCAGCACCCTTATCCTGTTGCCGAAGGCCTTCAGGGCGAGGCCCTCTTTCACCAGCTCCCCGTGCTTCGTGGCCATCCTTATGGCGTCGGGGTAGCCGAACACGTCCGGCGCAACGAGGAGGTACAGGTGTAGCGCGTGGCTCTCAAGCAGTTCGCCTATGAGTCCGAGCTCCCTGATGAGGGCTATCTCCTCCGGGACTTCAACGCCGAAGGCCCGCTCTATCCCGAGGGCTGAGGCGACGCTGTGGGAGAGGTAGCAGATGGCGCATATTCTGGCCTCGAGGTCAGGAACGTCGTAGTAGTGCCTTCCAAGGGTCAGAAGCTCGAAAAATCTCGGCCCCTCGATGATCTTAAGCCTGACGTCCTTTACCTCGCCCTCCTCGATGACTATCTCAGCCTTTCCGTTGCCCTCAACCCTCGTGAACTCGCGGAGTTCGATTATCATGGCTCCCACCTCGCGAAGGTCTTGAACTTCCTTACGATGTACTCATCATCGTAGCCGAGCTCCTTGAGTATCTCGTACTCGCCCGCAGGGTTCACTTCTCCGGGCAGCGGACCGCGGCAGCCGATGCATCCCAGACCCGAGCGCACGCAGACGGCGTTGCAGCCGCCGTAGGTTATCGGGCCGAGGCAGGGAAGGCCTTTCTTGACGAGGACGCACTCGTACTCGTTGAGCTTGCACTCCAGACAGACGGGGTAGTCCTTCCTGACGGGCTCGATGCCCTTGGCTATGTCCATGAGCACCTGGTAGACCTCGTTTTTGTCGTACGGGCATCCAGGAAGGGCGAAATCAACGGCTACGTATTCTACGACCGGCTTTGAGTCGAGGGCACGCATCGGGTTGCCGTCGTCCCCGTAGACTGCCTTCAGCTTCTCCCTGATGGGTAGCTCAACGCTCCCCTGAACCGAGCCGTGGGTTGCGCAGGTTCCGAGGGCGATGAGGTACTCCGAGTGGTTTCTCGCCTCTTTGAGCAGGTTCAGGTCGCGCTGGGTCGAGACGGTTCCGGTTACGAGGGCGACGTCGTAGTGGTTCCCCTCGCTGAGGCTTGTTGCCATGTGGAACTCGGTTATCTCGTAGAATTCGAGGAGGTCGAAGAGCCTTTCGTAGAGGAAGAGCATGTTGAGGGCACAGCCGCCGCAGTCGGTAAGCTCGAAAACCCCCAACTTGAGCTTGTCCATCATATCAACCCCCTCGTGGAGAGAGCGTCCCAGTACGTGAAGACCGGGCCGTCCTGGCAGATGTACTTCATGGAGACGCTGGTTCCGACGACGCAGTGGCCGCATTTGCCGACTCCGCAGCGCATGCGCCTCTCTAGGGTCATGTAAATCCTGCCCGGTGAGAGCTTTCTGTCTAGGAGCTCCCTTATGACGAACTTGTACATAACCGGCGGGCCGCAGATGAGGGCGTAGGCCTTGTTAACGTCGAACTCCTCGCCCCTGAAGAGGTCTGTGACGACACCTTTGCACACCCTGTCTGAGAAGCCCTGTTCGAGGTAGATGCACGATGGGCTCTCAACCTCGTATGCTAGCTTTACCGAGCAGTTCATGGCCTCGCCGTGCTTCAGGAGGTGTATTATCTCGTCGCGGAACAGTATGTCCTCGTAGGCTTTGGTTCCGTAGAGCAGCCAAACGTTCTCATACTTGCCGGTGTCGATTGCGTACCAGAGCACCGAGCGGAGGGGTGCCATCCCGAGGCCACCTGCAACGAGTATCAGGTTGGAGCCCTCCATCTTCTCCATGGGGAATCCGTTTCCGTAGGGCCCGCGGATTCCCACGATGTCCCCTTCCTTCATCTTGTGGACGAACTTGGTCATCCTGCCGACCTTTCTGATGCAGAGCTGGAAGTAGCCCCTCCTCGTGGGTGAAGAGCAGATGCTTATCGGGAACTCGCCGAAGCCGCGGATATCGACTATGACGAACTGCCCTGGCTTGAAGTCGAACTTGGCCTCAACCTCGGGGTCGAGGAAGCGCAGTGTGAAGAGCTTCTCCCTCGACGTTAAGTCCTTCACTTCGAGAATCCTTGCGTCGTACGTCTGGTACGGGTTCTCGCTCATTTCAGGGACCCCCTTACCTCTTCAAGAACCTTAACGTGCTCTATCTTCGCCGGGCAGAACTCGTCGCAGCGGCCGCAGCCGACGCAGTTGTAGCCCGCCGTGGGGTCGAAGTAGCTCTTGCAGTAGTATCTGTGCCTGAAGCGGTCCAATCGCGTAGGCCTGAAGTTGTGGCCTCCAGCAACGAGCCCATGGTTCTCCATGAAGCACGAGTCGTAGCGCCTCTCGCGCACCGAGCTGTAGGCGTCCATCCAGCTGTCGCAGACCTCGTAGCAGCGGCACGTCGGGCAGACCATGTTGCAGTTGCCGCAGGCGAGACAGATGTCCGCGTACTTCTTCCACACGGGGCTGTTGTACGCTAAATCGAGCATGTCGGCGAGGCCTTCCTGTGGAAGCTCCTTCTGGAAGGCTTTCGCGCGCTTCTCCTCGAACTCTTTGAAGTTGGCGAGGTCCTCGTCGGTCACCTCCTCGAACAGCTCACCGTTCTCCCAGACTATCTCGTGGCCGCGGACGCTCCCGATTCTGACCAGCCAGCCGTCGGGAAGCTCGTGGAGAAACAGGTCGAAGCCGTCCATTGCGAAGTGCGTCCCGAGGCTCTTGCAGAAGCAGTACTCGTCGGGCATACAGCTTATTCCTATTATTAAAGTCTTCTCGCGCCTGCTCTTGTAGTACGGATCGGCCGGCTCGTCGAGGTATACCTTGTCGAGTATCTTAAGACCGTGAATGTCACAGGAGTGGAGCCCGAAGAGAACCGTCGGTTCTGCTTCGACTTCTTCCTCCCAGCGGCCGTTCTTCAGCCTGAGAATAGCCTCTTTGGGTCTGAAGAAAAACTTCTTCGGCGGAAGCATGGTTCTGTTGTAGTCCAGCGCTATCTCCGCCGGGTCGTGCACTTCCTGGAAAGAATAGATGCCCCCTCTTTTGACCGGGGCATACAAGGTACCCCATTCCCCAAGGGACTTGAAGAACTTCCCAAAGTTTTCGGAGGGCAATTTTATATATCTCAAGGGCATCACCGCCTTAAATGGGATTACAATTTTAAGTTTGTAAAGAATCGATTTAAGAATTTTTCAAACGAATGGTTACCAACCAGATGTTACAAACTTGTACTTTAGTGCACGCTTATAAACATTAAAGTTGAGACTCTTTTGAGAAAATCCCGTGGTGATGCGAGATGGAAGCCTCGTTCGATTACATGCGCTCTTATCCGCCGGAACCGAGTTCCCTAATCCCTCTTCTCCAGAGAACCCAGGAGCGCTTCGGTTACCTTCCCAGGGAGGCCCTTGAGGAGATCGCGAACTACGTCGGTGTCCCGCTCAGCAGGGTCTACGGCGTCGCGACTTTCTACGCCCAGTTCCGCTTCGAGCCCCTCGGAAAATACGTCGTCAAAATCTGCCACGGAACAGCATGCCATGTCAACGGTGCGGTGAACATATCCCAGGCCATAACTGAGGAGCTTGGAATTGAAGAGGGGCAGACAACCGAGGACGGCCTCGTGACGCTTGAGCGCGTCGCCTGTCTCGGATGCTGCAGCTTGGCACCGGTCATAATGATAAACGACAAGGTCTTCGGCAAGCTCACGCCGGATAAAGTCAGGAAACTGATGAGAAAGCTCAGGGAGGGGAAGCTCGATGTCTGAAATCAAGGCCATAGCGGTCGGCATGAACTCCTGCGGGATAGCCGCCGGCGCGAGAGAAACCTACGAGGCCATAAAGGCTGAGCTTGAGAAGAGAAACCTCGACGTGAAGCTCAAGATAGTCGGCTGCGTCGGTATGTGCTACCGCGAGCCCCTCGTTGACATAATTACCGATGATGAGATAATCACATACGGCCACGTCGACCCGAAGAAGGTTCCGAGGATTATAGAGGAGCACGTCATCAACGGAAGGCCCGTCGAGGAGTGGATAGTCAAGCGCGACTGGTGGGAGAACGGCGAGAGGAAAACCTGGGACGTTGATGGCTACTTCGCCAAGCAGAAGAAGATAGTGCTCGAAAACTCCGGCTACATAGACCCCGAGAACATCGACGAGTACATCCAGGCTGGCGGCTACGAGGCGCTGAAAAAGGCCCTCACGATGGAGCCGGAGGAGATAATAGACGTCATCATGAAGTCCGGACTCCGCGGAAGGGGTGGAGCAGGATTTCCAACCGGCCTAAAGTGGAAGTTCGCGAGAGAAGCTAAGGGAGACGTCAAGTACATCGTCTGCAACGCCGACGAGGGCGACCCCGGAGCCTTCATGGACAGGAACGTTCTCGAAGGCGACCCGCACAGGGTAATCGAGGGCATGATAATCGGCGCCTACGCGATTGGAGCGACGAAGGGCTTCATCTACGTCCGCGCTGAGTATCCGCTCGCCATAAGGAGGCTGAAGATAGCGCTGAAGCAGGCGCGCGAGAGGGGCTTCCTAGGAGAGAACATACTTGGAAGTGGCTTCTCCTTCGACATCGTCATCAAAGAAGGTGCTGGAGCGTTTGTCTGCGGTGAGGAAACCGCTTTGATAGCCTCGATAGAGGGCAAGCGCGGAATGCCGAGGCCGAGGCCGCCGTATCCGGCCCAAAAGGGTCTCTGGGGCAAGCCGACCAACATCAACAACGTGGAAACGTGGGCAAACGTGCCGTGGATAATCAAGCACGGCTGGGAATCCTACGCCTCGATAGGAACCGAGAAGAGCAAGGGAACGAAGGTCTTCGCCCTTTCAGGTAAGATAAAGCACGGCGGAAACGTCGAAGTGCCTATGGGAATGACGCTGAGGGAGATACTCTATGAGATAGGCGGCGGGACGAAGACAGGCAAGAGGATTAAGGCGGTTCAGCTCGGCGGTCCCTCTGGAGGCTGCATTCCTGAGTATCTCTTCGACACGCCCGTTGACTACGAGAGCGTGAACGCGACCGGCGCGATAATGGGGAGCGGCGGAATGGTCGTCATGGACGAGGACACCTGTATGGTCGACGTCGCCAAGTTCTTCCTCGACTTCACGGTGAAGGAGTCCTGCGGAAAGTGCACCTTCTGCCGTTTGGGTACCAAAAGGATGTGGGAAATACTCGACAAGTTCACCAAGGGCGAGGCAGCGGAGGAAGACCTCGAAAAGCTCGAACGGCTTGCCTATCAGGTCAAAGCGGGTTCGCTCTGCGGCCTCGGACAGACCGCCCCGAATCCTGTTCTCACAACGCTCCGCTACTTCAGGGACGAATACCTGGCTCACATCGAAGGAAGGTGCCCGGCCAAGGTCTGCAAGCCGCTCATCAAGTATGTCATCATCGCCGACAAGTGCACCGGCTGTACGGCATGTGCGATCTTCTGTCCGGTGAAGGCGATAAGCGGCGAGAGGCTCAAGCCCCACGTCATCAACCAGGATGAGTGCATCAAGTGCGGGACCTGCTACGAGGTGTGCCGGTTCAATGCCATAGAGATAGTCGATGCGGGGGGTGAGTGAGATGGTCAAAATCATAGTCAACGGGAAGGAAATCGATGCTCCAGAAGGAAAGCCGCTCATAGACTTCCTCCGTGAAATCGGGGAGCACATTCCCGGCTTTTGCTACAGTGGCGAAATTGACCCCTACGGCTCCTGCAGGCTCTGCCTCGTCTCCACCAAGAGAGGGGTTACCACCTCGTGTACCATCAAACCGATGGACGGACTGGAGGTAGAGACCCTCAGCGACGAAGTCGTTTCGATGAGGAAGACGGCACTTGAGCTCATCCTCTCGGACCACTACGGCGACTGTATCGGCCCCTGTCAGGACGGCTGTCCGGCCCACAGCGACGTGCAAGGATATCTCGCGCTGATAGCCATGGGCAAGTACCACGAGGCCGTCAAGCTGATGAAGGAGAAGTATATCCTCCCGGCGGTCCTCGGAAGGGTCTGCCCGGCCTTCTGTGAGGACGCCTGCCGGAGAAACCTCGTGGAGGAGCCCCTCGCGATAAGGCAGCTCAAGCGCTTTGCCGCTGACTACGACCTCGAGCACGGTCCGTGGATGCCCGAGATTCCGCCCTCCACCGGAAAGAGAATAGCCGTCGTCGGCGGTGGACCGGCAGGCCTTGCCTGCGCCTACTACCTCAGGACGATGGGGCATGAGGTGACCATAATCGAGGCGATGCCGGAACTCGGCGGAATGACCCGCTACGGCATTCCGCCCTACAGGCTGCCGAGGGACGTTCTGGACAAGGACATAGCGACCGTAATAAACACGGGAATAGAGGTGAAGACCAACACCGCCCTCGGAAGGGACGTAACCCTTGAGGAGCTCCGCGAGAAGTACGATGCCGTATTCCTCGGTGTCGGAGCGTGGAGAAGCAGAAAGATGGGGATTCCGGGCGAGGAGCTTGAGGGAGTGATGCACGGTATAGAGTTCCTCAGGAAGGTCAATATGGGCGAGAAGGTCGAGCTCGGGGAGCGCGTCATAGTAGTCGGCGGCGGAAACACCGCCATGGACGTTGCTCGGACGGCTCTGA
This sequence comes from Thermococcus aciditolerans, assembly GCF_008152015.1. Lineage (NCBI taxonomy): Archaea > Methanobacteriati > Methanobacteriota > Thermococci > Thermococcales > Thermococcaceae > Thermococcus > Thermococcus aciditolerans. The sequence goes on along the minus strand of NZ_CP041932.1, from coordinate 1,163,239 downwards.
GGCTCGGTGCAAAGGTTACCGTCGTTTACCGCCGTTCAAAGGCCGAGATGCCCGCCAACGAACGCGAAGTCGAGGAGGCCATGGAGGAAGGCGTGGAGTTCATGTTCCTCACCAACCCTGTGAAGATTCTCGGAGACGGGAAGGTCGGGGAGGTAGAGCTCATCAAGATGCGTCTCGGCGAGCAGGATTCAAGCGGAAGGAGGAGGCCGATACCGATCGAGGGTTCGGAGTTCCGCGTTAAAGCGGACAACGTTATCCTCGCCATAGGCCAGTACTGTGACGAGGAGTTCCTCAAGAGCCTTGGCATCGAGGCGAAGCGCGGAAAGGCGGTGGTCGACGAGGTGACGCTCCAGACGAGCGTTCCTGGCGTCTTCGCCGGCGGCGACCTGGTCCTTGGCCCATCCACCGTTATCGAGAGCATAGCCACCGGAAGAAGAGCCGCGATAATGATAGACCTCTACCTCAAGGGCAAGCTTGATAAGGCTAAGGACGTGCTTACCGAGCCCGAGAAGCACATCGAGGAAGTCTTAAGCGATGATGACCTTTACAGGGTTCTCTTCGACCTCAGGCCCTACAACCACTGGAAGAGGGTCACCGAGAAGGACTACGAGGGTGTTGAAAGAAAGCCGAGGGCGAAGGTCAAGCTCCTCGATCCAGAAAGGCGGAAGAAGACCTTCGAGGAGGTCGAGCCGGCCTTAACCGAGGAGCAGGTTCTTGAGGAGGCCCAGCGCTGTATGAGCTGCGGCTGTATGGAGGTCTTCCGCTGCAAGCTGAGGGAGTACGCCACGCTCTACGGTGCCGAACAGTACGCCTTTGAGGGGGAGCAGAACAAGTTCGAAATCGACGAGAGCCACCCATGGGTGACGCTCGACAACAACAAGTGCGTCCTCTGCGGCCAGTGCGTCAACTTCACCCACGAGGTTGCTGGAGAGGGAGTCCTCGACTACCTGTTCCGCGGATTTAAGACGAGGATCTCGCCGCCTCTCGGAGAGACCCTTGGAAACATGGACGGCAGATTCATCGGGGAGATGATAGACCTCTGTCCGGTTGGGGCAATAACCGAGAAGCTTCCATTCGTCAAACCCGGCCCGTGGAAGACGAAGCCCGTCAAAACCGTCTGCAACGGCTGCTCCTTCGCCTGCGAGATGAACGTGGAGGTTTACGACGGCATGCTCGTGAGGGCTTCGAGGGTGGAAAACTCATGGAACGGGCACCTCTGCGACTACTGCCGCTTCGCCAGGCCCTGGGCTGAAGACCTTGCCGGACCGCTCCTCAACGGCGAACCGGTGAGCTGGGAAGAGGCAAAGCGCTTCATGGCCGAGAGGAACTACGCCCTGGTACTGACTCCTGAACTGACGAATGAAGAAATCGCCCGGCTCAAGGCCTTTGCGGAGGAGAAGGGCATTCCAATAGGTTCAACCGTGAGTGGAGGCCTCTCCACGGCTACGCTGGAGGACATCAGAAACGCCAAGAGGGTTCTCCTGAAGGCAAGCGTGGATAAGTTCCCGCTCCTTAAGATACTCCTGAAGGGCAAGGAAATCGTTGAGGAGGGCTACGACGTTGCGATACTTGAGGGGCCAGCTGAACCGCTCGATGTTCCAACTCTCATCCTCCACAGGGGGGTCAACGCCGCCGGACTGCTGAAGGCCGGAATAACGGGAATCCCAGAGAGCAAGGCCTACGTCGTGGTTGGAAGGCCTGTGGAGAGCCTCAAGGGCGATACCCTGGTGATTCCGGCTGGAGTGTGGGCAGAGAAGAGCGGGACGGTGGTCAACGCCCTCGGAATGGAGCTGAAAATGGAGAGGGCGAGGGAAGGCTTCAGCCCCCTGGAGCTTTTCTCGTGATTTTCTTTTCTCTTTGATGTCTTGGTTTATTCTCCCATCGCCCCGAACAGTGCCTCAAGGAACATCTCGACGTCATCCAGCGTGTTGTAGAGATGCGGCGAGGCCCTTATCCCGTAGTGGCCGAGAACGCCGCGGTGGCTGACTGAAATCCCCTCCGCGGCGAGCTTCTGATACAGTTTTTCCTCTTCCTCGTAGCTCAACCCTGTTTTTATTGTGACTATCGAGGAACCCTCCGCGAGAACCTCAAGGCCGGCGTTCAGGGCTTCGTCCCTTATTCTGCCCGCCAGTCTGAGGTTGTGTCGTTCTATCTCTTCGATGCCTATCTCGTTTATCAGCTTCAGCGAGGCTTTAAACGCCGCGGCTATGAGATATGGGGGCCCACCGCCGAAGTCGAGCTTCTTGACGCCTTCAGCAGGTTTCAACTCGCCCCAGGGGTCCTTCTCGGGCAGTCCCCACCAGCTGCCCCATTCACCCGTCGGCGGTTCGTTGTTCAGCAGGCCGGTTATCGGCTTCACCTCATCTAGAAGCTCGTCCGAGACGTAGATTAGGCCCGCCCCAGTGTCGGGGCTGACGAGCCACTTCTCAGAGCCCGCTGAAAGCGCATCAACGCCCTCCTTCTCCGGGAACAGCCTCAGAACCCCGAGGTGCTGGACGGCGTCAACTATCAGCCAGGCGCCGTGTTCGTGAGCCATCCTCGAAAGCTCCCTGAGGTTGAGCCGTTGCCCGGTGACCCAGTTGACGGAGCTTAAGACTACCGCAAAGGTGTTGTCGTCTATTGCCTTTTCGATGTCCTCCAGGCTGTGAACCCCGTTCCTGTTCTCCACGACCCTCAGCTCGAGGCCGAACCTCTTCGAGTAGCTCTTGAGAAGCGCGGGCACGGTTGGAAACTCTGTGTCCAGCGAGACGATGTTCTGCCCCCTCTTGGGCTTCATTGCCAGGAGTATTCTTCTAAGTCCCTCGGTCGTCTGTATCGAGAGGCCGACGTTCTCCGGGTTAACCTTCATCAGCCTTGCCGCCTCATCTAACAGCGGCTTCAGAACGACCTCGTCCATGTAGTCGACTGAGTTGACCTCCCCTTTGAACTCGATAACGTCGTTGAGGAGCTTTGTTGCCTCAAGAATCGCGGTTGACGGCATCAGGCCGAGGCTCGCGGTGTTCAGGTAGGCCTTAAACCTTCTTAACGAGGGAAACAGGCTTTTTCTCATAGAAATCCCCAAAAGGAGTGGGGAAGAAGGGTTTAAATGAGTTTTGAGGGGCCTCAGATAACTGCAGGAACGCCCGGAATCCTCGGGAACGGCTGCACCTCAGCTATGTGCTTTGCCCCCACCATGTAGCGGATCAGCCTCTCGACGCCAATTCCGGCCCCGGCGCTGGGCCTCAGGAGACCTGCCTTGGCCACTTCAAGGTACGGTCTGAATGCCTCAAGGCTTATCCCGGCGCTCTTCATCTTTCTGACGATGACCTCGTACTCCCACTCCCTCTCACCGCCGCTCGAGACCTCGCCGTAGCCCTCTGGCAGGTAGAGGTCGTAGTTCCTGAAGTGGCCGGGCTTTTCCGGGTCCTCCCTGTCGTAGAACTCCCTCTTGATGTCGGTCACCCAGAAGGGTTCCTTCATGGCTTTGCTGGCCTCGTCTTCGTCCTCGAACTCCTCCTTTATCTCCTCCAGGGTGAAGCGCTTGAACGGTGGTTTAACCTTCGGCACCTCTCTCTCAAGTCCCCAGCTTCTTGCCTCCTTGAACAGGCCGCTGATGAGTCCCTCGATGAGGCTCATCACGTCGTCCATGCTGGCATGGGCTATCTCGAAGTCGAGCTGGGTGAACTCGTAGGCGTGCCTTCCGTCGTCCGCGGAGCGGCCCTCAAGCCTCACGTTCGGCGAGAGGATGAAGAGCTTATCTATTCCCATCGCCACCGCCATCTGCTTGTGGAGTATCATGCTGTGGGTCAGTCTCAGTCTCGAGCCGTAGACCTCGACCTCAGGCGGTCTGAGCGCCTCTTCGGCGGCCGGATCGGGCCAGAGGGGGTCGGTGATGGAGCTGAGCATCACTGGGAGCATCCACTTGAAGCCCTCACTCACCATGTATCCTGTCATATAGTCAATAATCCTCGTCTGTATCTCCATAACTGGTTCAATTTTTCTGGTCACAATTTGGAGAGCGTTCATATCTATCACCTAGTTTTTGTCACTGACTTTTTCCTTTATGGCCTTTGTGCAAAAACTTTTGGATTTTGGGCAAGATATGACATGTAACTGCGATGATTTTTGAATATATGACGATATATTGCGCTTTATTTGACGTTTGTCAAAGCCCGCCGGCGATAGCGTTATAACGCCAGTCGAGAACCTTGTATGGTGGTAAAGCATGGGAGTGTACATATTCACGCCTGAGGACCTGATACGCTACGGCGCCGCAACCGAGGAGCAGTTTGAGGTTCTGAAGAACGCGATTCTCTCCAAGAAGGACATCCTCGTGGTTGGTTCCAGCCGCTCCGGAAAGACCAAGCTCGTTGAGGCGCTGATGCACTTCATACCCGACGACTGGAAGGTCGCTGTTATAACCGCCTACGGCGAGTTCAAGCCCTTCAAGCCGAACATCGTTGTCATGGATACTCAGTTCGACAGCCAGCCCCTGGAGAGGCGCACCTCGGACGTTATCTCAAAAATCAGGACTTTGAATCCCGACTACGTCGTCATCGACACCCTTCACACCGTTGACGCTGCAAGAATATTCCGCGAGCTTATAGACGATTACGCATTCATAGTGACATCCCTCGCCCTCACGGACGATATAAAGGATGAGGTCAGGCACTGGCTCAGGATAAGCGGTGAGACCTTCGACAAGTTCGACATAGTCGTCGAGCTCAAGAGGGACTTCAGAACCGGCAGGAAGAGCATAGACCGCATATACGAGGTAAAGAACGGGGAACTCAGGCCCGTTATTTAGAGCGCTTTTTCAACCGCTCCTTTAACTTTCTCCAACCGTCCCTTATCTCGTTTCTGACCTTTCTCTGCCCCTCTTTTGTGAGGTAGCCCTTTCTCCATGCGATGTACATGAGGCCATTAAACGCGAGTGTAGCCACCACCGCCAGAAGCAGGGAGTTAACGGCGACGCCGGCTATCGTTTTCTGCGTCCTCCTGAACATTCCGAGGGCAACGTAGTCGTTGGGGTTCATGTGCTTCATAGGCAGAATCGCCCTCTCGGTGCCTTCGGCGGGGATGAGGGACAGCATGTGGTTCCAGGTTACGACGTAAACGTTGATGTGGGTCCCGTTAACCGTGCAGTTCGGCACTATCTGGTTCTCATCCACCCACAGGCAGCTCCCGTTCTCCAGGAGCTTTCCATTGACATCGGTGTGCTCGTAGGTCTGGAAGTAAAAGGTGCCGTTCTCTGGGTTCACCTTCACTACCTCTATGTCCTGCGTCGCGCCCCCGTAAACGAGGCCCCTGAAGAAGCGGTAGAGCTTGTCTATCAGCGAGTTGCTGAAGTACTCATCCTCCCAGACGATGTAGTAGTAGAGAACACCGTCGTAGTCCACCATGTAGAGAATTCCGACGGGTCTGTCGTTGGGGGCCGTGTAAACGATCGGTGTGTAGAGGTTTATCTTCTCGCTCTGGCCCGGCATGTAGCCTTCCAGGGAATAACCGCTTGAGGCCAGTCCAACGAACCAGAAGATGAGGAAGTTCAGGATGAGCCAGGCGGTTATCCACTTCTTTGAGACCATAACATTCACTAGAATAAAAAGAAGGGGGCTCAGCCCTTAAGCTTTTCTATGACCTCGCGGAGGTTGGCGAGCATCTCCTCGATGTCCTCGAAGGTCATGTAGCCCATGTTTCCAATCCTGAAGGTCTTCTCCGCCACGCTTCCGTAGCCCTTGGCCAGCTCGAAGCCACGCTCGCGCATAGCGTTGTAGACGTCGACGCCCTTCATTCCCTCGGGGACGACGACAGCGGTTATTGTCGGGCTCTCGTAGCCGGGCTCAGCCAGAACGCCGAGTCCCATCTCCTTGACGCCTTCGCGGATGGTCTCGCTCCTCTTCCTGTACATTCCGAGCCAGGCATCCTTGCCGCCCATCTTCTCGACTATCCTGAGCACGACGTTGAGGCCGAATATCTGCGGAAGCGGGGGAGTTGAGGGGGTTCCCTTCTTCTTGCCGTTGAACTTCTTGTAGAGCGGCAGGTCGAAGTACCATCCGCGCTCGGGCATCTTCTCGGCGATCTCAAAAACGCGCTCGCTGACGGCGGCGACGGCCAGGCCGGGCGGGACGCCAAAGGCCTTCTGGGAGCTGGCGAATATCATGTCTAGGCCCCACTCGTCGAACTTTATGTCCGCGCCACCCATGGCTGAGACAGCATCGACGAAGAGTAGCTTGTCGTGCTCGTGAACGACCTTCGCCAGCTCGGGGAGCGGGTTGAGGACACCGGTTGAGGTCTCGTTGTAGGTTATGGTTACCGCAACGACGTCGGGGTTCTTTCTGAGGGCCTCGTCGAGCTCCTCCGGCTTGATTGCGTATCCAGGCTCCTTCCTCAGGATGACGGCTTCCCTGCCGTTGGCGTTGACGACATCGGCAAACCTGTCCCCAAAGGCGCCTATCGTCGTGACCAGGACCTTTCCTCCCCTTGGCACGGTGTTCCTGACGGCCGCCTCCATGAAGCCGGTTCCGGAGCTGGGGAACATTATTATCTCGCCTTTCTCGGCTTCAAGAAAAGCCTTGAGTCTGTTGAGGGTGTCAACGTGAACCTCCTTAGCTTCGGCCGAGCGGTGGCTGAACATCTGAACGCTCATTATGGCGAGAACCTCGGGGAAGCATGCAACGGGTCCGGCGGTAAAGAGCCTGTACTTCGGCTTGACGAGCTCATAAACTTCCCTGTAGGCTTCTTCATACTCCATTTCGAACCTGAGTTCCATCAGCATCACCTCGGCGGGAGTTGAGCTGGAATCTATAAAAGGGTTCTCCCAGGCTTTGCGGGGGGTTTCTGAAGCTTTTTCTGTGGAGGATGGAAGGGCATGAAAAGCCTTCGACACCGCCAAGACTTTTAAAGCTTCACACTAACGTTTAGAAGGTGGTCTGATGGAACGAAGACGCCTCGCCGGAATAGTCCTTCTTATAATCTCGGCGTTCACCGGGACGATAGCCTTTCGCCTCGCCACTCCAGCCATAGCGTTCTACACGCGCGACATACTCAAGGCCTCTATGCTCTCCGTGTCCATAGTCTCGATGTCGTTCGTGCTCGCAAGGGCATTTTCGTCAGTCTTTGGCGGGCTGATGCTCGAAAGGAGCAAGAGGCTCGTCTATATCGGCGCGGTAGCCATGATGGGAAACGCCCTGGCGGTTCAGCTCTACCCCCTGACCTCAACGTGGTTCCAGGTTGCCGGGATAAAGCTCCTCAACGGTTTTCTCAACGGTCTGAGCTGGCCGATGGCGCAGTTCGTCATAGCCGTGGCAACCCCGAAGGAGATAAGGGCGAGGGTTACCGCAGTGTATTTCTTCTTCGGCAGCATCGCTTCCCTCCTCGGAAACTACGTCTACGCCTACACGATAGACCTTGGGCTGGCAGGGCAGATGTGGATTTCCTCCGCGTTCTTTATCCTGACCGGCCTGATAATGGTGGCCAGCTACATCCTCCTCTACGAGAGAATAACGCCCAAGAGGAAGAAAACCCCCGACGGTGAAAAGCCGAGCCTCGAACCCAAGAGGGTTCTAATCATTGCCTCGCTGATGGCAGTAATAGTGGCCTTCACGTCCGGCGAGATAACCTACGTCTACGTCTCCGAGGCCCTGGGGATGGAGAAGGCAACGACCGCAACGCTCATCGGCTGGGCGGGTTTTCTCTCGGCAATGCTCAGCTACGGCGTCTCTTGGCTCGCCGACGTGAGGAGCGAGAGGCGGATGATTCTGCTCACGTCCCTAATGGCCGCGCTCTCACCGCTCCTTGCGGCAGTAAAGACCGCCCCGACGGTTTTCCTGGGAATATTCCTTGCCCTCTTCGCTTTCCAGAGCTTCAGACCGATTTCCAGAAAGGTTCTGGCTTCCTACCACCGCTCATCGCTGGCCATCGGGGGCGTCAACGGCGTCCAGAACCTCTCGACCTTCCTTGGGGGGATGCTGTTCGGCTTTGCGTACTCGCTGGGCGAGCTCCACGGGGTTGTAACACTGAACCTCGCCCTTCTAGCATTTACCCCGATTTCGGTGGCCCTGCTCTGGCAAGGCGTTAAGCTTAAAGGCGGTGGGGAGTAAGTTCCCTTTGACAAAGGCTCCAAAACTTTTATAAAAGAGAGCACTCGCCTAAGTTTAGGCTTAGCTTACGCTCATTTGGAGGTGAGAGTATGGGACTGAGACCAGCCAAGATTGATAGGGACGTTGATAAGCCCGCTTACACGAGGAGGAAGTACATCCGCGGTGCGCCCGGTCCGAGAATAACGATCTTCGATATGGGCAACCTCTCAGCCGAGTTCGAGTACGAGGTCAGCCTTCACGCGGAGCAGGCCATGCAGATAAGGCAGAACGCCCTCGAGGCCATCCGTATCCAGGTGAACAGGTACCTCCAGAAGAACGTCGGTAGGAGCAACTTCCACTTCAAGATAAGGGTCTACCCCTTCCAGGTGCTCCGTGAGAACCCGATGGCTACCGGAAGGAAGGCCGACCGTTACGGAAACGGTATGCGCAGGCCCTTCGGAAAGCCGATAGGCCTCGCCGCTCGCGTCAAGAAGGACCAGAAGATCATCACCGTCTGGGTGAACGAGAACCACCTCAAGTTCGCCCTCGGCGCCATGCACAGGGCCAAGATGAAGCTGCCCTACAGCGCCTACTACAGGATCTACGACAAGGAAGGCAACGACATCACCAGCAAGGTTCTCTCCACCATGAAGCGCTGAAAGCGTAGCGCTGTTGCCCTCTTCTACATTTTCATAACCGTTGTGTTCTGCGCACTTGACCCGATGGTTTTTTGTCATATGTTCATAATAATTATTAACGATGCCATCCAACTTAGACTGGTGGGATGATGGTAAGCTCAGGTTTCAAGGCCATGCTTCTCAAGCTCGGCGTTCCGGAGGACAGGTTGACCGTTCTTGAGGGCAAGGGTGGAGTGGTGGAGGGCGAATTCGAAGGCATCAGGTACGTTCGCTTTCGCGATTCTGCCAAGGGCTTTCGGCGCGGAACGGTTGTCTTTGACAACGGGGACGTCGTTCTTGGATTCCCCCACATAAAGCGCGTCGTCCAGCTGGAGAGCGGTATAAAGAGGGTCTTCAAGAACAAACCCTTCTACGTTGAGGAGAAGGTGGACGGCTACAACGTTCGCGTTGTCAGGGTTCGAGACAGGGTTCTCGCCCTCACCAGGGGAGGTTTCGTCTGCCCCTTCACGACGGAGCGAATACTCGACTTCATAAACGAGGAGTTCTTCAAGGACTACCCAAACCTCGTCCTGGCGGGGGAGATGGCCGGGCCCGAAAGCCCGTACATCGTCGAGGGGCCGCCCTACGTGAAGGAGGACATCGAGTTCTTCCTCTTTGACATCCAGGAAAAGGGAACGGGGAGGAGCCTCCCGGTGGAGGAGAGGCTCAACCTGGCCGAGGAGTACGGTATTCGTCACGTTGAGAGCTTCGGCCTCTACGACCGTTCAAAAATTGAGGAGCTGCATGAGCTAATCGAAAGGCTCAGCAGGGAGAGGAGAGAGGGCATCGTCATGAAAACGCCCGACATGAAGAGAATCGCGAAATACGTCACCCCCTACGCCAACATAAACGACATCCGGATAGGTTCCCACATATTCTTCGACCTGCCGCACGGCTACTTCATGGGGAGGATTAAACGCCTCGCGTTCTATCTGGCCGAAAAGCACGTTAAAGGTGAGGAGTTCGACGAGTACGCCAAGGCCCTTGGAAAGGCTCTTCTGAGGCCCTTCGTCGAGAGCATTCACGAAGTCGCCAACGGCGGGGAGGTCGAGGAAGTCTTCACGGTGAGGGTGAAGAACATAAGCACCGCCCACAGGATGGTGACCCACTTCGAGAGGCTCGGCGTGAAAATTCACATCGAAGACATAGAGGACCTCAAGAACGGCTACTGGAGGATAACCTTCAAGCGGGTCTATCCCGACGCCACACGCGAGATGAGGGAGCTGTGGAATGGTTTGGCGTTCGTTGATTGAGGCCGAAAGGCTTATATTATTATCCTAATTAAGATTATCTTAGTGAGGATAATGTTTGTCAATCGAAAAGATGAGCTGGCTCTCCTTGAGTCGCTGTATTCATCGGGCAAAAAGGAGGTCCTGATTCTCTACGGGCGCAGACGAGTTGGAAAGACCGAGCTTGTAAAGAGGTTCATTCGGGAGAAGAATGCCATTTACTTCCTTGCCGACAGAAATGGACTTGAGTCGAACGCGAGACGGTTTTACCGGGAATCAGCGGAGGTTCTCGGACTTCCGGAGGTTGAAGTGAGGGACTTCAGGGAGACCTTTGAACTGATAAAGCTTAAGGCTCCTGAAAGACTTGTTGTTGTTATAGATGAGTTCTCATACCTACTTCTCACTGATAAAAACACGTCGGCGGTCTTCCAGCACGTTATAGATGAAATCCTTGACGACCGCTTTTTCTTGATTCTGAGCGGCTCGATAATAGGTCTGATGGAGGGGCTCATGGACTACGGCAACCCCCTCTACGGCAGGAGAACTGCCCAGCTCAAGCTTAAGCCCTTGAACTTCTTCCACGTGCGCGAGTACTTCAGGGAGGCATCCATCGAAACCGCCGTGAGGATATACTCCGTAACTGGCGGCGTGCCCATGTACTTCCGGCTCTTTGAAGGGAGGAACTTCGAGGAGGAACTCCTCAGGGTGGCGTTCTCGCCGACTTCTATACTCTACGAGGAGCCAGAGTTCATCCTGAGGGAGGAGCTGGGTGACGTTCACCGCCACTACCTGATTCTGGAGGCGATGGCCCTCGGAAGGCACAGGGTGAGCGAGATTGCGAACTTCGCGGGCATCGAGGCAAAGGACATGCCGAAGTACCTCAGAACCCTCATCTCTCTCGAACTCGTGAGGCGTGAGGTCCCAGTTACCGAGTCTGAGAGGAGCAAAAAGGCGCGCTATTACATCAATGATAACTTCTTTGCTTTCTGGTTCCGCTTCGTGAAGCCGAACCGGGGGAGGATAGAGATTGGGACGTTTGAGATGGACTGGAACGCTTTCAACACTTACGTGGGTAGGGCCTTTGAGGAGGTTGCGAAGCAGTTCCTCATCGAGCTGAACAGGTCCGGAAAGCTCCCGTTCAGGTTCACGAAAATCGGTCGCTGGTGGCGGAAGGGCGAAGAAATTGACCTCGTCGCATTGAACGAACGGGAGCGAAAGGCTCTCTTCGTCGAGGTGAAGTGGAAGGACTTAAGCGAGAGGGAAGCGAGGGGGATTTTGAGGGACTTGGAGCGGAAAGCTGAACTTGTTGGGTTGGACGGTTGGGAGAAGAGCTACGGTTTGATTGCTAGGAACATTGATGGGGAAGAAGAGTTGAAGGCTGAAGGCTGGCTCGTATGGGATTTGGGGGATTTCGAATGGTTGAGAGAGATTGAGAAGCTCTAACTTGCACCCCCTATCAACCTTTGCTCGCGCAAAGCTTGACCAAGAAACTTTTCTTGCGAAAAGTTTCTTTTGATGAAACTTTGCGCCAGCAACCTTTGCTTGTGCAAAGGTTGATCAAAAAGTCTTCACCGTTAAAAGGGTATGGAAATGTTTGCATGCCATTTTAATGAGGTGCGTTTTAATGGGTTTGTACCAAATTTCATCAATTTTGAGCGTGTTTTACTCCAACTCAGCGCCAGAAGGGCGCTAACAATAAGAAAACACAACTAAAAACAGCAGGTTGGAGATAAACCCCTTCCTAAGAACTACATTAAAAGTGCATGCAACATACCAAATTCCAAATCTCACACTCAAAAACATTCCGCCAGCGCTTGCGAAGCAAGGGCTGAACTGGGGGTGTGGGGGCGTTAGCCCCCCGGAGTTTTAGAGAAAAACGGGGTTGTGGGGCGTAGCCCCACTTTGGGGGTTTGAGAGTACAGAGAGATAAGGGGGCGGAGCCCCCTTGTCTTTCGTTTGCAAAAAATTTGTATACCTCCAAACCCAAAAAAGGGTGGAACGGTTCGAAAGCCTTTTAAATAGTCTCCATAGACCCCACTTCAGCGTTAAAGTACCCACAGCAAAGGATGACGGAAAAATGGCCTGGCACATCTTCATTCCAGATTCGCTCCTTGAAGAGACCGACGACCCCAAAATCAGGACGTACAAGGTTGGGCAGATAGCCAGGGCCGCTGCAATCTTCGGCGTTGAGCACGTGTGGGTTTACAGGGCCGGCGGTAGGGACGGAAGGTTCATCAAAACAATCCTTGAGTACGCGGAAACGCCCCAGTACCTCAGAAAGAGGCTGTTCCCCCTCATGCCGGAGCTCAGGTACGTCGGCGTTATCCCGCCGCTGAGGACTCCTCATCACAAGCTCAAGGGGAAACCGAGGGTCGGGGAGATCCGCGAGGGCTTTGCCTTCCGAAAGGGAAGGAGAACTTACGCGGACATCGGCCTCGACGACCTCGCCGCGGTGGAGGGGGACGTTGAGGGGCGCGCAACTTTCAGAATCGTCTCAGCAAGGCCTCTCAGGGTGATACCAGCGAAGCCAGAGGAGTACTGGGGGTACAGTGTGCATCTCACGAGGAAGTCACTGGCAAAAACACTTAAAAAGGCCAGGCTGGATTTGGCGATTGCCACCTCCCGGAGGGGGCGTGACATTCGAGAGGTGAAGCTTCCCCCGCTCGAGGGGGAGGTCGGATTCGTGTTTGGCTCACCGAGGAAAGGCGTGATGGAGCTCCTCGGCGAGGAGGAATATGACTTTGATCTAATCCTCAACACCATTCCAAATCAGCGGACGGCCACCGTCCGCACCGAGGAGGCCGTGTTGGCCACACTCGCGGTGTTTAATCTCATAAGGAGGGATTGAGATGGGAAAAATACACAGGCCAAGGAGAGGTTCACTGGCTTACTCCCCGAGAAAGAGGGCTAGGAGTGTAGTCCCAAGAATCAAGAAGTGGCCGAAGGACAGTGAGGTCAGGATGCTCGGTTTCGCCGGCTACAAGGCTGGCATGACCCACGTCCTCATGATCGACGACAGGCCAGGGCTCACCAAGGGCAAGGAGATCTTCATGCCGGTCACGGTGGTCGAGGTCCCGCCGCTCTTCGTCTACGGCATCAGGGCCTACAGGCAGGGCTACCTCGGTCTCGAGACCGCCACCGAGGTCTGGTTCCACGAGCTCAACGACCACGTCAAGAGGCGCATAAAGACCCTGCCGAAGAACTACGACGAGGACGCGTTCAAGGCCAAGCTTGCCCAGCTTGAGGAGCTTATCAACAGCGGCGAGATAGTTGACGTCAGGCTTCTCGTCCACACCCAGCCGTGGCTCATCAAGCTCAAGAAGAAGCCCGAGGTCATGGAGTACGCCATCGGTGGCGACGACGTCAGGGCCAAGTTCGACTACGCCAAGGAGAAGATAGGCAAGGAGCTCCGCGCGAGCGAGGTTCTCCACGAGGGCGAGCTCCTCGACATCATAGCCGTCACCAAGGGTAAGGGAACCCAGGGCCCGGTCAAGCGCTGGGGTGTCAAGATACAGTTCCACAAGGCCCAGAGGGCTGGTAAGGGCAGGCACATCGGTAACCTCGGTCCGTGGCACCCGACCAGGGTCATGTGGACCGTCCCCCTCGCGGGTCAGATGGGCTTCCACCACAGGACCGAGTTCAACAAGAGGCTCATTGCCATAGGTGAGAACGGCGTTCTCAAGCTTGGTGACAAGAAGGAGATAGAGATCACTCCGAAGGGCGGCTTCCCGCACTACGGTGTCATAAGGAGCGACTTCCTCATGATACAGGGCACCGTTCCGGGAGCCTTCAAGAGGATCATCAGGGTCAGGCCGGCTATAAGGGCGCCGAAGAAGAGGCCGCCGGTTGAGAGGCCGCAGATAACCTACGTCAGTAGGGAATCCAAGCAGTGAGGTGAGATAGATGAAGGTTAAGGTTTTCAATCTCGAAGGCGAGCCTGTGGAGGAGATAGAGCTTCCGAAGGTCTTTGCCACTCCGTTCAGGCCCGACCTCATCAGGAGGGCTGTCATCGCCTCATGGACCCACAGGATACAGCCGCAGGGCAGGGACCCGATGGCCGGCAAGAGAAGGGTCACCGAGAACATCGGAAAGGGCCACGGAATGGCCAGGGTTGAGAGGATAAAGACCTCCCCGAGGTTTGCCGCCTTCGTCCCCTTCGCGAGGGGTGGAAGGAGAACCCACCCGCCCAAGGTTGAGAAGGTCATATGGGAGGACATCAACAAGAAGGAGCGCAGGCTCGCCATAATGAGCGCCATTGCTGCAACCGCCAACTACGACCTCGTCAGGGCCAGGGGACACATCGTTGACAACGTTCCGCAGGTTCCGATAGTCGTCACCGACGACCTCGAGAAGGTCTTCAAGACCGCCCAGACCAGGGAGATATTCAAGAAGCTCGGCGTCTGGGACGACATCGAGAGGGCCAAGAAGAACACCAGGATAAGGGCCGGTAAGGGTAAGATGCGCGGAAGGAAGTACAAGAAGGCCAAGGGCCCGCTCGTCGTTGTCGCCAAGAACGAGGGAATCGTTCAGGGTGCCAGGAACCACCCGGGCGTTGACGTTGTCACCGTAGAGAACCTCGGCGTTGAGCTTCTCGCTCCGGGCACCCACCCGGGAAGGCTCACGGTCTGGACCAAGGGCGCCATAGAGAGGCTTAGGGAGATTTACGGGTGATGAGAGATGGATCCGTACAAGGTTATCGTCAAGCCTGTCGTCACGGAGAAGGCCGTGGCCATGATCGAGAACGAGAACAAGCTCACCTTCATAGTGGACAGAAGAGCTACCAAGCAGGACATCAAGAAGGCCGTGGAAGCGATGTTCGATGTCAAGGTCGAGAAGGTCACCACCCTCGTGACCATGAAGGGCGAGAAGAAGGCCTATGTGAAGCTCAAGCCTGAGTACAGCGCAAGTGAGGTTGCTGCCAGGATAGGATTGTTCTGACGGGGTGAGTGAGATGGGAAAGAGTCTGATTCAGCAGAGGAGAGGTAAGGGAACCACGACCTTTAGGGCCCCCTCCCACAGGTACAGGGGTGCCGTCAGGTACGTTCCGCTCAACCTTACCAAGGAGAAGACCCTCGTCGGCAAGGTTGTAGAGATACTCCACGACCCGGGAAGGACCGCCCCGGTCGCCAGGGTCAAGTTCGAGAACGGCATGGAGAAGCTCATCATAGCTCCGGAAGGAGTCCTCGTCGGCGAAGAGATAGCCATCGGGCCGAACGCTCCGATCAAGATCGGCAACACCCTCCCGCTTGCCATGATACCGGAGGGAAGCTACGTCTACGACATCGAGGGAGTTCCGGGCGACGGTGGCAAGTACGTCCGCGCCGGCGGTGCCTACGCCCTTGTCGTCAGCAGGGAGAAAGACAAGGTCATAGTCCAGCTTCCAAGCGGTGAGCTCAAGCAGTTCAAGCCGACCTGCAGGGCCACCATAGGTGTCGTCGCCGGCGGCGGTAGGCTCGAGAAGCCCATCGTCAAGGCGGGTAAGGCCTACTACATCGCCAAGGCCAGGAACAGGTTCTGGCCGAAGCCGAGGGGTGTCAAGATGAACGCCGTCAACCACCCGCACGGTGGTAAGGAGCACCACATCGGCAGGCCGAGCACCGTTTCGAGGCGCGCCCCGCCCGGAAGGAAGGTCGGTCACATAGCCGCGAGAAGAACGGGTAGGAGGAAGTGATGAAAATGGCGAGAAAGAAGGAGTTTAAGTACAGGGGTTACAGCTTCGAGGAACTGCTCAACATGTCACTCGAGGACTTCGCTAAGCTCCTCCCGGCCAGGCAGAGGAGGAGCCTCAAGCGCGGCCTCAGCCCGGAGCAGAAGAAGCTCCTCAGGAAGATAAGGCTTGCCAAGAAGGGCAAGTACAACAAGCCGATAAGGACCCACAGCAGGGACATGGTTATACTCCCCGAGATGGTCGGCATGACCATCCACGTCTACAACGGAAAGGAGTTCGTCCCGATAGAGATCAAGGAGGAGATGATCGGCCACTACCTCGGCGAGTTTGCCCTCACAAGAAAGGTCGTCCAGCACGGCTCGCCTGGTGTCGGTGCGACCAGGTCATCGATGTTCGTGGCGGTCAAGTGAGGTGGTATAGATGAGCAGGGGCAGGTTTTCCTACTCATTCCAAAATTTTGACCCCGAGAAGATGGCTCGTGCCAGCGGAAGGGACCTCAGGATATCCCCGAAGCACAGCGTCGAGCTCCTCAGGGAGATCAGGGGAATGATGGTCAACGACGCGCTCAGGTACATCGACGACGTCATAGCCCTCAAGAGGCCGGTTCCGATGAAGCGCCACAACGACAGCCAGGGCCACAAGCCGGGCAGGGGCTTTGGTCCGGGTAGGTACCCGGTCAAGGTCGCCAAGGCCGTCAAGAAGGTCCTCCTCAACGCCAAGAACAACGCCGAGCAGAAGGGCCTCGACCCTGACAGGCTCAAAATAATCCACGCGGCAGCGCACAGGGGCCCGGTCCTCAGGGGTTACATCCCGAGGGCCTTCGGAAGGGCCACACCGTTCAACGAGCAGACCACCCACATCGAGATAGTCGTTGAGGAGATTAGGAGGTGAGACTTTTGGCGATCGAGAGATACTTCATCAAGGAAAACGTTAGGGATATGCTCATCGACGAGTACCTCGAGAAGGAGCTCAGAAGGGCTGGCTACGGTGGAATCGACATCAAGAAGACCCCACTTGGAACCAAGGTCACCATCTTCGCCGCCAACCCCGGCTACGTCATAGGCAGGGGCGGCAGGCGCATAAGGGAGCTCACCAGGATACTCGAGAGGAAGTTCAACCTCGAGAACCCGCAGATCGAGGTCGAGGAGATCAAGAACCCCTACCTCAACGCCAAGGTCCAGGCCGTCAGGCTCGCCCAGGCCCTTGAGAGGGGCGTCCACTTTAGAAGGGCCGCCTACTCGGCCATCAGGGCCATAATGAGGAACGGCGCCCGCGGTGTCGAGATCCGCCTCAGCGGAAAGCTCACCGGCGAGAGGGCTAAAAGCGTCAGGTTCTACCAGGGCTACCTTGCCAAGGTCGGAAACCCGGCAGAGACCCTCGTCAGCAAGGGCTACGCCCAGGCCAAGCTCAAGCTCGGTGTCATCGGTGTTAAGGTTTCCATCATGCCGCCCGACGCCAAGCTCCCGGACGAGATTGAGGTCATAGAGAAGCTCGTTGAGGAAGAGGTGAGCACCAATGAAGCCGAGTGAGATTAGGGAGATGAGCATCGAGGAGATCGACAAGAAGCTCAGGGAGCTCCGCCTCGAGCTCGCCAAGGAGAGGGGTGTGCTCACCATGGGGGCCTCCATAGAGAACCCCATGGTCATCCGCAACCTCAGGCGCGACATAGCGCGCCTGCTTACCATAAAGAAGGAGAAGCTTAGGGAGAAAAGGTGAGGTTCGGTGCCAAGGATTGTTAACCCTCTGGATGAGATGCTCTTTAAGGAGGTCCTGAAGGAGCAGCAGAGAATTAGAGTGTACATAGAGAAGGCCCGCTACGGAAAGCTTAAAACCATAATTGAGGGCATAGACGAGAAGGAGTTCGACCTGGATGATATAGCAAAGAAGCTGAAGGCGAAGCTGGCATGCGGCGGAACGGTAAAGAAGGGAAGGATAGAACTCCAGGGAGACCACAGAGAAAGGGTCAAGAAGTTGCTCGGAGACCTTGGATTTTCCGAGGACTTGATAGAAATCGAGTGAATCAGAAAAACATCATCTGGGGCGAGCTCATAGGGCTGAAAGCAAAAATTATAAGGGCATCTCATCCAGAGCTGGTTGGCATCGAGGGCTACGTCCTTGACGAGACGAGGAACACCCTCACCATCGGCGGTGAGAGGGTCTGGGTTATCCCGAAGGACGTGGCGGAGCTCGAGTTTGAAGTTGGCGGTAAAAAAATCCGAATCAACGGAAAGGAACTGATTGGAAGACCCGAGATGAGATTGAAGAAGAGGTGGCGAAAATGAGAGAGATTGGATTGAAGGTTCAGCCTCCCGCTGAGAAGTGTGACGATCCCCACTGCCCCTGGCACGGACACCTCAGGATACACGGCAGGTACTTCGAGGGTGTCGTCGTCAGCGACAAGGGCAAGAAGACCGTCGTCGTCGAGAGGCAGCACTACCACTACCTCAAGAAGTACGAGAGGTATGAGCTCAGGAGGAGCAAGGTTCACGCTCACAACCCGGAGTGCATAGACGCCAAGGTCGGCGACAGGGTCCTCATCGCCGAGACCCGGCCGATAAGCAAGACCAAGAGCTGGGTTGTCGTTGCCGTCACCAAGAGGGCTGGCGAGAGGTGATATGAATGGCGAAGAAGGGTGCAGGTGCTACGAGAGGAATTAGTCCGGTCAGACCGACTCGCGCTCTTCCGATAGGCGCTTACCTCAAGGTCGCCGACAACAGCGGCGCCAAGGTCGTCCAGATTATAGGCGTCGTTGGCTACAAGGGCACCAGGAGGAGGCTCGCCTCTGCCGGCGTCGGCGACATGGTCGTCGCCACCGTCAAGAAGGGAAGGCCCGACATCAGGCACCAGGTGGTTAGGGCCGTTGTCGTCAGGCAGAGGAAGGAGTACAGGCGCCTTGATGGAATGCGCGTCAAGTTCGAGGACAACGCTGCAGCTATAGTTACCCCTGAGGGTGTCCCGAGGGGAACCGAGATCAGGGGTGCCATAGCCAGGGAGGCCGCCGAGCGCTGGGTAAGGCTCGGCAGCATAGCGAGCATAGTGTTGTGAGGTGAGAAAGATGAAGTTGAAGACCAGGCAGCCGAGGAAGCAGAGAAGGTTCCTCTACAACGCTCCCCTTCACCTTAGGAGCAAGGTAATGGCCGCCACCCTGAGCGAGGATCTCAGGAACAAGTACGGCGTCAGGAGCCTCCCGATAAGGACTGGCGACAAGGTCCGTGTAATGCGCGGAGACTTCAAGGGTAAGGAAGGAAAGGTCGTTGAGGTTGACCTCAAGAGGTACAGGATACACGTCGAGGGCGTTACCCACAAGAAGACCGACGGAACCGAGGTTTACTACCCGCTCCACCCGTCGAACGTTATGATAATCGAACTCAACCTCGACGATGAGAGGAGAGAGAAGATAATTAGTAGGAGGGCTGGTTGATGGCGAGGAAAGGCGCTAAGAGGCACCTTAAGAGGCTTGCCGCTCCCAATCAGTGGTACATCTCGAGGAAGACCTACAAGTGGGCGGTCAGGCCGAGGCCAGGTCCGCACAGCATGAGGACCTCCATCCCGCTGCTCTACATAGTCAGGGACTACCTCGGCTACGCCAAGACCGCCCGCGAGGCGAGGAAGATACTCAACGAGGGCAAGATCCTCGTTGACGGCCGCGTTAGGAAGGACTACAAGTTCCCGGTCGGAATCATGGACGTCGTTTCCATCCCCGAGACCGGCGAGCACTACAGGGTTCTTCCGAACAGGATCGGCAAGCTCATACTCCACCCGATAAGCGAGAAGGAAGCCAAGGTCAAGCCGCTCAGGATAAGCAACAAGCGCATGGTCAAGGGGGCCAAGGTTCAGCTCAACCTCCACGACGGAAGCAACCACCTGGTCACCATGGACGAGAAGGACAGGTACATGACCGCCAGCACCGTCCTCATGAAGGTCCCCGAGAGGGAGGTCATCGAGGTTCTCCCGTTCGAGGTCGGTGCCTACGTCTTCGTTACCCAGGGTAAGAACGTCGCCAGGAAGGGTAAGGTCGTCGAGGTCAGGCAGTTCCCGATGGGATGGCCGGACGTCGTCACCATCGAGGACGAGAACGGGGAGCTCTTCGACACCCTGAAGGAGTACGCCTTCGTCGTTGGTAAGGAGAAGCCGGAGATTTCCCTTCCGTGAGGTGAGATAAGATGCAGATCAACAGAGAGGCTATCCTAGCGGACTGGGAAGCTCACCCGATGAGGAAGCCCAGGATCGCTAAGCTTACCATCAACATTGGAGTTGGCGAGAGCGGTGAGAGGCTCACCAAGGCTGAGACGATGCTGGAGGGGCTCGTCGGCCAGAAGCCCATAAGGAGAAGGGCCAAGCAGACCAACAAGGACTTCGGAATCAGGCGCGGAGAGCCGATAGCGGTGAAGGTCACCCTCCGCGGCAAGAAGGCCGAGGAGATGCTGAACAGGCTCCTCGAGGCCGTTGACAGGAAGCTCAAGGCGAGCAACTTCGACGAGCACGGCAACTTCTGCTTCGGAATCCAGGAGCACATCAACATACCGGGCGTTGAGTACGACCCGGAGATAGGCATCTTCGGTATGGACGTCTGCGTTACCCTCGACAGGCCAGGATACAGGGTTGCCAAGAGGAAGAGGCAGAGGAAGAAGCTCCCGACCAAGCACAAGCTGACCAAGGAGGAGGGTATCGTCTTCGCTATTGAGGAGTTTAAGGTTACCGTGGAGGGATTGTGAGATGGCGAAGGCTGACTACAACAAGAGGAAGCCCAGGAAGTTTGGGAAGGGTGCGAGAAGGTGCATGCGCTGCGGCCAGTACGGCCCGATAATCAGGATACACGGCCTTATGCTCTGCAGACACTGCTTTAGAGAGATAGCCCCCAAGCTGGGCTTTAAGAAGTACGAGTGAGGTGAGAGGAGATGACGTTGCTTGATCCGCTGGCGAACGCTCTCTCCCACATAACCAACAGCGAGAGGGTCGGTAAGGAGGAGGTTTACCTCAAGCCGGCTTCCAAACTCATGGGAGAGGTCCTCAGGGTTATGCAGGAGAACGGCTACATCGGCGAGTTTGAGTTCATAGACGACGGAAGGGCCGGCATCTACAGGGTGCAGCTCATAGGTAAGATCAACAAGGCTGGAGCGATAAAGCCGAGGTTCCCGGTCAAGGCCAGGGAGTACGAGGCCTGGGAGAAGAGGTTCCTTCCGGCCTTCGAGTTCGGTATCCTCATCGTCTCGACCTCCCAGGGCGTCATGACCCACAAAGAGGCCATCGAGAAGGGAATCGGCGGAAGGCTGATAGCCTACGTCTACTGAGGTGAGAGAGATGCCGATAGACGCGTGGGTAAGGGAAGAGGTTGAGATTCCAGAGGGAGTCGAGGTCACCGTTGAGGGGAACACCGTCAAGGTCAAGGGCCCCAAGGGCGAGCTCCAGAGGGAGCTCAAGTATCCGGGCGTTCAGATATTCACCGAGGACGGCAAGGTCGTCGTCTTCAAGGAGTTCCCGAGGAAGAGGGACATAGCCATAGCCAGGACCTTCAAGGCCCACATAGCGAACATGCTCAGGGGAGTCACCGAGGGTTTCACCTACAAGCTCAAGGTCGTCTACAGCCACTTCCCGATGACCGTCAAGGTTCAGGGTGACGAGGTCGTCATCGAGAACTTCCTCGGTGAGAAGAACCCGAGGAGGGCAAGGATCCTTCCGGGAGTCACCGTCAGGGTCTCCGGCCAGGAGGTCATCGTCGAGGGCATAGACAGGGAAGCGGTTGGCCAGACCGCGGCCAACATCGAGCAGGCTACCAAGATAACCAAGTGGGACAGGCGTGTCTTCCAGGATGGTATCTACATCGTTGAGAAGGCTGGTAAGCCGATAAAGTTCTGAGGTGTGAGAAATGAACGAGAAGGCGAGACTCCTTAGGATAAGGGCCAGGATCAAGAGGAAGAAGCCCCGCTTCCTCCGCCAGGAGTGGTGGAGGTTCCCCAAGTTCAGGAACGACCCCAAGTGGCGCAGGCCGAAGGGAATCGACAGCAAGATGAGGCTCAAGAAGAAGGGTAAGGCCCGCTCACCCAGCATAGGCTGGAGCTCCCCGAAGGCCGTTCGCGGTCTCCACCCGAGCGGCTACGAGGAGGTCCTCGTCCACAACGTCAGGGAGCTTGAGGCCATCGACCCGACCAGGCAGGCTGCAAGGATAGCGAGAACCGTTGGGGCCAGGAAGAGAGAGGCCATACTCACCAGGGCCAAGGAGCTCGGTGTGAAGGTACTCAACCCGTGAGGTGAGGCTCATGCTCAAGATGCAGAGAAGGATTGCCGCTGATTTGTTGAAGTGCGGTGAGAACAGGGTCTGGATCGACCCGGAGAGGATTGACGACGTCGCCGCCGCCATAACCAGGGAGGACGTGAGGAGGCTCATCAACGACGGCGTCATCAAGAAGAAGCCCGTCAAGGGCCAGAGCAGGGCCCGCGCCAGGGTCTACCAGGAGGCCAGGAAGAAGGGCCGCCACAGGGGCCCGGGAAGCAAGAAGGGTAAGAAGACCGCCAGGATGGGCAAGAAGGAGCGCTGGATGATGACCATAAGGGCCCTCAGGAAGGAGCTCAGGAAGCTCAAGGCCGAGGGCAAGCTCGACGAGCACACCTACAGGCGGCTCTACATCCGCGCCAAGGGCGGCCAGTTCAAGAACAAGAGGCAGCTCTACCTGTTCATGCAGGAGCACGACATACTGAAGGAGTGAGGTGAGAGAGATGGCACACGGACCGAGGTATAGGGTTCCGTTCAGGAGAAGGAGAGAGGGTAAGACTAACTATCACAAGAGGCTCGCCCTCCTCAAGTCTGGAAAGCCCAGGCTTGTCGTGAGGAAGACCCTCAACCACCACGTCGCTCAGATAGTCCTCTACGACCCGAAGGGTGACAGGACCGTCGTTTCGGCTCACACCAGGGAGCTCATGAGGGACTTCGGCTGGAAGGGCCACGGCGGCAACACCCCGAGCGCCTACCTGCTCGGTCTCCTCCTGGGCTACAAGGCCAAGAAGGCCGGCATCGAGGAGGCTATCCTTGACATAGGCCTCCACCCGCCGACCAGGGGTTCGAGCATCTTCGCCGTCCTCAAGGGAGCTGTTGATGCGGGCCTGGACGTTCCGCACAGCGAGGAGATCTACCCCGAGGACTACAGGATAAACGGCGAGCACATAGCTAACTACGCCAAGGCCCTTAAGGAGGAGGACGAGGCCCTCTACAGGAAGCAGTTCAGCGGCTACCTCGTCAAGGGCCTCGAGCCCGAGAAGCTCCCCGAGCACTTTGAGGATGTTAAGGCTAAGATAATCGAGAAGTTTGAGGGGGCGAGAGAATGAGCGACCCGAGAGAGATGACTCAGCGCGTCCTTGAGGAGTGGGAGCCGAGGACCAAGCTCGGCAGGCTCGTCAAGGAGGGTCAGATAACTGACATTCACGAGATATTCCGCAAGGGCTACCAGATCAAGGAGCCGGAGATAGTTGACGTCCTCCTCCCGGAGGTCAACATGAGGGAGAACCAGGAGGTTCTCGACATAGCCCTTACCGTCAGGATGACCGACAGCGGCAGGAGGATCCGCTTCAGGGTTCTCGCTGCTGTGGGCAACAGGGACGGCTACGTCGGCCTTGGAATCGGCCACGGGAAGGAGGTTGGAATAGCCATCAGGAAGGCCATCAACTACGCCAAGATGAACATCATCGAGATCAAGCGCGGCTGTGGAAGCTGGGAGTGCAGGTGCAGGAGGCCGCACTCAATCCCGTTCGCCGTCGAGGGCAAGGAGGGTAGCGTTCGCGTCAAGCTCATGCCGGGACCGCGTGGACTTGGACTGGTCATAGGTGACGTTGGCAAGAAGATACTCAGCCTCGCCGGCGTCCAGGACGTCTGGTCCCAGACTCTCGGTGAGACGAGAACCACCGTTAACTTCGCCAAGGCGGTCTTCAACGCGCTCTACAACACCAACAGCGTCGCCATCAAGCCGGAGGACATCGAGCGCTACGGCATAATCGTCGGAAGGGAGATGTCCACCAGCTTCCAGGTTGAGTGAGGTGAGAAAAGATGGCAAAGCTCGCACTCATCAGGCTTAGGAGCGGGATAAGGGCGAAGGGTGAGGTCAGGGACACCCTCGCCATGCTCCGCCTCCACAGGATCAACCACCTCGTCATCGTTGACGACAACCCGAGCTACAAGGGAATGGTTCAGAAGGTCAAGGACTACATCACCTGGGGAGAGATCGACGCCGAGACCCTCGCCGCCCTCCTCAGGAAGAGGGGCAGGCTCATCGGCAACAAGCCGGTTACCGACGAGTACGTTCAGGAGAAGCTCGGAATGACCATCGAGGAGTTCGCCAAGAAGGTTGTCGATGGCGAGATGAAGCTCACGGACCTCCCGAGCATCAAGCCCGTCTTCAGGCTCCACCCACCGAGGGGCGGCCTCAAGGGCGGCAAGAAGCGCACCTTCAAAGAGGGCGGAGCGCTCGGCTACCGCGGCGAGAAGATAAACGAGCTCATTGAGAGAATGCTCTGAGGTGGCGAGAGATGATAAGGAGGAAGAAGAAGGTTAGGAAGCTCCGCGGAAGTCACACTCACGGATGGGGCTGCAAGAAGAAGCACCGCGGCGGCGGTAGCAAGGGCGGTAAGGGAATGGCCGGAACCGGAAAGAGGAAGAACACCAAGTGGACCTGGGTCATCAAGTACGCCCCGGACCACCTCGGCAAGCGCGGCTTCCACAGGCCCAAGGCCGTCCAGTACACCCCGAATACCATAAACCTCAGCGACATAGACGAGAACCTCACCCTCTTCCTTGACATGGGCGTTGCCTACGAGGAGGAGGGGAAGGTCATAGTTGACACCACCCAGCTCGGTGTTGACAAGGTTCTCGGAACCGGCAGGCTCAGCAGGCCCCTCGTTGTTAAGGCCTACTACGTTACCCCGAAGGCCGAGGAGAAGATCAAGGCCGCTGGTGGCGAGGTTCTCCTCGCCTGATTCCCCTTTAATTTAACTTTTGGCGGGTGTTAATCATGGGGTTCAGAAACGTAGTGTTCGCAATTGAGAGGTACTTCCCAGAGGTTGAGCGGCCCAAGAGGCACGTGCCGCTTAAGGAAAAGTTCATGTGGACAGGGATCGTTCTGCTGCTGTACTTCATTCTCGCGGAGATTCCGCTCTACGGAATTCCCGCCCAGATCCAGGACTACTTTGCCACGCTCAGATTTGTGCTCGCGGGAAGGAGCGGTTCCCTCCTGACCCTTGGTATCGGTCCAATCGTCACCGCGAGCATTATCATGCAGCTTCTCGTCGGTTCTGAGATAGTTCACCTCGATCTCTCGAATCATGAGGATAGGAGATTCTACCAGGCCGCTCAGAAGCTCTTTGCCGTGTTTATGAGCTTCTTTGAGGCCGCCATATACGTATTCGCAGGTGCGTTTGGTAAGGTTGACATGGGACTCGGGGCGTTCCAGACAGTCACGACACCCGCCGGACAGGTTTACATAGGCCTGGGTCTAGGGATACTCATAATACTCCAGCTCGGCTTTGCCTCCGTCATGCTCATACTCCTGGACGAGCTTGTTAGCAAGTGGGGAATAGGAAGCGGCATCAGTCTCTTCATCGCCGCGGGTGTTTCCCAGACCGTTGTCACCAAGTCGCTTAATCCGTTCACCACCAGTCAGTACATAGACCCTGTTACTGGGGGTCCCGCTATAATCGGTGCCATTCCAGCGTTCATACAGCACCTGTTCTACGGGGACCTGACCGGCGCGCTGTACAGGGGCACCCTGCCGGACATGATGGACGTCCTTGCCACCATAGTGGTGTTCCTCGTGGTCGTCTACCTCGAGAGCATGCGCGTGGAGATACCCCTCAGCTACGGCCGCGTCACCGTCCGTGGAAGGTACCCGATAAGGTTCATGTACGTCAGCAACATACCGATCATCCTAACCTTTGCTCTCTACTCCAACATCCAGCTCTGGGCCAGGCTCCTCAATAACTACGGCTACACCTTCCTCGGAACGTTTGATGAGAACGGATACCCCCTGACTGGCTTCGTTACCTACCTCTACCCGCCGAGGGACATCTACCACGTCATAGCCGACCCTGGAAGGGCCCTCGTCTACGCGCTGATGACGATATTCTGGGCTATACTCTTTGGATTCCTGTGGGTCGAGCTGACGGGCCTTGACGCCAAGAGCATCGCCAGACAGCTTCAGAGGGCAGGGCTGCAGATACCAGGGTTCAGGCGCGACCCGAGGATACTCGAGAGGGTGCTCAACAGGTACATCCCCTACGTTACCTTCTGGGGTTCGTTCACACTGGCGTTAGTCGCAGTGCTGGCGGACTTCCTGGGTGCCCTCGGTACCGGAACGGGAATCCTCCTTACGGTCGGTATCCTCTACAGGCTCTACGAGGAGATTGCAAGGGAGCAGGCCACGGAGATGTTCCCAGCACTCAGGAAATTCTTTACGAAGTGAGCCTTTTCTTTTCTTTCACAAAACCTTTTAAACTCGGTCCTGTTACTTTCTCCAGAAACCTTCCTGGGTGAGCGTGATGCCGTTTGTGGTCATGATAACAGGAATTCCAGGGGTAGGGAAGAGCACCATAACCAAGCTCGCACTCAAGAAGTCCCGGGCCAAGTTCAGGCTCGTCAACTTCGGAGACCTGATGTTCGACGAGGCCGTCGGGGCGGGACTGGTGAGGCACAGGGATGAGATGAGGAAGCTCGACCCGAACGTTCAGAAGGAGCTTCAGATGAAGGCCGCGAGAAGGATAGTCGAGATGTCCCAGCGCGAGCCGGTCCTGATCGACACCCATGCGACGATAAGGACGCCTGTGGGCTACCTCCTCGGTTTTCCCAGGGAGGTTATTGAGGTCATAAACCCCAACTTCATCGTCATAATCGAGGCGGCACCGAGCGAGATACTCGGAAGGCGCCTACGCGACCTGAAGCGCGACCGTGACGTGGAGACAGAGGAGCAGATACAGAGGCACCAGGACCTGAACCGCGCCGCCGCGGTCAGCTACGCTATGCACTCCAACGCGCTCATAAAGATAATCGAGAATCATGAGGATAAGGGCCTGCAGGAGGCCGTTCACGAGCTTGTTGAAGTACTGGATCTGGCGGTGGGAGAATATGATTGAGGGAATATACGCGTTCCTTGACAACTTGTTTGGTCCGCTGATACAGGCGTACCACCCGATATGGGTGGTCACGATATCGGGAATTATACTGGGTGCTTTATTCACCCTGATAAACTACATCTTGGTCGATCAGGAGAAAGTTAAGATGCTCCAGAAGAAGAGCAAGGAGTTCCAGAAGAAGTACAAGGAAGCCCAGGCTGCGAAGGATGAGAAGAAGCTCAAGAAGCTCCAGCAGGAGCAGATGGAGTTAATGAAACTCCAGAGCGAGGTCATGAAGGACACCATGCTCAAAGTCACCCTGCTTACGATGCCGATATTCTGGATATTCTTAAGCTGGCTTAGGAGATGGTATGTTGAGGTCGGCATAGTTAAGGCTCCCTTTGACTTCTTCGTGTTCAGCTTCTTCCACAACTGGCAGCACTCGGCACTACCCCCGAGTGAGCTTGGTTACCTCGGCTGGTACATGCTGAGTTCTATGATAACCGGTTACGTGCTCAGGAAGCTCCTCGATATGGGTTAAATTTAAAAACGATTCCCTGAAAGGAAAGGCGAGGTGAGAAGAATGAAGCCGATGTACAGGTCAAGGTCATGGAGAAGGAAGTACGTCAGGACTCCTGGCGGAAGGACCGTCGTGCACTTTGAGAGGAGGAAGCCCAAGGTCGCCCACTGCGCCATGTGCGGCAGGCCGCTCAACGGTGTCCCGCGCGGCAGGCCCAGCGAGCTCAGGAAGCTCCCGAAGACCGCCAAGAGGCCGGAGAGGCCCTACGCCAACCTCTGCCCGAGCTGCATGAGGAAGGTCATGAAGGCCCAGGTCAGGGCGGGCGTTGCCCTCTGATTTCGAATGAGGTGCTAACATGCCCAAGGGCTGCCTCGTGATAACTGTCAGCGGCCTGGCAGGCTCTGGAACAACCACTCTCTGCCGCAATCTCGCCAGGCACTACGGGTTCAAACACATCTACGCTGGACTCATCTTCCGGCAGATGGCGAAGGAGATGGGCATGACCCTGAAGGAGTTCCAGGAGTACGCCGAACTTCACCCCGAGATCGACCGTGAGGTTGACAGAAGGCAGGTGGAGGCAGCCAAGGAGTGCAACGTCGTTATTGAGGGCCGCCTCGCCGGCTGGATGGTCAAGGATGCGGACCTTAAGATATGGCTCGACGCCCCCATGATGGAGCGTGCAAGGCGCGTTGCCCGCCGTGAGGGAGTCTCCGTCGAGGAGGCCTTTGTGGGAATTGCCGAGCGCGAGAAGGGCAACAGGAAAAGATATTTAAACCTTTACGGGATTGACATCGACGACAAGTCGATTTATGACTTGATCATAAATACCGCCCATTGGAATCCCGATGGCGTCTTCGCGATTGTGAAGGCCGCCATCGACCACCTATACCCCGACGGTGACGCGGGGTCGGGTGCAAACCCGGGCAACAAAAAATGAGGAGGTGGGATGAATGCCAGCTATGGAAGTCGGAAGGCTTGCCGTTATAATTGCCGGAAGGAGGGCCGGAGAGAAGGTCGTCGTCGTTGACGTCATCGACAGGAACTTCGTCCTCGTTACCGGCGCTGGCTTCAACAAGGTCAAGCGCAGGAGGATGAACGTCAAGCACCTCGAGCCCCTTCCGGAGAAGGTCAGCATCGAGCGCGGCGCCGACGACGAGGCCGTCAAGGCCGCCCTTGAGAGCGCTGGAATAAGCCTTGAGTGAATTGCAGGAGGCCTTCTGGCCTCTTCTTACTTCCTAACGCTTTTAAGTCCCGTTTCCGAAATCCTTCTGGTGGGTTTCATGAAAACCGCACTGGTGACGGGTGCAACTGGTGGCATAGGGAAGCTTCTCGTTGAGGGGCTCGTCGAGAGGGGCTATAGGGTTGTCGGTGTGGCCAGGAACGAAGAAAAACTTCGTGAACTTCAGGAAAGACTGCAGGCTTTTGAATACATAGTTGCCGACCTGACTGCGGAGGACTTTCCCAGCACGATTTTGAAGGGGCTCGAGAGGCTCGGTGTGCAAAACATTGACCTTCTCATAAACAACGCGGGCCTTGCGGTAAGGAAGCCCCTTCTTGAGCACTCTGAGGTGGAGCTGGAGAATCTATTCCGGGTAAATGCCCTTGCACCTGTGGAGCTTACAAGGGCAGTCCTTCCAATGCTTCCGAAGGGTTCGAGTGTGGTGTTCATAATCAGCGGCGTGGCCTTCGTCAATGTACTTGAGATTCCCTCATATTGTGCCGCCAAGGGCGCACTCCACTACCTGACTGTAAACCTTGAAAACGAGCTCAGGGTTAGGGGAATCCATATTATGAGGGTGTACCCCAAGCAGGTTAAGACAGGCTTCTGGAACGGAAAGGTTCCAAAGGGTTCGATAGAGCCGGAAAGGGTTGCAAGAGCGGTATTGAAGGGGCTTGAAAAGGGCAAGCGGGAGGTTTTCGTACCTGGCTATCTAAAACTCGTCAAGTACCTCCCGAACTGGCCGGTCTTCACGTACCGCTTCAGATATTAGGTGGATTTATTAAGTCATGAACCAAGACTCTACTGGGGGTGAGCTGAATGCAACTCCACGCCGTCATTTGGGAAGAGGAGGGTATTTACATCATTCGTGAAGTCTTTACGGGGATAACCACTCAGGGAGAGACAATAGAGGAGGCCATTGAGAACCTTAAGGAGGCCGTTGAGCTGTACCTTGAGGAGTTTCCTGAGCTGAGAGAGGAACTTGAGAAAGTAAAGTTCGTGGGCGATTTCAATGTCGAAGTTGCCAAGGCTCTCGGGTGAAGAAGTCATTAAAGTGCTCACCAAAAAGTTTGATTTTGAAGTGTCCCGCCAAAGGGGCAGTCATGTGGTGCTCGTTAAGTATATGGATGGTAGAAAAATTGGAACTGTGGTTCCGCTTCACAAAGAGTTAAAAGCCGGCACGTTGATGGGAGTACTAAGACTTGCTCAAATAAGCAAGGAGGATTTCATCAAGGCGTTGGAAGACCCATAGGTGATGCTCATGGCGAGGGACGAAGTGCGCAGACTTCCCGCTGACATAAAGCGAGAGGTTCTGGTTAAGGACGAGAAGGCCGAGACGAATCCGAAGTGGGGCTTTCCACCGGAGAAGAGGCCCATGGAGATGCACATGCAGTTCGGGATAATAAACCTCGACAAGCCTCCAGGCCCGACGAGCCACGAGGTCGTTGCCTGGATCAAGAGGCTCTTCGACCTGAACAAGGCGGGCCACGGCGGAACCCTCGACCCCAAGGTCAGCGGCGTTTTGCCGGTTGCACTTGAGAGGGCAACGAGGGTGGTCCAGGCACTCCTGCCCGCCGGAAAGGAGTATGTGGCTCTGATGCACCTTCACGGCGACGTCCCTGAGAACAAAATCCGCGCCGTGATGAGGGAGTTCGAGGGCGAGATAATCCAGAGGCCGCCCCTGAGGAGCGCAGTCAAGAGAAGGCTGAGGACGAGAAAGGTCTACTACATCGAGATACTCGAGATAGACGGCAAGGACGTGCTCTTCCGCGTTGGAGTTGAGGCTGGAACCTATATCAGGTCGCTCATCCATCATATCGGCCTTGCCCTCGGGGTTGGAGCGCACATGGCCGAGCTGAGGAGAACGAGGAGCGGTCCCTTCAAGGAGGACGAAACCCTCGTGACCCTTCACGACCTCATAGACTACTATCACTTCTGGAAGGACGACGGCATCGAGGAGTACTTCAGGAAGGCCATCCAGCCCATGGAGAAGGCGGTGGAGCACCTTCCCAAGGTGTGGATTAGAGATTCTGCCGTTGCCGCCGTAACCTACGGCGCAGATTTGGCAGTTCCGGGAATAGTGAAGCTCAACAAGGGCATCAAGAGGGGCGACCTCGTTGCCGTCATGACTCTTAAAGACGAGCTGGTTGCACTCGGAAAGGCCACCATGACGAGCGGTGAAATGCTCCAGAGGAGCAAGGGAATAGCGGTCGATGTGGACAAGGTCTTCATGCCGAGGGACTGGTATCCCAAACTCTGGTGAGGGATTTGTCTCGACTCTCACTGCTTTTTGATGCCTTTTCTTCCCCGGTTGAGCCTCGAGGGGTAATGCTCCTCGCAAGGTTTGTCCTCCTCTGGTTCTGGCTCGATGTTCTGCTCTTTCTGCTCCTCGGTGTTCTTGAGCGCTCCCCCAGAAACGTCTTCAGTTCGGTGATACGTATCTTTTTGCCGTTTTTCTGATGGCGCTGTTTGAGGAAACGCTGGTGACCCTGAACAGCGGCGGGCTGGGAGGAAAGGCGACGAGCTTGGCGCACGACCTGACGATGGCCGTTCCGGTTTTCATAGGGATTGGAACGGGGCTTTACCTGGCCCATCGTATATTACCGATGTCGCGCGGTGAGTTCTTTCTCTTTGGAGCACTCTTTGGGTTCTTCATTGAGACAGTTTTGAACGGTGCCTGGAGCGGCTTGGTGCTGCTCGGCGGGGGTGCGATGGGTCTCTACGGCATGATACTATCTGCCTTCACTCCGATGGTTGAGAGGCCGGCACCGCTGGGGGTTAGGAAGGTCTTACTTGTTATGTCACTTGGAACGGTGTTCATGCTCGCCGGAGCCGTTGCGGGGGACACCCTCTGGCGCTTGGCTGGGGGTTTACCTTTATAAACCCATCAACGAACCACCCCACATGAGCCACTACTACTCCGAAGAGCCGAACGTCCCGCTGAAGACGAAGACCATAGAGGTCTGCCTCAGAGGGCACTGCTTCAGGTTCATAACTGCCAGCGGAGTTTTTTCCTTCGGGAAGCTAGACCGCGGCACTGAACTGCTCATAGAGAGCATGATACTCGATGAGGGTTGGCGCGTCCTCGACTTGGGCTGCGGCTACGGGGCGATTGGGATAGTGGCTTCTCGCTTCGTGGACTACGTCGTCATGACCGACGTGAACAGGCGCGCGGTGGGAATGGCGAGGAAAAACTTAAAAATCAACGGCGTTAGAAACGCCGAGGTGAGGTGGGGAAGCCTCTACGAGCCCGTCAGGGGCGAAAGGTTCAACGCGATCATCACTAATCCCCCGGTGCACGCGGGGAAGGAAGTGCTGAGGGAAATAGTTATAAACGCTCCCCGGCATCTCAACGATGGAGGCCTCCTGCAGCTGGTGATTAAGACGAAGCAGGGGGCAAAGTATATTAAGGCTCTAATGGATGACCACTTCACCGAAGTGAGAGAGCTGGCTAAGGGGAGCGGCTACCGCGTGTATGCCGGGATCGCCTAGCCTGGGATGGCGCGGGCCTTGAGAGCCCGTGTCCGCTTGGACACCGGGGTTCAAATCCCCGTCCCGGCGCCAAAATCCTCTCTGAAGGATTGAGATGGAGGTGTATTCGTAATGACGGACAACTTCAGACACATAGTCCGTGTAGCGGGAGTTGATTTGAACGGAAATAAGCAGCTGAGATGGGCCCTTACGGGCATCAGGGGTATAGGCATAAACTTCGCCACTATGGTGCTCAGGGTTGCAGGGATCGACCCGTACATGAAGACCGGTTACCTTACCGACGAGCAGGTCAAGAAGATTGAGAAGGTGCTCGAAGACCCGATCGCCCACGGTATACCCGCCTGGGCCGTTAACAGGCGGAAGGACTACGAGACCGGTAAGGACATGCACCTCATCACCGCCAAGCTCGTCATGGCCTGGCGTGAGGACGTCAACAGGCTCAGGAGAATACGCGCTTACCGCGGCATAAGGCACGAGCTCGGCCTCCCGCTCCGCGGCCAGAGGACCAGGTCGAACTTCAGGCACGGCAGCACCCTCGGTGTGAGCAGAAGGAAGAAGTGAGGTGATGTAGATGGGAGACCCTAAGAGGCAGAGGAAGAGGTACGAAACTCCCTCTCACCCCTGGATTAAGGAGAGGCTCGACCGCGAGAGAGTCCTCATGAAGAAGTACGCCCTCAAGAACAAGAAGGAGCTCTGGAGGCATGAGACCCAGCTCAAGGAGTTCAGGCGTAGGGCCAGGCGCCTCCTTGCCGCCCGCGGCAGGCAGGCTGAGGTTGAGAGGGCCCAGCTCCTTCAGAGGCTCAACAGGCTCGGCCTCCTTCCGGCCGATGCCGCTCTCGATGACGTTCTCTCCCTGACGGTTGAGGACGTTCTCGACAGGCGCCTTCAGACTCTCGTCTACAAGAAGGGCCTCGCCAGGACCATTGGACAGGCCAGGCAGCTCATAGTTCACGGCCACATCGAGATAAACGGCCAGATAATACGCTCTCCTGGCTACCTCGTCCTCAGGGAGGAGGAAGACACCATAACCTATTCAAAGACCTCTCCTTTCGCTAAGGAGAGCCACCCCGAGAGGATGGTTATTGAACAGGCTAAGCAGGGTGAGGCCTCATGAGCGAGGAAGTTCAGCAGCAGGTTAACCTTAAGAAGAAGGAGAAGTGGGGAGTTGCCCACATCTACTCCTCCTACAACAACACCATCATCCACATCACCGACCTCACCGGGGCCGAGACCGTCAGCAGATGGAGCGGCGGTATGGTCGTCAAGGCTGATAGGGACGAGCCCTCTCCGTACGCGGCTATGATAGCCGCCAGGAGGGCCGCCGAGGAGGCCATGGAGAAGGGCTTCACCGGAGTCCACATCAAGGTCCGCGCCCCCGGTGGAAGCAGGAGCAAGAGCCCGGGACCGGGTGCTCAGGCCGCCATTCGTGCCCTCTCCAGGGCCGGCCTCAGGATCGGAAGGGTTGAGGACGCCACCCCGATTCCGCACGACGGCACCAGGCCGAAGGGCGGAAGAAGGGGCAGGCGCGTCTGATTCCCACAACTTCTTTTTTGGTGATGCCGATGGAGCCAAAGTTTCAGATTCTTGAGAAAAGGGAGGACTCGATTAGGTTCATCGTCGAGGGAGTGGACGTCCCCTTCGCCAATGCCCTGAGGAGGACCATCCTCGCGGACGTCCCGACCTTTGCGGTGGATGAGGTTGAGTTCTTCGAGAACGATTCCGCCCTCTTCGACGAGATAATCGCCCACAGGGTGGGTATGATACCTCTCACCACTCCCCACGAGAGGTTCTCCCTCGATTCACTGGAGCTTGACGAGTACACGGTTACGCTCTCCCTCGAGGCAGAGGGGCCTGGAATGGTTTACTCCGGTGACCTTAAGAGCAGCGATGAGGGCGTGAAGCCCGCCAACCCCAACATCCCAATAGTCAAGCTTGCCGAGGGCCAGAGGCTTACGTTTAACGCCTATGCAAGACTCGGCCGCGGAAAGGACCATGCCAAGTGGCAGCCCGGCTTCGTCTACTACAAGTACCTCACCAGGATTCACGTGAGCAAGGAGGTTCCCGACTGGGAGGAGCTCAAGGAGCTCGCCGAGAGGCGCGGTCTTCCGGCTGAGGAAACCGACGAGGAGCTCGTTATAACCACGATCAAGGCGTTCTACCTTCCGCGGAAGTTTGACGCCTACGTGGGGGAGAAGATCAGGGAAGAGACCGTACCCAACGCCTTTGTCTTCACCGTCGAGACCAATGGGGAACTTCCGGTTGAGGAAATCGTGACCATAGCCCTCAAAATCCTCATGAGGAAGAGCGATAGATTTATAAGCGAACTCCATAAATTAGCGGACTGACGCGGGGGTAGCCGAGCCTGGCCAAAGGCGCGGGATTCAGGGTCCCGTCCCGTAGGGGTTCCGGGGTTCAAATCCCCGCCCCCGCACCAGTATTTACGCTCACCCCGTTGGACCTGTCGGTTTCCCACCTGCGAGAGAGCGTTAAGGAGGTATGTTCATGGTCAAGAGAACCGGACCCACTGACATCAACCTGAGGAGGCTCATCCGCTACCTCAGAAAGAAGTCTAACGAGGAAGGAGTTAAGATATGGAAGGACGTTGCCTGGCGCCTTGAGGGGCCCAGGAGGCAGAGGGCTGAAGTGAACGTCAGCAGGATCAACCGCTACACCAAGGACAGCGACACCGTCATCGTTCCCGGAAACGTCCTCGGTGCAGGAAAGCTCGAGCACAAGGTCACCGTTGCCGCTTGGAAGTTCAGCGAGACTGCCAAGAAGAAGATAGTCGAGGCCGGTGGAGAGGTCCTCACGATTGAGGAGCTCATCGAGAGAAACCCGAAGGGTAGTGGAGTAATCATAATGGAGTGATGGGCCATGAGGATAATTAACGCTGAAGGACTCATACTCGGAAGGCTCGCCTCGAAGGTCGCCAAGATGCTCCTTGAGGGCGAGGAAATCGTCATAGTCAACGCCGAGAAGGCCATCATCACCGGAAACCGCGAGGACATCTTCGCCAAGTACAAGCAGAGGACCGGGCTGAGGACCAGAACCAACCCGAGGAAGGGTCCGTTCTACCCGAAGAGGAGCGACGAGATAGTCAGGAGGACCGTCAGGGGAATGCTCCCCTGGAAGACCGACCGCGGAAGGAAGGCTTTCAAGAGGCTCAAGGTTTACGTCGGTGTTCCGAAGGAGTTCGAGGGCAGGGAGCTTGAGACAATAAGCGAGGCCCACAGCTCGAGGATCGCAACCCCGAAGTACGTTACCGTTGGCGAGGTTGCCAAGTTCCTCGGTGGAAAGTTCTGAGGTGAGAGAAGATGAAGGTCATCCAGACTGCTGGTAAGAGGAAGACGGCCATCGCGAGGGCCACCATCAGGGAAGGAAAGGGTCGCGTCAGGATCAACCACAAGCCGGTTGAGATAATCGAGCCGGAGATAGCGCGCTTCACCATCATGGAGCCGCTCGTCCTCGCCGGAGAGGAGATAGTTGGCAAGGTTGACATAGACGTCAAGGTCGAGGGCGGAGGCTTCATGGGACAGGCCGAGGCCGCTAGGGTTGCCATAGCCAGGGCTCTCGTCGAGTGGACCAATGACATGAACCTCAAGGACAAGTTCATGAAGTACGACAGGACCATGCTCGTCGGCGACAGCAGGAGAACCGAGATGCACAAGCCCAACCGCTCAACCAAGGGTCCGCGCGCCAAGAGGCAGAAGTCCTACCGCTGATGGCTTTCCTTTAATATTCATTCGAGAAGGTGATACGGGTGATAGTCCCCGTCAGGTGCTTCACGTGTGGAAAGGTCATAGGAGACAAATACTACGAGTTTAAGGCCCGCGTTGAGAAGGGCGAGGATCCCGAGAGGGTGCTCGACGACCTCGGGATCGAAAGATACTGCTGCAGGAGGACCCTCCTCAGCCACGTCGAGCTCGTGGATAGCGCCATGAAGTACAGGGTGTATTAAAAACCGCACTTCTTGGGGGGCCGTGGGGTAGCTTGGTCTATCCTCCCGGCTTGGGGTGCCGGAGACCCGGGTTCAAATCCCGGCGGCCCCACCAAATGTTTGCAATGGATGTTTGATGCGGAATGTGGAAGGCAGGGGTGGTAGTCATGTTTAAGTATACCCGCTTTGAGAAGGCCCGTATCATCGGAGCAAGGGCCCTCCAGATAGCGATGGGTGCGCCCATACTCATCGACGTCCCGGAAGGAATCACGCCGCTCGACGCCGCGATGCTCGAGTTTGAGAAAGGAATAATCCCGCTCACCGTAATAAGGCCGAGCTGATGAGAGATGACCGTGATAGAGAACGTGATCGGCAGGGTTGCGGTGCTCAAGGGTGGCAGATACTCCGTTGAAGTAGACGTCGTGACGAGCTCTGGCTTCGGCCGCTTTGCCGCGCCCGTGGACGAGAACCCGAGCCTCTACATAGCAGAGGCTCACCGCGCTGTGAGCGAGGTCGACGAGATAATTGGGCCGGAACTCATAGGATTCGACTCGAGCGAGCAGGAGCTCATAGACAGCTACCTCTGGGAGATAGACGGCACCGAGAACTTCAGCCACATAGGGGCAAACACCGCGCTGGCGGTCTCAATAGCGGTCGCCAAAGCTGCCGCAAGCGTCAAGAGGATGCCCCTCTACAACTACATCGGCGGAACCTTCACCACCGAGCTTCCGGTTCCAATCCTTGAGATTGCGAGCGGTGAGGCCTTCGACTACTACGTCATGGTCAGGGACCTCATGGAGATAACCGACGTCGTCGATGCGGTTAACAAGGTCCTTGAACATGCAGAGGCCGGTACTGTGGAGGCCTTCTCGAAGGCCACCGAAAAAGCAACCGACGAGCTCGGCCTCGAGGTTGCCCTCGGCCTCGTGCAGAGAGTTCCAATGGATATGGAGGAAGTGCTCTCCGTAGTCGAGGACAACAACGTGGCCTACATAAAGCCCCTCGGCGATGAGGAACTGTTCCTCGAGCTAATCGCTGGCACCCACGAGGTGTTCGTTGACGGCGAGCACCTCTTCCGCGAGAAGGACATACTGGACAGGCGCTACTACAACGCCCTGTCGATAAAGCCGATAAACCTAGGTACGCTCACCGACTTATACAACCTCGTGAACGACGCGAAGTCGGAGAGGATAACCCCCATCCTCGCGGAGGCTCGCTACGAGTCCTCCGACGAGGCCCTGGCCCACGTTGCAGTGGGCCTTCGCTGTCCGGCGATGGTGCTCCGCAAGGATTCCATCGCCAAGCTGAACGAGCTGATTCGCATAGCGGAAGATTTGGGTGAAAGGGGTAGGATAATAACCTTTGAAGGATGAGGAGGTGTGAAGAATGGAGGAATACCTCGTT
Organism: Thermococcus aciditolerans; assembly: GCF_008152015.1. Classification (NCBI taxonomy): domain Archaea; kingdom Methanobacteriati; phylum Methanobacteriota; class Thermococci; order Thermococcales; family Thermococcaceae; genus Thermococcus; species Thermococcus aciditolerans. Next base: position 1,125,948 of record NZ_CP041932.1, on the reverse strand, counting down.
CCACTCGACCAGTACCTTGCTGCCGGTGTCCACATCGGAACCCAGCAGAAGACCCAGGACATGAAGAGGTTTATTTACCGTGTCAGGCAGGACGGCCTCTACGTGCTTGACGTCAGGAAGACCGACGAGAGGCTCAGGGTCGCCGGCAAGTTCCTCGCCAAGTTCGACCCCGAGAACATTCTCGCCGTCAGCGTCAGGCTCTACGGCCAGAAGCCGGTCAAGAAGTTCGGTGACGTTACCGGTGTCCGCTCGATACCCGGCCGTTTCCTCCCGGGAACCATGACCAACCCGCAGGTCAAGAACTTCATGGAGCCGGACGTCCTCATAGTCACCGACCCGAGGGCCGACCACCAGGCCATGAAGGAGGCCATCGAGATCGGCATACCGATAGTGGCCCTCGTCGACACTGAGAACTTCCTCAGCTACGTTGACGTTGCGATCCCGACCAACAACAAGGGTAGGAAGGCCCTTGCTCTCATCTACTGGATCCTCGCGAGGGAGATACTCTACAACAGGAAGGAGATCGAGAGCAGGGAGGACTTCAAGGTTCCGGTCGAGGACTTCGAGATGAGGATTATCAGGACCTGAGGGGAAGATTTTTAACGCCCCTCGCTTTACACTCCCTCGCGCGGGGGTGCCCGAGCTTGGCCAAAGGGGGCGGACTTAAGATCCGCTGCCGAAGGGCTACGCGGGTTCGAATCCCGTCCCCCGCACCAAAGCTTTAAAAGTCGAGTCGTGTAGGTGAAGACGGTTTAAGATCATGAGGTGATCACGATGGCGAGATTCCCCGAGGCTGAGGCCAGAATCTTTAGGAAGTACGTGTGCATGCGCTGCGGTGCCACTAACCCGTGGAAGGCCAAGAAGTGCAGGAAGTGCGGCTACAAGGGTCTCCGCCCGAAGGCGAGAGAGCCGCGCGGTGGAATGGGACGCTGAAGTCCCAATCTTTTGCTTCCCTATTTCTACGCTTCTCAATTCTATGCTTTTCTGGAGAACCCTTCAGAAACGCAAAAATTATTTGCGGGCGAGGTTGCCCCCTTCAGGCACCTTTCAGCTTCTCAACCATGTCCTCAAGAAAAGCTATTCCATCCTCAAGGAGCCTCTCTCCCTCAGGGGTGAGCTTGTAGTACTTCCTGGAGGGTTTTCCCGTCTGGCTCTCCTGCCACTCCGCGGTAACATACCCATCTTTCTCGAGCTTGTAGAGGACAACATATGAGCTGACGGTCGCGGGCTCGAAGTTGAACGCCTCCCTTATCCTCTCTTTCAGTTCGTAGGCGTACATGGGCCTCTCCCGCAGTAGCCGGAGTATGTACAGCCAGAGAACCTCTTTAGTTATCTTGTTCTTGAGCCTTTCCATGGGGGTTGTCATGCTCTCACCCGACTTTTATGATCTGTAAATATTTTGGCTCCGTTTAATTTAAACGTTTTGGCAACAAGTTTTTATCCGATGAAGTGCAAGGATTTTAGGGTGGTAGAATGGAGTTCGACCTGAACGCTATGATGGGCGACATGGGAGTTGGGGCGGTGGTTGGGTTTGTAACCGGCTACGCCGTCAAAAAAATGATGAAGCTGGCACTTGCCCTCATCGGTGCCTACGTTGCCAGTTTGCTGTGGCTTGAACAGAAGGGTGTTCTCATAATCGATAAGGACAGACTCTTCAATCTCGTTGGCGACTGGACGCACGAAATAATGACCGCGAGCCAGAAGTTCATAGCTCTCCTGCCCGGTACCGCCGCTTTCGCTGGAGGCTTTGCGCTGGGATTCCACAAAGGTTAAAATCCGGCACCTGTTTATTATTTCCATGAGCTATGAACGTAGGGTCCTGCTACGTCACTCCCTGGCTTCCATAGTTGCCCTTGGAATAACGGGCCTCAGCAGGTTCCTGTATAGTGTAATAATAGCCAGACGATTTGGCGTGGACGTTCTTGGAACGGCCAATTCACTCATCTCAAAGGCGTTTTTTGTGGCAATACCGCTGAGCTTTTTTGCGGTGGCCCTCGGTAAGTATTCCTCGGAGTTCCTTGGGAGGGATGACATAGATGCCGTGCGTTCCATTACCCTGCCCGCGTTTTTGATGCCCGTTATTGGATTGTTGCTCCTTCCGCTCAACATGTACCTTTCCCTGCTGGCTGTCTTCCGCGCTGTTCAGCTGACCTTTCGGAGCTTCCTGTACGGGATTCACCGGGGAGAGCACTACGCGTATGTGATAGTGGTCTCCTTCATTGGATTTGCCTTAGGATTCCTTGTTCCCGATGTCTTTGCGCCATACCTGGTTTTCCTGGGCGTTATAGCCTTTGTCTCCGCCGTGTACCTATGGGTCGCTGGCTTTGTGGTACGGCCTCGCTGGGAATACTTCAGGCTGATGGTTGCGTATTCCTCTTTCGCTTTCTTGGGAACCCTGTCGGGGGTCTTTCTGGTTCAGGGGCCCTACTTCATGAGCGAGCGTCTTCTTGGGTCTGAGGCTGCTGGGGAAGTGTCCGCTGTTCTCTCCGCGGTTTTTTTGCTGACGTACATCCCCCAGGTTCTTCAGTCCGCGATAATGCCGATGTTCTCGTATAAACACGGCCGGGCCGAGAGAGGATACGTTAAAAACCTGGCGGAGAAGGTTACGGAGTTTATAGTGTTAATCACTGGGAGTCTGGTTTTCATCCTCATGATTTTCGGCAGGGAAATTCTGTCAGCGGTCTTTGGATTTGAAATCGGCCCATCTTTCTACCTGGCCCTGATGGCCATTGAAATTTATGTGGCGTACAACCCAAGTATAGTGGCTCTCAACTCCACTGCCTACGTAAAACGCGGGACCCTGGTTTCTCTCCTTGGAGCGGGGGTGGCCCTCGTTTCATGGTTCCTTCTGGTGCCCGTTATGGGGTCTGTGGGTGTGATGGGGGGTCTTTTATTGGCGTATGCGATCATCCTTGCCGGCGTGGTTTACTACTCAAAGAGCTTGCTTGGGATCTCTCCCTATGTTTATCTCCCCCTCATTGCCGCACTGATTCTCCAAGCGAGTGTTTTCGTATCAAAGTACCTTCTCCTGATGGCGTTTGGAGTGTTCCTCTTTCTTGAGTTGCCGGTAGTCAGGTCTTTGCTTGAACTGGTTAGTGGTGTTAGTTAAGTTTATAAGTTTTCGACGGTTTATACACTCTGCCACGGTGCGGGGGTTGCCGAGCCTGGTCAAAGGCGGTGGACTCAAGATGCGCTTCTTTCGCCTAATGAAGGCCTCTCCCGTCAGAATGACAACAAAGAAGAGCCGAACGCCGATAACGTTTTTACAGGAAAGGCTTTGATAGACTCAACTGCCAAGATTCACTACGGTCGTGACAGGCAGAAATACGTGGAATGGGTGAGGAGGCGCACGCCGAGCATGGCCAGGAAGTACATTCCCATGCTGGACAAGTACCTCTGGGGAAAGAAAGCCAACACTCCGGAAGAGCTCCGCCGGATTGTTGAGTCAATTCCGCCGACCAAAAACGGCCTTCCCAACAGGCACGCTTACCTCGCGATAAGGAGTTATATTAACTTCCTGGTTGATACTGGCAAAATACGGAAGAGTGAGGCCATTGACTTCAAGGCAGTGATTCCGAACATCAAGACCAACGCACGTGCCGAGTCCGCGAAGGTCATCACCGCCGGGGACATCCGGAAGATGTTCAACCACCTCAAGGCCAGAACCAAGACGATTCTCAGAGCGAGGAAGCTTTACCTCAAGCTCTTGGCCTTCACAGGCCTCAGAGGGGACGAGGTCCGCGAGCTGATGAACCAGTTTGACCCGAAAGTCATTGACGACACCTTCAAGGCCTTCGGCATTCCCGAGGAATGGAGGGAGAAGATTGCGGTTTATGACATGGAGCGGGTAAAGCTCCCGACGAGGAGGCACGATACGAAGAGGGGTTACGTTGCGGTCTTTCCGGCCGAGCTGGTTCCTGAGCTGGAGTGGTTCAGGAGCACTGGCTATAAGCTGACTGCGGATAACTCGGATAAACATAAGCTGTTCAGGGATTCGAAGGAGGTGAAGGACCTCGCACTCCTCAGAAAGTTCTGGCAGAACTTCATGAATGATCATGTATTGAGCACGGTTCCCAACCCGCCGGCTGATGCCTGGCACCTGATTGAATTCCTCCAGGGTCGCGCTCCCAAGAACGTCGGCGGCAGGAACTACCGCTGGAACGTGCAGAACGCTGTGAGGATCTACTATCACATGGTGGATAAATTGAAAGAAGAGCTGGGGATTCTGGAGCTTTAGACTTAACTTCTTCCTCTCGCTTTTTAATTCTACTCGCCATGATGCTCACCTCTTGGAAAAGAAGTCATGGAAGAGGGTTAAAGGCTATTAATCCATCTATTGTGAAAACGACGTCGATAGAATACTCTGAGTAGGAACCCACGTACCGTGATCCCTGTTCTTTGATATATTGCTGGAACATTGAAGGATACAATATGAATTTCCCAATTCCCCCAGAGGAGGATATGAGTAGTACATCCCCGACGCCACTAAACCCTGCGGAAACTTTTCCGTTGTCTCCACTGTCGTATTTAATTATTCCTGCAAAGATGACGTTCCCCGGGGGATTTCCATCTGAAACTTTCTTTAAATATTGGTATGCAGTCATATAGTAATATCTACTAGAGTATGAGTATCCTGACGTGTATGATTTCATTTGAGCGGCGATATCCGAAACTATGCCTGGAACCTCTTGTACGTATATAGTGGTGGCACCTCCATGAGTCAGTTTTAGAACTCCTTTGATGCCTACTATCCCAGCATTGGCGCTTACATTAAAACTGTTTGATGTCCATTGATCATAGATTATGTCGTCCTCATTAGGATATTGAGAACTTGTCCAACTTCCGTCCTGGTTCTGGATGTAATAGTTAATCTGATATTGAACAGTATCCTCCCCAAATTTTCCACTGTAATTTGAGTTTTTGAAGTACTCGATTTTCAGAGTAATGTGATCTTTCATCGTTTCTGTGGGTGTTGTGGATGGAACCAGCGTTTCACCTGCGGTTATTGATGAATTCGCTCCAACAGAAAGAGTCTTTTCTGTGGTTCCATCACCAAAAGTGAAACCGAGACTCCCTTGATCTACCAGCGTGATTTTCACGTAAGTTGTGGAACCACGTGGGTTGTATATTGCCTGCTTAATGGGTATGTTGTAGTTATCCACGCTTTCACGATAGTATTTCACAAAACCTGCCTGGAGGTTTAATACCATCTCACATCACCTCTTACTGGATGGTGGGGGTAGTAGCAATCCCCACAATGGCCACACCTATGGATACGCCTGCGTTCAGACTGCCGCTGGGTGTTTTGTTTAAGATGACGCCTCCCCCGATGATTGCAACTTCAGTTCCAAAAGCAAATCCATGTGCCAGCTGTCTTTTTCCACCAACTCCTTTCACCAGTATGCTCACAACATCACCCCTGGATGTAGCTCACGTTCACTATCACGCTGTCGGTGATTTGAGTGCCTTCCTTCGGCTCGACTTCAACGACCACCTTCCTCACCGGCTCGCTCGGAATTGGCTGGATGAAGATCTGGCCGTTCAGTCCGCTGAAGAACTTCGCGCTCCAGAAGGGTTTAGTGTCCTCTACCTTCCTCAGCCTTACGATGACGTAATCGTCGTTCCCATGAGATACTGAAATGGCCGTGATGTGGCTCGGACTGCCGAAATCCACTTCCTGGCTTCTCTCACCGTCGGTCAGCTCAACCACGCGGTTATCAGCAGGCTCAAAATACGCGTTCACCTTCATCTCGCTCATTTTCCATACCTCCTCGCGTACCAGGTCGCGAGTTTAATCACTATGATGATGCCGAGGAGCGGCAGGAGCGCCTTCCACCATTCCCTTCTCTTGGCCTTCTCCTCTGCCACCTCGGCCTCAGTCTGCTTTTCCTTCTTCTTGGGGAGAACGAGCTTCATTCCTCCAACGTTCCGGGTTTCGGTCTTTCCGCCGGACGGTGCCGGCGCGGCTGACGGCATGGTGAAGTCGATGAGGTTCACTCCGCTCATTTCCTCAGCCTCCTCAACTGCTCCTCATACTCCCTCACTATCGCGTAGGCCTTCCTCTTCTTCCCAACCAGCTTCTCACTCCGCTTAATCACCGTGGTTCTGAGGAAGACCAGGCGCCTCATGGCGGTTTTGTATGGGATTCTGTGCCTCTTATAGTCCCTGAGGATGGCCTTGCAGATGTCCCTGACTTCCCTGAGGTTGTCGAGGCCTTTCTTGCCGGTATCCCTTACGCGCCTGCCGAGGTAGATGTTCCGGCTCATTTTCTCATCACTCCATTGAACTTCCCTTCGAGCCGGCTCAGCCTCTCCTCATGGTCGAATAGCTTCTTTTCTATCTTGGATGTCCTGTCAAGGATGTCGTTTAGTATTGCCTCGTTCGCTCTTATTTTAGACATTAAACCGATGAAAAATACAAAGAACGTCCCTCCCAGTGAAAGCATAGCCTCCTCTGGAGTCATCTCACCTCACCCTGTCCAGGAACTTTTTGAACTCGATTTGAAAGGCCATCCAAAGGAGGAAAAGAATGAGGCCGTGGAAGAGTGTCTCGCGGTCGAGCTTCATGCTCTCACCTCACAAAGACCGGCGGGTTGTACGGGAGAATCCGGTAAACCGGCTCCTTTGGGAGAGGTTTATGGCTAATAGGTGGTTTTGGCTTGACTCCAGGCTTGAGTCCCGGCACGGGAGTATAGCCAATCACAATCCCGCCGCCAGGGGAACGCGGGTATACCTTCTTGAGAAGTTCGTTCTGTTTTTCAATTGGAAGCGGTTTCAGCCCGGGACGCTTTATGTCCCTACGGGGTTCGAGCCTTGGCGTTGCTTTGTGCGGGTTGCTCTTCCTCCATTCCTCCTTTTTCTTCTCCAGTTCCCTACCGTATCTAACAATCTGGTCGAGGCTCATCTGGCTTGGGTCTTTTCCTGCCGCCTTAAGCGCCGCCTTCACTCCAGCCAGCCACGCGTTGAACTGCGCGTAAGTGCTGAACCCGTACTTCCTCGCGAGTGCATCCTCTTTAGGGATGTATTCATTGCTGTCAGGGGACTTCACCAGGTTGTTCACGAACTTGTTCGTGTACCACTCACCGTCAAAGAGGACCTCCTGTCCAGGTCTCACTGGAGTGCCATACTTCCTGATTGTTCCGGTCTTTCTGTCTACTTTTCCACCCGTGCCTGGTCCCCACTCAGCGCCGCCGTACTGAACCCTCGTCTTCGCCGCGTTCCCTTCAGGAGTTCCCGGCTTCGTTATCACAGTTAGGATATCTTCCCCCGTCTGCTTGAACTTGTCCGGCGCCTGTTTGAGGTCGTTTTTGAGGTCGTTCATGAAATTCTCAACCTTCTCCTTCGCCTCTTCAACCTTCTCTCCGACCTCCTTGAACATGCCGAAGAGTTTGTACAGCGTGTAGAGGACGGCAATGGCAAGAAAAGCGTACATCGCCAGCTGTAGAATGTTGTCCCGCTCTTTGTAAGCCATGACCACCGCAGGAGCTGCCATACTCACCACCTCAGAACCTTCTTGAGAATCAGGAACGCCGCCACCACACCGAGAACAGCGGTAACACCGAACCTGCTCTTCTTCTCAGGCTCATGAACCTCCACCGCTGTGGAGGTCGCGGTGACTTCCCTCACCACGGTGCTCGGCTTTGGCTGTGGTTTTGGAACGGTCTTTATTCCGGTGTTCTGCTCCACCTCTGCTTTCGCTCCAGGGACCAGACTGCGGAGTGCCTTCTCAGCCTTATCCTTCACGCCAGGAATGTATGCATGCTCCTTAGCATCGTAAAGCTGGTTGAGGAGCCTCTCGACTTCAAAGTATTTCGGGTCATACTTCGTAGAACCGTGAAGGCGCTTCCTCAGCTTTGCGATTGCCTCCGGCTGGCTTTTAGAGGTAGCCACAATCCTCTGCAGTTCCTCGCGGGATATGCCGTATTTGCTCCGGAGAACATCATTAACCTTCATTTCCACTGGAACCGGTACAGCCTTCCCCGTGCGGGTGTCCACCAGCTCATCGTGCACCCTACCGTACCTGTCAGTGTACACCCTCCTAATGTACCGCCTACCCATTTTAACCACCTTGAAAACCGGATTTTAGCCGCTGATTTGACCGGCTGATTCAATGAAATGAAAAGAGGTCAGAGGCTAATAGCCTGCGGGACAACCTCATGACTTATGTAGCGAACCTTGCCGCTGTTGGAGGTCTTAAGCGCAATCTTGAAGGTTCCGCTTGCCTCTTCGCGGAGGTCGAGTCCACCAAACACAACCTCCTGGTCGTAGTCGAACATGGTCATGCCGGCTGGAACACTCGGAAGCTTGTACTGGATCTTGTCCAGCTCCCTGCTCGTCTCATAATCAATCCTGTAAAGCTGAATGCGAGCAGGCCTGGTCCTGACGAGCGCGTACTTGTTAACTATGTCGGCTCTCGCGCCAGTATCATCGTAGAAGACGAGGAGTGCACGCTTGAGGACTGAACCAACCGGAAGCTCGAAGACTTCAGTCAGCTCGCCGAGCGCGTTGAAGGCCTTCTCAATCGCATAAACCTTCGGCTCTTCGATGAAGACTTCCCCGTATTCTCCACCAGCGTAGGTCATGACGTACTCCTCGGCGCTCTCGTAAACCTCCTTGTCAAGGGTGACCTTGATGGAGGCATCGCTGACGGTCACGCTGTTCCCGAGGTCGGTCTGCCAGTCCACGCGAATCTGCAGCTGGTCCTTTATGAGTGCATGAATCTGGCCAGCGTCAAGCATGATGAGGAAGCTGACGCTCTGACTTCCTCCAGTCGGGACGGTGACCGTGCTGGCCAGGTCGAGCGCCTTCCCGTGGGTGTCATAAACGTTCAGATAAGCGATGTCGGTTCCCCTAAGCGCGTAGTGGACGACGTTCCCGTTGCTAACGACGCGGATTTCATTTATCGCCTTGAGAACGTCCTCCATGGTGAGTGTGGCGTCAGCGGCACCGCCATTGCTGAGAGTAATTTTAGCCAAAAGCGCCATGCTATCAATGACGCCGTTGCGCGGGAGGTCAATGGATTTTACCTGCAGAGTAAGAACATCATCAAGGGTCTCCTTCACCTTATACACCAGTCTCACCTCCTGGTTTCACTGCCTCGCCTTCAAAGCCTCTTGGCCAGGAACTTGTTCCAGATGTACAGCGCCACGAGGACGCTCAGGGTGTTCACGAGGAAGTCGCCGGTAAAGATCTCCTTCCAGTCCATCTCCCTCACCTCTCACCTTTGTCTCGCTCCGAGGCCTATCGGCCTCGTAGAGAATAGAGCGCTTTGGGTATTTAAGCACTGAACCAGAAAAGGGGAGAAAACGGGAGAATCAGGAAGAACTCTCCAGTTTAACCCTGCTGAGGTTGTAGAGGTACTTCACCGCCATGCTCCTTGAGACGTGCCTCTCTCCCACACCTAACTCTCTCGCCAGCCTCTCCCTCACCCTATCCAGAATCTCCAGCGCCTCGCGGTCGAGGTAAACACCCACCGGCCTCACCTCAAAACCTCTCTCACAAACTCTCCAGCTCTCAGGATTTTAACCTTTCTCCCGTCAAAACGGTAAGTTTTTGTGGTCTCATCTCTCATCTGGACAATATGCCTCGTGTTTTCTGAGATGATATAATCCACCTTCTTAGCGTATGCTACATCGAAGAACTTGGCGTCGTTCGGATCCCTCAGCTTTTTAATGAACTCAATGTTGTGGGAGAGTTTTTTCCGGGGACGGACCACAATGCTGTTCTTGAGGACTATCGTTAGAATTCGCAACGCACGCCTCGTGAATCCTGTCTCAAGACCAATACCTAAAACTTGGGTTTGCATCTCCTCAATAATCTCCTTTGAGGTGAAGTTCACAATTTCTCCCCTTTGCAGTGCTTTCAGGATCCGCCATGCCGGGGACTTGGAAAGGTTCTTTGATTTCAGCGCGCTGATGAGGACTGAAGTATCCAAAACAACCTTAATTTTATCAACCATATCAAACGACCCCAAGTTCCTTTAGCTTTGCTTCTATCCGCTTGAACTTCCTAAAACTCCGCCTACCCATCTCCAAAAGCGTCTCAAGAGGAAGATCTATCCCCCCCTGCTCGGCTTCCAGTTCCCTCTCCCACTTTTCCAGCTCTTCATCTGTAATGGTCTCGGCGAGCCTCTCAACTTCCCTCATGCGCTGACGCATTTCAAAAAACCACACTATGTCCTCCGGCTTTTCGTGAATCTTTCTCGCGAGCTGGACAACCCACTCACCAAACGCCTCCTGAGTCTCTCTCTTTTGGAAAAGCCTTACCACCTTTTCAACATCGGACGCCATGACACTCCCCGTTCTAATCTCTACGGCGGATTATAAAACCCTAACGCCAGCCAGACCACTACGGCCAAGCCGTAAACGTAGCCGATGAGAAACTCCACCACATCACCAACCGTCGCCACCGGCGCCTCGTTCTCCCGAACCTGGTAGAGAGTGTATATCAAAAGAACCACCAGGCCATAAACGAGGAGGAAGGCCGAGACGAAGCCGAGGAAAGCATGCCAGATTGAGCGCTTATCATCAAAAAGGTACAGCCTCGCCAAGACCCTCACCCGAAATGCCTCGTCCTCCTCACCACGAGTTCTCTCTTTATGATACGGGTTCTGTTCGGCGGAATGAACTCAATCAAATCATGCTCCCTTAATCTGTCGTTCAGCTCCGAAAAGCCAGGAATCATGCGGTTGAGGTAAATCACGTCATTCGGCACGTAGTGCTGGAATATGAAGTGCCTCTGCGCCTGGCGGAAGAGCAGCTTGGGAAAGTCCGCAATGGACTGGGTTATCGCTACCGTGTAGAGCTTTCCGTCACGGCCTTCTCTAAACAACTGCTCCAGCTCCTTCCCCGGCCTCCGGCTGGAGGGATTGTAGCGGTGAGCCTCCTCAACCACGATAATCCTACTCCTGTCCCGCCTGAAAATCTCGTCGAGCAGAGGCTTGTAGTACTGCTCCACCAAGCCCTCAACACCAATCCTGTTAATCGTCCCCCTCGTCGGGACCACCAGCACCTGGTCAAAGTCCAGGAGCCTCCGCCAGCTGTACCGCTTCCCAACCATCACCTTGAGCAACCTAACACCCTTCAACTGGACCAGGCCGAGGTGGTTCTTCACCTTCGTGTCCAGGACGATGAACCTCCTCCCCTTCTCCCACGCCTGCTCCACCAGCCAGCCGGCAAAGTAGCTCTTCCCGCTCCCGGTGTTCCCGTAAATGAGGTCAATAGACCAGGCCGGAATGTCAATATCTAAGATACCCAAGCTCTCACCTCCAGAAAAAGAGAAGTCAAGAGCCGAGGTTCTTCGCAATCTTCGCCAGCATCTCGCTCTTTGGCGGTTCAGGCTCCTTCGGCTTCGCCTTCTCGCGCAGTTTTTCGGTTTCCGTCTTCACAGGCCTATCCTCCGCCTTGGCTTTTTGGCCAGCTTTCTGCTCTTTCTCCTCCCGCTCAGTTTCCCTCGGCCTCTTCCCCTTCGCCTCCTTCGCCGCCTTCCTGTACATCCACGTCAGCATGAGGAGGCTTCCGGCACCGATGACCAGGCCGAACTTCCCGCTCACCTGGAGGCTCTGACCCTCCACCTTCTCCATGTACCAGAGGCCGGCGTTGAAACTCGGCCTCCCAACGTCCCACCAGATTGAGAAGTCAATGTCCGCGCCGATTTCCTTCGCCTTCTTCTCCAGAGTTTTAACGTAGTAGTTCGCGAAGATGGCCAGGCTGTGGTCCCGCTCCTGGAACTCGTCAAGCCTGGCATTAAACTCCTCCTCACTCATCAAGCCACCGGTCTCGCCAACCTCCTCAAGCTCCTCATCCTCGACCAGCTCGTCAATCTCCTCCAAGTCCCGCTCAACATCCTCGACCAGGGAAGTGATGTCCTTCTCGTCAAGCTCAACGTTAGCAACTTCCTCACTCATTCACCTCACACTCCGGGAAGAGTTGAATCACCGGCACTCCGGCAGTTAAATCGTCCAATCTCACCGCCATCACTGCAACAGCGCACCGGCCATTGGCCAGATACCACATGCACTCATGACGCCGGCACTCTCCATTTATCAGCGGACAAAAGCGTTTAACCGGCTTCTCACTCATTCACTCCACGCCTCCCCGATAATTCTTAACTCCCTACCCAGCTCGCGCTCTATAACGTCAAGAACCTCCGCCTCCCCATAATCACTACCAACATCTCGAACCAGAACAGGATCCGAGAGATGCAGTTCTGAAGCTAATCTACAGAGTTTAACTCTAAGCACCCCACCGCGCTCTTTGATGTAAATATACTTCCCGTCCTCACAGATTCCTTCCAATTGCCAAGGCGCAGCCGGAGAAGTTTCAACCACGTAGCACTTAACTACCGACCCATCGTCATCAGTCTTCTCGACGATTCTCGCCAGTAAGAATGGATTATTCTCCATCACTCAACCTCCTTCCAGCTCAGCGTCAGCCTGACCTTCTTCTCTTTCCCCAGCTCGAAAACCAGCGCGTTCTTCTCCTCGAGATGCCTCACCTTCGCCTTGCCGAGGAGTTTCAGAAGAACCTCCTGAAGGTCCTCCTCATTCTTTACCTCGCCGACCTCGAGACCGATCCCGCGGACCGCCTCAATGAGAGTATCAACCCAGCCGAAAATCCTGGAAAGCTTCAACTGCGTCACCGGGTTCATCATGGCCATCGCCATCTTAGCCTTCTCCACAATCTCACCCCCTCAGGTTGCTCTCAATCTTACCTAAGACCGGAGAACGCACCACCGGCCTGTTCTCCTCATCCGGCATGTCCCTCACCGCTCCGAGACGCTTCAACTGCCTGAACATCTCATCGAACCAGCCGACCTTGTAGAGGTAGTACAAGAACGCCAAGCCGATGATGAGACCCCACGCTTTCCAGCTTAGCTTTGGCGTTGGAATGCTGAGCTTTTTCACCCTTTCACCCCTCACCTTTTCACCCGGCTTTTCCTCCTTTTTCATCCGGGGGACTTTGGGGGGGTCTTCCCTCTTCACCTTCTCCTCGCGGTTTTCAACCGGCTTCACCCTTGCCTTTTCCTCGCTCTTCGCCTCACTTCCACCCTCTTCAACCTCGGCAGTGACCTCCTTGGCCGGCTCCTCCTTCTTTGCCTCGCTCCTCCTCCCAAGAATCCGCTCCCGCTCCTCCTCCGGCAGTTTCAGGAACTCCTCGTAGGGGACAACCCTCTTAGAACGGCAGACCGAACACTGCGGCTTTTTAGCACGGCTCCAGAACCTGTTCCCACATCTCATACACACATACAGCTTTCTCCCACTCGCATCCTCCACCGGTCTCACCACCTTCCCCTGATTTCACCAAGGGATTCTGGGTGAATCCCCCAATTTCACCTATTTCACCCGCCTATTTAAGCACTGAACCAGAAATATGAAGAAAACGGGAGAAATCTCCCGACTCACAACTTGCGGAGAATATTGTACATGGTTTTAGGCTTGACTATATTCAACCGCCTCGCCTCGAGGAATTCCCTCACATCTTTTCTCTTGGTGAGGTTTAAAATCCCAGAATCCATCGTGACGAAAAAATCAATCCCGGATTTCAATGCTATAGCGAGCAAGTGAGCGTCCTGAGTTTTGACGCCACCCCTACCCAAGAAGTAAGTGACATTATAATAATCAGCAGGTCCCTCGATCTCACAACCCAGTTTCTCAAAAACGGCCTCAATAATCGAAGTTGCCTCCAAGACTTCGCTAATGATGTCTTCCAAGTCCCTCTCTGACGGGAGATACTTATTATAATAGCGCTGGAAATAAACTGGCGAAATGCCGTCCATCCACATGGAATTATACACAAAATCCTCAACAAGCACATTCATGAGCTCCGAGAGAATGACTGAATTAACGTAAAACTTGGCCTTATTTGGACGCTTCCTGATGATGTACTCAACAAACTCATAGGACTGAGCTCTACGGCCATACGCTTCCTTGATGTTCTTCTCGAAGAATTCAGCACCCTCAACCGTGGATTTTATGATATACCACTGTGCAAGAACATTAGTATCGACAAGAACGTGAATCATCCGACCACCTTAACCGCCTTCCTCCATGCTCCAGTCCTTCTTAACTCCGGAATAACTCTAACGACTTTCCAGCTTCCATCCTCGTAATACTCCACAACCAGCGTCCTTCCATCAACAGTCTTCAACTTCTTAACATCAACGACCTTCTTCCCCATTTCCTTCACCATTCAAGAATTAAAAGTGGAAAGAAATAAACTTTTCCATCACCAAAACCGCCACCACGGCTTAAACTCCCTCTCCAAGGCTCTCCTCACCACGTCGCTCACAGTCACACCACGCTTCTCCGCCTCGCTCTTAACCCGCTCGTAGAATTCGGGACTCACTCTCGCAGAGACGGTTTTAGTCCTCATCCCGCTCACCTCACAGCCACCTCATAAACTCACCTTCGACCTGGAGGTAATTCAACCTCTCACCCTTCTCAAGGAACCTCCTAATCTCATTCCTGTCCAGGCCTTTCTCCTCCAGAGTCTCGATAACAACCTTCAACGGAACAACATCCCGATCCCTCGCAAGCCTCTCCACCACCCTCACGAACAGCTCAAACCTCTCACGCTCTCTCGACGGAACACCAACCTCGAGAATGCTCGCATCAACCTCACCAGTCTCAGGGTCATAAGCAACGTACTCAAGGCTCTCCCAAACCAGCCTCACGGCCTCCTCAACATCAACCCTCTCCACCTTCTCCGCCAGACGAAGCTTCGCATGCGCGTAAGCCAGCCTCACGATAGCATCCATTACACGCCTGCTCACCGGTGCTCCACTCCGCTTCGTCTTTCTCCTAATCTTCTTGAACTCCTCCACCATCAGCCTCCCGGCCTCGTCATCAATTTCCGGGAACACATTGAACCTCGCATAAGCGAACAACTTCTTCAAAAGCTCAGGCTCAATAACCCTCTCCGGAGGCTTCCCGTTCTTCCGCCTCTTCACCTCGCTCAGAATACTCCACCCAATCTCCTCATCCTTCTCCTGTTCAGGCTCATCAAAGAACGCAAAGATAAGGTCAAACCTCGTCATGACAGGAAACGGAACGTCCAGCTGGTCAATGAGCAACTGCCTCCTATCAATCCTCCCAGCCTTCGGATTGGCCGTGCCGATAATCGTGGCCGTGGCCCTCAGCTTCATATTCGAAATCCCGGCCTTAGCAGGAGCAACAAACCCATGCTCCATGCACGTCTTCAACGCGTTAATGTCCTCCCTCTTCAAACTGCTGAACTCATCGACCAGGACAATCCCATCACTCCCGAGGACCAGCAGGCCACCCTTGACCGTGAACTTCCCGGTCAGCTCATCCTTCTCAAAACTCGCGGTTAGGCCAGCACGCGAAGACCCACCACCCTCCGCCGTGAGGACCTTCGGCGCAACGTTCTCAAGATCCAGCGCAAGCCTCGACTTACCCACACCAGGGTCCCCCGCAAGGAGAACATGAATCGTCGTCCTCTTGTCCCACAGACCCTCAGCAGAAACCACCGCCAAGGCCAAGGCCTTCTTGACCGACTCATACCCCCTAATCCACGGAGCGATAGACCTCGCGACGGCGTCAGGCAAGTCATCACCAAACTCATCCCTCAGGCCGAGGACCCTCTTCACATCCTTCTTACTCAGCTCCACCTGGAAACCCCGGTTCAACTGCTCCACATGAATCACCTCAAGCACGTAGTCCGACTCCGCCACACTCTTCCTCAACGACTCCCTGACCCTGAGAATACCGTAAAGAACCACCTTGTCCCCCACATCTACAGCACCAGCACCGGAGCCGAGGATGTAAGCACTCAACTCCTTTGGGTTCTCGCCAACGTGAAGACTTTCCGGCGCATCCCTCACCACGAAATGCTGAATCTCCACCTTCCTCGACTTCTTCACATCAAAATCCCACGCGTTCCTGGCACCACAGGCAGGACACTTAGACGGAGGCTTAGCAGGCTCCCTCGTCGGCCTGTTCAAAAGACCATGCTCATGACCACACTTAGTACAGACGTAGGTGGCCACCTCAAAGAAAGGAACCACCTTCGAGGCCGAGGTTATGTAACCTTCAACGGCTACAAACTTACCCACCAGGTCAGGCCTCATATCCCTCGGCCTGAACACCCTCGGGAAATTCCCCACCTTCACCCTAACCTCAACAGGCTCAAACCCATCATCGAACAGCTCAGGCTCAAGCCTGGCAATCTCCTCGTAAACCTCCTCCTGGAGTTCCCTCACCGCGTTCTCAAAAGCACCGAGAACAAAATCAGGCTCATCGAAGAGAGCCTTCGCCAGCCTCGGGTCGTACCGGACAAGGTCAAGGTAGTCCACGTAAAAATCCTTCCCGCCTTCCCTCACCAGGTCCCTGACCCTGTCAAGGTAAACCTCCTCCCCGTCACGCTTGAAGTTCCTGAGGAAATCCTTGGCACTGTTGGTGTAGTCCAGTAAATCCTCTGCCTCCTGCTCATAGCCGAGGAGCTCGAGGATTTTCGCCTTGACGAACTTCACCACCGAATCCTTCAGCCTGAAAGCAGGCTCACCGTTCACCTCACCAACGGCGTCGAAAAGGACAGCCTGAAGGCTCTTGGCCGTGTTACCGTTACCGAAGAAATCAGACTTGACCCGATAAATCATGCTCTTTGTAAAGCCAACCTCCTCCCTGAGCTTCTCCAATATGATGCTTAGAGGAGTTAGCTCATGACCTTCATCTCTTGCTTCCATGACGATGAGAACCACGTTAGAGTGAACAGGTCTTGGTAAGCCATAGGTCTCCTTGATGACATTTAGTAGTCTCTCAAATTTCTCGTTACCAAGCTCTTTTTTGGCTGAACGGTATTTGAACGGTTTGAACAAGCTTTGTTCAAACTGCTCTTCTTCGGATTCTCCAAGAACGCTCGTGTTCAAACTGTTCAAATCACTTTGAACAGCTCTATAATTTTCCAGCACTACTTTGTATGCGTTGAGCAGGTCCTTTGTGATTGAGGTCGGCAGGAAGCCGTACTGTCCCCTTATCCATACCCTCAGCATGGGACTTAGAACGGCCGGGTCGAGGTGTTCAAGGCCTTCCTCGTCCATCTGCCTGAGAAGGTCTTCTATCTCCTCGATGAGCTTGTCCTTCAGCCTGTCGCTGGCTTTTCTGACTTCCCTTGCTGCATCGTTCATGTCCTCACCCCCGTGAGCCAGTAGGCGATAGTGTTCGGGTCGGGTTCGACCGGCCTGACTTCCGCTGGCTTAACACTCTGATTGTCAGGAACGCCGTGTTCTTCGGTGTTCCCAACACTGGGAACAGCTCTCAGTTTCTCGAAGACTTTTATCCCTGTGGCGCTGATGTGGTAGCCGGGCACGTATTTGGCCTTGTCAAAGAGGTCGTCGAAGTGTTTGGCGCGTATGACCGCCAGAACGCCTAAGGCTACGTGGTGTGGGTATCTTGTGCTCAGGTAGTTGTAGAGTTCTCGCGTTATCTCGGCCTTGTCCCTTATGCCGAGGTTTATGATTGCCGTGTAGAGGTCTTCCCAGTCCTTTTCCTTGAGGCCGTATTTTTGGAGAAGGTCTATTATCCCTTCAACGTGGGTCTCGCTCATTCCAACCACCTCCGTCTCGCAGGGGAAAGAAGAGGCCTGATTTCTCATTCTTCTCACCTTCTCCCCAGCAGTTCTTCCTTGATGAACTTGTGGACCATTCCGCCTGAGTTGAAGCGCCTGGCCTTCTCCAGTGGAAGGAGAACCACCTTCCGGCCGTCGGCCAGCTCTCGCCTCACCGCCAGGCCTTTCTCGACCCTCCAGACGAGCCACTTCACCCTGGTCTTCACGATGTAATAAGCGGGAACGCCGAGGTAGAAGGCGAGGTCCTCGAGGAACGTGTACTGAGGCTCATCAAAGAAGGCATAGCCATCATCCTCGCGGAGCTGGTACCGGCTCTTGACCTCGAGGAGGGCCAAGGGAAGGCCGTTCTTGAAGTCCCAGAGGATTAGGTCGATGTCAAAGAGGCCTATCCTCGTCACCCCGTACTTGTTCTTCACTTCCTCGAGGAGGTCGGAGAATTCTTCGTGAGCGTCGAACCCGTGGAGCTGGTTGATGATGGCCGAGACTGTCCGGCGCCTGAGCCTTCTAAGTTCCTGGCTGGTTGTTATGAGGTTCCTCCTGTCGCCTTCGGTCATGAGTTATCCTCCTCCGTCAGTTTTACTATGAGTAACGGAAGGACGATAAAGAGGAATGCAAAGAGGTCATCTGCAGTGATGCCGTAGAGCACCCAGCGGATTGCGAGAGCGATTGTTAGAACACTCAACACGAAGTTGGTTGTGCTCTTGTCGAGAATCTTCATGCTACCACCACCGCCTCGGGGAAGCTCTCCCGTGTGAGCTTCAGCGCGCTGGCCGGCACGTGGAGGACGAGTTTTATCTTCTCTTCCTCGAGCTCGATGTTAGCGACTTGAACGGGAACGAGCGTCCTGAGTTCATCGACTTTCTCAAGCGCCTGGCTGAACTCTTTCAGCCTCTCCAGTTCAAAATATGTGATTAGAAGCGGCATGCTTCCTCACTCCATCACATGGTCGAGGGTTGCCTGTCTGGTTGGTTTGACCTCTGGCTTCTTCCACTCCTTAGCGGGTTTTCCGATGAGTTTTCTGAGGTACTCGATTTCCTCCTTCCAGAACTCGCGTTTTTCAGGCTCCGCGTTTTCGAGGACCTCAAGAACTTCGCCGGGTCCTATGGTGAAGCCGTAATTCCTCTTCGTTGGGTGTTCGTCTGCGAGGAACTGGAGGACCTCCTCGAAGGTCTCAAACCTCTCGGTTTTGCCAGAGTTGGTGTAGCCTGAGAAGAGCCTCTCAACGTCCCTGGCCGAGTAACCGGGCCGGCGCTTGTACTTCCTGATCACCCAGTAGGCGTTCCCTTTGTGGGAGTACATTCCAAGGTGGCTCGCCAGAATCCAAACCTCGTTTATCTCGCTCATGCTCCAACCCTCCCGTAGTACCTGCGGACTGAAAAGCTTGCAAAAGGAAAGCTCTGCTTCACCATCATCTTAACCCGTTCCTCTGCCTTCTCCCGCGTCTTCTCGAAGATGATGAATTCGATGGGTTCCTCACCCGGCTGGGTTATGGTCACGCGCCAGGCTTTCATGACTGGAGGCCTTCCACGCCTGGTCATGCTCTCACCACCTTATGTTTGTGCGTCAACTTCTTATGCACTGAACCAGAAACCTGGAGAATTCGGGAGAATTCTCTCGATGGTATCAGCATGGCACCCTCGTCGAGAACCCACTCGGCCTCCCTAAGCTTCGCCAAAGCCTCCTCCAGAGGAAGCTTCCGGAGGTCATAGATGGACACAACACGCATGGCGGTTCACCAATGTCGAATTGTCAGAAAATTCTAATAATTCTTTCTATCAGAAATTAGTATAGATGACAATTAACAAAAAATTCTAATTGTCGAAAAGTTCGAATTTTGAATACTTTTTTAAAAGTGTGTCAAATAAAATATTTTGGTGATTCAGATGGCTCAGAGAGGTAGAAAAGGTGGAATTAAGTTAGGACCTGGTCAGTTTGTAACTCGTGTTGGGTCAAAGTATATGATAGTGATCCCAAAAGAGGTTAGAGACGAGCTGAATATCAATGAGGGGGATACAGTAATAATAACTGTCAAAAAGGCAAGAGTGGAGGTTGTCCCTGTGGATTAGGTAGGTTTGTGGTGTTTCCTCCCGTTTTCTCCCCTTTTCTGGTTCAGTGCTTAAATACACTTGTGTGTTATTTTCTTTGGTGAGGCCTTGTGGATGCAAGTGAGAAGCGTCGTTTGATTCTCAAGGGTTGTGAGAAGTGGAAGGGTCATTGGCTAAGGGTTTACCTCATGAATGGATCTGATTTTAGGGTGAAGGCAGAGGAGCTTAAGGAGATGGTGGAGAAGAACCAGCTTAACCTGAACCTTGTGAAAAATGTGGAGGTGGATGATGAGTACAGGAAGTTCAAGCCGATGCCTAAGAGGGAGTTGAGGATACCTAAAAAACATCTCCCCATTTCTGGTTCAGGTGGAAATTCTGGGTCTGGTGGCGATGATGAGGATAAGAGATGGGGGGTTCTGCTTGGGATCCTCACGGTTCTGGTTGTTGTTGGCCTGTTGTTGAGGAGGTGAGCATGTGAGCAGGAAGGCTGAAAGAAGAAAAAACACAGCTCATCCTGTTTCTTCTACTTTTATTGTTAGATGTACCTCTGCCGGATAAACTACATCGCCTGTAACTTTGTAGTCTATGGTCTTGTCCGTGAATACAGAATACTCATTATCTAAAACAAGGTAGTATATGTCAGGGTCTAACCTCTCCAGATAACTTGGTGGACCGTTTGTAATGTCATAGGTTCCACTTTCGGCCTTTTCATATGAGGCCACGACTCTTGGTGTTCCCCCCTCTTGGTATATTTGGAACTCCGAGGCTCTCATAAAGTCCAGATTTATATCCAATTTTTCTCTGATGTCTATCGTAGCTTTGACGTTTTCAGCATACAGTATGTTTGAGAGGCTGATAGGTATTCCAATGTATTTTCCAGCATCAATAACCTCTGTACCTTCTGCGAGCGTCATGTAGATTGGATCGGCAATACCAACGAGGACATAATAGGTTCCAGGAGAAAGAGTAGCAGTATAAGTTCCACTCTTTACATGGTGACTTATGAACTCATAAGTGAGACTGGTTGAATCTCCTTTCCATTTTTCTAACTCTGAGGCGGGGATTATTGCGAGATAGGAGATACTTTCTGCTCCTGAGATAATGTCAAGCTGCATAGTAACTTTTGATGTGTGAGTTATCTCGATGTCTCCAATATAGTACTGGCCATCCAGAGTTATGTCTTTGTCGTAAGCTATCCATGAGGAGGGTGTCCACTGCTGGTTGGTCTCTGTAGAACTTAAGGTTGTTGAAGACGGAGAGGATGTTTGGTTGGAATTCGTGGATGTCCCAATACATCCTGTAGCAAAAACAACCAAAAGTAGGATAGCTCCGGCATAGAGTTTCTTTAGGGCAACCATTGGAAGTCACCACAGTTGATAACAGAAGTTAGATATATAAACTTTACACGTGGTTGTTACAAAGACTGTCCCCCATTGGCGATGAGTGGAGGTTGTCCCTGTGGATTAATCCAGAGTAGAGGTGTCAAAAGAATCGTGGCGAATACGACTAAGAGCTGAGTTTTCTCCCTCTTCCGGTGATAGTTGTTCCTTCAACCCACTCTGTATTTTTCCCTTATGTGCTTCAAGAACTCTCCGGCTGTGAGAATGTAAAACCAGTGCCTTTTAAGGTTGAACTTAAGCGTCTTTTTGTTCCTCAGGCGGACCAAGTGTGCGGTGTTCATGCTGATGAGGTAGCGAGCCTTTGAAGCATAAACCACGTTTAGGAACTTAACATCGTCTAAATGGCTAACGGCCTCTACGATTTTAGGATCATCCTCGAACTTTACACGTGGAGAAACCCTCTTTGTATGGTTCTGTATGAGGTTGTATATAGCCTTAGCCTTCTCGGGTTTTCCGATGAGGAGGCCGATTATTGCAAGGGTCTCTTTCATCTCTCGCAGAGTTTCTTTTGATCCATAATTCTGAAGGGTGGAGCTCTTTAGGAGCTCAAGAATCTTAATGGCTGGACTCCGGGATGGGTCTTTGGTTTTCAAAGCGCTGATAAGAATCGATGTGTCGAGGACGACCTTGAGCTAAACCATTCAAATCACTCCGAGTTTTTCCAGCTTCCTCTCGATGCGGTGGAACTTCTTAAGCTCCCTTCTGGCGAGTTTTAGGAGTTCCATGGTGTTCAAGTTTGTGGTCTTCTTGTCTTTCAGGATTATCTCCCAGGCTTTTTCGTCGCTCATTGGTTCGTCCATCTTGTTCATTAGCGTCTTAACCTGAAAGAACCAGATAATGTCATCTGGCTTTTCTTTTGTGGCCTTGGCAAGGCCGTCAATTACTGACTCAAAGACCCGCCTATCCACTGCCTTTACCGCCATAGTCTCACCTGACTATGGTTTGCAGTGGGGTTAGATTAACTTTGTGGTGGTCCTAAGGCTGGTAGGCCGTTCAATGGAAAAGGCTTTTAGCCTAAAAATTTATAAAGTTCAGTGGGGGTTTTCGTCATGGTAAAATCGGGTGGAGTGTCCGGACACTCTCAAGCGGGGGAGCAGGAGCAGGCTGGAGCGCGGAAGCGGAAGGCCAGGAAGCGCCTTTCACCGCGTCTGCACATTACGCTACCTCCAGAGGTTTACAGGAAGGCCAAGGAGCGCTGGGATAACGTGAGCCGAGTGGTCGCGAGCCTGCTCGAGGTGGCTTTGTCCGAGGATTTGACGGTTGAGGAGGTCGTGACGGCCGTAACGCTCCTTAGGAGTGGCGCTTTGGTGGTGAATTCGCCTTTAGGCGCGGGGGTTGCCGAGCCTGGTCAAAGGCGGTGGACTCAAGATCCACTCCCGCAGGGGTTCAGGGGTTCAAATCCCCTCCCCCGCACCACAGTTCTTCTCAAGAACGTGTTCTGACGACTTTCTGGAAATGTCTACCGCTTTGAAGGGACGTTGTTTGAAAGAATTAAGCGGTGATAGGTTGCGCGCCTCCATATCAGGGGTCAAGATGGGGGTGTGAATTTTTGAATTCGGACTCAATGCAGAACAGGTTATGGCGGACCGGCGGGGATTCGAACCCCGGACCTGCGGCTTAGGAGGCCGCCGCCCTATCCTAGCTAGGCTACCGGTCCACTGCCCGCTATTCCCTCCAAGGGAAGGGTATTTAAAGTTTACGGTCTACTCGGGAGGGGGTGGGATACGGTGGACGAACTTGACCTAAGGATACTCTCACTGCTCCAGGAAAACGCCCGCCTGTCGTACCGTGAGATAGCGCGGGAGCTCAAAGTGGCCGTTGGAACCGTGTACAACCGCATCAAAAAGATGGAGGAGGAGGGTGTAATCAGGGGATTCGCTCCGATCCTTGACTACGAGAAGCTCGGCTTTGGGCTGACCGCGGTTATAGGTGTCAAGGCCCAGGGGAGGCGCATCCTGGATATAGAGCGTGAGATAGCCAAAAACGAGAGGGTAATGCTGGTCTACGACATAACCGGTGAGTTCGATATAGTCCTGGTGGCGAAGTTCAGGGACAGGGCAGACATGAACCGCTTCGTTAAGTGGCTGCTCTCTCTCGATGGGGTGGAAAAAACGAACACGAGCGTTGCGATGCAGGTGGTTAAAGAGGACACGAGGCTAAAGCTAACGGAGGACTAGAACCTCGTCCAGGAATCGCTTCGCAAAGTCGTCGAAGCTCTCAACCGGAAGGATGACTTCCTTCCCGTTGACTTTGCCCTCAAAAATCAGGTTTCTCGCCGTTATCTCCAGTATCTTTTTGAAGTCGGGGTTTTCCGCGATGGTATCTCTGAGAACCCGCGTGAACTCTGCCTCGTCTGCGTGCCGCACCACTCCCTCTATGACCACCTCTTTCCCGCACTCTTCCTCGGTGCATCTGAATTTAAAAGGGAGGCCGGGTTCGACCTCCACCGGAATCGTCAGGCCGTCGGCGTTGTATATGAACACCTTCATGGGGATCACTCCAGCCTTATGAGGCTCTCCACGGGGATGCTGTACTCCTCACGCAGCCGCTCTATAACGTCCCCGACGCTTATGAGGAAGAACATCCCAACAGGCTTCGCCCCCGCCTGCCGGCACATCTCCAGGAGCGCCCTCTGCGTCTCGCCGCTCCTTATGACGTCGTCAACTATGAGGACGTTTTCGCCCTTCTTGAGGGCCCACTGCGGGAGGTACAGCGTCGTGACGCTTCCCGAGGCGCTCGGCACGTAGCTGACCTCGTAGAACTTCTCAACACCGACTTCCTTCTTCTTCTTGGCGTAGACAACATCGACGTTCAGCTCCCTCGCCACGTGGACGCCGAGGGCTATTCCGTCCGTTGCGGCTGTGAGGACCCTATCGACGTTCTTGTCCATGTACCTGCTCGCCACGTCCTCCGCTATGAGGCTCATCAGGGCCGTGTCGCTGAGGACGGGCATGTTGTCAAAGAACCCGTACTCGTCGAATTTTATCCTCTTCCTGACCTCCTCCTCTACGTTGATGTACGGGAGGAGCAGACTGAGGAGCTCCTTCGTTCTCTCGGCGCTTGGCAGGACCTTTCCCCTCACGTATCTGTTCAGCACGGTGATGGGGAGGCCCGTTATCTTGGAGAGCTCCTCGTAGGTGTAGGTCTTCTTGAGCAGTCTGAGCACCCTGACCAGTCTCAGCTTCTCCTGCACGGACTTCAGCTGACTCATGCTCTCACCTCCGGTGCCCCTGAATTAACAAGAAAATGTATAAATAGGTTTCGGTCACTCCCGGCTCTTCACAACTTTCCTGCGGTACTCCTCTATGACGTCGCCGTACTCCCTGAGGAGGAACTCCTTCGTCACGGGCTCCCCCTCGGGATGGTCGATGCCGGGGCAGAAGGAGTCCTGTTTGACGTAGATTTCCATCTTTTTTCCGTGCTTCACGAAGACGAATGGGTAGAGCCTGCACGCGAGGGGCCGGTGGTCGTAGATTTTGCAGCGCATGGTCTCGGGATCAAGGAAAACGCAGCCCCCGTCGAAGGGACGCTTTTTGAGGGCGTAGCTGAGGAACTTGTCTCCGCGGTAGAACATCTTATCGTAGTCCACGAATTCCCAGGCACTGTAGCCCAGTTCCTCTATCCTGGCTATATCCTCATCCCGGATGGGTATCTCCAGCTCGTAGCAGCATTTCCCGCAGTTTTCGAGGCACTTAAATTTAAAGGTGAGGTCGTGCTCGACCTCCAGGGTCTCGAGGTCGATGGTGGCAACCCACCGCCTCTCCAACCCCTCACCCCCTGTAGGAGCTCGCTATCAGCGTCTCCGTCATTTCGATGTTCTTTATCCTCCTCAGAACCTCGTCGTGGAACCTGTCCAGCTCCTCTATGCTGCCGACCTCCACGCGGAGGATCAGGTCGTACTCCCCATAGACCCTGTATATCTCGTTTATCTTCTCGTTGCCCCGGAGGATCTCATAGACCTTCTCCTCGGTTCCGGGCTTAACAACAACCAGGACAAACGCTTCCATCATATGCCGAACCCCCCGAAGTTAAACCTCTTGGCCATCTTGGCCAGCTTCCTCTTGTCCATGCTCTTGAACATCTTCTTCATCTGATTGTACTGGTTGAGGAGCTCCCTTACTTCGGCGGTGCTGGTTCCCGAGCCGCGGGCTATGCGTTTGATCCTCGAGTAGTTGATTATCTCCGGGTGCTCGAGCTCCTCCTCGGTCATGGAATCCATGATTATCCTGTACCTCCGGAGCTTCTCCTCACCCACCCTGACGGCGTCATCCGGCAGGGAGTAGCCCAGTCCCGGGATCATCTGAAGAACCTGCTTCAGCGGTCCCATCTTCTGCATCGCCTCGAGCTGGGCGTACATGTCCTTTAGGTTGAACTTACCCTTGAGGAACTTCTCTAGGTCTTCCTCGCTGACGGCCTGCTGTTTCTGGAGCTCCTCGAGCTTCTCCAGAAGTCCCTCGATGTCTCCCATTCCCAGGAGCCGCGAAACAAAGCGCTTCGGATCGAAGGCTTCGAGGTCGTCTATCCTCTCGCCAACACCAATGAACTTTATCGGGGCGCCAGTTGCGGCGACGGCCGAGAGGGCCCCACCCCCCTTGGCCGAACCGTCGAGCTTGGTGACTATTATCGAGCCTATTGGCGTTGCCTCTTTGAATGCCAGGGCCTGGTTATACGCCTGCTGGCCTATGGTTCCGTCTATGACCAGTATGACCTCATGGGGCTTTATGGCCTGGCTTATCTGCTTCATTTCCTCTATAAGGCCGGACTCCTCCTTGTGCCTTCCGGCGGAGTCCACGATTATGACATCCACGTCCTTCCCCCGGAAGTACTCGACGCCCTCGTAGGCGAGCTTGACTGCGTCCTTCTCCTCGGGATCGCCGGAGACCTCTATTCCGTACGGTTCGAGGAGCTGCTTGAGCTGGTAGTAGGCTCCTGGCCTCCAGGTGTCCGAGCAGACGACGCCCACCTTGTAGCCCCTCTTCTGGAGGTGCCTCGCAAGTTTCGCCACGCTGGTTGTTTTACCCGAACCCTGGATTCCGACGGTGAGCAGTACGGTGGGTTTCTCTTTTATCTCGAGGGGTTTGGCCTCCTTTCCGAGAAATTTGGTCAGCTCCTCGTAGACTATCTGGATTATGTGCTCCTTCTTTGAAGCCCCTGCAGGGGGTTCCTCCTCAAGGGCCCTCTTTTCTATGGTTTTGGTCAGCTGGAGAACGAGCCTTACGTTAACGTCCGCCTGGATGAGTGCCCTCTGTATATCTCGCACTACCTCCTTTATCGTCGCCTCGTCCACGGTCTTTGAGCGGGCGAGCTTTTTCAGGGCGCTGTTCAGTGCCTTCCCAAGCTTCTCTAGGGCCATTTTCTCTCACCGTAGTGATGGCGTCTCTAAAGTTTATAAACAGTTGGGTCGGTTCCCGGAACAATGCAATGTTCTAATGTGCGCTTTCTTCATAATCGGGAACGTCAGGGCAGATTTCATCGAACATGCATGTACATTTAACTACAAAGGCGGACGACGCTGCTTTTTTGAAGGAATAAAGAACTCTAGAGGTCATTTGTGGAAATTTGCGGGCCGACAAAGCTTTTAAACCTCTACAGAACCATGTATTACTGGGAATGGCGGAACGGAGGTGACACAGATGATGTGGATGGCCCATCTGTACGGGTACATGCTCGAGAGGGAGATGGAGAGGAGGAAGCGTAAGTCCATCCCCGAGGAGCTCGCGTACGTTGAAACGCTGAGGGCTTGATGGTTGAATCATCCCTCACTTTAATAAGGTGCGGTTCTATTTTTACCCCGGTGGTGTTATGAGGATCCACTATGAGTGCATCGCTTGTGCCGTTAACCAGGCTCAGAAGATAACCGAGATGAGTGCCGGGGACTTTGAAAAGCGCAGGAGGGCCATGCTTTTCGTGGCCGGGAAGCTTGGCGAGCTCTTCAGGGAGGATTCCATTCCCGCGGTGAGCGGGGGTATGCTATTCCTTGAACTGTACCGCTTTCTGGGGGACGATGACCCGTTCAGCGGTTACAAGGAGACCTCCACAAAGCTGGCCCAAAGGGCTGCCGAGGATCTCGGGGTTCCCGGGGACTTCAAAACCGCTCTTAAGCTGGCGATAGCGGGCAACATCATAGACTTCGCCGTTGGCTACGACCCCTCAAAGATAGAGAAGGACATCATTGGAGTGACCCGGGAGGAGCTTAGCATAGACCACAGCGATGAGCTTCTCAGGGCGCTCGAGAACGCCGGGGTGCTGCTCTACCTCACCGATAACTGCGGGGAGGTGTACTTTGACAGGCTGCTGCTTGAGTTCATACGCGGGAGATTTCCCGGCCTGAGGATATACGTGGCCGCGAAGGACGGCCCAATAATCAATGACGCCACGGTCGGGGACCTGCTGGAGGCGGGGTTCGACGAGTTTGCTGAGGTCGTCTCCACGGGCTCCAGGCTTCCGGGCACTCCGCTTGAATACGCCTCCGAGGAGTTCCGGAGAATCTTCAACGCCGCCGACGTCATAATTGCCAAGGGACAGGCCAACTTTGAGACCCTGAGCGACTTGGGGGACCGTAGGGTGTTCTTCCTCCTCAAGGCCAAGTGCCCTCCAATCGCCCGCGAGCTTGGTGTCGAGAGGGGCTCACTGCTCTGTGTGAGGGGCGGAAAAATAGACGATTGACGATATTATCTTTGACGAATGTCTATTAGAAACCTTTTTATATTTTCAAGTGGTATATACTCATGGTGATATCTATGACAACGGTAATTCGGAAAGATGCGGAAAGGTTTTTGAGGGAGTTAAAGGCTCATTACGGCGATGCCTGGAGGATGCCGCGCAGTAACTACCTGTCCAAGCCAGATTTTGTTGTGGTCGACCCCAAGAGCGGCAAAAAGACAAAAGTAAGCTTCGTTTCCCTTGACGATGGTGAAGTCGTCGGCGTCGTTTACGACGACCTTGGCTGAACTTTCGCTTTTTGACTAATTATGCCCATTCTGTTTTGGCCGTTGGAAACCATTAAATACTTCCATATCGTAAATTTTCCGGTGGAAATAATGGCGGCTGACGTTTATCGTGAGGCTCTGCGACTGGCCTCCGACATAAGGGATAAGTACCTGCGGGCGGTTACCTACGCTAAAATTGGGTACTACATGTATCGGGTTAAAGACCCCGAATACAAAAGCGCTTTTAAGTACGCCGTAAATGCCGCGTCCATAATAGAGAATCCCGTAGTGATGGCAAAGGCCCTCATAGAGATCGCATTCTATTTGAATTCGGTAAACCCCAAAACCGCGATGAAGGTGTTTCAGCAGGCACATGATGCGATTGTTGAGTTTCCCCAGCCTGTGAGGGATGACCTGCTTCTGGAACTTGTATCGAAACTTCTGAACCTCGAGCGGATTGACGATGCGTTCTTTTATGCCGTCGACATTAAGGATCAGGTAAAGCGGAACGACAGTTTGCTCAAAATACTCGGGGCGTACCTCCAACGTGGCAACATGCGCAGGGCCAGACTTGTCGTTGAGGGTATAGAGGGTGAACCATGGCACTCCATCGCCGCGGTTGAGACCATAAAAACCCACCTCAAAAGGGAGGAGTTTGGAAGCGCGATCAGGGTGCTCTCGGAGCTTAAGAGCGAGTACTGGCTTGGGGAAGCGATGAGGGAAGTTGCGGTTCATCTCAAACACTCCGACGTTCCGAAGGCCACCTATGAGAAGTTCGTTGATATAGCGCTGTCTCTCTCGGGCGAGACAGGTTTTGATGTGCTGAAATCCCTTCTTGTTGGGCTGGGCAACCAGGGGGAACTGGACTTTGTGATGAACATCGTGGAGAAGCTTCCCCCGGAACAGCGCTGGGCCGTCCTTGAGGGCATAGTGGAAACCTCGCTCGATAAGACAGACGTCCTCTCCGGACTCCTTGACCGTGTCGAGGGGGAAGAGTTTGAACAACTGGCCGGACGCATAATTGTGGGACTTCTCTCCGGGAACATCGATCGGAGGTATGTTGACCTGGTCAGGAGGATTGGAGACGCGACTAAAGACGACGCGGTCCGGGTCAAAGTTGCCACGTACCTCTCCAAGCTTGGGGACTTTGACGGTGCATGGGAATTCGCCTCCCGCGTTCGCGGCCACTACCTCCGCTCGTTGGCCTTTGGCAGCATAGCCGTGGCGAAGCTCAATGCAGGGGATATAGACGGCGCCATTGACGCCGCCCTTGAGGTGAAGGACGCCAAGTGGGGCTCCTGGCTCCTCAGCGAGATACTGACGAAGATACTGGAACTCCAGACTGAGGGGGAGGTCAGGGAGGACATCGAGGAGCGGGCGGAGTACCAGAGGGGGCTCTGGGAAAAGGGCTAACGTTTTAAGACCGCCGCCCTTTCATCTTCCAGGTGATGCCATGCCGAGGATAGCAATTATTGGAGGCTCCGGAGTATACGACCCCAAGCTGCTTCAGAACGTCAGGGAGGAGTTCGTGAGTACACCCTACGGAAAGGTTCGGGTGAAGGTTGGAGAGTACGACGGGGAGGAGATAGCCTTCCTCGCGAGGCACGGTGAGGGGCACAGCGTTCCACCGCACAAGATAAACTACCGCGCCAACATCTGGGCGCTCTACGAGCTCGGTGTGGAGAGGATTCTTTCCACGTCTGCCGTCGGTTCCCTCAACGAGGCCATGAAGCCCGGCGACTTCGTCGTTCTCGACCAGCTTCTGGACTTTACTAAGACAAGGCACTACACATTCTACGACGGTGACGAGAGCCCGCACGACAGGAAGTTCGTTGCCCACGTCGATTTCACGGACCCATACTGCCCCGAGCTCAGGAAGGCCCTGATAACTGCCGCCAAGGAGCTTGGCTTCGACTATCACCCAACGGGCACCTACGCCTGCATGGAGGGTCCGAGGTTCGAGACTAGGGCGGAGATACGGGCGCTCAAGATACTCGGCGCCGATCTGGTCGGCATGACCCAGTGCCCCGAGGCTGCCTTGGCTAGGGAGCTGGAGATGTGCTACGCCAGCGTCGCCATCGTCACCAACTTCGCCGCCGGCATAAGCACCCAGAAGCTCACCCACACCGAGGTCGTCGAACTTATGGCCAAGAAGAGCGAGGAGATAAAGTACCTCCTCATGAAGTCCATCAAGTACATCCCGAAGGAGAGGCACTGTGGGTGTAAGGACGCCCTGAAGGGTGCGACCGGGGAATGACTCCTCTGCTATTTTTTCTTCATCGCTGAAACCTTCAGTACCCGTGTTTTGAACCAGAGGTTAACGAAAGGTTAAAATCCTTTGGTGTGTAAATATAACCGAAAACCTTTAGGGGGGTCTAACATGAAGTACGATGTTGTTATCATAGGAGCGAGCGCCGGGGGCCTGACCACAGCGATCTCGGCCCGGAAGTTCTACCCCGACAAAAGCGTTTTGGTCATCAAGAGGGAAGATATCGCCATGATTCCCTGTGGCATCCCGTACATCTTTGGCACGCTGAATAGTGTTGACGATGACATTCTCCCGGTCGAGAAGTTCCTGGAGCCTCTTGGCGTGGACATATTGACGGATGAGGTTACTGAGATCGACCCGAGGGCAAAGCTCGTGAGGACTGCCTCCGGGAAGGAGATCGCCTGGGAGAAGCTCGTCCTTGCGACCGGTTCAAAACCCGTGAAGCCGGAGTTCCCGGGCTCGGAGCTGGAGGGAGTCTACACCGTCCCGAAAGATTACCGCTACCTGAAGGAGTTCCGCGAGAGGGTTAAAACCGCGGAGCGGGTCGTCATCGTCGGCGGCGGCTTCATAGCCCTCGAGGTCGGCGATGAGATAAGAAAGCTCGGAAAGGACGTGACGATTCTCGTGAGGAGCAGGCTCCTGAGAAGCTCCTTCGATAGGGAGTTCAGCGAGATGGTCGCGGAACGGCTTGAGGAGAGGGGCATAAAGGTCGTCTATGGGCAGGTTGAGCGAATCCTTGGTGGGGAAAGGGTCGAGCGGGTGAGGCTCATCGACGGAAGCGAGCTCCCTGCGGACCTCGTTATATTCTCCATCGGCTACCGCCCGAACGTTGAGCTGGCCGTTAAGGCGGGCCTCAAGATTACGCGCTACGGCATCTGGACGGACGAATACATGAGAACCTCTCACCCGGACATCTTTGCCGTCGGCGACTGCGTCGAGCACAGGGACTTCTTCACCGGCAGGCCCTACGGGCTGATGCTCGCCTCAACGGCCACCTTCGAAGCCAGAATAGCCGGTGCGAACCTCTTCAAGCTTCAGATAGTTCGCGAGAACATAAGGACGATAGGCGTCTATTCCACCAACGTTGCCGGTCTCACCCTTGCGGCCGCGGGCCTCACCGAGGAGGCCGCCAGGAGGGAAGGCTTCGAGGTCATAGTTGGCTATGGAAAAGGCCCCGACAGGCACCCGGCGAAGTTCCCGGACACCTCGATGGTGACGGTTAAGCTCATCTTCTCCCGCGACAGGGGAGCGATACTTGGGGCACAGATAGCTGGTGGAAAGAGTGTTGGCGAGATGATAAACATTCTCGCCCTCGCGATACAGAAGCGCCTCACCGCCAGCGAGCTCTACACTCTCCAGATAGCGACCCACCCGCTCCTAACGGCTTCTCCGGTCGGCTACCAGATACTCCAAGCGGCTGAGGATGCGTTGGCGAAGCTGAGGACTTAGGGGCTTTTCTTTTTATCTGATGTTTCAATGTAAGGATGAAGATAAGAATAATGTTTTTATAAAAATGTTAGAAACTTGATTAAATTACAAACTATGTAAGGGCTGATAAGAGCGTGATTTGAGAAGATACTTTTATAAAGTTGTTTTTTAGTACTATTATAAGGTGAATGCCATGGTCAAGATACTGGAATGTGGAATCTGGGCATGGAAGGGAAATCTTAAAACTCCTACTGTTTTTGAAGTGGCTATCGGAGAACACCAAAATATCCCTTATGTGATAATAGCAGACCTTCCTGATGAATGCAGGATTGGTGGGAAATCTAGCATTGGAGGAGGATTGGCAGAGAACATAATTAGTTCACTCTACGAAGACATGAAAGATAAACTAGGAAACAAGGCTCTAACGGACATTAAGTGGTTCAGTTGGACGCGTAGCTCTATTGATGAAGTGAAGATTAGATTAAAAAATGGTGAATTATACATAGATGACTTTTCCTCAGTCACTTCTCGGGACAAGGAGATTATAGAAGAAATCCTCGACAAGTGCAACTGTCCATTTGTAAAAGACATACGAAAATATCATAAATTTTAGAACAATCAATTTTATTACCCTTTCTATTTATGACTCTTGTATATCCAAATATACTCAAATTTCATAAGGCTAAATAGTGTACTCTGCTACTTGCTCAATAAACCCTTGAACTGGCAGTTATCCCCAAAAGACGTTGAAGGCGCTTCTAAGAATAATGATTGGTGCGGTGGCCGGGATTTGAACCCGGGCCAGCGGCGTGGCAGGCCGCTGTCCTAGACCAGGCTAGACTACCACCGCACTCCGCGGCCCGTTACATACTCACCTGCGGGTGATTTATAAATCTTTCGGTCCTGCGGGACGGTTAAATTTATAAAGCGTTTCCGGGAAGGTTTAGCTGGCAAGTGCCCCGGTGGCCTAGTCTGGATAGGGCGCAAGGCTGCGGACCTTGAGGTCCGGGGTTCGAATCCCCGCCGGGGCGCCACAATCCCCTGTTCTAACCGCTGGCATGTTCCTCTGAATGTCCATTCAAAAAAAGTTCACGACTTAATGAATGAACCATTCTCTATGCGTTTTCCCAGCTCGAAGAGGCTTTTTGAGGTTTTTCTCAGGCCATCATCGCCGGTACGTTTAGCTTCGTTCAGCATTTCAAACGCCAGGAACTTCAAAATCCTGCCGAGCTTCCATTCATCCGTGGCCCAGAGAAGGGTTCTTCTAAGGAAGTCCTCCCTCACACCCTTCCTCTTTGTGGCTTCGTAGATAACCAAAAGTCTGGTCGCGGGGTTGTACACCTTGGAGAGATAGTACGGTATCCTGTTTTCGTCCTCAGGGTGAAGCCCAATCAGTGCTGCCCCCAGCATGTCCGCTCGCACCAGTTCCTCGAATATCTTCTCAGCGGTCTCAACGTTGCCCCTTTCGAGATACCTCATTCCAATCTCTTCCAGCAGGGCGCTTCTCATGGGCTCGGCCAGCCCCTTGGCAAGTTTCCTTGCCTCCTCGAGGTCTCCCTCATCGATGAGCTTGAGTATGTACTCTGAGACGTACTCGGTTTTCTCGGTATTTTCCCCCGCGAAAACCGGCTTTGGAGGGGTTCTGCCCTCGAGCCTTTTTTCAAACCGCGGTATTATCCCCATTTTCATCTCGCCTTTGATCGGCAGAATTTTGGCGCCCGGCATTATCTTTCCGTCCTTGTACGCCAGTCCGTACGGGAGGGGCTTCAGATCCTCGATGTCGCGGTCAGTGAGATCGAGCTCACTCAGCCTTACCTCCGAAACGCCTTTCTGTATGATGCTCTTTGCGAGGTAGTTGCTCACAGTCCTAAATGCCTTTTTCCGTGTGAACTGATTTGTTATCATCCTCGCTGCCTCGAGGGCTGCTTTGAAGTTCCCCGCCTTTGAAAATAAATACGAGAGGGAGCGCAGGGCCTCGTCTCTTATGGTGGAGGCCACGATTCTTTGGGCTATCTCCAGGGCCCTCTCGGGGTTTTCGGCGTAGGCCTCGGCCACCCATTTGAGGGCGTAGTCGCGCCAGTATCTGTCGGTTATGTCCTCTGCAATGTTTAGGGCCTCTTCTCGTTTTCTCTCTGCTAGCAGGCTTTTGACGGTGAGGAGTTTTGTGTCCATATCAACCCCTCAGCCCCGGGAACCAGACTTTCTTTCCTGCCCTCTCTTTCTCCTCGTCCCACTCCGCGAGTATCTTCACGGCCTCGCTGGCAACGAGGGCGGCCTCCTTCTCCCCGGCCTTGCCGAACTCGTTGGTTACCCTGTTGGCGAAGACGGAGCAGACGCAGCCGGCCCTCAGCCCGTAGATGCTGGAAAGCGTGTAGAGCGTCGCGGCCTCCATCTCGAAGTTGGTGACGTTGGCCTGCCTCAGGTCGTCCATTATGTTCTTCGCAAAGCTCGGGAAGTAGCCCTTGAGTCCCGGCCTTCCCTGGCCGAGGTAGAAGCTGTCGGTCGAGGCGGTGATACCGATGTGGTAGCGCACGCCCAAAGTCTCCGCGGCCTCGATAAGGGCGAGGGTAACTTCGAGGTCCGCAACGGCAGGATACTCAATGCGGACGTACTGCTTTGAGGTGCCTTCAAGCCTCACGGCGGCCTTCGCTATAATCAGGTCTCCGATTTCCATTCCCGGCTGGATTGCACCGGTGGAGCCAACGCGGATGAATGTGTCCGCGCCTATCGCGGCCAGCTCCTCTACCGCTATCGCCGTCGAGGGGCCGCCTATTCCCGTCGAGATCACGCTTATCGGCACGCCTTTGTACTTTCCGGTGTGCGTTCTGTATTCCCTGTGGAATGCTATCTCCCTCGCCTCGTCCCAGAGGGAGCTTATCTTTGGCACCCTCTCGGGGTCTCCCGGCAGGAGGACGTACCTCGAAACGTCCCCCGGCTTGCAGGCTATGTGATACTGATAACCCTCTTCCGTCTGGGGTCTCTCGGCTGAAACGAACTTCTCAACCATGGCAACCACCTTTTTATTCTCTGTGCGTTATGTATTGCCGCCGGAACCTAAAAACCCTTGGGTGGTACCATGCTCGTCTGTTCACACTGCGGAAAGGTGTACCCTGAGACGTTTCGCCTGACCTGTGACTGCGGCGGCACTCTGCTTGTGGAGAGGGACTACGTCGATTTCTTTGGTAGCCTCAGGCCCCATATTGATATGCGGCGCTACCTCAATTTCCTTCCGGTGGACGAGGATTACCTCCCTCCAGCAACGCCGGCGATAACCCCTGTGAGCGCCCTTCGGATCGGCCAAGTCAGTGGGTTCTTCAAGCTCGAATACCTCCAGCCAACCGGCTCCTTTAAGGACAGGGGCACCTACGTGACGGTGGCGAAGCTGAGGGAGGAGGGCATCACCGAGGTCGTCCTCGACAGCTCCGGAAACGCCGCCCTGAGCTTTGCCCTCTACGGCCTCGCTTCTGGGATCAGGGTTCATGGGTTCGTTTCCTACGATACAAGTCCCGGAAAGCTCTCACTCCTCCAGCGCCTTGGAGCGGTGATGCACTTCGTCGACGGTGACAGGATGGCCGTTCACAAGAGGGCAGTGGAGTTCGCGGAGCGGAGCGGTCTGACCTACGTCTCCCACTGGCTCAATCCATACTTCATCGAGGGAACAAAGACGGTCGCCTTCGAGACCTACGAGCAACTCGGCGTTCCCGACTACGTCCTATCGCCGGTGGGCAGCGGGACGCTCTTCCTCGGCCTTTGGAAGGGGTTTAATGAACTTAAGGACATGGGTGAAATTGATAGGCTCCCAAGACTTGTGGCTGTTCAGGCTTCGGGCTACGAGAGCCTCTGTGAGCGCTCATCAATGAAGAACGACACTGCGGAGGGTATAACGATTCCTGAACCTCCTCGGTTTCATGAGATGAAGAGGGCACTTAAGGAAACCAACGGCCTGTGCGTAAGTGTGGATGAGCTTGAAACAATAGGCGCGCTCAACTGGCTCAAAAGACATGGCTTCCTCGTCGAGCCGACCTCCGCGGTGGTTCTCGCGGCGCTCTGGAAGCTAATGGAATCGGGGGAGATTGAGGGCGGGTCGAGAGTGCTCCTCCCGCTTACAGGCTCCGGGCTAAAGACGGTTGAAGGTATTTAAGGATTGAATCCCAAAAATTGCTGGGGGTGAGAGAATGGCGGAGGTAAGGTATCCTGCCGTTGCCGGTGGCTTCTATCCATCGGGCAAAGCGCTCATCGAGATGCTGGAGGAGTTCTTCAGCAACCTTGGCGAGGAGGGAAACGAGAGACGGATCACGGCCGGAGTTGCACCGCATGCGGGTTATGTCTTTTCGGGCTACACGGCTTCGAGAACCTACAGGGCGATATTCGAGGACGGTCTTCCTGAAACGTTCGTAATCCTCGGCCCGAATCACACCGGCCTGGGCTCTCCGATAGCGGTCTACCCGGCCGGAAAGTGGCGCACACCGCTCGGTGACGTCGAGGTTGATTCCGAGATGGCCAAAGCTATAGCGAAGCTCTCTGGCATAGCCGACCTCGATGAGCTGGCCCACAAATACGAGCACTCGATAGAGGTTCAGCTCCCGTTCATCCAGTACCTCAGCGAGCTCGCCGGGAAGGAAGTTAGAATAGTTCCAATAGCCCTTGGCATTCAGGACGAGGAGGTTTCCGAAGACCTCGGAAAGGCTGTCTTTGAGGCCTCCAGGGAGCTCGGCAGGGACGTTGTTGTGGTAGCGAGCACCGACTTCATGCACTACGGCCCAATGTACGGCTACGTGCCCTTCAGGGCGAGGGCGAGCGAGCTCCCCCACAGGATAACGGAGTGGGACTTCCGCGTAATAAGGAGAATCCTCGACTTCGACGTTAAGGGCATGTTTAGGGAACTGAGGGATATGAACCACACCATGTGCGGGCCTGGAGGAGTCGGAACGGCGATGGTTTATTCCCGCCTTGCCGGAGCGCTTGAGGCAGAACTGTTGCACTACACGACGAGCTTCGAGGTCAGCAGGAGCACCGATGCCATCGTCGGCTACGCGAGCATCGTGATGAGGAGGTAAGACCAAAAGCCACATAAACTTTCACTTCTTTCTCTTCTGGGAGGGTCAAAGATGAGGGTTTTGGCATCTGCCCCGGCTAAAATTATACTCTTCGGCGAGCACAGCGTCGTTTACGGTAAACCAGCGATAGCCGCAGCTATAGACCTCAGAACCTACGTGTGGGCAGGGTTTAACGATAGGGGTGCGATAAAGATAGAGGCCAAGGACATACGCGTTCCGGGCCTTACGGTATCCTTCTCCGAGGACGAGATTTACTTCGAGAGCGACTACGGAAAGGCCGCTGAAGTCCTCAGCTACGTCCGTCAGGCCATAGAGCTGGTGAGGGAAGAGGCAGATGCGAACGGTAAGGGTGTAACCGTCTCGATAACATCTCAAATTCCTGTCGGTGCTGGCCTCGGCTCATCCGCTGCGGTTGCCGTTGCGACCATCGGTGCGGTCTCAAAACTGTTTGGCCTTGAGCTGACCAACGAGGAGATAGGAAAGCTCGGCCATAAGGTCGAACTCCTCGTCCAGGGGGCATCGAGCGGTATAGACCCAACGGTTTCGGCCATAGGCGGCTTCATCCACTACGAGAAGGGGGACTTCGAGCACCTGCCCTTCATGGAGCTGCCCATAGTCGTCGGCTACACGGGTTCGAGCGGTTCAACAAAGGAGCTCGTGGCTATGGTGAGGAGAACCTACGAGGAGATGCCAGAGGTTATAGAACCGGTGCTCGTTGCGATGGGCAAGATAGTCGAGAAGGCCCGCGACGTTATAACCTCTGACCTCGACGAGGAGCTCCGCTTCACCCGGCTCGGAAGGCTCATGAACCTCAATCACGGCCTCCTAGACGCCCTCGGAGTTTCAACGAAAAAGCTCAGCGAGCTGGTCTACGCCGCGAGGGTTGCCGGGGCAATAGGAGCAAAGATAACCGGTGCAGGTGGCGGCGGCTGCATGTACGCCCTGGCCCCGGAGAACCAGAGCGAAGTTGCAACTGCCATAACGATAGCCGGCGGAACGCCGATGATAACGAGGATAAGCCGCGAGGGACTCAGGATAGAGGAGGTCCTGCCATGATAATCGTCAAAGTCGGCGGCAGCGTCTTCAGCGATAAGAAGGGTGAGCCCGAGAACTTTGACCATGAAACCGTCAGGAACATAGCGAAGGAGATAGCCAAGTTTTATCCCCGTGAGAACTTCATCGTCGTTCACGGAGGCGGGAGCTTCGGCCATCCTGAGGCGAAAAAGTACGGTATACGCGACGGCCTCCCTGAGGACTGGGAGACCGCCAACTTCCGGAGGATAGGCTTCACCGAGACCCATCAGGCCATGCTCCGGGCAAACTCGGAGTTCATCAAAGCGTTCGTCCGTGAGGGCCTGCCAGCCTTCTCAGTCTCCACATCTTCGGTCTTCATAACCGAGAACGGTGAGGTCGCCTACGGAGACCTTGAGGTCGTGGAAAGGCTGCTGGAGCTTGGGTTCATCCCCGTTCTCTTTGGGGACGTCTCGATAGACCTCGCGAAGGGCATCGACATACTCTCCGGTGACCAGATCATTACCTACCTCGCCAAGATGCTTGAGCCGGACAAGGTTATATTCCTCATGGACGTTGACGGAATCTACGATGGCAAGCCTGGTGAGGGAGGACTGATTCAGAGTCTCAGCAGGGCGGAAATAGGTTCTCTCCTCGAAAGGCTCCACTGCACCGCCGCGGGAACCGACGTCACCGGGGGAATCTGCAACAAGCTGGAGGAAGCAAAGAAGATAGCAGAGCACTCGGAGGTCTGGTTTGTCAACGGGAAGGTTCCGGGAAGGCTGAGCGGGGCGATAAGGGGCGACGGCTTCGGCACGAGAATTAAAGGGTAACGCCTGCAAAGCGTAAACTTTTTATTTCCATCTGTGTATTCACCACGGGGGTTCGTGATGGGTAGAAAGGCTCTCGCCGTTGTACTTATCCTTGTTATCTTTGGATGGGCATTCCTCGGCATTGAAACGGCCGCCAGAATGGGCGCTCTGAACGATTTCATGGCCGGCCCAGAGGGCCTCAGGGTCACTAGCTCCGTTGTAGAGACGTCGAACGGGTCTGTACTCATCATCGAGTGGCATCTCCAGAGGAAACCCCTAGAGCGGCTCCTGAACGGTCGTGACTCGGTGTTTCTGTTCTATCCTTTCGGCGTCTCCTTACCGCATGGAGTTTATACATTCCTGCGTGGCGTCCCCTGGGTGAACCTCACAGTTTACCCCGCAGAGAGGCAGGTAAACCGGAGTGAAATGAGCTATGATGTCTGGTATTACGATACCCCGGGCTTTGCCACGCCTCACGTGGAGATGGTGAGGGCTTCATACCTCGTCCCCTCAAACGTGACCGGCGGCAGGATCGAGCTCCCACTGCAGGCGATGAACTATTCCCGCTGTTCGGTTATCCCCGTTGTCCTGGTTTACTTCCATGAGACCGGTGGAAGTGAAGTCGAACCCAGTCACATCAGCACCCGCCTGACCATTCGCCCCGGGCCGGGATACCCAGTTTTCGGCAACGGCACCCTCGAGACCCTCTTCAGCTTTAACGTCTCCAAATGGGTTGAGTTCACCTACTGGGAAAAGCGTGGCGGCTGGGTGGAGGTTAGAGTCTTCAATGCGACACTCCCGTGTGAAAGCGACTGATTGCCTTAACCCACGCTTCCTTTATTCTGGTGTGCACCTCCTCCCTCGTTAGGTCGATGATCAGAGCACTGCCCGCATTCCGCCCGGACGATGTTGACATTTTTCATTTCTCCGTTAAATAGCTTGTAATATACAAAATCCTGCTATAAGTATTGCCTGGGCGGTTGAGAAATTCGGCTGTGCTCCAAAAACCTCTTAACCTTCGGCTCCGTTCTCTCTTCGGTGGTTGAAATGGAGGCTTTTGATAGGGAGGAACTCACCCTCATCAGGAAGTTTGAGCACATAGAGCACTGCCTCAAGAGGAACGTCCAGGCCCACGTTTCCAACGGTTTTGAGGACGTTCACTTCGTCCACATGAGCCTGCCCGAGATAGACAAGGACGAGGTTGATTTGAGCGTCGAGTTTCTCGGGCGGAAGTTCGATTACCCGATTTTCATAGCCGGAATGACCGGCGGAACGAGGGGCTCTCAGCTCGCGGGCAAGATAAACAAGACTTTAGCGAAGGCCGCCCAGGAGCTGAACATACCAATGGGCGTCGGCAGCCAGAGGGCGATGATACGGAAGCCCGAAACCTGGGAGAGCTACTACGTCCGCGACGTCGCCCCTGACGTCTTTCTCGTCGGCAACCTCGGGGCACCCCAGTTCGCCGA
The DNA here is from genome assembly GCF_008152015.1 of Thermococcus aciditolerans. Classification (NCBI taxonomy): domain Archaea; kingdom Methanobacteriati; phylum Methanobacteriota; class Thermococci; order Thermococcales; family Thermococcaceae; genus Thermococcus; species Thermococcus aciditolerans. The sequence continues at coordinate 1,085,947 of NZ_CP041932.1, read as the reverse complement.
GACGATGCCCGACAGGTATGGAATTGATGAGGCCCTGAAAGCTGTCGAGACGATTCAGGCCGATGCTCTGGCGATACACCTCAACCCGCTCCAGGAGAGCGTCCAGCCTGAGGGTGATACGCAGTACAGGGGCGTTTTGAATGCCCTGGCGGAACTCAGGGCCGAGTTCCCCTATCCGATTATAGCGAAGGAAACCGGTGCGGGAGTCTCACTGGAGGTTGCGATAAGGCTCGAAGGCATCGGCATCGACGCCATCGACGTCGGCGGCCTCGGGGGGACGAGCTGGAGCGGCGTTGAGTACTACAGGGCAAAGGACGAGATGGGAAGAAACATGGCCCTCAGGTTCTGGGACTGGGGCATAAAGACCACCATAAGCGTGGCTGAGGTTCGCTACTCCACCGAGCTGCCGATTATAGCCACGGGCGGCATGCGCGACGGGATAACGATGGCGAAGGCCCTGGCGATGGGTGCTACGTTCGCCGGCGTTGCACTGCCTCTCCTCAAACCGGCTGTGAAAGGCGACGTCGAGGGTGTCATCAAAATCCTGCGGAGATACATCGAGGAGATAAGGAACGCCATGTTCCTCGTCGGTGCGAGAAACATCGAGGAGCTGAGGAGAGTTCCGCTCGTGATTACGGGCTTCACGAGGGAGTGGCTCGAGCAGAGGATCGACCTGGGGGAGTATCTGCGGGAAAGATGACCTCAACCCCATATAATCTTCTTTGAACTTTTAATCTGGTACTCTCTGTGGTCGCAATGGGGAAACGGACTGGGTTTATATTGAGCTTTCTGGAAGGCTTCTGTGTTACCTTGAACCCATTCACGATGTTCCTCGCCCTCTGGTTTGGTTCGCTCATCAGGATAATCCTCCGGCCTTCCGTGACGCCCGGGAGAAACGCCCTCTTTCTTTTGGGGGCGTTTGTCGGTTTCGTTTTATCTCTTCTGTCAGGGGAGGGGCCCTTCTACAAGTGGGGCCTCTGGTGGATCCCTACGTTTCTGCTCGTTGCCGCCCTGGCGGGCATTCCGCTGATGCGGTACCTTGACGGGAAAAGCGCCTGAGAATGCACACCTTTTTAAACCCCTGCCCACAACTAAGACCAACGCAGCCCCACGCCTCAGGAGAGGCCTGGGGGCGTAAGGAGGAATAGACATGATAAAAATCTACACCATTAGCGGTTACGAGGAAGTCGGCAAGAACATGACCGCCGTCGGCTACTCCAACGGCGGCCGGGAGGAGGTCGTCATAATAGATATGGGAATAAGGCTCGACCGCGTTCTCATCCACGAGGACGTCAACATCCAGCAGTTTCCGGCCAAGGAGCTTCAGAAGCTCGGTGCCATCCCCGACGATTCCATTCTCAGGAACAAGAAGGTCGTCGCCATAACCTTCACCCATGGGCACCTGGACCACATAGGCGCCATCGGCAAGCTCGCGCCCCACTATCCCGACGTGCCCATATACGGAACGCCGTACACAATAAAGCTCGCCAAGAGTGAGGTCAAGAGCGAGCAGTACTTCGAGGTCAAGAACCCCATGTACGAGACCGGGTTTGGCGAGATAGTCCAGGTCAGCGAGAATCTGGCGATAGAGTTCGTCCAGATAACCCATTCGATACCCCAGGCGGCCATGGTCGTCGTCCACACGCCCGAGGGCGCGGTTGTCCACACCGGCGACTTCAAGTTCGACAACAACAATCCCCTCGGCGAGAAGCCGGACTACAAACGCCTCAAGGAGCTTGGTAAGGAGGGCGTCAAGGTTCTCATTCCGGAATCCACGCGCGTCTCCGAGCCGACAAAAACCCCGAGCGAGGCCGTTGCCCAGATGCTTCTGGAGGACTTCTTCCTCTACGAGGGCGTGGAGGCGGACGGGCTGATAGCGACGACCTTCGCCAGTCACATCCCCAGGCTCCAGGAGCTCATATGGATAGCCAACAAGATGGGCAGGCAGGCGGTCTTCGTGGGCCGCTCCCTGGCCAAATACACCGGCATCGCCAAGCAGCTCGGGCTGATAAGAATGAAGGGCGCCCGCGCTGTCAGGAGCCCCAACGCCATAAGGAAGGTTCTCGCGGAGGTCTCGGGCGCGAGGGAGAACTACCTTCTCGTGGTCACCGGCCATCAGGGCGAGCCCGGGGCGGTCCTCACGAGGATGGCCAACGGCGAGCTCTACGACATCGGCAAGCGCGACACGGTTGTCTTCTCCGCTGGAACGATACCGAACCCGCTCAACAAGGCCCAGCGCTACGTCCTTGAGACCAAGCTCAAGATGAAGAACGTCAGGATGATAAAGGACCTCCACGTCAGCGGCCACGCCAGCAGGGAAGATCACAGGTACCTCATCAGGATGCTGAACCCGGAGAACATCGTCCCCGCCCACGGTGAATTCAGGATGCTCACGCACTACGCGGAGCTGGCCGAGGAGGAGGGCTACCTGATAGGCAGGGACGTCTTTGTGTCGCGGAACGGCTACCTGGTCGAGATAAGGTAGGGTAAAACTGATAAAGAGTTGCCCTATTTTTCCTTTAGATTGCTTTCATCACTCACGGGGTGATATAATGGGGAAGTACGATGAGCTGTTCGCAAGGGTTAAGACCATGGCAAAGGACGTTGACGATGCCATATTCGAACTCATCCCTGAGAAGGAGCCTAAGAACCTCTACGACGCATCCAGACACTATCCGCTCGCCGGTGGAAAGCGCGTTAGGCCCTTTGTGGTTCTTCGCGCGACCGAGGCCGTCGGGGGAGACCCTGAGAAGGCGCTCTACCCTGCCGCCGCGGTTGAGTTCATCCACAACTACTCCCTCGTTCACGACGATATAATGGACATGGACGAGCTGAGGCGCGGAAGACCGACCGTCCACAAGCTCTGGGGCGTCAACATGGCGATTCTGGCTGGGGACCTGCTCTTCAGCAAGGCCTTTGAGGCTATAGCCAGGGCCGATGTGAGCCCGGAGAAGAAGGCCCGCATCCTCGACGTCCTGGTCAGAACCTCCAACATGCTCTGCGAGGGACAGGCACTTGACATAGAGTTTGAGACCAGAGAGGAAGTCACCGTCGAGGAGTACCTCAGGATGATAAGCGGCAAGACCGGGGCGCTCTTTGAGGGCTCGGCAGAGATAGGCGCGATAGTCGGAACAGATAACGAGGAGTACATCAAAGCACTCGCCAAGTGGGGAATGAACGTCGGGGTAGCCTTCCAGATATGGGACGACGTGCTTGACCTCATAGCCGACGAGGAGAAGCTCGGAAAGCCCGTCGGCAGCGACATAAGGAAGGGCAAGAAGACGCTGATAGTCAGCCACTTCTTCGACCACGCGAGCGAGGAGGACAAGGCTGAGTTTATGGGGGTCTTCGGCAAGTACGCGGGCGATGCAAAGGGCGACGCCCTGATACACGACGAGAAGGTCAAGGAGGAAGTTGCTAAAGCTATCGAGCTTCTCAAAAAGTACGGCAGCATAGACTACGCCGCTCAGTACGCCAAGAACCTCGTGAGGGAGGCCAACGAGGCCCTCAAGGTTCTCCCGGAGAGCGAGGCGAGGAAGGATCTGGAGCTGCTCGCCGAGTTCCTCGTCGAGAGGGAGTTCTGATGGGGGAGCTGAGGCTCTCCGATCACTCCTCCGACGTCGTTATTCTCTCCTTTCTGCTACTCGTCGTTTCGGCCCTAGCGGTGCCGTGGCTGGAGGTCTCGATAGGTTCCCCCGGCGATTTTCTTTACCTCCTTGTTCTACCGTGGGTGGTCCTTGTTCCGCTCCACGAAGGGCTGCACGCCCTTGTTGCCAAAGTTTTTGGTGCTAAGGTTCGGTTTGGAATCACCACTTTTGGAAAGCTCATCGTTGCGCCTTACATAGCCATTGAAACTCCCCTCCGCGCGAGGGAATACGCTGTTGTTACGCTCGCCCCGCTCCTCATATCGGCCGCCTTCCTGTCCCTGGCCTGGCTCCTCCGTTCCAACTTCTGGGCTCTCGCCTATGTCTTCAACACAGCCGGCATGGCGGGTGATTTCCTCACGGCCCTTTCGCTCCTCAGAATGCCCCCTGATGCGAAAGTCTTCGACGACGGAACGACCCTCCGCTCCGATGCCGAGATTTCCCTCTCCTATCCAGGATGGGCTTCACCTGCCCTGAAGGTCGCGATTCTTCTGCTCTTTCTCGTGATCCTCATCCTGGGCCGGGTCGAAGTCGTCGTCGAGAATGGCTAGGCAAATCTTATAACATCGCTCCCCCTAATCGTTCTCTGGTGAACTAGATGGGACAGTCTAAGTGGGGAGTCCTTATCATAATGAGCGCGGCGCTCTTCATAATGTTCATCGACACGACGATGATGAACGTTTCTATAAGCGCCCTTGTAAGGGATCTTGACACAACCGTGGCCGGCGTTCAGGGCGCGATAACGCTCTACTCCCTCGTAATGGCTGCCTTCATGATAACCGGCGCGAAGCTCGCCGATATATGGTGGACCAAGAAGGTCTTCTTCAGGGGATTGGTCATATACACAGTAGGAACACTGATGGCTGCTTTCGCTCCAAACCTCGCCGTTCTTCTTCTCGGATGGTCTATCCTCGAAGGCATCGGTGCTTCGATGATGATGCCTGCCACCGTTACGTACATCACCAAGGCCTACACCGGCAAGGACAGGGCCTTCGCCTTCGGCGTCTGGGGAGGCGTCGGAGGGGCGGCAGCGGCTTTCGGTCCGATAATAGGCGGTTTCTTCACGACCTACATTACCTGGCGTCTCGGCTTCTTCATGGAGGCGATAATAGCGGTCGGGATATTCTACGGCATGAGGATGCTCCACGATTACAGGCCGGAGAAGGTCGTGAAGCTCGACACCATCGGGGCCGCCCTCGTTGGCGTTGGTTTATTCCTGCTCACACTCTCGGTCCTCATTATGGATCCGCTCTCGAACCCACCGGTTCTGCTCCTCATGGTTGCTGGCTTGGTCGTTTTAGCGGCATTCTGGAAGTATGAGAAGAGGAGGAAGGAGAGGGGTGAGGACGTTCTCATAGACATTGACATCTTCAAGTCCAGGGTCTTCACAGTGGCCAATCTGGTCAGCATCTTCTTCCAGCTCACGCTCGCGGGCATAATGTTCACTATTCCCGTATTCGTCCAGCAGTACCTCCACTACAACGCCATCCAGACGGGCTTCGTGGTAGTTCCACTCTCGATAATGATGTTCATATTCTCCATGAGCGGGCAGAGGTTTGCGAGGTACCTCACGCCCAAGCAGATAATCCAGCTCGGCATCGTTCTGACCTTCGTCGGCCTCTACCTCGTCCTGCGAGTCCTGAAACCTGGTGTGACAGGTTCGGACTTCGCCCCCGGCCTGGCCCTCTACGGCATGGGCTTTGGACTGATATTCTCCCAGATAACGAACCTCGCCATGATGGGTGCCAAACCCGAGCAGCAGGCGGACGCCTCGGGAATATTCAACGCCCAGAAGCAGTTCGGCCTGTCGCTTGGAACGGCCTTCATAGGTGCAGTGCTCATCCTCGGGATAATCCACAGCATAACGAGGCAGATTTACGAGTCAGGCGTCATTGAGGGCAGCAAAGAGCAGATAAAGGAGGCCGTGATTCAGTGGATAATCAAGATGCAGCAGGGTGAGCTGAACATCCCGCCAGAGTACCACGATGCAGTTATTAAAATTGTGAGGGCATCGTTCATAGACACTATGAAGGTTGCGGTTCTATTTATGATGGGCGTTCTCGTCATCAGCGCCCTTCTATCGTTCTTCCTCCCGAAGGGGGAGAAAGCGGGGGAAAGTTAGAGGTAATCACCTGGCCAAAACCCAGCCGACGGGTGGGTGCTCCGCGCCTCTCTTCCACTTTTCATAAGCCCTCTCCCACCTTTCCAGGAGTTCGGCGCGCTTTTCCTCCTCCCTTATTCTTTCCACGTACTCGCGCGGGATGTAGGCGAGATAGTGCGGCAGGTCCGGTTCAAGGGTTCCACTCTCGATAACCTCTCCGCCGGCTTTTTCAATCAGCTCGGTTAGTTTCTCAAGCGTCGGGTAGTGCAGGTCGTCTTTCTCACCGAACAGCGCCTCAAAAATCTCCTCGCGCAGGTTGTACAGCTCAAGGTGCGCCCTCTGCCTCTCGTTGTTTGCTATGGGCAGACTCTCCGCGATGAAGACCTTCTCGGAAACCCGGAGCATCTCCGAGATGACCTTTACCATAGTTTCCTCGCTCTTCAGGCTCCGGATTCCGTGGACGAGAACGGCTAAATCAAAGGCCTTAAACGGGAACGGGAGCTCCCTTGCATCAACCTTGAGCGGGATTATCCGGTGCTTTAAGCCTGCTGAGGATGTTATCTCCTCGAAGAAGCGCCAGCGGGAGCGGTCAACGGCAACGACGCGACCGGTTTCTCCGACGATGTATGCCAGCGGCACGGTGGTTAGTGCGTGAGCCCCGCACCCAACCTCTAGAACGTTCATGCTCTTCCCAATGGGTGCGAACCTGAGGACGCGGAAGCGTTCGAGCATTTCGGTGTGAAGCCAGTCGGGTGGTAAAGGCGGCTCGTTTCGAGGAGGAATTTTGGATAGGACTTTTCCTCTAAATGCTTTCTCGTCGAAAAGCATGGTCGGCACCGAAAAAGGCTAAAGATGTTCTCTTTAAGGAGTTTTCGGAGAAAAGGTTTTATAAGTTGGGGAAGAATTAATAGCAGGTTGGAATTTTTGGCTGGTTGGATAATACAGATATGGGTCTTTTTGTATACTATGTTTTGATGTGCCTTATGGGGACTCGGATGGTCATCTTGGTTCTCCTCTTGTTTGTTATGTCTGTGTCAATGGTAATTTTTTACAGTTGTTTTTTATTTACTCAAAAAAAGAAAAATTTATAAACATACAAGTTCATAATTATTTTGCAAAACATTATCGGAGGTGAACTCAATGAAGTGGAGGCCTCTGCTGGCGATCCTTCTTGGATTGCTGATGGTTGGTGGTATGGTTTTTGCAGGCGCATTGCAGAATAACAGAGGTGGAATTTTTGAACCACCGTCTAAAGGGCAACCTCCAATTTCACCAACCCCTGGAAAAGAAGTTATCATGAAAACGTTTGTTGGGAAATCCAGTATGCACATGGCAGAGCAGTTCCTTCAGAAGTACTGGGACAAACTAACTCTCAGAATAAATCTGGAGGAGTTTGGGGATTGTACTTTTATAGGAATAGCACTCAGACCCCTGCCGGGTGGTATGTACGCCCCGCTCTACTACTTTGCCAATGAGAGTTCCGGGTACGCCAGCTTGCGGATTCTGAACGAATCGTTCACTTCCGAGGCCACCAAGTTTGTAGGCCTTCCACTCAGGGTAAAAGGGGCACTTGGAGATGAACCCCGCAGAGAATGGGACTCAATAGGTCGTATCAGCACGATAACCACTTCTCGGGATATCACAACATGGAGGGGGGACAAAGTCACTGTGTACAACAAACTGGGAGTGGACTTTTGGGTAACTGAGGCGAAAATGGGGTACTACTACTATGTGTACCTGAGCCATGAGGCAAAAGTGCCTAGTGAGAGAAATTCCCCAAAAGATTTCAGGGTAGCAGTAAAAGAAGTCAGGGAAAGGGCTACTATTCTGAACCCCTCACGCGAACAGGCATATTTTGGAATTGGAAGCTTTAAACCCGAAGGCAGTGGCTCTTCATCTGAACCTACGGTTACGTGGGGCCTGAATGTTGGTATTGATACTACTGGGCTTCCAAACGCGGGGGCAGGATTCAGTGAAACCTACACTAAAGGGCTTACGTTCAAATGGTACACCGACGACATTGATGCTAATAGAGATATCGAGTTTGAGTTTTATGGTCTGAATAAGAAAGAATGGCTGGGAAGCTCTCCAGCGTGGGGCCAGATATTTATAACACATCCAGTAGTTGTTCCCTTTGTGAAAAAAGGAACACCCTTCCACATGATTGAGATAAAACTACGGGCTGAGGCAGACTTCGTGTATGAAGAAACTAGGCCATACTGCGGTCTGGGATGTGGAACCTATACCGTCAAAAAAAGCACGAGTGCACCGCCCATAGAGTTTACCGTCGAACTGTACCCCTGGTTCGTAAACAGGAAGTGATGGAGTTTTGATTTATATCTGTTTTTCTTTTTCTTGTTGGAGCTTCTGGTGTTAGGAGAATACAGGAATTTCCGGCACAATTTGAGAGAAAAATAAAAGGTTACTCCACAAACACCGCAGGCTTCAGCGGCATCGCGGCCTTCTTCTTTCCTCCCTTATCTTCTTCGGGGTTTATGATTATCTCGACCCCAAGCTCCTTCTCCATGAAGTCCTTGGCTTCCCTCAGTGCCTCCTCCTCGTTGATGCGCTTGACGTCGAAGGCCCTCTCCTTGATTAGCCTCTGTATCAGCCTGCTGATCTCCTTGCCGTGCTTCCTCATCTCTGGGTCTTTCATCAGTTCGGCCATGGCACCCTTGAAGTCCCTCTTCTCCGCGACTACTTCCACAACGCGCCACTTCCACTCCGGGGCGGTGTAGACGTAGGTCCTCTTGGCGTCCTCTATCTTGGCAACCCTGATGATCTCCTTGATGTCCTCGATGAGGGCCTTGACGAACTCCTCCTCGGCCTCGATGGTCTCGTTCCACCACTCCGGAACCGGCTCGGGCCACTTCGCCAGGCTGACGAAGCCCTCTCCACCGAGCTTCTCCCAGAGCTCCTCGCTGATGTGTGGCGTAAACGGCGCCATCAGCCTGACCCAGACCTCTGCGAGCTTTCTGAGGACGTAGCGCTTGGCCTTGTCGTCCCTTCCCTCGGTTCTCCTCATGTACCAGCGCAGGTCGTTGAGGACTGAGTAAAACGCCCACTGCACGGCAGTCCTCGTCCTGAACTCTTCGAGGGCCTGAGTTGCCCCCTCGATGGCCTTGTTCAACCTGTGAAGCATCCACTTATCGATGTCCTTCAGCTCGGTCTCCTCTGCCTCGTAGGTGGCGAACTCGCTCACCAGCTCGTAGAAGCGCTCGACCTGCCTGCGGAGCTTTCCAACCTCCTTCCTGCGCCAGTCGAAGTCGCTGTCGTGCTCGGCTAAGCCCATTATGTAGAGCCTGACGACATCGGCGCCGTTCTCCTCGATTGCATCTATGAAGTTCAGCACGTTGCCCTTGCTCTTGCTCATCTTGGTGCCCTCGAGCGTTCCGAAGCCGTTAACGGCGATGCCCTTCGGCCAGTGCTCCTTTCTGAATATGGCCGTGTGGTTGAAGATGAAGAACGTCAGGTGGTTCGGTATCAGGTCTTTCGCCGAGCAGCGCCAGTCGAGCGGGTACCAGTACTCGAACTCCTCCTTCATCTCGCGGATTGTCTCCGCCGGGATTCCGGTCTTCTCGGCCAGCTCTCTCTCCTTCTCCTCGCTGAACTCCTCCAGGAACAGGTAGTCGAAGAACTCCCTCGTGAGCTTATCGGGGTCGAGCCTGCCCTCTTCCCTCAGCCTGTTCATGTGCCTGCTTATCGTGTAGTACGCCATGTAGATGGTCGAATCGCTCAGGCTCTCGATGACCCAGTCGGGGTCCCACGGGAGCGGCGTTCCGAGGCCGACCTTCCTCGCGCAGGCCTTCTTGTCGAGCCAGTCAACTATGGCTTCGAACTGAGTGCGCCTGCTCTCCGGGTAGATGGTCATGTTCGCGAGGGCCTCACGGGCCTTCTCCTTCCACTCGGGATTGCCGTAGTCAATGAACCACTGGTCGTGGATTATCTTAATGACCGCCTGGTTGCCGAAGCGCGAGATGACCGGCTTCTCGGCGAACTCGTACATTATCTCCGCGGTTCCCTTCTCCTGGAGCTCCTTGGCTATGAGGTCCTTGGCCTCCTGAACGGACTTGCCGGCGTAGGGCTCTACCTTGAAGACTCCCTTGTGGTACTCGGCCTTGTAGATGTTCTTGGTGGCCTCTTCGAGCTTCTCAACGTCCTTCTGGCTCTTCACGCCGAGCCTCTCAGCCTCTTCCACAGCTGGAAAGTCGCCGTAGCCCTCCAGCTTGATCAGTGAGATGTAGCTTATCTCCTCAACCACGCGCGGGTCGACCTCGTACTTCAGCAGGATTTCGGTTTCCTTCTTGAGGTCTTCAAGGGCCACGTGGTCGAAGGGCGCATGAGCCGGGACGCTCATAACGACTCCAGTCGCGTTGTCCGGGTCAACGAACTCTGCAGGCAGGATGATGACCTCGTCGCCGGTGACCGGGTTCTTCACGTACTTTCCGATCAGCCTCTCGCCCTTGAACTCCTCTAATACTTCAATCTCCCTGTCCTGGAAGGAGAGCTTGTAGGCCGCCTCCTTGCTGATTATCCACGTCTCCACCTTCTCGCCGCGCTTGACCTTTGCTTTGACGTAGGTGGCGTTGGGGTTCAGCCACATGTTGGTTACTCCGTAGACCGTCTCGGGCCTCAGCGTCGCAGCAGGCATGTAGATTTCCTCGCCGTCCTCCGCCAGGATGAACTTGATGATGACGTAGTCCAGTATCTGGACGTCTTCGCCCTCCATTATGTCGTGGTCCCCGAGGGCAGTTCCAACGACCGGATCCCACCTGACCCTGTGAGCTCCTTTAACGACAAGGCCTTTATCCTTGAGCGTCCAGAACTGCCACTCTATGAACTTGCTGAAGGGCGGGAAGAGGCTCGTCGTGTGGAACTCGCGGGTCCAGTCAACTGAGAAGCCGGCTCTGATGAAGGTCTCCTTTGCGGCCTTCATGAAGTACTTGACGATTTCCTTCGGGTCCTCGAACTTCCAGAGTATCTCCTCGGGGACTTTATAGACGTCGCGGTAGATGTGTATGGTCTTGGGATCGCGGTGCTTTATCCTCTCGGCGATTCCGACTATCGGCGCTCCCGTGATGTGCCAGGCCATCGGGAACAGCACGTTGTAGCCCTGCATGCGCTTGAAGCGCGCTATGACGTCGGGAATCGTGTAGGTCCTCGCGTGGCCGACGTGGAGGTGTCCCGAGAGGTACGGGAAGGCGACCGTGATGTAGAACTTCTTCTCCTTTGGTTTCTCATTCGCCTTCGGTTCGAAGGCCTTCTCTTCCAGCCAGCGCTTCTGCCACTTCTCCTCAATGGCCTTGAAGTTAAGCTCAGCCATGGCTATACCTCCTCAGAATTTTTTCAAAAGAGCGTGAGCGATACTCCAGAATAAGGGGGTTATCCGGGAAATCAGGCACGGTTGCGATTCGAGCGATGGAGAAGACACTCCCCCCTCATTGGCATCGGAGCGAGTAGGATTCCTGATATTTAAATCTTTTGGAATCCACCCTGGACGATGATTTGCCAACCGCGGCATGGGTGTATCCACGGAAAGGAAAAATAAATGTGTTCGGGGCTCACGTGGCGTGTCCTCAGAGCCGGATGAGCTCCCTCTCCGCCCTTGTCAGCCTTTTTCCTCTTCCATCGTGAACGACGACGTCATCCTCTATGCGAACACCGCCCAGGCCCGGAACGTAGATTCCGGGTTCTATAGTGAAGGTCATGCCGTTCTCCAGGGCCACGTTTCCGTCCGGGCCGATGTAGGGCTCTTCGTGGACGTCCAGCCCGAGTCCGTGCCCGGTTCTGTGGGTGAAGTACTCGCCGTAGCCTGCTTTTGCTATCGTCTCCCTCGCGGCCCCGTCCACCTCCCTCGCGAGAACACCTTCACGGACGGCCCGGTATGCCCTCTCCTGTGCCTCTTTGACGACCTCGTAGATCTCCACCAGCCTCTCGTCCGGTCGTCCAAGGGCGATGGTTCTCGTGATGTCCGAGCAGTAGCCCTTCCACTTCGCCCCGTAGTCGAGTATCACCAGGTCGCCCTTCCTGAGCCTCCTGTCCCCGGGCGCGTGGTGGGGGTTGGCGGCGTTCTCACCACTGGCCACTATCGGCTCGAAGGAAATCCCATCGCTGAGCTCCCTTATTGCCAACTCTATCTTCAAAGCCAGCTCCCGCTCGCGCATACCAAGCAGGTCCCAGCTCAGAATCTCATCGAAGACCCTGTCCGCTGCCTTGGCGGCGTGTCCCATCATCTCTATCTCGTGCTTGTCCTTTCTCATGCGGAGCTCCCTCATGAGCGAGCTCAGGGGGTGGAACTCGAAGCTGCCGAGGTGGATGACTTTCATGAGCCAGTCGGCACGCATCGTGTCCTCTATGAGAAGTCTCCCGCCCGACAGGTGGAACTCCGCCAGGATCCAGGCGAGCTTGTCGTAGGGGTTCTCCCCGTCGCGCCAGAATGTAACAGGAAAGTTCCTGACAACGTTCTCGTAGAGGCTCGGGGCCAAGAGCCGGTAGTCGCCGTCGGCGCTCACAACCAGAACGGTGAGCCTCTCACCAGCCTCGTGGATGTGGAGGCCCGTGAGATAGTAGAGATTGGTCCCGGGACTGATCAGGGCACCGTCAAAGTTCCTTTCCTTCATGAGGGAAACCAGGTTGCTGAGCCGCATTTCATCACCGCTACCCATTATTCCGCAACCCTTAAAAACTCAACCTCGAACCTCGACCGACTAGGCGGGGCAAACCCGCGGGATGTTCCCGTAAGGGAGAACCACAAACAGGGAAGAGGTGAACGAGATGAGCATGTACAAGTACATTAGGGAAGCCTGGAAGAGCCCGAAGAAGAGCTACGTTGGGGACCTTCTCAAGGTCAGGATGATCAAGTGGAGGAGGGAGCCGGTCGTCGTCCGCGCCGAGAGGCCGACCAGGCTCGACCGCGCCCGCTCGCTCGGCTACCAGGCCAAGCAGGGCTACGTTATCGTCCGCGTCCGCGTCAGGAAGGGCGGAAGGAAGAGGCCCAGGTGGAAGGGCGGAAGGAAGCCGAGCAAGATGGGTATGGTGAAGTACAGCCCGAAGAAGAGCCTCCAGTGGATAGCCGAGGAGAAGGCGGCCAGAAAGTTCCCGAACCTCGAGGTTCTCAACAGCTACTGGGTTGGCGAGGACGGAATGTACAGGTGGTTTGAGGTCATAATGGTCGACCCGCACCACCCGGTCATCAAGGCCGACCCCAAGATCAACTGGATTACCGGCAAGGCCCACAAGGGTCGCGTCTTCCGCGGACTCACCAGCGCCGGCAGGAAGAGCCGCGGCCTGAGGAACAAGGGCAAGGGCGCTGAGAAGGTCAGGCCCAGCATAAGGGCCAACAAGGGCAAGGGCAAGTGATTTTTCAGTCCTTTTTCTCTTCGTTTCGGTCTCTCTCCAGTTTCTCCGAAATCTAATTGATCCGTCCCGTAACTTGTTCTGCGGTTCTATTGGAGTTGAGAGCCTTCCGCGACGTGGCTGTACAACCGGGGCGGTTACCTTTTAAAGCACGGCGTCGAATCAAACCCGGTGAGAACAAATGGCAAAGATAAGGGCGCATCACATCAGAATTACCACGTTCATCCACGCCACCGAGGACGAGGACAAGGTTCTTGAGGCGATAGCGACCTTCATCCCCGAGGAGATAGACGAGGAGGACATAATCTTCGATATCGACGAGACCACGGGGTTCTTCGGCAACCCCATTAAGGTCGTCAACGTCGAAATCAAGCGGAGCAAGGCCGTTAGGCTGTTCATAGACTACTTCAAAGAGTTGCTGAGCGAGGAGGACAGGCGCTACCTCCTGGACCACCTTGATGAGAAGGTAGATGAGGAGGGAACCTTCTACGTCCGCTTCAACAAGCAGAAAGCGTATCTCGGCGAGTCGGAAATAGATGAGGGGTCGGACGTGGTGCAGGTCAGGATAAAGGTCAAGGCCTTCCCCATGAGGAAGGAAGCGGTCGTCAGAGCCGTTCGGGAGTGGCTGGAGGAATGAGCGTCGGGACGCCCCTTGAGGATGGGGAGGGGGAGGTATCCTTCTCCCGCGACCACTTCGTTGAGATGGACGTGAGGAGCGAGGAAGCCTACGAGCTGGCCAGTGAGTGGTTTGATGAGGTCGTCTTCACGAGGAAGCTCGTTCTTGATGGTCCCCCCGACTGGGGCGAGCTCAAGGATGAGCTCAGGCTCCTCCGTGAGAGGTACGAAAAGGTCGCCCTCCTGCTCGTTACAAGCAGGCCGGGTCTGATAAAGGAGGTAAAGAAGAGGAACCTCCGTGCCCTCCTCTACGTCCAGGGCGGCGATATGAGGGTGAACCGTCTTGCCATTGAGAACGGTGTTGATGCCCTCATAAGCCCCTGGTTCGGGAGAAAGGATCCGGGATTTGACCACACCCTCGCGGGAATGGCTGCCAGGAGGGGAGTCGCCATAGGGTTCTCCCTCGCGCCCCTGCTCTCTGCTGGCCCCTACGAGAGGGTTCAGATACTCCGCTTCATGACGAAGACCTGGCAGCTGGTGGACAAATACGGTGTGCCGAGGTTCATCACGAGCTCCGCGGAGACGAAGTGGGAGGTTCGCGGACCCGGGGATCTGATGGGTCTCGGGAGAAACATAGGCATGGACGCCCCAAGGGCAAGGGCGAGCCTGAACTTCTATCCGAGGAGGCTTCTGAAAAAAGTTTGAGGGGCTCAGCCCCCAAGCGCCGGAAAGTGCTCCGGTTCGTAGTCCTCGAGCTTTCCGTCGAGGTAGTCCTCGTATCCCTTGAGATCGAGGAGCCCATGCCCGCTGAGATTGAAGAGGATGACCTCTTCCCTCCCCTCCACTTTTGCCCTTATGGCCCGGTCTATAGCTCCTTTTACCGCGTGGGCGCTTTCTGGGGCAGGGATTATTCCTTCTGTCTTCGCGAAGAGCTCCGCCGCCAGGAAAACGTCGTTCTGATGATAGGCCACCGGAGTGACTACTCCGTGGTTTATGAGGACGCTGAGCGTCGGGGCGAGGCCGTGGTAGCGCAGCCCGCCGGCGTGGATTGGGGGCACGTAGTAGGTGTGACCGAGGGTGTGCATCTTCATCTTCGGCGTGTAGCCGCCGGAATCGCCGAAGTCGTACCTGTAAACTCCCCTTGTCATGCTCGGCGCAGCTTTCGGCTCAACCGCTATGAACTCGTAGTCGGCTTTCCCTTCGAGGACCTCCTTAACGAAGGGATATGCCAAGCCGGCGAAGTTGCTTCCACCGCCGACGCAGCCGATTATAACGTCCGGCTCCTCGAACTCCCCCATCTGTTCCATGGCCTCAAGTCCTATGACGGTCTGGTGCATGAGGACGTGATTCAAGACACTCCCGAGGGCGTAGCGGGCATTCCCATCGCGGAGAACGTCCTCTATGGCCTCGCTGATGGCTATTCCAAGGCCCCCTGGATGGTTGGGATCCTCCCTCAGGAATCTCCGCCCGATTTCAGTCCTTTCGCTCGGGCTTGGATAGACCTCCGCCCCGTAGAGGCGCATTATTGTCTTCCTGTAGGGCTTCTGGACGTAGCTGGCGCGGGCCATGTAAACCCTGACCTTGAGTCCAAGCAGAGCCCCGGCCAGACTTAAAGCCGTTCCCCACTGTCCGGCCCCGGTTTCCGTTATAAGCTTCTCAATCCCCTGCTCCTTGGCATAGTAGGCCTGGGCCAAGGCGGTGTTTATCTTGTGGCTTCCCGTCACCGTTGCACCCTCGTACTTAAAGTAAATCCTTGCCGGAGTTCCCAGGGCTTTCTCGAGGTTTGTGGCCCTAAAGAGAGGTGTCGGCCGCCCTATCTTGGCGTAGAGCTCACGGACCTTCCTCGGAATCTCAATGTAGCGCTCGGTGCTCATCTCCTGCTTTACTAACTCCTCCGCGAAAATCCTCAACAGCTTTTCCGGTTCCATGGGCTCATCGGTTTCCGGGTCGAGTGGCGGTGCCAGGGGCTCCGGAAGGTCGGGCAGTATGTTGTACCATTTCTTGGGTATCCTTCCATCCGGCAGAACGGCTTTCATTCTATCTCCTCCTTTAATTCGGGTTCAAAAACACGTCCCAAAGGCGAGGGAATAGTCAGAGTGAGAGCTGGCCAATAACTCGGGGTCTCTTCAAGGCGGCCAAAAACGATACCCCCATCCTATTTTAGGGCCTCCAAAAGCAATCCCGCCCGAAAATCGGTGGGCTAACGTTGGGATTCAAGAAACCTTCAGGGTAGCCAAAAACAATCACTCCTGTACCGCATGGGGCATCGAAGTATGGAACATCGCATCACTTAAGAGCCTTTCGGTCATCGGGTTGGCCATCGGGCAGGAAATTGGAAAAAGCCTGGCGTCTTTTTGTCACGGTGACAAAGTGGGCCTCACGGTTCCCACTGCCACCAGCCGTACCTGAGAACCAGAAAAGCTATTCCCACCCCAGGATCATGAGAACCAGCAGAATAGTGACCAGCTTCTTCTTGTTTTGGGTCTCCATACCATCACCTTCTGCTAACTTGATCTTGAGCTATGAAAACCTTCCTAACGGTTCGAAGTGCCCCCTCAACTGCTCCGAATCCGGGCGAATTCCTCCACCGCTTCGCAGTTCCCCCTTGCGGAGACCACCGCGATGCCCTCTCCCAAAACGTCTCTCTCCGCTATATAGACGCACTGGCTTCCCTTCCGCAGGAGCGTTGCTCTTGCAGTTCGATTCTCTACTACCGGCTCGTACCCGGATTTTTCTGCCCTTTCGACGGCGGCCAGATAAGCCTCGTCTACCTTCTCCGTGGGAGCATCTAAAACAACAACGCGCCCGGTCACCGGAAGCCTCACCCACGTCTTCTCCCACGCCATTCCGGAGACGTGGAGAACCCCCGACTCGGTAAGGTAGGAGCAGGAATAGGCAACGTCCGCGCTCCCGTTAAGCGGCCAGAGGTTTTCCTCGGGCTTCCAGCAGCCTGTGGCAAAGTGAAGGCCGAAATAGATGTTGGGGCTGGAGACTGGAGGTGGTCGGAAGAGGAGCGTTAGCACCACCATAACGCCCACGAAGATGGCCGCCTTCCGGGGATTTTCGTGAAAATACCTCCCCATGAGGATGAGCGGGAACGTGAACGCTGTGATGAAGAGCAGAGCTCCAGCCGATGCATTCAGTTGGACGACCACCCACGCCGCGAGGAGCAGGGGAATCCCAAGGAGGAGCGATAGGGTAAGTCCCTTCATGGTGGTCACTACGGTGCCGGATTTTATAACGGCTCCCTTCCCTTCAAACCCGTTTGAAGCGGTAGCGTTATTAGGGTCACCGCCCAAATTGAAACGATGGGCCATGCTCCGGCTGGAAATCTACTGCGACGAGGGCGAGGGTGAGAAAGTTAGGGAGGTTCTGACCGAATGGAGCCTCCAGTTCTACGCCGAGGAAGTGCAGAGCAACGAGCACCGGGCGCTCAAATTCACCGTCCTCGTGCCGGATTTCGTGATTAACGACGTCGTCGACGAGCTGATGAAGGCAGTTGACCTGCGAAAGGGGCACTCCTCGATAACCTGGGCACCCGTCAGCGGGAAGTCCGTGAAATACGCCAACTCGGTAAAGTCTCTTAAAAAGTTCAAGCGCCACTGGACCCTGGCGGCCATAGAGGGGCTCATCGAGAACGCCAACAACCAGGCCCAAGTCGACCCGATTCAGCTCACCCTCGGTGCCGTTGCCTCGATTATAGCCCTCTTCGGCCTCATCAACGACAGCATAGTCATGATAATCTCGGCCATGCTCCTCTCGCCGATTCTCGGCCCGCTCTACGGATTCTCCCTCAACATCGTCATGGGCAAGGGCAGGGATGCCCTCGACGCGGTTTCCTCCATTCTCAAACTCCTCGGCGTTATATTCCTCTCGGCCCTTGTGGTGTCCTTGATCCTCAATCTTGCTGGCTCGATGCCGGCGGAGCCGACCCACGAGATACTGTTGAGGGGCCAGTCGGGACTGGTTTACATACTCCTCGCGATAATCCTCGGCTACGCCGGAATAGTTGCCATAGTGAGCAGAATTCCCGAGATTCTGGCGGGGGTTTCAATTGCGGCCGCACTGGTTCCTCCGACGACGGTTATCGGGATATCCCTCGCGATGGGCTGGTGGGATGTTTTTGCCGGCTCTCTTGCCCTCACCGTTGAGAACGTCCTCGGTCTTCTCAGCGGCTCTCTCCTCGGACTCTACGTCCTAAACGTCTCCCCCAGGAGCTACTACGAGAGGAGGGCTGCGAAGCTATACACGAAGAGGACGATGCTGGTGCTGGCCATCATGCTCGCCACTCTCGTCCTTGTGGAGCTCCTCAGCTAGGCCACTTCGGTCTGCTCATAGATTGGCTTTCCCTGCCGGTGCTTCACCAGGAGCCCGTAGAAGAACTCCTTGAGGTCGGGCCCCATCTCATCGTCCATGAGCAGGTCCGCCCTGCCGGGATACTCTTTCTCCGCCCTCGTTATCAGGAGGGCTATGGCTGGTGTCAGCTGCCCGAGGAGGATTTTAACGAGCTCGGGGTAGGCGTCTTCGTCTATCTCCTCGTCCGCCTCCATGCCGAGGTACACCACGAAGCCCTTCATCTGGACGGCGAGGACGAATTCGTTCTCGCTCAGCTCGAAGAAGGAGAAGTTGTATCCCTTCGAGTCGGTCCTCGCGAGAAGGACGCCCCTGATTGAAACCGTCACGGGCTCCTCCTCGATCTCGAACACCAGGTCCTTGGCCAGCTCCCTCTGGGCTATTGCGTAGAGTTCCTCTATCGTCATGTGGCTACTTTCTCGGGCCCGAATAAAAGGGTTTCGCGTCACGTTTTTAACGATGACGTCCAAAGGAATTACGGTGGTGTCATGAAGATCACTCGCTTTGGAGTCTCCGTTCCCGACGAGCTGCTCGAAAGGTTCGACCGTATAATCGAGGAGAAGGGCTACGTGAACAGGAGCGAGGCAATAAGGGACATGATGAGGGACTTCATAGTCCGGTACGAGTGGGAACAGGGTGAGGGTGAGGTCGCCGGCACGATAACCATGCTCTACAACCACGACGAGGCGGAGGTGGTCAAGGAGCTCCTTGACCTCCAGCACGACTACCTGAGCGAGATAATCTCCAGCATTCACGTCCACATGGACGAGCACAACTGCCTGGAGGTCATCATAGTTAAGGGTAAGGCCAACAGGATAAAGGAAATAGCGGACAGGCTGCTGAGCCTCAAGGGTGTAAAGCACGGCAAGCTGGTGATGACGGGGACAGGGAAGGAGCTGGTTTAAATGGGGGCTTCTGGATGAGGATATTGAGCTTTCTGACATCTCTGATCGTCATCCTTTCCTTTGTTCTCCCCTGGCTCAAGCCTCCCTCTGGGGAAATGACGTTCATCGCGATCTTCGATCAGGTCCTGACCACCCCCCACGGCTTTGAGGGCGTCTTCTGGTGGCTCAATCCCACCAGCACGGGCTCGATACTTACCTTCGTGGCCTTCTTCGCGGGACTGTTCCTTGTGCTCCTGGGCGTCTTTTTTGGAATACTCGGCGGGAGGCTCGGTCCGGGCATTGGGCTGGTCGGGATGTTCCTCTTCACCACCGTGGCGTGGTACATGTACGGCGGGGGATTCGTGGATATAATCGGGGAGGGTTACCTTCTGGGACTCGGCGGCTTCGTGGCAGGATTTGTTCTTGGCGGAGGCAAGTACCTCTAGCCCACAACCTCGACCACATCGCCGTTCCCAGGCGGCAGGGCGGACATGACGTCCTCCTCCCGGACCTTGTAGCCCCACTTTTCGAGGATGTGTTTTATCCTCTTCACCAGCTCGCTCTTCCTGAGTGGGCCGGGGCGGATCACGATGTATCTATTCGTGTGGGCTTTTATGGCATCAACCGGGGCGCAGACGATGAAGTCCTCGCCCTCGTAGTTGATTATACCGACGGCGAGCTTGAGCGGAAGCCCGTGGAGCCAGTTCCTCTTGCCGTAGACCATGAAGGCCCCCTTGCCCAGGTACTCGCCGCTGGGTGTCTGCTTGGTGACCTGGTTCGGATGCGCCCAGTAGGCGTCTTCACTGTAAACGCCCCTGCTCCATGCCTTGCTCATCGAAACCGCGAACTGGCAGGCCTCGAAGATGGTCTTTTCTCCGGCCTTCTGGCCATCCTTGATGACGACGTGAGGGGCGCCGTAAACGTCGGCGTGGCAGTAGAGGTCGTTCTCGTCCATGTGCCTCTTTATGAGAATCTCGTTGGTGCCAGCGTCCTTACCTGCCAGAACAAGGAAGCCCTCGCTCGAAACGAACCAGCGGAACTTCTCGAACCACTTCCTCTTTCTCCTCTCTATCCTCTTAACGCTGAGTTCCTTTTTGAGCTCCTCCTCGATGAGCCTCTCTGTCTCGTCCAACTTCCTCTTCGTGTCCTCGTAGGCCTTAAGCGCTCCCTCGTGCTTGTGCCTGAACTTCTTGGCCTTCTCGTAGTAGAGCTCGGCGTTCTCGCCTATGCTCCTGTTGAGGTACAGCCGGACCTTCTTTCCCTCAAGCTCTATCGTCACAGCCTTTTCCTTCGGGTCGGTTCCCTTCACCATGAGCGCGACCCTGTTGCCGGCCTTCTTGCCCTCCTCGATGCGCTTCTTGAACTCCTCCCAGCCGAGGGTCTCCGTGGCCTTCCTGAACTCCTCCAAAAGCCTCTCTATGAGGGCGTAGTTCGCGTAGATCAGGTCTCCTATCTCCTGGTTGGCCTTCGCCCCCTCCTCGAAGCCCTTGAGCATCTCCTCCTGCTTCTTGAGCGTCATGAGGAGCTGCCTCTTCTTGGCTTCGAGCCTCTTCGTCTGCTCGACCTTCGCCTTCTCCAGGGTTATCTTTCCAAAGTACTCGTCGAGGGCCTCGCTGAAGGTGTTAAAATAGCGCTTCTCGAACCCCTCGTAGATTCTCAGCTCTATCGGAACGACGTCGTGCATGTTTCCGTCCTTGAAGACTATGTTGGGCCTCGGTTCATCGTTGAATGTGTTCATCATCGCCTCGTAGACCCCCAGCAGGTCGTCGTCGCTCAGCTCCTTAACTGGGATCGTCTTGTCGAAGCCTGCCCTAATCGAAATCTCTTCCGCGTACATTCCGCCCATGTTGAGCTTCCTCGCGAGGGCGCGCACGAGCTCAAGCTCCCCGTTTTCACGCATGAGCTCAATGAACCTCTCCCGCGTTACCTCGAGCGGGTTCTCCCTAGCGGGGGGATACTGGTATTCTGCCTTCGGCATTATCCTTCTGTCTTTGTACTCCTCGTAGCGTAATGCCGCAACGATTTTGTTCTCCCCATCCACGAGTATCACGTTTCCCCTCCGGAAGAGCTCGCCGATGAGGGTGTAGTCCCCAACGCGAATCTTCACTATCCTGTCGAAGCCGTGCTGCTCTATCGCGTCTATGAACCCGCCGCTGAGGTGCTTCCTGAGGAGCATGGTGAAGCTCGACGGCTGCTTCGGCGCCTCCTTCACGTACGTCGTCACATGGAAGCGCTTCCCAGCCTGGAGGATTAAATCCTGCCTCCCCTCCTTTGTCCTGAGCTTTATCCTAATCTCGTCGCCGTCGTGGTAAATCTTGTCAACGCGAGAGCCAACGAGGGACTGCAGTTCCCTCACGATGTAACGGATATCAACGCTGCTCATCTCTTCCTTCATCCTCTCACCCCTTCCGGATTGGCCCTTTCCCCTTTAAACCTAACCGGTGTTCGCAATTGTCCACGGGCTCAGTTCTGTTCCGGATAAGGTTAAATACTCCGAGTGCAATAACACTCCAGGTGATACAGAGTGAAAGGCTATTTCACATTCGTCCTCCACACCCACCTCCCTTACGTTCGGAAGCACGGCAAATGGCCATTCGGTGAGGAATGGCTCTATGAGGCCATGAGCGAAACTTACCTGCCTCTTCTTATGGAGTTTGAGCGCCTCCTCTCCTCCGGGGTGAGGTTCCAGCTCGTGATCAACATAACCCCCGTTCTGGCCGAGCAGCTGGCCGACGACTACATCAAGGCCGAGTTCGAGAGGTACCTAACCCGGAAGATTGAGACCACGGAGGAAGACCTGAAATCGGGCAAGTACGACGAAAGGGCTGTTAAAGCCTCCCTCGATCACTTCAGGAAGGTCTATGACTACTGGGGGGCCATAAACGGTGACATCGTAGGAAAGTTCCGCGAGTTCCAGGATGCGGGATACATCGAGGTGATAACCTCCGCGGCAACGCACGGCTACCTCCCGCTCCTCGGGAGGGAGGAGGCGATAAGGGCCCAGCTTGCCAATGGCATAGCGACCTACGAGAAGCACTTCGGCAGGAGACCGATGGGGATATGGCTACCTGAATGCGCCTACCGGCCGGCGGGAGAGTGGGAGCTGCCGGACGGGAGGAAGGTTAAGAGACAGGGCATGGAGAAGTTCCTGGAGGAGTTCGGCATCGAGTACTTCTTCGTGGAGAGCAACCTGATCGATGAGGGCCCGGTGACGAAGGGCTACGGCGAGATTCCGCTCTACGAGGGAGAGAAGAGCACGCTGAGGCCCTACTGGATCAAGGGTTCTCGGGTGGCTGTTTTCGCCCGCAACAGGGAAACGGGCCACCAGGTTTGGAGCGCGCACTACGGCTATCCCGGTGACTTCTGGTACAGGGAGTTCCACAGGAAGGCCGAAAAGAGCGGCGGGCAGTACTGGCGCGTGACGGGCAAAAACGTTGACCTCGGCGAGAAGGAGTTCTACGACCCGGAGAAGGCCATGGAGCGGGTTGAGGAGCACGCCAGGCACTTCGTCTGGCTGGTGGACGAGCTTCTCCGGGGATACGAGGAGAAGTTCGGGGAGAGGGGCATAATCGTTTCGCCCTACGACACGGAGCTCTTCGGCCACTGGTGGTTCGAGGGAGTCAAATGGCTCGGCAGGGTTCTTGAATTGATGGCGGAAGGGGGAATAGTCACCACAACGCTCTCATCCTATCTTGACAACTACACTGGCGAGAGGTATGAGATTGAACTCCCAGAGGGTTCGTGGGGAGCCAATGCTGACCACTCGACCTGGTGGAACGAGGAGACCGAATGGACGTGGGGACACGTCTACCGCGCCGAGGAGAGAATGGTGTCCCTGGCGAGTGCGTACTACGGAAGGGATAGAACCGCCGATAGAATCCTTGAACAGCTTGCGAGGGAGTTGCTGATACTCGAAGCTAGCGACTGGGGGTTCCTCATAACGACCGGCCAGGCGAGGGAGTACGGAAAGAGGCGGATTCTGGTGCACAGCAGGGACTTCCACAGGCTGGCCAACGAGCTGGTGAGGTACGTCAAAACCGGAGACTTCGACGTTGAGCTCCTCGAGGAGCTTGAGCGGCGCGACAATCCATTCAAACCTGTGGTGGTTGCAAGCTACGTGAGCGAAAGTCCCCCGGAGGTTCCGGAATACGTCGAACCGCCCGAAGTTCCGCCCGAAAGGGGCGAAGAGCCGGTTGAACGGCCGAGGGAGGAGCTTCCGGAGAGGGCCTACGCCACAGAGGTCGTCAAGGAGATATCAGTTAAGCCCCCCAGAAAGGTAAAGAGGCCCAGCTCGGAGGAATCCAGAAAGCTCCGGACGCGGGAGAAGAGAAAACTCGACATGGGCCAGAACGACCTCCTGCGGATAAAGGGCATCGGGCCAAAAACGCTGGCAAAGCTTCAGCGGGCTGGTATTCATAGCGTCGAAGACCTCAAAGGAGCTGAGATTGAGGAGCTGGCCAGAAAAACGCGCATTTCGCCTAAAAAGCTGAGGAAGTTTTTGGCCCAGATTTCATGAATTTTCCTTTCTTTCGTTTCGAAAGCCTTTTCTGGAGTTTTAACAAACTATCTATGTGGTTGCTATGAAAAAAGTTGAGGCGATTATTAGGGGAAATGATTTCGACCGCGTGAAGAACGCCCTCAAGCAGGTCGGCATCGTGCCCCTGACCGCTTATCCCGTGCAGGGAAGGGGCGTTCAGGGAGGCGTTCCGCCGTACGACCTCCTTCCGAAGATGAAGATCGAGATCATCGTGAAGGACAGAGATCTGGAGAAGGTGGTTGACGTCATCATCAGGAACGCGAGGAGCGGAACACCCGGCGACGGGAAAATATTCATCCTCCCTGTGGAGGACGCGATCAGGATAAGGACAGGGGAGAGGGGAAACGAAGCCCTCTACTGAGGGCCTTCAAAGGAACGCATGCCTGTGTTTGTAGAGTTCGACGAGGGAGCTCCCTATAAGGTATACCTCCACCGCCGAGAGGAGGACGAGGAATATCAGGTATCCCTGCGCGAAGGAAACGCTCTTCCCCAGGTGCCCCGCTACCTCACTGATTTTGGCCGGGTCACGCAGGACACTCAGGGAATAGACTATTGCGTTGAAACCCACGACCAGGGGAATGGGGGCCGAAGCGTAGGCCAGCAGGAGTCCGGTGTAGCCCCTCCTCTGAAGGGACAGCATCGACAGGATTATCGGGATGGCCAGGATGAGCGCCGTTATGGCGAAGAACTGATTGAGATATGCCCCGGTCAGGATGAAGAACGACGTCATTCCAAAGATGTATTTCCGGTATGCCCTCTTCAGCTCGACGAGCTTCTTGGGGACGAAGTCGTACTCGGCCGACCTGGAATACAGGAGGGTCCTGTTCACCGCTTTCAGGTAGTTCTTTTTGCCCTCCTTCTCTATGGCCTTGTCAGTGCTCATCAATTTGAGCTCCTTGGCTTTTTTGAAGAAGAACTCGGCCAGCTCCTCGTTGTCCTTCTCGACCCTGGATGCGACCTCCCGGAAGTTCTCCACGGCCTCCTCCAGGGATTTCTTGACTTTCGTCTTCTCCTTTTCACTTAAGCTGCCGAGCCTCTCGATCTTTTCAAGAGTTGATTCGAGAACGTCGGCCGTTTCAAGAAGTATTTTTTCGCTTTTCACCTATACCCCCCCAAAATGAGAAAGAAAAAGGGTTTAAGACACTTCCCCTCTTTCCGCCTTGAGTAGCTTGTTGATGCTCCAGCCCATCATGGCGAATATTGCCAGCCACGCTATCAGCATGTAGATTATCCAGCTTTCCATTGCGATCACCTCAGACCCTTATGATGACCTCATTCTTCTCGAGCTCCTCGCCGTACTTGCGCTTGATGGAGTAGTAGCTCTCCACTGCACCGATGATCCACATGAAGATTATTGCCAGTCTGGCCGGCCACTCAAGGGTTGCTCCGACGAGGCTCCGGGCGGATCCTATCAGCGGTATCAGCAGAAGTATTGGGGCTATGTAGAGCAGTATCGGCTTGTACCATCCGGGAACTTTCATGTACGCTCCCTGGTGCAGCTCCTTCCAGAAGTTGTCGGGCTTGAAGAGGTACACCGCCACTATGATGTCGAAGAGCGCCAGCAGCGTCAGCTGGAAGCTGACCCATGCGTCAACCTGGTCCATGTAGCCGCTGATGTACACCACAGGAAGGCCCGCGATGAAGTAGAGCACGAGCACTACCCATGTTCCGACCTTTCTCTTGATGTTGAGGTCCTCCTCAAGGAGGGCGGTGAGGTAGTTGTACATGGCTATGGCAGAGGTGAAGCCCGCGAACCAGAGGAGGAGGAACCACATTGCTCCGAAGAGCTTTCCTATGTCACCCATGCTGACGAAGACGTTGGGCAGGCTGGTGTAGGAGAATCCAAGGCCGAACTTCTGGCCTATCCAAGCGAGGGCCTCGCTCTTGCCCTGGGCAAGAACATCGGGCGGCACGATCTTAGGAGCGTAGGCAGTCGCCAGCGGGACGGCGAGTGAACCGCCAAGGACGACCTCCGCGAACTCGTTCAGGGAAACCGTTGCGAGACCGCTGAGGGCGACGTCGTCATCAGGACCGAGGTAGCTGGCGTAGTTCTGGATGATACCCATACCCAGGGACAGCGTGAAGAATATCTGTCCCGTGGCTGCCAGCATGACCGTCGCGAAGTGGTCCTTGAGGTACGCCCAGTTGGGGCTCCAGATGAACCTGAATCCATCAATGGTGCTCCAGTTGGGGTCTATTGGTGAACCGAGGACGAACACGTAGCCGACCATTATGATGGCGAAGACGTAGAGGAGCGGCATCATGACCTTGACCCAGCGCTCGATACCCTTGCTGACTCCCTGTCCGACGGCTATGGCGAGCAGGATCACAGTTATACCCCAGAATAACATAACCTGGGCGTGGTTGCCGAGGTAGTTGCCGAAGAACTCTCCGGTGTTCTGGCCGAAGTAGGCTCCCGTGGCGCTGAAGTAGGAGTAAGCCGCGGACCAGCCGATGAGGTGGAGGTAGTAGCTGTTCAGGAGAACAGTCAGTGAAAAGGCCAGCATTCCGCTGATAACTCCCCACCACAGTGCGCTCTTTGGTTTGACGCGCTCCCTGGCCATGAGGTAGTACGTGGGACCGAGGGTACCGTGACCATACTTTCCACCGTAGCGACCGGCGACCCATTCAATCCACATCACTGGTATTCCTAGGAAGAACAGAGCTATAAAGTACGGCACCATAAAGGCTCCGCCACCGTTCTGGGCAACCTGCGTTGGAAACCTCACGAAGTTGCCCAAACCGACGGCGTTTCCAGCCATTGCTAAAATCAAACCAATCTTAGTTGCCCATTGATCCCTCTGTTGTTCCACAATATTCACCCCCGTTCTTAAATGTCCGGATCATGAAACCCCTGTGTATGGCTTTGGGGCATTATGTATAAGGCAAGGCATTCTATAAAAAGCTTTCTCCTACCTTTTTTCGACGAAAGACGATTTACTCGGCCGCAAAACTTTTCACATCGGCGTTTTGTCGTTTTTTTAATACGCAGGAATAACGTAACCGTTTTGTTGACATAATGACGACTATCGCCAGGACAACGTCTCATTATGACAATGAGATGCCGTGGGGTTTCCGCAAAGTTTAATTTGCGTTGGTTCAATGTCCGTTGGCGCCCGATGATTGGAAGGAGAGTGAGCTGATGGGTGATGACCGACTTCTCGCTGAGGGCGCCGCATCCGACTCGTTCTGGGATCTGGTGGGTTCTGTTTTGGGTTCATTGATGCAGTTTTATGTTCTACGATGTATAGAAAATCTTGGATGTACATCCCTCTTTTTGCCCTAAGATTTCGGCAGGTTTTTTCTTTTTGCCGAAAATTTCCGTACATAACTTTTTGTTTGAAATCAACCGTTCTCCTGCCTCCTTTATCGAAAGGTTTATATATGCAAAGGGCGTAGAGAACATCGCAATATCTAAGCTATAACCCCAATCCGGGTTTGCCGGTAGGGGTAATGGGCCTGAAGCCGGGCCTGCGGGCTGAGCCGAAACTCGCGAGGGGAGTAGGTGATGGGCCCGCAAACCGAACCGCCCCTCACAGCGGGGAGGAGGCCAGCGAAACCCGAGGTGGTAAAGATGGTCGAGATTGACCCGTTTGAGATGGCCGTTCAGCAGCTCGAGAGGGCTGCCCAGTTCATGGACATAAGCGAAGAGGCCCTCGAGTGGCTCAAGAAGCCCATGAGGATTGTTGAGGTCAGCGTCCCGCTCGAGATGGACGACGGTTCTGTTAAGGTTTTCACCGGTTTCCGCGTTCAGCACAACTGGGCCCGCGGTCCGACCAAGGGTGGTATAAGGTGGCACCCGGCCGAGACCCTCAGCACCGTTAAGGCCCTCGCCACTTGGATGACCTGGAAGGTTGCCGTTGTTGACCTTCCCTACGGTGGAGGTAAGGGTGGTATCATCGTTAACCCGAAGGAGCTCAGCGAGAGGGAGAAGGAGAGGCTCGCCAGGAACTACATAAGGGCCATCTACGACGTCATCAGCCCGTACACCGACATTCCGGCTCCTGACGTTTACACCAACCCGCAGATCATGGCCTGGATGATGGACGAGTACGAGGTCATCAGCAGGAGGAAGGTCCCGAGCTTCGGTATCATCACCGGTAAGCCGCCCGGAGTTGGCGGTATCGTCGCCAGGATGGACGCCACCGCCAGGGGCGCTGCCTTCACCGTCCGTGAGGCCGCCAAGGCCCTCGGCATGGACCTCAAGGACAAGACCATCGCCATCCAGGGTTACGGTAACGCCGGCTACTACATGGCCAAGATCATGAGCGAGGAGTACGGCATGAAGGTCGTCGCCGTCAGCGACAGCAAGGGCGGCATCTACAACCCGGACGGCCTCAACGCCGATGAGATCCTCGAGTGGAAGAAGAAGAACGGCAGCGTCAAGGACTTCCCGGGAGCCACCAACATCACCAACGAGGAGCTCCTCGAGCTCGAGGTCGACGTCCTCGCCCCGAGCGCCATCGAGGGTGTCATCACCAAGGACAACGCCGACAAGATCAAGGCCAAGATCGTCGCCGAGCTCGCCAACGGTCCGACCACCCCGGAGGCCGACGAGATCCTCCACGAGAAGGGCGTCCTCATCATACCGGACTTCCTCTGTAACGCCGGCGGTGTTACCGTCAGCTACTTCGAGTGGGTCCAGAACATAACCGGCGACTACTGGGACACCGAGACCACCAGGGCCAAGCTCGACAAGAAGATGACCAAGGCTTTCTGGGACGTCTACAACACCCACAAGGACAAGAACATCAACATGCGTGACGCCGCCTACGTCGTCGCCGTCCAGAGGGTCTACGACGCCATGAAGTGGCGCGGATGGGTGAAGAAGTGATTTCTTCTCCCCCTTTTCTATTCGTTTCTGCTCTTAACTTCGCCTCTGTTTCTGGGGTGCCATCTTGTATAGCCTTCCGATGGCCTGAACTGCCGCGGCGACCATGACACCGGTCAGCACCATTCCCAGTATCGGAAGAACGATGGCGCAGACGAGCTTTCCCCAGGGAGTATGGGGTGTTATGTCACCGTAGCCTATCGTGAAGGCCGTGATGAACGCGAGGTATACACCGCTTCTAAGGGGTATCCTCTCCCAGAACGATAGTAACAGGCCGAAGAGCGCAATGACCCCAAACAGGCCCAGTAGTATGCCCTTGACGTAATAGAGGACCCTCAAAAATTCATGGAAAAAAGTGCGAAAGCTCACGAGCTCGATCTCAATGTCGTTCAGCTCTCCCATACCCTCACACCTTAGCCCAGTACTCTTTTTCTTCCACCATTGCCCTTACCATTTCATCCTCGTCCCTGAACATCGTCCTCCTCGATGGGTTCTGCATGCCATAGAACTCCATAAAGGGGCTCGGTCTTCTCTTGAACGGGTAGTAGAGATATATCGCCGCCAGGGTTCTGTAGGCCTCGGCCATCTCGCTGATGACACCGGCAGATATTCCTTCGGCATAGTGGTACACAGCTATGGCCTTGCTGACATCGACGAGGTTGAAGTCCCTCTCGACGAGCTGGCGCCTCAGTATGTCCGTGGCCTGCTCTATGTCCCCCCTGTCAAGCTCCTCCACCTGTTCGCCGTCCAGGAGGTGTTTGATTCTGATGCGCGTTATTGAGGGGTCTCTGTTGACCTGGGCGTCGTACTCGGCGACCACCCACCAGTCGTCCAGTGCCCCGGGATCGAGAACCGTGAAGTGCCCGCTCAGTTTGTCGTAGAAGTCCCTAACGCGGTGGTAGTACTCCTCCTCGTGGCCCGTCATTGGGTAGCTGAGATAGACGAGGGGCTTCTCGTCCTCATGGAACAGCAGGTCAATGAAAACTTCAGGTGGATGCCTTATGCCGAACTGGAGGACGTAGTGAACTTCCATTCCTTCCTTCTTAAGCTCGTGCACGAGAGTCTTGACGTGGTTTATGGCATCCTCGCGCCACATGACGAGGGTCGTCAGCTTTATGTTCTCGGGATTCTCGCCGAAGCGCTCGAACCACTCCGGGTCGTTGATGATGCGCCTTCTGACCGATAGGACGTCGTCGAGGACTATTATCACGCGGTTCGGCCGCAGAAGCTTTAGATTGCTGGTCGTGAACCCGATGACGCTTCCGCTTCCCCAGCGGAAGAGGCTCGGCGTTGAAACGAGATGGAACTTTTCCCCGCTTTCATCTATCTCCTTTCTTATTCTATTGAAAGCCTCGTCCCGTATCTCGTTCATCAAATCCTGGTGGCTTATGGCGAAGTCGAGAACGTTCTTCCTCGTTATCTTGACGCCCAGCTCCTTTCCGACCTCCCTGATGTAGTCGAAGACGTGGTAGTAGGCGTAGCTCTCCCCGTCGGCGAGCTTCAGCGCCTCGGTTATGTACTCGTCACGCCCGTTGAGAGGCGGCCCGGTTAGGAGTATTATCTCTTTCATTTCACCACCCCGCTGCATCTAAAAGGCCATTTTGGACGAAACCTTTAAATACTATTCCCCTAAAGTGGCGTTGTAGGGGTTCTTCTGTTCTAAAAACATACCAGCAGGGGTGTTGTAATTGACTGAAAAGCTAAAGGGAACGACTACGGTCGGCATTGTATGTAAGGACGGCGTAGTCCTGGCAGCGGACAGAAGGGCATCGCTGGGCAACATGGTGCTCTCAGAGAACGTTACCAAGGTCTTCTGGATAGACGACCACCTGGTCCTGGCAGGTGCCGGCAGCGTCGGCGACATTCTCAGCCTCGTCAGGCTTCTGAGGGCCGAGGCCAAACTCTACCGGGCCAGGGTGGGTAAGGAGATGAGCGTTAAGGCCCTCACGACCCTGACTTCTAACGTGCTTCACGGGAGCAGGTTCATGCCGTACTTTGGGTGGTTTCTCATAGCGGGCCACACCGGAAAGCCCGGACTTTATTCGGTGGACATGGCCGGCGGGGTTACCGAGGACAGGTTCACGGCCGCCGGTTCGGGTATGGAGTTCGCCTTCTCGATACTTGAGGCGGAGTTTAAGGAGGAGATGACGCTGGAAGAGGGCGTTAAGCTCGCGCTCAAGGCAATAAAAGCCGCCACCAGAAGGGACGTTTTTACGGGCGGCGGCGTTACCCTCGTTACCGTCACGGATGAAGGATACAAAGAATGGAGCGAGGAGGAAATAAAGGGTCTTCTGGAATGAGGTGATACCGGTGATAAGAAGAGAGACCTTCGTCGAGGATATACTACGCGACATAAAAGCTGTAATAAGTCAGATGGTTCCGCCTGAGGCGAGGATAACCGACGTTGAGTTCGAGGGTCCCGAGCTGGTCATATACGTCAGGAACCCGGAGGCCATAATGCGGGACGGGGAGCTGATAAAGAACCTCGCCAAGGTTCTTAAAAAGCGCATAAGCGTCCGCCCCGACCCGGATGTTCTCCTCCCACCAGAAAAGGCGGAGGACATGATAAAGGCCCTGGTTCCTGCCGAGGCGGAGATAACCAACATAAGCTTCGACCCGTCCGTCGGTGAGGTCATTATAGAAGCCAAGAAGCCGGGTCTGGTTATCGGGAAGAACGGCGAAACCCTGAGGCTCATAACCCAGAAGGTTCACTGGGCGCCGAGGGTCGTCAGAACCCCTCCGCTCCAGAGCCAGACCATCTACTCGATAAGGCAGATACTCCAGGCAGAGGCGAAGGACAGGAGGAAGTTCCTCCGCCAGGCGGGCAGGAACATATACCGCAAGCCGGAGGTCAAGAGCGATTGGATACGCATAACCGGTCTGGGAGGCTTCCGTGAGGTCGGAAGAAGCGCCCTCCTTGTCCAGACCAACGAGAGCTACGTTCTGGTCGATTTCGGTGTCAACATAGCTGCCCTCCGCGATCCCAAGAAGGCCTTCCCGCACTTCGAGGCCCCGGAGTTCCGCTACGTCCTCGACGCGGGTCTCCTGGATGCCATCATCATAACCCACGCCCACCTTGACCACAGCGGAATGCTGCCCTACCTCTTCCGCTACAAGCTCTTCGACGGGCCGATATACACGACTCCCCCGACCCGGGATTTGATGGTTCTTCTCCAGCAGGACTTCATCGAGATTCAAAAGATGAACGGTGTCGAGCCCCTCTACAGACCGAGGGACATCAAAGAGGTCATAAAGCACACGATAACCCTCGACTACGGTGAGGTCCGCGACATAGCCCCGGAC
The DNA here is from genome assembly GCF_008152015.1 of Thermococcus aciditolerans. NCBI lineage: Archaea > Methanobacteriati > Methanobacteriota > Thermococci > Thermococcales > Thermococcaceae > Thermococcus > Thermococcus aciditolerans. The sequence goes on along the minus strand of NZ_CP041932.1, from coordinate 1,054,323 downwards.
ATGAGGCTTACCCTTCACAACGCTGGCCACATCCTCGGATCGTCCATAGTGCACCTCCACATAGGCAACGGGCTCCACAACATAGCCATAACCGGCGACTTCAAGTTCATCCCGACTAGGCTCTTCGAGCCGGCCGTCAGCAGGTTCCCGCGCCTTGAGACCCTCGTCATGGAGTCCACCTACGGTGGAAGCAACGACTACCAGATGCCCAGGGAGGAGGCGGAGAAGAGGCTCATAGAGGTCATCCACCAGACCATCAGGCGCGGCGGAAAGGTGCTCATTCCAGCCATGGCCGTCGGTAGGGCGCAGGAGATAATGATGGTACTCGAGGAGTACGCCAGGATAGGCGGCCTTGAGGTTCCGATTTACCTGGACGGCATGATATGGGAGGCGACTGCCATACACACTGCCTATCCGGAGTACCTCAGCAGGCACCTGCGCGAGCAGATATTCCACGAGGGCTACAACCCGTTCCTCAATCCGATATTCAAGAGCGTAGCCAACTCACGCGAGAGGCAGGACATCATAGACTCCGGCGAGCCGGCCATAATCATAGCCACCTCGGGCATGCTCGTCGGCGGACCGAGCGTCGAGTACTTCAAGCAGCTCGCCTCGGATCCAAAGAACAGCATGGTCTTCGTGAGCTACCAGGCGGAGGGAACCCTCGGAAGGCAGGTGCAGCGTGGCCTCCGCGAGATACCGCTCGTCGGAGAGGGCGGAAAGACGGAGGTAGTCAACGTCAACATGGAGGTTCACACCATAGACGGCTTCTCCGGTCACGCCGACAGGAGGGAGCTCATAAGCTACATCGCGAGGCTCAGGCCCAGGCCGGAGCGCGTCATAACCGTCCACGGCGAGGCCCACAAGTGCCTTGACCTCAGCACGAGCATACACAAGAAGTTCGGCCTCTCAACGAGGGCCCCCAACAACCTCGACGCCATAAGACTCAAGTGAGGGCCCGGATTGAGAAGTGGTGAAAATGAAGGTCCGCTGTCCTAGCTGCGGGCGCCTCTATTCTTCCCTTATTCCCCCCAGGTGCTCCTGCGGGGAGCGTCTGGAGATATCCTATGATTACGAGAAAGTTGACCCGTCCAGGTGGCGGAACCGTGAACCTGGTGTCTGGAGATACAGGGAGCTTCTGCCGGACGTCCCTGAGGTCGTGAGCCTTCGGGAGGGGGGCACGCCCCTCATAAGGGCCAAACTCGGCCGCGAGCTTGGGCTCAACGTCTTCATCAAGGACGAGACCAGGAACCCCACTGGCTCCTTCAGGGACCGGCTCGCAACTGTCGCCGTCTCCCACGGCATGCCCCACGCAGAAAACGGCTTTGTGGTGGCAAGCAATGGGAACGCGGCCGCATCTCTTGCCGCATATGCCGCAAGGGCTGGCAGACCTGCCTACACCGTCGTGCCGAGGCTCGTGGAGCAGGGCAAGCTCAATCAGATAGTAGCCCTCGGGGCGAAGATCATACGATACGGGGAGAGCGTGGACGAGGGCATAAGCTACGCGGAGGGGCTCGCGGAGGGCAAGGGACTCTACAACGTCACCCCCGAGAGCAACCTCGTCGGTCTGGAGGGGCAGAAGACGCTAGCCTTCGAGCTCTGGGAGGATTTGAATCCGACGCACGTGATAGTCCCGACTGGAAGCGGCAGCAACCTCTACAGCATCTACAAAGGCTTCGTGGAGCTCATCGAGGTGGGTGCGGTTGACGAGATGCCGAAGCTGATCACTGTTCAGGCCGAGAAGTGTTCCCCCATAGCGAGCGAGGTGCTGGGCGTTGAGCCGCGGGCCGAGCCGACCAAGGCGCTGGCCCTGTACGTGAAGAACCCCGTTATGAAAGAGCTCGCCCTGGAGGCTATACACGCCAGTGGGGGAACGGCGGTTCTCGTCGGCGAGGACGAGCTTGACCTGGGGCAGCGGCTCCTTGCAGGGGAGGGGATATTCGCGGAGTACGCCTCTTCGGTTATCGTCCCGGCGCTCCTCAAACTGGCGGAGGAGAATTATTTCGAGCGTGACGACAGGATAGCCCTCATAGTGACAAGTTCGGGCCTCAAGGGGCATTACTCTGAGAGCAGGGAGAAGTTCAGCGTCGGGGGAACCAAGCTCGAGATACTGAAGCTGCTGAGCGGGAGGAGCATGTACGGCTATGAGATATGGGATGCACTGGAGAAGCCGCTCAAGTACCAGGCCGTTTACCAGCACCTGCGCGAGCTCGAGAGCATGGGGCTTATCGAGGAGACCCACAGAAGGGGGAGACGGGTCTATTACGGGCTGACGGAGAGGGGCAGGAGGTTCCTTGAGACCCTCGGGTAGAAAGGTTTTAAAGCCCCTTTTAAAAGCTAGTCGTAGGTGAAGAATGTGAAACTGGCTATCGAGCATAAATTTTCACTCACAGTTTATCTATGGGGGATCATAACGGGGTTAATCAGCGGAGTGGCCGCGGCAAAGATACAGTACGGGTGGCTCATAGGCCTGGCCCTGTACTTCGTCATCGACAGGTTCGTGCTCGCGGTCATCAAGGGACTGCCGCCTGAGATACCCGATGAGCGGGCAGTGCTCAAGAAGGCATTCTGGGGCTGGGCGCTGTTCTGGCTCTACTTCACGATGCTCAGCTATTCACTCATGATCAGCTTTACCCCGCAGTGTTACTCCAATCAGAGCCTGCTGTACAAGATGGTGGTGAACGGGAACGCCACCGTGACCTGTAACCTGACTTCCGTGGGGTGATTGTATGGAGGAACTCAAAAGGTCCGTCGCGAGGGAGGCGCTGAAGTTCATCGAGGACGACATGATAGTCGGCCTCGGCACCGGCTCGACCACGGCCTACTTCATCGAGTACCTCGGCAAGCTCATCATGGAGGAGGAGCTTGAGGACGTCTACGGCGTCCCGACTTCGTATCAGGCGAGGCTCCTGGCCCTCGAGAACGGCGTACCCGTTGTCGGCCTGGACGAGGTCGATGCGATTGATATAGCCGTCGATGGCGCCGACGAGGTTGACCCTCACCTCAACCTCATAAAGGGCCGCGGCGCTGCCCTCACCATGGAGAAGATAATCGAGTACCGGGCAGGGACTTTCCTCGTCCTCGTTGACGAGAGCAAGCTCGTCGAGAGGCTCGGTCAGAAGGTTCCAGTTCCCATCGAGGTCATCCCGGCTGCATGGCGCGCCATAGCCGAGGAGATAGAGGTCTTCAACGCCACCGCCGAGCTGAGGATGGCGAGCAAGAAGGACGGGCCGGTTGTTACAGACAACGGCAACTTCATCCTCGACGCCAGGTTCCACCGCATAGACGACCCGCTTGACCTGGAGATAGAGCTCAACAACATCCCCGGTGTCGTGGAGAACGGCATCTTTGCGGACATAGCTGACATAGTCCTCGTCGGCACGAGGGAAGGCGTCAAGAGGCTCGAGCGCTGAAGTTTTCTTTTCTGCCCTCCCTGTTTTGGTTCTCCTGTTGTTAGTTCATAACTAAAGGTGTCATTACAGCCGGTTTTCCAGATTAGGGCCTTCCTTTGTGAGAACAAATTACGGGGCTCTTTTGCGTGTTCTAACATTGAGGCGCTTATTCAAAGAGAAACCACTCATGAACTTGCACTTCGGGAGGGAGCTACAAACCTTGATGAAACTTTTCGCCAGAAAAGTTTCCTATGGTGGGGCCGCCGAGATTCGAACTCGGGTCCCCGGCTCCCGAAGCCGGAAGGATAGGCCAAGCTACCCCACGGCCCCACTGCCCGCTCTTAAGGACTTCGCAGTGTTTATAAAGTTTACGGATGTATTCAGGTGCACCGGAGGGAAGGGCGGTGAAGGTTTCTGTAATCATCCCGACGTACAATGAGAGAGACAACCTTGCGGAGCTTTTTGAAAGGATAGACGGGGCCCTGAAGGGCCACGACTACGAAATCATCGTCGTTGACGACGACTCTCCCGATGGGACATGGGAGTTCGCCGAGAGCCTGGCGGAGAAATACCCAGTTAAGGTTATCCGCAGGACTGAGAAAAAGGGGCTCTCCTCCGCGGTTATCAGGGGCTTCAGAGAAGCCGCCGGCGACATCTTCGTCGTTATGGACGCTGACCTGCAGCACCCTCCAGAGGTTATTCCGGAACTCTTGAACGCCATTGAAAAAGGAGCCGACGTTGCCATAGCGAGCAGATACGTTCCTGGCGGCGGCGTTAAGAACTGGTACTGGTACAGAAGGCTCATATCGAAGGGCGCGATAATGATAGGCCGCCTGGCGCTTCCAAAGATACGGGACGTCAAGGACCCGGTGAGCGGCTTTTTCGCCCTCAGAAGGGAGGTTGTTGAGGGGACCGAGCTCAATCCAATAGGCTTCAAAATACTCATGGAGATTCTCATAAAGGGCAGATACAAGGAAGTCAAGGAGGTTCCCTTCACCTTCGGCCTGAGGCACGCCGGCGAGAGCAAACTGGGAACGAAGACCATGGTGAACTACCTCAAGCATGTTTATCGGCTCATGCGCTGGGATGGTGAGCTTGACAGGCTCATCAAGTTCACCCTCGTCGGCCTCTCAGGCGTCGTCGTGAACGAGGGCTTTCTGTGGGCCTTTGTGAACTTCCTCGGCTGGGACAAGATACTCGCCAACATCCCGGCGACCGAGCTGGCGATACTCAACAACTTCACCTGGAACGACCTCTGGACTTTCAGGGACCTCAAGAGAAAGCCCCTCTGGAGGAGGCTCGCCACCTTCCACGTCGCTGCCATCACGGGCGCGCTCGTCCAGTGGATTATCTACGCGGGTCTTGTCTATCTGGGCATGAACTACCTCGTCGCGAACCTCATCGGTATAGTGGTTTCCTTCATCGTCCGCTTCATCGTTAACCGGCACGTTACGTGGGGCTGAGCTTGTGGTGGTTGCAAGAGTTTGTTCTTTTTCCAATTTAGCTGCCCACATGCTTAAATATACCCTCCGTTTATTACCCAATGGGAGGTGAGTCCGATGTACGTTGGTGAGCTCCTCAAGAGCCTCGATAGGGCCTCATCCGGCGTCCCTGGACTGGATGATCTAATCGGTGGAGGGTTTCTTCCAGGAAGAGTTTACCTCGTGGTCGGTCCCCCTGGTAGCGGTAAGACAACCCTGGGTATCCAGTTTTTGATGAGTGGGGTGAAAAACGGTGAGAAGGGTCTCTTCGTGTCTCTGTTTGAGAATCCCCAGCTGATAACTCAGGACATGCTCCGCTACAACTTTGGGCTGCTCGGTCATGTTCAGGCCAAAAAAATTGTTTTCAATGACTTTGGGCAAATCCTGTTCGGGGCAGGTAGGAAGTTTGCCTGGGACGAACTCCTGAGGTCCCTGCTGGAGATAATCCGCAAAGAGGACGCGAAGCGGGTTGTCATAGATTCATTCAATTCCCTGGAGTACTCGGTGGTGGATCCGGAGAACAAGAGGATGGCGCTGGGCAAGCTCATGCGCAAGCTGCATGAACTCGACGTGACGACACTTATAACCTCCGAAATGATGAGTTCCGAGAGCTATACCGATGAGTACTACCTCGCCGATGGTGTTATCGTCCTCCACCACTTCATGCGCAATTTCCAGATGGTGCGGGCGCTGCAGGTTCTCAAAATGCGCGGAGTTCCCCACGACAGCAACCTGAAAAGAATACGCTTTACGGAGGAGGGCATCAGAGTTTATCCGGAGGCCCCGTTCTGAGGTGGTACCATGGGAAAGCAGGATGCAAAACGGCTCGTGAAAGAGGCCTATGAGTTCGGATACTTCGTGGGTTACAAGGGACACAGTGACTGGGCAGAATGGGTCAGAAGCACAAAGGAGGATCTGTACGCCCGTGCTGAGGAATTGGGTGTGTACCAGCTGGTCAAGGAGGCCTATGGCAGGGGCAGGATTGAGGGTGCCAAAAGACGCGAGGAGGAGATACACTTAAGTCTCATTGAGAAGGGTAGGATAGAGGGTGAGCGGGAAGAAAAACCCCTTAAGCCTGCCCCTCCGGAGGAAGAGCGCACCGAAGAGGAAACAATGCGCGTTGAGTTCGCCAGATTCATTGAAACGACACGGATTCTCATGCCCCCCGACCTGCTTGACAGCCTGAAGTTTGTCAGACCTCCCAAGATGCTCCATCTGGGTGATAAGGAATGAGACGTTTCCTGAAGGAAGCCGAGGTTTTTGATCCGAACAACGTGCTGCACTACATCGCTGAGATAAACCAGTTCCACCGCATACAGGGCTCGAAGGAGCTCCCTGAGGCGGTCCGCTTCATACTGGAGGAGCTCCGCATCTGGGGGATCGGCGCGAACCTCTACGAGGAGACCTACGACGGCGAGAGCAGGTACCTGACGCTCAAGTCGCCGATAGCCTGGGACGTCGTTAGGGGTGCCGTTGAGGTTCTCGGCAGGACCCTGACCACAGCGGGCACTCCCCTGGTGGTCATGGCCCATTCCCCTAGCGGGAGTGCAGAGGGTGAGGTCGTTCACGTTGCCCGGGAGGAGGACTGGAAAAAAGTACGGGGCAGGATAGTCCTAGTGGGACGCGAGTGGAGGGAAGCATACCGCAGGGCCAACGAGATGGGGGCGGTCGGCTTCATAGCCTACCGTGAGGGTACCGGGGAAGAGGTGCCCTACATAGGGCTCTTCCTCACAAAGGACGACCTTGAATGGGCCAGGATTCCCGCGGTGGCCGTCCCCGAGACCCTGGCCAGGAAAATCATCGGAAAGCTGAACTCGGGGGAGAGCGTGAGTGCGAGGATTGAGGTTGAGACGATGATAAACGAGCGCCAGGTCCTTCCGATCCTCTACGCTGAGGTTGGTAAACCCCCGTTCCTTCTGTTCACTGCCCACATCTGCCACCCGAAGCCGGGGGCGAACGACAACGCGAGCGGAAGCGCGATGCTGATGGAGCTGGCGCGTGTTCTGTCCCGCCTCTACGACGATTCATTCCGCTTTGGCTTCGCGTTTCTCTGGGTTCCGGAGTACTACGGAACGCAGGCATTCATCGAGCGCCACGCCGACGTGGGGAAGTACTACGCGGTCATAAACCTCGACATGGTGGCTGGCAGTCCGGACAGGGCCGGCTCGACGATAATGCTGGTGAGAACACCCGTCTCCCGTTTCTCGGTGGTCTCGGGGATCCTCGAGTACTACCTCGACCTGGCGAACGAGGCTGGAAAAAGCTTCTCTGGGAGCCCGCTGCCCAGGCTCAGAGTGAAGAGCTTTCCGTACGAAATGGGCAGCGACCACGATATATTCAACTTCTTCGGAATCCCAGGAACGATGCCCATAACCTGGCCGGACCGCTTCTATCACTCCAGCGGGGACACTATCGATAAGGTGGGCAGGGAGAGCGTTGAGGTCATTGGGAGGGCCGTCCTCGCGACTGCCCTGGCCCTTGCGAAGGGTGATGGGGAGGAGCTCCAGCGCTTTGCGCGTGGATACGCCATGAAATACCTGGGTGAGCTGTCGAGGGAGAGAAAAACGGACGAGGTTGAGCGCCTTGTGATGACGGGCCTCGCCAGGGACTCGCGGTTCCTGGGCATTGAGAGCGGCTACACGTTTGAGCCGGAGCCCTGGCTGACGTGGAAGGTTAGGGGCTTACTGTCGGAGCGCCTCATAAGGGAGGCCGACGAAAAGCTCGCCGAGGAGTTCGGTTCGCTGACCCGGGACCGGCGGGTTCTGGTGCATCTCCATGAACTGCTGATGCTCGCGGAACTCCTTCCCAGGGGGCGGGCCTTTGAGGCACTCAGGGAAGAGTACGGGGAAATCGACGAAGAAAAGCTGGAAAAGCTCGTGGGAATCCTGGAGGCTGTGGGAATCGTGGAGCGGGCTTAATTCCTGCTGGATTTGGAGCCGCTTTTCAGCTCCTGCTCCAGCTCGTTTATTCTCTTTACGAGGCTCTGCTTGATGTTTTCGAGGACCTCGCTCGGGGAAACGGCGCTGTACGTGTAGCCGAGCCAGCCCTGCTCGATGAGGGTTCTCCTCAGAATGCCCCTCCGGTAGAGGCTGAGCACGTGCTCTCTGACCGAGCGTTCGCTTATCCCGAGCTCCCTCTGTATCTCGGTTATCCTCATCGGCTCCTTCTTGTCAAGCAGAAGCCGATAAATCCTCAGCTCAGTCTTTTTGACCCCAAGGGAACGAAGCAGCGCCTCAAGCTTTTCGTAGACATCACTCATCCCGCTCACCTGATATGTCCATTTTCCCACCTATGAAGGATTATTTTCATATGGGTTATAAACTTTGCCCGCGATGTTTGGAACCCCTCATCGGAGGTTCACCCTGCCCAGGTAAATTCCCTCCGGGAGAAACAGCTCCACCGAGCCAACCCCTTTCAGAAACGGCACCATTCTTATTCCGTCCGCCACGTTAAAGCCCTCTATGAACGGGTTTATCGTGGGCAGTATGAGGAACCTTCCGGAGCGGACGAAGACCTTTATCTTCCTCGAAACACCGCCCCTTTTGAGGGTGTACGCGGGATGGATGTGGCCGAGGTACGCCTCCTCGAACTCTACCCCAGGCAGTCCGGTGTGGCCGTGGAGGAAGAGCCTGTCGTCCACCAGCAGGTGGTCGGTCACCTCGACGTGGGGGAACTTCCCGGCGACCTCCTCTATCCTCCCGTCATGATTTCCCTTCGTTACGGCCGTTGGGATTTCCCTGAGGCTCGAGAAAAAGCCCATAAGGAGGCGTTTCATCGTGAAGCTCAGGCCTATCGGCTCCTTCAGGTCGCCGAGGATGATGAGAAAGTCCGGATCCATTCCGGCGATGAACTCCGCCAGGTGTTCCTCGAAGCGCGTTCTTACCCTCAGCCCGCGTGACAGCTCGAAACCTATGTGGGGATCCGCTATAAGAAGCGTCCTCCCGCGGGAGGTCTCAATCTCCAGTGAGAGGCTCTCGAAGTCCTTAAAAGAGTGCATGGGACCACCGAAAACGGTGGAGAAAAGGAGGAGCATCAGATGAGTCCGCGCTCCTTCCTGCGCTGCCTCTTGAGTCTCCTGACCCTCTTCTTGATCCACTTCCACCTCATTCTTCCCTTCTTCTTCCACTTCCTCGGGCGCCTCTTCATGACCATCACCCCTGAGTTTCTCTCAGGGGTTAGCTCCGGAGGTTCCTTTTTAAGCTTTTCCGTGGGGAAGGGTCGGTACTTTTCGTACGGCTAAAAAGGTGCATGGACACCCGTAAGCGGGGAAAACGGCACGGGAGAGCGGGTTTCCGGTTCTTCAATTTCTCGCCGGCTTGTGTCCTTGTTATGGCAAGTAGGAAGTCTAAAATGGGCGTTGGCATGTATGCGTTGCTGTTGATATCGCAATCCTGTTTTGGTGCTGTTTGGGGTGATTTACATCCTGTTACTGTGGTATGCTTCCTGGAAATCCACCCGCTAACCTTATCAACTTCTCAGCCCAACACCGAACGGTGATGGCATGAAGGTGGCTTACGTTCAGATGGAACCCGTTTTTCTAGAACCGGAGGCGAACTACTCCAGGGCAGAGGAGCTGATACGTGCCGCCGCCGACGAAGGCGCGGAACTCATCGTCCTTCCGGAGCTCTTTGACACGGGCTACAACTTCAGAAGCAGAGAGGAGGTTCTGGAAGTCGCGGGTCAGATACCCGACGGACCCACAACCCAGTTCCTCATGGAGCTCTCCAGAGAGCTTGGTGTCTTCATCGTCGCGGGGACCGCGGAGAAGGACGAGAGGGGAAGGCTGTACAATTCCGCGGTCGTTACCGGCCCAATAGGCAGCGGCTACATAGGCAAATACCGCAAGGTTCACCTCTTCTACCGTGAGAAGCTCTTCTTCGAGCCAGGGGATCTGGGCTTTCATGTTTTCAACCTCGGGATTGCAAAGGTTGGCGTCATGATATGCTTCGACTGGTTCTTTCCGGAGTCCGCGAGAACACTCGCCCTCAAAGGGGCCGACATCATAGCCCACCCCAGCAACCTGGTGATGCCCTACGCTCCCAGGGCGATGCCTATACGGGCCCTGGAGAACCGTGTCTACACGATAACCGCCAACAGGATCGGCGAGGAGTTTGGATTGAGGTTCATAGGTAAGAGCACGATAGCATCGCCGAAGGCCGAAGTGCTGGCGATGGGGAGCGAGGATGAGGAGGAGGTAGCCGTTGTCGAGATAGACCTCGGGATGGCGAGGAACAAGAAGCTCAACGAGATGAATGACGTCTTCAGGGACAGGCGCCCCGAGCACTACGCCCTGTGATTGGGTCTCTCCCTTTTCTTTTGTGTGCTGTCATCGTCGTACTATTATGATCACGAAGCCCCAATTCCTTTGGAAAGTGACCAATACCCCCATCAGCAGGTTCCAGATTTTCCAGTGGTGGAGCGGTGTATGTTGGAGATTTTACATCAATGGGCTCCGTGGTGGCTCCGCTTTCTGTTTGGGGGCCGGTTTCGAAAGGGTTTTAAGAATAAAAGCCGTAGAATGTCGATGGTGACGAAAATCAGGGGCTACATCCTTGTGGGGGTTCTCCTGCTGGTGGCACTGGGCGTGGGGCTAGCCGCCAATGCCGCGGTGTTCCTGCCTGGCGCATCGTATCAGAGGGGCTACTTTGGAGCAGGCGCACTTCAGGCCGAGCGGCTTCCCGCGGGCTCCCACGTGACGGGACACGTGAGGGCGGAGCACCCGTTCTCCGTCTACATCGTCACCTCTGAATCGGGCTACTTCGAGAACGTCACCGGCGGCAGCGTCATCCTCCGCTGGGAGAACGTGACGGAGGTTAACCTGGACCTCATCACCCCTGAGGGGGCCCAGTATCTCGTCGTAAAGAATGGGAACACAGGACAGGAGATAGAGATAGCGTTCAGCGCGGACCGCTGAAGTCATCGAGGACGAGCGCGGCGATGTCCTTTCTTGGGCGTTTGAAGTAGAGGACGTCTCCCACGCGCGTGAATCCGTGCTCCCCTGGCCGTATCAGTCTGGCCTCCCCGAAGAATATCCGCCCGATCGCCAGCTGGGTCGCCAGGTCCCAGTGATGGAAATCGAACTCCCCCACTTTCTCAAATCCTGGCAGGAGGTAGTAGGCTCTTTTGAACGTCCCCCTTCTGACGTCGTATCCCTCGTGGACGGAGGCGAGGGTGTGGTTTTCTCCCTTGCTCTCGACGAAGAATTCCTTGTAGCCGATGCTGTATAATATCCTGTAAACCCTGTCGGTGTCCTCTACCATGAAGATCCCGTCCCCGCTCAGTGTTAGGGCGACGCCGGCGAATATCCTGACCGCGTCGAAGGGATCGAAGTGTATCATGGTGTTGCCAAAGAGCACCGCCACATCGTGTTCATTCACAAGACCGGGAATTTTCCTCACATCTCCCTGAACCTTGGTGGGTATTGTGCTCAGACCTGCCGACTCGAGCCACTCGTGAACCCTTTCGAGGTCCTCGGCCCGGGCATCTAGGACAGTTAACCTGCTCGCCCCCGTGGCCTTGGCGGCGGCCGCTCCGGCTATGCCAGTGCCGGCGCACAGGTCAAGGATCCTTCCCCCTCTGGGGAGCTCCAGCTTTTTAAAGAACTCCGCCAGTTCCCTGAACCTTTTTCTCGCCCCCTCATTGTCCGGCTCCATATATGCCCTAGCGTAACGGTAGAGCCCTTCAAGGGACATGGCATCACCACAGTAAAGAATGTGTGAAATTATTTAAATCCATCGGAATATGGATGTCGATAAAATCTTTGGGTGTTAGTAGTAGCCCTCCTCATATGCTCCTGTTAGGGCCGTGAATGCTGCATAGAAGATAACACCGAGCGAGATTATGAGAAGGAACACGATGCCAAGCGGGCCCAGTTCGTAACCGAGTGCCGCTAAGGCAACCTCCGCCGTTATTAGGCCTGAGACAAGGGTCAGCGCCCCCGCGAACTTCCTGGCCATGATTCCAGAGAAGCGTGGAGCAAGCTGGAAAACCAGCGGACGGGATGCAAGAACCGTCAGTGCGAGGAGCAAAAGGAGCGCCCCACCGAGGATCAGTGTGGTTTCCTTTGAAACGCTTCCCGTTGTGGAGAAAAGCGCAAAAATCCCGAGAAACACCGCCTGGAGACCAATGTATGCCTTTAGATCGGGAGGCTCTATCTTTCTCCCCGGCCCTTTGGGGGCTTCCTTCGAGAGCTCCTCAAGCTCGTACTCGCGCTTTGCAGTCCGATAGGCGAAGAGCATGGTTGTTCCAAGGCCCAGGAGCAGGACAACCGCCAGCCATGCGAACGTCAGAAACGGGGAGAGGATTATAAGAAACACCCCTGTGAGAATAGTTCCAATCCCTGAAACGCGGTTGGCTTTTCTCCTTGCCATCTCCGAGATATAGGTGTAGCCTATTCTGAACCCTATTCCAGGCTCACCCTTTGAGGTGAGGGTAATAACTCCCGCGGCAATTATACCGAGGCCAACGAAGACCGCCCAGAGGATTCTGAGGAGCTCATACCCGTCCATCCACACCACCCGTAATCAGGCGGTAAATCCCCATGAGAACGGCGGCTATAAGGAGAACCCCCGCGTAGCTGACGGCCTTTCCGGAAGTGAGTCTCGCATTGTAGAGCACCGCGGTGGACATCACAACGATGACTCCGGCGATCATCAGGGTCATGAGCTCCGCCCAGGCTTTTATTTTCCCGGGGTAGATGCGCATCCGCAGGGAGAATTCGGAGTTTTTCGCGAGTAGCGTCAGGACAAATGGCAGAAGCCACACGAGGGCGGGCAGTCCGAGCACGCCCCACAGCTTGTCCAAGAAAATATCCGGCGTTCCCGAGGACTTGAAGTGCACCGCGATGGTCGCGGGGAGTTTACCCCACAGGGCCGCGGCCAGAGAGAGGTATGCACCGAGAAAGACAAGTTGCAGCAGTAGGTAAAACCCCACCGCATCTTTCATCCTATAGGAACTGAGAGCAGACCCCTCCCCCGTGCCCATCACCCATCGCCCTCCATCCTCTCCAGAGTCTCCGTTATCGCCCCTATCTCTGTCCTCAGCTCGCTCAGGACTTCCCTGCCCAGCTTCGTCAGGGAGTAGTACTTCCTCGGCCTCCCCCCGACCTCCGCCCAGGTGTCCCCCACCAGGCCGCTCTTCTTCAGGCTCTTGAGGATGTCGTATAATGCCCCTTCACTCGGCACGATTCTGCCGTCGCTGAGCTCCTCCAGTCTTTTCCGTATTGCGTAGCCGTGGAGTTCTTCTTCCCTCTCCAGGAGTAGGAGCACCAGGTACGAGTAGAGCCCGGAGCGGAGGTCCTTTCTCAGCTTCTTGAGGGCCTTTTCCTTTCTGTCCACCAGCACGTCGCTCACCACAGGGCTTCCTCTTCCTTCGGTAGCTCGACCTTTGCCTTTGGAATCGTATAGTACAGCAGTCCCAGTGCGACGAGGGCGGTTATAAATTCTACCGCGTACATGACCGGCTCGCTTTTCGTGAGCTGGTAATAGGCCGCCATTGAGTCCATAACGGTGTGGATGCCTATCACCGCTAGAAGGCCGCTCTTTCCGAATCCTTCCCGGTAGGCATACGCGAGGTATATCCCGGTTCCGACGTGGAAGAGGACGACGAAGTAGCGCTCCACCATCGAGAGCAGCGCCGCGCTCGTGGGGACGTCGAGGGGTCCCCCCGTGGCCAGGGCCCCCGCCAGAGCGGCCCCGGCTATAACGAAGACCTCCGTTATTCCGAAGCCCAGACCCATGAACAGGCCGGTGTTCAGGCTCTTCCCCTTTACCAGAAGGTACTTTGCCCCCTCCTGGACTATTCCAGCGATGAGACCGAGCCATATCGAAACACCTATGGTGAACGCGGTTCCCCTCGCTATAACGTCGGCGTTGGACTTTATCCCAATTCCGAGGAGCGGGAGCTGCTGGACGGGGTTCTGGATAATCATCGCTATGAAAAACGCCGCTAAACCGAGGGCGAACTCCCCCCACCTCTGCTTTTCGAAGCCCAGGAAATAAATCGTTGCCCACGCCAGCAGCCCGCCGAGTATGGGGAACGGAAGGAGATACATGCTCACTCCTCCTCGATCCTCTCAACGACCACCGCCGTGCCGTATGCGTATATCTCCGCCATGCCCGATGCCACCGCTGAGGTCATGAAGCGAACACCCACGACCGCATTGGCGCCCATGTCCTCGGCGTGGAGCTTCATCCTCCTCAAAGCCTCCTCCCTGGCCTCCGCAAGCATCTGCGTGTACTCCTGAACCTCGCCGCCCTTAAGGTTCTTGAAGAAGGCCATTATGTCCCTGCCGACGTGGGTGGCCCTGACTATGCCGCCCCTCGCGAGGCCCTTCACCTCGACCACCCTGTACCCGGGCAGGCTTTCAGTGGTCGTTATGATGATGTCGTCCATACTTATCACCCCGATGCATCGAACTTCGAGGTATGTTTGACGTCCGGAGTATTTAAGGCTTTCTCTTCGTCTGAGAACTTTGGGGTAAGTCAATGAAAAATATGACCGTGGCCGTGCTCAGCGTTATGGCTATCGGGGCGGCCAGAAACAGACCGACCGCGAGGCCGAAGGCCCCGGTGTTCATTACGATGAACGTCATGGGTACAGAAATCAGCGCCCCGATGGCGAGGTACTTAAGGGCATAGTCCAGGTATTCGCCACCCCTCTTCGCCAGGTTCAGGCTCTCGATCAGTGCATCACGGAATTTGAGCCCGCGGATTGAGATTAGAAACGGTGTTCCGTAGATAGCGTAGAGAAAGATCATGAGTCCCAGAAAGGCGGGGAAGAACATGGATGGCAAGGCCATGAGGAAGAGGATTAGGAGCATCATAACGGCATACAGCACCAGGTTGAACTGGAGAAACTCGAGAAAGTCCCTCTCCGCGTTCTTGAGGAAGCTGCTATCCCGCATAAGAACCTCGTCCCTTATGCTTCCGATGTAGCCCGCTTGGAGATAGCTCCCGAAGAGAACGAGGAGCGCCGTGAACATGAGGCCCTCAGGTGAAAACGTTGTACCAGATGCTCCCGCGGGCAGGGATACAAAGCTCCAGAGGGTCGGTGAGGGTTCTGGAAGTGGAAACCGAATTCCAAAATGAAAACCTTTCAAGTGTAGGGTTCTGGTGACTTTGTCGTAGTCCATCAGGCTCATCACGAGCGGCACCGGCAGGAGCCATTTGGTCTCTTCGAACTTTCCCCATGCCTCACCGAGGAGTCCAAGAAACTCTACCACGTTGTTCACCATTTCGGGTCGGGATTTTTTATTTTTAACTTTTTCTGATAGTACTGATGCCGATGGGCATTTAAAGGTTTCTCTGCTATGGACTCCGGTGGACTCAATGCATGAAGTTTCGAGTGGCGAGATACTGAAAATCCTACGAGAGCTCTGCGCGGAGAGAGTGCTCATTCAGACTCCTGAGGGGCTAAAAGGGGAAGCTCAAGCTCTCGCGGATTTCCTTGAGGAGAACGGAGTCGAGGCGATAATAAGCGGGGATATAAACTACGGTGCCTGCGACCCAGCCGATAGGGAAGCAAAGCTACTCGGCTGTGACGCGCTGATACACCTTGGCCACAGCTACATGCGCCTCCACTTGGAGGTTCCAACGATATTCGTTCCGGCCTTTGCGGCCGTTGATGTGGTTCCTTCACTCGAGAGGAACCTGGGTGAGATAAGGCGGCTTGGGAGAAGGATAGCCCTCGTCACAACCGCCCAGCACATCCACCAGCTTGACCGGGCGAGGAAGTTTCTGGAGAAAAACGGCTTTGATGTCCTTGTGGGTCATGGGGACTCCCGCGTCAGCTGGCCGGGCCAGGTTCTCGGTTGCAACTTTGCCGCGGCGAAGGTGGATGCCGAGGGGGTTCTATTCATAGGTGCCGGCTACTTCCACCCCATCGGCGTTGCTCTGGCAACTCGGAAGCCAACCCTCGCGGTCAACCCCTACTCCGGCGATGCCATCTGGATGGATAACGAGGCTGAGAGACTCATCAGGAGGCGCTGGGCACAGATAGCAAAGGCCATGGATGCGGAGCGTTTCGGCGTGATAACAAGCACCAAGAAAGGCCAGCTTCGCCTGGCGGAGGCGAAGCGCGTGGTTAGGCTCCTCCGCGAGCACGGGAAATACGCGAGGCTCATAGCCATGAACCACATCAGTTATCCCGCCCTCGAGGGCTTCGACTTCGATGCGTACGTCATCGTCGCCTGCCCGCGCGTTCCGATAGACGACTACGAGAACTGGAGGAGGCCTGTGCTGACGCCGCCGGAGGTCGAGATACTCCTGGGCCTGCGCGAGGATTACGAATTCGACGAAATACTTGGGGCTGAAAGGAAAGCCGATGAACCGTTTGGATTGAGTGTGAAGTGATCCATCATCTCTCCCTGAGGCTTCTGAGAACGGTTAGTGCGTCTTCTTTGGTTCTTACCCTCACCTCAATGCCATTCTCGTCCGCTAGATCTTGAATCAGCTTTTTGGTTGGGAATTCGCCAAGAAAAACGGTCAGTGTACTGTAGATCTTTTCTGGTTTGCTCTCTTCTTCCAGCTCTTTCATGGCATATTCAACTCCCTCAATCATAGCACTTAGAAAGCTGTGTTTTCTCCGAAGGATTTTGATTATTTCCTCGGCCATGTTTGTTCACCGAGGTACCCCTCCAGAGCTTTTATCATATCTTCAATATCCTTTGATTCAATTGGGAGGTTGAGTTCCTTCACGAGGTCGTATATGAAAACCCTGGCTGCAAACTCCCCAAACAGCTCTTTGAGGGCATTGTAAAATGTGCGGGGGTTATCTTCGATTATTTCAATCCCCCGGCCGTATTTTGAATTTAGGTAAGCGGTTATCGTGGCCTCAAAAGGCTTTCCGAGTTTCTGCAGGATTTCCTTGGTCGTGGCGCTAACCAAAGCTGGCCCAACACGTAGCTTAGCCAATAGCTATCCCTCCGCGGGTTATTCTGAATTCCATGAGCACAGGCTTGTGGTCAGAGTGCCGGGATTTTAGAACGAATATATGGCGTTTCATGGACTCGCCAATCTTACGGGGCAGTTCGTATCCAAGAATTATTATGCTGTCCATTAGTGTGCTGAAGTCCGTTGAGGCCAGCCCCTGAGAGTTCTTGGGAACATGTGTTAGGATAAGGGTTATGTTGTTCTCTTTGGTCAGCAACTGCAGGTATCTAAGGGCCTTTATGAAGTCTCTCTCATCCATATGGCTTTTCATGGCTGAAAGAGAGTCTATAACAAGGATTTCTGAAGATGTTTCCTCCAGGAGTTTCTTTATAAGGGCGTAGTACTGCACGGGGGTTTTTGCCTCCGGGACAAGGGAGACTATACTGAAGTCATCGTCCAAACCGAGTTTGCGCATGGTTTCAAGTATTGCTCCGGGGGATTCCTCAAAAGTTATGTAGAGGACTCTTTGTCCCTGCTTGGACATGTTTGATGCAATTGTAAGGGCGAGTATAGTCTTACCGCTCCCAGTGGGCCCCGCTATCATGTTGATACTTCCTTGGTACAGCCCTCCACCCAGAAGGTCATCAAGGGCTGGGATTCCCGTTTTGAGCCGTTCACTGGTGTTTATGGTTTTTCCGGTGAACTTCAGTTCTGGAACGGCAATGACATCAATTCCCTCCCTGATTATCACGTATTCGTAGGCGCTTTTGGTTATCTTCCTTCCGCGCATTTTTGGTATCGTAAGGTATCGTTTTATCACCTCTCCCTTCCGTTCCATCTCCAGGATTATCACACCGTCCACCACAAACTCTTCGACCCCAAAGCCGACCTTTTTCTCCCCGTATGGTATCTCATCTATCAGTATTGCCAAGGTGTTGAGCGCATTTACTATTCGTCCTATAATGGAATGGAGAAACGATCTTAGCATAACCTGCCCAAAAATCTGTCCCATAACGGTCACAGAATCAAAAACAACAATATCTGGCCGCCACTCTAGGAGATCCTTGATGAGAAAGTCAATGAATTCCTTCATTTCATCCTTTGGCATTGTTAGCATGTCGTAGAATCTAAAGAGCCCCTGTTTTTCCATTTTTTCAAAATTGACCCCGCTCTCCATGGCGTTCTGATAGAACTGCTTCTTGGTTTCTGCGAAGGATACATACGCTCCCTTAAGTCCCTTCTTCATGTTGTTATGGAGGACGTGTATGGCTAGGTGAGTCTTTCCGGTTCCGGGATTTCCTGCTATTAATATGCTGGTACCCCGAGAGAATCCTCCAGATAGGGCTTTATCAAGACCCGGAATGCCTGTTGATATGAGCTCCATGTTCCCCCTCTTCTATTTGTGGATGCAAAAATATAAATACATTTCGTTAGAATTCTCGGGGACGAACTCATTGGAAGAATCTCCTACTAATCTCTTCTCGTGGAGGGCGTTGATTTGCAGATTTGTGCCACTCTAATGGCCGGTTTGGATTCGTCGGGGTGTCTTCAGCAGGTGTTTCGCTGTGCGGGCGCATGTGGAATCCGTCGAGAAGCTACCCTTGAAGTTCGATGCATCCATAAAGGTAAACCCATTGATCAAAAAACGTATAAGCTGGGGATTCAAATAACACATGTAATGTCGCGGAAGGATAATACTATCACAAGAACACTGGAGGAATGCTTAGCATCATGGAACATCAAAAAGGCAGTTGAAATGACGCTGTCTGATGACTCCGCACTCACGGCACTGTTTGAACTCCTTCGGACTGGAGACAACGAGATCAAACTCAGGGCCCTTATGGTGCTTGAAGAACTGCTGGACTCCATGCCCGACGTCAGAAAGCTGGCTCTAATCCGCAGGTTCCTGGATGAGATACTCCTGGTGATGGAGCGCGGCAACGATGAAGTCTCCATCCACTCGCTGAAGGTCCTAGCCAAGCTCGTACATGGAGTCCCCCTCTATCCAGACACGTTCATTAGACTTGCCAATGCTCTTAAGAATCTCGCTAAAAGCCGCAGAAACGAGGCTGTTCTGCTCGAGATACCCCCCGTCATTATGAATATGAAGGCTGTTTCGTACACTCCCCGCCTAATGGATGTGCTTTCGAGGCTTCTAAGCTCAAAAAATCTACGCTTAAAGGCAATGGGCCTTCGGCTTCTCCTGAACACCAGTGTATACACCGGGGCTACGCCCCTCTTAAAGACGGTGTTTTTTGAAGTTCAGGACATGCTGTCTGAAAAGGATGTTGCACTGGCAGATTTCGCCCTAGACATTCTTCTGGAGATCTCGAACTTTCCGCTGAGGGAGGAATTTATTGACGATGTTGTAAAAACGCTTACGATAGTTAAGAATCTTGCCCTTGGAAAGAGTCCTGAGCTGAGGGAAAAAGCGAAGCTTGTGGCCGAAAAACTTGGGGCGGCCATAAAGAAGTACTACGCAAGAAATCCTCAAAAAGCTATGGAAAAACTTCACGAGCTTCTGGTGCACGAGCGCTTCTACGAGGCAGTGGATTTAGCCCTTGCCGTCGGAGACACGTACATCCTGAAGTGGCTTGCGGGGGTTCTGGAAGAGATGGGAAAGGAGACACTGGAAATCAACGAAAGGGTTCTTCCGGGGCCGAAATATCCGGAGGTACCTCCCGAGAAAAAGGCCCAGAGGTATCTCCAACCTCCCACCCTCTCCAGGTTTAGGGGAAAGGGCAGAAAGGCCGCGTCATCCTCGCTCCATACCGGTGCATCTGGGCAGGGTAAATCTACGAAGAGACGGAGGGAAGAGTTCAGTCGCGCCCTTGCGTCAGGTGACGAAGAGATGCTCCTTGAACTGTCCAGAATAAATCCCGAGTTGGTTTTCGAGCTCGTCCGTATGCTGGATGAGGGTGATAAATTTGAGAAGATGGACGCCCTCTGGGCCCTTTCCAAGCTCGCGGAGGGGCTCGATTCCAGATGGATGTCAGTGCTCAAAATCGGCGTGAGACCGCTGATAAACTTGGCGCTGTCCAGGAACAGGTGGATGCGCATGAGGGCTGTAAAAACCCTCGCCCTGCTGGCGTCACGGGCCCCCTACGGTGGTGAGATAGTGGAGCAATTTCTGGAGTTTTATCTCTCCCAGGATGTGTCAAAGGCCATCCCTGCCCTTGAGTTCTTTGGCTACTATTTCGACAGAAAGTGGGACGATAAAAGTGCAATGGCGGTTCTCCCGGTTCTCGCGGAGTACCTCGATAAGGATGAGACGCGCTTTGATGCGTTGCTCGTTCTTGAGGCGCTTGTTAGATCTTCCCCTTCGAACAGGGTAGCGCTCTTCAGGCCCTTTGTTGAGGAGCTTAAGAGGATTAAGAAATCGGCGCCCTACGAGGATCAGAAGCTTGCGATTAGAATTCTCGAGGCCATAACGGATAAGGAGAAGGGACTCGTCCATGGGTAGCCCATTACTGGATTCCGTTTTGCACACCGTAAAATTATAAAGTACCGCTTGATACTGGCGGACCGATGGTGAGTTCGATGAGGAAGAAACACCTTGCAATGACCCTCTCGCGACTGGATGGCTTCAAAAACCCCAAACCGGAGCTTGAACAGTACAGAACCCCTGGAAATGTTGCGGCGGAGCTGCTCTGGCTGGCACACTCTATGGGTGACCTCGAGGGCAGGGTTGTCGCGGATCTGGGTGCTGGGACGGGGGTTCTCTCGGTCGGCGCATGTCTGCTCGGGGCCGGAAAAGTCTACGCCGTTGAGGTTGATGACGATGCCGTTGAGGTCCTCCATGAAAACTTGGACAGCCTAGGACTGGCGGACTGCGTTGATGTTGTTCACACGGATGTCTCGGATTTTTCGGAGAGGGTTGACACCGTTGTGATGAACCCCCCCTTCGGGAGCCAGAATCCCCATGCGGACAGGCCGTTTTTGATGAAGGCCTTTGAAGTGAGCGATGTTGTTTACTCCATCCACCTTGCCAAGCCTGAGGTAAGACGCTTCATCGAAGCCTTTGTGAGAGACTTCGGTTTTTCGATAACGCATAGAGTAACCCTTCCCTTTGAGATTCCAGCCCAATTTTTCTTCCACAGGAAGCGGCTGGAGAGAATTTCCGTTGACGTATACAGACTTCAGCGTTCGTGAAGCGAAAACAATATATTGGATGAAGTTCAATATCTCGTGGGTATAATGAGGGGTGGAGTCCATGGATCAAATTAAAGAACTCGTTCTCTCCTGGCAGATGAAAGAGGTCTCCCGTCTCGTGAAGAGCGATGAGAGTGTACTCGATGTGGTGATTGACCTGCTGGGGGAGGAGGACGATGTACTACGGCTCAGGGCACTGTCCGTGCTGGATGATCTGTTGGGGGACTCCTCGGGCTCTTTCCATAGAAAGGTTCTCGTCAGGGGCTTTGATCAGTTGACTGATCTGTTGCTGGCCAGGGATGACAGAATCGTCATGAGAACGCTCCTGGTGCTCAGGAAACTCATAGAGAACACCTCCCTTACGGAGTCACAGCTCACGCGTCTCCTCAATGCGGTGTACGATCTGGCACCGCGCGGAAAGACAACGTGGATAGGAATCCTTGATCTCATATCATCGCTCTCTCCGGGGTACTACTCATCCATCGACGGGCATGTGGCCAGGTTTTTAAGCTCGGATGACATCTGTGTATCCTCGATAGGACTGAAGCTCGCCGCTTCCACTGGATACGCCCTGGATGGAAACCTGAAGCACGTCGGCAGGGTTTTCTCGGAGATACTTGACCTCAACGATGTCCTCCTCCTGGAAGTTGCTTTTGATTCGATGGTTCAGATGCTTACAACCCCTTCCCAGGAAATCATTGAGGTCCTCCTCAGATCGTCTTACTTCAGACTTTCTGTTCTGGCCACTTCCCACGAGGACATACTCGTGCGCTCAAGGGTCAGGGAGATACTTAAGCTTATGAGGAGCGCCATCATGAACTACTACGGCAAAAGACCGGACGATGCAATCGAACTTGCTAAACGGCTGAGGGAGGAGGGGTTCACCGAGGAGGCCATCCTCCTTGAGCAGATACTGCCGGCGTACTACTGGAACGCATCCACGGTTTCATTACTTGAGGAAAGGACAGGCAGACTGCCCCGGTTCCTCAGGGAACTTTAAATAGGCCTCATCGTAGTGTGAACCATGCCGAAACTCAAGCTTAGCGACAGACAGCTGTATGCACTCATAGAGGCGGTTAAGCTCGGGGAGGAAATCAAGCCCAGCCAGAGCGCCAAGAGAACGGCCTTCGCAAAGTACAGGATCGATGGCTGGGAGAACTCGAAGCTGACGGGCATATTCTACTCCATCCAGCGCAGACTCGGTCTGATAGACGAGATAATCGAGGAACTCGTCGGCGTTTCGCCCCTTATCCTCGATCCCTGGCTGAGGGCAACCATGAGGGTGGCCGTTGAGGTGGCCGTTTTTAGGGACCCCAGCGAAAAGACGCGGCAGCATCTGAAGGGCCTCGCCCAGTTTCTGTCGAAGAGAACCCATCCCTACGCTGGCTATTACTACTACGACATCCTGCCGAGGATCCTCGAGTACATGCCCGTCATCGACAGTGAGGAGAAGCGTCTGAAGTGGGACTACCTGTTTCCGGAATGGTTCATACGGCGCATGAAGGGGCTCCTCGGTGACGAGGCGGAATGGCTCCTTAAGGCACTCAACGAGACCCTGCCGACGAGCATCCGCGTCAACCTGCTGAAGGCCACCATCGAGGACGTTGAGGGTTACCTGGGTAGAAAGAACGTTAGGTTCGAGAGAAGCGAGAGAGTATCTACCGTCATCCGTATCCTCGATCCATTCAACCCGGAATGGCTCTTCAACAAGGGCTGGGCGATTGCCCAGGAGGAGGCGGCAGCGGTTGCATCTCTACTGCTGGCCCCGGAGCCGGGAGAAACGGTCGTGGATCTTGCCGCCGCCCCCGGTGGAAAAACTGCCCATATGGCGGAACTGATGAAAAACGAGGGCAAAATCTACGCCTTCGATGTGGATGGGGCCAGAATAAAACGCATGCGCGAGGTTCTCAAGCGTACGGACGTTGAGATTGCCGAGACCATCCGGGCAGACGGCAGAAAGGCCCCGGATATGCTGGGGGAGGGAATCGCTGACAGGGTGATGCTCGATGCGCCCTGCACCAGCGACGGGACGATAGCGAAGAACCCCGAGCTCCGGTGGCGCTTTCGTGAGAAGAACATTCAGAAGGTGGTGGCCCTTCAGAGGGAGCTCATAGAAAGTGCCTGGAGGCTTCTGAGGCCCGGAGGAAGAATGCTGTACTCCACCTGCTCCATGCTTCCCGAGGAGAACGAGGGCGTGGTCAAGTGGTTCCTGGGAAGGCATGATGATGCGGAGCTGGTGCCCCTGAACGGTCCCTACGATGAAGGCTTTTTGCCCGGGACCATGCGGGCGTGGCCCCACAGGCACGGGACGATAGGCTTCTTCTACGCCCTGATGGAAAAGAAGGGGGATTAAGCTCCCTCCCCACTTTCCCCCGATTTCTTGCGTGGCTCCTCGATTCTGACCTTCAGCTCGTTGGCGAACCAGTTCACCCTCTGCGGGAACGGTATCTCTATTCCCGCCTCGTCGAGGGCCCTCTTGACGTCGTGGATTATCCTCGTCCTGACGTCGAACCATCTCTCGCTGGGCGCCCAGGCCTTTATGGCTATGTTCACCGAGCTCTCGCCGAGGTTGGTGACGTATACGAGCGGTTCTGGCTCAACGAGAACGAGGGGGATGTCGTCGAGAACTTTTTTTATTATCTCAACGGCCCTCTCCGCATCGGCGGCGTACGCGATGCCAATGTTCACGTCCACGCGCCTGACCGGATAGCGCATGAAGTTCACTATGTTGCTGTTGAAGAGCTTCTCGTTCGGTATCCTTATGAGCGTACCGTCCCACGCGCGTATCCTGGTGGAGAGTATCTTTATGTCCTCCACGACGCCCTCCAGCTCGCCTATCTTGACATGGTCACCTATCAGCAGAGGCTTGTCGAAGTACATGAAAACGCCTGAGATGAAGTTCGAAACGACAGTTTGGGCCGAAAAACCAAGGACGATACCCGTTATTCCAGCCGCGGCCAGCAGGGCGCTCAGCTCCGTGCTCACTCCCGCGAAGCTCAGGGCCATGAAGAAGGCGATGGTTATGAAGACGTAGTAGAAGACCTTCGCTTTGACTATCGTCTCGGGTCTGGCCTTCTTTCCCGAGCTCATTATCATGTAATCCTTGGACTTCTTTGCTATCAGGTACGAGAAGTAAAAGAAGCCCATCGCGAAGGCTATGTTGCCCACGGTGGTCGGTCCCAGCCCGTAGCTCATTATGCCGAGCAGGTACAGGGCCCATATGATGCCCCCGAGCACGAACATCCTGAAGACTATATCTGCGGTGTCCTCGTTGATTATCCATGTCAGGCTCGTTTCCTTTGATTTTCTGATGATTATCTTCCTGACTACCCTTCCGAGGACTATCATGCCGAATACTATCAGGGCCGCTTCCACGATGGTCAGCAGGCTGAGGTCTATCTGAATCGGTGCCGGCGAAGCCGATGGGGCCGTTGTGGTGTTGTTGGCCGCCATCACGACCACCTCATCCTGAAGTTGGGGAGCGGTTCCGCCTCATGGGTGGGCTTCAGCGTCCCGTCCGGCGGATTCCCCGTGTTGTTGACCTCGTATATTTCCTTTGTCAGCAGGATTATGAGCGGATAGTACGCTCTGTTCTCCTCGTAGAACATCACGCTGTTCCTTATCGGGAACACTATCCTCTCCACCAGCTTCCAGCTTTCTGTGGGGTTGTGGATGACGAGCTTCACTATCCCCGGGGAATCGGGGGGCTTTTCGTGGAAGTCGCTCTCGTGGTACCTCGCTATGACCCCCACCGTCTTCTCGCCGTAGAGGGTGTATTTTTCCCGTCCCACGGTGAAGCGGTCTATCTCGAGGTCACCGCTCCTCACCGAGATATCAATCGGGGCGGAGAGGTATCCCACCAGCCGTTCCTTGGGGGGGATGGCGATCCTCTCGGAGAGCCTTATGAACAGGAACTTCACACCGTAGCCCTCGGCCGGGGCCGGAAGGATGAGAAACTTCCCCCTTCCCCTCTTTATCAGAATCCTCGTCCCATCCCGACGGTAGAGGATCTTGTCTCCTGACCCCTCAACGAGATGAATTTTTTTGTCCATGATTTTGATGAACTGGGTCTTGAGCTCGTGCTCACCGAACATGGTAGAAAGATACCCCTTGAAAGATTTAAAGTTTGCCTGAAAATTGAAAGGTTGGAGGGCTCAGACCTTCTCGAATACGATGTCCTCGATCTTGACGTGGGTAAAGACGTTGGCCCCTCCCTGCTCGATGAAGACTCCCTTGGCCTCTATCGGCACCGGAAGGTTGGCCGCAAGGACCGCTTCACCCTGGCCGGTAATGCCTCCGAAGGTGTACGTCCACGAGACCTTCGATACCTTGAAGTCTTTGCCTCCAATGGTCATTGTCCCGTCCGGCTTCACCTCGTAGTTGTACTGGTAGCCCATTACCCCCCAGCTGCCGGTGGTTTCCTGGTAGATGTTCTCATCCTCAAGGGCGGTCCAGAAGCCGAAGTTGTAGAACCCGTACCAGCTCATGTATATGGACTCTATGTCGGCGATGTTCGAGAGCATGTTTATGTCCCCTTCCTGGTAGGGGGCCACACTCATCTCGCCGACCGCCGCAGGGTTGTAGAACTCAAAAACCTGGTCCCCGTACTTCATCCATACCCCGACGGTGTTGCCCGCGCCGGAGTAAAGGGAAGCGTAGAGGGTCAGGAAGTCCAGTGACGGGAACAGGAAGAAGGTGTCCGTGTCGGAAGTTCTTTCGGTTACCCAGAGGCGGTACTCAAAGGTGCTGTTCATATCCTCGGCGTTTATCGGGGTGATCTTTCCGTAATACTCGTAAACCTCGAACTCCCCCAGGTCTGCCTTCTCCTGCTCCCCGGTCTCCATGTCTATCTTGTTGCCGTAAACGTGTATCTTCGTCGGTTTCCTGCTCTTCTCGATCTCGTACTCGTAAATCGGGCCGCCTTCCTCGGTCCGTATCCTGAGCTTGTACTTTATGGAGGTTATGAGATACTGCTCACCGTCTATCTGGATCGGGTTGTATGCGTCCCACGGGTTCGCCCATGATGCGTACTCCGATGTGCCAGTTTCCGTTTCGGTTTCAGTTGTGGTTTCCGGGGTGGTGGTTCCGCCCGGGCTCTCCGTCGTGCTGTATCCTCCTCCGCCCGTGGTTCCGCCGGTTCCCGCGCTGGTGGTGTGGCTTCCCGCGTCGGTGGGGGACTCGGATGTTGTGGGGCTCTCCTCCTCCCCGCCTCCGAGGCATCCACTAACGCTGACAAAAACCAAAAATACTAGAAAAACTACAAGAACAGTTCTAAATTTCTTCATATTTGTTCAACCCCTTTCTTTCTTATTATTAAATATAAGCTTGGACTATTTAAATTTTGGGTGTTAACTTTTGGCATAGAGCCAAAAACCTCCCGTCCGGGCTCATGTCCATGAACGGTATTCCCGCGGTGTAGACACTTCGGACGATTGCATCCCTGAATGTCAATAGCTCTCTGATTACGTTTTTCCCAGGATTTCAAAGAAACCGCCCGCCTCCTGCCCGGCGAGCCTTCCCACGTACGCGGCCAGGTCGAAGACGTGGGAAACCTTTGAGATGATCCCGATGTCGGCCGTTGCGACGGTTTCGAAGGCCTTGAGCTCAAAATCGGGACTTTTGACAAGTCTCACCTCGGAGTTGACCCCCTTACGGATGAGGGCTTCCTCGGTCAGCCTCTTCACCTCCCCGCTCCTTGGAACCGCCGAGCCGTAGAAGAACACCGCCTTTTCAACGCCCAGCTCTCCGAGGGCGCGGGCAAGGTCGCCGAGGAGCCGCTCCGTGCCTTCGTTGAGCCTGTATCTTCCCTGGTACTTCAAATCCCTCACGAGCCCGTCCTCGCAGAGTATGGCCCGCCCTTCGAGAAGCGACTCGAGGGTTATCAGGACGTTGAAGCCGTCTATCCCGAGAACCCTGCCCCTGAGCTCTTCCGGTCTTAGGAGCTTTCTCCTTACTTCGTCTACCCATTCGTCCGAGAACACGCACCTGGCCAGGAGGTAGCGCTCTCCCTTGGTCAGCCGGTAATGGTTGGCCACGAATTCAAGGGCATACTTTTTCCGGTAGCCCCTGTTGAGGAGGTACTTCAGGTCGCGGTACGCATCGAGGAGCATGGATAAAGAAACGGTGGAAGGTTAAATAACCTTCTCCATTACCTCGGTGCCGGTGTGTATCCTGAGCCTGACCTTCCCATCCAGAAGGGAGCTTTTGACCTTCTTCGTCAGTATCTCGTCCACCTGGAAGATTCCCGCCGGGTGCTTCATCCATATCTCGATGAGTATCGGCTGCTCCTCGTTTCCTTCCCTTATCTCCACCCTCTCGATGGCCAGGGCCGAGACGGCGTGGATGTCGACCTTGTCCCTCTTGTGGACGAGCCTGCTCCTTCCGGCCTCCATGTCGCAACCGTCCGCTATTGTAACGAGCGAGCCCTCGATGGTGGTGCATGGAACCGCCTCGTCGTGGGTGTGGATGGCGTTCAGGGTGAGCGCCTTGAGGAGAAGCGGGTCATCCGTCCCGAACTCCCTCACGAGCTTCTCTATTATCGGTTCCGCCAGGAGAACGCTGAACTGGTAGTGGTTTACCCTGTGTATCATGTTCCCGGTGTCGTGGAACAGCGCTCCAAAGGCCACTATGAACTTGCTCCAGCGGAAGGGCTTGCCGAGTTTCTCAGCCGTCGTCTGGATTCCGAACTTCCTGATGATGTTCAGAAGCTCCAGCGCGCGCCTGGTCGTGAGCAGAACGTGAATCGGTCCATGGTCGTTGAAGCCGTAGACGTTCAGAACGATGTAGTTGGTCGTCTCGAAGTAGTAGTGGTACTCCCTGAATGCCCTCTCGTAGAGCCCGTAGAGCTCCTCGTCGCCGAGGAGTTCCCTAATCTCGCCCAGCAGTTCTTCCTCCGTGTACATCTTTTCCACCCAATGACGTGGAGAAGAGGGTGTTTTAAGGGTTTTTATCTTTGCTTATACTAGAAAAGATTCCTTTTGTATCTAAATAGAGGGGTGTTTCATCGTATCTGAAAAGTTTTACCAACATAGTTTCATTACTTTCTGGTGATTTTATAGGGAATTCGATACCTTTATGTACTTTTCTAGCATTTTTAAAAATTTCACAAACCCTTTTTAGAAACTGATCTAGCAATACATCATGGGGGTTAATGTAAGGATCATACTCTACAGGATCTGTGTCAGTAATTTTAATAGTCTTGTATAGTATAATTCCGTAATAATATTCAATTAAATCTATCCTTAAGAATCTGAGAATTAACAGTGTCCCAAGCATTGTGTTTTGAATTTGTCTTAATGCTTTCTTAAACGTACGTACTCCCAATGTCGTTTTTAGCTCGAAAATCCCCACATAAGCTTTGTCATGACCATTCCAGATTAGTATGGCGTCTCCCTTTTCGTGACTGTTATTATTCTTATTGTCCTTTCGTAGATTTAAAATCTCAAATATCTTATTGAAGAATTTGTTCTCTGGATCCAGAAAAATTATATTAGAATCATAATATATATCAACACATGTTGAATTTTGGGGTTCGCATATAGTAATTAGTTGAAGACTTGGATTTATGTTTAATTTCTCAGTAGTAGATATCTCAAATAAATCCTCTTTGAAAAACCTTTTAGCATTATCCATTATCCGTTCGATCATTTATCTACTCCCTCCAACAGTGCTCTAAGCTCTTGTGTTTCTTGCCGAAGTCTGTAGAGGGGTTCGTAAAATGCCTCATATGAAATCCCTTCCTCAGGAGTTATTGTCAATGTGCGAACTATTGTTTTGTTGTGATCGTCTTTATCAAAAAGATATGCTGATATCTTTTGTGGATCTAATGCTTCATCGTTATCCCATCCATATTTTTTCGAAAATTCTTTGTATTTTTGTTTGTTTATTTGTTTGAGATAAAACAAACGGATATTATTGTTGATTTGTTGAATAATGTAGGGGCTATGGGTTACTAATATTACGTATACTCCTCTGTTCACTAATTTCACAAGACCTCTCGCTAATAATTTTTGGGCTTCGGGATGTAGATGGGATTCTGGTTCTTCCAAAATCACTACACTATTTTTATCAATGATACCATACTTCAGGAACGTTATTAATGGCATTGTTTCTACGACCAATGATGAAGCTACATACATTGGTATTTTCAATTTGGTCCCTTTTGGCCGGTATAATATATCCTCTCGCTGTTCGTCATAATATATAATACCTTGACTTAAATCGTTTTCAAGAAATTCAACAAGTTTTTTGAACGTAGTATTTCCCTCTTTGTTAGTGCTTATTATGGCTAGGTTCTGAAGATAGTGGATTAAAGGATATGGTAACTTTGGAGTTCTTCCTTTCTTTGTTTCAAAAGATAGCAATGCTTCAACTCCTTTTGCATAAAGATCTTTTCTTATAAGTCCCAATCCGGACTTTGATGCTGGAATAAAAATTCCCTCTTTTCCTTGAATTAGATAAGATAATCCTACATTCATCAGATACCAATAGAGATATTTTGAAATCTTTTTTTGTAATGTCTCTAGAAGTTTTTTGTCTCTTTTTTTGAGTTTGTTAAAGATTTCTTGATCGATATAAAAACGAAGTTGGTAATTCAGTTTCTTGCCTTTTTTGTCTAATATACTTTTTGAACTAACAATAATACCTCCTACTAACCACATGTCAACGTTTTCACTTATAAGTGAGTACTGTTTTTCCTCCTCTCGGGATAACGGTATGATGGTAAATCCCACTATATCTCTCAAAAGTGTATTGAGGATAATATCCGTTAAATCTCGGCCATCGTCTAGTCGTCCATGTTTAGAAGCTTGGACTGATATTAGCAGTTCAATATTTTCGAGTATGGGGGGATCTATGGTTATGCTTACTTTTGATTTAGTCAGGCTACTTGTTTTATGATTGAATATTTTTTGAATAAACTTGTAGTTAATGGTTATCTTAGACATGCCTCCGTCTAGTGGAAATATTTTTTTAGTGGCTTTTTGCGAAAGTTCTTCATTTGTTATGTAATCAATGACGAACTTGGTTATCTCTTTGGAAATGGATGCTATTTTGTGATTATAGAAACTCTCGGTAAACAGCTTTTGAGACTGTAATTCAGACGAGTTTAGAATCCCCCAGATTGCATATGACAAGTATGTTTTCCCAGTATTATTCTTACCAAAGAATATTGTGAGTGGAGAGAGTTTGATATTCGCTTTTTTAACAGGACCCAAATTTTCAACAGTTATCTGCAATTGGTTATTCTCATTAATATGCCCAATATTAATGTTCAGCGAGTTAGCACCCGACATAAAAATCACCAAATGTTTTTAAATGGCATGATTTTTAAATTTTTTGAATATTATATTGGTTCTGTTATTTAGCGCTGTGGTTAATACAGCATGCCCTCGAGCTCGAGTATCTTCTTCGAGCGGAGGTAGACGACCGGGATTCCCCTCTCACGGAGGCGTCTCTTCAGCCCCTTGTCGTTGGTGCAGACTATTACTCGCTCGTTCTTTACGGCGAAGTCGAAAATCTGGTCGTCTATGGGCCGCTCCCCAAAGCGGCCTATCTCAACGACCTCGAACCTCTCCGCGAGCTTTTTGGCCATCCTGATGGCCATCAGGTCCTTTCCGCGGGACTTCCTCTCTATAACCTCCAGCTCCTGGAGGACGACGTTCGGAACGGCTATTCTGAACCTCACGTCGAGAACCCTGTTCAGCTCGCCGATTATGTCGACGCCGAACTGTCCCGGAACCAGGAGAAAGTTCGTGTCCGGAATCACCAGCCATTCCCGTCTTTCAGGCATCTGCCTCACCGAAAGTTAATGGAAAAGAAGAGGGTTCACTCCCTTATGAAGCCGTAGCCTATGAGGCGCCACCTTGAGCCGACCTGCCTGCTGATGGCGACCCTGTCGCCGACCTCGGCGCAGATGGGTATCTGGAGCTTGAGCTCGACCTCGTCCTTCCCCAGGCCGGTGACGAGGCCCATCGTTCTGGCCGTTCCGACGTTGAGGAGGAGAACCTCGCGCCTCTTTATGGGCTCGACTTTGAGCTCCTCCTCGGTTCCGACGACGCGCTCAAGGAGGTGAACCTCAAGCCTGAGGTCGTCCCAGACCGGTGGCAGCTGGCCGGGCTTTCCGACAACGTTTCCTGCCATCAGATCGCCCTTGGTGAGGTACGGGTCGAGCTTGGTTCCAACGCCGACCAGACCGCCCGGATAGGCCTCGTCCACGAACTTTCCGCCCGCCTGGAGGGAGGTTATCTCGGTGGTTATCGGCTCGTACTTTATCCTGCCGTGGTCCTCGTAGGGGACGCCGGGGCGAATCTCTATCTCGTCGCCGACCTTGAGCTTGCCCTGGATTATCGAACCTCCGATGACGCCGCCGACGAGCTTCTCGGGCTTGGTTCCCGGCTTGTTGACGTCGAAGCTCCTGAGGACCAGCATCTTGGGCGGCTTCTTGAGGTCGTGCTTCGGGGTTGGTATGAACTCCTCTATCGCCGCGAGGAGAACGTCAACGTTCGCCCCGTGAAGGGCAGAAATCGGGATTATCGGGGCGTTCTCGGCAACCGTGCCCTTGACGAACTCCTTTATTTCGTTGTAGCGCTGGATGACCTTTTCCCTGTCAACCAGCTCAATCTTGTTGAGGGCTATCACTATGTTCTGGTTCCCGACTATCTGGAGGGCCATGAGGTGCTCCCTGGTCTGGGGCATTATTCCCTCGTTGGCGGCTATGACGAGAACCGCGCCGTCCATGAGAGATGCTCCCGCGAGCATGGTGGTCATCAGAGCCTCGTGGCCCGGGGCGTCTATGAAGGAAACGCGCCTCTCGAACTCGGTCTCGTGGCCGCAGTACGGGCACACCGGTGAACTTGAATACCTTCCGCAGTTCGGACACTTCCTCATCTCCGCGTCCGCAAAGCCTATCTTGATTGTGATACCCCTTCTCATCTCTTCGCTGTGGGTGTCGGTCCAGATACCGGTCAGGGCCCTGGTGAGGGTCGTTTTACCGTGATCAACGTGACCAACCATTCCGATGTTAACTTCAGCCTGTCTAAACTCCTTCTTCTTTGCCATCTTCTCTCACCCCTAAGAAGTAGAAATGGTGGGCGCTTATTAAGGTTTCTTCATTCCTTATGACACCGGGATTATTGTACCTTGTTTTGGACTCTGGGGTAGGTGGAGCCACAAAGGAATCATAGTAAACTTTTGGAAACTGTCCTCTGGAAGGGAATTTCTCAGGGATTTCCCGAGGAAGTGCCCAAAGTACAGGAACGCTGCGGCTTCTAGCCCCTCATTCTGGCCACCTCCCGCTTCAACATTCGACCGAGTAGTCGCAATGTTCCTCATGCTGGTCTCATGCTTTGGGGCGGCAGTTGGCGATGAGAAAAGATGGCAAAAAACGAGGCAACCGCTCAGGAGTTACAACCTTCGTCGTGCCCCCGACCCAAATAAAGTTATTTTGTCCCCTTCGGAGCGGCTTCCCATGAGAAGGTCCAGATAACCAGATAGTACCACAGTACAAAGAACAGTGTCACCACGAGATAGCTCTTTGTAAGGGAAACAAAGGGGAAGAGGAGCATACCCAGTACGGTCAAAGCCCACCCATAGCGGTACGGGGAAGTCCTACCACCGGTGCCCTTCCTCATCAAAGTCGCAACAATCACCGCCAGAAGTCCCATCAAAATTGCCTTGGGAGATAGCATTATACTGAAAAATTCCCCCGGGTCCACAACCATTCCCTTTGAGATGGCCCACATTGTTGTCATATACAGCCAAAAAAGGAGAACAAAGCAGGAGATGGCCTCCTTCCCTATCCTCTCAATGCCCTCCTCGTGGGGCAAGAGTTTAATCCAGTCCACCAGCTGACCCTCCCGCACTTGTGGGGCATATTCCGTTCCAGCACGGTGGAAGGTTCCCGTTTGGATATAAAGTTAGGGTTTCAGTTTTTGTCTTTTTCCATGACCCAGCAAACTTCTGGAATAGGAATATATCTGCAGCCGCCCACGTAACTGATGCTGCCAAATTCAATCCTGCTGGCGCAGAATATAACGCGAATGGTAGAATTATCGAACCCGCAGTAGATACAGCACTTCCAGTGTCCCATGAGTGGAGATAAACAAGGTTGGTCTTCACTTGCATTCCACGATATTCTTTCTTGAGAGTCATGCTAACCCATATTCCCTCAAGTTTAACGTCATCATTCACTGTAGCGACGATCCTTGCAACTTGTATGTCCTCACCATCGACAGTAATTGGTACAAAGCTAATATCCTGTATTTTGGCTTTTCCAAATGCTGTGGTTACTATAGGCTTCTGTTCTCCGTAGAAACCATCCCAGTCCCTAATTTGGGAGTTCCAACGTGCCCACGGGATCAGGATAACAATTTGATCATCGGGTCCGTTGAATATTTCAGTATTCACCCAAGACCAGTCGTAATATATCGTGACATAGAGATCGCCACTGCTTAGTTCTTCCACGTGGTAATCAATGTTCAAGGATAATTCCCACTCGTCCCCGAAGTTCTGGGGAGTTACTGGGACCAAACTGTCATTTGAAATTGACGCTGCAATCGCACTACCAGCGGTTACTCCAACCATCAGCAGTCCTAGGAGGACTGCCAACAGACCCTTCCACTTCACATGGTTCGCCTCCACAAGATGCCGGCAATACCAGATATGCAACTTTTCTTTATAAGCTTTTTCTTTTACTTGTAGTTATTATTCTTCCCTTTTTTTTCGAGTACGAATTTTTTCAGAGTTGAGTTTTCCTCTTAGAATAAACGAAAAGAAAGCTGAGTAAAAGAGTTGCATGGTGATGCAACCGGAGAATTTAAACGACTGCAGAAAGGGGAGTAAAGGGAAGAAAGCTCAGAAGACGAGCTTCATGTTGATCTGGACGATCTCGGGGCTGATGGTGTTGCCCCTGACGGTCTTCTTCCTCCTCTCACCCCTCTCCTTGGGCCTGAAGCCGGGGCCCCTGGAGATGAGGATCTTGACCCTCCTCGGGCCGTGGACGTCGGGCCTCATGGCGAAGCCGTCCTTGTCGGTTCCGCCGGTTATCCTGAGCTTGACATCGCCCGGAATCTCCTCGCCGAATATCTCGGTGAGGTTGAGTCCGAGCTCGCTCGCCGGTATCTCCTCTCCGATCCTCTTTCCTATGAGCCTCTCGGCCTCTTCGCCGCTTATCTCAACCTGCTTGGCTATGCCGTTCTTCGGGTTGGATATAACGAGCTTAAAGGTCGCCATTTCCTCCCACCTCCTATGTCATTAGCGGGATTCATTGGGTAAACCCCTTATCCAGTGAGCGGTGTGGCTTGGCCTTTAAAAAGTTTCCTCTAAAATAAAATGGATGATCAGCCACCGCTGAGGTGGTATAACATCTCCCAGAGCCTGATGGTGTACTCAACCGTTGGAGGGTAACTCTGGACTATTTCGGTGATCTCCATGTTCTTATGGAAGGTTGGGGCGTTTATTGTTTTCATGTATTCTTCGAGGGCTCCTCTGTTCTGGGCCCGCCATATCGTGTAGCTCCCGCCGTTGAAGTTGTACGAGGCTATGAACTCGATATCGCCCGTGAGGGGCAACCGCCTAAAGAAATCGGCCGCTTCCTTAGTTGCTTTGATGCTCTCTTCCCTTGAATAGTGGTGGGTGACGAGGTACATCGGCATACGGACACCTCCCAGGTATCAATCAAATTTCATACGTTCTTGCCAGAGGGAGCGCCGCTGGGTGAGAAGGATCGCTGGCTTCCGGGCGCTCCGGTTGGGATTCACCCAGACAGAACCTGCTGTTTGGATGCTCGTCCTTATATTATATAAACATTGTCATTAAAAATCTTGATATTTGTAAATTATGCTTCGGCACGGGGCGGGGCTCTGGAGGGTGTCAATCACAACTTTTTTATATATTGGAGAACCCTACCTCCTTTAAGAGGTGAGAGAAAATGGCAAAGGAGAAGACCACACTTCCCCCGACCGGTGCCGGTCTCATGAGGTTCTTCGACGAGGACACCAGGGCGATAAAGATAAGCCCGAGGGGCGTCATTGCGGTGACGCTCATACTCGTGGCCCTGGAGATACTCCTGCACGCCTTTGGCCCGCAGCTCTTCAGCTAAATGAAGCTCGTCTTCTTTAATCCCCTTGCGTTAAGCTCTTCGTTGATTATTCCCCTAACAACTTCCTCCAGCTGGGTCTGCAGAAGCCTGTCAACGTCCTCTTTTATTTTGTCTATGTCGTGCCTGAGGCCCTCCAGGAGCCGTATGTATTCCTTGGCCATCTCGAGCTGGCCCTCCTGCCTTACCAGCTGCTCCTTGAGGTGCTCGAAGTCCTCCTTCATGATCTGCAGCTTCCTGAGTTCGCGCTGGAGCTCATCCAGCTGCTTGGTCTGGCCGTAGTTCTCCTCCTTGAGCTTTTCAATGGTTTTTTCCTTGGTTTCGAGCTCCCTCACCAGGGCGTTGTACTCCTCGGCTATCTGGTTGAGCCTCTCGATCTCCCGAAGGGGTGGGACTTTACCGTTTCCGAGGATTATGACGTCAGGACCAACGTTGACTATATCGCTCGGTCTTATCTTGAGCTTCCTCTCGCTGGAGAACATACTCTGACCCTTACCTAGGTTCTCAACTTCCTTCATCTTGAGGATGAAGTAGAACTGATCGCCTTCAACCTCGACGTTTATGTCCGTCACAAAGCCCAGTATTTTCCCGTCGATCAGAGATATGACAAATTTGTTGATGAGCTGGTTGGCTTTAGCTTCACTACCCTCTACCATAAAACACCACCGGTGGGACTTATCCCTTCGCCTACTTAACTTTTCCGCCAAGCCTTATAAAGCAAAAAGTCCCATCGCTTATGGTGAGAGGGATGATAATATTCGTGGGGCGTTCTAACGTTGGCAAGAGCACGCTCATCTTCCGCCTGACCGGCAAGTGGGTCAAGAGGGGCAAGAGGCCAGGGGTTACCAGGAAGCCGGTGGAGATAAACTGGCGCGGGAAGCTGGTAGTGGACATGCCCGGCTTCGGCTTCATGAGCGGCGTTCCAAAGGCGAAGCAGGAGAGGATCAAGGACGAGATAGTTCACTTCATCGAGGACAACGCCGAGGAGATAGAGCTGGCGGTTCTGGTGGTTGACGGCAAAGCCGCCCCGGAGATAATAGAGCGCTGGGAGAAGCGCGGGGAGATACCTATCGACGTGGAGTTCTATGCCTTCCTCAGGGAACTGGGGATTCCGGTGATAGTCGCGGTCAACAAGATGGACAAGATAAGGAACCTCCAGAGGACCATAAACTTCCTGGCGGAGAAGTTCGGCGTTCCCTACAGCGAGGTACCCGAGACCTTCATACCGATATCCGCCAAGTTCGGGAAGAACCTTCTTGAGCTGAGGAAGCTCATGGAGAAGAAGCTTGAGGAGGGCAGGAAGCAGCCCTCCGCGGAAACGGAGTCAGAGAACCTCGAGAACGATGTGGGTGATGGTCTCCTTGACGCCGTCGAGTGAGGATATCTCCTCGAGTATCTCGTCGAGGCGGGTCTTGTCTGCCTCAACGATGAGGTCTATGTCACCGGTGACGCGGTATATCTTCTTTATTTTGAGCCTCTTTATCGCCTCGTAAACCTGCCTCCTCTTCGTGGGCTCTATTCTCACGAACACAAACACATCGCCCTTCTTCTCGCCGAGAAGGTCAAGGGCCCTGTCGGTTAGGTCTATGAAGCCCCTTCCGGTCCTTATGTAGCCCAGCTCCTTGAGAACCTTGAGGTGGTTGCTGAGAGCCTGTCTGGTTATCCCGAGCTCGTCCGCAAGCTCATCCTGGGTCTTCTCAACGGTGTGAACCTCTATGGTCTTGCCCTCCTCGTGGAACTTCCTGAGCAGTTTGATCTGCCTCGGGGTAAGGGTTGCCTTTTCCTCCATTTTTAAACCTCCTTTTGCATGATTCCTATTTACACGTTTATTAAACCAACGATTTTCCGGGCCAATGTCAAATTTTTGTTGGCCTATATTCTGTGGCATATAGCACGTCTTATAAGTCTTTTCATTGTATATGTTCTGACCTTTCCTTCTCGGGCTTCGTATCCCGGCCGAAGGATATAGGTTCCCTTCGAGATGCTGGGTTGTTCCCGGATGTGCCCGCAGTTATCTTTTTAATTTCTCTTTCCAATGTGCCCCCATGAACAAGGCGGGATACACCACGGATGTCCCGGAGGACCGTTTCGTCCTTCTCGATGAACTGTCCTCCAGAGACCGGCCCCTTCGGGTTATGCTCGTTGGGGGAACCGACAGCGGCAAGACGACGCTCCTCACGTTCCTGGCCAACGGCCTCATTGAGAGGGGTCTTAGGGTCGCGATTGTGGACAGCGACGTTGGTCAGAAGGGAATCCTACCGCCCGCAACGGTCAGCCTTGCCTTTGTGGACGGGCCGTTCTCCAGTCCAAGCGAACTCAGGGGACACGCCCACTACTTCATAGGAACAACCACCCCGGGCCAGTACGTCGGTGAGATGGCAGTGGGGGTTAAGAGGCTCACGGACATCGCCGCCGAAAAGGCGGACGTCGTCCTGATAGACACCACCGGCTTCGTCACGGGGGCGGGAGTTGAGCTGAAGCGCCTCAAAGCCGAACTCGTTAGGCCGGACCTCATCGTTCTGCTTGAGCGGGCAGGGGAGATGGAATGCCTGCGTAAGGTCCTCGCCCCGTACGGTGAGGTCGTCACGCTCTCGGTCAGCCCCGCCGCGAGGGAACACTCGCGCCGGGAACGCAGGGAAGTCCGGCGGGAAAAGTGGAGGGCATACTTTTCGAACTCCAGGACTGTTGAGGTGGATCTGACGAAGGTGATTCCTGGGGGTACGGAGCTCTTCCGCGGCAGGCCCCTGACAGAGGAGGAGCGCGAACTGCTCTCCACGCTCTTCAAGTGGCTCGTGGTGGCTGGGTGGAAGGGGGAGCACTACACCGTCGTCAAGGTCGATGCTGAGGGCTTTTCGAGGCAGTATGTCCGCCCGGCCCTCCACACCGTTGATTTTGAGAGGCTGAGCAACCTCCTCGTGGGTTTCATAGACGGGGAGGGGTTCTGCATGGGTGTTGGCATACTGAAGTGGATAAACTTCAGCGGAATGAAGGCTCAGGTCCTCACCCCCCTCTCTGAGGAAGAGGTTGAGAATGCGGCAGAACTGCGCTTTGGCCGTATACAGGTGCTTGAAAATGGCGAGGAACTTGGTCTCCTCAGGCGGGAGGAGCTGTAGCAAAGATTTTTAAGTCAATAACCTAATCGAATTAGGTGAGCCTAATGGAATTCAAGGCCTTCATCGAGATAACCAGGCCCCACAACTGCGCCCTGGCCGGAGTGGTGGGTGTCCTCGGGTCGATCGTGGCGGTGGGCCACCTCCCCGACGCCCTAACGACGGCTCTCGTCTTCCTAGTGGTCACCCTAGGGTGCGCCGGAGGCAACACCATAAACGACTACTTTGACTACGAGATAGATAAAATAAACCGTCCTGATAGACCGCTCCCCAGGGGCGCCATGGGCAGGAGAACGGCGATCTACTACTCCCTGCTGCTCTTCGCGGTGGGGCTGGTATTCGCTTACATGATAAACGTCTACGCCTTCCTGCTGGCCCTTGTGGCGTACGCCGCCATGTTCCTCTACGCCTGGAAGCTCAAGCCTCTGCCCTTCGTCGGCAACCTTGTCGTTGCGGCCCTGACCGGTGCGACGCCGCTCTACGGTGCGGTCTCCGTTGAGCACCTCGGCCTGGCCGGCTACCTGGCGGTATGTGCCTTCCTGGTCAACGTGGCGCGCGAGGTTATAAAGGACATAGAGGACGTTGAAGGTGACCTTGCGAAGGGCGCCAGAACCCTGCCCATAGTGTGGGGGAAGGGGAACGCGGCCTACCTCGGTGCGGCCTTTGCGGTGCTGACGGTGGTGGCGTCTTTCCTCCCGATAACGGCGGGGGTCGGTCTCGGCTACTACGCGATGGTGCCGGTTGACCTTATAATCCTCTACGCGGCATACCTCATACTCCGCTCCCAGGAGAGGGAAGCGGCCCACAGCTCCCAGAAGCTGCTGAAGGTGAGCATATTCCTCGCCGTGATGGCTTTCCTGGTTGCGGCGCTGGTCTGAACCATGAGAAACGAGAACTGGAGGTGAAGTTCATGGAGTTTAAGGATGAACTTGCACGTGCGCTTGATGGGGACGGTCTCTGGACTGTCGTTACGTTCAAAACGCCCTATGGGCCCGGCATGACCATTGAGAAACTCGTTGAGGCCGTGGAGAATGCGGGCTGGAGCGTTACGTTCAGGGCCAACTGGTGGACCGCCGACATACCCTACGGCCTCGCCAGGCTGGACCTCAGAAAGGGGGGCAGGGAGAAGATACTCCTTGGCAAGTGGATTCTCGGAAGCGGCTGCGAGCTGATAAGGCTGGAGAACATGCCCCTCGAGAAGGGCCGCGACGAGTTCTTCCGGATGGTGGACAGCATAACCTCAACGCTCATCCACGACCCGGTCATAAGGACGATGAGGGAGCAGTACTGACCTCCCTCGCCTCTCCTATTTCCAGTACCTCTAGTTAAAAAGAGAAGGTCAGAGGGGTTCGTAGTAGCCTATTTCCGGCTCGTATATCTCCCCATCCGCGAGGAGCTGGGTGATTGCGTCCTCGATGAGCTCCTCATCGAAGTCAGAGGAGAGCTTCTTGACGATGAACTTGTGGGAGAGCGCCTTGCCCTTCTCATGGAGCAGATTGAGGACTGCTTTCTTAGCTTTCTCGAGCTCAGGGTTCTCCTCTTTGGCCTCTTCGGCTTCAATGATTTCCTCCTCTTCAAACAGAGCTTCCTCCGTGCTCCTCTGCTCAAGCATCATGGTGTAGAGTTCGTCTATCGTTATCAGCATCTCCTCGCTCACGCCCTTGTTCTTGGCGATGACCTTTGCCTTCGCGGTGATGCCGTACTTGTCGTATATCTCAAAGGCGATCCGGGCCTTCTTTGCGTGCTCAACCTTCTCTTTGAGTGTCTCGAAGCGGTGGAGTATCCACATGTTGGGCTCGACCTTGGTTATTCCTTCAACGAGTATCTGCTTGTCCTCACGCCACTCCCCGACCTTTCCGATTATCTGCACGAGGTCACCCTTCTTCACGAGCCTCACAAAGCGCGTGTCGTCGCGGAAGCCGAGAACCCATATCGTTCCGGTCCCGTCGTCGATCTGAAGCTTGCCGTAGGTCTCGTCTTCGCTTATCACCGGCTCGCGGACAACCGTGGCGACGACCTTGACACGGTACACCTTTCTGGCGTCCTTGGTTATCAGGTAGTTCGGCTCGAAGTCGCCCTCACTCCTGACATAGTAGCCGTCGATGATGTCCCTGATGTAAACCCTGCTCGCTGGCAGGCGCTTCTTCATATCTCCTCACCCCCGAAGAACTCCACGATGCCCTCCACCTTGGGCAGGACCTTCCTTTCGAGCTCTCTTATCTCCTCCAGGGCGTCCAGGTCAGCACCGCTGAAGTCCTGCACAACCTCACCGTAGATGTGGGTTTCCTCCTCGTTCCTTATCACGCGCCCTATGATCCTGACCACCTGGCCCTCCGCAGGGAGGACGTTCTCCTCGCTTTCTATGAGTATTACGCCGGTTCCGTCGTCGAGCCAGAAGGTGTAGTCCATCTTATCGACCTTAAATGCCTTGCCGATGAGTGAAATCCTCGTATCGTCGTCGCGTATCTCGCTTATCCTCCTTTCGACGGCGGGCTTTCTGCGCCTGAACCTGACCTCCTCCATTTCACTCACCACCCTCAAGCTCCGTTAGGGCCTTTTTCAGCTCGGCCCTCACCCTGGCTATCTCGCGCCTCGGATCGACCTCGTCCCAGCCGAAGGCCTTCAGTATGAGTCCCAGGAACTTGTCGTCCACGACGTTGCCCCTGACGACTATCTCCCTGCCCAGCAGGTAGTAATACTCGTCCTCCGCGAGCTTTCTTCCGGCTTCCCTGAGGGTCAAACCGCTCTCAACAAGCTCCCTGAGCTTCTCGGCTATCTCTTCAGGGTCCCTGCCGATCAGCTCCGCGGCATCGTCTCCGAATAGGGTTGTCCTTATGTAGCCAGTCGAGTCGTCGAGGCCGAAGTCCACTATGGTTATCTTCGTGGGCTTCACCTCGCCGTGCTCCGGGCATATCCATGACTCCGTGGTCGGGTCGTAGTCCACCTTCCTCCTGCACTGCGGGCAGGCGTCGTAGACCGTCACGCGGTAGAGCCTCGCCACGGTTCCGCGAACCTCGACGAACTTCTCCCCTCCCATGAGGTCCCCTATCTTCCTCCTCTGATAGTTGTAGCTCCTGACCTCCTCGAGCGGGGGTATCTCCTCGGCCCTTGGATCCTCCGGGTTCGGGATTATCCTCGTCCTGAAGTTGGCGTGGAGCTCTATACCGTTCCTGCCTTCCCTCACGCTGGGGTCGATTATTTTGATGACATCCCCTGGGTTGAGCTCGTTGTAGTACTTGGCGACGAGGCTGTCCCAGAGAACGAGCCGCGTCTTGCCTGTTGAGTCGTAGATTATGAGGTTGGCTACGTGGCCGGTTGAGCCGTCCCTCTTCTTGTACTCCCTCGGCGGGTACTTCCTCATTATTCTCGCAACGACGTTAACACCGGTCATTCCGGGCACGAGGTCGGCTATGTGGAGGAGCTCCTCCCTCCCCTCAAGGTTGACCCCGAGCTCCTCGGCCAGCATAACGGCCGCGGCGTGCTCAGAGATGCCCTCACGGACTGCTATCTGGGCTATCTTTTCCTCGATTTCATCCCTCGAAAGGCCCTTCTGCCCCTCGATCATCTCGATAATCTGCTCTTTGGTCAGTACTCCCATAACACTCACCTTGATGGTAATTGTGGGTTCGGGTATTTAAACCTTTCTCCAAACCCCTCCTGAAAGGATTTTTCAAGAAACAGGCCCTGTTTTTCTCCCGTGGGCAGAAATAGGGGGACTTGGGGGCCAAGGAATCACTCCCCGGCCTCAGGAACCTTTTCGACACTGCCGGATTCTCCGACCTCGGCGGCTTCACCGGGGTTTTCTTCGGATTCCCCGGACTCTTCATTGCCCCTTCCGTCGAGCTTCGCTATGAGGTCGCTGTACTCGGCGTGAACCACCTTCCTGAAGGCTTCCTTGATTATGTTGGGGTCGTTCTCAGGGAACCCGTAGAGCTCGGCGAACTTTGGCGTCGTTCCGAGGAGCTTCGTCCGCTCATACGGCTCGGCATAGATGAGACCCATCTCGAGGAGCTTCCTTATGTGCTCGTACGCCTGGCTCCCGCGGAGCTTTACCACCTTGCTCTGCTCTATAGGCTGGAGGTAGGCTATGAGCGCGAGGGTTTTCAGCTCGCCCGTCCTGAGGTCCGGCCTGGGCATTAGATGGACGACACGCTGGCTGTACTCCTGCTTCACCTGCATGACGTACTTGTCCCCCAGAACCTTGACAACCTCTATGGCGCTCTTTCTCTCGGCGTACTCCGCGGCTATAAGTTCGATGAGCTTTTCTAGGTAGTCGAGTGACCTTATACCGAGCGCCCTTGAGAGCTCCTTGACGCTCAGGGGCCTTCCAGAAACGAAGAGGGCCGCTTCCACGAGTGCCTTGTCTTCGAGCAGTCCCATTATTATCACCCCTGTTCCGTCATCTTAGGTGTGGAGGTATATAGGGTTTACCTTCTGAACTCTTCCTTTAACGATGGGTGTCGGCTGAATCTGTCCCTCCGTTGTGAAGGGGATTTGTTCGGGGGAATCTGCAGGGCCTTCACTGAACATCACTGGTACGTGGTGTTGAAAAACATCCTGCGGTGGCCCCGTGACTAAACCGTAAAATTTATAAACCCAAGTCTGGAGGTCAATAGCGGTACGGCGGTCATAGCGGCGGGGTCACACCCGGTCTCGTTTCGACCCCGGAAGTTAAGCCCGCCAGCGATCCCGGGTGTACTGCCCTCCGAGAGGGGGCGGGAAACCGGGGACGCCGCCGGCCACTATTCACATGCCCGGGTGGTGTAGCCAGGCCCATCATACGGGACTGTCACTCCCGTGACTCGGGTTCAAATCCCGACCCGGGCGCCATTCTAACAAACTTTTGCAGGTTTGCGCAGGCAAAGATTTTTGGTTAAAGCTTTTCCAAAAGCTTCCTTCGCATGTTGAGGCAAAGCCTCAACACCTCGGGAAGCTTCGCTTCCCAAGGAGCGCTGGCGGAAAGATGGTGTGCTTTTCTAAAAGTGTTCTTTTTAGGTGGGGTTTCTCATTCACTTGCTCTTTGGTGATGGTTTCAGTCCAAAAAGGCGCCCGAAGGGCGCCAATAAAAGTGAAACTGCATGAAGGGGGTTTGTTTTGAAAGTTAAACCCTAGTTTAGGGATGCAATTTGCGAGTGCACGATTGATTCTTGCCCTCTTGATGAGGAAGGCATTCTTTTCGCCAGCCTTTCTTAAAGGCTGTAGGGCAAAGCTTATAAAACCTCTCTGC
Organism: Thermococcus aciditolerans; assembly: GCF_008152015.1. Lineage (NCBI taxonomy): Archaea > Methanobacteriati > Methanobacteriota > Thermococci > Thermococcales > Thermococcaceae > Thermococcus > Thermococcus aciditolerans. The sequence goes on along the minus strand of NZ_CP041932.1, from coordinate 1,010,996 downwards.
AGTTATCCCATCGGATGTGGGCCGGTAGCTCAGCCTGGTTAGAGCGCGGGGCTTTTAACCCCGTGGCCGCGGGTTCGAATCCCGTCCGGCCCGCCAGCACAAATTCATTAAATACATTTCTGCCATCACTTCATTTACGGGGTTCTTCTGTGTTCATTTGATTTATACCTAAAAGAGTGCTGCTATCCAAATCAAGAAAAGGATTAAGAGCGATTCAAATCTTGATCGGCGCACCAAAGGCCCTGTCTCCGGCATCGCCAAGGCCTGGGAGTATGTAGCCCTTCTCGTTCAGCTCCCTGTCTATCGCCGCCACGAATATCTCAACGTCCGGGTGGGCTTCCTTTATTCTGCTTATCCCATCCGGTGCTGCCAGAACGCCAACTATGACGTAGCGCTTGGCATTCCCGTACTTCTTGACCTCGTCGAGAACCTTGATGAGGGTTGAGCCCGTCGCTATCATGGGGTCGGCTAGGATAACCGTGTCGTCCGGCTTTACCTGGGGCACCTTAACGTACTTCATCTCTATCTCAAACTTGGGGGCCTTGCTGCGGGAGGCGGATACGATGCCGACCCTGGAGTGGTCGAGAACCTTGATGAGGCCCTCCATGAGGGGTATCGCCGCGCGGAGGACCGTGATTATGATGACGTTGCGCCTGTCCTTTATCAGCGTTCCCTCGGTTTCTTCGAGCGGGGTCTTTATGGGGACCTTCTCGATTTCCATGGTCTTCGTCAGCTCGTAGGCCATGTAGCGGCCGAGCTTAACGAGGCCCTTTCTGAAGGCTATCGGTCCGGTTCTCTCGTCCCTGAGCTCCGTCAGTATTTCCATGATGAATGGGCTGTCCTCAAAGGAGTAAACACCTTCCCAGCGTTCGTCCCTCTTCATGTTCCCACCATTCGCCACTTGGGGCGGAGGGTTTATCTGTTTTTGGGTGGAAGGCCCCTTCTGAAAGGGAGGGGATGAAAGCCCGAAAGCCTTAAATATGAAACCTATTAAAAAATAATAGGTGAGCTTCCACGTACCTCACCCAAAAGAACCACCTCAGAGTTGATAAGAAAACATACAAAATCCTCCGAACACTAACCTACCTCTCCAAAAGCCTCTACAACCTCACGCTCTACACGGTCAAACAACACTACGAGCTGAACGGCACTTTTCTCCCCTACGCGAAAGCCTACCACCTCGTAAAGGACAGCGAACCCTACAAACTCCTGCCAAGCCAACCAGCTCAACAAACAATGAAAATCGTGGAGAGGAACTTCCGCTCCTTCTTCCACGTCCTCAACGAGCGGAAAAAAGGAAACTACAACCGCCCGGTAAGGCCACCGAAATACCTTCCCAAGGACGGCCACTTCGTCCTCATCTTCCCCTACCAATCCTTCAGAGTCAAGGGCGACAGGATAATCCTGTCCCTCGGCAGGAACTTCGCCAGAAAATACGGGGTTCAGCACCTCGAATTCACCCTCCCGAAGAACGTCAGGAGCCACAGGATAAAGGAAGTCCGTATCCTGCCGAGATACAATGCGTTATGGTTCGAGATAGAGTATGTTTACGAGGTCGAACCCGAGAAGAGGGAGCTGGACTACTCAAAATACCTCGCCATCGATTTGGGTGTTAATAATTTTGCCACTTGTGTGGACACCACCGGGACGGCCTTCATCATTGAGGGTCGGGGGTTGAAGAGCTTCAACCGGTGGTGGAACAAGGAGAAAGCCCGCCTCCAGAGTCAATATGACAAGCAGGGGATAAAGTTTGGAAAGAAGATGGCTTGGCTTTTGAAAAAGAGAAGGAACGTGATTAACGACTTTATGAACAAGGCTGTAAGCCACATCGTGAACTACTGCCTCGAAAACGGAATTGGCAACATTGTCATTGGAGAACTGAAGGGGATAAAGCAGAACGCCAACCTTGGGAAGAAGAACAACCAGAATTTCCAGTACATTCCGTTCGGCCTTTTTAAGCGGAAGTTGAGGGTCAAGTGCGAGTGTTACGGGATTACCTACGTTGAGGTTGATGAGGCCTACACGAGTAAGGCTGACGCCCTCGCTTTGGAGCCGATTGAGAAAAAGGAGGAATACCTCGGGAGGCGGGTTAGGAGGGGTTTGTTTCAGTCCTCGACTGGGACTTTAATTAACGCCGACGTGAATGGGGCGTTGAATATTTTGAGGAAGGTAGCCGGCGATTCGCCCGTTCGGGCGATAGCCGGTAGTGGCCGTGTGAACCGGCCTGTGAGGGTGAGGCTACCTTGGGGTGGTCTCACTCCTCACGAAACCCCGTCCGTAAGGGCGGGGTAGTTCACTGGCCTTCCGCATGCCAATTCAACCCCATAATGTATCAGTTTTTTGACTCTTCCTCGATTATCCGCCTCATCCAGCTCCCCCTCAGGAACCACGCGAGAGCGACCACCGCCGCTATGAAGTTGCTCATACCCATGCCGAAGAACACACCCTTGCTCGTGAAGTCGAAGAGCTCCGCGAGGGGAATTCTAACGGAGATGATCCGGTGGACAATCGGTACCATCACGGAGAAAGCCAGGGCTGGAACGTAGCCGAAGGCGTAGCTGAGGGGAATCCTCAGTCCCCAGAGACGGAATATTCCAAGGGCCATGCTCTTCTTGGTATGGCCTGCGGAGCTGAAGGTTCTGTTCACGACTATGAAGATGCCGTTGAAGAAGGGCACGGAAATCAGGAAGTACTTGAGAACCACCTCGCTCTCCCTGATGACCGCCGGATCGTTCAGGAAGAAGCGGAACACCTCGACGCGGAAGAGTCCGATGACGGCTATGGCAAGGCTGGCTATCGCGAAGTTTATGACCATCGTCCTCTCCGCTATCTTCTTTGCCCTCTTGTAGTTCTCCGCCCCGACGTTCTGGGCTATCATGGTTCCCATCGCCATGCTTATACCCCTAGATATGCCCGTCAGGAAGTTCACGAGGCGGGTGGTTATGGTGTAGGCCGCGTAGGTAACGTCGCCGAAGCCGAAGATGATTCTCGTGAGTATCACGAATCCAAAGCTGTTTGCGGACTGGCCTATACTCGATGGGAGGCCGACCCGGAAGAGCTTTCCGTAAAATTCAAAGTCTGGCTTGAGGCTCTCAACCCTCAGGCTTATCCCAACGCGGTCTGTGAAGAGGAGGTAGAGTCCAATGGCCGCTCCCACGACGTTGGCTATAACGGTCGCCAGCGCCGCCCCCGCCACGCCGAGCTCCGGAAAGCCCAGCCAGCCGAAGATGAATAGGGGGTCCAGGATTATGTTTATCAGCACGGTGAGGAGCGTTATCTTGACGGGCGTCTTTGTGTCGCCCGCGGCCCTCATGAGGGCACCAAAGGCCATGAACGCGAAGGAGAACGGCAGTCCAAGGAAAACTATGGTGGCGTAGGTCAGGGAGTAGGGGTACACGTTCTCGCTCACGCGCATAAAGTGGAGGGCGTAGGGGAGGATCAGGAGGGCTGTCACGGCCGTCGCGACCGAGAAGAACGTCATGAGTGAGTAGAGCGCCCCCGCGGAGCGGTTTGCCTTTTCGTACTCCTCAGCGCCTATGTACTGCCCCACGAAGGCGAAGCCGGCGGTCGTGAAACCCAGCCCGAGGGCCATCAGCGTTCCTATTATCGGCCAGACCGTTCCCGGGGCTGAGAGTGCCTCCCTCCCGAGTTTACCTAGCCAGAAGGTGTCCGTTATGTTGTACACCACCTGAACCAGGTTGTTTACTATGAGCGGTCCCGCGAGGATGAGGAGGGTTTTCTCTATCGGGCCGTTCAGTATCTGGTCCCTCATTCTCTGGATTTTCTCACCCTTCATCTTCACTCAGACCGCAATCGAAACGCTGCTATAAAAGGTTTATGATTTTTTCTGGCCGCAGATTGTCCTCAAAAACGCCCTCAGGAAGTCAAGCCCGCCCCCCTGGTTGACCACTCCCGGATGAACCGAGAGGTAGAAGGGAATCCCATCCTCAGATGCTTTCCTGTAGTCATGGAGGGCGACGGACAGTCTGTCATCCACCTGGTTCTCGCCTATATACCACGTGTACTCACGGTTCCATATCCTCTGCCGGGTTCCGTTGGGAAGTATGAGCCAGTTGGGCATGACAACGGTGAGGTTGTGCTCCAGAATGGCCCGGAGGGATTCGTTGTTGAGCGCCCACGCGGGCGGGAGGAAAAGGGTGAGGTTGCCGAACCCGAGGGAGTTCATTAGGGCGGTGGCATTGTCAAGCTTCCCGTTTGCCGTCTCGTAGGAGCAGTTGAACTCGTGGTAGGTGTGCCCGTAGCCGTGGAGCTCCACCCGGTAGCCCCTCCGCTGGAGTTCATGGAGATAGTTCACAAAATCGGGGTGGTTCCGGAGGCTCCACTCGTCCCAGTAGTGGGTGGTGTCAAAGACCGGAATCACGAAAAGAACGGTCCTGTTGGAGTAGTTGTACTCATCGAGAACCGCTATAATCTGCCTGAGGTCATCGAAGTAATACGGAGTGACGTCGTGGACGAGGATTAATGGCCGCTCGTTGAGGGTTTTCTGTCCCTCTTCGTCCGGTGGGGGAGTGTACGGGGCGTGATGAGTGACGCTCCCGGCTACGACCGTCAGAACGGCCAGGATGATGAGCATGAGGGCGAGGCGCCTGGTCCCCAAGGGGTTCACCTGATGATGCTCTGCATCTGAATGATAAAAGGTTTACTGTCTCTGGGAGTGCCCCTCCTCTATGATGCGGCTCATCCAGCTCCCGGTCAGGAACCAGGCGAGAGCAACAACCGCGCCGAGAACGTTGCTCAGGCCCATTCCCAGCCACATTCCGGCGGTGTCCTTCACGAGGATTCCAAGGCCGTAGCTGAGGGGAAGCCTCAGCCCCCAGAGGCGGAGCATGCTCAGCACCATGCTCTTCTTGGTGTGTCCTGAACTCTGGAAGACGTTGTTTACCGCCGAGAATATGCCGAAGAAGGGCAGCGATGCGGAGAAGTACTTGACGACCTTTGCGCTCTCCGCTATTATCGCCGGGTCCTTGATGAAGAAGCTGAATATCTCGACGCGGAAGATGGCGAAGAGGAGCGTCCCAACGCTCAGGATGGCAAAGTTTATCGCCATTGTCTTCTCAGCTATGGTTTTGGCCCTCTCGTAGAGCTTTGCCCCAACGGTCTGGCCGACCATCGTACCCATGGCCATGCTTATTCCGTCCGAGAAGGCGAACATGAAGTTGGTGAGCCTGTTGGTTATGGAGTAGGTCGCAAAGGCCACGTCGGCGTCTCCGAACTGGCCGCCCAGGGTGAAGATTATCCTGGTGAGGATGACGAAGCCGAGGGCGGTGGTGGACGAGCCTATGCTCGAGGGTATGCCTACGCGGAAGATGCGCTTGTAGAACTCCCAATCCGGCTTCAGGCCCTCTATTGTTAGGTGTATTCCCACCTTTCCTTTGAAGAGGAGGTATCCGCCAACGAGCGAGCCGAGGCTGTTGGAGAACATCGTGGCTACGGCAGCACCGACGACTCCAAGCTCCGGAAACGGCCCCCAGCCGAATATTAGGAAGGGATCCAAGACCAAATTAAGAAGCACGGTGGCTATGTTTATCTTGACCGGTGTTTTGGTGTCGCCTATAGCCCTCAGGAGGAAGTTGAAGGCAAAGAGCGTGAAGGCGAAGGGTATTCCAGCGAAGATGACGCGGGTGTAGTTGAGTGCGTAGGGATAGACGGTATCGCTCACGTTCATGAACTCGAGGAGATACGGGGCGGAGATGACGCCGAATATCCCAACTCCAATCGCGAAGAGCATCATGAGGGAGTAGAGTGCTCCCGCCGCGCGGTTGGCCTTGTCGTACTCTCTGGCCCCGACGTACTGGCTGACGAAGGCGAAGCCGGCGGTTGCAAACCCCATTCCTATGGCCATGAAAAACCATACCAGCGGCCACGCCGTTCCCGGGGCGGCAAGCTCCTCCCTTCCAAGCTTGCCCAGCCAGTATGTGTCGGTGAGGTTGTACAGAACCTGAACGAGCTGGTTTACGATTAGAGGATAGGCTAGCACGATGAGGGTCTTGGCTATGGGTCCGCTGATGATCTGCTCTCGCATTGCCTCTACTTCACGCCTCATTGAGATGGCTATCGAAACGTGTGTATAAAAGGCTTATGGTGGATAAAAGAGCCAGCTCGGGGAAGAACGGCGATATCAAGGTTCAGAAAATGTCTATCAAAAACGAATAGATAGAAAAGAGGAAGCCAAAAGGCTTCACTCGCGGAGGGCCTTCCTGGCGGCCTCGAGCCTGAGCCTGGCCTCTTCCCTGGCGACGGTCTTCCTGACGAGCTCGACGGCGTCCGGGTTGGCGCTGACGCTGTCGATGCCGAGCCTGACGAGGAGCTTGACCATCCTCGGGTCGCTGCCGGCCTGGCCGCAGATGCTGGTCTCGACGCCGTACTTCTTGCAGGTCTTGATGACGTTCTCGATGAGCTTGAGAACGGCCGGGTGCTTCTCGTCGTAGAGCTTGAAGACGCGCTCGTTGTCCCTGTCGATGGCGAGGGTGTACTGGGTGAGGTCGTTGGTACCGAAGCTGACGAAGTCAAGGCCCTCCTTGATGAGGTCCTCGATGATGAGGGCGCTGGCCGGGGTCTCGATCATGACGCCCCACTCGACGTCCTTGTGCGGAACGAGGCCGACCTCAAGGGCGATCTCCTTGGCCTTCCTGACCTGCTCAGGGTGGCTGACGAGCGGGAGCATGACGCCGATGTTGTCGTAGCCCTCGTCGACGAGCCTCTTGATGGCCTTGAACTCGGCCCTGAGGAGCTCCGGCTGGTCGAGACCGCGCCTGATTCCTCTCCAGCCGAGCATCGGGTTCCTCTCGTCCGGCTCCTCCTCTCCGCCCGGAAGCTCGCGGAACTCGTTGGTCGGGGCGTCGAGGGTCCTGTACCAGACGCGCCTCGGGTAGAAGGCCTCGACGACGGTCCTGATGCCCTCGACGAGCTTCTCGACGAGCTCCTCCTCCTTGCCCTCCCTGATGAACTTGATCGGGTGGGCGCCTATGCCGAGGATCATGTGCTCAGCCCTGAGGAGACCGACACCGTCGGCGCCGGTGGCTGCAGCGCGCTCAGCGACCTCCGGCATGGAGACGTTGACCTTGACCTCGGTGGCGGTGACGAGCGGGGCACCGGCAACGACGACCTGGCCTCCAGCCTTCTCTTCCTCCTCCTTCTTGACGAGGCTCTTGACTATGCCCTCGTAGACGACACCCCTGGTACCGTCGACGGTGACGAGCATGCCGTCCTTGAGGAGCTTGGTGGCCTCCTTGGTACCGACGACGGCCGGGATGCCGAGCTCCCTACTAACGATAGCGGCGTGGCAGGTCCTTCCGCCCTCGTCGGTAACGATGGCGCTGGCCCTCTTCATGGCCGGGACCATGTCCGGGTTGGTCATGGTGGTGACGAGGACGTCGCCCTCCTTGACCTTGTCGATCTCGCTCGCCTCGAATATGACGACAACCTTACCGGCACCAACGCCGGGTGAAGCTCCAAGACCCTTGAGAATGACGTTCATCTCCTCGGTCATCTCAGCCTCCTCCGTCTTAACCTCATCCTTAAGGGTGGTGATCGGCCTGGACTGGACGATGTAAAGCTTGCCGTCGTCCTTGTCGTAGGCCCACTCGATGTCCTGCGGCCAGCCGTAGTGCTCCTCGATCTTGGCACCGATCTTGGCGACCTCGATGATCTGCTCCTCGGTGAGAACCTGCTTCTCAACCCACTCGGGGCCGAGGTGGTCGGCGACCTTGACGTAAACGGTGCCCTTGCCGGTCTCCGGGTTGCGGACGACCATGACCTCCTTCTTGGCGATGTACTTCTCCTTTATCTTCCAGGTGCCCTTCTCGACGATGTACTCGTCCGGGGAAACGCTGCCGCTGACGACGGCCTCACCGAGGCCCCAGGCGGCGTTGATCATTATCTCGCTCCTGTCGTTGGTGACAGGGTTGGCGGTGAACATGACACCGCTGGTCTCGCTGTTGACCATCTTCTGGACGACGGCGCTGAGGTAAACCTTGCTGTGATCGAAGCCCTGCTTGGCCCTGTAGAAGGTAGCCCTGGCAGTCCAGAGGCTGGCCCAGCACTTCTTGACCTTGTCTATAACGTCATCAACGCCGTAGACGTCGAGGTAGGTCTCCTGCTGGCCGGCGAAGGAAGCCTCCGGGAGGTCCTCGGCGGTAGCGGAGCTCCTAACGGCGACGTAAACGGCGTCCTTGTTGTACCTGGCGCTGAGCTTCTTGTAAGCGTCCTCAATCTCCTGGGCGATCTCGGGGAGCATCGGGAGCTCGATTATCTTCTGCCTGATCTTGGCGGTGTTCTCCTGGAGCTGCTTGCTGTCATCGACGTTGGTCTCGGCGATGACGCCCATAATCCAGTCCTGGAGAACGGTACCGTCCTCAAGCTTAACGTTCTCGACGAAGTACTTGTAGGCCTCGGCGGTAACACAGAATCCGGGCGGGACGGGTATTCCCGCGTTGGTCATTTCTCCGAGGTTGGCACCCTTTCCACCGACGAGGGGAACGTCGGTCTTCCTGAGGTCCTCAAACCATCTTATAAACTTGTATTCGCTCATGCGAATCCCTCCACAATCGTTTACTGCGGGTGATATATCGAAGGTTCATATTTAAAATTAACTATCCAGAGGTGTTCTCCAGCGTACAGGAATGAAAGGGAAAGCTAATGTGTCCATCGGCGCTTTAAGGTACCCTAATCCTTCTTTTTGATGTATATCTTGAACTTTCCGTCGTAGAACTCCATAGCCAGATCATAGTTTCCGCTCTCCTCGATGTTGAGATGGTCCGTCGGCTCCTTCAGTATAATGGTGTCGTAGTACCCCCTGGAGATTTTGTCGCGGACGCTCTTCCTGTCGAGCAGCATCTCCACGGCGGCGTGGGGGTAGTAGAAGCCCGCCACCGTGTACATGTCGGGTGAGACGAGGATTCTTTCCCCATCGTAGTTTATTACGGCGTAGCCTATGACCTCCGACTGGTATCTCCCGAATTCGTTCCACGTCTCCTTTAATCCCCCCGCCCGGGTGGCTATTGGCACCGTTAGTATCAGCGACAGGATGAGAACGACAAGGGCCGTGCGGCCTACCCCGATTCTCCTTCCTGTTCTCTCGGAGACTGCCGTGATGATGTCCCCGGCCAGCCACACTCCCTCCGCCGCCAGTATCCCAATCGCCGGTGAGAGGAATGTTATGAAGCGCGTCTCCTTGTGGGTGACCGTCAGTATTCCCATGAGGCCCACGAAGAGCCAGCTTATGAGCAGCCAGCCTTTGTCATCCTTTTTGAGCCTGATGAAGCCCAGGACTGCGAGTGCCGGGAGCAGAAGGCCAACGTCCTCACGGAGCAGGTGCAGGTAGTCCGAAACCGAAACGGGCCTGTCGAGCGTCACCACCCTCGATGCCACGCTGAACGGTCTGAAGGGACCGCCGTAGTGCAGATTACCCATGTAAAGCCATGGGGCGAGGGTGAGGCCGAGGAGGATGAAGCCAACCCAGTACTCCCTCTTTTTGACCCATTCCCAGTGATCTGTGAGCCACAGATATGCGAGGAATACTCCGAGTATGGAAAGCCCGGTGTAGCGGGTCAGGATGGCGAGGCCCGCGGATACGAAGGATAGGTATATCCTGTATGGGACGCCTCTCTTTCTGCCCGTGTAGAGCAGATAGACCGCCAGGGTGTAGAAGAATGTAAATTCGCTGTGCACGAGCTCCCTGGTTGCCATGGTGAACGCCAGGGGGTTGAAGATGTAGAACAGACTCGCGGCGATGCCTTTGAAGGGGTCCCCGAACATCTCCACCGTGAGCAGGTAGGTCAGCGCTGCGGTTAATGCGAAGAACAGCATCGAGACTGTCCGGGCAACGGTGAGCTGTGCGTATGGCTCATGGATGGAGTGGTATGGAAGCGAGAGAGTGTACGGGTAGAGCGGCGGCCGGTACATCATGTAGATCCCCTGGTAGGTGAAGTCCGTGATGTCCTCCGCGAGGTTCCTTGCTATGTCTATGTAAAGCGCGCCGTCGTATGTTATGGTGTTTGATGGGGGCATCGTCAGCAGGCTGACGCACAGGGCCAGGAGGAATGGAACCAGGAATATCAGTGACTTCTTTTCCATACATCCACCTCCACTGACAGATACGCCAGGAAAGCCATGGCTGAGAGGAAGAACGCGTCCACCCCTATAGGAACCATCAGGGTCATGAGGGTCACCGACAGGACCGCGGTTGGTCTTCTTCTCTCCGCGTCCGCGAGTGCCATCCCCAGGAAGGCCCCCTCAATCAGTCCAAGGAGCCCGAAATCGTAGGCGGGCTGGCCGAAAAGCGTGTATGTGTACCCGACGTCCCGCCCAAAGAGGGAGCCGACGTAGCCCTTGGGATCGGTTGAGAACAGTATTCCCCTCTCCCCCCAGGGCATCCCGAGGTAAAAGAGCCTTTCGTAAACTGTGTACGTCACACCGGGTCTGTAGAGAAGGGTCTCAAAGAATCCCAGGCTCCATCCGGGATACGTCCGAACGGTGGTGTAGTACCTTATCACAAACACCGCGAGGAGGGTTAGGAGCACGGCTCCAATTATGAAGTAGCGCCTCCTCCCCCGGATGCCCGTCTTTGCATTTCCCCGCTGCACCATCCGCAGGAAGTAGGCCAATGCCACAGCCAGTCCCACCGTCCGGAAGGTCGAGACCGCCGCTATTGTCTCCCCCAGGAGGAACATCCTGAAGTCCGGCTTCAGGGACAGCACCACAACCGTGAAGTAACCCGCTGCAAGGTAGAACAGCCTGAAAACGGAGTACCTTGCCTCCGGTCTGAGGAGGGGCACGGCCCCCGCGGCTACGGGTATTATGAAGAGCACGAGTACGACGAAGGTCAGGATGATCCGGAGCTCTCTGCGGGCGTTCTCGGGGTTACTCTCAACGCCGCGCGCTTCGTAGTATATAATCACCTCCGTGGCTCCGATTATGGCCAGTGCCAGGATGAGGCCCCACCACCCAAGGAGGGACAGAACAACAACCAGCACCGCCAGGTAAAGCTTGGTCTTGTAACCATCCCCCAGCTTTCCGCTCAGATGATACGAAACCGCGATAACCCCGATAAACGTCAGTGCGTATGCCAGGGGTGCCGTCCCAGGCCCGGGCAGGAGGTCTGAGTACACGGTTTTTGAAATCAGGGCCGTGATGAGGTAAAGAATGGCCGACGCCCAGAAGACGGTGCTGAGCCTCATGACCCGATCCCACCGGGTTCCCTCTTGGCGCTCCTCCACCCTGTGATGATTATGTACGCCCCGAGGCCGAAGAGAAGGTACACCGGGAGGTCGAGTATCCCGGTCTCGACGCCGACGATACCGTAGGCCAGGGTTGAATAGTAGAGGGTCATCGTAACCGGATGAACTGCCCTTCCAATCATCCCGTAGTAAACGCCGAGCAGAAATCCCTCGATGACAGCAAACACTCCAAAGTCCAGATACATGCCTCCTAGGAGGGTGGGAGTTATGGTGACGCCCGTGTGCACGTAGAGGAACTTAGCCACAAGTCCTCTGGGCGAATATCCCCCTGCTAGGTACGATTTTATTCCAGACCACTGGAGGTAGCCGTGGTAGAGGCCGTTCCACCCTGCCCTCCACACTATTATATCCAGGACTGAAGTCGAACTCTGAACACGGATCCACAGGCTTCCCAGTGTTTCGCCCCTGAGGAATGTTACCCCAAGCCCAAGGATGATGAGGGCCACTATGGCAGCGGCAGCGTGTTGGAGTCTGATCCTTCCCCCTCCCCTCATCCCTTCGTAGTATGCGGCGCCGAGGGCTATAACGCTGACGAGGACGGGGGTTCTGTAGGCGTAGAGCGCAACCGCAATGGGATACATCAGGGCGTATCTCCTTCCCCTCAGGAACAGGTATACGCTGGAGGGCACGCCGAGGAAATAAGTCAATGCAGTGAGTCTGGGGTTGAGGCTGGTCCTCACGGAGGGGTGGAGTAGTGGAACGCTCCGAAGCATCAGAATCTGCAGCCCTATTATCGCTATCGAGATCCAGAACGCCCATACTATGTACCTCTCATCGATATCCAGCCCCAGGTCGTCCCATCCTATCTCGGCTCCCCTGTAAATTCCTAGGATTATTGAAACTGCAAACGCCACGCCCATCGCCATCGTCTTCGGCTCTGCCAGACCGAGGGATATGAATCCAATGAACAGCAGGGGGATGAGGAGGGGCAGTCTCTTCATCCAGTCCTCACCTCAATGATCTTCAGGGGCAGGTTTCTCTCCTCCGAGTTCACGCAGAGTGTCCCGTAGAGGTACACCCTGTAGTCGCCAAGGGACTCCTTGAGAAACTCTATCGGCACCATGTTGGTACTTATAACCGCCCCGTTGCCGCTCACCTGGTTTATCGTGACGGAGCCGTATGAGAGGTAGTCGGCCCGGTACTTGAGCATCCCGAGCTGTATTGGGCTTATCTCTCCCTCTATGTAGATTATGCCGCTGAACCTCTCGGAGTAGGCGTCAACGGTTATGTTATCGATTATGCCATTCAGCTCCCCCAGCCGCGGGGGAAGCTCGTAGACGTAGACCTTTCCGCGGTAGTCCACCTTTATGAGCCTGGCCCTGAGGTCTTCCTTCGTGGCACTTGGACCGCCCACGCTCAGCACCTTTCCATCGGATATGATGTTTATCGTTGATCCCTGGACGCTCAGAAGTGTTCCGGTAACGGTCTCGCCTTCAACGGTCTCCACGATTATCGTTACGTTGAATCCCTTGGTCAGGAGTCCAAAGGCATGGTTGGCGGCTTCGTATATTTCGCCGCCCTGATAGTGCTGTGTGTAGTAGTTGAGGGCCAATCCGAGGATCGCCACGATCACAACAGCGGCCAAAACCTTCTCTCTGTCCATACGTTCTCACCACGCTATCCGCTAGATTCATGTGCTGCTCTGCTCAGTTTTATATGTTTTGGTGAATTTCACATCCCTCATTGGTGCGGTATTCTTCAAATCACATGGTATAGTGTTATTTCATGGCGATTGGCGCGATACGATACGATCTTTGATGTCTATAACTAGCCACCACAGGTATTACATGTGTGACTAAGCCTGTTAGGTCACTCCAAAGAACGAAATCTTTATATCTATGCGACCTTTACAGTATGGATGACCATTACAATATGGAGGTGTCAGGATGAATCGGAAGGCCTTGAGTCTTTTGATTGTTGTAGTGATGGTGCTGGCGGTGGTTCCGGCAGCGTTGCCAGTAATATCCGCAAGTACGGTAGCTCCAACTGATGAATCGGTTTCTCCAAGCAGTGGGAATCCTCAACCCATGTACCATCAGGTGGTTTCTAAGGAAGTGGCAAGGGCTGCTCTAAACGCTGTGATGGCGGGACAGCCTAACATGGTTCTCATAGTCAAGGTCCAGGACGGAAAGCTTGAGCAGGCAAAGGAGGAGCTCTCAAAGCTTGGTGCAAAGGTACTAGATGAGAACAGGGTTCTCAACATGCTTCTTATCAAAATAAAGCCTGAGAAGGTTACGGGACTGAACTACGTTTCAGTGCTTGAGAGGGCGTGGTTGAACAAGGAACGGAAGATTGTACCCCCTGACCTCAAAGAGCTTTCCTCAGTTAAAACCGCTACACCTTCAGAGAAAGTTGAACCTAAGATGTACAACAGCACATGGGCTATAAACGCCCTCCAGTTTATACAGGACATTGGTTATGATGGAAACGGAACCGTTGTTGCGGTTCTTGACACAGGAGTTGACCCGAATCACCCTTTCCTGAACATAACTCCGGAGGGGAAGAAAAAGATCATAGACTGGCGGGACTTTACGGACGAGGGATATGTGGATACCCAGTACCAGTTTGACAATGTTACCAATGGTGTCCTTATAATAAACAAGACGTTTGTCGTCTTCGCTGGCCTCAAAGTAAACAGCTCGACCGGCTACATGGAGTACGTTACCGAGACTCTGCACATAGACAACGTCACAATCAGCGGCATAACCTCCGCCAACGGAGTTTATCACTTTGGTCTCCTCCCGGAGAGGTACTTCGACCTGAACTTTGACGGCGACACCGACGACTTTTACCCGGTGCTTCTCGTTAACTCAAGCGGGAATGGCTATGATGTGGCATACGTTGATACTGACCTTGACTTCGACTTCACAGATGAGGTGCCACTTGGGCAGTACAACATGACTTACGATGTGGCGGTCTTCAGTTACTCAGGCTATGGCCCACTCAACTACGTTCTGGCAGAGATAGACCTCAGTGGAAGCTATGCTGTCTTCGGATGGGACGGTGGTGAGCACGGAACTCACGTTGCCGGAACTATAGCGGGCTACGACAGCAACAACGATGCATGGGACTGGCTTAGTGTGTATTCGGGGGAATGGGATGTATTTTCAAGACTTTATGGCTGGGATTATACCAACGTTACTACGAACACCACCCAAGGAGTTGCTCCCGGGGCGCAGATAATGGCAGTTAGAGTACTTACAAGTGCTGGAAGCGGTCAAGATTGGATGATTATCAATGGCATGACTTATGCTGCAACCCATGGTGCTGATGTCATAAGCATGAGCCTTGGCGGAAACGCTCCGCTCCTTGATGGCACTGACCCAGAGAGTCTTGCTGTTGATGAGCTGACCAAAAAGTACGGCGTTGTGTTCGTCATAGCGGCCGGCAACGAGGGGCCGGGTATAAACATCGTTGGAAGTCCAGGCGTTGCATCTGGGGCTATTACTGTTGGAGCGGCGGCCGTTCCGATAAATGTCGGAGTTTATATTTCACAGGTCTTGGAGTATTCAGATACATATGGGTTTTATTTCTTCCCTGCGTACACTAACGTCAGGATGGCATTCTTCTCAAGTAGAGGTCCAAGAGTCGATGGAACAATGAAGCCTGACATCGTTGCTCCGGGATATGGCATCTATTCCTCACTTCCAATGTGGGGAGATGGCGCAGGGTTTATGTCTGGAACCTCAATGGCAACTCCCCACGTCAGCGGTGTCGTTGCCCTGCTCATCAGCGGCGCAAAGGCCGAGGGGGTAGACTACTGCCCGGAGAAGATAAAGAAAGCCCTAGAAAGCGGCGCCACCTGGCTTGAGGGCGACCCATACCTTGGGCAGGAGTACACCGAGCTTGACCAGGGACATGGGCTCGTAAACGTCACCAAATCTTGGGACCTTCTGAAGGCCATGGCTGGAATGAGGCTCCCGATGGTTGACCACTGGGCGAACAAATCATACAGTGACTTCGCTGACTACCTTGGTGTTGACGTCATAAAGGGCCTCTACGCCAGGAACTCGGTGCCGAAGACAGTTGACTGGCACATCAAATACGTCGGGGACACCAAGTACAGAACGTTCAACGTCTATGCAACCGAGCCGTGGATAGAGGTTCCGGTAAGCAGCATTACCCTTGTGAACAACACGGACTTCGTCCTTACAGTTGACTACGACACTACCGGTTTAGCTCCGGGCCTTTACGTCGGCAGGATAATAATCGATGACCCAACTACTCCAGTTATTGACGATGAGATCTTGAACACCATTGTCATCCCGGAGAACTTCACCGAAGAAAACAACTACACGCTCAAATGGGAAGACATGAATGGTCCGGAGATGGTCACCCACCATTTCTTCAGGATTCCTGAAAACGTCGATGCACTTTACACCACAACCAGCTACTGGGACTATGGGCTATACATGCCTGTTGGGATGTATATATTCCCGTTCCAAATATCTACTGAGCCATATGTCGTTAAGGCCCCTATGCCTGGCAACTGGGAGCTTGTCTGGAATGGATGGAACTTTGGGCCATTGTATGAATCTAACTACACCGCCACTATCTATGGTGTCAACGTAACGCCCGACGTCTGGCAGGTCAGCAGGGTGTACGGAGACAACAACACCAACTTTACCTTTAGCATAAACCTCAAGAACATCTACGCCCCAATTAACGCGAGCATCGTCGCCATTGGTCTTGGAACCTACAACGCAAGCATTGAGAGTGTTGCCGACGGTGAGTACTTCATAAAGGGCATCGAGGTTCCGGAGGGAGCCAGGCAGCTTAAGATAAAGATAGGTAATCCAAGCGTAAAGGATGCAGACCTTGACCTGTACCTCTACGACAGTGGGGGGAATATAGTTGCACTTGATGGAAACCCAACAGCAGACGAGGAAATAGTTGTTGACTATCCAGCCTCCGGAAACTACTCCGTAGTTGTTCACGGCTTTGATGTTAAGGATGAGAACGGTAATCCAACGACGACGACCTTTGACCTTGTTGTTCAGATGGTTGTCGACAACGGCAACATCAAGCTTAACAAGGACAGCATTACCCTCGGAGTCGGAGAGAACGCCGATGTAACCGCCAACGTAACTGTTCAGAAGGACATGCCGGCGGGAGTTTATTCAGGAATCATTGAGCTTGTTGAGAACAACGTTTATCAGGATGTATACAACTACTGGGGAGATGAGAAAATTGCCAGAGTTGAGACCACCATTGTCACGATTCCAATAACCGTCATAGTGGACAAGGCCACCCTCGCGGTCGGTATAGACTCCAAGAGTGCTGTCATTGGACAGGCTAAAGAATTCACACTTACAGTCAAGAATGCTATAAATGGCGAACCAGTTCCCAATGCGACCGTTGACATCGAGGGCGTTAAGTACACCACCAACGAAAACGGTACCGTCAAGTTCAACTATACTGCGACGAGCTTTGAGGACGATATTGACGTAACGGTAACCGCCGACAACTTTGTTACCTACGAGGGCTCCTTCAAGCTTACAGTTAGTGAACCCGAAACTAAACCTGTGACCAAGCCATCTGCGGCTGTTGCCTCAGAAGAGCCAGGAGCCAATGTCCAGTTCGACCCAGAGGAGGACATGACAGTTAAGGGCAGTGAGGTTACATTAACAGTCAATGGAAGCACTGGAAAAACTGCCACAATCATGGTCAAACTGCCAAAAGGTGCACAGATTAGGGAGGTATCTGCTGAACCAGAGGGACACCTTGTCGACTGGTGGACTGAGGACGGCGAGAAGGCGACTTACCTCTTCGTGAAGGTTAGATTTGCATCCCCCGTCACTGTATCAGTAAAGTACAGTGTGCCGACTAGGTCATCCATTCCGACCCTCAACTTCCTCGGCTACCGCTACTACCACATGTACCTCCAGCAGTTCAATGAGCTCTACCAGAAGGCCCTCGAGCTCGGTGTCGATAACGAGACTCTCCAGCAGGCCCTCAGCCACAATGAAACCGCCGCAGAGTACTACAAGACTGCAGAGGAAATCGCGGGCGGCAATCTGCTGATCAACCTCGGGGACATCAGGCTGCTCCTGCCGCTGAGACAGGCATATCTCCACGAGATGAAGGCAGTGAAGATACTCCAGAAGGCCGTTGAGGAGATTGAAAACTCCGAGGGCTGATGCCCTCAACCTTCTTCCTTTCTCGATTTTTATCCGCTGCACCAACTCTTTTAAACCTGTCCGCGTTTCTCACTCCGGTGGCGCTCATGATATACGTTAAAATATACCGAGTCCAAGGGGAGGTTCTCCTCGCGGCCTGCGATGAGGAGCTCCTCGGGAAGACCTTCAGGGAGGGCGACCTCAAGCTTGAAGTTAAGGAGCGGTTTTATAGGGGGGAACTGGTCGAGGAAGACGCCCTTGGGCCCCTGCTGCACGAAGCCACGATAGCCAATCTTACCGGTGAACGTTGTGTCTCCAAGGCAATAGAGCTTGGCTACGTTGATGAAGACAGGGTCCTCAGAATTCAGGGTGTTCCACACGCACAGATGGCCCGGCTCTTCCTCTGAGCTACCTTTTTAAACCTCTCCCCGCACCAACCACCGGTGAGAGAGATGAGCGAGAGGTTCTGCTACAGGTGCGGGATAAGCGAGAGCGAGGGGGGCCCGCTGATAGACGGACTCTGCCAGGTCTGCTTCAGAAAGGAGAACCCGGTTTTGCTGATTGAGAGGGAAATCAACACGGAACTCTGCCAGAACTGCGGGAGCTACAGGAAGAGGGGCGTCTGGGTTGATCCGGCGAGCTATGACCTTGAGGAGCTTATATTCGAGGTGGCCGAAAACGCCCTCCTGGAGGCCCTCGAGGATTCTTTCAGCGAGAAAATCGTGGAGTACGAGGTGGTCTCCCCGGAGGAGCTTGACGAAATTGACGAGCTTCCAGTTGGACGGGCCGCGGTGGCCTTTGAACCCGCTGACTTTCACCTTGAACACTTTCCGGCGATAGTGACCTACGGGGTCCGTGTAAAGGCTAGGATTCACGAGCTCCAGCGCGAGCTCCACGACGAGACCAGATACGTCACGGTCTATGTCCGCCAGACCGTCTGTCCGCGCTGTTCCAAGTTCCTCGGCGGCTACTTCGAGGCCATACTCCAGGTCCGTGCCGAGGGCAGGCCGCTGACTGAGGAGGAACGGAAGGCCATAGGAAAACTCGTCGAGGAGAAGGTGGACGAGATAATGCGCAGGGACAGGATGGGCTTCATCCAGGACACCATAGAGAAGGAGGAGGGCATGGACTTCTACATGGGCTCGACTTCAAGTGCCAGGAAACTCGCTCAGGCGATAAAGGAGCGCTTTGGCGGAACGATAAGTGAGGCCTACGAGCTGGTCGGCGTTGACAGACAGACCAGCAGAGAGGTTCACCGCGCGAGCGTGAGCATCAGGATTCCGAAGTTTCAGAGGGGTGACCTGGTGATGGACAGGCGCGGCAACGTTTACACCGTGGAGAACGTGGACGGGAAGGGTATGACACTCACCAACCTGGTCACCCGTGAGACGGAGCGCCGCGACTGGAAGACCGTGAAGCGAGAGGGCATAGAAGCGGTGGAGGGCGAAAGAAAGGAAGCCATGGTAACCAGTATAACTCCGACCGAGGTCCAGCTAATGGACATGGAGACGTATGAAACCTATGAACTGGAGAAGCCGCGCATGGAGCTCAGAGAAGGCGAGGTCTATCGCATGGTGGAGGTCGGGGGCAGGAAGTACTTCCTTGGCAGAAAGGAATGACCCGGTTCTGTCCCGCCAATCTTTTTAACCTTAGGTTTTGAACCTCTTCTGGTGATGCTCATGGGGAAGACGGTGGTTATCATAGGCGGTGGAGCGGCTGGAATGAGCGCCGCGTCTCGCGTTAAGAGGCTCCAACCTGAGTGGGACGTCAAGGTTTTCGAGGCAACGGAGTGGGTCAGCCACGCCCCCTGCGGCGTGCCCTACGTTGTCGAGGGCATCTCGCCGAAGGAGAAGCTTATGCACTACCCGCCGGAGGTCTTCATCAAGAAGAGGGGTATAGACCTCCACATGAGGGCGGAGGTCCTTGAGGTTGACCAGGGGGCGGTCAGGGTCAGGGAACCCGATGGGGAGCACACCTACGAGTGGGACTATCTCGTCTTCGCCAACGGTGCCTCCCCCCAGGTTCCAGCCATAGAGGGCTGCGGCCTTGAGGGGGTTTTCACCGCGGACCTTCCACCCGACGCAGTCGCGATAAGGGAATACATGGAAAAGCACGATGTCAGGAACGTTGTTGTCATTGGAACGGGTTACATAGCCCTTGAGATGGCCGAGGCCTTCGTCGCCCAGGGTAAGAACGTCACCCTCATCGGCAGAAGCGAGCGCATCCTCAGGAAGACATTTGACAAGGAGATCACCGACATCGTTGAGGAGAAGCTCAAGGGCGCCCTCAACCTCCGCCTTCAGGAACTAACGATGCGCTTTGAGGGCGATGGAAAAGTCGAGAGGGTTATCACGGACGCCGGTGAGTACCCTGCGGATATGGTGATCGTGGCGACGGGCATAAAGCCCAACACCGAGCTCGCTAGGGAGCTGGGGGTCAGGATTGGAGAGACCGGGGCCATCTGGACCAACGAGAGGATGGAAACTAGCGTCGAGAACGTCTACGCCGCCGGTGACGTCGCTGAGACGAGGCACCTGATAACCGGCAGGCGCGTCTGGATACCGCTTGCCCCGCCCGGAAACAAGATGGGATACGTTGCCGGAAGCAATATCGCCGGAAGGGACGTGATCTTCCCGGGCGTTCTTGGAACGAGCATAACCAAGTTCCTCGACCTGGAAATAGGAAAAACCGGTCTAACCGAAGCGGAGGCTATCAGGGAGGGCTACGACGTCAGGACGGCCTTCATAAAAGCCGGCACGAAGCCGCATTATTATCCCGGTTCGAAGCCGATATGGCTCAAGGGGGTCGTTGACAACGAGACCAATAAACTCCTCGGCGTTCAGGTCGTCGGCGCCGAGATACTGCCCCGGATAGACACGGCTGCAACGATGCTCACCGCGGGTTTCACCACGAAGGATGCCTTCTTCACGGATCTAGCCTACGCACCGCCCTTCGCCCCGGTCTGGGACCCGCTCATAGTTCTTGCCAGGGTTCTCAAGTTCTGACTCCTCTCACTTTTTCAGCAGGGCGATACTCCCCCCAATCAGGGCAAGCGCGAGACCAAACGCCGCACCAAATCCCGCCGATGATATGAGTGTGCCGCTTATGGCGCTGCCCGTGATGTATCCCGCCGAGCTGACGACGTTGTAAGTCCCCATTGCACTGCCCTTCTCCTTTTCTCCCGCCCTCTCGCTCACTATGGCAGTCGAGGAGATTCCGATGAAGGCCCAGGAGTAGCCCGCCAGGATGTAAGAGGCGAAAGCCAGCGGGAGCAGCGCTGGGGAGACCAGCATTCCGAGCACCATCGTAGCGAAGGCCCCGGCGCGGAGGAGCAGTCCCTTTCTCAGGACTCCCTCCTTTCCGCCTCTCATCGCGGCCCCGACGCGGGTGTAGTTCATCGCCGAGACCGCGGAGTTGGCTATGAGCGCTAGATACACAACCTCCCTCGTGTAGCCCTCACTCGTGAGGAGCACCGGCATCTGGGGGAAGTAGAGGCCCGCCGCTATCCAGAAGAGCAGGAAGGCTATGTAGAACCTCCCCAGGCCCTCTGGAAGGCTGAAGTTGGTGTGGAGTATGAAGCTGGGGAAGTAGCGGGCCTTTTCGACGACGTAGTTGCCGAACGCTTTGATCGCCCGCCTGTTGATGTATATCGGAGCCTCCCGTATCATCCGCTCCCCCATAAAGACCGAGGGCAGGCCCAGGATGGCGAAGGCGAGGAACAGCTGGGGCATGGTCAGGAACCTCGACAGGCCGAAACCGAGGACTAGACCGAGGACCCACCCCCAGCCGCTTATCTCGTTGAACTTGCCGATGGCGTGGTCCCAGCTGTGCTTCCTGACGCTCCTCAGCACGAGGGCTATGGGGACCGATAGGGTGGAGGCGAGGAAAAATGCGTATACCGTGTTTACCGCGATGAGCTGGGCTGGGGTCTTCACAAAGGCCATCGCCGTGAGGAAGAGCGGAACGCTGGCAAAGCCGAGGAGTATGAACGGCTTTCTCCGCAGTGTCCTGTCGCTCACCCTGCCCCAGAACAGCGCGCCGAGCATCGAGGCTAGGCTTGCAAGAGCGAAGGTCAATCCAACGGTTGAGGCGTTCCCCCCGAGTTCCAGGAGGTAGAGGCTCACCAGGGCGGAGCTTCCGCCGGTGGCCACCTTGAACGGCACGAAGGAGTAGAACCACCTGGGCATCTTGGGGATGTAGCGGTAGCGGTTTGCGACCGATGCGTTCCTCACCGCGATGGCAACTCTCTGACTCATTTTTCTCACCTTGAGGCCTCCGGGAGGCCGGTTTGGTTTAAAAAGATTCGTGACGCGGAGGATACTGTAATGTTCAGAATGGTTCATTCAGTGGGCCCGGAATAAAGAAGGAAGAAGAAACCCTCATATTTCGAGGACGTATTTCCTGCTCTCGTCGGAGAAGCCCTTGAAGCAGCCGAGCTTCAGCTGGAGTATCGCCCTTTCAATGTTCACGACCTTCATCGAGGCCACGTGGGTCACCCCTGTGCCCTGGAGGAACTCCGGGAGAACCTGTCCTGTGGGGCCTGTCAGGAGGAAAATTCTGGCATTCTTTGCCCTGTCGAGGAGCATGTCGAGGGTTCCGTTGATCATGCAGGAGGCGCTCGCCATCACGGCGTCCACCTCTGGCAGGAGCCAGTACTCCAGGGAATCGCTCAGCGTTTCCCTGTCCCAGAGCTTTGGGTTTCTCTCGAAGACGTAGAGCTTGAAGCCCCTCTCCCGCAGGGCCCTGACTATCGGCGGCATGTTTCCGATGACCGCTACCTTTTCGATGTCACCGTCGAGCAGTTCCACGGCGTCAATCCACTTTGCACTGCCGAGGTCGATGTAGTACTGCGAAACCGCGTTTATCGCCGCCAGACCGAGGGACCTCTCGATGACGTTGAGGCTGTCGGCCTTTTCAATGAACGCCTCCAGAGCAGGCTCCTCGATGGAGTTGTCGAATCTCTGTATCTCCTCGGGGAGGGTCATGGCAACGCCGAGGGCTTTTCCCCTCTTTCCTTCAATCAGCACGTAGGTGTAGGGCAGGCCAAAGGAGAAGTCCAGAACCTTGAGCTCCTCGTCGATGAGCCTCAGGGCCTTTTTCTTAAATTCGGCCAGTAGCATACGAACACCTCATCTTTCAACTTTAATCCTCTTCAGGTTATCTATTCCATCTCCGGTATTTTGAACCTTCCGTCTTCGTAGACCACCAGAGGGTTCTTTTCAAGGACGCTTTCAGGGGGACCCCCTTGTAGGTACCTAATGTCCTTTATAGAGCCGAACTTCGTTTTGTAACCGCCGGTACCCTCAGCTTGGGGGAGCTTTCTTAGTTCATCGAGGGTTAGGTTCTTCTCTCCAGAGGGTCCAACCAGCGTTAGAACTACCGTCCATTTTCCGTTGGAGTAACGGGGGATGTTGAGCTCGTCTGAGAAGACAGGTTGCCGTTTATGCATCCGCTTGATGCGATTCCAAGCAAGAGAACCAGATCAAAAGCAGCCCCACGTATCTCCTCATAGTCTTCACCAGGGGATACACACCGTTATGGATTTAAACATTTTGAGTAAATAATTTCGTTAAAGAAAACAAATCCGTTTACAAAAGCGACCCAAAAGTTTAAATTTTGTTTCATATGTAATTGCTACCTGTATGGAGCGGAAACTTGCCGTCGCCTTCGTCCTGTTCATCGTGTTCACATCCCTTCCGTTTCTGGTTAGGTTAGCCGAGGACAGGGTGTCCTCATCGCCGGTATCCCCTGGCTTGCCTTCGGCTCCAGTAAATGGGACTTACTACGTCGGTTTTGCAACGTCCCACGAGGGGGATGATGTCCTCTGCGTCGTCCCGGCCGAGGCGTACGTCCCCAGGCCGGGAACGGATGTCACCCTCAATGTGACCGTGAAGTTCAAGCACGCACAGCCGTGTCCCTACTCCGACTGGGAAATCCTGGTTGAAAATCCCGACAACGTCAGGGTCGTGGACGAAACGGAGACAGAACTCACGGATCCGTACACGGCGTTTAAACAGTACACCGTTGAAGTCCTTGGCAACGGCAGTCTCGACGTGGTTTTCAAGTATGGTTCCGGCTGTCCCTATGGAACTGAGGAGAGGGTTACGATACGATTCTACGTTGGGGTTCCAGAGGGCAACGTTACCTCCAACCAGAGCGCCCCAACCCCTGAGGAAGTCCTCAACATGACTGAGGTAAACGTTACCGGCACCGTGACTGCCGTGGATGAGGTTTCCAGGGTGGTGGTCGTTGACAACTACACCATTGAAATCCGAGGAAAATGGACGGGGCCGGATGGGCTCACCTACAACTGGCGCGAGATGCTGGCCCTTTTGAAGCCGGGCGAGAGTGTTGAGATACTAGCCAGCGAGGAGGAGGGCTCGCTCAAGGCTGACGTGATAATCATCGATGGGAAGAGGTTCACGAGGGGATGAACATGGGTTACGGCCTGAGAATGTGGGTCTCACTGGTTCTCTTCGTCCTCTGGCTGGTAACGGGGATAACGGGTGTTATACTTCTTGTGGCGCCCCTGGCGGCCGAGCTGGGAGTCACCTTTCCCGTATCGCTAGCGGACACGCTCCACATATACCTTGGCTTCGCTTTCTTTGGCCTATCCTTCGTCCATATCGCCCTCAACTGGAGTGCCATGAAGGCGTACTTCCGGAGGCTCAGGGGTTAGGCAAAACCTTATACGCTTTTAGGTTAACCTAATTCCGGTGGTGACATGATAGCCTTCGGTCCAGTTCCATCGAGGAGACTCGGTAAGAGTCTTGGGGTAGACAACATACCCGACAAGGTCTGCTCCTACGCCTGCGTCTACTGCCAGATAGGCAGAACCCTGAGGATGGAGGTTGAAAGGAGGGCGTTCTACGAGCCGGAACTGATCTTTGAGGAGGCTTCGAGGAAGGTTGAGGAGGCTGAGGCGGCCGGGGAAAGGATAGACTACATCACCTTCGTTCCCGACGGGGAGCCGACGCTCGACGTAAACCTCTCCAGAGAGGTGGAGATGCTGAAAACCCTCGGAATACCCCTGGCGATACTCACGAACTCCTCGCTGATATGGCGCGAAGACGTCAGGGAGGAGCTTTTTGAGTTCGACTTCGTCTCCATGAAGCTCGACGCGGTGAGCGAACTTCTCTGGCGGAGGGTGGACAGACCCCACAAGAGCCTGAGGCTTGAGAAAATCCTCGACGGCATGCTGACCTTCGCGGACGGCTTCGGAGGAAAGCTCGTCACCGAGACCATGCTGATAAACGTTGATTACAACGGCGGGCTTGAGAGGATAGCGGACTTTCTGGCGGAGCTCAAGCCGGACAGGGCGTATATAGGAATCCCCACGAGGCCTCCGGCCGAGCAGTGGGTCGAACCGGCGGACGAGGAGACGATACACATCGCATACCAGCTGTTCAGCGAGCGCCTTGGGGAAGAGCGTGTCGAGTACCTCATAGGCTACGAGGGGAACGCCTTCGCCTCAACCGGGAACGTCGAGGAAGACCTGCTGAGCATAACCGCCGTGCACCCGATGAGGGAAGAAGCCGTGAGGGAGCTCCTGAGAAAAGCCGGGGCCGGCTGGGACGTGGTGGAGGGGCTTATCAGGGACGGAAAGCTGATCGAACTCGAATATGGGGGAAGGCGCTTCTACATGCGCGCCCTTCCGAGCAGGAGAAAACCTTAATTATTCGGGAAACTAGTTTACCTGGGAGGGCCATGTGCGAGTACACCTACGAGAACGGGCAGAGGTGCAGGTTGAAGCCCATCGAGGGCTCCACCTACTGCCCCCTTCACATACCCTACGACGAGGGCGAGAAGCTTTTGGGGGATGAAATAAAGAGGGTGAAGGAGGAGGCTTTTCTCAGGAGGCTCAGGGTGGGCCAGACCTATTTTGAGGGCGTTTACCTCTACGACGTCAAAATAGGCGATTTCAAAGCCGAGAAGCCGATAGTGTTTAAAAACTCCCACATCAGGACGATACTCTTTGACGGCGTTAACGTGCCGGGTGTAACCTTCTACAACTCCACGGTGGGCAGGCTGGTCGTCTTTGAGAGCGAGCTTGGAACGTTCACCGTTCACGGTTCCCACGTTTTCGGCCTGAACCTGCTGCGGGTTGGGTTCTCCAACTCGGTTTACATCAGGAATTCGAGCGTTCGCTACGTCATGATAAACTCAACCGAGTACACCGGCAAGGGGGAGGAGGGCGAGAGGGAGTACGGGGAGCGCAGAACCGCGACCGGGAGGATAGAGCTGAGCGACCTGAGTGAAGTCCGCAGGATTGGAATAAACGTTCGCTATCCTCTTCTGCGGAAAATCCTCGAGGAACACGGCATAAAGCCATCCGAGTCGCGCGAGAGGGCCGTTAAGGCCACCGCCCTCGTTCTCCGGGACATAGGCTTCGACCAGTCGGCGCGCTTCAAGAGGCAGGTCAGGCTGAGCGTGCGGCGGTTCCACGGCAACCTCGTGCTCGAGAACCTCAACGTCTTTGGCCACGCCGAAATCCTGGGAAGCTGGCTCAGGAATCCCGAGTTCGTGCACACGAGGGTCATGGGCAACCTGATATTCCGGAAGGTATCTTTCCACGGCGACTTCGCCTGGAACTCCACGGTTCTACCCAACATCCCGGTGGAACTCAACGTCGAGGGCTTCGTTGAGGTCGAGGACTGTAAGTTCAACAGCCACCGCGCGGCCGAGGTTCTCTACCGCCTCGCCAGGATAAGCTGGGAGCGGAACGGGGACTTTGAGAGGGCCGACCGCTACTACTACCTGGAGATGGTGGCCAAGAGAAACTCCCGGCTGAGCGGCAGGAGGAAGGGGATTAAAAGGCTCTTCATGAGGATGGAATCCGCCTTCGAGTGGCTCTTCGCGGATTTGACCTGCAAGTACGGCACCGACTGGAAGAGGCCCATACTCATATGGCTCGGCGCGGTCAACGTCATCTTCCCGGTTCTGTTCTCCCTGACGCGGAGCGTCGAGGGCATCTCCGGAAGCATGGGCTTCCTCGACTACGAATACTTCAGCGTTGTTACCGCGACGACCCTTGGATACGGCGACTACCACCCGATAGGTGTGGGGAGGGTTATAGCCTCGGTCGAGGCCCTGTTTGGCATGTTTATGTGGGCGGTCTTCCTGACGGTGTTCGCGAGGAAGTACATGAGGTGATACCATGCGCGTTGGACTGATAATCAATCCCATAGCTGGAATGGGCGGGAAGGTGGCATTGAAGGGCACGGACGGCGTCGTTGAGGAGGCGATAACGAGGGGTGCAAGGCCCATCGCGGCCGACGTTGTGAGGCTTTTCCTCCACGAGCTGAGCAACTACGCGGAGGGAAAGGAGGTCGAGTTTTTAACCGGCCCCGATGGTTTGGGGGAAGAGGTTCTGGCGGAGTTCGATTTTCCCTACGAGGTCATCGGACACAGGAATGTACGTTACCGCGAAGTCCTCGGCGTTAGGATTCCGGATACGGATAGCGACGACACGAAGGAACTCGTGAAGAGAATGCTAGGACGGGTTGAGCTGATAGTCTTCGCCGGCGGCGACGGAACCGCGAGGGACATCGTGGAGACAATAGACGAGAAGACGCCCCTCCTCGGCATTCCAACCGGCGTCAAGATGTACTCTGGAGTTTTTGCGTATTCACCGGAGGATGCCGCGAGGCTCCTAGTGGAGTTCCTCAGAGGGAACGCCAACCTGGGGGAGAGGGACGTGAGGGACATAGACGAGGATGCCTACAGGCACGATGAGGTTAAGGCGAGAACCTACGGAAGGGCCCTCGTTCCGGTGGTTGAGACCCTGATCCAGGGCAGTAAGGAGAGGATTCCTGTCGATGAGGAGGACGAACTTGATGCGATATCGGAGGCAGTGGTGGAGGAAATCCTCGAGAACGATGGAATATACTTCCTCGGTTCAGGCTCAACAATAAAAAGAATAAAAGACAGGCTCGGCATCGATGGAACGCTCCTTGGGGTCGATGTTGTGGAGGTCAGAAACGGGAAGACCAGACTCCTCGTAAGGGATGCAGCCGAGAAGGATCTTCTACAGTTTGTTGGAGATAGCCCGAGGGTCATCGTCACCGTAATAGGCGGTCTTGGGTTCATATTCGGTAGGGGAAACCAGCAGTTCTCGGCCGAGGTTCTGAGGAGGATTCCCAAGGAGAACATAATAGTTGTGGCAACGCCTTCCAAGCTCAGGAACGGCTCGCTCAGGGTTTACACCGGCGACAGGGAGGTTGATGACAAGCTGCGCGGCTACATCCGCGTCCGCGTCAGCCCCTGGATGGAGCGGATGGTGAAGGTCGTTTAGGGGTCTGTCCGTCGTGGGGTTTTAGGGAGGAACATGAATAAACGTCCTCCCGTTCAAGTCCACCCTCACGACGGACTTGGGGCTCATCAGCCTCAACTCCCCTCCGGGTTCATAGGGGAGTAAATCACGGGCCTCACCCCCGCTCAGGGCGACCCCAACTCCCCGAGCGAAAAGGTTAAACGCTCCAACGAACTGTCTATCGGCCTTAAACCTGCAGTTAAAACACTCCACCAGCCCGTTTCGGGACTCCAACCCACTCCCACACACCGGGCAGGTGGAGGAAGTGCCAGCAGGATTGACCAGTTCAATTGGAACACGGTAAGAGAGTTTTTGGACAATTTTACCCCAAGTCGAGCGGGAAAGTTTGCGATTAAAATCCCTCGAACCGTTCTCCAGCATTTTGAACTTGTTCAAGTCCTCGAAGACGAAGATAGCGTCAGGAAACTCTCTTGAGAGCTGAACGGCGAGTTTATTTAAGAAATCCTCAATTCTATTCCTCCTACGCGCGTAATACTTCCTAAGGAGCATTCCAATCCTCTTTGGGGCTTTCCGCTAGATACTCTTTAGCTTATCAATAATCCCATCGTAGGTTTCCGCAATCCTGTGTAGTTCACTCAAATCCACCTTAATCCAGCCTTTCTCCGGATGATAAACGTCGAGGCTCATTAAGTTGCTGTCAATCCCGAGTTTAATCCTTCCCGAAAACTCAACTTCCCGCGAGAAGGTCAGATAAACGTCCCTCTCTCTAATTATCAGTTCCCCAACCTTCCAGCCTGCAATCCTCTCGTAAAACCATTCTCCAGAATAGTCGAGTTCGAGGTATTCCTCCCTCGGTTTGACGGTTATCCTGATTTTCGAGCCTTCAACCTTCATTAACGTGGTCTTAACTCGCACGAACTTCCTCTTTACTACTGGTTTTCTTCTCTTTCTCCTTCCCTTCAGGTAGTTCTGCCTCCAGCTCTCAAGGATTGAGTAGGCGGTTTTTATCGCCGAATCAACGTAGTGTTTGGCAAAAGGCCAGTTCTTGAGGAGTTTATTCCTCAATTCCCTCTTGAACTCGCTGGATTTTGGGAAGTAGGGGATTAGCCGGGTTGTCTCGTAATACTTGTATTTTCCGTTTCCAATGGAGTAGCGGTGTTTTACCTTCTTTTCCTTCCAAGTTGTGTTTTCCCAGATTTCATCAATCGCCCGCTGGAGGAGTTTCTGATACTCGGTGAGGAGTTCCTGAGCGTTCCACTCGTGAGTCATCTTGTAAGTGAGAACGATTTTCACTCACTCTCGACCTCCTCGATAAGTTTTTTCATGCTTTCCGTGCGTTTTACATTTTTGGGTTGGTACAGGGGCATATTTCATTTGCTTGTTTGAGAGTGTAGAGTCTCGTTCTCCACCCAATGTACCTACTATTAATCATGAAAACTCTTAAAACTTCCGCTCAAAACGAACAGTTGAGGTATTAAACCAGAAGCCGTTTATAGAACCTTTCCTATTCTCCATCGGTGAACCATATGAAGTACAGCCGTATAGCGGTTAGGCTCTTTGAGCGTGAGGGGGAGGACACCTTCTACGACCCCGTTTACCACGGTAGGACTCTCAAGGTCTTTGGAATGGACGAGTGGCCGGGGAAGGCCCTGAAGTACTTCGCGGACAGGTACCGGGAGATTGACTACGGGGCAGTTATCTTCGACACGGAGGGAGACTTTCCGGAGGAGGGGTTTGACACTATCATCAGGGTGAAGGACGGCCAGGGAACGGGCCTCGACCCAATAGCCCTCGCGGACAAAGGCATTCTCGATGGTTACACTGCAGCAACGATAGTCCAGACCGTTTACGGGCTCGACAGAACCCTGACAGAGAGACTTTACGCCGACTTCTTGGCCGGAAAGGTGAAGAGCGTTCCCGAGGCCATGAAGTCGGATGGAAAATACGCCGAGGTTATCCGGGAGAGCTACACACATTTGGATGAGGCATTCTATTCCGGAAAACCGCCGGAGTTCGGGAAGAACATCCTGGTGGAGCTAGGGGAGACATACAGCATAACCCTGGCGGGCATAGCTTTCCTTGTGGTGAGCGCGGTGGTCAGACACAGGAGGAACACCATGATAGGTATCAACGACGCCGCCGTCCTGGCATACACCACAGCTGGTGGTGCCGCTATACCGCTGATAACCCGCCCAATGAGGGCGAGGGTAACGGTTCTCGCAACCCAGTACGCGATAGACTCGATAATGAACCTGGCCGGCCCGAGCTTGGTTCTCTACCACGACCCGGACATTCAGAGCGTAATCTACGAGACGAACGGCGTTCCACTGGGCCCGATGAGGAAGCACGTCCACAAGGGGGAGGCGGCCTTCATCTACCGCACTCCAGAGACAATAAACATGGAGTGGGGGGAGTTCCGCCCCTAACTTCTCAAACTTTTCACCAGGTCTTCCATTACTCCGAGGAAAGTCTCGACCTCTTCGAGGCTGTTGTAGACATGGAACGAGGCCCTTACGGTGCCGTTTATTCCGAGCCTCTTCATGACAGGTAAAGCACAGTGGTGGCCGGAGCGGACCATTATGTTGTGGTTGTCGAGGATCGCGGCAACGTCGTGGGGGTGAATGCCGGGAACGTTGAAGCTCACGACACCGGCGTGCTTCTTCAGGTTCCTCGGCCCGTACCACGGCACTTCCAGCTCGTCAAGCCCCTCTGTTATCCTCTTGACGAGCTTGTGTTCCTGTCTCTCGATTTTGTCGAGGCCTATCCTCTCGATGTACCTTATTCCAGCGGCGAGACCTATCGCACCGCCTATGTTGGGCGTTCCAGCCTCGAACCTTTCCGGCGGCTCGGCCAGCTTGTAGCCCTCCAGTCCAACGTCTTCTATCGTTCCTCCACCTATCAGCGGCGGTTCGAAGATATCGAAGAACTCCTCATTGATGTAGAGAACGCCTATCCCCGTCGGTCCCATCGGCCCTTTGTGGCCCGAAAGTCCGAGGAAGTCGGCGTTCATCTTTCTGACATCGACCTCCATGTGGCCGGCGCTCTGAGCAGCGTCAACAACGAATATCGCTCCTTCCTCCTTGGCCATCTTGCCCAGCTCTTCAACCTCATGGATAACGCCGAGGGCGTTGGAGACGTGCTGAACGGCTACCAGCTTCGCGTCCTTGATCTTCTTCTCCGCATCGCTCAGGTCGAGGTTGCCCTCGTCGTCACCCTCTATGAACTCGAGCTTGAGGCCGAGCTTTTTGGCCAGCCTCTGCCAGGGGAGTAAATCGGAGTGGTGCTCGTAGGGCGTCGTCACTATCTTGTCGCCGGGCTTGAATAACCCCTCCAGACCGAGGGAGACCAGGTTGAGGCTCTCGCTCGTGTTCTTGGTGAAGACTATCTCTTCAAACTTAGCGTTGAGAAAATCTGCCGTCACCTTCCTGCTCTCCTCGTACTTGTGGGTCGCCATCTGGGAAAGCCTGTGTACTCCCCTGTGGACGTTGGCGCGGTACTTGAGGTAGTACTCGTTCATCGCCTCTATCACGGGCTTGGGGGTGAGCGAAGTGGCGGTGTTGTCGAAGTATATGACCTCATCAGTCAGGGGAATGTCCTTCCTAATGTCCTCCGGAATCCTCATGAGACCACCTCCAGAACTCCAGCGCAGTCGTAGATTATTCGAGCGAGCTCCTCACCCTTCTTTGAGTCCTCAAGGAGCTTGATTATTATCTTGCCGCTTGGGTAGACGCTCGTCTCGTAGCCCTCCATTTCGAGAATGAGCATCATCCCCGGCAGGAGCTTCTTCACGGTGTACCCCTTCTCCTTTAGACACTGGGCGGTTCTCGTCAGGTCCACCTTCACCTTCCTGTCCCACGAGTAGCCACTTATGACAACTCCCTTCATCGTTACGCAGGGCTTTGCGATTATCATCTCCCCCACCGGTTGAAATTGGAAAAAGAGCCTTATACGGCTTTCCCAAACCGAAGGTTAAGGACAAAAGTGGGAATCGTGAAAAGAGACTCAGCAGACCCTCGGAACCGGGTCTCCTGCGGGGGGTTCAAGGAAGCGCTTTCCGCCTATGCCCGTCTCCACGAGAACCTTGCCCCTGTAGTCCTCTATGACATCGCCGATTATCGCCGCGTTCTTCCCCCGCTCCGTGCTCCTCATCGCCTTCAGCGCCTCTTCCGCGTGCTCCCTTGGGACGATCATGACCACTTTGCCCTCGTTGGCAACATCGAAGGGGTTTATGCCCAACATATCGCTGGCAGCCCTGACTTCCGGCCTCACGGGTACGTCGGTTTCCCTTATGAGTATCCCGACGTTGGCCTTCCTCGCCATCTCGTTGAGGGCGTTGCTCAGACCGCCCCTCGTGGGGTCCTTCATGGCGTGTATGTTCTCCCAGCCGATTGCTCCTGCCACGGCCTCCACAACCTCCCATATCGGGGCAACGTCGCTCTCAAGCTCTGTCTCGAAGGCTATGCCCTCCCTGTGGCTCATCAGCGCTATTCCGTGGTCTCCAACCGTTCCGCTGACGAGGACGACGTCGCCAACTTCCGCTCCGGCGTCGCTTACCGGCCTCTCCGCGATTCCGATTCCGGCGGTTATAACGAAGATGCCTATCCCGTCCTCAACAACTTTGGTGTCGCCGGTGACGATGGGAACCGGCACCTCTCTGGCCGTTTCGTCCATTGAGCGGAGTATTCTCTTCAGATCTTCACCGTCGAAGCCCTCACCGATTATCATGGAGTTGGCCAGGGCAAGGGGCTTGGCCCCCATAACGGCCAGGTCGTTCACCGTTCCGCTGATGGCCAAGCGCCCTATGTCTCCGCCGGGGAAGAAGAGTGGCTTGACCGTGTGGCCGTCTATTGTAAACACCAGGTGTTTATCGCCGAAGGGTATCGCTGCCCCATCGTCGAGGGCGTCTAAGCCTATCCCCCCGGCCGATTTCAGGCTCAGGCTCTTTAGTACGACGTCCCTTAGGAGCTCCTCCATTATCTCTCCGCCTGCACCGTGTTCGAGCTTTATCTTCATGTTTCTCCCTCCGGATAACCGTGCAGCAAACCTGAATTTAACTTTTCCTCACAGCATCAGGTCCTCCTTCGTGAGGTATCCCTCGAGGTACAGGCCGCCGAGGAAGGCCTGGCCGACGTTTATTCCGTTGTCGCCGCGCGGAACCTCGTGGGTCGTGTGGAACTTCAGGCCAGCGGCTTCGACGATCTTCCTGACGGTCTTGACTATGAGCTCGTTGAAGGCGACGCCACCGCTTATTCCAACGTTCTTGACTCCGAACTCCCTCGCCCTCTCTATGGCAGTTTCCGCGAAGGCCCTTCCGAGAGCGAGGTGAACCGAGTAAGCTATGTCCGCCGGACTGGCGGTGTCCATGACGTCAAGTGCCCGGGCGAAGAGCTCCTCCACCCTTATCAGCTCGCCGTCAACTGGAACTTCGAACTTCAGGTCGTTCTTCCCGCGCATCGCAAAGCTCTCCAGCTTCATTGCCGGCTCGCCCTCGTAGTGCCTTCTGTACGCCACGTTGAGGAGAACCGAGAGGGCATCGAGAACCCTGCCGGTTGAGGACGCGTAGCTCGTGTTGACCTCCTTCGCCAGCTGGGTCAGCACGACGTTGAACTCCACCTTCCCGTAGCGGAGGCTTTCTATGGCCTTCGGACAGCACCTCTCTATTATCCCCTCGAGCTCATCTATGCTGTAAACCTTGCTCAGGATGCCCATCAAGGCCCTCAACGGGTAGTAGCTGGCCAGATCTCCGCCTGGGAGTGGGTAGTAGTCTATGTGGGCCAGCCTCTCGACGTCCTCGTAGCTCAGGTATACCACCTCGCCGCCCCAGGTGTGGCCGTCGGTTCCGTAGCCGACGCCGTCAACGGCTATGCCTATTATCTCGTCCAGCTTCCGCTCGGCCATGACGCTCGCTATGTGTGCGTAGTGGTGCTGCACCTGGAGGAACTCCACGTTTAGCTCGTTGGCCATCTCCATGGCGAGCTTCGTGGTGTTGTAGCTTGGGTGTAGGTCTGCAACGATGAGGTCGAACTCGTTCACGCGGAGAATTCTCTTGAAGTGCTCTATAGCCTCCCCCATGAACTCGAGGACTTCGACCTTCGAGGTGTTCCCGATGTACTGGCTGGGGTAAACTTTCCCGTTTTTGGCGACGCCAAAGGCGTTGAGAAGCTCCGCCCCGACGGCCAAGCCGCGGTAGTTGAAGGGTATCTCTATGGGCAGCGGCACGAAGCCGCGGGAGCGCCTTATCACTGCCCTCCTCCCGTTGACGAACCTGATGACGCTGTCGTCGGTCCTGTTGAGTATCTTCCTGTTGTGGAGGAGGAAGTAGTCAGCGACATCCCTCAGCTCCTCGAAGGCCCGATCGTTGTCCTTGACCATCGGCATTCCCGGGTAGTTCGCAGAGGTCATGACGTAAACCTTACTCCTGCTCCAGTGGAAGAGTATGTAATGCGTTCCCGCGTAGGGCAGCATGACGCCTATGGTGTGGAGTCCCGGCGCGAGGTTCTCGGGGAGGGGGAAGGGTTCCTTCTTGCGGAGGGTTATTATCGGCCTCCTGTAGGAAGTCAGCTCCTCGAGTTCCTCCGGCGAGAGGAAGGCGAACTCCTCGACGGTCTCGACGTCCTTCGCCATTATCGCGAATGGCTTCTGCGGCCTGTGGGTTCTCCGCCTCAGCTCCGCGACTGCCTCCTCGTTGGTTGCGTCGCAGGCGAGGTGTATTCCACCTATTCCCTTGATGGCGACGATGTATCCCTTGTCTATGAGCTCGGCTGCCCTCTTCAGCGGGTCGCCGATGATTTCCTCTCCATCGTTCGTGTAGAGCCGGTAGCTCGGCCCGCAGACCGGACAGCAGACCGGTTCCGCATGGTAGCGCCTGTTGAGCGGGTCTTTGTACTCGCTCTCGCAGTAGTCGCACATTGGGAACTCTCTCATCGTGGTGTTGATTCTATCGTAGGGGAGGTCTTCGATGATTGTAAACCTGGGCCCGCAGTTGGTGCAGACGATGAATGGGTACATGTAGCGCTTGTCCGTCGGGTCAAAAAGCTCCCTCAGACAGTCGTCGCATATAGCTATGTCGGGCGGGATTATCGAATCCCCGCCTTCCCCGCCCTGGGAGCTCTTCTCGATGTAAAAGCGGTCAAAGCCCTGGGGAGAGAGCTCTTTCTTCTTTATCATCTCTATCCGCGCGAGTGGGGGAAGCTTCTCCCTGAGGTCTCGCAGAAAAGCCGCTATATCCTCCTCCCTGCCCTCGACGACTATCTCAACCCCAGCATCGCCGAGGTTCTTGACGTAGCCCCGCAGGTTGTTTTCGTGGGCGATTCTGTAGACGAAGGGCCGAAATCCGACGGCCTGAACGATGCCCTGAACGTGAAGTCGGTAGGCCTTCATTCCTCTCACCGGTTTCTTCTTGGTAATCCGGGCCTTTATAGGTTTCTAAAACCAAAAGTTAAAAACCGGAGAGGAGTTTTCAACCTTTGGTGTTAGAACAAAGCTCCGTATTTGTAGAAGATGCTGCAGGTTCCTTCGTAGGAGACCATGCATGGCCCTATTGGACTCCTCGGCGTGCAGGTCTTGCCGAAGTGTGGGCACTGCGGGGGCAGCGCCAGACCGCGAAGGATGGCGCCGCAGATGCAGCCCTTTTCGAGGTCCGGGAGCTCGGGAACCTCCGGGTCGTAGTACGTCCTTATCTCCAGCTCCTTCCACTCCTTCCTAAGCTCAAGTCCGCTTTCGGGTATGGTTCCGAGGGCGCGCCACTTGGCGTCGGTGACGTCGAAGAACTTCTCGATGAGCCTCTGAGCCGTTACGTTGCCCTCGTACTTGACAACCCTCGTGTACTCGTTGAGTATCTTGACCTCGCCGTTCTTAACCATCCGTATGAGGAGCAGAATAGCCATCAGCATGTCCACGGGCTCGAAGCCCGCTATGACCTGCGGTATGCCGTAGTCGGTCGTTATGTACTCCCAGCCCTTAACACCTATTATCGTTGAGACGTGACCAGGGTCTATGAGCCCGTGGAAGCGCGTTCCGGCCTTCACGAGGGCCTCAACGGCAGGGGGAGTCAAGCGGTGGACGGAGTATATCTTGAAGTTCTCGAGGCCTTCTTCAACGACGGCGTTCAGCATTCCAGCGGCGGGAGCCGTTGTCGTCTCAAAGCCGGGACTGAAGTGGACAACGGTTCTTTCCGGGTTTTCCTTGGCTATCTTGTAGGTGTCGAATATGGAATAGACCACCCTCACGTCGTAGCCCTCGCCCCTCAAATCCGCGAAGCTCCCGAGGGGAGTGGGGATTTTGTACATGTCGCCAAAGGTGGTCAGGATTATCCTGTCTCCCTCCTCGTAGGCCTCCTTCATGATCTCGCGCATCTTGACGATGTCCTCAACGGGGGTTATACAGACAGGACAGCCCGGCCCGCTGACTATCTTGACGTTCTCCGGCAGGAGGGAGCGTATCCCGGAGCGGGTTACGGTATCCTCGTGCGTTCCGCAGACGTGCATGAAGCGGAGCTCATCGAGGCCCTTCGCCTCCTCGCGGATCTTCCTCACGACCTTCTGGGCCAGCTCCCTGTCCTTGAAGGCGTTCAGGACGTCGGTCACGTTCACCCCTCCAGCGCCCTCTCTACCTCTGCCCATGCCTCGAGTATCTCCAGCGCCCTCTCCTCATCGAGCCTCTCTATTGCGAAGCCGGTGTGAACTATGACGTAGTCCCCAACCCCGACCTCCGGAAGCAGGTCGAGGCGGACTTCCCTCTTGACGCCGCCGAAATCAACAACTGCGGTCTTACCGTCAACTTTGATGATCCTTCCTGGGATCGCCAAGCACATTTTCTCTCACCTGTGATTAGTTCGTGGCCGCCTTTTTAGGGGTTTTTTAAACCTCTGGTTTTCAACCGCTCCCGAGGGCCCCGGCCAGCGATTCTGCGAGTGTTTTCGCCCGTTCGATTATAATCTCGCTCGGCTCCTGGAAGAGGCCCAGAACGGCCGGCTGGCAGCCGATGAGGACGAACTCCGCGTTGAGGCGCGTCTTCAGGTAGCCCACCAGAATCTTGAGCGGCAGGCTGTGGGTCGAGACCGCCTCTCCGAGAGTCCCCTCCGGGTCGGCGATTATGACCTCTCCGTGCTCCCCGCCGAAGTCAACCGCATCCACGAAGACCACCAGATCCGGCTCGAATTTTGTTATCTTTCCCGTGTAGCTCTCCGGAACCTCACCGCAGTTGAGGATGAGAACGTTTGGGTTATTCACCAGTTCCTTCAGCTTCTCGGCAACGATGACGCCGAAGGCATCGTCCCCCCTAACCTCGTTCCCTATTCCGCAGACGACGACCCGTTTAGCCCCTCTGAGGAGTTTGGGGAATTCCATAGTTTCACCTTTAACGGGATTTAGGATGAAGAAAAGAAAAACCCTTCGCTAAATCCTCTCCGCGACCTCCCGTATCCTCTCCGCGAAGGCCGTCCTCAGGAGCTCATCGGGCTTCCCTATCTTGTCTTCCAGGTCCCTGTACAGCGGTATGCCGGTTAGGTAGGGCACGTCAAACCTCTTTGCCAGCTCCTCTATGTCCTTCTCCTCGTCCAGCTTAAGGTTCTCGACGATTCCGAGGATTTTGTATTCCCTCTCCCTCAGAACCTCGATGAGCTTTCTGACGACGTTAATGGCCAGCTTTGACGGTGTTGCCACCACGATGAATTCACCCTTCTTGAGGAAGCGCATGACGTCGAGGAACTGGTCTCCAAGGCCGGGCGGCATGTCTATGATGAGGTAGTCCAGCTCGTCCCAGCGGGTTATTGTGAGGAGTTCTATGAGGGCGTCGCTGACCTCCATACCCCTCATGGGCGTCGGCTTGTCCTCGGAGTAGTAGACGATGCTCATGAACTTTATCCCGTGAACCGTCGGAGGGATTACCCCGTACTCCTCCTCCGGGAACTCCTTTGGCTCGAAGCCGAGGATAACGTGGTCGCTCGCGCCGTGGAAGTCTAGGTCGAGGAGGCCGACCTTGTAACCCTTTTCTGCCAGGACAAGGGCCAGCGTGGTGGAGACGAGCGACTTGCCAACTCCGCCCTTCCCGCTGACGACGGGAATTATGCGCTTCACCTTCTCAAGCCTGCCCTCTATGCCCTTGACGCGCGGGTCTATGCTTATCATGCCTCCCCCTCCTTCTCGATCTTTATGCCGCTTATGTAAACTCCCCTACCCTTGACCACCTCAAAGTCCCTGCTGCCGCACTTCGGACAGGCGAGGAAGGCGTGCACAACCTCAGGAATAAAGTGTATGTCCTCCTTTATGCGCTCGTCGAAGTTTCCTTTGACTTCTTTAAGCTTCCACTCATGGCCGCAGTCCCTGCATTTAAAAACGGCCTCCTCCTCTACGAACTCTATCTCTGCCCCTTCTCCAATGGTCCCCTTGAGGAGCTCCTTCATCGCGAACTCGACTATCTCGGCGTTGACGTCCTGAAGTTCGCCGAGAACGACCTGAACGGCGAGGAGCTTAGACGCGCCTTCGTTTTGTGCGTAATCCAGGGCTGTTCTAACTATCCCATCGGCGAGTGCCCACTCGTGCATCTCGATCCCTCCGTTTAAATTTTAGCCCCCGACGCTTAAAAATGGACGGGTTTCAAACCTTGGGTTTATTGTTCCCCATTTTTACCAGCTTCCACGCGAGAACCGCGAAGGTGGCAATACCAGGCTACCGTTATCCCCCGAACCCGGCCTCGCGGGCGAGGAGGACCCCTGCACCGTAGTAGACCCACAGGAACGGAAACGAGAGGAGATTTGTGAGGACTTCAAGCGGTGGCGTGGAACCGCTGAGCACCTCGGCGAAGAACAGGGAGAGGAATGAGAGCAAGAGGACAACTTTGATCTTCCTTTCCATAGTGGAGTGTTCAGTTCATCTGGCTTTATGCTTTGTCCCTACCAATGACAAAATATTTCACCGTTTTTACCCCCGTGACCAGCCATACCGCCAAGAGGAGCCAGTAGAAGGCGAATCCGAAGTCGGTGATGGCGTTTATCCCGAAGGTCGTCCCCACGTTGAAGGTCGCGCTGACGTAGGCCCCCAGCGGGAATATGAATGCCCACCAGGCGAGGCTGTAGGGGAGGTTGAGCTTCCTGACGTAGTGGAGCGTCATCAGGATCGCCATGACGAGCCACCATACGCCGAAGCCCCAGAAGAGCAGGCCGAAGGCCAGGAAAGGCTCCTTGACGGATATGAAATCACTCGCTTTGACCAGGGCGTAGAGCGTGCTCGTCCCCGCTCCGATGGGTCCGAGGTTTATCCATATTGAGGGGGCTATTCCGCAGGGCATTGGCTCGTGCCGGATGAAGCGAAGCATCACCAGCGCGAACAGGGCCAGGTAGAGGAAGAAGCCGGAGCCCCAGGCGAAGACGTTGATGAAGGCAATAATTTCCCTCGCCGTTCCGCTCGCCAGCGTCATCAGCTTGGCGCCGCTTATCGGGATGACTATCAGGCCCACGGGCGGGATGAACCACGCTGGGGTTATGGCCTTGGTGTCTATCCCCTTGCAGGTGAAGAAGAGGTACGGGATGAGGAACGCGAAGAATATCGTCAGCGGGACGCCGGCCAGCCAGAATGC
Organism: Thermococcus aciditolerans; assembly: GCF_008152015.1. Lineage (NCBI taxonomy): Archaea > Methanobacteriati > Methanobacteriota > Thermococci > Thermococcales > Thermococcaceae > Thermococcus > Thermococcus aciditolerans. The sequence continues at coordinate 971,772 of NZ_CP041932.1, read as the reverse complement.
CCACCCGAGTGTGGTGTTCTTGAGAACCAGGAGGTAATCAGCGGAGAGAATCAGCATGGCTATCGCGATGGTGCCGTAGAAGTTGCCGAGGACTGGATGGTGGAGGTCTCTGAGGGCATCTTCTCTATATTTGAGCCACCTCAGAACCCAGGGCACCAGCAGGGCGAAGAACAAAACCGTATTGAGGTAAATCAGGAGCTCTGCGAGGTTTCCGAGGAGCGGGAGTTTCCCCGAGTAGGCCTTGCTCACGAGGGCCAGGGCGCCGGTTCCCATAGCGCTCGCGAACCAGCTCGGCGCGAAGTCTTTGATTCCCATGAGACCACCAGATTAAATGAAAAAAATTTCATTTAAAAACTTTTTCACTTGTGTTTCGTCGCCTCTATCCTCTCCCTCCAGTGGGGGTCGACCTCAAGAACCTGGTGTATGAAGGCCTCAACGACGTCTTTAACCCTTCCGTAGGCCCCGGTAACGACGGTTATCCCAAGGCTCTCGAAGTATGTCATGGCCTTCCTGCCCATGCCGTAGGCCAAAACGACCTCGCCGCCGTGCTCCTTCACGAAGTTTGGAATGTCTCCAGGGCCGTGCTCTTCGAAGGGAACCTCGACGACTTCAGCGCCCTTGATGGTGCCATCATCAACCTCAACGAACGCGAAATATTTCGCCCGGCCGAAGTGTTCGCAGACCTCGCTCTCCAGCCCTCTCCCATCCTTCAGGGGAACCGCGATTCTCATGGGATCACCACTATTATGAAAAAACCTTCACATATAAAGCTTGTGCATATGCACACTGGTTCCGGGAGAAGATAAAAGGGAAATCAGAGCTCCGCCTCGCCGAGGAACTCCAGAAGGTCGAGCAGGCGCTGGTCCTTGACCTTTTCCAGGGCTTTGCTCGCCTCTTCTCCCTCTATTTTGCCGTCCTTGTAAAGTGCTATGGCCTTCACCGCCTCAAAGAAGTCGCTCAGCTCCGGGAGCGCCCTGGCGAACATGTCCATGTGAAGGTAAACCGTCTCGAAATCGTCTTCGAGCATCAGCTGCCAGAGGATATCCATCAGTGATCCGAAGGCCACGTCCTCATAGTCCGAGCCCCTGGCGTTGACGAGGGCGTAGAGACACTCCTGCAAAGCGGCCTCGTAGTTCTCGTCCTCCTCGAATATTTCCTCGAAGCTCAGGTGTATCTCCACGAGAAGGTCTTTTTTGTCCTCCGCCAGCGGGAGCAGTCCTGCAAGCATGGCCTTTGCCTCGTAGGTCTCACCCGCCTCGAATACCACGTAGGCCCTGTGTATGTCTATTTTGAGAATCTCCTCCTCTTTTCCGAGCTCTTTGTAGATGTCCTTTGCTTTCTCCATTAACTCAATAGCCTTTTCGTACTCCTGAAGCTCCTCGTGGATAAGGGCCATGCTGTAATACACCTTTGCCACGTTCTCTTTGTTGCCCCTTGCGGTTTCCTCTTCCAGGAGGGAGCGGTGGAGATCGAAGCTCTTCTCAAGCTCCCCGATGAGGTAGTACAGATCCGCCAGCTCGAACTTAATCTCAAAGGTGTCTTCCTCTTCGACCAGCTTCTCAAACTCGCTCAGCTTGTCAATCCCCAGAAGCTCGCTGAAGTAGTAAACGGTGAGCTTGTAAAGTTCAAAGTCTCTACACTCCAGGGCGAGCTTTTCGGCCTTCTCGAGAACCTCTTTAAGCTCCTCGTCGCCCATCTCGTCAACCCTGTGGTACAGAAGGTCTGCGACCTTTTTGCAGTCCTTTTCCTCGATTGCCTTCAGAATCTCCTCCATCTCAGAACACCTCAGAATAATTAGCCGTCCGGAAGTATTTAACGCTTTGGTCAAAATTAAATGGGGAGGACTAACAGATGTATATCTATCTGTGCTTCCGTCGCTGGATTATCTCGGCATTCTCATCACAGTTAACGCCGCAGGCGGTCATTTTGTCCCACTTCTCGTAATCCAGTGTGGATTTCGTTCCCATTCATAAACTTACATTGTTGGCGAATACTAGAAAAATTTTCAGAAAGCCTCCGATGGTGAAGGCCCCGGGAGCTTTTTAAACTTCTCCTCGGAGGTGATAACATGCTTGAAGTGATTTTCCTTGGCACCGGTGGCATAATGCCCACCAGAGAGAGAAACGTTCCGGCCATAGCGCTCCGCTACAAGGGCGAGGTTATACTCTTCGACGTCGGAGAGGGCACGATGAGGCAGATGAACACCGCTAAACTCAGCCCGATGAAGGTGGAGAAGATCTTCATCACCCACTTCCACGGCGACCACTACCTTGGCCTGGCCGCCTTGATACAGACGATGAACCTCTGGGACAGGGAAAAACCCCTCCACATTTACGGCCCCAAGTACACATTCGAGTTCGTCCAGCACTTTCTCCAGAGCGGCTTCTTCAGGCCGGGTTTCGATATACACGTCCACGAGCTTGGCGAGACGAGGCTGAAGTTCGGGGACTACGAAATCTGGAGCTTCAAGGTCGAGCACGGCGTTCCCGCCCTGGGTTACGTCTTCAGGGAGAAGGACAGGCGCGGAAAGTTTCTCCCGGAGAAGCTCGCCGAATACGGGCTGAGCGAGGGGCCGATACTTGGAAAGCTCGAGCGGGAGGGTCAAATCGAGTGGAACGGCCGGATAATCCGCCTCGAGGACGTCACCGGGCCAAGGAGAAAGGGCCTCAAGGTCGTCTACACCGGCGACACCGAGCCCGCTGAAAGGGTCAGGCTCTTCGCTGAGAGGGCAGACCTGCTCATCCACGAGGCAACCTATCTGAATCCCGCCCACAGGGGCGATAGCTATCACTCGACGGTTGAGGAGGCCTGCGAGACGGCCAGGAGGGCCAAGGTTAAGCTCCTTGCCCTCTTCCACAGGGCCTTCCGATACACCTACGACGAATACCTGAGCGAGGCCTCGCGAATATGCCGCGAGTTCGGGGTTGACTTCGTGGTTCCGCGGGACTTCGACCTTTTGACGTTTAAATCGGGCAAATTCAGCGTGAGAAACCTTCTGGAGGAGAGAGGATGAGCTATCTTCGCTACGTCAAGCTCATAGGCACGATGCACGTTTCGCCGAAGAGCAGGGAGGAGGTCGTCAGGACGATACTCGGTGAGAGGCCCCATGCCGTTGCGATAGAACTCGACAGGGCGCGCTTCCTGGCCATGAATGAGAACAGACGCATGACCCTCGAGGAAGCCCTCCGCTTCGGCAGGAAGGGGCTGATAAACTACGCACTCGCGAAGGTCGAGGAGAGACTGGGAGAGGAGTTCGGGATGAAGCCCGGCGAGGAGATGAAAGCAGCTATAAGCGCCGCTCAAACCCTTGGTATCCCCCTCTACCTCATAGACGAGGACATAAACGTCATACTCTCCAAGATAGCCGCCGCCCCGGGGAGGGAGAAGCTTCTCATGGCCCTGGAAGCCCTGGGAATATTCCTGCCCGTTAGGCTTGGCGAGCCCTCCGACCCAATGGCGGAGTACAGGGTTATGATGGTGCAGTTCAAGCGCCGCTATCCCTACCTCTACCGCGTTCTGGTCGAGGAGAGGAACGAGGTTATGGCGAGGAACCTCGTGTCCATAGTCGAGAACCTAAAGCTCCGGGGGGTTAAGAGGCCACGGGTTATAGCCGTGGTTGGCCTCGGTCACAAGCCGGGCATAGAGCACCTTCTCGACAGGGCAAAGGAGCGGAGGTTCCTCTCACCCTACTGGACCGCGGGGGTGATGTGATGGAGAGAAGGCATCTGGTCTGCCCGCTCTGCGGCGGAACGGATTTCAAGGTTGAGGAGGGGAAGATAGACAGCAAATGGGGGTTCACTGCCCACAAGGTGAAGATAGTCATCTGCAGGAACTGCGGCTACGTCATGATGTTCCACAAATTGATTCGTTACTTTTATATTTAGAACCGCCACAGCATTCTTGGGGATTCGCCATGAAGGACAGACTCGAGAAGATGCTCAACGTCAAGATTCTTGAAATCGAGGAGCTTGAGGACAAGATCGTCGTTTACGTTCCGGAGGACCAGGTGAGGATAGCGGTGGGAAGCGGCGGTGCCGCCGTTAAAGCCGCTGAGCTTGTAATCGGCAAGAAGATTGAAGTAAAGGGCAAGTGAGCCTCCCCGCGGGGCGTTTCGATGGGCTATGAACCGTGGAAGGACGTTCACAGGGGCAGCATGGGAAGGAGGGAGATCGAGGATTTACTGATTTCTTTTCTAGTCCTCGCTCTGCTGTTTTCCAACTTTGACCCCTACGCGATTCCCTACTCCCTCATCGCCGTTCTAACAGCCTTCATCGTCCACGAGCTCGCCCACAGACAGGTGGCGCGGCACTACGGCTACAGGGCGTATTACAAACGCTGGGACACTGGCATACTCATGGCGCTCCTCGTGGGCATAGCGACGCGCCTTCTCACCGGAACGACCTGGATATTCGCCGCCCTCGGTGCCGTTCAGGTCCACGCTCCCTACGCGGTGGATTCCAGGGAGGCCTTTGGGAGGATAGCCCTCGCTGGTCCGGTCACCAACATAGCCGTCGGCGCTGCCGCACTGGTGGCCCTGAGAGCAGCGGTTCCGTTCACCCCCGTCTGGTGGGTCATCAAGACGACGGCAACGGTCAATCTGTGGCTGGCGTTCTTCAACCTGCTCCCGTTCCTGCCGCTGGACGGCTCCAAGGTCGTCCGCTGGAACGCCGGCTACTGGGCGGTCTCCATCGGCGTCGCCTACCTCCTCTTCAGACTGCTGTAACACTTTCGGTGATACAGAAGGGAAAGGTTAAATAGCCCCACCTTCACTTCTATCACGGTGGTTCCAATGGAGTACAAGAATCCGCTGGGTGTTGATATTGACCTCGAAACCGGCGTCATTCCCGGGGCCAAAAAGCTCGTCAGAAGGCTCAGCGACCTGAAGGGATACTTCGTCGATGAAAAAGCTTACGAAGAGCTTCTCAAGGAGAACCCGGTTGTCTACGAGGTTTACGCGATTGAGCAGGAGGAGAAGGACGGCGACCTCAACTTCGCAACCACCGTCCTCTACCCTGGTAAGGTCGGAAGGGAGTTCTTCTTCACCAAGGGCCACTACCACTCCAAGGCGGACAGGGCGGAGATATATTACGGCATCAAGGGGAAGGGCGGAATGCTCCTCCAGACGCCCGAAGGAAGGGCCGAATGGATAGAGATGGGGCCTGGAACGGTCGTTTACGTTCCTCCCTACTGGGCGCACAGGACCGTCAATACCGGCGACGAGCCGTTCATATTCCTGGCGATCTATCCCGCCGATGCGGGCCACGACTACGGCAGCATAGCCGAGAAGGGCTTCTCCAAACTCGTGGTCGAGGAGAACGGTGAGGTCATGGTCGTTGACAGCCCGAAGTGGAAGGAGTGAACCTTTGATTTTTTCTTATTCTCACCGCAACCCTTATTAACTTTCAGCAGTTACATCACTCCCGGTGATACAATGTCCTGGGACGCTCTCTACTCATCGGCCTTCGATAAAGTCCGTGAAAACATTGGGAAAATCGGTGGGGTTCTCCTCGCGTACAACACGAACATCGACGCCATAAAGTACCTTGACTCCACGGACCTGGGGCGGCGGATAGAGCGGGCCGGAAAGGACGAGGTTCTGGGGTACTCCGAGGAGCTTCCGGAGAAGATAACCTCCCTTGGGCACCTCTTCGGCGGGATTCTCTGGAGCATCAGGCGCGGAAAGGCGGCGGAACTCTTCGTCGAGAGCTGCACCGTCAGGTTCTACATGAAACAGTGGGGCTGGGACGAGCTCAGGATGGGGGGCCAGGTCGGAATAATGGCCAACCTCCTCGGCGGCGTTTACAACGTTCCGGTCATAGCCCACGTTCCCCAGGTTTCGAGGCTTCAGGCGGACCTCTTCAAGGACGGACCGATCTACGTCCCCAAGGTCGAGAACGGGAAGCTTAACCTTGTCCATCCAAAGGAGTTCCAGGCTGACGAGGAGAACTGCATCCACTACATCTACGAGTTCCCTCGCGGGTTCGGGGTTCTCGGCTTTGAGGCGCCTCGCGAGAACCGCTTCATTGGTGCCGCCGATGACTACAACCCGAACGTCTACATAAGGCCCGAGTTCACCGAACACTTTGAGGAGATAGCGAAAAAAGCTGAGCTGGGAATCATCAGCGGTCTCCAGACTCTAACGAGGGAGAACTACAGCGAGCCTTTCGAAGAGATGGTGCGCCACCTCGAAATCCTGAACGCGAGGGACGTTCCGGTTCACCTTGAGTTCGCCTTCACCGCGGATGAGACCGTCAGAATGGCCCTGATTGACGTCCTGGGCCATTTCCACAGCGTCGGCCTCAACGAGGTCGAGCTCGCCTCGATAATGGAGGTCATGGGTGAGAAGGGCCTCGCCGAGAAGCTCCTCGCCGACGACCCAGTGGACCCAATCGCGGTCACCGAGGCCATGCTAAGGCTCGCCGAGAGAACCGGCGTTAAGAGGATTCACTTCCACACCTACGGCTACTACCTCGCCCTGACCGACTACAAGGGCGAGTTCGTCCGCGACGCGTTGCTCTTCGCGGCACTGGCTGCCGCCGCCAAGGCGAAGCTCGGCGACGTCCGCTCGATAGACGACGTGGTCAAGGCCATGGACGTCCCGGTGAACGAGAAGGCTGGAGCGGTGGAGGAGAGACTTACCGGGGAGTACGGCATGAAGAACGGCATCGCTGAGATCGACGGCTACCAGCTCTCCTTCGCCCCGACGAAGATAGTAACGAGGCCCAAGAGCACCGTCGGAATCGGCGACACCATATCGAGTTCGGCCTTTGTGGGCGAGTTCGCCCTCCGTTAGGTTTCATTTCTACGCCAAAGTTAAAAACAAATGGGCCCAAGTATTGTGCAGAAATCAGGGGTGGTTACCATGAAGACGCTTATTCTTGCGGGGGGCAAGGGAACGCGCCTCTGGCCGCTGAGCAGGGAGCTGATGCCGAAGCAGTTCGTTCGGTTCCTGGACGATCGTTCTCTCTTCCAGAGAACCGTGGGAAGGGTGCTCAATCTTGGGTTCTCAAAGCCGGATGAAATATTCGTCGTGACCAATAAGGCATACAAGTTCAGGGTTTTAGATGACATCAGGGAGCTCGGCCTGGAGCTTCCGAAGGAGAATATCCTGCTCGAACCGGAGGGAAAGAACACCTTGCCGGCCATCTACTGGGGCATAAAGCAGGTTGAGGAAACCTTTGGGGATTCAATCGTCGCCGTTCTCCCAAGCGACCACCTGATAGAGGCCAACGAAGCCTATGAAAGGGCTTTCAGGAACGCGGAGAGGCTCGCCCGGGGTCATCTGGTTACCTTCGGGGTAAAGCCGACCCGGCCTCACACCGGCTACGGTTACATAAAGCCGGGCGAGGCCCTGCGGGAGGGTGACGAGCTCCTCGGCTACCGCGTCGATGAGTTCAAGGAGAAGCCGGACTTCGAAACTGCCAAGCGCTACGTTGAGAACGGCTACTACTGGAACAGCGGCATGTTCATGTTTGATACTGAGGTCTTCATTGAGGAGATCCATCGACACGCCCCTGACGTGTATGGGGCCTTTGAGAACGCCGAAAGTGTGGATGAAGCCTACCGCGCCGCCCCTGACATCAGCATAGACTACGGAATCATGGAGAAGACGGACAAGGCCGCGGTGGTGCCCCTTAACGTCTACTGGAACGACCTGGGCAGCTTCGACGCCATCTATGAGGTTATGGGGAAGGACGAGAGCGGAAATGCCGTAAAGATTGGCAGCAAGAAGTCGGAGTACATTCCCCTGAACTCCAGGAACAACCTCGTGATGACGGAGCGCCTGACTGCGACGGTCGGTGTTGAGGATCTCATAATAATAGACACGGACGACGCCCTTCTCATCGCGCACCGTGGGGAGAGCCAGCGCGTCAAGGAGGTTTACAAACTGCTCAAGGAGCGCGGGGACGAGAGGGTCTTTGTCCACAGGACCGCCTATCGTCCCTGGGGAAGCTACACCGTCCTCGAGGAGAACGAACGCTACAAGATAAAGCGCCTCACCGTTCTGCCCGGCAAGAAGCTCTCCCTCCAGATGCACTACCACCGGAGCGAGCACTGGGTTGTCGTTAGGGGGACCGCTAAGGTCACCGTTGGGGACAGGGAAATCCTCCTCCGGCCGGGGGAGAGCACATTCATTCCGGCAGGAGTTAAGCACCGCCTTGAGAATCCGGGGAAGGTCGTCCTTGAGGTCATAGAGACCCAGATTGGGGAGTACCTCGGTGAGGACGATATAGTTCGTTTTGAGGACGACTTTGGGAGGGAGTGATAATGGCTGAAGATGAGAAGGTCAAGAACTGCGGGGATGAATGGGAGCGGTTCAGCAGCTCCATATCTTCCCTTTCGCTCAGCCTTCTGCCTACGCTGCTCTTCGTGCTCATAATGTCCTACATAATCGTCGTGGGGCTTCAGAACGCCGATATAACCTTTGCCGTTCAGGGCCAGGAGGTCACCATAACCTACCCGCAGATAGACATACCCGTGGACTACTCCGCCATAAAGAACGCAGTGGTTTACCTATTCGCTGCGATACTGATAGGCATACCCGTGCCCCTGCTCTCCGGCAAGTGGAAGCCGCTGAAGATACTCGTCTCGCTGATTCAGGCGGGAGCATTCGTCTACGGTCTCTACATCTTCGTGATGATGATAATCAACTTTGCCAGTGCTCTAATGTGAGGTGATTGCAATGGGAAGGCTGTTCGGTACCTTCGGCGTCAGGGGAATAGCGAACGAGATGATAACCCCCGACTTTGCCATCAGGATGGGCATGGCCTTCGGAACGATGCTCAAGCGCGAGGGCAGAAGGAGGCCCCTCGTAGTGGTCGGCATGGACACCCGCGTTAGTGGGGAAATGCTCAAGGGAGCGCTTATAAGCGGTCTCCTGAGCGTCGGCTGCGACGTCATAGACGTTGGAATAGCGCCAACCCCGGCAATACAGTTCGCGACAGCGCACTTCAAAGCCGATGGCGGCGCCGTGATAACGGCGAGCCACAATCCACCCGAATACAACGGCATAAAGCTGCTTGAACCCAACGGCATGGGACTGAAGAAGGAGAGGGAAGCGGTAGTTGAGGATGTTTTCTTTAAAGAAGACTTCGACAGGGCTAGGTGGGACGAGATAGGCAATGTCAGGAAGGAAGACGTCATCAGACCCTACATCGAGGCGATAAAGAGCAGGGTTGACGTTGAGGCCATCAAAAAGCGGAAGCCCTTCGTGGTTGTGGATACTTCCAACGGCGCGGGTAGTTTGACGCTTCCCTACCTGCTCAGGGAGCTCGGTTGTAAGGTCGTCAGCGTCAACGCCCATCCGGACGGCCACTTCCCGGCCAGAAACCCGGAGCCGAACGAGGAGAACCTGAAGGGCTTCATGGAGATTGTAAAAGCCCTCGGTGCCGACTTTGGAGTTGCTCAAGATGGCGACGCCGACAGGGCGGTGTTCATAGACGAGAACGGCAGGTTCATACAGGGTGACAAGACCTTTGCCCTGGTTGCCGATGCCGTTCTGAGGGAGAACGGCGGTGGACTGCTCGTCACCACCATAGCCACCTCCAACCTGCTCGACGATATAGCGGAGAGGAACGACGCGGAAGTAATGAGAACCAAAGTCGGCGACCTCATCGTCGCCCGTGCTCTTCTCGAGCACAACGGGACGATAGGGGGGGAGGAGAACGGCGGCGTTATCTTCCCGGACTTCGTCCTCGGCAGGGACGGGGCGATGACCACCGCCAAAATAGTCGAGATTTTCGCAAAATCCGGCAAGAAGTTCAGTGAGCTGATCGATGAACTGCCGAAGTACTACCAGTTCAAGACGAAGAGAAAGGTGGATGGCGACAGGAGGGCGATAGTTGCCAAGGTCGCCGAGCTTGCCAAGGCCAGAGGCTACACCGTTGACACCACCGACGGGACTAAGGTGCTCTTCCCGGACGGCTGGGTTCTTGTAAGAGCCAGCGGAACAGAGCCGATAATCAGGGTCTTCAGTGAGGCAAAGAGCGAGGAAGAGGCCGAGGAGTACCTCAACCTGGGACTTGAGCTTCTGGAGAAGGTAATTGGGGCTTAGCCCCGTTTCCACTCTTCCAGCAGTTTTCTCCCCTCTTCCGCGCTCCTTGGAACCGGCAGGCCCAGGCTCAGGAAGAGCTCGGCCAGGGGTGGGACATCTAGGTTGTGCTCCCTCAGAAGCTCAGGGTTTCCGAGTATCTCCTCGGGCGTTCCGACGGTAACTATTCTTCCCCCATCCATCAGGGCTATCCTGTCGCACAGGGCCAGGTAATCCGCCTCGTGGGAGGCCAGTATTATTGTCTTCCCCTCCGCCCTCAGCTCCGTTATCAGTCTCCTCATAATCTTTTTGCCTTTAAAGTCGAGGTTGGCGAAGGGCTCATCGAAGGCTATCACCTCGGGCTCCATGGCAAGAACCGTGGCTATCGCTATTCTCTTCTTCTCGCCGAAGCTTAGCTCCCGGGTTTCCCTCTCTGCGTATTCGAGCATTCCGACCTTCTCAAGCGCCCACAGAACGCGTTCCCTCAGCTCCTCCCCCCTCAGGCCTAAATTGTAGGGGCCGAAGGCAACGTCCTCGAACACGGTCGGCGAGAAGAGCTGGTCGTTGGGGTCTTGAAAGACTATCCCGACCTTTCTCCGTACTTCTTTCGGTTTTTTTGCCGGGTCAAGGCCGTCCACAATGACTCTGCCCTTCTTCGGCTTGAGGATGCCGTTGAGGTGCAGCATGAGGGTGCTCTTTCCTGCTCCGTTTGGTCCGAGGAAGCCAAACAGTTCTCCCCTCTCAATCGTGAGGGTTATCCCCCTGAGCACTTCCCTGCCGGAATAGGAGAAGTGAAGATCCTTCAGCTCTATCATACCAGCAGTCCCCCCAGAGCGAGCAGGGCTAGCATTGTAGTCTTCGCATTGGGCTTTGGCTCTTCTAAGCTGGGAAACTCCCCAAATCCCCTCGCGAGCATGGCTTTGTATATTCTCCCGTTTCTGAGGTATGCCCGGACGAACACCTCACCGATGAGGGAGCCGAGCTTTCTGTAATACTCCCCCTTCCCCACGCCAAACGCCCTTGAGTCCAGGGCGCGCTTCATCCTCGTTGCCTCGTCCGTGAAGAGGTCAAGGTAGCGGTAGGTGAATGCCAGCGTCAGGGTGAGTATCCGGGGGAATCTCAGCGCTTCCATCTCAGCAAGAATCCTTGAAAAACCAACGGAGTTAGTCACAACGAGGGCCGTTCCCGCGGAGAGGAACGCCTTTCCGAGGAGCATGAAGAATGAGTATATTCCCTCGTGGGTTATCGGGCCAAGGGGTGTCTCCAGGAGCGGCCCTCCCGGGTTAAAGAGCGCCATGATGAACAGAAGTCCCTCAAAGCCGAGGAGAAAGCCGAGCTTTTTGAAAACGCTCCTCTTTGGCCTCATGATGAGGGCGACCACCAGGAAAAGGAGTCCAAAATAGGCCAACTCCGTTAGGCTCTTTCTCGTCACGACTCCGATTGCATAAAGGAAAATGAAGGGCAGGTACACCTCAGGCACCCTTGGCGAGTTTTGCTAAACCGTAGCCAACCCCGAAGGTCAGGATGATTCCGAGCAGCCCCATGACCACGCTCTGGCCCCAGGTTTCGCCGTAATCGAGGGGAGCGTGGTAAACCGGGTTCTCCTCAAGGCCGACCTTTTCCATAGTGGCCTCCAGCCCGTCCGGGTTGCTCGATGCGAGGGGCAGCACTATCGCCAGCACGACGGCTATAATTATCAGACCCTTAAAAATCGTCCTCATGCAGGCACCCCCTCAATTGATGGAAGCTTTGCCCTTACGGCGTAGACTATCAGGACGGTGAGTACCGCTTCACCGATTCCGATTATCGAGTGGTAGCCGGCCATCAGGGTGAGGACTTTGAAGAACGGAAGGCTGTGGCTCAGGCCTATCTCAACCGCCGCGAGGGTTGCTCCTAAGACAACGGAGAGCCATGCGGCAAAGCCCATTGCAAAGGTTTCGTTGATGCCCTTGAGCTTGGTATAAATGCCGTAGCCTATGATGGCCCCTATCAGTCCCATGTTGAGGATGTTTGCGCCGATTGCCGTTATTCCTCCGTCCCCGAAGAGGAGCGTCTGTATGAGCAGAACCGCGGTCATGACTATTACCGCCGCGTAGGGTCCGAGCATTATCGCAACCAGCGTTGCTCCTAGCAGGTGTCCGCTGACGCCCCCTATTATCGGGAAGTTGACCATCTGCGCCGCGAAGATTCCGGCCGCGAAGAGGCCTAGGAGAGGTATCTTCTCCTCCGGGAAGTTCCTGAGCTTTTTGGCCGCGTAGGCTATTCCGGCTATCGTTATTGCGTAGGTTATGACTATAACGGGTGTACTCAACAGTCCATCCGGGATATGCAACCTAAACACCTCCGGTGGTTTTGTTGTGCTATCGATTGAATAAAGAGTAACACGAAATAAAAGCGTTTTTTAAACCGCGTATTACCAACCAAAGGTTGAGAAGGGTGATTGTGCGGCCTCGTTACAGAAAAGAAATGGGATGGGCTTAGAGGTAGCCCCTGTCTTCCTCCTCCGGGGCGGGAGGCATCTGCTGCTCCAGCATGGCCCTCTGCATCTCCTGAACCTTCCTGAGTATTTCCTCCGTCTCCTTGGCGCGCTCTTCGAGGGCGGTCATGTCGAGCTCAAGACCAAGGATTTTGGTCACCGCTAAAAGGACGGACTTTGCCGCCTTTGCATCGACGATGTAGCCAAGGCTCTCGCCGAGAAGGCTTACTCCGTACATCGAGCGGAGCTTGCCCATGCCGAGCAGAAGGCCGGCGGCACCGACTATCGCTCCCCCTTCGTCCTCGCGCCAGATGACGTCAACGCTGCATCCCTCAAGCTTTCTCTGGTAGTACTCAACCAGCTCCTCGTGGGTCACCGCGGCCAAAACCCTCGGCTCCCCCTGGAGCTCGGGCACCTGGTAGCCGCCCATCGTGATTATCTCGCGAACGCCAAATTCGTTGACGAAGTCCAGCATCTTTCCGACGACCTCGAAGTGGCCGGGGCTGTCGGTGGGCGGAACCTGCTGGTCGCCGGTGATGATTATGATGTCCCTGCCGTTCTCGTCGGGGTTCTTCCAGTAGTAGAACTCGTTTTTCATCAGCTCGACGACGGAGTTCTTCTTTATGAGAACCTGATGCATGAAGTGCGGCGAGTAGAGGTCTGCGAACTTGACCGCGTTGAGCTCCTGGATGAGGTGCTCAGCTGCGAGCTTTCCAACTAGGCCTATCCCTGGGAGACCCTCGATAAAGACCGGGTCTCTGAGTTCGGGCCTCTCATAGACATGGATAACTGACTCTTTCATATCAATCCCTCCCTGCTATGCCCAGCTGCTCGCGCTTCAGCCTTCTCCGGTACTCGCCGTAGGGGTCCTCTGGTGAAAAGCGCGGTGGATGTGCCACCTTAGTCTTCTCACCGCAGACGGAACATATCTCCTTCAGCGTGTAGCGCCCGCAGCCGGGGCACTTCCTGATCCGGAAGTGCATCATGAACCCCTCTTCTTGACCTTCTTAATGCGCTTCTCCTTCCTGATGAGCGTCGCTTCGCCGCCCGCTTCCTTTATGACGCGGAGTATCTCCTCGGCTATGTTCTCAAGGACCTCCTCCGCCTTGTAGTAGTCCGGGGCGGTTATGTCTATCCTGTACCTCGGCGCTCCCTGGTATGAGAACTTGACGTCTATCTCCTTCTCCTCGTTGGCCCTGTCGCGGGCCCTTATGAGGGCTTCCCTGATTATCTCGATGCCGTCGGGCTTCGGGACCGTTATCTCGAACTCGGCGTCGATCGTAACGGTTGGAATCTCGACGTAGGCCTCGATTATCGGCTTCAGGGCCTCAGTCCACTCGTCGTTGATGAGGCCCTTGAGGACGTCCATGCCGTTTTGGGCGGCGTCTTCAAAGGCGGCGTAAACTTCGCCGTACTCCTCCTCAAGGGGAACCCAGACCTCTTTCCAGGCGGTTTCGAAGTCCTTTCCTATCTTCTCAGCCGCCATCTTGAGGAGGTTCTCGGCCTTCTGGGCGCGCTTGTACTCCTGGAGCTTGGCCTTCCTCTGCTGCTGATTCACCCTCTTGAGGCTCAGGTCAATGTGCCCCTTGCTCGGGTCAACGCGTATAACTTTGGCGACTATCTTCTGGCCCTCTTTAACGTGGTCCCTGATGTTCTTGACCCAGGTGGAGGCGACCTCGCTTATGTGCATGAATCCCTCCTTTCCGGGGTACTCGTCGAGCTTGAGAAATGCACCGTAAGGGTGAATGCTCTTGACGGTAGCAACCACGAACTCTCCCTCTTCGGGATACTCTTTGGCTTTCCTCGGCATTACAACCACCTCTAATTTTCTCTGCCTGGGTAAGTTACGAAAAGAGGTATTTAAAGTTTAGCAGAAGCCTCCGGGCACGGAGGCAAAGGAAAGGGAAAGGTTCACTCGAGAACCTCGAGTATCTTGGCCTTGATGACGCCCTTGCCGCCGGTCGGCTCGACGAGGGTCGCGCCGCAGACGAGGCAGCGGACGGTGGTTGCCGGGTTGCTGAAGACTATCTGCTCGTTGCCGCAGTCTATGCACTTGACGCGGAGGAACCTGCTCCTCGGCATCGGGATGAGGTTCTTCGGGAGCGCCATGCTTCACACCTCCACCAGCTCGAACTTCTTAACGCGGAAGCCCTGTCCCCTGGTGTGGGCCTTGCCGCAGACGGTGCACCTGAAGCGGAGGTCGAGCTTCTTGACCGGCTTCTCCCTTCCGGCCGGGTTCGGCCTCGGGAAACCGCGGTAACCCTTCATGATCCTGCGGAAGCGCCTCTGACCCTGGCTGAGCTCGCTCCTCGGTCTCTTCTTGACCTTCTCGACCTTGTGGATAGTGTGCTTCTTACAGTAGGGGCAGTAAGTCCTTATCTGCTTCGGATACTTCATTCTCTCACCTCCACGCAGAGGCCCGGTGGGTTCCTACTCGCCCCAGCCTCGGACACCCCCGAGCCGTGAGGCATGATAGTGCCTGCAAACCCCGGTAGCCGCGAGGCTTTAAAAAAGTTTTTGCTTGCGCGAACCACGGGCACCAGGTATAAAGTTGAACGGGGAAAAGAGCGGGCGGAAATGCCCTCACTCGGCGGGTGCATAGTAGCAGCGCTTCGGTGAGATGATTTTGCCCTCCTTTTTGAGCACTTTTATGGCCTTGTCCACTTCCTTCTTGTCGATGCCGGCGAGCTCGGCTATCTCCTTGCTCTTGAGGGGCTTTCCGGCTTCCTTCAGAACCTTGAAAACGAGTTCAACCTCAGCCATCTTTATCACCCCATCGGTTTGTCAATAGAACCTAAAACGTTTGAACTTAAAAGGTTATTGGTCAGAACTGTAGTATGAATGGAACCACGAAGGGCACCAGTGCGGTGAGGACGAAGCCGTGGACGAAGGCTATAAGCGCGACCTCGCTGCCCCCGAACTTCGTCATTATCGGCAGCGTCGTGTCCATCGTAGTTGCGCCTCCCATGGAAACCGCCAGCTCCTTTCGCATCTTTCCGATAGCGACGGGGTACAGAAGGACGGTGAATATCTCCCTGGTGAGGTTAGCCAGGAAGCCGAGGGTGCCGTAGACGGCGGAGTACTGGGCTATCAGAGGCCCGGTGAGGCTGTACCAGCCGCAGCCGGCAGCAACTGCAAGCCCCCACTTGAGCTCTATTCCTAGGAGCAGGGAAGCGACGAGGCCGCCCAGGAGTGAGCCCAGGAGGGTGCCGAGGGGCAGCTTTATGGCGAGCCTTCCGAGCTTCCTGATCTCCGCGAGCCGGAAGCTCTGACCAAGGTCTATTCCGATTATCAGTATCAGCAGGTAGAGCATGATTTCATAGAGATTGCCGAATTCCGGAGCGTAGAAGTGCCCTGTGAGTATCCCTGCAATCAGCGCGACCAGAACGTAGGCCAGAAACCTCATCCCTTTCCCCCCACGAGGAGAGCGATCCCAACGCTGCCCGCTATGGTGAGGGCCGCGAATACTATGGACGAACTAAGGAGCCACAGGGCATCTATCTTCACCTTCCCCGCCTCGACACCCATGAAGAATATTAGGAGCAGCAGTGCGGCGCTCATGGGGGCGTCAACGTTCACCTTACGCTCTTTCCTGCGGAGAACGTAGCCTATGAGAACGCCCGCGATTAGTGGGATAAAGATGTTCATGTAAAAACCTTCCTCTGAAGGTTAATAAACGTATCGAGGGGCTCGGAGGGTGTTCACGTCATCATCCGTGAGCTTTCAGTTTGCTTGCTAATCGTCATCGCCCGTAACCCGTTACAGTCACGCATTTTTAAACCTATGTGGGCAAAGGTTTTTTACGGCAACCATTCATCATTCAAATGGTGGTTCACATGATTCGCGCATCCGAAAGGGCCATGGGCATCGAATACGCCATAAGGGATGTTGTTCTCCCGGCGAGGGAGCTTGAAAAGAAGGGAATAAAGGTCATCCGCCTCAACATAGGCGATCCGGGCAAATACGACTTCCAGCCGCCCAAACACATGAGGGACGCGTACTGCAAGGCCATCCAGGATGGGCACAACTACTACGGACCGAGCGAGGGAATTCCCGAGCTGAGGGAAGCGATAGTGGAGCGCGAGAGGAAGAAGAACGGCGTTGACATAGCCCCAGACGACGTCCGCGTTACCGCAGCAGTCACAGAGGCGCTGCAGTTCATATTCGGTGCCCTCCTCAACCCCGGGGACAACATCCTTGTACCAAGTCCAAGCTATCCGCCTTACACTGGCCTCGTCAAGTTCTACGGCGGCATTGCCAACGAGTACCTTACCGTAGAGGAGAACGGCTGGCAGCCGGATATCGATGATATGAGGAAGAAGATAGACGAGAGGACAAAGGCCATAGCGGTCATCAACCCGAACAACCCAACGGGAGCTCTCTACGAGAAGAAAACCATCAGGGAGATACTCGACCTTGCCGGTGAATACGACCTGCCTGTGATAAGCGACGAGATATACGACCTGATGACCTACGAAGGAAAACACGTCTCTCCGGGCTCCCTCACGAAGGACGTTCCGGTCATCGTTATGAACGGCATGTCAAAGGTCTACTTCGCCACCGGCTGGCGTCTCGGCTACTTCTACTACGTTGACCCAGAGAACAGGCTCGCCGAGGTCAGGGAGGCTATAGACAAGATGGCCAGGATAAGGCTGTGCCCCAACACTCCAGCCCAGTTCGCCGCCATAGCGGGCCTAACGGGCCCGATGGATTACCTTGAGGAGTACATGGCCAAGCTCAAGGAGAGGAGGGACTACATCTACAAGCGCCTCAGTGAGATTCCGGGGATAAGCACCACCAAGCCTCAGGGAGCCTTCTACATCTTCCCGAGGATAGAGGAGCGCTCCAAGTGGAAGAACGACAAGGACTTCGTGCTTGATGCTCTCCATGAGGCGCACGTGCTCTTTGTCCACGGCTCCGGCTTTGGCTACGCCGGCGAGTGGCACTTCAGGATAGTCTTCCTGCCGCCGGTTGAGATACTCGAAGAGGCCATGAACAACTTCGAGGCCTTCATGAGAAAGAGGCTTGCGGAGTGAATTCTTGGTACATCTTTCCTTTTCCCTTCTGGCTGGTCATTAAAAAGAGAGATCAGCCGCCGGAAACTACCGGGATAACCTCAACGTAGTCACCATCCTTCACGTTCTCATCTTCAAGTGCGACCCTTCCGTTGAGCTTTGCTATGGCGCTCTCGGTGTTGAAGCCGACCTCACGGAGAACGTCGGCCACCTTCATGCCCTTCTCCCACTCGACCTCCGTCTCGATTCCCCTTCCCAGGACCTTGACCTTGATCATCTCTCACCACCTCCATGAACTCTGAGGGAGTCTTTTATAAACCCGCCGGAAGCCAAAAAACTTAAAAACCCTCCCCTGCTCATATAACCTGGGCACGGGAGTGCCGCGGTAGCCTAGCCTGGTAGGGCGCCGGCCTGCTAAGCCGGTGGCCGTTGGCCACAGGGGTTCAAATCCCCTCCGCGGCGCCAAAATCTTTCTCCGGGTCGAATGCCGGGATAGCCTAGAGGCGAGGCGGTGGACTGCAGATCCGCTTTACGGGGGTTCAAATCCCCCTCCCGGCTCCACAACAAACTTTTGCAGGGCAAAAGTTTGATCAAAGAAACTTTGCTTGTGCAAAGTTTCATCAAAACGGGCATGCCCTTTAAGTGGGCTAATTTTTGCATGGTTTACTATTCTTGCTTGTTCTTGGTTGTGTTTTTCTGCTTTTAGCGCCCTTCGGGCGCTGGTTTGAGGTAAAACACCTTTCAACAGCCCATTTAAACGTAAACCCCAAATTTTTGCCTACTTGGACGGCATGCAGCTATTCACGACTCCTAAAGAAGAGCCTGACTATTTGATGAAACTTTTCGCAAGAAAAGTTTCTTGGGGGAACAAACCATAAATACCTCCCCGCTTACCTACCTTCGATGAGCGCCCCGGTCTTCAATTCGAAACTCTGTGCTGTCTGCAAGGGCAGAAAGCTCCTCTGCGGCAGGCCGACCTGTCCGATTCTTGAGCGCTTCAGGGTAGCCCGCACCGTCGAGCAGAGATTGAACAAACGTCACCTCTTCGGCTCCTCGCCGCCGAGCATCTTCGTTGGGGAGTACGGTTATCCCAAGGTCCGCATGGGACCCCTGGTGCCCCCTATTGAGGGCAACACCAGCCACCTTGACAGCCCCATGAAGTGGGAGGACAAGACGATAAAAGACATCCTCTACTACCGTTCGCTTCTCGTCATGGGTGAGACGAAGGCTGACGTTCACGTAAGGCGGAGCGGTAGGATCCTCGGCGAGGTTCAGGAGCTGGCGATGTCGATAAAGCCCGTTGACAGCGAGATTCTCCTCAAGAGGAAGCCCGTTCTCAAAGTCCTCCCGAGCGAGTTTGCCCCGCCTATCGGGCCGAAGGCGGAGCTTTTAGATTTTGAACTGACCGAGAATCCCCGCATTCCGCGGAGGACGGATTACGTTGTCAGCGATGAGCTGAAGGCGGAAGCGGCTATAATGCGCCTCTACAACTGGGGCTTCGACGAGTACTACATCATAAGGCTCCTCTCCGCCGGTCTCCTCGGCTTAGACAAGAGGCTCGTCCCAACGAGGTGGAGCATTACAGCCGTTCAGGACACACTCGGGAAGAATCTGCGGCGCGAGATTCTGCACAACCCTGAGATAAACGACTACGAGGTTTACTTCTACCGGTTCATGGGTAACCGCTACGCGGTTCTCCTGATGCCGGAGAGCTATGCGTTTGAGCTCCTTGAAGTCTGGCTTAAGGGGTCTCTCTTCGGCGCCTCGGAACCCAGCGTCATCCACGACTACGAGGACTTCCGCGGGAGGAAGGAGTACGTCAAGGAAACCGCCGGCGCATATCACGCGGCGAGGCTGAGCGTCCTCGAAGCTCTGAGAGCAAGGAGGAGGCAGGCAAGGGTAGTGGTTTTCCGCGAGGTAACGCCGGAGTACTATGCCCCGGTTGGCGTCTGGCAGATTCGCCTCGGGGTGAAGAAGGCGATGGGCAACTTGATAGGGCGCTTCGAGACGCTCAACGAGGCCCTTGATGCCATAAGGAGGCGCCTTGAGCATCCCTTCGAGAGGTACCTGGCCAGGAGCTACATCCTCGGAAGCCTCGCGAGGCAGAAAACTTTGGACGAGTGGCTCGGAAAGAATTTATACCGCCTCGGCGAAAAGGGAGTCGGTGGATGATGACCACTCCATCCCACTGAAGATGATGAGTGCACGTCAGGCTGACACCACTTGGAGGTTTTGGGATGAGGAAGAAGCTCGCCCTCATAAGCATCGATGGCTGTGGGGTCTACAACCTGAAGCACATGCCCTTCCTGAGCGAGCTTGCTGAAAGCGGTGAGTTCGCGGTGGTTGATTCCATCTTTCCAACGCTCACGGACTTAGTTCACACCAGCGTGATGACAGGGGTGTGGCCGAAAGACCACGGCGTCGTTGAGAACGGCTACTACGACCGCCTCTCTGACAGAAAGGTCAACTTCTACGACTACGAGGTGGCATTTAATCCCCACAAGGTCATTAAGGCCCCAACCATCGTTGACCTGTTACGGCAGAAGGGTGTTAGAACCGCAGCCGTCAGCGGCTATACGATGCCCCCGTTCAGCGGGACGGACGTTAGAATCTTCCCACCCTTCTTTGCCGGCGACAGGATGTACCGCCAGCACGGCCGCGATTGGAGGAAGGACGTCTGGGTCATGAACTCGGCCATCTACCTATACGAGGAATGCAGACCGGATTTGCTCCTCGTACACTTCGCTTCGATAGACGGCATGGGCCACGACCACGGGCCGCTGAGTGAGGGGGCTCTAAAGGCCGTTGAGACCGTTGATACCGCAGTGAGAACTCTATGGGAGCGCCTGAAGGAAGAGTACGCCTTCATAATCTTCGCTGACCATGGACAGGTAGAGGTTCACACCTGGGTGAACCTGAGGACGTATCTGAGAAAACATGGTATAGAAACCCTCAGGGTTTCCTCTGGCGGTGGAGTTCACGTCTATCTCAGAAACCCGAACCAGGCCGAGGAAGCCTTTGAAGTTCTGAGGAAGGCTCCGGGCGTTAAGGAGGTTTTCTTCCGGGACGAACTGTCCCACCTCGACAGCCCGAACAGCGGCGAACTGATAGTATCCGCCAAGCCCGGCTACTGGTTCTGCTCCCACAGAATGTGCAAGGGCATAAAGGGAGTAAGCCACTGGGTTAAGGGAATGCACGGCTCGATAAACGAGCCTGTCCTGAAGGTTCCGCTGATTCTGTGGGGCTTTGAGAAGGTTGAGCTTGAAAACTCCTCGCTGATGGACATAGCACCGACGGTTCTGGAGTTCTTTGGTGTAGAAAAGCCTGGGAACATGGTAGGGAGGAGTTTGATAAAATGAAAAGTTGGGGTTCACTCCTTCTTTCTCAGAAGGAGGACGAGCAGGGAAAGGGCAGATAATGTCCCGACACCACATATCGAGGACCCAGTGCTCTCCCCTGTTTCGGATGTTGAGTGGGTTTCGATGGCTGAGGTGGTGTCGTGAAGGATAGCTGCAGACGTTGTTGTGGTCGTTGGAGTGACGTTCGTGGAGCTGCACCCTTTTAGGCCGTCCTTCACCAGGTTTTCCGTCCAGTTGAGCCAGGCGTAGACGTGTGGTGGATACGAGAACTCCGCCCAGTAGAAGTCGCTGTCGAGGGCCTGCGCGAGACCGTAGAGGGCCTTTTCGTAGGTCTCGTCCTTTCCGCACTTTTCGACGTACGCCTGAGTTAGGTTGTAGACCTCCTCGTCTCTCTCCCACATGGGCTCCTGCACGGATTTCTTCTCCTTGGTCCACTTGTCCCACGAACAGAGCCACGAGGTTGTGAGGGGAGTTGCATTCCTGTAAGGTTCGAGCTCGCTAACGGCATCTCTAAGTGTCACCGTCTCAATCAGTCCCTTCTCCTGGGCCTCCTGAAGGTACTGAAGGAGGTACTCGAAGTACTTTGCAGTTAAGCCGGGATTGGGGGAGAATATTATCCAGTTCTCGCCGTCTGCCGCTATCGTTACAACCTCCGCGTTGGGGTCGACCTCCTTGACGCTCAGGATCTCCTCGACTATCTTCCGGGCCTTTTCTTTTGCCTCCTCTTCGCTGCGGAAGTTATTGTTGAACGCGAAGTCGTCGCTTATTGTGTGATCCCTGAAGAGCACCTTAATCGACGAGTTCTCGATGGCGTAGAGGTGGTACGGCGAGTAGGGGTAGAGACCCCTGAGATGGCAGCGGTCGTCGAGGACGGTGTACTCGAACCCGTGCTCCTCGAGCAGGGGAACGAGCTTCGGACTGAAGGCCATCTCGGACAGCCATATCCCGCTGGCATCTACGCCGATCACTTCCTCAGTCGTTTTCTTGCCGAGGGACAGCTCGTAGTCAAGAAGATCGAGCCAGCCGTAGCGCTCCGCAATGTAACCACCTATCGGATGGGCGAAGTAGCTGGAGAGTATCTCTATTTGGCCCTTCTCGTACAGGTATCTGTACAGTCTCATCGCTTCCCTGACCTTTTTGGCCTCGGGGCTCTCCCGCGTGAAGCACTGATAGGATGGATAGCTCTGGCACCAGCCGGTGTTCGTGAGGTTCCACTGCCACAGGAGGGAAGGGGAGAGGTGGTAGGTCATCTTAATCTCCGGGTACTTCTGGAGAATCCATGCGTGGAAGTAGTAGGCGCCGCCGTCATAGTAGGGTTCGAGTTCGTCATCGTAGGTGTGCACGAGGGCCCAGGGGCCGTGCAGCGTTCCGTTGGGCCAGACGCCGGGGCTCTGATGGTGGTGCCAGACAAAAACCACCTTGAGTGGCTTCCCTCTCTCGAAGGCCCTCATAGTTGTGCTTGCGCTTGCTATGATTTCTCCCTCTAGTTCAAGTTCGGCCTTTATCCTGCAACTTTTTTCGGGGGTTATTTGAAGGGTTACTTTGCTTTCCTTGCTCAAGTCGACTGGGTAGGTTCTCTCGAACGTTCCTTCGCCGCACGCAACCGAGACTGACAGCCTGCCGGTTTTGTCGAGGGGTTCTTTTGGGGTAATCCTCACAGTGAGGTTGGTAATCTCGCCTACTATGG
This sequence comes from Thermococcus aciditolerans, assembly GCF_008152015.1. Classification (NCBI taxonomy): domain Archaea; kingdom Methanobacteriati; phylum Methanobacteriota; class Thermococci; order Thermococcales; family Thermococcaceae; genus Thermococcus; species Thermococcus aciditolerans. The sequence goes on along the minus strand of NZ_CP041932.1, from coordinate 949,205 downwards.
GAAAAGCCTGGGAGTCAAAGGTTATTTCAAACCGATTCCTCTCGAGAAACGGCTCAAGCTTCTCGTATATCTCCGGATACACCTCTTTGAGCTCTTCGATGTGCCCCACGAACACCTCGAATACGTAGGTCTTGCTCTCTCCAGGCTCCAGGACTAACGGAGGGAATTCAGCCCTCGTTTCAACCCCCCAGCTCCCGCTCTCCAGCCACAGAGCAACACTCTTTTCATCCGGGAAAACAAGCGCTATCAAGTCCTCGTCAAAGTCCACCAGGCCAAAGGCCTCCACCTTCGCTCCGAGTCTCACCCAGTTCTTCTCCTCGATGTGAAGTTGCCCGTTTTCCATCCATATCTCCTGCTCACCGCCGGGCTTTCCAAGGTAACCTGCCCACGCTATGGCATAGCCGAGGTCAAAGGAGTCCCAGTTCACGAGGCTTTTGAATGTGGAATCTCTGGTGTTGGTGAACGTCACGTTCAGGAGAGCCCTGTTGGAGTCGACAGTTTGGAGCCTCTTCTCCACGAGAAGAGATCCGGTCTGAAGCGTCCCCACAATTGCGTCCCTATCTTCCCTCAGCTGGTACTCTCCAGTGGCCAGACTTCCGGGCCACGGTTCGCTTAGAAGCCAATCCCATAGGGGGAGGCTCTTCCCGAGTGCTCCCCTGTCGCCGGCACCGATTACATTGGTTCCCCTGACGGTCCAAGACCGCAATCTGAAGCCCGTCGAGGTTATCTCAGCCCCGTAATCTGAGGGAAGAGAGCCCGTTGAGACGGAGGGAGATACGGCAGCAATAAGTAGCACCCCGAGAAGGATCACCGCCATAGCCCTCATGATATCACCGTTAGGGATACACGTAGGTCTAAATAAACTTGTTGTATCTGCTCCCTAAATCTCGGCAATAGTTGGGCCAGCAAAAGGACTCGAAGAAGTTCAATCCACAATCTTTGATTTTTCAGAAAGCTGAAATGAAGAAGAGGGTAGAAGCAACAGCCCTCAGCGTGAGGACTGGGCAATCCTCTCGATCTCTTCCTTCTTGCTGTAGGCGAAGCTCTTCGGGTCCTTGTTGGCAGCCGCGATTATCTCCTCCGCAAGGGCCTGGGCGTAGCTGGTCTTGTTGCGGTAGCACTTGGCGCTCGCACCGAGGGCGAGGTTCTTGAGGGCTATGTCGAGCCTCCTGAGCGGTGAAACGTCAACGGCCATGTGGTAGCGGATTCCACCGAAGGCGATGGTGGTGGTGTCCTCCCTCGGGGAGGAGTTCTCAAGGGCCCTGACGAGAACCTGTATCGGGTTCTGCTTGGTTCTGCGCTCGATGATCATGAAGGCCTCCTTGACGACCTCGTAGGCCTTCATCTTCTTGCTCATGAGGGAGCGGCTCTCACGCCTCATGAAGTGGCCGCCGACCTTGTGGCCGCTGGCGCCGCTGCGCATGACCTTGTTGATGAGCCTCTCGACGATGTGAACGTTGGCCTTGCCGAAGGACTTCTTGGCGTGCCTTCCGTGGCTGTGCGGGAGGATCCTCGGCTCCAGGTTGATGTAGGGCCTGAGGGACGGGTCGTTCACGACGACGTCCTCAACGCTCCACCTGCCCATGACCTTGAGCTCCTTAGGCTGATAGAACCTCTCGGTGATTGCCTTGGCCATTCACTTCACCTCCTCGGCTTCTCCTTCCTTCCCTTGACGAGCTCCTTGAGGGAGACCCTGTTGACCTTGACGACCTTGTACCTGATTCCCGGGATATCACCGACGGAACCACCCTTTGGACCACCGATTCCCTCGATGATGACCTCGTCGTGTTCGTCGATGTGGTTGATGGCACCGTCACCGGGGGTGAAGGCGGTAACGACCTTACCGTTCTTGATGAGCTGAACCCTGACGGCCTTACGCATAGCCGAGTTCGGCTGCTTTGCCTCGACGGCTATCTTCTCGAGGACGATGCCCTTGGCCTGCGGGGCACCTCCAAGCGGGTCGCTCTTCTCCTTGAGCCTGAGGACTCTCCTCTTGTACCTGATGTCGCTCCAGCGGAACTTCTTCCTCTTGAGCTTGAGCTTCCTTCCGGCAAACTCTCCATACGGGGCCTTCTTTCCAGCCATGATCATCACCTCAGATTATGACCACATCGTGAATGCCGTGGTGTCTCTCCATCAACTCTTTCACGAGGTTGATGTTCTGGCCGCCCTTTCCGATAGCCCTGGCCTTGTCGCGGGGCCCGATGTCAAGGAGGGCGACCTTCTTACCATCACGCTTCTCAGTGATGTGGACCTTTTTAACCTTAACCCCGAGGCTCTTATAAATGTTCCTCAGGAACTCTTCGGGGTTCTCCGAGTGCTCGATGAGCTCTATCTCCTTTCCGAGCATGTTCTGGACGCGCTTGACGTTGGCTCCCTTCTTTCCGAGGGCCAGTCCCATCTCGCCCTTCTTAATGACGTATATGAGCCTGTTCCTGTTGGTGTCGATGAGGCAGTCCATCACTGTCGCTCCGGTCATGCTCTCGAAGAGCGCTATGAACTTGATCTGGTCGGTGTTGAGCTTGAGCGGCATTACTCCTTACCCCCAGCCAAGGCCAGTATCCTGCTCTCACCGGGGTCGATTATCGCGAGGGCCGAAACGGTGTGCGGCCTTCCGAGGAGGGTTCCGAGCTCGACGCTGGTTCCCTCGAACTCGTAAATCGGTATGCCGCTGAGCTTGGCGTAGTAGAGTATGTCCTCCTTTATGTCCGGCCTCGCGTTCCTGGCCACGATAATCATCTTGGCGCCGCCCATCTTGGCGTACTGGATGGCCTTCTTCGCTCCCATGATTATCTTTCCGGTGTCCTCTGCCTTCCTAAGCTCGAATGCGAAATCAACCATACATCACACCTCCCTACTCCCTTTTCGGTCTCAGGGGGAGATTCATTGCCAGTTTGACCATTCCGGTTCCGACTGGAACCGGCTGCCCTATCAGCACGTTCTCCACGACACCGTTGAGGGGGTCCTCATCGCCCCTCTCAGCGGCCTCGAAGAGGTGCTGGGTGGTTATCTCGAAGGCGGCCCTGGCAAGCACGCTGGCCTTCTCCCCAACTATACCGTGCCTGCCTATGGGCAGTATCACACCGTCGAGCGTCATCATGTCGGCGACGAGCATGATGTGCCTGACGTCAACCTCGAGACCCTGCTCGCGCATCGTGTTGACGATTTCCTCTATGATGGCGTTTCTTGCCGCTTCAATGCCAAGCACGTCGGCGATCTCCCAGATGTTGTTCGTCCTGGTTCTCGTAGGGTCAACGCCCGGAACCTTGAGCACCTGCTTGAAGTTCGAGCCCTCGGTGTAGATGACGTACTCGTCGCCTTCCTTCCTTATGATGGTCTTCCCGACGCCCGAGAGGCCTTTAAGGCGGTGCTTTTTAACCTTTTCGGCAAGTCTTCTGAGGTCTGAGAGTTTGCCGACCTTCTTGGGCCTCATTATGAGCGTGTATCCATCAACCTCGAACTCAGCGCTCTTGAAAGAGCCCTCGAGCTTCCTCTGGACCTTCTCCATGTCCAGACCGGCCTTCTCAAGCCTTTCTAGGTCTATGTCAACGACGAACTCGTAGTTGAGTATGTCGATGCTCATCTCGCGGGCAAGGTTTTCCAGGGTGGTACCTTCGATCCTCCTCGCGACCTCAAGGGCCTTCTCCCTGTCGTGGCGGTGCTTCTCGTCGAGGTAAACGGTCATGATCGGGGTGGACGGGTTCTTCCTCGCATCGACAATCTCGATGATTCTCGGCAGACCGAGGGTGACGTTGATTTCCGCGACACCAGCGTAGTGGAAGGTGTTGAGGGTCATCTGCGTTGAGGGCTCACCTATGGACTGTGCTGCAACGGTTCCTATGGCCTCTCCCGGCTCGACGAGGGCGTTCTGATACTCGCGGACGGTCTCCTCGATGATGGCCTCTATCTCAGCTTTCTTGAGCTTGTACTTCTTATTGTACTCGACCAGCTTGTTGTAGAGCTCCTCCCTGAGGTTCTCCGGGAGGTCTGCCTTGTCCACCAGGCTCTTGATGGTCTTCGCTGCGACCATTTCACTCACCTCCCCTCATCTTGACGAGGGTTCTAAGGATGACCCTGTCAACATCAACGGTCTTGCCCTGCCAGCTCTTCATCGGGTCGATGCCGTCCTCACCGTACTTGAACTGGACGATGATTCCGGTCGGGTCTCTCACAGTTCCGTCGTAGTCCACCTTGAGGTCCTGGAGGGCGTTGATGAGCCTTCTCTGCATGTAACCGCTCTGGGCAGTCCTGACCGCGGTGTCGACAAGTCCCTCACGTCCACCCATTGCGTGGAAGAAGTACTCCTGCGGGGTAAGGCCGCTCTTGTAGGAGTTGGTGACGAATCCCTTCGCCCTCGCGCCGAGGTCTTCCGGCTTGAAGTGCGTGAGAACCCTTCCGCGGTAGCCGCGGTAGAGACGCTTTCCACGGATGGACTGCTGACCGAGCATAGCGGCCATCTGGGTGATGTTGAGCATCTTACCCCTTGCTCCGGTCTTGGCCATGATGACCGCGTGGTTGCCCATACCGAGGTAGCGCTCGGCGACCTTACCGGCGTTGTCACGCGCCTCGGCGAGGACAGCCATGATGTTGCTCTCGAGGGTCTCCTCAAGGGTCTTACCCGGCAGCGGCTCAAGCTCACCGTTCTTGTAGGCCTCTATGAGCCTGTTGACCCTCTCCTCCGCCTCGCGGATTATCTCGTGAATCCTGTCGAGGGCTTCGCTCGGAAGGTCCTCATCGTCTATGGCGGTGGTGAAGCCCTTGTGGGTGATGGTCCAGATGGCGAGCTTGGTGACCTGGTCGAGGAACTGCCTCGCCCTATCAACGCCGTACTCCCTCACTATGAGGTCGAGGAGCCTTCCGTCCTCCCTTCCGTAGGCCTTCTTGTCTATGGCGCCGCTGAGGAGCTTTCCGTTCTGTATGTAGACGAAGCCGTCGTAGGCGAGCTTTCTAACTTCCTCCGGGTCGGGGACGAGCTTCTCCTCGATGAGCTTTTCGAGTGCCTCACAGCGCTCCGGCTCGTCGCAGAGCTTGTTGCGGTACCAGATGGTGATGTCCTCCGGCAGGACGAGCGAGAAGATGGTCTTTCCGCTCCAGAGCTCGACGCCGTTCTCCACCTTGTCCGGCGCCGGGAGCTCGCGGATGTCGATTCCCGCGAACATGAGCATCTGCTCGACCTCTGAGCGGGTGAAGTAGGCACCCTCACGGGTGAGCAGGTAGCCGCCGGAGATGTGGTCCTGGATTCCAGCGATGAGCGGGCCTCCGTACCTCGGCGAGATGATGTGGTTCTGAACCTCCATGAGTATCCTGGCCTCCGCCTGGGCCTCCTCGGTCTGCGGTACGTGGAGGTTCATCTCGTCACCGTCGAAGTCAGCGTTGTACGGCGGGCAGACCGAGAGGTTGAGGCGGAAGGTTCTGTACGGCATCACCCTGACGCGGTGGGCCATGATGGACATCCTGTGGAGTGAGGGCTGCCTGTTGAAGAGCACTATGTCTCCGTCCATGAGGTGCCTCTCGACTGTCCAGCCGAGGTCGAGCTTCTCGGCGATGATCTCAAGGTTGTTCTCCATGAGGCGGATTCTCCTTCCCTCGGGGTCGATGACGTAGTTGGCTCCAGGATACTTCTCCGGCCCGTTGAGGACCATCTTCTTGAGCTTCTCGAAGTTGAACTCGGTGACCTTCTCCGGAACGGTGAGCTCCATGGCTACCGCTATGGGAACGCCGACCTCGTTGATGCTTATCATAGGGTCGGGGCTGATGACCGTACGGGCCGAGAAGTTGACACGCTTACCGCTGAGGTTTCCACGGAAGCGGCCTTCTTTACCCTTGAGCCTCTGGGAGAGGGTCTTGAGGGGCCTTCCGCTCTTGTGCTTGGCCGGCGGAATGCCGGAGGTCTCGTTGTTGATGTAGGTGGTGACGTGGTACTGAAGGAGGTCCCAGAGGTCCTCGATGATGAGCTGCGGTGCACCGGCCTCGATGTTGCTCTTAAGCCTGTTGTTGATACGGATGATGTCAACGAGCTTGTGGGTGAGGTCGTCCTCTGCTCTGATACCGCTCTCGAGGGTGATGGACGGTCTCATGGTGACCGGCGGAACCGGCAGGACCGTCAGTATCATCCACTCGGGCCTGGCCTTCTCCGGGTGAAGTCCGAGCAGGTGCAGGTCCTTGTCGGGTATCTTCTCGAGCCTGTCCCTGACCTCGCTCGGCATCATTCTGTGCCTGTACTCGTTGCCCTCTTCATCCTTCCTGAGCTCCCAGTAGATGGTCGGCCTCTCGAACTTAATCGGGAACTGCGGCGCTCCACAGTGCGGGCAGACCATTCTCTCCTTGGCCTTCTTGTGGATCTCCTTGATGAGCTTGTCCTTGGCCTTCTTCCTGTCGCCCATGACCTCGAACTTGTGGGCGTACTCCTCTATCTCCTCGTCGGTGAGCTTTATCCTTCCGCACTCGCGGCAGGTGCTCTCGAGGACCCTGTGGATGGTCTTGGCGAATCCGACGTGGATTATCGGCCTGGCGAGCTCAACGTGGCCGAAGTGGCCCGGACAGTCTCCAGCTCTCGCTCCACAGGTCTCACAGCGGAGTCCCGGGTCAACAACACCCAGTCTTTTGTCCATGAGGCCGCCTTCGATTGGGTAGCCGTCGTCGTCGTAGGTGTCGGGGACGGTAATCTCGGCCGCGCTCATCTTTCTGATTTCCTGGGGTGAGAGGATACCGAATTCAATACTCCCGATGATCTTCTTCATCGACTGCATGCTATCACACCCTATCCGTTATCTTGAGGGACGGCCTTATTCCCATAGCCTTCAGCTCGTCGAGCAGCAGCTTGAAGGCGTAGCTCATCTCCACCTTGCTGATCTTCTCTTCCTCTCCACAGACCGGGCAGTAGACCTTTCCTCTGCGCTTGTCCTCGAGTGCCAGGTGTCCGCAGCTCTCGCAGACCCATACCTCGGTCTTGTCGCTCTCCTCGAGCAGTCTCTCTATGAGAAGCATCGCGGCGCCGTGTCCGATGAGGACGTCACGTTCCATCTCACCGAACCTGAGACCTCCTTCCCTGGCCCTACCCTCGGTCGGCTGCTTGGTGAGAACCTGCACCGGACCCCTGCTCCTCGCGTGCATCTTGTCGGCGACCATGTGGTGGAGCCTCTGGTAGTAGATGACACCGACGAATATGTCAGCCTCCAGTCTTCTTCCGGTTATGCCGTCGTACATGACCTCCCTGCCGCTGTGCTTGAATCCAAGCTCCTCAAGCTCCTTCCTGAGCTTCTCCTCGGGCTCACCAATGAACGCGGTTCCATCGACCCTCCTTCCAGTGAGGGCGGCGACCTTTCCGCCTATGGCCTCGATGAGCTGTCCGACGGTCATACGGCTCGGGATACCATGCGGGTTGACGATGAGGTCCGGAACGATTCCGCTCTCGGTCCAGGGCATGTCCTCCTGCGGAACGATGAGACCCACGACACCCTTCTGTCCGTGCCTCGATGCGAACTTGTCTCCGAACTCCGGGATGCGGAGGTCCCTGGTGGTCACCTTGACGAGTTTGGTTCCGTCGCCGGTCTCGGTGATGATAACCTTGTCAACTATACCCCTCTCGCTCGGCCTGACGGTGACGCTCGTCTCCCTTCTCTCCTGGAGTATTATCCCTCCGAGGCCGCTCTGCTCCTCGAGGAACCTCGGCGGTGAAGTTCTGCCGACGAGAACGTCCTTACCTGTGACCTTTGACTCCGGGAAGATTATACCGTCCTCGTCGAGGTGTCTGTAGTACTTCTCGCCGAGATAGCCCTGTATGGTGGGGTCGGGAACCTCAAAGCGGTCGGTCTGACCGCCGAGATAGCGCTTCTCCTCGGCCTCGTATGTTCTGAAGAACGTGCTTCTTCCGAGACCGCGTTCGATGGAGGCCTTGTTCATGATGATTGCGTCCTCCATGTTGTAGCCGCCGTAGCTGAGGACCGCGACCACGAAGTTCTGGCCTGCTGGCCTCTCCTCAAAACCGACGGCCTTCATGATGCGTGAGTTAACGAGCGGAACCTGCGGGTAGTGCATGAGATGCCCGCGCGTGTCCACCCTTATCCTGAAGTTGGCGGCACCAAAGCCGAGGCTCTGCTTGGCCATACCCGCTCCGTAGGTGTTACGCGGGGCAGCGTTGTGCTCCGGATACGGAACGAGCGAAGCTGGGATACCGAGTATCGCGGCCGGCATGAGCTCGAGGTGGGTGTGCTCCTCCGTGACCTCCCAGGGCCATGTGGCGACGAGGGCGTTCTCCTCCTCTTCCGCGTCGAGGTACTCTATGACGCCCATCTTTACCAGATCGTTCCAGGTGAGGGCCCCGCTCTTTATTGCATCGACGTGCTCCTTGGTGAGCTTCGGCTGCCCGTTCTCGACGATGATGAGCGGCCTCCTGACGCGGCCGTCGTCGCTGTTGACGTATACCTCCCGAACCTCCTCGTCCTGGTATATCGCCACGTTGATGACATCGCTTATCTTTCCGCTTCTCCTGTCGCTCCTTATCCTGCGGACGAGGGACTCTCCGTCCTCTATGGTCCCGATGAGAACTCCGTTGAGGTAGAGGCGCCAGAGCTCGGGGCTCGGGCGGCGCTCCTCGATGGAAACGACGCCGAGCTTGTTCAGGTACTCCATGACCTCCTCCTCGGGGATGCCGGTGGTTATCTGGGACATCAAGGAGAGGTTCTTAACGAGACCACAGTTCGGACCTTCAGGCGTCTCTGTCGGACAGATCCTTCCCCAGTGGGTTCCGTGAAGATCACGCGCCTCGAAGTGGGGCTGATCCCTGCTGAGCGGGGAAGTAACGCGCCTGAGGTGTGAAAGGGTGCTCATGTAGTTCGTTCTATCGAGAAGCTGGCTCACACCGGTCCTTCCGCCGGGCCAGGCACCGGTGGCAAGGGCGTGCTCGATCCTCTCGCTGAGGACATCAGGTCTTATGGAGTTTCTCACAAACCTCTGAATGTTCTCGAAGGTGTAGCGCTCGCCCTTCCTCTGGTAGGTCTTGGTCATCTGGTACTGCATGTCCTTGACGAGCTGGCCGAATGCGACGCGGAAGAGGTCCCTGAGGAGGTCTCCCGCTAACTTGAGCCTCTTGTTGGCGTAGTGGTCCTTGTCGTCCTCACCGCGGAGGCCTAGGGAAAGCTCAAGAACCTTGAGGGCCATCATGCCGAGGTAGTAGGCCTTAGCTTTTCTCCTCTCGGGCTCGACGCCCATGTGCGGGAGGAGGTTGTTGTCTATGATGTGCTCCGCCCTCCTGAGCCTGTACTCCTTCGGCTGACCGGGCAGGGAGAGCTTTCCTATGTAGTCGAGCGCGTCCTCCTGGTTCATCACGTCGCTGGCGTCCTCGAGGTTGTCGAAGAGAACCTGCTGTATCCTCGGATCGTCGCTCACGGCCTCGACGATCTCTTTATCGCTCAGAAGACCGAGGGCGCGCATAACGTAAACGAACTTGACGGGTCTCGGAACGTTCGGAATGTTGACGTAGAGGATACCATCCTTTCTCCTCTCGACGGTTATCAGGGCCCTGTAACCGTGTCTGTATGAGAAGACCTTTGCGATTATCCTGTTCTGCCTCTCGTCGCGCTCAACGAGGGTCTTGTTCGGGGCGAGGTCCTCAATGGAGACTATAACCCTCTCAGAACCGTTTATGATGAAATATCCTCCCGGATCCTTTGGATCCTCGCCGAGCTTGATGAGCTCCTCGTCGCTGAGGCCGTAAAGCCTGCAGGCCTTGGACTTGAGCATTATCGGGAGCTCTCCAATGCGGACCTCGACGGCCTCCTGCTCGATGCCCTTGATGACCGGGATGAGCTCGAGGTATAGCGGTGCGGAGTACGTGAGGTTCCTTATCCTGGCGTCCATCGGGTAGAGCGGCTTCCTCTGTCCCTGGGCCTCCTGGAACTCGGGTTCGCCCAGGCGTATTTTACCGAACTTAACCTCGAAGTCCGGAATATCCGGCTTCAGTCCGCCGAACTCGTATATGACCTGCTGCATGCCGTTGTCAATGAAAGCGTTGTAAGAATCAAGATGCTGTCTTACAAGTCCCCTCTCCTTCCAGTAGGCGTCCATAACGAGCCAGAGGTCGTCAGGAGTAACATCCACAACGGTTGGTCCTCTCGATGCCATAATCTCACCTCGCAGAATCAGTCCTCCACCACAAGGCGGTAGTAGTTGTAGTAGCCCGCCGTCGGGCTTTTTCTTCTGATCTCAAGGATATCGCCCGGCTTTGCCCCAAGGGCCACGACAGCAGGGTCCGAAGCCTTGATCTGCGGAAGCTGGGAGATCCTGATCCTGTACTTCCTGAGGAGCTCCTCTTTCTCCTCTTCGCTCAGTATTCTGTGTTCGGGAACCAGCTCATGTGTGAATATATCAAACTCTTTTTTCGTCGCCACCGAGAATTGCCCCCTTTAACATTTTTTAAGAACGATTATCACTACCTCACACCTGCGGGTTTCGGTATATAAGCTTTTCGAGTGGTATCTGGCTCGTATGGGTTTATATCGGTTGCGTAAAGTTTAAGAACCGTTTTCCATACCGAAAAGCTACTCTGATGCACTTTTATGTCCATCATTATGGGGAAAGGCTTATAAATGTTTGTCGTCGGTTCGATGTTCGAACTTTCTAAAAAACGGCCTGATGCTCGAGATCTGCTGTAATTTTGACATGATTTATGCCAGAATAATGGCATAACGTGGCTGATTAACGGCTTCATCTGTCATATTTGGCTAAAATACGGGTAAAATTTGGTCAGTTTTTTGTGCGAAACAGTGGCCACTGGTGCTTTTAAATGTCCAATATGACTTTGAAAGGCCCCGTATTGTGGATCAGAATGTTTTCACCGCTCAACAGTACGAACCCGCTTGAAAAACCGGTGTTTTGTTTGTGAGGGAAGCTTTTGAGAAAGCTTTGCCAGAAGTTTGTAGCTCTTTATCAAGAGCGTTTCTGTGTGTTGGTTTTCAACTTGAGCATTCCATTTTCAAGCGAGAACTCTATAAAAGTGGCCTTTTGAAGGGGTTTACTCTTCTCTGACGCCCAGAGGGCGTCCATTATATCTTAAACGCCTGCTCAAAGGGTGTAATCCAAAAGGTTCTCACTTTTAAATGCCCATTTGAAGAGAAACCACTCAAGAACTCGCACTTTGAGAAAGGAGCTACGAACCTTGATCAAACTTCGCGAAGGCGAACAAACTTTGCTGGGCAAAGTTTGATCAAAGAGTGCTCTTTCCATTAAACTGGCAGAAACCAGTCGTGCACTGCTCAAGTACAACCAACACAATGGGTTTAACTTTTAAATCAAGCCCTTCAAGAAGTTTCACATTTTTTATCGGCGCCCGAAGGGCGCCTTTGGAGAACGAAACACTCACCAAGCAAGCTTTGCTTGGCAAAGCTTGACCAAAAATGTTTTACTGGTTAAAAGCCTGAAAAAACTTCGTGCACTTTAAAACGGGCGATTCTGTTGGGGTTTACTCTTCTAATTGCCCTCTTGCGAGTGTTTCACTCTTCAAACGGCGTCCGAAGGACGCCAATAACAAGGTTAAAACTGCTTGATAGAAGATTATCCGAGAGCCAAACCCTGTTGAGACATGGAGTTAAAATATCGCACGACCTCAAGGGCACGGCACCAAACACAGTCAGAACTTTTTGATGAAACTTTGCGCAGGCGAACAAACTTTGCAGAGCAAAGTTTGACCAAAGAACACCCTTCTCAAAGAAAAGCAAAAATTAGTCGTGCACTAAAGAACTGGATAATTTTAAGCGGGGTTTAACATAAAAGGAAGCTTTTCAGAGCAGTTTCAACTTACCATTGGCGCCCTTCGGGCGCCTTCTCAAAGAGAAACACTCACAAAGGAGCGAGTAAATGAAAAACCCATTTCAGAACTTGTCAATTCTTAGAAAAGCACTCTTTCTTCCGCCAGCGCTTGCGAAGCAAGGGCTGAAATGGTGGGCCCGGGGGGCTTTGAACCCCCGACCACGCGGTTATGAGCCGCGCGCTCTGACCAGGCTGAGCTACGGGCCCACGGGATGGCGCCGCCGCCCGGACTCGAACCGGGGACCGCCGGATTAACAGTCCGGCGCTCTACCGACTAAGCTACGGCGGCACGACCCAATGTAGGGAATATGGAGGGGATTTATAAATCTTACGGTGCTCCCCAATGAAGGATGTCAGTCATTTTTGCGGAACATGGCGCGAGAACCGGCTGCGAAAACTTTATATTTTCCCCGGGGAGTCTTTAAACCGTGCCCCGGTAGCCTAGCCTGGTGGGGCGGCGGACTTGTAATCCGCCGGTCGCGGGTTCAAATCCCGCCCGGGGCTCCACAACCGTCCTTCCCTTCTAAAGGCCACGCTTTTGGTCGAAAGCCGCATTAAAATCGCATCCTCAATAAAACGGCTCCTGTTATACGTTGCCTTATCCATGAGTTCGATGACCTGCGGACTAAGCGTGATGTGAATTGGTATACGAGTTCTCTTAGGCTTCTTTTTGGCCATTCCAAGGTCCTCCTCCGTCCAATTCTGTGTGGCCACACGTGGCCACATGTGGCTACACTGAAATACTACCTGCGGACTGGATATAGACATTGTGGTCATTTGTCCTCACCAGAGTTCGGCGACTTTGCCTATCTCGAATTTCCACATTTTGGCAAGGTTCTCCATTCTCTCTGAAAAGCGGTCGGAGAGCCTGTACATACCTCTGTCCTCGTAAATCATGCCGAGGGCCAAAAGCTTCTTCACGACTCTGAAGTAGAGGACCTTATCTGCTCCATCAATGCCGAGAACCTCTTGGTACTCGTCTTTGAACATGCCTCCGTTCTTTTTGAGGTGTCCGACGAGGCGTTTTGCTATCTCGAGCGTTTTACCCTCGAAGAGTAGTTCGAGAGTACTTGTTGGTGGCTGATAGACAGGAACCCTTATCTCAACATAGTCCGGAAACTTTCTCCTGCGGGGCATTATATCACCTCTGTTATTTTGTTAACAGAGCTTATATTTTTCAGGCGCCAGGACGCTTCGGAAGTTGTGGGGAATAAGTACAGGTGGTGTATATTTGGCCGGGTTTTCCGGTGTTTGTCCTTGGTCCTCCGAGGAAGATGTTTTGGAAAGACGGATAATATACAGGTGGTGTTAGTATCCTTAACTTTCGTATGAAAGTTAAGACTCACCAGCGCTCACCTCCTTGATTGACCTAACTATACTCTCGAATACGCTCTTCTCAATGCGAGCGGATAGTTGCGCGTAGAGCCTCTTCCCTCTCTCGTTGAGCCTAATACGATAGTTCACGATGTCATAGACATCAACCACGAGGTATGGGGTCTCAACTATGTCGTCAATATCGTCGCGTGTCGCGTGCTTGAACCAAGCAAACAATTCATGCCTCTCTGCGAGCTTTTTGAGGATGCGAAGAAGCTCACTCTTTCTGAGGCTTCTGCCTGCATTCGCCACGACTATCAGGGTCAGGAGCTCTGCGCTGAGGAGGTCTTTCTCAAAGTCCGCCTCTACAAATGCCATCAAGGTGTCAAGACTCAAATCCTCATTCACGGCCATCACGCTCCTCAAGCTCTTCAAGAACTATGCGGTACTTTGGCACGTCGTTCTCGTATAAGATGACCTCGTTTTCGTTACGTTTCAACAGAGCTATTAAAACCCCCCAAAACTCCGATGTGATGTCTTTTTTGTCATCTGCTTCAACTATCTTGCCATGGCGCTTACTTATGTGTGCGAGATATATTGTGTCATGCAAAGGGGAGAGGAAAATGCCCCACTTATCCCAATTTATCTTAGCCACGCCCCGTCACCTCCCGAGCACTTCCCTCATGATTCTCCTCAGCTCGATGAAGTCCTCAGCAACCTGAACATCATCCAGCGGAATAACCGCGTAAAGATCCTCTGCCGAAGTTCCTTCGTACTTCCGCTCCAACTCGGCCCAAACTTCATCCACCCTGAAAACCGCAAAATGCTTACCAACCCAAACAAAGTAAAATACTGGCACGCTAAAGCGCCTGGCAAGCCTCTTCAGCCTGAGGAATTGGTAACCATTCACTTCCAGCTTTCCAGCACCCCACGCTCCCTGAGCGACTCTCCAACTCTTCCGCTTCAGCTCGAACGCCGCCACCGGCTCCCTCGAATCCCTGTCAAAGACTACGGAATCCACGTCATACATGAAGAACTCACCAGGGAACAGGTACTCGACCAGGTCACTAAAGAGATATCTATTCTCCATGTCGAGGAGAGAGCGGCGCATGTAGTCAAAGAAAGGTTTGTAAATCGGTGTTCCTGCGTCCGCGGAAAGCCGGATCATCTCGGCCCTCGCTGCTGGCATCAGCCCTCACCCCCGAGGAGGACGCTGATGACTTCCCTCATGATGTCCTTGCGATAAGTCTGCCTGTACGCTTCAACGTGCTTTTTGAGGCCCTTAGCCACGGCGAGAATCCTCCTCCGCTCTCTCTTTTCATTCTCGGAAAAAATTTCGAGAGCAGTTTGAAAAGTCATGCCCTCACCCCCCGGTGCCAGGTTACCTTCCAGGTCCAGTTCGCCCTCAAGGTTGCCCACGCAAGAACGTGCGTCGTCGAGTTGGGGAACGCAACAGGCGGCAGTCCAGCCTCTTCCCGGATCATGTTCCACAGGCGCTCAGGGCCAGGAACATACAGGTCGGCCGGGCGGCGGAGGTAGTGCAGTTTCACGTCCCCACGAATGCTGAGCACGTCACTGCAGTTCGTCGGATCCTCACACTCCATGCTGAGCTTCCATGAGCGCGCCCACGGTGTGAGGTAGACGTGGTGCAGGCCCCTGCCATCCCTCTTCTCTAGCATGTAGTAGTCAAACCAGCCGTCGAGGTCCAGCGCGAGGAGCACCAGCTCCGCGCCGTCAGCGCGAACCCTGTCCAGCTCGTAGACTCTGACCTCCGGGTGCTCGAGGATGAGGGTGGCAGTCAGAGGTGAGAGGATAGGGCGGAGGATCATGGCGAGGCCCCCTCAAGCCTTCTGCTCATGAGCGACCCTCCTTTCGAACGTCTTTTCCCTCCAGTACGCGTACCCGTACATCTCCGCGTTGATCTTGCCCGCTGCAATGTTGAAGTCAGTCCACGCATCGCTGAGAGCCGTTCCTGTCATGATGCCCATCCTGAAGAGCTCGAACGTCTCAATCACATTGTCCAGCTTTCTCCTGACGTCCAACAGGGCTTCATACAGCTCCTGCTCAGACCTCATACCCTCACCTCCCTGCGCTGGAGTTTCCTCAACAGAGTCTCCAGCGCGTCCGCGTAGCCCGTCCAGTACTCGGCCCCGTTCTCCTGCCGAATGCTCAACGAGAACGCTGTCTCCCTGGCAACCTGAATCCCCCGCTCAAGCCACTCAAGCAGGGTCGGCGGTTCGTCCCTATCACGGAGCACTTCATCCAACTTCGCCTTCTCCGAAGCGACCCAACTCCAGAACTCAGCCTCCGCCTGGCTCATTCCTCATCCCTCCTCAGCCAAACCCTAAACAGCTTGTAGCTCGACTCGACAGAACGAACAACGAAACCATCACCCTGCAAAGTTTCCACAGCCTTCAGGAAGCCCTGAAACTCCTCCCACGAGGCCGGAGTCGTCAGGCTCAGAACTACCGCGCCCGGGACCTCTGAGGGCTTGGTAATGCCAACCTTCTCGGGCAAAACCTCGCCAGTCATGCGCTGACCCTCCCGTAATACCTCCTAACCGAGAAAGTCGAGAACGGGAAGCTCTGCTTGACCATGAAGCGGGCCCTTTCTTCCGCTTCCTCCTGAGTTCGGGCGAGAATGACGATTTTCCTGGTGGTTCCCCCGCTGATAGTCACCAGCCAAGGCTTTACTACTGAAGGACGGCCACGCCTGGCCACCTCAAACACCTCCAAAAGAAGATGAGGAGGCCGAATCGGCCTCCTTTGCGAGCCGCCCTTTCTTTATTCGTTCCCACTCCCTCTTCACGAGTTCAACAAGTTCTGGAGTGGTCGTTACTGTCAAGAATGCTCCAGTCCTCTCTGCAATCATGATAATGCCCTCATCGGCGTGAGGGCAGTCTTCCACTCCACAGGTGTCGGCGAAGTCGCCAGGATACATCTCTATGTAGTTGTAGAAGGCCTCGCACTCGCCCCTGTATGGGCAGGTGCAACAACTGAAGATGCCCTGTCCCATGCTGTCCCCTATCAGGCCTGCATGCACCAAGATGCCGCCTTTCTCCAAGACTTCAACCAAAACGTTCTTCTCAGACATCGGCCTCCCTCCTGTGCTTGCGGTAAAAGTCCAACAAGAACGAAATCGCCTCGTCCGCGTTCTTCACCTCGTCATTACTCCTGACGAAAGCCAGGAGCCGCTCCTTGGTGGCCTTCGAGACCGGCAGCCTCTCAGAGAGGCGAACCCCATACTCAGACATCAGACGTCACCTCCACCTTTTTTCCTTCAAGCTTCAACAAGAACGGGCCGAACAGGGCCCTGAAATCCGCGTTAGAACCAACAACCTCCGCCACAACATCGAAACCGTACTCCCGCACAAGCCGCTTGAGTCCATTGTTGCCGACACTCTTCAAGAAAGACTCCGCCTTCTCCTTTGTCTTCCAGCTCGAAGCCCACTGCTCATACTGCTTTAACCAGGCCTTCAACTGCTTCTCAATCTTCGCCCTCGGGACCTCAACCGCAGGCTGGCCGTCTTCTGTGGGCTTTGGAACGTCGAGGCTCTTGGCCGCCTTCAGCGTGTCTTCCCTGACTATTTTAGCGAAGCGGACGTTTACGCCGTCTTTCCTGTAGAGGTCGATGCCTTCGAGCTCCCTGATGCCCGGTAAGGGCCTGATGATTTCTGGAATCCTGCCGTTCTCGTCGATTGTTATGAAGAAGCGTTGCATGACTGCGACCTGTTCCTGCGGGTCGAGGATTCCGAGGTCTCTCATGAGGTCGTTCCACGTGAGGCCTTCTTCCACCGCTTTGGGGATGGCGAGGAGAATCTTTGACCACTTGGAGGAAAGCTTGGGCTTGTTGTTCTTGCAGTCAAAGAGCTTAGAAGCACAGTCCTCGAGCTTCTTTTCGAGTTGCTCTATGGTCCTATTCTGGCGTTCAATTATTTTGTCTTTCTGAACAATGATTTTGTTCTTCTGCTCAAGCTCCTTCTCAAGAAGAGCCACCATCTGTTCAAGCTCTGCTATTCTCCGCCCCATTTCTTTGATGTCCTTGTGAGTGTGGTCCATCACAAACACGAAGTATTCAGTCCTGCTCATCGGCCCGCGTTCGGCATCGAATCTCTCTTTGTATGACTTAGGAACACGAAGAAACAAATCAACAAGCTCCTCTGGCCACTTTTTGGGTCTTCCTGGTCCTGCTGTTGGTCTCCGAACGCGGGCCATAATTGTCGCCTCTAAACTGTGGTGTGGTGAGTCTTCCAGAACTCCCACAGCTCCCAAACGAACTCACCCCAAGGCTTTCGCCCCTTAGCCTGCTCCATTTCTTCGACTTTCTCGGGCGGAAGGAGGAACTCCACACGCCTGACGGCCTTATACTTCCGAGTTCTCGGCATCTTGGCCACCACCTTTTTGGAACTTAAACCCATATATGGAACTTAGTTCCATAAACCATACGGAAGGAAAGTTTAAAAAATTTATGTGGGCACAATTGAGGCGTAATGTTCATAGCTTAACAGATGTTTACTTTAAATAGTGGTTGAGTGAACATAATTGGCAGATTTTGTATATCATAAATTCAAGCCGTGAAAAAGAACTGCTTAGAGAGCAGAAGCAGTAATATAAACTCTTCTCTCTTCTTCTTTTCTTGCACGATAATTATATCTATATATAATTAAACGTCCAAAAAAACATATTTGAAATTAGACTCTTCATCGGGTACTTCGCTCTTGAAGATGTCTAAAAGAACCACTTCTATTAGCTCATCTGGCTCAATATTGAGACTTTTACGAATTTCGTTGGGGATGTATGCAGTTCCTTTTCTTCCGACCTTGCTAATTATCTGTTTTTGAGTTTCAACAAATATCGTTTTGTCATTAAAATCTATTTTGATTTTCCTGACAATTAATTTAACATAATCCCCTCTTTCAATTTTTAACGTGTCTCGAATATACCTTGGTATGACTAATCGTCCGTCTTTATCTACCCTTGCATGAAACTTCGCCAGCGGTTCCTTGGTTTCTTTCATTGGCTCACCTCTTTGGTTGTGTCTTCTGGAGTTTGGATTATGGAGTATATACTATATCCCCATTTGGGTATACTGCTCATAAGGTTTACCTTTTGGTGGCGAGTGTGGATGATCCTTTTGTAGGGGTCGAGTTCATCCTGCGTTAAAGTCGTGTGAGAGGGGTAAAATCCTGACACTAAAACTGAGCGTAAAGATTACGTACGGAAATTATTTAAGGGATGTGTTTAAGCTTTTTTGGTGAGACTAAATGAAAGACTATTTGGAGCGCAAGATATACTTTTACAAGCTTATTCCGCGAGATGAAGTACTTAAGAGGTATAAGCAGAATAGAATATTAGACCACAAATTTAGACAAAAGTTCGGAGCATTCTTGCATAATCATCATGATTTCCTTGACCGAAATATACCTCTAAAAAGGGTGTTAGAGATTAAGTATTCTTTTGAACGAGATCTAATTTTAATTAGAGACAATCCTGCAGAATTTAATTTGATTCCATGGATTGGGGGGCCTGAAAAGGGTGTCATTACTGCGAGGATTGGATACGGTAAAGAGAGGGATTTGCCAACAAAAATTGATGAAGAGGGTCATGAAAATGGCATACAGTTAGACAAAAGCCGGAAAGAGAGATTGTATTATCCAACTCACTTTGTCGTGTTCCCTAACGGTATAGTTGGGATGGAGAGATACAAAGATGGACCAACTTCATATCAGCTAAAATATTTCCTTAGCCAATATTTGTTTGGTCAGGCGAGTGTAGTTGACCTCATGGAAGTGTACTACCGGGAGTTCATTGAGGAGCTTCTGAGGTCTCCCCGTGTGGTATCTATGTATCTGAGAATGGCGGCAACAAAGTACGTGTATTATATGAAACACAAAAAGGACATGGATGAGGATATTAGTGAATTGCTTGGAGATTTTGTATATCTCTTGGGGCCGGATGTGATTGAAATAAAGGCCTCGGTCGATGGGAGGATTAAGAAAAAGAGGCTTTCTAAGGATGCTGTGATATCATTTGTGGACAAACTAAGAAAAATTGATGATAAGCTGAATATTGTAGAAGACATTATTATTAAATATGAAGACCCAAAGACACATGAACTAAAAGATAAAAATATTTTTGAAGACAAGTTGATAGCCACAAAAAAGGTTGTCCGGGCGAAGGAAGAATGGTCGAGAGTGGACTCAGAACAAATGTATAACAAAATTATAGAAGCCTACAATGACTTGTATGAGAAGATTGAAAAGTTTTTAAACGGTGAAAGTTGAGAAGCTAAACGTGAATAGGTATGTTCCCGAAAATCCTTCGTAAGGGTATTGCTGGTGGCTTTATCTCATTCATATTTGTGGTCATTTTAACGAAGTATGGACCGTTAGAAATGTTAACCCCCACGTCGGAGTTTTATTGGACAATGGCATCTATCTCAGGTGTTCTTGCTGGATTCGTATTGGTTGGAGTTACAATACTACACACTCTTCCAGACATAGAGATTTACAGGGAGCTACAGCAATTTAAATCTTTTAAACAAAGTTATACAATATATTATGCTACTTTCACGTTTTTGCTTATTGTTTTGACTCTTTCGATGATTGGGGGAGCAAGTTTATCAGAAAACGCGATTTTTGGATATCTTGTGCTTGCTCTATTTATGATCTCTTTAGGTATGGTTTACTCTTGTTTTTGGATACTCAAAAAACTGGCCGAGCTAAGATTTAATTAAAGATGTTTGAGAAATTTTCCCGTGTGGGGGATTTTTACCTGCTCTTCAAGAAATGGGTTTGTTCTTCAGCGTATGTGCTGGCCGAGGATGTAGGGGGTTATGTATTTGGTTATTACGGTTTGCATTACCTCTGGAAGGCTCTGTTCTTTGCTTGGTATCGGTTCTGTGTGACCTCTGCCGTGCATGTGGAGGGGCCATGATTGGAAGGTTGGTTCGTCGTGGAAGTTGTCCCATCCGACGAGTTCATGACCGAGGGTGTCTCTTAGGTAGGCTGAGAATTTGCGCTGGAATATGGTTTTTCCATTGCAGTCGTGTTCAATGAAGCGGTCGATGATGTAGAGAACGTGGCCGGTTGTAAATGTTATTTTGGCCTGGTACTCCAGGTTGTCGTCGGGTGTGGCGGGTGGTCGTGGTTTAAAGGTAACCTCTTGGATTATCCCGTAACGGGCTAATCGACGTTCGATGTTTTTTAGAAAGGTTGCGTTGCTCAGGAGAAGTTTAAAAGCTTTGTTTCGGGGTGGGAGGGCTCTTGAGTGCCTATCCTCAAAAATGGCTACCACTAATGGGATTCTACTCACAGGAGTCCCTCCTTGTGGAGGAGTTCCTCGTAGTGGTTCCAGGTTTCGAGGATTATGCTGAGGTGTGGGCTGGTTTCGGCGAGTTTTTCAAGTTCTTCTTTGGGGCTGTATTCCCTCCGGTATTCTTCTATTATCTCAAGGATTTCTCGGAGTTGTTCTTCCTTTGTAGCTAGTGGGACGCCAAGGCCTTCGCTGACTTCTATTATTTCTCTCGGAGTTGAAAGCTGGAGGATTTCGCTTGCCGAGGTTTCAGCGTCGAGTGTTAGATCTTTGATGAGTTTATTTAGCTCTCTCTTGCTCATTCTGTTTAGGGTCTCGCGTGGGAGGTCCTCCATGGGGATCGCAATTGGCATTTTCTCACCTGAGATTGCTTAGGGTATTGAATATTAAATAACTTACGGAATTATTACTGTAAAAGTTTGTAAAAAAGTAGGAGCGAGGTCATGAATTGGGCATTTCCGCATAGATTCTGATGTACATGCCTCCTTTAACAAAGGCGGAGGGGACAACGTCGAGGATTGTGAACTTTCTGCACTTTTGGGCGTCGAACCCCTGCTGCTTTAAGTATCCGTAGGTGCTCTTGGCGAGGATATCCATCCACTGCTCGTGATAGGGTTTGCTATAAAGGAAGAGTACGAGTGGGACATTGACTTCGTATTCCTTGAGGTTCCTGTAATAAATGTCATCAACGCTTTTCACGTATTTGCAGTTGGGGTTGTCTTCTTGGATGACTTTGGGTAGCTTCTCGATTAAGTCCAGCTTCACTTGCCCCTTGTTGTCGAAGTAATCCATCGTCGCAGGCATCATATACTCCGGGGTCAGCGGACCTGGTTCTGTGGTCTCAATTAGCTTTGCTTTGACTTTTTTGTCGTCAAGCCAGAGGTGATATATCTTGACTTTCTTAACGGGCTCTCCTGCGTAGTCGAGGAGCTCGATTGCCCCACCGAGGGTCATTGGTATTATGTACGGCCAGTAAATTAGGAGGATTCTGTCATAGTATTGTTCTTTAACCCTGAATGCTGGCCAGAGGCCAAAACCGTTTTCTGTTTCGGCGTAGACGATGTATGTGTCCAGTCCTTTTTCTAGGAATATGTAAGCTCCTGTGATTGCAAAGTCCGCGTAAGTGCCTTTCATATTACCTCTTAATTCGAGCGGAGTTTGAATGTCGTAGTAGTACCCTTTTATCATGCTCTGATTCTCCTTTTGAACGTCCAGGTGGACGTTATTGCCTAAGAAGTCGGCGAACTCTAAGGCAACTCTGTAGGGATCGTTGGTGGTGATGTAAAAGTCTTCGGGGAATATTGGTTCTTGGAACCCTCTCTGGACTCCGCAAACGATGGCCTCCTCATAGTCGTTTCTCCATGCGTCGCTTTTGCAGTCTGGCGAAATTACGTCTTCATCTTCAACCCTCACGGTACTGGTGGTCGTTGATGGATTGGATGTCATCGTTTGGGTTTCTTTTCTTGTCGTGGACGGGGTGGTCTCTCCTGGAGAGTTCGTGATGCTGGTTGTGGGTTGCGTAGTCTCTGTGGGACTCGTTGTAGTCTCCTCTGGCCCGACGGTTTTGGTAACTGTGACTGTCTTTGTTTCTCCCCCGCTTATGCACCCACTGATGATTGATGCCAATAAGACCACTACGAGGCTTAACGCTAGGGCCTTCCTCCGCATGATATCACCACTCATTGTACGAATTGAAAGATAAAAACCATTTGGTTTACTTGCTTTGAGTTTGGGTACCGCAATGCTCTTATAGCAAGTTGTAATAAGTGTATTGCCTTGTCAAAAAGAGCGGAGGAGGGCCCTGGAATGAGTCTTGGAAAGGGGTTAGTTGTGTTTGGAATTCTCCTGGTCGCGATTGGCATGTTCGGGATTGGTTATTATTATGCAGTCCCTCCAAAATTGATACAGGAATATAATCTGAATAAGGAGCTTTATGTCGGCGCTGGATATCCCACTAAATTCATTGCAGAGAAGGATAATTTAATTGTTGTTAAAGGTGAGGGGAGGGGCCCTGAAGGTGAATTGGTGCCTGTGAATATCATGATTGACGGAAAGTCTCACATCAAATTTAGTAGAGATCCTACAGACTTCTTCTATAACGTTGGAAGAACTCCTCTGATGTCCCCCTTTGAGTATAGTTTCAAGGCACCGTTTACTGGAGAGTTTGAGATTCTGTTGGAATATTGGCCAAAGGACTTAGATAAATGGCCGGGGGAGGCAACAGTCATGGCAACGATTTCAGTTTATGATGACTCTTTCAAGAAGAAGAACTTCCTAATCTTTGGAGCAATTACTGTGGCAGGCCTTATCTTATATATAGTTGGAAAGCTCCTACAACGTAGTTCCCCATGAGGTCGGCCGGTTGCCGTGAGGTTTTCTTTTTTCATTAATACTTAAAAAGTGTGTAGTGCTATTTTTCTAAGGGTAAAAAGAGGGGGGTTAGTGCGTGTCTTCGAGTGGAGATAATTGGGTTAGTGGTTTTAATCCTTTCGATGAGTCAACTAATGAAATTCAACGCAGGTTGGAGTTTGAGTTCCGCAAGAAGGTTATAACTGAGCTTGTTTTTGTCCCGTTTTTAATATGGTCGCTTTTTGTGCTCCTCTCGCCGGTTTCGCAAGCAACCGATGTATTGGAGATTGATGTTGGGGCGTTTCATATCCGAGGTTCGGCCGCTGTTGTCTTTGCCCTCGTGGCCATGCTCCTGCTGTTCTGCAGGTTCCCAAGTATTTGGTATGATATGTACTTGTACAAGAGAGAGGTGAAAAAGGCGTTTTTAGAGTTTCTTAAACAGGCCGAGGGCAATAAGGAGGCTGATAGCTCCAAGGTTAAATAAGCTCTGTTGTTTGTCTATTTTGGGTTTGTCAAAGAGGGTGATTTTAATTGCGAGTATCCAGCCGGTGATTGTGAGGTACCATAATCTCTTCTCCACGAGATAGTGGTCCCAAACTGCGAGGAGCATTGGGACCCAAACAATACCTGAGAGCACTCCGATGAGTGCGTATGCTGTAGCAATGAGTCCTGAGGTGATTGAGGTGGTGAGGAACTGTTTTTTGAAGTCTATGTTAGCTATGTCTATTTTCATGCTTTTTCTGAGGAGTGGCCAGTTTCTGAGGAGGAAGACTGTGTTGAAGACGGCGTATCCTGCGAGTGCGGTGCTCATGTAGGGAGCTAATCCATAGTGCCAGAGGATAATGAATGGGATTATGGTGCCAATTAGCGCGTGGAGCCAGTTAACTATTGTAAAAACAAGGATTATTTGGAGCCATTCTATGGAGTCTCTCCAGGTGACGTGATACGCCTCAGCCATTGTCATCATAATTTAAATCTGTGAACCTCCCTAAAAAGTTTTCAGGTCCTTAGCGAAAATATTAAAAACAATAAGAACATAACAAAGATTGAGCCCGTGAGAATGATCGGGCGATGAGCCGCATGAGCATGAAGTCCCGTTGGGGACGGAGTTGGCGGCTTCTTCTACTCATTTCCATATTGTGTTCAGATCCTTCTTGAGCCTAAAGTAGTTGCAGACGTTGTCGGCGAGGTCCATTATCTTCTCAAGTTGCTTGTCAGTTAGTTTGCCTTCTACAAAAACCACGTGGCCCGGATATCTTTTCTGAAAGGCCTTAACGAGTTTATCATCTATAACAAAGATAGTGTAATCACCAACATAAGCGTCAATGGTTGAAAAGAGAACCTGTGGGAGTTTTGAGCCCTTGAAATATGAAAAAGCTCTCGATACTTCAATAAAAGGCAAGATTCGGGAATATCTCTCGGGGAAATCGTTAAAGTAGCTGATTTTCTTCTTTCCAAGCTTTTTGGAGTGTTTAATCCATTTAACTACGCTGTTGTAGACACTAGCCTTATTTGAGTCGGCGATTATTAATACGGAGACATAGGAGATGTTTCTGTCGTCTGATTTGTCCACGAAGATTAACCAGCTCATTCCACCACCAGCCAGCTCGGCCTTTTCTCCTCTGGAATCAGCTCGGCGAGCTCTTTGAGTTCCTCGGGAGTGAGGAGGTAAACTTCCTCTGGAAGCTCGGCTTTTGAGGGGACGTAAATAAGCCTCTGCTCGACGTTATAGACTTTGCCCCTCTTTTTCTGCCTTTTGATCTGCTTTCTCACCTGGACCCTGAGCACCTGCCTCACCAGTATACAGTAGAATACTCTCCCTTATAAAGTTTTCTACCGTAGAAAAAGAAAGATGTTAGGGTTTGGGTTTCAACACTCCCGGAAACATGTCCTCGTTCTCCTCGATGATGCGCTTGAGGATGATTACGGCCTCGCGGATGTTCTCCCTGACGTCGGGCTGGAACGAGTGTTCTTCCGCTGCCTTCAGCCTCCGAAGCACGAGAAGCATCAGCGCCGAGTTTGTTCTGTCAGTAATGGAAATGTAGCGGCGTTTTCCGCCACTCTTCTGCTTTCTCTCCTTCTCGCTAACCTTCACATCCTCAGCCGGGAGAGTATGCTGTGGCTCCACGACTTCCTGCTGTTCGAGTATCTCTTTGAACAGGTCCTTCGCTACGACCTTCTGTTCGTCCTGTGGTGGGGCGGTTGGTTCGGCTACCTCGCTCATATGTTGAACTCCTCCCAAATGTCTTTCTCTCCTCTGCTAAGGATGATTTCTCCACCTTCGGCCACTTTCAGGCGCTCTTCTTTCTTCTTCTGGTTCTTGGTCTTCTCAATGAGCTGGTAGCTCTTGACGAATGGGTTGATGTCCAGGGCCGTGTTCACGAGCGAGCCGGTCTTCTTAAGCACGTTATCAACCAGGGCCTCAAGCGTCTGGCTCTTCTGGTAGATTGCGTAGAAGGCTGCGATCTGCTCCTCGCTCAGCTCCGGAGGCATTGCAAAGTCGCCCCACACTGTGCTCATTATCCTTGAGGCCTCCACGATTATCGTCGTGTCCATGGCCGAGAGTGGGGCAAACTGTGGGAAAGTCCAGAGGAGCTTTTGATGTGGACCCCTGCCAAGAACCCTTGCAATGGACAAAAACACTTCATCCAGCCAGCTCGGCGCCCTTGGCGTGTATGCAATTACAAGCATGTTGTTCGGAGCTATTGCGACGCCCTGGACGTAGCCGAGGGTTACGACTTCTTTCACTACTGCGTCGCCATTCCTGAACTTGTAATAGACTTTCAGGACTTGGTGATGTGTTTTCACAAACTTCAATGACTGGATAGCCTGTTTCTGTCTCCAGTCCTGGAGGACAGGTTTTTCCTCATGCATCAACTTCTGTTCGGTCTGCTCGGCTTTCTCAAGGACTTTCTCTTGGAGCCCGCTTTGGGGTTCGGTATAATAATCCCTCCTTGGAAGGCCACCTTCTCTTTTCTTTTTCCTCCTCAACCACTCGAGCATCTCAACTCACCTCACAGGGTTTGTGAAGGGCGGAAATGAATCCGCTCGGTGAAGAACTTGTTGTAAATGAAATAACCGCGCCCGCGATACTTTCTTTTGAGCTCTTCAACTTCATCGGGCGAAGAGGCTACAATACGCTCAAAGCTGACGTCAAAATCTGGAACAACCTTTTTCAGGAGCGCGTAGTCGTCAGCTGAAGCGAGGGTTCCAAGGATGGCGATGTGGCTGGCTCCGTATATGAGTTCGGACGGCAGGCTGTGAAGGTACTGTGTGGCGGCGAGAAAGTTTACCTGATTGGAACGGCCTTCTCTGAAGAGCTTGGCGGCCATAGCTTTGCCCCACCGAGAGCGGAGGTAATTCTGGATCTCATCGCCAGCGATGAAGACGGCCGTCTCTTTCTCCTGGACATACTCGTTCAGGACCCATTCGACGACTTTCTTGAAGATGATGTTCTTTGCGCTCTCGGTCAGGTCAGAGTTCTGGCTAAAGTCAATCACGTTGATTTTCGTGTTGTCGAGCTGGTCGAAGAGGTCTTTTTCCTTTGACTTTCAACCACCTAACCTTCTTGAGGCTCTTGGCAACGTTGTAAACGCCCCACAGGCTCGTTGGAGGCTTCTTGTTTTCCACCTCAAGAAATTCCAGCATTTCATCGTAGATCCTTTTTGCTTCCATAACGAGGTCATCAGGATCCCTCGCCTTCTCTTCGTCCCACGCCGACTTTATGATCTGAGCATAGATTGTGTTGGGGTTGATGTTTACGACCTTAGCAACATCCTCGAAGTCCAAGCGCTCATACCGGATGAATGTTGCAACGACTTCCGTCTCTGGTCCAGAGTCCAGGGCTATGTGGTGAGGATCTCTGGTTGGATTGAAGACAAATCTCCTGATGGGGAAGGCTTGTGGCCGGATGCCGAAGAGACTGAAGAGGGTGCGCTGCCTATCGTACCTCAGCCAGCCGAGGATGTTCTCCCACCCGAGTGCGAAGTCCCCCATGAGTCCAAGCTGCCCTTCATAGGCTGGAAGCTCAAGCATTTGGATATAGAGCTTGAGCTCCATCACTTGAGTCATCCTCGCCCTCAGCCAGCCCTCTCCTCTTTCCCTGACCAGATCGTAGAACGTCTTTTTGACCAGTTGCGCTTTAGCGCGATCGTACTTGCGCTCGAAGATTATAATAAGTGGGGGTTCCTGGTTCCTGCCCCAACGAGTGTTTAACCAGATCTCTTGTAGGATGGCTTTCATTGTTGTTGACTTCTGGAAGCCGCTCGGGCCAAGGAAGAGCATGTGGTTGGCATCGTCCTCATTGATCCTCAGCCAGCGGTCTAGAGTATGATTCATGCTTCTAACGCCTCTTCCGAGATAAATCTCGTTCAGGCGTCCTTTTGTTGTGGGCGCCCATGAGGCCAGATTCTTGTCAACGTACTCCACGCTAACCCCTCCGTTTCTTTACTGAAAATAAAATAACCCCTTTCACACACATAATGTTTTTACATGCTTCCTCCCCGGCCGTCAGCCTTTTTCTTCAAAACTCCCGCCTCCTCCTGTGTTATAGCTATGTTAACTCCCAACTCCTCTTTTTCCTGTACAGCCCGTATCCAATCAGCCCTACAACCACCAGGGCCGCTACTAGGGTTTTGATGATGACAGAACCGATGAGGCGCTCTTTCTTTGCCTGCTCAACGTACTCGCGCTCGCTCCCCTGCGCTGTCTCCTTGAGAAGGTTCTGAATCATAGTCCGGTACTCCTCGTTCTGCTGACTCAGAAAGTCGGCCTTGGCCTTGAGGGCGTTGTACTTGTCTGTAAGGTTCTTTAGCTCGGCTTTGAGCTCGCGGTTTTCTTTTGTGAGGTTCACGAGCTTTGTCTGGAGCTCGGCGGTGTTAGGCTGGTTCTTCAGTTGCTTTTCAAGCTCTGAAACGCGCTGCTTGAGCTTTGTGTTTTCGTCTTTGAGCTGTTGGACTTCCTTCTTCAGCTTCTCATTCTCGGCCTCGAGGGCTGTGTTCTCCTGCTTGAGCTCTTCAATTTGCTTCTGGTAGTCTTCGCTTGTGGTGAAGCTGACGGGGAAGGGCTTCTCGCTTGAGATGTCCACGATGCCGTAGCCGTTGAATTCCTTGAAGTCGATCTCAAGCCCTTCAAACTCGCCGCTCTCGCCGGCCTTGAGCAGGCCGAGAAGCTTATCCGGAGCTCTGATGATGAGGGCGAGCTCTCCGGTGGCGTTGTTTTTGTCCACGGTGAGGGTGAGGCCTTCAATGTGAACGCTTTCCCCTACCTCAAGGCTCCCGCTCCACTTGTAGAAACTTGCGCCAGATGCCAGCCCGAAGCCTATTATCATGTATATGAATATAGGAACCAGTGCTTTCACACCTCTGAAGCTCATGTTTCTCACCCCAAAATGCCTTTCATTTTCACCGTGCCCGTCTTTCTGTTCACGAGCGCAAAACCGGCGAAGACCTTCGAGCCGCCCGTGTGAAGCCAGACCTCAAACTTCCAGTACGAATTCCCGTTCTCCTCGACCTCGGTGAGGCTCTCAGCCTTCGGCGCGAGGTAGTAGCTAGAATCATATTCCTTGAGGCGCTGGTTGTAGTCGGCGAGGTAGTTTCTTACTATTTCATACGCCTGCTCGGCGGTGATCGGATAGTCTTCGATGTAAGCGCCCTGGATTTTCGTCAAATGCCCGTCTGCCCACAAGATGGTGTTGTTTGTGAAGATGTAGCCTTCTGAGGGGTAGCCGAGTTCGTATAGGCGCTGTTTTAGGTCATCGTGCTCGGCAAATGTCGAATACCCGAATCCGAGCAAAAAAATTAGGCTAACTACTGCAAACAGGCGTAGAATCACTCTGGAAAATGAAGGGGAGGAACGGTGGGCGTACATGTCAGCCCACCTCAACCGGTTATGGTCTTGGTCTCGTTCGCATAGAGCTGGAGCGTGCCGTTCGAGGGCACTCTGACCATGTTACCGCTGATGTCATAGACTTCCGCGTAAACGTCGAGGTAGTTGTTCGTTGGAACGGCGACTACATGAGTGTACGGGCTGACGTTCAGGGTGACGTTGCTGAAGGTCACGTTGGCCAGGTTACCGTCTGTGGTGACTGCATAGAAGAGAACGACCTTGTCCACGGCGTCGTTGTCGCTGGCGCTGATTGTGATGGTCGCGTTGCCGGTCGTGGCGTTGTATTCAATGCTCAGGGTCGCGGTCGGTGCAGTGGTATCGGCGACAGTTATGCTCTGAACATCAGTCACGAGCTCCTCAGTGCTGTCATAGACGACCTTGACCTTGTAGTAGACGACATCACCGAAGCTGGCCGGGATTTCGGCGCTGTAAGTACCGTTGGCGGCGGTGGCGTTCAGGGCAGTGTATGTGGCGTTGTTCGAGTCAGCGACGTTGAGCGCGTAGAGGACCTGGACGCTGCTGATGTTGAAGTGCTCCTCGTTCGTCAGGCTGAAGGTCACGAGCACGTGGCCGGTTGCCTGGTCAACTGCTGCGGTGAGATCAGCGACGGCGAGCTGATAAGTCTCGGTCGTTGTGGTGTTGGTGTCGCTGAAGTCTATTATTGCCGCGCCCCCATCGTGGGCGTAAGCCCACCATCCAATTGCCGCGAACAGCAGCACGAGGCCGATTGTTATAAGCTGCCTTTCTTTTTTCCTCATTCTTCAAACACCTCCTAAACTTCCAAATGCTTCTTTGAGCATGTTAGGGACTTCTTTCAGGAAAGAAAAGAAAGTGTCAACTAGCCCGAATGACTTGAGGAGCGCGAGGCCGCCGAGGGCGTAGAATATCAGCGCTGCCTTCCCGCGCACGAGAGCGCCTATCAGGAACATGAGTAGGGCGAGGGCGATGTATGGGTATTGTCCGGCTAGACTCTGGAATTGCCCGATGATTTCTGCCACATCCATCAGCGCCCACCCCCCCTCAGTGCTAGAGCACCGAGGATTGCCGCGACGCTGAACGAAACGACGCCCTTGATGAGCTCGTAGGCTGTGGCCTCCGGATTGCCGGTCATTGCGAGCATTGCGATACTACCAATTGTGAGGAACGCCGCAGCGTCCCAAACGCCCCAATTATCCAGGTCGACGATTCTGTAGACTGCGAGGCCGATGAGGGCCGAGGGAATGAAGAGCGCCCAAAAGCCACTAAGCCCGAAGAGGCCAGCTACTGAAGTCATTGCGTCACTGAAATGGAAAATGCAGAGGAGGTAGGCGATGAGAGCCGCTGCAACCCTGCCGAGCATTTTGTATCACCTCAAAGTGGTAGTGGAATCCTGCTGATGACGACGCTGAATATCTTGGTGATGAAGGGCAGGCTGAAGACGGCCTCATTGAGGTACTGGCCTTTCGTGGCAACTTGTGCAGCGAGCCAGAGGAACAAGATCAACTCGTCGTCGCCAGTTTCTGGCATGACAATGTAGAGAGCATAGGCAAGTGTTGCAAGGAAGATGCCGGGAGAGTATGCATTCATGTTCATGCTGATTGTGCCGGCCATGATGTAGAGGACTCCTAGGAAGGCTATCATGCCAATCGCAATACCCCACAGGACAGAATTGCCGCCCCACTGCCTGCTCATGTAGACGCCCCAAGTCGTGTAGTCTTTCTTGTCCGCGAGCTTGTCAAAGAGTTCTATTGCAATAACAAGCCAGATGGGTGTCTTAGCTACCACAGTCACGAAATCCCCAACAGTCACTGCCTTATCTGCAGCCCACATGAGTCCAAAGCCACCTATTACCACGACTATGAGCAGTTTCACGAGCCAATTGGCAGTCTTCAGTTTGGCCCTTTGAGCTCCCCAATCAACCAAGAGCACCACCCCCGAGGAGTGTCGCAACGGCCATCTGGAAGAGCGAGATGGCCGGGAGTATTGTCAAGTACGCGCCGCCGGTGACGATGGTTTCCGCAATCCAAAGCCAGAGGAGCCACTCGCTGGTTCCGGTATTCGGCAGGAGAACGATGAGAGCCACGAGGGCCGAAGCGACGAGGGTAGCTGGCGTGACTGCGGCAAGGTTCAGCGTAATTGTCCCTGCCAGGAGCCAAGTGAACATCATGAAGAAGACGAAAACTGCGCCAAATGCGAAGACGAGCTTTGAAAGCCCGCTCTTGCCCCTGCCGAGCATTCTGTTGTAGAGTTTTCCCGTGTCGAGGCCGTAGTCAAAGAGCATTGCGAGAAGTATTCCTGTGAGTGGAATGCTGGCGTATGCAGCGTTAAATTCTGCTATCGTGACGCTTTTCTCCTGCGCGTACCAGGCGATTGCTGCCATCATTCCAGTGGCTGCTATTCTGAAGCCTAGTTTGTTGAAAAAGAAATTCCCGGCCCGTTCTCCAACTCCGGACCGGTTTTCAGTCTTGTTTGCATTCCCCACGTTTCATCACCTCACCAAAACTTGAGCTTGTCAAGCAGGCTAAACCCGCTAATCTTGGCCAGTATGGCGCCGATTAGGTTTGAATCGAGCACTGCAAAGGCCAGGAACAGTACTGCCACAAGGACTGCCGCCCGCTTTCCGAACAAGACATAGAACACTCCTGCAACAATTGCCAGTGCAATCAACCACCAGACCAGATCTCCGAGCTGGAAGTTGCCGAACCCGGGTATTCCAAAGAACGATGGCTTGTATTGGTCCGCAACGTCCGCAATCTTTTCAGCTGTCTCAGCCATAGTCTCGGCCTGGTCATGGGCCCCATAGCTGGCCAGCCTGGCTGCTTCTAGATAATAGTCGCCGGCCATCTCCTCGTCCCTGACGATCTCAAGGTACCTGATGGTGTCCTCAAGCTTCTCAGAAGTTGGAATCTTCTTCGCGTACTTGATTGCTTCCAGATAGTGCTCTTTTGCTTTGGTGGCGTAATCTACAACTTTCTGATTGCCAAGTTGTGAACCTGTCTCGATGTAGTGCTCTGCAGAAGCCACTTTCTCCTCTAGTTCTTGCACGATAGCATCAACGAGCGCTTTTGCCTGTTCGGCGTCATATGCTGACCATTCACCGTCAGAGGTTAGGTTCTCCAAATCTTTCCAGCGCGGGTCCAGGCGTACGACTCTGCCTTCGTTGGCTTTGACTGCTATGTTTGGAGAAATGAGTAGCCATATTGGGATTTGTACCCCATCGTCCCTGATGACATTGGCCTTTATTCCAATGAAGGCCATGTATGTCACAATGTCAGAAGCGCCGTGATAGAGTACAGTGCCCTCAAAGGCTGTTGGATTGGAGAGTATATCCCCAAGAGTTACCATCCCACCAATTGGGAGCGCAGTGGCGAGTTCCCACTGCCCGTTTTTGAGCAACCTGTATACTACAAGCCTTGCTTCGTCAGTGACTGTCAACCCTGGTATTGGGACGAGATTGAAGAACTGACTGTTCGCGCCGATGTAGATCTTGTAGGTGGAGGAGGCGTTGATGATATGGAGTGGGTTAGCCCACGCTCTTGCGATTATGTTTGAGGCAGCTCCGGAGCCTCTCATTAGATATGGAACAAACATACTCGCTTTTGGGTCATCCTTGAAGTCTACGGGCAGAGTACCTTCCGAGAAGCCCCCAATCTGGATTCTGCCTGCTGCAATATGATAGTACGCGCTGGCTGTTCTCCACCTCGCTGAAATGGTCTCGTTGTGGTCAAAGATCCATTGGTCACCAGTTTTGTAGTAAATCTGGCGTACTCCAGTAACCTCTGCAACGATTTCGTAAGGCTCATCCTTAGGGGTTGCCATATAAATCTGGTTGATAATGTCCCAACTGGCCATTCCATTCAGGACAGCATCTACTTGGTTTTCGTAGGGGTCGGGCCCCTTAAGCACTGTTTCAAAAGTCCAGACCGTGTCCTCTTCTCCGCATTTCTCGCCCGGCTGGAAGCTCCAAGTACGCGTCCACAGAGGTCTTCCGTCCCTAGTATACACGTAAAGACGTACGTCTGTGAGGCAAATTGGGTCTTTCACTTCAGTGTTGCCTCGTGGAGAGAGTTTAAACTTAATAGGGAATGCTGAAAATCCATATATGGCGTCTGGCCCTTGAATAGTCACGTCTTTGAATTCTCCAACGTTGCCATCAGTCTCCTCAAAAGTGTATGGCACGAGGGTGGTGGAAAGTCTTGCTTTGAGTTCCTCAAAGTCCCTCTGTTCTGCCTGGAGGAGTTCCGTGACATTAACAAACGTCGTGTTAAAAACATCAAGTAAGGTTGTCTTTGAAGCATACTCATTATAAGAGAGATTCCTCGGCTGCAGTATTGCGAGTCCTCCACCGTCCTCGTCATCATCGTTGTTGAAAAAGTCAAACTTGTCCTTGATCCAGTTTTCTATCGCAGCACCGCCGAGGTAACATGCGCCTCCCGCTATAAGAGCTCCTACAATGCCTCCACCAATAGCCCCTACTATGTTTCCAATTCCAGGAGCTACGCTGCCCCCGACAGCACCTGTTACGGCACCTTTCGTTGCTCCAGCCATGGTGATTGCAAAGCATGTGGCCCCTACGGCAGTTCCTAGATGTCTGCCCTCTTTTAGCCAGTTGTATGCACCATTCAACTTCTCTTCCAGCCAGCTCGTTGCTGGCCTAACTGCATCTCTAAGGCTCCACGCGGCAGCATACTGAGCGTTGATGAGGAGTATGAATATCATAAGGGTGGCGATCTTGTGGGTAGTTCTTCTCGAAGACTGAGGCCTCTTCTCGTCCTCCATTTTCTCGCGTCGTTTCTGAATAATTGAAAGAAGGAAACAGCCTAGCGTTTTCATCACCTCCTCCTCAGGACCACGACGAAGAGGCCGAGGCCAATGAGCGCGGCAAGGCCGTAGTAGAGCGCCTTTCCTTCAGAACTGGCCCCACCGAAGAGGCTGAACCCTTCAGAATCGCCTATCGTGACGGCAACCTTGTCGCTGAACACCACGCTGTCACCCCGGAGAACCTGCACCTGGAGCTCGTAAGCGTCGTAGGTGAGGTCTTCCGGCACGGCGAAGGCTATGCTCACGTCCTTCTCCGTGAGTGGAGCAACGCTAATGCTCTGGTTGATCTCAGCCGGCAGGAAGCCGCCGGAGACTTTTATCGTGTAGTACTGCACGCTGGAGCTCGGGTTCTTGAAGTGGAGGGTAATCGTTCCCTCACCGCCCTCTTGTACCGTCAGGGTCTTTGTGACGAGGGTAATAGCCGGGTTTACAGTGATGTCATAGACTGCCGTCTGGCCGTTGAACTGGAGTTCGAGCGTGTAGGAGCCCTCAGCTGGAACATTGATCTGGAAGGTGTGCGCCTCGTAGGGTGAGAAGGCGTAACTGTCGCTCCAGACCTCGTTTCCGCTCGAATCTTTGAGAACTGCGGTGATTAGGTAGCTTTGTCCACTACTTTCAGAAATCCTCAGCTGATTTTCGCCCACCTGCCATTCAGAGGGCATCTGGACGCTGAACGGGAGCGGCTCGACGGTGTAGGTTACCTGTTTCGTCGTCGTATATGTCTTTGACATGATTGCATCGTTCGAGGTGAGGGTGAGGGTGAAACCGTGCTGGCCGACGGCTCCGGCCTTGAACTTAATGCTGACCTGGACGGGCGAGGAGATGTCGCCGAGGTAATACTTTCCGCCCTCGGGTGAGATGGCAGAGCCGTCTTTTCTGACTTCGAGAACATCAGAAAGCCCGCTTAAGGAAAGATAAGTGTTGTAGGTCGCGCTCGTATCGACGGGGGAGATGGTGAAGGCGAGCGTGTAAATCGTGTTCTCGGGAATCGTGATGTCGCTCGGGAAGTTTTCGAGCTTGAAGGCCGCGCTGGAGGGATACATTTCAACTGAAACGCTCATGTCGCCCTGAACGTCTATCGTCTTAGTAACACTCCAGTAACCCTGCTTTTCGAAAGTGAGTGTGTGAGCGCCCTTCGTGAGTCCTAAGCTCCCGCCGTTGTCCAGAGTGCCGAGAACCGTATCGCCTTCTTTGACAGTTACACCGCTCAGGGGCTGGCCAGTGAGGCCGTCACGGAGGGAGAAGGAAACCACACCCCCTTCATAATTCAAAACTATTTTCTCAACCCACACAGTCGATTCAATGGAGTAAAAATCCCCACTATCAGCCTCAATGAAAAGATATACTCCCTCAACATCATATATGTCACGAGACACATCCTGCCAGATGTTAATTGTTGTCGAAAATACTCTCGATGTATCAACTTCATCATCATCAATGAAGCCCGGAATTGCTCCTTCGTGTATCTTGTTTGCCGTCGCTTTATCTACATCAGACCACGTTTTCCATATGACTGAATACGTCGAATTGTCGTTTTTGTTCCTATACACTATCTTGATACCCCACCCTTCCGCAGCAGATTGTCCAGTAGGAGCCGAGACATATCTCGATATAGTCGTCCTCCATTGCAGTGTCATATTCTGCACACCACTCAGACCAATGCTAGGGTGCCACTGCCAATATTTTATTCCACTCGAATCTGTAAAGTAACGTAATTTTGCAGCTGTATCGTACGCAGCTGCAGGGTCAAAATCACTCATCCTCTCCTCAGACGAAGTGTAATCAAACACCCTCGACAATCCTGAAGCCGACACCTCAACCGTCAGCGTTCCGAACAAGATTAGCAGAGCTAGCATGACGCCGAGTTTCCTCACTTCGACCACCTCCGAGCGGTTTTATGATATAGCCAGGCAGCCAAAGCCGCCTCGTAGAGCAGGCTAAGGCCCACAAGAATGAGGACCCCGTACGCAAGAACCTGTACCAGTTCAATGACAGCCATCTCAACCACCCACGCTGTAGTCAATCCCAATGCCACCGAGCAAAGCCAGCAGAAGCGCGAGGTTCTGTACAGAATTCTTGAGCGCGTTGAGAAGAGCTGTCAAGTCCATGCCAGCCTGCTGAGCCAGCGCGACCAGGAAAGCCACGAGCATCATGTCATAGAGCATGACTCTCCAGCCGCTTGTGAGCGGCTCGATGAGGGCAACTGCCTTTGAGCCTTTGTTCGTGAGAGCCCAATGAATTGTGAGTCCACCGAGAGCGCCGAGGGCCAAGGCTTCCTTCGTCATGATGTCCCATGATGTCCAGAACCAGAATGCTGCAATAAGGATGAAGAGCAGGAGTTGAGCGAGGCTTTTGGGCCTCATACTGCCACCACCTTTCGCGCTTTCTTGAGCCGGGCCAGTTCCGCCAGCCTCTGCTGCTTGAGTCTCGTTATCCTCGCGAGCTCCCGCTGCGCTGCCTCAATCTGCTGACGAAGCTTCGAAGCATACTTATCATAGAATTCGATCTCCCGAGCGATTCCGTCAAGCTCATCCATACTACCGCCTCCGTGCCGGCAATGATGATTTGACAGAACTGATTTGAGCGGAGGAAGACCCAAGGTAGGCTAAAATAGAGAATACGGTGAGGGTATTTAAGAATATTAGAAAAGCGCTTTATAGAGCGTTTATAGTGGTTATAAAAGATTGGTGGAAATCAAGCCTTTATCTCTTGGTAGAGCCTCCTTACTGCCATCCTGACAACAGCCGAGTCGTTGTTGAGGCCAAGACTCCGGGAGAGTTCTTTAATCATGCGATGAGTCTCCTTATCAATGCTAAAAGCCCATACAAAAGCACCAGTGCCATTCAACTTAGGACGGGCCATCCTCCGCTCACCTCCTTTTGCCTTTTACCAAATAGACTAGTATGCCAAAAAGGACTATTGTGAGGAGTACAAGCACAAAGAAGAAAGTCATGGTCATGCAGATTGCGTAGCAACTGGCTTGACAGGCTGCTGCATCCACTGCAGGCATGGGGTCAATCATTGCTCTGCCTCCTCCAGCGCCCTCTTCAGTTCATCCACAACCGCAGAATACCACTCATCTGCGAGCAGGGTCTTGTTCAGATAGTGCGTCGCTCCCACGCGCTGGCTTGCACGGCCTTGGATGAAATCCGCAATGTCGGCTGGAACCCCTTGGCGAATGAGGAAAGTGTAGTGCCACTTCCTGATTGTGTTAGCCGAGACTCTCTTGTACGTAACCCATTCCCATGCCGTGGATTCTTTTATCCTGATTCTTTTGAGTTCTGTAACCAGTTCAGAAGGCATGTAGACCCAAAAACCCCTTTTCTTTCCTTTGGAGAGCTCACGGATTGGGTACCTGGCTATGCCCTCAACCGGGAACTGGAGCAACGTTGGGTCAAAAGTCGAGAGCATTCTGACCAATTGCGATAAACGAACTCCCGAGAACACCATGAGTTTGAACAAAAGCTGTGCTTCCTCCCTTCTTTCTTTGATGTGCTCCCATGCTTCAAAGACTTCTCTATCTAAAATGTAGACTTCGCGGACCCCATTTGTTTTAGCCTTTGCGTAGCTCTGTAAGAACTTAGAAAATTCCTCGTCTATAACTTCAATCTCGGCCAAAAATTTGAGAAAGTTCCTGAGGCCGTAGGCGTAGCGTTTCTTGTTTCCGACTGCACCAATGGCTTCCTTTATGCTTCTTTTGTCGAAGGTCACGGTGTAGTTCATGAACAGCTTTTCGAGAGCATTATAGTAGTCCTTCACTGTCTTTTCTTTCGCGAGTCTACGGGAAAGCCACTCTCTAAACTGCTCTTTGTGCTGGCTCCACAGCTCATTTAGCGTTTGGAGCGTTATACCCTTGTAATCCGCCGGTCGCGGGTTCAAATCCCGCCCGGGGCTCCATTCTAACAAACTTCGCGAAGGCGAAGTTTGATCAAGGTCCGTAGCCCCTTCTGGAAGTGTCAATTTTCAAGTGGTTTCTCATTATCGGAGCGTTTAACACGGAGAACAACTCTAAAATACTCCCGTACAAGGGGTTTGCTTTTTTGACGCCCTTCGGGCGTCTTTTGGAGTTAAACCCCTTCAACAGGAACACCAAAATGGTTCTCACCTGAAACGTTGGCCTTGAGTTGAGAAACCACCTTTCCAAAGTGCAACCTGGAGAAGAGCTACGAACTTTTGGTGAAGCTTTTGGAAACGCTTTTTGACCAAAATTCGTCGGATAAGTTGCTCGCTTAAAACCGCTGTGTATTGTGTTGGAGGTGAGGAGGCATGAACCTCAGCTCGTCGTGAAGATGGTCCGGCTCTGGTAGTCAGCTTCTATGAGAACCTCTATTACGTCCTCTTCACCGTAGCGTATCTCCCTCACCGTTATCTCCTTCTTGACACGGCCTTGTACAACGGCTTGGTGAACCTCTTTGGGGAGCTCCTCGGTTACTGGGATTATTCCGCCCTTCACGTATATTCCCGCTAGCTTGCCCCTCTGGAGGAGGAACCCCCTCACTGGGACAACGTACTCATCAAATCCAACCTCATATCCGGTGTTCTCAACACGTCCAACCCCAACTGTCATATGAATCACCCATGTGTAAGTTTTCTATTACATATTTGTGCCCTTCCTTTAAAAATCTTTCTGGACAACATCGGGGATAAGGAAATAGAAAAGGCACCTCAGTAATCAATCTCGCCTTTCTCCCTCAGCCGGAGGTACATTCTCCAGCTTAAGATGGGCTTTTTGGCCGCCAGAACGTCGTCCACCCTTCTAACGGCGGCGTTGTGGGGGGCGTCTTTGACGACCTCTGGGTTGGTGTAGGCTTCCTCACTGATGCGTTTGAGGGCCTCGATGTATGCATCGAGCTCCTCCCTGCTGGTCGTCTCGGTGGGCTCGATCATCAGCGCCTCGTGGACTATCAGCGGGAAGTATATCGTCGGTGCGTGCATTCCGAAGTCGAGGAGCCTCTTGGCAACGTCCAGGGCCTTAACCCCCGTCTCCTTCTTCATGGGCTCGGCGCTGAACACCACCTCGTGCTTTCTGAGCTCCTTGTGGGGCAGCTCGTAGCCCCTCGTTCCCTTCAGCTTCTGGGTGAGGTAGTTGGCGTTGAGAACCGCTATCTCGCTGACCTCCCTGAGGCCTTCCCTGCCCATTATCTTGAGGTAGGTCAGGGCCCTAACCATCACCGCGAAGTTGCCGTAGAGCTCCTTCACCTTGCCTATGCTCTTCGGCACGTCGTAGTCGAGGTAGTAGCGATCGTTCTCTTCATCGTAGCCCACGAGCGGAACCGGCAGGTAGTCCTTGAGGAAGTCCTTAACTCCAACCGGCCCGCTTCCCGGTCCGCCGCCGCCGTGCGGGGTTGAGAACGTCTTGTGGAGGTTGAGGTGGACAACGTCGAAGCCCATATCGCCGGGCCTTATCTTTCCGAGGACGGCGTTGAGGTTGGCTCCGTCGTAGTAGAGCAGGCCACCGGCTTTGTGGACTATCTTCGCTATCTCGAGTATCTCGTCCTCGAAGATGCCGAGGGTGTTGGGGTTGGTGAGCATTAAACCGGCGGTCCTTTCACCGACGGCGTTCTCAAGGGCCTCCAGGTCCATCGTTCCCTCCTCGGTCGAGGGGATTTCGATGACCTTAAAGCCGGCCATCGCTGCGGAGGCGGGATTGGTTCCGTGGGCGGAATCGGCCACCAGCATCTCGTTCCTCTGCGGTTCGCCGTTGTCGAGGTGGTAGGCTCTTATTATCGAAACGCCCGTGAACTCGCCGTTCGCCCCAGCCGCCGGCTGAAGGGTGAAGCGGTCCATGCCTGTTATCTCCTTCAACCACTGCTCAAGCTCCCACATTATCTTTAGGGCTCCCTGGACGGTTCTCTCGTCC
This sequence comes from Thermococcus aciditolerans, assembly GCF_008152015.1. Classification (NCBI taxonomy): domain Archaea; kingdom Methanobacteriati; phylum Methanobacteriota; class Thermococci; order Thermococcales; family Thermococcaceae; genus Thermococcus; species Thermococcus aciditolerans. The sequence goes on along the minus strand of NZ_CP041932.1, from coordinate 909,878 downwards.
TGGTACGGATGGATGTAGGCAACTCCTGGGTGGCCGGCTATCTCCTCGTTTATCTTGGGATTGTACTTCATGGTGCACGAGCCGAGCGGGTAGATGCCGGAGTCAACGCCGTAGTTCATCTCGCTCAGGCGCGTGTAGTGCTTCACAACCTCCGGCTCGCTCAGCTCCGGAAGGTTCAGCGGGCTTTTTCTTTTGATCTTCTCGGGAATTTCAACCGCCACGTCCTCTATGGGGGCCGGCATCGTGTAGCCAACCCTTCCCGGCCTTGAGAGCTCAAAGATGAGCGGTTCGCTCCATTTAGCCTGACGGAACATTCAGGCCACCTCCTTGAGGGCCTCTATGAGGGCATCGACCCATTCCTTTCTCGTCGTCTCGGTCGCGGCGAAGAGGGCTCCCTCACCCAGCTCGGGGAAGTGCTCTCCAATGTAATGGCCGCCGTGGATGTTCCTTGCCAAGAGCATCTCGTGTACCTCGCTGTAGGGTCTCTCAAAGCGGACGAGTACGTCCTTGAAGTTCACGCCATCGAACGGAACCTCCGCCACCTCCGAGAGCCTTTTCTTGAGGTAGGCGGTGTTCTTGAGGATGACCTCTCCGAGCTCGCTGAGACCTCTGGGGCCGAGGGTTGCGAGGTGTATTGCCGCGGCAACCGCCACCAGGGCCTCGTTTGAGCATATGTTTGAGGTCGCCTTGGCGCGCCTTATGTGCTGCTCCCTGGTCTGGAGCGTCATCACAAAGGCCCTCCTTCCGTCCGCGTCTCTGCTCATTCCGATGATCCTTCCGGGCATCTGGCGGATGAGCTTTTTGTCATTCCTGACTGCAAAGATTCCCGCCCTCGGACCTCCGAAGTTCATCGGGTTTCCAAAGTAAGCGGCCTCACCGACGACGATATCCGCCCCGAGCTCTCCCGGCGCCTCCACTACGCCGAGGATCGTTGGGTCGGCGCCGACTACGAAGAGCGCCCCTGCCTCGTGAGCTATTTCGCCGATTTCCCTGAGGTTCTCCTCAATCAGCCCGAAGAAGTTGGGTACCTCAACGTAAACACCGGCTGCACCGTCGGCGGCTTCCTTGAGCTTCTCCATATCAACCTGTCCCCTCTCGTCCCAGGGCACCTCGGTTATCTCCATACCCGGGCCCGCGGTATAGGTTCTGAGAACGGCCTTCTTCTCGGGGCTTAGGGCTTTGGGGATGACGAACTTCTTCCTTCTGGTAACGCGGGCGCTCATCAGCGCGGCCTCTGCCATCGCCGTGCCCCAGTCGTACATCGATGAATTGACTATGGGGAGACCCACGAGCTCGGCTATCATGCTCTGGTACTCGAAGAGGGCCTGGAGCATCCCCTGGCTTACCTCCGGCTGATAGGGGGTGTAAGCGGTTAGGAACTCGCTCCTTTCGATGAGGTACTTCACGTGCGCGGGAACGTAGTGGAAGTACGTCCCGGCCCCGAGGAAGCTGGGCATCTCAAGGGCGGTCCTGTTCTGACCCAGGACTTCGTTAAGCTCCCTGAAGACCTCATACTCGCTCTTTCCCTTGGGCAGGTTGAACTTCTGGACCATGCCCTTCGGGACGTCGGAGAAGAGGTCCTCGATCGACGTGAACCCAATCTCTTTCAGCATTTCATCCCTGTGCGCCAGGTTCGGGAGGTAGTGCCTTCCCATGCCTATCACCTTCTGAGCTTTAAGATGCTCGTTGAAAGTTGGGCAGGGGGAATATATGTTTTGTGCCGCTGGGAGGACAGAACCGTGTATCGCTGGAAGAAAAAATACGGGGGTAGAGGCCTCAGCCGGTAACGCCGACGTCCTCGAAGAACTTCTCCATCAGGCCAGCGATGGCCCTTATGTCGTACTGCATGGTCTCGTAGACCGCCCACTGAACCTTGCTGTAGGTTCTGCCGTCGAGGGTCTTGAAGCCGCTCGGAGCGTTCACGTCGAAGTTGGCGTGGAGTTCGATGTTCCTTATGGCCCAGCCGTCCACGTCGTCGTCGAGCCAATCGTCCTTGCTCACGTAGGTGTAGATGTAAACGGTGTCACCCGGAACGGTGACGCTGGTATCGACGAGCGGGTTCGGGTCCTGGGCGTAGCGGGCTATGAGGTTCCAGTTCTTGTCGTAAATCTCGACGTAGCCGAGGGTCTTGAAGTAGGCGTTCTGCATGTCGATGTCCTTGAAGACGATGGTTATCGAGCTTGCTCCCTGGAACTCGAGCTTGAGGACGCTCCAGTCGCCCTTCTTGAGGGTCCTGGTCCAGAAGTAGCTTCCGAGGTGGCCGCGCTCGCTCCAGAGGTTGATGTCCTTACCGGTCGAGTAGAGCATGTATCTCCAGGCGTTGTGGGCGATGAGGTCGGCGTAGGCCCAGGCGACGCCGTTGGCGAGGCTCATATGGCCGTTCTCGTTGTCGGCTATGTAGATGTCGTAGCCGGAGATGAACTTCCCCTTCTCCTGCGGAATCTGCCACCACTTTATCGGCGTGAGGTCGAGGGGGACGCGGTCGTTGAGTATGTCGTCGGCAACGGTGGGGGAGATGTCATTCTCAACGAAGTCGTGGGCGTTCTCTATGTACTTGAACTGCTCAAGGTCCTCGAAGAGCGCCGGGGTGGTGTGTGCAACCAGCATGCCCATATCCTCGAGTATATGGACGGCCCTGCCGAGGTAAAGCATGGCCTCCTCCCTGTTGCCCTGCTTCCAGAGCTGAACCGCCTGCTCGTAGAGCTTCTGGGCCATGTCGGCTCCGGAGCTGTCGCGGTCGCCGAAGAGGTCCACGGTTATAAGCTCGGCGTGGTCCATCGGGTCGTGGAAGTGGTACTGGCTCTGGAGGGTGTAGGTCTTCCCGTTGAAGTCTATGCTCCCGCCTCGCCAGTCCTCGTCGTAGGCCCCATAGAGGAGCTGGTCCTTGTACTGCATGAGTATCGAGCCGAGGGTCGGGTTGTCCTTGTAAACGGCCTGTATGGCCTTGTAGGTCATCTTCTGGTGGACGTTCATGGGGTTGTCGAGGGTCGGTCCGTCGGTCGGCCAGGCGCTCACGAGGCCCAAGCAGCTGAGGACTATAAGGACGAGAACTATGGTTCCAGCCCTCTTCATGTTATCACCCCAAGTGTATGCGAGACTTGTGAGGTAACGCAGGATTAAAGCTTTTTCGAGTTACTGAGGTTATAGCCTTTGGAGTCCTCTGGGTCATGCTGTATCATCCGACATGGAAAAGTCACCGGGACAACGCTTAAATGTCCATCTTCCTCCCCAGTAAGGGGGTCGTCATGATAATCGCTTTCGACTTCGACGGAACTCTAGCGGATACGTACTCGTGCATTGAGGAGGCGTTTCAGCGTGCGCTCGAGAGGCGCTACCGATGGCTTCCCGGAAAGGCCCTCTGGGCGAAGCTCCTGACTAAAATCGAGCTCCAGTTTGAGAGGCCTACCTTTGGAAAGCACAAGAAGAAAAGCAGGCCGCCGTTCTTCCTCCGCACAAATTTCTTTGAGGCCTGGTTCGAGGAGCGGGCAGAGCTTACGAAGCCCATCGACGACTCCATCGAACTGCTGAGGAAGCTCAGGGAGGATGGCCACGTGGTCCTCTCCTTCTCGGCGGAGGATTTCATCGATGGCATGAAGGTGCGGCGCCTGAGGCGGATGGGCATCTACGACCTCTTCGACGACGTCATCGTCTTTGGCCACGATATGACCATAGATGAGGCGTTTCGTCTTGTTCGCGAGAAGTACGGGGATGACGTTTTCATCTGGGTGGACGACAAGCCCTGGCGCTTCGTGGGCCACGGTGATGAGAACACCGAGTACGTCTGGTACTACTTCCCGTTCACAGCGAGGTTCGTGGAGAAGAACCCCGAAAAACTGGCCCTGATACCTCACCTCCACGTCATAAGGGACCTGTGGAGCATATTCGACGTCATTGAGAACGTTAAAACAAAACGCTGATATGCCCAGAAACTTTTTTAGTTTGAATGTGGAATATTAAGGGTGATGAGGGTTATGCGGAATAAGGTGGTAATCGGACTGCTGGTGATTTTTGCGGTCATGGTCATCCTAGGTGTTGGGCCGTGGTGGGATAACATCATCGGGGACGTCAGCCCACCTCCCCCGAATGTTAGCGCGATTTATCTGGGGGTCAAAAATCCCGATGCCCAGAAGGGCTGGCAGTTCGTCGTGGAAGACTCTATTCTGACGGACTGCATGGTGGCGTACATATATTCCTTTGACCACCCTGGAAAGCTCACGGTATATGAGCTGGACGGGGGGACGTTGAATTCACTTGGGCTGAATTTTGAAGTCCAGAACTGCACCAACGTCCGGAGGTACGGAGTTCTTGCCGTTAATTTCACGGAACGCCCAGACGTTCTCTCGATCGAAATATGGGTCAGCAAAAGTTCTACCGGGGGAAACGACGTTTACTTCCAGCAACTTGGCAACTGGCGCTTTGTCAACGGCTCTTACATAGGATTCACCGCACCCCCAATGAACGATGATTATGCCCTGCTGGACATAGAAAAAGTGCGGGAGCTAATGAATGCCACTGGGATTCACTACATCAATCGCCGCTGAGGTATTCGAGGGTATCCTCCACAAAACCATCCCAATCGTCGTCGTTAACCTCTTCGAGTCTAATGGTGAAAGCATCTCCGATGTTCCACCTGATGGCTATCGCTCCCCTTTCGGTTTCCACTATAACAAGCCCGAATGGGGCATCCCCCATCCAGTGATGTTTTGAGAACCCTATTCTAAAACCGCGCTTTCTTAGTCCATCCATGATCAGTTCGTAGGTTTTGGCCGGTCCGTACGGACTCCTTGCAAACCCAATATAGGGCATTTCTACTCACCGATGTTCCATTGGTGGACGGATTTAAAACCTTTTCGGTTCCCCTAACAAAATTTGAGCTGCGAAGAAGAAACCTCACTGGCACCGGAACACCCCGGGAGGTGATGCTAACCTTTTAATACCCCGTGGGGGAGTTATCTCGGGTGATGGAATGAGGAAGCTTTACATTGGCCTGTTCATTGTTCTGGTGGTCTTTGCCGCGGGCTGCATCTCCGGGGGCGGGACGACCCCTGCTCCAACCACGACCACGACGACCGCCGCGAACCTTCCTTTTACCCTCGATGATATGAAAAACGCCATAAAATCCCTTAAGAGCTACGAGTACACCATGCACGTGGACAGCTACAACGGAACAAAACTCGTGGCCCAGCTCTCGAATGAGGGTGCGATTGACTTTGAGAGGAAGCTCAAATCCGTCTCCACCTTCTCGAACAGCTCCGTAGGCGGCGGCTCGTATTATAGGAGCTACTACTACACCACCTCCAGCGGCTACGCAAGCTACTTCGACCGGAACGGAACCGTGACATGGGAGGCCTCATGCTACGGACCTGGCGAAGGGCCGGATTTCAACTCCACGATCCTCAGCGGGCTCTGGGAGGTCCTTAACATCGATAACGTCAGGGTCATCGAGGATGGGGATTACTACGTTATCTACGCCAACGAGACCGGCGGCACCGCTATTGGGCCCAACGTGACGAACGCATACCGGACCCGGGTCGAAGTCAGGCTCACTAGGGATCTGATTCCGGTGGAGATAAAGAAAACCGTCTATTACGAGAAGGGTGGAGCCAAGTGGGTTGACGTGATCACAATAGACGTCAGGAACCCCAACGCCGCCGCGGTGGAGCCGCCCGAGGAGCTCGTCGAGTACCTCAAGGCACGGGGTATCGACCTGGCGGACTTCCTGAGCAAATGCTAAACCTTTAAATCCCACTTCCCCCATTTTCTTTTGGTGGATCTGCGGTGGATGCGTTCAGCGGTCTGGTGTTCTTTGCGTACGGACCGGCACTGGCGATACTCTGGTACTTCTATCACGCCGACAGGTACGAGCCCGAGCCGAGGAGGTACGTTCTGGGCACATTCATCTTGGGAGGGACGCTCTCGGTTGGCATAGCGTTCATTCTGGAGAGCTTTCTGACCCTCGGTGGAGCCATTCAGCCCCTCCTGCCCGCGTCTGCATTCTACGTCGCCTTCGTGGCCGGAATAGTGGAAGAACCCGCCAAGGCGCTGGCTATACGCTGGCCGTTCAAGGCGGGGCAGATGGACGGGATAATGGATGGCCTCGTCTACGGCGTGGCTGCGGGCCTCGGTTTCGCCGCGACGGAGAACTTCCTCTACGGCCTCGGCTGGGGTCTCGGAGTAACCGTGATGCGCGCGTTCCTCACCCCCCTCGCCCATGCCACGTGGAGTGCCGTGATAGGAGTGGCCTACGGCATGAAGGCGGAGGGCAAAATGACCTCCACGGCCTCGTACTTCCTGCTGGCAATGTTTCTGCACTTCATCTGGGACTACTACGCGTTCATGAGTGCTGGCGTCCCCGCGTACAACATCCTGCTGATATTCTTCATAATCCTGAACCTTGCCCTGCTCCGCTACTTCCTCCTCCTGGGACAGGCGGAGGATAGGAGCAGGCTGTGGTACTACTGGTTCAAGAGGAGGGACGGACTGTGAATGAGCTAGAGGAGGCTCTATTTGAAGCCAGACCTTACGTGGAGTATTATGATCGGCTGGAGAATCTGGTAAAGCGCCTCTGGGAGGAGGCCACCGATAGAGAGAACTTCCTCCAGTTTCTGAACGAGGAGATTGAGCGGGCCGAGGAACCCTTCAGAACGGACCTCAGGATATTCCTGCAGAAGTTTGAGGCGCTGTGAGATTCCATCCCTGGATGGTAACCTTTATAGCCTTCCATTTTCAAACTTTTTTCGGTGGGTGTGATGAGAAAAACTGCGGTTGCGGCCGCGGTGGCTGTTCTCGTAGTGCTGGCAGTCTGGGCCGTGGTGGATGCAACGTTGGGAAGGCCATCTGTGGAGGACGTTCTCGATGCCATTGGGGGTCAGAACTCCTTCTGCTGGAGGGAGGAGCTTGCCGACAATCTCACTGAGAAGGAAATCTTCGCCTGCGTGAGCTATGAAAATCAAAGCGCCTTCTGGAGGGTGACTTCGGGTAACGGAACCTCGCTTATCAGGGCGTTTCCTGGCGAGGAGTTCTACGACCTCAACTGGGACGTTGCACTCAAGGGCAAAGGCGTGGAGTGGAACGCGCTCAACTTCGCGAGCTGGGTTTTAAAGGAGGGCACGGTTGAGGGAATCGAGAAGGTCGGGCGAGATGAATATGAAATCCGCGTCGTTCTCAGGGGGACCGACAGCTACGCCGTTGGGACCATCGAGAACGGGAGCAGGGTCGAGGAGAGGTACGAAATAGTCGCCTTTCTCCGGGTGGACGGGGACGGCGGACTTAAGGGTGGACGCTTCACATGGAGGCGCGAGATGCACTACACTGATTGGAGCCGGGATGAGGTCACGGAAATCCGCGGGAGCTTCGAGATGCTCGGGCCGTGGAAAGGAAACCTTAGAAACAGGGGCGGCTAAGCGCCCCTCGTGGCCACTATTTTTATTCCGTTCCACTCGGCAACGACTTCCCCGATCTCCACAGGCGCCTCGAGCTTCAACTCCGCCAGGAATTTCATCAGCTCCGGAATCAGCTCCTTCGGTACCGGCTCCGCGGTTTTAACGCTCACCGTTGGCAGTGCGCCGTTCTTAACCCTAACCACGCTCATGACGATGCGCCGGGGGTTGGTGGCCTCTTCCACTGCCCATTCCTGCCCCCTGGGGCAGGTGTGCCCGGTGACGCCTATGACCTTCCCGTCCTCAATCCTTACCTCAATGGAGCACCCAAGGGGGCAGACGATGCACGTGAAGCGGTACGTCTTCGTCATTCCCTCACCACCTCGACGGTGAGCTTCTCTGCGTTCCTAACCTCCTCTGCCTTCAGCTTCACCCTGAGCATCTCGGCCGGCGTTGCCAGGGAGAGCTTTACGCGCTTCCCGACCTCGGGGATCTTGAGTTCGACGTCTTCCATTGGCCTGGCGACGCGCAGGTAGAGGTAAACGTCGCGCTCCCCGCTGAGGCGGTGTGGGGCGAGGAGGCGGACGTTTTCTCCTTTCTCAACCCCGATCCATTTCCTGCTCCCTATTCCGCCATTCTCGATGAACTCCTTCGCCCCTTCGGCCGCCAGCTCTCCCTGCTCCGCAACGTAATCGACGAGGTCATTGATGAGGAGCGCGTTTCCAGCCACGAAAACCCCGGGAACGCTCGTCTCGAGCCTGTCGTTCACAACCGGCCCACCGGTGGATGGGTCGATCTCAACACCTATGGCCGTCAGCTTCTTGACGCTGGGCACGAGTCCGGCGGAGATAATCAGTGTATCCGCCTCGATCCAGAACTCACTTCCGGGGATTTCGTTGAGGTTCTCGTCCACTTTTACTACCTTCACCCTCTCGACCCTTCCCCTGCCCCGCACCTCGACAACCTTGTGGCTCAGGTAAAGGGGAATCTCGAAGTCCTTCAGGATCATAACGTTTCTGGCCAATCCACCGGGGTAGGGCATTAACTCGATGACGGCCTTCACCTTCGCTCCTTCAAGGGCGAAGCGGCGCGCCATTATCAGGCCGACGTCGCCGGAACCGACTATCACAACCTCCCTGCCCGGCATTACCCCGTAGATGTCCATAAGCGTCTGTGCCTCCCCTGCGGTGTAGATTCCGGCAACCCTATCGCCGACTATTCCTATCTCGAAGGCGTGCCTCTCCCTCGCTCCGGCGGCGTAGATAACGGCCTTGGCCCACGCCTGATAAGCCCCGCTTGGAGATGTGAAGATTACGACCTTCTCCAGGTCGGAGTAGTTTCTGATTTCCATAACCCTCGCGGCGGTTCTGTATTCCACCCCAAGCTCAACCAGCCTCTTCGCGAGCCTCGCCGCGAACTCCGGGCCGGTTAGCTCCTCCCTGAAGTAGTGCAGTCCGAAGCCGGGGTGTATGCACTGGGGGAGTATCCCTCCCAGGTAGTCGTTCTCATCCAGGAGGAGAACGTTCAGCCCCAGCTCCTTAGCCCTTACCGCGGCCGCCATGCCGGCGGGTCCGCCGCCGATGACCACAACATCGTAGTTCAGCATCGGAATCCCCGGAAACATCAGGCATCACCCCTGAGGAGGGCCTTGACGTCGCCCACTCCAATCTCGCTTCCCCTACCTTTCAGGGTAACCTTCCACGGCTCAACGCCGTACTCCCTCGCGAGGAGCATGACTATCTTCGGCCTGCAGAAGCTCCCCTGGCATGTCCCGGTGGTTGCCTTCGTCCTGAACTTCACGGAATCCACGCTCGGCGTTTTAACGCCTATGAACTTCATCCTCTCGATGGCTTCAAGCACGTCCCCCTCGCTCACGTTGTTGCACCTGCAGACCACCTTTCCGTAGGAGGGGTTCCTCTTTACGGCCTCGTTCACCCCCTCGGGACTCATCATGAAGAGGTGGCTTATCTCCTTCCTGTACGGGTTCCACTTGGACTTCTCGACCAGTTTTATCCCGAGGTCGCGCCCGATTATCTCGGCAACCTCGTAGGCTATCGCTGGAGCGCTCGTCAGTCCTGGCGAACGGATTCCGGCGACGTTGATGAAGCCCCAGACCTCTTCCTCCGCTTTGATTATGAAGTCTCCCCCGCTGGGCTCTGGCCTTAATCCGGCAAAGGTTCTGATGACCTTGCTCTTCGGCGGGAGCTGGGGCCAGAGCTTCTTTGCCCCTTCCCAGACTTCTTCAAGCCCCTCCCGGGTGGTGGCGAGGTTATCCTTCTCCTCGGGCGGCAGATCCTGGGCGTTCGGCCCTATCATCAGATGGCCGGATATCTCGGTTGTTACTACGATTCCCTTGCTTATCGGGGTTGGGGTCGGGAAGAGGACCCTCCTCGGTCCGGGGATTCCCTCGTCAAAGAGCCAGTATTCTCCCTTCCTCGGGTGTATCTCGAAGTAGTCTATGCCCGCCATTCTCGCTACCCTGTCGGCGTAGAGGCCCGCGGCGTTGATGACGATATCGGCCTCAATGAAGCCGTTGTTAGTTTCAACTCCCTTAACCTCGCCGTTCTCGACCTTTATGCCGGTGACCTCTGTCTCGAGGTGGGTTTTTACGCCATTAGCTACCGCGTTCTCGGTTATCGCGATGACCGCTGGAATCGGCCCAATCTGCCCCACTATCGGAACCCAGAGGGCGCCTATCGCTTCCCGGGTCAGGCTCGGTTCGAGGTGGAAGAGTTCTTCCCTATCAACGAGCCTCATCTCGGGGACGCCGTTCTGCCTTCCACGCTCCAGAAGCCTCTCAAGCTCGTCAAAGTCCTCATCTTTCGTCGCGACGATTAAAGCACCGTTCCAGACGTGCGGAATCTCGAGCTCCTTGACCCACTGGTGCCAGAGCCTGTTTCCCTTTATACACAGCTTCGCCCTCGTCGGATACTTCTCCGGGTCATCGTCGTAACCCCCGTGGATCAAAGCCGTGTTCGCCTTGCTGACGCCCCAGCCAACGTCCGGGGCCTTCTCTATTAGGTGAACCTCGAGGTTCTCGTACCTGCTCAGGACGCGCGCTATGCTGGCTCCACTAATCCCCGCGCCTATTATGGCAACTTTCGTTTTCATACTCTTCACCTCGATTTAACTTGAGAAAGGACTTTCATCGTTTTAAAGCTTTCCTTAACCTTAAGTTTGGCTGAAAAGGAAGGAGAGAACAGTTTTGGGCATGAAAGGGGAGACCATGGGTGGACACTCATCAAATGAACAGATATGGCGTCTGCCCTGCCAGTAACTTCAGGTTTTGCATGTACGTCAAAAAAGAAGGAGACCGGAGCCGTGCGTTCGTTAGACTCCAACAACCTTCGCCCAGCCCATCGCCCTTTTCACGGCCTCCTTCCAGCCGTGGTAGAGCCGCTCCCTCGTTTCTTTGTCCATCGTCGGCTCGAAGACCCTCTCCGCCTTCCACAGGCTCCTTATCTCCTCGAGGCTCCCCCAGTAATCGACGGCGAGGCCGGCCAGATATGCTGCTCCCAAGGCTGTGGTCTCCTTCACAACGGGCCTGACGACGCGCCTGTTGAGTATGTCCGCCTGGAACTCCATCAGGAAGTCGTTCGCAGTCGCCCCTCCATCGACGCGGAGCTCCTTTATTCCGACGAGCCTCTCCATCTCCTCGACCACATCGCGCGTCAGGTAGGCTATGGCCTCTAAAGTTGCCCTCGCGAGGTGCTCCCTACCGGTTCCGCGCGTTATGCCAATTATCAATCCGCGAGCGAACTGATCCCAGTAAGGAGCACCAAGGCCGACGAATGCCGGGACGAAGTAAACGCCTTCGTTGCTCTCAAGTTTTCTCGCGAGTTCTTCGGTCTCGGACGCGCTCTTTATTATCCTGATTCCGTCGCGGAGCCACTGGACTGCCGCACCGGTTATGAAGACGCTCCCTTCGAGGGCATAGGTGACCTTCCCGTTGAGTCCCCACGCTATCGTCGTGAGCAGGTTGTCGGAGTAGCGGACGGTCTTGCCGGTGTTGGCCAGGATAAAGCTCCCCGTTCCGTAGGTGGCCTTGACCATTCCTGCCTCGAATCCCGCCTGGCCGAACAGTGCCGCCTGCTGGTCGCCCGCGTCGCCGCTGACGGGTATCTCCGCACCGATGAGTTCCCTCTTAGTGTAGCCGTAGACCTCGCTCGATTCCCTGACCTCAGGCAGAACCTCCTCGGGGATATTGAAGATTTCGAGAAGCTCATCGTCCCATTTGAGCCTCCTGATGTTGAAAAGCATCGTCCTTGAGGCGTTGGAGTAGTCTGTGACGTGCTCGCCGGTGAGGCGGTAGATTAGGAAGGTATCGACAGTTCCAAAGAGAACCTCTCCCCTCTCGGCCTTTTCCCTCAGACCGGGAACGTTATCGAGGAGCCACTTCAGCTTGCTGGCCGAGAAGTAGGCATCAGGCACGAGGCCCGTTTTCTCCTTGATTACATCGCCGTATTCCCTCTTTATCTCCTCCACCATCTCAGCCGTTCTCCGGCACTGCCAGACTATCGCGTTGTGGAGTGGCTTGCCGCTCCTGTCCCAGACTATCGTCGTTTCGCGCTGGTTGGTAACGCCTATCGCCGCTATTTGGCTTGGCTCAACCTTGGCCCTCTCTAAGGCGGTCTTGATGGCCCTGAACTGGGCGTCCCAAATTTCTTCCGGGTTGTGCTCGACCCAGCCGGGCTTGGGGTAGTGCTGGGGGAACTCGTACTGGCCGACGCTTAGAACGTTGCTCTCCCTGTCGAAGACTATGGCTCTAACCGAGGTAGTTCCCTCGTCGAGGGAAAGAATGAATTGCTCCATGGTACCACCGGAATTAGAGAAGGGGCATTGGGGGTATTAACGGTTTCGTTCCTCCTTCCTGGAGATGATGGCTAAGATTGACCCGAACCCAACGAGGATGCCCCACGTAGCGAGCAGGACGGAGAGTTGGTGGAAATCCTCGGGAGTTGCTTCTCTCCCGGAGTGGACAAAGATGTTGAGGTCCGCCCACTTTTCCATGCTTTCCCTCGTCTTTTCCATATACCGCCTGTTTCTCCCGACTACCCTAAGGAGAACATCTCGGCTTTCGGGTGACAGCTGGTCAAGGTGGGCAAGGATTATCCTGTTTTCAATTTTGTCATTGGAAATCCATTCAGCACAGGTCTCAGTTTCGTTGTAGTAGACCGCAATCCATCCGTCCCTCTCGCTTTCCTTCATGAAGTCGTCCAGCTGCTCAAGCCTCAGCCTTCCGACCATGCTAAGGAACCACTTATCCTCCCTTGAGACGCTGACGTTGATATGAAATCTCTGCAGGAGCTCCTCAAGCTCCTCTGCATCTTCGCCGCCGTTCATGTAAACGTAGAGAACCACCATGTTGCAGGGCCCAGCTCGCGGGGCGTTGGGGACGTTGAGCTTCTCGAGTTCGTCCAAGCCCGCCTCAATGCTCTTTTCCCGTAGGGTTTCGTGTAGGTAAACCCCTGAGAAGATTAGTGCGAGGAGAACAAAAACTATAAACGGAACAAAAGCCCGCATCAGTCTCTTTCTCTCCATACCACCACCAGCCCTATCGCGCCGATTAGAGCCACCCCAGCCCACAGGGCGAGCATGAACGGGACGTTGTTCTCCTTTCTAAATGGGTAAACGAGGATTACGTGGGCCACCGTGACGTTGCAGACGGGGACCTTTCTCCTGAGTCCGAGCTCGTACTCGAGGTCAATGGTTTTGTTGTGGATTATCTCCCTCTCCTCGGGGTCGGTGAGGATGCTCTCGAGCTCGCGAAAGGCGTTGAGCTCCTCAAGTCCTTCTTGGCTGGGTGGTTCGTCTTCCGCTTTTGTTCCCCGTATCACGCAGAAGGCTGGCAGTTCCTTCCAAAAGGCGCTCTCGTTGAGAATCGTGACTTCGAACTCACCGCGCCCTTCTTTGAGGTTTATGCCCCCATGAGGGAACTTGCTGAAGGCGGAAACCGTTCTTTTCATCCCCCAATCGTCCCTGATGTTGCAGGTCACGAGGAGCTCCCTCGTGGGGTTGCACTTCCACATGTCCGTTAGGTTGCGCTCTTTGAGCTCCTCCGTGAAGTTCTCCATGTTGGGCGGTACGAAAATCTCAGGTTGCTCTGAGTGTCTCTCTGGAGGAAGAAGCGCCGCCGATATCATGAGAACGATTGCCGTGATGAGCAGGACGACCCGTGCCTTCATCTCCAATCGTAATTAGTAAAGAGAAGAACCTTAAAAAGTTTTACCTCAACCCAATGTTCCCAAGGTACTCAATCATCCTTTCCACGTCGTTGACTATGACCCCATCGAAGAGTCCTCCAAGGCGGACGAGGTTATCGTTGGCGTAGTAGGTCTCATCTTTGAGGGACCACAGAACGACCTTAAGGCCCGCCCTCCTGGCCATCTGGAGGGCACCCACTGTTTTTTCCACACCAATGAGTTCAAGCGCCTCCACAGGCGGATTTATTGACCACAAAGATAGCTCGCCGATGAGGGTAGGGAGCCGTGTGAGCGTCTCCTCCCTGTCCACGAGGAGCCCCATCCTCGTCTCCCTGTCGTGTTTCCTGTACTCCGTGAGGGCATCAATTAGGAACGAAGACACCATAACCCTCGACGGGTTGTTTGCTCCGATTATTGCAGCCGTCTTTTTCACCGCGTCTACATCCTTTATCTCCACGTTGATTAAAACACCCTCTGGGAGGGCTTCAAAGGTCTCTTCGAGCGTTGGAATCCTCTCCCCGTTCCCGAAGTCCAGGGACTTCAGCTCGTCCAGCGTCATATCCTTGACTTTACCGCTCCCGTTGCTCGTCCTGTCAACCGTATCGTCGTGGATCACCACGACCTCCCCGTCCTTTGTCAGCCACACGTCCAGCTCAATTCCATCGGCACCCGCTTCAATTGCCTTTTTGAAAGCAAGAAGCGTGTTCTCGGGGTACTTGGCGGAGTAGCCCCTGTGGCCGAGCAAGAAGACCTTTCTTTCCGCCACGAAAATCACCTCCCCAATACTCTCCTCAGACCGTAAAAACTTTTCTAAGCCTCGCTGGGTCGTCCGAGATGACGGCATCCACGAGGGGGAGAAGCCTGGGCACCCAGTGGAGTTCGTCCATCCCGTGGTTCCAGAGGTAGATTTTAAGTCCACGCTTTCTGAAGGCTTGGAGAAGGCTCCTGAACGCCCCGTACCCAACGTACGAAACGGCATCTATTGGCACGTGGAGGGAGTAGATGCCCTTCAACCGCGGAACCCACATGAGGGAGGAGTAGCTCACTATGGAAAAACCCACCCTGCAGTCGGGGCATGCCTTCAGAATGGTCTCCACTATCTCCGGCCTCTCGGAGGAAAAGACGGTTCTCTCGAGGGCCCCGTACCGTTCCGCCTCCCTTAGCAGGGGTTCAACGGCCCCGGCTTCTTTAACGTCGGCGTTGAATACCGCACCGTTAAGCCGTGTGAAAACGTCCTCCACCCGTGGTATTATCCGCCCCATTGGGTGCAGCCTTCTCATCTCGACGAAGGTTAGATTTTTGAGGGGGTAGAACGCCCCGTTGGAGTAAAAGCCCCCGTCGTGGTGGGTTACGAGCTTTCCATCGCGGGTCAGCCTCACATCGAACTCCACTCCATCCGCGTATTTAAGCGCCCTCTCGAAGGATGGCAGCGTGTTCTCGAGCCTTCCCCTGACCCCTCTGTGTCCAAGGATGAGAGGTCTCTCACTGTCCATAGTTGTCACCTCTCCAACCGCTCAAAAATGAGCTCACAAGTCTTAAAAGTTTCATCCGTGTATTCTTTTCCTGTTAATTAAAACCCTGCCAATAGATGGGGGTGTACGGATTGGAGTTTAAGTACAGCAGGATATTCATACTCGGCTTTGGATTTTTCGGAATAAGCATTATCTGGGCCCTCTACAACGCATACATCCCGATTTTTCTCCAGGATACGTTCCACCTCAGCAAGACTGCCACGGGCTTCATCATGACCATCGACAACCTCTTCGCGGTTCTCCTGCTCCCGTTCCTAGGCGCGCTCAGCGACATGACGAGAACGCGGATCGGGCGGCGTAAGCCGTACATACTGCTGGGCGCACCGTCGGCGGCTCTGATGTTCGCGCTCATCCCGGTAGCGAGGACCCACGAAAGTCTGGCCCTCTTCATGGGAACGATTATCCTGATGAACTTCTTTATGGCGCTGTTCCGCTCCCCGGTCGTTGCGTTCATGCCGGATATAACGCCGAGCGAAAAGAGGAGCCAGGCCAACGGAATAATCAACTTCATGGGAGGTCTCGGCGCCCTGCTGGCGTACTTCGGAGGCAAGGCGCTCTACGACATGAACTACGCGTATCCCTTCTACTTCGGTGCCGCGATAATGCTCCTCGCCAACATACTCGTTGTTCTCGTCGTTCCCGAGCCCGAGGAGTACCGCGTTCCCGGGAAGAAGATAAGCGTGAGGAAGCTGCTCTCCGAGACATCCCACAGGAGCTTCGGTGAGCTGAAGGACAACCTCAAGGACGTGTTCACGAGTCACGAGAGGAGCCTTCTGGCCGTCCTCCTCGCGATATTCCTCTGGTTCATAGCCTTCAACTCGCTGGAGACCTTCTTCACCAGCTACGCCAAGTACTACCTTGGAATAGAGGAGAGCACGGGAGCCTTCATGCTCGGCGTCTTCAGCCTCAGCTTCATGCTCTTCGCAATCCCTGCCGGGTTCATCGGAGGCCGCTTCGGAAGGAGGAGGACGATAACCCTGGGTCTCATAATAGTCATTGGAATAATGCTTGCCGCGTACCTCGTCGGCGAGGGCTCGAAACCGGAGTCCAGCTCCCTGAGCGACCCCGTCGTCATGACGTTCATGGGCCTGTTCTTCGTGGGCGGTATGGGATGGGCCATGATCAACGTCAATTCTCTGCCGATGGTCGTGGACATGACGACCGAGGAGAAGCTTGGAGGGTACACGGGTCTCTACTACTTCTTCAGCCAGGCGGCAAACCTCGTTGCCCCGCCCTTCGCGGGGGCGTTCCTCGACGTTATCGGCTACAGGACCCTCCTGCCCTTCGCGACGCTCTTCTTCATACTCGCGGCTGTGGCGATGCAGTTCGTCCGGAGGGGCGACATCGTTCGGAGGAAGGGCGACGCCCTCGACTACGTCCCGGATATGGATTGAGTTCAATTTTTCCTATTTTAATCGTTTAAATCCAACTTGAGTCGTTATGGATTGACAGGAATAAGGGGGTGGCACCATGGAACGGAAGTTCAACTGGGGTGTTGTTCTCGGTCTGGCTCTCCTGGGATTTAGCAGGAGCATGGGATGGGCCCTCAACAAGGGATTCTCTTTCCCCTTGCTCTCCGATTACACCAGTTCCGCCTTTGTGAAGGGAAGCATTCTGGCACTCGAGGGGTTTATAGGCCTGATAGTCCCGCCGCTCCTCGGCTATTACAGTGATACCCTCAAGTCAAGACACGGGAGGAGGAGACCCTTCATATTCATAGGGGGCATCCTCGCGGCGCTGGCGACGCTCATGATATGGGCCGCCTACAGGATGGGCGCTCCCCTCTGGGCCTTTGCCCTCACGCTGGGCTTCCTGTACTTCTCACTCCACCTCTACACCGCCCAGTTCAGGGCTTTGATGCCGGACACGGTTGAGAGCGGCCAGCGAGGAAAGGCGAGCGGAGTTATAACGCTCCTCGAGTGGGCTGGCAACCTCTTCCTCTTTGGCCTTGGGGGTTTCCTGGTTGCGAAGTATGGGAAGGACTACATCGGCCCATTCGGGCTCACTGCACTCTTCCTCTTCATCGCGGCGGCTTTTGTCTACCACAAGGTCAGGGAGCCGGAGACCCCTGAGATAAAGGAAAACGAAAGTCTCTCGGGATACGTGAAGAGCATATTTGCCACGAAGGACTTCCTGAAGTTCTACACGGCCCAGATCCTCTGGTGGATGAGCTTCGAGTTCATAGCCATATTCCTGTACGGTATCATAGCGTTCATACTCAAGGGCAATGCGACACCTGAGAACATCGATGCAGTGACCTCGATGGGCCTCTACCTGATGGCGCTCTTCAACGTTGCCGTGCTCGTTGGTTCCCTTCCGGGCGGCTACATCTACGATAAGGTTGGCAGAAGGCTCAGCATAATCATCGGCGGGCTTATCTTCGCCCTGCCGCTCCTGTGGGGGTGGTTCATCCACACGGAGGCCCAGATTTACATGGCACTGTTCATGGCCGGAATCGGGTGGGGGGCGCTCATAGCGGCATCCTACCCCG
Organism: Thermococcus aciditolerans; assembly: GCF_008152015.1. Lineage (NCBI taxonomy): Archaea > Methanobacteriati > Methanobacteriota > Thermococci > Thermococcales > Thermococcaceae > Thermococcus > Thermococcus aciditolerans. Next base: position 892,273 of record NZ_CP041932.1, on the reverse strand, counting down.
TGGTCGGAGACCTCCTCACCAAGTTCGAGAAGGAGGCCTTCACGGGGCGCTACTACGGTGTCTACGAGGCCACCAAGTCAATCCCAGTACTGCTCGCGGGCACCATAGGTGGGGCCATCGTTGACCTGGCGGGTGGTAACTACCGCATTCTCTTCCCGATAGGGGCCATCCTGGTGTTCCTCGCGATGCCCCTTATATGGAGCATGAAGGAGCTCGAGGTGAGGAGGGAATGATGGTCTGGCTTGTTCTCTTCCTTCTCTTGCTCTTTCTGGCCTTTTCGGCCTTCGTGGGTTACAAAATGGTGAAACCGCCGCGCCTCATTGGGGACTGGACGCCTAAGGAGCTGGGCTTCGACTACGAGGATGTCACCATCGAAACGGAGGACGGGATTAAGCTGAGCGGCTGGTGGATTCCGAACGGGAGCGACAAAACGGTCGTTCCGCTACACGGCTACACGGCGAGCAGGTGGAACGACCTCTACATAAAGCCCACGATCGAGTTCCTTCTCGGGGAGGGCTACAACGTCCTCGCCTTTGACTTCAGGGCCCACGGAAAGAGCGAAGGAAAGTACACGACGGTCGGCGATAGGGAGATAGCCGACGTGAGGGCCGCCGTAAGGTGGCTGAGGGAGAAGCACCCTGAGAGTAGCAATAGAATCGGGTTAATAGGCTTCTCGATGGGTGCCATGCTGACTATACGCTCGCTCGCCGAGATTCCGGAGGTCTGCTGCGGCGTCGCCGATTCACCGCCGATGGACCTCGATAAGACAGGCGCGAGGGGGCTGAAATATTTCGCCAAACTGCCCGAGTGGTTGCACATCTTCGTCAGGCCCTTCACGAAGCTCTTCAGCGGTGGGAGAGAGGTTCACCCCATAGAGTACGCCGATGACGTCAGAAAGCCGCTCCTCCTCATAGCCGGTGAAAAAGACCCCCTGGTCACGGTTGAGGAAATCAGGGAGTTCTACGAGAGGAACAGGGCTGTGAACGCCGGTGTTGAACTCTGGGTTACCGACGCCCCCCACGTGAGGACGCTCAAGTTCCATCCCGAGGAATGGAAAGCCCGGGTTGGGGAGTTTCTGAGAAGGTGCATGGGTTAGGCTTTTAGCCTCGGGTTTCCATTTTTTCCCGTGGGAGCATGAAAGCGGAAATCTCGACCATGGTCATCATCGTCCTCGTCTTCGCGGCGTCGTCCTCCATATCCGCGCCCGCCTACATCCCCAGGTTCGGGGACTTTGCCATTCTCATACACGACGTCAGCCCGGGATACTTCGAGCAGCTGAGGGAGATAACTGCCCTTATAGATACCTACTCCCTCCAGAACGCGACTTACCTCTTCGTGATTCCGAACCACGGCGGAGGAATGCCGCTTGAGGATTACCCCGCTTTCGTGGCTTTCCTCGGGAGGCTGAAGGCGGAGGGCTACCACGTGGAGCTTCACGGGTACGCCCACATCGGGGACGAGTTCGACTGCGGCGCGAACTTGGCCGCGGAGAAGCTTGAGCTCGGCCTTGAGGCACTCGCCCCACTCAACGCATCGCCCGCGTACTTCATAGCCCCCAGGTATTCCCTCTCGGAGGATGCACTGGCGGTTCTTCTGTCCCGCAACATAACCGTCATCGGGGAGGATTTCGTGTACTTCCCCAACGGAACCGTCGAACCCGTATACAACCGGGAGTACACGTGGTACCTTCCCAGCCCCTTCCTGGACTACCAGCTGGCGAGCGCCAGGGCCTCGTACGCCCACACCGGGGGAACTTTCCTCCTGTCCATCCACCCCAAGGCGGTGAACAACGATGCTGGGATGGAGTTCCTCAGAGAGTTCCTGGGTTTTCTGAAGACCTATGAAAAACGGAATCCATGAAACGGCCTCGGCTAACCCTCTTCTCCTCACCGCTCAGCGTGGCTAACGCTCGTCATCGGCCGGGAGAATTTTGGGGGAACCTTTTAAAAAGCAACCGCCGAGAAGGGAAGGGGGATGAAGAGCGTTTACCGGTCTGATTCGCTACCGAATGATGAGACTGGCACTGGCAGACCCCATCACTTCTTGAAGAGCTCGTGCTCCACGAGCGCGACTATGTCGTTGTGGATGTCCTCAACGCTCGCCAGGGCGTTGACTATCCTTATCTCGGGGAAGCGCTCCGCCAGTTTGAGGTAGTTCTCGCGCACCTTCTTCTGGAGCTCGACTATCTTGTCAAACTCGGTCTTTATGCTCCGCCCGTTTATGCGCTTCATGCTCTCCTTAACGGGCAGATCGAGGAGTATCACGAGGTCGGGCCTCACGGCGAATCTGTTGAGGTCAATGAGCCACTCAAGGTCGAGCCCTCTCGCCCACTGATAGGCGAGTGACGAGTAGAAGTAGCGGTCGGATATGACGATTTTACCAGCTTCTATTGAGGGTTTTATCAGCTTGCTGACGTGCTCTGCCCTGTCGGCGGCAAACAGGAGCGCTTCCGCTTCGTGGCTTATCCTTGCCCCGTCTATGATGCCTTCCTTCCCGCCGGTGAGCACGAGCTTCCTGATGAGCTTCCCGAAAGCCGTGTCGGTCGGCTCCTTTGTGAGAACGACCTCGTGACCCTTCTCCTCAAACCACTCCGCCAGAAGTTTTGTCTGAGTTGATTTCCCCGCGCCATCGATGCCTTCGATAACAATGAACATTCCCACACAGGTCACCCCCAAAATGGACGGAGAATTATAACGGCGCGGGCCTTTTTAACGCTTTTCCGTGAAAATTTTTGAAAATGATTTAAAAAGAGCCCAAAAATTCAAAGGTTCTTTTTCATGTGGTCGAGCAGCTTCCATATGCTGCCGAACTCCAGCTCCTCCCCGTCCCTGTAGAACTCGACAACCCCCTCGGGCCTGAAGCGCAGTCCGAAGTCGTAGTCACCCTTCCCGAGCTTGTGGAGGAAGACCTCTTTGGGCTTCGGGGGAAGGTAGCTGGTCATCATATCGTTGATCAGCTCAATCTCGAAGCCGAAGTGGTCGCTCATGCGCGGGAAGAAGAGCACCGCGGGGGTGTTCATGGCATCGACGAGGGCCTTTCCATCGATGTGAAAGTTGTAGTGCTTGAAGACCTCATGAAGGAAGTCGTCGAGGGCGTTGGGATAATAGACCGTCGCCCCGATGTCGTTGGGGTGGGCCTCTATGAAGCTCCTGCTCTCCAGTATGGCCCCTATTTCGTCGCCATCGATGCCGCTGACGTAAACGCGGACGCCGCCGTAGTAGTACACGTAGGCCAGGGGCAGGCCCTTCCTCATGGCGAAGTCCTTGAGGGCTATGAGGGGAATGAGTCTGACGTCCATGATGGTTGAGCCTGTACTGACGATTCCGACCACCATGGCGCGCTTCCCGTACCTTGAGATGGCCCTTCCGTCCCTTCCGACTATTATCGTGCCGTGGGATATCGTTCCTATTGCCCTTCCGAGAAGGGCGAGCTCCTCAGGGTTGAACCTGGGGGAATAGTACACCTCCACTTTCATCACCTCAATCAGGCAGTATTATACTCTCCTTTCCAATCCGGGACTCCACCCAGATCTTGACGTTGGAGCCAATCTTGCTGAAGTCTTCGATGAGCGTGTTGTCGCCGATTACGCTTCCGGGCTGTATCACAACGCCCTTCCCAATGTGGACGTTTTCGCCTATTATGGCCTCCCGAATCTCGGCACCATCCTCTATGACGGCACCTGAAAATATCACCGAACGCTCTATTTTAACGTTTCTGCCAACTTCAACGTCGTCTCCAAGCACCGCGAACCCACTTATCCCGGGCCGCCTCAGCACGCACCGCCTTCCCGTGACGAGTGCCCCTCCGTGTTCGAGGTTCCCCTTGAGGCCCTCCGTCCGCAGCTCGGGCAGCAGGAGCCGCCCATGGAAGACGTCTTCCGTTGCCTGGAGGTAGCTGGAGGGTCTGCCCACGTCGTTCCAGTATTCATTGAACGGGAAACCGTACAGGGCGAGATCGTTCTCCAGCATTCGGGGGAAGAGATCCTTTGAGAAGTCGAAGTTCATTTCCATAGGGACGAGATCGAACGCCTCCGGCTCGAAGACGTAGATGCCGGCGTTGACGAGGTTGCTGAACGTCTCCTCCGGCTTCGGCTTCTCCTTGAAGCGAAGTATCCTGCCATCGTCGTTAATTACCGCTATACCGTACTGGGTGGGATCCCCAACCCTTGATAGGGCTATCGTGGCGAGGGCTTTTTTCCTGCGGTGGTACTCGTAGAGCGCCTTCAGGTCAAGGTTCGCCAGCACGTCGCTGGAGACGACGAAAAACGTTTCGTCCATGTTCTTTACCACCTTCTTCGTCGCCCCTGCTGTTCCTAGCTTGATGTTGTCGCCGTTGGAATACCACATCCTGACGCCCCAACTGCTTCCGTCCCCGAAGTAGTCAATTATGCGCTCTTTGAGGTACCCGACCAGGACGTATATCTCATCCACGCCCGCCTTCACCAGGTTTTGAACGGCGTACTCCATAAGCGGCCGGTTGAAGAATGGAATCATCGGCTTTGGCCGGTACACCGTTAGTGGAAGCAACCTCGTGCCTCTGCCTCCGGCCAGAATCACGGCTTTCATTACAAGCACCGATAGTCTATATCACCGCGAGTTAATATACTTTGCGCCTGATGCAGGGAGATGAACACCGGTCGATAAATATGGGCATCGGGTACCTGTCGTTGTGACAAGCTGTCCTCCCTTTTCTGGATAATAACCAAAATACGCCCGGGAATTACCCCATGTGCTGGTCATAACGACGAAGAATTTTTAAGCCTGAATCCAACTCCCAACGGAGGCGATATTATGAACGCCATTGAGAAGCTTGAAAAGCTCCTCGATAGAGAGCAGTTTGAGAAAATCAAGGCCCTGAACAACCCAGAACTCCACGAGTTTTTGGCGGAGTGGATTGAGTGGCTCGAACCTGATAAGGTCTTCGTCTGCACGGACAGCCCCGAGGACGAGGCCTACGTCAAATGGAAGGCCCTCTACTATGGCGAGGAAAAGATGCTTGAGACCCCGAATCACACGGTTCACTACGATAATTACTACGACCAGGCCCGCGACAAGGCCAACACGAAGCTCCTCGTTCCGGGTGGGAAGGCGATTCCCTTCCTCAACACCAAGGACAGGGACGAGGGTTTGAGGGAGATACGCGAGCTCATGAAGGGCGTTATGAAGGGCAAGGAGCTCTTCGTCTGCTTCTTCGTCCTTGGGCCCAGGAACTCGGTCTTCACGATTCCTGCCGTTCAGCTCACCGATTCAGCCTACGTCGCCCACTCGGAGTTCATCCTCTACAGGAAGGGCTACGAGGAGTTCAAGCGCTTGGGTAGAAACGCTCGCTTCTTCCGCTTTGTTCACAGTGAGGGTGAGCTCGACGATAGGAAAACCAGCAAAAACCTCGACAAGAGGAGGATTTACATCGATCTTCTCGACGAGACCGTTTATTCAGTCAACACCCAGTACGGAGGAAACACCATCGGCTTGAAGAAGCTCGCCTTCAGGCTCACCATCCAGCGTGCGGTCAGGGAGGGCTGGCTCAGCGAGCACATGTTCCTGATGCGCGTCAACGGCCCCGACGGAAGGAAGACCTACTTCACCGGTGCCTACCCGAGCATGTGCGGAAAGACCTCCACCGCCATGATAAGCTGGGAGAACATCGTGGGGGATGATCTCAGCTTTATAGTGCCCGTCAACGGCGTTGCTAGGGGAGCCAACGTTGAAAAGGGAGTCTTCGGCATCATCCAGGGCGTCAATCCCGAGGACGACCCGATAATCTGGGAGATACTGCATTCACCGGTCGAGATAATATTCTCCAACGTGCTCGTCAAGGACGGCAAGCCCTACTGGAACGAGATGGGGGTTCCGATTCCCGACGAGGGTGAGAACCACAGCGGAAAGTGGTGGCGCGGAAAGAAGGACGCAGAAGGAAACGAGATACCTCCGAGCCACAAGAACGCCCGCTTCACGGTCTCACTGGAGCACTTCCCGAACGTTGACATGGAGGCCCTGGAGAACCCGTGCGGCGTTGAGGTCGGTGGAATGATATTCGGTGGCCGCGACAAGGACACCTGGCCGCCGGTCAGGGAGGCCTTCAACTGGAGGCACGGCATCGTTACGATGGGCGCCGCCCTCGAGAGCGAGACCACCGCGGCGACCCTCGGCAAGGAGGGCGTCAGGGCCTTCAACCCGATGGCCATACTTGACTTCATGAGCGTCCCGCTCGGGGAATACCTCAGGAACTACCTTGACTTTGAGAAGAAGCTCAGAAAGGCCCCCAAGATATTCGCGGTGAACTACTTCCTCCGCGATGAAAACGGGAACTGGCTCAACCACAAGCTCGACAAGGGCGTCTGGCTCAAGTGGATGGAGCTGAGGGTTCACGGGGACGTCGGGGCGATAGAGACCCCCATAGGCTACATACCAAAGTACGCGGACCTCGCCAGGCTCTTTAAGGAGGTCCTGGACAAGGAGTACACTAGGGAGGAGTACGAGAAACAGTTCACCATCCGCGTTCCGGAGTTGCTCGCCAAGATAGAGCGCATCGAGACCATCTACCGCGAGAAGGTTGGGGAAGTCCCGGAGGAGCTCTTCCAGGTTCTCGAGGAGGAAAGGAAGAGGCTCCTTGAGGCCAGGGAGCGGTACGGGGACTACATCAGCCCCTTTGCCCTTGAGGGGAAGTGAGCTTTTCTTCCGATTTTCTCCTTTTTGCGGGCCTTCGTCAAACGTCGAGCGGTAAGGCTTTTTAAGGACATCGATAACTAAGTATCACCCAGGATGATATACGGGTGGTTGCCATGGCAGAGCTCGATACGTGCACATGTGATACAATCAGGGAGAAGCTTCCCCATCCGCTTAAGGGCCTGGCCGACCTGGCCTACAACTACTGGTGGAGCTGGAACAGGCGTGCCACCAAGCTCTGGGAACGGATAGACCCGGAACTCTGGCGCGAGCACAAGAACCCCGTTAAGCTCCTGCTGGACACACCGGCGGAACGCTTCAAGGAGCTCCTCCGCGACGATGATTTCATGAACCTCTACGAGCTGGTGATGGACCAGTTTGAGGCTTATATGAATCCCGAGAGCACCTGGTTCTCGACCAACTATCCCAAGTGGGACAAACCTATAGTGTACCTCTGCATGGAGTACGGTATAAGCAGGAGCCTGCCCATCTATTCCGGTGGTCTGGGAATTCTCGCTGGCGACCACGTGAAGACCGCGAGCGACCTCGGGCTTCCGTTCATAGCGGTTGGCCTTCTCTACAAGCACGGCTACTTTAGGCAGGAGATAGAGGGGGACGGCCGGCAGAGGGAGATATTCCCCGAGTATCGGCCGGAAGAGATGCCGATCACGCCAGTTCTCGGTAGCGATGGAAAACCGCTCCTGGTCGAGGTTCCGATTGGAGATGGCATCGTCCACGCGAGGGCCTTTGAGGTGAGGGTCGGCAGGGTCAGGATATACCTCCTCGACACGGATGTGCCCGAGAACAGCGCCGACGACAGAAAGATATGTGACTACCTCTACAACGCCGAGATAGACAAGCGCATAAAGCAGGAGATACTTCTTGGAATCGGTGGGATGAGGCTCCTGAAAAGGCTCGGAATAGAACCCGGTGTCGTTCACCTCAATGAGGGGCACCCGGCCTTTGCGAACCTCCAGAGGATGGCCTGGTACATGGAGGAGGGCCTTACCTTCACAGAGGCGCTCAGCATAGTTAGGGGCACGACGGTTTTCACCACGCACACCCCGGTTCCGGCCGGCCACGACAGATTTCCGATAGAGGAAGTCAGGAAGAGGCTGGCAAGGTTTCTTGAAGGAAGGGAAGAGCTTCTGGAGCTTGGCAGGGAAGGCAACCAGCTTAACATGACCCTCCTGGCCATAAGGACGTCGAGCTACGTCAACGGCGTGAGCCAGCTTCATGCGGAGGTCAGCAAGCGCATGTGGAAGGACCTCTGGCCGGACGTCCCGATAGACGAGATACCGATAGAGGGCATCACGAACGGAATCCACACCATGACGTGGGTTCACAACGAGATGAGGAAGCTCTTCGACCGCTACATTGGAAAGGTTTGGCGTGAACACACGAACCTGGAGGGAATCTGGTACGCCGTTGAGAGGATCCCTGACGAGGAGCTCTGGGAGGCGCACCTCGAAGCCAAGAGACAGTTCCTCGCCCTTCTGAGGAGGAAGATCATGCGGAGGAACCAGCGCCTCGGTACGGACGACCCTCTCCCGAGCATCGACGAGAACGCTCTCATAATTGGCTTCGCCAGGCGCTTTGCAACCTACAAGCGGGCGACGCTCCTGTTCACGGACCTTGAGCGGCTGAAGAGGATCCTCAACAACCCCGAGCGGCCGGTGTACCTGGTCTTCGGTGGAAAGGCCCACCCGATGGATGAGGCGGGGAAGGAATTCCTTAAGCGCGTTTACGAGGTCAGCCAGATGCCCGAGTTCCGGGGCAAGATATTCGTGATGGAGAACTACGATATGGGCAGCGCCAGGCTCATGGTTGCGGGAGTCGATGTCTGGCTCAACAACCCGCGCAGACCGCTGGAGGCGAGCGGAACGAGCGGCATGAAGGCGGGTCTCAACGGCGTCCTCAACGCGAGCATCTACGACGGCTGGTGGGTTGAGGGCTACAACGGAAAGAACGGCTGGGTGATAGGGGAAGAGAGCACCGAGCCGGAGAGCGAGGCCGACGACCCCAAGGACGCCCAAGCCCTCTACGAACTCCTTGAGAGGGAGATAATCCCGACCTACTACGACAACCGCGAGCGCTGGATTTACATGATGAAGGAGAGTATCAAGGGCATCGCCCCGCGCTTCAGCACCCACCGCATGGTCAAGGAGTACATGGACAGGTTCTACTCGAGGGCCATGAGCAACCACATCTGGCTCACCCGCGATGGATACCGCGGCGCGAAGGACATTGCCGCATGGAAGGACCGCGTCACCGCCTCGTGGGAAAAAGTGCGGCTCTGCGATCCGAAGGTCCGCGAGGGCGGGACCGGCCTGGAGGTGGAGGTCGTCCTGGACGGACTGAAGCCCGAAGACGTCCGCGTGGAGCTCTACTACGGGGTTAAGGCGGAGGGCTACAACGTCGAGAGGGCCCATGTAATAGAGCTCAGACATCCGAGGAAGCTCGAAGGTGGCAGGTGGCTCTACACCTACGAGGGCAACGCTCTCAGACATCTGGGCGACCCCTGCTGGCACTACGCACTCCGCGTTTATCCGCACCACGAGAAGCTGCCCCACAGGTTCCTCCTCGGTCTGGTGAAGTGGAAGAGCCTCGACGCTTGAACTTTCCTTTTTATTTCATCCCTGCACAGTACTGTACCTTAGAACACCGGTTGGGACTTTTAAACTCTCTTTGGGATGGACATATTTTTAACCTGAAACATTCATTCTGGCCTCCTCCCCGCCAGCGGGCGGTTCGGTTTGCGGGCCCATCACCTACTCGCGTTACCGCTTTCGGTTCAGCCCGCGGGCCGGGCCTCCGGCCCATTACCCCCACCGCAAAGCGGTTAGGGGTTATCGCCCAACGGCGTCAACCCTCCAAGATCGAAGGGCAACGTGAAACCCTCGTCTCATCGGGCTGCTCTGGAGTGCCCCCGGGCCTCATTACGTTGCTAAAGCTTAAAAGGTTTTGATGGTTTAAGGAATTGTTGGATGATTGTAAAAGCCGGACAACCGATAGGGGGTGAAATCATGGATGAGGTGAAGAAGTGGACTCTGTACCTTACGTTCCTGGTTGCGGGATTCGCCACGGGCATCGGTAGCATAGGCCTGTTCCCCCAGTTCTGGCTCCAGTACGGCATTACAGGAATGGCTGTGTACATTGTCTTCCTTGCCGTGTTTACGTACATCGCCATACTTGAGGCAGAGACTGTCATGAAGTCTGGCTACTACTTCGTCGAGCTTTACAACAAGGTTTCCAAGCGGCCGGCGATGGTGCTGTCCATCTTCGTCGTTGTGGCAATTTTCCTCTCGTACTACGCGGCCAACACCATGCTGACGGTGCTCTCGCCCGTCCTCGGCACGGGAACCGTTGCCAGGCTGATAGCGAAGGTGATGATGTTCACCATGGTCTTTCTGATACTCACCAGAGCTAAGGAGAAGACGTTCTCCATCATGGCCTTTGGTTCGATAATCTTCGTCGTCGCGGTGGCCGTGACCGCCGTTGCCTTCAAGGTTCAGATACCTGAGAACGCGGCGTTTCTGGGGCTGGCCAAGCATATGATAGTTGCCAGACACGAATTGAGCCTTGCCTTGATAAAGGCTGCCGCCGAAAGGGCCCTTTACGGTGTCGGCCTGGGAATGGCTTTCTACCTCATGCTCGGCAGCTTCATAAACGAGCGCTTTAACGCAAAGGTCATCATCGGGACAGGTATATTCATCCAGCTCCTCATAGGCGTCCTCTCCACGGTAACCGTGGTTTACGCCATTGCCCCGACCACCCCGGACAGGCTCATCCAGTACGTCTACGGCGGTGAAGAGGGCGCCATTCAGATGATGGCCGACCTTCCCGCTATACTCGCGGATTACCCCATGCTCCTGGCGTTAATAGGCCTTTCTACGTTCTTCGCCGGTGTGACCAGCCTGCTCCCAACCGCCGAGGTTGGTCTCCAGATTATCGAATCGATGATGGATACCGGAAGAAACAGGGCCGCGACTTACCTCATAGGCATCTCCCTCCTGATAGGCATCTTTGACTCCCAGCCCTCGATAGCCGACATGGTCCTCAAGGCGGTTGTCGTTGCCACGTTCTTCACGGCAATATACGAGCTCTACCCGGTGGTTTCGTCCGGAAAGAAGCTCTCAATGGCCGCTATGGCGGTGGTTGCAGTAGGCTCTCTCGTGTTCGTGGTTGGGGGTCTCTACGCCTTCTTCGGCGTGTTCAGGGCCGGCGGGCTCTACGTAGTCTCGGGTGTCCTGGCGGCCATTGTGCTGCTCTTCGGCCTCTTTGGCGACAGGCTGGTCGCCCAGAAAACGGCCGTATGATGCCCTCTTTTTATTTTCATTTTGAAAATAGATAATAAAAGGTGGCAGCGCGTTTACCTGTGGGCGAATATCGCCACGACCTTCTCGGGCGTTACCTCGTCTATTCTGACAAATCCAAAGCGCTCGAACTGAACCACATCGTCCACACTGACCTTGGCATCACTCTCCAGGAGGCCCTTCCTCACCACGAGTTCGTCCCCCTCCGGGACAAGGACCTCGCAGGGCTTCCCCTCTGTGATCCAGTGCACCATCCTCCAGCGGTTCTCCCTGGCGACTTCGTAGTCAACGCTGTGGAACCTCGCTTTTATGCCCTCCTCTGAGACCTCAGCTATCTCGACGTTGAAGAGGTCCTTCAGGCGGACGAAACTGCCCGGTTTAAAGAGCTTCATGTCGTCCTTTGAGACGTATACCGGCTTTCCTGGAACGAACTTGAGCCTCCTGACACCGCGCTCCGGGTGATCCGGGTGGAGCGGTACCTCCGCCGTGAACTCCTCGGCCCCCTCTATCTGCATCGGAATGGGATCGGCGACGAAGAAGTACCTGTTGGCCACAGGCTCGATTATCCTCCGGTTTATCGCCGCCAGGTTGTCCCAGCTTATCGTGGTGTCGCTTCTCTTGAGGCCGACGTCGATGATGAGCTCCCTTATTGCCTCGGGTCTTATGCCGCGCCTCCTGAGGGCCCTTATGGTACCAAGCCTGGGGTCGTCCCAACCGAGGTATTTACCCTCCTCTATTCCCTTCCTGGTTTTGGACTTGCTGAGGATGACCCCCTCAATGCTGAGCCTTCCGTGGTGAACCGTCTGCGGGTATTCCCAGCCGAAGTAGTCGTAGAGGTAGCGCTGTCTCGTCTCGTTCTCCGCGTGCTCCTGTCCGCGGAAGATGTGGGTGACGCCGAGCTCGTGGTCGTCTATCGCGGAGGCGAAGTTGTAGAGCGGCCAGACGCGGTACTTGTCGCCAACGCGCGGGTGGTCCGCGTTGTCGATTATCCTCAGCGCCGGCCAGTCGCGGACGGCAGGGTTGGGGTGCTTGAGGTCAGTCTTTATCCTGACGACGGCCTCTCCCTCTCTGTACTCTCCGTTCAGCATCTTCCTCCAGCGCTCGAGCTGGACCTCCGGCGGCTCCTCCCTGTGCGGGCAGGCGATGCCCTTGTCGCGGAGTTCGCGGAACTTCTCCGGCGAGCAGGTGCAGACGTAGGCCTTTCCGCCCTTTATGAGCTCCTCCGCGTACCTGTAGTATATCTCCAGCCTGTCGCTGGCGATGTGAACCTCATCGACCTTGAAGCCAAGCCACTCAAGGTCCTCCTTGATCCACTCGTAGAACTTGGGTTCGGGCCTCTTGACCTTCGGGTCGGTGTCGTCGAAGCGGAGTATGAACCTGCCGCCGTAGAGCCTCGCGTACTCGTGGCTCAGAATAGCGGCCCTCGCGTTTCCGAGGTGGAACGCGCCGTCCGGATTGGGGGCGAAGCGGGTAACGACCTTCCCCTTCTCGGCCTTCGGCAGGGGCGGGAGGCCTTTTTTCTCCTCCTTTTTCTCCTTCTTTGCCTCAAAGAACTCGGGATAAATCTCCCTGAGCTTGGCCCCCTGCTCCTCGATGCTCATGCCGTTGACCTTTTCCACGATTTCGTTCACCAGGGGAATCACTTCCTTGGCCTTCGGTCTCAGCTCCGGGTTCTCGCCGAGAACCTTTCCTATAACCGCCTTTGGGTTTGCCTTCCCCTTGTGGGTGTAAGCGTTGATGAGCGCGTACTTCAGTATGAGCTCCTCCACGTTCATTCTCCTCACCGGGGGGAGAAAGGCGGGAGTGGTTATAAAGTTAGTCCTCGGAAATTGGGAGAAAAGGGGTGCGGAGCTCACTCCGCGAAGGTGACTATCTTGAGGTTTATCGGGCGCCTGACGACGTTGTACTTCCTCGCGCCGACGAGGTACTTGACGCCGCTCTCGCTCACCGTGTCGATGAGCCTCTGGGTAATGACGCCGTTAAAGACGACGGCGTAGACGTCCTTGCGCTCCTTGAGCCGCCCGGTCATCTCCCTGACGGGTATCTCCGCGAGGACGTTTTTGTCCTTGTCGAGGAGGAGCGCCATCGACTCCTTGGAGGCCTTGACCTTCTCTATGAGCTCGCCGAACTCATCGAGCTCGCTTGGCTTCGGCTGCTGGATGGGTTTTATTATCCTCTCCTCCCTCTTGGGCTCGGGCCTCTCGGGCTTTTCCGGCTTCCTCTCCACCGGGCCCCTCTGCACCTGGCTGGGGGCGTGGGCAGTGGGTTTCCGCTCCTCCTTCCTCTCTTCCCTTGCCTTTGCCTTCTCCTTTTCCTTGATGACGTCGTAGAAGTTCCTGCCCTTGTAGAATATCTCGGTTATGACCTGCTCCGCCGGGACCTTGCTCCTGAGGGACTTGACTATCTCCTTCTTGGTGAGCTCTTCAACTTCCTTGCCCTCCGGCGCGCGGGCCACGTAGTCCACATCGGCAACCTGGAGGAGCTCCTTGAGGATGAGCTCGCCGCCGCGGTCGCCGTCGGTGAAGGCGGTAACGATGCGCTCCTTGCTGAGCTTGGTTATCGTCTCGGGAACCGAAGTGCCCTCCACGGCTATGGCGTTCTTTATACCGTGCTTGAGCAGGTTGAGGACGTCGGCCCTTCCCTCAACGACGATAATTGAGTCTGAGAACGGAACGTGCGGTCCAGCTGGGAGCTTCTCGGGGCCGTACTCGATGAGCTCCTTGGCGCGGACGGCCTTCTTGACCTCCTCGGTCAGCTCCTGGGTCTCGGGGATCTCCTGTTCCATGAGCCCCTCGAGTATCTCCTTGGCCCTCTCTATGATGTACTTCCTCTTGGTGGCACGAACGTCCTCGATGCGGAGGACCTTTATGTTGGCCTCCGCCGGGCCAACGCGGTCGATGGTCTCGAGGGCGGCCGCCAGAATCGCGGTCTCAACCCTGTCGAGGCTTGAAGGTACGGTTATCGTTCCGTAGGTTTTTCCAGCCTTGGTGTGAACTTCAACCCTTATCCTTCCAATCCTTCCGGTCTTCTGAAGCTCCCTGAGGTCAAGATCGTCACCGAGAAGACCCTCAGTCTGTCCAAAAATAGCACCAACAACGTCCGGCCTTTCAACAATTCCGCTTGCTTCAAACTCCGCGTATATTACATACTTGGTCGTTCCGAATTCGTCCTTGGCTGACATACCATCACCCTCTTTCCGTTTTTCAAACTTCTGCTTTTCAGCCAAAATGTGGTGAAGCACTGTCTTCTTCCTCTTCATCGAATCCCCTCCGGATGGGGGTCAGAAACGGAGACGACCTTGAGGTAAAGGCCGTAGAGATCCTCGATACCTTTAATGTCCTTCTTTGCGATTCTCCTGAGCTCTCTGCGCGTCTCTGCATCGACCCTGCAGGGATAGCCCTCCAGGTACCGGAGGAGCTTCCTTGCGAGTTCTTCGCCCGTTCTGTCGAAGTCCGTAAGTATCATGACCTCTTTATACGATGAGGCGATGAGCGCAACTTCCGTTAAAGGCAGGCGGGAGAGCCTTATTATCTCCGCCCTGACCCCCAGATTCCTCAGAGCCACCTCGTCTCGCAGGCCCTCAACTATGAGGGCTCCCTCAAACTCTCGCAGTTTATCTATAAGCTCCAGGAATCTTTTATAGTTTTCGGCGTACATTTCGCCGTCGGTTGGATAACGAAAGAATGGGGTTATAAGCTTATTGGGTGGCTCTTTGACACGTTTATGTCCATAGTAATCAGCAGACGTTCCTGACGGGCACCGTGTGGCTCATCGGCTCCTCGTAGAACTCTTCCAGGAGCCTCTGAAGCTTCCTCGACAGTTCAATCTGGTTGCCCCACGAACCCTCTATCTTTCCCTTAGCTGCCATCCTCCCCAGGAACTTTCTCATCTCCTCGCTCAGCGGGCTCGGCTTGCAGCGCGCCCAGGGCGTTCCGGGGAGTGGCATGAAGTAGTGGGCCCTTACCTTCCCGCCCCTTGCCATCACCCACTCCATCAGCTCGATGCTTTTACGCTGGCTCTCCTCGCTCTCGTTCGGAAGACCTACGATGAAGTCAACGACCGGTTCAAAGCCGTACTCAAGCATGTACTCAACCGCCCGCTGAACGTGCTCTATCCTGTGAATCCTGTGCATGGCTTTGAGCATCGCATCGTCACCGCTCTGGGCACCTATGGCCAACCTCCTGTTGTCTGCATAGTCGATGAGGAGCTCCAGCGTCTCCGGGATGACGAACTCCGGACGAACCTCGCTTGGAAACGTTCCGTAGTAGAGCCTCCTGCCCTCTTTCCGGAGGGGTTGAAGTGCCTTGAGAAGGGCCTCAAGCTTGTTAAGCTTTAGTATTGCCCCCGGTGAGCCGTAAGCAAAGGCGTTGGGGGTTATGTAACGCATGTCCCTCATCCTGCGGGAGTACTTCACAATCTGGTCTATCGGCCTGTGCCTCATCCGGAGCCCCTTGATGTACGGCGTCTGGCAGTAGTAGCAGCCGAAGGGGCAGCCGCGTGTTATCTCTATCGGGGATATGAGACGGACGCTCTCGGGATACGGCGGGAAGCGCCAGAAGTCCTCAACCTTGGCGAAGCCTGTGAAGACGAACTCGCCGTTGAGGTAGAACGCCAGCCCCCTGATGTCGAGGAGCTCCTTTGTGATCCGGTACCCGGTCTTTTTCAGCACGGTGAGGAGCCGGTAGAGAACCTCCTCCCCTTCGCCTATAACCGCGATGTCAAAACCGAGCTGGCTCAGGGTGTGCTTCGGCATGGCTATCGCGTGGTAGCCTCCGGCAACGAGGAGGGCCCCTTTCTCCTTCAGAAGGCGTACCTCCTCGGTCAGGGCCCCCCATATCTCCTCGGTGAAAAATGAGTAGAGAACAACCTTCGGTCTGGCTTTCAGTATCTCCCGGAAATCCTTGGTTATTATGATCTCCCCGAGATCAAATCCCTGGCTCTCCAGGGCTCCGAGGAGGTGGACGAAGGCGTTGTGATTGCGCTTTGTCATTCTTACCGCTATCTCTGGCATGTTTGAAGCCTAGAGAATTGACTTAAAACGCTAACGGTTGGGAAAGGGGAAGTAAAAGAAGCCAGAAAGGCCTTCAGGCCTTAATGGCAAGCTTGATGTCCTCGGCCTTGACGGTCTTCCTGCCGGCGTGCCTGGCAAAGTCGGCGGACTTCCTGGCAAGCTCGATGGCGTACTCCTCGAGGTACTCAGCGAGAACCTTGGCAGCGTCCTCGCTGACCCTCTCAGCGCCGGCCTTCCTTATAAGCCTGTCAATCGGGGCAATCGGAAGCTCGGCCATTCGCAACACCTCCTTAACGGGTTCTTCGGTATTCTTTAGGGAATTGGAGATATATAAACCTTTCGGTAAAAGGAGGCATTTCCGCCGGTTTAACGCCAGATGCACCCTGGAATAAATTTAACTTGACCAGTTGGGTGTTCATGGACACCTGCTTTCCTTCCGGTTCTGCCGTCATGACACTACGGCCCATTGGAGGGTCCACCCAGGTGGAGCCTTTTAACGGCCGTGGGCACGATTGAAAAAAAGCACTGGTCGATACTGCTAACGGCACAGGAAAATTATTCAAACGTGGGCGGTGGGAGGGAGAAGAAGGGGGAAAAGCCTCATCCGAGGGAAATCACTTCTTTCTCTTTGAGAGCACCAGATGCTGGCTTCCCTGATAGTTTCCGCGGTAGGGACTTTTGGCCGGCCCCTCCAGCCTTATGAAGGCTATCTGCACGAAGCGCTCTCCGTAGGAGAGCTCGACCGGTTCATCAGAGGCGTTGTAGATTCCAAGGGTAAGGTTGCCGTCCCAGCCGGGATCGACCCATGCGAAGGAGCCGAGTAAACCCTCCCTGGCGAGGCTGCTCCTGAGCTTCATGTCACCCATGACGTCGTCCGGGAGCCCAATCCTCTCGAGGGTAAGGATGAGGGCGTATGTCTTTGGGGAAATTACCACTTTCCCGGCCTTTTCAACGTCTATCAGTTCTCCGTTTATGTACGCCTCCCTCCCAACGCGCAGGTCGTAGCCCGCCGGCTGGAGGGACTTCTCGTTGAAGGGCTCGATTAGAATTTCCTTCCTGATTTTCCAGTCCGGGAGCATCATTAGTGACCACCGCAAGCTTTATTTTTGGGCAACTTAAAACACTTGCGAGGGCCCGTGGCCTAGGGGATATGGCGCCGGCCTTCGGAGCCGGTAGTCGCGGGTTCGAATCCCGCCGGGCCCGCCAGTAATACAAACTTTTGCTCCGCAAAAGTTTGATCAAAAGATTGTGATTCATTGTCAAAGTTAGTTCCTTGAGAACGATTTTAGGTTTAAAACTCGCCGTTTGAATTTGGATTGTCCCCATAGACTTCCCTTCATGAGGGTTCAACTTCAACCCGCGCTCCAAGGGAGCGCTAAAAAATCTGAACCCTTCTCAAACGAACCACAGGAAACAGAATCCAATTGACTAAAAAGGACGATATCTGGAAGAAAACCCTTCGAACAGGCGGTACAAAAGGAATCACAAACTTGATGAAACTTTGCCCAGCAAAGTTTCTTTGGTCAAGCTTTGTTAAAGCTTGCTCTGTACTCTCAAACCCCCGTAGTGGAGCTAAAGCCCCCACACCCCAGAAGCGAATGATGATTCCACCTCGCCCCGCGCCAAGGGAGCGCTAAAGCTCTGAACCTTCACGGACAGAAACTGGGTTAGGATAAAAGAAGCCCCTCAAAATACGAAAATGCCTCATTCCTGGGTCAGGCCCCTTATCAGCTCGTCCAGGGCTTTGTAGGCGTCGCTGGTGGCGTAAACCTTTGCCATGGTGTTCATGCTATTTAACGGTGGCGAATGACTCCAAAGAAAAGTGGTTGGGTGTCCGCCCGGTGGCGGACAAAGGGAAAGGGAGTTCAGCCGAAGAGGGCACCGAGACCGGCGAGGGCCTCCTCCTCGCTGGCCTCCTCTTCCTCTTCCTCCTCTTCCTCAGCGGCGGCCTCAGCCGGGGCCTCGGCAGCCGGAGCAGCGGCAACGGCAACCGGGGCGGCAACCGGCATGGCGGCCTTCTCGATGACCTCGTCGATGTTGACGCCCTCAAGGGCGGCAACGAGGGCCTTTATCCTAGCCTCGTCCGGGCTGACACCAGCGGCCTCAAGGATGGCCTTGAGGTTCTCCTCGGTTATCTCCTTACCAGCGGCGTGGAGCAGCAGAGCGGCATACACGTACTCCATTTTTCGCACCTCCAATCATCTTCATTTTTTCATTCATTTCACACGGATTTGTTCAGGGATACGAGGGAAATGGAAAGTTCAGCCGAAGAGCGCGCCCAGTCCGGCGAGCGCGTCCTCCTCTGAGGCTTCCTCTTCTTCCTCCTCTTCTTCCTCAGCCTCCTCAACCTTCTCCTCCTGAGGCTGAGCGGCAACGGCTATTTGTGCCTGTTGGTTTAAAAGCTCTTTGGTCTTCTCGTCGAGCAGGTCCTCAGGCAGCTCCTGTGCTATGAGCAGGACTGCACGCAGAGCCCTGCCAAAGATGTCCTCGACGGTCTCTGGGGTGACGTAGCCAGCCTCCACAGCGACGTTCTTCGCGCCGAGGAAGGCCTTCTGGATGATTGCCTCGATGGTCTGGCCCGTCGGGTAGGCGGTGTTGACGGACAGGTTGAACGCGTGCATGTAGGCCTGCTGGAGCAGGTTGATGTACTCGCTCTCGTCGATCGCCAGGACGTCCGGGGTGTAGACGATTCCGTCTTCGTAGGCCGCGAGCAGGTTGAGACCGACCTCGAGCGGCTCGATTCCGAGCGCGTTGAGGATTCTCGCGAGCTGGTCGGTGATGACCTCACCGGCCTTGAGGACGGTGTAGTCCTTCTGGATGCTGACCTTACCCTTCTCGATCCTCGCCGGGATTCCGATGCTCTGCATCTCACCGACGAGCGGACCCGGCGAGATCGAAGTCGGACCGGCGGGTATGACGACGTCCCTGGGAACCACCGCTCCCGGCTTGGCCGGGGCAGGGGTCTTGCTCTCCTCGAGGAGCTTGTAGAGCTTGAACGGGTTCATCTCGGTGGCGAGGATTCCGGCTCCGCCCTGGATGTGGTCGATGAGCTTCTCGAGGTCCGGGTTGTTGAGCTCTTGGGCGGCCCTCTTTATGGCGAGCTCTATGAGGGTGTTCCTGCTGACCCTGAGGAGCGCCTTGCCCCTGAGCTTCTCACGCATCTTGCTGAGCGGGTAAGCCGGGACGTTGGCGACGTCAACGAGCGCTATCACTGGGTGGCTCTTGATGATGTTGGCGAGCTCTTCAACTTCCTTCTTCTTCCACTCGGCAACGTGGGCCATCTTCCTCACCTCTCCACCTTAACTGCCGGTCCCATGGTGGTCTTGACGTACACTGACTTCACTTGGTTCTCGCCGCGCTCCAGCTTGTTGATGATGGCGTTGAGAACGGCCTCTGCGTTCTCTGCCAGCTTCTCGTCGTCCATGTCCTCGGTTCCTATCCTGGCGTGAACGACCGGGTTGTTCTTGAGCTGTATCCTGACGGTTCTCTTGAGCCTGGCAACTATCGGTTCAAGGTTGGTCATGGTCGGCGGGACGACCTGCGGCATCTTGTTCCTCGGACCGAGGTACCTACCGAGGTACCTACCGATCTTCGGCATCAGCGGGGCCGCCGCTAGGAAGAAGTCGTAGTTCTTCGCCAGCTTCCTGGCTTCCCTTGGGCTCTTGGCAAGTTCCTCAAGCTGCTCTCCACTAATCACATCAAGCCCGAGCTTTTTAGCCGCCTCGGCAACGGCACCATCAGCGATGACCGCGATTTTGGGCTCCTTCCCACGACCGTGGGGCAGCACAACCTCAAGCTTGAACCTGTTCTCCGGCTTGCGGAGGTCTATATCCTTGAGGTTGACTGCCATTTCGACGGTCTGTGTGAAGTTGCGCGGCTTAGCCCGGGCCTTCGCCTCCTTCACCGCTTCCACGAATTTCTGCCTGTCAAAGGCCATTTACAGCCCTCCTTTCGGTTTTGATTTAAGCAACGAAAAGTCAAAAATGCGTAAAAAGAGGGATTTTTAAACTTTTCCCTCACTCCTCGGCGTTGGCGAAAATCTCGTCGTAAACGCCTTCGTCAATCTCCCTCTGAACTTCCCTGGGATCCTTGCCTTCGATGGTGACGCCCATGCTGAGGGCGGTACCGATGACCTCCTTCGCCGCAGCCTTAATGTCGGCCGCGAGCATCTGGTCAACCTTGGCCTTCGCTATTCTGATGACCTGCTCCATTGTCAGGTTCCCGACCGGGCTGTGACCGGGCTCGCTGGAGCCCTTCGGGGCGCCGATCTCCTTCTTGATGAGCTGGCTGACCGGCGGGACACCGACCTCGATCTCGAAGGTCTTCTTCTTCGGGTCGGTGACGATGATCTTGACGGGAACCTGCATTCCCTCAAAGTCCTTGGTGGCCTTGTTTATCTCGTCAACGACCTGCTTGACGTTGAGTCCGAGCGGACCGATGGCGGGACCGAGCGGGGGTCCGGGTGAAGCCTTTCCTCCCTCAACGAGCACCTCAACAACCTGTGCCATTTTTCTCACCTCTGTCTGTTGACCGTTCACTCCTTCTGGCGTTTGCTTATAAGTCTAACGTATTCGCCCCTCACCGTGACCGGAATCGGGACGATCGAGCCTATGAGTTCGACGACTATCTCGTCCTTGGCTTCGTCGACCCTGACGACCTTGGCCTTCTCGCCCTTGAACGGGCCGGAGATGAGTTCAACGATGTCGCCGGGCTCGAAGCCGCTCACAGCGGGCTTCTCCTCGAGGAAGTGCTCTATCTCCTCAAACTTGACCTCCCCAGGAAGGGTGCCCTTGGCGTGGCGTATGCCCTTTATGGCCTCGTCCACGGCGCTTTTGCTCGGCGCCTCGATGAAGATGTAGCCCTTAACCTTCGACGGCGCCAGTATGGCGTAAACTGGAAGGTTGTACGTCTTAATCTTGCTGTATATCAGCTTGGCGGTGGTCTCTTCCTGCCCCACCGTGACACGCACTGTGAATATCTTGCCATCGCTCATCCTTCTCACCCACTGCCGCTGGTTCAGGCCCCGGTGATGATGTAGCCTATCAGGCGGAGTATAAGGCCAATGGTACCTACCAGGAGCATTCCAATGCCGGTTATCTTCGCTGCCATCTTAAATTCCTTCATTCCCGGCTTTTTTGTGACCATCAAAACCCTCCGCGACTCCGCGAAGAAGCTTTTAAGCTTTTCCGTGGTCGTTGCCACTCCCGTCACCTCGCTAAATTTTGAAAATGAAAGGTCGTCAAAGCTCCTCAAGATCGAGCTTAATAACTTTTCTCTCCTGCTCCTCACCGTAGTAGCCCGGCTCCTCCTCAGCCACCGCGTAGGGTGAGCTGACGCCGGTGACCACGATGAGGATGCGGATCATCTTCTCCAGCTCCTCGTCGAGCTGGATACCCCAGATGACCTGCGCCTCTGGATCGAGCTTGCTCGTGACGAGCTCGATGATCTGCTGGGCCTCCTCGAGCTTGACGTCGCTTCCGCTGATGCTTATGAGAGCGCCCTTGGCACCGCTTATGTCAACATCGAGGAGCGGGCTGTTGAGTGCCTGCTGGGCGGCCTCCAGGGCGCGCTTCTCACTGTCGCTCTCACCGATACCTATCATGGCGACGCCGCCGTCCTTCATGACAGCCCTAACATCGTTGAAGTCGAGGTTGACGAGACCCGGCTTGGTGATGAGCTCGGTGATGCCCTTAACGGCCTGGACGAGTATCTCGTCGGCGACCTTGAAGGCCATGTGGATCGGCAGGTTCGGGGCCACTTCCATGAGCTTGTCGTTCGGGATGACTATGACGGTGTCGCTGTTCTTCCTGAGCCTCTCAAGGCCGTACTCGGCGTTCTTTATCCTCCTGATGCCCTCAACCGTGAACGGCAGGGTGACGACGGAGACCGTGAGGGCCCCCATCTTCTTGGCTATCTCGGCAACGACCGGAGCAGCACCGGTTCCGGTACCGCCACCGAGACCGCAGGTGATGAATACCATGTCCGCTCCTTCAAGAGCCTCCCTGATGTCCCTCTCGCTCTCTTTGGCAGCCTCTTCTCCCATCTTGGGGTTGTTCCCGGCTCCGAGGCCGCGGGTGAGTTCCTTACCGATGAGTATCTTCCTGTGAGCGCGAACCTTGAGGAGGTCCTGGGCGTCCGTGTTGATGGCGACAACCTTCGCACCCTCAATACCAACCTGCATCATCCTGTTAATGGTGTTACAGCCGGCACCGCCGACACCAACGACATTAATCTTAGCCTGAATCTGCTCAAGAATCCTCTTGAGCTCCTCATCAATGTCAGTCTGGGGGGTCTGGGCCTCCGACACCTTGTTAAGGCCAGCGGAGGTTCTTTCAATGGCATCTTCAATCAGCTTCAGCATCTTTTCACCCTCCGGGCAATTTAACATCTGTTCCACTTTGTACGCAGGTAGTATATAAATTTAGCTAAGTGACGAGTGTTGATTTTTAAATCCCGCTCAACATCTTTAAAGATTTCGATTGTTCAGTCACGTATGAACTCCAAGCCCAGTTCCTCGGCCAGGCTCCTAGCCAGCTGCCGGGTTTCTCCCCTGCTCCCTTTCCAATCAACGTAAATGGCATCGACTCTTCCCTGTGTCCTCTCAATGGCCCTGAGGAGAAGCTCCTCTTTAACGGGGTGTGCGTACTTCGGGACTATATGGCTGAACGCTATGTCCGTCTCTAGGGCCCTCTTGGTCTGCTTCGGTGCGTAGTGCCCGCCACCTATGCCAATGGCGACCGGAAACTTGGCTGTCTTATAGTTTTCGAGCACGTGAATTATCGTCTCGGCTATTATCTCTCCCGCCCTGTCGTTGACCCACTCCTCCTCACTCGAGCCTATCTCAATAAACAGGCTCGGCACGTCGAGCTCGCTGGGGCCGTGGTGCGTTGCCTCGTAGCAGACGGTCCACCCGAGGTCGTTGAGCTCGTCCATTTTCATGAGGGCAAGCTTCATGGCCGCGGGCTGTGCGACGGCGAGGCTCTCGTCTTTCCCTCCGTACATCGCGTTCCCCCAGTTGCCGGTGACGTGGGTGGTAAGAGTGGGAAGCTTCTGCTTGCTGGAGTGGCGCGAGGCGAATACTATGATCTCGGGGGTGATCCCCAGCTGCTCTTTTATGACCCCATCGAGGCCGTCGTAGTATATCATCTCATCGTTCGTCGTGAGGATAAGGGCGTCATCCTTTGAATAGACTGGATTGCCGTCGAACTCCCCCTCTGTCTCTCTGAATCCGAAGTTCTCGATGAGCTTTCTCATTATGTTCATAGAGGCCAGGTCGATCTTGGTTGTCATTATAACTTTCATTTTACAACCCCCACGGGAGATTCCCCTTCTGATTAAAAGGCTTTGCCCGGGTTCGAAATTCTACCTTTGTATAGTCCATATCGAGGTTCTTACGTTTCATATTGGCATCCAATGAAAGATTTACGAAAATGTAACGCAAACTATATAACATAAAATGTACTCCAATATCCTAATGTGGTCGTTAGGCCATAAACGAGCATTATAGTTTGGAGGTGTGCAAGACTATGAGAAAGTTTGTCTCAATCGGATTGGTTGCGGTTTTACTTTTTGCGGTCGTTATGGCAGGCTGTATAAGCTCCGGAGGGGAAACCAGCTCCACCACCGGCCCGACCGAGAGTTACTCGGTGGAGATATACACCGGAGGAACCAGCGGCGTCTATTACCCGCTCGGCTCCGCCTACGCAAACATCCTTAACCAGTACAGCAAAGACGAAACCGGAATAAAGATTGAGGCCAGGGCCGTCACCAGTGGCGCCAGCGTTTCCAACGCCCAGGCCATCGGTGAGGGAAGGGCCCAGGCTGCCATAATGCAGAACGATGTCGCCTACTACGCCTTCCACGGCACCACCCTCGAGGCGTTCCAGGGCAAGCCCGTAACCAAGATCCGCGGTGTCGCTGCCCTCTATCCCGAGACCATCCAGTTCGTTGTTAAGGCCGACAGTGACATAAAGACCCTCGAGGATCTCAAGGGCAAGAAGGTTGCAGTTGGCGCGGCCGGAAGCGGTACCGCCGTTGCGGCCCGGCAGATACTCGAGGCCGCCGGCGTCTGGAACGACGTTGACAAGGTTTACCTCAAGTTCAGCGAGGCCGCCCAGCAGCTCAAGCTCGGCCAGATCGATGCTGCGGTTATAGTCTCAGGTGCCCCGACCCCGGCCATCGACCAGATAGCGGTTCAGACCCCCGTCAGGGTCCTCCCGATAGGCGAGGACATCCTCAAGAAACTCAAGGACAAGGGCTACATATTCTACGTCAGCCAGACCCTTCCGAAGGACACCTACAAGGGCATGACCGAGGACACCTCAACCCTGGCTGTCAAGGCCATTCTCGTGGTCAGTGCCGACGTTCCGGATGACGTTGTGTACGCCATGACCAGGCTCCTCTTCCTCCACGTTGACGAGCTCAGGCAGGTTCACGCCAAGGCGCAGTACATCAGCTTCGACACCGCCCTCGACGGTATGAGCATCCCGCTCCACCCAGGAGCCGTCAAGTACTACGAGGAGAAGGGCAAGACTGTCTCCAGCGAATTAAAGCCGTGAGGAGGGTCTCTTTGAGCCGGAAAACTCTTTCTTTTTTTGCAGTCATCCTTGTATTCCTTCTGCCCTTTCTTCCAGTTAAAGCGGTTGAGATAACTGTTGATGGTGAATCTTACGTTTATCCCCTTGGTTCTGCGATCGAGATATCCTACATCCACAGCGTTGAGCGGAGCCAGGTGGTGGAGGTGCTCGTTGCCAACGACAGCGGTTTTTACGCCGTCGAGATGAAGTGGAAGGACTTTGGGGCGGGCCTTCCCGAGGACATCCAGAACCTGACGGACGGTTTTTACGTCAAGAAGACCCGCGATTACCTCGGGAAGGAATTCCGCTACTGGTTCATTCCGATAAACCACGCGAACATCACCGTGGACGGCTCCCCCGTCATTGTGGACTCTGACGGTGGGAGGCAGGTCGTTGTGGATTTCCGCATCAAGCGTGTTCCGCTCATAATGAAACTCATTGGGAGGTGGTAAAGTGGCAGAAGAACCCAGTATAGATGTTGTTGAGATGGAGGAGGTCGTGATAGAAAGGACGAGGACCCTGCCCCCGAGGCTGGAACTCGTGGTTAAGGTGGCGGCGGTGCTCATCGGCCTGTACGAGATTCTGTTCATCTTCAACTTCAACTATACACTCTACGACCTGTTCCAGCGCCTCGGCGTGGAGCTCGAATTCCTGAGGATAACCTTCCAGCCCAAGCAGGGCGAGGCCTTTGTCATGGCAATGCTCATGGTGATAACCTTCCTCCTCTACCCGATACGCAAGAGGGAGAAGTACTTCCGGAAGGTTTTCTCCTATGACTACATCATGGGAGCCGCCGGAGTGGTTTCAATGCTCTACCTGTTCGCGGTCTACGAGCGCTACATACTGACGTCGTCTCTGAACCAGACTGACGTAATCTTCGGCCTGCTGGCCATAATAATGGTCATCGAGGCAACAAGGCGCGTCCTCGGTTGGGTTCTGCCCATGATAGTCGTCCTTTTCCTGCTCTACGGAATCTACGCCATCAACTACGACTGGACCCGCTTCGTCCAGCAGCTCTACTTCGACGAGGGAATCTTCGGAATCCCGTTCTTCGTCATGACGATATACGTGTTTGCCTTCATATTCTTCGGTGCCTTCCTGCTGAGGATAGGCGTCAGCGACTACATCACCGAGTTCATGATAAGCCTCTTTGGAAAGAGGCCAGGTGGCCCGGCGAAATCTGCCGTCATCTCGAGCGCACTCATGGGAACCGTGAGCGGTTCGAGCGTTGCCAACGTCCTCACCACGGGAACCTTCACGATTCCCCTCATGAAGAAGGCCGGCTACCCGCCGGAAATAGCTGGAGCCGTCGAGCCCGTCGCATCAACCGGCGGCCAGCTGATGCCGCCCATCATGGGTGCCGCCGCCTTCATCATGGCCGAGTTCCTCAATCTACCATATAACAAAATCATCATCGCGGCTGTCCTTCCTGCTCTGATCTACTACGGCGGGGTTTACCTCTTCATAGACCTAGAAACCAAGAGGCTGGGCCTTAAGGGCATGGCCGCCGAGGCATTCAAGACGATGGCCTACTTCCTGCGCAAGCTCTACATTCTCCTGCCGATAGTCGTCATCACAGTTGCCCTCGTGTGGGGAATAGCACCCCAGATAGCCGCCATATCGTCGCTCGGAGTTGCCATCTGGGTCGCGTGGATATCGAGGGACGAGATATACGGGAACGAGAAGCTCTACGTCGCCGTTGCACTGCTCGCGACACTCCTGATGTTCCTGGGCAAGGACGTTGGAAAGCAGACTTCCATGGTTCTCCTGGCCATGTTTCTCCTGCTGGCCGCACTTGGGGTCATGAAGAAGGGCGTCGCCTTCAACGAGAAGTTCTACATAACCTCCCTCTTCCTGCTGTTCATAGCCCTGACCAAGTACCTTGGAATGAGCAAGGAGCAGATAGTTCTCATGACCGGCGTCTTTGGAATAGTCTTCTCAATCCTCGTCGGCTACCGTTCGGCACTCGACAGCGGCAGGATGATGTACCGCGCGACCTACGAGGCCATGATAGACGCTGGAAAGACAAGCGTCAGCGTCATGCTCGCGGCCGCCAGCGCGGGCCTCATACAGGGCGTCCTCACGATGACCGGTGAGCTGACAAACATCGGCTACCGCCTCATAAGCCTGACCCACGGGAACCTCTGGCTTCTCCTCCTGCTCACGATGGTATTCAGCCTCATACTCGGAATGGGCGTCCCCACGACCGCCAACTATATCATCACCTCGCTTGTCGCCGCTCCAGCAATCTACATGCTGGTCAGGAACATCGAACCCTACAACCAGCCGGTTCCGGGTTACACCGTCCTCATAGCCATGCTCGCGGCCCACTTCTTCGTGTTCTACTTCGGAATCCTTGCAGACGTTACCCCACCGGTGGCCCTTGCCAGCTACGCGGGCTCCGCAATCGCGGGTGGGGACTTCTGGAAGACAGCCATAAACGCGGTGAAGTACGCGCTGGCGGGCTACATAGGGCCGTACATATACTTCACCCACCCCGAGATGTTCCTCATAACCGTCTCGGAGTGGACCCCGGCGATGATCATCCGGGTGCTCTACTACCTGGTGGCAACGCTCTTCGTCATGTACCTCCTGGCGATAGCGCTGACCGGCTTCTACAGCACCCACCTTAAGTCCTGGATGCGCGGGGTAATCGGTATCCTCGGCCTGGCCGGTGTGACCCTGAACCCCATCGTCATAGGGGCAGGAGTCGTGGCGTGGCTTGGCCTGAAGTTCTACGGGGCGAGGTTCGAGAAGAGCGCCGCTTAGCCCTTCGTTTTTACTTTTCCCTTTGCTGTCCTGTTTTGGAAAAGTTTGGAAATTGAAAAAAGCTCAGTAGAGCATGACCTCGAAGCCCAGTTCACTCAACAGATCAGCCAGCTCCTCGCTGTCCACGTAGACCAGCAGGTGATGGTTTCCGAGGGTGCCGTCTATGAAGTCCATTGCGTCCTCTATGCGGAGTTTCATCTGGGTTCTGCATCTAAAGTTGCTGTGCTCCTGGCCGACCACCTCGACGCCGGCAACAACAGCCTTTCTTCCGCGTATCTTCAGGAGGCTGGCCTTCCCTTTGGGCAGCTGGACGTCGACGCCGACGCCCATGCCGCTCTCAAAGTGCGACCTGATGATGTACTTTCCGATGAGCGGTGCGGTGCAGTGGGCGAGGATTATGTGGCTTTCCCCGTAGTCGGCAATGTTGCCCATGAATGCCGGCTTGTCGAAGAAGCGCCTCGCTATCATCATACCTATGAGCGCGTTCAGCTCGCCCTCGCAGGCGGCCGGAATTCCCTCCGCGTTGAGCATCGCCAGGGCCAGGCAGGGCGTCGCCTTAAGCTTGCCTATCAGGTCGAAGCAGCCGATGGTAAAGCCGTCGAGCCTGTAGTCCTCCAGTATTCTCTTTATTGCGATGTATATCCTTCCGGCCTTCACCAGGTCCTCCCTGCCGGGCTCCTTTATCTCGATGGCCTTTCCGACGATTTCTTCCATCACTTTCCAGCCTTCCGCCTCGGTGGTGGCCTCGTAGTACTCGTAGAACTTCTTGAGGCTGATGCTGGTGTAGGGAAGCTCGAACTTCTCGTTGATGAGCCAGGGTGAGACCCTGCCGATTATGCCGATGCGCATCTTGAGGAACTTATCCAGAATGTCCTTCATGTCCTCGTATCCCAGAAGCGCCGCCTTCAGCTCGTTGAAGTCCTTCACCAGGGTGGACGGCACGAGCCTGTCCCTGAAGTACTCCCTGAGCTCGATTCCAGCGGCGAGGGAGTTGTTGAACGGGTCGCCGTAGATGACTATCGGCCGCCTGTAAACGAAAAACTCCTTCAGCGGGCCTTCTGTGCCGCCGGTGAGGGGGTAGAGAACTATGGCATCAACCTCGTTGAAGTTGACCTCCTCCTTGGCATCCCTGAAATCCTTCCGTGTCGAGATGAAGAACCCTCCAACAACCTCAAACTCCTTTGCGAGGCCCGTTATGAACTCCGAGGCTTTCTTCTCAAAGGCCTTCGGGTTCGCAAGCTCGCTGACTCCAAAAACGACTCCGACCTTCATGCTTTCACCTAACCGTTTTAAACTTCCGCGCTTAAATAAGCTTGTGGTGGTAGCGTGGCAATGCGGTTCGTCCTCGACACGAGCATCTTCGTCAACCCCGAGATACGGGGAAAGTTCGGCGACAGTCCGACCGAGGCGATGAGGGCTTTTCTAGGCTATGCCGAGAAGCTCTTCGGTAGAATAGAGTTCTACATGCCCCCTGGCATCTACAGGGAGGTCATGCATTTCGTCGATGAGGAAGAGCTCCTTCCCGAGGTCGAGCTGTACATAATCAAAAAGCCCCCAAACGTTCACGACATCAAGATTCCCGCCTTCGTCGTCTACGAGCTGATAGACGATATCAGGCGCAGGATCGACAAGGGACTCCGCGTCGCCGAGAGGGCGGTACGGGAGGGGGTCATCGAGACCGATAACGTGGACAGGATAATCCAGAAACTCCGCAGAAACTACCGCAAAGCCCTCCGTGAGGGCATCGTTGACAGTAAGGAGGACTTTGAGCTGATTCTTCTCGCAAAGGAGCTCGACGCAACTATAGTTTCCGCGGACGTCGGCATACTCACCTGGGCGCAGAAGATGGGCATTAAATGGATAGATGCGGCCAACTTCAGGGAGGTCCTTGAGGGATTGGTGGACAAACTGGGGGAAGGGAAAAATTTATAAAGCCTCGACTGCATCGTATCATCGACGCCCCGGTGGCTCAGCCTGGTGGAGCGGCCGCTTGGTAAGCGGCAGGCCGCGGGTTCAAACCCCGCCCGGGGCTCCACAACAAACTTTTCTGGCGAAAAGTTTGATCAAAAGTTGTAGCTCCTTCGTTGGGTGCAATTTCTTGAGAGGTTTCCTGATTAAAGGTCACTTGTTTTGGGTGGCAACCTATTTAGAGCCTTTTAAGGGAGTTTAACTCCAGAAATAAACCACACCAAAAGTGCGGTTCAAGAGTACATGCTCCCATTTCTCCCATTCGATGGGGGTTCTTTTGATCCACTTTTGCAGGGCAAAGGTTACTTCGCCTGTGTAAAGTCCATCTAAAGTTTGTGATTCTTCTTTAGTGTGTGGTTGATTGTCAGATTTCATGTTCGTGGAGCAAGTTTTCACCAGAATGCAGTTTTAAAATCTGGCCTTTTGGAGAAGTTTTCTCTTTTTAGCGCTCCGGAGGAGCGCGGGTGAAGTTAAACCAATGAAAATCAGCTGTTAAGAGTGCATTCATGTTGGAAACGAACCAGTGAAACCAGAAATCATCTCACAAGAGGTACCTCGAAAAGGAATCACGAACCTTGATCAAACTCTGCGGGACTGTCGTCCCTTGCGTCGAGCAAAGCTCAACGTCGCGCAGGCGAACAAACTTTGCAAAGCAAAGTTTGACCAAAAAGTTCCCTTCTCGGTTAAAGCGGCTGGAGAACATAGTGTGTACTTTGAGATTTGCTTTGTAAAAGGGGTTTGACATAAAAATATACACTTTTGAACTGTTTCACTGTTATTCTGGCGTCTTTGGACGCCATTTAGAGAGTGAAACACTCACAAAATCGCAATTTGAGCGATAAACCCCATCAAAAACAAGCAATTCCAAGAATGCACCTCACCTTCCGCCAGCGCTTGCGCAAGCAAGGGCTGTTCGGGGGCGTGGGGGCGGAGCCCCCCAGTAGTTTAGAGAAAAAGCGGGGTTTGTGGGGCGAAGCCCCACTACGGGGGTTTGAGAGTACAGAGCAAGCTTTAACAAAGCTTGACCAAAAGTTTGTAGCTCTCTGCATTGCCACGTTTGGAAAAATCTTGGTTTTCTTCCTCTTGGGAACCTGTTTTTGTGGAGAACGATGGACAAAATCCCAGATTATCAAGGGTTTACTTTCCTCTGACGCCCTTTGGGCGTCTTTTGGGGGGTTAAACCCCTTTACAATGAGCCTCTAAAGGAGTCCTCACTCGAAATAATTGAATTGTTTTAATTAGAAAACTCCATCAAACTCGCATTCAAGAAAGAGCTACGAACTTTGATGAAACTTTGCGCAAGCAAAGTTTCTTATGGTGGGGCCGCCGGGATTCGAACCCGGGTCACGGGCTCCCAAAGCCCGCAGGATGGACCAGGCTACCCTACGGCCCCGCCCGCGGTAAGTGCATCGGGAGGTTCCTTATTAAGCTTTTCGCTGGAAGCTTTTAGGAAAAGCTTCACCAAAAGTTCGTAGCAAGCTTTTTCCAAAAGCTTGCTCCGCAGGATTTTTATAGCTGATTCCCCAATCGCCTCAAGGTGTCGTCATGGTCACGCTCATCATAGCCGAGAAACCCAACGTTGCCCGTAAAATCGCCTATGCGTTGGCGGAAGGCAAACCCGTGAGAAAAACGATAGGGAAGGTAGGTTACTACGAGTTCACCCGCGACGGGAAGAGGATAATAGTAGCTCCCGCAGTGGGCCACCTCTTCTCCCTCGCCCCCAAGGTGAAGACCTACGGTTACCCCATCTTCGACATCGAGTGGGTACCTGTCTATGTCGCTGAAAAGGGCAAGAGCTACGCGAAGGACTACATCAAAGCCCTGGCCGCGGTTGCCAAACAGGCGGACGAGTTCGTTGTTGCCTGCGACTACGACACGGAGGGTGAAGTTATCGGCTATACAGCTTTGAAGTACGCCTGCGGCGTTGATCCGTCCAGGGCGAAGAGGATGAAGTTCTCCGCCCTCACCAAAAAAGACCTTCTGAAGGCATGGTACAACCTCGAACCGACGATAAACTTCGGAATGGCCGATGCCGGAATAGCGCGCCACGTCCTCGACTGGTACTGGGGCGTGAACCTCTCCCGCGCCCTCACATCGGCCATAAAGCGCGCCAGCGGCAAGTGGCAGGTTCTCTCCACCGGCCGCGTTCAGGGGCCGACGCTTAAGTTTCTGGTTGACAGGGAGAAGGAGATTCAGAACTTCAAGCCCACACCGTACTGGGTAATAAAGATGCTCCTCGAGAAGAACGGGGAGCAATACACCGCCGTCTATGAGAAGGAGCGCATACTCGATGAAAACGAGGCGAAGCGCATCGTCGAGGAGGCGAAAAAGGGCCCGGCCTTCGTCGAGAAGGTCGAGGTCAAGCAGCAGAAGAGGAATCCGCCGGTGCCCTTCGACCTCGGAACCCTGCAGAGGGAGGCCTACTCCGCCTTCGGCTACTCCCCGAAGAAGACATTAGAGCTCGCACAGCGCTTGTATGAGCGTGGAATCACGAGCTATCCCCGTACTTCATCACAGAAGCTCCCCAAGAACCTCAACTTCCGCTCCATTCTCCAGAACCTCGCCAAGCTGCCGGAGTACAAGCCCTTCGCCCACGAGCTCCTGGGCAAGGAGCGGCTCAAGCCCGTCGAGGGCAAGAAGGACGACCCCGCCCACCCAGCAATCTACCCAACTGGAGAGCTTCCGAAGCCGGGTGACCTAACGAAGGATGAGCAGAACATCTACGACCTCGTGGTCAGGCGCTTCTTGGCCCTCTTCATGGAGCCGGCCGTCAGGGAGATAATGAAAGTGATCATAAACTCCAACTCCCACCGCTTCATCCTGGGTGGAGCGAGGACCGTGAAGGAGGGCTGGCTGAAGGTCTACGGCAGATATGTCAAGTTCGACGAGGTGATCCTCCCGGCGTTTAAGGAGGGCGAGCCGGTCAAGGTCATCCAGATTAAGCGCGAGAAGAAGAAGACGAAGCCCCCCGCGCGCTATTCCCCCGCGGCGGTTATCAAGAGGATGGAGGACCTCGGCATAGGAACCAAGGCCACCCGCGCCCAGATTCTGGAGACCCTCTACAGCCGCGGCTACATCGAGGGCAAGCGGAAGATAAAGGTCACTCCCCTTGGCATGCGCGTCGTTGAGGCCCTGGAGAAGAACGTGCCGGATATAGTGAGCGTCGAGCTGACGAAGGCCTTCGAGGAGAAAATGGAGGAGATCATGGCCGGGAAGGCCGATAGGGAGGGCGTCATCGAGGAGAGCAAGAACCAGCTCATCAAAATCCTCCAGGTTTTCAAGGAGAGGGAACTCGACATAGGGACGATGCTCGTGGAGACGACCGGAACCGGGGCGACTACCTCAAAAACAGCCGCCAGAAAAGCCGGCGCCGTGAAGGAGCTCAGCGAGGAAGAGGAGAAGGCGGTTAAAAAGGCCGTTGACAAAGGAGAGAGGAGGAAAGAGCCCCTCGTGGTAGGCAAGTGCCCCAAGTGCGGCGGCGATCTCGTGGTGAGATACAACCGGAAGACGGGCAAGCGCTTCGTCGGCTGCTCCAACTGGCCAAAGTGCAACGTCACCTACCCGCTCCTCCAGCGCGGTGAGATAATTCCAACCAACAAAACCTGCTGCGGCGGCGCGCCGGTGGTCAAGATACGCGAGAAGGGCCGCGAGTACGAGATATGCGTGGACATGAACTGCAGGGATTGGAAGCGATAGCCTTATCTTCCCTCTTGCGGAGTTCTTACCATGGACGAGTGGGAAAGGACCGCAAAGGTTCTGCTCGACAATGCCCGCGAGTTCCTCGAAAGGCTGAGGGACGAGGTTAGGCTGAATGAGGTAACCCTGGCGAGCCTTCTTGAGGTTCAGTCAACGTTCGTCCTCGGTTTGGCTGACGCGAGCCTCTACGCTTTCCCCCTTGGACGGGATGATGTCATCGAGGGCTCCTACCGGCTGTTCCTTGAGGGGCTCGACGTCCTCAAAGCCGGCCATCTCTTGGTCAGCGAACCAGAACTTGACCTCTGGCTTTCTCCTCTCAGGGAGCTGAATCCTGAGAGGGGCTTTTCCCTCGACAGGCGCTTCTCCCTCCTCAGCGAGCCGAAACCGACGATGGTCTGGGCCAACCGCGTCGTCCAGCTCAGAAACGCCCTCCACGGGAGGCCGGTCAGGGATCCGCTGAGGAGCATCGGCTACGGGATAGACAAGGGAGACAGACGCTTTCCCGTTCTCCTGAAGGCCGTCAGGAGGCTCTACACGCTATACCCAGCTTCGATCGATGAAACTGCCCGGCTTCTCGCCCTTGAGCTCGGCGAGGGACTCGACGGAGAGCCATTGGAGTGCTCTGACGGAACCTGCGAGGAGATAGCCGAGCTCCCAGACGTTTTGGCCTTCAGAAAAACGGTTTCCGGCGACGTGGAGCTTTACTACCTCATCGAGAACTCCAAAGGCCTACACTCCCCCTGGGGAAGCCTGAGCGTCGGGAGGGCAAGAGAGATAGTGGTGTTTTCAAGGAAGAAGGGAAAGGGGTTCAGGCTCAGAGAAGCTCCCTGAGGAGCTTTATTCTCCTCGGGCTGAGGATGACCTTCGGGTGCTTGAGGAGCGCCTTGATGACCTCTCCGTAGTCGCCGCCCGCTATCTTTTCTGCGTCGGCGCCGCTGAGTATCTGGATGAAGAGGTCCAGGTCCTCGTCGCTGAGCTTCTCCGTGACCTTCCTGACCTTGAGAACCTTCTGAAGCCTCTCTCCATCGGTTTCCCACCATTCGGTCGTGTAGTTCCTGAGCAGTCCGAGGTTCTCCTCTTCGAGGGCCTTGGCTATCCACTTGCTCGCTATTGTTCCTGCCTCCATGGCCTCGGCCATTCCGCCGCCGTGCATCGGGTTTACCTGCCTGGCAGCATCGCCGACCACGAGAACGTTGTCCTTGACGAGTTCCTTGACAAAGCCGCCGACCGGGACAACGCCGACGTTCACCTCGAGGATCTTCTTAGCCGGAATCTTGTTCTCCCTCAGCCACTTGTCGAGGTAGTACTTGGCCGTCTGCGGGTTGTCTGAGTTGATGCCTATTCCGACGTTGGCCCTGTCCTCGTCCTTCGGGAAGACCCAGACGTAGCCCCTCGGGGCAACCTCGTTGCCGAACCAGAGGTGTATCAGGTCCGGGTCGTAGCCCTCGATGAGCATTTCGTACTCGTAGCTGGAATCGAACTCGTGCGGGGGAGCGTAGGTGTTTATGCCCGCCTTCCTCGCGATCGTGCTCTCCACACCGTCCGCCGCGACTATGACATCGGCATGAATTTCAACCGTCTCATCCTCGTGCTTGGCCTTGATGCCGGCTATCCTCCCGTCCCTCCTGATGACGTCCAGCGCCTCGGTTCTGGCGAGGACGTCGGCGCCGGCCTTTGCCGCGTAGTAGGCCAGCATCTTGTCGAAGACCTTCCTCTCGAGGATAACGCCGCTGGCCTCTTTATAGCGGAGCTCAAGCTCGTATCCGCTGGGGGAGTAGAGCTTGGCGCCGTATATCTCGCGGTTTATGAAGCGCTTGTCGTAGGGGATGTCGTACTTCTCAAAGGCCTTGATGCTTATGCCCTCGGCGCACTGTTTGGGCGTGCCGATGGCGGGCTTCTTATCGATGAGCAGAACCGAATAACCTGATTTGGCAACGTTCCTCGCCACTATCGGCCCGGCGATTCCGGCGCCGACAACGACGACGTCGTATTTCATCTCCTTCATTCGCTCACCTCCAGGGGTTCGGCGCTGAGCGCTCCAACGGGGCAGGCGCTGATGCATATCCTGCAGCTTATGCACTTGTCCTGGAGGAACTCCCAGCCGCTGGAGTGGACCTCAATTGCAAGGGTGGGGCAGACACCGGCGCAGCCCCCGCAGAGGTAGCACCGGTCATCGTTCACAATGACTTTAATCTTCTCTGGCATCGCTTTCACCGCCAAGTTTTTGTTTGAGTCTTTCTTCGTCAATTTTAATGGTGCCGTCTTTTATTATTAACGGTACGAACCTGTCCAGCTCTTGGGCCTTGACCAAAACCTCCCTCTCCTTGAGGTTAAGTCTGTCGCTGAGCTCGTCAACGGTGGCCTCTCCGACGAGGAGGATGTAGTGCAGTATCGCGAGCTGGGTCATATCGCCGATCTCCTTGAGGTAGCGCTCCTTTATCTGCTTCATGAGCACCTCGCGCCTGCTCTCAACTGCCTGAAGGGCCTTGAGAACCTTTTCAAGCTCCGAAGTCAGCTCATGGAATGAGTGAACCATGCCCAGGAGCGAGTCATGCTCCATAGGAATACTGGACAGGTCTATGCTGGTTTTCTCCAGGGATTCTCCCCCCAGGTCGAGCCCGCGGTACCAGAACAGGTTTGGCGTAACGGTGGCAACGTACGTCTTTGATATGGCTATATCGTAGTATTTCCTGGCCGGGCCGATGAATGGGCCCTCCCTCTCGTAGGACTTCAATATCCCCTCGCGCTCCATGATTTTAAGGTGCTTTGCAACGGCCGTCGAAGAAACGCTAACCTTGCTGCTCAGGAAGCTGAAGTAACATTCGGTGCAGGTGAGGTGGCTGAGCAGATCGCGCCTCACCTTGTTCCCCAAGATGTAAAAGATGTCCGGTTCAGTCATGACCCACACCACCCAAATCTGTGACGCAAAGCTTATATAGTGAACATTCAACCTTAGGTTGCAAACCTGGAGATTAAACTCCACGTGGTATTGTGCTCAAAACGTTATAAACCTTTAGCTATGGAGGTGTTGGAGATGGGACTGATTAGCGACGCTGACAAGAAGGTCATCAGGGAGGAGTTCTTCTCCAAGATGACGAACCCCGTTAAGATTATTGGATTCATAGGCAAGGAGCACTGCCAGTACTGCGACCAGCTCAAGGAGCTGGTTCAGGAGCTCAGCGAGCTCAGCGACAAGCTCACCTACGAGTTCCACGACTTCGACAGCGAGGAGGGCAAGAAGATAGCCGAGCAGTACAGGATCGACCGCGCCCCGGCCATTACGCTCACCCAGGACGGCAAGGACATGGGCGTCAGGTTCTTCGGCCTTCCGGCCGGCCACGAGTTCGGCGCATTCCTCGAGAGCATCGTCGATGTCAGCAACGCAACCACCGACCTCATGCCGGACAGCAAGGAGGAGCTGGCCAAGGTTGACAGGGACGTCAGGATACTCGTCTTCGTCACCCCGACCTGCCCGTACTGCCCGCTTGCCGTCAGGATGGCCCACAAGTTCGCCATCGAGAACACCAACGCCGGCAAGGGCAGGATACTCGGCGACATGGTCGAGGCCATCGAGTACCCCGAGTGGGCCGACAAGTACAGCGTCATGGCCGTGCCGAAGATCGTCATCATCGTCGACGGCGAGGACAAGGTTCAGTTCGAGGGTGCCTACCCCGAGAAGATGTTCATGGAGAAGCTCCTCGCGGCCCTCGAGTGAGGGTCCCTTCTTTTCTCCGTTTTGGCTCATATTTTGTGCCCTCTTCCAGATCCCTCCAGGGATGTTTTTTCATCTCCGTGTTAATGTGCACCACTCAGTGGGTGCGGCTTCGCACGGAAAAGTTATAAATCCCCCCATCCAGCCCATACCGGGGGAGCCAATGGGCATGAGAATCGGCGGTGTGAACGTTCATTTCAGCGGGGAACTTGACGATGGCTTTGAGAGGGCTTTCAATGGAGTTTTTGCGCGGCGCTATCTTCCGGATGTCGAGGAGAGTTCAGGAGAGCCTCACGTCGTGGTGGAGCGCTTTAAGGGCGACGAGTTCAGGGTCTTCAGTGCGGTCTATGACCACATGGGGCGCGACGAGTACAAGATAGAATCACGCGTCCCGTCCGCCTACGGAAACGAGGCGCCCATCTTCTTCATACTCCAGGCGTCCGCGAGGGCCGCGGCCAGGGCAGGCAGGATGTTCATAACCGACTCCGTGGGCGTCATGGCCCCCAACGGGAAGGCGGTGCTCTTCGTTGGATATCCACACACGGGGAAGAGCACCATGTCGGTTCTTGCGATGGCCAAAGGTCTGCCGGTCCTCAGCACCGAGAACACCGTCGTTGAGGTTCGCGACGGAAAGCTCTACATCGTCGGCGGAACGGAGGTCCTTGTTTATGACCCCAGGGTGGAGGGCATCTACGGCATTGAGGTGCCCTACGATGAGCAGACGAGAAGCGGCTACAGGATAACGGACCTCAGAAAGGACGCCGGCAGGAAGAGGCTCCTGGAGCGCGGCGTCGAGATCGACATGGTAGTCCTCCTTCACGCGGCGTTCAACTGCATGGAGGCAAGTTTCTCCACAATAAAGGGCAGAAAGGTCAGGAAAACGCTCTGGTACTTCTCAACGGCCCTCATGAAGGGCCTCGATTACTACGAACCCTCGCCCCTTCACGTCCCCATGAGCGACGAGATAAGCAGAAACCTACGGCTGTTTCTCGAAACCGCCTCCGAGAACTACTCCGGCAGAATGTTTGAGGCCTTCGGAAACCACAATGCGGTTTTTGAGAGGGTCTTTGAGATGGAGCTTGCGCAGAGGGAGTAGCTTTTGATCCTCTATTTTCAATTCAGCCTTTCAATTCTCCTGAAGTCTTATTGTCCTGGGGGGACGTTCCGTCCCCCACCCCCCTCGAACTTCCACCGGGTTTTCTCTTCCAATTCTCCTAGAGTCTTATTGCAACCAGGGCAACGCCGCTGGCAACAAAGACCTAAAATCAGTCTTTCAATTCTCCTAGAGTCTTATTGCAACGAGCGGGTAGTGAGGGTGGAGGTTGTCACGGAGCCAGCTTTCAATTCTCCTAGAGTCTTATTGCAACACCTATACACCACCTTTCACCACCTCCTTCAGACGACTTTCAATTCTCCTAGAGTCTTATTGCAACTGATACGCTGAACAATACTGTCGTAGCGGCTAAAGCGCTTTCAATTCTCCTAGAGTCTTATTGCAACACCGTACTGGTTTAAACTTCATTCTTCCCCCCCGCTCTTTCAATTCTCCTAGAGTCTTATTGCAACAAGCTTCCAATACTGACGAATTATGCCTCAACATACAGCTTTCAATTCTCCTAGAGTCTTATTGCAACAGCACTGGAATCACTTCACCGAAGCTGACGAGTAACACTTTCAATTCTCCTAGAGTCTTATTGCAACCGAAGCAATGGAAAGGCTCCACTACGGGGGGCCAGAACTTTCAATTCTCCTAGAGTCTTATTGCAACGATATAGGGGTGGCTGGAGAGTGGGTCACTAGGAGTGCTTTCAATTCTCCTAGAGTCTTATTGCAACACCGTCGTGCGCTTCCCCATTAGAACCACCGTAGTACTTTCAATTCTCCTAGAGTCTTATTGCAACTCGAAGGTCTGTTTGAACCCCTAGTGAAAGAGATTGCTTTCAATTCTCCTAGAGTCTTATTGCAACCTACTTAGGCATCATAGGGGTTGGGCGGACAGGTATTCTTTCAATTCTCCTAGAGTCTTATTGCAACGGATGAATTCAAGAATTCAGACATGGCAAAACTCATCTTTCAATTCTCCTAGAGTCTTATTGCAACGTTGCCGAGGCAATCAGCAACCCACAGTTCATACAGACTTTCAATTCTCCTAGAGTCTTATTGCAACGGAGAAGCCCAAAAAGAAGCGTGGGCGCCCGCCGACTTTCAATTCTCCTAGAGTCTTATTGCAACAATAATGCTCAGCCTCCCAAAAGAGAAAGTCAGAGTCGCTTTCAATTCTCCTAGAGTCTTATTGCAACTGATGTACCTCATGTACAAAGCGAACCTCGAAACGACTTTCAATTCTCCTAGAGTCTTATTGCAACCAGCTCCCTAATCTCCCCACTGATTGGGGCATTGGGCTTTCAATTCTCCTAGAGTCTTATTGCAACGTTCAAGGTGGCCCTTATAGGCGAAACGGTAGGGAGCTTTCAATTCTCCTAGAGTCTTATTGCAACCCTTCGTAGTCCCTGAGCCAGGCAAGCATTGAGAGACTTTCAATTCTCCTAGAGTCTTATTGCAACCTACGCCGGCATTCTGCTCTACACAATAGAGAATCGCCTTTCAATTCTCCTAGAGTCTTATTGCAACAGTGACTGGCATTGTTCTATGGGCGGGCTTGGCAGCACTTTCAATTCTCCTAGAGTCTTATTGCAACAAGCAGTTCGCCGTAGCGCTCCTCGTTCGGGTCGTCCCTTTCAATTCTCCTAGAGTCTTATTGCAACCGTTTGATGGCTATTCACTCACTCTCGAAACGCCAGCTTTCAATTCTCCTAGAGTCTTATTGCAACGATGATATATGGTTGAAGGTGAGCGTTGCCCAATCTGCTTTCAATTCTCCTAGAGTCTTATTGCAACACGCCGGACAGGTGCATGCTTCAGACAGCACGAGCTTCTTTCAATTCTCCTAGAGTCTTATTGCAACGTCATCTATCCTGACATGCAAGTTGGAGTTTTAGGTCTTTCAATTCTCCTAGAGTCTTATTGCAACTATGATAGTGATGACTCTGCTGTTGAACGGTTTGGAAACTTTCAATTCTCCTAGAGTCTTATTGCAACTAATAAAACGAAACCTAAGCGCATTAGGGGGTAGTAACTTTCAATTCTCCTAGAGTCTTATTGCAACTTGCAAGGAACAGCTTGAAGCGCTTGTACTTGTCAGAACTTTCAATTCTCCTAGAGTCTTATTGCAACCCGACGATGATAGCCATCAGCCAGCCCCAGCCAATTCTTTCAATTCTCCTAGAGTCTTATTGCAACCTGTAGCGTTGTCGAGGATCTCGCCAGTTGTGGTGTTCCTTTCAATTCTCCTAGAGTCTTATTGCAACAGGGCGACTTTTACCCTCTTTTGCCCTATAAAGGAATAAAACCCATTTTTTCTTATAAGCCTTTCTTTGGAGGGGTTTTCTTGAAGCCTGTTGGGGTCTCCAATCCGGGCATTCCTGGCGCCTTATGCACCCATAATAGCGGCGAGGGCTTTGTTTTGGTCCTTGCCTTTTTGTCCCTCAGTGATTCCCGGGCCTTCTTATGCTCTTATTTCGGGGAATCAAAAGCGAGACAGTTCCGACTGCTTGAATGTCCTCTTTTATAGGGATACAGGGAGTTTTGGGAGCGTTCCTGACCCATCCGACTATTCTGAAAAAATTTCGTCATACTTGCCGAATAGATAAATAACAGTGTGGTATATCCCAACACATGGTTACTTAAGACTTCCCAAACGCTGAGCGGGCGGTGTTTTTGAATATGCCCCCTAAACGCCCATCTTAGGTGAATTTTGAGTATTTAAACGTGATACCGCACAATCGCAACCCCTAAAAGCCCTGCCCGGGTATCCTTTATGGTGGTGGTATGTACGTCCTCATCGTCTATGACGTCTCCGTTGAGAGGGTTAACAGGGTCAAGAAGTTCCTGCGCCAGCACCTCCACTGGGTTCAGAACAGCGTCTTTGAGGGGGAGGTCACCAAGGCGGAGTTCGAGAGGATAAAGGCCACCCTCCGGGAGCTGATCGACGAGGACGAGGATTCGGTCGTCATCTACAAGCTCCGCTCCGTGCCGGCCAGGGAAGTGATGGGGGTGGAAAAGAACCCGATGGGGGACGTTATTTAGGCTTCAGCCATTCCCGGTCGATGCTGGCGCATATCGGCCTGAAAATGCATGAGTTACAGACCCAATTCCTGTTCCCGACGGTGCCTATCCATTTCGGGAACTTCCCCGTCTCAAGCTCCTCCACGGCCTCAATTACTCGTTCGGCCCTTTTTATGAACCTCCTGAAAAGTTTCTCGTCGAAATCTACTGGAAATATTCTGAATTCGAGACCGTTCCTGTCGAAGATGTATATGTACCCCCTCTCCTTCCCCAGCATTCCGAGATATGCGTTGAGCTGCTCCACCCATTCCTTTGAGGGCTCGGCGTGATCCAGGTCCTGGTTTTTCTTGTTCCTTGACTTGCTTTCGGCATCCCCCTTCTTCTCGAAGCCCTTGAACTTGAACTCCAGAATGTAGTCCCCCTTAACGGCGTCCGCCTTTCCGACGAGGCTCCAGCCGTTTCCCAGTTTGTACTCCACGGGAACCTCAAACTCCGCCCCCTTAACGACCTCGCCGAGCCATCCATGGAGTGCCGAGCCTATCCTCGCCTCCCAGCTCTTTGAGGGATTGTACGTGTTGAGATATATTGAAAGGGCCGTCTTTCTCAGACAGTGGCTTAGCGATGTCACCCATATCCTCCTCTCAAGTGGCGGTTTTCCCGAGACGGCGCTCCTTATCCGCTCATTGAACTCCGAGATTTCGGTTGGGTAGTCCATCTTCCCCACCTCAGAACCACGCCACCAGCGGCTCGTACCTGCCGACTCCAACGAAATGACGCATGAGCTTGTAAGCTTCGAGCCTTATCAACCTCTGCTTCGTGACGTTCGTTTTAAGGTTCGGGTGCCTCACGCTCCGCCGCATCTCCTCGTTGTAGGCCTCCACCCCTTTCTTTACCCCCTCCTTAGTGAGCAGAACTCCGTTGAGTTCTTCCCTAAAGTGCTCCTTTTTGATAATCCCCTGCTTTACGAGCCGGTTGGCTATCCTGTCGGCTATAATCGGTTTGAATATCTCGCTCAGGTCGAGGGCTAGTGAAAAGCGCCTTTCGCCCGGCTCGTGAAGGTAGCTGACAGTAGGAACGAGCTGGGTGTTGTACAGCTCGCTCACGATCGTCGCATAGAGCCTTGAATTTAGAAAGCTTATCAGAGCGTTCATTTCGTTCTCCGGCGGTCTGCGAGTGCGCTTGACTATCTTGAAGCCCTCCGGCAGGTGTTCGTCCCAGCGGGCATAGTACTCGCTCCTTATCCGTGCTTCAACGTTCATGACCTCGGTTATTTTGCGGGCATCCTCAAGCTCCCCAAAGAGCTCCCCCAACATATCAGAGAAGCCATCGGCAACTTTCCAGCGCTTCAGGTTCTTCTCCATGTTGAGGGCAGAGCCTCTGACGAAGAGTCTCACCAGCTCAAGGCGCTTCTCCCGGTCGAGGTAGTGCTGGGCC
Organism: Thermococcus aciditolerans; assembly: GCF_008152015.1. Lineage (NCBI taxonomy): Archaea > Methanobacteriati > Methanobacteriota > Thermococci > Thermococcales > Thermococcaceae > Thermococcus > Thermococcus aciditolerans. The sequence continues at coordinate 850,001 of NZ_CP041932.1, read as the reverse complement.
TGCCTGATGACCAGGTCCCCGGAGTGCAGCTTCTCCTTGGGGTAAAAGCTCCCGTCGTAGTAGCCGTAGTGGTTGAAGAAGTGCACCGCTATGCCCTTCTGGGCGAGGAAGTGGAGCGCCTGCGAGGTTATGTTCACGTGGCCGTAGATGTAGATGTCGTAGATGCCCTCAACGACTAGGGGCTTTGGCTTTTCCATCTTGGCGTTCTCGAAGTAGAGGGTGTTCTCCCTCCGGAAAAGCGTTCCATCGGAGAGCAGGGTTATGGAGCGCTTTCTCATACCACCACCTCAGACCCAGCAGAGCTCGTAGTAGGCGCATTTTCGGCATTTCTTCGATTTAACCGGTTTCGGAGGAACGGACAGTGATTTAATTCTGGCTACCTCCTGGATGGCCTCTTCAACTTCCCGCTCTCTGCCATCGAGGGTTATCTCCTTCGTCTCGTTGAGCTGGGGGTAGTGGAGAACAGCCATAGCTTTGACGCCGAGCCGTTTGAGGTAGTAGAGATAGTAGAGCGCCTGCATCTCGTGGGCCTTCTCCATGGACTTGCCCTTTTTAACCTCGTGAACCTCTATGATTTCGCCCTTCCTGATGAAGTCTATCTTTACCCTCCCGATCTGGACTTCCTTCTCCTCGTTGCTGTAGCGCCGCTCGTGGAGGAATCTGCCCAAATCAACCCACTCGCTTTCCTGTTCCATGGTGATGCCTTTGGCAAAATACCACAGCTTCGTCGGGCAGATGAAGAGGTAGTTGATTTCCGTGCCGGTGAGGAGGAGGTCGTCGAGGGGATACTCACTCACGGCCGAACCTCCAGAGCAGTTGGCTTATTACAAATTCGTTTGTAACAGATGAAAATCTAAGAAACAAAAAGGATCTTCCAATTACTGCCCTCTACTGGTCGTTTAGAGAGTTTTAGTGGGTAGTATTTGGTCTCATATGGCTTTCCAGGATTTTTTGAAGAATATGGGTTGATCTGCTCAAAGGTGGCCTTTGGTGAAAAGTCCTTTACTGGATAGATGTGTGAACCTGGTGGGGCTTCAGAGATTGCAACCGGAAATATCACCCCATGAGGATGCTCGTTAACGAATTCAACGCTTTTCACGTATGCCAATGAATCGCTCGTGCCGAAGTATCTTATATGCTTTGCGTAGTGCTTTACTTCCTCCGGAACGTCATCTGGCAGTCCCATGTAAACCTCTATGTCCCCAGAGAAGTGTATATATTCTCTAACGCCAAAACTCTGCTGGAAGCCGCTCTGGTCTTTCTTTTTCTTTAGTCTCTTCACGAAGACACTGTTGATGGCTATCTCCTTTGGGGGCTTAATTCCGACCTTTGCGTCTCTGATATAACCAAATATCCTTTTTCCCTCACTAACTTTTCCGCTCATTCTTATGGCTGTTGAGACTATTGCTAGCTTTATAGTGGATGGAGCTATCAGCGGTAATGCCAGTGCATATTGGGATGAGTATTCTGGAATCCTGTAGGAGTAAAAGGAAGGAAAGTGAACGACTAGTTTAAGCCACCTCATTCACTCTCCCCCAAATTTCATTTGGTAAGGCTCCGCACTCATCAATGTTCCAAGCTTCTCCACGAAGTCCGCTACACCCTTGAACCTCACAACCTGAATACTATCCAAAGCGCTCGCGATCTTCTCAATCTCGCTGATGTAGTCGTCCTTCAGCGGTGAGATTACTGGTACTGGCATTGGCTCGGTCGAGTAAACTATCACACCCTCAAAATCAACGACGTGAGGCAACCTCGTAGTTGTCATGGCTCCCTCAGGCCTTGTGAACATAAGCTGATATGCCTTAAGCGTAAGCAGGTAGCGTTCCTTTCTGCGCTTTCCATCATAGGTATACACGTCCTGCTTTGCCTCATTAAGACCTATACGCCAGGGCTGGAATACGGTAACTATCGCATATCTGCCAGTTCTCGTTGGTCTGTGATATATCATCTGGGTTCCACCTTCTCTGCCCTCTTCACTCTCCTGTCTCTTGCCTTTCTCGCCCAAAGCGTGCCTCGCATGGAGGTGTATGTCCCTGTAAACATCTGGAATTCCCAGAGCCCAGCCGAACTCAACGGTGGACTTCCTTGAAACCGTTGGTTTTTCAACCATAAAGCCGTGAACATCACAGATATCACAAGTCTTGACCGCTTCTTCTATGACTTTCTCAGGAGTCTTGAATTTGTTTTTGTTCTTCGAGACGACGTAGTTAAACCTCTCTGGATGGAGCGTTCTACAGGCCTCACATAGATAGCTTTTGTCATCAAGAAGCCACATCAGCTCAGCGTGTATGTGCTTGAGCATTTCCCCTGAGATGCCGTCGGTAGTTACTGCTTTTCCGGTGTTCGGATCTATTATCTTGACGCTTCTCGGCTCAACGACGTTTCCGACGTTCCCCTCGTTATTGAGGCTGTGGAGCTCCCAAAGGGTCCTACCGAGTATGGCAATCTCAAAAACCTTTACCTTTTCTTCACTCATTCTCCTCACCTCCTTTAACAAGGGCATAGCTTATGAGTGCAGAACGAACGAGCTTGACGCCGTGTTCATCCACTAACCTCATTAGTTCAACAAGGCGCTCTTCCTTCGGCCTTTTCAGTTGCTTGCCTTTGTAGCCTTTCTTTGCCAGAGTTTCATACCTCCTGAGGAAGCGCTTTATCACTTCTGCGAACTGCTCCTTGGTTTCGGCATATTCCAGTTCGACTAGAGAGGAGTAGTCTTCCCCGATTCTCAGGGCTTTTCTAAGTGCTACTCCAAAGTCCTTGACTGCTTCGTTCTCAAACAGCTCAGCTAACTTCGACATTCTTCAACACCTCCAAAAGGGAATCCGCGTCATAAGAACCGAATTTTATTGAGTTTGACCTCAACTCGTTTCTTAAGTGAAGCCGGATGTAGGAGTAGTAGTTCTCCAAAGTTGGTTCAGCTATGAACTTAGATAACGCCATGGCAATGTCTTCGTAGCCCTTGATGTAGGAAGTTCTATCAAGAATCTCAATCCACTTGTCAATGGCTTCCTCACCTTCAAGCGTTCCAATAAGGGAGTGGAGAAAATCCAACGGAAATAGACCAGAGGTAAAGGGCTTAGGTTGATTCCCGGTCCTCATCATGACACCATAGAGGATTCCTCCAATTTTTGGTAGAAAAGAACCGCCACGCATTAGCTCTTTTTCTTCTTTTACGAGCCTAACTGCAATTCTTGCGACTGTGGAGAAATAGCCTGCTCTATGGAAGCCTTTGACTGATTTTTTCAGTTTGTGTTTTATATCATAAACGTCTCCAACTCTAGTGTCTAATGGAAGCGGGTAAACAGCCACCACATAGTCCTTTGAACCTTTCCAGACAGAGATATTTATTGCCCCCAACACAGCGAGATAGAACTCTTCAGCAGGTATCTTTACTTGACTCTCCGAGTATGAACTAAGAACTGCTTTTCTAATGCCTTTACTTGCCCCAAGTTCGAGAGATTGAGGAAGTGTAACTGATTTTCCGTTGAGTTTAAGTCTGAGAACCTGTTCTATGTTATCCTCGTTGGTAAAGAATTCTACCATATCCTCCCTTAGTGTTTTAATTCTGGCTTTACTCAAAGTAGCTAAGACATTGCCCCATTCATCAATGTCCTCTCCTAAGTAACCTCTAATTTTTGGAAGCTCTGAAAAGTCTGGCTCATTCTTGCTCCGTATCTCATAATAGCTCCCTGTATCAGCAATGATTGCTCCTTTGGACAGTGTATGGACTACTATGCCAAGTCCATAGGCCTTCGCTAAGTCAAGAAACTGCCATCCAGTCTTAGGAACTAAATATCGATTCATACGACTCACCACCTGTAGCCAGTCTATCAGAGATGCGGAGAAGCTTTGAAACTAACCCATAAAGCCGGTAATATTCATTCTCCTCAGCAACATTCAGATAGTTGAATCCTAAAGAGCCAGCTGGATGGCTGTGAATGATAGAGGTTTCAATATCTTCTAGGGGACAAACTTGCAAAATGTAATCCACCACATTGGGAATTAATTTGAACTTCTGAAACTTTGAAGACCAAGGAGAGTGATGATGGGCTATAGCAAGGTAGAAAACCTTAGCAAGTCCCTGGTCTTCAAAGTATTCCCCTAAGTATCTTTCAAGCGCCTTAGCCGAGACGGTTGCATGCGGTGGCAACTTGCCTCTCTTCTCAAATCCGTGGGCTATTGGCTCTTCCCCGAGTCTCCAGCCCGCTTTTTTCTGCCAGTAGATGTTCAACTTTCCAAGGTCGTGCAAAGTGACGCTCAGTTCTATCCAACTAATCAGCTCCTTCTTGGAGACGCCAAAATACTTGGCAAATGCCCCAATTGGATAGTCATAGCGTGGGAGCATATAAACTTTTAGAACACCGAGGGTTTTTCTCGAATGTTCTACCCAGCTTTCCTTTTTCATCCTACTTTCTTCAACCACATTGGTTGCTTTGTCCCTTTCCTCGAACTTAAACCTCTTGACATCCCCACTTCCATCAAAGAGCAGTCCAAGCTCCGGTGAATAGCTAATGCCCGTTATGACATAGAACTCAAATGGCATTATCTCGTCCTTATCTGAGACGGGAACAAGGGTGTATCTACTTTCGTATTCATCAATGATAAAGTTCTCTTCTACCCTGTAAATTTCTCCTTCCGCTACCTGGATTTGGTCAAATTTGCCTTTAAGAACCCTAAAATCAACCCTAAGGCGCTTGAGCTTCCAAGCATCGTCAGGATTCAGATTACTTATGTCATCGTAGATTGCAACATCAACTGAATACGCCTCTCTAACGTTCTCTTCAACATAGGATCTCTTACCTTCATAAACTGCCCTTGCAAGGCCCCCTAGCCTCTCATAAAATTTGTATGGGTCTAGATAGCTTTCAAATGGTTTTGAGAGAACTTTCTCAACAAGTTCTATCTCCGTTTGCCAATCAAGTAGTTCAACGCCCTTTAGAGCATCTATAGTTGATTCAACAAGTTCTTTTGGGTAGGGAGAATAGTTCTCGACGTTGTATACAACAATCTCTCCTTTACCACCCCATCTGGCAACTCTGCCAGCCCTCTGGATAAGAGAATCAATTGGGGAAATCTCGGTTAGGAGTTTTGCCGAGGATATGTCCATTCCTACTTCAATAACCTGTGTAGAGATTAGTATAGCTCCATTAGGAGAGCTTCCCTTTCCAAAGATTTCTCTGACTTCTGCCTCCTTCTGAGACCTATCTTCCTCAAGGAAGCGAGAATGAATTAAAACTACCGGTCTGTCAGCGTTGGCCTTCAATTCCAGATAAAGTTGTTGGGCTTTTCCGACCGTATTAACGACGACAATGAGCTTATCAACGCCCTCTGCTTGCCTTTCTATTTCTTTTACTGTGAGGGAAGTGTCATTGAACAGTGGCCCCGTATTGAGTCCAACTTTCCTTCTTGCCCTTGATTTTATTCCATGTTCCTCTTCTACCTCTATTATCTCAACTTTTCCACCCTTTTTCTCGACCAAAGCTTTTACTCGCTCCATAAAGTTTCTGGGCAATGTTGCAGACATCATAACAAATGGGATACCTAACTTTGCACTCTCAATGCTCATAGCAACTGAAGTTAGGAGACCCTTCTCGGGATGAAGAGTATGAACTTCGTCAAAAACAAGCATTGAAGAACCAGCCGCTCCAAGGAATATATTTCCCCATCTTTTTGGCATGCTCAGAGGAACGCTTAGATAAGCCCCGGCTGTTTGATCAATGGTTGCGACAATGACGTCCTCCTCAAAGAGCTGGCTTTCGGGCCTTTTGCCATGGTGAACTGCCACTCGGAGCTTCTTGTAGGAAGCGTATCGCCTCGCTCTCTCTCCTATGCTCTCCACTAGCGTTCTATTGGGGAGTGAGTAAATCATCTGAGAGGGTAAATGTTCGTTGATTTCAAAGATAAATGGAATAATCACCATCTCACTTTTTCCTGAGCCGGTTGGAGCGCGAACTATGAGAGAGCTTCCCTCAATTAGACTCTCCATTGCCTCCTGTTGGAAAGTGTAAGGATCAAACCCCGTTGCCTTTCGAAAATTCTCTCTTATACCCATCAACCTTCACCATCCCGAACCCTATCGAGTTCTTCTCCCCGAAGCCGGCATGGTAGCCGGCCCTCAGCAGGCCTTCGTCGCCCTTTGCCCTGAACACGAGGTGCCAGGCGATCTGAAAGATGCCGGGCTTGACCTCGAAGCGCTTGGGCTTGGCGTTGAGGACCTTCATCTCGAACTCTTCCGGCGGCTTGCTCCCGTGCAGGATAACATACTTCTCGCGCAGATTCTCTTTGATCCGCTCGTAGAACTCTGGCTCGGAAGGGCTCAGGTCGTAGCTCCTGGGCTTTCCGAACTGAACCCTCCTGGTCGTCACCGCTACCGGCGAAAGCGTTACGAACTTTCTCCCGCTCAGCCTTTCCGGCTCCCCCAAAGCTTTTACCTCCTCCACGGTGAAGCGCTCGCCCCAAAGCTCAACCTCCGGCTTTTGAAGGAGTCCGCCTATGAATGCCTCCGCTATCTCGGGAACCGCCGTCGAAAAGTAGAAGAAGCCCCTTCCGCGTCCCAGGAAATACGGCCGTCTCTTTTCGAAGTCCCGACGCTCGGTCATGAAGAGCGAGAACGTGAAGAGCTTGGGCACCTTCGGCGAGTGAAGGCTGAGGCTCAGCTCCGGGTTAACGCGCTGAATTCTCCGGTATATCAGTCCCTGTAGCTTGTGCTGGTGGTTGAAGGGAACCTTGAACGGCTCATTCTCCGGCCGGAGTCTTATTGCAAACCTCATACCCATGCCTCCCTGCGGGATGGTGTATGACGCAGCATGGCAAAAAGAGTACGTTTTTGAACCTTATAAGACTTTCTAAGCTTTAGAGTACAAGATATGATGAGCATCATGTTCTACTCAATGATGATGCAGTAGTAACTTATTACTACGAGAACTACATGACCCGGCTCCCCATGCGTCTGTAGTGTGTCAAGATGTATAACCGCCATTATAATAACCGCGATTATACCTGAAACTCACAAAGAGGAAGGGAGAAAGGGAAAATCCCTCAGAGAAGCATCCTGGCGTCGACGGCAACGGCGCTGTCCTCGTAGGCGAAGATCGGGTTGATGTCGAGCTCCTTGATCTCTGGAAGCTCGAGAGCGAGCTCGCCGACCTTGGTGATTATCTCGGCAAGGGCCTCGATGTTGACCGGCTTCTCACCGCGGGCTCCGGCGAGGATCGGGTAGGCCTTGATCTCCTTGATCATGTCGAGGGCTTCGTCCTTGGTTATCGGGGCAACGCGGAAGCTGACGTCCTTGAGGATCTCGACGAAGATTCCACCGAGACCGAACATGATGGCCGGACCGAACTGCGGGTCGCGGATCATACCGACGATGACCTCCTTGCCGAGCGGGAGCATCCTGTAAACGATGACGCCCCAGAGGTCGGCGTCCGGCTTGTAGTTCTTGGCGTTCTCCATGATGGTCTTGAAGGCCTGCCTGGCCTCCTCGTCGCTCTTGATGTTGACCTTGACACCGCCGGCGTCGCTCTTGTGGATGATCTGCGGAGAAACGATCTTCATGACGACCGGGTAGCCGATCTCCTTGGCGAACTGAACGGCTTCCTCCTCGTTGGTGGCGACCTTGAAGTCCGGAACGGGGACGCCGTAGAGCTTGAGTATCTCCTTCGCCTCAGGCTCGACGAGCGGCCTGTTTTCGGCCTTGGCCTTCTCGATGATTGCCCTAGCCTTCTCAATCCTGTCCATACCAATCACCCCATCAGCTTGACAGTTCTCAATCCGACCGGGCAGTTAAAAGGGTTTCCATTTGCCAACCAATCGTTTCTTTCGTTTCGGCTCGGTTTGAAGCGATGAGGGGGGTATAAATACTCCGCCGCCGAATATAGCACAGGTGATTTTTATGAGAAAGAAGGCGATAGCTGCAGTGGGTGGAATTGCACTTATAATCCTGGCAGTTTTCTCGTTCCAGGGGGAGAAGGCGGCGGCGAGCGACACCACCGTCGTCCTTTACAACTCTGCGAAGATTGGGGTTGTGGAGAGGGTTATGGAGGTCGAGCTGGATGAGGGAATAAACGACGTGCCCCTGGAGGAGCTGGCCGGGCTCGACATAGCGGAGGTCACGATAAGGCCTCTTGACGGTGGAGTACACGTCCTCGGGGTCTTCAGCAAAGGCTCAACCGGGGACGTTTACAGCGCCAACGTTGGAAGCGAGGTCGAGGTCAAGCTGAGGAGCGGCGACACCGTTACTGGCAAGTTCCTTGGATTCAAGAACGGGAAGATAGCCATCGAGGGCGACGGATACTACCTCATAAACCCGAGTGAGGTCGTGTACTTCAAGGCCAAAAACCTCGGTGGGCAGGCGAGCGTCTACGCGGTTCTTGGGGCGGACAAAGCCGGAAAGTACAACGTAAGCATCGTCTACCGCGTCTCCAACATGAGCTGGGAGAGCAGGTACAAGCTCTACATCGGCGATAACGCGAAGCTCTACGGTTACATAGTCCTCAACAACCCGACTGCCCAGGAGTTCAAGGACGCGAAGGTTCTCCTCGTCGCCGGCGACGTCCAGCTGTATCAGAAGGTCCCCCAGCCGAGGGTTCTCTACACCCTGGCGGAGAAGGAGACTGACCAGGTCAACGTCGGCCAGCCGGAGAAGATAGAGGCGTTCTACCTCTACAAGCTTGGCGTCGTTGACCTGAACCCCGCGAGCAAGATGATGTATCCGTACATCAACTTCGAAGCCCCCTTCGAGAGGGAGTACCTCTACGAGAGCTGGCCGTACGGGGGAGAGGGAGCCGTCTACGAGTCGATATCGTTCAAGACGGAGAAGGTTCTTCCAGCGGGAATCGTTGAAATATACCGGGAGACCGATGACGGGAGCCTCCTCGTGGGCGAGAGAGCCATCGAGCATACCTCCAAGGGTGAGATGCTGAGGATAGGCATCGGCAGGGACTACGACCTCAAAGGCACAACTACCATGCTCGATCAGAGGAACGGCGAGGGCTACACCTACTACAAGATAAAGATAACCCTCGAGAACTTCGGGAACGAGACCAAGACCGTCGTGGTCAGGCACCACAAGTGGGGCAAGCTGCTGAGTTCGAGCATCCAGCCGATCGACGAGACCGCCAACTACATCGACTTCAGGGTAACCCTGAAGCCCGGAGAAAAGAAGGAGATAATCTTCGACTACGAGAACCGGTATTGAGACTAGCTCTTCCGCAGGGTTATCTCAAATATGTTTTCTCCTTTTGTTATGTCCAGCACGAGGCTCTTGTCGTAGTCGACGAACTTGGTGTTCACGACGGCGTAGCCCTCTCCCTTGAGGAACTCCGCTATCTTTAGACCCAGGTCGCCAAAGAACTCCGCCGCCATCGTGGACATGCTCGGCTCCTTTATACTCAGCTCGTCGTGATAGCGCCTGGCCAGCTCAAAAACATCCATGGTCACCACCGGTTATAGTATGCTCCCGGAGGATAAAACGCTTTCGTCCGAAAGGCTTAAAGCAACCCCGGCCAAGCGGTGAGAGTGAGAGCCATGGATGAGAAGACCCTCAGGAAGGGCGAGCGCTACTACAGAGCTGGAAAGGTCCTATGGGTCGTCAAGTACGGTGACAGGCTCTTTTCCAAGGTCCTGGGCACTTACCCGTACTACGTGGAGCTGAACCTCTCGACGGGAGAAAACACCTGCACCTGCCCTCTGGGCGGTGACTGCAAGCACGTTGCGGCCGTTATGAAGGCCCACGAGAACGGGTTCTACTTTGAGGCCTTCGACCGTCACGCCGATCTCTTCCCGGAAGCGGTTGCCATGGAGTTCCTCGCGGAGGTTCCGGAGCTGGCCCTCGACGTCACCATTAAGGAACTCCGCTTTGCCCTCAGCACTGACGAGAGCGGGAGTGAGGTCGCGAGGCTTTTCAGACGGGCACTGAGGCTCGTGGACATGACCGGGAAAAGAGAAGCCCTGCACTTCCTTGAAGAGGTGATTGAGGAATACCAGCACGTTTTCAGCGACTATGAGCTGGCGCTGAGGCTCGAGAACGAACTGAGGGAGCTTGAGACGGCCCTCTAAAAAAGCCTTATAAATCCCCCATGCACCAAATAGAAACTTAGAGGGTGAGAAAATGAAGGCGATCTATCGGGAGATGTGCCCGAACTGCCTCGGTAGAATCTCCGATGAGAGGCTGATCAATAAGAACCCGTGCAGCGAGTGTCTCGATAATAACGTCACCGTCGATTCTTATTTTGACCTCATCACCGCGGTTAGAAGCGCCCTGAAGCTCAGAGGCACGCTGAAGGAGTGGGAGAGGATATACTCCCTTGAGAACGGGCTGCGTGAAGTTGAGGGGTTCTTCGAAAAGGCCACCGGTTTTACCTTCTGGAGCGCCCAGAGGACGTGGGTAAAGAGACTCCTGAAGGGCAGGAGCTTCTCGATCATAGCCCCCACGGGGATGGGAAAAAGCACCTTTGGGGCGTTCATGGCGGTCTGGCACGCGACCAAGGGGAAGAAGAGCTACATAGTCGTCCCGACAACGCCGCTGGTGGTTCAGACCGTCAGAAAGATTCGGAAGATAGCGGAGAATGCGGGCGTTGAGGTCAACCTCGCCTACTACCACGGCAACCTCCGGAAGAAGGAGAAGGAGGAGATGCTGGCCAAGATTCAGAACGAGGACTACGGGATACTCGTCACCAGTGCCCAGTGGATGGCCAGGAAGTTCGATGAGGTTCTGAAGGGCAGGCACTTCGATTTCATATTCGTCGATGACGTTGATGCGTTTCTCAAGGCCAGCAAGAACATAGACCGCTCCCTTTACCTCCTCGGTTTCAACGACGAGGTAATCGGAAAGGCCTGGGAGATAATTCGCCTTAAAAAGCAGATGTCCAAATACCTGAACGGACGCGCCAAGGACAGGGAGGAGAGACTTAAGGAGCTAAACGCTCAGATAGCGGAGCTCCAGCGCGATATAGAGGAGTTCAAGCGCGAAAACCCGATCGGAATCATGATAATAGCCTCGGCCACGGGCTCGGCAAGGGGCGACAGGATAAAACTCTACCGCGAGCTCCTGGGTTTCGAGGTTGGAAGCGGGAGAAGCGCCCTCAGGAACGTCGCTGACAGCTACCTAAAGCCGAGCAAGGACATCAAGGAGCACGTGGAGGACCTTTTAACGATGCTCGGCAAAGGGGGCATAATATTCACCCCAATCGATCAGGGGCTGGGCTATGCCGAGGAGCTGGCCAATTATCTCCGCGAGCGCGGCTTCAGAATCGAACTCGTCAGCTCCAAGAACAGGAAGGCCATCGAACGCTTCGAGAACGGGGAGGCCGACTACCTCATAGGCTCCGCCACCTACTACGGCTCCCTCGTCCGCGGTCTCGACATGCCCCACCTCATCCGCTACGCAATATTCACCGGCGTTCCCAAGTTCCGCTTCTCCATAGACCTCGAAAGACCGACCATCTACCGGGCTCTGGGCCTCCTCAGCGAGGTCATGGACTTCCTGGGCGACGAAGACAGGAAGCAGGCTGAAAAGCTCCATGCGAGGCTCAGGAGGCTGATACGGAACATCCCCCAGTTCGAACTCCTTAAGATAGAGGAAGCTTTAGCTGAGGGACTGCCGATAGAGAACGAGTTCCATAACCACGTCCTCGGCGTTTTCCGCGAGCTGGTCGAATTTCTGAGGAGAGTCCTCAAGGACGAGGAGGTTCTCAGAAAGCTCGCCGAGGATCCCTTCATCAGCCTGAAGGAGGAAGGTGGCAAGTGGTACATCGAGATTCCCGATGTTAGAACGTACATCCAGGCCACCGGAAGGACGAGCCGCCTGTTTGCCGGTGGAATCACCAAGGGACTGAGCGTCCTCCTTGTGGACAACGAGAAGGTCTTCAACGGTCTCCTCAGGCAGATGCGCTGGCGCTTCACGGAGTTCAAGATGGTGCCCTTCGAGGAGCTGGACCTCGACGAGGTTCTGAGGCAGATAGACGAGGACAGGGAAAAGGTTCGCCTCGTGATGGAGGGCAAGATAAGCGCCAAGGTCAAAGACCTGGTCAAATCCGCCCTCATGATAGTGGAGAGTCCGAACAAGGCAAGGACAATAGCCAACTTCTTCGGCCAGCCGAGCAAGACCAGGATAGGTGACTTAGTCGCCTACGAGGTGAGCATAGGAAACATGATGCTGACCATTCTGGCGAGCGGCGGGCACATGTTCGACCTCGTGACAAACGAGGGCTACCACGGCGTTCTTGTTGATGAGAAAGACGGCATGCTGAGGTTCATACCCGTCTACGACACCATAAAGCGCTGCCGCGACTGCGGTCACCAGTTCGTGGACTGGGAGGAGAAAGGAATTTGTCCGCGCTGCGGCTCGACCAACGTCCGCGACGCCCTTCAGAACGTCAAGGCGATGCGCGAGCTCGCCCAGGAGGTCGATGAGATACTCATAGCAACCGACCCCGATACGGAGGGTGAGAAGATAGCCTGGGACATCATGAACGTCCTGAGTCCGTACACCCCGAACATCAAGCGCATAGAGTTCCACGAGGTCACGAGACCGGCCATAATGCGCGCCATTGAGGAGGCCAGGGACGTCAACGAGGGCCGCGTCAACGCGCAGATAGTGAGGAGAATAGAGGACAGGTGGATAGGCTTTGAGCTGAGCCAGGAACTCCAGCGCGTCTTTGAGAACCGCAACCTCTCCGCAGGAAGGGTTCAGACGCCGGTTCTCGGCTGGGTGATTGAGCGCTACAAGGAGTTCACCGAGAGTGAGACATACTTCATGGGGCTGACCCTTGAGAACGACCTGCGGATAACCGTGGAGCTCGGGAAGGACGGAAAGAACGTTGAGCCTCCGGAGTACGTTACGGTTGAGGACGTTCAGCTTGAGGAAAGGGAGCTGAAGCCCTCGCCGCCGTACACCACGGACGCCATGCTCAAGGACGCCTCGACCTTCCTCAAGCTGTCCGCGCCGGAAGCGATGCGCATCGCCCAGGACCTCTTCGAGATGGGTCTCATCACCTACCACCGCACTGACTCCACTCACGTCAGCAACACGGGAATAGAAATAGCGAAAGAGTACATCACCCAGGAACTCGGTGAGGAGTACTTCAAACCGCGCCCCTGGGGCGAGGAGGGAACCCACGAGGCCATAAGGCCAACGAGGCCGATAGACACGGGCAGGCTGATGCAGTTAATCCGCGATGGAATCCTTCAGCTTCCGAAGAACCTCACCCGCAACCACTACAGGCTCTACGACATGATATTCAAGAAGTTCATGACGAGCCAGATGAAGGCTGCAAGGATAATCCATGAAAAGGCCGTCATCGACGCGGGCATTGGAAAGACCGAGGTAGAGGGCTATGTTGAGGTCGTTGAGGAGGGCTGGACACGGCTGAGGAGCCCGCCGATGAGGCAGCTCCCGAGGTTGGAGAAGGGGGCCAGGCTGAAGGTTGTAGAGGCCAAGAAGTGGAAGGCACCGAAGGTGTCGCTCTACACTCAGGGAGATATAATAGCTCTGATGAAGGAGCGTAAGATAGGCCGGCCATCTACGTACGCGAAGATCGTTCAGACGCTCATCCAGCGCTACTATGCCATCGAGACCCGTGGCAGGAAGAAACTGGTGCCGACGGATCAGGGCATCAAGGTTTATCACTATCTCATTAGTAAATATAAGGATCTCGTCAATGAGGACAAGACGCGGGGACTCGAGGAGCTGATGGACCGCATCGAGGAAGGCCGTGCGGATTATCAGGAGGCCCTAAACACGCTTTATAGGGAGCTGCAGGGATATCTGGGGAATGGAAGGCCCCAGTAACTTTTGTCTTGGTTAACTTTTACCACTTTTTAATACTCTGTGCTCTAACACTTTTGGTGATACTAATTTTGGGCTGCGCCTGTACGGAGGGTCAGGTTTTCTAGAATCTTGAGATACACGTGGAGACAAAAGGTTCTAGGGTGATTTTGCTCCCAAGTAAAACCAAAAATTTTAAAATCCCGATGTAGTAATGAGTTTGCATGTATACGCAACGGCAGTAATATCCCGGGAAGTCATCCCGGGGTAATCTTCGGGACATAACCGAAGACACTAACAACATTTGGAAAAAACTTATATGTGATGAAATCGAAAGACAGAATAGAAAATGTGGTGGTGGTAAGAATGGTTAAGGACAGGATGGTTGAGCTCCTTCAGGAGCACTTTGAGTTGAACCTCTACGAGGCTAGGGCGTACGTGGCATTAGTCGGTTTTGGCGTCCTCACCCCGGCGGAGCTGGCAAGCGTTTCGGAGGTTCCGGCGCCGAGGACCTACGACGTCCTCAGGAGCCTTGAGAAGAAGGGCTTTGCCATCAGCCAGCCGGGCAAGGTGAACAAGTACAGGCCCGTCCACCCGCAGAACATCCTCGAGAAGTTCATAGAGGAGTGGCAGGAGCGCGTCGCCGAGGAGCTTGAGCTCAAGAAGAAGGCGAAGGAGGAGCTCCTCGAGCTCATGAGCCCGCTCATCGAGACCGAGATTCCGAAGTACGGCGTTGAGAAGGTCTGGGTCGTGAGGGGCATAAGGAACGCCACCCTCAAGACCAAGGAGATGTTCGAGGAGGTCAAGGAGCAGATACTTCTCGCCGATGACGGCTACATCGCCATCAACCTCGAGAGCGACATCATCAAGGCCATCGACAACGGCGCCAAGGCCAAGATAATCATCACCGAGAACGTCCTCCACAGGCTCGGCACTTCGAAGATAATGGACTACTACAAGGCCGGCAAGCTCGAGCTCAAGGTCATCGACAAGCTTGAGCTCCCGATGCTCATCTGCGACGACGAGGTCTTCTTCGCCCTCGAGGACATGGCGGCTCGCTACTTCAACTACGAGACCCAGATATGGATCAAGGACTTCCGCGTTAAGGCCCTCTTCGAGGGCAAGTTCAACGAGTACTGGGAGCAGGCCAAGAAGGCCTGATTCCTCTTTTCCCTTGTTCTTCATGTGCCTTTTTACTGCCCTACCTGCGTTAAGAAGAAAGGGGAGCTAACGCCTTCTGAGGATTAACGGAATCACCGCGAGCAAACTTATCAACCCTGGTCCGCAGATGCCCTTTTTGGTTTCTTTTGTGTTGGTTGGTGTTTTCGTTGTATTTGGTGGGGTTATTGTTTTGTTGGGGGTAGTGCTCGTCTCAGCGGCCGTGCTGGTGGATGTATTCGCACTGGTCTTGCAGACCGTCACGTTGACGATTTTGACGTTATTCGGAAACCAGAAGCCGTTTATCACGTTCGTAGTGTTGATGTAAAAGAGTGTAACGTTCCTCGTTAAATTGCCCTTTTTAAGAGTGAAATAAACTGGAAACTGAGTCCAGTTAACGACCAGGGGCAGCAGGGGAGACCAGGTAGTATCGCTCGCGTTTGCAACAAGGAAGAAATTTCTTGGAACCTCGATTCTCCAGCCGTTTATCTCGTTCTTGAACACCCTCTTTTCGAGTTGAGACCAGCTCGCGTTGACGCGTTCAACACAGAATTTTTTCGTCTTTAAACGGTAAACGTAGTCCACGTTCACACCACTCTGAGCCTCTGCAGAGTAAGCGAAAACGCCCACGTTAACGTACCAGGAACCGTTCACGTAAGTTATCCCTTTGAAATACACACTACTCACGTTCTTTGGAGCATAAGGAGGAAGACCGGAGAGCAGGGCGGGAGTGAAGTTCAGGAGGTAGAGCTGAGAACCATCGAAGAAGAGGAGATAATCGTAAACATCATACACCTCAGCCCAACAGTTCTCCATCATACCACAAGTGATGCCGTAGTTGTCAACCTCAGCGTGAATTAGAGCGTTTGTCCCGTTTGAGAAGACGGAGTATTGAACTTCGTAGAGAAAACCGCCTGAATTGACGTAGTAGACTGCCGAAACTGGAGTAGCGAGGAAAAGGAGGGCAATAAAGAGGGGAATCACCAGTCGGGACATTTTGACCTCACCTTCGGATTCTCTTGAGGAGTACGCCCACAGTCAGGAGGACTATCAAACCGGGCCCGCAGATGCTTTTCCCGCCTGCTTTTGAGGTCGCTCGTTGGGAGGATGTCCCCGTAGACGACTTCACGGGACTTGTCCCAGTTGAGTTAACTGGAGTGGAAGAGTTAGTAGAAGTCCGGTTCACCGATGGACAAATGGCACAGGGTTTAAGTCTAATTTGATTCTTCACGGGTGATAAACCTGGAAGTATAGTGAAAGCAGGTTTTAAGGTTCCATTGGAGTAGTACAGTGCGTAAACCCCCCTAGAATTTCCGAGGAGCCAGAAGTATGAATCATTAAGGTACACAGCGAAGGATGAACCCAAAAGCCCGTAAAGGATGGAACCCGGGGCTATTAAATACCCTTTCCCATCCCTCGCGGCGGTAAAGCTCCAGTACCTGCCCGGGTCGGGATAGTATTTCCCCAACTCCTGAAGGGGAATCTGCAAGGTCTCGTTTAAAAAGTGGAACACTATGGAATCCCCAATAACTTTGCCATGGGCAACAAAGCCCCTGATACCCCCCGGAAATGAATTTGAAATATTGCACAAGCAGTCATTTTCAAGCCCGTAAACCTGCGAAGTCATCTTGGAGGAACCCTCGGGGATGTACTGCCAGAGGATGTAGTAGGTGCCGTTTGCGACGCCGACGTTAACGTGGTACGATGGCAAAGGAGGGTTTGAAACCCTGTCCACGTGGGGCATTGCGGAGAGGTTGAGGTAAACTGGAGTTTCTCCCTTAAAGAGATACAAGAAGTTCATCGGAACCCATGAAGCGGATCGCCAATCAGCACAAGTCATTCCACTCCCCCAGAGCTCCAGGGAAGTATCTTTTAGCCTGAGCATTGCGGTGCTACCGTTTGAGTACAGGTATATTGAAATATGATCCGTTGGTGAGAAATGACAGTTCTCAAGGGCGTTCTTTTCGGGTGTCATTACCGTTGCATTAACTGCGTATGGATTTGGTAAGTTCCTTAAAGGATCTCCCACAGGGGTAGTCATCCTTAGTATATCCGCAACGGGCTTTAATGTGTCATTTGCATAGAGCAGTAGGGGGAGGGCACTGACGAGTGGTACACCAGCCGAGGAGTCGGGACCGACGTAAAGCTTCCCATCATTCTTCCAGTAGGTTATGTTCACGGGGTAAATCAAAAGCTCCTGACGATAAATCGGATTACCGTGTTCATCCCAGTTTACAAGATGATAGTAAACTGTAGCACCAAGCTCGGAAAGAAAAACCTTTGGGTAGTAACGTTCAAGTTTGTCGAGAGAAACCCGAACAGTCAAATTGGAAATCCCGAACACAATGTAATCTCCCTGGGGTTTCCCTATAATCTGGGGAGGCGGTGAATATTCAGTGTATACCCTAACAAGATTATCCCCCAGGATTGCGTAATCTACGAAAGACTTGTTTCCCTGCCACCAACGGAGGATTACGTCATTTTCCACAGAGTAAACTTTGAAACGATTTGTGGGCCATGAAAGTGTTATGTTTCCAAGCGTAAACCTTTCACCTGGGAGCCCCATGAAGGCTATATAAGTAAAGTTGCTACACCTCACACAATGGGTGAAAGTGTAGGCCAAAGTGTAGGTCCCATAGTCTTGGATACTAACATCAACGGTGAGTATCATTCGAGTTTTCGTCCCAATACCTGAGATGTGGATTTCATAAACGGTCGTTGGGAGTTTAGATACACCCTGAAAGGCAAAAACTAAAGAGTTAACGGGTAAAGTTATAATGAAGAGAGTTAAGAAAACAGCAATCCGTTTCATAGTTATCACCGCCTATTATAAAAATAACAGACTGCAAAAATCACCATTCCGGACATCTTTCTCTCACCTTGTCAACGACTCTTAGGTCTGTACCGAAGTAGTAGGCCCTGGTTGAGAATGCACTGGGGCTTACTTCGAGGAGGGCTTTATAGTAGTCACAGGCACGGTTAATGCACTTTTCTTCTGTTTCTGGAGTGGGTGTTTCATCACAGCCGACTTTTTCATGAAAAGTGCCGTTCTCCCACCATCCTTGAGTGCTTTTACAGTACGCACAGTTGCTCGGTTCTCCAATTATGCTGTTGTCGGCTTCCATCTCAATGGAAAGCCCATGGTTTAGCATCCACTCCACGCGGGATACCAAATCCTGAAAAGTATAATCACTTCCATCGTCTAATTTGGTAGTGTTATGTACACCGGAATCTCGCGTATATGTTTTGCCGCCCACCTCGCGAATTCTTTCCCATCGTTGCGTCCTGAATCATAATACGGGCCGGTATAGTGGGAACTTCCTCCCTCCCCGTCAAGTACAACAATCCTGTCAAAGTCCCTCTCCTTGAAGTCCTCGGGGGTGGCCTTTCTGCCCCCGACGGTCATCCTCGACTCGTAGTCAGAACCGTTCCACCTAACCCACCACAGTGCGAACTTTGCCACAAGACATCACCATCATAGGTACTATCGAACGTATAAAAAACTATTTGAATTTCTACTTGTCAAAATCGCAACACTATGAGTCAAAAATGGGGGTAAAATCGATTACTCAAGCTCCAATCTAAAGAGAAAATCGGGGGCTCAAACGTACTTGAACTCCTCCTCAAGCTCGTCCTTCTCCTTCAGCTTCCAGTAGAGCTTCCCATCCTTCTGGTAGCTCTCGACTTTGCCCTGTTCGACGAAGCGGAGCAGGTAGCGACGCACCTCCATAGCGGGGATGCCGGTTTTTCCTGCTATCTCCTCGATGGTCTTGGGGCCATCGCCGAGGGCCTCCAGAACCTTTACATTCTTCATTCTCCTCCCTCCAGTTTCCGGTATCTTTCCAACAGTTCTATTATCTTTTCCATTGCCCTTAAATGTTTCTCCAGTTCGTCTATGTCCTCTGGGAGGGAGTTGGCGAGCTCGTTGAGCTTCTCCATCAGCCTCTCTTCAACGCCCTTCATTTCGGCTTTCTGCTGCTTCTTCCTGTGCTCGCAGACCGGGCAGAAGACTTTCCCGTCCTTCTCGAAGAGCGGTGAACCGCAGTTGGGGCAGTGCCTGTCGAGCATCTTGGCCCCCGAGAGCATGAGGGGCATTATTATATTCCGTATCTCCTCCTCCGTGGGCCCCCTGGCGCTCATTCAATCACCCCGTCAGGAGCTGGAACACCTCGACGAAGGCCTTCTTCCCGAGTCTCGAACGCCTTATCCTATCCGACACCTCTGCTATGTCAAAAGCCGCTATCCTGAAATTCCTTTTCACCTCTTCCAGCACCTCTATGAGCTCATCGAGGGTCAGCTCACCGTGCTGGAAGCGGGCGATTTTGTACTCCGGTCTAAGGACGTCCATGTCCACGGTGAGGTATATCTCCCCGCCGAGGTACCTCTTCGCCTCGTCGAGTATCTCGAGCAGGTCGTTTGTCTGGAGGTTCTTGTAGGCCCTCCACTTCCCGCGGACTTTTCTGCTCCTCAGGAGGGCGGGAAATATCTTGACGCGCCGCGTCCAGAGCTGCGTCCGCTCAGTGGTTGGTATCATGAGGACTGGGGCGAGGACGACGGCCCGGTTTACGAGGCGCTCCTCAAGGGTATAGGCCAGCCACGAGCCGTGGTCGAGGTAGTCGTGCATCAGATCCGTGTGGGCATCGACACTGATGAGTGACTGGGGCCTGAGCTTTTCAACTATTCCGTACGTGGCGAGGTGCTCCCCTATTATGTACGCGCTGTCCTGGGGAATCCTCTCCGACAGGAGCTCGACCCTGCTCGATTCAACTATCATGTAATCCTCAATGAGCTTGTTCCTTTTGAGGAGCTGAAGAACGTAGAGAACACCGTCGCGGTTGGGCTTTTCGCCGAAGGGAATGAACGTCACCATTTGATTCCACCGACCCGTGTTGGCACCCGGGCTTTTAAACCTTGGCGATGTGGTTGGACATTTAAATGTTAATTCACAACGCCAAAGTTTAAAAAGTAGCATTCTGAGGTTAAATCGAAAACTCTTCGGAGGCGAGGAGATGATACTTCAGGTTGCCCTTGATCTGACTGACATTGAGCAGGCCATTTCTATCGCGGAGAAGGCCGCCCGCGGCGGTGCCCACTGGCTCGAGGTTGGAACCCCGCTCATCAAGAAGGAAGGCATGCGCGCTGTGGAGCTTCTCAAGAGGCGCTTCCCGGACAGGAAGATCGTCGCCGACCTCAAGACCATGGACACCGGCGCTCTGGAGGTCGAGATGGCCGCGCGCCACGGTGCCGATGTCGTTTCTATCCTTGGTGTCGCCGATGACAAGACAATAAAGGACGCGGTTGATGTTGCAAGGCGCTATGGAATCAGGGTCATGGTTGACCTCATAGGCGTTAAGGACAAGGTCAAGCGCGCCAAGGAACTCGAAAAGATGGGCGTTCACTACATACTCGTCCACACGGGCATAGATGAGCAGGTTCAGGGCAAGAGCCCGCTGGAGGACCTAGAGAAGGTTGTTAAAGCCGTCAGCGTCCCCGTTGCCGTCGCCGGCGGACTGAACCTCCAGACCATACCGAAGGTCATTGAGCTGGGGGCTACGATAATAATCGTCGGAGGCGCGATAACCAAGGCTGAGAAACCTGAGGAAGTCACCAGAAAGATAATCGACCTCTTCTGGGGAGAGTACATGATGACGATAAGGAAGGCCATGACCGACATAGTCGACCACATAGGCAACGTCGCTGAGAAGCTCAAGATAGAGCAGGTTCGCGGCTTCGTCGATGCCATGATCGGGGCGAACAAGATATTCATCTACGGCGCAGGAAGGAGCGGCCTCGTCGGTAAGGCCTTTGCGATGAGGCTCATGCACCTCGACTTCAACGTTTACGTTGTCGGCGAGACCATAACCCCCGCTTTCGGCCAGGGAGACCTGCTCATAGCCATCAGCGGTTCCGGTGAGACCAACAGCATCGTCGATGCGGCAGAGATAGCCAAGAAGCAGGGCGGAAAGGTCGTCGCGATAACTTCCTACGCCAATTCAACCCTCGGAAAGCTCTCCGACGTCGTCGTTGAGATACCCGGAAGGGCCAAGACCGACATCCCGACGGACTACATAGCGCGCCAGATGCTCACCAAGTACAAGTGGATAGCCCCGATGGGAACCCTCTTCGAGGACTCGACCATGATATTCCTCGACGGAGTCATAGCACTCCTCATGGCCACCTTCCAGAAGACGGAGAAGGACATGAAGAAGAAGCACGCGACCCTTGAGTGAAGGCTGGACCGAAAAGGATATGAACGGCCTTTCCTATTCCCTTTTTAGGGGTCGTCATGCAGTCCTTTACCCATCTTTTCGTTGGAATAGGCGGCACGGGCGCGCGGATAGTCAACAGCATAACCGCGGATGGAATAGTTAAGGTGACCGTTAACCCCGCTTACTATCTTCTCTCGAACTCCGAGAGGTACGAGGAGCGGCTCCGGAACTTCTTTTCCCGGCTTCCTAAGGATACTTTCCTTTGGCTCGTGTTTGAGGATAAGGACGTGAATCACGAACTGGGGGAGATCATAATAGAGAGCGCACCCCGGGACACAATAAGGCTCGCTTACGTCCTCACCCCCAGAAAAGAGCTTGTAGATGAGAAAAAACCCCCATGGGCACGCGATTTTGAGACCGTTTTTTACGATTCCCTCTGGGACTTCTTCACCGACGAGAGCGTCTCCCTCCAGGATGCGTTCCAGGGGGCCTCCGCTGGCATAGCGGAGATGTTCTCGCGGCTCTATTACTATCTGGAGAGCCAGATGCTGGTGAACATCGACTACGCCGACCTGTTCAACATGATCCGCGGCGGCAACGTCGGAATCCTGCGCCTCCTCCGTGAGGTGGACTTTACCTGGCACTGGGGCATCTGGGAGCGCGGACTGATAGGCATCCTCGTGGGGAACGACTTCCCGCTCAAGGGGGCCCACAGCATACTGCACAGTTTCCAGGAGATACTCTCCGAGAAGGATGTGATCTGGGGCGTGATAACGGACGAGAACCTCAACGGCAGGGTTGAGATACTCTCCCTGCTTGTCAAGAAGTGGTAGGTGGTAAAATGAGGGCGGTTCTTTTCGACATCGACGGGACTCTGCTGACCGAGATGCCGCTGATTCAGCTATTCCTCCCGCAGGTTTATGACAGACTCTCGAGGCGGTTTGGAATCAGCAAGGATGAAGCCAGGGAGCGGTTCCTGGACGAGATATTCGGGAGGAGGGACACCTATGACTGGCACGACTGGAACTTCTTCTTCAGGCTCTTTGACCTCGACCTCTGCTACGAGGAACTCATGGAGAGATACCCTCACAAGCTCCACGTCTATCCGGATACGATCCCCGTGCTTGAGTGGCTGCGGGATAGCGGTTACAAACTTGGGGCCGTTACCAGCGGGCCCGAGTACCAGCGGCTCAAGCTGAGGCTCACCGGTCTGCTGGACTACTTCGACGCTGTCGTTACTCGGGAGGACGTCAAGGCAATAAAGCCCGAGCCCAAAATATTCCTCTACGCCCTGGAGAAGCTGGGCGTCGAGCCCGGGGAAGCCGTCATGGTGGGTGATTCCCTGAGCCAGGACGTTTACGGGGCCAAGAACGTGGGTATGGTGGCGGTCTGGATAAACCGGGATGGCGACGAGGATTACAACATGGCGGACTACGAGATTAGAACGCTTTACGAGCTGAGAAAAGTGCTGGGGGGATTGGAATGAGGGAGGTATTCAACGCTGAGGGAGTTTTTGTCAGGTACAGGGAGAACAGGGTGAAGCTGGAGAACGGCCACGAACTGACCCACAGGAGTGAGGAGCCGACGGAGCTCTGGTGGAAGCTTAAAGAGGCGGTAAAGGGCAGAAAGGTTAGGATAGTTGTCTACGAACTCGAGGAATGAGACATGATAGCACATCTGATAAACACGGACGTTGGGAACAGGGGGGTTCTTAGGGTATACCTCGACTACCGCCGGGAGAACCCCAATTTTTTACATAATTCTGCAAAACTGTTTTTGGATAATTATGAACGCGTTCTCATCGTCACGGGCTTTCCCATACCCCCCACCATGCGCGCCGAAACCGACGGGCCGCCGGGAACGCTGGCCCTGGCCAAGGCCGTTGAAACCCTCGGCGGCAGGGCGGAGATACTGACCTATCCAGAGGTGGAAAATGCACTCGATGCCTTTGGACTGGAGTTCGTCAGGGAGCCGGACGTTTCCTCCTATTCCCTGGTCATCGCGGTGGAAACCCCCGGCAGGGCCGCCGATGGAAGGTACTACTCAATGAGCGCCATGGAAATAACGAGGGAAACTTTTGATTGGACGGTTCTCAGGGCGAGGGACCTTGGAGTTCCGACGATTGGGATAGGTGATGGGGGCAACGAGGCGGGCATGGAGAACATACGGGACCTCGTCGTCCGATACGTGCCCCACGGGGAAAAGATAGCGAGCACCGTTGAGACCGATGAGCTGATCCTCTCTGCCGTCTCAAACTGGGGGGCCTACGGGCTCGTGGCTCAGGCGTCAATAGAGTTCGGACGGGAGCTCCTCCCCGGATGGGATGAGAAGACGATAGTCAGGATCATCTCAAAGCTCGGTCTGATAGACGGGGTCTCCAAAACCCAGACGCCGACGGTTGATGGGATAAGCCTCGACATCCACGATAGAATCGTTGAGCTTTTAAACGCCGTTGTAAACGAGGCCCTAAGGTGATGGGATGAGGCTCGAGGAGTTCATCGGCGATGGGAATTCAATCAGATTAATAGAACGGACCCGCGATTACGCCAGGCACTTCTTTGAAAGGGAAGGAACCCACGGCTTCAGCCACGTGGAGCGCGTGCTCAACCTCTGCCTCCACATCGGGAGGGAAGAGGGGGCGGACCTGGAGATCCTGGCCCTTGCGGCCCTCCTCCACGACGTGGCAAGGCCACTTGAGAGCGAGGGGAGGGTTGAAGACCACGCCGCGGAGGGGGCCAGGATAGCAAGGCACTACCTCAGAAGCCTCGGGTGCCCTGGGGATAGGGTGGAGGCGGTTGCCCACGCCATAGAAGCCCACCGCTTTTCGAGGGGACCCGAGCCGAAAACGCTCGAAGCAAAAATCCTGAGCGACGCCGACAAGCTCGACGCCATTGGTGCCATAGGGATCGCAAGGGTCTTCATGTACTCGGGCGAGCACGGAAGGAGCATCGAGGATTCCTTAGAGCACTTTGAGGAAAAGATACTGAAGCTGAAGGATTTGATGTACACCGAAACCGCGAGGAGGATGGCCGAGGAGAGGCACCGCTTTGTTGAGGGGTTCATCGAGCGCATAAGGCGCGAGATAGAGGGCGAAATCTGAACCTCCTTTCGGCTTTTTCTTCCATAATAAGGTTTTTAAAGGACTTTCAGAATTAAGGGTTAGCCCGTTTAAGGTCATTCTTAGGTGAGGAGGTGAGGAGATGAAGGCGCCAATCTGTGAGGTGTGTTTGAAGACCGACGACATTCTGTGCCCGGCTGACGAGAAAAAGCTCCAGGACGGGGTCATCTCGGAGCTTGATGTTAAGGTTGCGAGACTCCTTTACAAGCTCATCGGGGACGCTGACATGGAGTTTAAGAGGGCCGTTGAGGCCGGTGACATAATAGTCATCGTGGTTGGAGAGGGAGACGTTCCGATAACCATAGGTAAGGGCGGCAAGAACATCAAGGCCCTCATGAGGGAGCTCGGAAAGAGGATACGCGTCATAGAGGCCGTCGAGGTCACGGGAACCGACGATGTCAAGAAGCTTGCCACCGATCTCCTCTACCCTGCGGGCGTCTTCGGGGTCAACATCGTTTACAAGCCCGGCGGGGGAACCTACTACAAGGTCCTCGTCATGGGAAGGGACAGGAAGAAGCTCCCCGAAAAGGCCGACGTCTTGGAGAGCATACTCTCCCAGATAACCGGGGCCGAGGTAAAGATAAACTTCATTTGATGTTCTTTTCTGTTCCTCCGTTTGTTTCTCCTGGTATGTATGATGTTCTCTGAGTGGTGTTTTTTGTTTCGCTTGTGTATTTTTGTGACCGTAAGTTTTTTGGGTTTTTAGTGTAATCTTCCCCCGTGGGCCGTTTCCGTTCGGCCTTAAGGTTGATGACCTCCCGTTGAGGCGGCCGGTGGCCCCAGTGTGAACGGGAGTGGAAGCCAACCGCGCCAGTTGCAACAAAAGCAACTGGAAGCGGAAACGGATTTAGTGTGAATGTTATACGTCCTATAATTTCTACTTTTGTTTTCAACTTTGAGTTTACGAAATTCTTTTAAGTCTGGATTATTTGTCCATGATTGAAACCTTCCGGAGGTGGTAAGGTTGAACCGCCGGATGGTTGGAGCTTTAATTCTCCTGCTCGTGTTGACGCTACCCGGAGCCGCGGCTCTCTCCCTGCGTGGTCCGGGCTTCCCGTCCTGGGGACGAGTTCGGGAGCGTATCCAATCCGCCTCGACGGCGTTGAGCAGAGCGGCAACATCGCGGTCGTCACTTGGAATGTTCCACCGAACTGTTTGACTGGCTACGGAACGGTCCTCATCAGCAAGGATGGGGAGAGAATCACCGAGCGCGTCAGCCTTGGCCGGCTGAAGCCCTGGGGCAAGAAGGTGGCGGTCTTCCTCAACGTCAGAGAACCGGTTTACGTTAAACTGCGTATTTCCTCTGGAAACGGCATCTTCATGAGTTCATGGATAAGGCTAACACCGGAATCCACGCCGAGATTCTTCCCAACCGGCTACACAGTAACCTATCCAGCACAGAAGGGAGAGATAAGACCGCAGTTCATTCAAATCCCGATCCTCATCAAGGCGATAATTTCAGTGGGCTTTGCGCTCTGGGACGCGTACGACGCGTACAACGTGTGCTCCGACTATGGTGGAGACTCCATAAAGTGTACCGTTGCCGCAGGTTCCGTGTTTGTTTTCAGCCTGGCCATAGAAGGTGATGAAATTGTTAGCATATTCAGGCACGGTGATGAGCTTGTCGAGGTTCCTGGAAGAGTGTACTCCATATTGAAGCGCCTCGACATTGTTGAGGAGATTGACCAAGGGGTTCAAAAGGCCAGGTTCGTAAATGAGAGGTTCGCCCGCATCTTTGACGACGTTGTGAGGCACGGTGATGATGCCGCGAAGGCCCTCGACGACCTCACCAGGGCTGGAGTTTCAACGGAGGCGATTGAAGAGGTTGTTGGAGAGGGCGTTTCGCTCAAGACCCTCAAGGAAGTTGTAGAGCACGGTGCCACGCCACAGACCGTGAAGGAAGGAATTGAGAGATTCGCGGAGAAGTCCTCATCCTTCATCGTCGAGAACGGCGGCAGAAAGTACAAAGTCGTCCTTGAGAAGGGAACTGAACCCGAGAAAAGCGGACTGCTTCACGCCTTCCTGAGGCACGTGTGGGGGTATGAAATGACAAGTCCAAGAAAGCCCGTTACTACTTTCTGGCCTTTGGGTCAGAAAATCGTTGATCCCAAAACTGGAAGGATTGTCCAGCTCCCCAAGGTCTTCAGGGACGAGCGCGAGCTGAGGGAGTTCCTTGACGAAGTACTGGAGAAGGCGCTTAAGGATCCAGAATACAGAAAACAATTCTTTAAGAATGGGGCACCAAACAGGAAATTTGGAATTCCAGTGGACCTTAAGAAACTTGGAATGCACGTTGATGGCATCGATGTCGTCCAGCTGGAGTTCAAGTTCGAGAAGGGTGAATTCGTCCTGAAGACAGCGTATCCAGAGAAGGGTAGTGCTGTGTGGGAGTACAACAGGTATCTTGGGTGGAGGGTTAAGAGATGATTGAGTATTTTGATTTAAATGGGAGGCACGTGTTTGTAAGAGTCTGGACGGAGTACGTGCCCTCCCCAGACCCCTTCTCTTTAGTTTTTATCATCGACAATACAATACTCCTTGGAACCTGCTGGAACAACAAACTAGAAGGAGCTGAGGCTGACGTTTACAGGTTTTTTGAGAGTTTGTTAACTGCTTGTTATTACTTTTTACAGCCAGAACACCCGCACGTTCAGGACTTAACAAAATACGCCAGAAAAAACGCGGAAGAGCATGGGTTTGAGTTGAAGGATGAGATTGTAGTGTACCAAGTGTCTGAGAGATCAGGCATATACTACTTCTGCTCTACAAAAGACCTTGCAAGAATTTACTACCACAATGAACTCCTTGAATTTACTGACTGTCCGGAGTTCAAAGGTAAGCACAAGGGTGTTGTCGAACTTCCTCTCAAAGAGTTCATTGAGGACGTTTTGAAAATCAGCAGAGAGTACCTAGAAAAGTACGCTCTCGTTATTGAGGAAATCAGGCTTGAGCACGGGGAAGAGTCTGATGACTACGACTTCCTCCAAAAGTTCTATCGCGAAGTGGAGGAGTTGTATAAGAAGAGGTTTGGGTCAGAAAATCATCGTAAATGGTAAGGCGAAGCAGTTGCCGAGGGTCTTCAGGGACGAGCGTGAGCTCAGAGAGTTCCTTGATGAAGTACTGGAGAGGGCACTTCAGAAGGAGAAGTATTCCAAGGGGTTTGGGAGGGATGGACGTTTCACTCTTGGTGTAAAGCTTGATGAGCTTGGAATCCACATTGATGGTATTGACATCGTGGAGTTCAAGTTTGAACTCGTGGGAAACGAGTACAGGCTAGTGAGCGCATACCCGGCAAGGGGGAGCAAGGTATGGGCATATAACAAGAAGAAGGGCTTCTTTATACAGGGGTGATTTAATGACGGTAAAACTTGAGGGACAGAAGGTAACCATAGAAGGCAAGTTGATAAGGCTGGAGTCTGACCTTGGGAAGGTTATTGGAGATGTAGTCCAGCCTTTTCCCCTTTCTTTCTTTATCAAAGATAACCCCTTAACAGTTACATGCTGGCTTGTGGACGGCAAACCTTCCGTGGATTACACTCGTGAGGGGTCTCCCTGTGGTGTCTTTCAGGAGTTGTTGGAGTGCTGTTTGTTCCTCCTGGGTTTGGATGAGTACACTGAGGAGGAGGTTAGAAAGATTAGTTCCTTTGCCAAGGAAGACGCCCAGTATTGGGGAGTCAGCGTTAAAGAGGATACTATACTGTTTTATACAAACCTTCTCATATCATGGATGCACTTCTTTTTTGAACTCGACGGAGACATCTTAAAAATCCATTATCACAACGACATCTTAGCGCACACTGACTGCCCAGAATTCAATGGCAGGCACAAGGGTGTCATTAAAGTGCCCCTCAAAGAGTTCATTGAGGATGTTATGGGTTTGGCCGAGGAGTATTTGGAGAAAGTATTCCCCCTCGAGGCAAAGATTGTGATTACCAAACTCAAGCCTGAATCTGACTTCCCCAACTGGAAAGAAAAATTGAAACACAAACTTAACTTGATTAAAGAGGCCTTGTACCGGCTGGAATGAAGGAGGATAAGGATATGAATCCATTCACATGCTCCTGAGGCACGTTTGGGGGTACAAGATGGAGAAGGTGGGAAGAACGGACTTCTGGCCGATGGGGCAGAAAATCATAGTGAACGGTCGGGTGAAGCAGCTACCTAGGGTATTCAGGAACGAGGAAGAGCTGATGGAGTTCCTGAAGGAAGTCGTTGAAAGGGTGAGTGAGAACCCCGAAAAGTACTTCATGAAAAACGGACGCTGGAAGAGCAACGTACGAATTAAAAACCTTGATCTTCATGAGCTTGGAATACACGTTGAGGGGATAGAAAAAATTACACTGAAGTTCAGCCGTGAAGGAGATTA
Organism: Thermococcus aciditolerans; assembly: GCF_008152015.1. Lineage (NCBI taxonomy): Archaea > Methanobacteriati > Methanobacteriota > Thermococci > Thermococcales > Thermococcaceae > Thermococcus > Thermococcus aciditolerans. The sequence goes on along the minus strand of NZ_CP041932.1, from coordinate 821,382 downwards.
TTATGTCCTTAAAACGGCTTACCCAACGCAAGGTAAGGCTATCTATCAGTATGAAAGCTGGAGTGGGAGGTGGGTAATCAATGGATGAAAACCCGCAAAAAATAATCCTCAAGGGAAGACACCTCCGCATTGAGATTAGCTTAGACAAGTTCAATGAAACCGAACCAATTCTCTCCTTTTATACCCTTATACTTTTTGGTGAACAGATAATAGCCGGAATGTGCTGGAGAACTCTGGGAAATAACTTAATGGGGACCTACGGAAATCCAGATGGGATTATTCAGGAGCTTTTATTCTGCTGTTTATCCTTGCTTGATCCGCGTTTTAGGGAGAACGGAAACTTGGGGGGTAATGTAAGAAAGTATGCCAGAGAACTCGGATTCAACGTTGGAGACACTCCACTCCCCTTTATGGGACGGACCTCTTAACTTACTCGGCCAACGTTTTTTTCGAATTAGTCGGGAACACATTAAGGATGCACTATTACGAAGACTTATTAGCCAACACAGATTGTCCTGAATATGAGGGTAAGCATAAGGGTGTTGTTGAAGTGCCCCTTAAAGAGTTCATTGAGGACGTTTTGAAAATCAGCAGGGAGTACCTGGAGAAGTACGCTCCGGTCATCGAAGAGATTCGTTTCAAGCACAAAGGGAAAAAGGAGGATTACAACTTTCTCTGGGAGCTTTACCAGGAAGTTAAAGAACTGTACGAGAAGGTTGAGAATGGTTAAGTTGATGCTCCGGGCCAGTCTCTGGAGGGAGCGCCATGCCATGGTGGGTTGGAACTTTAAAGCAGATGAGCCTCATGGGAAGGCACATAAAAATCATCATAGACCCTAACGAAGATACGTGCTTTCCCTCTCCCTTCCCGACCCTGATGACCATCGGTGGAAGGCTCATCATAGGCGGAATCTTTAAGTCTTCGGGTTGCCTCCCAGTTATGATGCCGACGAACCTCCACGGCACGTTTCAGGACCTCCTCGACCTCTGCATCTCCTTCCTTGACCCGGAGTTTGATGAGAGGGGTGAGATGCTATATCCGCGCAGGGATGCCAGGGAACTCGGCTTCGACGTGAGCGAGGACACGAAGCTCTACCAGACGGGACTCTTCGTTGACCAGGGTGTTACTTCGGTCTTTTTTGAGCTTAACGGTGATATACTGAGGGTCCACTACTTCAACGAGTTCCTCAAGTGGAGCGACTGCGAGGGGATTCAGGAGATGCATAAGGGAACCGTTGAGATTCCCTTCAGGGAGTTCGCGGAGGATGTTCTAAGGCTTTCAAAACGGTTCCTCATGGAGGTTGCGCCGGTGCTCGAGGAGGTCTGCCCCGAGCCGTACGACCCGGGGTATCTGTGGGAGCTGTACCTCGACCTGAGGGCAAGGCTGGTGGGGGGAGATGATTGAGTGGATGAAAGCTTACTGGACAGGAAGGGTGACGTCCCTCGCGGCCATGCCCAGGGGGGACATAGTGGCGGCGGGAGTCGCGGAAAAGGAGACCCTCCTCCGAGATAAACACGGTCCGTACCGGGCGATCCTCGGCGGGGGTTTCGTGGCGAGGCTTGATCGGGGTGGGAATGTCAAATGGTTCCGGTTAATCCACACGGAAAGCGAGCTCGTGATAACGGACGTGAAGGCCGTTGACGACTGGGAGATAATCGCCTGCGGGTGGATGGAGGAAAGGGGACTCTCCGGCCATGCAGGGGTTGTATTCAAGTTTGACGGTGACGGAAACCTTATATGGGCGAGGAAGTTTTATGGAGGAATATCCGACACGTTCAGTGCCCTCGCCGTGACCCAAGACGGCGGGACGGTCGTTGTCGGCGAAACGAGGAGCTTCGGCGCGGGAGTCAGTGACGCCCTGGTTCTAAGGCTCGACAGGGATGGGAACTTCGTGTGGTGGGGAACTTACGGCGGCAGGCTCTGGGACGGGGCTGAATCCGCTGTAATTGATGGGAGTGGTCGAATTGTTGTGGCCGGTTATACGTACAGCTTTAGTGAATGTGCCCCAAACGTGTGGTTGCTCTGGTTGGATGATAACGGTGACGTTATAATGGAGAAAACCTACGGGACGGAAAGCTTGGAAAAGGCCGTTGGGATTGCACTGACCCGCGGGGGTGACCCAGTAGTGGTCGGAAAAACCTACGACCCCATGAAATCCCGCTACGATGCGTGGGCTCTCCGCCTGAACCGGGAGGGAGAACCGCGGTGGGGTCTCAGATTTCCGGGCAAAGAGGTTAAAGACATCTCGGTAAGCCCCGATGGTGATTTGGTTCTCGGCATGGGGGACTTTACGCTGGTCGGGCTCAGCTCTGGAGGAAAACCTCAGTGGGGGGGAAGGTTGCGACTGAAACGGTGGAGCGAGCTGGAGGCAGTTCTGGTCAATGGAAACGTGCTTGCGGGGGGCAAACTCTCATGGGAGAAGGTCCTCATCGCATCAATCAGTCCGGAAGGAAAGCCTCCCGGAGCCGTTGGCTGGGATCCGGGGATGGGAGAAAGCCAATGCACGGTCTTCGAGGCCTACTCGAACGGCAGGGCCTGCTTTAAGGCAGTTCCCAACGGCAGACTCACGGAGATGAAACTAAAATCGTGGGAGTTCGAGCCCGATGTTTTCGGCAGCCTCAGGGAGCTCGTTAGGAGTCGTTCGGGGTAGTGTGTTGGGGATAGTTGTCGTTAAAATACTTCTGTTTCTCGTATCGCCTCCAGATCGAATACCTTTAAAAGCTCGCCCCTACTCCTTCTGGGGATGACCATGTACCGGACGCACTACTCGAGCCAGATTACGGAGGAACTCAACGGCCAGCGCATCAGGGTGGCCGGCTGGGTCTGGGAGGTTAAGGACCTCGGAGGCATAAAATTCCTCTGGATAAGGGACAGGGACGGTATAGTTCAGGTAACCGCCCCCAAGAAGAAGGTTGACCCGGAGCTGTTCAAGCTTATCCCGAAGCTCAACGCGGAGGACGTTGTTGCGGTTGAGGGAACGGTGAACTTCACGCCCAAGGCCAAGCTCGGCTTCGAAATCCTCCCGGAGAAACTTGAAATCCTCAGCAGGGCGGGGAGTCCGCTTCCGCTCGACCCGACCGGAAAGGTAAAGGCCGAGCTGGACACCAGGCTGGACAACCGCTTCATGGACCTCAGAAACCCCGAGGTAATGGCGATCTTCAAAATCAGGTCCAGCGTTTTCAAGGCCGTCAGGGACTTCTACCATGAGAACGGCTTCATCGAGGTTCACACCCCCAAGATTATCGCCACCGCCACGGAGGGCGGAACCGAGCTCTTCCCCATGAAGTACTTCGAGAAGGACGCCTTCCTCGCCCAGAGTCCCCAGCTCTACAAGCAGATAATGATGGCGAGCGGCCTCGACAGGATTTATGAAATCGCTCCCATATTCCGCGCGGAGGAACACAACACGACCAGACACCTCAACGAGGCGTGGAGCATCGACAGTGAGATGGCCTTCATAGAGAACGAGGAGGAGGTAATGGAGCTCCTCGAGAGACTCGTCGCCCACACGATCAACTACGTCCGCGAGCACAACGCGCGGGAGCTTGAGGTTCTCAACTTCGAGCTCGAGGAGCCAAAACTGCCGTTCCCGCGCGTTACCTATGACAAGGCCCTTGAGATACTCGCTGACCTCGGCAAAACTATAGAGTGGGGCGAGGACATAGACACCGAAGGCGAGAGACTCCTTGGAAAGTACATGATGGAGAACGAGAACGCCCTGCTTTACTTCATCTACCGCTACCCCAGCGAGGCGAAGCCCTTCTACATAATGAAGTACGACGATAAGCCGGAAGTCTGCAGGGCCTTCGACCTCGAGTACCGCGGTGTTGAGATAACCTCCGGCGGTCAGAGGGAGCACCGCTACGACGTCCTCGTCGAACAGATAAAGGAGAAAGGTCTCAACCCGGAGAGCTTTGAGTTCTACCTCAAGGCATTCCGCTACGGAATGCCGCCCCACGGTGGGTTCGGGCTCGGGGCCGAGCGCCTGATAAAGCAGATGCTCGACCTCGGTAACATCCGTGAGGTTATACTGTTCCCCAGGGACAGAAGAAGGCTTATGCCGTAAGGTCTTTATACTTTCCATCCATTTTTTAGTTAGTCCAACAACAGGAGGCACGGAGATGAAAAGGATAGCGGCTTTAATCTTGGTAGGATTGTTCCTCTTTGCGGGTCTGAATATAACGTCTGCGGTTGCAGAGGATGTTCTGTATGCCAAAATCTCTTCCGTAGAACTTGGGCTGGGGGACAAAGCCGTTCTCGGACCGTATTCATTCACGTTCACAGATGTCAGTCCTGACTTCACCACCGCTAGAATCTCAATTTCAGCGGGCAAGGGATCCTCCGATGTGTACATTGAAGAGGGTAAAACCGTGTACTATCCATCCGCTACAAACCCGGTGTTTGCGCTCAGTGTTGTCATCTGGAACATCAAAAACAAGCCCATCGTGTACCTCGACATAATGTCACCGCTCAAGGCAATCGATACCGTGGACCTGAAGGAAGGAGAATACTACAGACTGCCCTCGAACTTTCCGGGGATCAAGGTAAAGCTCATCAGTGCAACGAATGACTACGCCACGTTCAACGTGTACTTCCCTTATTCATCCATCCCGACAACCGTTAAGATATCCAAAGGAAGCGGTAAGGGCGTTGCATACAAACTCAACGACAAGTACAGATATCAGGACTACCTGTACATCAAGGTCACAGACTCCACCTCGGACAGTGCCACCTTCGAGGTTTACCTCCCCAAGGTTGCCGCGGTGGATTTCAATATCGTGAAGTCCGACGAGGGTGGAAGCGGAACACCGTCCCAGAATGAAACCCTCCTCGTGTACAACGGCCTGATGTACACAGGGGAGAAGCTGCCCGTGAAAGTGGATGACACCAGCTACTACGTGAAGCTCATTTCGGTTGTCTCCGCGAAGGCCAGCCTCGAGGTCTACAAGAAGTCAACGAAGATTGGTACCTACTTCATAAACATCGGAGAGGTGAAGGCAATACCCGACACCCCCCTGAAGCTCTCCATTCAGAAGACGGAGCCACAGTATAACCGCTCCACGGTACTTGTGTACGCGCCAGAGGGTGCACAGGTGACGCCGATACTCCGCGCCGCCAACATAGTGGCGAATATCGATGCTGTGCCGAAGGAGATAATGCTGAACAACAACCTGGTTGTCGTTATCTCCGTGGAGAACAGGGGGAAGGGCGACGCCTACGATGTTGCCATAGCCGCTCCATTACCCGACGATTTCGAACTCGTGAGCCTGGCCAAGTCGTGGACTTTCAAGACATTCCCTGCCTTCACGAACATGCCAGCACTCATCTACGTCCTCAAGCCCACGAAGGTCGGTGAGTTCGACATCGGAAAGGCGACCGTCACCTTCTACGACGACAAGAGCCTGGAAACGGGCAAGAAGAGGGTAATATACTCCGCGTTGCTCACCGGCATTAAGGTTTACAACGTTCCCTCCATAGACGTCAGCGCCCAGGCCTACAACGGCACTTGGGACGACTACGTGACCGCCAAGGTTGGAGACAAGGTCAGCCTCAAGTTTACCCTCCGCGCCTCCGACGGCAACCCCGACTACGAGTTCGTCAAGAACGCCACCCTGCTCCTCGACCTCCCATCGAGCGTTGACGGGCAGTCCCTGGTTGATATCGGCACTATAAGGGCCGGCGAGACCAAGACCCTCCAGCTCGACCTCACGGTGCTCAAGGAGGACCTCACCAACATCAGGGCCGCCCTTGTATACCTCGATCCGCTCGGTGGGGAGCACAGGCTTGCCCTCGGCAGCCTCGTCACGATCAACAGCGTCCCCCCGAGGATAATAACGGAAGAGGTCAAAGTATGGCCGACCGCCGAGGAGCTTCCCTCCTACGTCAACCAGACCCTCGCCAAGATGGACGATCCCAAGCCGCTGGCGGAGGAGCTTGCGGACATCTCCGCCAAATACCTCCCGCCGGAGAGCAACCCGTGGAAGCCCGCGGCGATAGTGTTCATCTTGCTGACCGTCATACTCGCGGGGGTGGCCTACAGGTACTGGGACGAGGCGGAGAAGCTCAAGGAGAAGCTTGAGCGGAAGAAACAGAGGCGCCCTGGAGGACTGCCGAAGAAGGAGGGTGAGGAAGAGGGAGAGAGCTCTGAGATAGCTGAGCTCTGAACTTCTTGCCTTTTCTCTCCTTAACTTTATAAATCGGTTCTCGCAGTTTCTTCGGGATGGGACATGTTCAGGTACAAGCAGGTCATAGTCTCCCGGAAGGATCTGAAGCTCAGCAAGGGTAAGTTCGCCGTCCAGGTTGCCCACGGAGCGGTTACCGCTGCACTGAAGGCTCAGAAGGAGAAACCCGAATGGTTCAAAGCGTGGTTCCACGAGGGGCAGAAGAAGGTCGTCGTGAAGGCCGAAAACGAGAGGGAGCTCTTCGAACTGAAGGCTCATGCAGAGAAGCTGGGCATCCCAACGGCGCTCATCAGGGACGCCGGTCTGACGGAGATACCCCCAGGTACGATAACCGTCCTTGCGATCGGTCCGGCCCCGGAGGAGATTGTGGACAAGGTTACCGGCCATCTAAAGCTGGTGTGAGAGATGGATCATCGCGAGTTTTTTTCCCAGTTCAGGTATCTGAGCAAAGAACCCGGCATTGGTGGCAGGATAAAGGTTCAGCCGGAGGATTTCGTGGTCATCGAGGACCCCCTCCCGTCGATCTTTGAGGGGAGGAAGCACGCCATCTTTCTCCTCAGGAAGCGCAACTGGGACACGATGAGCGCGGTGAAGGAGATAGCGAAGCGCGCCGGGATTAGCTACAGGGATGTGAGCTTTGCAGGGACGAAGGACAGGCACGCGGTGACCTACCAGTACATAAGCGTGCCGGCCGGAGCGAGGGAGGCCGTTGAGAACGTCCGGATACGGGACATAGAGCTTCGCTTCGTCTCCTACGGCAGGTTTATCAAACTCGGTCACCTCCTTGGGAATCGGTTCCGAATAATGGTTAGGGACGTCGATGAAAATGCCTTTGAGCGGAGCAGGGAGATAATCCGCGAGCTCCGCGGTATGGGAGGTTTCCCGAACTACTTCGGCTACCAGCGCTTTGGTGAGAGGAGGGTTACCAACCATCTCGTGGGGGGGCTTCTCCTCCGTGGAGACTTCGAGGGTGCCGCGAGACTTTTCCTGGGTGCCCACGGGGGAGGAATGGAGGGCGACGAGGCCAGGAGACACTTCTGGGAGACGGGCGACGTCGAGAAAGCCCTTGAAGAGTTTCCAAACTTCCTGAGGTACGAGCGGACACTCCTCTACCGCTACAAGGAAACGGAGAGCTGGAGAAGGGCCTTCCTCTCGCTGCCCCTCCCAATAATGCGCATCTTCATCCACGCCTATCAGAGCTACCTCTTCAACCTCTACATTTCCAGAAGGATTGAGATCGGTATCCCTCTGAACGAGGCCCTCGTCGGCGATATCGTCGTTCAGGTTAAGGGCGGTATTCCCTACCGCGATAGAACGTACCGCGTCACCGAGACAAACCTCGATTTTGTGAACGAAAAGATACGGCGCGGCGAGGCCATGGTCTCCGGCCCGCTCTTCGGCTTTGCGATGAGGAGGGCCAGGGGACTTCCAGGGAAGCTCGAGGAGGAGATTCTTGAGGATGAGGGCATAACGCTTGAGACCTTCAGAAGGCTCCCGAAGCCGATGGCCGAACCGGGCGGCAGGAGGGAGCTTCTGATACGGCCTCTGGGCCTCACCTACGGTCACATCCCCGGAACAGGCATGTGCTTCCGCTTCTTCCTGCCGAAGGGGGTTTACGCAACCAGCGTCCTGAGGGAGATAATGAAGGACCACTGATGTCCAGCAACCCTTTTATCGGGTTTTCTCAACTTTTTTCGGTGGTGTGAGTGAGGGTGAGGGCAATATCGCTTGACATAGACGGTACCATAACCTATCCCGATAGGCGGCTCAGTGAGAACGCTTTGAGGGCAATACGGCTCGCGGAGAGTCTGGGCCTTCCGGTCATGCTCGTCACCGGCAACTCGGTACCGTTCGCGGAGGCCATGGCCATAATGATAGGCACCAGCGGACCGGTTGTTGCGGAGGACGGGGGCGCGCTGTCCATAAAGGACGGACGGCTGAGGAAGAGAGTTTACCTGACGAAGATGGACGAAGAGTGGATTCTCTGGAGCGAGATAAAGAGGCGCTACCCGGAGGCCGTCATGAGCTTTTCGATGCCGGAGAGAAAGGCCGGGCTTGTGATTATGAGAACGATTCCAGTCGAGGCGGTCAGGGAGATTATAAGGGAGCTCGGACTGAACCTCATCGCGGTGGATTCCGGCTTCGCGATACACGTTAAGAAGCCCTGGATCAACAAGGGTACGGGGATTGAAAAGGCCTGTGAGATACTCGGGATAAGTCCCAGGGAAGTTGCCCACGTCGGGGATGGAGAAAACGACCTGGACGCCTTCCGCGCCGTCGGCTACCGCGTTGCCGTCGGCCAGGCTCCAGAGAGCCTGAAAAAAGCTGCGGACTACGTGACGAAAAGAACCTACGGTGAGGGGGGTGCGGAGGGCATAGTTCACATCCTTAAAGAATTCGGCTACATGGGTGAGGGCGATGATGATCCGTTTGGCGACCCTTGACGACGTTGCCGGAATAGTGAAGCTCCACACCGCCGGAGAAGAACCGGCGGGCAATCTCTACCGGCGCTACTCTATGGGCGGGCCCTGGATGAGTGCCGAGACGCTCGCGATTCACATCAACAACCTCCTGCTGGATAACCAGCTGGTTGCCGTAGCGGAGTTGAACGGAGAAATCGTAGGCGAGATAGAGGTTCTCCTCTCTGAAGAGCCGATTAAAGGGAAGCTTATGCCAATCGCCCACATTGACGTCATCGAGGTTCATCCGGATTACAGAGGCAGGGGTATCGGAAGGGCGCTCATCGAGTTCGTCGAGGAGATTGCCGGGGAAAGAGGGGCCCGGCTTCTCACAGTTCAGCCGGATGACGCTGCCAGGGGCTTCTACGGGAGGCTCGGCTTCAGCGTTGCGCTGTTCTCAGGAACGATCGTGCGGGTCCCCACGGGAGGGGCCGGGAGAACGGAAATCACTGAATTCGGTTGGGAAGACGTTAAAAACCTCGAACTGGTTGCAGGTCGCTTTCAGAGCTCGTACAGCATGTTCTTTTCAGCGTTCAAAGACAATATCGCCGGAATTCACCACACGGTCGAGAGCGGACGGAGCGGGGCCTCGTACTACGCTCTCCGAAACCTCCCGGGCAGAGGCGGCCTGGCACTGCTCTTGTGGGGTAGGCTTGAGGATGTGAGGCCTGTCCTGGAGAGGGCCAAGGTTCTTGGCTGCGAGAGGGTTTTAACGGTTCTTCCCAACGGGGTCGAGAGCTTTGGGGTCCAAAAAGTTAGGGAGGTAGAGATAATCGGAAAATCCCTCACCTGAGAAACTCCCGCACCAGTGCGACCTCCATCGCCGTTCCGAGGTGGAGCACGTCCTCGTCAACGTCGAACCTCGGGTGGTGGTGTGGATAGATTATCCCCTTTTCCTCATTGTAGATTCCAAGCGTCAGGAATGTTCCGGGGACTTTCTGGAGGTAGAAGGCGAAGTCCTCGGCACCCATGGTTGGCTCGACGTCTCCGTGCTTCAGGCCGTACTTTTCGGCCACCTTCCTGGCGAATTCTGTCATGCTCCCATCGTTAACCGTCGGTGGAACGAGCTCCTCGATTGACAGCTCATAGGAAGCCCCGTGTGCCTTTGTGACGCCTTCGAGTATCTCCCCCATGCGCCTCTGAATCAGCTCGCCTATCTCGTGCTTGAAGAACCTTATCGTCCCCTTCATTTCGACTTCCTCTGGAATCACATTGAAGGTAGTTCCGGCGTGTACGGCCGTGATGCTGACGACTCCCGTCTCAATCGGCGAGACGTTTCTGCTCGCTATGGTCTGGAGTGCTAGTATTGTTTCCGCCGCTATCGGAATGGGATCAACGGTCTGGTGCGGCGATGCCCCGTGTCCGCCCTTCCCGATTATCCGTGCCTTGAATATGCCCGCGCCGGCCATGAATGGGCCTTCCGTTATGCCGATGATTCCGCTGGGGAGGTCGTGCCAGACGTGGAGGCCGAACACGGCATCTACGCCCTCTAAGGCTCCCCCTTCGATCATCTTCACCGCTCCGTTGCCGCCCTCCTCGGCCGGCTGGAATATCAGCCTCACCCTGCCGTTGAACTCATCAATGTGCTCCGGGATTATCTTTGCGGTTCCAAGGAGCATGGCCGTGTGTGCGTCGTGTCCGCAGGCGTGCATCTTACCTGGAACGCGGGATTTGTAGGGGACGTCGTTCTCCTCCTGAACGGGCAGGGCATCCATGTCCGCCCTGAGGGCTATTGTCTTCTCACCCTCCCCGATGTCGGCTATTATCCCGGTTCCAACGCGCTTTATCCTGTACCCCCATTCGCGGAGGTGCTCCTCCACAATCCCTGAAGTCCTCTCTTCCTCGTACTTAAGCTCTGGGTGCATGTGGAAGTCCCTTCTCCAGGCTATTATCTCTTTCTCAATCCTCTTTGCCTCTGAAACCGGGTCGAAGCCCATAGTCCTCACCATGGAACATTCTGCGGAGGGGGATATTAGCTTTTCGATGCCCATCTGAAAGAGGACACCGACCGTAAAATTTATAAACCCACCCAGATAGGTGATTACGGCGTCGATGGAAGTGGGCCGGTAGCTCAGCCTGGTATGAGCGCCGCCTTGGCAAGGCGGAGGCCCCGGGTTCAAATCCCGGCCGGTCCACCATTCCTTGGGTTGGGCCCGTGGTCTAGACTGGTTATGACGTCACCCTGACACGGTGAAGGTCCGGGGTTCGAATCCCCGCGGGCCCACCACAACAGCCCTTGCTTCGCAAGCGCTGGCGGAAAGATTGTATGCGATTTTGAAAATGCTTGTTTTTCAGGTGGTTTGCCGTTCAACTGCAAGCTTACAGGGTTTCACTTTCCACAAGGCGTTCGAAGAACGCCAGAATAAAAGTGAAACCTTTTAAAGGGCTGATTTTTGGCGTTAAACCCACGCTTTAGGTGTAATTTTTAAGAGTGCATGTCTGATTTTATCCATTTTTAAACGACAAGGGAACTCTTTTGGTCAAACTTTGCAAAGCAAAGTTTGCTCGCCTTCGCGAAGTTTGATCAAGGTTTGTGGCTCTTTCTTGGAGCTTGCATCTAAAATGTGATTGCCGTTAAATTCAACCTTCGGAGTGTTGGAATCTGCTATAGGATTCCCTTTCGGGAGGAGTTCACTTTTAAACCGACGCCCAAAGGGCGTCAATGGGAATGAACTCTTTTTAACTTGCGAAGTGAGATAGATTCAAGGCGAAAACGCCCCAGTTAAAATAATCACACTCAAACACGTCCAAATTTAAGGAGAGCCACGAACTTTGATGAAACTTTGCTCTGCAAAGTTTCTTTGGTGAAGCTTTTTCCAAAAGCTTCCTTCGCGACGTCGAGCTTTGCTCGACGCAAGGGACGACAGTCCCGCAGAGTTTGATCAAGGTCGGTGATTCTCTGTTGATTGGTTGTGTTTGGAGTGGATTTTTCTTCAAAGAGGATTTGTTTTGAACACGGGAATTCCTTCTAAGGGGCGCGCTTTTCAGGGGGTTCAGGTTTTAGCGCTCCGAAGGAGCGCGGTTTAAGTAAGAACCCACGTGGAAGACTTTCCCTGGTTAATCCCCTTCCCAAGGGTTAAATTGTGTTAAAAATCCCATTCAAAGGAGCTTTGCAGAGGAATCACGAACTTTGATGAAACTTTGCGAAGGCAGAGTTTCTTGGTCAAGCTTTTTCCAAACGCTTGTTTGCCTGCACGACGTCGAGCTTTGCTCGGGTGTGGACTGAGACGATAAGGTTTATAAGACAACATCCCAACCCAACGTGAGGCGAGACCGGTGGGGCGGGAGATAACCGAGGAAAAGCTCCAGAAGTACTTTAGAATCACCGAAGAGGCTTTAAAAACCCTTGAAATAGCCGTCCACGAGAAGAGCCTTCTTAGGGGCGTTGCGGAGGATTTTCTGACGATGGCGAGAAGCTATTTCAACGATGCCAGGTACTACTACGAGAGGGGCGACTACGTGACGGCTTTCGCGGCACTCAACTACGCGCATGGTTTTATCGACGCCGGCGTGAGGCTTGGCGTTTTCAGGGGAGAGGATGACAGACTTTTTGCCTTCGGCTGAGGTGAGAGCCATGGGAGACTACGTCGTCGTTTTGGAGGCACCCATAATCGTGAGGGACGTCGAGACCAGCGAGGACGCGATAAACGTTGCGGTTTCCAAGGTCGCCAAGGCGCTCAATAAGGAGAAGCTCGATTTCGTGAGGGTTGAAATAGGCTACTCCCAGTGCCCCGTCTGCGGGGCCCACTTTGAGAGCGCCTTCGTCATTGGCTCGGTTGGTCTCGTGGGGATGTACCTTACGATTAAGGTGTACAACGCCCAGACCATCGAGCACGCCGAGAGGATAGCCAAGGCCGTCATCGGCAAGGCCCTCAAGAAGGTTCCCCTCAAGGTCTATGAGATAAGGGAGCTGACCGAGGAGGATGAGGGGGACGGCGTGGAGCTTGGGGAATAACTAGAGTTCCCCTGCAATTTCCTCTTCCTCTTCTGGAGCCGTCTCCGCGTACACCCACAGTGCGCCCAGGCTGTTTATCACGTACCGCACCGCTCCGAGGGAGAGCAGGATGAGCAGCGTCAGCGCCCCCATGTAGTATTCGTACTGGAGAATCAGAAAGACGTCCACGATTGAGAGGCCCAGCCCCAGGGTGAAGTAGCCGCCGGGGTTGGCCCTGGCGACGCGCCATATCTCTTCCACGACCCCCACGTTCCTCGTGAAGTAATACGCCGGGACGACGAGTGCGAAGGCCGGTGTGGCTATTATCCCTGCCATGAACGAGCCGAGTGGGCCGAAGATCGCTATGGGAATCGCCAGGAGGATCAGGGCGATCAGAACGAATACGAACGTCAGAAGTTCCGCGGCAACCAGGGCCGGCAAAGATTTCAATCCTGCTTTGATGGATTCAAGGACTCTTTTCTTTCTCCCCCTGGCCAGCTCCACCGCCGCGTCCACAAGGGCGTAGCTGAAGGCTAGCTGGGTCAGAAATACCCACACTGCGAAGATACCCATCAGAGGAAGTTTTTCCCTCATCTCGCTCGATGCACGGAGGTACTTCCAGTAGGTGTCTCGGTAAACCTGCATTCCGCAGCAGCTCACGGTCGTCTCGTTGGGGCGGTAGTAGGTCTCGTCGCATTTCATTCCATGCTCGCCAAAGAAGTCTGGGTTGAAGTTGAAAACCGCGTGGCAGTTTATGGCGTCGTTCTCCTTCTCCATCAGCCTTAGTATCTCCTTTACTCTCCCGTAGCTCTCCATGAACCCGCTCATCAGAGGGAACGGGAGGGCGTAGGTTACGAGCAGGGCCACGATGAGCAGACCCACGAACTTCTTACTTCTGAGCGTCTTGTCGACTTCTATACTGGGAGTCTCCATATTACATCATGTGGTGGTGTGAAGATGGGTCTATTTAAGCCTTTTCATTCCAGCCTCGACAAAGCTTTTAAGCACCCACCAATCAACCAACGACATAACCCCTGGAGGTTTTGCCATGGCAAAGTTCATATTCGTCACGGGTGGTGTTGTTAGCGGTCTTGGGAAGGGTATAACCAGCGCCTCACTGGGAATGCTGATGAAGGCCAGGGGCTTCAGGACGACGAACATCAAAATCGACCCTTACCTCAACTACGACGCCGGAACGATGAACCCCTACCAGCACGGTGAGGTTTTCGTCCTCGACGACGGCGGCGAGGTTGACCTCGACCTCGGCAACTACGAGCGCTTCCTCGACACGAGCCTCAGCTTTGACCACAACATAACCACCGGCAAGGTTTACTCCGCCGTCATTGAGAAGGAGAGAAAGGGCGAGTACCTCGGTGCGACGGTTCAGGTCATACCCCATATCACCAACGAGATAAAGGGCCGCATCAGGCGGCTTGCCAGAGACTACGACGTTGTCGTGGTGGAGATAGGCGGAACCGTCGGCGACATCGAGAGCATGCCCTTCCTCGAGGCGGCGAGGCAGATGCAGATCGAGGAGGGCAGGGAGAACGTTGCCTTCGTCCACGTCACCTACGTGCCGAAGCTCAAGGTTGTTGGAGAGCAGAAAACCAAGCCGACCCAGCACAGCGTCAAGGAGCTCCGCTCCCTTGGAATCCAGCCCGATGCGATAGTGGCCCGCTCGGAGGACCCGCTCGAAGAAAGCGCGAGAATGAAGATAAGCCTCTTCACCAACGTTCCCGACGAGGCTGTGATAAGTGCCTACGACGTTGAGGACACCTACGAGGTACCGCTGATGCTCGAAAAGGAGGGGCTGGCCAGGTACATCACCAAGCGGCTCGGTCTGCCCGAGAGGGAGCCAGACCTCGATGCCTGGAGGGCTATGGTTGAGACATACAAGTCCCTCACCGACACGGTTGAGATAGCCGTCGTCGGCAAGTACGTCAAGCTCTCGGACTCCTACCTGAGCATCAAGGAGGCCCTGAAGCACTCCAGCGTTGCCAACGGCGTCAAGGTCAGGATACGCTGGATAGAAGCCGAGGAGCTTGAAAAGCACGGTGTCAAGCTTTTGGGGGGTGTGGATGGCATAATCGTGCCCGGAGGGTTTGGTGCCCGTGGAACCGAGGGCAAAATGATGGCGGCGCGCTACGCGAGGGAGAACGACATTCCGTTCCTCGGGATTTGCTTTGGCTTCCAGCTCACCGTCGTTGAGTTCGCCAGGAACGTCCTCGGCCTGAAAGGCGCCCACTCCACCGAGATAGACCCGCAGACACCTCATCCCGTTGTTGACCTCATGCCGGAGCAGAGGGACCTGGACAGGCTCGGAGGTACGATGAGGCTCGGAGCTTACCCCGTCCACATAAAACCCAACACCATGGCCAGGGCCCTTTACGGGAAGGAGATAGTTTACGAGCGCCACAGGCACCGCTGGGAGGTCAATCCGGACTACATAGATGAGTTTGAGAATGCGGGCCTGGTCTTCAGCGGAGTGGCCGGGGACGACGGCAGGAGGATGGAGATACTCGAGCTCCCGGACAGGAGGTACTTCATAGCCACACAGTTCCACCCCGAGTTCAAGTCACGGCCGATGAATCCCGCACCCGTGTTCCGCGGGCTCGTTAATGCCGCAAAAGAGAGGAAATACGAGAGTTAAATCTCAATTCCAAGCTCCATGAGCTCTTCGTCAACTTTTTTCAGTTCTTCCATCTTCTGAATCTCCCTGTAGAATGCAACCCCTCCAACGCACAGGAACTCCAGAAGGAGGGCGTTGAAGGGGGCCTGGAGGAACTGCGAGACGTAGCTGGCAATCCCCGCTGGGAGGATTACCTCCGCCGCAAAGCTCAGAGGCCCCGTGACCATCGTTATCGCTATCACGCCCACCCAGAGGAGCACGCCGAACGCGAGGCTGGAGAGGGCGTTTCCGAAGATCATTCCAAATGCCTCAAAGGCCGCGCTTATCCTTCCCTTATCCGCGTAGAGGGGTATTGCTATGGCCGTAAGGCTGGTTGTGATGGCCAGTACCGCCAGGAGGAGCAGAACCCCGATTAGTATCAGCACCGCGCCCCAGGGGAGGAACATCGCCCCCAGAACCGCGGGTATCAGCGCGACCGCGGCGAGCGAGAGGGCCACGGCCATGAAGATCACCTCTATGATAACAACGCCCGGCAGGTGCTTGAGGCCGTCGATTAGGAGTTCACCCAGGGAATAATCCTTCCCGGACTCGTGGAGGAGAACCCCCTTTGTGATGGCGTACTGGACTATCGAGCCGATGATGGTGCTGATGAGGGTCATCACCGCGAAGGCCTTTCCGAGCTGAGCGAGGTAGTCCAGGAACTCTTCCTCCACGTCCCCGCCGTACTGCTCTATCATCACATCCCCGCTGGTGGTCTGGTTCGGGGTGATTTCAAAGGACGGCTCACTCGGTAGCAGGTAAGCCGCTACAGGTGCGAGGAGGAGTGAGAATATCAGCGCGGGAATGTAGAGTTTCTTGGCCTCCACCATGAGCGAAAAGGTCCTTACGAACGCGTCTATCGCACCCATTCCACCACCCGCTGGAGTAATGGGGAAGGGGCCTTTTAAATTTTTTGAGTCTGCGAGCCAGAAAAGCTTATAAACGAACCCCCGAAAGTGGCGATAGGTTGTAAACGGTGAATATCAATCTCATGAGGTGAGAAGAATGGCTATCTGGCAGGGAAGATCACTCAAGAAGCCTTCGGGCGGAAGGATTATCCTCGCTAGGAAGAAGAGGAAGAGGGAGCTCGGAAGGGAGCCCGCTTTCACCAAGGTCGGCGAGGACAGGGAAAAGAAGAAGATAATCAGGACCTACGGCGGAAACAGGAAGGTCAGGCTCATTGAGGCCCTCTACGCCAACGTCTTCGACGGCGGAAAGGGCAAGAAGGTCAAGATACTCAACGTCGTTGAGAACCCGGCCAACAGGCAGTACGTCAGGAGAAACATAATCACCAAGGGCGCTATCGTCGAGACCGAGGCCGGCAGGGCCATAGTTACCAGCAGGCCCGGCCAGGACGGCGTCGTCAACGCCGTTCTCATCAAGGAGGAGAGCGCCTGAATTCTTTTCTCCTTTTAAGTGCTATCGTTAAGTACCGTTAACCCTGAAAACTTTACGCTGCCGTTAACTTTTCTGGCTTTACAGTTGTTAACGATGAACCATCTCGTACCTTCTCTGGGCACCTCTGCCTATGGCTCTTGCAAGGCCCAGGGCTTCGAGCTTTTCAAGCCTCTTTAACACGGCGGGCTTTGAGAGGCCGACGTACTCCGCTATCTCACTGCTCCTCCTTGGGACAGTCAGGAACTCCAAGATTTTTCTGTCAGTATCATCCAAAAGCTCGCCAGTTTTCTTCTTGAAGACCACTTCAAAGCGGTTTGCACTGCTCTTAAACTCTACTTCCACGAGGCCGTGCTTCCTGCATTCCTCACGGATTAGTCTTAGGCCGTAGCCGTACTTTTCGATGTAGCCCGCATCGTACATAAGTCCGCAGAGGTTCGGGTTCCTAGGCACGTGTTCGGGGTCTTCGAGATCCACTCCCGGCATCAGGCCCCCGGGATTTCTTATTACAAGCCTATCGGGATGAATGAAAATCCTGACGTCCGCGGGGATTGCGTAGTTCCTGTGGGCGAAGGCGTTTATTATCGCCTCCCTAACGGCCCTTATGGGATACTCGGGCAGTTTGGTTCTCTTCGTTCCCACCACCACTTCTATCGTGCTGAACTGGGAAAGGAGCTCCGCGTACATCCCATCTATAACCTTCCATATCGGCCCCTGGAACTCCCTGCTCCACACAGGTCTCTCTCCGTCCATTCTGACAATCCTGCCCCCTGCGTGCGGTATGAACTCCTCGACATCGGTGAAAAACAGGACTCCTGCATTCGTCAGCTTGTCCCCTTTAATCGCCTTTGCACTCCTTAGGTAGCGGCTCCAGTCTTCCTTTGGGATACGTCTGCCCCTTGCCTTCTCCACCGCCGAGAAAAACCACTCAACGTATTCTTCCTTCATCTTCGGGAGTTCGGTCGCTGGAAACTCATCCCAAGTAACCGCTCCCAGCTCGGAGGAGAGCATGAGAATCTCCTGGATTGAAAGGGGCCTTATCCCAGAGCCTATCCTGATGTAGGCAACTCCACCGATGGAGCAGAGGTTCCGGGACTTTGGAACCTCTATGACAAGAACGTTTCTGCCACCAAGCTCAAGCGCGTGGGTTTTTACCTGCAGAGGATGGGTGACGTTCTGGAGTGAGGAGGATATCGTTTCCCTGGCCTTTTTGATGTCACATCCCAAAACATTGCCCTCGTCGCTTACACCTATCAGAATGTAGCCCCCGTCGGCGTTTGCCATGGCGCATATCTCTCTGGCGATTTCAGGCGTTGCCCTGCGTTTGAACTCTATCCTCTCGTTCTCTCCTTGGCGAATGAGTGCCAGAAGTTCGTTCACGTCCATGATTACCGTTAAGTACCGTTAACCCTAAAAACTTTATGCTACCGTTAACTTCTCTGGCTTTGCGAGGGTTAACGAAGATAAAAGAAGCGCGGTCAGAGCTCAAGCTCTTCCCGGTACTTTCTCAGCTCCTTCTCCATTATCCTCTTCGCCTGCTCCTCGACCATCGGTTTGACCAGCTCGATGACGCGTCTCTTCAGCTCATCCAGACCTTCACCGTTGAGCGCCGAGATTCTGAGCGGTTCAAGGCCCTTGGCCCTGACGAACTCTTCAACGGCCTTAATCTCCTCCTCGTCGGCTATGTCCACCTTGTTGAGGACTACGATGAAGGGGAACTCCCCGAACTCGCTGTAAATTTCCTCGAACAGGTGGGTCTGCTCTTCAATCGGATAACCGCAGTACTCGCTGGGGTCGAAGATGTAGACGATGACCTTTCCGAGGTGCTTGAGCGCCAGGATGGCCTGTCTCTCCACCTCGTTCCTCTCGCTCAGAGGTCTGTCGAGCAGCCCGGGCGTGTCTATGACCTGGTATTTCAGGTAGTGCTCCTCGAACTGGCCGACGTTTATGCCCCTCGTCGTGAAGGGGTAGCTGGCAACCTCGGGTCTGGCGTTCGTCAGCACCCTGAGGAGCGTGCTCTTGCCGACGTTGGGATGACCTGCTATCACGACCGTCGGAAGGTTGAGATCAACGACCGGGAGGTCTTTGAGGACGTTTCTGGCCTGGTTGAGGTACTCAAGGTCGTCGGCGATGTCCCTGATGACGTCGGCGACGCGGCCGTAGAACTGCCTGCGGAGCCTTGACATCTCGTCCGGGTCGCGCGAGTATCGTATCTTCTCGGCGTAGCGCTGCTCAAGGTTCCGTATCGTCTTTATTGCCCAGTTGACGTGGGCCAGGGAGCGGTGGAACTGGTCGCGGTCAACGAGCGTATCAACCAGCTCCCTGTAGAACGGGGGAAGTTCCGAGACCCCGGGAGTTCTGTCCAGCAGTTTCCTCAGGTTGTCGCGGATGACGTTGGAGACCGTTCTGATTCTCAGCTCCTCCCTCTGCCTGGCCTTGGCCCTGGGGCCGCCCTTGGGGGTGAGGGCTGAGGCGGCTTTCTCCGCCCTCCTGAAGGCCTTATCAATAATCTCGTCAGCGGTAAGCACCGTCGGCATCTTTTCAAAGGGGTTCTTCATCTCTCTCACCTCTCCTCTTCTCTTTTCTCTCGCGGTGCTTAGCTTTTCGGCCGGGTATTTAAAGGTTCGCTAAAGCTCGATGACCCTGCCGACGTGGAGGGGTTCAATCCTCTCGCCCAGCCCCGCCTTCAGGAATGCGTACTCGTCCAGCCCCGTGCAGTGGCCGGCGTAGAGCCTTTCGGCGTCGATTTTCTCGACGACTTCATTTAGAAGCTCTTTTTTGGCGCCCCTCAGGTGAAGTCCCCCTATCAACGCCCTGACCGGCTTTCCAAGAACGTCCTCCGCGTGCCACGCTATGTTCAGAACCCCAGAGTGGCCGCAGCCGGTGACGACGGCGACCCCGTCTCCCAAGTCGATGATCAGGGCGATATCATCGGGGACCGGGTCTCTGATGAGGCGGCCGTTCTCCTCAACGTAGCCAACGGCCCTGTCCCACGTGCGCCGCGGTATTTCCCCGGAACTCCAGAGTCCCGGCGCAAACTCGAAGGGCTCTTCTTTTAGGATGAACTCGGCCCCGAGCCCCTCAAGCTCCCACCTGTCAAAGGGGATTCCTATATCCCTCCTGTGGGGTTTCAGTGCCACCCTGCGCCGGAAGATTCCTGGGTGGGCTATTACCCTCACCGGCTCCTCCCGCGCATTTAAAAACGCCTTCAGTCCGCCCGTATGGTCGTAGTGCCCGTGGGTTATAAAGACGAAGTCTATTTTCCCTGGGTCAATTCCAAGCTCGGCCATGTTGCCGAGAAGCACCTCCCCGTCGGTTCCTGTGTCGATGAGCACCCTTCTGTCTCTGTGCTCCAGGAGGGCGGAGAATCCGTGCCCGCCCAGGGGGCCCTTCACGAACCCGGCATGGTTCTCGTAGATCACGGTCAGCCTCATCCGAATCCCTCGAAAAGTTTATGTTTTAGGCCGTTTAAATTCTTCTGTGGTTGCCATGATATCGCCCGTGGACTACGTTGCACCGCTGATTTCCGGGATGATAATCGCGCTTGGCTCCTGGCTCCCGGTCGGTCCGGAGGGTCACTCTGTCACGGCTCTCCTGGGGGCTGTTGTACCCTCATACGGGGATTATCTCGTTCCCTCCTATCTGGGTGTGACGTTTGCTGTCCTGTTCTATTTTAGGGAGCTGATAGCGCTCGGCTCCCACAATGCGATTAAAAGACGTCTTGATTCGGACACGATGTACTTTATCTACGCCTCCGCCTTCACCCTGCTGGTGGGGTACCCCGTCCTGAGGACGGTTTCCGACGCAGTGGGTCCCGGTGCCTCCGACCTGGTAAACGCGATCGCCGGCCTGGGGATGATTCTGGTGGGTCTCCTGGCCGGTACGCGCGTTCGGGCGCCCCTTGAAGGGATCGAAAGCAGCATCCGGGAGAAAAAGGACGAGGCCACCCTGGTGGATGCGGTGATCTCCGGACTGGCCCAGGGCGTCGCCCTAATCGGAGGACTCTCAAGGAGCGGCTTTGTCCTCCTCGGCCTTGTGAGCACCGGTATGGACGTAAAGCGGGCCCTTGAGCTGAGCTTCCTGGTGGCACCCGCCTACCTGGTCCTGAAGCTCGCTTTCATAGGAGGATGGGATCCGGAGCTTCCCGTTGCGCTGCTCTTCACCGCGTTCCTGGCGGCGTTCGTGGTGAGCTTTGTAACGATGAAGCTTCTCCTCAAACTTGCCGGCGCGGTGGGCAGGCGGGCGTTCCTCGTGTCCTTCGGTTTAATCGCAATCGCGGTTTACCTGATGGGGGTGGTCATGTGAAGGCGGTTGTTCTTGCCGCGGGGAAGGGTGAACGGCTCCGGCCGCTGACGGATGATAGGCCGAAGGTCATACTCAAGGTGGCCAACAGGCCTATAATCGGGTACGTTCTTGAGAACCTCGACCCTTTCGTGGATGAGTTCATCATCGTTGTTCGCTACGAGAAGGAGAAGCTGATTAAGGCCCTAGGCGATGAGTTCAACGGCAAACCGATAACCTACGTCGAGCAGCTGCCCGGTGAGGGGACTGCCAAGGCAATAGAGTCTGCCCGGAAGCACATCGGGGAAGAGGAGTTCATAGTGGCCAACGGTGACATTTACTTCGAGATCGAGGGTGTAAAGGATTTGATAGGGGCCTTCAGGAGGGAAAAGGCCGACGCGGCCCTTCTAGTTAAAGAGTTCGATGACCTCAGCCACTTTGGCAAGATTGAGGTCGAAGGGAGCCTCGTTTCCGGGGTGAAGGAGAAACCCGGGAAGGTTTCAGGCTACGCCAACCTCGGCGTTTACATATTCAAGCCCGAGGTCTTCGAGTTCATTGGGAAGACCCCCGTGAGCAAGCGCGGCGAGTACGAGATAACGGACACCCTCAACCTCATGATAGGGGCGGGCAGAAGGGTGGCATACGCGGTTTACTCCGGCTACTGGAACGACATAGGTAGGCCCTGGAACCTCCTTGAGCTCAATGAATACCTCCTGAAGAACAGGCTGAGGCACGAAATACGGGGTATAGTCGAGGCGGGGGCCACGATAGTCCCGCCGGTTGAGATTGGGGAGGGCACCGTCGTTCGGAGCGGGGCGTACATCGTGGGTCCGGTTAAGATAGGAAGGAACTCCAGAATTGGGCCCAACTGCTTCATACGGCCTGCCACCAGCATAGGAGACGGCTGTCACGTGGGCAACGCGGTGGAGGTCAAGAACTCCATAATAATGGACGGCAGCAATGCACCCCACCTCAACTACGTCGGCGACTCAATAATCGGGGAGAACACCAACCTGGGCGCGGGGACGATAACAGCGAACCTCAGACACGACAGGGGCAACGTGAAGGTTGAGGTTAAGGGCAAGCTCGAGGACAGCGGCAGGCACAAGCTCGGTGCGATAATCGGTCACAACGTCAAGGTGGGCATAAACGTCAGCATCTACCCCGGCAGAAAGATAGGGAGTAACTCTTTTATCGGGCCGGGTGTTATAGTTGATAGAAATGTGCCACAGGGGCACATTGTCACCGTGAAGCAGGAGAAAACGGTGATGACGAGATGAACGGTGAGTCTTTCGTTCCCTACCTCAACTTTATTTCGAGGTGGGTTCTTTTCGTGGCCGTTTTTTATAAGGCATACAGGACCCGGGAAAAGGGATGGGCCCTCTTAACGACAGCGTTTTTCATAGATGCCCTCGACGTTGAGAGTTACATCCTTGAACCTTTGGGAATTATACTGCACCCGGATGCCTACGCAATCGCCTCCAAGATTCCGAACTTCATCATTGCGTTTCTGTTGATGTGGGGAGCGGTTCATTTGAAATACGGGGAAAGCCGGCTTAAGCACGTGGTTTACATCTCCCTGTTCTCAGTGATCTCTTACATATGGCTCCTCCTGCTGGCCACGGATGTCTTCAACAATCCAACAACGCGGGCCATCCTACCGTCGCTTGCCTTCGGTGGGGGGCTCATCTACGTTGGCAACGTCCTGAGAAAATACGTTGTATCCCACCACTGGGTCGAGATGATGTTCCCGTGGGGATTGATACTTCTCGGGGCACTCAACTTGACCTACCCGGTGACTAGGTTCATCGAGTGGTTCGCACCGATTGGCTTTTTTATGGGAGCGGTGTTCAGATTAATGGCCGCTACCGGCGCAACGAAATTTGTGTTCTACCCGCTGACTCCAGTGATGCCCCCCGCCGACGTGAAAATACCTCCCGGGGCGTACCTGTTCCCGACACGGGAGGAAGTGGTTCACAGGTTTGGAAACGTGTGGGATAAACCGGGCGTCATACTCATAACCCGTGAGGACGTGGGGATGCTGAAAGAGAACATCCACCCCAACACGCTGGTGTTCTGGATAACCCGCGCGAAGGAAGGCAAGCTGGAGGAATCACCGACAATCTACGCCATGGGTCCGACGAAGATAGATATCCTGACCGATCTTATAACCCGTGCCATTGGCCAGGGGTACGGTTTGATCTATATCGATGCCCTTGAGTACCTGATGCTCGAGAACGGATTCGAGAACGCCGTTAAATTTCTGCTCAACGTCAAGGATCGGGTAGTCAGCGCTGGGGGCACGATCATACTGGTGGCCAACCTCAAGACCCTGGAGCCGCGCCAGAGAAGGATACTGGAGAGGGAATTCAGCCACTGACCTCCTCCCCGTCCTGAAGGGCGAGGCTTTCAAAAGAAAAATGTAACTCCAGTTAATGGCTTCCAAAAAGACAAATGAAAAATTGGGGAGATCACCCCAGCCCAAGTTTTTCTATGAACCTCTTGTAGTAATGGGTGTCCTTCTCCAGCTCGGCCTTCTGGAGGAGCTGTCTCTCTATGGCCCTCAGCGCATCGTGGACTGCCTGTAGGGCTCCCCAGGTCTCGCCGGTTGCCACGAAGACGCCCCTGTCAGTCACAACCCTCATTCTGGCCTGGTAGAGGTGCACTCCCCTGAACTTCTCGTTGAAGCGCTTAATTTGAATGTATATTATGCCCTCCTGGCCGAGTAAATCCTCGTATCCATCGACGAAGCGCCTGACGCCCTCGATTATCCTCTCCTTTGTGAAGTCGCTGAGTGCCGAGGCATCGCCCCCGAGCTGGAGGTAGAATCTAGCCTCTTTCTCCGTTATCTTCGAGATGAGCAGGAGAAGGTCCTTTACTGTGAGGATTCCGAGGACCTTGTTGTTCTCGTTGACGACAATGAGCCCGTCTATGTTGTTGTCCCTCAGGATTGCAACGGCTTCCCTGACCTCAGCGTCCGGGAGGACGGTTATGACGCCCCTTATCATGACGTCCCTAAGAGGCATGGTGAAGGGCGGTATCCTCTCACCGACGAACTCACCAGACTTGGGCCTGAAGCGGGGCTTGATGAAGCGGATTATGAGGTCGTGGAGCGTGACGAGACCCTCAAGCTTTCCCTCCTCGTCAACTATCGGAATCCTCGATATGGCGTGGTCGCGCATCGTCGCTAAGGCCTTGGCGATGCTGTCGTCCGGCTTTAAGGTTATGACATCCTTGGTCATTAACTCCTCGACCTTCTTCTTGCCGAAGTCGCCCTCGGCGA
The DNA here is from genome assembly GCF_008152015.1 of Thermococcus aciditolerans. Classification (NCBI taxonomy): domain Archaea; kingdom Methanobacteriati; phylum Methanobacteriota; class Thermococci; order Thermococcales; family Thermococcaceae; genus Thermococcus; species Thermococcus aciditolerans. Next base: position 797,180 of record NZ_CP041932.1, on the reverse strand, counting down.
CCCTTTCGAGAACGACTATATCGTTTATAACACCGATGATTTCAGCCTTGCTCTCCCCGACGGGAAGGGAGCGGAGATCAACCTCCATCATGAGCTTGGCGGCCTTGCTGATGTCTTCATCCGGCTTGATAACCGGTGCGGTTTTGTACACATCCTTAACCTTGGCCTTGGTTGGGTCCCACTTGAGGTGGGAGCGTATAATAAGGTCCTGTGTCAGGACTCCCTTGTACAGGTTTTCGTCGAAGACCAGAATAAGGTCGGGGTCTTCCTTCTCAAAAATTCCGATCGCCTCAGAAAGCGGGGCGGCGATGTCGATTTTCTGGAACCTGTCGGTCATAACTTCCTGCACAAGAATACCGACCATGCTGTCACCTCCTTCATAATATACTAGGGCGCCGTTCAATTTAAACCTTTTCAACGGGATTTTAGTAACTTTAAATTAATAAATTTTTCGCGGAAAGATTTATAAAACTCCACCATGAACTCTCAACCGCGCCGGGGTAGCCTAGCCTGGGAAGGCGCTGGACTCGAGATCCAGTGGGCTCTGCCCACCAGGGTTCAAATCCCTGCCCCGGCGCCATACGAACTTTGCACAGGCAAAGTTTGGTCAGAGTTCGCATCCCCCTAAAACTGCCGAGCCCGATGGGGGTCCTTTAACTTCCCTTCTTCTCCTGTCTCGCTCAGGCTATAGCGTCCTGCGGGCGCTGTGAATGTGAGACATCCCTGCAGAACTACCTTACTCAACCCGCAGTCAGTGTCCGATAAATAGGAAAATGAGATGCTGACTTCGGCTATTTTCGATGTCTTGTCCTTTAGGGTGAAGGAATAAACCTGCCGCAAAATTGGATAGAAAAGGCCTTAGGTCATGATGTATGCCCCGTCCTTCTCCACGATGACCGTGTGCTCGAACTGGGCGACCGTGCCGCCCCTGACCTCACGCAGTATCGGGTAGCTGTAAACGGCCCCGACCCTGTCGAGCTGGGCGAGGGCGAGCTTGAGCTGTCCCTCCGGCATGAAGTCCTGCAGCCAGCGGTAGGCGAAGGGCAGGGTGCTGTACTCCCTCTTGATGTGCATGAGGAGCCTCCTTGCATGGGCCATTCTGACGGGCCTATCGCGCACGTACATGAAGATGAGCGCCGGCGGCACCTCTATGACCTGGCCGGCACCGGTGGTCGCGAAGGGCTCTATCGCTATGACATCCCCCTCCTTGAGCTCGTAGCTATCGGCCGGGCGGTATATGTTGGGTATGCTGATGCCGGCGTGGAGCTTGTAGCGCTGTATCTTGTGGCCGCTTAGATTGACTATCGGGTTGAATCCTTTCCCGCGTATGGTGTCCTCTATGGCCTTCCCCAGCTCGTTTATCTTGGTACCTGCCCTGATCGTGGAGATGGCGTTCTCGAGGGCCTCCCTGGCGGCCGCCATCAGCTCGTCCTCTTCCATCCCGACGCGGTAGGTCACGGCGGTGTCGGCTATGTATCCATCGACGTGGACCCCAAGGTCGAGCTTGAGGTAGTCACCCTCCCTGAGGACGGTTTCGTCGCCCTTGTATGGTGTGTAGTGGGCCGCAATCTCGTTTATTGAAAGGTTGCACGGGAACGCCGGTTTTCCGCCAAGCTCAACTATGCGCCTTTCAACGAACTCGGCGATGTCATAGAGCTTTGCTCCCGGCTTTATGAGTTCGGCAACTTCCTTCTTGACCTGTCTGGCTATCTCGCCGGCCTTTATCAGTGCCTCCCTTTCGTCCACTTTTTATCACCATAAATGGGGGAGCACCGTGCCCCTTAAACCTTTCCACGGGAAAACCTTTTATTTGGTGCAAACCCTAACCCTACGGTGGGCCTATGCTGGAACTCGGCAAGCACATCAACATCTCGGACGATCTGTTCGTGGTGAAGAACCTCATCGGCTCAATCCTTCAGGGCGTGGGTATTGCCTACCTCATCCCGGTGCTGCTGGCATGGTTCTATCCAGAGGAGATTAACTACGTCATCTACTTTGCCCTCCCGGGCACGTTCTGTGTGCTCTTCGGTGCCTGGCTGGCGAGGCACATGGGTAAAATTGAGGACGTCAACCTCCGGCAGGCAATGGTTTCGGCCGCGTTCACCTGGCTTTTTGCCTCCGCCATAAGCGTCGTACCCTTCATGGCCATAGCCAAGATGTCGTTCATCGACTCCTACTTCGAAAGCATGAGCGCGTGGACAGGTACGGGTCTCACCATGATGACCAATCTGGAGAGCTATCCCCATATCCTCCTCTTCTGGCGTGCCTGGATGCAGTGGCTCGGTGGAATCGGTATAGTTCTCGTTGCCCTTACCGTCCTCATACGTCCGGGGGTGGCTGCTGCGAGGCTTTACCGGGCCGAAGCCAGGAGCGAGAGAATCCTTCCCAACCTAGTTAACACATCCAAGGTCATCTTCCAGATATATTCCGTCCTGACCGTTGTGGGCGTTTACCTGTACTACATCAACGGCATGCCCCTCTTCGATGCGGTTACCCACTCCATGACCGGCCTGGGGACGGGTGGTATGAGCACCCACGACCTCAGCATCGGCTACTTCAACAGCACGTCCATCGAGGCGGTCACGATATTCCTGATGATAATGGGTGCCGTCAACTTCACGGTCCATTACAGGATGTTCGTCAGCAAGCACCTGAAGCCCTTCTTTGAGGACATCCAGGTCAGGTACATGTTCATTTTCCTCATCCCCGCGGTGGCGATAACTGCTTACAGCCTCATCCAGGTGGGCGATAATGTGGGCGATTCCCTCCGCCAGGCGGTTTTTCACTCCGTCTCTGCAATAACATGCACAGGCTTTGGCATAGCGGATCTCAGCAGGTACCCCGAGCTCGGCAAGTTCATAATCGGAATCCTCATGGTCATAGGCGGTGGGGCTGGAAGCACTGCGGGAGGTATAAAGCTCATCCGCGTCACGCTGATGTACGAGAGTCTCAAATGGACGATTCAACAGGCCATACTCCCCAGGGGAGCCATTATAAAGCGCAAGGTCGGCAGCTATCTGTTCACCGAGGAGGATATTCAGGAGGTCATGAGCTTCACGATAACCTACATCGCCCTGCTCCTCTTCGGAACCGTTTACACAATGCTTCGCATGGGAACCAGCCTCGTGGATTCCTTCTTCGAGGTGGCCTCCGCCCAGGGCAATGTTGGGCTGAGCGTGGGGATAACCTCAACCTACATGCCCGTCGATATGAAGGTGCTCCTCATCCTCCACATGTGGATAGGGAGGCTCGAGATATTCTCCACCTTGGTCTTCATTATAAGCACGTTCTTCCTCGTTCCGAGGGTGGTGAGGGGCAGATGAACGTAATCAGTGTTGAGGACCTTCGCTTCAGGTACCGTCGGGCGGAGAGGTATTCCCTGAAGGACGTCAGCTTCACGGTAAAGCGGGGGGAGCTCCTCGGGATAATCGGCCCGAGCGGGAGCGGAAAGTCCACCCTCTGCCTCACCCTCAACGGAATAATCCCAAACTCGATAAAGGGGGAGTTCGAGGGCGATGTGGTTATTACCGACCCAAGGACAGGGGAGGAGTACAACACGAAGGAAACTCCCGTCCCAACGCTTTCCGCGGTCGTCGGTCTCGTCCTCCAGAACCCCGAGAGCCAGCTCTTCAACATGACCGTGGAGGAGGAGATAGCCTTCGGTCTGGAAAACCTGGGGCTTGAGCGGAATGAGATACTCAGAAGGCTGCGGTGGGCTCTCGAGGTCACCGGCCTGAGGGGTCTTGAGGGGGAGTTCCCGCCGAACCTGAGCGGCGGTCAGCAGCAGAGGCTCGCTATAGCGGCGGTTCTTGCGATGGATCCGTCAATAATAGTCCTCGACGAGCCGACGAGCCAGCTTGACCCCGTGGGAAGGAGGGAGGTTCTGGGCCTTGTGTCGCTTCTCAACAGGGAGCACGGTATAACCGTCGTCCTCGTGGAGCATCATACTGACTACATTCTCCGCTACGCCGACAGGGTTATAGTCATGGATCGTGGTGAGATAGTCCTTCAGGGGACCCCCGAGGAGGTCGCGGAGGAGGCGGATACCCTCAGAAAGCTCGGGGTGAAGCTTCCGCCGGCCCTTGAGGTTTCCCACGAGCTGAAGAAAAGGGGCGTGCTCGGTGAGACGGTTCTCACTCCTGAGGCTTTCCTTCGCCTGATAGGACGCTCATCAGATTGACGGAGGTGCCTTCGAGCGTGTGCTTTAAGTCGTAGAGCTTCATGTTCACTTCAAACCTCGCGTGGGGGTCGTTTATCTTCTCCGCCACCTTAAACGCTACCTCCAGTATCTTCTTGGCGTCTTCCCTGTTTCTATCTGCCTCTATCAGGGCTATGGAGTAAAGCGCCATGGCTTTGTGGAATGGGTGTGTTATGTGCTTTAGAACCCGCGTTGCCTTTTCCAGGTCCCCTTCCCGGTACAGCTTTTCTGCCAGCTGGACCAGAACAACGTCGAGCTTTTCTGGATCCTTGACGAGATTCATCGCGTAGCCCGCTTTGTCAAGGAGGCCATGATTCACGAGCCCGAGTATTATCTCCTTTAGTATGTTCGTGCTGTTTATTGCGAGGTCTATGGCAGCTTTGAGTGTCATGTCCCCGCTGAAATCATCGTTGATTTTGTAAAACGCGATGGCAATGTCCGCCATTAAAACCGCACGGTGCAGGGGGTTAAGTATAGTGTTCACCAGGAGGGTCATCTCCTTAATCCTGGATCTGACCTCGGCCTCGTTCGGGGGGATAGCTCCTGACTTATTTCCAGTGAGATTGCCTGTTGAGAGGATTTCTCTGAGCACCATTCTCAGGGCCAGGAAAAGATTGTGCTCCTTGCTTATATCACGGAGAAGGAGTATGGCGTGGTCTATATTGCCCTCCTTTAAAGAATCCTCGATTTCATCAAGTATCTCCAGGTCTGATTTTTTATTCTCCTTACCCCCAAGGGACTTGAAGAACTCGTCGAGTTTGCTTCTACTCATCCTTTCCCCCCGAGCAACAATTCCAGGTAGGATCTTCTCTCGAGTTTGGTTACCCCTATCGAATTGAGTATACCCCGAAGTCTCTTTACGGCGGGTTCTATCTCCTCCTCGCTCTCCACAAGGGTCTCCACTTCCACGAACTTGCCGAGTCCTTCCACATTGTCCAGGGTGATTACTATCCCCTTGTCGTAGTAGTACTTCTCCCGCACTTTTACAACGGTCATGACCTCGTGGAAACCCAGGGAGTTCAGTATCTGTTCATGCTCGTCGGGGTCGGTTATTGGCACCTCTATCTCCCGGCGGGTTTTTGATTCTTGGTCAAGTTTGGGTCCTTTGTACGTCAAGAACGCCTCAAAATGTCCATTAAATTTTTTCACCCGTATCCTCAGTGCCTCATCCGTTTCGCTGAAGTCCCGGCAGGGGTGCGAGAAATACGTGTCCTCCTGATACTCCCGCCTCATGAGCTTGAACTTCTCCCGGACATGGTCGAAAATGTCATCGTTGGCGTACCCCTTCAGCTCAACTTCTATCATCGCGGTGCCTCCGTTGCCGGATGTTTCTGAATCGTTGTTGCATTATCAATATCAAAGTTAACCCCGGACAAAATAAACTTTTTCCTTGGAACGCTTTGGGAACATTGTATAAATTCCAAAGAGTTAGAAGTACCGGAAAAATTAGAAAAGGCCCCTGATCACGCGGGAAGCGGTTATCATGCCCTCAGCGTTTGTTTTGGTGTGTGTTGAGTGGATCGCTATTGAGTAGTACCTCACGGAATGAGGTCCATCTCGCGGAGCTCCTCGAGGAAGCGCCTGGCGAACTCGATGGTCTTGTCTATGTCCCTAAGGTCAGCGGTCTCGACCTGGCTGTGCATGTAGCGTATCGGTATGCTGAGGACTGCCGTTGCAACGCCCTCGCGGTTGATCTGCATTATGTTGGCGTCGGTTCCCGTCGGTCTCGGACTGGCCTCGACCTGGAGCGGTATCTCGTACTTCTTGGCAACTTCGTCCGCGAAGGCCCTGACCTTGGGGTTGATGTTCGGGCCGACGTCCATGACCGGTCCGCCGCCGAGCTTGGGCACAATTTTGCCCTTGTCGCCGACCTGCTTGGCGAAGGTGACGTCCATGGCTATGCCTATCTCCGGGTCTATGGCGTAGCTCGCAACCCTTGCACCCCTGAGGCCGACCTCTTCCTGAACACTGGCCACAAAGTATATGTCTGCCTCGTGGTTCTCGACGGCCCTAGCCGTCTCTATCATAGCGTAGAGGCAGACACGGTCGTCGAGATACGGCGTTGCAATTCTGTTCTCGTTGAGCTGGGTGAAAGCGGGGGCAAACTCGCCGATGGTTCCAACGCGGAAGCCCATCTCTTCGGCTTCCTCCTTACTGTCCGCGCCGACGTCAACGACTATGGTATCCCAGTCTGCGGCCTTCTTCCTGTCCTCCGGCTTCTGGAGGTGGGGCGGTATGTGGCCGACGACTCCAAAGCGCTCGCCCTTCTCGGTGAAGAACCTTATCCTCTGGGCGACGAGGGTTCTGGGGTCAACGCCTCCAACGGGAACGACGTGGAGGTAGCCCTCCTTGTCTATGTGGTTGACCATGACGCCTATCTTGTCCATGTGGGCCGCGATCATTATCCTCGGCCCGTTACCCTTCTTGTGGGCGATAACGTTGCCAAGCTTGTCAACGTATATCTCGTCCACGTGGTCCTTCAGGGCCTCGAAAACGACGTCCCTTATTCCAAGAAACTCGTGGCCGGAAACGCCTGGCGCCTCTACAACTTTCCTGAGCAGTTCAATGTCCACCATGGCTTTCGCCTCCTTTAGATTTCCATCTGAATGTGTTTAGTCAGCTTAATAAGGTTTACGAAAGAAAAGGGATTCAGCCGAGGATGACCTGCAGGTAGGCCTCCTCCTCCGGCTCCAGATGCTCTATCTCCCACACAACCTTTCCGTCGCCTATTTCGGCCCTGCCCTTCGTCGCCCTAACCTCTATTGCGTTGACACCCTTCTCAAACCTGAAGTTATCAACGCTCTTCAGCCGGGGGGCTTTTACTTTGACGAAGTAGTACCTGTCGAGGGTTTCCTCCAGAATCGTTGGCCTGAAGAATGCCATGTGCGAACTTCCGGCCAGAACCACGCCCGCAATCAGAAGTATTGCCGCCAGCGGGCCGTAATTCTTCGCGGGCTTTGAGGGAATGGTGGTTGTGGGTGGTTGGGGTGTGGTGGTCGTTGGGCTCGGGCTGGACATTGTGGTCGGCGCGGAAGGCTTTTCCGGTTCGGCAACTTTGAGATTGGCGGACGTGCCCAGATACCTACTGCTCGTGGCCCGAATCATGACTGTTCCATACCCGGTGATTTCAAGGTTAACTACCGCGGTCCCGGATGTGTCGGTTATCCTGTAATCCGTCCCCTTCGGCCCAACGGCCACGACAGTTACATTGGCCAGGGGGTCGCCTTTTGTGTTGGTGACTGTGACAACAATCCTGGTTTTATTCTGGAAGAGTGTCATCTGTAGGGAGTCCACATTGACAGTAGTGTGGGCTATTCTTCCGTCCAGATTCAGGGTTATCTGATAAGTTCCGGGGGTGGATACTGCGTAAATCACCCTGCCGCTTTCATCGGTCGTGAGCACCGTACCGTTGATGCTGACGGGGATTCCCTCTACACCCCTTCCATCCTCCCCATAAACCTCTACGTTTATTGAACCGTCCCTGTAAAACGCCCGGTAGGTGAGGTTCCTCTGGTATACAATGAACGTCTTGGAAACCTCTTTGAAAACTCCGCTAAAGTTTGCCCACAGAGTCAGGGTGTATTCCCCGATTTCAGGCTTCTGGAGGAACATATCCTGTTCCCACGAGTCTCCGGGTTTAATGTATGTCACCAGGCTGACGTTCTTAACGATGTGTCCGTTGTGGTTCATATAATATCCGATCCTTCCGGTCAGCACGCCGTTCGCCCCGGTAACGGCCTTAAGTTTCAGCGAAACCTCATGACCGTATATGTACTTCTCCTCAGAGATGACGTACAGGGAATAGTCCACCACGAGTCTGACTTTAATATCGATTGGAGCTTCACTATACGTGTTTCCCATCCTCGCTACCAGTTTCAGGGTGTACCTCCCGGTGTCCGCGTTCAGTATTTTCACGGAGAGCGTGTCCTGGTAAGTTTGGTTCGGTTCTATAGGCTCTCTGATGACCTTGCTCTGGTAGAGGAATCCTTCGGCAGGCCCGGTGATGTAAACGCTGACGTTTTCGAGGGTCTGGTTTCCGAGGTTCTCCAGCCTGAACGGGATTATTATGGTGTCCCCGGGAACCCCGGAGAAGTCGTTGTTCAGCGGCACGATTACGAGAGGCGACTGGGCGCTTGTGGGGGGCAGAAACGGAAGCACCGCAGTGAGCAGGAGTATAATCATGATGCCCCTAAGTTTCACGTTCTATCACCCCTTCGAGGGACCTCTGTCGCCCGATGACTTCATCGAAGGTAAGGTAATTCTTTGTTTGAAGGCTTACCTTATAGTTCTTGCCCCCTTTCTCTAGGTTTGCTGGGTAGAAGAACCTCCAGCCGTTGTTGATGAACTTAACCGCCACCACGGGCCTTCCCCCGAACCGCTCGGCAAAGGATGTCAGCTTTCTGTAGTCCTCCTCGCTGAAGTAGAGCCGATCATCGTGGGTGCTTTTGACCTCTATGCAGAGGTAGAGTTTCCCGTTTCCGGCTATTATATCAACCTTCTTGCTTCCGGCAGAGCGGACGACCGCGAAGCCGGCTTTTTCGAGCATCTTTATGAGTTCCCTCTCCGCGCTCGCTCCCCTTCTGTACCTCATTGCACTCCCTCGAACCATCTTGCCCGGTTAGGTTTATAAGTTATGTCGAGGAGTAAACCTGGTGATGCTTATGGCGATTTACGAACTCGATGGAAAGAGGCCTAAAATTCATGAGACCGCCTTCGTCGATGAGAGTGCCTCCGTCATAGGAGACGTCGTCCTTGAGGAGAAGAGCAGCGTCTGGCCGAGCGCCGTTTTGAGGGGAGACATAGAGCAGATTTACATTGGCCCCTGCTCCAACGTTCAGGACAACGTCAGCATACACACCTCCCACGGCCAGCCGACGATAATCGGAAAGTACGTCACCATCGGCCACAACGCCGTCGTGCACGGTGCCGAGATAGGTGATTACACCATCATAGGCATGGGTGCTGTGGTGCTCGACGGTGCCAAGATAGGCAAGCACGTCGTTATAGGTGCCGGTGCCCTCGTTCCGCCCGGAAAGGAGATACCCGACTACAGCCTCGTCGTCGGCGTTCCCGGCAAGGTCGTCAGGCAGCTCAGCGAAGAGGAGATCGAGTGGACGAAGAAGAACGCCGAGATATACATGGAGCTGGCGGAGAAGCACCTCGGGTCAAGGAAGAGGATCGAGTGATGCCGGATGCTTTCCCGTCTTCTTTCTCACGTTCCCCACATTTTGTTCAGGCCCGTTTACGACGTCTATGAGGGGTACCTTCTTGATAGGGTCAAGGGAGGCCGCATACCCAACCACGTGGCCATAATAATGGACGGAAACAGGCGCTGGGCCAGAAAGCTCGAGAAGCCGCCTTGGTACGGCCATCTCTTCGGCTCCCAGAAGCTCGAGGAGATACTCGAGTGGTGCCGTGAGCTGGGTATAAGGACGCTCACAGTTTACGCCTTCTCCACCGAGAACTTCAAGAGAACGCCTGAGGAAGTGAACGCTCTCATGGGGCTCTTTGAAGAGAAGTTCAAGGAGCTCCTCACCGACGAGAGGGTGCACAAGTACGGCATCCGCGTTAACGTCCTGGGCAGGAAGGAGCTTCTCCCTGAGAACGTCAGGAAAGCCGCGGAGGAGGCGGAGCGGGCCACCAGGAAGTACTCCAACTACACGCTGAACATAGCCCTCGCCTACGGGGGGAGGAGTGAGATAGCCGATGCGGTTAAGGACATCGTGAGGGACGCCCTGGCGGGAAAGATAAAGCCGGAGGACGTTGATGAGGAGCTCATAAAGGAGTACCTCTATTACCCGAACATGCCCGACCCCGACATCGTCATAAGGACCGGCGGAGAGGAGAGAATAAGCAACTTTCTCCTGTACCAGATTGCATACAGCGAACTGTTCTTCGTCGATGTGTATTTCCCAGAGTTTAGAAAGATTGACTTCCTCAGAATAATACGCGAGTATCAAAAGCGCCAGAGGCGCTTTGGGAGGTAGCTTTTCTCCATCGGAACCTTTTCCTCCCTGAACGACCCTTTTTAAAATTTTCCGCTAAAGCTTATTAACGTTGGCTTCGAGTTCCCCACGGTGGTGACTGATGCAGTACGGTGAACTGAGCCCAAGAATAAAGAGGGTCTACGCTCAGGTGAGATACCTGGATGATTATCACTGGGAAATATCCGGCGACAAGATAGTGGGGATCCACAAGAAGAGCAACGTCCGGGTCACAATAGACGTCGCGGACAACAAGGAGCACGCGGAGAAGCTGGCCAAGAGTGATGGGGCCGGAATACGGATAATAGCGGTTCCGGACAAGAACGTGTTCTACGTCCACAACGGGGCGTTCATCCTTACCTACCGCTACATAAAGGCGACCCTCGCCGATATCAACGACCACATCGTATGGAGCGGCTTCAAGGTCGTCGAGGATGGGGGGAACCTGATCCAGGAGGACCTCTATGAGTACCTCGGAGGCGCCCTCATCAACCACATCAAGAACAACATGCTCGCCGGCCAGGATTACGTCTTCTGGCAGTTCTACAGGTGTGAAGAGTGCGGAAAGTACGTCGATGTCGAGAGCCTCGAGAGGCACCTGAAGGGACACGGCATCAAGCACCACGAGAAGAGCGAGGAGCGCTACGAGGTCTTTGAGATAAACTTCAGGGACGGCAAGGTCTACGACAAGTACGGTAAGGAAGTCCCTATGAAGGAATTCAGCGAGGATGCCAGGGACTTCCTGAGTGAGATCCTCGCAGGGGCCTCACAGGGTGGCCCAAATGAGTGATTTTAATATTTTTGATTTGTTTCAGGATAAATGCATTTCCGGTTCCACCGTCGCGGTTATATATGATGCGTACTCCTCGGCGTGGCAGGTCTCTCTTCTTTTTCTTAAGAAAGCCCTTGAAGAGGGCTATTTTGGGGTTATGTCAAATTACAGCGTCCCCCTTCGGGGACTGTTTCGACGGGGCCGCAGTGTTGGACTGGACTTCATGGAAGCGCTCCAAAACGGCAACCTTGCAGTGATAGATGTGTTTGGCTCCCGCTACGCAAGTACAGAAAACCTCCCAGGTGTGTTCTATCTCGACAAGGTTGAGCCCGAAACAATAAACCCCAAGATAGACCGTATCTACTGGGGCCCCCTTAGGATGAAGGTGAGCTCCGGGAAAATTATCCGGTTGGTATACACCCTCGACGGTGCGGCTATGATGCTCGGGGAGGAGAACACGCTCAAGCTGCTCAACCAGACCGTGGCCACAAAGAGCGTTAGATTCCCCGATTCGATTCTTCTGCTCCCCGTGAACTCGGATATAGTTTCAAAGAGGTTCGTCGCGTGGACTTCTACCATCAGTGATTACGTCGTTCTGGCGAGGTCGTGGATCGAGAAGGATTACATTAAGGAGCTGCTGTACATAATAAAATCCCCCTGTGCGGATTTTGAGCCAGTCACGTACTCCCTGAGGGTGACGGGGGATAAGGAAAAGATATACCTGAAAAAAGTGCTGAAAGAGAACCTCAACCCCTGAACTTGGGCCTCCTGCTGAGGAGCAGCGGCAGAGGCCTCGGCCTGTACGGGAAGCCCTCAACCTGGCCCTTTATCTCTTTGATGAGATCCTCGAGCTGCATCTCGACCTGCCTTCCGTCGCTCCTCCTCCTGACGGTTACGGTGTCCTGCTCCTTCTCGTTCCTGCCGACGACGATGACGTAGGGAATCCACTCCTTCTCGGCCTTCCTTATCTTCTTGTTGAGCCTGTCGTTGGTGTCGTCGACATCAGCGCGAATCTTCGCGCCTTCGAGCTTTCCAGCGACGTAGAGCGCATAGTCCATAACTTCTTCGCTGACGGGGATAACCCTGACCTGTATCGGGCTGAGCCAGAGCGGGAAGGCCGGCTTAGTGCCCTTCGCCTGAAGCTTCGCCTGCTTCTCAAGGATGGCGTACATAACGCGCTCAATGGCGCCGCTGGGTGAGCAGTGGAGTATGAGCGGGTGCTCCTCCTTGCCTTCCTCGTTGTAGTAGGTTATGCCGAAGCGCTCGGCGTTCTCGACGTCGATCTGGACGGTGCTCAGAGCTGCGGCCTTGTCGAGGTTGTCCACGAAGTTGAACTCGAACTTGAGTATGAAGTAGAAAAACCTCTGCTTCCACATCTCGATGAGGACAGGCTTGCCGATTATCCTCGCCAGCTCAACGACGAAGTCCCTGTTCTCCTTCCAGAAGTCCTCGGTGAACCTTATGGCAACTTCATAGTCGTCCGGGGTGAGGCCAACTCCCCTGAGAACCTCCATGCTGAGCTTGTACTGCTTCTTGAACTCGTCCATGGCCTGCTTGAGGTCCCTCGCAACGGTGTGCATATCCGGCATCGTGAAGGCCCTGAGCCTCCTGAGGCCAGAGAGTTCTCCGCTCTTCTCGCGCCTGAATGAGTAGCGGGTAAGCTCGTACATCCTGAGCGGCAGGTTGCGGTAGCTTATCGTGGCATCCTTCTTTATGAGGAACTGGCCGAAGCATGCAGCGAAGCGGAGGAAGAACTTCTTGTCGCCGCTCTTGACGACGTACTGCCTCGCCGGGAAGCGGTTGAGGTACTTCTCGAGCGCAGGGTGCTCGAAGTCGTACATAATCGGGGTCTCGACCTCCATGGCGCCGTACTCTATGACCTTCTCGGTGACGTACTGCTCGAGGAGACCCTTGATGAGCCTGCCCTTCGGGTAGTACCTGAGGTTTCCGGGGTCGCTTCCTGGCTCGTAGTCAACTAACTCCTGGTCAAGCATTATTCTGACGTGGGGCGGCTCCCTCTCCGCCACCCTGTTCTTGCTTATCTCGTAGTTGGCGAACTTCCTGAGGTTCTCGTGCCCGGTGAAGTCGAACTTCTCGACCTCGACCAGCTCACCCTCAGGCGTAAGCACGTACCAGTAACTCTTCAGCTCCTCCTCCTTCTCAAGGGCTATGTTGCGCTCCTCCTTGCTGACAGTCTCGCCGCTCGGCACTATCGTCCTGCTGAGCTCCGCCAGCGGGTGGCCCTTGCAGCTCAGCCTGAACGCCTTGTAGTAGCCGAAGGGCGCGCGCTTGACCTCAAAGCCCTCCTCCCTGAGCCTCTCCTCGATCTTCTGGAGCACTTTGAGGGCGACGTCGGGCTTTGCCAGCTCGCTGCTCAGGTGGGCGAAGGGATAAACGAATATCCTGTCAGCCTTTACCTGTGAAGCAACGTCCTTAATCTCGACAACGGCCTTCTCGACGATCTCATCGGGGTTGGTCTCGTCGGCCTTCTCAACGCTCATGAAAACCGCCAGAACCTCGTCGAGCCTTCCCTTCTTCTGTTCTTCACTTATCGGCTCCGGGTTCTTAAGGGCCTTGTCTTTGACCTCATACTCCAGATAGTCGCTGTGTATCAGAAGCATTCTCATTCCTAACCACCACCATAGGCTCAATTGGAATTACTAAAACTTTTCCCCTCGCCCTTATAAATCCTCCCGCATGGCAAAGGCTTAAAAAATCCGGACTGCAACTTTCATGGAGGTGGGAGAATGGACGAAAAGAATGGCGCAAAAAGCGGTGATATCGTTCTTCCCGGTGACTACCTCGGCGTCATCGAGGAGTACTTCCCAGGGGAAGGTGTTAAGGAAGAGAACGGCGAGCTCTACGCCGTGAGAGCGGGGAAGGTTGTAATCGACCAGGACAAGATGGAAATCAGCGTTGAACCCGTCACCGACACCCCACCCCTGCCGCAGGTGGGCGACGTGGTCATAGCGAACGTCATAGAGGTCAAGCCGCAGGCGGCGATAGTCCAGCTCATTAAAATCGAAGGAAGGGAGGATGACAGGGAGATAGCCACCTCGAAGCTCGCCGGAATCCATATATCCCAGGTCAGGGACGGCTACGTTGAGGGCATGTCCACGGAGTTCAAGGTCGGCGACGTTGTGAGGGCTAGGGTCGTGGCCACTGAGAAGAGTCCCATACAGCTCTCCACCAAAGGGCCGGACCTCGGTGTGGTCTATGCCCTCTGCTCCCGCTGCAGGACCCCCCTGGTGAGGCGCGGCGACAGGCTTATCTGTCCGCGCTGCGGAAGCGTTGAGACGCGGAAGCTCTCCACCCTTTACAGGAAGATGAGGGTGTGAGCATGGCGAGGGCTAAGAAGGTAATAACCATCCACGTCCGCGACGACAGGGAGAAGGAGGAGTTCATGCGGGAGCTTCAGCGCCTCCGCCTGCCGGCGTTCATATACGTCCATGGCAAGCTGAACGACCTGAAGATAAACGTCCAGGGGACGAAGGAGGACATCCGCGAGGCCATCCGCAGGATACGGGAAATACACAACCGCGTCAGGGCCAAGCTCTACCCCGACAGGCGCGGCCTCTACAGGTACACCATAGACGACCTCTTCAGAGAGGTGGGGGCCAGCGTTTCAACCCCTATCCTCGTAAAGACCCTCGAGCTCCTCGGCGAAACCGTTGAAGTGCGGGAGAGGGAGCTGGTAACGTCCATGCCATGGGAGGAGCTGGTCTCCCTGACGGGAACCCTTGGCGGATACCTGTCCGACATCTCCCTCCAGACAACGCGGCAAATAAGGGAGGTCGTCCTGCCCGCCGCCGTTGCCTACGACCTCGAACCGGAGGACGTCATCGACCTCCTGGTGGAACTCGGTCTCGCCGAGTGGAAGAAGGATAAGTTTAAATACGAACTGGTGAAGAACAAGGAGCAGGCGCTGGAGATGCTGATTAACCACTTGAAGGGTGAGGAAAATGAAGATTGAGGTCATCAAGCGTGAGGAAAACGTCCTTGAGTTCTACCTTGAGGGGGAGGATCACACCTTCGCCAACCTGCTCAACGAGGTGCTCCACGAGAACAAGCACGTGACCTTCGCGGGCTACACCATCGAGCACCCGGTTCTCATGGCGAGGAAGCCCAAGTTCCGCATCGTTACCGACGGCAAGGTTACCCCCGAGAAGGCCCTTGAGGAGGCCGCACAGAAGGTGTTCGACAGGGCCAGGGCGGTTCTGGATGCCTGGAAGGCCGCTATAAGCGAGTGACCTTCCTTTTCTCCTTTGATGTGTTCCACGCGGCGATTTTCGAAACCCTTAAATTTGAAACTCTTCTAACTTCCAGCTGAAATGGATACATTTCGAGGGATGGAATCTTGAGGCACCCTGAACGAGCTCTTGCCCTCATCGTACTGGCCGGTCTCACAGTCCGGCTTGCCCTTGCGCCCTATTCGGCGGGAAGCGACCTTGCCCAGTTCTACGGCTTTGCCGGAACTATGCTCGAAAAGAAGGCCTGCTTCTACGCCTACGCCGATTGGGTCGGCTACTCCGGCAAGGGCTGGCCCTACCCATGGCCCTACGTTTACGGCCCGGTTCTGGCCTACCTGCTGGCCGGGGTCAGGATTCTGGTTGGGGGTGGCGTTGATTCATTTTGGAGTGATGGCGTTTACCACGTCTACGTGGACCCCACCTGGGCATTCTCCGTTAAGCTGGTATTCATAGCCACCGATACGGCAGCCGCGGTTCTTATCTACCTCCTCCTTCGAAAAAAGGGGGAGTGGGAGGGTGTCATCGGGAGCGCAGTTTACTACCTAAACCCTATGGTGATCCACGTTTCAGCTGTTTATGGCATGTTCGACGCCCTGGCCATGGCCCCGTTCCTTCTCGCCCTTTATATGGAGGGCAGAAAGAAGGTCTCCCCCGTCCTCCAGGGATTTTCCCTCGCGGTTAAGCACACCCTCCTGTTTCCAGCCATCGTTTCTTTGTGGGACTACATTCTACAGGGGGTAAGGGGTCTCAAAAAAGCCGCGCTCCTTTTTGCAGGTGCCATCGCCCCGTTTCTCCCCATGCTGCTCCTCTGTCCGTCGAGCCTGCGCACGCTTCCCGAGCTGATGAGGGGGATTGAAGTCGGGTATCCCCTTCCGTTATCGTACAGCATGAACGGCTTCGTCAGCCTGCTCACGTACTTTCACGAGGTTTACGGAATCGATTCCTTGCCCTTCATCATGCATTGGTACGTTCCTGCCCTGTTGCTCCTTTTCCTCACCCTTGTGAGACATTCCTTTGAGAGGAACCTGGTGGTTTCCGCCTCCCTCGCCTACGCCGCCTTTACTGCAACCTACTGGCGCGTTAATCCCCAGTACCTCCTGCCCCTCGTTGCGTTTCTGGTTCTCCTATCCTTCACCACCGGTGGACGGATTGGCCTGGTCTCACTCTTTACCGCCCTCTACGTTGGAATCTGGCCGATCCTCCAGCCGAGCGAGTTCTGGTTTCACGTTCACCTCCGGAACCCCAACTGGACCGTTGTCAGGTTTGTGGGCCACTTCACGATTGGAGTTGGGGGAGACGCTCCATACGTCGTCTATTCCCTCGGTCTGACCCTCCTTCTGTACGCCCTCGTCCTGGGGAGCACCCTTCCGTACCTCAAAAACCTTAAAGCCTGGCTCTCGGAGAAGTCTGGGGTGAGAGCTTGAGGTATGTGAGGGACTTCACGGACAAGGGACTTTCAAAGTTCGGAGATTCACTGGTCAACTTCGTCTTCTCGCTCGCTTTGAGCGAGTACCTGGACAGACCCACCGGGGAGAGGGTTCCCAACGCCTCCTTAAGTATGGCCCTTGAGCTCTCCGGTTTGAGGCACGTGGTTCCGCCGAGGACCGACAAGCACGGTAAGGGCGACATAGCGGAGGCAATCTTCGCCTACGCGTGGCTCGAGGGCAAGATAACTGTGGAGGAAGCCGTCAAGATTCTGAGGGAGAACTTCACCGAGGACGTTACGCACTTCTCAAGAAGAAAGGAAGCGATAGGGAGGGCCTTCGCGGAGGTTTTTAAGGTAATAGGGGAGAGGTTGGGGCTGTAGGTATCCTCTCCGCAGGGGATTTTCATTTGAATTGGGGGCAATATCTCACTTTATTCACGGTTTTTGGTTCTCGAGATTTTTGGAGCCTTCTTGTGTATCTCTCTGAGGAGGCTGAGCGAGTACCGGAAGTATAAGAGGGCGATTGCGAAGTAAATGACTGCACTGATAGAGACGCCCGTCCTGAAAAATACAGCGTACGCTGGGAGAAGTATGTACACTGCTGCCAGAATGCTTACCAGCATGTAGTCATGCCTGAAGACTTTCTCCGCCTTGTGTGGGTCCCCTTTAATGGCACCCGTCACGTATAATGCCCCCAACGTGATAAGGACAAAGAGAATTGTCCCAACTAGATAGTACTTGACCGTCATTTGGAAGGAGAACAGGAATAATAAGTAGCATGTCGGTAGTATGATCGTCCAGGTGTATATTCTTGCCGTTCCTTCCCAGAAATTGATTCTGTGGATAACGTCTTTATTGCCAATCAACACTGCCAGCGAAAGCAAAAGGAATGGTGAGATGACGATTAAAAGAAAGGAAGAGAAGCCCTCAAGGCTAACGGCCATTTAGACCACCCTGGGATCTAATTGCGTCCTGTTCTTGAGTTTCCTGAGTTCCCTCAGGGATTTAAGAGTATACACTGTGTGCAGTGTGGCGACGCCGTAGTAAAACGCTAACGATAAGGTAATCCCGTTTCTTAAGATCCCCACAAGGAGCATCACGTAAATCACCACCAGGGTAGTTACCAGCACGTAATCGAGTTTTCGGTCAAAAATCGGCCTGCATTTAATTGGATCGCCTTTGAAGTAGCCGGAGATGTACGCGTACGCGAGTGCTACGGCTAACATGCCGAGGTACTCCAAACCCCAGAGTTTGACACGCCATACCACAACTATTGTTAAGGCTATTGAGATTATGGCCAGAAGCAACAAGATGCCAATGTTGTAAAACTTGCAAACCCGCTCCCAGAATGTTAAATCCTGAAGGACGTCAGTGAATCCCCTATTCGCCAGCAAGATGGTCAGGGGATAAGCATTAGGACACCAACGAAGACCGTCAAAAAATTGGAGTTAAGGGATTCAAATAAACTCCAGAGAATTTTAGCCACCCCGTTCAGTTGAAATGTGGAACGCTGTATTTCTTAAATACTTCTTTTGAGTTTTCAAGGATTTTTGAGACTTTATCTGCGTTTCCAATTTATGTCATCTAGCGGTGCTAGCAGGTAGAATACTACAATAAAACCTGCAAATATTAAAAAGACTATGTGAAGGACACCAAGTATCGCCAATAATGGGGCTCCCTTGAATGAGCCAGTAACAAAAAATACTAACCATACAAACAGGTATGCAATAAAAAGAAGAGCAAGGAGGTCTCTTGGGATTCTCTGCATCTTATCACCCTCCAATTATCAAATTGTTGTCTCCTGGGTCGTTTGGAGGTATGGGGTCAAAGAGTCCGACTTTTAGTTCATAAAGCCAGAGTCCAACAAGAGTTGCAGGAATACCAGCCAATGCACCCTCTCCTGCTGCTATAAAGATTCCCGCCGCTGTTATTTCTTCAGTAGTTAGGCAGTATCCCGCGGCCCCCACTATGGCACTTGCAGTTTCGCTAATCGCAAATTCTGTTGGTACTTGAAGTCCAGTTAAGTCTCTGGGATTCATCTCTATCACGTACATTACTGGCCCGTTTAGTTGATTCAGATAGGCTTTGATTGCTATTGGCGTTCCGAGGTTTATGTCACTTAAGTCCACCGGCACTTTTTCCTGAAGTTCATCGTTAATTGGTATTGTGAAGGTGAAAGTTCCTGAAGAGCAGGGGTTTAGAGCTAAGCTTCTTGGATCTGGAACCACTAAATTGTCGCCTTCAGTACTGTCGTATATCTTGCCCCCGGCAAAGTAAACGTCCGTTATCCAAACGTTTACAGGAGCGCTGTCTAAATCTTTTCGCATTTTACTAAGTCCTCCACAGGATAGTTTGTTTTACAATGCTCGAGTACCTTAGGGATAGCAGACCGTAAAGCACCAACGGAACCATTATGCTGAGCAGAGGTCCCATTTCGACGTCCCTGCACAATGCCTTCAAAAAGAAGAAGGTGAAAACCGAGAGGACGAGAAGGTTGAACGCCACGATTTTTCCAGAATTCTTAGCGATTTTCCCTGTGAGTCTCACGAACCTTTCTGGCTGATTTTTGAGTCTAAGAGAAATGACCGTCGCGAAGAAAGTTGCAACGACCATTCCCAAAGCAAAAGGCAAGGCGCTGTTATACAGCTCCGAAAGTATTCTGGCAATGCTCACGGTCAGTATGAGGCCCGGAAAGACAACAATATCAACTCCAAGCTCTACGGCCTTTTTCTGCATTTCGCTTCTCACGGGCCTCATGCCTTCGTACTTGAGGAAGAGGTAGAGATCTAAAAAGATAAACGAAAAGGAAAGGAGGAACGAGTACAACCCGCACTCCACCTCAACCACCATCCCCGCATATTAGGTTTCCGTCGTTTTCACCCGAGCACGTCGGGGTGGGAGCGTTAATAGATCTCAATACGTCAGGACCCACAGTAAGACCTAAAAAGAATATGCCAAGACCTGACAATACGTTTATTTCCACAGCAACGCCTATTACTGTTACAACACCTCCACCCACTGCTCCAATGGTTTTAAGTGTATTCCATCCTGTTCCTCCCTCGTCATCTCCAGGATATATTATGACCGTTGCACCAAGTTCTTTAGCCTTCCCATCGAATTGAAGCTCCGCACTTATCCACTGAGATGTGGGTTCACCTCCCGGAGTGAAGAGATACGTGTAATACTCATCCCCAAATATCCTTTTTGCTAGCTCTCCGTCAACCCAGATTGTGAATTCTAGTGTACCACTTTCATCTGGACCAAGCGTTATCTCTGAACCCGTGTGAGGTGAAACTTTAACTGAATCCCAGTCTTCTCCATTCCAGATTATCTCTCCTCCAAACTTGATTTCTACAAGCTGGACATGGATACTGGAGTCCTGCAGGTTTCCTAGGTTAACATAGCAATTAAAAGATTTGTATAGTTTCACTGTATCTTCGCACTCCATCCATGCCATCACGTTGCCCTCTGAGTTTACTGTTATAATCTTTTCATCTTCGATTTCCCCATTAACGTAGAGCGTGAAGTGGTACTTTCCTATGTTGGTGAGGGTTATGTTGAACCACGTGAGGTTAACTCCAAGACCATCAATCCGATGTGGATTGCGTTCAAATATTCTGATTGGATCACTGAACTCTCCATTTGGCTTCTGGTATGTGTAGAGAACCCTAATGGGAACATTGTACGCGGGGTAATCGTCCTTGTTCTCCACAATCACGTCAAAGTGAACCATCGTGCCCTGAACCACAGTATTATTCACATTCGGCACGAGCCTGCCAAAAAGATTGTCTCTGACCTCCACAGTCTCATGTTCTTCGTCTTCAAGCTTCTCTCCACCGTTATCTTCACGGGAGAATACCTTGATTATCACATCGATCAGACCTACTTCTCCTGGCTTCCATTGGATGTCGAATATCCCATAGTCGCCTGGAGCTATGACCTTTGTTAGATCCGTTTTGAAGCCCATTTCTGGGATCTCAAGACTTATTTTTGCTTCTTTGCTGATACTATACAGGTTCTTGACTTTTATTCTGAATGTCACGGGCTTCTTAACTGTTGGTGGGGTTGGTATAACTTGGACTTCTTTGATCTTCAAAACACCACTCCCTGCTGGGAAATTAACCTCAATGCTTCCGCTCCTCGAATCCTCCAGTTTTCCATCCTCCCACACTTCTACCCTCCAGTCATGATTCCCTGCGGTTGCGGTCCACACTAAGGTTGTGGTGCTCTCGCCGTTGCCCCCGATTGAGACGGTTCTGCTGGGCTCCTTGACCCCATCAATAAACAGCTTCACATTCAGGGATCTGGACCGGGAGGAGGGGTTTCTGATACTCACGTCGAATCTCACTCTGTCCCCATCATCCGGATTCCGGGGTGATACATCAACGTCCGATATGACCAGAGTGCCGGTGGTTACTATGACCTTATCGCTTGCGCTCTTCGTGTGTCCGTTCCACGAAATGGTCGCCCGTGCCAGATATGTGCCGGAATCAGGATATGCTACGGTTTTGGTGAGTATCGTCTTCTCGCCATTTGCAGGGATCGTGACGGTACCTGAATAGTTTTTGGGGTCAAATTGGGGGAGAGATACTGTTACTCTGTACTTGACACCGTCCACCGGCAGACTATTGCCGTTTTTAACCTTCACCGTATACGTGACGCTCTCTCCCTCAACAATGTTGTGCCTTGATGCAGTAACGATAACATCGACCTTGCTCCAGTCAATTGAAGACCCGAGATCGATGGTTTCTGAGTAGCTCCTTGTTATGGTTCTGTCCTGACATTTCCTGGAGAGGGTCTGGCCGTCTTTAAATGATGTTGGTGGGCTGCTGCATACTGGCCGATAGGTGATTTTTACGTTCCCGGTTATCCGTATACTGCTTCCGGATACCCTGGCTGAGAACTTCCCGCTCCTCCATGTTTCCTCCTCGTCCGGGCCCAGGTAACTTATGGTTCCTGTGTCAGTTCCCCCGGAGGTTTTGTCTGAAACATTGACCTGGATTTTGCTTACCGAGTTATACTTGGCTACCATCGAAATTTCGACGTGGTACTTTATCTCACCCGCATCGTTCCTGTCCACCACGACACTGATCCCGTTTATTGAGAGAACTCCGAGAGTATTTTCCATATCCAGCGCTTCTTTGATCAGCCATTCGGGCAGGTTCAGGGGTTCTTGGAGATCTGGAGATGCCTTCTCTACTGGCATGGTCTCTTTGGTGTCCAAACCGCTCAGGGGTCTGGGCTGGCCAGGTTTAAGGTTGTCGTAACACGATACCCTTTTAGTCTTGTTAGTGCTGTATATCATGTAGACCCCGAGGGACTGCTTTAACTCCGCCATTTTTTGATTTATGATTTTGTCAATCTCGGGATTGTTGTTGCCTCTTTTCTTTGCCTCCAACAGGGCCATGATGTTGCTTGACAGCTCATATGCTTCGAGGGCAGATGGCCAGTAGTATACTGTATGGTTTGTTATTATCCAGGTCTCTGGACACCAGACTTCTGGAGTTGATTTTACACCAACGTCGCCTCCGGCGTCTTTAAGGAATCTGTATGCCTCCTCTACTCTTGTTTTTTCGATTGTGAATACAATGCCTCCGTTGGGAGTTCTCTTCTCAACCCTTGTTATCTCCTGTTCCGGGGATATTAGGCGTGGGTTTATTGGGGGAGATATGTTGAGAGTTATGTTCCGAGGCGGTCTTGGTGTTGGATGAGGAGGCATGAATTTTGTATATTCATACTCCTTTGGTTTTATCCTGTCGAGAATCAGTGCGGTTATTAACTCATTCAGTCCGCGGACGCTGCTGTAAAAAGTTTCTATGCCCGTCGAATCTCCCGAGTAATTGTAGTAGCTTGCATATGTTTCGATCCACGACCGTTTCAGAACAGGGTTGATCTGAAGGGACGAACCTGCCGTTGAAGGGGCCTCTCCGATATTTTTCCAATAACCTGTTTTCAAACCCCATGCTCCGTACTCGTTGTATTTGAACGCCACGTCGATGAAGGCCATGGAGAAATCCTTAAGGAAGGCTGTCATGTTGAAGTCTTCGTTAATCTCACCAGCGTTCTTAGCAATGTAATCTTCCAGGGCCTGAACCTGCTCATCAGTCCAGCCTTGGGCTTTCAAAGCCTCCACGGTCTCTTGGGGAAGACCGTTCTGGCTGATGTTTTGAGCCATTTCTCTCAGCTCTTCCGCAGTGTAGTACGTCTTTACACCAGAAGCCTTCAGTTCCTCCATGGCCTGCCAGATTAACGCTGAAATGTTTGCGGCATTCTCGGCACCGAAGCGAGAGTTTTGAATTAGCTCCTTGACAAGAGTCGTGTTTCCAGTGGCGTTGAGGCGAACCACAAGTTCGGCTTCTCTGTTGAGGATTTCCCAGAATTTCTCGTACGGGTCGTTCTGAGCTTCAACAGTGGTGGCGTAGGCTGTACTCCCCGCCGCTGCTACTATCGATCCTAGCAGGAGGGTTATCAACAACACTCCTACTGCCTTTCTCATTGAAATTTCACCATGACACTAATCAAAGTTAGAAATTAAAAGGTTTTTCTATCCATCTTTTGCACACCACCAAAAATAGTACACAAAAAATGGAAAATCACAGGCTCGTCAGCAGCTCTATCAACCCCTGCTTCGTCGGGACTTTGGAGAACTTCTCGGGGTCCTTGACCTTGAGGAGCAGGGGGACGTCGCCAAACAGCTTGAGAACCTTTCCGAATGGTATGCTTCCCTCGCCGGGGAGAAGGTGAAGGTCGCCGACACCGTAGGCGAGGGCATCCTCGGGCTCCACCTGGGGGAAGAGCTTTCCGAAGTTGTCGTGTATCATGAGGATAATAGTTTTATCAGTTCCGAGCTTGACGTCCTCGAGCAGCTTGTCCGCGTCACCCTGGGCGCTGAGGAAGGCGTGTGCCACATCGAGGGCGAAGCCGACATTTTCCCTCTCGACGTTGTCAACCACGTAGAGAGTATCCTTGACGCTGAACGTGTTCTCGAGGGCTATCTTTATCCCGAACGGGCCCACCATGTCCGCAAGCTGCTGGAGGGCCTCTATTTCAAGGTCGAGCCTTCCAGTCCTTCCGCTCTGCATGACGATGACCTTGGCGCCCAGCTTTATCGCGACGTCCGCTACGGCCCTCGCAACGCGGAAGTGACGGGTGTAGTAGATGTGATCGCGGAGGTTGACGGAGGTGGGCATCCTGACGATGTAGTCGATTCCGACGCCCCTCAGGGTCGTCTCGATGTTTTTGAGCTTTTTCTCAACAACGACGCCGTTCTTTATGAGGCCGAGCGTGTGTGGGAATATCGAGACGAAGTCGTAGTTCTTTATCTTGACGTCCGCGAGCACCGACGCGAGGGTCTTGTCCTTCGTGACGAAATGCGGATAGACCGTAATTCCTATCTCCATGCTACCACCTACAAGAGAGTGTGCCGCTGAATATAAAAGCTTACCGAGGACAGGGTTTAAAAGTTCCGGGCGGAACATCTTTCGGGTGAGTGGATGAGGGAAGATATCTGGAAGTACATATCCGCGGTTCTTATACTCCTGCTCGCCGCCTCAAGCGTGGCGGTGGTGCTGCTCTACATGCAGAACTCGGAGCTGAAATCTTACACCCCTTCGAACGTCTCCCCGATAGTTGTGGAGACCTCACTGAACGCCACGTGCAACGAAACGGCTTACAAGCTCCAGATAGAGGAGCTCCAGAGGCAGTTAGACTTCATGCGGACCCAGCTCAGGGAGAGGAACATGCCCGAAGACAACACGACGATAGCCGTCGTCCCGATATTCGGCCTGATTGACGAGTACACCGCCCTCAGAATCGTACCCCTTCTGAGGGATATTGCCCGGAACGACTCAATCGGCGGCGTTGTTCTCTGGATAGAGAGTCCGGGCGGATACGTGGGGCCGGTGAGGGATATCTACACCACGGTTCGGAAGCTCAACCTCATTAAACCCGTGGTCGCCTACACCGGCGGCATGGCGGCATCGGGTGGGTACTACATCGCCGCAGGCGCCGAGAAGATAATAGCGGACCCCCTCGCAGAGGTGGGCAGTATCGGCGTCATCTACGTCCACTACAATCTCCAGAAGAACTACGAGATGAACGGCATCAAGGTCGATGTCTTCAAGACCGGCCCCTACAAGGACACCGGCGCGGAGTGGCGCGACCTGAGCGAGGAGGAGCGTGAGAGGATAGCAGAGAGCATTGACACCTATTTCCAGGCATTCCTCCAGGCGGTGAGCAGCGGGAGAAACATGCCACTCAACGAGACCAGGAAGTATGCAACCGGTCAGATCTGGTTCGCCATGAACGTGACCGGCTCCCTTGTGGATGAAACCGGGGACATCGACCGTGCCCTGAGGATCCTTTCGGAGGAGCTCAACGTCACCAACCCGCGCGTGGTCATATACGGCGGGGAATCTCCTTCGGATTTTGGTATCTTCGGGAGCACTGCCCTCCTACTTGATCCGCGCTACGTGAGCGCTTACCTGAAGACCGGCTGAGGTGGTTGAGATGCTCTGTGAGGAGAAGCTCGAGATATTTGAAAATGGATTCCGGGATGAGAAGTTCAACCTCGAGGTGGAGTTCTACGGAAAGGACGCCAGAAAGCTTCTCCTTGCAGTGATAAGGGAGCTTTACCTCCCCGATTATGGGGAGGACTACGTCTATCCCTTTGAGTGCGCCAAGGAGTTCTGGGGCATCCACCTGGCCCCCTCCGAGATAGTCGCCGAGGAATTCCGGCCGAGCCCCATCAAGTTCCTCAACCGCAGCGTTCTCAATCGCCTCGAAAAGGCCCTTGAGGAGATCGATGCGCCCCAGGAGGTTAAGGATACCATAGACTTCGAAAAGGCCGAGGTTCACAAGCTCAAGAAAGGTTTATTAGCCCTGGGGAAGAACTTTATACTCGGCGAGGGAGCGTACCTCATCGTCTTCAACAAACCCGGTGCGAGGGAGCTCATACTGAAATACCTGGGGATGCTGGATGGAGCTTGAAGCCGCAGTCTGGATCGCGATATCACTCGTCGTCCTCTACCTCGTCTGGGAGACGGTTAGCCCTATCCTTTCTCCCCTTATACTCGCGATAACCCTGGCTTACATCCTCTATCCGTTCCATGAGCGCCTCTCCCGGAAAACCGGAAAGCGTGTTTCGGCCTTCACCATGACAGGTATCCTCACGATCCTGACGTTTCTCTTCATGATCGGCTTTGCCCTCTGGATAAACGACGTCAAGCAGTCTCTGGCGTACTACATCGATGCTTTTTTCCGGTGGCTGCTTGGCTTCCACCTTCCCCCCGCAATCTACGAGCTCATCCAGCGCCTCGCGGAGGATATTCCCAAGCGCTTTGAGGAGTACGTTCTAGGCTACACCTACTCCCTTCCCAAGCTCTCTCTTCAGGCCATCGTGATGGTCTTCGCGTTTTATGGAATCCTCGTGAACACTGAGACAATACGGGAGGAAGTTCATGCCCTCCTTCCACAGGACAACAGGGAGCTGGCCCTTAAACTCCTGAACAGCGCTGGAAGAACCCTCCACAGCCTCCTCCGCGGATGGCTCGCCCTGAGCATACTCAAGGGTGCGGCTATAGCGGCAGGCTTCTATCTTTTCGCTATAGCCGACGCCGGCGGTGCGATAGCGGCCGGCATCTTCACGATAATCTTTGAGCTTCTCCCCGTCCTCGGGGGATGGATAGTCTGGCTGGCCGGGGCAGCCTATCTGTTCGGCACCGGAGAGACCCCCGCGGCGGTCGTCTTTGCCCTCTACGGGGCGGTTTTCGTCTCCCCGATGCCGGACTACATCCTCAGGTCTCGCCTGGGCGAGAGGGAAACCGGGGTAAACGCGCTGATAAGCCTCGTTGGAATCTTCGGGGGTTACATAGCCTTCGGCTTCGTCGGCCTGATAATCGGCCCCGTTGCCCTGTCCCTCCTCGGAACCCTGGTTGAGGAATGGAAGAAGACGAAAGAAGCGGCCTCTACATCCGGAACCTCCTCATGAACGCTGCCGTCCGAACGGCATCGAGTGTTTCCCTGACGTCGTGTGTCCGGATTATGTTCGCTCCGTTGAAGACGGCCACTGCCGTGGCGGCAAGACTCCCCGGGAGCCTCTCCGCGGGGTCTTTTCTGTCAGTTATTGCCCCGATGAACGACTTTCTGGAGACCCCTATAAGGATGGGCCGTCCGAAGATTTTGAGCATGTTGAGGTTCGCCAGAACCTTTGAGTCCCACTCGTACCAGGGGGGCCACTCCGGGCGGAGAAAGCCTATGGCCGGGTCTATGGCTATCTCTTCGATACCGTGATTCTCGGCTATGAGGAGGCTCTCTCTGAGAAGGTCTATCACGGTGTGAATCGGGTCGCTGAGGTTCCTCACCTTCCCATGGGCGCAGACTACCACCGGGGCACCGTGCTCACCGGCCACTTCCGCCATCCTCGGGTCGCCCTTCAGACCGGTGACGTCGTTTATCACATCCGCCCCCGCCTTCAGGGCCTCCTCCGCGACCCTGGCACTCGTTGTGTCTATGCTTATTGGCACGTCCACGTGGTCGCGAATGGCCTTAACCGCCCATACCGCCCGCCTTACCTCCTCCTCAACGGGAATCTGGGTCTCGAGGTAGGGGGCGGTCGATTTGGCACCGATGTCGATGAAGGTAGCCCCATCCTCAACCATCTTCACCGCGGTCTCGATGAGCCTGTCCTCGTCGTCCCTGACGCTCCCCTTGTAGAAGCTCTCAGGCGAAACGTTAATGACGCCCATTATCCTGGGCTCACTCAGATCAATCCCCGCGAACTTCATGGTTCACACCCAGCTCGAGCTTGATGGCCATGAATAAAAAGGTTAGCGTGGCTATTAAGACGGGCAGAAACGGGTCGACATTCGGGTCGTTGGAATGCACAGCGACCGCGAGGAGGCCGTTGACCGCGCTGAAGCCGGCTAGGACCGCCTCGTCGGTTACCTTCGCCTTGAGCCTGCCGAGGACGTGGAAGAGATACAGCTCGGTCACGAGGGGCGCTATGGTTATTATCCCTATCAGTCCTGTGAATATCGTGAGGATGTACAGGGCAATCCCAAGTGTGTCATCACCTTCCCCCATATTATCACCGTTGAGTGTAATATTGGAGATACTTAAAAGTTTTGCCAACCGGTGAACTACCCCGTCCTTTCGGGCGAGGCTTTCTGCTTCATCGGAAAGACTTGCCCCGTGATGACCGCCCGATAGGGCACGAGCGGGCTTCATTCTCTCCTCTCAGAAGGGAACTTCCCGCCCGAAGGGTTAAAAATCGATACCCCCAACTTCCCCCGGTGACGTTCATGCTAATCCGTACTCCGAGGAGGCTTCATCTGGGTCTCATCGATCCATCGGCTACCTTTGGAAGGCGCTTTGGAAGCCTCGGCGTTGCCCTTGGGGGTGGCTACGAGGTCAGAATCGTCGAGGGCGAGGCCATGGAAGTGATTGCAGATGGAGAAGACAGGGAAACCATCGAGTTCGCCATAAAGAGGATGAACTCCGCCTACGAAACGGGGGTTAACTACGTCGTTGAGGTTAGACAGGCCATCCCCCGGCACGTTGGCCTTGGTTCCACCACCCAGCTCAGCCTGGCGGTCGCGATGGGGATAGCCCGGCTTAACAACCTGAACGTCTCGGTTGAGGAGCTGGCGAGGGTTCTCGGAAGGGGGAGGAACGGCGGCGCCGGCATCTACTCCTTCGCCCACGGCGGGTTCGTCATAGATGGGGGCGTTAAAAACGGCATCCCCCCTCTGATATTCCGCGAGGACTTTCCACCCGAATGGGGATTCCTTCTCGTGATTCCGGAACTCAAGCCCGGCCTCGACGAGGAGGAAGAAAAGCCCGTGATGGCGGGAGCCGTTGGAAGGGCAGACGTCGCCATGGAGATAAGCCACAGAATACTGCTCGGCCTCCTACCCGCTCTGAAGGAGGGGGACGTGAAGACCTTCGGTGAACACCTCTCCGCGATACAGAGGCTCGTTGGAAAGCACTTCGAGCCGTACCAGGGAGGGGAGTTCAGGGAGGACGTTAAGCTGATACTCGACTTTCTCGCCGAAAAAACCTACGGCTGCGGCCAAAGCTCCTGGGGCCCGACTGTTTACGGGCTGATAATGAGGGACGAGTTCCCAAGGCTCAGCGCCGAAGCCCACGACTACCTCCGGGAGCACGGGATAAAGGCGAAGGTCGAGCTCGGCGTCCCGAACAACACCGGGGCGGAGGTAATTGGGGAGAGCGCGTTCCTTGAGAGGCTGATAAAATCCGTGGGTGGTTAGCTTGACGCTCGACAAGTTCATCAAGGTAAGGTACCGTGCGGATGAGGAAAAGGTGGGAGTTCTCCGGGAGATTCTAAGCGAGCTCGGCATCGACTGCGCCAGAACCATCGAGGAGAGGGTGGACCTTCAGTTCGACGCCCTCAAAAACCTCCATGCGAACCTTGGAGACGATGAACTCTTCATCAAGCTGGTCATGGGGAACTCCCTCGTGAGCTACCAGCTGACGGCTAGGGGCGAAGCCTGGTGGTGGGAGTTCTCCAAGTACTTTTCGGAAAATCCGCCGGAAGAGAGTATCTCGGAAGCATACTCCCGCTTTCTGCCGAACTCCAGAACCAACAGGCGGCTCGTTGCGGGAAAGGTTAAAAGGCTGGAACGGGTCGAGCCGTTTCTCGATTCCCTGTCGCTGGGTGACCTGAGGGACTACTACTTCAATGGCATGGAACGCCTGCGCGACGAGCTTGCGAAGGCCCTTGGCTCAAAGAAAAGCGCCAAGACGATAGTCTTCGCGGTTAAGATGTTCGGCTACGCTGGTAGGATAGCCTTTGGCGAGTTCGTGCCGTATCCAATGGCCATCGAGATACCCGACGACGTGAGGATAAACGCCTACACGAAGAGATTCACGAACGAGCCGCCGGTGAGCTTCTGGGGTAGAATTGCTGAGGAAACGGGAATTCCGCCGCTCCACATAGATTCGATACTCTGGCCCGTTCTGGGAGGAAATGACGAAGTTCTCAGGCGGCTGAGGGAGCACTGCACGAAGTGGGAGGACGTCTTGCGGCTGACTGCCCTTTGAATTTTTGACGTTTTCTCTTTTTCAAGCCTCGCCGTTCACGGCGGGGTACGGTGTTCTGCAAATTAGCCATCAAACAGGAAAGCAATCTTTTTTAAAGCTCAAAAACAGTACCATACTTTGAAATGAAGCGAGAAGTAACGGTTAAACTTCAACCCTCAAAGGAGCAGGAGAAAATCCTTTTCGAATTAGCTCATGCCACAGCAGTAATCTGGAACAAACTCAATTACCAGAGGCTCAAACAGTTCAACGAATTCGGCAAAATTGACTTTAATGGAACAGAAAAAGAAGCCTATCACGAGTTCAAAAACTGGATTGGCGGCTCAACAGTTCAACAGTTGGCAAGAAAAAACGCAGAAGCGTGGCGTTCATTCTTCTCACTCAACAGGAAGAAAAAGAAGGGAGAACTGCCCGAATGGTTCAAGCCGAAACCACCGAAATTCGTTAGAGAAAAGAACGGCAGAAAATTCTTCATAATTCCCCTCAGAAACGACCAGTATTGGGTCAAGGAAAATATCCTCGAATTGAGAAGACTTGGCAAATTTGGAAAACTCGAAATTCAGTTCAAGGGAAGAATACACTTGAAGGGCAAGCAAGGGCGGTTGGAGATAACTTTTGACCCCGTTAAGCGGAAATGGTACGCTCACTTGAGTTTTACGGTAGAGGAAAAACTTGAAGGTGGGGAGTGGATTAAACTCCCGAGGACGCCAAAGGGAAGCCTCTCAGCGGGGATAGACTTGGGAGTGAACAACTTGATGGCCGTTTACGTTGAGAATGGTGAAAGCTTCCTCGTGAATGGGAGACCATTAAAGAGCATTGACTTCTACTGGCGAAGGAGGATTGCCGAGTACCAGTCAAAACTCAACAAGAGTGGAGCTAAAACGGGGAGAAAACTCAAGAGAATGCACGAGAGAGCTAAACTCCAAGCCAAGCACTACATCAACACGGCAGTCAGGCAAACGGTGAGAAGGCTTTACGATTTGGGTGTTTCCAGAATAGTTGTTGGTTATCCGAAAGGTATCGCAAGAAACTCTGAGAAGGGCAGTAAGCAGAATTTTATCCTCTCCCACGTCTGGCGGTTCAATTACGTGATTAAACGCTTAACCGAGGTTGCTGAAGAGTATGGCATTGCTGTTGAAATTGTTGATGAGGCTTTTACTTCTCAATCCTGCCCTCTCTGCGGCCAACGCCACTCTGACGGGAGGATTTTTAGGGGTTTGTTTAAGTGCCGTAGAGAGGGCGTTGTTATGAATGCTGATTTAGTTGGTGCTTTCAACATTTTGAAAAAGGCTGTCAAAACCATAACCCCAAATCTGAGTGGTCTTTACGCTCAGAGGAGGGGTAACTGGCCGAAGGCCCGGCCAGAGGGGCTGAAAAGCCCGCCTTTATTGGGCTTTAGTGAAGCCCCTCAAACCTCCCCGCCTTTAGGTTAGGGGGTTCATCGTTGGAACCCCCGCCCTGAAGGGCGGGGAGGAGGTCAGTTGGGCCGACCCAAAGGTTTAAATATTCCGCCGTCAATAACACCTCGAAGTTCGAGGTATCGGAGTGAAAGGTATGTCCGAGGTTCTTATAACTGTCGGTGGAGCTTCGGCCAGTAACCGCAGGGGGGCGCCGTCACTTCAACCCCATAGACAAAATTTTTATACTCCTCCGATTAGTTGTAGTCGGGTGGACGGCTTCACTCTGGTACCGAAATAAGGAGGTAGGTGTTATGTTTTGGGGATTTCAGCTTGAGTTCAAGCAGAGCCTTCGAACTAAGAAGTTGTGGGTTATCCTGGGTGTCATGATGCTTCTGTACATACCGGGGTTCTACTTCCAGAAGGCCTCTGGGGAGGGAATAGAAACCGTTCAGCAGGCCGTTTCGGTTCTCATAGGCAACATCAACGGACTGGGCGGCTTTTTCATCGCCATACTCGCCCTTCTGATGGGGGCCACCGCGATAAACAGCGAGATAGAGAAGGGAACGCTGCGCGTTGCCATGAGCAAGCCGATAACGCGGCTGGGCTACATCGGCGGCAAGTTCCTTGCCCACACGGTGGTTGTGCTGATGGCGCTCCTTCTGACGACCCTCGTTGGAATAGCTGGCTTGGCATGGCTGGGTGCTCCAATGGGAAGCCAGCTCGTCACCGATTCTCTCCTGCTTAACGGTCTGCTGCTCCTGGCGATGATACAGCTGATAGCGCTGGGCTACATAATCTCCACCATCGTGAAGTCTTCCAGCACCGCCCTCGGCGTGGCCCTGGTGATCATGTTCGTGGTCTTCATGATAATGCCCGCCATAGTTCAGTTCATGGCCGCCAAGGATACCATAATAAGCGACCACCCCGACTGGGAGGCGTATCAGGAGAAAAGCAAGGAGTACAAGACCAGATACCTCTTCTACGTTCCAACGACCCAGATAGACGTCATAGTCAGCGATGCCACAAAGGTTACGGGGGACATAGAGAACCCGCAGATAGAATACGTGGGAATAGGGGGGGCCATACAGAAGAACCTGGTTAACCTGGGCATACTCTTTGGACTCACCCTCGTCTACCTCGCCCTGGCCTTCTACCGCTTCCTCCGCATGGATCTGAGGTGATGACGATGATAAGAATCGAGAATCTAGTTAAGGTTTACAAAGACGTTCGCGCCCTCGACGGCCTGAACCTTGAGGTCAGGCCCGGCCAGATATACGGCTTTCTCGGCCCTAACGGCGCCGGAAAGAGCACCACCATCCTCAGCACCCTGGGCCTGATATTTCCGCAGGAGGGGAGGATTCGGCTCTTCGACCTCGAGGTTTTCGCCGATGGAAAATTCAACGAGAACCAGCTCGTCGAGGCCAAAAAACGCATAGGCTACATGCCGGAGCACGCCACCCTGTGGGACTTCATGACCCCCATCCAGACCCTTGAGATAATCGCTGACGCCTTCGGAATCCCGAAGGCCGAGCGGGAGAAGCGGGTCAGGGAGCTCCTTGAACTGGTCAACCTGTGGGAGGAACGGGACAGAAAGGTCGGTAAGTTCTCGAAGGGAATGAGGCAGCGCCTCCTGCTTGCCCAGGCGCTCATCAACGACCCGGAGCTTCTCATCCTCGACGAGCCGATGACCGGTCTCGACCCGACTGGAATAGCGGAGTTCAAGGACATCATCAGAGAGCAGAAAAAGGCCGGGAAGACGGTTTTCTTCTCAAGCCACATTCTGGCGCACGTTGAGGAGATATGCGATACCGTTGGGGTAATAGTCAAGGGCAGGCTCCGCGTTGAGGACAACCTCGACAACATCAAGAGGGAGTTCCTGAGGAAGGCAGGCTACACCATCGTGCTGGAGACTAACGTTCCGGTGAACTTCACGGGGGCTGCGTGGAAGGTCACGCCGCTGGGCGAGAAGAAGTACCGCATAGTTGCACCGGACGACATCAGGGAGGATGTTCACGATTTCGTTGCTTCACGCGGCGCCAAGATACTCACGATGCAGGTCAAAGAGCCGAGCCTTGAGGAGATATTCCTTGAAATGGTGGAATGAGGGCTAGAGCCTAGCCCTCTCGAATTCCTCTTTTCTCTCCAGCGGCTTCGTTGCGTCGATTCCCCACTTTGCGGTTAAGCTCTTCTCCGCCGAGGGGTCCAGGGAACTGCCGCGGGCGTTGGGGATTACCACAAGGTCCCTGTCCGCCTGGAAGCGCGTCGCTATCGCCCACTCGACGTCCCTGTCGTCGTATATGTCCACGTCCTCATCGACAACTACCACGTGCTTCAGACTGGGGTGCCCGGCGAATGCTGCCAGGATAGCGTTCTTGCCGTCACCGTCGTGCTGTTTGGTTATGCTCACCACAGCGTGGAGCCACATCGCACCGCCCTCGGTCAGCCTTACGCCGTGAACCTTTGGAACGACCCTCTTAACGCTCGCGTAAATCTGCGGCTCCTTCGGCAGACCCATCAGCATGTAGTGCTCGTAGCCGCCGGGGAGAAGGGCATGGAAAACCGGTTCATCGACGTGGTGCATGCGCTCGAAGACCACCACCGGCTGCTTCCTCACGTAGTCGTAGGTTCCGGTTATATCAACAAAGGGCCCTTCGTCCGTCAGTTCGGGAAGTATCTTCGCCGCGAAGACGAAGTCAGTCTCGACGGGAACGGGGATTCCTCCGAGGTTGAAGACCTCGAGGGGCTTTCCGAAGGCCCTCCTGCTCATCGCCGAGGCTATCTCAAGCTCGCTTACGCCGTACGCAACGCTCGTGGCTCCGGCGAGGAGGACGTGAATCGGGTTTCCGACGACTATCCTGACGTCCAGCTCTTCCCCGGCTTCAGCCTTCTCCTTCCACATGGCGTAGAGGTGCCTCGGGACGAGTCTTATGGCGGCCCTTTTCTCGTCGATGACCATCATCCTGTGGAAGGACATGTTGACGAAGCCGTTTTCGTCCCTGGCTATGACCATGGCGGAGGTGAAGTACTGGCCGCCGTCTTGGGGGTAGTACTTTGGAATCGGGAGCTCGGTTAGGGAGAAGTCCCCGGTTGAGTTCGCCATGAAGGGTGCATCATCAACCATCCTGTAGGGTTCGGGATTTTCCATGGCCTTCGTCATCGTGTGAAGTATCTCCTCCCTCTCGATACCAAGGTACGATGCAATCCTTTCCCTGGTGCTCCAGATGTTGCCCGCGACTTCCCATCCGTCCACGTCTTTGAAGAGGACGGGTCTGTCGCGGTACTTCAGGAGATAACGCGTTACCCCGAGCTCTTTGCTTACCTGCTCCTTAACAACGACGGCATCATCAAACCGTTCGATGATTTCCCTCAGCATTCTATCACCTTAGTTTGGTGTTCCAAAAGGCCTATAAAGCCTTTTTCCAAACTTTCGACGATTGGCCATGCCTACGGTAACCCTCCGCATTCCCGATGGCTCCGCACTGGTTCGGATTGAGAAGGCGGACCCGCAGGTGTATTTCAAAATCTACGAGCTGCTGAGCTACAAGAGGGACTTTGGCAAATGGGAAAAGCCGGAGAGCCTCTACGATCCCTACGAGAAGACTTTTCCCGTTGGGGTTCTTCCGAGGGTCAAGAAGTTCCTCAACTGCAAGGGATACCGCGTCCGCGTGAAGGACGAGCGGCAGGTTAGGGGTGCCAAGCTGAACTCCACGTGGAACGAGAACTACAGCATGCGCAGGTATCAAGGGAGGGCGGTTAAAAAGGCCCTCCGGGAGAAAATGGGGGTTCTGGCTCTTCCTGTTGGAAGCGGTAAGACCGTCGTTGGGCTGAGGATAATACACGAGCTTGACCTCTCGGCCCTTATAGTGGTCCACACCAAGGAGCTTCTCTATCAGTGGGCGGACAAGGTTCGTGAGGTCCTGGGGGTCGAACCGGGCATCGTCGGGGACAACAAGTGGAACGAGAAAGATGTCACTATAGCCATGATACAGACCCTCCTGTCCAGGGGTGCCGACAAGCTCCAGAACGAATACGCGATCCTCATGTTCGACGAGTGCCACAGAACCTCCGCCGCCGAGAAGTTCTACCAGCTCGGCCTTTCGCTGCCCCAGGTATACCGTTTTGGCCTCTCCGCGACGCCCTGGAGGCGCATACGCGGTGAGGAGATTAAGATAGAGGCCGTCGTTGGGCCCACCATCTTCGAGGTTCGTGCGGAGGACCTCATAAAGGAAAAGTTCCTTGCGAAGCCACGCTTTGAAATAATCACCTACGAGTCGAGCATGCCCTCCTTCAGCGAGCGCTACAAGGAGCTGTACGAGGACATGATAATGAACAACGACGAGAGGAACCGGGCCGTGGCCGGGAAGGCCGCCGAGCTCGCCCGAAAGGGGCACCGCGTCCTCATCGATGTCAGAAGGATAGAGCACGGCAGGATACTCAGGAAGATGCTTGGCGAGATGGGCGTGAAGGCGGAGTTCCTGAGCTCAAAGAGCTCCAACCGCTGGGAGATACTTGAGGCGTTCAAGAACGGCGAGATTCCGGTTCTTATCTCGACACTCCTCAAGGAGGGCGTGGACATACCGGAGATTTCGGCGATAATACTCGCGGGAGGCGGCAAGAGTGATATCATGACGATTCAGACAATAGGGCGCGCCCTGAGGCCGAAGAAGGGGATGAAGGCCGTTATAGTTGACGTTCAGGACGACGACCCCCTGCTTTTCACCCACTTCATCGAGCGGCAGAAGGCGCTCAAGCAGTACTACGGTAAATACTACGACAGGGAGATGGACTCAAAGCTCGAGGAGAACGTCACCAAAAAGGGCCGCCCTCGTAAGCGCTCTTGAGTAGCGCTCGAACAGGTCGCGTTTTGCTTTTTTGATCCCCCTTTCATCCACCTGGAACTCCACGTCCGGGTATTCCATGTGCCAGAGGATGAGTCCCTCGGGAGGCGCGGGCGGGACCTTTTTGCCGTACTCACCCTCGAGCATCTCCTCAACCTCGCGGCTTTCCATCAGTCCGAGGCCGCAGAGCCGGACGGCGTTGACTATCCTCCTCGCCATCTCCCACAGGAAGCTTTTGCCCTCGATTTCGATGATGTAGTAGCCCTGACGCCTGATGACATCAACCCGGAGGAGCTCTCTGATCGGGTCTCTGCCGGGTTCAAGCCGGGAGAATGCCGAAAAGTTATGTTCGCCAACGAAGAGCGCCGCGCACTCTCTCATATCACGCTCATTGAAGCCCTCGTCAACCAGGTAGTAGCGGTAGGTCTTTGACCTCGCCTGGAACCGGGGGTGGAAGTCGTCCGGAACCTCGGCAACCCCGAGAACCCAGACATCCCTGAGGTGGTGGTTGAGAACCTCCGCGCGAACGAGGTCCGGCCTCGAGGCGACGTCAAAGGTCACGACGTTGAAGATGGCGGAAACCCCTCTGTCCGTCCTTGAGGCCCCCTTAAAGTTTGAGCTCTCGGCGTCCCTTATTATTCCGAGCTTTGATAGAGCCCGTATCAGCTCTCCTTCGACGGTTCTAACGTCGGGCTGCCTCTGAAAGCCATAGAATGCGGTGCCATCGTACGCTATTCTAAGTGCGAACCTCATGGTTGTTGGATGGGCTGGCGGGTATAAATGTCTTTTCCAGGGTGCCGGTTGATACTGCGACGGATTATTTTGCAAATGTAAACCCTGATTTTGGATGCTGTTCAAGCGGGAGCGAGAAAAATTGATAAACCACATCCCCCAAGTGTACCCGGAGGTGGGAGAATGGATGCGGTTATAGGGATTGAGGTGCTTGAGAACGTGACAAACTTCGAGATAATGTGTGCCCTTCTGGAGAAGAGGATAAAAATGGAGGATTAGAGGTACGGCGCCCGATAGAGCGGCCTCAGGAACATTTCAAACGCCGCCACGGGCATTTCTATTCCCCAGTTTTCCAAGACTGCCGGGTGTATCTCCCCTATGATGCCGATCGGTTTTCCTTCGACGACTATTTTTCCTGCCCTTCCCGGGATGAAGCTCGGGTGATCAATGCCCTCGAGCTCGTATGTGAAGCCTAGGTGGTGCATCACGCTCTCGAGTATCTCCTTGGCCTCGGTGAATGTAACGCGCGGGTGGGCGAGGGCAACGGCGACCTTGCTCTCACTGACCGTTTTGGTCTCCCTGCTCTCGTCTATGAGTGTAGCCTTTCCGACCTCGAAGATTCTCTGCGGGTACTCCTCGTGGGTGTTCTGGCTCAGGAAATCGAGGAGGCTCGGGATGAGCCAGACCCTCAGGGCGGACCACTTGGGGCTTATTGGGTTCTCTATCTCAACGAGCTCCGCGGGCGGGTGGCTGAAGCGGTCCTCACCTGGTTCGAGCAGCATCTTTCTGTACTGGGATTCCCTGTTCGTCAGGTTGAAGGTCATGACCTCCTGGAGGCCGTAGCCGACCATGAGCTCCCTGACGGCGTCCTCGAACTCGATGAACTTGTCGCCCCTTCCCTGGACGGCCAGCTCCGGCTCCTCCGGCTCCATTTCGTTGTACCCGTAGGCTATGAGCACGTCCTCCAGGACGTCGCGGGCGTGCATTATGTCGTCGCGGAAGGCAGGATAGCGGAGTCTTGCTTTGCCATCGACGAGTTCGACGCTGTACATCATCCTTCCAAGGAGGTCTCTGATCTCCCCGTCACTCAGCTCGAGGCCGGTGAGCCTCTTGATGTAGTCGAGCCCGACCTCGAACTCCTTCGGGGTGAGGTCGGGGGTCCTAATCTCGAAGTCCGGATAGACGACCTTAACGCTCCGTATCTTCCCGCCGCGTTCGGCTAAAGCCGTTACGACGACGTTGAGGGCGAGCATGACTTTGTTCAGGTCCCAGCCGGTCACGTCGATGAAGACGTTTCTCGTCTCCGGGGTCACCCTGCCGGTTATCTCGGAGTTTATAATCGGGGGCATCGAGAGGACTTTGCCCTCGCTGTCAACGAGGAGTGGGTAATAGGGTTTGTCCCTGATCAGGTGGCCGTGTTCCCTGCCCTTTTCGTGCTTCTCAATTATCTCCTCGAGCGTCATCTCCTCCTCGAAGCCGAGGGGCACGAACCGCTCCGTCTTCTCGGCGGCGCGGTAGTAGATTGGCGGCTTTATCTTGTCGAAGTCGAAGACGCCTATCGCTACCTCTCTCCTCCTCCTTCCGAACGTTAGGGCGACCTTTTCCTGGAGGTTTATCATCTGCCTGAGTGCCTCCTCGTCGAGGCTGAGGCCCTCAACGATGGCGTAGAGGCCGTAGGGGCGGATATCCTTCAGCTTCTCATCAACGTAAACCGTTACACCGCTGTCTTCGACCCCGTACTCGGGAAGCCCCTTCTGGAAACCGAGCGCCCAGCGGATCTGCCTCGCTATTCCCTCGGCGCTCCAGAGGTCGGGCCTGTTGGTGTCCTTCGAGTCCGCCTTGAAGTATATCCTACCGTCCTCCTCCCAGACGTCGTCCAGCTCGCATTTCGCGTAGAGGAAGAGGTCTTCCCACTCCTCAACGCTGAATTCCTTTCCGACCAGCCTCTCAAGGTCAGCCTTGGAAACATCGAACTTCGGCATGAGCATCACCTCACCAGACCAGCCTCGCCTCCCTCAGCCAGCGCAGGTCGTAGCTGAAGAGGTAGCGGATGTCGTCTATTCCCAGCTTGAACATTGCCAGCCTGTCTATTCCAATTCCCCACGCTATGACCGGGACGTCTACCCCCAGCGCCTTCGTCATCTCCTCGCGGAAGATTCCGGCACCGCCGAACTCAACCCAGCCGAGCTCGGGGTGGTAGGCACTCATCTGAACGCTCGGCTCGGTGAACGGGTAGTAGTCCGGCAGGAACTTCACCTTTTTGGCCCCTGCTATCTCAACGGCGAAGCGCTTGAGTATCCCGAGGAGGTTCCTGAAGTGCAGATCCTCACCGACGACGAAGCCATCGACCTGGTTGAACTCTATGAGGTGGGTTCTATCGAGGACGTCCGGACGGAAGACGCGCTGAATCGTGAAGTATTTTCCGGGTATCTCAACGCCCCTGGCGAGCTGCCTGCCGCTCAGAGCGGTGCCGTGTGCCCTCGGCATGAGGAGCATGGCCCTCTCCGGAGACCAGACGTAACCCCAGCCGCGGGAACCAGTATCGCCGCCGTGCTCGTGGGCGGCTTTGACGCTGGCGACGAGTTCCTCCATGGGCAGGTGGCCGCTCTTCGGGTATTTGAGCTGGTAGGTATCGGTCCAGTCCCTGGCGGGGTGGTTCTGGGGCTGGAAGAGCGCGTCAAAGTTCCAGAACTGGGTCTCGATGAGACTGTCGGAGACCATCTCGATGAATCCCATCTCGATAAGTCTCTTCCGTATCTTGTCGAGGAAGGCCCTGTACGGCTGCTTCTTGCCCGGGTAAATCCTCCGAACCGGAGCCGAGATGTTGAAGCGCTTGAACTCGACCTCGCGCCATTTTCCGGATTTTATCAGCTCGGGGGTCAGGTTGGAGACCTCTTCCCTCAGCTCGATGCCCCCTTTCACGAGCTCCGCTCCCTCGGGGGCTATCTCGACGAACCTCTCGGTAACGGAATCTTCCTCCGCAATCTTCCTTCTCTTGAGTTCTTTAACGGGAATGAGTCCCTCAATCTCGTCCAGCGGTACGGTTCTCTTCTCCGTGAGGAACTTGAGGGCGGCATCGATGGGCCTCTCTTCCGCGTTGAGTCCCTTCTCGGTGATTTCAAGGACTAACTTCCCGTCCTCCTTCCTAACGCTCGCCCAGCCCTCCTTCCTCAGGAGACCAACTATTGGTTTCAGCTCATCCTCGCTGAGAACGTTCCCCATGTCATCCAGGGTTACCTTTTTCTTTTCCTTCAGAACCGCCAGCGCCCTCCACTCAGGAAGACCTATCTCCGCGTACTTTCTTCCGGTCTCGGTGAGCCTGACAACCCTCTCACTTTTCTCGTGGAGCTTCGCCAGCCCCTTGCTCTGAAGGCCGAGAACCGCCCGCATAACCGCAACCTGGTCCAGACCGGTCCTTTTGACGAGCTCTTCGAATTTAGTCCTGCCAACTTCGCTGAGCTTTATGAGCGTGAGTTTCTCCTGGTAGCTTAGCTCCATAGTGCCACCTCCTGGGGTGAGTTTGAGAGGAGTTACTTAAGAATTGCGGTGAAAGAAAAGGAGAAATGGTT
This sequence comes from Thermococcus aciditolerans, assembly GCF_008152015.1. Taxonomy (NCBI): domain Archaea; kingdom Methanobacteriati; phylum Methanobacteriota; class Thermococci; order Thermococcales; family Thermococcaceae; genus Thermococcus; species Thermococcus aciditolerans. Next base: position 756,952 of record NZ_CP041932.1, on the reverse strand, counting down.
CAGCCCTTGTGCGGGAAGAACACGACCTTACCGGTCTTGCCGGCCCTCATCAGCTCGAAGGCTTCCTCGAACTTCTCGAAGCCCCGGTACTTGTGGGTGATGACCGGGTCGAGGTTGAGCCTGCCGCTCTGGATGAGGCTTGAGACAGTGTACCAGGTCTCCCAGAGGTGCCTTCCTGTGATGCCGTGAATCTCGAGGGCCTTGAAGATGATCAGGTTGTTGAAGTCCACCGTAACGTCCCTCGGGAAGAGGCCGAGAAGCGAGACCCTTCCCCCGGGGGTGGTGGCGGCGAGGCCCTGCTCCAGAGCCTTGGGGGCGCCGCTGAACTCCAGGAAGACCTCAACGCCGGCGCCGTCGGTTATGTCCATGACCGCCTTGACGGGATCCTCCTCGAAGGGGTTGATGACGTAGTCGGCACCGACCTTCTTGGCCAGCTCGCGCCTGAACTCGCTCGGCTCGCTCACGATAACCGGATACGCTCCGGATGCCTTTGCGACGGCAATTCCAAGAAGTCCGAGCGGGCCGGCACCCGTTATGAGAGTGCTCATTCCGGCTATCGGGCCTGCCAGAACAGTATCAACCGCATTGCCAAGCGGCTCCTGAAGCGCCGCGTACTCGGGAGGCATGTCCTTCGGGTTCTTCCAGGCGTTCTGGGCGGGAACTATCGCGTACTCGGCGAAAACACCGTCCATGTCAACGCCGAATATCTTGGTGTTCTGGCAGACGTGGTAGCGGTTGTGCCTGCAGGCGTAGCACTTGCCGCAGACGATGTGGGTCTCAGCGCTTATGTAATCGCCGACCTCGAGGGTGTCAACGCCGGGTCCGACCTCGATGACCTCTCCGGCGACCTCATGCCCCATGATCTGGGGGGTCTTTATCCTGCTCTGCGCCCACTCGTTCCACTCGTAGATGTGGAGGTCGGTTCCACAGATGCTGGTGGCGAGAACCTTGATGAGGACTTCACCCGGTCCTGGCTTGGGAACATCAACCTCAACGAGCTCGGCACCGTAAGCGGGCTTAGTTTTCATGATAGCCGGCATCTTGTCAGCCATGGCAATCATCTCCTTAGCATTTACATGGATATCTGAACGGGGGACGATATAAACCTTTTGCGGTTGTTCTGAATCGTTTGCCCGTTTATGGGTGGATTTCTCTAACAGCCGTGCACTGAGCCCCTGGAGTGCCCTCTACTAAGCGGAAACCTTATAACGGACTCCAACTATTCTTTTCGTGGTATTTCGGGGGACTGGGCAATGGCGCTCATTGTTGTCACGGGGAGGGGCGGTGCAGGAAAGACAACAACCACGGCCAACCTAAGCGCTTACCTAGCCATGAGTGAATACCGCGTTCTTGCGGTCGATGGCGACCTGTACCTCCCGAACCTCGGGTTTCACTTCGCCTTGGACACCGTCAAGTACACAGTTCATTCCCTCATGAAGAACCCGGATATTGACCCGGAATGGGCCGTGTACAGGCACCCCGAAACGGGCGTTCATGTCATGCCCGGAAGTACCCGCCTTCAGGACGTTCTGGGCATCTCCCCTAGGCGGCTGGTCGAGATACTTGACAGGGTTAAGTACAAGTTTGGGGTTGTTTTTGTTGATTCCCCCACGGGCATACCTTTCGATACGCTTCCCACCTTTGAGCTGGCCAATTATCAGATTATCGTCGTTGAGATAGAGCGCTCTCCGATATATTCCTTTGAAGTAATGGTCAAGAACGAAATTGAGAAGCTGAAGGCCCTCGGTGAGAGATACAACCTCAACATCGGAGTGGTGCTGAACAAGGTCAGGGAGTCGGAAGATGTTATGGACAAGATTATTGAGGTAATTGAAGACGACCTCAACGTGCCCGTTCTTGGATGGATTCCCTTTGATAATGTGGTTCCGGAGTCGATAAACGCGGGTATTCCCGTTCTGAGGTACGCCCCCAAAAGCGATGCGGCACTTGCGTTTATGGAGACCGGTAAGGTGCTTGAGGAATGGCTGTTCGGATGAATAGGGGCTGGAGGGAGTCAGATGGTAGATTTTGATGAACTCGTTGAGAAGGTAATAACAGGGGAGATAAAGCTCCATCAGGTTGAGAGGTACACGAACGGCGACAAGAGGCTCGCTACGGAGATAAGGCGCCGCGCTCTGGAGAAGAAGTTCGGTGTGAGCCTTGAAAATATCGGACACTACTCGATAGACCCCGAGAGGGTCATAGGAAAGAACATCGAGAACATGATAGGTGTCGTCCAGATACCGATGGGCGTCGCCGGGCCGCTCAAGATCAACGGCGAGTACGTGAAGGGCGAATTCTACATCCCTCTCGCCACCACTGAGGGAGCGCTCGTCGCGAGCGTCAACCGCGGCTGTTCGGCCATCACCGCCGCTGGAGGCGTTAAGACCACCATAATCGACGACAAGATGACCCGTGCGCCCCTCCTCAAGTGCCCCGATGCAAGGCGCGCCAGGGAAGTTGCCGAGTGGGTCAAGGCCAACATCGAGTACCTCCAGGAGAAGGCCGTGAGCAAGGTCACCAGACATGGGAAGCTGAGGGACGTTAAGCCCCACATCGTCGGCAACAACCTCTACCTGCGCTTCGAGTTCGAGACCGGCGATGCCATGGGCATGAACATGGTCACCATCTCAAGCGAGGAGATAATGAATGTCATCGAGGAAGAGTTCCCGGACGTGAAGTACCTCGCCCTCTCGGGCAACCTGTGTGTGGATAAAAAGCCGAACGCCATGAACTTCATCAACGGCCGCGGGAAGACCGTTATTGCCGAGGCCATAATTCCGCGCGAAATAGTTGAGAAGAAGCTGAAAACCACCCCGGAGCTCATAGCCGAGGTCAACTACAGGAAGAACCTCGTCGGTTCGGCCCAGGCCGGTTCCTACGGCTTCAACGCTCACTTTGCCAACATAGTCGGTGCTATTTTCCTTGCCACCGGACAGGATGAAGCCCAGATTACCGAGGGCTCTCACGGAATAACCCTCGCGGAGGTTACCCCTGAGGGAGACCTGTACATCAGCGTTACCATGCCGAGCCTTGAGATTGGAACGGTCGGTGGAGGAACGCGCGTTCCGACCCAGAGGGAGGCCCTGAGCATAATGGGCGTTGCCGGCGGGGGAGAGCCGCCCGGTACAAACGCCAGGAAGTTCGCCGAGATAATAGCGGGCGCCGTCCTCGCTGGGGAGCTCTCCCTCCTGGCCGCGATAGCTGCAAAGCACCTGGCAAAGGCCCACGCCGAGCTGGGGCGTTAGCTTCCCTTCTTTTCAGTCCTTTTGACCTTGATTTTGTTCAGACCTCGCCGTTCACGGCGGGGTACAGCCAACCACCCAAGAACCCTCAAACCACGTAAGTGCCAAAAAACTTAAAACCATAAACACCCAAACTCACTAACAGGTGGCCAACAGTGGGGAGATTAGACATTTACATTCAAGACGACGTGGAGAAAAAATTCAGAGAACTCGTTAAAAAACTCTACGGGAACAGAAAAGGCGCCCTAAGCATCGCCGCAGAACAAGCAATCAAAGAATGGATTAAAAAAGTCGAAAGCGAGGGGCAATGAAGCGAACAGCAACCATCAAACTCCAGCCCTCAAAGGAGCAGGAGAAAATCCTCTTCGAATTAGCCTACGCGACAGCCATAGCTTGGAACAAAGTGAACTACCAGCGCCTCAAACAATACAAACAGGGCAAAATAGACTTTTTGGGAACACAACAGGAAGCTTATTACCTCTTCAAAGACTGGATTGGCGGTTCAACGCTCCAAACCTTGGCCAGAAAGAACGCGGAAGCCTGGCGCGCATACTTCAAACTCAAAAAGAAATTCGAAAACGGCGAGCTACCCGAATGGTACAACAAACCCTCCCCGCCTGGCTTCATCAAAAAGAAAAACGGGCGAAAACTCTTCATAATTCCACTCAGAAACGACCAGTACCGGATTAATGGAAACGTTCTCGAACTGAGGAGACTCGGTAAATTCGGAAAACTCGAAGTCCAGTTCAAAGGCAGAATGCACTTGAAAGGCAAGCAGGGGCGATTAGAAATAACTTACGATGACGTTAAACGCAAATGGTACGCGCACATCGCCTTCTCCAAAGTCGAGGAAAGATTAGAACAGAACGAGTGGGTTAAACTCCCAAGAATCCCAAAAGGAAACCTCTCAGCCGGCATAGACTTGGGAATTAACAACCTCATGGCCGTTTACGTTGAGAATGGCGAAAGCTTCCTCGTGAATGGGAGGCCGTTAAAGACCATAGCTTTTTACTGGCAAAATCGGATTGCAAAGTACCAGTCCAAACTCAACGAGTCTGGACAGGATAATTCCCGGAAACTCAGGAGAATGCATCAAAAGTGGAAGCTCCAGGCAAGGCACTACATTAACACTATTGTTAGGCAGACTGTTAAGAGGCTCCACGAACTTGGTGTGTCAAGAATAGTTGTTGGCTACCCAAAGGGAATAACTCAAAATTCAGGTGGAAAACAGGGTAAAAAGCTCGGAGGAGTCAGCAAGAAGCAGAATTTTCTGCGTTCGAGGGTGTGGTTGTTCAATTACACTATTCAGCGCTTGGTTGAGGTTGGGGGAGAGTTTGGTGTTCAGGTTGAGCTTGTTGATGAGGCTTACACTTCTCAGACCTGCCCTCTCTGCGGTCAACGCCATTCTGATGGGAGGATTTTTAGGGGTTTGTTTAAGTGCCGTGGAGAGGGCGTTGTTATGAACGCTGATTTAGTTGGAGCGTTTAATATTTTGAAGAAGGTTGTAAAGACCATAACCCCGAGCCTTCCCGCTTTAGCGGGGGGTAGGGGTAACGGGGGGAAGACCCTCCCCGAGGGGCTCTCTGAACCTTTTTCAAGGGTTGCTCTGATGAGAACCCCTCAAACCTCCCCGCCAATGGCGAGGGATTAACCCTCCAAGGCAGAGAGGAGGTCAGGTACAGCAGGGAGAACGGGTAGTCGAGGATGAGGAACATGGCCAGGGCCAGGGGGAGCATAAGGGCGGCCTGGCCCCAGTACCCCTCGATGTTTATTGTGCTTGAAAGCAAGAGACTTCCGGCGAAGCTGATCAGAAAGTTCAGCAGGGAGCGGTGTTTGTGTCTGATACCTCCGATTCTCTTTCGTCCTATGACCTCGAGGAGGGCACGAAATCCTTCTTTTCTCTTCACGCGAAACGCAAGAACGAAATCCGGATGGGGAATCTCTTTGAGGCTCACGGGCACGTCTGATGCGGTTAGATAGAAAAGGCGGCCCAGTCCATCGGTTAGCTCTATTATTGTCAGAAACTTTCCGCGGTCGTAGAGGTCCTCCCCCGACGATACCAGCAGGTACGGGTCAGGGTCGGTCAGACGGGTGAATCTCAGCCCCATGGAGCCGAGAGCCCTCTCCACGGGCCGTATGCAGTCCGAGAGAATCTCGCATCTAACGCGCGCGTAGGTGCACCTCTTTCCGTCCATCCAGCCGGCGATGATGCTTTCAACCTTCGCTTTGAGCTCCCATACCATCACCCGGCTCTTCCCCCAACGGCGGGTGGCCGATGTGCTCACTTTTTCCTCTTTTTGTAGCCCCTCCGGAATCCCTCTATGAGGCCGGATAGCAGCAGCACAAGGGGCAGGAAGCTGTTGATCCACTCCAGCTCGTCGTTTTTGTAGCCCAGATAACTCAGGAGGAGGAATCCTCCCCAGAGCAGGAGCTGTAACATCGCGGAGAATTTATCCACGCCGAGCTTCCCGTGTGCGGACCCCTCGGCTATTTCTCGGAATACCGCTTCAAGTGCCTCTTCCTTCCCAATCTCGTACTCGTAAGCCGCTTTGGGCTTTTCCAGGCCATTCGCGTCCTTTGTCAGGTAGAACCATCTGTTGATGTCGTTTCTAATCTCGATCACGTGGGCCTCCTTTGAGGTCCCAGGGATGCTTTTGAAATTCGTCATGAGGGTGTACTCGTCCGGATTCACCAGCCGGACGAAGCGGCCGAGCTTTGATTCAACGGCCTTCGCGTAGTTTCCGAGGGGCTCGTCTTTAACCTCATAGAGGTAGTAGACGATTTTGATCTTCTGGGCCATGCTTCCCACAAAGGGAAGTAAGAAAAGGAGGTTAAAAACTTAACCGTTTCCGCTTCCAGTTGCTTTTGTTGCAACTGGTGCGGTTGGTTTCTCACTCTCGTTCACATTGGGGCCACCGGCCGCCTCAACCGGGAGGTCATCAACCTTAAGGCCGAACGGAAACGACCCGCAGGACAGAATTACACCAAAAACCTCAAAAAACTTACGGTTACAAAAACAAGCAAAAACAACAAAAGAAACCATTAAAAGAGCAGCCTCAGCTCAGCTCCCCTATCTTCTTCCTCACGAGCGAGCTGACGAGCTTTCCGTCCGCCCTTCCGCGGAGCTTCGCCATGGCCCTGCCCATGACCATTCCCATCGCACCCATTCCCTTGGCCTTGATGACTTCGATGTTCGCCTGAACGACCTCGTCTATTATCCTCTCGACCTCTTCCTCGCTGAGGAGGGTGAGGCCCTTCTCCTCCGCCACCTGGGCGGCGCTCTTCTTGGGGTTCCTCGCCAGCTCCTTGAATATCTCCTCGAAGGCCTCCTTGGCTATCTTTCCACCGAGGTACAGGTCAAAGGCTTCTCTGATGTGCTCATCGGTGATATTCTCGATGGGTGCCTCCTTCTTGAGTCCCTTGAGGACCACCACGAGGATCGAGGCGGCCATGGAGGGTTTGACGCCCCTGGCTATCAGCTCCTCGAAGAGCTCGTCGCGCTCGTCGTTCACCAGGGTTTCGGCCAGGCTTCTGTCTATCTTGTATTCCCTGACGTAGCGCTCGACGCGCTCCTGTGGGAGTTCGGGCAGGTTCGCCAGTACGTCGTCCTTCATCTCCGCCGTGAGAAGTATCGGCGGTATGTCCGTTTCCGGATACATCCTGGCCTTCCCCGGGAGCGGACGCATGTACTGGGTGTTGCCGTCGGGTAGAGCCCTTCTTGTCTCCTCCGGAACACCCTCGATGGCTTCCCTGGCCCTCTGGACGACCTCGCGAAGGGCGTTCTTTGCGGTCTCCTCCTCGGCCGCGACGAGAACGAAGGCGTCTTCCTCGCCGAGACCAAGTTTTTCAATAACCGCATTAACCTCTAATTCTGTAATTCCATAGTTAGGTAGTTCATCGATGTGGAAGATTCCCTTCACGTACTTCTTGGCCCTGTCCGCCATCTCGGTGCCGAGTCTCCTTCCTGGCTGTATCTCCTTCCCGATCAGGCCGCGGAACTTGGGGAGTTTAACGGCGAGAACCTTTCCGCCCTTCTTTACGGTGCGGGCGATTATCTTCGAGCCGGTGTTCTGGAATATCTCGGTGACGTCGTGGAACTCCTCCGTTACCTCCTCGGGCCTGACCCCGCGCTTCCTCAGCTCCTCGCGTATTTTGAGCAGGTTCACCTGTCTCTCTATCTCGCGTTCAATGATGACGGGAATCATGTCCAGCTCCTGGACACCCTTGATCTCGACCCTTGCCCCGCCCCTGATGGAGACGTTCAGGTCCTGCCTGATGGTTCCGAGGCCGCGCTTGACCTTCCGGGTGGCCCTGAGCGCGTCACCGATGTACTTGGCGACGACCTTTGCCTGCTCCGGGTGGTGTATATCTGGGGTGGTGCTTATTTCAACGAGGGGTATCCCCAGGCGGTCGAGGCGGTAGATGACCTCCTTCTCTCCCCTCTCGACGATGCGGCACGCGTCCTCCTCAAGGCATACCGTGGGAATCCCGACGCTTCCCCAGGGGGTGTCTACCTTTCCGTTCATGGCGATTATCGCGGTTCTCTGGAAGCCGGAGACGTTTGAGCCGTCTATGACGATTTTCCGCATGAAGTGGACCTCGTCAACGGGGGTTGCGTTGAGGAGGTAGCTTATCTGGAGGGAGACCCTGAGCGCCTCCTCGTCCGGCATGTGGGGAGGCTCCTCATCCATGTAAACGAGGTCTGCCAGGTTGTAGTTGCCCTCGTAGATGTAGGTTTTTCCCTTCTTGAACTCCTCAAGGGCGGCCGGGTCGATTTCACCCAGCTCGCTTATCGTTGGCCTGAGCCTGCGCTGGAACGTGAAGTCCACCTCGTCGCTCATCTCGCTGGGGACCGGGGAGAACAGTCTCTTCGTGTCGAGCTGCCTGTGTATCTCAAGGCCCACCTTGAGGCCAAGCTCCTCGTAGTTGAACTTCTCAACCATCATCATCACCTCAGGAACGTGTCAAACCTCGTGTACGGCGTTATCTCTCCGGCGTAGTTCGTGAGCATCATCTCGCGCACTTCCTTCGGGTCATCGGTGTGGCCGAGAACCCACATGAGCTTGACGTAGGCCGTCTCTGGGAGCATGTCCTCGCACGGAATCACGCCGGCCTTTAGGAGCCTCCTTCCGGTGGAGTACACGTTGAGGTTCACCCTGCCGTAGAGGCACTGGCTCGTCATGCAGACGGCGACGCCTTCCTCTGTAGCGCGCTTTATCGAATCGATGACGTAGGTGGGAACGTGGCCGAGACCCGTTCCTTCGATGACCAGCCCCTTGTATCCCCTGTCAACGAAGAAATCTATTATCTCCGGCTGGATTCCCGGGAAGGCCTTGAGGATGGCCACCTTCTCCTCCATCTCGTCGTCCACCCAGACCTCGCTCTCGGTTCTCCTGCGGTAGTCGTTCCTCATGAATTCGACCTTTCCGTCGCCCCATATCCTGGCGATTGGGACGTCGTTTATGCTCCTGAACGCGTCCCTCCTGCTCGTGTGCATCTTCCTGGCCTTGGTTCCGCGGTGGGCGAGGCAGTAGGTGTCGCTGGTCTCGCCGTGCATGACGATGGCGACCTCACCAAAGTCTGAAGTCGCCATCCGGACGGAGCAGATGAGGTTCATCGCCGCGTCGCTGCTCGGCCTGTCGGAGCTCCTCTGGGAACCTACGAGGATGACCGGCTTTCCGAGATCGCGGAGCATGAAGCTGAGCGCCGAGGCGGTGTAGGCCATCGTGTCCGTTCCGTGGGCGATGACAACTCCATCCTCGCCGTTGTTCAGCATTCCGGCTACCTCGTGGGCTATCTTAACCCAGTACTCCGGGCGCATGTCCTCACTCATTATGTTGAAGAGCAGCTTCGGCGTTATGTTCGCTACCTCGAATATCTCGGGGACGGCTTTGGCGAGCTCCTCGGCGGTGAAGGCCGCGTGAACAGCGCCCGTCTTGTAGTCAATCCTGCTCGCTATGGTTCCGCCGGTTCCGATTATCGCGACGCTTGGAAGGCCCGGCTTCTTGGGGAAGACCTCCTCGAACTTCAGCTCCTCCCTGGGGGCGGCCTTCTCGATCACCTCGACCTCCAGGATTTGATCCACTAGAATTCCGACGTTGTACCCGTTGTCGAGCTTCAGCGTGAGGGTTTCGCCGCTGGACAGCTCGTAGGGGTTCATGACAACGCCCTCATAGACGCTCGTGTTTCCATTCTCCTTTTCGATTATCCGGACGTGATCTCCGACTTCGAGGCCTTTCTCCTTCATAAACCTCTCAACTTTCCGCATAACTCTCCCTCCGCCCTAAGCTGATACAAACCCAATATAAACCTTCGGGCTGGACAAGTGACAAAAACCAACCACAATTATCGGCAAGCTTCGTCGAAATGACAACTATCTGGCCTCAATCTTAAACCGGGGTTCCTCTATCCACTCCGACCGGCACTTCGGGCAGCGGGAGGGGACGTTTATCTCCGGCCGGAAGACGAAGCCGCACTTCCTGCACTCCGCGGGCTTTATGAGGAGCACCTTCCCCTCGCGCTTGAGGGTCTTCTGGATGGCCTTCAGGTCCTCCAGCACGGTTTTCTTTGCACCCCTGCCGCGGAGCTCAAGGGCCAGTGCCAGCTCGCTCGGTGAGTAGTCCCTCTCCTCCAAAAGCTTTATTATTCTCTGCCTGCGAGTCATCATCGCGAGAAGCTTTGAGCTGTGGGATATAAATCTTAGGGTGAGAGCATGATAACCGAAAAGGCTGCGAAGGTTCTTGAATCTCACAAACTCTGCGACCACTGTCTGGGCAGACTGTTCGCGGGGCTTGGGAAGGGCACCAACGAGGAGCGCGGAAAGGCGGTAAGGTTCGTCCTCAACATGGAGCGCTCCGCCGAGGGCCTGCCCCCGGTTGAAGCACCCGAAACATGCGAGCTGTGCGGTAACGTTTTCGAAAGGATTCCCGAACTCGCAGGAAGGATGGAGGAGGCCGCGGCTGGCGTCGAGTTTGAGACTTTCCTCGTCGGCTCCCGCTTCCCCGAGGAGGTTCGGGAGAACGAGAAAGCCCTCTGGGAGGAGTTTGACATAGGGACCGCAGAGTCCATAAACCGTGAGTTCAACCGTGAGCTCGGTAAGGCCTTTGGGAGGGCGACGGGAAAGGACACCGCCAAAAACCCCGACGTGGTTTTCATCGTCGAGCCGTATTCCGGTAGAATCGAGCTCCAGATAAACCCAATTTACGTCTACGGCCGCTACAGAAAGCTCGTGCGGGGCATTCCTCAGACGCCCCTTCCGGACTTTGATGAGAGCGTTGCCTCGATCATCTGCAGGGCGTTCTCCAGGGCGAGCGGGGGGAAGTGCGTCTTCAAGGGGGCAGGAAGGGAGGACGTTGACGTCCGCATGCTTGGAAACGGCAGGCCATTTATCGTCGAGGTAAAGCGGCCGAAAAAACGGAAGCTCGACCTCGATGCAGTAAAGGGGGAGATAAACGCAAGCGGAAAGGTCGAGGTTCTGAACCTGCGCTTCGTTTCACCGAAAGAGGCCGAAGAGGTCCTCACACGGAATCACCGCAAAGAATACCTCGCACTGGTTCTGGTTGAGGAGGGGGTAACCCCCGAGGAGGCCGAGGATGTTGCCAGAAAGCTCAAAGGACTTGAAATTCACCAGAGAACCCCCTGGCGCGTGAGGAAGGCGAGGGCCGATAAAGTTCGCGTCCGGAGGGTTCACGAGGCGGAAGCAAGGTGGCTCGATGGGAAGTACTTCGAGCTCCGTCTCGTCACCGACGGAGGCCTGTACATTAAGGAGCTCATATCCGGCGATAAAGGGCGCACGAAGCCCTCGGTGAGCGACCTGCTCGGAAAACCTGCCTGGTGCGAGAGGCTTGACGTCATGAACATTCTTGATGACAATTCAGAGAACTCGTTAAAAAACACTACGGGAACAGAAAAGGCGCCCTAAGCATAGCCGCAGAACAAGCAATCAAAGAATGGATTAAAAAGTCGAAAGCGAGGAACAATGAAGCGAACAGTAACGGTTAAACTCCAACCCTCAAAAGAACAGGAAAAATCCTCTTCGAATTAGCCTACGCCACAACCATAGCCTGGAACAAAATAAACTACCAACGACTCAAACAATACAAACAAGGCAAAATAGACTTCGCCACAACCGAAAAAGAAGCCTATCACGCCTTCAAAGACTGGATTGGAGGCTCAACAATCCAACAACTGGCCAGAAAAAACGCGGAAGCCTGGCGCGCATACTTCAAACTCAAAAAGAAATACGAAAACGGCGAACTGCCAGAATGGTACAACAAACCCTCCCCACCCGGCTTCATCAGAAAGAAAAACGGGCGAAAACTCTTCATAATTCCACTCAGAAACGACCAGTACAGGATTAACGGAAACATAATCGAACTGAGAAGGCTCGGCAAGTACGGAAAACTCGAAGTCCAGTTTAAAGGTAGAATACACTTGAAGGGCAAGATGGGGCGGCTGGAGATAATCTACGATGATGTCAAGCGGAAATGGTACGCTCACATCTCTTTCTCTAGAGTCGATGAAAGATTGGAAAAGAACGGGTGGGTTAAACTCCCAAGACAACCAAAAGAAAACCTTTCCGCGGGAATTGATCTGGGAATTAACAATTTGATGGCCGTTTATGTCGAGGATGGTGAAAGCTTCCTCGTGAATGGTAGGCCACTCAAGAGCATTGCATTTTACTGGCAGAAGAAGATTGCCGAGTATCAGTCCAAACTCAACAAGTCGGGGCAGGATAATTCCCGGAAACTCAGGAGAATGCATCAAAAGTGGAAGCTCCAAGCGAGGCATTACATTAACACAGTGGTGAGGCAGACTGTCCAGAGGCTCTACGAGCTTGGTGTCTCAAGAATAGTCGTTGGTTATCCAAAGGGAATAACTCAAAATTCAGGTGAGGAGGAGAATAAGAAGCCTGCAGGGGTTAGTAAGAAGCAGAATTTTCTGCGTTCGAGGGTGTGGTTGTTCAACTACACTATTCAGCGCTTGGTTGAGGTCGGGGAGGAGTTTGGTATTCAAGTTGTGCTTGTGGATGAGGCTTACACTTCTCAATCCTGCCCTCTCTGCGGTCAACGCCATCCTGATGGGAGAATCTTTAGGGGTTTGTTTAAGTGCCGTAGAGAGGGCGTTGTAATGAATGCAGATTTAGTTGGGGCATTCAATATCCTAAAGAAGGTTGTTAAAACGATAACCCCGAGCCTTTTCGCTTTGGCGGGGGTAGGGGTAACGGGGGGAAGACCCTCCCCGAGGGGTTCGAAGAACCCGTTTTAACGGGTTCCTTGATGAGAACCCCTCAAACCTCCCCGCCCTTGGGTTAGGGGGTTCCTCATTGGAACCCTCGCCCCCCACGGCGGGGAAGAGGTCAGTGAAAACTTTATAAACGGTTCCCGCCGATTGGATAGCGGAGCCATAACCGGCTTAGTCTATACGCCGAAGAGGCGTGAAACTCTGAAAAATGTGTTTGCGTCTGTTGCGCGATGAGTAAAACCCTGCGAGGTGATTGGAATGGTTAAGAAAGCACACAGCTTCAGAAGGAAGACCCGCGGCAAGCTCAGCAAGAAGCCGAGGAGGAGAGGTCTCCCGCCCCTCACCAGGTTCCTCCAGGAGTTTGAGACCGGACAGAAGGTCCACATAGTTATCGAGCCGAGCTATCACAGGGGCATGCCGGACCCGAGGTTCCACGGAAGGACGGGAACCGTCGTCGGTAAGCGCGGCGATGCCTATGTCGTCCAGGTTAAGGACGGTGGCAAGGTCAAGACCTTCTTCATCCACCCGGTTCACCTCAGGGCTCAGAAGGGATGAGCATGATAGGGAGGAAGAAGCTCGAGGAGCGCTACCTCACGATATCCGAGACCAAGGAGCTCCTCGAGAGGCGCAAGGCTGAGGGCATGGTGGAGAACCCGGAGGAGCCCATGTTTTACGAGGCCAGGGTTAGCCTCGAACACGCCGAGCGCTTTGCCAAGCTCAAGCCCGAGCAGGTCGCCGAGCTGAAGGAGAAGCTCCTCGGCCTCTTTGAGTGGATAGACGAGAGGATAGCCGTGAAGCTCGTCGACTTCATGCCGGAGGACTACTTCGACATCCGCGTCCTCTTCGCCAAGGAGGACTACATGCCCACCAGGGAGGAGGCCGAGGAAATAATAAGGCTCCTCGACGACTACCGTCCCGAGGAGTGACCCTCCTTTCCTTTTCTCTTAGACAAAGTATAAAAACTCCGGACGGGTATAATTTCTGGGGGAGAGACAATGGATAGGTACCGGAGACACTCTTACAGGGAAAGCCTCGACAAGAAGAGGCGGAATGTTGAGTATGAGGAGTACGCCTACGTGCTGGACTATCTGCCCGAGGGCTACACCGATTTAAAGACCGGAAGGAGAACCGGCAAGCCCGTTGCTCAGGTTATAGGTGAAAAGGCTTTCACGCTGCTCGAGGTTGCCCCGAAGGAGGACCTCATGCTCTACGAGAGGGTCTTCATAGGCAAGGGGCAGAGGGACAAGATACTCATGATCAACAAGAAGATTCACTTTGATGACCTCACCGCCACCGCCAAGGCCGAGCTTCCGTACGTGGTTGAGGAGATAATCAAAAACAACGAGGAGCACTTTGTGAAGTTCTTCAACATGGCTCCCCCTATAACCAACAGGCTCCACAGCCTCGAACTCCTGCCCGGCATCGGCAAGAAGCACATGTGGGAGATACTCGACGAGCGCAAGAAGGAGCCGTTCAAGGACTTTGAGGACCTGCGCCACCGTGTCAAGGGGCTTCCAGAGCCGGCAAAGATGCTGGCGAAGCGTGTCGTTGACGAGATTGAGGGCAAGGACCGCTACCGCCTTTTCGTTGGCTCAAGGAGGATATTCAGGGTATGAGGGAGCGCCTCTTTTCTCTAATTTCAAAATACAACCTTAAGGCAAATTCTGACCTTGGACAGAACTTTCTGGTAGTGCCAGATATAATCGAGCGCAACGTTGAACGGGCGGAACTTAATGAGAATGATACCGTCCTCGAAGTTGGTCCGGGTCTTGGAGTTCTCACCGATGCTCTAAGCCAGCACGCGGGTAAGGTGTACGCCATTGAAAAGGATTCCCGCCTCGTGGAGATTTTGAGGGCCGAATACGACTGGCCCAACGTTGAAATAATCGAGGGCGATGCCCTGAAGGTTGAGTTCCCCGCGTTCAACAAGATAGTCTCCAACCTGCCCTACCAGATTTCGTCCCCCATAACCTTCCGCTTTTTGAGGTATGATTTCGAGAGGGCCGTTCTTATCTACCAGCTGGAATTTGCCCGGAGGATGGTGGCGGAGCCGGGGGATAGGAACTACTCCCGCCTGTCGCTGATGGTCCGGGCGAAGGCTCACGCCGAGCTCGTGGAGCGCATCGGCAGGGGCGCCTTCTGGCCGAAACCCAAAGTGGACTCCGCGGTCATCGTTCTTGAGCCCAAACCAAGGGACGAGCGCATTGAACTGAACGAGGATCTGGTTAGGGCCCTCTTTCAGCACAGGAGAAGCACCGTCCTGGCGGCACTCAAAAAGTCGCATCACATGCTGGGGATGAGTAAGGAAGATTTCAAACGGGTTCGCGGCCTCCTCGGAGCAGTGCCCCACGCCGGGAAGAGGGTCTTTCAGCTGGTCCCTGAGGACGTTTTGGATATAGAGGGTTTCCTGAAGACCAATGGACTCCTCACCCCATTTTCTTCAGGGAGTCTCTGAGGTGAAGTAATCTCCTGAAGTGCCCATCCTCAATCTTCGCAAGGTTCCCGAAAAGCTCACCAGTGCTCCCTGTGGAATTCCTCGACAGGTAAGCATACACGTCCCTGGCCATCTTCTCGCTCTCCATCAGAACCTCCAGGACCTCCTCGATGTTGCCGTTTCTTAAGTGTTCCTCAAGGCTGTTTAGCCCAATATCCGTTTCTAAGCTGGGGATATCCACCTCCACTAGGCTTGCGCCCCGGTATCTGCGCTTGTACTCCTCCAGGAGTATCCCTGCATGGTTCAGGCTTTCCTCGGCCAGTGTTCTGAAGAGTTGGGGTATTCTTTCGTCCCAGCTGTACTCCTCAGCCACGTTTGCCAGCCTGTTGTACATCTCGGCCTCGTCTATCTCCGCGGATATCCAGTACGACAGAATGCTCCTTTCGTCAAGAGTTTTCAGTTTCTTTATTATCTCCCCCAGTTCCTCCTTCTCAGCGTCCGAGAATCCGCCCATCGGAACACTCCCCCATAAATTTGGATGCCTATATTTTTAAACATGTCCCGCCAACATGCCACCATGATAGTTGCCATCATCGACGGCTACACCGACGAGCCCGCAGGACTTGGTGTCCCCCCGTATCTGGGGATATACCCGCGCTATGCGTATGGCGCCGTAAAAAAGGCTCGAAGAGACGCGAGAATTTTCTATCTAACTATAGATGACCTGAGGGCCGCCCTTGAGGGTGAGAGGGGGGTGGCCACTAAGAACAAGACTCCGAACTTCCCCCGAACCCGTGAGATACTCAAGAGGGCGGACGTTATCGTGTACATAGGTGGCCTGCACACCCCCGGTAAGTACCTCTCAGCCGTCCCGTCCCAGGTCGAGGAGGTCGCGAGGTTCCTCCGGCCGTTTCAAGGGGCTAAAATCCTCGGCGGCCCGGCGTTCATGGGCTCCGCCCACGCCGGCGGGACGAGGATAACCTCCCGCGAGCTTCTCCTTGCCCAGTCCGTCTTTGACCACATCGTCTACGGCGATCTCGAGGCGTTTCTGCACGACTATCTCGTGAATCCGTCCGATGCCGACCCATTCCGCTTCAGAACCTACGGGGAGCTGAGGGACTACGCGCTGCTCGGGGCGGAGGTGGTCAGGCAGTTTCCCGACTTTCCCGACTTCGTGATAGCTGAGATAGAAACCCAGCGTGGCTGCCCCAAGGCGATGGGCATAGGCGGCTGCTCCTTCTGCACCGAGCCCGTGCGCTACAGGAACGTTGAGGATAGGCCTATTGAGGACGTCGTTGCGGAGGTCGAGGCCCTTTACACCCTGGGGGTGAGGCACTTCAGGGTCGGCAGACAGAGCTGTATATTCTCGTATATGGCCAAACCGGACGGAAGGGTCCCGGTACCCAATCCCGGGGCTCTGGAGAAGCTTTTCCGGGGTATTCGCTCCGTTGCGCCCGGGCTTAAGACCCTCCACGTGGACAACGCAAACCCCGCCGTCATAGCCAACTACCCCGCGGAGAGCGTTAGGATAGCCAAGACCCTAATAGAGTACGGAACCCCCGGAAACGTCGTTGCCTTTGGCCTCGAGAGCGCCGACCCGAAGGTGGCGAAGCTCAACAACCTGAACGCTACCGCCGAGGAGACCTACGAGGCGGTGAGGATACTCAACGAAGTGGGGGCAAAGAGGGGCCCCAACGGCATGCCGTGGCTCCTGCCCGGGATAAACGTGATTTTTGGCCTTCCGGGGGAGAGGAAGAAGAGCTACGAGCTGACGTTCCAGTTTTTCAAGAGGCTCCTGGACGATGGGCTGATGGTCCGCAGGATAAACATCAGACAGGTGGTCGTCTTCCCGGGAACCCCACTGTGGCACATGAGGGATAAAGTAAAAACCGAGAAGCACAAGAAGCTCATCCAGCACTACAAATACAAGATAAGGCACGAGATTGATTTACCGATGCTCAGGCGCGTTGTTCCCGTGGGAACCATCCTCCGCGATGTCCGCGCGGAGGTCCTTGAGAACGGCCTGACCCACGGCAGGCAGATAGGGAGCTATCCCCTTATCGTGGGCATGCCCAAAGAGGTGCCCCCGAACAGGTTCTACGACGTCCTGATAGTTGGACACGGCTACCGGAGCATCACGGGAGTTCCCGTCCCGATAAACGTCAACCGCGAGAGCCCCAGGGTTCTTCAGTACCTGCCGGGGATTGGGAAGAAAACCGCGGTGAGAGTGCTGGCGGAGAGGCCTTTCGGGAGCAAGGATGAATTCTTCCGGGTGGTGGGGGAAGAGAAAAGGAAAACCCTTGGGGATGTAATCACCCTGAAGTAGTGGTCTGGTTCTCGGTGGGCCACTTAAACTGCATGATTTTTTCGATTAACACCACTTCCGCACGGAGCGCGCCGTCGGATTTGCCTTCGAGGACTATCAGCCCGGGTCTGGGAACGATGACCCTGTTCACCTCGGCCCCTTCCGCCGGACCCAGCAGCACAACCGCTAGGTGGTCTTTGTTGCCTATCCTCCCCAGCCCGAGGGAGGTCTTTGTCATGAAGGAGAGGTACCTGGTGTCGTGGCGCTTCATGGTCTCTTCGTATGCGTACTGTCTCGCGCTGGCCTCGTCCATCCCGTTCTTCAGGGCCTCAACGTAGTAGTACCGTTTAAACAGTGTGGCGGTGAAGGCACTCATCTCAGCCACTGCCGCGGTGCGGTCTGAGCAGCTCCCCGTAAACTCCTCAGGATTGGAGGAGCAGGCCTTGACGCTGGGGTCTCCAAGCACGATTGTGAAGCGCTGGTAGGGCGCGTTCATCGTCATGTTTACATCAACTTCGGGTATGCCCGTTATATACCCCGTAACGTTGATGGCGTAGCCCTTTGTTCCCTCAGGTATTCTGAATCCGCGCATTGTTAGATTGACGTACTGGGGAAGCGTGAAAACAGCGTACTGGCCGCTTGGGAACCTGAGTACTATGTATGTGTGCTCCGGAGCGGGTTTGTCCGGGTTTACTGAGAGGTCATATTTGGAGTACCCGTACAGCAGGTAGCCGATGGGCGAGAGAATCAGGACTGCCAGAAGGAGCGCGACCAAGAACTTCCTTGACACTCTGGAAACCTCCTAGAAGTGTTGGGAAGTAAAGGAAGAAGAAAAGGCCTTCAGCTGAGGCCAGCGAGGTACTCCATAAGGGCCTTGGCGGCGGCAGCGGTGCCCTCCCTGTCGGTACCGGCGACAAGGACGACGCCGTAGCCGTTGATGTCGCCGCACTCGGCGACGTACTTGACAACGCCGCTGTCGGCACCGGTGCCGTACTCCTCCTTCCAGCCGTCGTAGTCGCTCGGGACCTCGAGCTTCTCGGCGAGAGCAGCGGTGACGCTGTTGACGACCGGACCGCCGATGAGGATGAGGTTGCTGTCGACATTGTCAAGACCCTGCTCCATGACCTCGGTGTCGAGGACGGTTATCGGGGTGGTTATCTTGCTGACGACGGCGGCCTGGGCCGGGTCAGCGGTGGCGGTTATCTCGTCGATGGTCCATCCCTCGAGCTCGTCACCGGCGCTGAGGGTCTCGGTGGCGTACTCCGGCTTGAGCGGGTCGATGACGACCCATGCCTCCATGGCGGCGTAGGTCTTGTCATCGGAGGGGTTCTTCTTCTTCATGATGCTGGCCTGGTAGTCCATGACGTAGGTGTCGAAGAGCTTGACCTCCTTGCCCTCGAGCTCCTCCTTGTTGGTGAGGGCGAACCAGTTGAGCTTGCCTCCGCTGATGCCGAGGTGGGCGATCCATCCCGGTATGAACTCGTCGCCGTCCTCGATGTAGCTGATGTCGGTCTGGACCTCGACCTTGACGCTGGTGGTTCCGCCGATACCGATGAAGGTGTCCTTGAGGGTGACCCTTATGCCTCCGTTGAAGAGGGTCTCGGTGGGGTTGTCGTCGGTGTTGAGGGTAATCGTCTCGCTTCCGGCCGGGCCGGAGACCTCGAGGAGGGCCTTCGCCTGGTTAACGTCGATATCGAGGACCTTTATGGTGTAGTCGCCGAAGGTCTTGGTGGTGCCGGCGTCGATGTAGGTCTCACCCCAGTCGTTACCATACTCGATGTAGTCGCTTCCGATGTCGAGGACCTTGACGGTCTTGCCGAAGAGGTCGATGGTGTCTCCTTCCTCAACACCGGAGATAACGTTGCTCTCGTAGAGGCTGTAGTAGCTCGGCGTGAGGTCGCTGACGGTGTAGGTGGTGCCGGTGGCTCCGAGGACCGGGTCCCAGAGGGTCTTCTCGTATGCGTTGATGGCGAAGGTCACGTTGGCGACGACGTTGTCCACTATGAGGGTGAAGTCGCTGAAGTCGTCGATGTCGGTGTACTCGGTCGGGTCGTCGTTGAGCTGCTTGAGGGTGACCTTACCGATGTTAACGGTGTAGTGGAGCATGACGTCAGTGGCGCTGTGCCACTCTCCGTTCGGGTCCTGCCAGTAGTTGTTGTTGTTGCCGTCCTTCCACTCGATGGCACTCGGGACGAGGACGTCCCATCCCTGGTCAAAGATTCCATCCTCCCAGGCGGAGTTGTCGAGGGTCTCGCTGAATATCGGGTTGCCGTCGGCGTCAAAGCTGCCGTTCCACCAGTAGGCCTGGTCCTGGAGGTTGTCGCCGTCCCTGTACTCGCCGGTGTAAGTGTTGTCGAACACCGGGATGTCGTCCGGGTCGTAGGCGGTGTCCTTCTTGACGACGACGCTGGCGTCCTTAACCTTAACGTCCTCAGTGGTGTAAAGCATGGTACCGAGAGCGACAGCTATGTCAGCGGCGCTTGAAACGTCAAGAGCAGCACCCTGGCTTCCAACGACGATTTTAACGTTGGGCTGTCCGTCCTTAACGAAGAAGTCCTTCGGTATTTCCGGGACGGTCGGCTGAGCGCTGGCGAGGCCGATAGTTGCTCCAACCATGGCGGCACCAACGGCGAGCGCCGCGATCTTCTTCACTTTCATTTCACAACACCTCCCTAACTTTGGGCTTACGCCCTGGAATGGTCTAATATGTGTTGTCACTGATTTTCTGCCCTTAAGGGGTATATATACTTTTCGCTTTCAGACCCTTTCTATGCTTAAAAAAAGCTCGCTCATTGCCGTAAAAATGAAAGGGAGCTTAATTAAATGACTATAGGCCTTTCGCCTTTTGACGATAATACCTTACGGGTTTAGCTTGAACTCGGTGTTCTTTTTTTCGAGGATGCGCTTTTTCAAGGGGCGCATCGTGAGCTCGTAGACAAAACCCGCCACATCCGCCAGTGCACCCTGGAGTTCCGGGGCGGTTATGTCCACCACTTCGGGTTCCAGTATCGCTATCGCCACGGGAGAATATTTGGCGGTCAGCTGGATTAGATTCTCAAACGTGGACAGAAGCTCCGCCGCAATTAGTATGTACTTCCTTCCGTTCTCGTCTTCGCTCTGGACTTTAGGAACGAGTTTGTTTATGGTGCATCCCTCATACGCGAGGGCCTTTGCAAAATTCCTGGTGACGGTTTCCTCGTCGTCCCCAAAGACCTCCACGACAAAGCGGTAGAGGATTTTTCTGTCCTCCACAATGAACTCTTCAATCTCCTCCCTGCTGTACCCTATCTGGGGCTCGGGAAACTCTTCCAGGGAAGGATAGGCAGCTAAAGGGCCAAATTTGTCTATGAGCTGCCCCATGGCGTAGGAAAGCCCTCCAAGCAGTTCCATGAGTCCCTTTGCGTCCACCTCAATCTTTGGAGGGGATAGGACCTCCACGGCGGCCGGTGCGTAGCGCACTGCGGTATTGAACACCGCATTGAGGGGTCCTGAGATCCTTGCCTCTATCATTCCGGAGTACGGCAACGTGTCGTTGTCGGGGTCTTCGATTATCTCTTCCACCCTCACGTCATGAACCCTGATGGATTTTTCAGCCTTCAGCCGTTCCGCGGTCTCCTCCATAGCCCTTTCTAAAACTTTCTTATCGCTTCCCAGGCCTTCGATGTAGAAAATAACCTCAATCGTCTCCAATTTCACCACCACGTCCTGTCATATCGCTTTTTTTGGTATGCCCCCACCACGGGAATCGGTTCGCCGCAGTACTTACACTTCCCATCGTCGGTCAGGTTGTACTCGGTGATTTTGAATCCCCAGCGGACTATTAAAGGTTTGCCGCACTTGGGGCAGTAGGTGTTCTCTCCATCGTGCCCGGGTATGTTACCGACGTAGATGAATTTCAACCCCTCCTCCCGGGCAACGCGGTGGGCCATTTCAACCGTTTCGACCGGCGTTGGAGGGAGGTGGGTCATCTTGTAGTGCGGGAAGAAGCGGGAGAAATGAACCGGCGTGTCGTCCCCGAGGTTCTCGACCACCCATCTGGCGAAGGTTCTGATCTCCTCCTCTTTGTCGTTGAGCCTTGATATTATGAGATATGTCAGCTCGACGTGGATTCCGAACTCCTTTTTGGCTATCTCCGCGGTTCTCCTGCTCGGCTCGCCGCCCGGAACGCCGGCTATCTTCATGTAGAAGGCGTCATCGAACGCCTTGATGTCGATGTTCATTGCGTCTATGTACGGTGCCAGCTCCCTGAACGGCTCCTCGTTTATGTAGCCGTTGGTTATCAGAAGGTTGTATATACCTGCTTCCTTGGCAAGCTTCGCGGTATCGAGAACGAACTCGTACCATATCACTGGCTCGTTGTACGTGTAGGCTATGCTCTCGCAGTCGTACTTTCTCGCCAGGGCCACTATTCCCTCGGGGGTCGCGTCATGAAGGTACGGAAAGTTCTCGTCGGCCTGGCTTATCTCCCAGTTCTGGCAGTGCCTGCAGTGCATGTTGCAACCGACTGTGCTTATCGAGAGCGCACAGGAGCCCGGCCAGAAGTGGAAGAGGGGCTTTTTCTCAACGGGGTCCGCCGCTATGGATGAAACCTTGCCGTAGTTGAACGTGTAGAGCTTTCCGTTGATGTTCTTCCTCACCTTGCAGGAGCCGCGCTGGCCCTCGTTTATTATGCAGTTGAGGGGGCACAGTCTGCACCTCACCCTTCCGCCCTCGAGCGGCTCCCAGTACATGGCTTCACGCATGCTTCTCACCGCATTGTAATAGGCTCACTTCCGTTTAAGTTTTTGGTATACTTCGTACTGACTTCCTCCCCTTTCAGGAGGGTTAACCCCTCGCCATTGACGGGGAGGTTTGAGGGGTCTCATTTAGACCCAAGATAAATTGGTTTTCAACCCCTCGGGGAGGGTCTTCCCCCCGTTACCCCTCCCTTGAGCATACAAGCCACCCAAGTTCGGGGTTATGGTTTTCGCCACCTTCTTCAAAATGTTAAAAGCCCCAACCAAGTCTGCGTTAAAAACAATCCCCGTTGCGGGACACGAATAAAGACCACGAACGAAGCGAGCCCCCTCATGAGGCTTCCTACAAACGGGGCACGTCTTAGAAGTAAACACCTCATTGACAATCAAAACCTCAATACCATACTCCTCAGAGACCTCGGTTAAGCGTTTGATAAGGTAATTAAACCTCCAAACGTGGGAGAGGATGAAGTTTTGCTTTTTTCCCTTACCAGAGTTCCGAGCTATTCCCTTCGGATAACCGACCACAATCTTAGAAACTCCCAAATCGTAAAGCCTTCTAACCGTCTGCCTGACGGCAGTATTAATGTAATGCCTCGCCTGAAGTTTGGCTTTCTCATACATTCTCCTGAGTTTCCTGCTCGTTTTAGCTCCGCTATTATTGAGTTTGGACTGGTACTCGGCGATTTTTCTCCTCCAATAAAAGTCAATGCTCTTGAGAGGTCTCCCATTCACGAGAAAGCTCTGACCGTTCTCAACGTAAACGGCCATTAAGTTGTTAACCCCCAAGTCAATTCCTGCTGAAAGGCCTTCTTTTGGAGTTCTTGGGATGCTAACCCACTCCCCGCCCTCAAGTTTTTCCTTGACGGTTAGGCTCATGTGAGCATACCACTTGCGTTTTATCTCATCATAAGTGATTTCTAACCTTCCCTGCTTTCCTTTCAAGTGTATTCTCCCCTTGAATTGAATTTCAAGGCGTTTAAACTTCCCAAGGCCTTTGAGGATTAGTTTGTTCCCGTCAATCCTATACTGGTCTCTCCTAAGAACGATTAAGGGTTTCCTTCTCCCGTCTTCTTTGAGGTAGTTTGGTGGTTTTGGTTTGAGCCAGTTGGGGAGTTTTCCATTCCGCTTTTTCCGAAGGAGGGTGAAGAATGAACGCCAGGCTTCCGCATTCTTCCTCGCTATTTGCTGGACTGTGGCTGAACCGATTTCTCTTTTAAACTCCTCGTAAACGGTTTTTTCTGTGCCGTTAAAATCCACGATTTGCTCTTGGAAGAATTGTTGTCTTCGAAGATAGTTTACTCTGTTCCAGACTTTTGCTCCAAGGTCAGCTAACTGGTGGAGGATTTTTGCCTGCTCCTTTGATGGTTGGAGTCTTACTGTTACTGCCCGCTTCATTTTAGAATATAGTATGAATCTTAAGCCTTAAAAGAGTATCGCTTTCCTGATTCAAGGCTAGTGAGGTCATTTATTACATCCTACTAGAAGGTGAGACCTCCATAAAGAGAAAGGTAATCACGCATCGTCAGGAACTTCGCATTCCGGCTCTTGTAATAGTCGATAAGCCTTCCGAGCAGTTCAACGGCCTTGTCTCCAGTGTTGAACTTGCAGTCCCACCGGATTTTTTCCCTCTGCATGGGAACGAACTCCCAGGGGTGGGCGAAGTAAACGCGGGGCTCCTTCAGGTGGGCATGGATGAGCTTCTGCGCCCTCCAAGGTAGTCTTATGACCGAGCTCGTGGTAGATGCTGGGACTTCAAGAACATCACCGAAAAACCTCACGCCCATCCGGTAGCCCTTGTAGGTCGCCTTCGACGAATCCACCAGGATGCCGTTCCTTTCCAGTATACCATAATAGTAATCCGGAAACTGCAGATTGGGCGCGCGGAACGAGAGGACCTCCCCGAACTCCCTCAGCACCTTCAGGGACTTCACGATGGCCCTTTCACCCTCGGCCCTGGTGAGTCTGTCCAGCCGCTCGTGGTTGTAGTTGTGGCTTCCCAGCTCGTGTCCTTCATCGATGACCCGTTTAACAAGCTCCGGAAAGCGCCTGGCCATCTCCGCCGTGAAGAAGAAGGTCGCCTTTACCCTCTTCTCCGCCATCAAATCCAGCAGCTTCGGAAGCCCGTCCTCCATGCCCCGCGTCGTCGTGAGGTACGGCGGGCAGTCGTGTTCAACGTCAAACGTTATTGAAACGAGCATCATCCCAGCCTCCTCATCAGCTTGTAGGTGAGGTACCTCCTGTCCACCCCCGAGCCCACTTCAATCGTCGTCCTGTAAACCCGGAGGAGTCTCTTGAGCACGACCCCCCATGAGAACTCCCTCCTGGCCCGCTCTCTGGCGGCCACTCCCATTCCCACAAGGAGTTCCGGTTCCTCGAAAACCCTGGCGAGGTTGTCCGCCATCCCCTCTTCACTCACGGCAAGCAGGCCCGTGATGCCATGAACTACCATATCCGACAGCCCGCTCTCGTTCCGGCCGATGACGGGATTTCCCGTGGCCATCGCCTCAAGTCCCACGACGGGAAATGCCTCGAGGATGCCGGGCATGAGAACCAGGTCCGCCGCCCAGTACAGCGGGAGAAGCCTTCCCCTCTCCATGAAGTCGTACAGTTCGGTTATCTCCCCGATGCCGGTTTCCCTGAGGTTTCTCTCCAGCACAGGGCGCATAGGGCCGTTTCCTACCATTATGAGCTTCACCTTGCTTTTCGGAATTCCGCTCCGTTTTAGCGCCTCCCTCATCATCAGGGGTATCCTGTGGGCCTGCTTGCGCTCGGTCATCCTCCCGAGGTAAAGCACGACTATCTCATCCCTCACCCCGATGTCCCTTCTGGCCCTCTCCCTCTCCTCGGGCTCGGGGGGACGCCATTTCCTGACGTCTATCCCGTTGGGAACCACGACGACCGGACGCCCGTTGATCTCCTTCCCCAGCAGGTTCCTGGTGTCTTCGGCGACGGGGGTGCTGACGGCCACGAAGGTGTCTATCCGCTTGAGGTGGTGTCTTATGAAGGGACCGATCAGGGAGTCCAGGGGAGGATTTCCATAGAAGGAGTGGTTGGTGGCGACAACAGGAACGTTCCTGACTCCCCTCGATATCTTTGACACGGCAACTGCCAGGGGCGAGTATATGCTGTGGACGTGGGTTATGTCAAACCCCTCACTCTTGTAGAACTCGTTTATCCTCCAGAGCTGGGAAATCCCTATGCTGGAGTGGTATTTGCGGAAGTAGAGCGTTGCGGGAAACCTGACAACGTGATAGGGAAAGCTGTCAATGTACGGCTTCATGTACCTGTAGTCGTGGGTCAGGACGTAGGGTTCGTGCCCCATGAGAACGAGGTTGCGGGCGAGTTCATCGATGTGTGATTCTATTCCCCCTATCTTCGGATAGAACCAGTCGCTTGCTATTGCGATTTTAAGGCTTTCCATATTTCAACCCCTCCGGACGTCAGGAGAACCGCTAGCCCCACTATACTGCTGGCGACGTACGATACAAAGCGCTCCAGGAGGGTTATCGAAACCGCGAGCGCCATGGGGATTCCGAAGTAGGTGAGTGTCCCCACCAAGCCGCCCTCGATTATGCCCACCCCTCCTGGGGTGAACGCGACGAGGCCGAAGAGAAGGTTCGCGATTGAAATCACCGCTATGAAGCTCCACGCCAGGTTGAGACCAAAGGCGAGGGCTATGAGTTTCAGCCTGACGACGTCGAGGAGCCAGACGGTGGAGCTGAGCAGGACTGCAGCCATGTTGAGGCTGTGCATGCTCCGGAGTGCGGTTATCTTTCGCATCTCCTCATCCGTCACGGGGGTTCGGAAGACGCGGAGCGAGAGCCTCACGAAGGCGTCCCACTTGATCCATATCAGAACTACCCCTGCTATGCCAAGGATCACGAAGGGAATGGGCTCCCCGGATGAGAAGTACATCATGCCCACGAGGAACAGGGCGAATATGGGGATGGTCTCCAGTATGCGCTCGTAGACTATGCTAACCGCGGAAACTCCCGTGGGGATGTTGGCCTTTTTGGAAACCCACGCCATTCTGAGCAGTTCTCCCCCGCTCCTGCTCATTGGGGTAACGTTGTTCATGAAAATCGAGGCGAGTATTGCCTTGACGAGTTCATGCAGGGGGGCGTCCCTGCCGACGCCCCTCAGAACGAGCTTCCAGCGGATGCCGTAGAGAACGACGCTCACGTAGTACGTGAGAAAGGCCAGGGTTAGGTACTTGAGGGACGCGCTAACGACCACTGAAAAATACTGCTGTGCCGACGTGGTAAGGCTCCCCAGCATAGTCACGACCTACCTTAAGTCGGCCTAGGATTTTAAAACGTTATCGGAACATCTCTCTATACGTCCCCCTTTTACTTCCCGGTTAAGGTGTTCCCAGCCGAGAACGGGCATCTCCTGTCTTTTTCCGTCGATGGTAATGTAAACCCCAGCTCCTTTGAGAACCCTTCCGATGACGGTGCATCGCACGGGACATTCGTCCAGTAGGTTTTCCGGGATGGTGAAGATCAGCTCGAACTCCTCCCCGCTCGCGAGGGCCATCTCAATCAGGTCCAGCCCCAGGGCCTCGGCTACTGCCCTAACCTCCTCCCTGATCGGCAGTTTTTGGGCCTCGATCTCTATCCTCACCCCGCTCATCTGGGCCAGGAGGTGTAGCTCCTTGCTCGGGCCGTCGCTTACGTCGATGGCCGCATTCGCAAGCTCGCTCAGTTCAATTCCCTCGGGGACCCTGGCCCTCGGTTCGAGGAGCTTCTCATAGAGGGGTTCCCTTATCTTTTTCGGCACGTCGGGGCCGCGCCTCCACACGAGGAGCCCCGCCAGGGCCCTGCCGATGTCGCCGGTAATGCAAACCAGGTCACCCGGCCTCGCCCCGCTCCGGGTTAGAAGTCTCTTCGTTCTCCCAAGGGCGATTCCGTCTATTATCAAATCGTCCGCCTCGTTCGTATCGGCGCTGAGAACGGGAACCCCGTAGAACTCGAGGGCCTTTCCTATCCCTTCCGCAACGCCTTCGAGGTAATCCATCTCAATATCCCGCGGAACGCCCAGTGAGAAGAGAAACCCCACCGGTCTCGCTCCCATAGCCGCGACGTCGCTCACGTTCATGGTGACGACCTTGAAGCCCACCTGTTCGGGTGTCATTATATCCGGAACGTCCGTTTTTCTCACGAGCATGTCGTTGGTGGCGACCAACCATTCGTCACCGAGTCTGATAGCCCCGGCATCGTCCCCCAGAGGCAGGTCTCCCTGGAGCTTGAGGTGCCTTCTGAAGAGCTCGATTATCTCCCTCTCCACCTCTATCCCTCACTCCCAGTTGAGTCATGGGATTTAAAGCCTTCGCCAAGCTTTTATGCCCCTTCGCCAATCTAATCCAGTGGTGAAGATGCGGGAGCTGAGGTACAATCCCCTGACCGGTCAGTGGGTCATGGTCTCGGCGGTGAGGAAGAAACGCCCATGGAGGCCGCGGAACTTCTGCCCCTTCTGCCCTGGTGGCGAGGAGACCGGTTACGGCTGGGAGGTTCTTCTGCTCCCGAACAGGTTTCCGATGCTCTCCTTCGATGCACCCCGGCCTGAACAAGAAGTGTTCTACCGGAGGGCAAGGGCGCTCGGCCAGTGCAGCGTGATCGTCGAAACGCCGGAGCACGGCCTCAGAGACCTCGACGAGCTTTCCCTTGAGGCTATGGTTCGAGTTGTTGAATTATGGAAAAACGTAACCGCAGAACTGAAGAAAAATCCCCGCGTTGCCTACCTCTTGATCTTTCGGAACAAGGGGGAGGAGATAGGTGTTAGCCTGACCCACCCCCACGGTCAGCTCTATGCGACTCCATTCATACCGCTCAAGGTTCGTCTCAAAATCGAGAACTCGAGGAGATACTTCAAGCGCACCGGCGAGTGCCTCTTCTGCAGGATTCTGCGCGAGGAGCTGGAAAGTGAGAGGGCGATATACGAGAACGAAAGCTTCGCCATCTTCCTGCCCTTCTTCGCGAGCTGGCCCTTTGAGGTTCACGTCTATCCGAAGAGGCACGTTCAGTGGCTCACCCAGCTGACGGAGGAAGAGCTCGCGGACCTGGCCGACGCCCTCCGCGTTGCAACGGGAACCCTCAACACCGTTCTGGGGAGGGAAATGCCCTACACGATGATGCTCTACCAGGCGCCGTTCAAAGGAACCTACGGCTTCTACCACCTCCACGTCGGGTTCTACCCAATCCTGCGGGAGAACGGCAAAATCAAGTACGCCGCCGGGATAGAGATGGGGACGTGGGACTTCACCTACGACGGCGTCCCCGAGGAGAATGCAGAAAAGCTGAAAGAAGCCTGCAGAAAGGCGACAAAAAGAACAGGCGCGAGGGGCAGGTGCTTCACTTAGGGGCTCCCCGGAGGAACTTCATGAGGCTCGTCTGCTTCGGCCGGTATTCCTCCTTTGGAACCTCGACCTCAAGGCTCTCCAGCTCCGCTATGCTCGCCTTCCTTATCTCCTCTGGCAATCTTATCTCGCCGTACTTTCCTCCGCCGCCCGGGATCACTATCAGCTTGCCCTCCCGGTATGCCCAGATTGCCTTCGCAACCTCCTCGTGGACCTCCGCCAGGCCCTCCAGCGGGACATCCACGAGAACCCTTATTTCACTCCCGAACTCCCTCAAAAAGCGCTCCCAGATTACGCGCACTGCTTTCGTCTCCACCCCCTTGCCTATAACCATCGCGATTATCTCAGCGAGGGGAGCTAGGCGGAGATAGGGCGGCCTGTCCTTTGGTCTCTCCTCCGTGTCGGCCAGCTCGAGGATTCTGTCGTGAACGCCCTTCTTTATTCTGCCGCCGCACTTCGGGCACTTCCACTTGAATGCCCTCGCCTCCTCAGGGGAATACTTCCTGTAGCAGCGGGAGCAGGCGGTTAGGTGGTACTTGCCCAGCCTGGGGTCAAGGCCTGCGTTGAGGACGATTTTTCTCCCCCCGCGCTTCAGAATGGCCTTCCGTATCTCCTCGAATGTTGCGTCCCTCACTTCAAAGCGGTTGAACTCCCTTCCGAGGCGGTGGGGCATCGGGGAATGGGCGTCGCTGTTGCTGAGGTAGGTCAGAGAGTGGTGGGATTTTATCCTGTCCGCCATCTCCGAATCCGCCGAGAGGCCGAGCTCAAGAAAATGCACCTTTGCCCCCTGGTAGGCTTCCTTGAGGCTGTTGTATTCCTTGTAAAGGGCAGTCCAGGGAGTAAAGGCGTGTGCAGGCCCGATTAGGATTCCCAACTCGTTGGCAATATCCGCTATCTCTGCCGCGGAAAGGTTAACCCTCGGCCTTCCTTCGGTGTCTATGTCCTGTGAGTACCCCTTCAGCTCCTTCCTCATCTCCCGGACGGTGGAGATGCTCGGAAAGATCAGGACGTGGTGCACCCTTCTGCTGTCCTCCACCTCTGCGGTGAGAAGGAAGCGAATCCCGTTCCTCTCGTAGGTCCCCTCGTCCACCTTCTCGGTGTACCTGAGCAGTTCCTCCTCCCACTTCGGGTTGAGTATATCGCCCGTTCCGACTACCCCGAGACCCTTGAATCTTGCGTTCTCGGCGAGATTGGGAATAGTCATGGCTTTTGAGACCGCCTTGGAGTAGCGCGAGTGTATGTGAAGGTCGGCATCAACCTGCATGAAACCACCTCAGTCTATGTACATTCCCTCCAGACCGCGGTAGTAGGCGCGGTATATGTCCCTTTTGGTCACGACTCCGATGAGCCTCCTGCTCTCGGGGCTTTCCAGGACGGGCAGAAGGTTTTGGTCGTAGGCCATGAGCTTCTCAAAGGCATCCTCGGCCGTCTCCGTCGGGTAAGTTACCCCGTAGGGCCGGCGGATGAATCGCTTCACCGGCATCCGCTTAACGCTCGGGGATTTTTTCAGGATGTCCTTTATGCCGACTATGCCCACTACCTCCATGTTTTCGTTGACCACAGGGAAGCAGTCGTGACCGGTTTCGCCTATCAGGTGCTCCACGTCAAAGAGAGTCTGGTTCTCGGTGACGTAGACGGGCTCGCGGGTCATTATCTCGCCGACGGAGATGGTCTCGAGTATGACCGGCTTTCCGGTCTTCACGTGGTAGCCCTTTCTGATGAGCTTGAGGGTGTAGATAGACTCCCCCTTAAGGAAGAACCTGGCCGTTAGGAAGCCTATGGTCGCGGAGGTCATTACTGCGGGCAGAACGGCGTAGCTCCTGGTGAGCTCCGTGACCATCAGTATCTGAGTTAGCGGTGCCTGGGTCATGCCGCTGAAAAATGCGGCCATTCCGGCCAGGGCGTAAACAGCAGGATTCGAGCCGAGACCCGGGAAGAGAAGTCTCACGACCTCTCCAAAGGCAGCTCCGAACATCGTTCCTATATAGAGGCTCGGGGCGAAGACGCCGCCGCTCTGGCCGGATCCTATCGTCAGGGTGGTGGCCAGCATCTTAACCAGCCCGAGGACGATGAGGAGCCCTATCGTCAGCTCCCCATAGAAGGCCATCTTCATTCCCTCGTAGCCTATTCCGAATATGCCGTGGGCGGGGAACAGCATCCCAAGAACGCCGACTCCAAAGCCGCCCATCGCGGGTTTTATGATTTCAGGCACGTTGGCCTTCGAGAACCCGTCAACCACGCGGTAGAGGAACCGCGCGTAGAACGCCGCCAGGAGGCCGAGGCTCAGGCCCAGGAGAAAGAACAGGGGGAGCTCTGGAAGTGTGTGACCGATGCCTCCTGGAATGTCTATCTCCACCGCCCTGTTGAGGACGGCAAGGGTAATTGCGTTCCCGGTGACGGCGGCGATGAATATGGGCACGAGGTTTATCGAGAAGGCGCCCATATAGACGACTTCCAGGGCGAACATCGCCCCCGCGAGCGGGGTGTTGAAGGTGCCGGCTATACCTGCCGCCAGACCGCAGGTGACTAGGAGCTTTTTCATCTCCTTTGAGAGGCTGAACCAGCGCGCGAGGATGGAGGTTAAAGCCGCGCCTATGAAGCCTATGGGACCTTCGCGCCCAACGCTTCCCCCGGAGCCTATGGTTATCGCTGTGGCTATCGTCTTCAGAACCGCGAACTTTCCGGGGATGTTGCCCCCCTTGAATATGACCGCCTCTATGACCTCGGGGATGCCGTTCCCCTTGATTTCGGGGCATGTGATCACGAAGAACGCGACGATGAACGCGCCGAGCGTGGGGAGGAGCAGGTACCCGAGATTAAAGCTTCCTACCTCGTAAGAAACCCTGGGGAGCAGTTCCCCGAAGAAAAACCCGTGAACAAGGGTCACCAGAACCCTGAAAACTACGGCCCCTATACCACCCACTAGGCCGGCCAGTATGGAGAACACCATTACGATACCCCACTTCCTGAGGTACGCCCCGTCTCCAGAGGTCATCAAATGGGGGTTGGCGTCCCAAATAAAAAGCTTAAGCTTTTATACCACCTTCCCGAACCTCCCCTGGTGGAAACTATGAAAGTTGAAGGATTCGTTGCTTCCCTTAGAAACGCCGAGACAATCGGCGGACTGTTCAAGATACTCTCGGAGAAAGGGGCCCCCCTCGTCGAGCTCGACGGGAAGAGGTTTCTCATAGTCGTTGAGGGCGACTTCGAGGGAAGGAGGTTCTGGACCGAGATAAACGGGGAGAAGGCCAACCAGGCCCTCGGCGATGCGATGCTCAACTCCTCAAGCTTCCCCTTCAAGTGCAGGAAGCCCTACACCGGCGGAAACGTGATATTCGTGGACTTCGGCGATATCGAGGTTGAGGAGTTCCTCGTTGCGTACCGCGACCCCGAATACGGCATCTTCTATCGCGTCAGGAACGGAGAGGCTGAGGAGATAACGAAAGAGGATTACGAGGGTCTGATTCCGAAGATGCCGGAGTTCAAGATAAAATCCATGAGCGAGGAGCAGATGGACATGATGGGGGCCTTCTTCGGCTGATGTGGAAAAGGAAACGGGCTCACCCAGAGCCCTTCAGTTCTTTTATCCTCTTCTTCGTGCTCTCTATCCTCTTGACCTTTGCGCTGGCCTTCTGTGCCCTCGTTGTCTCTATCTCCTCCCTGAACGCCCATTTGAGGAGCGGCGGGGTTATCAGCACGGAGACCGTTATGAATATCAGGGTCGCCGCTATGAACTCCGGGGCATGCTCCGGGCTTATTGCGCCGCCGTGGATTGCCACCATCAGGTCAACGAGCGCAACCTCCGTCCTCGGAACCGAACCGATGCCCATCTGGAGCGACATCCAGAGGTTCTTCTTTGTGAAGAGGAAAGCCCTTCCGCGTCCCCAGGCGGTTATCCACGCTCCCAGCCCCCTTCCTGCCACCTTTCCAAAGACTGCGACGGCAGTTAGGACGGCGGCGAGGATCAGGGCGTTGGCATTCTCGAAAACGGTGAGGTTGAGCATCGCTCCCGTGTGGACGAAGAAGAACGGTATCAGCAGGCCGTAGCCGATGGCCTTCACGTCCTCCATGAGGCGCTTTCCTTCGGGGAGTTTCGAGAGGACGAGGCCCATCATGAACGCACCCTCGATGGCCGCGGCGAACCAGCCCTCCGCCAGGGCCGCGAAGAGGAACATCATTCCGAGAACCACTCCGAGGATTCCCTTCTCCACGTGAAGCCTCTCGGCGAACTTTATGTAATAATCGACGAGGAACCACCAGATGACCCCGGTCAGAATGAAGAACGCCACGATTTTAACCGAGAGCTCCAGAAGGCCGCCGCTTCCGACGGCAAAGATGACGAGGGCTATGCCCAGAAAGTCGTCCATAACGCTCGCACTCAGGGAGGCCGCGCCAACCTCGCTTTTGAGAACCCCCAGATCCATCATCACCCTGACGGTCAGGCCGATGCTGGTTGCGGTGAGGAGAACACCGCCGGCAAAGGCCTCCCTGCTCGGGTACCCCATCTCCATGAGGGCGAACCAGCCGATCACGAGTGGAACGAAGACACCGAGAACCGTCGAGACGGTGGCCGTGAGGCCCGTCTTCTTGAGCTGTTCAAGGTCTGCATCGAGGGCACCGAGAAACAGGAGGAATATTATGCCCAGCTTGGCGAGGAAGTTGGCCACCACCGTCATGTCGGTGGTGAATGCCTCCCCGCTGACTATCGGGAGGTACTGGGGCGCGACTATGCCGAAGTAGACCAAGTTTCCGAGTATCATTCCCATCAGCAGCTCTCCGAGGACTCCCGGGAGCTCGTAGCGCTCGATGATACTGTCTCCTATCTTTGCGAGGATTAGCGAGAGTCCAAGGGCGAAGAGCAGCCACGTCACGCTCTCCATTGGGCACCACCCACCCGCAGCAGTCTGAGTAGCTCGTCTATCAGTATGCGGAGGCTCACCTCGCCCACCAACTTGCCGTCCTTTACGACCGCCAGCACCTGAATCTTGTATTTGCGCATCTTCATCAGTGCGTCGAGAACCGTTGCGTCTTCCTCCACCGTCAGCACGTGTCTCTCGGCAACGTCCTCCGCCTTTGTGGCGCCACCGAGCATCGAGCGCATGGTTTTGCTTGTCATCCCCAGCTTGAACTTGTGGGCCTCCGGCGGCAGAAGGACGTCTATGACGTCCCTGTACCTGATGACCCCCACTAGCTTCATGTTCTCCCTGCCCTCAACCACCCACACGTGGTGTCTGGTTCTGAGTATCTTGAGGACGCTGAGGAGGTCGGAGTCGGCCGTTACCACGGGCATCGTTTCGAATCTCGGCATTATGTCGGTCAGCTTGAGCGAGTGGAATCTCTCAAGGGCGGACTCGACTTCCATGACCACCACCATTTTCAGCTGGTGGAAAAAGTTCTATTTAAGGCTTTGTGGGTCGAACGCGACACCGAGGCAACGTTTAGAACATTGTACCAAAAGGATAACAAAAGAAGTTC
Organism: Thermococcus aciditolerans; assembly: GCF_008152015.1. Taxonomy (NCBI): domain Archaea; kingdom Methanobacteriati; phylum Methanobacteriota; class Thermococci; order Thermococcales; family Thermococcaceae; genus Thermococcus; species Thermococcus aciditolerans. The sequence goes on along the minus strand of NZ_CP041932.1, from coordinate 723,156 downwards.
CCCGGCATGCTTATTAACTCTGAAGACAAAATCTGCAGGAGGAATAGCGATGTCTGTGACCGGTGCATCGAACGTCCTGGTTCCAAGCGTTGACCTGCTGGTCTACGTGTTCTTCGTCGTCCTTGCGGTGGGACTGGTTTCACTCCTCGTGAGCAGGAGGTTCAATGTATCCTACATTCCCCTCTTCATGTTCCTCGGCATACTGGTCGGCCCCGTTCTTGGGCTCCTGAACCGGAACCTTGCCAACGAGCTCTTCAACTACATCCGCGTCTTCGGCCTGGTGATGATACTCTTCACGGAGGGTCACACCCTCAGCTGGAAGATGCTCAAAAGGAACTTCAAGACCATACTGGCCCTAGACACCATCGGACTCCTCCTCACCGCGTTCATCATCGGCGGAATATTCTCGTGGCTCTTTCACGTGCCCTTCATCGTCGGGTTCCTTTTCGGGGCGATCATCGGTGCCACAGACCCGGCTACATTAATTCCCCTGTTCAGGCAGTACAGTGTTCGCGAGGACATCGAGACGGTCATCGTCACCGAGTCAATATTCAACGACCCGATGGGAATAGTTCTCGCATCGGTGGCCGTCGCGATGCTGGTTCCAGAGGCGTCCAGCGCGAGGTTCCTGGAGGCCATAGCCGGCTACATCGGTCTCTACCCCGCGGCCGTCGTTTTCTTCCTGTACCAGATGGGTGCCTCGATACTCATGGGGGCGCTGCTCGGTGTTGTCGGGTACAACATCCTGAAGAGGACGGAGGTTAGGGACTTTCCCGAGATCGTCATATTCTCCCTTGTGATGGCGTTCGGGGGCTTCCTTCTCGGTGAACTGGCACAGGCTTCGGGCTATCTTGTGGCCACCGTTACGGGCATCGTTCTTGGCAACCATAAGGTCTTCTTCAGAGACGATATCTCCGTGGTCAAGAAGGTCATGCTGGCCGTCGAGAGGGAGGTTCACTTCAACGAGAGCCTCGCGACCATATCCACCATCTTCATCTTCACTCTCCTGGGCGCGAGCCTGAACCCGGGGATAATAAGGGGCCACATCGTGCAGGGCGTTATCATAGCGTTCGCTCTGATGCTGGTCGCCAGACCCCTTGCTTCCCTTCCCGTCCTGAAGTGGCGCTCCTTCAAGGAGTACCTGTTCATATCGCTTGAGGGCCCGAGGGGCGTCGTTCCCGCCGCCCTGGCCAGTCTCCCCCTGACTCTCGGAATCACGTACAACAACCCCGACCTGATTCAGTGGGGAGAAACCATCCTCAGCGTCACCATAATCACCGTCTTAGTCACTGTCCTCGTTGAGACCCTCTGGGTTCCGGTACTCAGGAGAGAACTGCTCGAGGTGAGGAGCATCGAGAGGGAGATGGAGAAGGCCGGCTACCGGCCCAACTCCTAGGCTACCTTTTACGCTTCCCGAAGGGATTGGGTTTTGTTCTGGCTTATTTTGGTTCGGATACGGCCCATTTTTGGCCGGCAAGTATATAAAGTTCGGCGGATTATGGAATTACGTGGAGGGGGTTTAGGTGATTTGAATGAGGACTTGGGAAAAGGGAATAATTATGATCGCCAGGGCCATCGTTTTCTTCGGCCTTATCAGCACCCTTATGTACGGAAAGTTTGACCAGATTTTCAGCGCGGCCGCGGGTCTATTCGCCCTCTTCGTTCCAAGCATCGTCCGGAAGATATACCCCCGCCCCAGCAGAAGGATCTGGCCGTGGGTCAGCCCCTTCTACAACGACAGCATCTACGCACTCTTCGCGATATTCATGGCGGCCCACATAACGTTTCTCAACGTCCCCTTCCTCCAGCTTGACCTTTACAACCAGGTCTGGAAGGGTGCCGACGTCCCGAGCCACTACCTGGGCGGCCTCGTGACGTGGGCCATATTCAACGAGGTCGTTCTGGAATCGTCGAGGACCTACAACCTCCACTGGAGCCCGCTGAAGATAGTCTCCATAAGTCTCTTCGCCCTCGTTCTCGTTGGGGTTGTCTGGGAGTTCTTTGAGGTGGTCCTCCAGCCGGACATGCCATGGCTCTACGAGAGCATGAGCAACAAGATGCAGGACGTCGTTATGGAGCTGCTCGGCTTTGGAACGGGAATACTTATGGTCTTCAGGCTGGAGTACCCGTACTCCATGAAGAAGCCCCTCGAAAACGCCCCCGTGCAGTTTGGAACCACGTCGGTGGACATACTTCCCCAGCCGGATCACGTGAAAGAATGAAAAAGTTCAGGGCCTTCTCTTTCCCATTGCCCCTATGAAGTGGAACAGTAGCTTTGCCGCCGTCAGCGCGGTAACGTCACCGAGCCCGCTGCCTGCGACCTCCATTATGTCAAAGCCGGCTATCCTCTTGTTCTCCACAAGCCACTCCACGGCTTCGACAACGTCCCAGAACTTCAAACCCCCGGCTTCGGGGGTTCCGGTTGAGGGGACCAGGGAAAGGTCGAACGCGTCGATATCAACCGAGAGGTAAACCGGCTCCGGGAGGGGCTTCACCAGCTCAACGAAGGCATCGAAGTCGTAGTCCCTAGCGTGAACCCAAGCTATACCTTCCCTCTCCGCGTACTCGACCTCTTCCCTCGTGCCGCTCCTTATTCCGAACATGGCTTCCCTGACTCCCAGCTCGCCTATCCTCCTCGCCACGCAGGCGTGGTTGTAGGGGTTGTCCTCGTAGCTCTCGCGCAGGTCGAGGTGTGCATCGAAGACGACGTAGCTGGCAGGCTTAAGCGCCTCAACCGCCCCCAGGGTCTGGGAGTGCTCGCCGCCCAGAAGTATCGGGATAGCGCCGGGATTAACACGTTTGAGCTCCTCGACGGTTTCCCTAACCCTGTCCGCGGTCTTACGGGGGTCGCCGGCGACAACTGCCACATCCCCAATGTCTGCTATGGGAAGTTCCGCTATGTCAACGTCGTAGTCGAGGATGTAGCTCTCGAGGTTGAGCGTCGCGTGCCTGATGAGCGTTGGCCCGAACCTCGCGCCGGGCTTGAAGCTGGTCGTTCCGTCGAAGGGTACACCTAGGATAACAAATTTGGCCTCTTCAGGCCCAACAAGTGGAAACTCAAGCTTAAGCGTCTCGTAGGTGTACAGGAAGTCCATACTCGCACCTCCAGGGAGAATTGGAGCGTCCTCTTAAAAGGTTGCGGGAAATAGAAGAGCGGAGAGGGCTCACTCGCCCTTGAGCCTCATTATCTTAATCCTGCCGAGGGTCTCCCAGTACTCGACGTTGATGCCCTCCTTGAGCTGGTCCTTGACTTCGTCGGCGACGCCGCCCTCGATCGGGATGTCGAAGAGCTCGTAGGTCTCCATGTCCATGATCTGGACGGTGTCCGGGGTCATGGCGATGATCTGGGCGGTTCTCTTGTCGATGATCGGAACGTCAACCTCGGCGCTGGTGGGCTTGACGATGCTCCTGACCTTGCCGTCGAAGATTCCAACGGCCTCGATCCTGGCCTTGGCTGAACCGTGCTTTCCGGGCGAGGAAACGGTTATGTTGCCGATCCTGCAGGGTTCGCCGTCGATGAGGATGTACCTTCCGGGCTTGAGCTTGCTAACCTGAACCTTGGTCTTGTCTCCCATTTTTCAGACCTCCCATAAGCGTTCTAAAACCGATTAGGAAGGGTCTTTAAAAAATTTTTGAAAAGGAGGAAATGTTCAACGGCGGGCCTTCAGCAGCATGCCGTTCATGAGCACCGGCACGAGGAGCACGAGACCCAGCACCGCACCAATCTTCACCGGCATCTTTGGGGCGGTGAGTGAGTAGTAGAGGGTCGCCAGCCCGCTGACGAAGAGGAGCAGCATCACAGCTGAGACTACCGCTTTATTGTGCGTCAGCTCAGAGGAAAGCAGCGGGTAGCTCTCGACCGCGGCCATGAGCGCCGCCACGGAAAATGGTACAACAACGAACATCGTTCTGATGTCGCCGACCACCATGGCGCCGGCCACTATCATGCCGAGGATGCCCACGAATCCCAGGCTCGGGTTTCTTCCAAGCTGCATAACCTCGGAGAGCATCTGGCTGCCCATCTCGATGAGGATGATTATGGTCGTGAGGCCGGCTAGATAGAGGGACAGCATCAGGAGCGCTATGAGGGTCGTGTCGTTGGGCACGTTGTCCCTCAGGACGGCTGGTATCGAGTAGAAGACCTCTATCGAGTCCATCGGGCTTTTATCGCTGTTGGTGGCGTAGTCCTTGAGGTCGTTGAACTTCATGAAAAGCTTCATGGACTCATCTGCGGGGATGTTCGGGTTCTGGAACGCCTCACCGTAGGCTTGGTAGGCGGCGCCCAGGGAGTAGGCGACGGTGAAAGCCGCGGCGAAGCTGAGGATTATCTGGAGGACGAAAACCGCCGCGAGAACCTTTCTAAGGTTAAGCTCCTCCGGGGTGAAGCTTCCCAGGACGTAGTAAACCCCCGCGCCAAGACCGAGGGAGACGAAGACGGAAACGACCATGAAGAGGACTCCCCTTGTGGTCAGGGACAGGTCAAAGGACGTTATTGAGGATACCGCACCCTTCATGTACTGAACCGCCTGTGGCGCGGTGACCATGCTGAGCGCCTGGTTCCTGATCAGGAACGCCGAAGCGAGGGCGAAAAGAACGAAGAGTATCGAGACGACCGAGATGAACTCGAGGGTTCTGCCCTTTGCCAGTATGAGCATCAGAACAGAGAGCAGTATCGTCCCGAGGGCCAGAATGGGGATGTACCTCGAGCCCATCCCGAAGATGAGGGCGAGGCCGTAGGAGGAGTAGTAGGTGGTGACGCCGAGCATTATCATCAGGAACATCAGCAGGCTGAATATCAGTGCGGGAGTCCTAGCTATCTTAAAGAACAGCTCGTATATGAGGTAGCGGGTCTTTTTGGTGCTCTCCGCCTCGCTGTATATCAGGAACATTGCCACCAGCATCGGGAGGAGTGAAATCAGGAATCCTTTGAGCCCGAAGGTTATGTAGTACTTCGGCAGAACCAGGAAGTTCCATATTCCAAGGACGTATCCGGCGATTAGGAACGCCATCAGGAAGCTTATTTTTCGCATGGAGTAACACACCCCCATTGGATTGCCTTTGCTGTGTTGTTTCCAAGTGCCCAAAAAAATAAGCATAAACAAAATATAAAAACATTATGTAGCTTTTTCGCTTTTTTCAGGGAACCCAATGCTCAAAGTTGATGATTACCTCGTTCACAACCGCCCAGGCCATCAACGGGGCCTCGTAAATGCTTATTTTTTCCCCTGGCGTTTCGCCCCTGAAATCCCCATGGGGGAATCCACCGACGATGACGAGGGGGTTCTCAAGTCCACCCAGTATCTTCCCAAAGTCCTTTGGCTTAGTGGGCTTCCCTTCCTCGTGCATCACGAAGACCCCGTCGGGGTTTAACTCCTCCACGAGCTCTCCGAGGGACTTCTCCTCAATGCGGAGCAGTTCCAGGCCCCTCGGCACGACCCGATCCCTGAAGAGGCTCTCCATCAGCCCAACGAAGCGGTTGTAGTTCCTTGGAATCCTCGTCTCCGGCTTGATGTGGATGACCTCGTCGTTTCTGGTGTGGACGTAGACCCTCAAGAGCCCCTCCTTGCTGGTTATGCTCTCGAGGGCGTTGAGGAGGCAGATGTGGACTATGTCGGGTCTTCCCCTCCTTTCGCCGTCAGGGAGCTTTTTGATGGCCGCGTGGTGGTAGGTGCTGTCCAGCAGTATTTCGTCCGGCCTCTTTCCCCTCCTCCTGGCGTGGTTCACAACAGCAGGATGATCCACTATGGCCTTCGGGACGGGCTCAAGCTCCGCCTCAGCTATCACCAGGTGGAGCATTCTCCCACCTCTCGAGCCTTATGCCCCTGTCGGCAATCTCGTCGACGATTCTCTCGAAGGTGTCTATGCGCATTCCGAGTATCTCCGGAGGAATAACACCAAAGATGCAGCCCTTCTCGGCCACGAGTCTGGCCACTATCGCCGCGGTGAATCCCGTGACGCGGGCCATCGAGGTGAAGCCCTCTTTCTCCTCGTCGTACAGGAGGTAGCCTATCTCCTTCTCCTCGCCGTCCAGCGTTCCCCTTCCGACCACCTGCATTATCGAGAAGTCCGGGCTCCCGTAGGTCATGAGCGGGGATATAACCTCAAGCGTCTTATTAACGTGCTCCGGCCTGAAGAAGCCGAGCTCCCTTAAAATCCTCATCTTCTCCAGGTGTCCCGGCCAGCGGAGCGTCCACTCCTCTAGTTTCTCCGCCCTAACGCTCTCCAAGAGGCTTCTTAACCCGTCGCTTACGAAGGCCTCGAACTCGAAGTCGCCCACGGTTACCTCCTCAATCCTCTCGAAGGGGTCAACTGCCTTAACCTCGCCGTCCCTTATCACGCGCGCCGGCCTCGTGTACTCCTCAACTAAATCCTTCGGTGACCATGTAATTCTGTAATGGAGTGGCGGCTTCGGCTCCTTTGGGAGGCCGCCGACGTAGATGTGGCCCTCCCTCAGCTCGTCCATCTCCTGCCAGATGCGCCCCATCAGGATGTGGCTCAGCCCTGGGGCAAAGCCGGCGTCGAATATAACCGTCACCTGCGCCTTTTCAGCCTCATCGCGAAGCTCCAGGGGGTTCTCCGGCATGAATGAGACGTCGACCATGTCAACGCCCGCTTTTATGGCGGCCCTAACGGACTGATAGCCGAATCTTCCAGGCAGGGCCCCTATCACAAGCTCAAAGCCCCTCATGGCCTCAACAAGGGAATCGAAGCTGGACGCATCAACTTTCAGGGGCGTGGCGAATTCGGACACCGCCTTCAGTCTCTCATCGCTGACGTCCCCAACGTGAACGTCGAACTCGTCCCTTAAATCCCAGGCTATAGCCGTGCCGACGTTTCCGGCACCGAGAACAAGAACCTTCATGGTAACACCCTTAGTAACTTGGCGAAGGTATATATAAACCCTGCTCCTACTCTATTTAATGCCGATAAAACTCCCCCTCTTCCGGAAAAAAGTCCTGGAGCTGCTGTCATCCACCGACGAAACGAAGGTCATGCACGTCAGCGACACCCCAGAGAGCGCTTACCGCTTCATAGGTGAGCTCATTGACAGGGTCCGTCCCGAGTACGTTATCCACACGGGCGACCTCGCGGACAACATAAAGCTTGAGCGAAGACCCGACATGAAGCCGCTCTACATTGGAGCGGTGAGAAAGCTGGCCCGCGTCCTCAAGAACCCTGGGACGGAACTCTACGTGGTCCCAGGCAACGAGGATGAGCCTGAGGTAGTCCGGGAGTTCTTCGGGGGAAGTGTCGTCGAGCCAGGAACCATCGTTGAGATAGGAGGTATGAGGTTCGCCCTCGGCCACACGTGGAGGGAGGTGGCCGGCCTGGACGCCGATTTCAGACTTTACGGCCACAACTTCAAGCTGATAGACCGGGGACTGAACGGCGTCCTCGGTGTCAACTTCGTTCTTCTCCCGAGCGGGAAGACCTACAGGGTGAAGTATCCCGGCGGGACGGATTTCGACAGAGGATACAAGATGTGGAGGGGCATGTGATGAAGGTTCTCCGCTTTGGACCGTCCATTATTTTCCTCAGAACCGGGGACATCCCGGCCGTGAAGAGGGCCCTCTCGGAAGCCTTTGGGGTCGGTGAGATACCAACGGACGAGGCGATTAAGAAGAGCAGCGAGTTCGAGACAATAGTCTTCGTCACGGATGAATGGAAGAAGGAGACGATACCGCCGGAGACGGCCTTTCTCGTGAGTTCCCACGCCCCGGTTGTTCTGAGCCTTATCCTGAACGAGAAGCTCCCGATAGAAAAGGTTCATGTGGAGAGCACGCTGATATTCATAAGGGTCCCCAGCAAGGTTGAGGAGGGCTTGAAGCTCATCTCCAAAAAGTACGGCGGGGAGATAATGGACATAAGGACGGCCCTTGACGAGGGTGAGGCAGGGGACACGATAATCGGCGTGACCAGGAAAAAGCTCAACTCCCCGATCGGGCCGGAGGACATCGATGGTGCCGTCCTCGTCCGCAGGGACTTCCTTGAGGTTTACAGGGAGCTGAGCGTTGACCTTCCCGTCCTTCTGCTCAGGCTGATGCCCGAGTGGAACGAGATCACGATTAAAATCTACGACACCGATAAGCGCTACGAGGAGAACATAGAGCGCCTCATGATGGTGATTGAGGACATAGACATTGGCTTCGTCATTGGAGAGGGCTGGGACTGGGACTATCCGAGGCCATTCATGCGCGTTCCGGTTTACAAGCTCAAGCTCCTGACATGGGAAGACCCGGTGCGCGTTAAGTTCCTGCTCAAAGGCATTGAGTACCACGGCTACAAGCGCCTCTGCGACATAGACGTTTTCGTCGAGGGGAAGAAGATTCACTGGACGGCCCTCGGAAAGTACGACTCGAAATTCGAGCTGGCCAAGGCCGCGCGGGAAGAGCTGGAGAAGAACCTCAGTGCGGATGTCATTGAAAGGCTGAGGGAGCTCGATGAGAAGCTCGCGCCGGACTCAAAGGATTGATATGGAGAAACCGGCTCAGAGTTTCTTAATCTTCGCAACGAAGAAGCCGCTCGTCCCGTGCCTGTCCGGATAAAAGCGCCTCGCCTTTCTTATCTCCCCGCTAAGCTCGATTCCGAAGGGGCTCGTTAAAGCGGGCTCGCCGTAGCGGAGCGGGAGCAGTTCAACGTCGAAGTTCTCAAGAACCCACTGGATCACGAATTCGTTCTCCTCCGGTTCGAGGGAGCAGGTTGAGTAGACGAGGATTCCTCCCGGCTTCAGAACCTCAAGGGCTTTTTCGATAAGCTGCATCTGCAGCCCCTGGCAGAACTTCACGTCCTCCATCGTTCTGTTGGCCTTCCTCTCGGGGTTCTTATGTATGGTGCCCGAGCCCGTGCACGGTGCGTCGAGGAGGATTCTGTCGAACTCGACGCCCAGCTCGGCTATGTGGAGCGAAGACTTATGGATGAGTACAGTATTGGTTACCCCGAGGCGGGAAAGGTTCAGACGGGTCTCCTTTAAGCGTTCCTCCCCGACATCGAAGGCGTAGATTATTCCCTCGTTCTCCATCAGCTGGGCGAGGTAGGAGGTTTTTCCGCCCGGGGCGGCGGCCATGTCGGCGACGGTTTCGCCGGGCTTCGGCTCCAGAGCGACGGGAGGGTACATCGAGCTGGCCTCCTGAATGTAGAGGAGACCGCTCAGATATTCCGGAGTGGAGGTTATCGAGAAGGGCTCGCGAGTGAGGCAGAACCCTTCTCTCGCCCAGGGAACGCGCTTAAACTGGAAGCCCTTCTTGTTGAGGAGCTTGGTGAGCTTCGGCACTTCGATGCGGAGGGTGTTTACGCGGAAGCACCTCGGCAGGGGCTTTTCCATGGCCTCGGCTATAGCTAATGCCCTCTCGCCCCAGAGCTCGTAATAGCGCTCCGCGAATGTCTTGGAGTAGCCGAGGCTGAAGAGCTTTTCCAGCATGGTGGGAAATACGGAGGGGGGTTTAAAAGGTTCTTCGTTTGTGGAAGCCAACTTTCATAACTGCGATGATTTATGAAAGTGCACTTTCATAGAAGGGCGGTTTTGTGAAAGTCCGCTTTCACAGCGGAAGCATCTCAGAAGGCCAAGCAGTGTGGGAGAACAAAAGGGAAGAAAAGGCCTCAGACCTTAATCCCGCCCATAACAAGGGCCATAACAGCTTTCTGGGCGTGCAAGCGGTTCTCGGCCTCGTCGAAGACGACGCTGTTCGGGGAGTCAACGACGTCGTCGGTGACCTCCTCGCCGCGGTGGGCCGGGAGGCAGTGCATGAAGATGTAGTCTGGCTTGGCGTGCTTGACGAGGTCCCTGTTGACCTGGAACGGCTGGAATATCTTTCTCCTCTCCTCGGCCTCGGCCTCCTGACCCATGCTCGCCCAGACGTCGGTGTAGATAACGTCCGCATCCTTAACCGCCTGAACCGGGTCGTGGAGGAGCTCGAAGCTTCCGCCGCTCTCGGCCGCGTTCTTCTCGGCCCACTTGATGACCTTCTCGTCCGGCTCGAAGCCTTCGGGGGTTGCAACAACAACGTTGGCACCGAGCTTGGTTCCGGCTATCATGAGGGAGTGGGCGACGTTGTTTCCGTCACCGACGTAGACTATCTTAAGGCCGGCTATGCGGCCCTTCTTCTCGAGGATGGTCTGGTAGTCAGCGAGAGCCTGGCATGGGTGGCTGAAGTCGCTCAGACCGTTGATGACCGGGACGCTGGCGTACTTGGCGAGGTCCTCGACGTCCTTGTGGGCGTAAACCCTCGCCATCATTCCGTCCACGTACCTGCTGAGGACGCGGGCGGTGTCGGCGATGGTCTCGCCGCGCCTGAGCTGGAGGTCGTTGGCGTTGAGGTAGAGGCCGTAGCCGCCGAGCTGGTAGATTCCAACCTCGAAGGAGATCCTCGTTCTGGTTGAGGGCTTCTGGAAGATCATGGCCAGGGTCTTGCCTTCAAGAACGCGGTGCGGCTTGCCTATTTTGTTCCAGATCTTCATCATCTCGGCTGTCTTGAGAATAGTCTCAATCTCCTCCCTCGTAAAGTCCTGAAGGCAGAGAACATCCCTTCCTGCAAGGCTAACCACCATGTGCATCACCGTCTAAAGCTGGAGCCCGGTTTTAATAACCCTTTCGTCGGAGAAAGTGGGATAGGACTGAAATCTTTTGAGCATCAATGCACGCTGGCTTTCCAAACGTAATGAACACCGCCGCATTCTTTGCCACATGAAGTACTTCCGATATGGATGTGTCATACTTTTATAGCCACTGGTGGAAAACCTTTTAAATGATTATGAAGACATTTATTTTCGAGGTGATTGCCCGTGAGTGATTTGAAAAATGCCAAAATGATGGGTGGCATCGGAGCCATCCTGACCGTTGTGGGCCTCGGCTTCATAGGATTCATCCTGAAGCTCTTGGCCGTCAAAAACATCGCCGAGGCTACCGACAGGGACGAGATATTTAGCAAGTACCTCTGGGCTGCCATACTGAACATACTGGCCAGCCTGATACTTATGGGAACCATGTGGGGCTCGATGCTGGGTGCCTCGAAGTCACCCGAGTTCGGCCTGGGCATGATGGGCGCCGGCGGCATCATCGCAGTGGTTCTCATGATAGTCGGTGTGTGGTTCATGAAGCAGAGCTACGACATGATATCTGAGGAGACTGGGGTGGGCATGTTCCACACGGTCGCGCTGCTGTACATCATCGGTGCAATCCTGATGCTAGTTCTGATCGGTGGACTGCTTATTGTCATAGCGGCAATCCTCGAGATAATCGCGTTCTTCTCACTGCCCGACGAGATATCCAAGCCCGTTGAAGAGCCGGCACCTGTTTAGTTTTTTGTTCCCATTTCCTTTTCGATTTTTTGATGGATCATTTTGACATTCTTTCCGCAGACGTTGGAGAGGACTCTTTTATATCTGAAAATCGTACAGACATTGGGTGATATTATGGAAAGTCTGAAAAATGCCCGGACCTGGGGCGGCATTGGTGCCATATTCAGCCTCTTTTACGTGACCTACCTTGTGGGTTTCGTGCTGAAGCTCTTCGCGGTGAAGAACATCGCGGAGGCAACGAAGAAGGAGAGCATCTTTAAGGATTACATCTGGGCGGCTCTGTTAAACATAACCGCCAGCCTGATCCTGTCGTGGGCGTTCTACGATATGTGGGACAAGATGGCGGACGTCATCCACGATCCCGAGAAGGTGACCGAACTCATGTCCGCCTTCGGAACGTGGAGCCTCGTTGCAGTGATCATAATGATAATAGGCGTCTGGTTCATGAAGAAGAGCTACGATGCAATAGCCAGGGAGACCGGTGTCGGAACGTTCCACACCGCGGCGCTCTTCTACCTCATCGGCGCGATACTCGCGCTCCTCATGGTGGGCTACTTCTTCATCCTGGTCGGTGCTCTTCTCGAAATCATGGCGTTCTTCGCCCTTCCGGAGGAGCTTCCCGGGGCCGTAAATGAGAAACCAGCCCCCGAGCCGGCAACCGAACAAACCGTGGAGATCGAGAGTGCCGAACCCTCTGAGGAGGAACCTGTCAAGGCTAGTGAGGAGCCTTCTGAGGAAGCTCCGGAGGATTAGGCCATTTAGGGAACTCGGTCCCCTCGCCTATTTTTGACCCCAAAGTAAACCTAATAAACCTGGCCCGATTCTATCTCCGGTGGCGCGAATGGGGGATGGGATCAGGGTTACCCTTGTCAATTATACGAAAAAACCTCTCGAAACCGTCACTTGGGCGGCGCTCATAAGCTACTGGGATGAATGGGAGACGGAAGCGTTCGAGCGCATGGGCGAAGGGGACGTTGGGATGCATCTGCCCCGGGTTTTGGGGTATGGTCACGAGTCAATACTGGAGCACGCGGTTCTCACCTTCGCGATCGAGGGATGTTCTCGGACGTGTTCACACCAACTTGTGAGACACAGACTTGCAAGTTATACCCAACAGTCACAGCGCTATATAAAATTGAACCCCAACGACGTCGAAGAGACCTTCGTAATTCCGGAGAGCGTGAAGGAGAAGCCTGGGCTCTACGAGAAATGGAAGGAGTTAATGAGGAAGGCTATCGAGCTCTACGAGGAGAGCTACAATGCGGGAGTTCACCAGGAGGACGCGCGCTTTGTACTCCCCCAGGCGGTGAGGACAAAGCTCGTCATGACCATGAACCTCCGCGAGCTGAAGCACTTCTTCGGCCTGAGGGCGTGCGAGAGGGCCCAGTGGGAGATACGGGAAGTCGCCTGGAAGATGCTGGAGGAGATCGCAAAGAACGATGACCTCAGGCCCGTGATAAAGTGGGCGAAGCTCGGGCCCAGGTGCGTTCAGCTCGGCTACTGTCCGGAGGGCGAGCTCATGCCTCCTGGCTGCTGGAAGAGGACGAAGGAGAGGTGGAAGAGAATAGCCGGAATATAATCCGTTTCCGGCCTTGGGAGGATGAACAATGAACCCCGGAAAACCCAGCATAGCCGAGATTGTGCGGGACGAGATAATGAGGCGGCCCTTTGTGCGGGAGTGCATGCGCCTCGGCATCGTTAACTACAGTGCCCTTGCGAGGATACTCGTAGCCGACGCTGGCCTGAATGCATCCATCCCTGCGGTCAAGATGGCCCTGATCCGCCTCGGGGAGGAGCTCAGGGATGAGAGGTCCCTTCTGGAGGAGCGGGTGAGGAGCGTCGTTGGAAACAGCATCATAGAGCTCCAATCCGATGTCAGCGTGATAACCGTCTCGAAGGAACACCTTGTCAGGGCCGTGAAGGATCTGCTGGAAATAATGAGCAAATCGAGGTTCTTCCAGCTGACCCAGGCCAGGGACACGTTCACAATCGTCATCGCGAGTGAGGACGAGGCAAAGGTTCTTGGCCTTGTGAAGGAGGTCGTTGGCATACTGAGGGACCAGACCGCCCTTACTGTGATAAGCCCTGAGGACATAATTGAAACCCCAGGAGTTGTCGTGTTCATGACCTCGGCGCTGGCCGCAAACGGGATAAACATAACCCAGGTGATCTCCTGCCACAAGGACACGATTTTTGTTATTGACCGGGAAGAAGCGCCAATGGCGTACCAGGTCCTGGAAAGGATCATACGCGGGATGAGGTAATTCTGTTCCAAATGAAACAGAATTCTGCTTTTTTGGTATATTTGTTACAAAAGTAATAAAAGTGTTTTTTGTTAGCCCACACCGGTGCCGCTTGTCCGGTACATCAAACGAAATTTGCCAAAGATGGGAGGGATCGGATCATGTCGGACTTTGGAGTACTCTCACTCCTGCCACCTCTCGTGGCCATCGGTCTCGCCATCCTGACCAAAAGGGTTCTCTTCGCCCTGTTCTTCGGAGTGTGGGTTGGTGGACTGCTGGTGGCGGGGGGAAACCCCGTAGGGGCCACGACTGAAACCCTAAAGTGGATAGCCTTCAACATAGCGTCCGCCTGGGAGGAGAACGGGCAGATTGTTACCGACCTCTGGAACACGAGGATTCTCCTCTTCGACGCACTCATAGGTGCAGGGGTAGCGCTGATATACAAGGCCGGCGGCATGAACGCCATAGCGAAGGCAGTGACGCGGAAGGTTAAAACGAGCCGTGCAGCCTCGCTGATGGCGGCTATCTTCGGAACGATAATATTCTTCGACGACTACACCAACACCATCATCGTCGGCAACACAATGAGGCCCATCACGGACAGGGCGAGGGTTTCGAGGGAGTTCTTAGCTTACGCCGACGATTCCACAGCCGCGCCGGTGGCGGTTCTGGCGGTCGTCTCCACCTGGATCGGTTACGAGCTCGGCCTCTTGAAGGACGCGATAGCGAGCGTCGGTGCGGATATAAGCGCCTACTCAGCGTGGTTTGCCAGCTGGCCCTACAGGTTCTACCCAATTCTGGCGGTCATCCTCGTTTACCTCGTTGCCGCCACCCACAGGCACTACGGCCCGATGCTTCACGCTGAGCAGCGTGCCAGGACCGAGGGCAAGGTCCTCCGCGATGGGGCGCAGCCGATGATGACGACGGAGGTGGACGTGGGGATGCCCATAGAGGGCAAGGAAAGCGTCTGGGTGTTTATACTACCCGTTGCGGCCCTTGTCTTCATGACGTTCCTCGGCCTGTGGGTTACTGGCGGAGGCAGCGCCGCTTACGCCAAGGGCGGCTTTCAAGAGGTTCTCTCCAACGCGGACTCAACGTGGGCCCTCGTCTGGGGTTCGTTCTCCATGGTCATCGTCGCAATGGTTCTCGTTCTGGCGATGAAGATAATGAGCCTCGAGGATGTCGAGCACACCCTTGTTGCCGGAATGAAGCAGATGCACTTCGCCATGATGATACTCATCCTCGCGTGGAGCATCAAGAGCGCCTGCGACGCGGTTGGCACCGCCGACTACATAGTTAGCGTCGCATCGAACGTCCTTTCACCTGGGTTGGTTCCCCTCGTCGTCTTCGTGGTGGCGGCATTCATCTCCTTCACGACAGGAACGAGCTGGGGGACCTTCGCGATAATGATGCCGATAGCGGTTCCCCTCTCTTACGGGCTCAGCGGGAGCTTTGGACCGGTTGTCTACGCCAGCATCGCCTCGGTCTTTGCCGGCGGCGTTTTCGGGGACCACTGTTCACCAATCAGTGACACAACCATCATGAGCTCCATGTTCTCAGGCTGCGACCACATCGACCACGTGAACACCCAGATACCTTACGCCCTCACCGCGGGCTTCGTCGGCGCCGTTGTGCTCCTGCTCTTTGCCGCGGGGCTGAGGAACGGCTGGCTGCTGCTCGCCATCGCGGTACCGCTCCTCGTTGTACTCCATCGCTTCCTCAGTGAATGGTACGGCAAAAAAGCTGGAATTCCGCACGGAAAGGTCAATCTCTACGCTGTTGAGGACTGATTTCTTTTTTCTTTCCTCTTGCACCGGGTTCCAAACCAACGGTTTAAGAAACGCTTTTTATATCTCTTTCTATGGTTTCTGTGGGGATAAACGTGAAAACGAAGAGCTGGGAAGTTGAAATCTCTCACCCGTGGGAAAGCCTTCAGGTTATCCTCAGCGAGCCTGAGAAAACCCTTCCGTTCTTCCCGTACTTCGAGGATATCCAGGGCGACAGGGTTCGCTTCAAAGTGCCCCGCTTCATCTTCAACTTCGGCTACGAGTTCAAACTAACCGTGGGATTCCAGGAGCACCGTGCCGTTTACACATTCACCGGGGACAGGGGGATACTCACAATAACCTTTGAGGTGGTCGATGGAAGGCTGAGGGTCTCCGCGAGCTGGGCAGGGTTCGGCGAGGCGCTGATGGGCAAGCCGCTGGATAACTTTGCAAGGGGGATAGCGGAGGCCATTAGGGGCTTCTGCAACGCCCAGGCAAGCTGTCCCGTGGCGAAAATACGGAACGGCAGGGGCGTCGTTGAGAGGGTGACCCCCGAAACCGCCCCAGCCCTGATAAAAAGGGTCTCGTGGGAGCTCAAGGGAGAGGACTTTGTTCTGGAGGGACGTGCGGAGGATGGAACGTTTCTATCCGCTGCTGTCCGCGGCGGAAAGCTCACCCGACTCACTGTGGGGGACCCGGAGGGTAAAAAGAGCATTATAGAGGCAGATGTTCCTGTGCTGGAGCTGGGAAGCGACCTCTTTGAGGGGCTGCCCCTCAACAGGGAGTTCACAATAGAAGTTAAGAGGGCCTAAGGCCCGGTCTCTCCTGCTATTTCATCTATTGCCTTCTTCAGCTCGTCGTAGGCTTCCTCAAGCGACTCCGGAATGACCTTGGTGTCGGCTATAACCGGCATGAAGTTCGTGTCCCCGTTCCACCTCGGCACTATGTGGAGGTGCACGTGGTCGTCTATGCCCGCCCCGGCAACGCGGCCGAGGTTCACACCCATATTGAAGCCCTGTGGATTCATGGTCTTCTTCAGGGCCTTTATCATGAGCTGGGAGAGCTTCATTATTTCAAGAAGCTCTTCCTCGGTCAGGTCTTCCCACCTTCCGACGTGCCTGTAGGGGGCTATCATGACGTGCCCCGGGTTGTACGGGTAGTTGTTCATGATTATGAAGCAGTGCTTCCCGCGGTAGAGAATGAGCCTCTCCCTGTCGCGGTTTTCCTTCGGGAAGTCGCAGAAAATGCAGCCATCGTGTTTGGGTGAGCGTATGTACTCGATCCTCCATGGTGCCCAAAGGGTTTTCATAACCTCACCTCCAGTGGGAGAAACGGGGGTAGGTTAAAAGCTTTTTTGGGGTGGTGGGAGGGGCCACAATCATCCAACAAAGCTTTTAACTCCACCCTTCTACTCACCCCAGGTGATAGATATGAAGCAGAGAAAGGGACTTCTTATAATCCTCGATGGTCTCGGAGACAGGCCGATAGAGGAGTTCGGGGGAAAGACCCCACTGGAGTACGCTGACACTCCGAACATGGACAGGCTCGCTAGGATGGGAATCCTCGGCCAGCAGGACCCCATAAAGCCCGGACAGCCGGCCGGCAGCGATACCGCCCACCTGAGCATCTTCGGCTACGACCCCTACAAGGTTTACCGCGGCAGGGGCTACCTTGAGGCCATGGGGGTTGGCCTCGACCTCAGCGAGGACGACCTGGCCTTCCGCGTGAACTTTGCCACCATAGAGGACGGAATCATCACCGACAGGCGCGCGGGCAGGATAAGCACCGAGGAGGCCCACGAGCTGGCAAAGTCGATCCAAGAGAACGTCAAGCTCCCCGTGGACTTCATATTCGTCGGTGCGACAGGCCACAGGGCCGTTCTGGTTCTCAAGGGCATGGCCGCGGGCTATCGCGTCGGGGAGAACGACCCCCACGAGGCGGGCAAGCCGCCCCACAGGTTCACCTGGGAGGATGAGGAGAGCAGGAAGGTCGCGGAAATCCTTGAAGAGTTCGCAAGGAAGGCCCATGAGGTTCTGGACAAACACCCGATAAACGAGAGGCGCAGGAAGGAGGGGAAGCCCGTCGCCAACTACCTGCTCATCCGCGGTGCCGGAATCTACCCCGGCATCCCGATGAAGTTCACCGAGCAGTGGAAGGTCAGGGCTGGGGCAGTCATAGCGGTTTCCCTCGTCAAGGGCGTTGCCAGGGCGATAGGCTTTGATGTTTACACCCCTGAGGGAGCAACCGGCGAGTACAACACCGACGAGATGGCCAAGGCCAGGAAGGTCGTCGAACTCCTGAGGGACTACGACTTCGTGTTCCTCCACTTCAAGCCGACCGATGCCGCTGGACACGACAACAATCCCAAGCTCAAGGCGGAGATGATTGAGAAGGCCGACAGGATGATAGGCTACATCATCGACAGCATCGACCTCGAGGACGTTGTCATCGCCATCACCGGCGACCACAGCACCCCGTGCGAGGTTATGAACCACAGCGGCGACCCGGTTCCGCTCCTCATAGCCGGCGGTGGTGTGAGGCCCGACTACACCGAGAGCTTCGGCGAGCGCGAGTGCATGCGCGGCGGCCTCGGTAGGATAAAGGGCCACGATATCGTACCGGTGATGATGGACCTCATGAACCGGAGCGAGAAGTTTGGGGCCTGATGTCCTTTCTTTTCTAATTTAGTCTGTTTGTAGCATGGAATTCTCCAGTATTCACACTCTCAGATGGCCTTTCTAAACGTCGATTTGGTTGCTTTATATGAGTGGTTACCAAAAACTTTATAAACCCTGCATGCATATGTAATATTGAACTTACACATGGAGAGGTGATGAGACATGAGGAAAAAGATTTGGGGTATCGCCCTGTTGATGTTGGCTGCCCTGGGGTTCACCCTTGGGAGCGTGGCAGCGTGGCACGGGACTCCAGGAGAGAACCCGTACGCCGGTCGGACAACCGCACCCATGCTTAACGGCACTATGGAGACGTACTACTCCGACCTCAGCCAGGAGGAGATAGACGGCCTGCTGTACATGGTGGAGGAGGAGAAGCTCGCACGTGACGTTTACCTGACGCTCTACGAGCAGTGGGACCTTCCGGTGTTCAGCAACATAGCGAGGAGCGAGCAGATGCACATGGACGCGGTTCTTTCACTGATAGAGAAATACAACCTAACCGCTCCAGAGACTCTCGACGAGGTGGGTGTCTTCCAGAACGACGACCTTCAGGCCCTCTACGACCAGCTGGTTGAGATGGGAAGCGTAAGCCAGGAGGACGCACTTAAGGTCGGTGCACTGATAGAGGAGACCGACATAAAGGACCTCGAGGACTGGATAGCCCAGACCGACAACGAGGACATCAAGCAGGTTTACGAGAACCTCATGGCGGGCAGCGAGAACCACCTGAGGGCCTTCGCCGGCCAGCTTGAGGTTATGGGTGTCGACTACACCGCGCAGGTGCTGCCCGGGGAGCAGGTGGACGAGATACTCGCCTCCGCCCCCGACCATGACAGTGGAATGAAAGGCGCTGCCGTGGGCATGATGGGCGCCCGCCACGGCGACGCGGGAACCCAGGGCGGAATCATTGATGGAATCGCCAACACCTTCAGACACGCCTGGGGCTGGATGAGGGGCTTTGCCCACAGGGTTGGAATGCCTCTCTGATGTTTTTCCCTTTTCTAACTTTCCGGGAGGCGAACCTTATGGAAGTCAAGTCCCGAGTCTGGCACTTCGTTGAGTATGGTGAGTTTCCGCTCGAGGAGATAGACGTTGAAGAGGTAAGGGAAGACGCCCTGACCCTGCTCGGGCGCGTTAAGGTGGAGCGCTACGAGACTTCGAGGGGAACGGTGCTCAAGCTGCTCGACGAGTACGGCAACTACGTCGGCAAAGTGGTCGGCTGTGAGCTCTCTAGTGTCACCATAGGAAGCGCCTATCAGACGCCCTTCGGAGTCAAGGTCACCCTGGACTGTGGGGATAAAATCGTCGGCTGGCTCTACCTGGGGGTGTGAACATGCCGAGGGGATTCGGTCCTGCACTGGGCCCCATGCACGGAAGGCGCGGCTGGGGATTCGGCTGGTGGGGCCTCGGGATATTTGCCTTATTCGTTCTTTTCGCCAGGCTGGCACTCCTCCTGCTCCCGTTCCTGCTCCTGGGAGCGCTGCTATATGCAATAATGAAGAGATGAGGTGATTGAGATGAAAAAGAACTGCAACTTTAAGTGCCCACCGGAGGTGGGAGAATGAGGGCTTCGGCCCTTATCAGGGGGGTCATCGACCTCCTGCTGACGGTCGTGTTCGTCGTAGTGCTGGTGACTGGAATCGGGCTGTACCTTGCACCGAGCGGAAGGATAGCGGAGAGTATCGGCTGGACGTTCCTGGGTCTCGACAAAGACACTCTAACGCTGGTACACACATATCTTGGCTTCGTGATGGCCGGGCTCGTCGCGGTGCACCTGGCCATTGGAGTGAAGAGCATGTGGGTAATGCTGAAATCCGCGTTCAGGAGTTCCAAGCTCAAGGCTGTGTCCGCCGTTGTTGTTCCCATAATCCTCCTTGCCGCAGGATATCAGGTTTTCGCGGGGTACAGCGGTAGTGAGGAAACATCCACCGTAGAGTACACCTCCGACGTCACGGGGGACGTGTATATCACGGGAACTATGATGAAGTATTACACCGTCCAGCAGCTCGCTGATGAGTTCAACGTTGAAGTGACCGACCTTATTGGGAAACTCAGGGAGAACGGAATAGACGCATCCCCTGACGAGACCCTGGCCGAGATTGAGTACAAGTACGGTCTGGACGGGGAGGAGTTCAAGGCCATACTGGAGGAGGCAATAGCCGAACTAAGGGGTGGGGATTAATGAAGAAGGTAGGTTTTCTGATTATCGGTCTGCTTCTGCTGGCTGCCGTTGTGGCATCGGGATGCATAGCCGGGGAGACCGAGACGGGCCCCACATCAACCGGGATAGGCGGACCCCCGGAGGATCGGGGACAGGGTTCCCTTGAGGGCGGGATGGGCATGCCGGACATCTCGGTGCTGCCCTATCAGGAGCTCAGTGAGGATGAGATAGATGCGATACTTTACATGGCCGAGGAGGAGAAGCTCGCGCGCGACGTTTACCTGACGCTTTTCAACGAGACAGGCATTCAGGTATTCGACAACATAGCGAGGAGCGAGCAGACGCACATGGACATGGTGGTGGAGTTAATAGAGAAATACAACCTGACAAATCCCGTTGAGGGGCTCGGTGTGGGTGAATTCGGGAGCAAGGAAATGCAGAACCTCTACGACGACCTCGTCTCCAAGGGAAGTGCGGGGGACGTTGAGGCCCTTAAGGTCGGGGCTCTCGTCGAGGAGATAGATATAAAGGACCTCCAGGAGTACCTCAGGAGAACCGACAACGAGGACGTGAAGGCCGTCTTTGAAAGCCTGATGAGCGGGAGCGAGAGCCACCTGAGGGCGTTTACCGGGGTGCTCTCAAACAGGTACGGCGTAGCGTACTCTCCCCAGGTTCTCAGCGAGGAGGAATACCGAGCCATAGTGGGATGAGCGGAAAGCTTTTATCTCTTTTTTCCAACCCTCCTCTAGTCTTGACTCAGCGGTGTTGAAAATGGTACAGAGTGTCGAGGAGCTGGCCACCGTCTGCGATGCACTCTCAAACCCTGTAAGGGTCAGGATACTCAAGCTTCTCTGTCAGAAGGAGTGGTACGTTTACGAACTCGCTAAGGAACTTGGAATATCGCGGCAGCTCCTTTATCTCCATCTCAAGAAGCTCGAAAAGGCCGGCCTCGTCGAGAGCGAGCTTAGACTTGAGCCAGATGACCCCAGGGCCAAGAAATACTACCGTGCAAGGCCGTTCAGGCTCGTTATAGACAACGACGTGATTATGAATCTGGAGGGATGAAAATGCCGTGGGGAGGGGAATCCATGTCGACTCCAAGCGGGTGGATAAGCATAATACTCGGTTTGATAATCCTCGTGGTTTTGGTGTTTGCCTTCTACCAGGTGAACAAAACCCTGAACGAATTCAAGGTCGAGCTTGAGAGGCTCAAGAACACGCTTGAGGAAACGCGGAAAAACACGGAAGACGTAAAGAAAAAGCTGGAGGAGGTTTAACCCGTTAGCAGCTCCAGCTCCTTTTTCATTATGCTTCTGTTCATGATCAGGTGGATTATTATCAGAACCATCATGACGAGGCCGTAGCGGGCCCTGAGCTTGAGGAAATCAAGCTGGTTCATCCCCAGGAAAGTCCCCTGCTTTGCGGAGATGAACGTTCCGATGGTTATGAATATCACACCGAGGAACGCTATGAACAGCGTCATCGAGAAAATCGCCTTTATCCGCAGCTTCTTCCTCATCTGGGGGTTTTTCTTGGCTTTTTCAAACACCTCTGCCATCGGGTCCATGGTATCACCGCGGAATACTCTTGATTCCAATTTAAAAACATGCCGTATCCCATTTCTGTCCATCTTAGCGTTTAGACGGAAACCTTAATTAAGTTCGGCTTCCTAATTCCAAAGGTGTGGTGGGTTATGATCCGGAGGGATTTGAAGAGGATTAAGGCTGAGACGGTTACCGCGATTGGTATGGGTACGTGGGGTATAGGGGGCTATGAGAGCCCCGACTACTCGCGCGACAGGGAGAGCGTTGAGGTTCTGAGGTACGGCCTGGAGATGGGGATCAACCTCATAGACACAGCTGAATTCTACGGGGCCGGCCACAGCGAGGAGCTGGTTGGAAGGGCCATCGACGGCTTCGAACGCGAGGAGCTTTTCATAATCAGCAAGGTCTGGCCGACCCACTTCGGCCACAGCGAGACGAAAAGGGCAGCAAGGGCAAGCGCAAAGAGGCTCGGGACGTACATAGACCTCTACCTCCTCCACTGGCCCGGCGAGAGCTGGAGGAGGATTGAAGAGACGCTCCGTGCACTCGAAGAACTGGTTGATGAGGGCTTGATTCGTTACATAGGCGTCAGCAATTTTGACTTGGAGCTTCTCAAGCGCTCCCAGGAGGCCATGAGGAGGTACGAGATAGTCGCTAACGAGGTGAAGTACTCACTCCGCGACAGGTGGCCCGAGACGAGCGGACTTCTCGACTACATGAAGCGCGAAAAAATGGCGCTCATAGCGTACACTCCGCTGGAGAAGGGCTCGCTCGCAAGGAACCCCTGCCTGGCGGAGATTGGGAGGAGGTACGGTAAAACGGCTTCTCAGGTTGCGCTCAACTACCTCATCCGGGAGGATAACGTTATCGCCATTCCGAAGGCCGGAAGCAGGGTTCACCTTGAGGAGAACGCCGGTGCCATGGGCTGGAGGCTCAAGGAGGAGGATGTGGAAAAAGTGAGGGGGTGCGTCTGATGTACGGCTACCACAACCGGATTGCGCGGGTAAACTTGACTACTGGAAGGGTGACCTATGAGGAACTGCCCGACGAGGTGATAAGGAAGTTCATCGGCGGAAAGGGCCTCGGCTACTACCTGATTTACAGGGAGGTCCCGCCGGGAACCGACCCCCTGAGCGAGGCGAACAAGTTCGTCTTCGCCACCGGTGGATTAACCGGCCTGATTCCAGGTTCGAGCAAGGTCATAGCGGTGAGCAAGAGCCCCGAGACGCGCTTGATAAGCGATTCGAGCGGTGGAGACGCCTTCGGCCCGAAGCTCAAGGGGCACTTCGATGCCCTGATAATCGAAGGTAAGGCCGAAGAACCGGTTTACATCTACGTCCACGACGGAAAGGTCGAGATTAGGGACGCGAAGCATCTCTGGGGCAGGGGCAACTACGAGGTAGCCAAGGAACTCTGGAAGGAGCACCCGAAGGCTAGCATGGCTTTGATAGGCCCGGCCGGCGAAAAGCTGAGCAGAATAGCGAACGTGATCTACGACACGGAGAGGGCCAGCGGAAGGGGCGGCCTTGGAGCGGTCCTCGGGAGCAAGAGGGTCAAAGCCGTTGTAGTCGAACCCGGCGAGAAGCCGAAGGTTGCAGAGCCGGAGGAGTTCCAGAGGCTATGGCAGGAGTTCTACGGGCACTTCGCCACCGACCCCAAGTACGAGCACACGAGGAACTACGGAACGAGCGACGCGCTGAGGAGCTCTGCATCGCTTGGAATGAGCCCTGCCTACAACTTTTCAAGGCCCCACATACCGGACGAGCTGGCGAGCAAGCTGGCAGGGGATGAAGTCAAGAAGTACGAGGTAACCCCTGAGTGGTTCGTCCACGGCAAGAGCTGCCCGATAAAGTGCGCCCGCTACGTCGAGGTGGAATACAAGGGCAAGAAAATCCGCGTCAAGCCGGAGTACGAGAGCATAGCGATGCTCGGAGCGGCGACCGGCGTCTTCAACTTCCCGGCGGTGGCTTACTTCAACTGGCTCGTCAATCACCTCGGCCTCGACAGCATAGCCACCGGCGCCACCATCGGCTGGCTCTTCGAGCTGGTCGAGAGGGGCCTAATCACCGATGAGGAGATAGGCTTCCCCGTTAAAGGCTTCGGAGATGAGGAAGCTGAGGAGAGGCTCATCAAGCTGATGGCCGAGAGGAAGGGCATCGGTGCGATTCTGGCGGACGGCGTGAAGAGGGCCTGTGAGAGACTCGGCAGAGGTTGCGAGTTCGCGGTGCACGTGAAGGGCATGGAGAGTCCCGCCTGGGACCCGCGCGGAAGGAGAACCTACGCTTTAAGCTACGCTACCGCCGACGTCGGGGCGAGCCACCTCCGCGGCTGGCCGAGGCCGCACCAGCTGCCCAACCAGGGGCCTGCTAAGGAACTCGTTCCGTCGATGATAGAGGGCAGGGACGAGAGCTGCATCACCGACATGCTCGGAACGTGCAAGTTCGTGTCCTATAAGATGGAGGACCTGGCGAGGTTCTACTCACTGGCCACGGGCGAGGAGTGGACCGTTGAACGGTTCAGGAAGGTCGCGCAGGCGGTTGAGAGCATCGCGCGCATACACGACGCCCTCGACTGGGTTACCCCACCGCTCGACGATACCATACCCCCGCGCTGGTGGGAACCGGAGCCGGATGGGCCGGCGGAGGGCAACGCGGCGTTTATAGACTACAACGACTTCCTCGAGGCGAGAAGGGAGTTCTACAGGCTGAGGGGCTGGCACGAGGAGCTTGGAGTTCCCCTCCCAGAAACGATGGAGAAGCTCGGCTATCCTGAGTTCAAGGGCGACGCGGAGAGGGCGTTGGAGGTCGTAAAGAAGAGAATGGGGTTCAGGCAGGACTGAACCATGCGAAGAGCAGAGAATCGGCCCTGTTATTCCCCTTTTCTTCTTATCAGTACGAGCGGAACAGATGCCATCAGCGTGCCAATCAGGGAGGAGTAGGCCAGCTCACCAGCTCCAGGGACCCGGGTAAGTGCGCATCAACGCCCAGCCCATCAAACACGGCGGCGGCCTGAAAGGTAAAAACTATGGAATAAAAAAGGGCGTAGAGGGGGAAAGGCAATCTCTCGGGTAGAAGGAAGAGGAGCCCGTAGAGGATGATAGAGAGAATGGGTAGCTGGACCATCGGAATACTTCATCCGTTCACCATTACACAGGCTGGAACAACACACGTTCCCTCCATCACTCTAACGGTGCTCGTGCCGTTGTATGTTGCCTTAACTGTGGAATTACATGGAAAAACTTTCCCATCGTGCTCACTGAAGAATTCAAGATACTTCTGCACCGCACTTTCGTTTGCAGGGGGAGATTCAGGCTCCTGTTCTGGAAGTCGAAGAAGGCCGGATACATCCTGTTCCCTAACTTCCACTATGGATTACATACGCAGTATCCGGCAGTCGGGAGAGAATTCTCCACTTACCCTGTATTTGAAGACACCGAAATACGTAGTGGTAGCTGTTGATGTGGTTTTCATGGTAGTGGCCGTTTTCATGTAGAAAGAACGACCCCACGCGGGAGGGTCCTTCCACCAAGATTTTTTCTTGAAGTCATATGCATGGAAATCCACGTAGCTGTTAGGATCTGCAGTGTGAGTATCAATCCTAAAGTAGTAATCATTGTTTGTGTTTACAGAATAGCCTGCACTGGCACTGATCTTGGTTGCCTCTTCTGGAGTCAATTCGACGGTCAGGGATTCATAATAACTTGTAGTTGGTCCAATGTGTCCGTCCGGAAGGAAATCGTCTATTACCTCATGTGTGTGCCCTCGACTTACGTGGAGGTCAAGATCCTTAACTGCAACCGCTGATGAGGATACATCCCCACGAAGCTTTGTTTGGGCATAGTACTCAATAGTATTCTGGTCAATCACGTAATAATAATAGAACCCCTTAAATTCAAGATACCCGCTCTGTCCGAGATAGGAGACAGTATGAGTTATATAGTCAATACTCCCGGCATAGTTCCAGTTTACGTTGGGTTCGATGCTCGATGCAATTTTAATGTCCGAAACCTGAGCCCTAAAGTGACCTTCTGCAAATTCTGTAAACTTTCTCTGAATGAGAGAATATTCCCAAGGCTTTGCCCCTTGAACTATGTAATATGCAGGAATGTACGCCCCATTACCTGCTGGTCTCAGGGCTATTCCAATGAAAGTTATGTTATTTATGGTGTCGAAGTTTAAAGTAAGTGTTACCGGGAGTCTCTTAAGAAAAGCACGGGCTTGAATTTGTGCGTTGGGACCTGTGAAAGCTTTTGTCAGAGGTTGGGATGGCAGAATTGGATGGATGGGCTTTTGTACCACAGCATGGACACTCCCCGTAGTCGCCCCCACCACCAGCAGTCCGAGGAGGACTGCCAGCAGAAACTTCCGCTTCAAGTGCTTCACCTCCGAGGAGTTATCATAATTTGATACACATTATCCTATATAAATCTTTCCTTTTACTATTCGTATAGTTTCTTCCTTTTTTTTCGAGTATAAATTTATTCAGAGTTGGGTTTTACGATGGAGATGGGCTAAAAGAAAGAAGAGTAATCGAGTAAGCTAGTGAATACATCGGAACAAAAAGCGAAAAGTCACCCCTTCAAGAACGCCTCCACCAGGTTCCTCGTCTCGTTGAAGGCCTCGAGCGGAACTCCCTTGGGCAGGCCGCCTACCTCTCCCTTGACGTCCTTGAGAACTCCCTCTCCTGCTCCCAGGAACATTCCCTCGCTGACGATTCCGCGGAAGTTAGCTGGCGGGAGCAGGGCAACGGCAACGCGGTTTCCTTCTTTCACCGTCAGGTCGTTCGTGACCACCGTTATCGCCCTGTCGCCAAGGTTAACGTTGGTGACGAGCAAGCGGTCGGCGTTCGGGTGCTTGCCAACGCTCATGACTTCTCCGACCTTGATGTCCACCGCTATGACCGGGTCGTTTATCTTTCCAAGGGCGAGGCGTCTCTCGAGGCCGAGCACCGTGTTCAGGAAGAACCTGACCTTGGCCACCTGCTCCTCGACCTTCTCGCGCTCGCTCTTATCGGCCAGGCTGATGAACTTGTGGTGCCAGTCCTCACCGCCTAAAGCCTCAATTATACCGTTGGCCTTCTCCTTCAGAGCCTTCATCTGCGGTGTCTCAATCAGCTCCTTCGGCTCCACGTAGCTGTACCGCATAGCCTGTATCTCTGGAATCATCTCCTTCGCCAGCTGAATCGCTCCCTTCTTGTTCCACTTCCCCTTGAACTTCGCGTGCTCCACCGTCTTCAGAAACAGCTCCACTGCCTTTTCCGCCACCAGTAAGCGGTAATCCTTGCTCGTGTCCCACATAACTCTCACCCCCCAGTGCCTCCAAAACGCGGTTCTTAACGCTTTCGTCTCGTATACCCTCGGCTATCGAACGGGCTCTGGCTTTATCGCCCCAGCGGGCGTGGGCCAGAGCCACCTCCCCGAGGAGCTCCGACGCTATCCCATCGTCCCGGATAACTCCTGCCAGAATCAGCGGCTCCTCCAGGAAGCCTATGCGAAGGAAGCGCCTCGCTATCCCCTCCAGCTCCCTGTCGGTCGGCTTGAACTTACCCACGAAGATTATCTCGAGGGCGTCGTTGAAGACCCTCCCCCCGAGCCTCGGTTGCTCGTGGAGGTAGAGCCAGTAGGCCAGCTCGAGCATGGTTATAGCCCTCTCCTCCAGCGGGAGGAAGCGCATCATGGAAATCGCGGGCTCGACCTCCCCCTTTTCAAGGAGCTCCTCCACCGCCGTTTTGCCCCTCTTCAAAACGTCCCTGATGAGCCCCATTTTGTCCTCAATGTACTTTGCCTGGAGTTTGAAGAATATGGAGGCGTAAACTTCCCGTGCCAGCCCGTAGAAGTCGAGGGCTATCTCGTTGGGTATCTCGTCGGCGCTCTTCTCAATTAGCCGGGCGACCTTTATGAGCGATGACGTTGCCGCCGATGACAGCCCCCGCGAGGCCTGGAGGAGCTCGACGGCTTCCTTGAAAAGCTCCAAGCCGTCCTTATAGCGGTCCGAAAGGACGAGGTTCCTCGCTATCCCTGCCAGCACTTCACCCCTGACCCTCGGTGAGTCTATGCTCCCGGCGATATCTATGGCGTTTTCAAAGTACGCCTCCGCGTCCCTGTCCCGGTCGAGAGTGTAGAGTGCCCTGCCGAGGATCGAATACGCCAGAGCCTTCTCCGGCGTTCCCCTCACGGATTCGAGCGTCTCCAGCATGTGGCTTAAAACCTCGTCCCGCGGGAAGGCCGTCAGGACTTCATTGAGAGCCACCAGCCGCCGTATTTCGTCCCCCACTGCCAGCGCGTTTTTTAATGCGTTTTTATAGTCCCCTTTGGATAGGTAAAGCTCCACGGCCTCCACGAGAACCACCAACCGCTAGAAATAGGGGACGAAAGTAAAAAAGGCTATCGCTAACCCTTGACCTTCCTGTCCCAGTTCTCAAGCATAGTGTCGAGCGCCAAAAGGCTGTTGAGCCTCAGGCGAACCTTCCGGTTCTCCCAGTCTATGGAGCCCTTGAACTCTTTGAGCAGGGCGAAGACCTTCTCGGCCTCCTTCGCCGGAAGGTTCCTCCCGTAGAACTCCTCGCCGCAGTGGGGGCACTTGAAGACAAAGCCTTCGAAGGTCCCCGTGAACTTTTCACGGTCCTGGAAAATCTCATTCGCGTTTTCAAGGGTGAGCATCTGCTCTATCAGTCCTGCCCAGTCAAGGGAACTGCCGCAGAGCGGGCATTTTGCCATCTCAATCAACCTCCCTCAAAAACCTCTCAATCTCCTTCAGGATCAGCTTTATAGCCTCGTCGAGGTTCTTCCTTCCGTTCGCCCCGGCGGCGCCGGCATGGCCGCCGCCCGAGCCGTCTATGGTCGGCCCGACCTTCTCCATTATCTTCCCGAGGTGCAGGCCCTTCTTCACGAGGCTCTCCTTTGCTCTCGCTGAAATCCTCACTCCCTTTTTCTCGCTTCCCACAACGGCTATGTCCGCGCCGAGGTTCAGGAACGTCTTGCAGGCGAGGGACTCGTAGGCAGAAACCTTGGAGACCGCTATGATGTACCTCCTGAACTTCCTTATCTCCATCCTCTGGCAGGCCTTGAGGATAGCCATGCGCTTCGCCTGGTCTATGTTCTCGTCGCTGACCGGGGCCACGAGCTGGAAAATCTCACCCATCTGGACCGGAAAGCGCTCCAGCATCTCGCTCAGGGCCTTGAATGTCTTCGCGTTCGCGAAGCGGAAGTTCGCCGTGTCTGTAACGATTCCGGCGAGAAGGGCCTTAACGGCTTTCTCATCGTAGAAGTCGAGGTATTTGAACAGCTCCCAGACTATCTCGGCCGTGGAGGTGCGTGAGGAATCAACGACGGATATATCCGCCCTGATGGGCCTCTCCTTCTCGGCATGATGGTCGATGACGATAACGGTCTTACCGCGCGGAATCTCGATGGGTTCGAGCTGTTCGAGGGAGGAGGTATCAAAGATCATAACCACGTCTTCCCTAACCAGGGGGTCCTTTTCGAGCGGAACGGGTGAGAGGATGAGCAGTCTCTTGGCGTAGGAGGAGACGCTCTGGGCGACGCCTATCCTCACGCTTTCAACGCCGATTGATTTGAGGTAGAGGGCGAACGCTATCGCCGAGCCGAGGGAATCGGGGTCGGCGTTGTGGTGGCAGAGGAGAAGGAAAGACTTATCCCTTGAGCGTTGAAGGAATCGCTTAAGCCTGATTTTTCCCCTCATCCGCAATCTCCCTCAGCTTCCTCTCAACGGCCGCGTAGGCCTTCTCAACCGCCTCGTCTATGAGCCTCTCAACGTCCACCTTCACGAAAACGGGAACCTCAAGGTAGACCTCAACCTCAAGGTCGAGGGTCTCGTCGCGGTTTATCCTCATCGTAACCTCTATATCCTTGACGTCGCTCCTGTTGAGGGCATCAAAGACGTGGTCTATTATCGTCTCCTGCGCAAGCTCGCCAACCTCTATGAGCTGCTCCTCGCTCAGCTCCGGCAGACCGATGTGGATAACCCTTCTCCCGCTGGCTCCCTCGTCCATCACTATCCCCCCAAATGAAAGAGAAGAGGTCAGCCCGCAGTGGGCCTTATAGCGGACTGTATCTTCGCGGTGAGCTCCTTGAGCTTCTCGTTGAGCTTCTTCTCCTGCCTCTCAAGGGCACTGATGCGAACCTCAAGGGTCTCGACCTTCTCCTTCAGCTCCTCGACGGCCTTGGCCTTGTCGGTCTTGACGATGAGCGTTCCAACGGTCTTGTAGATAACCGTTCCATCCTCGACCTTCTCAAGCTCTTCTAAAGCTTTCTTTGCCTCGGTGAGCTCGAGCTGAACCTTCTGCTTCTGCTGGATGACGAGCTGGAGCTGCTGCTGGTAGTTCTCAAGCTGCCCAAGCATGGCCTGAACCTGGGGCGGAATGTTCTGCATGAGGCACACCTCCGTAATCGCGATGCCGGGTTAGAATAAGGGGCGGGCTTTAAATAGTTTAGGCTTTTTATTGAGGAGAGGGGTTAAAGAAAAAGCAAAAACTTCACCCGATATCCCATATCCAGTCAATGGTTGTGGAACCTGTCCAATGGTCGTCTAACCAGCCTGGGCGGTTATACGTGAATTCAACAGAGGCTATGAGTTTTTGATGGGCAGTTACTGGGGAGCTGGGAACGTGGGTTATAAACTGGTATCCTGGCTCCAGTTTGACCCAGCTATCAGCGTAGCTCCCCTTCTCGTCTCTATTGAATGTGTATGTCCACCTCACCCAATTGCCGTCGGTATCGACTGCTATTTTGAAAAGTTTAATAACCTGCTGGAGTGTAACAGATGCTCCTCCCGTCCCCAGAGTGTAGGAGATCGTTGACTGGGTCTTTGAATTGTATTCATTGACGTAGTGACTCGGACCAAAATCGGCTAGGTTGAAAACGTTGTTCCCATCTGGTCTAACATTAGCGGTGATTTTGACGGTATCAATCTGCCACTTTCCACTCCCACTGTCGCCATAGAGATAATGCCCAGACCACACAAATGTCTTCATATCAACAACTCTGTAATCCCTCCTGGGGTCGGTATCGGCGAGTTTGTAAACCTCCCACACGAGCTTGAGTTTTCCATGGGGTTTCCAGTTGTCGTAAGAACTCCATTCAATAGTGCTTTCGATATAGGCGTTAACTTTGGCAGTAGCCTCCGGCATGTAGTCTCCTGCGGTTTTCCCGTTAACCATAACCTGCCACGAAAAGTTTGATGGCTCGACTCTTAAGGTGATGTCTCTGTTCCAATTTATTTTTAGAAACTCCTTCTCAGCATCCTTGAGGAACTTTGTTGGATTCGTTACGTCCGTCCCTGCATATATAAAGAACTTTCCATCTGGGAGAACCCGTATTGCATAGACTGTGTTTCCCTCAAAAATCGGAGCATATGGGAGGACTCCCTTTTCAACGAGGGTTTCCAGCGTGTGGGAATCAACTAAGACGAAGTTCCCGTTTTTCAATTTAGAAGCTACCTGGGGAACGCTCGGGCTCTGAGGCGCTCCTGAAGCGCTAATCCCTGATGGAACATTGCTTCCGGTTGGATACGCCGAAACAACAAAAAGGCTTCCAATCAAAACGCCCAGTACAAACCATACAACCCACTGTCGCATTCAACCCCCTCCAATAGCATCGTCAATTCAAATAACATTCAAAGTAGTATTTAAATGTTTTGGAGAAGACGATCTAAAAATGGCCTCACAATTCCATCGAATCAACAGCCACTTTAATCCATCTCAGATAAGAGTTCAGCGTTCCCCTCAGGGCGGAGTTGTCCCGAGCGAGGAACCTGATTATCACCCTGTTCCCCTCGCGGAGGAACTCTATCCTGCTCCTCCGATATGGTACGCTCTCGTGCTCGTACAGAACGCTCTCGTAAACTATTCTCGCAGTCTCCTCATCGGGAAAGGAGAGCTCGATCACTCCTTCGATGGGCCACGCTTCAGAATCGCTTCCTTGTAGTCCCATCTCCGCCCGTCCTCCATTATCCATATCTTGACGCTTATGAGCGGGCCAACGGCCTTCTCCTTATTGACGTCCAGGCGGTAGAAGTTGACGGCCATTCCGCGCGGGTGCCTCTCGATGACACTCAGCACGTCGGTGTTGTGCCTGTCGGCTATTCCGAGGAGTGAACGCTCCTTTCTCGGCACGAACTTCCCGCCGGTCAGCTCGGCAAAGACCTGGGCGAAGGCAACGTGGTCGAGGCCGACGCGCTTTGCTGTGGTCACAACAAGCGGCATCTCCTCGCGTATGGGCCTTATGTCCCTAAAACCGATCTCGCGCTGGAGCTTTATGCCGTGGAGGTACAGGTAGCCGAGGTAGCCCCAGTCCTCGGGGTCGACCTTGATAAAGGTCATCTTGAGCGGGTTCCCCTTCCAGACGTTGACTATCAGGAGCCTCTCGTAGTTCCTGTCGTAGGCCTCCATGAGCAGGTCCTGGACCGTCTTCTTTCCCCTGGTCAGGTAGAGCGAGTTGGGGAAGACCCTCTCCAGGTCGTGGCCGAAGCTCCTCGTCCTCCTCGTGGGTCTGTGGGAAGTCGTTATCAGCATCATAGCCCTCACTCAAAATTCGTTTAAGCGATAAAAGGCTTTCGAAACGAAAGAATCAGATCGCCTTTACGCGCCTGGCCACCCTCGGCCTGGGCTTGTAGAGTATCTTGCTGCCGCAGTAGGGACAGCGGACTTCCCTGGTGTTTTCGAGGTCGAGCTCGACCTCCTTTCCACACTTTGCACAGCGGTAAACGGCCATCACCATGGTTATCACCCTAAACTAAGCAAAGGAAAGGGGGTCAGGCCTTGGAGGCCGTGACACGCTTGGCGACCTTTCCGGCCGGAGTGGTCGGCAGGTAGGCACCGCCGGCGAAAGTGGCGCCGCACTTCTGGCACTGCCATATGCCCGTGCTTATCCTCCTAACGGCCTTCCTTCCGCAGACAGGGCAGACGTGCTTCTGCTTCATCTTGGCCTCAACGGCCGCGACCCTTCTTCTAATCTTGAGACCGTACCTTGGACCGTACCTTCCGGCTGAACCAACCTTAGTAGTCCTTCCCATGAGCATCACCCCTAATTATCAACGGTTTTCACGACTGGAGAGTGTTTCCGGAGACGTTTTATAAACCTTTGCCCGGAAGCTTTGCATAGCAAAGCCTCACCAAAGCAATTCAACCTTCTCAAACTCCGAACCGGTGCATGCCGGCCGATAATTTAAAGTTTTCTGTGCTCCGTTAGTGCCGGGATCTTCGGGGAGCCAGAATTCAAAACTGGCACGCTATTTTTGAGCTTGCCTCAGACCAGTGGGTTCACATATCTTGACAAAACTAGGAGTAAGTGAAGTTTGTAAGGGGGCCATTGGAGATGTCGGCCCCCTGGGGGTCCCGACGTCATCGCAACCCGATACTCGTCGGGCATTCATTTCTATGCACAAAACCTTATAACAGTTGGGCCTACTCACCCATAGGTGCAGAACATGGCCGGAACGATAAGCAAGATAATACACTTCCGCGACGAAGAGGAGTTCCTCGACGACATGACGGAGATAATGGAGCGCTTCTCATATCTAGCCAGCAAATACGGCCACAATCCGGTGGAGGGTATTCTCCTGTGGGACTACATAGGCGTTCAGGACGAAGAAGGCGTCAAAATTTTCCGCGTGGGCGAGTTTCCCTACTTTGAGGGGGCCCTGAAGGTTGACCTTGAGACTCTCAGGGTCATGGAGCGCTACTTCGACGAGATGGAGAGCAAGTGGGACGAGCTCCGCGTGGAAGACATCGCCTACTTCGTGGAAATGCTCAACGACGCTCTGGGCAGGGAGATCGTCTACTACGAAGCCTACGACCTCGGGCTGGACAGGAACACCGCCTACATAATCATTAACATCGCGAACCTTCACTATCTGGAGAGCGTTCTCGATGGGCGGGACAGGGAGATATTCGAGGAAGCCGTTGAGATGCTGATGAGATATATCTAATTATGTAATCATTGAATCGCGTGATTATTTAATTAAAGCTGGAGGTGGTGGCCGTGCTCTTCAAGAAGAGGGGAACCTTCACCGAGGAGGACGCCAGGAAGGTCATTGAGATCGTGAGCGAGAGGCCCGACGAGAGGGAGATAATCATCATGGCGGAGAGGGTTACAGACGGGGCAAAGAGGCGCCTCTGGGACTACG
Source organism: Thermococcus aciditolerans (assembly GCF_008152015.1). Taxonomy (NCBI): domain Archaea; kingdom Methanobacteriati; phylum Methanobacteriota; class Thermococci; order Thermococcales; family Thermococcaceae; genus Thermococcus; species Thermococcus aciditolerans. The sequence continues at coordinate 689,326 of NZ_CP041932.1, read as the reverse complement.
CCAGGGGAGTTCAGCTTATGGCCGACATGACCGGCGAGGACAGGAGTGTAAGGGTGGAGATTCTTGAGGGCTACGTGAGCGAGCGTGTGAAGGGAACTGATGTGGATGAGCTGTGAGGTGTTGGCATGAAGCTCGTAATGGCCGAAGTCTTCAACAGCTGGCAGGGTGAGGGGGGGAGTGTCGAGGGCTCTGCCTTCGGGAGGAGGCAGATTTTCGTCCGCTTCGCCGGCTGCGACCTTAACTGCCTCTGGTGCGACTCCAGGGAGTACATCAAGGCTTCCCAGGTTTCACGCTGGCGCTATGAGGTGGAGCCGTTCACCGGAAAGTTCGAGTACAGGCCTAACCCGGCGGAGCTTGGAGATGTCGTTGATACCATCCTGCGCCTCGATACCGGCGATGTCCACTCGATAAGCTACACCGGCGGTGAGCCGACGCTCCAGGTAGAACCGCTCAAAGCTCTCATGGGGAAGATGAAGGAACTCGGCTTCGACAACTTCCTCGAAACCCACGGCGGCCTTCCGGAGCTGGTTAAGGAGGTTGCCGACCTCACAGATTACGCGAGCGTTGACATAAAGGACGAGACGGCTAAGGCCACGGAGGACTGGAGGGCTCTGGTTCTCCGCGAGGTCGAGAGCATAAGGATTCTGAAGGAAGCCGGGGCCAGGGTTTACGCCAAACTCGTCGTTACGTCGGGGACGAAAATCGAGAACGTCCGCTGGTACGCTGAACTGTTGAAGGGTTTGGCTCCCCTTGTAATCCAGCCGAGGGAGCCGATTGAGATAAGCCAGGAAAGACTCATGGCTATTTACCGCGAAGCTGCCCTGGTAATGGGAAGGAGGGACGTCGGCCTGAGCTTCCAGGTTCATAAGTACCTCCACGTGCTTTGAGAGGGTTTTTAAGGGTCCGTCATAACTTTTTCCGGCGATGATGACATTGGCCTTTGGGGTGAACGATGCCCGGGATCGACGGCCTGAGCCGTGCCGTCAAATTTTTAAATCTCTCCTCTTTTAGTAACCCCCGGAAAGATTAAGGGGGTGGTGCCATGCCAGTGATAGAGGAAGTGGCTGCAAGGAGCTTCGAGAGGATTGGAAGCCACTCCCACATAAGGGGCCTCGGCCTTGACGAGAACGGGAAGGCAAAGTTCATGGCCGACGGAATGGTCGGACAGGTTAAGGCGAGGGAAGCAGCGGGAATAGCGGTTGAACTCATCAAGCGCGGCAAGCTCGCCGGAAAGGGAATCCTTCTCGTCGGTCCGACGGGAAGCGGTAAGACGGCGATAGCCATGGGCATAGCGAGGGAACTCGGTGAGGACGTTCCCTTCGTCCAGATAGCAGGAAGCGAGATTTACTCCGCCGAGGTCAAGAAGACGGAGTTCCTGAAGGAGGCCCTGCGGAGGGCCATAGGAGTGAGGATAAGCGAGGAGAGGAAGGTCTACGAGGGCGAGGTAAGGGAGATAAGGATAAACCGCACTAGGCACCCATTCAACCCCTACGTCGAGGTTCCCGAGAGCGTCGTCATAACCCTCCGTACCAAGGACGACGAGAAGACCATCCGGGCCGGCAGGGAAATAGCCTATCAGCTCATGGAGATGGGCGTTGAAGAGGGCGACGTCATACAGATAGACGCCGAGACCGGCAGGATTTCGAAGATAGGCACCACGAAGGAGGAAGAGGGACTGTTCTTCAAGCGCAAGGTGAACCTCCCCAGCGGACCGGTTCTCAAGATAAAGGAGTTCACCTACACCGTTACGCTCCACGACCTCGACGTTGCCAACGCCCGCGGCAATATCTTCGGCCTGCTCTTCAGCACCGGGGCGGAGATAAGCGACGAGATAAGGCAGCGCGTTGATGAGACGGTCAAAAAGTGGATCGAAGAAGGAAAGGCCAGCCTCGTGCCGGGGGTTCTCTTCATAGACGAGGTTCACATGCTCGACATCGAGGCGTTCTCCTTCCTCGCGAGGGCGATGGAGAGCGAGCTGGCGCCAATTCTCATCCTGGCCACCAATCGCGGAAGGACGAAGATAAGGGGCACCGACCTCGAAGCCCCGCACGGAATACCCATCGACATGCTCGACAGGCTGCTCATAATCAACACCGAGCCTTACAGGAAGGAGGAGATCAGGGAGATAGTCAAGATTCGCGCGAGGGAGGAGAAGATTGAGGTCAGCGAGGAGGCGATAGAGTACCTCGCGGAGCTCGGCGAGAAGACCAGCCTGCGCTACGCGGTACAGCTCCTCGCGCCGGCAAGTGTCCTGGCTAAAGGCGGAAGGGTGGAGAAAGAGCACGTGGAGAGGGCAAAGGAGTACTTCGCAGACCTCAGGATGAGCATGGAGTTCGTGGAGAAGCTGGAGGGCATGCTTCAGTAAAACTTTTAAACTTTAATCTTTTAACTTTGCTTGGTGATAATGTGTCGCCAGGGTTTCGTGGGAAAAAGCTCTTCGTTTTCCCGGTGGTTCTAGCTCTTTTGGGTTTCCTACCCTATGGTGGACCCTCCTTGACCTACGTCCCGCTCAACGGAACTTTCTCCGGCGGTATCGTTGTTCCAGCAGGAATCTCCGACGAGGTCGTGGATTACCTCTCCGGTTTCAACACCACCCTCTACTCGTTCGAGGCAGAGGTCCTCGGAGACGACATGAACGCCAGCATAACCCTCTCCGCCCTGAGGCTTTCTCCCCCATACGAACCGGAAGACTTTGAGGTTATCGTAAACGCCCGCCCGATAAAAGGAACCACCTACGTCCCCTACGCCGAGAGAATCCCGGTGTGTATACGGTACCACGACCACGACTACAGGGCGTTCTTGACCGTAAAGGCCAGGGATGAGGTGAAGGCTTCAGGAAGCTGGAGCCGGGGTTACCTCGACGGCGCTTCCAACTCCACCCTGCTGGAGATAGGTGACCTGAGGCTGGTCATCAGAGTCGAAGGGCCAGGACACTACGTCTTTTCCATCATAAAGATGCCCGGGAACTTTGATGTTGACAGCGGGAGGTTGATTCTGGGGGTAAAGTGATGAGAAAACTGCTTTACGCACTTCCTTTCCTTATCCTGGCAACGGGCTTCCTTATGGTGGACTTCAGGCCGGCTGTGATCGTTCCCATAACCCTCAACTGGCTTACCTTCTGGTTGGAGTATCGCTACGGCAGCGAGAGTAAGGAAGGAGACGAGCTGATTGCGCTAGGTATCTCGATGTCGTCGGTTCTCATACCAGCCCATCAGGCTTTTGCAGAGTTACTGGCCTTCGTTATATTCGTACTCGAGCTGACGGCCCTTTTTGTGAAGTTTAAACTTAGAGATTAGTCATTCATTATCCTCATCAGCTTCCTGCTGAGCTTCAGGTGGAACTCGAACTCATGATAGGCTCTGTTCTCGGTTGGAAAGACCAGTTTGAGCTCGTTCAGCCCGCCCTTACCGCCGAACTCGCCGAACACGGTTATCCCGTTCACCTCTATGACGCCGAAGACGGCCGCGAGGTTGAAGAGGAGCGTCCTGAGCTGGTAGGCCCTAACGTCGTGCCGTCCAATCTCCTGGCGCGGGTACTTGAAGAGGAAGTACTCCAGGCCTTCCATCTCAGCCACGTCGGTTATCGCTATGTCAGCAGTGAGGAAGACGAGAAGCGTGGGCGTCATGTTGTCGTAGTGCTTTAGGGACTTGATTATTGTCTCGTCGTTGGTGTGGGCCGGTTCTTTGACGCTCTCGGCTATGATTATCCTGTCCTTCAGCCTTTCGAACTCCTTGAGGGCTATGTAAGCGGCTTTTCTGCTTCTCTTCGTCCTCCTGTTGCTGAACTCTCTGAGGAGGCTTCCGTTTCTCACCTCGCGCCTAATCTCCTCCAGCTCCCTGTGCCGGTACTTGTAGTTCATGGCGTTCTCTATCTCCTTCTTCACGCCCTCCGCCACGACTATCTGGTGCCCCTCGAGGGGTCTGAAACCCGAGATGAAGCGGTGGTAGAAGAGGTTGGTATCCGGGGCGAAGGCTACACCCTTCTTGAGCCTCTCGTAGAGCTCGAGGTTCTGGATGAACTCATCGATGTTCGCGTACCTCACGATGCCCGCGGAGATGAAGCACTCGTAGAAGTCTGTCCAGGTGGGGAGTTCGTGGGAGAGGTACTCCGGAACGTGCTCGTTGAACTCCCGCCTGTTCACCGTGAGCTCAACGCGGTAGCCGGTTTCCACCGGCTTTGCCCTCAGCAGGGGCAGCCCGTAGAGCGGATAGCTCACCCTGATGTCTCCCAGGACGTTGAGGAGTATCTGGAGCTCCGGCTTCTCTATAACCTCGCTAGTCTCCCTCACTCTCATCACCCAGGAAGTTCTTTATCGGCTGCATGTGGGTTGGAATCATCATGTAGGGCCTGTCCGGGAAGTCCAGGTCGAGGAGCCCCATGTAAACTATGAATGCCACAGGGAACTGCCTTGTCTGAACTATCGCGGCGGCAACGAGGGCCTTTCTGCCCGAAGTTATGTCCAGACCCATCCTGTAGCCCTCGCGCTCCAGCTTAGTGAACAGCTCCCTGAACTTTCTGTCGGCAACGAAGAAGCCGTAGTCCGGAACAACTTCGGTTTCTATGGCTGGATGGAGGTTATATGCTTCTGAAATCGCCCTGATGGCCTCGACGACCTTGGGCAGGTTGTGACGGTAGCGCTCCTCCGTGAATACGTATATCCTCTCCGCCTTTCCTCCCCGTGTGAGGAGCTTGTAGTAGGTGTTAACGACCGCCCACGGCGAGCGACCGAGCAGGGTTATGTACGCAACCTTCACCATAATCTATTCCCCCAGATGTACGCTAGGACCCCATAAACCAGCGCTAAAACGAATGGAACCACTGAAATTCGCTCCTTAACCGTCTTGTGGGCGATCAGGAACGGTACCAGTGCCATTATGGGGTACTCGACGCCGTAGGTTTCATGAACCCCAATGCCCCCTGCCGCAAAGAGGAAGATGAGTGCGGCAAATACTCCGGCGGGAACCGTTAGAACTGTGAACATGAGCACGTCGGGGGCTTTGCTCGATTTCCTCTCTGGGACCAGGACTACCCAGAAGAGGAAGCTGAGAACAAGGAAGTGGAGCAGCAGTTGCCAGAAATCAACCTCAAGATTTGGCTCTCCCCTCCCCGGTAGGTAGTAGAACCACGCGGCTCCGAAGGCATACACGAGCGTCATGATAAGTGAGATTCCCCACTTCATTCCGGCGGGGGAGATGTTCTCCTTCATCCGTTCGCACCGTTATTCAATTAGCACCATCCCGTACAAAACGCTTTCGGAGAAGTTGATTTCCACGAGTTTCCCAATCTCAATGCCAATGGCGTCTATGCTCGGCCTGACCTTGGTCGGCATCCTGCACGGCTTGCCCCTCTCGAAGGGACAGTCGTCGCAGAGGTTGCACGAGCCGGGAAATAGCGCCATTGCGTACATCTTCCCCTTTTTGAAGAACTCTCCCTCCCTTTTCAGGAGGTACAGCAGGGCCTCCCTCTTTTCCTCCTCAAAGCGCTCCATGTCTATCTCAAACTTCACTATCAGGGCCCTCTTGAAGTGCCGCACCCACTCCCTCGCTTCCCTCCAGTCCGGAACGTGGGGCGGGCAGCTCGGTCTTCTGCCGTACATCGGGCAGGAGCGGCACTTCCAGACTGGCCGGGGCGAGACGACTATTTCATCCGCCGGAATTTCCCTCTCCCACAGCACCCTCATAGAGCATCAAGAAAAGATAGGGAAGGAGCTTAAAAATCAATCCATAGTTCACGGCGACGTTTGTCTTCATTCCCTGCGGGAACGGGACATCGTCCGCAGCCCTTTCATCGCTGGTAACCGGTCAGTATTTCCGGCCGGCCTCACACCATCATCAACACTACAATGTTGTTGCTGTTAATAAAGCGTTGTGCCGAAATCTTTTTACGTTTTGTTGGGTATATTATTTACATGAGATGGTTAGCGCCGCTCCTGGTGGTTTTGCTGGCCCTGAGCGGGGGATGCATATCTTCAAAGGATTTCGGAGGGGATGTTAGGATGGATCTTGAGGTTGGTTCCATATTTCACGATGGGGGCACCATACCCGTCGAGTTCACCTGTGATGGGAACGACGTGAACCCGCCAATATTTATCGGGCACGTGGACCCCAATGCTAAAAGCCTCGTCATCATAATGGACGACCCCGATGCCCCCGGTGGGACCTTCACCCACTGGATAGCGTGGAACATTCCACCCCTCGGGGAAATACCAAAGGGAGTTCCGCCGCGGGGGGTTGTGGACGCTCCCGTCAGGATGGTTCAGGGAAAGAACGACTTCGGGAGAATCGGGTACGGGGGCCCCTGTCCGCCGAGGGGGCATGGGGTGCACTATTACCACTTCAAGGTCTATGCGCTTGACACGGTTCTGGAACTCGACCCTGGGGCAAGCAGAAAAGAACTGGAAAGGGCCATGAGCGGCCACATCATTCAGATGGGTGAGCTTGTGGGGTTCTACGAGAGACGCTGAGCTACTTTTCTTTTAACTTTACCACCAGATTGACGGCACTCTGGAACGCCGCGAGGAAGTTCAGGGCGAAGAATATCCAGTCCCCTATCATGTATGAGTATATGGTGAGCAGCGTCGAGGCCGTCACGTAGATCAGTATGAACTGCAGGTTAAGCGGGCACTTTCTGGTCTTTATGGTCTCCCATGTCTGAGGAACCCACGAGCTCACCAGGAGCAGCATTCCTATCAAGCCTATTATCGCTCCACTGTCCATTTTCTCTCACCCCCAACGGGGAAGAGAAGAGCGTAAAAAAGCCTTGTGGATGGACCCATGTCAAAATCGAATAGAACGATTGGATGAATAGACAAATTTGAGCTAAAGCTGGCTGGCGAGTCTGGACATCGCCCACGTCTTGACGTCGTCGTCCATGATGCCGTTGATTATCTCCATCGCCTCGGCGACCTTTCCCCTCTTGGCAAGGACCAGCGCCACCTCCGCCTCGACCTTTGACTTATTCGGGAGGTCAGTTATGTACCGGGAAATTCTGAGGGCTTCCTCCGGATTGCCCATGTTCAGAAACTCAAAGGCCAGGCTCATCAGAGCCTTTGTGCTCTCGTCGCGGTTGTCGATGTCAAGGGCTGCCTTAACCGCCCTTTCCAGTGCCTTGTTATAATCCCTCCCTGACTTTGCCACCTCGACTGCTATGTGTGAGAACGCCTTCGAGCGTATGTTGCCATCGGGTATTCCCTCAGCCATGTCGAGAGCCTCATTAACCCTGCCGGATTCCACGAGTTTAAGAACCGCCTCGTACAGTGCCCTGGAGCGGTACCACTCCTGCATGATCATCCCCAAGAATTCTGCAACCCGAAGGATTTAAGCTTTCCGCGGCCAAGGTTTATAACTTCCCACAGGAATAAGGTTCGGGTGAGAAAATGAGAAAGCTGGTTTTGATTATCATTGGGATGCTGTTAATCTCGACGGTTTCATACGCCGTTGCAGAGGGCCAGGTGAACCCGGACAAGCTCAACTTTTATATGTACGGTGCAAAGACCTGTCCCCACTGCCGCAAAATGAAGGAGGAGATACCGAGGGTCTACGGAAACGACAGCTTCACGTACTATGAACTGGTGGACAATACCGAAAACCAGGCACTGTTCGGGGAGCAGTACCGGTACACTGGCATATCCGGAGTGCCCGCTATAGGTATAGCCTATGAAGGGGAACTCAAGGCGATAGTCGAGGGTGAATTCAACGTTTCCGCGGCACCGAAGATAGTGGAGGCCGCCATTGAGAACGACGGCCTCATCCTGGTCATGGGGGGCAAGGCGTACATAATAAAAAACGAAACCATCATCCAGAAACTTCATGTTATCTACGTTGAGCACAGGAACCCAGATGAGACAGTAACGACGACCGCAACGCCAACGAATACCACCACGAGTTCATCTGATAACGGGATATGCGGTCCGGGAATAGTGGTTGCCTTTGCCGTCATTCCCCTGGTCCTCCTTAAACGGAGGCGCTGACCTTTCGTTCTCAACTTTTTGTTTTAGAAAGCCACAAAAAGAGTGGTGATAACTGACTATCATGAGGAGTGAGATAAAGGGGCTGGCGATAATCCTTCTGGCATCCTTCGGGGTCAGCTCCCTCGCGTTGTGGGCGCTGGGCATGGTGGACTTTGTACCCAAGTTCTTCGCATTGGCCATGAGCGACTCGATAAACCCGTGCACCTTCGTCATATACACCATGCTCCTCATAGCACTCTCGGTCAGGGAGATATCGAAGAAGAGGCTGTACCTCATAGGCGCTGCCTTCATAGCTGCGGTTTACATATCCTACTACCTCCTCGGAGTCGGCCTGCTCTACTTCGCCGGTTATCTGCCCCTTTGGGTCGCCGGAGTTGCCGCGATAGTTTTCGGTGCCTACACCATAGCCACCGGACTGATGGAGAAGTCCCGCGTCGGGGACAAGAGCAAAATCAGGAGGAAGATATTCAGCAGCGACGCAACGGCCATCGGGGCTTTTACGCTCGGAGTTATAGTCTCCACAACCCTTCTCCCGTGCTCCGCGGGTAGCTACCTCGTCTATGCGATAATAATCTCCAAAGGCGGCCAGGCCCTCGCGTTCCTCCTCCTGGCGCTCTACAACCTCGTCTTCGTGCTTCCGCTGGTTGTCATACTGCTGGCGATGGGAAGCGTTACCGAGAGCAAGCGCTTCTCCCAGGCCATGGTGAGGCACAGCAGGGAGCTCTCGGTCATAGCGGGGATACTGCTGATAGCCATTGGAGTGTGGGTTCTTACGGGTGCTTCACTGTAAACCGAGCTTTTCCCTCACCCTTCTCTCAAATTCCGCAAAGTTCGGAACCCCTATGAACTCCACTCTGTTGTCTATGAGTATGGTGGGGGTTCCCATTATGTTGTGCTCCATGGCCTTCCTCTGGCCTTCGGGAGTGGCTACGCTGAGTTCTCTCGCTATGACGCCCTCGTATTTCCTCTCAAGCTCCTGAGCCATTGCCCAGGCTATCGGGCAGTAGGGACAGCCGGGTGACGTTATGACCTCGATGACCACCTTTTTCTTCGGCGTGACCTCTATCATTCCCGCCTTCTTCATGAGTTCGAGCATCTTTTTTCTCCTTATCAGTTCAAGCTCGTCCATCCTCTCACCTCCGTTAGAAGAGAGAAAGAAGCAGGTTTAAAAAGAAATTCTTGAAAAAAGCTTCAATCGATGGCGTTCAGATGTGCCGCCAGGAGTACCGCGAATATAATCGCCAGCAGGATGTGCAGCTTCTTCCATTTTTCGTACCTGTTCACGTACTTCCTCGCCCTTTCCATGTCGTTGGCCTTTGCCGCCGCGATTATGCTGTGGTTTATGCTCCTCCCTATGAAACCCATCACGTTCAGGAGAACGAGAACGGCCGCCATTGCCAGTCCCGTTGTACCCGCCAGGCCGGTGTAGTTGCCGCACGAGAAGAAGTGAACAAAGACCAGCAGGGTTCCCGTTATCGTGAAGAAATGGTGGACGGTCATCGGCGATACCGGGCCGATCACTGTCATATACGGATGCTCCATCTTTATCTCGAAGCCCCAACTGCTCGACCTCTGGTGGGTTATGATGAGCTTCCGCTTGGTAAGGGCGTAGTAGGCAACTCCCACCGCTATCATTGCCACTCCCGCCACCGCAAGGGAAGTATAGCCAGCCTCGTACTCGTTTTCCTCTTCGTACTCGTCCGCAAGAACAAGGGGAGTGATGAGGAGAGCCAAAAGAAGAAAAACCAAAAGCCTCTTCATGGGCATCCCCTCAGAACGCCCCGCTTCCAAGGCCGCATATCTTCGCGAATGGACAGACCGAGCAGTCCTCGGTGTACGGCTTGAGGTAGGGCTCGCCCTTGATGGCCTTTGTTAACTCCTTCGCCTTCTCCATTGCCTCATCGTCCCCTTCAAGGACGAGGGTGACGCTTCCCTCCGCCCCACCAGCTCCGCCTGCGGCTATCGGTATTGCCTCAACTCCGGCGAGTATCCTGTAGGCTTCAACCTCGGTAACGGGGTGGGAGTGGGGTATCGGCACGAGGGCTGAATAAAGCCCGGTTCCCCAGTCGAAGGAGTAGATGCCGGTGAGCTTGGCGCTTTCCTCGACAGGTGTTGGCACGAACTTCTCGAGGCTCACGGGCGTTATCGTGAAGACACCCTTCGTTATCGTCCAGCCGAAGGTTTTTCCTATCGTCCCGCCGTCTGGAGCGGCGGCAAAAACGGCGACGTTCCAGTTAATGTCGATCGCGTTGGCCCCTTTGATGAAGACGTCCTTCGGACCCATCTGCTTGAGCGCTTCGAGGGGGTCGTCAAACGGTTCCCCCTTGTAGAGGACGAGGTGCTTGGGCCAGGTGGCCTTTGGAGTAACGCAGGTTCTTCCCTTACTGATAACACCAACGGTCCATTTTTCCTTGTCTATTTCCTTTCCTAAGATCTCCTCGGCTATATAGGCCGCGGTTGTGCCGGTGGCAATGTAAACAAACCCGTGCTTGAGGGCATGCTGAACCTCATCGAGAGCGACGACGGCCTTTGCGATAAGCCTCTTGCTCTCCGGTGGGGTGAGGGTTACAAGTGCCCTTCTCATAAGAATCACCAACATTAAAATCTCCATCGAAACATATTAACCTTCCTTTAGCCGAGCCGAGAAGCCTTAGCTCAGCCGAAAAGTTCAAGGCATACGTTGCATTCCGCGGGATTCACTTCGGGGTCGATTTTTGAGTGGAACTGGCAGACGTAGCCCTTTCCAAGCATCTCGACGGAGATTTCCACGAGCCTCCTGTGTATCTCATACTCACTCGGTTTTTTCTTAATGATCTCGTCGGCAAATGAACGAAGCTCGTTATCGATGTCTGGAAACTGGGAGACATCCATCAACGCGCCTCTGTCCATCCGAAGATAGCGGGAGACCGCCGACTGGGTTATGTGGAGGAGCTCAGCTATCTTCGTCTGCTTCAGGCCGTTTTCATAGAGTATCTCAACGAGCCTCCGCCTGAGTGACGGGTACACGTAGCGCGAGGCCACTTCAAACGCATTAGTCTTCATGGTGGGTTTTATGACGGGCGGAATATTTAAGGGTTTCTGTCAAGTCCCAACACAGGTTTATATGACATAAGTCATATAGCCGCTTTAGGTTAAGAAACCGCAAGATTTTTATGAAGGTCACTTCATCTATAATCGAAGGATATGACACATGTCATAAAAGGAGGGATTGAAGATGATAAAGGTACCTGAGAAGTTAGACATGCTCTGCAACCAGTGCTCGATGAGCCTCGCCGGAGGATGTACGATAAGGGGAGTCTGCGGTAAAGACCCGGACCTCAACTCCCTTCAGGAGGCCCTGCTGTATGGTATAAAGGGAACCGCGGCCTACTACCACCACGCCCTTGAGGTCGGCTACGACGACCCAAAGATAGGCCACTTCCTGGCGGAGGCCCTCTACTCGACCCTAACCAACGTGAACTTCGACAAAAACCGCTTCCTTGAACTTATCCTTGAGAACGGAAGGGTTCACCTTGGGGCCATGAAGCTCCTCGACAAAGCTTACGTTGAAACCTTTGGAAGGCCTGAGCCGGTTGAAGTTCCGACCGGAACGGCTGATGGGCACGGCATACTCGTTACCGGCCACAGCTACAAAGCTCTGTACGAACTCCTCAGGCAGATTGAAGAGATGGGCCTTGAGGAAGAGCTCAAGGTCTACACCCACGCTGAGATGTTTCCAGCACATGCATACCCAGAGCTGAGGAAGTTTAAAGCGCTTTACGGCAACTGGGGAGGCTCGTGGCTCTACCAGAAGAAGGAATTCGCGGAGTTTCCGGGAGTGATTCTGGGCACAAGCAACTGTGTCCAGCAGCCGACGAAAGCTTACGCTGATAGAATCTTCACCGTCGGAATAGCGGGCCTTGAGGGGGTTCCTCACATCGAGGACTACAACTTCGAGCCGCTCATAAAGCGCGCCCTTGAGACGCCGAAGATGCAGGCTTACGACGGCGGAAAGCTCCTCACAGGCTTCCACCACACCAACGTCCTGGCCATGAAGGACAAACTGATAGAGCTAATCCAGGAGGGCAAGATAAGGCACATCTTCGTCGTGGGCGGCTGTGACACCCCGCACAAGGGCATGGGCTACTACGAGAGGCTCACCGAGCTGATCCCCAACGATGCTCTGATACTCTCGGCGGCCTGCGGCAAGTTCCGCTACAACGCGAGAAACTACGGCACCATCGAGGGAATCCCGCGCTTCCTCGACTTCGGCCAGTGCAACAACGTCTACTCGATAATCGAGATTGCAATAGCACTTGCCAACGAGCTCGGAACCGACGTGAACTCCCTGCCGGTGAGCATTGTCCTGAGCTGGATGGAGCAGAAGGCCATAGCGATACTCTACTCGCTCCTCTACCTCGGAATCAAGGGCATCTACATCGGACCTAAAGCTCCAGAGTTCCTGACTCCGGGGGTCTTCGAAATCCTCAGGAGACAGTTTGACCTCAGGCTCACTGGTGACCCGGAGGCCGATCTCAGGGACATGCTCGGCAAAGGAGTCAGGGTGGAGGAGGGCTCTCCCCTCGCGGAGGAGCTGGATTGACCTTCAGTTTTTCTTTTCCAGTCTTTTCAGTTCCTCCATCATTTCCCTGAACTTCTCGTCGCTCATTCCGATGAGCTTCTTTGCCTGCCTCAGGGTTATCGTCCTCGCGAGTGTCTTCCTCATCTCGGGATTCTCAAGGGGCGAGAAGCCGTACTTCACCAGTATTTTGAGGGATTCCGGGTAAGCTTTGAGGAGCTTGGCCACGTTAGTTTCCTCGGTTATTTCGTCCAGCTTATCGTCGCACTCTTTAACTTCCATCGTAAGCTCCTTCGAGTTCTCGGTCTTGGTTATCCTGAGCACGAATGCCCCGCCAACTTCCTTCAGCTCAACCCTGTAGCCGGCTTCCTCAAGTTTTCCCAGCATGTCAACGAAGGGCTTGTCCCCGATGACCTCAAGGGTTTCTCCCACCTGGAGCTTTCCGAGGGATTGGATTATCATAACCGCCGGCTGGGGAGGCTGTAATCCACGAACGTCAAGCATCATTTTTCATCACCGTTCCTCTCTATGACATGCGACATATAAAGATTGTTGGGCAAATCTGCCCAGAAACGCTTAAAAGTACTTAGTATGACACTTGTCATGAAGGTGATAAAGATGACTGAGTTGCTGAACAATCGCGAATACAAGAAGGAGCAGCTGAAGAAACTCCTTCTCAGAATTCATGAGGGAGAGGACGTTAATAAGCTCAAGGAAGAATTCCGCCAAGTTTTGAGCGGCATTTCGCCCCTTGAGATTCCAATCATAGAGCAGGAGCTCGTGAAGGAAGGGATTTCGGCCAAGGATATAGCGAAGATGTGTGACCTGCACGTCGAGCTGTTCAGGGAAGCGGTTGCCGGAACGGAGGAACTTGAGGAGAAAGACCTGCCTGACGGACACCCGCTCAAGACGCTCTACCTCGAAAACAAGGAGATAATGAAGGACTCCGAGATGCTCAACCTCTACGCGAGAACCCTAGCAACGACCAAGGACGAGCGCATGAGGGAGGAAATACTCGGCGTTCTGGAGGAGCTCGTTGGCAACCTCAAGAGGGTTGGCTTCACCCACTACAATCGGGAGGAGATGCTCACCTTCCCCTACATCGAGAGGAGAGGCCTCACTGCAATAGCCACGGTTCTCTGGACTAAGCACGACGAAATTAGGTTTATGATAAAACATCTCGCTGTTCTCCTATCAAAGCGTGATGAGATGCCCTGGGAGGAGTTCGTTGAGAAGTTCAAGACCAAAGCCGGTGAAGCGGCCTTCGCCCTCAGCGACATGGTATTCAGGGAGAACAACATCTACTATCCTACGCTGAAGGCCCTTCTCACTGACGGAGAATGGAAAGCTATCCGCCAGCAGGAGGACGAGTTCGGCTACTACAAGGTGAACCCGCCGGAATGGGATCCTGGGAAGGACGTTAAGCCGCTTCATCCGTGGGAAATTAACCCGGAGCTGAGCGTTGAGCAGCTCCTCGGCCTCCCCAAAGAGGTACAGCAGGCCTTAAAGGGCCAGCCCCTGGAGTTTGATAAGTCCCAGCTCAAACGCGAGGGCGACATAGACCTTGGAACGGGCTACGTCAGTCTCGAAGAGCTCAAAGCTATCTTCGAGGCCCTGCCGGTTGATGTGACCTTCATCGACGGTAACGACAGGGTGAGGTTCTTCTCGCCCGGCGAAAGGATATTCGCCAGAACCCCCTCTGTGCTCGGGAGGCCCGTCCAGCTCTGCCACCCGCCCAAGAGCGTTCACATAGTAAACAAAATCCTCAAGGCCTTCAAGGAAGGCAGGAAGAAGGAGGCAACCTTCTGGCTCAGGCTCGGTCCGAAGTACGTTTACATCAAATACGTGCCCCTCTTTGACAAAAACGGGAACTACCTGGGAACGCTGGAGATTACCATGGACATCGAGCCATATAAGAAGATCGAGGGCGAGAAGAGACTGCTCGACTGGAGGGATTGAGATGATCGTTGTTAGAGTTGAGGACGCCCCGCGGGTGGACAACCCACACGGAGTGGATGTGAGAAAGCTGATGGATGAGAAAAGTGCCCAGATATTTTACATAACCCTGAAACCGGGAGAGAGTCTGAAGAGACACACAACGCCGGTTGATGCTTTCCTCTACGTCCTCAAGGGCAGGGGCATCGTGGAGGTCGGCGACGAAAGGGCAGAGGTTAAGAAGGGAACCGCCGTATATCTCCCGAAGGAAGTGCCACATGCGGTTTCCAACGGGGGAAGCCTTGACATGGCATTCCTCGTTATCAAGGTGATGTAAATGCGTGGGAATCCCGAAATTTTCAAAAGACGTGTGGAGCGCTTTCAGGAACTCCTTAGGAAGAACGAGATAGACGGGGCAGTGATAAGAACCCTTTCCAGCTTCATATACTTCACCGGAACCAAGTGGCTCCGGCCGAGTCTCCTCATTCCGGCCGAGGGAGAGCCAGTGGTTTACGTTGTTAAAGGTGAAGCCGAGCTTTTCAGGGAGAAGAGCTGGATCGAGAACGTCGTGGAGTTCCAGAAGGTAGAGGACCTGATGGCTGGCGTCGTGAGCTGGATCCACAGGAACGGCATGGAACGGGTCGGCCTTGAGTTCGGGGTAGAGCGCGACGCTTACCTCATATTCCTCAAGATATTCGAGCGCCTCAACCCGACCATCGAGATAGTGGACATCCTCGACCTCACGATGGGGCTGAGGATGATAAAGGAAGACTGGGAGCTAGACAACATCAGGAAAGCTGGAAAAATCGCAGGGCGGGGCATGAAGGTCGCCGAGGAGGTCATAAAACCGGGCCTCAGCGAGCTGGAGATAGCGGCGGAGGTAGTTAGGGAGCTCATGCTCAGTGGCAGTGAAGACCCGAAGGTTTACGTTTCAACGACGCCGAGGGCTCACGCCGAGCCCTTCCGCGACCTCAGGGTCCCCGAAAATGGCATTGTTACCGTCGTTATAGGAGCCGACTGGAACCACTACTACGCGAACATGGCTAGGACTTTCGTTGTAGGAGAGCCGGGCGAAAGGGTCAGGGAAGCCATCGAGGTTAAGGAGGAGGCGTACAGGATTGCACTTGAGGAGACGAGGGTTGGCGTTGCATTGAACACCATCGAGAAGAAACTCGCGAACTTCTTCAGGGAGAGGGGCTTTGGGGAAGCTTACATAGCCGGCTACACTCACGGCGTCGGCCTGTTAATTGAGGAGCCTCCTATAACCACTATCATCGTCCCGCAGAGGGCCACCAAAGTCCAGGAAAACATGGTTCTAACGGTGATCCACCCGCCGCTCATGATTCCGGAGGGAGCGGTAAAGCACGAGGACACCTACATTGTCAAAAAGGATGGCCTGGAGAGGGTGACTTAGAACACCCTCGCGTAGCCCCATTTCCTGACGCTCGTCAGGATTGACGTTTCCGTGCTCCTCAACCCCTCTATTTTTCCCAGCTTTTCTATGAGGAAGCTCTCGAGCTCCTGAAGGTCCTTGACGGTCACCTGCATGAGTATGTCGTGCGCTCCGGTGGCGATTCCGAGAACATCCACTTCCGGCAGTTTGCTCAGCTCCTCCGCGGCCTTCTTGACCCTGCTCGGCTCAACGTCGACCGCTATGAAAGCCACTATCGAGTAGCCCGCCTTGAAGGGATTTATGAGCGCGGAGAACTTTCTTATAACACCCCTCTCGACGAGCTTCTTTACCCTGAGCCTGACCGTCGATTCCGGCACCTTGAGGCGTCTCGCTATCTCGGAGTAGCTGGCCCGCCCGTCCTCCTGGAGGATGTGGAGTATCATCCTGTCCAGTTCGTCAAGATGCTCACTAGTCCGCATTTTCTCACCTCAATTCTTGTCAATATTTCGCTATTCTTTTAATCTTTTCTGCGAAATTAGCAAAATTCGGGCGAAATTGCTATTAATTCCAAGCGCGTATAGCATACGGTGGGAACATGGGTTATCCCGGAAACAAGGAGGAAGTTCTGGAGCGCTATTCAAGGGTTTTTCCGAGGTCAGCGCGCGTCACCTATGCACCCATAGTCGGCGTTCGTGCTGAAAACGCCCGCGTCTGGGACATTGAGGGCAGGGAGTACATAGACTTCCTGAGCGATGCCGCCGTTCAGAACGTCGGCCACAACAATCCCAGGGTTGTAAACGCGATAAGGGAACAGGCGGAGAGGTTGATACACTTCACCTTCATCTACGGCTTCCCGGTTGAGCCGCTCCTCCTGGCCGAGAAGCTCGCCGAGATAGCACCGATTGATAGTCCGAAGGTCAGCCTTGGTACGAGCGGGAGCGACGCCAACGATGGGGCAATAAAACTCGCGAGGGCCTACACGCGGAGGAGAACGATACTCAGCTACCTCAGGAGCTATTACGGGGCAACCTACGGCGCGATGAGCATAACCGGACTCGACTTTGAGGTTCGCTCGGTAGTGGGGGAGCTGAGCGACGTTCACTACATCCCCTATCCCAACTGTTACCGCTGTCCCTTCGGGAAGGAGCCAAAGACCTGCAGAATGGAGTGCGTCTCCTACCTCAAGGAAAAGTTTGAAGGGGAGGTTTACGCGGAGGGAACCGCCGCCCTCTTCGCCGAGCCAATACAGGGCGATGCGGGGATGGTCGTTCCACCGGATGGCTACTTTAAAAAGGTGAAGAAAATCCTCGATGAACACGGCATCCTCCTGGCTGTGGACGAGGTTCAGAGCGGCATGGGGAGGACGGGCAAATGGTTCGCGATAGAGCACTTCGGTGTTGAACCGGACGTAATAACGCTCGCGAAGCCTCTCGGCGGTGGACTGCCCATAAGCGCGATAATAGGGCGCTCCGAGGTTATGGACTCCCTTCCGCCGCTTGGACACGCCTTTACCCTCAGCGGCAACCCCGTGACGAGCAGGGCGGCCCTGGCGGTTATTGAGGAGATAGAGGAGAAGGACTTGCTCAAGAGGGCGGAGAAGCTCGGAGAATATACGAAAAAGTGGCTGGAGAAGATGAAGGATGAGCACGAGCTCATCGGCGACGTTCGCGGCCTCGGCCTGATGCTCGGCGTTGACCTCGTCAAGGACAGGGAGACTAAGGAGAGGGCCTACGAGGAGGCCAGGAAGGTCGTCTGGCGCGCCTACGAGCTCGGACTCGTGCTGGCGTTCCTGCAGGGCAACGTGCTGAGGATTCAGCCGCCCCTCACGATAGAGGAGGAACTCCTCGAGGAGGGCCTCGACAGGCTGGAGCGGGCGATAGCCGACGTGGAGGATGGTAAGGTTCCGGATGAGGTTCTGACGAAGGTTCAGGGCTGGTGATTGACATAAGTATGTTTATTTTTTCCTTCTCCGAAAACTTTTTAAACAAACTCCTACACAGCTTGAGCGGGCTTCAATGGAAACCCTGGAAACCATGAAAGGACCGGTACTGAAGGTTGGAATCGAGGATAAGGTTGAACCTTCAAAGGCTTTGGTTTTTGGCCTTCAGCATGTTCTCGCGATGTTCGGTGCCACCGTCACCGTGCCCCTGGTCGTTGGGGGCGCCGTTGGTCTGAGCGGCTCTGAGATTGCCCTCATGATACAGGCTGTTCTGCTGGCGATGGGCATCGCAACGCTGCTCCAGACGACGATAGGCTCCCGCTACCCGATAGTGCAGGGCTCAAGCTTCGCCTTTATTCCAGGCCTCATAGCGATTGGCTCGAGCCTCGGAATGGCTGCGGTTCAGGGTGCGCTAATCGTTGGGGGTTTGATAGAGGCCGCCATCGGATGGCTCGGGATAATCGGAAAGGTCAGGAAGCTCTTCACCCCGCTGGTCACGGGCGTCACGATAACGCTGATAGGCTTCAGCCTGGCCGACGTCGCGGTTAAGAACTTCTTCAACTTCTACGCAGACCCATCCGGGGGAACCATCGCCAGGGCAACCCTGGTCGCGGTCATAACTTTCCTCACGACCGTTATGGTCGCCCTGAGGGCGAAGGGAAGCCTGAAGGCGATGCCTGTCGTTGTCGGTGCTGCAGTTGGCTACCTTGTGAGCGTTCCCCTCGGCCTCACGGACTTTGGACTGGTAAAGAGCCTGCCCATCGTGAGCGTCCCAAGGCCCTTCCCGTGGGGCGAGCCGATATTCGACACCACGGCGATAGTCCTGCTCCTCTTCGCCTTCATGGTGAGCATCATAGAGAGCGTCGGGGACTACCACGCGATAGCGGCCGTCACGGGCTCGGAGGTAACGGGCAAGCACATAGCAAGGGGAATCGGCAGCGAAGGCCTAGCCTGCTCGATAGCCGGCCTCCTCGGCGCGTGTGGAACGACGAGCTACTCGGAGAATATAGGCGTGGTGGCCCTCACGAAGGTAGGGAGCAGGTACGTGGTGCAGATAGGGGCGGTTATTCTGATCCTCCTCTCCCTGGTTCCGAAGTTCGGAGGGGTTCTCGCCTCAATGCCAGCCCCGGTTCTTGGCGGCCTGACCCTGGCACTGTACGGAATGATAAGCGTCACAGGTTTGAGGCTGATAAAGGAGAGGGTCGAGTTCAACGACAGGAACACGCTGATACTGGCCGCCGCACTGATAGCCGGCCTCGGAGCACCCCAACTCCCGGCGGAGTTCCTGGCGGCCTTCCCGAAGATAGTCGCCAGCATCCTGGAGTCGGGAATGGCGGTCGGAGCGCTCACAGCGATAGTGCTCGACAGGCTCCTCTGATTCTCTTTTTATTGTCTGAAAAGGAAGAGAAAATCAGTAGGCGACCAGAACTGGGCCCTCTGCCTGTCCCGTTTCAATCTCCTTCGGCATCTTACTGAAGGCCAAGATGGCCATTATCCTGCCGATAAGGAGGAGTATTGCGCCCACGATGACGATTAAAGTTACAGCACCCCACTTCATCCAAGTCGAGGCGTCATTGAACTCCTTAACCCCAGTTATCTCGTACATCACCGCCCAGGCGCGGCTCTTGAAGTAGGCTCCAAGGGCGATGAAGACCAGCATCGTAAAGGCCCCCAGCAGGATAAGCCCGAGTGAGGCCTCATCCCCGTTTTCTATGAACTCTGCGTTTTCTCCGGGGGTGACCATCTGAACGCCCTCCCCGTGGAAGGTTGAGCTTTCGTGGAGCGATGTTAAGCCAACGGCGCCGAGGACGAAGATCACGAGAACTATCAGGCCCACGACGTTGAAGACCGCACCGATGAGATAGTTCCTGAAGGGTCTGCCGTCGTTGAACTTATCCCCTATGCAGTGGAGGGCCATGAGAACGAGGATGAAGCCCACTATGGAGAGTATCGCTCCAATGTACGGGATGAAGCCGCTGACTAGGGCCAGGAGGAGCCCCCACATTCCCATCTCCCTTTCACGTTCAACCCTTACTATCATTGTACCACCATATATGAAATCAACATCAACTCTTAAAAAAATTAATGCATCAGGAAATAACCAGTGTTCCGGATTCGTTTGAACGCTCCAGCTCCTCCGGAAGGTTGGCGAAGGCCAGTATCTGGTACACCGCCGCGACGAGGAGCAGGACGAGGCCAATGACGACTATCGCCAGTATCGCACCCCACATGAGCCACGTGGCGGTCTTATCGAACTCCTCGACGCCGGTGAGTTCGTACGTAGCGCGCCAGGCCCTGATGGTGAAGTATATGCCGACTATTGCCGCGGCCAGGAGCACCAGCAATCCCGTGCCGAGAAGGCTGATGCCAACCAGGGATACGGAGTCCCCATTCTCAACGAACGATGGTATGGACAGGGCACCGATTATAACGAGAACCGCGGCCAGTATCAGTCCGGCTATTCCAGCGATGACTGAGTAAAGGTAGTACCTAAAGGGCCTGTCGTCTCCCAGCTTGTCACCTATCCCTTTGAGGGCGAGCAGAATAAGCACCTGCCCGACGAGGGAGATGGCCCCCATGAACGTCCCGATGTACGGGATTATCCCGAGGAATCCCCCGGCGAGCACAAGAACCGAACCTATCAACCCGTAGTTCTTTTCATTTTTCAGACTCACAGCCACATTGCCTCCCCCCGATAGTTGTGTGCGATTATAACTTTAAAGGGTTACGCTGGGAGGCTGATACCGGTACGGCGATCCGGGAGAATAGAAAAGGAGAGAATAACAAAAAACGCTCACTCGGTTCCCTTCTTCTCCGCAGCCTTCTCGGTAGGCTTAGCTTCCTTCTTTTCGGCCGGTTTGGCAGCCTCTTTCTTCTCAGGGGCCTTGGCCGGCGTCGGCTTCTTGGGCGGCCTCAGACCGTAGCCGAGTATCTTGAACTCTATCTTGTCGCCGTCGCGGAGGTGGTAGATGTGTGTACCGTCCTCCAGCTTCTCGATCTTGACCACCGGGAAGCGGTAGTCCCTGAACTTCTCGTTGAGCTCCTTGACCTTCTTCGGGTCTATGGGCACCCAGTCGTAGAGCTCCAGGTCCTCCTCCAGGCCGCCGGTGGTGAGGTAGTAGTTCTCGGTGAAGTCAAGGGCACCGGTCGGGCAGACGTCGACACAGAACTGGCAGAAGGTGCACCTGCCGTAGTCCACCTTCGGGTGCGGCCTCTTCTCCATCTTGCCATCCACTTCCATCCATGTCATCTCTATAGCCCTGGCTGGACATATCTGGCCGCAGAAGTTACAGCCGACGCAGGTCTTCCAGTTCAGCGTGTGGAATCCCCTGTACTTTGGTGCCGGCTCTATCTGCTCGAAGGGTATCTTGATGGTAACCGGCTTTTTGAAGAGGTACTTGATGCCCATCCACGGCTTGACGAATGATTTCTTGAGCTTGACCTTCTCCTCGCCGACGACCCTAACCTTTGGCTTCTCAACGCTCTCCATTTTCATCACCTGTCTATGTCCGGCGGGCAGTTGTCAAGGGTCTTCAGGATGACCGGAACGTCCGCAAGGCGGGCTCCCTTGAGCAGTTCCTCAAGCACCGTGACACCGTGGCTCTGACTTGGACCGCGTATGTGAACCCTGTAGGGTTTGTGGGTTCCGTCACTGACGACGTAGGCTCCGAAGTCACCTTTAGTGCTCTCCACGTGCGCGTAGGCGTCTCCCTTCGGCGGCTTGAACCTCGGCAGGGCCTTGAGCCTGGCGTCCTTCACCATGTACGGTCCGCTCGGCGGTCCCATGTCGAGGAGCTGTTCAAGGATGTAGAGGTCCTGCTCCATCTCGTACCTCCTCACGAGGACCCTGGCCAGGCTGTCGCCCTCCTTGAGCACCGGGACCTCGAACTCGAGCTCCGGGTAGAGCAGATACGGGTCGTCCTTTCTGACGTCGTAGGGAACGCCGACGGCCCTGAGGTTCGGACCGGTGACGGCGTGCTTCAGCGCGAACCTCTTGTCCATAACTCCTACTCCCTCAGTCCTCTCAAAGGTGATGTAGTTGTCGAAGAGTATCTCATCGAAGTCCTTCATCTTGCCTTTGATGTACTCGACGGTGTCCCTGAGCTGGCGGAGCCACTTGTCGCCGGGTATGTCCCTTCTGACTCCTCCAGGCACGGTGTAGATGTGGTAGACCCTGCCTCCCGTGAGCTCCTCGAAGAGGCGCATGAACCTCTCACGGTAGGCAGCTGCCCACTGGCCGGCGGTGTAGAGGCCTATCTCGTTTCCAAAGCCCATTATCCAGAACATCCACGCACTCATCCTGGCCATCTCGAGGACTACCGTCCTTATCCACTGGGCCCTCTCGGGAACCTCCCAGCCGACTATCTCATCAACGGCCATGGAGTAGATGTTCTCCGGCACATCGCTCTCTGGAACACAAATACGAAGGAGCAGGGCGATGTTGGTGAAGTAGGGCCTCTGCTCTGCGAGCTTCTCGAATCCCCTGTGGAGGAAACCCGGGTTGACGATGGCCTTCTCCACCCTGTTGCCGTCCATCTTGAGGATTATGCTGAAGTTCTCGGTCGCCATGTGCTGCGGACCGAAGAACAGCTCGTAGGTATCCTTGTCAATTGGGTGAAGATACATATCGTGTGCCTTTGCCTCTTTCTTAAGCTCCTTCGGGACTTCCAAATTTGCCATTATCCTCACCTCATATCACGTAGTTGGTCTTGCTCTCGTCGTATCTGTCGAAATCCTCGCCGTAGATCGTCTTGACGTAGCCTATCATGTTGAAGTCCTTCCTGAGCGGATGCTTCTCGTACTCCCTCGGCTCGAGGATGAACGGACCGAGCCTCGGGTTGCCCTCGAATATAATGCCGAAGAACTCGTGGGCCTCCCTCTCGTAGGTCTCGGCGACCGGCCAGATGTCCATGACGGTCGGCATCTTTGCGTTCTCCCTGGGTATCCTCGTCCTCACGAATGCGTGGACGCTCTCACTGACGCTCCAGAGCTGGTAGACGAGCTCGAACTCGCCCTCCTTGAGCCAGTCGACGACGCTTATCTGGATGAGCATCTCGAACTTCTCACTCGCGAGCTCAAGGAACTCCTTTATCCTGTCCGCCGGGACTTTGAACTCAACGCGCCTCTCGCGTCTGACGTTGCCCTCGGCATAGGGGGCCTTCTCAAGCACCTCTGCGACCAGCTTCCCCTCCTTAGTGTCAGGGAGTTTTGGTGCCTCCACTTCCGGAACCTCCTGGGGCTTCTGCTCCTCAACCTTCTCCTCTACTTTGGGCTTCTCGTTCATATCCATGCCAGCCACCTCCTGGCGTCCTTCTCGCGCCATCCTTCACCGAACAGTTCGTCCTGATTCTTCCGGTAGTACTCGTAGTTCTCCCTGTACCTCTTCCAGCCGTCGGCGGTTCCGTCCTCTATCTTGCGCATTATCTCCATTATTCCGTCCATGACTGCCTCCGCCCTCGGCATGCAGCCGGCTATGGCAACGTCAACCGGAAGGTACTTGTCGAACTGCTTGACCACGTTGTAGGAGTCCCAGTAGACTCCGCCGTTTATCGGGCATGAGCCGTGTATCATGACGTACTTGGGATCCTGCATCATCTCGTAGGTTATGATTATCCTCTTGAGGGTCTTCGGGGTGACGTAGCCCGTGATGAGGAACAGGTCACCCATCCTCGGTGCAGGGTTGGGCATTATTCCGAAGCGCTCGAAATCGTACCTGGCGGTGGCCAGCGGCGGCATCTCGATACCGCCGCATCCGGTACAGAAGGCCACTATCCAGAGGCTCTTCTTCCTGGCCCACTTGAACAGGGGCTCGAAGAGCTTGAACTCCTGGAGCTCGTAGTTTATGAACTCGTCATTCTTCCTCTCGCTCATCCACATCACCTCACACCGTCAGGAGCACGGCTATTATTCCCAGTATGGTCGGCCACTTCCAGAAGAACTTGGCCGCCTGGTCTATGGTGAACCTCGGGTAGATGCTGGCCACGAATATCGCTATGAAGAGCACCGCTATCTGCTTGACCAGCAGCTCAAGCAGGTTGCTAGCTCCGCCGAGGAAAAGCACGGCAAAGAACGCCGTCTCTGCGAAGAGCTGAACCGCGTGCTGGGTGAAGAGTATGGCCGCGTGCTTGCCGCCGTACTCGACCATCGGACCCATGGAGATTTCCGCCGGGGCAGTGATGATGTCGAACGGCTCCAGTCCGAGCATCGCCTGGAAGACTATGTCAAAGACTATCAGGGCGAGGAGCAGCGCGGGAACCAGCACGCTCCATCCCTGGGTCTGCTGGAGGGCCACTATCTCGCTGAGCTTGAAGGTTCCCCAGTGCTGGATGATGGCTATCAGCGCCAGGCCGTAGGGCAGCTGCATGGCCACCATGGTGAGCAGACCACGCTGGACACCGACCGCCGAGTACGGGTTGCCCGAGCTCATCGCACCGAGCATTATACCGAGCATCGGTACCTCAAGGAGGTAGGCGACAACGATGAGGTCTGCGTTGGCGCTGAAGAGCTGGAAGTTGGCGAGGGGGATGAAGAGGAGCGCAGCTATGCTGGCCCCAAGCGCGAATATCGGTCCGAAGTCGTAGATGAAGCCGTGGGTAACGCTCTCCTTTTTGCCGAGGAGCTTGAGGGTGTCTATGATCGGCTGGTATATCGGAGGTCCGACGCGCCTCTGTATCCTGGCCATTGCCTTTCTCTCAATGCCCATGAAGATGAAGCCCATGAAGGTGGCGTATATCAGCATTCCTATGACTTCAAGCACGAGTTTCCAGTCTATCATTCACAGCACCCCCCACAGCGCGAGTATAAGGAGCACTATCACCAGATACCATGAGTAGCTCTGGACGTTTCCGTTGTAGAACGCCTGCCTGAGAGAGTCCGCGAAGTCCTCCGCCATGCCCGCTAACCTCTCGTAGAACCTGTCGAAGCTCCTCTTGAGCCAGAAGTCGAGGGCCTCGGCGAGTGGCCTGTAGAAGTTCTTCCTGATGCTCAGGTTGAACTCCTCAGTGACCGGGTTACCGGACTGGTAGGTGTTGGTCACGCTTATCTTCCTCACCTTTGCGCCGTAGAGGTATATCAGCCCGGCTATGGCGAGGCCTATCATGAGGACTATCGTCACGAGCAGGGCGTTGTAGGTTCCGGTCGGGGTAACAAGCTTGTAGTAGTCGCCGCCGACGACCTCTCCACCGAGCATCTTGTTTATGTACTCCGTGACCAGGCCCGGAGCCACACCGAAGAGCAGGTTCGGGATGGCCAGTATGGCCATGGCTATCAGGAGCGGAAGCGGGGCCTCCTTGACGTCCTCAAGGTCGCTCGGCCTCTGACCGAACCAGACGGAGTAGAGGAACCTAACAACGTAGGCAAAGGCCAGGCCGCTTCCGAGGAATATTGCACCTGCGACGAGGGGCATGTGGGCGCTGATGGCCGCCTCGTAGATGAGCCACTTGCTGGCGAAGCCCGCCAGCGGCGGGATTCCCGAAAGGCTCAGCACCGCTATGAGGCCCATCGCGAAGGTGAACGGCATCTTCTCAGCAAGGCCTCCCATGTCCTTGAACTGGGTCTTGCCGGTCTGGAGGATTACCGCAGCCGTGACGAGCCAGAAGAGGCCCTTGAAGACCGCGTGGCTGAGCACGTGGAAGAGGCCTCCCGCGAATCCCAGGGTGCTTCCGAGGCCGAAAGCGAGCAGTATGTAGCCGACCTGGCCAACGGAGGAGTAGGCGAAGAGCTTCCTGATGTCCTCCTGAAGCACGGCCAGGAAGCTGGCTACCACGACGGTGAGGGCGCCTATCCAGGCGATTATGTACGCGAAGACCAGGTGGTTGTGGAAGGTTCCGAAGGCGGCGTAGAGCTTGTAGCCCATGAGGATGTAGAGCAGGAGGAAACCGTAGGCTCCCGCCTTGCTGAGGGCGCCGCTGAAGAAGGCGGTGTAGCTCTGGTCGGTCTCGCTGTAGGCTCCCGGCGCCCAGACGTGGAGCGGAAAGGCACCGGCCTTGACGCCGAAGGCGGTCAGGAAGAGGCCGAATATCACAGCCATCTCCCTGGTCGTTATGGTGCCCATGGCCGCGTCCATGTAGAGCGCCTGCCTGATGGACGCAAAGTCAAGGGCACCGGTCTTGGCGTAGAGCATTCCAATGGCTATGAGCATGGCGTAGGCGCCTATGACGCTGAGCACGAAGTACTTGAGGGACTCGTGCCTGTTCCTCCTGAGCACCATCATGAAGCTGGCAAAGGTCATGAGCTCCCAGAGCAGGAAGAAGCCCACGAAGTCCTGGCTCAGGAAGACACCGAGCACTCCTGTGAAGCTCATCAGGGCGAAGAGCCAGTCGTAGCTCTCCCTGGAGGTGATGGCCATTCCGAAGGCCATCGCGAGGCCGACGAGGGAAGCGACGGCCGCGAAGTACCAGCTCATGGTGTTGAGCTGGAACTGGAGGGTGAACCCGCTGACGGTGAGCGAGTATTCGACCGGCTCGCTGAGGACGGTTGAGTAAAGCTTGGCCAGCATGGCCAGAGGTACGGCGGCACCGATGATGCCGATTCCCTCCCTGAGACCCCTGATGTCAAGCGCCCACGCGATGACACCGGCAATCAGGGGCGCGAGGAGGATGATAAGCAGCTCGTTAATCATGCTCCCACCCCCATCAGTGGAACGTTCTTAATGTACTGGGCCACATTGAAGATGTCGTTTCCAGCCTTCTGGGCGATGCTCCAGGCGTAGTCGGGGTAAACGCCTATGACTATCACGAGGGCCGCGAGGAAGAGCAGCATGAGGCTGACGGCAAGTCCCTCGTTTATCCTCTCGCCCTCTCCGGCGAACCACATTGTGTGTATCAGCCTGAAGTAATAGACCGCCTCGACGACGCTGGCCGTCAGGACGACCGCGGCGGCCCAGGCGTAGTCCGCGCCGATGGCGGCGAGGAGGATTCTGAGCTTGCTCCAGAATATGTTGAACAGCGGTATTCCCACGGCGGCCACCGCTCCGACGGTTATGGCGAAGGCGGTCAGGGGCATCCTCTTTCCAAGGCCCTCGAACCTCTCCATCTCCGCCCCGCCGAGGGTAACCGCGACGTGCCCGACGGCAAGGAACAGGAGGGCCTTGACTATGGCGTGGTTCACCATGTGGAAGACTCCTGCATCGACACCGCTCTGGGTTCCGAGGGCGAAGGCGAGGGCTATAAGGCCTATCTGGGCTATACTGGAGTAAGCTATCATCCTCTTGACGTTTCTCTGCCTAAGCGCCGCGAACTCGGCGACGAAGACGGTGAGGGTGGCCATTATTATGAGCAGCTTGAGGACCGAACCCCAGCTCTCGACGGCCTGCATGAGGTAAAGCAGCCTGGCCATTGCGTAGAGGCCCGCCTTGACGACGAATGCCGAGAACATGGCCGTTATCGGGTGCGGTGCGGCCTGGTAGGCGTCGGGCGCCCAGGCGTTGAGCGGGAAGAGCTCGGCCTCAACGGCCAGGCCGAAGACTATAAGCGCCAGCCCGACCTGGGCGACGGTGGCGTTCATGTTACCGGCGAGCTGGGCTATCTGGGCCATGTTGAGGGTTCCGAGCGAGCCGTAGATGAGGGCTATGCCGATGAGGAAGAAGCTTGAGCCTATTCCTCCGAGGACGATGTACTTCATTGAAGCCTCGGCCGCCTCACCGGTCTTGTTGTAGGCGGTTAAAGCGTAGGCGCTGATGGCGGTTATCTCCATGAAGACGAAGAGGTTGAATATATCGCCGGTCGCTATCATGCCGGTGGCTCCGAGCATCAGCAGGAGGAACAGCATGGCGTACTTGTCTATCGGCTCGACCTCGATCGCCCTGAGGCTGAAGACTGCCATCATGAAGCTGACCGCGGCAACGATGAGCACGAAGAGAGCCGCGAAGTGGCCGATGTAGAGGTTGATTCCAACGGGCGGTCTCCAGGCGCCGGCCATGACTATTATCGGCTGTCCTGTGGTGTAAACCTGCTGGAAGATCCACGCCGCGATTCCGGTCTGGACTGCGGTGATGGCTATGAGGTAGTACTTAACGGCCTTCTTTCCGGCGCCCTTTATCAGGGGCACGAAGAAGGCGCTTATGAGGGGCAATGCTATGAGGAGTGAAGCGTACTGCCCGTTCATCCTCTCAACCTCCTTATCTCCTCAACGTTAAGGGTTCCGTACTTCTCGTGGAGTATCATGGCGACACTAAGGGCCATGGCGGTGGTGGCAACGCCTATGACTATCGCCGTGAGAACCAGCGCCTGGGGAATCGGATCAACGGCCTGGTTCGGCCCGATTCCCTCGCTCAGTATGGGCGCGCTCCTTCCGGCAACGTAGCCGATGCTGACCAGGAGGAGGTTCACGCCGGTCTCCATTATGCTGAGCCCGATGAGCATCTTAAGGAGGTTCTTCTTAACGAGGACTGCGTAGAGGCCTATCAGTATGAGGGAGATGGCACCGAAGTAGTAGACTGAAATCATTCGCTCACCTCCTCCTTGAGCATGTTGTCGATGATTCCGCTCAGCTCGGTGCCGACCTTGAGGCCGATGATGGTGTAGATTATGGGGATGAATCCTCCGCTGAGGAGCCTGCCGATGTTGTCAACGCCGAAGCCCCAGTCCTGCCATATCCAGTCGTAGAGGAAGTAGCCACCTATGGCAAGGCCTATGAGGCCGACGAGCACGTAGGCCATTCCAACCGCACCCTCGGTCTTCTCGAAGGCCTTGTGGGGTATCTCGTAGGCGGTGAAGGCCATGTAGAGCAGCAGGAACGCGGTGGCTATGGTGGCTCCGCCGGGGAATCCTCCACCAGGGGTGAGGTGTCCGTGGATGAAGATGTACGCACCGAAGAGCATCACAAACGGCACGAGGAGCCTGGTTCCGGTCGTGAGAACTATCGAGCCCTCGGTCTTGGCGGTCCTCTGCTTCTTCCTCCTCCAGAGGAGAGCACCCACGCCGGTTGAGGCTATGAACAGAACGGTGACCTCACCGAGGGTATCGAATCCACGGTAGTTAACGACTATTGCGGTGACGGCGTTGACCGCGCCGGTCTGTTCCTTAACGTGGTCAAGGTAGTACTGGGCAACGAGCATCCTGTCCTGCCCGAAGGGAACTCCGGCGAGTCCCTGGGCAATCCAGTAGCCTATGAGGAGCAGGGAAATTATCGCGAGCGCACGTTTGAGCATTTTCACCACCTCACCCACCAGCCGGGCTTCTCCTCTTCCTCGGTCTCAAAGCGCTGGGTTCTCTTGATGGCGAAGATGAATATCGCACCGCTGAGCGCTGCGCCTATGGCAGCCTCTGTCATTGCGACGTCCGGAGCCTGCAGCATGAAGAACAGCAGCGACGCGAATAGACTCACCGCCGCCATTCCAACCGCCGCCGCCAGGAGGTCCCTCCACTCGACGGCGAGCACTGCGGAGATTATCATTATGCCCACTATCAGGTACTCGATAAGTGCTATGCCGTTCATTCCTCACCACCCTCCTTGGGGGTCTCTTCGGGGGCCTTCTCCTTACCTTCCAGGTGCTCGCGGTACTTATCGACAACGCTGCCCTCCCAGAGGGGTATGCCGCTCTTGTATGCGGCCCTGATGAGGGCGTGGGCGCTTATCGGGTTGGTGAGCAGCAGGAAGATTGCGATGACCACGGTCTTGGTGAGCCATGCCGCGCTTCCGAAGTCGGTACCGAGCGCCCAGATGCCAACACCGACCATGACACCGAGGCTTCCAAGGGTCGCGCTCTTGGTCGAGGTCTGCATCCTGTTGTACACGTCGGGCATCCTGATGAG
Organism: Thermococcus aciditolerans; assembly: GCF_008152015.1. Taxonomy (NCBI): domain Archaea; kingdom Methanobacteriati; phylum Methanobacteriota; class Thermococci; order Thermococcales; family Thermococcaceae; genus Thermococcus; species Thermococcus aciditolerans. The sequence continues at coordinate 659,779 of NZ_CP041932.1, read as the reverse complement.
ACCCAGGGCTGACAGCAAGTAGAAGAACGTTCCTATGAGGACGAGGGCTTCCCCTATCGCAGCCAGAGCGTTCATAGTCCTCCCTCCATGTAGCGCGCGAATGCTATGACTCCACCGAAGGCGAGTATCGCGTAGACCAGGGCCACGTCGAGGAATATCATGCGCTCGTAGTATAGTGCGAAGAGCACCATGAGTCCCGCGGTGATGGTGGTCATGATATCAACCGCAACGAGCCTGTCGACGGTAGTCGGTCCCCTGAAAACCCTGTACACGCTGAGCAGCGTTGCTATCGCTATCAGGGCGAGGTAGATGTTTATCCCTATCATCCGAAGATCACCTTCAGGAACTTTTCGAAGGGAACGGTTATTCCCTCGGAGGAGGCCTTAACGTGCTCCTCTTCGCTCTCGGTCAGGGCCTCATCCGGAACCCATATCCAGTGGATGAAGTACTCATCTTCGTCAACATCGAGGGTTATTGTTCCGGGGGTCAGCGTTATCGAGTTGGCCAGGGCGAGCTTTCCGACATCGCTGCTGAGAACGGTTTTGCACTTCACTATTCCGGGCCTTATGGGCCTCTTGGGGTGGAGGACCCTGTAGGCAACGTCGAGGTTGGCCATGATCATGGCCCAGAGGAAGTAGGGGATGTACGCTATCATGTAAGCTATCCTCTTGGGGTGGAGGTTCGCCAGGCCGTTGGTGGTGAATATCTCGTAGGTGAATGCCGCGACTATGAGCGACAGCAGTAGGCCGAATCCCAGCTCCTGTACGTCCAGGCTGGCCGTTATGGCCAGCCATATCAAGAACAGTACGATCACCGTGTACAGGTATCTGCTTATTTTGCTTGCTTCTCCCATATCATCAACCTCCAGCGGTTGGTGGACATGTCCGAACAGAGTTAAGGGAAGCTAATCTTTGGTTTTTAACATTGACTTATAAACCTTACCTGCGAATAACAAAGGTTTAAAACTTTTGGTTGAAATGAAGGCATCAGATTTGTTCTTTAATGACAAGAGGGGTTCTTCATGGAGCACCGCTTTATAGGAGCAATATGTCCAGTTTGTCCATCTCCATCTGAGGGGATGAAGAAACCACAGGGATTGCGTTTAGAAAAGTGAGTCTTGGATGCCTGTGCTCCGGACGGAGGAGGTTGGAACAAGAATCGCAGGATTCAAAATGATGAAAGATGAGAAGGATGGGAACGAACCATCAGTATATCGAAATCCTCTTGACGCCCTCAAGCTTGGAGAGCTCGTTGATGAGGTCGCCGGGGATGGGCTTCTCGGTGATTATCGTGAGGGTCGCTTCGGGATAAAGTTCCGGGTCCTCCGCGACGACCTGGACGATGTTGATGTCGCGCTCGGCTATCTTGAGGGCTATCTTGGCGAGTATTCCGATGGCCCTCGGCTCCGGCTCTATCTCGATGACGCCGTAGCCGACGTGCCTGCCGACGTACTTCATGTGAACCGTCGGCTCGAGGTTGGTATATATCTCCTTCAGCTCGGGTATCTTGAGTATCATGCCGACGGTTTCCTTGACGACACGTCTATCCACGTCGAGGGCCTTGGCGATCTTGGTGTACGGAACCTCGATATCACCGGCCTTGATCTTGAGGTCATCGGAGACCTTGAGGCCGTACTTGAGGAGGGTCTTGGCTATCTGCTTCCTGACTGGATATTCATCAAAATAATGCTCAATCTTTCCCCACATTCCATATCACCCACACTAGTCCACTGTTAGACTGTTTAATTCAATAATATTAAAATGTTTCCATGCCCGCATGATGCCAACAGGTCTTCCCTTAAAAACCTTTGGGCAGTGACGCCCCTGGAGGCCCACCCATGTCGGGATGTTTTATCCATCGTCGGATTTTTAAGAATGGTCCCAAACCCCGGAACATGATCGAGGTTCACCTTCCCCACGTCACCTTTGAGGATGCCGGCGAGAGCATCAGGCTGGTCTGGAGAGAGACCCTCTACGCGGACTTCGACAAGGGCGAGCTGGCGAGGATTATACGGCGGAAGTACCGCGTTGAGCCGGAGATCACGGTACGCAACGGAGCCATGGTCATCGACACGGACTACCCTGGCATCGAGCAGTACATCTCGATATACATCCAGAACAACCTCGGCGCCATCCTGAGAAACCGCTACACCAACAGAAGGGTCTTCTATATCCACGAGGGACTTGACGTCCCGCTCCTGGGATACAACGCCTTCGGCCTGATTGACAGGGGGACCAACCTGATTCAGATTCGCGGCGTGAGCGGCTGCAACCTCAGCTGCGTCTTCTGCTCCGTTGATGAGGGGCCGTATTCGAGGACGAGGAAGCTCGACTATGTGGTTGATGTTGACTACCTGATGAAATGGTTCGATGAGGTCGCGAGAATAAAGGGGAGGGGCCTCGAGGCCCATCTCGACGGCCAGGGTGAGCCGCTCATCTATCCCTTCCGCGTTGAGCTCGTCCAGGCGCTCAGGGAGCACCCGAACGTGTCTGTAATCTCGATGCAGAGCAACGGGACACTCCTCACGGACAAACTCGTCGAGGAGCTGGCGGAGGCCGGCCTCGACCGTGTGAACCTTTCGCTCCACTCCCTCGATCCGGACAAGGCGAGGATGCTCATGGGCAGGAAGGACTACGACCTTGAGCACGTTCTGGACATGGCCGAGGCCATGGTGAACGCTGGAATCGACGTCCTCATCGCTCCGGTCATAATATTCGGCATAAACGACGACGAGGCCGAGGCCTTCATAGAGTTCGCGAGAAAAATCGGCGCCGGAAAGCGCTGGCCGGCCCTCGGCTTCCAGAACTACATCCCCTACAAGTTCGGAAGGAACCCCACAATAGCTAAGCTTGTTCCTTTCAAGGACTTCTACGCCTGGCTCAGGAAGCTTGAGGAGAAAACCGGAATGAGGCCGCTCGTCCTGAAGCCGAAGCACTTCGGAATGGAAAAACGCGAGTTCATCCCCCTCTCCTTCCGGCCGGGAGAAATCGTCAAGGCGGAGGTCGTCCTCCCGGGGAGGATAAAGGGTGAGATGCTCGCGAAGGCCCGGAACCGCCTCATCGAGGTCATCAACACCGACGCCGAGGTAGGGGACATGGTGAGGGTGCGGATAGTCAGGACGAGGCACGGCATATACATTGGCACGGAGATTTAGGGTCTCCTGAAAATATCGTATTTTTTGGAATGTTTTGGGATTTAAACAATACTGCAGTAACTTTTAAATTTGGAGAACCGTACTTAATGTAGGGAGGGTTATGAGAAAGGTTGTGACAATTATCATTATGTTTATTCTAATGGCAATGGTGCATTCGGGTATCCTCTCCTCCCTTGGCTCGCTCTCAAAGACACTGGAAGGACTTAACGGGGAGGTTCCATTCACGTGGACTTCACCAGCAGAGGGGGCAAAAACGCCCGGACCCCGAGTTCCGGAGTACAACCAGTCCGCTGGTGGGATGGGAATATCCCTGGAGGGCGGCGTCTACAATGCAAGTGACCTGAACTCTTCCATGATCCGTGAACTCCTGGACACTACAGACTGGTACGTTGGGAACAGCTCCCTGAGCTCTAAGTACGCGCTGAGGGTTTACAACGATACTCTGAAGGTCGTTAGAAACTCTACGGAGACTTCTAAAGCGATAATTGAGAAATTCTTCGCCATCTTTGGAGAACACGGCGGGCAGAATGGGGAGGAGCTCTCACGAACCCTTGAAGAAACTTTTCAGCGGGCTCAGAACCTCACGAGAACGGTCGAAGATATGCTGGGCAAAGCACTATCTTCAAACTCTGGTCGTTAGTGTCCTATAACTCCAATTCAGTAACCCATGGAGGACCCCTGTTCGTTTAACTGTAACTTCGAAAAGTTTAAATTTTTAGAGTTTTATTGCGTTTGGGGGGAGTGCATGAGGAGGGCATATATCGCCATCGTAGTTTTGGTGGTTTTGGTTCTCGCGCTCTACTTCGGCAATTTTGCTCTGGCAAAGTCCGAAACACATTCAACCGCTCAGGTTGGGGGCTCAAAGGACGCCAACGCGACCTTTAATGAGGGCTTTTGTGTGTACCCGGATTCTCCTTTTGGAAATTTAGTCGCCGACGAATTGAGGGCCGGGGGACACAAGGTCCTGATCCTCTCCGCCCCGGTGGAGTGTGACGGCCAGTTTCTGGCCGTTTGGGTCGAGGGGCTCGACATCAGCTATTCTCCTGTTCTCTCGAAGGGGCGCGTGAGGGCCGTCGCCGTCTACTCCAGTGCCGGCGATCCAACCCACTACATAAACTACCGAAACGCTGTGGATAAGAAAACGGCCCTGACGTCCTTTGAGAAAACCGGCAGGGCCCAGTTCCAGGCCTACATCATCGCTGAAGTCTCGGACGAATCCGAGGGCTTCATTGCCTTCAAGGGCTACCAGGACTACCTCCTGAGGCGGGCCGCTGAGGTTATCGCGCATCAGGCTGAGCGTTTTGAATTGGAGGGAAAAACGGAGAACGGCTCAGATTAAATAAACTTTGAGCCCTTAACCATCAGCTCACCCCTCTTATGGAGCCCCAGCAGAATTTCCGCTATCCTCTCCCCGGCCTTTCCGTCACCGAACGGATTCGCTGCCTCGGCCATTTTCCTGTAGAACTCCCTGTCCTCCAGGAGTTTCTGGAGATGCCCCAGGGCACGCTCCTTTTCCAGGCCTACGAGAACGTTGCCGCCCGCGGCGACGGTTTCCGGCCTCTCGGTGTTGTATCGGAGCGTTAGGCAGGGCACGTTTAGGATTATCGCCTCTTCCTGGACGCCGCCCGAGTCGGTCATTATCGCGAAGGCGTTCCTCTCGAGCTTCAGGAAGTCGAGGTAGCCGAGGGGCTTTGTCACGGTCAGGTTCTCTATTGAGGCCACCCTCTCCCAGAGGCCGAACTCCTCGAGCCTGCCCCTCGTGCGGGGATGCATCGGGTAAACCGCCCTTATTGGAAGCCCTTCTAGAATCTCAATGAGTCTTTCGAGGTTCTCCCTGCTGTCGGTGTTCTCGGCGCGGTGGGCGGTTATGAGTACGTATTCCTTCGGCTTCAGTCCAAACCTCTTGAGCACATCGCTCTTTCTCTCCGCCACCTCCGCGTTCTGGAGAACGGCATCGACGACCGTGTTGCCAACGATGTAAACGTTCTCCGTTATGCCCTCGCGCTCCAGGTTTTTCCGGGCCTCCTCCGTTGGGGGAAAGAGAACCTCGCTCGCGTGGTCTGCCAGGATGCGGTTTATCTCCTCCGGCATCGTCCGGTCAAAGCTTCTGAGGCCGGCCTCCACGTGGGCAACGGGGATTTTGAGCTTGACGCTGGCTAGAGCCCCGGCCAGGACGGTGTTGGTGTCCCCCTGAACGAGCACGACGTCCGGCCTCTCATCCATCAGGACCTTCTCGATCTTAATCATCGCTAGACCCGTCTGCTCGGCCTGCGTTCCCGAACCGACCTCTAGGTGGTGGTCTATGGGGGGCATCTCCAGCTCTTCCAGAAAGACGCTGCTCATCTCGTAGTCGTAGTGCTGTCCGGTGTGAATCAGGAGCGGCTTAACGCCCCTATCAAGGAACGCCCGTATTACCGGCGCGAGCTTTATTATCTCCGGCCGGGTTCCGAATACAAAGGCGGGTTTCAATACTCCCCCCTCCCGACGCCTTTGAAGACGAACCCTTCGGGCGGCACCTCGACCACGCGGCGGCCGTCGATGAGAACGCGGTTCCGCATGAGCTTCCCGAGAGTTTCCCAGTCGAGGGATCTGAAGACCGTGTGGTCCGTCGCTATTACCACCGCATCGGCGCCCCTCAGGGCCTCCTCGAGGCTCCCGTGGGTTCCTTCCACGAACGGGTCGTACGTCCTTACCTCCGCCACGTCATCCACGATGGCTTCCACGAAGGCGGAGGCGGGGGAGTTCCTGGTATCGTCGCTGTCCCCTTTGTATGCCAGCCCAAGGACCGCGACCACAGCCTTTTCCGGCGGGAGGTTGATGGTTCTCAGCGCCTCGAAAAGAAGATCCTTGACGAGGAGGGGCATACCGTCGTTTATCTCCCTCGCGAGCCTTATGAGACCAAAGTCGTCCTTCGCCGGCCAGACGAGAAGGTGGGGGTCCTTTGGAAGGCAGTGGCCGCCAACGCCTATTCCCGGAACGTGGATTTTAACGCGCGGGTGGCTGTTGGCCAGTTCTATGGCCTCGAAGACGTTTATCCCGTACTGGTGGGCGAGGTAAGCAAACTCGTTCGCGAGGGCGATGTTGACGTCCCTGAACGTGTTCTCCATGAGCTTGACGACCTCGCTGACGGTCGATTTTGTCCTGAATATCTGTCCTTTAACAAAGGAGCGGTAGAGCCTTTCGGCAAGCTCGGCGCTTTCGGAGGTTATCCCACCGAGGATGCGCGAGTTGTACACCAGCTCCCGGAATATCCTGCCCGGCATCACCCTCTCCGGCGCATGAACCATGTAGAAATCCCTTCCCGGCTTCAACCCGGTCAGCTCCTCTACGAGTTCGGCCATTCTAACCGTCGTGAGCGGGGGGATGGTGCTCTCGATAACGATGAGTGAACCCGGCTTCATCGCCTTTGCGACGGTTTCAACGGCGCTTTCCAGATAGGTGAGGTTGGGCGTCCTGTCCTCCCTTAGGGGCGTTTGGACACAGATTATGTAGACGTCCTTTCCCCTGATGTCGGCAGGATTCGACGTTGCCCGCAGCTTTCCGCTCTCAATGGCCTTCCTGAGGAGATCGTCTATATCCGGCTCGACTATGTGGGCCTTTCCGGAGTTTATCCTCTCAACAACGTCCTTCCTTATTTCATATCCGGTAACCTTGAAGCCCGCGTTGGCGAACATTATCGCGGTCGGGAGGCCGATGTACCCGAGGCCGATGACAGCTATCTCCGCCGTTCTCTTCTCTATCCTGTCCCTCATTCATACCACCTATCAACGCTTTCCCCGCATGAATAAAAGCCTTTTCCAGAAAACGGTTTCTGACCCGGTTTCTTGGGATGTATGGGGTGTTGGGCCATTTTACGGGGCGAGGACATGCCTGACAGATTTTTGGTTTCAATCATGGTCGTTTTCATGGAGAGAAAGCGTTCTAAACGTTCTTTTGCTTGAAAATGCACGGATAAAGCTTTGAAAAGAAGGCTTCACAACCGTTTTTGGGAAAGCCTTATATTGAACAGAGCTGTTCAGTAACATGGTGGGTAGAATGAAGGTATGGATCGACATAACAAACTCCCCTCACGTTCACTTCTTCAAGGGTATAATCAGGGAACTCGAAAAGGCCGGGCATGAGGTTTTAATAACCACGCGCGAATTCGACGGCCTCACGGGCATCCTCGACATGTACGGGTTTGATTACTACGTCGTCGGAAGGCACGGGGGTGCCACCCTCGAGGGCAAGCTCGTGGCCGGTACCGAGAGGATGTACCGCCTCAGCAAGCTCATAGTGGAGGAGAAGCCCGACCTGGCTCTGTACAAGCACTCCGCGGAGGCACCGCGCGTCGCCTTTGGTCTTCAGATTCCTTCGATAGGCTTCGTGGACAACGAAACCGCCGTTGGCCAGAACAAGCTCATACTCCCCTACACCGAACTCCTGGTGTTCCCCAAGGCCATAGATGCCTACGAACTGATCAGATGCGGCGCCGACCCCAACGGTATGAGGCCGATAAACGGCTTCTCCGAGCTGTCTCACCTCTACGGCTTTGTTCCCAACCGGAAGGTTTTGAATAAGCTCGGCGTCAGGAGGAACGAGTACATCGTCATGCGCACCGAGCCCGTGAAGGCCAACTACTTCAACGGACACGGAAAGAGCATCCTTGAGGACGTTATACCCCTCCTCCCAGAGGTGCCCATAGTTCTCTTCCCCAGGACTCCTGAGCAGAGGGAGCGCTTCGAGCGCTTCGACAACGTGATCATGCCGGAGGAGCCCGTTGACAGCCTCAGCCTGCTCTACTACGCCAGGCTTATGATAGGGGCGGGCGGAACGATGAACCGCGAGGCCATAGCCCTTGGAACCCCAACGATCTCCACCTACCCCGGCAGACTGCTCGCGGTGACGCGGTGGCTCGTCGAGAAAGGCGTCAAGTTCCACTCAACCGATCCTGTGAAGGTCGCTATGATGGCAGAGCGCATGATGGAGATGAACGGAAGCTACCGGGCGTACCTCAGGAGCGTTGTGAGCGGCTTTGAGAACCCCCTGGACGTCATACTCGGCGAGATCGAGACGTACGAAGAGTTCGGAACGTTCAGCGCGATGAAGATTGGGGAGGCAGGGCCCTCAGAGGCCCGCAACCCTGGGGGTTACGTAGGCCTCAATGAGGGCCGCGACGAAAAGGAGCAGAACTGACAGGGCGAAAAGCTTCAGGCCCTTAACTGCCCCCCTTCTGAACCTTTCTCCCCCATCACCTTCTCCGGAGATTATCTCCCTGTACCAGACGATACCGGCGACGCCGGCGAGGGCTATCGCGGGTATCTCGACGACGCCGTGGGGCACCAGACCGAGGAGTATCTGCCCCATCGGCATCCCGCCCATCCGGTGAACCGCAAGCACCACCAGTCCAACGACGAAGCCGTTGAAGGCCATTATAAACCACGGGCCGAGACCGAAGAAAAGGCCCGATATGAAGGTGAGGAGTGCCACCATCGAGTTGTTGGTGAATATCTTGACGAAGTTGTGGAAGCTGGAGTCTGAGATCGGCCCGATCTGCCCAATTATCTTCCGAACTGCCTCAAGGGCCGTGTCCGGACTGGCGGCCCCCGCCCAGTATCCCCCGAGGGCGGAGAGCAGGAACACCAGCAGCAGGTGCCCCAGGGTTCTCCTCGGAACCTTCACATCGAGCACGTCCATCACTCCTTCAGCGCGTTTTTGAGTGCGAGTTTGAAGTCCTCGATGTTTACGTAGGGCATCTCAATGTCCATTCTCATCGCAAAGAACTCATCCATCAGGGATTCCAGCTCGTCGATCCCGTGCCCCTCGAGCTTTTGCTCCAGCTCATGGACCGCCTCCTCGGGATGCATGAAGAAATCTCCCGTGATCCTGACGTGCTCGGCCCTGCCGTCCCTCTCATCAAACTCTATCCTGATGAGTCCCTTCTTCGCCTTGTGCTCGCCCACATGATGTTTCATTCTACCCACCTCCAGAGTAAATTGGTGGAAGAAGTTTTTAAAGGTTGGGTCATGTTTCTTCGAGCTCGGCATCGCCCGCCCACAGGAGAAAGCCCTCAGCCTCGTCCGAATATTCCAGATGTATCCTGGCGGTTATCGATATCGACAGGCTTCCGAAGGAGTGTTTTCCTCCTGATACCTCCAGAGTGCCGTCAGGATACGCTACAAGGGCCACCACCAGGGTCTTTCCGTGCCACACTGTGCGTGCCCTTACGTACACAGGCAGTTCTTCTTTTGTAGTGTTCCCACCGAACACCCCCGGAAGCTCTAGGGGGAACGAGAAGCGCCACACAACGTCTTTCCCGGAGGTGTACCTCTCCTGCAGTTCCAGCCCCAGTTCCCCTGCCATGGAGAAAACCTCGTCCTCAATGAACCCCATGACCTCTTCCTCCACCTTCCCGCGGACCAGGGGAAGCACCGTCGATGGAACCGATGAGAGATCGACAACCGCCACGTATCCCACAACCCCGTCTTTCAGAGACACGCTCACGCCGGCCAGCCGCGAGAGGTTTCCCATGTCGCGGGCGAACCCAGTGTACGAGTACTCCGTTATGGTGTACCTCACCTCTGCAGGGCCGTAAGAGATGGCATTCACCTGTGTTCCTTCGGGGCTCCATTTGTCGGGGGCCGTGGACGGCACAAGGGTTCGGGGTTCGTCCATTGTGGCCACTGTTAGGATGAAAACCAGCGCCATCACCGCGAGGATGGCACCGATGATTTTCAGCGCCCTCATTTAACCACCCCGGCCACGCTCTCCGCGTCCGACACCAGAGAACCGTCATGGAGGTTCCAGTCGATCTCGACCTCGACCTCAACGAACTCGAGGGGACGCAGCACGATCCTCCGATGGTAGTCCTCGGGAACGGCGACTATAACAATGCCATAGCCGCTGGTTGATTGGATGAGGTATTCACGTATCTCCACTTTCACATTCCCCAGCTCAACGGTGCCGTACTGGGTCCTGAACGTCCCCACAGGATATCTTGCGTACAGTTTTTTAAGCATCATCCCGTCCCTTTCCTTCCACTCCCCTTCCGAGATTATTGGGAGCCCCATTTTATTCAACATCTCTGCGACTTCTGAATCAAGGGTGTCTTTTATCTCCTTCTCAAGAACGGCCGCCAAAGCCCTCCTGGCCGGCACATCTGACGTGTCTATCCATCCAACCGCCATGGTGGTAAAATCGGGAGTTTCCATGGATTCACTGATGTTGAGAAATTCAAAAAGTCCCTCCAGCTCTTTCATCCGTCTGTTCTCATAAGTGGGTTTTCTGAAGAGCATTATTCTGTAGGGAATTTTCACAAGGGAAAACCCATGAATCGAAAGTTCGTAGGTTTCGGAGTATCCCTCCCCCGTTTTGACCCACCCCAGTGCTTCGGCCTCCTTGGTCATGGCTTCCAGCTTTCCTGTGGTCTCAACCTGCTCTTTTTCCCCGATGCATCCAGCCGAGGACACCAGAAGGACCATTACGAGCAGGACGGCGACCCTCTTCATACCAAATCCCCTAAATAGAAAATCCTTCAGGTTATTATCGTTTTCCATCTCCCCGCCGCCACCACGCAAAACTTTATAGTCCATATCCCAAATCACGACCGGTGGTGTGAGATGGGATACGGCGAAGTTAAGGAGAAAATGAAGCTCATCCTTCAGGAAACCCTTGAGGACATGCTGAAAGAGGCAGGGAAGGAATGGAGCGGAGAGATAACGTTTGATGACACCCCAAACATCGAGCTCGGCGACTTTGGGACGGCGGTTTCCTTTCAGCTTGCCCGGGTCTTCAGGAAGGCGCCAAAGCTCATAGCGGAGGAGCTTGCGGAGAGGCTCGGTGGGAAGCTCCCCGAGGAAATCTCAGAAGTCAGGGCGGTCAACGGCTACATCAACTTCTACCTGAACTACGGCACCTTCGGACGGGAGCTCGTCCGCGAGATACTTGAGAAGAAAAACGCATACGGCGAGAGCGCGCTTGGGGATGGGAAGAAGGTCATCGTCGAGCACACTTCCGTGAACCCGACGAAGCCGCTCCACATGGGACACGCCAGGAACTCGGTTCTCGGCGATACGATGGCCCGCATAATGCGGAAGCTCGGCTACACCGTCGAGGTTCAGAACTACATAGACGACCTCGGCGTCCAGTTTGCCCAGGTTCTCTGGGGTTACCTGAACCTCAAAGAGGAATTCGACAGGATCGAGGCGGAGATGAGGGAAAAGGGCCTCAAGGAGGACTTCATTGACCACGTTATGGGCCTCCTCTACGTCGAGGTGAACAGGCGCATAGAGGAGAACCCCGATGTTGAGGGGGAAGTTCGTGAGCTGATGAAGAAGCTCGAGGAGGGGGACAACGAAATAGCGGAAATCGGCAGAAAGCTCGCGGAGAGGGTTGTCAGGGCGCAGATGCTCACGACCGGCCGCATGAAGATAACCTACGACCTCCTCAGCTGGGAGAGCGACATAATGAGGAGCGGCATCTTCGGCGAGGCTTACGAGCTCATCGAGGCCAACGAGAACTTCTTCTGGGCAGAGGAAGGGAAGTATAAGGGAGCGTTCGTGATGGACCTCAGAAAGCTCTTCCCGGACATGAAGAACCCATTCCTCGTCCTCAAGAGGAGCGACGGGACGGCGACCTACACCGGCAAGGACATAGCCTATCACCTTTGGAAGTTCGGTAAGGTCACCGCCGACATGCTCTACAAGCCGTGGGAGAACGAAGAACACGAAACCTGGACGACCGCCCCCGATGGGAGAGCGATGCCCGGAAAGTTCGGAAAAGCTGATGTGGTCATCAACGTCATCGGTGCCGAGCAGAAGCACCCCCAGATGGCCATCAAGTACGCCCTCCAGCTGCTCGGCTTTGAGGACTCCGCCGAGAACTTCCACCACCTTGCGTATGAACACGTTGTCCGCGAGGAGGGCAAGTTCTCGGGCAGGAAAGGAACCTGGGTCGGTTTTACCGTCGATGAGGTTCTCAACGAGGCCGTTCAGCGTGCCAGGGCCCTCGTGGAGGAGAAGAACCCCGGCCTGAGTGAGGATGAGAAGGAGCACATAGCCGAAGCCGTCGGAGTCGGCGCCGTCCGCTATAACCTCGTTAAGTACAGCCCGGACAAGGTGATAACCTTCCGCTGGGACGATGTTCTCAACTTCGAGGGAGACAGCGCCCCCTACGTCCAGTACGCCCACGCCAGGTGTGCGTCCATCCTCAGAAAGGCCGCGGACGGTGGCATTGAGACCGACTGGGAGGTCCTCATGGAGAGGGCGGACTTCTCGAGGCTCACCAACAGGGAAAAGGAACTGGTAAAGCTCCTCGCCAAGTTCCCGGAGATTGTGGAGCAGGCGGGCAGGGACGTCAAGCCTCACCTCATCCCGTGGTACGCCAACGAGCTCGCCTCGCTCTTCAACAAGTTCTACATGGACCACCCCGTGCTCAAGGCGGAGGAAGGAATACTGGAGGAGCGCCTGCTGCTCGTCCTGGCGACGAAGCAGGTGCTGAGGAACACGCTCGAGCTTCTCGGAATAGAGGCGCCGGAGAAGATGTGATCACTCCCTCAACACTTTTTCCACCACGGGGTCTACTATCAGGTACTCCCCGTTCTCCTTCTTTATCCACCCCATCTTTTCCAGGTTCCTGATAAGGCTGCCCAGCCTGGCGTTCGTTATGGGGCCGCTCTTTGCCTCCACGTAGTCCTTTATTTTGGACCACCTGTGTAGTCCAATGGATACCGCGCGCAGAATGAGGGCGTACCTTGGGGAGCGCCTTTCAAGTTCAAGAAGCTCCTCCCGTATCATGTTCCTCGCCTTTGCTATCGTGGTTTCCAGGGCCTTTTTGGGGTCTCCTTTTTTCCAGTAATTGAATCCAAACTCAACGAGCCATCCGGGTATTCCATCCAGCTCGTCAACGGCCCTTTTGATGTCATCCTGCGGTACGTTCAACCCAACCTCCGAGAAGCCCACCCTAAGGAACTCCTCGGAAAGCTCCCTTGGAAACGGTCTGACCTCAACCTCCTCATAGATTCTTCCGTAGAGGGGGCTTGAGTAGTCATCCAGCCCCAGAAAGTCGTGGAGAAGTCCAACCTCCGAGCCGGTGAATACGAAACTCAGGTTCGGCATTGAGTCATAGGCGTGGGCTATGCCAGCCAGCAGGTCCTTTCCGCCCCGGGAGCCGTAGAATCTCAGATACTGAGCCTCGTCAAAGGCCAGGATGACTTTATGGCCTGTCCGTTCCCCAATCCCGTTGATAATCTCAAGAACGTCCATGAACCCCATATCCCGGGGTTTGATCTGAATTCCCCCAAGGTTCACCTTCTCAACGCTCATACCCCTGAGGAATCCAAAACGGCCCCTTCCCAGGAGTATCCTCCTGAGTTCGTCCGTCATTACTGGGGCGCTTATGCTTCCGCTTCCGGCCGCGTAGAGCCGGCGGGCATCGAGGTAGAGCCCGATTCCGGGATATTCGTTGAGGGCCGCCTTTAGAAGGGAGCTCTTACCCACGCGGCGGATTCCTATGATGAGGGTTATCGGGTACTCCCCCATACCCCTGAGGATGGCTTCAAGTTCCACCTCTCTGTCAAACATCTCTCCCCTTCTCTCCTTTGGTCTTGGGTCAAAGAGCATAGGTACCGCCCCCGATACTTGGTATCGGTACCGATACTTAAAAACTTCCCGGAACCCTAAAATACCCCATTCCCCCAGAATCTTCGGTGATTCCATGCGCGGTGTTATAGTGCCCCTTGTAACGCCCTTCAACGAGGACTACTCCATTGACTTTCCCGCCCTCGAGGAGCACATCGAGTTTCTCCAGAAGGTCGGCGTCCACGGGATATTCATCAACGCGACAACCGGTGAGTTCACGAGCCTGAACCTGAACGAGCGGAAGCTCCTCGCCGAGAGGGGCAGGGAGCTGGTCAAGTCGGCGTTCTACCTGGTCGGTACGGCCTCCTCGAACACCGTTGAGGTCGTTGAGCTTACGAAGCACGCCCAGGACATAGGGGCCGACTACGTCGTGATAGCGCCCCCCTACTACTGCCCCCTGAACGACGACGCCCTGTTCACCCACTACTCGACCGTGGCCGAGAGTACGGATATTCCGATCATCCTCTACAACATCCCCTCCTGCGCCAACCCGCTCAGCGTTTCCCTCATCAAGCGCCTCGCCCTCGAGTATTCGAACATCTCAGGTGTGAAGGAGACGATTGACAGCGTAAACCATATCAGGGACGTTATCCTCGAGGTCAAAGGGGAGAGGAATGACTTCATGGTCTTCACCGGCCTCGACCAGCACTTCCTGAACACGCTCGTTCTGGGTGGGGACGGGGGGATAATGGCCTGCGCCAACTTCGCCCCTGAGGTTCACCTGGCCCTCTGGAAGGCGTTCCATGAGAAGCGGTTCGAGGATGCTTTTGAGCATGCCAGAAGGCTGGCAAAGCTGTCCAGGGTCTACGACCTTGCCTCATCCTTCGGCTCCGCGATAAAGCTCGCCATGTCGCTCCGCGGCTTCTCAATAAAACCCGTCCTCAGACCCCCGTACATGATGGATGGAGACGAAGTGAAGGAGGATATAAGAAAGCTGCTCGCCGAGGTGCTGGGCTGAGTTCAAGCGTCCTTCCTGAATTCCCCGTGTGATTGAAGAAAAAAGAAGACGCACAGGAACTCACTGAATCTTGTACCTCAGGAACGCGGCGATTCCGCCGAAGGCCTTGTAGAACTGCTGGCCCTCCTCGGTGTCGAGGGAGATGACCTCCACCTCGGAGCCGGATTCCTCCGCCATTTTTATTAGCTCCTCCGCGACGTCCCACTTCTCGAAGCTGAGGTTCTGACTGCCGCACTTGGGGCAGTGGGTGAGCTTTTTCTTGTAAACGTGGAACTCGGACTCGCTCATGGTTTTGAGCTCTTCCCAGCCGCAGCTGTTGCACTTGACCTTGACCCTGACCCTGTCGTAGCCCTCGCTGATGAGGAGCGTATCGACGGCGCCGAGCTCCAGGGCCTTCCTGACTTCGTTCTCACCGTACGTTATCATCCCGGTGTCCTTGACGAGGTGCCTGAAGAAGTTCTGTATGAGGTGGCGCTCCTTTATGGCCTCGTGGTCTTTGAGGATGTCGCTGGCCTTCTCGACGAGCTCCTTGAGGCCGTAGGCTCCGCTGTAGCTGATGTCAACGACGCCGATTATCTTCTTCCTGAGCTCGTGGTGGAGGTACTCGCCGTCTATGAAGTCCTCCTTGGTCGGTCCGGGGCCGCCTATGATGATGCCCCTCAGCTCGCCCTTCTCCAGGAGGGGGAGGAAGGCCTTGTTGGCGTGCTCAGCGATGCGCTTCATGAACTCGTGGGTCTCCTGCTCACGGATGCGCTCGTAACGCCTGGCCGACTGACCACCGGCCCTCGTCTTGCCCGGGACGTTGGAGGTCAGCTCGTCTATGACGTCAATGCGCTTTCCGCGGAGGACTCCGATGGTGGCCTCGTTCTTCTCAACGGTTATGAGGCCGTAGGCGTCCTTGACGCGGAGCATCTCCTCCAGCGGCTCGGTGATGAAAGTCTGGTCGCATCGGTAGAGCCGGACCTTGAGGGGTTCGGGCGGGATTATCGCCCAGAGCTTTATGTCGCTGACGCCCTCCTGCTCGCTGACGTTTCCGACGAAGAGGGCCAGGCCGGTCTCGGGGGTCTTGCGGTAGAGCTTGAGGTGCTGCATCGCCCTCTCAAGGGCGCCGAGGACGTTCTTTCGGGTTGACTTGCTCTTGATGTTCTGGGCCGTCCCGTACTCCTCCCTCAGCTGCTGCATGACCTTGTTGAGATCATAACCCGCGGGGACGTAGAGGCTCACCAGTTCGGTGGCTCGACCTCGATAACCCTTCAGTTCCTCGACCTTCTTCTTGAGTTCGTACATTTCAGCTGACTTGTGAGACATGAGCATCACTCCCCTTCAGAACGTTTTTCGGCCGGTTTTCCCCACCTGAGAATGAAAAAAGCAGGGAATTTATAAAAGTTTAGGAATGGGGGAAGATTCAGCTAGAACCATGAGATTATTATGAGGGCTATGACGCCCAGGATTCCTCCTATAGCAACCACCAGAACGTTCAGCGCCGTCAGCGGCACGTCTGAAATGCCTATCCAGTTCGTGAACCACAGGATAATCAGGCCGATTATCGCGTTGGCCAGGAGGTACCTGATTATGGCAAAGCCTACCTTGACCACCACCATGATGGCCAGGAACAGGAAAAACAGCAACAGCAACTCTCCAAGCATGGTATCACCTGAAGTAGTTAAAACGAACGGGCTTATTAATCTTTCGCAACATAAATGGAATGATGGGAAAAATACATCAATTCGATTTCAGCTTATGGAAGTTTTTCAAGGGCCTCCCTCGCTATCTCCCCCAGCGGCACCCACTTCCTGCCCTCGAACGGGAGTATAACCTTATCCTCGACGCCCACGAGCTCCTCGATGTAGGGCCTTGCCTCCGTCATACCGAGCCCTCCCGCCATGAGTGCCGCGAACCCCTTGAGGTTCCGACCGCCCTCAACCAGCGCCCTGATTATATCGTCGCTTACCTCCGCCCGTAGCGCCCTCACAGCTCCTCCAAACCGCCTGGCGAGCTCGTAGGAGAGCACCATGGCGTTTTCCTGGACGTACGGGTTCCTATCTAGGGTGAGGGTTACAGCCTTTGGGAACACCGTCCTCAGCCGGCCCTCCAGGAGGTCGCCCCTCCGCTCGGCCACCATTCCGAGCAGCAGGAGGGCATCTCCCCTGATCCCGGGAGAGCTTTCATCTAGGAGTTCGATTAAACCCTCCAGGGCTTTTTTATCCTTTATAACGATTGCCAGCGCTTCATCAAAGCGCTCCTCTTCGATGAGCTTTTTGATTTTGCCCCTCTTGGAGCCGAAGGAAAAGAACCCCATGGCAGTCACCTTAAGGGAATAGTTGCCGCAGGAACGTTAAAGGTTTTTCGTTGCTATCTCCAAGGCGCGCTATTCGCATAGGGGTATCACAACCAAACTGGAAACAGGGAATACAAAATGCAGAATAAAATACCTAGGGATCTTTATAATCCCAAACGGCGCCAACATATTCTACTCTGAACGCCCATCGACTTTACAGGCCTTCAATCTGCCCCAAGCGAGCAGATTATAACCTCGCACGCGCCCGCGTTGCCGTTCATGCAGTCGTTGTAGATTTCCTCGAGGGTCTTGCCATCCGTTGAATAATCTATAACCCCTGAGTGGGTACCGCTGTATGATGTCCCATCAACACTGCAGGTGGTTTCGCCGTTCGACTCTGAGAGGGTCACGGTTTTGGATTTGAGTTTCTCCCAGAGCCCGTTGGCCTTCAGCTGGACGACGATGTACTGGGCATCGTTCTGGAGCTGGAGAATGTTCACCTGCTCGCCGGTCTCTATGGTGTGAGGGAGGACACCGCGGTTATACGCAAAGAGCGTCACGAAAACGAGGATGAACATACTCGCAAGCATGAAGAGGTATTCGAGAGAAGACTGGGCACGCATTGTGACCACCTGAGAAAAGAGTTAAAAACGCGCCCTCGGCGTCAGCCGAGGTCTATCAGAATGTAACAGTAGTTTTCATTTCCGGACATACAGTTGTCATATACTGTCTTAAGTTTGGGAGTGCTTCCAATCAGATCCTTGTATTTATCCGCATTTGTTGCGGTACTATTAACAAGTGGGGTGCCTGATGTATTTTTAATAACAATAGTCTTATTTCCATTGTCTCCCCAGTCCACTGTATAATCATCATCCCATGCGTTTCTTCCAACCAAGTTGCTCTTAGCCAGCTCCGCCTGAGCCTGGAGCTGGGCGATGTTCCCCTGCTCGCTGGCCTGCTGGCCGCTCTGTCCAACATACCTAACAGCAATCAAGATTATAACCAGGGCCGCCGCGATCATGAACAGGTACTCGATGGCGCCCTGACCCTTCTTCCTTCTTAGCCTAAACATTTTCCGACACCTCCGGGGAGTTACTTCACCCTATTTTAGGCCCGAAAAAACTTATATAGCTTTCTGCCCAAATTTAGGGGAAGCATACTCAATATTGCGGAAACCTCAAGGGGTGGTCCCGTGGAATTGGTAAGTATCCAACACGACTCTGCGAGCGTTGAAGATTGTACAAGGAACGTCGTACTCCAGTCGGAGGAAATCCTGTCACGTCGCCAGGGCTTCATATCATCCGCGAAGATTAATCTGGCCTTTGGAGCTTTTATGAACCTTACCGTTACGATGCTGGTCGATCCGCATCAAGATATGGCAAAGGGGGTCATAGCTGAGTACTCAACAGGTAAGAGCAGGGCTGACGCGATAGCAAAGGCCGTTGAGAAGGTGAACCTGAAGCTCCCGCCCGGTGCGTCCGTTGTCGACTTCGAGATAGGGACGTACATCACGCCGGTCACGAGGAGAACCTACGCGGTCGCGGTTGCCGTCTACAACGCCCCCCTGGAGAGGCGGCCGCTGAACGAGTGCACCGTTGAGGAGCGCAGGCGGCTCCTGGGGCGTGTTCTTGAGGAGTTCAACTACAACCCCCGCGTCCTCAACATCTCCGAAATAGCGAGGATGTTCGGGGTCTCGAGGGACTCGATATACTACGACATCGAGCAGATACTCAAGGAGAAAAAGAAGGGGCGGGTCAGCCGGTAGCGCTTATCGGGGCAGGGGTTGCGGAGAGTATGAAGAGCACCAGCGCCGCCAGCGCCAGGGCCATCCTCTTCTTCGATATTGGGGACACCTCGTCGAGGGCGCCGGGGTTGCCCATGGCCCCCATCATGAGGACGAGGATTCCCCATATCAGCCATCCTACCCAGAGGAAGCTCATGCCTATGAGCACGAGCCCGACGGCCGTGGTCAGGTAGCGGTGTGTTCTCTCGCCCAGGAACGCCCTCGCTATGTGGCCCCCGTCAAGCTGGGCCGCGGGGATGAGGTTCAGGAAGGTCACCAGTATCCCGACCCAGCCGGCTATTGCCACCGGATGGAGGAACACGACGCTGTTCTCGGGGAAAGTCACCACGTACTTCTCAATGAGCATGAAAAAGAGGTTCTCACCGAAGGTTATCCCTCCCGCTGGTGGCACCATGCTGATGGGAACCGGAACCGACAGCTTTAACCCTATTATGCTGACGGGAATGGCAACGAGAAAACCCGCTATTGGGCCGCTCACGCCGAGGTCGATGGCGGCGTCCCTCGTTGGCAGGGGGGATTTCACCCTTATCACCGCGCCCATCGTTCCGAGCATGCTGGGGAACGGGATGAAGTAGGGCATCGTGGCGCGGACGCCGTGGTAGGCCGCGGCTATTTTGTGGCCCAGCTCGTGGGTTCCGAGTATCGCCATGACGCTTATTGAAAATGCCAGCGCGTTGACGTAGGGGTTTCTTATCCCAGGTAGACCGTATTCGTCGAGGAGGGAGATGTAGCTCAGGGAGAGCCAGTACCCGGCGAGGAACGTGGTGAATATCGTCGCGATTAAGAAGACCCAGGGGAGCCAGCGGTTGTCCTCCTTGACCTCCCCGGCGGGGAAGACGTAGAGGAGAACCTTTCCCCCGCGCCTCTTGAGGGCCGCCCAGTAGCCGAGCTCCTCGAGCTCCCTCAGGACCCTTTCAAAGTCTCCCTCCAGGACATCCCTGACCTCAAATGTGAAGACGTTGCCCTCGACCCCGCGGGGCTCGATGACGTAGAACTCACTCAGCTTCGCCGCTACAGCCGGTGGAAGTGCCGCTGGATGAACGGCGTGGAGAGGAACGCGCTGGGAGACGGATGGTTCGTTCGGGGCTCCGGGGATTTCGGCGTTTTCGGCCCCGGCCTCAAAGCCCACCAGAACCATGTCGCCGCCGCACGCGGGGCAGCTTCTCTCCAGAACCGGCTCGCTGGAGTCGACGACCTCCCTGCGGCCGCACCTGACGCACTCGTAAATTCCCCTCGACATTTTTCCTCCCAGAATAAAGAGTCGAGAGGGGTTAAAAACCTACTCCCCGGGTTCGGGAACCTCCACCTCCCCGGAGTCCGCATCGACCTTAACGCGCTCCCCGCTCCTCAGCCTCGAAACATCGATGCCATCGACCATGGGGATGCCGGCTATTATTGCACCCGTCGCGACTATGGTCTCAGCTTCGCCGACGATTATGGCCTTCGGTGCCTTCCCGCTCTTTTTCAGGGCATAGATGACGTAGGAACCGACCGTCGAGCCCTTCCCGCGGGGGAATGCTAGTATCTTCCCGGCTATGCTCTGCCCCCTTATGTCGCTCTCCGCATCGGTGACGATGCCCGTTTCGGGGTCAACACCGCCGAGGAACGAAAGGGCTTTCCTGGAAACTATCAGCTCTCCTTCTGCCTTTCCCCCGACTATCTTCCTTCCCTTGAGCTTCATTCCCGCCACCTCACGGCGCCTCCCTTATCAAGTTCTCTGCATCGTCCAGCCTGACGCTGAATCCGAATGAGCGGAAGTAAAACGCGGATTTTCCGCTGTTGGTGGCTATACCCGAATACCATCCCTTTATCGGGGAGACAACGAAGCAGACGTCCGCTATTATTCTCCCGTTGTAGCGCTCTATTATCTCAGTGTAGCCAAGGGCATCGGCCAAAGCCTTGACCGCGCCGCTTGCCGTGATGAACAGGGGTATCCTGAGGGGCCTCCCGCGCATCCTGAGGAGCTCCGCAATCTCCTTCACCTCGCCAAGGGATGCGTGGGGGCAGCCGATGAGGATCATGTCTATGTCCGTCCAGTCGTCCCTGAACTCCTCCCGTACGGCCCGAATATCTGAATCCTCAACGGTTATCGTCTCAAGTTCCTCCGCTATTGCGGTGCGGTACTCGGGGGTCTCGCCCTCCACGTGGTAGAGCGCTATCGACCCGCTCGCTGCCATCGCCGCTCCCATCTCCTTGAGGAGCTCGGTTCTCTCGGGTTTTAGTCCCCTGAGGTAGGGCACATCGTTGCCGAGCGTCCTGCCCAGGTGGTAGCCGAGGGCCGCGTAGTCAACGAAGGTTTCCACCTCCGCGTCAACGTTGACCACTACCGTCGCTTTCCTGTTCTCGTCCAGGTGGAGGCCGTAGTTGGGAGTCTTGCCGACTATCGCGGCGGCCAGGCTCGAGGGGCCGCCTTCTCTGTTCGTCCTTGCGCCCAGGATGGAGTTGGCGAAGCTGACGGCAGAGCTTTCGCTCCATGCTATGTGGTCGCCGAACTTCGGAAGGTTCGCGCCGTAGTACGGGGTGCAGGTTGAGGTGATCTCGATTCCCATCCTCCTGTAGAGCTCGAGAACTTCCCTCTGCTTTTCCATAAACTCATCGTCGCCTATGCCCGCGGGGTTGAGGGTCGTGTAGACGCTGACCTTTGCGCCGGCGTCGGCGAAGTCCCTCAGGAACTCCATCCCCGCATCGCCGATGTTCTTGTAGGAAACGCCTGCAATCTGGGCGCTCTTTATCGGAATGAGTCTCTCAGCACCGTAAATTTCCCCAAGGGCGACGAGTATCTCCATCGCCTTCTGGAGGGCGTAGCCGTACTCCCCCGCCAGAATCAGCTCCTCCTCTTTAGTCAGGTACATAACACCACCGGGGGGATTGGGGTGAGGTGGGTTATAAATCCCTCCCGTAAAATTTATAAACCCTGCACGGTTCACTAACTACGGGTCGAGCAGCGGGGTGGGGCAGCTAGGAGTGCCCGCCGGGCTCATAACCCGGAGGTCGGAAGTTCAAATCTTCCCCCCGCTACCAGCTTATTTCTGTGCATTGCTGTTCTTGTGTGGTGTTTAATGTCACTTTTCTGCCATAGGGCTCTTGAACCTATTTCCCCGGAGACGAAATATTTTTATGGTTCTGCCGTTACTGCTATCGATAGTCATGCGGCGAATTAAGGACCTAGATATTGATGAACTTCATGAGATCGTAGAACGTGTGAAGGCACTGCGTTCTGAGGGACACAGCTATGGGAGAATTGTCGGGATGATTTCTGACGAATACAATGTCCGACTCTCAAAGGCAACTGTGATTCGTTGGTCTAAAGGTACGCATAGCCCGTTTAACAGAATCAGAGCCATTTCCATGGAACCCTCCCCCGAGCTTTCCTACATAATCGGTGTTTACCTGGGAGATGGTAGCATCCACATGAAGGGCAACGGGCGATACGTAGTTAAACTTAAGGTCATTGACCGGGAATTTGCGGAAGAGTTTGCTAACGCTTTAGAAAAACTCGGGATTAGGACCGCGATGGGATTTGAAAGGGACTCAACCCGCGTGGATAGATTTTACGTGGAAGGGAGCAATAAGACCCTATTTCAGCTCCTGAGTGGCCCTCGGGAGAGGCTGTTTTCTCTGGCCGGCGAATATCCGGCGGAATTCCTCAGGGGGTTCTTTGATAGTGAGGGGTTCCCTACAATATCCGCTGGAAAGACCTTTACAGTGCAGGTTGCCGCAGTCAACTCGGATCTGGTGGTTTTGGAGTTCGTTAGAAAGCTGTTGGGAGCACTTGGAATAATCTCCAAAATATCCAGACTGTATTCAAAGGGGCATAGAGTCGTTATCCGCGGTGAGGAGTACTCGTCAAACGTTGATATGTTCATCCTATGGATTTCCCGCTTTGGTGACGTCATGCGGTTTGCCAAAGAGATTGGTTTCACTGCGGGGAGAAAAGAAGCAAAACTCAGGCGGGCGATTGAATTAAAACTTCATTATCCAGACAGGAAGGCCGTGAGTCTATGGCATGAGGAGTACGAGAGGGGAAGCAGGGGATACGTCCTAAGGGCAAACCTTTTTAAACCTCCCCTCAATTCCCAACGCGAAGGGGCGGCTGGCGGGAGCTGGCCGTCACCGGGAGGTGTATGGTATGGCAAGGATACACGCGAGAAAGAGGGGTAAGTCTGGTTCTAAGAGGCCACCGAGGACCGCTCCGCCGACCTGGGTTGAGTACACGGCGGAGGAGGTTGAGGGGCTCGTTGTTAAGCTCAGGAAGGAAGGCTACAGCGCTGCCATGATAGGAACCATCCTCAGGGACCAGTATGGAATCCCGAGCGTCAAGCTCGTCACCGGCAAGAAGATAACCAAGATCCTTGAGGAGAACGGCCTCGCGCCGAACATCCCGGAGGACCTCATGGCTCTCATCAGGAAGGCCGTCAAGCTCAGGAAGCACCTCGAGATGCACCCGAAGGACAAGCACTCAAGGCGCGGTTTGCAGCTCACCGAGAGCAAGATCAGGAGACTCGTCAAGTACTACAGGAGAACCGGCAAGCTCCCGGCCAAGTGGCGCTACGATCCGGAGCAGGCTAAGCTCCTGGTCCGCTGATCCCTTTCCTTCTTCTTAAACCTGCGGTGGTGAACCTGCCGTGGATAGAGGGGCGTTTTTGGAGCGGGCCAGGGAAGGCGCTGAACTGATCAGAATGCACATTGAGTTAGGGCACACCATCCGCATAGTCTCCCACCGCGACGCGGACGGCATAACCGCCGGGGCAATCTTGGCCAGGGCGGTGGCGCGCGAGGGCGGGACCTTCCAGCTCAGCATCGTCAAACAGGTGAGCGAGGAGCTCATCAAGGATCTGGCCGCTGAAAAGCACAGGATATACGTCTTCAGCGACCTGGGGAGCGGCTCGATGGGTCTCATCGAGAAGTACCTTGAAGGCGCCACGGTCGTTGTTGCGGACCACCATCCACCCGAGAGGGACGGGTTCTCCACGGAGTCCCACGTTCTCGTTAACCCAGTCCCCTTTGGCGCCAACAGCGTCCGCGATCTCAGCGGTTCAGGTGTTTCCTACTTCGTCGCCAGGGAGA
This sequence comes from Thermococcus aciditolerans, assembly GCF_008152015.1. Classification (NCBI taxonomy): domain Archaea; kingdom Methanobacteriati; phylum Methanobacteriota; class Thermococci; order Thermococcales; family Thermococcaceae; genus Thermococcus; species Thermococcus aciditolerans. The sequence goes on along the minus strand of NZ_CP041932.1, from coordinate 635,902 downwards.
TGAACGAGAAGAATCGGGATCTGGCCTATATCGCCCTCGTCGGCGCCGTCGGCGACATGCAGGAGATAGACGGCACGTTCCACGGCATGAACACGGACATCATAGATGACGGAAAGAATCTCAGCATCCTGGAGGTTCGGAAGGAACTTCGCCTCTTCGGGCGCGAAAGCCGGCCTCTACGCCAGATGCTGGCCTACTCCACCAACCCGGAGATTCCCGAGGTAACTGGCGATGAGCGGAAGGCCATAGAGTGGCTCCGCGCCAAGGGCTTCGACCCGGACATGAGGTACTGGCAGCTCCGCGAGGAGGAGAAGCGGAAGCTTCACGATGCACTGGTGATACACCTCATCAAACACGGCGCCCCCAAGGAGGCCATAGACCGGCTCATTGGGGACGTGGTGGTAAGCCCGCTCTACCCGGAGGGCGACCCGAGGCACGAGGCGAGGGAGTTCGCCACGCTCCTCAACGCCACCGGCAGACTGAACGCCGGGACGCTGGGAGTTGCGATATGCCTCGGTGACGAGGATGCCTACAGGCGCGCCTGGAAGATGCTTGACGATTACAAGCGGGAACAGATAGAGGCCAGGAAGTTCATAATCCAGAACTGGAGCATGGCGGACGAGGGAGAGCACGCCTACGTCTTCTACGCAGGCAGGAGCATCAGGGACACTCTCGTCGGCATCGCCGCCAACATAGCGATAAACGCCGGGCTGGTTGACCCAGAGAAGCCGGTTGTAGTGCTGGCCGACAGCGACGAGGACGAGAGCCTCGTGAAGGGATCCGCAAGAACCACGGAGAGGGCCCTTGAGAAGGGCTACCACCTCGGCGATGCACTGCGTGAGGTCGCGGAGAAGCTCGGCGGAGAGGGCGGAGGGCATGCGATAGCCGCTGGAATCCGCTTCCCGAGGGACAGGATCGAGGAGTTCATCAAACTCTTCAACGAGGCCCTTGGAAGGCAGCTCCGGGAGGGAAAATTCAGTGAGGGTTGAGGCCAGGGTGGAGATGGTCTGGCACTACGGCGATCCGAAGAGGGCGGAGGCCATAGCCCGGTCCCTCGAAGTGGACAACGCGGGCATTCCGGATGGCCTAAAGAAAAGTTTAAATGTGCTGACCCGATGGGAAAATGGGGACGTCATAACAAAGGTTAAATACTCGGGTGAGATTGAAACACTCATCAAAGCGCTGGACGATTTGGTGTTTTCAATCAAAATCGCCGAAGATGTGACCGAAAAGGTGTGAAGTGGAGGTGTTAAGATGGCAAAAGTTAACCCAAGGAAGAAGGCTGCCGCTACTAAGGACAAGTGGAAGAGCAAGGAGTGGTATATAGTTTACGCTCCGGACTTCTTCGGGAGCAAGGAGATAGGCCTTACCCCGGCCGACGAGCCGGAGAAGGTCATAGGAAGGGTCATCGAGACCACCCTCAAGGACCTCACCGGCGACTTCACCAAGGGCCAGGTCAAGCTCTACTTCCAGGTCTACGACGTCAAGGGCCAGAACGCCTACACCAAGTTCAAGGGCCACACCCTCTCGAGGAGCTACATAAGGAGCCTCGTCAGGAGGAGAACCACCCGCGTTGACGGTATCTACAACGTCACCACCAAGGACGGCTACAAGCTCCGCGTCATGGGTATGGTCATCGCCTACAGGCGCATCCAGACCAGCCAGGAGAGGGCCATAAGGGAGATCATCAGGGACATCATCTACAAGAAGGCCGAGGAGCTTAACTACAAGGACTTCGTTCTCGAGGCTGTCAGCGGCAAGATGGCCGCTGAGATGGCCAAGGAAGCCAGGAAGATCTACCCGATCAAGAGGGCCGAGATCAGGAAGATCAAGGTTCTCGCCGAGCCAGAGGCCTGAGGGCCTCACCCCTAACATTTTAACATCGTTCCCTTTTCTGGAGTTAATTTGAAGTTTTGATGGGTGCATCCGCCAAACTTTTTAAGTTTGTAGTTCGATTAGATGTAGGGGTGGATGTTATGGAATCTGCCACAAAACATGTTCAGACAGAGATAGATGAGAGTCTTTATCTCATGCTGAAGATGATAGCCATCCGGAAGAGGGAGCCCCTGAAGGAGGTTTTAAGGGAGGCCATAGAGAGGTACATAGAGGCAGAGGAGAACACTCTAACCAAGAACCTTAAAAGCGACCCGATATGGAAGCTGGTTGGCAGGGGGGAACTTGAGGAAAACGCCAGCGAGAGCGAAGACTGGGGGACCGTGGAATGGGAAAGCGAATAAGACCGGAGATTATCTACCTTGACACAAGTGCTCTCATAGCGCTTTTTAATTCGCGGGACAAAAACCATCAAGCCGCGGTGGCCTTTCTGGAGGACTCCCTTAAAATGGGTGCGGTGTTTCTTCTCTCCCGACCGGTGCTCGTTGAGTACCTGAACGGACTAGCAAAGCGGGTGGGAAAAGATGTCACTAGGGAACAGTACGAGGCCATTACCTCCAGCAGGTTCATATACATGGAAAACGAAACCGAAAAAGACTGGTCACGTGCATGGGAGCTCTTTTTAAGTACCGGGACAGCAAAGGGATAGACATCTTCGACTCCCTCAGCTTTGCTATAATGGAGAGGCTTGGTCTGAGGAGGGTTTTTACATTTGACAGCGATTTTGAAGTTCACGGATTTGAGAGACTTCCATAGCGGAGAGGAGGTGCGGTCATGAAGTTTCTCGTGAAGACTCAGAAGGGTATGGAGGGCGTTGCGGCCAATTACATCGGGGAGGCGCTCCCGGACGCAGAGGTTTGGATCTCTCCGATGGGCTATTACGGACTCGTCATCGTGGAGACTGGGGACGAGAACGCGGCCGAGGTGATGCTCGGCATTCCCGAGATCGAGAGGGTCATTCCCGTTCTCGCGGAGGTTCCGGCCGAGCTTGAGAGGATCGTTGAAACCGCCGAGAAGGTAGCCCCGCTCATAGGGGAAAACGAGACCTTCGCAGTGAAGACAAAGAGGCGCGGAAAGCACGGGTTCTCAAGCATCGACGTCAACAGGGAGCTCGGGGCAAAGGTGCGCGAGCTCACGGGCGCCGACGTGAACCTCAGCTGGCCGGACAAGGTTGTTCAGGTTGAGATAATCGGAGACAGGGCATACGTTTCGGTTCTCCCGGGCGAGGAGTTCAGGAAGTTCACTCCAGACAAGAGGGACGCCAGGGAGCTCTTCCGCAAGGTCACGGTGGTCCAGATGCCGTACTGGGGAGGCTACAAGGTCTGCCGCTCCTTTGGGGAGAAGATCGGAAGGGCCGCCCAGGCCTTCGAGGTGAAGGAACTCATAATAGCCCCGAAGGGGAAGATGGATGCCCTTGAGCTGGCCGAGTTCATCAAAGGGGTCAGGGTTGGTCAGGAGAGCAGGCACAGAATACAGCGTGAGAGCTATCCATGGAAGGTTGAGAAGGTTCCCGTCAGCGTGTGGGACCTTTATCAGGTAGTTCGCGACAAAAGGAGGGACAAAAGGCTCCTCATAATAACGGACCCCAAGGGCCCAACCGTGGCACAGGTTGGAGAGAGGCTTGCGCGCGACATGTTCCACGCGAAGGAGGTCGTGGTGTTCATTGGCTCCCGAGAAGGGATTCCGAGGGGTCTCTTCAGGTTCGCGGATTACGTTATCGACCTTGCCCCGTACATGACCTTTGCCACCGAGCACGGCATTCCGGCCGCACTCGTGTCCCTCTGGGAGGTTTACGAGGAATACACAGGGAAGCGGGAGGAAAAAACCTGAGTTTTTCTTTAATTCTTCAATTCTTGAATTATGCTTTGGCGAGGCGTCAGACCCTAAGGTCGTCCTCACCGTTCGGGAATCCGCCGTAGTCATCATCCGCCAGGGGAGGATTCCCTTTGAGGTTTTAAAATCTCACGCCCCTCCGTTGAGGAGGTAGAACAGGCCAGCGCCCACGAAGCCGCCCAGGAGTGAGGCCAGGAAATTGGTGGAGTTGTTGTTGGTGATGCCCTCGTTCTCCAGGGTGGCGCCTATGAGGCTGTCCAGATTGACCCCGATGAAGCCGCCCAGAGTCACCGCGAGGAGCATGAGGCCCTTCTCCGCGGTCAGGGGGAGGGCAAACAGTGCTATCGCCAGCGCTCCGGCAAGGGCAAAGAACTCGCCTGCCCATGACACGGCGCCATTGGTTCCTGGCCTGGCGGGTTTAAAGTTGGTTATCAGTTTCGGGCTCCTCCCGAAAACCTTTCCGAGCTCGCTGGCAAGGGTATCCCCGTTTGCGGTTGCAATGGCCGCGAACGTCGCCGCCCAGAAGACATCCATATGGGACAGCTGCTCGAAGACTAGGAAGATGGCGGCAGCGAGCCCGTTTCCAAGGACGTTGCCCCAGCCCCGGACTCCGTTTCTGCTCTGGGCCGTGCCGAGTCTGACCTTCTCCATAAACCGGTACTTGGTTGCAAGAACGCCGATGACAACGAAGGCCACCATGGCCAGGAACGGATAAATCCCGCCGAGCTCTATGACAACAAGCCCTAGCACCGCCGCTGCGACGGCACCCTTTGCGTCGAGGGCCTTGAATCGGTACGAGCCAAGGCCCAGCCCAGCGACCACTGCCAAGTCCATGGCGATTCTTTCGAGCATCGTTGCCACCTTGGGAAGAAGTGCTGCGGTGCGTTTATTATTCTTTCTCTCGGCGGTTGACGAAGGAAGTAAGGGAAATCAAAGAACCTCGAACTTGACGGTCTCTGTGACGAATGTTATATCCAGAGTATCGATTCCGGGTATCTTCCTGGAGACCTCTGAGATGATCTTTTCGAGCTCCTTCATGTCCTTTGGCCCGACTATGTGTATGACCAGGCTGTGGGAGCCGATGGCGCGCTGGATGATCTTGATGTTCTCGTCCTCAACCAGGGTGGGGATTATCTCGTCGATGTTGACCGACGGCTTGACGGTTATTCCAAGGATCACATGGACGTAGCCGAGGGCATCGTAGTCGGGTATAACGGTGTACTTCTTTATGACGCCGTTCCTCTCGAGACGGTCCATCCTCCTGGATATTCTCTGTCTGGTGGTACCGAGAATCTCGGCGAGCTCCTTGTAAGTAAGGCGGGCGTTCTTTGAGAGGAGCTTTAAAATGCGGATGTCTATTCCGTTTATTTTATCCGCCATCCCTTCACCTCCGGGTGCTTTTATCCTAGTTTGGCCATTCGATTATAAAAATGTTTCTATAAGTTGGATTATTTCTAACCCCTCGGTCACTCCACGGAGGTAGTATATGCGTAAAACTTGGTTATACAGTGAAACCAGTTGTTACAGTGAAATATCTTTATTTTTCTGAGTCTTCATCGGATTCTTTCCATCTGTTTCCATCGCGGACCCGGTACTTTTTCACACTTTTCTCCAGCGCAGTGAGGAGGTCGACACCGTAGTAGTTCGCGATGCAGGCAAGTGCGAAGACCACGTCGCCAATTTCCTCCTCCAGACGTTCCTTCTCCCCCGTGCCTTTTACACCCTCGACCTTCAGAAGCTCGTCAGCCAGCTCACCGACCTCCTCTACCAGCGCCGCGAGCATTTCGAAGGGGCTCCAGTAGCCGCCGAACTCCCTGACGAGCCTGTCAACTTTTTCCTGGTGCTCGTTCACGGTCACACCAGCCCCTCACGGACCTTTGTGAGATACTCCTCGAGCACATCTTTGTTGGTTCTGTAGAAGTGCATCTTGCCCTCCTTGCGCTCCTCGATCAGGTTTAGGGCCTTTAGGGTACGGAGGTGGTGGCTGACCAGGGTCTGGTCCTGCTCGAGTATCTTGGATATCAGGCACACGCACATCCAGTTATCCTTCAGAAGCTTGAGTATCCTGAACCGCAGGGGATTGGATATCGCCTTGAGGAACCTCATCGTTTCGTCATCGACGTGGATGTCCACTTCCCTGTCGAGGTCGGGTATGTTGCATGTCTCAAAACACTGCATCACTGTCCTCTTCTGTTTCTCGTCCAGCTTGTCCAGGACGTCACGCACCTTCATGTCCAACACCAAAACTCTTAGTGCGGCCCACCTTTTTAAGAATTTTCACATGAACGAGCGTCGATCCCTTGCGCGGTGGCCTCAGTCCACTATCTCCATCCTGATGCGCTCGCCGCTGCTCAGGTACGCTCTGACAGCGTCTTCCGTAAAGGGATACGCTATTATCAGGTGAACGCCTCCGAACTTCGAGAAGAAGTGGAGGTCCGCCTGGGAGGGCCTGGCGCTCGGCCCCGGATGTGAGTGGACGGTTCCCTTTATGCTCTCGTCGTAGGGCAGCATCCAGGTGTCGAAGAAAGCCGAGCTCGTGCCGAAGTGTGGGTTGGGGGCTATGAGAACCTCCTCGAAGACCCCGTCCTTCTCCCTCAGGAAACCAGCGAACTCGTTTGGGTAGAACTCGCGCGCCAGCTCCAGCAGGTATTCGAGCAGCTCTCTCCTTATTCTCACGACTTCCATGCTTTCACCTTCTTGGTCTATGAAAATAGGAAAAGACTCAGAGGACGGCGATGGCCTCTATCTCAACCGCCACGCCCTTAGGTAGGTTTGAGACCTCAACAACCGCCCTGGCAGGCTTGGAGTTGGAGAAGTAGCGGTTGTAAACCTCGTTGAATCTGGCATAGTCACCCATGTTCCTGATGTAAACCGTGACCTTCACCACGTTCTCGGCGCTTCCCCCCGCGGCCTCGACCACCGCCAAGAGGTTCTCAATCGCCGTCCTGGCCTGCTCCTCTATGTCCCCGTCCACAAGTTCCCCGGTTTCGGGGTTTATCGGTATCTGTCCGGAGACGAAGAGGAGCCTTCCTTCCGCAATGATCCCCTGGCTGTAGGGACCTATCGGCTTCGGGGCCCTCTCAGTAAAGACGGTTTCCTTCATTCTTCCACCTCCAAAGAGGAATCAGCGAAGCGAAGACTCCTCATTGCGGCTGGGGCACCGCTCGGGTGTCCTCGGCTTCATCACTTCCCTCAGGTTCACTTCTTCTCCAGGTACTTCTCAAGGCTCTTGGCCGGGACATCGAGGGGCAGGCCTATCTTCTCCAGGGCCTTCCTCAGGGCGTAAACACGAGCATGCTCAACGAACGGCTTGGGAGCGTAGTTCTCGGCCGGGAAGTGCAGGTACTTCTCAACGACCGCCGGGATCTCGGCCTTTCTAACCTTCTTGAACTCCCCGAACCATGCGTCTATTCCATCCACGTCGATGCCCGCGTAGACGGGGAGCTTCAGGGTTATGCTCTCGTTTATGCCCGCGAGGAGCCTTGCGACGTCCGCCATCGGCGTCTTGTCGTCGATTATGAGCCTCCGGACGGCCCTCCACTTGCCGTGCTCCGCGCTGAGGTGGAACGCCGTAAAGTTGACGTGGTCCTCGTTGTACGGGAAGACTATCCTGACCTCGCTCAGCGGCCCCTCTGGGTAGTCCACGGGGGCTTTCTTGGAGAGAACCTCCCTGACGAGGAGCGCCTTGGCGACGTCAACGAGGTGCTTCCTGAGCTTCTTGTCGTCCTCGAAGACGAGCTGGCCCAGCTTCCTCGCGGTTCCCGGGGATTTGAGCGCTACGACAGCATCGCTCAGGTTCTTCTGCGCCAGCTCCTCGGCGAGGCTCGATATTCCCGCGACGTTCATGACCTCCGTGAGGTACTCAGGTATCTTCGCGTTGACCGTGTTGGCGATGCTCGCTATGAAGTGAGCCACCTTCTCATCGTCCATATCGAGGAGCCTGTCCGCCACCTTCCAGTTCCCGTGATGCGCCGTAAACACTATCTGATCCTCTACCCTCATCGCTTTCACCATTCATTATGGATTCTATGCACTATTTTAGCTTTTTCTCAGGTGCCTCAAAAAAGTTATAAATCGCCCCGAGCATTCAGAGTTGAGAGAACGAAAGAGGGAAGAAAAATGGGGGACAAAGAAAAGATTGAAGAGGCCCTGGCCCCCAGGGAGTACGGCGAGAGCCTGGAGCTGGGTGTGGATTTCAGCACCACCGAGGAGATCAAGGTTCCGGAGAAGCTAATAGACCAGGTCATCGGCCAGGAACACGCGGTCGAGGTCATCAGAACCGCGGCGAACCAGAAGAGGCACGTCCTTTTAATCGGAGAACCCGGAACCGGCAAGTCCATGCTCGGTCAGGCCATGGCGGAGCTTCTCCCGACGGAGAACCTCGAGGATATACTGGTCTTCCCGAACCCAGAGGACGAGAACATGCCCAAGATAAAGACCGTCCCCGCCTGCCAGGGAAGACGGATAGTCGAGAAGTACCGGGAGAAGGCCAAGGGCCAGGAGAGTATAAAATCGTACATCCTGCTGTTCGTTATGTTCACCGTCATGCTTGCCCTTTTCATAGACTTCAGCGCGACGACGCTCTTGATGGGTCTCTTTGTCGTTATACTCACCATAATGGCGCTCTCCAACATGCGCCTCAAGGGCTCCGTTCTCGTTCCGAAGCTTCTCGTGGACAACTGCGGCAGGACCAAGGCACCGTTCATCGACGCTACAGGCGCGCACGCGGGCGCGCTCCTCGGCGACGTCAGGCACGACCCGTTCCAGAGCGGCGGCCTCGGAACGCCCGCCCACGAGAGGGTGGAGCCCGGAATGATACACCGCGCCCACAAGGGAGTCCTGTTCATAGACGAGGTGGCGACCCTGAGCCTCAAGATGCAGCAGAGCCTCCTCACCGCGATGCAGGAGAAGAGGTTCCCAATAACCGGCCAGAGCGAGATGTCGAGCGGAGCAATGGTCAGGACCGAGCCGGTCCCGTGCGACTTTGTCCTCGTCGCGGCTGGGAACCTCGACACCGTTGACAAGATGCACCCTGCCCTGCGCTCCCGTATAAGGGGCTACGGCTACGAGGTTTACATGCGCACGACGATGCCGGACACCCTGGAGAACAGAAAGAAGCTCGTCCAGTTCGTCGCACAGGAGGTAATCCGCGACGGAAAGATACCCCACTTCACCAGGGAGGCCGTTGAGGAGATAGTCAGGGAGGCCCAGAAGCGGGCCGGCAGAAAGGGGCACCTTACCCTTCGCCTCCGCGACCTCGGCGGTATCGTTAGGGCCGCGGGGGACATAGCCGTCAAGAAGGGCAGGAAGTACGTCGAGAGGGAGGATGTGATAGAGGCCGTCAGAATGGCAAAGCCGCTCGAGAAGCAGCTCGCCGACTGGTACATCGAGAGGAAGAAGGAGTACCAGGTCATCAAGGCGGACGGCAAGGGAATCGGCCGCGTGAACGGTCTCGCCGTCATAGGCGAGCAGAGCGGTATAGTCCTGCCGATAGAGGCGGTCGTCGCCCCCGCCGCCAGCAAGGAGGAGGGCAAGATTATAGTCACCGGAAAGCTGGGCGAGATAGCTAAGGAAGCAGTTCAGAACGTCTCGGCGATAATCAAGCGCTACAAGGGCGAGGACATAAGCCGCTACGATATACACGTCCAGTTCCTCCAGACCTATGAGGGTGTCGAGGGCGACTCGGCGAGCATAAGCGTGGCCACCGCGGTTATATCCGCGCTGGAGGAGATACCGATAAGGCAGGACGTTGCCATGACGGGCTCGCTCAGTGTCCTCGGTGAGGTGCTCCCGATAGGAGGCGCCACGCCGAAGATAGAGGCCGCAATCGAGGCCGGCATAAAGACCGTCATAATCCCCAAGGCCAACGAGAAGGACGTCTTCCTCAGCAAGGACAAGGCGGAGAAGATACAGATATTCCCGGTTGAGACCATCGACCAGGTCCTCGAGATCGCCCTCGTAGACAACGAGAGGAAGGATGAGCTTCTCAGGCGCATAAGGGAGGCCATCCCGCTTTCCCTTTGAACTTTCCCTCTCTCTTCTCCCGTCGCCCGCAGCTTTTCCTGGTCGCCACGTTTCGGTTCGTGGTTCCCATTCATGTCCGGAAATACTTAAAAAACGTCCCATCCACGTTACCCACGGAGGTGAGCTAATGCTCAAAGTTGAGAACCTTTACGTCTCGGTAGAGGGCAGGGCCATACTCAAAGGCCTCACCCTTGAGATGAATCCCGGTGAGTTTCACGTTGTCATGGGACCGAACGGCTCTGGGAAATCAACACTGGCCCTCACAATAGCCGGTCATCCCAGGTACTCCGTGGAGGGTGGAAGGATACTCTTCGACGGGGAGGATATAACCGGCTTTGGCCCCGACGAGAGGGCCAGGAGGGGGATAATGCTGGCCTTCCAGCACCCCCACGAGGTTGAGGGCGTTAGGATCATCGAGTTCCTCCAGCAGGTTCTGGTTGAGACGAAGGGCGTTGATCCCGTAGAGGCCTACGACAGGATAGTCAAAAAGGCGGAGGAGCTGTGGTTCCGGGAGGAGGACCTTCACCGCTACGTTAACGTTGGCTTCTCCGGCGGCGAGAGGAAGCGGCTTGAGCTCCTCCAGGCGCTCCTCATAGAGCCGAAGCTTCTCATCCTCGACGAGCCCGACAGCGGCGTCGACGTTGACTCTCTGAGCGTCATCAGCAGGAAGATAGAGGAGCTACACCAGCACGGCACGGCCGTGCTCCTCATCACACACTACGGCAGGATACTCGGACACCTCGATCGGGAGAAGCTCAGGGTCCACGTCATGAAGGACGGCAGGATAGTGAAGACCGGAAGCGGCGAGCTGGTGGAGAGGATAGAGAGCGAGGGCTTCGGCAGGATATTCGAGGAGGTGGGAGAATGAACCCCCATTCCGACTCCGTGACCATTCAGGAGGCCAAGGAGATCATAGCACAGGAGATAGAGAACCTGGCACGCAGGAACAAAGAGCCGGAGTGGATGACGAGGATAAGGTACAAGGCGCTCGAAGCATTCGAGAGGGCCCCGCACAGGGACCCCATAATCAGCGAGGAGGAGTTGCTTAAGTTCATCGCCAAGCCGGAGATAGCCGGCGTTCCCGAGAACATCGAGAGTCTCGATGACCTGCCCCCGGAGATGAAGGCCCTCCTCGACAGACTGGGCATAAGCGAGGTCGAGCAGAAGTACATAGCCGGCCTGGCGGTTCAGACGGACACCGGCGTCATCTACAACGAGTTCCTCAAGGAATGGGAGAAGAAGGGTCTCATAGTCCTGCCCATGGAAGAGGCCGTCAGGAGGTACCCGGACGTCGTTAAGAGGCACTTCCTCCAGATGTTCCGGGCGGACGAGAGCAAGCTTACGGCTTACCACACCGCGGTGTGGAACGGTGGAATCTTCCTCTACCTCAAGGAGGGTCTCAAAGTTCCGTTCCCGCTGCACCTGTTCTTCCTCATCCAGGAGAGCGCACTGGCCCAGGCGCCGCACATAATCATACTCGCCGAGAAGAACACGGAGTTCCATCTCATCGAGGGCTGTACCGCGCCGATTCTGCTCAAGCACTCCCTCCACCTCGACATGACCGAGGCTTACATCCATGACGGGGCCAAGGCCCAGCTGACCGTCCTCCAGAACTGGCCGGAGTACGTTCACACGAGGCCGATGACCAGGGCGAGAATCGGCAAAGGAGCGCGCTTCATCAACACCACCGTTGGTCTCGGAACGGGCAGGAGCAACATAGCCAACCCCAAGTACTGGGTGGACGAGAACGGCTATGTCGAGCTGAACGGAATAATCCTCGGCCAGAAGGACTGGTACGTTGATCTCGGCGGCGAGATGTACCTCCAGGGCAGGGGCGCCGCTGGAATAAACGCCAGCAAGGCCGTCATAATGGACGAGGGCACCGTGATAACGAGGGGCGTCATAAAGGCGGAGGCGCCAAGGACTAAAGGGCACATAAGCTGCGACGCACTGCTGATGAGTGATAAAGCCACGATGGAGACCTACCCCGGACTCGTCAGCAGGGTTGACGACGCCGAGCTGAGCCACGAAGCTGCGATAGGCAAGATACGCGAGGAGGAGCTGTTCTACCTGATGTCACGCGGTCTGAGCGAGGAGAAGGCGACCCAGCTCATAGTCAAAGGCTTCCTCGAACCGATGCTCAGGGACATCCCGATGGAGTTCCTTGTGGAGATAAGGAAGATAATCGAATTGGCCGTGAGCGGGGGCATGTGAGCTCCCGGCCAATTCTTTGATTGTTCAATTATTTAATTCATTCTTTGCAGAGTTCTTCAACCAGCTCGACGACCCTTGGCAGGGCATTTTCAACTTCCTCGGTGAGCTCCATTCCAAGGTCTATCTCCTTGGCAACGACGCCGATGAAGTGTATATCCGCTTTGGCGAGGCGCTCGTCCATCGCCATCAGGAGTTTGAGCCCGTCTATGGCCCCCATGAAGTGGGCGCTCCTTATCTCGGCCTTTAGCTTATCGAAGACCTGCTCTCCCCTCAGGTGAATTATCTCGCCCGGCCGGAACTTTTCGCTCAGGATCGCGTCTATGATTATCAGCCTCTCCTCACCCATGTAATGGGCGGAGAGCATGAATATGTCCGTGCCAACGTCGAGGACGTTGTACCCCTTCTCCGAGAGTATTCTGCCGGCCTTCAGTCCTATTCCATCGTCCTTCATCAGTTCGTTGCCGAGGGCAAGGATGAGGGTTCTCATGGAATCACCCCGTTATAAGTTCAACACCTTCCGCCTTCGCGGGGCCAGGAAAGTCGTCATCGAGAGTCGCCAGTGCAAAACCGTGCTCGATGCAGGTTGCAAGAATCAGTGCATCGTTAGGGAGCATGGCGTACTTCTCGATGAGTTCTATGGCCTTGAAGACCGTCCCTTGCGTGGACCCAATGAACCCAAAGCATCTCAGAGCTTTGAAAACAGCCTGAATCTCCGGCGGCAGTTTGTCCTTCCTTCCTTTGAGGGTCCTGGGTGCGAGTTTTGAGAAGTAGCCGAGGAGCAGATACGTAACCTCACTAAACACAGTTTCGGTTATGTAAAGGGCAACATCTTCGTTCTCAAAGGACTCAAAGAGTTCAACCGCCCGTTCGCTACCCTTGAAGTACTCCACGATGAGGGAGCTATCAATCAGCAATTCCTTCATAGATTTCCCTCTTGAGCTCCTTCCAGGATTTATTGGTCTTTATGACGCCCTTAAGCTTCTTCATGTTTTCAAAGAGTTCGTCCTTGTGAGAGAGATACCATGCCATAGCCTCAACGTCCTTCCTGAAGGTCTCGGCGTACTTCTTGGGTACCTTCACGTGTATAACAACATCAACGATTTCCTCGGCCATAATACCCCCGGTATTTTTCTGTCACCAGCCCTTAAAAAAGTTGAGAAATCAGAGCCTCGCCACGTGCACTGAACAGGAGATGCACGGGTCGTAGGCGCGAACGACCATCTCGGTGAGGTACTTGAGCCTCTCCGGGTCGTCGTTGTAGTGCTTCTCCGCCATCATCCTGACGTGGACCTCCATCATGGCGAAGTTGTAGGCCGTCGGCGTGATTATGTCCGCGTAGGCAACCCTTCCGTCCTTGACCTCAAGGGCGTAGGTGACGATTCCGCGCGGAGCCTCGGTGGCGCTGACGCCGAAGCCATCCTTCACCTCAACCCTGTCCCTCGGTGCTATCGGCCACTTGGCGAGGGCCTCGTCTATGAGGTCTATAGCCCTCTCCGTGAAGTAGACCAGCTCAAGCGCCTGGGCGAGGTTGTTCGCGAAGGGGTTGGTCGGCCTGAGCAGGTCTCTGTGGCTCTCGTAGAGCTCCTTGGCCCTTCCGTAGAGTGTCTCCGCGTTGTTGACCAGCCTCGGAAGCGCACCGACCATAAAGGGCTTCTCGCCCTTGTAGAAGCTGTGCTTGGCGAAGCTGTGCTCAACGACCTTCTCGACGATGTGCTTCTTGTAGTCCTCGACCGGGAACTCGAAGCCGTCGCTCACCTTGATGTAGTCGCCGTAGATACCGTAGACGTCTCCCCTCGGCTTTACCGCCATGTGGATTATCGGCCCCTCGACCTCCTCGTACTGTTCGAGCTTGGAGAACAGCTCGAAGGTGTACTCCGCCTTCGGGAGGGCCTCCTGAAGGCGCTTCTTCATGGTCTCAAGGGTGGCCTTGTCGGGCAGCTTGCCGAAGCCTCCGAGGACCACGTTCTCCTGATGTATCGCCCTCGCTCCGAGTTCGTCCATCATCCAGCTTCCGAGGTTCTTTAGGTCGAGGGCGATGCCTATCTCCTTCTTGTACTCGTTAACCATCTTGAGCGGGTTGGAGTAGCCGAGGTAGTCCGGGAGGACGAGGAGGTACAGGTGGAGCGCGTGGCTCTCTATCATGTCGCCGATGTAGAGGACCTCTCTGAGTGCCTGGATTTCCTCGCGCGGGGTGAATCCTATCGCCTTTTCGGCAGCCTCCACCGCGGTGAGCTTGTGGGCAGCCGAACAGAATGAGCATATCCTCGGGTAGACCGCCAGGGCCTCGTCGAGCTTCTTACCCACGGTGATGGCCTCGAAGAACCTTGGCCCCTCGATGATGTTGAGCTTGACCTCCTTGACACCCTCGTCGCCGACGACTATCTCAACGCCGCCCTTGCCCTCAACGCGCGCTATGTGGTCAACGGTGATGGGAAGGTAAAGGTTCTTCATTCTTCCACCCCCTGGAATATCTTCTCAACCATCTCCTCGAGCTTCGGGTTGTGGGCGTTGAACATCTTCATGCGCTGGAGTATATCCTCCTTGCTGATTCCCTTCTCCTTGAACGTCCTGGCGAGTGAGTCGAACCAGGCAACGTCGTAGCCTATCGCTCCCCTGCAGCCGATGCACGCCACTCCAAAGCCTGGGCACCTCGCGTCGCAGCCGGCCCTCGTTATCGGGCCAAGGCACGGCTCTCCTTTCTCTATGAGTACGCACGGGTGTCCCTTCAGCCTGCACTCGACGCAGACCGGGTAGTCTATGTCCTCCGGCCACGAGCCGACGAGGAAGGTACCGAGGGCGTAGAGGAAGTCCTTCTTCTCCGGCGGGCAGCCGTAGATGCGGTAGTCAACCTTAATGTAGTTCTCGACCGGCTCGGCCATCTTCGGCTCGAACTTGACCTTTCCGTCGCCGTAGACGGTCTTCCAGAGCTCCTCAAGGCTCTTGTCCTTCTCCCAGCTCTGCACACCGCCGTGGATTGCACAGGAGCCAACCGCCACGACTATCTTCGCGTTCTCGCGTATCTTCTTGACGAGCTCGACTTCCTCCTCGGTGGAGACGCTTCCCTCGATGAAGGCTATGTCCACAGGCTCGTCCTCGTAGCTGTCGCGCTCAAGCATGAACCAGCAGACGATTTCCGCGTGCGGGAGCAGCTGGAGTATCTCGTCCATCATGGCCAGCTGGAGCTGACAGCCGTAGCATGAGGTGAGAGCGTAAAACCCAATTCTGACCTTTCCTTCCATCTCCACCACCTCAGTCCAGTAAGCCAGGCGTTGATACTATGTCGAAGTACGTGAAGACCGGGCCGTCCTTACAGATGTACTTCCAGCTCGTGCTCGTTCCGACGTTGCAGTGGCCGCACTTTCCTATTCCGCACTTCATCTTCCTCTCCAGCGTGACGAATATGTTCTCAGGCCTGTAACCGTAGTTGATGAGGGACTCAAAGACCGACTTGTACATCCTCGGCGGACCGCAGATGGCTATGGCGGTCTTCTTCGGGTTGGTGTTGGCCTCAACTATGAAGTTCTGCGGCCTTCCGTGGAGTCCCGGCCACTCGGGGTCGCGGGTGACACTCTGGATTATCTTGACGTTCTCGGCCTCGGCGAGGTCCTTCATGGCCTCGAGCTCCTTGTAGAACAGGAGATCCTTTCCGTAGCGGGCCGTGTTGATGAAGGTTATGTTGCCGTACTTCCAGCGGTTGTCCATGGCGTAGAGGAAGACGCTCCTGAGCGGGGCGGTTCCAAGGCCTGCAGCTATAAGGAGCAGGTCCATTCCCTCCCAGTCGTCAACGGGGAAGCCGTTTCCGTAGGGGCCGCGAACGAGGACGGTGTCACCGGGCTGGAGCTTGTGGATGACCGTGGTGACCCTTCCGGCCTTCCTGATGCACAGCTCGAAGAATCCCTTCCTCATCGCGGAGGAGCATATGCTTATCGGAACCTCGCCGACACCTGGGATTGTGAGCTGGACGAACTGTCCGGGCTTGAAGGTCCACTTCTCGGCCAGTTCGGGGTCTTCGAAGCGGAACAGGAACAGCTTCTCGGTCTCGGTCAGCTGATAAACCTTGAGAACCTTCGCTCTGTGGAGCGCGTAGGGGTTCTCCTCTGGCATCATAATCTCCCTGGGAACTATCTCGCTCATATGTCCTCACCCCTTATCTCCGAGGCGTAGGCGAATCCCCTCTTCGGGATTTCCTCGCTTACCTCTCCTGGGCACGTCTTTTCCTCAAGTCCCATGATCGTGCGCAGGTTCTTCACGAAGCTTATGCCCGCTGGGCAGAAGTAGGTGCACCTTCCGCAGCCGACGCAGTAGCTTATGCCGAGCTTCTCGTTGTAGGAGTTCTTACAGAGGTAGCGGTTCATGAAGCGGCTCTTCTTGGTTGGCCTGAAGTTGTGGTTTCCTGCAACGAGGCCGTGGCTCCTGAGCTGGCAGGAGTCCCAGCGCCTCTCGCGGTAGCCGGTTTCACCGTCGAGGCTGACTATGTCCTGCACCTCGTAGCAGCGGCAGGTCGGGCAGGTGGTGTTGCAGTTGCCGCAGGCGAGGCATATCTCAGCCTGCTCGTCCCACATCGGGTGCTCCATCTCGAGCTCGAGGAGGTAGCGAAGGTTGCTCCAGTCCTCGTGGTACTTGAAGGCCTTCGAGCGTTTGTTCTCGAACTCGCGGAAGTTGCAGATGTCCTCGGTGGTGACCTCCTCGAAGAGCTTGATGTTCTTGTCCACTATCCTGTGGCCGGTCGGGGTTCCGACGCGGACGAGCCAGCCGTCCGGAAGCTCGTGCAGGAACAGGTCGAAGCCGTCGTCAGCGAAGTCGGTCTCGCGCAGGTTGCAGAAGCAGTACTCGTCGGGCATACAGCTGATGCCTATGATTATGCCCTTCTCCCTGCGGACCTTGTAGTACTTGTCCGGGAGCTCGTCGAGGTACACGGTGTCGAGCACCTTGAGGCCGAAGATGTCGCAGGCATGGAGACCGAAGAGCACGAAGGGCTCGACGTCCTCTATGACCTCCTTGTACTCGGCTTTGGTGAGGTTGAACTCGAAGAGCTTCTCCCTAGGAAGGAAGAAGAACTTCTTCGGCGGCATTATCGTCCTGTTGTAGCTGAACTCTACCTTTTTGACGTCGTCTATTTCCCTGAAGTCGTAGAACTTCTCGGATATCTTAACCGGGGCGTAGAGCTTGCCCCACTCCTTCAGCCTCTCGAGGAAAATGTGGGTGTTCTCCTTCGGGAGCTTAACATATCTCAAACCAACCACCTCCAGTGAACATAAATATACATGTGCTCATGTTTATCCCCTCAATTGAGGCTTCTCCGGAGGTTAAAAAAGCGTTTTTAAACCCGAAAATTCTAAACCAAAGGTTGAAACGGTTTTGTTTTCGTATCATGTGGGATATAAAACAAAAGAGTTTATTCTTTTTTCTGGTCACGCCGGAATCTAAGTGTGCATTTCTGATTTTAAGGCTCCAGAACCTTTAGTTTTGGAAATACGGTTTTGGAAAGCCCTTTAAGTGGAGTTATCACAACTTCTGAATGAACATAAATGATGATATGTTCCATCGTGTTCATCACTGGGAGGGAGCTGGATGCGCACCATCGTCACGTGCTTTCACTGTGGCATTGGTTGCCGGATGGGGGTGAAGAAAAAACATTCACGTCCCCATGAGATAAATTATCTTCGAGATTTGGACGTCCCTAATGGCTCCGGCAAGCTCTGCTCGTGGGGAAATCTGATGTTCGAACCTGGCGTTGGGAGTAACCGAATAAAACGCCCTATGAGGGCTTTGGAGGAAGGAAAGTTTGTTGAGATTAGCTGGACGGACGCCCTTCGTGAGGTTGGTTTTCAGTTATCTAAATACGCCCGCGATGACCCTGAGATGCTTGGTTTCATAGGTGGGGAGATTGTATCAAATGAGTCGGCGTATCTATTTCAGAAGCTTGCCAGGTTGCTTGGTACCAACAACGTCGATACAACCGCCTCCCTTTCCCATGGGGTTTCGATTAGGGCGGTTCTTGAAATGGACGCGTGGGGCCACTGGGCAACCTTTACGGATATCGACGGGGCAGACCTGATCATAGTCTGGGGAGCAGATCTGGCGGGAAATTACCCGGTACTGCTCGGGAGGATTGCCAGGGCAAGAGAGCGTGGGGCGAGGGTAATTCTCGTGGATCCTGTAACCGGGAGAACATCGAAATTTGCCGATTTCCACCTTCGGCCCCTGCCGGGTACGGACGTCTTCCTCGCGCTCTCCATTATGAACCACCTGATAAAAACCGACGAACGCTTCGGGGCAGTCCTTCCGGAGGACGTCCTAAGACTCGTATCGAGGTTCCCTCCGTCGTATGGAGAGGAGCTGACGGGGGTTCAGGAGAGGGTTATAGACGCCGTTGCACAGGAAATCCTCAGATCCTCCCATGGAATCATTCTCTGGGGTTCAGGAGTTACAATGAATGAAAACGGTGCCTCCTGCGTGAGGACTCTAATCACGCTCACCTTCATTTCAGGAATGAAGTTTCTTCCCATCTCGAGGTACGGGAACTCCCAGGGTATCCTCGACATGGGACTCATTCCCGACCTGCTCCCGGGTTATATCCCCTGCGGTGAAAGAGGGGATTTTCAGAAGGCATGGCTTGTTGAGGGTCTGAATCCTAACCCCGGGAAATCGCTCCCTGAAATGCTGGATGGTGGTATTGATGTGTTCTACATCCTCGGGGCGGATTTAACCCGCCATATCCCGGATGCCCCCGATACCCTGAGGAACGCGGAATTCGTTATTCTGCAGGACTCGTTTATGACCGAGACGGCCAAGTTCGCCGATATAATCCTTCCAAGTGCTCTTCTCTACGAGGAAGGCGGCTCGACGACGAACTTCGAACGAAGGGTTCTGTGGTGTGGAAAAGCCAAAAGACCTCCCGGTGAAGCGCGGGGTGCGGTTTCGATTCTTGGGGAGATTGGAAAGGCCATGAACCTCCCAAGCTTCGGTTATACCTTTCCCGAAGAGGTGCTTAGGGAGATAAGCCTTCTTATTCCGGAATATCCTGGGCCGAGGAAGCTAGTGGGGATTCCAGAAGGTGTTTTACTCGAAAGATCTCCCGGGGTAAAGCGAAGGTTTGCCTCCGTAATTCCATCCAGGCCTCCTGAAGGGGAGATACTTCTCATTCGGGGGCATTCCGGTCGATTTATGCCGGGTTTACTGGCCGGGAGAATGGGGGAGACTGATACCGCCCTCATAAGCCCCGAGGATGCATCGCGCCTCGGCGTTTCAAGCGACGACAAGATTGCGATTGAAGTCGGGGACAACAAGATAGTTGTAAGGGCTAAAATCTCAAACCGCACGCTCAAGGGAGTCGTTGTGGTGCACTGGGACCTCGTGCGGGCCGCATTATCGTTAGGGCCCCTTAGGAACTTTTTGGTATCCAAGGCCTGCCCCTGCAGGATTCGGAGGGATGAAATGTGAAGAAGGTGTTCATTGACTTCAGGAGGTGCATAGGTTGCGGCTCCTGCGAGGCGGCCTGCGCGAGGGAGCACAGCGGGAAGCCGAACATATCCATCGTGCAGACGTCCGAACTAATGATGATGTCCTTCAACTGCCGTCACTGTGAGAACGCCCCCTGCATGCTCATCTGTCCAGCGAGGGCGCTTTACAGAGACGAGGACGGGGCCGTTCGCGTTAAATACCATGAATGCATTGGCTGCATGCTGTGTTCTATCGCCTGTCCCTTTGGAACACCGCGTTTTGACGAACGCCTCAAGGTCATGGTGAAGTGCGACCTCTGCGCCAACCGGAGGGCGGAGGGCAAGCTTCCAGCCTGCGTTGAGACCTGCCCAATGGATGCGCTGATTCTAGCCACCGAGGAGGAGATAGTGGGGATGAAGCTGAAGGAGGCTGCCGTCAGGAGGGAGGAGTTCATCAGGAAAGTTGAAGACATGATGGGGTGTGGGCCATGATTGCGCTCGTACTCTCTTCAATAGCGCTCGCCTATCTGGGGGTTGTATGCTTTGTGCTCGATGACAGGAGGGCAGACACGGTAATGCTCCCCCTGCTCTGGTTGTCTTCCCTGATTCAGGTTCTTGTTGCGGCGGTGTTTTACCGCTCCCCAGACCCGATTCACGCTGTGTTCCTTGACATGAATGGATTTGGGGAGGTTTACGGCCTTAGGGTAGACGGCACGAGCGTCTTCACGGCGTTCGTTGTTTCCACGGCGGGGGCGGTGTTCCTGACCTATGCCGTCCGCTATATGGATGAAAAGAACGTCGGCCACCCACACAGGGGGCAGAAGGGCCGGTTCTACGGCTGGATGATGCTGTTCCTTGGTTCAACGCTGGCTTTCATATACTCCTCCACGGTGCTCCAGATGCTGATATTCTTTGAGCTTATGAGCCTCGCGTGCTGGGGTGTTGTGGGGTTCTATGGCAGTAAAAGGGCGGAACGGGCGGCGCTCAAGGCCCTGCTGATTCCCAACTTCGGGGCCATAATCGGTTTCTACACAGCGGTGGCGTATGGAATCAAATATGGGGACCTTGGGCTTGACTTCCTGGGAGCACTTCCTGAGAGGGAGAAGATGATACTGTTCCTGTGCTTTATGGTGGCCGCGTTTACCAAGAGCGCCCAGTTTCCGCTCTACTCGTGGATCCCGGACGCAATGGAGGCCCCGACCCCGGCAAGTGCCTTTCTCCATGGCGCAGCCATGGTAGAGATGGGGGTCTACCTTCTGATAAGGGTCGTCCAGTTCATGGAGCCCCCAGTCACCGTTTTCTACCCCATGGCGTTGATTCTCGTGGCAACCCTCACCGTTGCAATGCTCCAGTATCCGAGGCAGAGCGATGCCAAGAAACTGCTGGCGTATTCCACGATAGCGGAGTGTGCCATAATGTACACCGGTGTCGCCATTGCCGTCCTCGGAAGCCCCCTCGGAATTAAAGCCGCGCTCTTTCAGCTAATGAACCACGCTTACCTCAAGGGACTGGCCTTCCTGACGGCTGGATCGTTTACCTACTACTACGGGACGCTGGACATGGGGAGGATAAAGGGCCTGAAGGAAACCCCCCTCCTGGCATACTCATGGAGCTTTTCCCTACTTGGACTCGCGGGCCTGCCCCCGTTTGGGGTGTTCTTTAGCAAGCTCTACATATACCTCAACGCCGGGAAGATGTACGATGTCCCGCTCGGAATCCTGCTCCTCCTCGTGGTTCTCGCGGATTCGGTAGTTCTTCTGTACTCAGCACTGAGGAGTATCAACTCCATGATATTCAGTGAAGGGGAGCCGAGAAGGGTGGACGGAATCGTAAGTGGGGCACTGTGTTCGCTTATCCTCCTCTCCCTCACGTCCGCCTTTATTGGCTACGCCCTTCTGGGGGTGGTACAATGATATTTGCGCTGATGTTTCTCCTGGCTATCATCGTAGGACTGGTGTCCAGAAACTCAAAGGTAGTGAGCGTTCTCTCGGCGCTCGCGTCCATTTCCCTGGTGGTTGAGGCTACCCGGGGAATTGTCTTCCACACCGCCATCTCAGGAATCACCGTTGCCTTTGCCACCGATGAACTGTCCAGGTTCTTCGCCATACTCGTGGGGGTGGCGGGCTTTGCTGTCTCCGTGTACTCGCTCTCCTATATGGGCAGGAGGCACCTCGTGACCGCAGCATACCCCCTATTTGTGCTTTCTATGGCCTTGATAGTCCTCGCCAGGGACTTCCTCACGCTCCTGATTTTCTGGGAGCTGATGACGGCCGCCTCCTACGTCCTCATCATGTATAACCACGAGAGGAGGGAAACCCTGAGGGCCAGCGTCGTGTACCTTGTTGCAATGCACGCCCTGAACACTGCACCCCTGATTATGGGGCTGGGCTATGTCTACAGTCATGCGGGAACCCTCGACTATTCGGCGCTAAGCGGTACTGTAGTTCCCTCATGGGTGATCTGGGCATTGACCGTGGGGTTCCTAGCAAAGGCGGGCATTTTTCCCCTGCATTTCTGGCTCCCTGAGGCCCATCCCGTTGCACCGAGTAATGTTTCGGCACTCCTCAGTGGGGTTATGCTCAAAATGGCGGTCTATGGGATGTTAAGAACCTTGGAAACGTTCGATAGGGCGGGTTCAATAGCGGTCCCGCTTGTGGTGCTCTCAATCGTCACAATCGCCCTCGGTTCGTTGCTGGCACTCAACCAGAAGGACATCAAGAGGATGATGGCCTACTCAAGCATCGACAACATGGGGTACATATTCCTCGCCATTGGGGCGTACCTGCTCCTTTCGGGGGAGCTCAAGGAAGTGGCCATAACAGCCGTCCTACTGCACTCCTTCAACCACATGCTGTTCAAGAACCTCCTTTTCATGCTCTCTGGCAACATCCTCCACGCAACAGGAAGGAAGGACACGGGCATCAGGGGGCTCTCAAGAGAGATGCCTATCACGTTCAGGCTGTCAATCGTTGGAATCCTTGCAGTGTCAGGTGTACCCCCCCTGAATGGCTTTGCGAGCAAGTGGCTGATTTACAGGGCGACATTCCTATCGAAGAACCCTCTCCTGGTGGCGGGCGGTGCAGTTGCACTCCTCGGGAGCGCGCTCACCCTGGCGGCCTACCTCAAGCTTTACCGTGTGTTTACCTGCGAGCCAAACGTCGAAGCCGAGGAGGCTCCCTTACCAATGCTTCTTGGCGAGGGGATTCTTGCGTTCCTCTGCGTTGTGGGTGGTGTTGTTCCCGGTATGCTCCTGCGCCCAGTGGGCCTTCCCTACCCAGCAACGCTTGACCTCCCGCTCTTCACCCTGATAATAGCTGTGCTCATTGCGTCCCTGCTCGTGGCGCTGCCTCCCCGGGCAAGGGAGAGCGGAGTCTGGACCAACGGGGAACCCGTAGAGGAGTTTGAGATAAAGCCGGAGCACATGTACACCGGCGTTTCGGGGGCAGTGCAGAGGATCTCGGCAGCGGGAGACAGAATCCAGTCCCTGGCACTATCCGGGAGCAGGTTCTACCGTTCGACTGGAGGGGGTTACATTGACGAGGCACTGTTCATGCCGCTGATCAGGCTCTCCTGCGGGTTCGGTGCATGCTTCAAGGAGCTGTCGAAGGAGCTGAACGGGATGCTCGCGACAACTTTCCTCGTGCTCGTGGCGATGGTAATCGCGTTCCTAGCCTTCGTGGGGGTGATAGGATGAACGCTCAGGACGCCGCCCCAATCATCGTGCCTCTGATGGTCCCTTTCATTGATGGGGTTGCAAGAAAGGTCCGAGCAGTGATTCAGAAGCGTGTCGGCCCATCGATTGTCCAGAGCTGGTACGACCTGCTGAGCTTTTTGAGGATAGAATGTAACTCCCCCGTGGATTCCCTGACATTCAGACTGGCCCCCTACATCGCCTTTGTGAGCGCCATAGGGATGCTCCTGTTCCTGCCCTTTGGAGAAAAGGCACCCTTTGGGTTCGAGGGGGACGTCATAGCCTTTATCTACGTCTTCACGATGTTCTCAGCCGCTGTCGTGATGGGGGCTCTGAGCGTTCCCAGCTCCTACACATCTGCCGGTGCCGGCAGGGAGGTCACGATGTCCATAGTGTTCAAACCGCTTTTCGCGGTTGTTATTGGAATATTCGCGATGAAAACCGGTGCTTTAACCATAGAGGGCATGGCGTCAGCATTAAAACCCTCAATATCAGTACTCGGCGCATACCTTCTGCTGATTTATCTGACGTACGTTGAGGCTGGTTTCGTGCCGTATGACATAGCCGAAGCGGAAACGGAGCTCCTCGGTGGTCCCCTTGCTGAGTACAGCGGAAGACTGTTTGCAATTATGTTGTGGGCGTTCCAGATAAAGCGGTTCGCCATGATATGGTTGCTGGCGTCAATGCTCGTCCTTCCATTCGTGAGCGGTAGTACTGTGTTACTGTTCCAGTGCGGTGCGTTTGCACTCCTTTTCCTTGGAATGGTCGTGTATGAGGCGATGAGTGCCCGTTACCGCATCGATCAGGCCGTTAGAAATGGGACCATGGCCTTGACCCTCGGAATTTTCTTCCTGCTCGTTGGATGGATGGGGTGGTAATATGATAGCGGAGTTTGAGGCTAGGTTTGGGCCGATCCTTGAAAAGAGAACTCTCGGCGAGAAAAAAGTGCTGTACACGATAATGGCGAGGCCAGAGGACTTTCAGAATATGGTTAGGTCCCTTCTCGCTGGGCAGAATGTAAGGCTCTTTACAATGGTTGGGACTGACGAAAGGGCGGTCGAAGATGCATTCAGCATAACGTACTGGTTCGCGGATACCTCTAAGGGAGAACTCCTGGGCGTGAGGCTATACGTCCCCGAGGACAAGCCGGTGTTTCCGAGCGTGGCCCAGTTCCATAGGGGCGCTCTATGGTTCGAGAGGGAAGTTCAGGATCTTCTCGGCGTTGAGGCGGAGGGTCTGCCGGATCGGAGGAGGTTGATACTGCCCGACGACTGGCCGGAGGGTGTTTATCCCCTCAGGGAGGACTTCAAGTACTCGGAAAGCCCGCCGGGCGAGAAGAGGTATCCCTACGCCCGACCTCCCGAAGGCACGAGTGTTCACGCGATAGGGCCGTACCACATCGCCCTCGACGAGCCGGCGCACTTCAGACTCTTTGTCAGGGGGGAGGAAATTGTAGGTGTCGATTACAGGGGCTTCTACTCCCACCGGGGAATTGAAAAGCTCGCGAGGGGCAGGCTGAACTACAACCAAGTGTGCTTCATAGCCGAGAGAATCTGCGGGATATGTGGTTTCTGTCATTCAACGGCCTACGCCCAGGCAATAGAGGAGGCCGCCGGAATAGAAGTTCCTGAGAGGGCCGAGTACATCAGAACACTGCTTCTCGAACTTGAACGGCTCCACTCCCACCTCCTGTGGGTTGGTGTTGCGGCACATCTTGTGGGCTTTGACACCGCGTTCATGGAAGTCTGGCGTATAAGGGAGAGGGTCATGTGGCTGGCTGAGAGGCTAACCGGGAACAGAAAAACCTACGGGCTCGTCGTCGTTGGAGGCGTGAGGAGAGACCTCCTTGATTACCGAAGGGAGCTTGTGGAGAGGGAACTCGATGTAATGAAGAGGGAATTCAACGATGTTGTGGAGTTCCTCCTATCCTCCGCCGGGTTCATCAAAAGATGTGAGGGGGTTGGAGTGCTGTCAAAAGAAAAGGCGCGGGCCTGGGACGCGTGTGGGCCGGTTGCAAGGGCGTCTGGTGTGGACTACGACGTCAGGAGGGACTTTCCCTACGCTGCATACAGGGATTTGAGCTTTGAAGTTCCGGTCGAGACGGAAGGGGACGTTCTGGCGAGGGCCATTGTTAGGATAGAGGAGGTACGGCAGAGCATCTCAATAATTAAGCAGGTTCTCGACGCGATGCCCGGCGGGGGCATCTTAGCGGACTTTGGGGATATCCCGGAGGGAGCAGAAGGCATCTCCGCCGTGGAGGCCCCCAGAGGTGAGAACGTGCACTACATCCTGGCGGGGGACAGAAATACCATCTACCGCTGGCGCGTGAAGGCCGCCACATACAACAACCTGCAAACTGTGCCGGACATGCTCGTCGGTTACACGATAGCGGACGCACCTTTGATTATAGCCAGCATCGACCCGTGTTACTCCTGCACCGAGAGGGTTCAGGTGGTTGATATCGAGAGTGGAAAGTCAAAGGTGGTGCGGCTGGGGGTGGGAATTTGCCGGTGACCAAAGCATACCCATTCGAGCCCGAAGAAGCTCCTCCGGAATACAGGGGCATCCCCTGGATAGACCCCGTGCTCTGCATAGGTTGCGGTGCCTGCGCCAACGCTTGTCCGCCGAACGCGATACTGAGGATAGACGACCCCGAAAACGGGACGAGAAGGATAGTGCTCGACGTGGGCAGGTGCATAAGGTGCGCCCGCTGCGAGGAAGTCTGCCCGACGGGTGCGGTCAGGCTCACCGCGGAGTTTGAGGCCGCCACCGATGACAGGAACGATCACGTGGAGATTGTTGAGCTGAGGCTCGCCAGGTGCAGGGGCTGCGGGAAGTATACCTGCTACACTGAAAGGCAGGTGGAGAAGGTACTGTCTCTGATTCCGAGGGGAATCCTTGACTTTGACAGGGTGAGGGAAAAACTCCCCCTCTGTTCCGAGTGCAAGCTGAAGCTGACGGTACTCAATGCCACCAAGTTCGGGGAGGTGGAGCCGTGATGAAATCCCTTTGGGTCTTCCACGTGAATACCGGGGCCTGCAACGGCTGCGACATAGAGATACTAGACGTGCTCACCCCATACTATGACATAGAGAGGCTCGGAGTAAAGCTCGTCCCAACGCCGAGGCACGCCCACGCCCTCCTGGTCACCGGACCCTTAACGAGGCAGGCATACCATGCGGCCAAGATGGCCTACGAAGCCATGCCACCAAAGCCGAGGATTGTCATAGCCGTAGGAACCTGTGCGTGTTCCGGAGGGATATTTCACGACAGCTACGCCCTGAGGCGCGAGTACAGGGAGTCTCTTGAATACCCTCTGAAGGGTGGAACCTCAGAGTTCCTGCCTGTGCACCTCTACATCCCAGGATGCCCCCCGAGGCCAGAGGAAATCCTCTACGGCATTGCGCTCCTCAAAAACATCGTGGAGAAAAAAGTCAGGGGAAGGCGGTTCAGTGAGGGCACCTTCGTTCTCCCGAGGGAGAGCTTCAACGCGTGGGTAGAGGTCCTTCTCCGCGCAAGGATAAGGAAGGAGCTGGGCTATTTCGATGGTTACTCTCTGCTCAAGCGCTTTATGGAACTCGTTGAAAGCTCCGAAAGCAAAGAAGAGCTGGAAAAACTCGTTGAGAAGACCATAAATGAC
This sequence comes from Thermococcus aciditolerans, assembly GCF_008152015.1. Classification (NCBI taxonomy): domain Archaea; kingdom Methanobacteriati; phylum Methanobacteriota; class Thermococci; order Thermococcales; family Thermococcaceae; genus Thermococcus; species Thermococcus aciditolerans. Next base: position 609,165 of record NZ_CP041932.1, on the reverse strand, counting down.
GAGGGCGATTCTAGGCTCAGATACGGCCTTGAGAAGCTTTATTCCTACTATCTTGAGGTGGTGAGAACTTATGAGGGCATACTTGCTGCGAAGAGGGCGCTCGTTGGGCTTCCAAAATGAGGTCTCCCGGGTGCTGGACCACTTCGAGTCCAGTGCACTGGTTGAGGAGGTAATCTGCGAGATAAGTCCCGAAACCGCGAGTCTGCTGGAGAAAGGTGTCCTTGACATCGAAGCGTTCCCCAGGGAGGACAGGAGGATCGTAGAAAAACATCTGGAGGCCCTCAGGAAAGGAGAAATCACGGTGGGGTGGGTTCCTGATGTTTGAGCACACAATTCCCGTCCTGATGGCGCTCTACGGAGTTGCCGGGGTAGTCTATTTCATAAGGGTGCTACTGGGCCCCACGGTTCTCGATTCAATACTCGCGGGAGATTGTGTAAGCCTTGACGTCGCCTTGATTGCACTCCTTGTATCAGTGTACTACGAAAACAACCTGCTCGCGGGGGGAGCCTTCTTCCTTGTTCTCTGGGCGTTCGTGCTCGACGTGTTCGCGTCAAAGTACCTCGTTAAAGGGGAGGTGGGGGTATGATACTCTCGCTCGTCGGGGTTGTACTGCTCATCGTAGGGGCAGTCTGTGATATATTTGGGGCCATCGGGATGCATCGCTTTGGAAACTTCTACCTAAGGCTCCATGCTGCAACCGTTGGCACGGTGGGGGGAAAGTTCTACCCCTTCATCGGGGCAGGCCTCATTGCTCTCGACAGGGGACTGCTCTCCGTGGCGGGGGTGGCTTTCCTGAGTGCATTCACCCTGTTGATAACGACATCCGTTGGGAGCCATGCGCTTGCCTACGCCGCTGAGAGGGCGGGGGTGGTGAAGATTGAGCACAACGAGCTTGGAGGGGGTTGGGATGATTGAGCTTGCGGCCCTTGCCCTGCTCGGTTGCCTTGGGCTCGCATACCTTGTGGTCACGGAGAGGGATCTGCTGAGGGCCATCCTCTACACCGGGCTCTTTGGTGGTCTCGTAATCCTCGCAGCGTACACCCTCATGGCACCTGACATAGTACTCGCCTACGTTGCCATTTCCGTCGCTCTATCCACGGGCCTGATGGTGTTTCTCGTTAGCAAAACAACTCGGGAAGAGGTGGTGTGATTGAGGATCGCTGGAATGCTGGTGATCATGCTGATTACACTCTCCGCCGCATACCTGCTCCAGCCCCACGTCGAAGGCATCGTCGGTGTCGGGGCGCTTGGTGAGTTCTACCTGGGGAACAGCTACCTCGGCGAACGTTCAGCCGGCTCGCCTGAAGTTGTCACGTCAATCCTGTGGGACTACCGCGGCGTTGACACGTACTTCGAGACGGCAGTGCTCTTTCTTGCCATAATAAGTGCGGTTTCGGTGTTCCGAAGCTTTAACGGGCCGAAATCCCGGGGAGAAGGGTTCACAGAGGTAGTTAAAACGGGGGTCAAGCTCGTGGCCTTCATCACGTTCGTGGCGTCTGCTTCGGTGGCGTTCCACGGGCACCTCACCCCGGGTGGCGGCTTCCAGGGGGGTTCAATGCTCGCCGCTGGTTCCCTGCTCATCATAGTCGGCTTCTCCAAGAAGGCCCTTGAGAGGAACGGGATAACAAAGACGCGGGCACTTGGGATAAGAACCGCGGGGCTCTTGACCATAGTGTGCGTCGCGGTGTACCCCCTACTGAGGGGACTCCATTTTATGCAGAACCTGCCCGTTTATCCAGTCAAGGTGGGGGGACTCCTCGTGAGCGGAAGCCTGCTTCTCTATAATCTGGCCGAGTTCTTAGCCGTTGGGGCAGGGTTTACGATAATCTTTCTTCTCCTTGCGAATCCGGAGGAGGGATGGCAATGAGCCTCGCAGCGTCTCTGGTGATAACGGCAACGGTAGCCACCATGCTAATAGCGCTCTACGGAGTGGCGGTTAGGCCAAACCTCGTTAAGAAGGTGCTCTGCCTGTCCCTGTTCTCAGATATGGTGAACGTCCTTGTCATATTCCTCGGTTACAGGGACGTCAAAAACCCCCTTCCTCCGGTTTTAACTGAGTACTCGAGTGAAGGTGTGACGAAGCTCGTGGAGAGAGGCGTTGATCCGTTCCCTCAGGCGCTGACGATAACTGCGATAGTTATCGGCCTTGCGGTTACCGTCCTCATGGCCTATGGTGTGATACACATCCAGAGGAAATACGGGACGGTTGATGTCCGGAAGCTTGCGGGGTGGGAGGAATGAGGTCTGTCCCTGTGATGATTGCGGCGTTCGTAACCTACATCATCATAACTGGCTCGATAACAGCTTACGACATAATCACCGGTGCGATAACTGCCTTTGCGGCAGGACTGCTCTTCGGGAAGCACCTCGTTAGTAACCCCAGCAAGGCCCTGAATCCGGCGAGATGGGCGCGCTTTGCACTCTACTTTCTCAAGTACATCACGGTAATCGAGGCGAAGGCCCACGCCGACGTCATCAGGAGGATACTTAGTGGGGATGTCAGGCCGGGTATCGTTAAAGTGCCCCTGAACCTGGGAGACGAATACGCCCGTTTCCTCGTTGCCGCTTCAATAACCAATACTCCCGGAACCGTGACAGTCCACATGGACGATCATTGTGTGTACGTGAACTGGATAAGCGTCTCCACATCGGACCTTGAAAAACGCAGGGAGGAAATCCTCGAAGAGTTCGAGGAAAACGCGAAGAAAATCTTCGAGGGGGGAGGAGCATGAATCCATTAATACTGCCCGCGATTCCAATGGCCTTCGCTTTCATACTCCCCATACTCTCTACCATAATTAAGAGTAGGCGCTTTACCTTTGGCTACGCCCTACTCATTACCGGAACAACGCTCGTGATGGGGGTTGAGCTCTTCAGGGATGTCTATTCCTCTGAGCTCCCGTTAACCTATTCCTTCGGCGGCTGGAAGGCGCCGGTCGGTGTAATCTATGAGGTGGACAGGTTCGGGGCGGTTATGGTGCTCGTAACGGCCTCACTGATGTTCCTCACGGCGGTCTACTCGGTCCGCTACCTGGGTCGTGAGGACGGTGTGGAGTGGTTCTACACCCTTTACCTTGGCCTTGAGGCGGGTCTCCTCGGCATATTCATGACGGGGGACGCGTTCAATCTGTTCGTGATGCTCGAAGTGACGGCGATAGCATCATACGGCCTCGTGATGTTCTACACGGAGGACGGCTATCCCGCTTACTCTGGCCTCAGGTACGCGATAATAAGCTCCATAGGAACGACTCTCTACTTCCTTGCCCTAGTGCTGATCTACCGGGGGCTTGGCACAGTGAACTTTGCAGACATCTCTGCGAAGTTACACGGAATTGGATTCCCAATATCAACACCCTTGAACAGCACTGTTCCCATCCTCGCCATTTCAATGGCGCTGATAACGTGGGCTTTCACGATAAAGGCCGCGATAATGCCGAACCATTTCTGGCTTCCAGGGGCCCATTCCGCGGCTCCAAGTCCTGTCTCAGCCGTACTGTCTGGCCTGGTGGTCAACGCTGGAATTTATGGATTTATGAGATTCCTCAGCCTGACTTATGTCCCGGAAGTTTCTCATATTGGCGATATCATGTGCACGCTACTCCTCATTCTCGGGGCGGTCTCTGCCCTTTTATCATCCATCGCAATGACCGTTCAGGACGATGTCAAGAGAATAGTAGCCTACTCAACAATACTCAACATGGGCTACCTGGCGATGGCCGTGGGAGTGAACAGCGAGGCCGGAACCGCCGGCGCAGTGTTTCACATGGTAAACCACGCGATAGCGAAAGCTCTCCTCTTCCTCGCGGTAGGGGTCTTCATCCATACGGCGGGAAGCAGGAAGCTGAATGAGCTAAAGGGGCTTGGAAAAAGTATGCCCTTCACTACGGTGAGCCTGGCGATAGCCACGATGAGCCTTGTGGGATTGCCCCCTACAAACGTTTTCTTCAGCAAACTTTTGCTTTACAGGGCCTACGTAGAGAAAAGCCCTGTTCTCGTTGCAGTACTTCTGTTATCAAGTCTATTTGCTCTGGTGAGCTATATGAGGATGCTTTACTGGCTATGGATCAAAAAGCCGGATGGGGAGGGGGAGGTCCATGAATCACGTTCGATGGTGGCGGTACTTGTGACGCTCGCCCTTGCGTGCCTGGTTCTCGGGGTACTCTCTCCAATTCTGGTCGATAGAGTTGTGAACCCTGCCGTGGCCCAGCTGAAGGACGTGGAGGGTTACATACGGGCTGCGCTCATCGCGGGGGTGAAGTAGATGATTGGAGAGTTCAGAAGGCACTACGGTGAAAACCTGCTCGGGATTGCACTCCTGGGCGAGACATGGCTTGTGGTTTTGAAAGAGGGGGACAAGGCGGAGCTACTCGCCGATGCCGCCGAAAAGTGGGAGGGACTGGACGTGATTGTGGTGCCGGCAAATTCCCTCCACAACCTCCATCCCGAGGTATTTGGTGACTTTCGAGTTCTTTACGACCCAGAGGGGATGATTTCTAGGACACTCAAGGGGATTGTGGAGATGAAAGGCGCCTACCCAACAGTATGGAACCTAAGGCTTATTGATGTTATGGAGGTGGAAAGATGAGCGGAATGCGGTTTGCATTTCTGTGCAAGTCCCGGCCAGAGCCTAGCGGAAAGAAGGTGGCCATAGTGGGGGCCGGTCCTGCCGGCTTAAGCGCTGCAGGTTACCTCGTCTGCCAGGGGCACGAGGTGCACGTCTACGACAAGCTCCCCGAGCCGGGGGGTTTGATGCTCTTTGGAATCCCCGAGTTCAGGATTCCAATATACCGCGTTAGAGAGGGCTGTGGTGAGCTCAAGGATCTCTTCGAGGTCAAGTTTTTCCCCAGGACCAAGGTGATCTGCGGTGAGTGTGGACATGAGGCAGGAGACGAGTTCGTTGAGAAGACTGTGCACATAGCGGAGCTTAAGGAGAATTACGACGCGGTGCTGATAGCCACGGGGGCATGGGAGCCATGGACACCTGAACTTGAGGGCGCTGAACTTCAAGGGGTGTATCCCGCGCTGGAATACCTGTTCAGAATAAAGAGCGCTAAGCTCGGACACATGGAGTGGACGGACATAATACATCCTGAGAGCAAGAAAATCCTCGTTGTTGGTGCGGGACACACGGCGGTGGACGCGGCCCTTGAGAGCGTTCTCCTTGGGGCTGATGAGGTATACCTCAGCTATCGGAGAAGCATAAAGGAAGCCCCCGCCGGCCCGTATGAGATACATCAGCTCATCCAGAGGGGGGTTAAGTGGCTCGAAAAAACCATGCCCGTCAGAATCATAGGAGATGGAAAAGTAAGGGCCGTCGAGATGGTCAGGATGGAGCTTGGTGAGCCCGATGCGAGCGGGAGAAGGAGGCCAGTACCTGTTGAAGGCTCGGAGTTCAGGTTGGAGGTTGACTACGTCATATTTGCCGTGGGGCAGACCCCCACACCGCCTGCCGGAGAGGGCGTGGAGATAGCCAGGGACAAAAAGGGCAGAGTGGTCGTGGATGAGAGACACATGACGAGCGTGGAGGGCATATTTGCCGCGGGAGACGTCGTCACGGGCCCGTCGAAAGTAGGACAGGCTGTTAAAGATGGTCTCTACGCCGCGAGAAGCATGCACATGTGGATGATGGGGGGTGAGTGATGTGGCAAAGAAGATACTCCACGTTGATTACAGCCTCTGCATTGGCTGTGAAACCTGCCAAGGGGTGTGTGATTTTATCCACGATGGAAAGCCCAACATAAGGATATACTACACTGTTTCGGGCCTTCCGGTGCCGATAAACTGCCGCCACTGTGAGAGGGCCCCTTGCCTTGAGATATGTCCCGTTGGAGCGATATATAAGGACCACGAGGGGGCGGTGATAATAGACCCCGGGAAGTGCATAGGCTGCCTGATGTGCCTTGCCGTCTGCCCGTTTGGAGTTCCGAGCTTCAACGTCAGAATCCGTGTGGTGACCAAGTGCGACATGTGCGCCGCGAGGAGGGCCGAGGGCATGGAGCCAGCGTGTGGGGAAATGTGCCCCGCCGAGGCAATATTCTTTGGCGAATCTGAGGAGATTGAGGACAGAATAATGAGAAGAACCGCGGAGAAGATAGCAAGAGAAAGGATATCTTCCATGAATTTGGAGGGGGTGGGGAGAATGCTTTAGCGGTCTGTTTTTAATTTGTTTAATTAAACATCATAATTTACCCATCATGGGTTGAGAAAACAAAACATCTTTCTGACAATATTGTCGTAACATTTATAAGTGTTTATTCTGATTAAACGTTCGAATATTGCGAGTATAGATCCAAATATCACACCTTAAGTTACAAACTTATGGTTGTATACATTTGGTCCAAAAAAACCTTTTATTGGGCTTCTACTATATACGAATGAGTACATTTGGAGGGTCTGCGATGGTGTGGGAATCCCACGTTTCGATAAACCAAGTCTTCGAGATGAGGTGCAAAACAACCAACTACTTTGGTCTATGCGCCATACACAAATTTAACGATATTGTTCGGGAGCTTAAGGGGAAGGGCGTGGACAAGGTTATCCTCGTTACTGGAAAGAGTTCCTACAAGAAGTGCGGCGCATGGGACGTTGTCAGGCCTGCCCTCGAGGAAAATGGCGTTGAGTATGTTCATTACGACAAGGTGGGGGCCAACCCAACAGTTGACATGATCGACGAGGCGGCTGAGATGGGAAGAGAGTTTGGGACTCAGGCTGTCATAGGCATAGGTGGCGGCAGCCCTATCGATAGTGCCAAGAGCGTTGCGATTCTGCTGGAGTACCCAGACAAGACCGCCAGAGACCTCTACGAGTTCAGGTTTACCCCGGTAAAGGCCAAGCCAATAATAGCGATAAACACAACCCATGGAACCGGAACCGAGGTTGACAGGTTCGCAGTGGCTTCGATTCCTGAGAAGGAGTACAAACCGGCCATAGCTTACGACTGCATCTACCCCCTTTACGCAATCGATGACCCAGCACTAACAACAAAGCTTCCTCCGGAGCAGACCCTGTACGTGACCATCGATGCACTCAATCACATCACCGAAGCTGCCACAACCAAGGTAGCCAATCCATATTCAATACTTCTCGCCAAAGAGGCTGCGAGGCTGATATTTAACTATCTCCCAGAGGCTCTCAATCATCCGGACAACCTGCAGGCCAGGTATGCCCTGCTCTACGCCTCTGCCATAGCTGGAATAAGCTTCGACAATGGTCTGCTTCACTTTACGCACGCCCTTGAGCACCCATTGAGCGCAGTCAAGCCGGACCTGCCCCACGGCCTTGGCCTTGCAATGCTCCTTCCAGCGGTAATCCGGCACATCTACCCTGCCACCGCGAAGGTACTTGCCGAGGTGTACAGGCCGCTCGTCCCCGAGGCCAAGGGTGTCCCGGGAGAGGTGGAACTCGTCGCCAGGAGGGTGGAGGAGTGGCTCTTCAGCATCGGCATCACTGAAAAGCTCGCGGATGTCGGGTTCACTGAGGCGGATGTTGACAGGCTAACACAGCTGGCCATGACGACCCCGAGCCTTGACCTGCTCCTTTCCATGGCCCCAGTGGAGGCTACCCGGGAGAGAATAGCGTCTATATACCGTGATTCACTTTACCCTATCGGCAGAGGATAAGGAGACGCTTTCTTCTACCCTTTTGATTTAATCATTTTATATTCTATTTGCTTTATGAGTATTTTATTTTTAACCTTTGGTTCAAAAAATCTTTTTATTAGCTTGTTTGCAGGTCGAATTGAGAAGAAAATCGGGGGAGATCATTTTGGGGGGAATTGAACTCGGCAAAGTCTGTCGAGTATCTGGGGATGCAAAACTTGTAATGTACGAGGAGGGGGGAGAAGTCCAGGACGCCCTTTTCATATCCACCGCCCCAGTCAGGGGATTTGAAAAAATGGTCATCGGGAAGAGCCCATTCTTCGTTGTGGAGGCTGTCATGAGAATATGCGGCCTATGCCACGCCTCCCATGGCATAGCTGCAGCGGAGGCCATAGAAAATGCAATTGGAGTAAAGCCTCCTAAAAATGGAGTGCTCCTGAGGGAGGCACTTGGGCTCATCAACAGGATTCAGAGTCATCTACTCGAATTCCTCATGGTGGTCCCTGACTTGGTAGTGCCTGAAGAGCGGGAGAAGTTAATCCTCAGGCTGATTGATTTCCACACAAAAATCGGCGACTTTCTGCTAAAACTCGGGGGGGCCATGACCCATCCACCCAATCTCACGGTTGGAGGCATAAACCCCGTCCCCAAGTGGAGCGTATTCAATAACCTCAAGGCCAGACTACCCAAGACGCTCCGCTCGTGGAATGAGCTGGCACACCTGCTAGTTGACGAGGACATTCAAACTGATGTTGCGATGGAGTTGAGGGAAAAGAAACTCGATAACCGGTATCTATCCAGTGGACTCTTCTACGGCGATAGATTCAACATCGATGTTCATAAGATAAAGCTGATTCCATACTACGAATTCCGGAAAGATAACCCCAGTTCCAAGGAATCGACTACCATGATAGCGATGTACAAGGGGAAACCTGTTGAAGTTGGCCCCAGGGCCAGGTTGAGTACCTATCGGGAAAAGAGCTATTCGACGCTCTACGACCTCCACACTGCGAGGGTTGATGACGTCAGCATTGCACTCCATAGATTGAGCAGTATCCTGGATTCCCTTGATATGAAGGAACCATTCAGGAACCAGAACATTGTTTTTGGACCGGGTAAGGGCGTCGGTGTCTATGAGGCCCCGCGGGGAACTTTGGTGCATATTGTTGAACTTGGAGAGGAGGGAAGGACACTCTATTCGAGGATAGTTGTCCCTACGATGTTCAATATCCCCGTCATGGAAGAATCCATAAAGGGGTTAAGTGTTGAGGCTGCTGAGGCCGTTGTGAGGCTTTATGATCCATGCATCCCATGTACAACACACGTTGTCAGGCTAAGGCGGTGAGACCATGGAAAGGATTGATGTTCTCCACAGGGATTTTGGTGGATGTGCAGGATGCAGTGTGAGCATCGTGCGTGCATATCCTGAAATCAAGGATATCGTCAAACTGGACACTCCATATATGGTGGACAGGTACCCCCAATCGGACGGTTACAACGTTGCGGTCATCACTGGGGGTGTATGCGTGAACGAAAGGGAAATACTTGATAAACTCAAATATATCCGGGAAATCTCCGATGTTGTCGTTGCCTACGGTTCGTGTGCCGCATTCGGCGGAATTCTACGCTTCTGTCGTGGTGGTCAAGACCCCCGACCAGACCACAGGAGCTTTCAGCCAATAAACAGCATTATAAAGGTTGATTACTCCATTCCGGGCTGCCCCCCAGCGCCGCTGATGCTCCAGTCCTTTTTCAGATTTTATCTCCATGAAGACGAACGAAGACTGGAGCTTTTTAGAATTTGCGGGGGTATAAAGAAACTAAGCGGTTTTGACCTTTTGGATGATGTAGTACTTACTGGCCTCTGCATCGGCTGCGGGGCATGCGAACTATCCTGTCCCACCCATGCCCTCAAGCTGGTAGATAAACGGCCAAATCTCGTCCAGGAAAGGTGCATACGGTGCGGGACGTGCTATATTCGATGTCCCCGGGCCACTCAGATTTTAACACTTGGAGGTGGTTCTGATGATCAACGTCGCTGACTCCTTTGTAGGACACGTACTCAACATTTACCTTGCTAAGGCGACTGATGGGGAAGTCCTCAACACAAAAGTGGCAAGCGGTGGTGCTGTGACTGCCATCTTGAACTATGCCCTTGACGAGGGCCTTATAGACGGTGTTGTCACTGCAAAGAGAACCAACGGACTTGAGGGCAAAGCCGTGGTCGCAAGAAGCAGGAAAGAACTCCTAGCAACGGTAGGCAATAAATGGAGCATTGTGCCCTTTGCATCCCGGATAAAGACAAAAATAGAAGAAAATAACCTCAATCAAGTCGCTGTGGTCTGTTTGCCCTGCCAGGCACAGTTCTTTGGTCAGATGAGGGACTTTCCAATGCTGGAGACGGACTTCGGTGAGAGAATTGAATACATCATAAGCCTGTTCTGCATGGGCACCTTTGCCTTTGAGACATTCATAAACTACCTACATATGAATCATGGTATAAAGGGACGAGATGTGAGGGATATAGTTCTCAGAGGAGACGTTATAGAGGTTCATCATCCCAGAGGAGTTCTGAGACTCTCGATCAGGGAAATTTATCGGTATCTCCAAGTTGGCTGTTTGGTATGCACAGATTACACTGGCAGCTGGAGTGATATCTCCGCTGGAGTCGTTGAGACGAAACCGGGTTGGACGATACTCATTGCCAGAAATAAAAAGGCTGATGAGCTTATAAAAAATGCCAAAAAACGCGGCTATATAGAAGTTAGAGATGGTTCTCCGTTTATTGGGGATGTAATCACTGGGGCCAGGGAAAAGCTCGCTCGATCTCAGAAGAACATGATGTGCCTATTCTAACGCTCCGTTCTTAATGTTACTTTCTCTTTTGAGAGCCTCTGACCTCCTCCCCGTCCTGAAGGGCGAGGCTTGGAGAAGAGAAAAGTCCCGGTTTGAGCATGTACTGGGTTATCCCCTCGACATCTTATCCAGCTTCAGGTAAAAGAACAGGATTATCATGAAGATGGTGATGTAGTAGCTCCACTGGAACGGTATGACGCCCATTATCCCCAGGGTATAGACGACGGTCAGGACGAGAACGATGACCAGCAAAATCCTGTAGAACGTCTTTCTCTCCATGCTCCCACCCGAAGAAAATGGGGGAGAGAGACCTTTTAATAGTTGCTCAGAAAAAATGAAAACTCAGCCGGAGACGGAGGTAGTCGCGTTGCAGACGAGCGGCTGCGGCTGGAAACTGAAGGCCTCCGGATGGAGGTACTCCGCTATCTCCTCAAGCCCGTGCATTATCCTGGGGCCCGGTCTGACGACGAGGTTCTCGTCGCTGAGGACGTAAACGCGCCCGTTCTTGACCGCGTCCACCTCGGAGAGCGGCCCGGAGCAGAGGTCCTTCGGACTTATCCCCGCGTTCGGCGAGATTATTATGACCTCCGGGTTCCTGGCGATTATCTGCTCCTCGCTCGCGGCCCCCCAGCCGTTGACGTCGTTGAAGATGTTTTCACCGCCGGCAAGGGTTATGAGGTCGTTGACGAAGGTTCCGGCGCCGGCTGTCCAGTAGCCGTTGTAGTAGCTGAGGATGAAGAATGTCCTGGGCCTCGACTGTCCCGCCACGGTCGAGGTAACGTAGCCAACGGTTGCCCGCATGTCCGCCACCGCTGCCCTGGCCCCTTCCTCGCGGTTGGTTATCTTTCCAAGGAGCTCAATGGCGTTGTAGATTGCGGTGATGTTCTTGGGGTCCACCACAACGACGGGGGCTATCCTCTCCAGGCTCTCCATTATATCCATGGAGAATCCGTCCGCCAAGATTAGGTCCGGCTCCAGTGCGGCTATGGCCTCGAGGTTCGCGTACTTTCCGTAGCCTCCCACCCTGGTGATGTTCCTCACAGCCGGCGGGAAGTCATCGTAGTCGGTCACGCCGACGACCTTGCCTCCTGCACCTATGTAGAACAGGCTCTCCGTTATGCTGGGCGCGAGGGTGACTATCCTCTCCGGCTCGTCGTCGATTGTGACGGTTCTTCCCGCGAAGTCCGTGACCGTGAGCGGGTAGCCCACTTTAAAGGCGTCTGGGTGCAGGAGCCTTGCAACCGCCTCGAGTCCAAGGACAACGCGAGGACTCGGGTGGATAAGGTCGTTCTCGTTCTCGATGACGTAAATTTTTCCATCTTGGGCGGCCTTTATGCTCGCGAGGGGGCCGCTGTAAACGTCCTGGACGCTCATGCCGCAGTGTGGGGTGAGGAGCACCACGTCGGGGTTCCTCTCTATGACCTGCTCCGGACTCACGGTCGGCCAGCCGGTCGTATCGTTGAAAATGTTCTCTCCGCCCGCCAGTTCTATGACGTCGCTGATGAAGGTTCCGCCGCCGGCGGTCATGAGCGGGCTGTTCCAGACCACGTAGAAAACGCTCACACGGGGTTCATCCTTAACGGCGGAGCTTATCGTGTTTATCTTTGCTTCGAACTCCGCCGTCGCCTTCCTGGCGCCCCCCTCCGCGTTGAAAACTGCTCCCAGGAGGTCAAGGGCCCTTGGGATGTCGTCGATGCTGTGTGGATCAACCACGAGAACGGGGGCTATCTTCTGGAGGTCCTCGAGGATCGTCATAGAGTAACTGTCCACCAGTATCAGGTCGGGGTTGAGCGATGCTATCACTTCGAGGTTGGCGTACTGACCGTAGCCTCCCACGCGGGTGACGTTGGCAACTCCCGGCGGAAAATCATCGAAGTCCGTAACCCCGACGACTCTGTCAAAGAGGCCGAGGTAGTAGAGGTCCTCCGTGATGCTCGGGGCCAGCGTCACGACGCGCTCAGGGGGTTTCTCAATCGTGAGGGTTCTGTTGGCAAAGTCAACAACGGTGATTGGGTAGTGGGGGGTCTCCGTCTGCGTGGTTTCAGTCGGGGTCGGTGAGTTTGTGGTGGTCTGTGCAGTACCCGATGAGCTCGATGTTTCGGGGACCGTCGTGGTGCCCGTTTCGGTCGTTCCACCGCCCAGGCATCCGGACGCCACGACCGCTCCGATGAGCAAGGCCATGAGCAAAACCGCGGTCTTTTTCATTCCAACCACCTGGATTATTTGTCCACTGATGGTTGGGCCGGGGGTATATAAACTTGTTGGATATTTTTGCCACGGAGGTTAGAAGAGGGGAATGCAAAGGACTGCCGGGCGGGGAACTCAGTCGCGCCCCTTCCCTATCCGGAATATGTCCACCCTCGTGATGATGCCGGTTATCCTGCCCTCCCTGTTCTGGACTAGAACAGCGGGGTGCTCTTCCAGGAGGTACTTGACGACCTCCAGGTCCTCGTCCTCGTTCACTATCGGAAACGGCTCCTCCATGACCTCCATGACCTTGTGGTCGTAGATGTCCTCGTACTCGAGGCTCTGCCTGACGAGGGTTCTCTCCGTGACGGAGCCGACGACCTTGTTGCCCGCTATGACTGGAATCTGGGATATGTTGTGTTCATTCATGAGCTTTATGACGTTCTCAACGCTATCGTAGGGTTTGACTGAGAGAACCGGGGATGACATAACGTCCCTTGCGGTGAGCTGGGCCCTCTTGCACTCGAGCAGGGCCTGGAGGATTCGGTTGAAGGTCGAGAGTCGCGGGTCCACCTTGCCGGTCTCCAGCTTGGCGATGTAGGCCTGCGTGACCCCTGCCTTCTCCGCAAGCTCCTCCTGGGTTATTCCGAGCTCCTTGCGAATTCGCCTTATCTCCTGTGGTTCTATCGGTCGGGGAATTATCACCATAAATAACCACCGATTATGTCGGCTTCTCAGAAACTAACTCCCGCCCTCCCGGTTATAAGCCTTCCTCAGAAGTGCATCGAATTGTGGGCCGGGTACAGAGGCCCGCGTTCATTCGCTCGCGCGGGTGGATGCTCCCGGCCCTGTGGGCTCGGCGTGAGCACGCTCCGCTCACGGAACCCGATACCTCGCGGAGGCGGGTTGACCGAGCCCATGAGGAGACGATTGTCCCCTCACTGTCGGCGATTGGTTCTATGGCCGACCACCTTAAAAACCTGAGCCTCAGCCGGTGGAGATTAGTATTACCCCGAGAACTGCCAGGACCAGCCCCTCGAGTATCTTCCTGTTGGGCGGTTCCTTGAGGATCAGTATCGCCAGGGTGGAGGCTATTATGGGGTTTATGGCCGAAACGGGGGCCGATATCTGGGAGCCCACAAGGTTTATCGAGTAAACGAAGAGATACTGGCCCAGGAGCAGGCCGGTGGCCGCGGCGCTGGTCAGGAGGAGCGCTTCCCGAAGGGTTATCCTCCTCAGCTCATCCGCGTACCTCGGCAGGAACAGCGACACGGCCAGGGCCGCGAACATCATTCTTATCCCCGCGAGCGTGAGCACGTCCACGTAACCGGTGAGCCAGTCCATGGTGAGTATCGCGAAGCTCCAGGAGATTGGGGCCAGGATTGCGAAGAGGAAGCCCTTTGGGTTTATCTTCTCTTCCTCCTCCGCCTTCCTCACCACCACTATCGCGGAAACCACCAGTGCGGCGCCCACTATTATCTGGGCGCTTACATCTCTCCCGAGAAAGAGGAATGCCCACAGTATGGCCCACAGCGGGTAGGTGGAGGTTATCGGGACGGTTCTTGAGACGCCCATCATCTTGAGAGCGTTGAGGTAGAAGTAGTCACCTATGACGAAGCCGAAGGCCCCGGAGACGAAGGCCACCGCGAGCAGCTTCGGCGACAGGCCGGCGACCTTCGAGAAGGTGCCGTTTATCAGGAAGATGACCGCAAACATCACCGAGACGGCGTAGAGGCGGAATATGTTGGCCGCCACCGGGCTCTTGTCCCGCATTCCTGCCTTTATCAGTATCGTCGATGCCGCCCACGAGAAGGCCGATGCCAACGCCGCCAGAACTCCGAGGATTAGGGTGTCCATGTTGATGGGGTGGCACAGTTAGCTTAAAAGCTTAACGTTTAGATGCTCGACGAAATGCCGGCAAAGTTATTAAACCTCCCGCGGAATTGGAACGGATGATGACCTCGGCATATCTGACGTCAGGATGATGACGATCTTGAGTGCTGATTCGTGTAATGCAATAGAAAAAAGGAATCAGCGGATGACCACGTTCAATTTCCTCAGGTTGAGTGCAATTCCGTACTCCCTGGACACGTCCTTGATGACCCTCTGAATTGTTGTCGCTATGTCCTTCTTTATTTTCTCGTCGGAAACCCCGGAGAACGAGCCGAAAAGACCCCCAACGTTTTCCCTGAGGAAGCTGGCCTCGATATCAACGTAGACCGTGGAACTTCTTATTTCATGATTGAGCTTGAGCCACTTGAACGTGACGCGCGGGACGAGCTTAAGCTCCGCGTGAATCCTGTTCTTGAGGGTCTCCACTGCGGGCTCTATGCGGCTCTTCAGCATCGTTTCCTCGCTTTCCTTCTTCTTTTCCTCTGTGAGGGCGGAGAGCTCGTCTATTCCCGCCTGCTTCAGGAGCTGTTCGACCTCCTTCTCAAGGAGCTCCTTCTTGGCGATTATCTCCGCGGCCTTGCCGCTGGTCTCGACGGCCACAGGGGCGGCCGCAGAACCTGAGACGCTTGCCTTTGACACCGTTTCAACCTCTATGTTGTGGACGGTTATGTAGCGCTTCAGGCTCCTTCCGAGCTCCTTCGCGTGCCTGTTCAGGATGTCTTTGACCATTCTCTGGACGGAGTCTCTAGCCATGCCAGTCTCAACCACAAGGGAGAGGTTTATCTCGAACTCCTTCCTTCCCCGGATGTCGAAGTGAGCCTTGTCTATCTTTATCCCCACGCTCTCTATCTCAGCCACAACGGTCCTTGCGTAGGCGCTGAAGTACGGCCACACATCTTCGAGAACGGACAGTGAGATTTTTCCGTCCTTTGTGACGTTGCCGGTCTTCTTCTTATCCCTGTCCACTATCTCCTGGGGCTTGAGCTCCTGGCCGTCGATGATTATGCCAACATCCCTAATTATTGGCTTTGTCTCGGCCTCCCTGAGGAGAACGGGAGCGTACTTGCTGACGGCGTGGAGCATCCTCCTCTCCGCCACCTCTATGTCCCTTGAGTCGCCGGTGGAGTTTCCGTAGATGTGGACGTTGAGATAGACAACGCCCTCTCCCACGTTGGCGTCGAACTCTATTCTGTTTATCGTAAGGCCCTTTATCCTCTTGGCCTCCTTGAGGAGGTCCTCCGCGTAGACCTGGAATGCCTTCTCAGGTATGCTCCCCCCAGTCAGGTTGACCACAACCTCGGGCTTCCCCGCAGGGGTCGAGGCGGGCTTGGGCTTTTCCACCTCCACCGCCAGGGGCTGCGGCTCGGGCGTGGCCTGGGAGGTCACCGCGGCTCCCGCCGTTGCTGCCATTGCTGCCCTCTTCTCAACGGGTTTCCCCTTCTTCGCGGGTTCTGCGGGAGGTCCCTCGCTGGGAGCTTTGAACAGCTCGTCCAGCGGGACTTTTGGGGTCTGAGCGTAAACATCGACGTTATCTGCCAAGGATAGTTTGAGCTCGAGTTCGTCAAGGGTATAAACGTCAACGACCATGGGTCTTCCAACGAGTGAGTTCAGCACTCTGATTGCTTCCTCTCCAGATAGATTCTGCTTCGTGTCAACCACGAGACACTCAGCTGCGAGCACCTTTGACCTGTCAATGAGGACGGTTATGTAGTATTTACCCTCGGTACCCCTGGCGAATATCTTCAGAAAAGCCCCGTTGCCCTGGGAAAGCGCCTTCTGAACGAGCGCTCCCAGCTCCCCCGCAGAGGTTGCTACCACGTTTTCCATGAGTGGCCCCTTGTCTGGCAGCTGCATATTCATCACCATTAGCTATATATATCCTTCAGCCAAAAAAATCCCAAGAGGAATTCACCGTCCTAGTATATTGGCGCTTGTATTTAAACATTATTGTGCAAAAAGGTGGGGAACATGCGGGTGCTGGTACTAGGAGGCGGGGCAATCGGCCGCGCGATAGCAGAATCACTTAGGGGAGAGTTTGAGGTGGCGGTGATAGAGAAGGATGAAATCCGCGCCAAGGCCCTTGAGGAGAGCGGTTTCCATGTCATCAACGGGGACTTTTCATACACCGCCACCCTCCTGAAGGCCGGCGTTGACAAAGCCGAACTCGTCATAATCACCACCATGAACGTTGATGTAATCAGAAAAACCGTCTACGTGATAAGGACCAACAACAAAGACGTGCCTATCGTTACGGTTCTTCCCGACGATGTTGGCCTCGATGACCTCGTCTCCCAGATAAACGAGGAGTACGAGGCGGAGGTTAAGGTTGACTACGCCGTCTCGCCCAGGAACGCCTTGAAGGATGCCCTCATCAGGACGGTCGAGAGGATCGGCGAGCGGAAAAACGCTAACCTCCTCGTCAGGAAGCTCAAGGAGCTCAGGAATCAGACAGACTCCCTTCTGATAGTCATGCACGACAACCCCGACCCGGACGCAATAGCCAGTGCGACTGCCCTGAGCGTCATAGCCCAGACCCTCGGCTTCAAGACCCAGATAGTCTACGGCGGCGAGATAGCCCACCACGAGAACAGGGCTTTCGTGAACCTTCTCGGCATCGATCTCAGGAAGGTCTCCAGGGGTTCCTACGAGCTGAAGCGCTACCCGTTCATAGCCCTCGTGGACTGCCAGCCCAACGGCAACCTCACGACGCTTGATCAGTCCGATTACAAGAAGATAAAGATACTCATCGACCACCACCAGATACTCCAGCACCTTCAGGAGCTTATCCCGGAGGACGCTTTCCTCGACATACGACCCGATGTTCACTCCTCCGCCGCGATCCTCGCCGAGTACCTCAGAATGCTCAACATCTCCCTGTCCCCCCTCATGGCCACTGCCCTCTTCTACGGCATTTACATCGACACCAAGAAGTTCTCCAAGCTGAGCCACATCGACCTCAAGGCCATTGAGTTCCTGGCGGGCAAGGTGGACTACGAGCTCCTTGACAAGATAGAGCACCCGGACATAAGCACCGAGACAGCCGAGATACTGGCGAAGGCAATAATGAACAGGCGCATCTACAAGAACGTTGTCGTCAGCAACGTGGGATTCATCACCAACCGCGACGCCATAGCGGAGTCAGCCGACTTCCTCCTCCGCTTGGAGGGCATAACCACAGTCCTCGTCTTCGGCATAGTGGACGACAGAATAGAGATTTCCGCCAGGACCCGCGACGTCAGGGTGAACATCGGGGCGGTCCTCAGGGAGGCCTTCGGCGACATCGGCAGTGGTGGCGGCCACTCCCAGTCGGGCGGGGCGAGAATCCCGCTTGGAATCTTCAAGCTCGCCAAGGACAAGGGCTCGCTCCTCAGGCTGGCGGAGGAAGCCATAACGGAGAAGTTCCTCGATGCGCTAAAAGTTAAAGAAGGCTGATCACTCTTCTTTTGCCTTTACGAGTATTATATCACCTATCGCGGTAACCCTGTTGTAGGGCACGCCGACCTTTTCACCCGGCAGTCCAAGGGCTAGCACCTTTCCCTGGCCCCTGTCAACATCGATCAGAATCTCATCGACGTAGCCGACGTAGTAGCCCTTGGTGTTGTATATCTGCTTCCCGTAGAGCTTTGAGAGGCGCATCACCATTTTAATCACCGGAATAGGTTGTCGGTGGACGTATTTAAACGTTACCTCCTCGGAATGCTCCTGGCCACTTCGAAGGCCCACCTCGCAAATACCGCGAAGAAGGCCAGCACTGCCCCCATGACCCCGACAACAAACAGGCTCGCAACGGCCCCCTCGGTGCCCTGGAGGGGTTCGTACCCTTTGAAGGCCAACATTGCCACGGCGAAGCCGCCGAAGTAGCCGAGCGGGACGAGGAACATGTCCAGGTAGCTGGAGGGACCCAGGATCATCATGGCCGCCATGACAACGGCTATGAACGCGTACGCCCCGGAGGGGCCGACGTCCCTTACCGTCCACAGACCCGCCAGCAGGGAAGTGGCTAGGAAACCCATGGGGAACGCGTAGGCGGAGGCCCTGACGTTAACGGGGTATCTGAGGCCCAGCAGGGCTCCCGCGAGCAGGCCGATGTATATCAGATACACGAACCCCTCGTTTCCAGCCTTGGGCGAGTACATGGCCACCGCTACCGCAAAGCCTATGAACGAACCCACCCCCGCCCAGGCAAGGAGCGACCTCCAATTTACATCCCGCGGGTTCATGATTTCACGACCTTTATCGTTATCTTTGAGCCGTCCTGAAGGTTCAGCTTCTCCCTGAGGTAGATAGGGGCCACTATTTCCGCTATCTTCGGTGGATGGACCGTCCGCGAGGGGATAACTATTGCACCCTCGGCGTCCCCTATCCTAACCCGGTATGCTTTGACGTCCCCGAAGGTCCTCCCATCCTTTACGAATCCCGGAAGGATGACCGGCCTGACGCCGCATAAGGCATCGAATACAGTCCTCGGGAAGATAACGCGGATGTTCAGCGTTCCAGGGTACGGTTTGAAGCCCAGGTACTCCTCGATAAGCTGGGAGTACTGCCTTACGTAATACGCCCCCTCCCCTATTCCAGAGATGACCTCGCCGATTATAACGCCGTTGTAAAGGACGCCCGATATGGCATCGCAGAGTTCCTCCAGAAAGGCCAGGCCGCTGGGGCTTATCTCGACGTAGGTTTTCTTCCCCTCAACGGACTTTTCTATGAATCCCTCCCCCTCCATGTCCTCGAGGAGCCTCAGAACGGACTGCGGGGAAACCCCGAGCTCATCGCCCAGATCCCTCAGCGTCACCTTGACCTTCTCTCCAATCGCCCCCCTTCTGGCCAGCAGGATGAGCAGTTTTATCCTCTTCATAGCGTTTCCCTCTTCGACAGTCTGTCAGCGAGCCTGAGCGGTTTGGGATAACCCCCCTCAAGCAGCGGCTCGATGATTCTCACTGCGGATTCCAAGTCGATTAAATGGCCGACGCTTACATAAGCTTTTCCCATCCGTCTAAATGAGCCTTCCGGCGCACCCCTCAGGGGCCCCTTGGCAACGCCTATGGTTGGCCGTCCGACCAGCAGACCGATGTGGGAGGCCAGTCCGTAGCCACGCGGGTGCGCCCTTCCGTGTCCTTCGATGAGGAGAACATCGAATTCCTCACCACGGAGCACCATGAGAACCGGCCTGGTTTCTCTCAGGAAAAAATATGTGGGAATGTACGGGAACGTGACATCAACCACGGCCGTTTTTGATCCCAGAACCTCGCAGTCCGGAAAGGTGCAGAGAACTAGGGCCGCCCTTGCCAGGTTTTTCCTGTACGACACGTCCACGGCGGCGACAACCCGTACACTGCCGGAATCAACGGGTCTCTCCACGACCCTTCCGGCGAGTTTCGCCTGGACCGCGGCGACCTGCTCAAGTTTTTTCTGTAATTCGGTAACCACATAATCACCGAATTATGTTTTTATGTAATTGTTTCATTGGTTTGTTCCGTCTTTCCGTGTTTCCAGCGCCCCGGCCGCAAGGTCGAGCTTTGTCTCCAGACTCCTGCTCAGCTTTGCCCTCATGAGGTCTTCGAGGGTCCTTTCAAGGATGTTCCGTGCTTGGTCCTGCTTTCCCCTTACGTTCACGAGCCCCTTTGGATACTCCAGCGTCATCAGCTCCTCGTAGGTCTTCTCCATGGTGCGGTAGGTTCTCTCCGCCCCCTCGAGGTTCCCGTCGAGGAGGAGCAGCAGGAAGTGTCTCCTGAGCTCACCGATGAAGTCCCCGATACCGAGGGCGTAGTCGGCGTGGGGCACGCCCAGCCTTCCGGGCGAGGGATAGTCCTCCCCGGTCATGTACGCGAAGAACAGGCTGGCCTCAACGAACTCCTGATGGGCGCTCTGGACGTAGCCGGTGTGGTAAAGGTCGGGATGGTCCTTCAGCTTCCTCCTCAGCTCCTCGACCTTCTCGCGGACGAGTCTCAGCCGTTTCTCCGCCTCCTCAACCTCCCCCCTGTGCAGGGCCTTTATCGTATCCCCGCTCATCCGGACTATCTCCCTCGTTAGCCTCAGCGCCTCCTCCCTGAGCGAATCCTTCTCATCGAGAACCTCCCTAATCTCGGCTATTATTTCCTTCAGCTCCATGATCTCACCGGAAGAAGTTCGACAAAGGGGTTAAAAATGTGGGCTCGACCCATCTCCATCCCTCATCGGCGGCCGGACGGCGTCCTCCGGTGGTCCGGAGGGCGAGCCCTGTCCGCCCGGCATCGTCGCACCCGCTCATCGCTGGCACCGCACCGGCTCCCGGGACCGGGCCGCCGGGCGTCGTCGGATGCTCATGCGAATGATTTTCAGGGGAAATTTTAAGGGTTTCGGAATAAATAACTGGCAGGAATATTCGACTCCCGAATTCATGCCGAAAAGTATATAAACGGATGCACAGACCCGACCATACAAACCCTGAGAGGTGACGCTCATGGCTGAGAAGGTCAGGAACATAGTTGTTGAGGAGCTTATGAGGACCCCCGTTGAGATGCAGAGGGTCGAGCTCGTTGAGAGGAAGGGTATAGGACACCCGGACAGCATTGCCGACGGCATAGCCGAGGCCGTCAGCAGGGCGCTCAGCAGGGAGTACGTGAAGAGGTACGGCATCATCCTCCACCACAACACGGACCAGGTGGAGGTCGTTGGTGGAAAGGCCTACCCGCGCTTCGGCGGCGGTGAGGTCATCAAGCCGATATACATCCTTCTCTCAGGAAGGGCCGTTGAGATCGTTGACCGTGAGCTCTTCCCTGTTCACGAGGTTGCCATTAAAGCCGCCCGCGAGTACCTCAGGAAGGCCGTCAGGCACCTCGACCTTGAGAACCACGTCATCATCGACTCCCGCATCGGCCAGGGAAGCGTTGACCTCGTCGGTGTCTTCAACAAGGCCAAGGAAACCCCGATCCCGCTCGCCAACGATACCAGCTTCGGCGTTGGCTACGCCCCGCTCAGCGAGACCGAGAGGATAGTTTACGAGACCGAGAGGCTCCTCAACAGCGACGAGTTTAAGAGGAAGTACCCGGCGGTTGGTGAGGACATCAAGGTCATGGGCCTCAGGAAGGGCGACGAGATAGACATAACCATCGCCGCCGCCATAGTGGACAGCGAGGTTGCCAACCCAGACGAGTACATGGCCGTCAAGGAGGCCATCTACGAGGCCGCCCTCGGCGTCGCCGAGGAGCACACCGAGAGGAAGGTGAACATCTACGTGAACACTGCCGACGACCCGGAGAAGGGCATCTACTACATCACCGTCACCGGAACGAGTGCCGAGGCAGGCGACGACGGTAGCGTTGGCAGGGGCAACCGCGTTAACGGCCTCATCACCCCAAACAGGCACATGAGCATGGAGGCCGCGGCCGGAAAGAACCCGGTCAGCCACGTCGGAAAGATTTACAACCTCCTCTCAATGCTCATTGCCAACGACATAGCCGAGCAGGTTGAGGGTGTCGAGGAGGTCTACGTCAGGATACTCAGCCAGATAGGCAAGCCCATCGACGAGCCGCTCGTCGCGAGCGTCCAGATAATCCCGAAGAAGGGCTACCACCTCGAGACCATCCAGAAGCCGGCCTACGAGATAGCCGACGCCTGGCTCGCCGACATAACGAAGATACAGAAGATGATTCTCGACGACCAGCTCAACGTCTTCTGATCCCCTTTCTCTTTCCAGGTTTTCTAAGCCGAGTTGGATCGGTAGTTTAAAAGTTTTGGAAGAAGCCTCAGACGGCCGGGTAGCCGCTCTGCTTGAGGACCCTTATGAGCTTTGCCTCTTCGAGGGCTATCGCGACCTTCTCTTTCTTGACCTTAGCGAGCTGGGAAGCGGCGGCCTTCTTCTGGCGGGCCATCCTCACGAGGCGGGCCTCCTCAAGGGCGAGAAGCTCCTTCCTCTTCTTGACGACCTCAAGCCTCTTCTGAAGTAGGGTGGATTTCAACTTCTCCATAGATATCACCTAAACTCTTAGGCGCCCTTGGTCCTTATAAGGTTTTCGATAAATGCTACATGTACATTCGACAATCGACGGAAGACAAGGATATAAGCCCCGGCGCGTATCTCGCACCCGGTGAAATGGGATGATAATAGCGGTAACCGGAACGCCGGGGGTCGGAAAGACCACTGTATCGAGGCTCCTCAGCGAGAAGCTTGGCTACGAATACGTGAGCGTTAAAGAATTCGCCAGAGAAAAGGGTATCGGCGAGATGGTGGGCGAGGAGCTGGAGATAGATGTCGATGAGCTGGCTGAAGCCATGTCGCGGGAGTTTCGCGGGAGGGATGTTGTGATAGACGGCCACCTCAGCCACTTTGTGCCGGCGGACGTTGTAATAGTCCTCCGTGCTAATCCCAAGCTCGTTGCTGAGAGACTGATGGAACGGGGCTACTCGAGGGAGAAGCTCGCCGAGAACGTTGAGGCGGAGCTGGTGGACGTCATCCTGGTCGAGGCCCTTGAGGAAAATGAGAACGTTCTGGAGATTGACACGACGGGAAAGACCCCCGGCGAGGTTGTGGAGGAGATATCCGAACTCCTTGAAAGGGGAATTAAAAGGCGGTTTGGAATCGTTGACTGGAGCGGCGTGTATGACGAGGTGCTACCATACCTGCGGCTGGGGAGTTGTCGGATGTGAGCGCTTTCCCCGCGGAGAAACGGGGGCGTACCAGTGAGGAGGTGGTAACGTGAGGATCGTGGCCGTCACGGACATCCACGGAAACCGGAGCAAGGTCGGAAAACTCGTGGAGACCCTTCGTGGGATGGACTTTGACATCCTGGCGGTGGCGGGAGACCTGACCCACTTTGGAAGTGCGGAGAGGGCCCGCGAGGTCCTGACTCCTCTGATGGAACTGGGAAGGCCGGTGGTTGCGGTTCACGGCAACTGCGATGGGCAGGACGTTCCCTCGTTTCTGGAGGGGATAGGGGTATGGGCCCATGACAGGCGCGTTGAAATCGGGGGCGTTGGAATCGTCGGTATCGGGGGCTCAAACATAACACCGTTCCGCACGTTCTGGGAGCTCACGGAGGACGAAATTGAGGGGATTCTGGAGCGGAACTACCGCGACGGGGACGTGATACTCTCCCACGTGCCCCCAAAAGATACGAATGCAGACCGCGTTCATTCGGGCCTCCACGTGGGAAGTCCAGCGCTGAGGGGGTTTATAGAGAGGAAAGAACCCCCGCTCGTTCTCACCGGCCACATCCACGAGGCGAGGAGCGTCGATAGAATTGGTGGAACAGTGATCGTGAACCCGGGTCCCCTCTTCAGAGGATACTACGCCGTTGTGGACTATGATGTGGAAAAGAAGAGGGTGGATGATGTGGAGCTGGAGAGGCTTTAGGCCTCAGACCAGCCCTTTCTCCTTCAGAACTTTTTCCATCCTGTCCATGGCCTCTTCAAGTTGCTCGTAGGCCGTCGCGTAGCTTATCCTGATGTAGCCCTCGCCGGCGTTTCCGAATGCGCTTCCCGGGACGACCGCGACCCTTGCCTCCTTGAGCATCAGCTCGCTGAACTCCTTGCTGCTCAGACCGGTGTCCCTAATGCGCGGGAAGATGTAGAAGGCACCCTTGGGCTTGACCGTTGGAAGTCCCATCTCGTTCAGGCGCTTCCAGACGAGGTTCCTCCTGCGGTCGTACTCCTGCCTCATCTCCTCGACGGCTTCCCAGCTGCGCGGGTCGTGGATGGCCTTGGCGGCGGCGTACTGGACGAACGTAACGGGGCAGGTGGCGTTGTACATCTGGAAGCGCGCCATCTTCTCGATTATCCAGGAGGGAGCCGCGACAAAGCCGAGGCGCCAGCCGGTCATGGCAAAGGTCTTGGAGAATCCGTTTATGGTTATCGTGCGCTCGAACATGCCGTCGAGGGAGGCTATGCTGTGGTTCTTGACGCCGTCGTAGACGAAGTGCTCGTAAACCTCGTCGCTGAAGACGATGAGGTCGTGCTCAACGGCGAAGTCGGCTATCTCCTCGAGGTCCTTCTTGGTGAGAACTGCTCCAGTCGGGTTGTTGGGGCTGTTGATGATGAGCGCGCGGGTCTTCTCGCTCACATGCTTCTCAAGGTCGTCCACGCTCAGCCTGAATTCGTTCTCCTCGTAGGTCGGCACCTCAACAGGCTTTCCGCCCGCCAGGATGACGGCAGGGGCGTAGCTGACGAACATCGGGCTCGGAATGAGGACCTCCTCACCCTCTTTGAGGAACGCGGCGAGGCCCAGAATGAAAGCCTGGTTGGCGCCCACGAGGATCATTATCTCGCTCCTCGGGTCAGCCTCGATGCCGTTCTGCTTCCTGAGCTTCTCCGACACGGCCTCGCGGAGCATCATGATTCCCGCGTTCGGGCTGTAGTGGGTCATTCCCTTGTCAAGGGCCTCCTTAGCATACTCTTTTATGTGCTCGGGAGTATCAAAGTCCGGCTCACCTATTCCAAGTGATATCAGGCCTTCAACACCCTGGGCGAGGTCGAAGAGCTTCCTGATCTCAGAAGGGTTGACGAGTTCCAACCTGTCGCTCAGCGCCATGAGCATCACCGCTCTTCCTTAGGGGCAATGTTTATAACTTTACCTCAGCGAAAAGATGTTCATCGAAGTGCTTAAGAGGGCATGAAAGAACCCAATAGGTCATTAAAAGAACAACTTTAACACAAGCCCCATAAGCTCTTAAAGCCCTACGGGAGGACTTTGACACCCGTTCTCCTGGCCAACTTCCTGAACTTGGAGTCGAACGTTACCAGAACGCCTTTATCAATGGCGTGGACTAAAATCATCGCGTCGTTGAAGCGAGAGAGTGAAATCTTCTCAGATTTCAGAAGCTCAAAGGCCATCTTCACGGTTTCGGGGCCGTCCTTAAGCCCCCTGAACCTCGGGTCATCGAGGTAGCCCTTCAGAACTTCCCACGTCTCCTCAGCGGAAAATCCGTTGTTCTTGAAGAACCAGACGAACTCCTGAAGGACTATCGCCGGTATATACCACGTATCGAGGGACTCCAGGACATCTTCTGCCTCGCTGTGAAACTCGGAGTCCTCGAAGGTGTCGTAGATGATGACGTTCGTGTCTATCACTCCATGCATTCCTTCATGCCCCCCTCGATGGCCCTCTCGATTTCCTCCGGAGAAAGCCTTTTTCCAAGTCTGAGCCTCTTTCTCTTCCTCTCCAGCCTTTTGAGCACTATCTTGTCACCCTCAATGTGAACTTCGAGGAGCTCCCCCTCCCTTATCCCGAGCGCCTTTCTAATCTCCGCTGGAATCGTTATCTGATAGTTGCGGGTTACTTTGGTAATGCTCATACTATGCCCACCTTCATAGTAGGTTCATCGGCCTACTATATTAACCTTTCCACACCGCAAACCCTTCAACCACCAGGACATCCAGTCCGGCCGTCCGGAACGTTCTCAGGGCGTCTTCGGGTGAGCAGACTATCGGCTCGCCGTGCATGTTGAAGCTCGTGTTCAGCACCGCGCCCAGGCCTGTCTTCCGCTCGAAGGCTTTGATTACGTCGTAATAAGCTGGATTGGTTTCCTTCATTACGGCCTGAGGCCTAGTCGTCCCGTCCACGTGAACAACGGCGGGAGCGGCTTCTCTGAACTCCTCACTCGCCGTGTAGCTCATCGTCATAAACTCGTTTGGCCTTCCGCCGAGGTCTTCCAGGTACCCCCCGGCTTTCTCCCAGAGCATTGACGGTGCGAAGGGCTGGAAGACGTCGCGCTTCAGGGCAACGTTGAGCCTCTCCTTGATCTCCTCGTTCCTTGGGTCCGCCAAAATTGAGCGGTTGCCCAGGGCCCTCGGTCCGAACTCCATCGCTCCCTGGAAGAATCCGGCCAGCTTGCCCTCAACGAGGGCGTCCGCGACGAGGCCCGAGACGTCATCCACCTCCTCAAACTCAACGCCCTCCATCTTCAGGAACTCTTCAACTTCTTCCCTTCCGTAGGATGGGCCAAGATAAACGTGCTCCAGTCTAGAGGGCCTCCACTTCCCGTCGAGCCTCTCGAACTGGGCTTTCACAAAAACCGAAGCGCCGAAGGCCAGACCGCCGTCGTCCATCGCCGGAAAGACCCACAGGTTATCGTCCCCGACAATGTGCCTCAACACCGCATTGGCCTTGACGTTTTGGGCAACTCCACCTGCGTAGGCAACGGGAAGTCCCTGCCCCCCGAGTCCGAGGCCGAGCTCCTCAATCAGCCTTTCCAGGTGTGCCTGGGCGCTGGCGGCTATCTCTATGGCCTTTTTCTGAAGCTTACCCTCAAGCTTTCCGCGCTTCATCTGGAGGGCGATCTCCCTGGCGTGTCTGAGGGGGTAATCAAAGAGCTCTGCGAGCTTCCTCGTCGCTTCGACCCCGATTACTCCGAGATGGTTGTCGAAGCTCAGCCCGTTGAGCTCTATTATTGAGCTCAGGTCGTAAGCTGGTTTCCCGTATGCCGCCAGGCTCATGACCTTGCCCTCGTGCCGCATGGGCTTGAATCCTAAAAGCTCGGTAACGGAGGCGTAGAAATCCCCGAGGGAGTCGATGTAGGTGCTCTGTGCGATCCGGATCATTTCCCCATCTCTCGCCACGTATATCGAAGAGCTTAGCCCGTCTCCCGCGGCGTCTATGCTCAGCGCTATCGCCTCACGCCAGCCTGCGGTGTGGTATGCACCCGCGGAGTGGGCCAGGTGATGCTCGACGAAGATGACTTTCTTCTTGAAGTCCGCTCCGAATATTCCCCTGAGGTTCTCCTCCAGCTCAAACAGGCGTTTTTGCTTCCTGAATATGCCAGCGACCGCTATGGCCTCAACATCCTCCGGCGATGCCCCAGCCATTTCGAGGACTTTCGCCACGCTCATCCTTGGAAAGCCGCGGTACTTCTTGATCCTGTTCAGTCTTTCCTCGTTTACCGCGAATATCCTTCCGCCGCCTATCAGCACCGCACCAGCGTCGTGACCGTCGTGGATTCCAAGTATCATGGTGGTTCGTTCGATGCTCGTTTTTTAAACGTTGGGGGAGGGAAGAATTTAAAAATGCCGCTCGATGAATACATTTGACGGAGGTGGAACCATGAAGAGAGTTGCTGCACTCTTTGCCATTTTGATGATTATGATGGTCCCCTTTGCGGGGGCTGCAACCGCGGCGAAGCCCCAGGATCCGAGGGGCAGTATAATAACGCAGACGAAGCTGTGGTACTACCTCTACATCGGAGGGGAGTCCAAGTTCCACAGGCTCTACAATGAGAGCGTCAGCGCCGGCATCGACAACACCACCCTTCAGACTGTAATGCAGCTCTACGAGAACGCCAGTGCCGAATACAAGGTTGCCCTGTCCTACGGCAACCCTCTCGAATCCAAGAACATAGCCTGGCTCCCGTTCATCGTTCACATGAGAAAGGCATACATTACCCTCAAGGATGCCATTTCGCTCCTTGAAGATGCCCTCAAGGGGCTCGAGGCCCAGAATGCCTGATCTTTTCTCTTTTCATTACCATTATCATAGAATCAAGAAAAAAGAGAGTCAGTTCAGTAGGTTCTCGCGAACCTCGCTATGAACTTGGCCTCCCTGCCGCAGACGGGACACTTCTTGCCTTCGGGAGCTTTGGCCTTCTCCTCGGGGTAGGGCGTTCCAAGCATCTTGGCGTCGAGGGCTTCCTCCATCTCAAGCCCGCAGCTCTCCTCGCCGCACCACGCTATCTCCACTATTCCGCGTCTGTCCTCAAAGACGGCCTTGGCTTCCTCAATGGTCTCAACGCGCTTTATGTGGCTTTCGAGGAACTCCTCGGCACGTTTGTGAAGGTTCTCGTGGATCGCGTCAAGGGTCTTCCTGACCTCCTCAACTATGTCCTCGCGCTCCACCACGAGCTTCTCAAGGGTATCGCGCCTCGCAAGGACTGCTTTCTTGCCTTCAACGTCCCTCGGGCCGACTTCCACGCGGAGGGGAACCCCCTTGAGCTCCCAGTCGTAGAACTTCCTGCCGGGCCTTATGTCGCGCTCGTCAATGTGAACCCTTATTCCCGCTGCCCTCAGCTCCTCCGCTATCTCACGGGCGTAGGCGAAGACGTCAGCCTCGGCATCCTTCTTGGGAATCGGCACGATTACGACCTGTATGGGGGCTATCGTGGGGGGCAGAACCATTCCCCTGTCGTCGCCGTGTATGGCTATGACAGCCGCCAAAAGGCGCTCGCTCATTCCGAACGTTGTCTGGTGGGCGTACTCGTGGTCGCCGGTTTCGGTCTCGTACTGGATGTTGTATGCCTTCGCGAAGTTCTGGCGGTAATTGTGCATGGTTCCAATCTGCAGCGTCCTGCCGTCGGGCATCATGACCTCGGCGCCGAGGGAGTAGTAAGCGCCGGGGAACTTGTCCCAGTCGGGTCTCTTGGAGATTATGTACGGTATCGCAAGGAACCTCGCGAGGTTGTCAAATATCTCGAGGTCCTCCTTTATCTGTCTCTCGGCGTCCTCGTAGCTATCGTGGGCGGTGTGGGCCTCAAAGAACCTGCTTATCTCGCGGACGCGGATGAGGGGCCTTGTATGCTTCGTTTCGTAGCGGTAGGTGTTGACTATCTGGTAAACCTTGAAGGGCAGGTCGGCGTGTGAGCGCACCCAGAGGGAAAACATCGAGTACATAGCGGTCTCGCTCGTCGGTCTGAGGATCAGCCTGATATCGAGCGGGTCGTGGCCAGCGTGGGTGACCCAGAAGACCTCGCCCTCGAAGCCGGCTATGTGCTCGGCCTCCTTCTGGAACTCGGTTTCAGGGATGAGCGCCGGGAACAGAACCTCATCGTGGCCCGTTCTCTCCATCTCGGAATGGACGAAGCGTTCGATGTTTCTCATTATCTTGAGACCGTAGGGGAGCCAGATGTTCATTCCCTTGACCGGATAGCGCTTGTCCTGGATTCCAGCGGTCTCGATAAGTTCGTTGTACCACTCGCTGAAATTCTCGCTCCATTTCTTCCGCTCAACCTTACCCATCTGCACCACCTAGAGGGAGAAACCGAAAAAGTTTTTAAGTTTTCCCGGTGCTGGCTCGGCTTTTTGACAAATCCCATGCAAAAACCTTATTAGGGTCGTTTCGATAAGCATCTTAAGGTGATACCATGAGGCCTAGGGTGGCCGTTCTCTTTAAGATGAAGAGCAAGCCCGTTGAGGAGCTCAGGAAATACGCGGACGTCGAATTTATCCTATATCCAAGCGTCGATGAACTCAAAGAAAGGATAGGGGAGTTCGATGGCGCCATAATCTCCCCGCTGAACAGGTTTCCGCGCGAAGTCATCGAGAGTGCCGAGCGGTTAAAGGTCATCAGCTGTCATTCCGCCGGCTACGACCACGTTGACGTTAAAGCTGCAACCGAAAGGGGAATATACGTCACCAAGGTTTCCGGTGTCCTGAGCGAGGCCGTTGCGGAGTTCGCCGTTGGTCTGACCATAGCACTCCTCAGGAAGATAGCCTACTCCGACAAGTTCATCCGTGCCGGGAAGTGGGACTCCCACAGAACCGTCTGGAGCGGATTCAGGGACATAGAAACGGTCTATGGGAAAAAAGTTGGAATTCTCGGCATGGGTGCCATTGGAAAGGCCATAACGAGGAGAATGAAGGCCATGGGGACGGAGATACTCTACTGGTCCCGCTCTCGGAAGCCCGATATTGAAAAAGAAGCCGGGGCCAGATATATGCCGCTCGAAGACGTCCTGAGGGAGAGCGATATCGTGATTTTGGCCCTACCATCCACACCGGAGACCTACCACATCATAAACGAGGAGAGGCTGAGGCTCCTCGAAGGCAAATACCTCGTCAATATTGGCCGCGGAACGCTCGTTGATGAGAAGGCCCTCGTGAAGGCCATCGAGGAAGGAAAGCTGAAGGGCTATGCAACGGACGTTTTCGAGAACGAACCCATTCAGGAGCACGAACTCTTTGAACACGAGTGGGAAACCGTTCTAACTCCTCACCACGCCGGCCTTTCGAGAGAAGCCATGGAGGACATGGGCTTCCAGGCCGTTAGGAATCTCCTCGCGGTTCTCCGCGGGGAAGTCCCGGAGACGCTCGTGAACCGTGAAGTGGTTGAGATACGTTCCCCAGAGGAGGTTAAGATGCTTTGAGGTGGTTGTGATGCTTGTTGAGGAACTGAGGGAAATAACCCAAATCCCCGGTATTTCCGGCTATGAGGAAAGGATACGGGAAAAGATAGAGGAGTGGCTTGAGCCCTACGCCGACTACACGGTTGACACGATTGGAAACCTCGTCGTCGAGCTCGGCGAGGGCGAGCTTAAGGGCATCTTCATGGCCCACATGGACGAGATAGGCCTTCTGATAACAGGCGTAAGGCCGGACGGAAAGCTCACCTTCAGGAAAATCGGCGGAATAGATGACAGGCTCCTCTACGGGAGACACCTTGATGTTATAACTGAGAACGGGAAGCTCGACGGAGTCATAGGTGCCCTTCCAGTGCATCTCAACCTCGAAAGGAAGTTCGACACCGTTCCCTGGAGCAAGCTGGTCATAGACATCGGTGCCGAGAGCAGGGAGGAGGCGGAAGCGCTTGGGGTCAAGGTGCTTGACTATGCAGTCTTCAAGAAGCACTTCGCAGTTCTCAACAACCGCTACGTTTCAACCCGTTCGCTGGACGACCGGTTTGGAGTTGTCGCCCTCGTGGAGGCGATAAAGGATCTGGTTGACCACGACTTGGATGGGAAGTGGATTTTCGCCTTCACCGTGCAGGAGGAGATAGGCCTCAAGGGCGCCCGCTTTTTGGCGGAGCACTACACCCCGAAGTACGCCTTCGCCGTCGATTCCTTTGCCTGCTGCGGCGACCTGACCGGTGACGTCCGCCTCGGCGGGGGAGCGGTGATAAGGGCCGTTGATAACTCCGCGATTTACACGAGGAAGCTCGCCAGAAAGGTTGCCGAGATAGCGTCGAGGAACGACATCCCTCTCCAGATAGGCGTCACCGGCGGCGGAACAGACGCGTCAGTCTTCCAGGGCAAGAGTGAGGTTCTCGCTTTGAGCGTTCCGATGAGGTACCTCCACAGTGAGGTCGAGACCCTCCATCTGGCGGACCTTGAGGCACTGATAAAGCTTATAGAGGCGATAGCCTTCGAACTGTGAGTGTTCAATCAATGACGGAGGTGATTCCTTGCTCAAATACGTCGGCTACTTCGCAGTCGGAGTATTCATCGGCATCCTTGCGGCGCTCTTTGGTCTTGGAGGTGGATTCCTGATAGTTCCAACGCTGAACTTCCTCGGCGTCGAGATACACCACGCGGTGGGCACATCAAGCGCGGCAGTCGTCTTTACATCCCTCAGCTCGGCGATAGCGTACTCAAGGCAGAAGAGGATACACTACAAGGTCGGCCTCCTGCTTGCCTCAACGGCCGTAATCGGTGCCTACATCGGTGCGTGGCTCACGAGCTTCATAAGTGCCGCCCAGCTGAAGGTCATCTTCGGTCTCGCCCTTGTAATAGTCGCTGTCAGGATATACAGGAAGAAGACGGCCGAGCCGAGCGAGGTTAAGCTTGAGGAAGTGGAGGTCAACTACAAGCTGGTGCCGATTGGAGGTTTCTTCGCGGGAATCGCCAGCGGTCTCCTCGGCGTTGGCGGGGGAATAATCAACGTGCCCTTCCTGACGTACCTCGGCCTGCCGATACACTACGCAGTCGCTACTTCCAGCTTTGCGATAGTCTTCACCGCAACCGCTGGAGCGCTCAAGCACTACGCCATGGGCAACGTGGAGACCCAGTGGCTGGTTCTCCTCGTGCCAGGCCTTATAATCGGCGCTCAGCTCGGTGCGAGGATAGCGAAGAGAACGAGGGCGAGCAGTCTTAAGAGGGCCTTCGCGGTCGTCATGGCCCTCTTGGCTCTGAGGATGATCCTGAAGGGTCTTGGCCTTCCGGTTCCGTGAGCTTTTCTCTCCTTCTTTCCTTCAGATAAGCCGCTTCAAGGAGGAGCGTCGCAGCTATCATGGCCAGCCACGCGATCACCAGCGGCCGGTCGTAGGGATAGTAGAGCTCTCCCGTCGGGATGTATGGTAACGAGATTAAGAGTAGCATTACGGACAATATGAACCCGATAAGCCCCCCGATTACGAAAAGCACTATGTTCCCGCTTCCATAGCCCATTTCACCCCCGAGCGCAAGCTCAGCGCGATAACCGATTATGGCCGTTAGGAGGACGGTACCCCCGACCAGAAGAAGGTTCACGGAGCTCAGCTTTCCATTCCTCCACTCGTACAGGCCGTAGGCAAGCACCAGCAGCAATCCTCCCGCCGCAGAGCTGAGCCAGACCGAGAGGTCCTTGTAAAAGCCGTAGGGCGCGTCCCAGTTGGCGAAGGCTATCGAGCCTGGTTGGGTTATCACAAAGACGAGAAGCACCATCAGCCAGTACTTTTTCCATCCCATCTTCATCCAGATTTCTACGGTTCTAAAGTTCAAAAATTTTTTGGCTGAAGTTGTAATCCTCCGGCTAAATTATATAAACCCTCCCGGGGATACCGGGCCGATGCGGAATGCTTAACCCTGCGATGGCCGTTTTGATGGGTGTTCTCATAGGCACTATAGCGGGTCTGTTTGGGGTCGGAGGAGGATTCCTCATCGTTCCCTCGCTGGTGTTCCTTGGACTGCCCATTCACGTGGCTATCGGAACCAGCCTCGCCTGTATCACGATAAGCTCTCTATCCTCCGCCTACGCCCACATCCGGGCCGGCAGGGTTCTCTACAGGGTGGCCTTTCTGAAGGAGGCCTTTTCAATTCCGGCCGCGGTGATAGGCGCGTACCTCTCGGGGATGCTGAACTCAAACGTGCTGGAGGCAGTATTCGGGCTTCTCCTAATCTACGTTGCCTACGTCTTCGTCAGGAGAAGCGATGTAAGAAACCGCGGGGAGGCTCTGAGGATAAACTACAGGAAGGTTCCACTGATCGGTGCCCTCTCCGGTCTGACCTCCGGACTCCTTGGGGTCAGCGGAGGGGTATTGAACGTTCCCCTCTTCCACACCCTCGCGGGCCTCCCCGTGAACTACGCGGTCGGAACGTCCAGCCTCGCCCTGTTCTTCACGGCCCTAGTGGGAACGGCCACCCACATCGGACTCGGGCAGGTGGACCTTCAAACGGCGCTCCTGCTCTCCCCCGGTCTCATAATAGGGGCCGCCATAGGGGCTAGACTGGTTCCAAAGTTGCAACCGAGGCGGTTCAAGATACTGTTCTCAGTGCTTCTGATACTGGTCGCGGTGAGGCTCCTCCTCAGGGCACTCAAAGGTTTTTAACGTTCAACCCCAATTCCCCCCGGTGAGAAAGATGTCGGAACTTTTCGAGAAAATCCGGGCCGAGTATGGCATTGAGATAGCGGATGAAAATGATATGACGAACGTGTGGAGGCTCGTTGAGATGCTCAAGGATAAGGGCTGGGTGGTGTACATCATCACCGCCAGAGGGCGTGAGCAGGTCGATGCGTGGCACCCGAACTACGGGAGTCTGTACGCCCAGTTCGGCGAGATTCCGCATTTTAGGAACGTGGTGGAAGGCATATGCGTTACAGCCCTCCATATAAGGGAGCTTGAGAGGAATGGAACGCTCTGAAACGTTCGTTCCGTCGGAGTCCTCAAATAGGTTTAGCCCCTAGCGTTCATCGGTGATGCCCATGAAGGGGATAAAGGGCTTTGCACTGGCCCTGGCAATGCTGCTCCTTGGCAGCGTAATACCGCTGGGCCTGGCTGAGAGCAACAACAACACCGGCTCGTACACTGGAGTAGCAATGGACAACAGCACCAGGGAGATGGTGATAGCGGGTCAGCTGATTGACCAGCTTCAGAGGCTGAGCAAGTTCGCCGAGGACAAGATAGAACCTATAAAGGACAAGCTGCCCGAGAACTCAACGATACTCACCCACTACGAGCTCGCAGAGGACTACAAGGAAAAGGCGGTGAGCGAATACGAGGCCGGCGACTACTACAACTCGATACTGGACAGCCTCACTGCCATGCACCACTACAAGGTTGCCCTCTCAGCGCTTAATGAGGCCAAAGAGAAGGTCCAGGATGTAAGGGAACGCATCAAAATGGAAATCGAGCGCATGACGGAGTACTTCAGGTTCGTTGAGAAGACCATAAGGCTGGCGGGGAACCAGGGAATAGACGTGAGCAACCTCACCGCGCTCTACAACGAGACCAGAGATGCCTACAAAGTTGTGCTCGATGACCTTAAGGCCGGGGACTACGAAAAGGCGAAGGCAGACTATGAAGTCGCCAAAGAGAAGAAAGCCCTCCTCGACGAGGAGCTGAGAAAGGTCCGCGAGGAGCTCGCCTATGCAAACGCTGAGGAGATCGTCAAGGACTTTCTGATCAAGGGCGAGAAGGGAATGGAGATAGCTCAGAAGGCAATCGAAGTCGGGGAGCAGAACGGTTACAACGTGACGGAGCTCCAGGAGAGGCTCGATGCTTTCTCGGAGGTTTACAGCCATGTCAAGGCCCTGGCCGACGAGGGTAAGTGGGAGGACGCTCTGACCGTCATGAAGGATAACAGAGAAACCATAGTTGAGTTCCACAACGCCGTTGAGTTCGTACTCAGGAAGGTTCGCGAGAGGGAGCTCGATGAAAAGCTGAAGGACGTTCGCGCCTTCCTCAGGGAGATGAACGACAGGATTCAGAAGGACGCGAAGGCGCTCCGCGAGCTCAAGAGCAGGGGCGTCGACACCACCAGGGCGGAGGTTCAGCTGAAGGTGGCCGCCCAGGAGCTCAGGATAGGCGTTGAGCTTCTCAAGGCAAAGAAGCCCCTCCAGGCCAAGGCCCACTTCGCGATAGCACTGGACATGCTCCACAAGGTGGATGAGTTCATACTCGCCCACTCCTGACCTTTCCTTTTTAGTTATGGAGGGATGCTTAAATGAGACTCAAAGGGGCTGCAATCCTCATGCTGATAACGCTCATCCTCCTGCACGGGGTTAGTGCATATACCGTTTCATCCCTGGTTTTGACGATTTACAATGACGGCTACGTCAAGGTTGAATATGAAATCCTGCCCGCGGAGTATTCCTCCCAGATTGAACTTCCCCTCCTCGGCGACCATTACGAAAACGTTATCGTTGAAGACGGGAACGGAAACCCCGTAAACTTCCGGCTTGAGAACGGAAGCCTCCTCATATATTCCGGGGACGCCGGCATAGTCAAGGTCTCCTACTATACCCCCGACCTGACCGCGAAGGAAGGCATGGTGTGGACGCTTCACGTTGCGACCAACGATTCCTTCACTGTACTACTGCCTGAGAACGCCATAGTGGTCGACCTAAGCGATATACCCCTCGAAATAGCGGGGAACTCGATAACCATGCCTCCCGGAAACCAGAGCGTCTCCTACACACTCAACGGCAGAGGAGCCGGTAGTGGAGGCGGAACGGAGGGTTCGGCATATCTGATAATCCTAGCCGGTCTTGGAGTGATCGGAGGTTTCGCCTACGTGCTCTGGAGAAGGAAAGGCGGAGGAAAATCAATGCCAAGCCGTGAGGAGTTCCAGGCCAGACTTGAGAACCTCGACCTCAACGAGGAGGAGAAGCGCGCGCTGCTCTACATCTTCGACAAGGGCGGAAAGGCCAGTCAGGCAGAGGTTCGCGAAGCGATAGGTCTACCCAAAACCACCGCCTGGAGGATGTTCAAGCGCCTTGAGAGGAAGGGTCTGGTGAAGGTTCTTAAGGGCAGGAAGGAAAACTGGGTGGAGCTCAGGTTTTAGGGCCGATGGGGACAAGTGAGGCGTTTAACCCCCTCTTTCCTCTTCTTAAGTGCTTTTTTGTAAAAGAGAAACCTGGAGGAACGTTTTGAAACGAGCAAAGTCCGGCGGGTTCCTAATATACGTGTGGACACCTACACAACATCAGGTGAGAGCCATGAAGATGAGTATGAAAACACTGCTGGTGCTCTTCATAGGAGCACTGATACCACTCAGCACCGCCGCATGGGCGGCCAGCGTAAACGCCACGACAACCAACACAACCGCAGTGAGCAACCAGACCCTGCCGGTCAACGCCACGAACGTAACCAACACCACCCCAGTTAACATAACCAACGTCACCAATACAACGAACACGAGCGGTGTTCAGGCGTACAACCTGCTTGTGATACTGGATAAGGTCTCCGACTACACGGCAGGTCTGATGGCCGAGCTCAATGCGAACAACGTCACAATCTCCAATCACACCCTTGACCTCTACTCCCAGGCTGAAGCAACCCGTGCCCAGGCGTGGGAACTTTACAACGCCGGCAACTACAGCGAGAGCATAAACGCCTCTATGAATGCCCTGTACCTCTACAAGGAGGTCATCGAGGAGCTGACAGACTACTACGAGGAGCACAAGGAGAAGAAAATGGAGGAAGAGCACGAATACTATGAGACAATAATGGACGCCAAGGAGGAGCTTCACAGGGCCGCGGAGTACTTCCCGTACGTTGAGAAAGTCATCGCGGAGGCCAAAGCCGAAGGCCTCAACGTTACCTACGTCATGGAGCTTTACAACGAGACCAAGGCCGCCTATATGGTCGTTGCCCAGGACCTCGCCAGCGGCAACGTTACCGTCCTCAAGGCAGACCTTGAGTACGCGGAGGAGCTCATGGACAAGCTTGAGGATGCCGTTGAAAATCTCTCCGAGGGCATCGTCGATGCAAAGGCCGATGAGATAAGCCAGGCCTTCATGGAGAAGCTCCAGGAGCAGATGAAGCTCATGGAGAAGCTAGTGGCCATGCTCGGGAACTCCACGATAAACGCCACATATCTCCAGGAGAACCTCGTGGAGCTCCAGACGATGTACGAGGGGTTCAACGCCCTTGTCGAGAGCGGCCAGTACGAGGAAGCCCTCGACATGCTCCACGACATCAACGAGGAGCTGAAGGAGATAATCGAGGACACCAAAGAGATAGAGAAGGAGTACAAGGAGGAGAAGGAGCACGAGGAGCGCGAAGAGCATGAAAAGGAGGAGAGGGAAGAGAAAGAAGAGCACAAGGATGAAAAGGATGGCGAGGACGAATACGAGGATGACCACAAGGAGAAGGACGAGCACAGGGACGAATACACCGACGATGAAAGCGAGGATGACCAGAATGGGGACTACGAGGAGCAGGATTCCCACGATGACGACAACGGCCAGCATGAGGACTCTGAGAATGACAGCGAGGACAGGGAGCACGACGGTAAAGACGAGAAAGACGAGTCGGAGGATGACGAGTGAACTCCCTTCTAATATCTTTTTAAGGGAGGTTTCTTAACTTCTGGAGGTGTTGGGATGAGGAGCAAAGCAGCGATGGTGCTCGTAATTGCGCTCATGGCCCTGCCCCTCGTAAGCGGGCAGTACTCCGTCGAGTCCCTGGGCCTCACGGTCTATTCCGACGGGTACGTTAAGGTAGTTGAGGTTATCATTCCCGAGAACTACACGGTCAGCTTTTCCGTCCCGCTCCTCGCCGCCAACGTTGAGGGGCTGACCGTTATCGATGAGAACGGAAAACCCCTGCCGTATGAGATAAACGGCTCCACTCTTACCGTGTACTTTGAAAACGCCACGGGCGTTAGAATAACCTATTACACTCCCGACCTGACCGCAAAAAATGGCGCCATATGGAGCCTTCGTTTCAGTTCAACCGTCCCCGTTAAAATCACGTTTCCGGATAACGCTGTCATAGTTGATCTCACCGACATACCCCTTGAGATAAATGGGAATTCGATACTCATGCCCCCCGGAAACCAGACGGTTTCCTATGTCCTTGAATACCGACCAACGGGAACCGAGGTTCCAACCGTCCCGCCCACATCGGGAACGACCACTGAACCTTCCAACTCAACGGTGCCCTCCAATCCGAGCTCTCCATCCTCGACTCCGAGTGCTCCTGATGAGGGCTCCACGAACTGGACGGTGGTCGGTATCCTGGCCCTCCTCGCACTTGCCGCCGGTGGAGGCTTTGCCTACATGAAGCACGGGGGAGACGAGGAAAGGACCCCCGGCATGGGCAGGGAGGACTTCGAGAGACGCCTCAAGGAGTACGAACTGACAAAGGACGAGGAGAATGCGCTGCTCTACCTGTTCGACAGGGGTGGCAGGGCCAAACAGGCCGAAGTCCGGGAGATGCTCGGGATTCCAAAGACAACCGCCTGGAGGATGTTCCAGCGCCTTGAGAAGCAGGGCTTGGTGAGGGTCTACAAGAAGAAGAGGGAGAACTGGGTGGAGCTCAAACTTTGAGCCCTCACCTTATTCTTGCACCCAGCTTTATTTCTTTATCCGGCATCAGCAGGGCGACGTTTTCGCCATCATCCGCTGCCAGAAGCATTCCCTGGCTCTCAACGCCGCGGAGCTTCTTGGGTTCAAGGTTTGCTATGATGACGACGTAGTGGTTGAGCAGCTCTTCCGGCTTGTAGTACTTCTTCAGCCCGGCAACGAGCTGTCTGACTTCGTCCCCAAGGTCAACCTTGACCACGTAGAGCCTGTCGGCGTTGGGGTGGTCGCTGACCTCGATTATCTTCCCAACCCTGAGGTCGAGCTTCAGGAAGTCATCAAAGCTTATGTACTCCACGCTTTCACCACCTTTCTCCTTTTTCTTCACCTTCTCCTTCTTCGAAGCTTTTCCGGGCTTTTCAGTTTTAGGCCCGATTTCATCCCCGTAGATGCTCTTAAGGATTGCCATCGCCTCTTCCCGTTTGGCATCTCCAAAGCGCTCGAATGCAACCTTCACTACATCGTCCCGCTTGTAGTATTTGTCAAGGAGCAGCCTGGCGCTCTTGGGATTGCCCCGTGCTATGTAGTTCACGATGAAGTAGATGATGTCATCGTCTGTCACCTTCTTGAACATCGGGCTGGCCTTTCTAACGCGGTGTCCGGCTGGAATCTCGGTGAACTCCCAGCGCTTGAGCTCCTCAAGGTTGAGGAGGTGCCATATCTTCTCGCTCGCGTCCGGCAGGAATGGTTCAAGGAGGATTCCGAGGGCCTTGACTATCTGGAGGGATATGTTCACTGTGGTTGCCGTCCTTACGCGGTCGGTTTTGGCGGTCTTCCACGGCTTCTGGTAGTCGAAGTAGCGGTTGCCAAAGATGGCGAGCTCCATAACCCTCTTGAGGGCGTCCTTGAACTTGTACTGGGCTATCAGCTTTCCGGTCTCCTCAAATGCCTTCTCAATCTCCTCGAAGGCCTGCCTGTCGAGGTCGTCCAGCTCGCCTCTCTCCGGCACAGTTCCATCGAAGTAGCGGTTGGCAAAGGTCATCGCCCTGTGAACGAAGTTGCCGAGGTTGTTGACGAGCTCCTCGTTTATCTTGCTCTTGAAGTCGGCGAAGCTGAAGTCGCTGTCGCGAGTTTCGGGCATTATGGCGGTGAGGTAGTAGCGCAGGTAGTCGGCTGGGAAGGCGTCGAGGAACTCGTGAACCCATATCGCCCAGTTCCTGCTGGTGGAGAACTTCTTGCCCTCAAGGTTGAGGTACTCGTTGGCCGGGATGTCGTGGGGCAGGTTCCACTCGGCCTTGACTTCCTCATCTCTATACTTCCCGTAGGCCATCAGGAAGGAGGGCCAGAATATCGCGTGGAAGGGCACGTTGTCCTTACCGATAAAGTGGATGACCTTGGTCTCGCCGTCGAGGTTGAGCCAGAACTTCTTCCACTCGTTCTCCCTTCCCTCCCGCTTCAGGTGCTCGATGGTGATCGAGATGTAGCCTATCGGGGCCTCGAACCAGACGTAGAGCACCTTTCCTTTAACGTCCTCGTCGTCGAGGGGGACGGGTATTCCCCAGTTGAGGTCCCTCGTCATGGCCCTCTCTTCGAGCCCCTCGTTGATCCAGCCGAGAACGGTGTTCCTGACGTTCGGCTTCCAGTGCTCCTGGCTGAGAACCCACTCCTTCAGCCTCTCTTCGAAGTCCTGCATCCGGATGTAGTAATGGGCGGAGTCTTTTGTGGTGATTGGATTGCCGCACAGGTTGCAGCGCGGGTTTATGAGTATCTCAGGAGTCAGCGGGTGGCCGCAGACCTCACACTGGTCGCCGCGCTGGTTCTCGGCGCCGCAGTAGGGACAGGTCCCTATCACAAACCTGTCCGGTAGGAACATCTTGTCGTGCTCGCAGTATGCCTGCTTGGTGACCTTCTTGACGAGGTGGCCGTTCTCAAGCGCCTTGAGGAAGAACTCCTGGCTTATGCGGTAGTGAACCGGCAGCTCGGTTCTGCCAAAGTAGTCGAAGCTTATCTTGGCCCTCTCAAAGGTCGTCTTTATGTGCTCGTGGAACTCGTCAACGATTTCCCTGGCGCTCCGGTTCTCCTTGAGCGCGCGGAAGGTTATGGGGGTTCCGTGTTCATCGGTTCCACAGACGAAGAGCACTTCCTCTCCCTTGAGCCTCAGGTAGCGCACGAAGATGTCCGCTGGAAGGTATGCTCCTGCCAGGTGTCCCGCGTGAATCGGACCGTTAGCGTAAGGAAGAGCGGACGTTACCATGTACCTGACCATTTTAACCACCGTCCCGGCAATGGGTTTAGAGCCTTATAAGACCTGCGGGTTTTAAACATTACGGTGGGTTATTTTTAAATGGTTAAAATATGTTGAGTTATGCATAATCCCGGCCCAAAGGTTTTAGTTTGAATAACATCCAAGACCGGTGGTGGGTATCATGAGAGCCAGAATCATCGAGCGCTTCAAATTTGAAGCTGCACATGCCGTTCTGATCAACGGAAAGCCGGAGGAGATACACGGCCACACCTTCAGGCTTGAGGTGGCCGTCGAAGGTCCACTGGAGAACGGCTACGTGATGGACTTCCTCGAGCTGAGGAGAATCGTGAATGAAATCATTGGGAAACTCGACCACAGGAACTTAAACGCTCTCTTCGAAAACCCGACGACCGAAAACGTGGCCCTGTGGATTGCGGAAGAGGTGGAGAAAAAACTGCCAGAGGGCGTCAGGCTCAAAAGAGTAATCCTCTGGGAGGGCGAGGAGAACGGGGTAGAGTTTGAGTTTTAGTTCCCCTTCACCTTCACTTCCCGCACACTCTCCGTGAGCGCCATTCCGTTGGTTCCCTTCTCGAAGGAGAGGCCATCGGGCAGCGACACCTTCACCGGCACGGCCCTTTCTTTCTCCTCGCTGGGGGTCCAGCTTATCAAATCGCCCTCTTCAACGTCGAGCGTTTTTATCAGCCCCACCGGTCCCTCTATTATGTACTTGGCCGACTCTTTCGGAGCGTAGAGCCGCCATTTCCGGGCGGTTTTAAAGTCCACCACCCGTCTCGCGGAGTCCAGCCAGATTACGTCTATATCGCTCAGCATGAAGAAGGTATGGATTGAAGCGTTGGCCTTGGTTTCTGCCGGAAGAACGAAGACCAGGGCATAGTTGACGTTTCTAACCAGCATTAATCCCCTGAAGCGCTTAAAGAAGATGTCCGCCAGCTTCACCTGCCCGTGCCACGTTCTCTCCTTGGTCTCGTTGATGAGCATGGTAAGAAATGGGAGCGCGGGTTGATAAGTTTTTGGGAAAGAAAGGGGTCAGCGGTCTCCAGCCCCTGCCTTCTCCCCAAGCTCGAAGCCCTTGTGAAGTGCCTTGAGGTTTATCTCCTCGGTGCCCTTGGGGACCGCATCCAGAACGGCCTTTTCTATAGCCTCCCTGCTCACGACACCGGTCCAGGCCGTCAGGATTCCAAGGGTGAGGATGTTCATGGTGAGGCTCAGTCCGGTGGTTTCCTCGGCTATCTCCGTGAGCGGTAGCGAGACCACCTCAAGCCCCTTTTCGAACTCAGTGTCCCTGTGCGGAACGAGCTCCTCCTCGACTATTATGCGAGCACCCTTCCTAACGGTGTGAAGGTACTTGTTGTAGGCCTCCTGGGAGAAGAAAACCGCACAGTCCGGCTTGAGGGTCTTGGGGTAGTCTATGGGCTCGTCGCTTATGACTACTTCCGCCTTGCTCGCTCCACCCCTCGACTCCGGCCCGTAGGCCTGGGTCTGGACGGCGTAGAGGTTCTCGTAGACGGCAGCGGCCCTTCCAAGTATGACGCTCGCTAAAATGACTCCCTGACCGCCAAAGCCGCTGAAGAGTATCTCCTTCCTCATTCTTCCCACCCCATCATCTTCTTGGCGCGCCTCTTGTACGCCTCGTACTCCCTCACGAGACCGGGCCTGTCCCTGTCGGCAAACTCGCCGATGACTATCTTGCCCTCAAGCTCCTCCGGCGGCATCTTCTTGGCCTTTGCCAGAGGAATGGTTATTTTCTGGTACCAGCGGAGAAGCTCTGGAGCGGTCTTCATCCTGTTTCTCCTTCCAAAGCTGATCGGACACGGGGAGAGGAACTCAACCAGGGAGAAGCCTTCCTTGTTGAGGGCCTTCTTTATGCTGTTGATTCCCTGGAGATAGTTGAAGACGCTCCACCTTGCCACGTAGTTGGCTCCAGCCGAAACCGCGAGGTCGGCTATGTCGAAGGGGTTCTCGAACTGGCCGTAGGGAGCGGTCGTTCCGCGCAGGCCCTTAAGGGCCGTCGGCGCGACCTGTCCGCCGGTCATTCCGTAGGTGAAGTTGTTGATGAGTATCACCGTAACGTCGAGGTTCCTTCTGATGGCGTGAATGAAGTGGTTTCCACCGATGGCTGCGGCATCGCCGTCGCCCATGAAGGCGATTATCTTGAGGTCAGGATTGGCAAGCTTTATGCCGGTGGCGAAGGCCAGAGCCCTCCCGTGGGTTGTGTGCAGGCCGTCGAAGTTGACGAAGCCCGGAACGCGGGAGGAACAGCCTATTCCGCTGACCCAGACTATCTCGTCCGGGTTGAGGCCGAGGTCGTCTATCGCACGGAGTGTATACTGGAGTGCCGAGCCTATTCCACAGCCCGGACAGAATATTGTAGGAAGCATGTCCTTTCTCAGGTACTTGTCGCGAATCTCGTAAGCGGATTTCAGGTACATTCAGCCCACCACCCTTTCGACTATCTCCATCGGAGTGTGAACCTCGCCGCCTATCTTCGCTATCAGCTCGACCTCCGCTTTTCCGTTCGCACCTTCCTTGACGAGGTGATATAGCTGTCCGAGGTTCATCTCCGGGACGTATATCTTCCTCACGCGCTCGGCAAGCTCCTCAATCATGTCGAAGTCAAAGGGCCATATCGTGTTGAGCTTGAGAAGGCCGGCCTTAACGCTCCTCTCGCGGAGTATCTTAACGGCTCTTACCGCCGAGCGGGAGACTATGCCCGTGCTTATTATCGCTACATCGGCGTCATCGAGCTCGAAGGCATCGTAGGAGATGATGTCCTCCCTGTTGTGCTCCAACTTATCGATTATTCTCCGTATGAGCTTCTCGTGAACCTCTGCGTCCACCGTCTTGGGCCTTCCCCTCTCGTCGTGGGTGAGGCCAGTGACGTAGGTTCTGTACCCCTTGCCGAATATCGGCATCGGCGGCACTCCGTCGCCGTGTATGTCGCCGAACGGGAACTTCGCCTCCTCCTCACTGGCCGGAAGCTTGCGGTCGATTATCTCGACCTCCCCCGGCTGGGGAATGTAAACGCGCTCACGCATGTGTGCTATCTCCGCGTCGGTGAGAAGAACCACCGGCGTCCTGTACTTCTCGGCCAGGTTGAAGGCCCTTATGGTGAAGTCAAAGGCCTCCTGGACGGTTGAGGGACTGAGGACTATCAGTGAATGGTCGCCATGCGTTCCCCAGATGGCCTGCATTATGTCGCCCTGGGCCGCGAGGGTCGGCTGGCCCGTTGATGGACCGCCGCGCTGGACGTCCACGACAACAACCGGAGTTTCCGTCATTATCGCGTAGCCGAGGTTCTCCTGCATGAGACTGAATCCCGGGCCGCTCGTTGCCGTCATGGCCTTGGCGCCTGTCCAGGATGCTCCGATTATCGCCGCCATGCTCGCCAGCTCGTCTTCCATCTGTATACTTACACCGTCCACCAGAGGCATGTAAAGGGCCATGGCCTCGAATATCTCACTGGCCGGCGTGATTGGATAGCCCGCGTAGAAGCGGCATCCCGCGAGGATCGCCGCCCTTGCTATCGCCTCATCACCCTGAATGAAGTCGCTTCTGCCAACCGGAAACGGATATCTCATCCACATCCCTCCTCGTAACCGACCCTGAAGGCTTTGATGTTTATATCCTCGGTTCCCTTGGGAACCCTCCTCCTTATGGCCTCCTCGACGTTTTCCTTCTTCACAACGCCGGTTTTCGCCACGAGGTAGCCGAGGGCGACCATGTTGACGGTAAGTGCCAGACCGGTGCTCTCCTCCGCCAGGCGCGTGAACGGGGCACCGATGTAGTCCCTATCGGGCTTAACCAGGTCTGTGTCTATAATCAGCAGCCCGTCCTTCCTCAGTTCGTCCTTTACGGTGTCGTAGCCGAGCTGGGCGAGTGCGACGAGAACGTCCGCCTCGGTGACTATGACGTCGTAAATCGGCTCC
Source organism: Thermococcus aciditolerans (assembly GCF_008152015.1). Taxonomy (NCBI): domain Archaea; kingdom Methanobacteriati; phylum Methanobacteriota; class Thermococci; order Thermococcales; family Thermococcaceae; genus Thermococcus; species Thermococcus aciditolerans. Next base: position 564,321 of record NZ_CP041932.1, on the reverse strand, counting down.
TTGGATATTATCACGTCCGCTATAGAGTGGCCGCCCCTGCTCGCGGAGCTGTAATCCTGGGTCTGGACGACGTTCAGCCCCTCTATGGCGGCGGCCTCGCCGAGTATGACGCCGGCCAGAACAACACCCTGGCCTCCTATGCCTGCAAACCTAACCTGCATAGCTCTCACTCCTCCTTAAGGCCGAAATGCTCCTGAACCTCGTCTATGAGCTTGTTAAGCTCCGTGGTGAACTCCGGCCTCTCCCTGTTGACTATCTCTCCTATGACGAACTTGCCCTCAAGCTCCTCCGGGCTCATGTTTCTCGCCCTGCTGACCGGGACTGAGTTCTTGAGGAACCACCTGAGCATCTCGGCCGGCTCCTTCATCCTGTTCCTCCTTCCGAACTGGACCGGGCACTGGGAGATGACCTCAACGAGCGAGAAGCCCTTAACCTGGAGGGCTTTCTTTATGCTCTCGATGAGCTGGTAGACGTGGGCGGTGGTCCACCTGGCAACGTAGCTCGCTCCGGCGGCAGCGACAGTCTCGGAAATCTGAAGCGGGTGCTCTATGTTCCTGTACGGGCTGGTGGTCGTTTTAGCGCCGAACGGCGTCGTCGGGGCGACCTGGCCCCCGGTCATTCCGTAGATGAAGTTGTTCACGAGGATGACCGTTATGTCTATGTTCCTCCTCGCGGCGTGGAGCAGGTGGTTGCCGCCTATGCTCGCCAAATCACCGTCACCGCTTATGACGACGACTTTCTTGTCGGGAAGGCCCACCTTGACGCCGGTGGCGAAGGCTATCGCCCTCCCGTGGGTCGTGTGGAGGGTGTCGGCGAGGAAGTACGGTGAGGCTATCCAGGCGGAGCAGCCTATACCGCTAACGACGACGAGGTCCTTGGGGTCAATCTTGAGACCGTCGATCGCGTTCGCGAAGGCGTTGAGGACCGTTCCACCGCCGCAGCCGGGACAGAGAGCGGTGGGAAGGGCCTCCTTGCGGAGGTACTTAACCATCGGATAGGTGGAGTATATCTTCTTCGCCATCAGGCAACACCCCTTATCTCGCGGAGGATTTCCTCAACGGTCAGAGGCACTCCGCCGATTTTGTTCACGCCCTTGAGGAGGACGTCGTCGTTAACGTAGCGCTCGACCTCGATTATCATCTGGCCGAGGTTCATCTCGGCGACGAGTATTGTCCTTGCCTTTTTCGCCAGCTCCCTCATTCTCTCGGCCGGGAACGGGTGAACGGTCTTCGGCACGAAGAGGCCGGCCTTTATTCCTTCCTCCTTGGCCCTGAGAACCGCTCCAAGGGCGGGCCTAGCCGTCACTCCCCAACTGACGACGAGTATCTCGGCGTCGTCCGTGAAGTGCTCCTCGTACTTCTCGTAAACTTCGCGGTTCTTCTCAATCTTGTGGTGGATTCTCCTCACGAGCTTGTCGTGGACCTCGGGGGTGTAAACATCCCTCAGGCCGGTCTCTTTGTGAGTCGAACCGGTGACGTGGGTGAAGTAGCCGTGGCCGAAGAGCGGCATGGGTGGAACGCCGTCCCCGTGGGGGTCGCCGAAGGGAAGCTTTGCCTCTTCCTCGTTCTCCGGAAGCTTGCGGTAGGTTATTTCAACCTCAGAAACGTCCGGAATCTTTATCTGCTCCCTCGTGTGGGCGAGGACTCCATCGAAGAGCACCACAACGGGAGTTCTCAGCTTTTCGGCGATGTTAAATGCTCTTATCGTCTCCCAGAATGCATCCTGTCCGCTCGTTGGAGAAACGGCAACGATCGGATGGTCGCCGTGGGTTCCCCATCTGGCCTGGAAGAAGTCGCCCTGAGCTCCCTTCGTGGCCTGTCCGGTTGATGGGCCGCTCCTCTGGACGTCGACCAGAACGAGCGGGGTCTCGGTCATCACGGCATAGCCGAGGTTTTCCTGCATGAGGCTGAATCCCGGTCCAGCTGTGGCAGTCATGACCTTGAATCCTGTCCAGGAGGCGCCGACCATCGCGGCTATGCTCCCAATCTCATCCTCCATCTGGAGATAGTAGCCGCCGAGCTTAGGCAGTTCGCGAGCCATCGTCTCCGCTATCTCGCTGGATGGGGTTATCGGATAACCCGCGTAGAAGCGGCATCCGGCGAAGAGGGCGCCATAGGCTACCGCCTCGTTGCCCTGCATGAAGTAGTTGCCCGGTTTGTAAAGCCTTTTTATGAGCCGAATCTGATCCGGCTCGTTTCCTCTGATTATCATGAGTCACCACCTAACCGCGATGGCAAAGTCCGGGCAGAGAAGCTCGCAGAGCTTGCACTTGACGCACTTCTCGGCGTTAACAGGAACCGGGTAGTGAACGCCCTTTTCGCTGAGCTCCTTGCTCCACTCAAACACTTTTCTCGGGCACATTTCAACGCAAACACCGCAGCCCTTGCAGAGAAAAGTGTCGACGTCGATTTCAACAACACCTTCCGCCTTGCCGGTAACGAGGTAGTTCTCCTTCACGACAACGGTTTTCCCTTCGACAGCTGCCATAAGCATCACCCGCGATTTGCTAAGCCCTTTTACGTTTGTCAACATTTAAAGCTTTCGTGGGTGCCCATAAATGGGCATCAAAGAATCACGAGGGGCGTTATAAGGAGAACGAAAAGAGGGCATGAAAACTCTTTCAAAAACGAAATACATTCACAACGTCAGCAGCTGCCAGTCGAGGAGACCGTTTTCGACTATGTACTCCCATCTCTCGCGGCACTCTGGCTTGAGGTTCTCGATGTGGCTCAAATCCTGCGTTGCCGAGAACTTCTTTATCGCCCTTCCTATGGTCCGGTCGTAGTCCGTGAGGCAGTTGTGGGGCCCGCGCTTCGAGCCAGCCCCCACCGGGTCGCTCAGGATCCTCTTGTTCGGGAAGCGCTTCTTCGCCCAGACCAGGACTTCAACCGCGCTCCAAAGCCAGGGCGGGCGGTACTCCCTCTTTTCCCAGAGCCTCTCGTACAGCGTTCCCTTCTGGATATCGGTGATGTTTATCGAGAAGGTGTCAGTGTAGGGCTCGGCTTTGATTATGCCCTCCTTGGCGTCCTCTATGCCGTCGCGTTCGCTCAGGAAAATAGGCTTCAGCAGGAGGTAGGTCTTGACCTTTGCTCCAGCTTCGTGGGTCGTCTCTGCCGCCTTAACGAAGTCCTCGAAGGTGTTGCCCTTGTTGATTGAGACATCGGCTATATCGTCGTTGGCCGTTTCAAGGCCTATGGCAACTTCGAAGTGTTTATCAGGGACTATCTCAGCCAGCTCCTTAACGGCATCGTAGCGGACCAGCTCGCTCCTGCTCTCGATGACTATCTCCCTAACATCATCGAAATCCGCCAGAATCTCGAAGATCTTCCTCCTCGTTTCGGGCTTAAGCTCGCCGTTGTCCAGGAACGAGCCCGAGGTGAACATTCTGACCGCGAAAGGCCCATTTTTGCCTTCGATTTTCTTGAGGGCCTCTTTGACGTAGTCCACTATGGCGTCCTGGCTCCACCTGACCCTAGGCGCCGCGGTGGGATAGGCGCACATGTAGCAGGCCTGGTTGATCCTGAAGCGGTAGCATCCAATGGTTGGGAGTATGATAAACAGCGCCGTTCCGGGTTTCCCGGCAACGTTGTCCTCGCTCGTCCAGTAGGTCATCTTCTCACCTAAGCCTCGCTGGAAGTTAGGGTTTTTAAAGGTGAGGGATTAACCAGAACCATGCCGAGGATACTCATCACGAACGATGACGGGATTTATTCCAGGGGCTTGAGGGCGGCTGTCGAAGCTGTGAAAGACCTCGGGGAGGTTTACGTGGTCGCGCCGCTCTTCCAGAGGAGTGCCAGTGGCAGGGCAATGACCCTTCACCGCCCCCTCAGGGCCAAGCTCATTGACGTCCCCGGCGCAAAGGTTGCCTACGGTCTCGATGGAATGCCTGTGGACTGTGTAATCTTCGCCCTCGCGCGCTTCACCGACTTCGACCTCGCTATAAGCGGGATAAACCTCGGTGAGAACCTCAGCACCGAGATAACTGTTTCGGGAACTGCATCGGCGGCTATTGAAACTGCCACGCACGGTATTCCCAGCATAGCCGTGAGCCTTGAAGTTGACTGGAGAAAGACCCTCAGTGAGGGGGAGGGAATAGACTTCTCCGTTGCATCGCATTTTCTGAGGAGGATAGCCAAGGCAGTTCTTGAGAGGGGCTTTCCCGATGGCGTTGACATGCTCAACGTGAACGTGCCCAGGGATGCCACGCCGGAGACCGAGATAGTGGTAACGAGACTCGCCAGGAGGAGATACCGCCCGACTATAGAGGAGCGCATCGATCCGAGGGGACATCCATACTACTGGATAGTCGGAAGGAAGTGCGAGAAGTTCGAGCCCGGGACCGACGCCTACGCCCTGAAGGTGGAGAGAAAGGTCAGCGTGACCCCGATAAACATAGATATGACCGCGCGGGTGGACTTTGAGAACCTATACAAACTTTTAATCCTTTAATACATCTTTACGTTTCATAGTATGCAATTGTATTCATTAAGTTTAGTTTGGGGAAGAGTAATGTGCCGGCTTATTAACTTTTGTCCACACAAGATTTATTAAGTGTATTGGAGAATATATCCAATGGTGATCCCCTTGAAGAAGTGGCGGACTAGGGCATTTGCAGTTCTTTTTGCGGTTTTAGTTTTGAGTAGCCTCACTGGAGCCTTAAGCATGGTTCCCCCGAAGGGCCACACTGGTTCCGTGACGCCAGCTGAAGCCATGCCTGTCGCTCAGAGACACCTGCAGTGGGCATCTTCAAACCTGCCCGGATTTGAAGACTGGAAGAACGCAAAGCTTTCCCAGCCTGTGGTGTACTACTTCCCCAACGGAACCAAGAGCGCCTACGAGTTCACCGTGCTGGTGAACGGAAAGCCCAATGGATTCATACTCGTGGCGGCTCAGAGGTACATGCCTCCCGTTCTTGAGTTCAGCAAAGGCGAGGCACCCAGCAAAAGGCTGGGAAGAATCACTGCGACCAGAATAAAGGGCTTTTCAACGGAACGGCACAGGTTGCTCTATTACGGGGCGTTAAGCTATAGTGTGGAGCTAAAAAACGGAAAGGCCATGGACATCTACGGCAGACATATTTCTGTTCCAAAAAGAGTCTCCTTCTCACCCAAACATCACATGCTGTCTTTAGAGACAGAGACGACGGATAACATATATCCTACGTCCACTTACGCAGAAAAGCATATTCCAAATGTACCAGCTTGGACCACAACGGATGACGATGACAATCCAAAGCCGTATCCTTACAATGTGGGCCCCAATGATGATCCATGGTCCTGGTGGGACGGATGTACTCCTATAGCTGTTTCAATGGTGATAGCGTATTACGAACCCCAGCTTCAAGATTCTTGGGACAGGGAAGCGTTGATTGATGTTCTTCATCACACTCTAAAAACAAACGCAACAGGGGCCACCTGGAGTTACAATGTAGTTCCAGGCATAGAAAACGTTTATGAAGAGTATCAGCGCATTTCAAAAATGATAACTCTCAATAACATCGTTGAAAATGACTATACTGCTTGGTGGGAAAGCCGTGAAACAGGATTCTACGATGCAATAGCTGACATCGATAGCAACCACCCACTTTTACTCTGGATGATTGATGGAGGTTCTGCATTAGACCGCTCCCAAGATTACGTAAACCATACAGTTACAGTTGTCGGCTATGTGGGTTATTCCTCCGCATTCTATTGGGAAATCCATGATACGTGGGATAGTGTCAGCCATTACATAGCAGACGGAAATTGGAAAGAGGCATGGTTTATCTTTGTACGTAGGAGGTAGGTTTGATGACAAGAAGGGCCTTACATCTTTCTCTTTCAATTTTACTTTTAGTATTGGCATGTGGTGCCATTTTTACAAGCAAAAGGCTGAATGAAGAAAGTTCGTGTTTCTCAAAGGTGCCAGTGAACGTCAGCGATGTTAAACCACCAATCGTCAGCGGGCCGGGCTACCCTCCCCGGGCAGGATTTAAGGGCATAACACTCGACGAGGCTGTAAACGGGAGTCCGAGGCACGTGCTCGTCGGGTTCTTTAACTTTGAGCCCTCCAACTGGGCGGAGAAGAGGCCAAAGTGCTACTTTAAATCCCTCAAAGGCTTTTCCGAGAACTGGACTGGTCTCATCCTACCGGGGGCCTCCCTCTCAAACGTAACCCTCTCGGGAAGAGTTTATCTGGCCGTTTATGTGTATCCTTTGGAGGGAACGGCAATAATATCTAAGGTGGACTATGGAGAAACACCTGAGAAGTCGAAGATAATTGAAGCATTTCGGCTCAAGTACACGGAGCCTCCCAACGAGATTGTGGAAGCCTACGTTTCTAAGCTTGAGCACTCGGGCTATACTGCAATCAGGGAGCTTTCCGACGATCTTCTTAGGGGTTGGGTGTTCAGGAAAGGAAAAGACTATATTCTCGTGCTTGAGGTCAGGGACGATGGCAACCTGTACCTGCTCCTCGCCAGCGGCAATGGGGAGGACGTCAAAAAACTCACCAACGTCCTTCCTTTGAGTGGGGGGCGGTGAGCCCGATGAAGCTTCACCACTTCCTTTACCCTTTCCTCTTTCCAGCATGGGAGTTCCTGCTGATGGTCTTACTTCCACGGGAATACTACGTTGGGGCTACCTGCCTTCAGATCCACCCATACCCAATCTGCCGCTTTTACTTTGAGCCATCGCCCCTCTTCTTCCTTGTGGCCGCTCTGCCCTTCATCATCGTTGCCCTTCTCGCCCTCTGGAGGGACAGGAAAGGCACTGCGGTGCTCTCGGCGTCTTCAGGCGTTGTGGTCCTAGTTGGCCTTTCAATCCTCCGCTTCGTGGGAGGAACCGCCCTGTTGGCCGTTTTAGTCCTCCCCCCACTCCTCCAGTGGGCGTTTGCAAGAATTGTGGGACTTCAAATTGAGAGGGGAGAAGAAACCTCCTGGACGGTCTCAGCCGTCCTGAGCTTCCTCGCAGTTTGGACTGTGGTACGCATGGGGCTGGCCGTGAGTGTATGAGTTCACTCCCCAAAAATCCTCTCCACGAACCACTTCTCGTCGAAGGGCTTTAGGTCGTCGTAGCCCTGGCCGACGCCGACGAAGAGTATCGGCGCGCCGATGGCGTGGCTTATGCTCAGCGCCGCACCGCCGCGGGCGTCGGCGTCCAGCTTGGTGAGAATTACTCCGTCGATCTTCACCGCCTCGTTGAACTGCTTCGCCTGCTCGACGACGGAGTTGCCGGCGAGGCTGTCGCCGACGAATATCACCAGGTCAGGATTGGTTACGCGCGCTATCTTCTTCATCTCGTCCATGAGGTTTCTGTTCAGCTCGTTTCTGCCTGCTGTGTCTATAAGGACGACGTCCAGCCCCCTCGCCTTTGCGTGCTGGATCGCGTCGTAGGCGACGGCAGCAGGGTCGGCACCGTAGGAGTGCTTGATGACCTTAACCCCGACGCGCTTTGCGTGCTCCTCGACCTGCTCTATCGCCCCTGCACGGAAGGTGTCGCTGGCGGCTATGACAACGCTTAAACCGTTCTTCTTAAGCCAGTGGGCGAGCTTGGCTATGGTCGTTGTCTTCCCGGAGCCGTTGAAGCCCACGAAGGCTATGACGAAGGGCTTCTCCTCCTTAGACTTTATCAGCTCAAGAAGGTCTATTTTCTTCTCCGGTGTCAGGACCTCAAGAACGGCCTCACGGACGGCCTCTTCAACCAGTGCCTTCTTGTTCGTACCTATCTTGACCTTCTGGCCGACGAGCTTCTCCTTTATCCTCTCCTTGAGCTCCTCGACGGTTTCAAGTGCCACGTCCGCCTCAAGGAGCTCTATTTCCAGGTCCCAGAGCGCATTTTCCACGTCCTTCTCGCTTATTTCAGTTTGGGCAACCCTCTCCACAAATGAGCCTAATTTCTCCTTGAGCCTTCCCAGCATCTTTACCACCTGATGAGCGAGCAACTTAAGCCTATATAATTATTATGAAGTGCCCTCGGCGATAGCTGGTGTCATCACACCTCAGACCCGAAGCCACTCGTCATCGGGCGGGAGTGTCTCCTCCCCGGGGTTTATAAACCGCACGTGCCCGTTCAGTACCTCCTGACGTAGGTTTTGCTCTCGACTATTCGCCCGTCCTCCAGACGCATCACATCGACCCTTTCGAACCCGACGGTTTCCCTCTTGTATGCGATTAGATAGTCAATGAAGTCCTTGATTCTGTAGCGCGTTATCGAATCCTTCACGTACTTGTGTTCGTACAGCAGGATGAGCTTGTCCCTGTGCTCTCCCAGCCACTTCTGGAGCCTTTCCCTCTCAGCCTTCGAGCGCGAGAGGGGATTGATTATCAGGTACACATCGAAGTCGTCGCTATCAAACGGTGGGCCGATGTAGACGTCACCGTTCACCTGGAATGGAAGGTATTCAGCAAGCACGCGCCTGCCGTCCTTGCTCCAGGCATTGATGTATATCTTCGCAAGCCTCTTCCCGTCTCCAGTTATTAAAATGGCTCCCGAGTTCAGTTCGGCTATTTTCTTCAGCATGGTCATCACAAAAAACTTTTACTCTGAGGTTAAAATTCTTTCTCAAATTTTCGGCTTCCTGGGGACCATAAAGTATATATTGCGCTTTACGGGTATACCTTTGAAAACTCGCGGGGTGTTAGCATGAAGAAGCTGTTTAGCTTGTTTTTAATTGGCATCTTGGCTCTCGGTGTAGTGGCCAGCGGCTGCATAAGTGGCGGGGAAGAGAAAACCGGAATAAACATCCTCTACACGTACACCGGCTCATTCGGTGACCCTGCTAAAGGGAAACAGGCGGCACAGGCTCAGCTCCAGCAGGGCGCTTGGGTTATTTACCAGGTCGCGGGTGGTACTGGTCTTGGTGTCTTCGAGGCCGTGGGCGACTACTTGGACGCCAACGACAAGAAGATGGGACCGCCTTTCGCGATGGGTGTTGACTCCGCCCAGGACTGGATTAAACCGGGTGTTATAATAGCGAGCATGATGAAGCGTGTTGACGTTGGTGTTTACAATGCCGTCAAGCAGGCAGAGGAGAACCAGTTCCAGGGCGGTGTCGTTGAGCTCGGCCTCAAGGAGGGCGGTGTTAAGCTCTCAACCATAGAAGACGTCAAGGCCATGTTTGACTCCCTTCCATCGGACGTCAAGGAGAAGAAGCTCAAGGATCTCGGCTTTGAGAGCGAGGACGAGCTTATACAGTTCCTCGAACAGACCAGGAACCAGGTTCCGGACTGGATTTGGAATGCCATTGACGACCTTCAGAACCAGATAATCAACGGACAGATAATCGTTCCAAAAGCCACCTCTAAGGACCAGATTGAGCTTCTCAGAAAGGCCGATGAATGGAAGACCATGGAGGAATACACCAAGAACTGGAGTGCGAACGAACCCAAGCCCGAAACGTACTTCAATGAGAGCCTCAACAGTAGACAAAACACGAAAAAGATAGCCATCGTCTACGATGTCGGTGGTAGGGGTGACCTGAGCTTCAACGACATGGCTTACTTGGGTGCCGAGAAGGCCGCCAAGGAGTTCGGCCTCCAGCTCGATGAGCTCCAGAGCAACAGCGAGAACGACTATCTGCCGAACCTCAGGAGCCTCGCCAAGAGCGGTGAGTACGACATCATCATTGCGGTCGGCTTCATGATGACCAACGCGGTTAAGCAGGTCGCCCAGGAGTATCCGGACCAGAGGTTCGTCATCATAGACGGTTACGACCCAGAGATGCCCCACAACGTCCAGATGGTTCTCTTCAAGGAGAATGAGGGTTCAACCCTTGCTGGTGCCCTCGCGGCGCTCATAGCGCTCAACGACAACAAGGACACCATCGGTATCGTCCTCGGTATGGAGATTCCGGTTCTCTACAAGTTCGAAGGTGGCTACCGCTTCGGCGCCTACTGGGCCCTCGACTACTACAAGAACCACAAGCAGTGATTCTTCTTCCCCTTTTGTTTCCGTTTTGAGATTTGGAGGTGGAAGGGATGGAAGAGCAAACCCCAGTGCTTGAGATGCGGGACATTGTCAAGGTTTACCCAGACGGGACAAGGGCCCTCAAGGGGGTTACCCTTAAGGTCTACGAGGGCGAAATCCTCGGCCTCCTTGGCGAGAATGGTGCAGGAAAAACAACGCTAATGAAGGTTCTCTTCGGAATGCTGAAGCCAACGAAGGGCAAAATCTTTCTTCGTGGCAATGAGGTCCGCTTCAAGAGCCCCGCAGATGCCATAGCAAATGGAATCGGAATGGTCCACCAGCACTTCACGCTCGTTGATGTCTTCAACGCCCTTGAGAACATAATCCTCGGCATGGAGGGCCATGAGCTTCTGTCCAAGATTGACGTCGAGAACGCGAGGAAAAAACTCCAGAGGCTCATGGACGAGCTGAACTTCCAGGTTCCGCTTGACGTCCCCGTGGAGAACCTGCCGGTTGGTGTGCAGCAGAGGATAGAAATCCTTAAGATGCTCTACCGCGACGTTGATATACTCATCCTCGACGAGCCTACTGCGGTTTTAACCCCAATCGAGGTCAAGGAGCTCTTCGCGGTTCTCAGGAAGCTCAGGGAGCAGGGGAAGACGATAATCTTCATCAGCCACAAGCTCAATGAGGTCATGGAGCTCACCGACCGCGTCACCGTCATCAGGAAAGGTGAGGTCGTTGGAACCGTTAAGACGAGCGAGGCAACGCCCCAGCTCCTCGCGAGGATGATGGTTGGAAGGGACGTCGTTTTGAGGATTGAGAAGCCCCCGAAGGAGCCCGGCGAGGTTATCTTCCGCGTTGAGGACCTGTGGGTGAAGGGAGACAGGGGAGAGGATGCCGTCAGGGGGCTTACCTTCGAGGTTAGGGCTGGTGAGATATTTGGAATAGCCGGTGTCGAGGGCAACGGTCAGAGCGAGCTCATAGAGGCTATAACCGGCCTCAGAAAGGTCGAGAAGGGCAAAGTTTACCTTAAAGGAGCGGACATCACCGGCAAAAAACCGAGAGAACTCTACGACATGGGAATGGCACACGTCCCGGAGGATAGGACTCACATGGGCTTAATCCTTGAGATGAGCGTGATGGAGAACTCGATACTCGGAATGCACTGGCGGAAGGAGTTCTCGAAGGGTTTTCTGCTCGACTGGGACAAGGTTGAGGCGCACGCTAAGAGGCTGATTGAGGAGTTCGAGGTCAGCGCGCCTGGAACCAAGGCCCCTGTGAAGAGCCTGAGCGGTGGAAACCAGCAGAAGCTGATAGTTGCGAGGGAGGTCAGCAAGAAGCCGGAGTTCATCATAGCGGCCCAGCCGACGCGCGGTGTTGACGTTGCATCGACCGAGTACATCAGGAACTACCTCGTTAAGCTCAGGAACGATAACAAGGCCGTTCTGCTCGTTTCTGCCGACTTGGACGAGGTTCTCCAGCTCAGCGACAGGATGGCGATAATGTACGAAGGTCAGTTCATGGGAATAGTCAAGCCCGACGAGGTTACCGAGGAGCAGATAGGACTCATGATGGGAGGTGTTAAGGGTGAACCTCAAAAATGAGCTCAGGGGTTACGTCAAACCCGTAGCGGAGAGCGTTCTTGCAATACTCATTGGAGCCTTCATCGGGGCCCTTGTCCTCTGGTTCAGCGGTTACAGCCCCGGCTCAGCCTACTACTGGCTCATCAAGGGCTCCCTCGGCTCAACCGATGGTATAGCCGAAACCCTCAGCAAATCGGCCCCACTTATCCTAACGGCGATAACCTTCGCGATAGGCGCGAGGACGGGTCTCTTCAACATCGGTGCCGAGGGAACGGTGTACTTCGGCGCGATAGCGGCGATAATCGTCACTCAGTACCTCCAGAATCCCCTGGCGGGCCTCCTCGCGGGCCTCTTCATCGGAGCCCTCTGGGCCCTTCCAGCGGCAATCCTCAAGGTTTACAGAGGGGTGCACGAGGTCATATCCACGATAATGTTCAACTGGATTGCCTTTTTCCTCGTCAGCTGGCTCGCGGTCAGCGTCTACTACAACCCTAAGGACCCCAACAGCACCCTGCCGATTCCGCCCGGTGCAAGGTTGCCCCTTCTCGTAAAGGGAACCAGCCTATCCTGGGCGTTCATCATAGCCATCCTCTCGGCGGTGGTCGTTTTCGTGGTGATGTGGCACACCAAGCTCGGATACGAGCTGAGAACCAGCGGTCAGAACCCGAGGGCGGCCGAGTACGGAGGAATAAACCCCAAGCGCTCGGCCATCTGGTCCTTCGTCATCGGTGGAATGACGGCCGGGCTGGCCGGAGCGGGAATCGTCATGGGGACCCCACCGAGCTACGCCATAACCCAGGGACTGGCGAACGTTTACGGCTACGGCTTTGACGGAATAGGTGTCTCCCTCGTCGGCAGGAATCACCCGCTCGGCATAATCTTCGCGGGAATCCTCTTCGGAGCGCTGAGCGCTGGAGCAACGGCAATGCAGCAGCACGCCCACGTTCCGCTTGAGATGATTAAGGTCATCGAGGGCATCATAATCATAGCCGTCGCGGTTCCAGGACTGCTCGACCTCTTTGCCAAGCTCTTCAGGAGGGGGGAGGCATGAACGAGGCGATGGTAATCAGCCTTCTCCTCGGTTCACTCGCGGCGATGGTTCCAATAGCGCTCACGAGCATAGGTGCGGTGATAAGTGAAAGGGCGGGTGTAGTCAACATCGGCTACGAGGGAATACTGATGTTCTCGGCGTTCTTCGGGACAATGTTCGCGGAGCTTGCCGGAAACGGCTGGGTCGGCATCCTCGGCGGAGCTTTTATAGGCCTGCTCTTCGGCGTCCTTCATGGCATCCTGACGGTGTACCTCAAGGGGGACCACGTTATTCCGGGTATAGGCCTCAACCTCCTCGGCTACGGTGCGGTGGCCTTTGGAATCAGGGCCTACTGGGGAACCGCCGGTCAGCACCAGGTTCCGAGCAACGCCCAGATTAGCCCGCTGTGGATGGACGCCTTTGGAAACTCGCTCAGTCCGATGGTGCCTATAACGATAGCGATAGCCATCATAGCCTGGTGGGTGCTGTTCAAGACCCCCTTCGGACTAAGAATAAGGGCCGTCGGTGAGAACCCGGAGGCGGCCGATGCGCTCGGAATCAACGTCGAGCTCTACCGCTTCACGGCGGTCTTGATAGCGAGCGCCTTGGCAGGAGTCGCTGGGGCCTATCTAAGCGTTGACTGGCTTGGAACCGTTACCAAACAGATTGCCGCCGGAAGGGGCTTCATAGCACTGGCCAACATGGTCTTCAGCGGCTGGAACCCAATAATAGCCCTGGGAGGAGCGTTCCTCTTCGGATTCTTCGACAACTTCGCCATCTACATCCAGAACAACCCCTGGCTCGCGGGAACGATACCCTGGCAGTTCATAGCGACCCTTCCGTACGTCGTGACCCTGATAGTGGTCGCGGGCATCATCGGCAAGGCAAGGCCGCCGAAGTGGGACGGAAGGCCCTACAAGAGGGAGTGACTCATTTTTTCTCTGCTTTTTATTTGCCTCCATGATGGCAAAATACGGCCACAATGGGGAAAAGAAAAGTGAATCTGAATCATTTCTTGAGTATGATCCCAAGGGCGACGCCAAGGACGATGCCGACGACCAGGGAGAGCGCCACGTACCTTCCCACGTCGTCCCTATGAACAGGCAGGGTCTCTCCCGGTCCGCCGCCTAGGGCCTTAACCACCGCCGCGCTGTTCTCGATTAGAACCTTCGTGTAGGGCCTATCGCTCCAGAAGACCGTTATCTCGGCGAGCGGCTTCCCGCTCTTGGCGGCGAGCTCCTTCGCCGCGTCCTTCATCTGGTCCGGGCTGTCGAGGGCGTAGACCACAAGGTCGGTTCCTTCGGCGGTTCCGAGGAGCTCGTCGATGCCTATCGCAGGAACCTCCTCCTCGGGCTTTATGGCGGCGGTTGCCTTTATTCCAAGCCACTCGATGGCGTACTCGTCGGGCGGCATCTGGATGACGGCGGTTTTGTTGCCCTCAACCAGCGCCCTGTATGCCTCCACTATCGCCCCAACCCTGCTCTCGAAGTCCCTGTACCTCGCCCTGTAGAGCCCGGCCTCCGCGGGGTTGGCCCTCTCGAGCGCCTTCTCGGTCGCCCTCGCTATGGCCAGGGCGTTGGTCGGGTCCAGCCAGACGCCGTGGGGGTTGTCCTTATCGTTGTACCAGTATTCGGGGAGATAGCGGAAGCCCTCGCGCTTGTAGTCGTCGAGGAAAAGTGCCTCCCCCGTTATCGTCCCCTCCTCCTTCAGCTCGGCTATCTTCTTCTCCACGGGCAGGTGGCCGCCGGTGGTTACTATCACGTCGGCTTTCCTCAGGAGTTCGATCTGGCTCGCGGTCAGCTGGTACTCGTGGGGATCCGCGCCGGGGGGAATTATGTAAACCACATCCACGAAGTCCCCGAAGGCGTCCTGAACTATTGAGGCAATCGGGGCTATGCTGGTAACTACGAGGGGTTTCTCTGAGGAGGCTCCGGCGAAGGGGATGAGCCCTGCCGCCGCGGTTAGTAAGATGAGTGTGATAATCAATCCTCTCGCCCTCATTTTCGGTCACCCGAATTCCCTATCTTCCGGTTGGGCTTTAAAAGCTGTCGGAAGCTTTAAATATCCTCCGCCGAAATACCACCGGGTGTCGTGATGAAGCGACTGTGGGCCTTGATAATCCTGGCGCTCTTCATCGGAGCGGCCGCGCCGCAGGTGACCGGCTACAATGTGACCGAACGGGTGAGCGTCGAGATAAGCCCCAACTCGGAGCTGCTGAGCGTGGTCTACTACCTCGCCTTTGGCCGGAGCGACCCGTTCGTCATAGACCGCGGCGGCTACCTCGATGAAGTTGATTCGTACTTCGCCCCATACAGGAACCACCGCGCGGTTCAGATGCTGCGGGAGCACCTTGAAAACACCTCTTCCATCTCGGAGAGGGACCTTAGGCTGTACTACACCGAATACTACCTCCTTCTCTGCACGGAACCGCCTGAGCTCCAGCCCTGGGGAAACATCGGCGACCCCTGGACACTCGACTTCATCGAGGCTTTGAGAGACTTCGCCAGGGAGAGCGACTTCATGACCTTTTACAGAACCCACCAGGATTACTACTGGGAGGACCTCGGGATATACGAGAACGCCCTCTCGCTTCTCCCGATGGATGAATTCATGGGCCGCTACACCGACGTTTCCAACGTTCGCTTCGAGTTCCTGCACCCGTTCCTGGTGGCAATACACGGCCACAGCTTCAACCCAGTCAGGGACGGCGTCCAGATATACGGGGCCGGGGGAATGGTGCCGCTCGTGAGGCGCGACCCCCAGAGGACGGCCTGGAGCTACAAGACGGCGAGGGACACGATGTTCGGCCTGCCCCTTAACATGGACTACGTGAACAACACGGGCCTCGACGAGCTTATCTACCTGGGCTTCGTCTACCACGAGCTTGGCCACGACATTACCCTGCCCGGCCTCTACGCCAACTACGGCGACACATACTCCCTGGCCTACCTGGAGGACACCATAGAGGAGGACATGCCCTACCTCGCGCGCTACGACATTCACTTCTGGGACAGGACGGGCATGATATACGAGGGCTTCGCCGACGGCTGGCTGGACTTCACGCTCTCCAACGTGGACCCCGACTACGCGGCTCTGGCGGTGTGGCTCCAGAGGGCCTGGGGCGAGTTCTGGATAGACGAGGTGCTCCAGCTCTACGGCAAGTACGCGGCAATGAGCGTCCAGAACTCCGTTCCCCTTGACGACTACGTGGACGAGATGCTCGTGGATCTGAGAACCCTGATTCCCCCTGAGAATGCCGGGAAGCTCTACAGCGAGCGCGTCCCGGTGACCCCGCTGAGGGCCTTCGACAGGGGTGCGGTGGAAGGGAGGGTGGTGGTAGTTTACGGAACCCAGAACCCCGACCCCTCGGGGGTAGAGATGGACAGGAAAACGGCTGAGGCCATAGCTGAGAACCTCAGGGTCTTTTACTCCCAGTGGGACGGGACGGTGGAGGTTTCGGTCAAGGCGGACGTGAACGTCACCGACGAGGACATGGGATCGAACCTGGTGCTGGTCGGAGGGCCTTACTCAAACTCGCTCGTCGATGAGCTGGACGAGGGCTTTCCGCTGCGCTTCGTGCCCGTGGGAGACGGCCACTGGGTCCTCGACAGGAACCCCGACTGGGGGATCTACTCCTACGTTCTAACCAGTAATGAGGAAGACCCCGTTATCACGGGAGAGCTCGGCAGCATCACGGGAACCGCCGTGATAATGGCCGTGAGGAACCCCTACAACCAGGGGAACTACATCGTCTGGGTGGCGGGGGAGAACAGGAACCTGACGGCCCTCTTCCAGAACCCGACGTACTACCTGAGCAGCTACGAAATATGGAGTGAAAAGGGAATAGAGATGGGGTTCTACGTTCAGTCTCCCTGCGCCTCCTGAGTTTCTTCCTTTTCTTCCGAGCCGCTCCTTATGTGGGGCTTGCCGATGGCTATGGTGAAGCCCTTGAAGGAATCGTCCTTCCTGTTGAACTCTATCGCAAGCGGAAGGCCGTTGTCCTCGTTGAAGACTATCCTCACGATTCTCGCCCGCGAGTGGTCGTTCAGATAGTCCTCCTTCAGGCTCTCGTAGTTGTCTATGACATTATGTATGCTCTCGCTGTGCATGTCGTAGATCTCCCTCGCGTAGACGCTGTGGTTCTTGATTTCCTGAACCTTCTTCTTCCGGTCCAAGGTACCACTCCCTCAGGCTTTGCGCCACTTCCCGTCCCTGAACTTAAAAACCTTCCTGCGCTCGGCCATGCGGAGGGCTTCCTCCAGCCTGCCCTTTGGAACCTCCATGCCGTGGAGCTCCCTGAAGAGCTCGACTATCTCGTCGGTGGTTAAAGCCTCCTTCTCCTCGAAGATGTTGTTCACGAGGTTTATCATGTCCTCGACGAAGTTCCATGGGAACACTATCCACGCCCAGTCTATTTCCTCGCCGTAGTAGTCAGGCTTGAAGCGCGAACCCCTGATGGTGAGGAGCGTGGCGACCCTTATCTCGGCCGGCCCCTTGCCCTCGATGTAGTTCTTGGCGAGCGTCAGGCTCTCCCCCGTGTCGCTGATGTCGTCGACGATGAGAACCTTCTTGCCGCTCAGGTCGTAGCTGGTGCCGTACTTGAGCTTGGCCTTGCCGTCGGGGGTTGCGGTAACGCCCCAGTGTTCGACCTTAAGGCTGACGAGGTCTTTGACGCCGAGGTAGTCGCAGTAGAGCCTCGCTGCAACCCAGCCTCCTCTGGCGAGTCCGACTATAACATCCGGTCTCCATCCGTCCTCCAGAATCTTCCAGGCACCTTCCTTTGCCCACCTTTCTATGTCGTCCCAAGAAGCGAGATAAGCCGGAAACTTCTTCATTGGATTTCCCTTAATTGAGCGGAGGGAAGGGTGTATTTAAGTGTTTTGCTCTGGGGCCTTGATTGAGAGATGACAAAAAATGTGGGAAATTAGACTTTAACCCTCTTCCAAACCGTTCCCTGTGGGGTGTCCTCGAGCTGAATGCCCATCTCCCTGAGCTCTGCCCTTATCCTGTCGGCCAAAGCAAAGTTGCGCTCCTTCCTGAGCTGGGCGCGGACGTCAATGAGGAGCTGGATAAGGGCCTCCTCCTCGCCCGCCCTCTGCTCCCTGAAGTAGTCCTCGAAGATGCCGAAGACCTCGCTTACAATCCTGAAGAACTCCAGCGCCTTGCGAAGGATGCTCTCCTTCGGCTTTTCAACCTTCGTTAGATACCTGTTGACCGCGTTGCTCGCCTCGAACACTGCCTTTAAAGCTTCGGCAGTGTTGAAGTCGTCGTCCATGGCGCTGTAGAACTTCTCCCTCGCGTTTCTTATCGCCTCGTATGCCTCGAACTCTTCCTGACCCCACTTGAATGCTATATCGGCCCGCTCCATGGCCACGCGGATGTTCTCGAGGGTGTTGTAGAGCCTCTCAAGGTTGTTCTTGGCGTGCTCCATGCCCTCCTCAGTGTAGTCGAGCGGTGAGCGGTAGTGCCTCTGGAGGATGAAGAGCCTTATGACCTCAGGGTCGTAGCGCTCTAGCATTTCTCTGATAGTCACGAAGTTGCCGAGGCTCTTGCTCATCTTCTCCCCGTTCACCATCAGGAAGCCGGTGTGGAGCCAATACTTGACCCACTCGTGCCCTGTGCAGGCCTCGGTTTGGGCTATCTCGTTCTCGTGGTGCGGGAAGATTAGATCGTTGCCGCCGCCGTGGATGTCAAAGCTCTCGCCGAGGTACTTGGTGCTCATCGTGGAGCACTCGATATGCCAGCCCGGCCTTCCCTCCCCCCAGGGGCTTTCCCATTTGGGCTCTCCGGGCTTCGCCTTCTTCCAGAGGGCGAAGTCCTCGGGATTCTTCTTGCCCTCGCCGGGCTCGACGCGTGCTCCCTTCCTGAGCTCCTCGAGCTTTATCCCGCTCAGCTTTCCGTAGTCGCTGAACCTCTGAACCTCAAAGTAAACGCCGTCGCTTCCCTCGTAGGCGTAGCCCTTCTCCTGGAGCTTCCTCACGAACTCTATAATGTCGTCCATGTGCTCGGTGACGCGCGGATAGACGTCGGCGGGCTTGACCTTCAGGGCCTTCATGTCCTCAAGGAAGAGGCGGAGGAACCTCTCAGCAAGCTCCCTCGGATCCTCGCCGGTTTCATTCGCCCTGCGGATGATTTTATCGTCGATGTCGGTGAAGTTCATAACCATGAGAACGCTGTAGCCGCGGTGCTCAAGGTATCTCCGGATAACGTCGAAGGCCACGTAGGTTCTGGCGTGGCCGAGGTGAGTGTAATCGTAAACCGTTGGCCCACAGACGTACATCCTGACCTCCCCGTCTCTCAAAGGCCTGAACTCCTCCTTCTGCTTTGTCAGGGTGTTGTACACTCTTATGGCCATCTTCTCACCACCGGGGGAACTTCGTGAAGCCCTTTTATTAGGTTATCGCCTTCATCATGGCCAGATTTGTGTACGCGGCCCGCTCTTTTTTGGAAGTCTGGGAGTGTGTGTGCACGGCCGCCGGCAAAAGCTTAAAAAGCAACCCTCTCAATCCGGGGTAGAGCAGGAAAAAGGAGGTTACGATGATGAAGGTTCAGAAGGGAGACGTCATAAGGCTTCACTACACCGGAAAGGTCAAGGAGACCGGCGAGGTCTTTGACACCACCTACGAGGAGGTTGCCAAGGAAGCTGGAATCTACAACGAGAACGGTATTTACGGCCCGGTTCCGATAGCCGTCGGCGCCGGTCACGTTCTCAGCGGCCTCGACGAGCAGCTTGAGGGCCTCGAGGTCGGGAAGAAGTATGAGATAATAGTTCCGCCCGAGAAGGGCTTTGGAAAGCGCGACCCCAAGCTCATCAAGACCTTCACCCTCGGCCAGTTCAGGAGGCAGGGCATCTACCCGTTCCCGGGAATGCCCATTGAGATCGAGACCGAGGGCGGCAGGAAGCTCAAGGGCCGCGTCCTCACCGTCAGCGGTGGCCGCGTGAGGGTTGATTTCAACCACCCCTACGCCGGCAAGCACCTCATCTACGAGGCAGAGGTTGTTGAGAAGATTGAGGATCCGATAGAGAAGGTCAAGGCCCTGATAGAGCTCCGCATGCCCCGGGTGGACACCGGAAAGGTCATCATCGAGGTTGGCGAGAAGGACGTTACCGTGGACTTCAGCAACGCCGGACTTGACAGGAACACCCTTGTCCTCGGCGAGATACTCCTTGAGAGCGACCTCAAGTTCATCGGCTACGAGGAGGTCAACTTCAAGCCGGGCGTTGACGAGCTCCTCAAGCCGCCCGAGGAGAAGGGCGAGGAAGTTGTGGAGCTCGAGGAAGAGGTCAGCGAGCCCCTCGTTGAGAAGACCGAGGAGGGCGAGACCAAGGTCGAGGAAAAGGAGGAGGTAAAGGAGGCCGAGGAGCCCTCCAGTGAAAAGGCCGAGGAGACCGAGGCGGCCGAGAAGAAGGAAGAGACCGAGAAGAAGACCAAAAAGAAGACCACCCGGAAGAGCACCTCCAGAAAGAGCACCAAGGGCAGGAAGACCAGGAGAACGACGACCAAGAAGACCACCAGCAAGAAGAAGACCAAGGCGGCCGAGGAGAAGAAGGGCGAGTCCACGGCCAAGGACTCGGAGTGAGGTTTTTAATCCCTTCTTTTTATATCTATTCTGGTGTGGTGCATGGTCAGCGAGGAGAGGCTTAGGATACTGCTGGAAGACCTCGGCTCAAAATTCGTTAAAGATGACGTTCCAAAGATTCGGAGTGCGCTGCTGGCCCTTCGTAAGGTGAGTGAAATCCCGGTCTCCCGTCTCAACCCTTCGACGGGGTATCATCCGGTGGTGATTTTCAAGAGGAGATTCGGAAGGATTCAAAAGGAGGTTCCCGTCTCCATCGTGGACCTGAAGGTTCTCAACAGATACAACATGCCCGGATGGCGGAGGGAGATTGAATTTTGGCTTGATAATGATGTGGCCCTTCAGGACAGCATCATGGGAATAGAGGCCCTCATGATAGGCGACCCCAGACAGCTGAACAGGCTGGGCGATGTCCTTCGTCGGATTCTTCAGCAGATGAATTACCGTCCGCGGAGGCTGATTCTCTTCTACAGCACAATCTACATGGACTTTGGGGCGGACAGGTACATTCAGATGGACCTCCGCGGGGGAGACATGGAGCTGACGCTGATAAACATGAAACTAAGCGAGGCATCCAGCTACCTCGGAAGGGCCATAACGGGTATAGACTCCTCGTTCGGCAACAAGAACATGGAGTTCTATAAGCTGCTTTTTGCATACGCGACTGAAACACGGAGCTCTTTTGACTGGTTTTTCCACAGATACATATACCCCCGGCTAAATCCGGAGCAGAAGGAGTTCTTTGAGGAGATGCAGGACTACAGGAACTTCCTCACCCTCCTCTACTCCTACATGAACCGTCTCAACAAGGACCGGATTGGAACGGAGGTTGGCATAAGGGTCATCAGAAGGGCCAATCCAAAGAGACCGCTTGAAATAGGCATAGTGTTCACGAACCGGGGCATAGAGATAAGGAGGTACGCAAACAACGTCCAGATAAGCTTCATGGTGTGAATGCCCCTATGAAACTCAGACGCAACCCGTACGTTCTCTATGCACTCTCAATACCATTTATCCTCGCAGTCCGCTACAGCGGCGGCGGACTCTTCCTCTGGGCGGGCTACAACCTCCTGTTCTACTTTGCCCTCCCCCTAGTCTTGGCGTATGCCCTAGGCTTCGAGCGGGGGGAGCTGGGGGTTCAGGCGGGCAGGCTTTCTGAGTATCGGTGGGCCCTTTTCCTTTTCATTGCCACCATTCCGCTGAGCCTCTACGGCACGACAATCCCGTCGATGAAGGAGTACTATCCAATATTTGAATACTCGGGACCGCTTGATTTCATCGTCAAGGAGCTGGCCGTTGGGGTCATAATGTTCGCCCACGAGGCGTTTTACAGGGGAATACTACTCTTTCCCCTTGCGAAGAGGAACGAGTGGCTCGGGATTCTGGCGCAGGATGTTCCCTACGCCCTCGTCCACGTTGGAAAGCCAGGCATAGAGGTTCCCTATTCGTTCGTGGCGGGAATAGTCTTCGCCAAGCTCGACCTTCGGGCCGAGAGCTTTCTCCCCAGCTTTCTCCTTCACTGGCTCGGCTCGGTGCTCTTCGACGTCCTATGTGTCCTCCTATAGGCGAAATGGATATTAGGGATCAGTCCCAAGAGACCTTATGCTCGGCGCCGAAGTGTACCTGAAGAGCCGGTACTGGGAGGTTGACCTCCTGCGCGGTATCGGAATAACGATGATGGTGGTCTCAAACTTTGTCACAGACCTCTGGCTCTTCCTCAACTACTCCGGGCACCGTACGTTCTGGTTTTCCTTCGCGGTTGCCACTGCCTCGATATTCGTCTTCACATCGGGCCTCTCATTCTGGATAAGTTATTCCCGAACGGTAAAGAGAAACCCCCAACCCTACCGGAAGTATTTCCGACGCTTTCTCAAGCTCTTCGGCCTTGGTATGCTCATAACCCTCGTCACCTCCCTTCTCCCGGGCGAAATGACGATTCACTTTGGAATCCTCCACTTCCTCGGCGTGGCTACCCTGCTGGCGGTTCCTTTCTATCGCTTTGGTAGGAAGAACATCTTTTGGGCCTTCTTTTTCCTCTTCAGCCACCTCCTGGTAAGCAACCTCCACGACGGCCTCTGGCTCCTCCCCCTGGGCATCACGCCCAAGAACTACTTCGCCCCTGATTACTTCCCGATTTTTCCCTGGTTTGGGGTGTATCTCTTGGGAATGGCCGCGGGGAGCGTTTTCTACCCCGGAGGAACAAGAAAAATGCATCTTTCCCTGCCGCAGAGTCCCGCGATCCACTTCATAACCTTCGCGGGCAGGCACACGCTGGTTATCTACCTCCTCCACCAGCCGGTTCTCGTGGGCCTTCTTAGACTTATCCACGGCCCGATTCCAGGGCTTCCAATCTAACCGGAAAATTTAAAAGGTCAGTTCCAACTTTAAATCGTATGAATGTGGAAATCGGGGCGTTTATGGAGCTTCCTTCCATTGAAGAGTGCTTGAGAAAGGCCGCGCTCGACGCGCTGGTAGACGAGACAGTCAGGGTCAGTGGCGATTTCGTCAGCGAACTCTTTCATCCCGGCCCGTGGGAGCGCTTTAAGGAGTGTGCCAGACCAAGGGCGAGCGTGGGGTTCTCGGTTGGGGGCTTCTTTATCGCCAGGGGCGAGGAGGACTACCTGAGGTTCGCGGAGGGAATTCTAAGCATCGGGGCCGTCGCGAGAAACAGGTTCGAAAGGGCCTTTAGGCTGGCAGAGCTTACGGGCACGCGCCTCATGGCTGACGCCGAAAGCGGTGGGATACGGCTATCGTTTGCGGGTTTTCACGGCGTCGTGAGCCTCCATGACGGGGAAATTGTTTTCTCGACCGGGGAGAACACCCTCGGGGTCCCCCTGGAGGACTTTTTCGTGGCCGAGGAGCGCTTTCTCAGCTCCCTCGCCTTCGACCTTGAAGAGCTGTTCGAGACATGCTCAAGGCACGGGCTTGAGAGGGCGTTCCTCGAGAACACCCGGCCGGTCAGGCTTCTCCTGAAGGTGATTGGCTATGAGAGCAGGCTGGAGCGTTGAAGTTGGGCGTGAGGACCTCCTCGAAAGGCTCGCCGAACTTGCCAAATCCGGGGACTTAATCGAATACCGCCGCTTCAACTGGGATGACTACGGGACTCTAAGCCTCTGGAAGGATGAACTCCTCGTCTTCGGGGCGGACGTCTTCCTCGGGAGCGCACTTGAGGAGCTGGCGTTGCTGAACTTCCACCTGCTCGGGGTTGAGGCGCCCCTCGACCTGGGGGAGCTGAGGAGGACAAAGCTTGAGGATGACCCCTTCAGGAGGGCCCTCGCGGGGGAGAACTTCGATGCCTTTCTTGGAGAGCACCCCGCGGTGAGCCTCGGCTCCTACGACCCCTGGATTGACCTGCACGTCGCTGATGACGGGAAGACCCTTAGGATTCTTTCCCTTGAGTGGTACGGGAGGAGCCAGGAGCTGTACTTCGAGGTTCTCATGGAGGAGTGGCTCGACTCGACGGTAAAGCTGTTCGCAATGGTCGTCAGGGACTTCGAGAGAATGAGGGAGACGCTCCTGAGGTACGGTTTCTCAGACGCTCCCAGAAAAATCGGAAGGTACAGGGCCCTTCTGAGGTCGCTTCTCGACGCGTATCCAGTGGACCTCGACGCCCTGCCACCGGCCTACGCCCCCTGGGAGGTGGAAGAGGTGGTTAGAACGGCCTCGAACTTCCTATTCCGGGGGAGCGTTGAGGGCGCGAGGTGCGTCCTCGACTCCCTTAAAAATCCCAATCACTACCGGCAGGCGCTCTCCAGAATTCAAGGGGAACCCAAAGCACTTGAGAAGCTCTACCGCCTCCTCGATGAGCCCTACCGCTCTGAAATGCTCTCCTATCTGGCCTACCTCTACGCGGTCGAAGGAAAACCCAGTGAAGGCATGAGAGTCGCGGAGGAACTCGGAAGCAACCAGGGCTTCTACGACCTTGCGTTGGGGCTAATCCGGGTTGGAAACTACAGGACCGCCCTGAAGGTGGCGAAGAGAATCAAAAACCCCTGGCTG
Organism: Thermococcus aciditolerans; assembly: GCF_008152015.1. NCBI lineage: Archaea > Methanobacteriati > Methanobacteriota > Thermococci > Thermococcales > Thermococcaceae > Thermococcus > Thermococcus aciditolerans. Next base: position 540,244 of record NZ_CP041932.1, on the reverse strand, counting down.
AGGGGAGAAATCCTTATGCGGCTCTATTCGGAAAAGCCAGAGCTGGAGAATGAGATAAAAGAAAACGCCCCGGAGCACGTGGTGGTCTTCATCGAGGAGCGGAAGAAACGAGAGCACTAACCCTCTCCACCACCTCCTGCGCGTCCCTTCCAAAGATTAGGGCCATCGGCTCCTTGCCCCAGTCCCCGAGGTGGTATATTACGTCGGGCCTTTTTTCTGCCCTTCTTACGGCAGTTTCTATGCCCCATTCCATCGTTCCTCTCTTGGCCCTCTTTACCTCCTCAGGCTCCTCCCGCATGTCGTAGAAGGAAACCGCTAGGCCGAGCTTTTTAGCCCGCGCTATCAGCCCTTCCGAATAGCGCAGGTTCAGGACGGCCCGGACTTCTGGGTAGAACTCGCGCATCTTAAGCAAAGCCCTCTTCAAGTGGTCGCTGGCGTTAAGTTCCACCGGGCCAACGGGCTTAACCGTTTTCCCGTAGCGGACGATTCTGCCCTTGACGGCAAAGACTTCCCCGAAGGGCGTCGCAAGCGCGAAGTTCGTCCTGACTTCTGGAACATGGGGGTTGAGCCTCTCACCGAGCTTCACCAGCTCTTCAATGGCCTTCTCAAGCTCTTCCCTCGCCCTCCAGCGGTAAGTGTCCCTCTGGAGCTTCCAGAGTGGATTGACGGCCTTTGCTTCGGCCTTTGAGAACCCTATGGCGCCTTCGACGAAGCTTTTAGCATTTTTCACTGCCTCTGGAAGCTCAAACTCCTTCGCCAGAAAAGCGGCCAAGGCCGAGGAGAATGCACAGCCCGTCCCATGGGTGAAGCCCCCAACCCTTTCCCCGGGAAACTCGAAGAACTCTCCCCGCCAGTAGAGGAGATCGGTTAGGTTCAGGTGGCCGCCTTTGACGATTACCGCCTCAGCTTTCAGAGTTTGGGCGATGAACCTGGCGGATTCCTTCATATCCTCGAGGGAGTGGATTTTAAGACCGCTTAGAGCTTCGGCCTCCGGGACGTTTGGGGTAACTATTGAGCCCTCCACGAGGACCTTGAGCGACTCGATGTCGTCAATGAGTCTCTCACCGGTGCTCGAAGCCATCACCGGGTCGAAGACCCTCGTTAAGCCCTCCGTCTCCTTGGCGACGACCTTGGCTATCTCCCCGCTCCCGAGCATTCCAATTTTGACGGCCCCTATTTCAAAACTCCCCCTAACGGCCCGTATCTCCCTCCTCACGGCCTCGGGTGGGAGTGAGAAATATCCGGAAACTTTCCCGGGGTTCTGGTAGGTAACCGAAGTGAGAACCGGGAGCGGGTGCTCCTCTAAAGCCGAGACCGTCTCGATGTCCGCTTTTAGACCCGCTCCACCGCCGGTGTCGAGGCCCGCTATTATCAAGACGGCCATGTCAAACACCCCCAACGACGTTTTTCAGTTCTTGAGTGGCTTTTTTGACGTCGGGGGCACACATAACGGTGGAGATGACCGCCACGCCGTCCACACCCGTCTTCATGACCTCCCCCGCGTTCTCATGGGTTATTCCCCCTATGGCAACCACAGGAATGCTGACCCTTTTGACTACCTCCCTGAGGCCCCCAAGCCCCAATACCCGGGCTTCCGGCTTTGTGGGGGTTGAAAAAACCGCCCCCGCTCCCAGATAATCGGCCCCAAGCTCTTCCGCCTTCAGGGCCTCATCCACACTGTAAACGGAGGCACCCACTATGAGGTTGGGCACAACATTCTTTGCCACCTCTATTGGTATGTCTCCAGGCCCCAGCTGAACACCGTCCGCATCGAGGGCAATGGCCAGGTCTATCCTGTCGTCAACGAAGAAGAGGGCCCCATATTCCCGGGTCAGCTTTCTTATCTGCCTTCCCGCGAGATAGGCTTCCCTTGCGGTAACACTTTTTGCTCTGAGCTGGATTGATGTGGCGCCTCCCTCAAGGGCCTCCCTGACGCGCCGAACCTCCTCCCTATCCCCGCGGGCTGTAATAACATAAAGGCGGAGGGCCTTGCGGAGCCCCAACTCAAACCCCCCTTACCTTCGCCATCCTGACTACAGTCTCTGGGCCTATGGCGTAGAGGTAGTCGTAGAGCTTAACGTGGAACGTGCCCGGGTACTTGGCCTCGCTCGCAAGCTCCGCCGCGACCTCAAAGGTCACGAGGGCCGAGACCGTCGCCTTCAGGGGCTCCTCTACCGCAAGGAATGCCCCAGTGATAGCGGTTGCCATACACCCCGTTCCGGTGACATTCCCAAGGAGCTCATGGCCGTTTTCCACGACATAGGTCCTTTTTCCGTCGCTTACAAAGTCCACCGGACCTGTCACCGCCACGACCGTTCCGAACTCCCCGGCGGCCCTCTCGGCGAGCTGGCTCGCAGACTCAAGGGAGTATTCGGCGGAATCAACACCCCTCGTCTTCCCGTGCTCTCCGAGGAGGGCAGAAATCTCCCCAAAATTTCCCCTGATAACGGAGATATCGCCCATCTCAAGGAGCTTCATGGCGGTTGATGTCCTCAGTTTCGTCGCCCCTGCTCCGACGGGGTCGAGCACAACGGGCTTTCCAAGCTCGGAAGCCGCTTTAACTGCTTTTTCCATCGAGGCTATCCAGGGGGGAGAGAGGGTGCCTATGTTTATCACAAGCGAATCCGCTATGGATACCATCTCCCCGACCTCTTCAAGGGCATGCGCCATAACCGGTGACGCCCCAAGGGCGAGGAGGGCGTTGGCGGTCTCGTTCATGACTACGTAGTTGGTGATGTTGTGGACGAGGGGCCTCTTCTCTCTCACTTTTCTGAGGGCGTCTCCAACCCACTCCATCTCAACCCCTCCCCAGCTTTTCGAGAATTTCGAAGGCCGCTTTCCTCCCGCTCAGGAACATGCCGCCGAATATCGGGCCCATTCTCGGGGCACCGCTTATTGCGTTTGCGGCCATTCCGGTGACGTAGAGACCGGGGAAGATTTCCCGCGTGTGTTTAACGGTCAGCTCCTCCCCCTTCTCGGCCCACATCGGCCCCTCACCGGGAACCTCAATGAGGCCCCTCTTAACGAGGTGCTGACTTATCTGCGCCCCGTGGCCCGTCGAATCGATTACAAACTTCGCCTCGACGGTGAGCGGGTCCACGTGGAGGCCCGTCATGAGAATCGGCGTCCAGTTGATTACAACCCCGGCCACGCGGTCGTCCTTCAGGGCCAAATCCTCAACCTCAATCATGTTGAAGAAGCGCACGCCGGCTTTAACGGCCTGGCTCGCTATTGTGGTTGCGGTCTCTATCGCGTCTGCGACGTAGAGACCGTTTTTGAAGGGCTTGTACGTTATTCCGAACTCGTCGAGGATTTCTTTAGCTTCTTCCTGAACGACTATCCTGTTGAAGCCCATCGCACCGCCCCAGATTCCGCCGCCGATTGAGAGCTTCTTCTCGAATATCGCAACCTTTGCCCCGTTCTTGGCGAGGTAGTAGCCGGCGACCATTCCGGAGGGGCCCGCGCCGACTATCGCCACGTCAAGGCTCAAACTCTCAAGAAGCTCCTCCGTGTAGGCCTCTATTATCGCCCTGCTTATCTCCATCTCCCTCAGCATCTCCATCACCCAAAACCTTTTAAGCCGCGTTCAAAACTAAGTTTTGAAATTTAAAAACTTTGTTATAAACGGGTTTTAAAACCGCAGGAAATACGAGTAGCGAAAAAAGAAAAATCAATGTTCGTGATCCAAAGGGATGTTTTCTGGGCAGTAACCTGTACGCGGGTCACAGGGCGGGCTGTAGCCAGGATCTCCGGGGATGAAGATGTCTCCGAACATTCCGGATAGGTGGTGCTTGTTACCATTATAGTCAAAAAGTACCTTGCTGGCGTATATCGTTGCCTTCACCGGTGTATTCTGGTATCCATCAACGTCTTTGAGGGAAATATCAACCGTGACGAGGGATGACCCTTCTGACTCTTTGGTCAGCCCAACCGCGATTGCAAGGGTGAAGGGTGAAACCTTTGCATTGCCCTTTCCGATGACGCCAAGCACTGGTGCTGAGGCCGAGAATATTGGCAGGGTGTTCACCTTCTGCCACGTGGAAAACGTTCTGAGGTTGAGATAGCCAGTTTCTTCCGTTATAATAGCCGAATAGTTTGTATTATCTACAACTTCAAAAAGTTTTCAGTTGAGCGCTCCAAAAACCTTTTAAGGCTCACTAAAAACTGAGTTTTGAAATTTAAAAACTTTGTTATACATGGTGGTGGCAATGACCCAGCTGGAGGAAGCTAGGCGCGGGGTAATTACGGAGGAGATGAAGTTTATCGCCGAGAGGGAGGGGATAAGCCCCGAGAAGCTCAGGAGGAGCGTGGCTAAAGGTCACACCGTAATCTTCCGCAACGTCCGCCACGACTGGGTTAAACCGGTGGCTGTCGGCGACGTCGTCCACGTCAAGGTGAACGCCAACATAGGCACCTCGCGCGACATAGTAGACGTCGAAGCTGAGATAGAGAAGGCCAAGACCGCGGTCAAATATGGCGCCGATACCATAATGGATCTCTCAACTGGCGGCGACCTCGATGAAATAAGAAAGCGCATAATGAAGGCTGTGGACGTTCCCATTGGCACCGTTCCCATCTACCAGGCCGCCGAGGAGATGCTGGCCAAAGGAAAGGCGATCATCGAGATGACTGAGGACGACATGTGGAAGGCTGTGGAGAAGCACTTCAGGGACGGCGTTGACTACACGACGATACACGTTGGAGTTACGAAAGAGGTCGTCGAGAAGATGAAGAGAACCAAGAGGATCGTCGGCATGGTCTCCCGCGGCGGAACGTTCCTGGCAGCGTGGATACTTCACTGGGGCGAGGAGAACCCCTTCTACAAGAACTACGACTACCTCCTTGAGCTCGCCAGGGAGTACGACGTCGTCCTAAGCCTCGGCGACGGGTTGAGGCCTGGCGGACTGCCCGATGCTGGCGATGAACTGCAGATAGCCGAGCTTTACACCCTCGGAAGGCTCGTTAGGAGAGCCAGAGAGGCAGGAGTTCAGACCATGGTCGAAGGGCCCGGCCACGTCCCGATAGACCAGATAGGGGCCCAGGTGAAGCTGGCCAAGATTGCCACGGATAACGCTCCTTTCTACGTGCTGGGTCCAATAGTTACCGACGTCTTCCCGGGCTACGACCACATCGCCGGGGCAATAGGCGGGGCGATAGCCGCTCTAAACGGCGCGGACTTCCTCTGCTACGTAACGCCGGCGGAGCACCTCGGACTGCCGACGGTGGAGCACGTGCGCGAGGGCGTCATAGCGGCGAAGCTTGCGGCCCACGCCGTCAATCTCACGAGGTTTGAGGGAGATTTCAGGAAGGACTACCTCATGAGCGTAGCGCGCGGAAGGCTCGACTGGGCGAAGCAGTTCGAGCTGAGCCAGGACAAGGAGAGGTTCATCGAGATAAGGAAAGAAAGGCCGACTAAAACAGAGGCCTGCTCCATGTGCGGTGACCTCTGCGCGATAAAGCTCATTCAAGAGATGCTCCAAAAGGGGTGAGAGCTTGAGGTTAATCTACTCCGGCAAGACGAAGGACGTCTACGAAGATGGCCCGTATCTAATCTTTTACTTCAAGGACTCCCTGCTGGGCGAAGACGGCAGAGAGGACACGGGTGGCAACGAGGTGATAGGCGAGAGACCGGGCAAGGGGAGTGCAGTTCTCAAGCAGACGGAGTTCTTCTTCAGCCTGCTGGAAAGGAACGGGATAAGGACCCACTTCGTCGAGCGGATTGACGAGAGAAGGGCGCGCTTTCTGAAGGCAGAGAGGATTCCGCTGGAGACTATATACCGCTTCAAGGCTTACGGAAGCTTTCTCAGGAGATACAGCGGCTGGGTGGAGTCCCTCCAAGAGCTGGGAATAGTCGAGTTCACCCTCAAGGACGACTCGCTCGGCGACCCCCTCATAACCGAAGAAGCAATATTACGGCTCGGTATAGCGAGCGAAGGGGAGCTGGAGGAAATGAAGGAGGTAACGAAAAGGGTCGCCGAAATCCTGGCGGAGTTCTTCTCCGCAAAGGGGCTTGAGCTAATAGACTTCAAGCTGGAGTTTGGCAGGCTGAATGGAGAGCTTCTGGTGATAGACGAGCTCAGCGGCGACACAATGCGCGTTATGAAGGGTGGAAGGCTTTTGAGCCAGGAAGAGCTCCTGGAGGTGGTAGAATGATAATCTCCACCATAGCTTCCCACTCCTCCCTTCAGATACTCATGGGGGCAAAGAGAGAGGGCTTCAGAACGAGGCTCTACGTCAAACCGAGTAGAAAGGCCTTCTACTCCTCCATCCCGCTCGTCGATGAAATCGTCGTAACGGAAAACATGAGGGAAGTACTCGGTGATGACGGCATCGTCGTACCCCACGGCTCTTTCGTGGCCTACCTTGGCATAGAGGCCATCGAGAAAGCAAAGGCTAAGTTCTTCGGCAACAAGCGTTTCCTCAAGTGGGAAACCAGCTTTGAGCTCCAGGATAGGGTCCTTAAAAAGGCCGGCATTCCGATGGTTGAAGTCATCGAGCCCGAAGAGGCTAAGCCAGACGAGCTTTACTTTGTCCGCCTTGAGGGACCGAGGGGCGGAAGCGGGCACTTCTTGGCTTACGGCTATGAACTGCAGGAGAAGATCAAAGGCCTGAGCGAACCCTACAGGATTGAACGCTTCACAGACGGCGTTTACCTCTACGTCCACTTCTTCTATTCGCCGATTTTAAACCGTTTGGAGCTCTTTGGCGTTGATGAGCGCCTGGTCATTGCGGACGCAAACAAGAGGCGGCCCTTCAAGACCCTCCCCTACACCATAGCGGGAAACAAGGCCGTAGCGCTGAGGGAGTCGCTCATTCCAGTGCTCTACGATTATGGATTGGCTTTCGTCAAGGCTATGGAAGAGCTTGAACCTCCCGGCATCATAGGTCCCTTCGCTCTCCACTTCGCCTACGATGGTGAATTCCGCTGCATAGGCTTCGCCTCGCGCATAGACGGCGGCAGCAATGCCAAACACTGGTACTCGGCCCTCTACTGGGAGAGGCCGATGCTCATGGGCGAGAGGATAGCGCGCGAGATTAAGCTCGCCCTCGAGGAGGACCGCCTCAAGGAGGTGGTAACTTGAGGTACGTCGGGAGGATGCTCGGCGTGGGCCTAAACAACGGGAGGCCCTTCGCCTTCTACCGCCTGAACTCCCGCTCCTTCCCTAACAGGAGGGCGGTTATTCGGGGAAACGAAATTTACATAGCCAACCATACCGAGACTGACAACCCCTACGTGAGCTATCCCGTTGTGAAGCTGCTCGAAAACTACGCGGTCGTGAGCAACGGACTGCAGACTGTCTTTATAGCCCAGGCTCTCGAAGAGGAAAGCCCGAGAAAAGCGTTGATCCATGTCCTCGACGCCCTCGACTACGAGCGCGATGACTACAGCACACCGAGGATAGCTGCCATAGTGGAGTGCGGGAAAGCTAGGGGCTGGCTCGGCTTCGTTGGCAGAGAAGAGCTCTGGGTTAAAGCCATTAAGCTGGAAGAAGGGAAGGCCTTCTTTACCGCGACGTACAACGTTGATGGCATTGAAGAGCTGGAGCTGAGCTTTTCGAATGCTGAAGAACTGGCTGAGAAGGTCTTAAGGCTGGAGTTCGCCCATCCGGTGCTGGCGATTGGGGTGGTGGAAAAAGAAAACGGTTGGGGGCTGGCCATCAGCCCTTGAGCTTTTTCATCAGGTTGGCCATCTCAAGAGCTGCCATCGCGTACTCGAAGCCCTTGTTGCTCTTTATCCCCGCCCTGTTCAGGCCCTGAAGCTCATCTTCAACTGTTATCACGCCAAAAATAACGGGGACGCCCGTCTGGAGCGAAGCGTTTGCAACCCCCTTGGCAACTTCGTTTGCAACGAGATCGAAGTGCTTGGTTTCTCCTCTAACCACCGCACCAAGGGCCAAAACAGCGTCGTACTTCCCGCTCTCGGCGAGCTTTTTGGCAGCGAGCGGTATCTCGAAGGAACCGGGAACCTTCACAACGTCTACCCTCTCCACGCCGTGTCTCTCGAAGCAGTCCAAAGCACCGCTCAGGAGCTCGTCCGTGAGGAGATCGTTGAACCTCGCCACAACCACCCCTATCCTCAGGTTCTCACCCATGAATTCACCCTCAACGACGCGAACCTCCATACCCTCACCCCCGTAATACTGTTTTGTCTAATTCGTGAATTAAATAATCCGGTAATTGATTAGATTTCGAAGGGAATCCTGTGGTCGAGCTTCTCGGCCTTCACCTTCAGATAAAGCCTGTTGTGCTCGGTAACTTCTCCCGGAGCCGGGACTATCCCAACGACCTCCATTCCAAGCTCCTCCAGAGCCTCCGCCTTCCGCGGGTTGTTGGTGATGAGCCTAATCCTTGAAACGCCGAGCGCGCGGAGCATCTGGAAGGCCGCCTCGTAGGTTCTCTCGTCCGCTCTATATCCCAGCACCTCGTTTGCCTCAACCGTATCTAATCCATCTTCCTGGAGCTCGTAGGCCTTTATCTTCTCCTTCAGGCCTATCCCTCTGCCTTCCTGGTCCATGTAGAGGAGTATTCCTCCCTCCTGCGCTATCATCCTGAGGGCGTTGGCCAGCTGGCTCCCGCAGTCGCACTTGAGCGAGGTCAAGGTATCTCCTGTGAGGCACTTGGAGTGGATCCTGACGAGTGGAACCTCCCCGTATGGCTCCTTAACTATGGCAACATGCTCTTTAAAGTCCACCTCGTTGTCGAAGCTCACTATCCTGAAGTCCCCGTAGCGCGTCGGCAGCCTTGCGTTGGCGTAGACCATTATCAGCTGCTTCCTCCTCACGAATTCCTCCCAGAGCTCGTCCATCGTAATAACGGGCAAGCCGTGCTCCTCGGCGAATGCCAAAGCGAACTCTCTGTCGTGGGAGTCGCCTTCATCGTTCAGTATCTCGATAATGAGGGCGTAGCGCTTGAAGCCGAGCCTCTCCATAAGCTCGAGCGAGCCCTCAGTGTGGCCCTTTCTCCTGCTAAAGCCAACGCCACCGAGGATTTGGAGGTGCCCCGGGTAGCGGAAGGCCTCGATGCCCAGCCCCTCGGCGATTTTTCGAGCGGTTAAAGCCCTCTCCTCCGCGGTTATCCCCGTGAACGTCTCCCTGTAATCAACCGGAATCAGGAAGTTCGTCTCACCCTCCTTGCTCGGGAGGGGGAAGAAGCCCCTTTCCAGGGCCTGTTCCATGTCCATCGTGAGGCATAGTAGCCCCTTGGTGGAGAGCATGAAGCTGACAACCTCGGAAGATGCAGTCTCCGCCGGAAACACGAGGTCGGCCTCGAACTCCCTTCCATCATCTATCAGGACGATGGGCTTTCCATCGAGCACAGCTTTCCTAATCTCCTCCCAGTTCATACCCCCGCCTCCATGATGCGCTTTACGTATCTGGCCAGGACGTCAATCTCGTAGTTCACCCTCTCACTGGGCCTCAGGAAACCGAGGTTGGTGTTTTCGAGCGTGTATGGAATTACCTGAACCCAAAAGCGGTTGGCTTCTACCCTCGCAACGGTGAGGGAAACTCCGTTTAGGGCTATGGAGCCCTTCTCGGCAACGCCCCACCTCTCGGCCGGCATCTCGAAAGCCATCCACGTCGTGTTCCCGCTCCTCCGCGAGGCTATAAAGCGAACCGTCCCGTCAACGTGGCCGGTGACTATGTGTCCGTCCATTCTATCGCCGAGCTTCAAGGCCCTCTCGAGGTTGACGACTCTCGCTTCCCTCAGGTTGGTTCTCCTCAGCGTCTCCTCGCCGACGTCAAAAACGGCAATTCCTTCGTCGAAGGAGACCACGGTTAAGCAGGCACCGTTTACCGCCACGCTGTCCCCAGATCTGACCTTGAAAGGAACCTCAACGTACAGCCTTCCAGTGGAGTAGCGGGCCCTCCCGGTTCCCTCAACGATTCCACTGAACATCTCTACCACCGGGGTAAGCTGTTACAAGAACGCTATCGCCGAGCATCTCAACCGAGTCAATTCTAAGAGGAAACGCCCGCTCTGCCGTCTCCACCTTGAGGCATTCGAAGGGATTTATCCCCCTCCCGAAGAGCTTTGGCCCGTAGAAGATGTAGAACTTGTCCGCAAAAGCTAAGAATTCACAGGCAATCCTCCCGCCCTCGATGAGGACGCTGTCAATTCCGAGCTCTCCGAGCTTCCTGAGTATCTCCCTGGGCTCGATTATCGGGTAGGCCTCGCCTACGCCCTCGAAGAGCTCTGGCCTTTCGGTGAAAAATATCACCCTCCCATCCTCGAATAGGTTGAACCTCTTTCCCCTCCGCACTTTCTCCGCCACCCTGCCTGAGCGGTCGAGGACGACCTTAACCTTCTCGGGGCAGTTATCGAGCCGGCAATTGAGCCTTGGGTTGTCCCTGAGAACGGTTCCAGAGCCAACCATAATCGCCATGTGCTTCTTTCTAAGCTCCTGAACCCTTGCCCTCGCCGCCTCGCCTGTTATCCACTGGGACGAAAAGCTCTCCGTTGCTATAAAACCGTCCAGCGTCAGAGCCAGCTTTATAGAGACGAAGGGAATTCTGGTAGTTATGTATTTAATGAAAACCTCGTTCAGCTTCCTTGCCTCCTCCCCAAGAAGACCGACTTCCACCTCGATTCCTGCCGCCCTAAGCTTCTTAATCCCCCTCCCTGAAACGAGGGGGTTCGGATCCTCCACGGCTATGACAACCCTCGAAATGCCCTCCTTGATAATCCTGTCCGCGCAGGGCGGCTGTTTGCCCCAGTGGGAGCAGGGCTCCAGCGTCACGTACATGGTCGCACCCTTAACGTCGTGTCCCTTTCTCTTGGCGTCCTCGATAGCGTTTACCTCCGCGTGCTTTCCCCCAAAGCGCTCGTGCCAGCCGGTGCCTATTATCCTGTCGTCCTTGACTACAACCGCCCCGACCATCGGGTTGGGATTCACCAAACCCTCGCCGCGCCTCGCCAGCCCAAGGGCGATCCTCATAAAGCGTACATCTTCCTCCCTCATGTCCGAAATTTTGTTCTAATCTTTTTAAGATTTTGTTCCATAATTGAGACAGCACAACCTTTTTATCCTTTCAACCTCAACGTTTAGACGGTGGTCTTCATGGATGACCCGTACATCTGGATGGAGAACCTGCAGGACGAGCGTGTTCTGGGACTAGTTGAAGAGGAAAACAAGCGCTTTAGGGAGCTCATCGGCGGACTCAGCGACGAGCTCTTCTCGGAGGTCTGGGAGTACTACTCGATGCCGACCCTCTACGGGGCGAAGCTTACTGAAAAAGGCATCATTGCGATGTTCAAGGAGAAAGACAGACAAGTTATCCGATGGCTGGATGGGAAGATTATCCTTGATTCTAAGGCCCTCGAAGAAGAACTCAGCGATGAGGTTCTTCTCCAGGGATTCACAGCAGACAATGCCGGGAAGAGGCTCGCCTACAGTTTCTCCATCGGCGGCGCTGACGAAGGAATAACACGAATCATAGACCTTGAAACTGGAGAGCTCATCGACGAGATGAAGCCCTCGGTCTGGAACGTTACCTTCCTGGAAAACGGCTACTACTTCGGTAGGTTCTACCGCCACGACGAGACACCCGACGGTGTTAAAGCGCCCGCGGTGAGGCTTTTCTGGAAGGATGAGAGCGGAGAGAAGATGGTCTTCGGAAAGGGCCTCGGCTCCGGATACTTCGTCCGGCTGAGGAAAAGCACCGACGGAAAGTGGGCGATGGTGACGGTGACCTTTGGCTGGAACAAGGCGAATATCTACATCGGTCCCGTTGAAGAACCAAGAAAATGGCAGAAAGTCTACTCTGCCGAAGTGCCTGCCGAGCCTATAGACGTCATCAACGGCAGGCTCTATGTTCTCACCAGGGAAGGAACTGGCCGTGGAAAGGTGATCGCGGTAGAGGGCGAGAGCGTCACTGAAGTTATTCCAGAGGATGAGTTCCCCCTTGAATGGGCGATTGTCGTTGACGGCAAAATCCTCGCCGGCAGGCTCGTCCACGCGAGCCACAGGCTGGAGGTCTATTCTCTGGACGGTGAAAAGCTTGAGGAGATAGCCTTTGACCTCCTGGGAAGCGCCTACCCGATGGACACCGATGGAAAGAAAGCACTCATAAGGTATGAGAGCTTCACCGTTCCGTACAGGCTCTACGAGTTCGACGGTGGGCTTAGCCTCCTCGATGGAAAGGAAGTTGGGGGCGAGTTCACCGTAAGTGAAGACTTCGCCACCTCAAATGATGGCACGAGGATACACTACTTCCTCGTGAAGGGCAAGGGGGACGAGAAGAAGGCTTGGGTCTTCGGCTACGGCGGCTTCAACATTTCACTGACGCCCCACTTCTTCCCGCAGGCGATTCCGTTCATAAACCGCGGCGGAACCTTCGTGATGGCCAACCTCCGCGGCGGTTCCGAGTACGGCGAGGAGTGGCACAGGGCAGGAATGAGAGAAAACAAACAGAACGTCTTCGACGACTTCATAGCCGTTCTCGGTAAGCTCAAGGCCGAGGGCTACAAGGTCGCCGCCTGGGGCAGGAGCAACGGTGGACTTTTGGTTTCTGCCACACTCACCCAGCGGTCGGACGTCATGGACGCGGCGCTGATAGGCTATCCTGTCATAGACATGATGCGCTTCCACAAGCTCTACATCGGCAGCGTGTGGGTTCCCGAGTACGGCAACCCCGACAACCCAAAGGACAGGGAGTTTCTGCTGAAGTACAGCCCTTACCACAACGTTGACCCTGAAAAGAGCTATCCTCCGACGCTCCTCTACACGGGGCTCCACGACGACCGCGTTCATCCCGCACACGCCCTCAAGTTCTTCATGAAGCTGAAGGAAATGGACGCGCCCGTCTACCTCCGCGTGGAGACCAAGAGCGGCCACATGGGTGCTTCACCCGAAACGAGGGCGAGGGAGCTGACGGATTTGCTCGCGTTCGTGGTGAAAACCCTTTCTTAACTTCTCCATTTTTCAGTTCAACGTTTTCAGGATGGCGATTATTTTTAGACATTTTTTTGTTAAATTCGAAACCGTTATAAGCCCCCTATTGACTTAAACCTGGGTAAGGAGCCATGCCGAGCTACATCGTTGTTGGTGGTCAATGGGGAGACGAGGGCAAGGGCTCTGTTATAGCTTACCTTGCCCTAAATGACGAGCCTGAGGTCATAGCGCGCGGCGGTGTTGGGACGAACGCGGGCCACAGTGTTTTTATCAACGGTAAGAAGTACGCGGTCAGGCAGCTTCCAACGGCGTTCATCCAGACGAAGGCCCGGCTTCTCGTGGGTGCGGGTGTTCTAGTTGATCCCGGGGTGTTCTTCCACGAGCTTGAGCACCTCAGGGACTTCAACGTTGCCGAGAGGGTTGGCATCGACTACCGCTGTTCCATAATCGAGGACGAGCACAAGAAGCTCGACAGGAGCAACAGCCACCTCCACGACAAGATAGGCACCACCGGAAGCGGCTGCGGGCCGGCAAACGCCGACAGGGTCATGAGGCGGGCGAGGCTTGCAAAGGACGTCCCCGAGCTTGAGCCATACCTGACGGATGTCGCCGCGGAAGTGAACGACGCCCTGGACGAAGGGAAGCTCGTACTCGTCGAGGGGACGCAGGGCTTTGGGCTGAGCCTCTACTACGGAACCTACCCCTACGTGACCTCGAAGGACACGACCGCTTCGGCCATAGCGAGCGACGTGGGAATAGGCCCGACGAGGGTTGACGACGTCATAGTCGTCTTCAAGAGCTTCCCGACGAGGGTTGGGGAGGGGCCGTTCCCGACCGAGATGAGCCAGGAGGAGGCGGAGAAGCTGGGTCTCGTTGAGTACGGGACCGTCACAGGGAGGCGGAGGAGGGTCGGCTGGTTCGACTTCGAGTTCGCCCGCTACTCCGCGAAGCTCAACGGCGCGACGATGCTCGCCCTGACGATGCTGGACAAGTACGACAAGGATGCCTTCGGCGTCACAGACTACGACAAGCTTCCCAGGAGGGCCAGGGAGTTCGTTGAGGAAATCGAGGAGCGCGTCGGCGTCCCCGTTGGACTCATCAAGACGGGGCCCGAGCTGGAGCACATAATAGACAGAAGGGAAAGCATCTAGCCCTCGAGGAACTCTAGAATCATGCCCCTGACTCTTTCTTTCTCCAGTTTTGCTATTTCCTCAAAGGAGAGCATCTCTTCAAGCCACCTGATGAACCGGTAGCCGAGATAGTAGCCAGTAAACTTCATTCCGAAGAGCTCGTACCACGAGCCAAAGAACGGGTTCAGCGGTTCGTTTTTCCGGACCCTCCTTGCGAACTCCTCCTTGAGGCACCGCTCGTTTCTCGCACACCATTCGAACCATCCATCATATTCGAGGTGCCATGGTCTCCCCGTTAGGATGTCCTCCACCCTCTGGGCGAATCCCTCCGTATACAGCCCCATAAGGGCCTCCTCTTCGAGCTTTTCCAGGTTCTCGTTCCTCATGAGCCAGTGCACAAGGTGTCCAAATTCATGCGCAATCAGTCCCCCGATTCCATCGTACCATCCAAGCTCGGCTACGGCTTCCAGACCGAAAAGAATTGAGGGCTTTCCTTTGAATTCCGTCACCCACCCGGCCCCGTTTTCAAGGCCGACGTATATGACGATGTTGTAATCATTTTGGGTAATCCCAAACAGCCTCTCAACATCGGCGGCAATTTTTGGCAGTGTTCCCCCGAGGCGCTCATATGCTTTAGGGAACTCCTCGGGCTTCCTCTTGTCCAGCAGCCTCAGATAATCCCTCCAGCTTGCCCCGTATCTCGCATAGTCCTCCTTAATTTTTTCGAAGAGTTCCGGATAGTTGCTGATGTATGCGATCCAACCCTCCGGGCTCCCGTCCCAGCGTTCCATAAAATCCTGGAAGGTGTCGAAGATCATGAGAATTCACCCTGTGTGCCTCACCATCCACTCAACCACCGTTCGGTGGAGTTCATCCGCCCATTCAGGGTCCTCAAATATCTCGTGGTAGGCCCCTTCGAACTCCTTAATTGCCTTGTCCTCAACTGTAAGCTCTTCCAGGAGCCTCCTTGACCCCTTGGGCGGTGTTATTACATCCCCGGTGCCGACGATTAGCAGCACGGGAACCTTTATCCTCCCCGCCTCCTCATGGGCCAGCTCCATGTTCTCGAAGATGCTCCTTCCGAGCTTTGCGGAAATCCTGTCGTGGACGAGTGGATCTTCGACGTAGCGCTTCACCGCATCGGGGTTCCTGGAAAGCAGCTCCGGCTTCAGCCCGTTGGAAAGAACGATTCCTGGAGCGATTTTCCCGAGGAACTTCGCGAGGGCCACCATGAAATCTGGCGTTTCGGGGCTCTTGGCGAGTGCCGGTGAGGATGCCACCACGCCCCGTATCTTCTCAGGCCTCATCTCTGCGTAGCGGATTACTGCCAGTCCGCCGAGGCTGTGGCCGAAGAGGAATGGCTTTTCACCGATTTTATCTATAATGCCGTCGATTATCTCCATTGCTTCCTCAACGCTTGTATGTCCCCTCTTGCCGGGGCTCTTACCGTGGCCGGGCCAGTCGAAGGTGTAGACGGCAAAGCCGGCATCGTTGAGTTCCCCAATTAGTCTCCCATATCTCCCGCTGTGCTCACCCAGGCCGTGGACAAGAACGACCCATCCAAGTCTAGGTTCGCCGAAGCTGACTTTATAGACCTTCATAACATCCACCGCCCTAGAAAATGAATGAAAGGGGGATTTAACGTTTTCCCTGAATGCAAAAAGGGTTCACGAGGAGAACGGGCTCTCCTTGAGCCTCTCGTTTGTGAACCGGACGATTCTCTCGACGTCCTCCCCTATCGTTTCAGGTTCGGGCTTCATCTGGATATAAAAAACGTTGGTCTTCGGCGTCAGGGAGATGTGCTTGACGTTGTGGGGATTTGAGAGGCTCTCGATGAGGGTCTTCAGGTTTTCCACGTCCCGCTTCTTCTCGTACAGGGCCTCGTACTGCTTCCCGGCTATCTCAACGACCTCCTTTTTGAGTAGCTCCTCGTCATCTATGCTTGGCCTCATCCTGTAGTAACCTTTCTGTATCAGGTGGGCCTCGCGCTTTATCTCCGAGAACGGCCGGACGACAACGTAGAGCTTGTCGTGTCTGCTTGTTATGAGGGCTATCGGAAAGTAGAGCAGGCTGTGCCTCGGGAGGAGTGTGAGGGTGTACTCAAACTTCCTGATGTTGCCCCGGTTGACCTTGTACTCGGCGCGAAAGCCGATGTAGCCGCCGAGCCAGGTGTAAAGCTCATCTTCCGGGTTGATTACCTCTTTGACGGCCCGTATGTAGTGTTCCATCAGCATGAGGTTCAGCTTCCGCCCCCTGTAGAACTGAAGGGCGGAGATGCCCGCAATAAGGAATATCGCAGCAAACAGTACCTGATTGTCCATCTCAATCCTCCTCCAGCGGATAGTATCTTTCGAGGGTTCGTGCATCGAGTACCTCAAGACCAGCGACATCATCGAGGGCAGCGGTGACGTCCCTCACGATCCGCCAGCGAACGGGCCAGCTGAGGGCGTTCTGAAACGGGTGCTCCACGCCCTCGGAGAGCCGGAGGTATACCCTGACGCCCTCCTCATCGGCGGTGACGGCCTCGACGAGCCCGAGGCTCACTATATCCACCTCGGTTATGGGTTCCTTCACCCTTTTAAGCCTCTCGTAGATTTCTTCACTCTCCAACTATCGTTCCCCCGAGGGTTCTGAGACGCTCCAGCCCGCGAGGCTCCTCTGCGAAGATGGGTATCCTTACCACCTCGATTCCCTTGAACTTCCTCCCCACCTCCCCGAGAACCCTCTCCTGGGCTTTTATCTTGGCCTTCAGCTCCGGAACCTCCGTCCTCAGCTCCAGAACCTTGTTCATGACGATCATGTTGAAGGGAACTTTGAACTTCTTCAGGCTTTTGTAGGCCCTCTCCGTCTCGTAGAGCGGGAGCATCTCAGGGTTCATAACGGTCACAACGCTCGTTTTCTCGGGGTCGGTTATAACTCCCTCAACGAAGGCCACCTCTTCGCGGTAGGACTTCAGCTCCTTCATCACGGCGTCGTCTTGCTCCCTCGTGGGCAGCTTTATCTTCTCGCCCTCAACGGTGAACTCCTGCTCTCCATGGATGTTGGCTATTGCGGCGCGTCTGTCGAGGATGGCCTTCCTTATCTCAATGAGTTTGTCCGTCCAGATTAGGGAGATTTTGGGGAGCGCGAGAACGCGGAGGGTCAGCCCCGTTGGAGGGGTGTCGAAGATTATAACGTCCCAGTCGTCCCCGTTTGCGAGTATCTCCCTCACAGCCTCCAGCGTGGCATACTCCTCGATTCCTGGGGAGTAGCTCAGAACCTCGAAGTACTTCTCCAGGTTTATGACCGTGAGATAGCGGTACGTGTGCTTCATGCTCTCCTCCAGGTGCTTGAGGTAGGTCTTTATCAGCTTCTCCATGTCAAGCTCCGCCGCGTAGAGGTTCTCGGCTATCTTCTTCGGTTTGTCCTTCAACTTCACCATCAGCACGTCACCGAGGTTGTGGGCCGGGTCGAGCGACACTATCAGCGTCCGGTAGCCCCTCTCCGCGAGCGCCGCAGCGGCCGCCGCCGAACCCGTTGTTTTCCCAACTCCACCCTTACCTATGAAAAAGACGACCCTGTAGCCCTTTTTGGGCAGGAAGAACTCCCTCATGGGACCACCTCACGTGATTTCAAACATCCCCGCCAGCTCGCCGAGCACGTCGTCCATATCCACCGCCCTGCGCTGCATTACGTACAGCTCGCGCGTCATGTGTGGCAGTATCCTTATCACGAGCGTCGTCGGCGGGCTGGGGATTCCAACGAAAGCCCCCATGAGCGTGAGCGCGAAGACGTTCTCAAGCTCCCTCAGCTCGAATTCGAGGTACTCGGTTGAGTTCTGTTTGAATGCCCCGAAAAAGCCTTTTAAGAAGGCCCTAACGTTCTCTAGCGGGTCTTTTTCTTTGTCCGTCATTTTCACCACCCGAGAATCAAAAAGTAAGGAAAGAAGTCAGGCCGCGCTCGCGGCGTACTCTTCCCCGGGCCTCTTCCAGGCGACCCAGAAATCCCAGGCGAGGAGCAGGTTGAGGAGCAGGCTGACTACGAGCGCACCCTTGACCGCTATGAGGTACTGGCCGACCATCGGCACGTAGATGAGGTACCAGATTATCGCCGCCGTCACCGTGATCCAGAGGAAGAGGGCAGGGATTAGAACCGCCCAGCTCCAGTTTCCAGCCCTCTGGACCTTTGCAACCCAGAGCGCGGCGGTCATCATGGCTATACTCGCGAGCATCTGGTTCATCGCACTGAACGCCGGCCAGATGACCTTGTAGCCGGCTCCCCAGGCGAGGTAGGTTCCAAGGCCGGCGATGATTATCGATGCGACCCACTTGTTGGTAACGAGCTTCATGGTACCCTTGCTGGTGTCGGAGATCATTCCAAAGAGCTCCTGCCAAGCGAAGCGGCCGAGCCTCGTGGCCGTGTCGAGCGATGTGAGGGTGAAGGCGGAGACCCAGAGGGTCGCGAAGGTCTTTCCAAAGGTCTCGCTGACGCCGTAGAACTCGCTGACTGCCTTGGCGTAGCCTCCGAGGAAGGTGCCGAGACCGCCGACGTTGATGTAGTTGATGCCCCACTCGGTGGGATCGCCGCTGAGGCCCGTGAGCTGGACTCCGTAGACGGCTATAGCGGTGATGACGATGGTGGAGAGGAATCCCTCGGTGAACATTCCACCATATCCCACCATCAGGCCGTGGATCTCATTGTCGAGCTGTTTTGACGTGGTTCCAGAACCCACGAGCGAGTGGAATCCGCTGAGAGAACCGCATGCTATGACGAGCGGTATCGTGGGCCAGAAGGGCGATGCCACCGGGACAGAGCCGTCGGCGGTGATTCCCTTGATGACGTTGGCGCTCCACATGGTGTACGCGGGGGCAGCGAAGTCCTTGGCCAGGAATATGAGGGCTATGCCGCCGAAGAGCAGGCCGAACCACAGAATGTAGGCGTTGAGGTAGTCCCTGGGCTGGAGGAGTATCCACACCGGGAGCGAGGCCGCGATTATGATGTAAACCATGAGGATTATGTTCCAGTAGTGGTAGGCGGTTGTGTAGGCGGCCGAGGTTGGGTCGGTCTGGCCGTCCACGAAGACCAGCGGGTACTTGAGACCGACCCACACTGCTATGATGAGCAGGATGATGCCGATTATCGTTGCCATCTTGAACTCCATCTTGACCTTGTACATGAGGTATCCCAGTATCACTGCGACGAGCAGGAAGAGGAGCGTCGCGGTTGCGGCCTGGGGCGTTACGGTGAGCAGCTTGGCGGTGACGGCAACGAAGGCCGCGACGACGAGCAGCAGGGCGAACCAGATGTATACCTCGAAGGATATGCCCGTTTTCCTGCTCATGAGCCTTCCGGCTATCCACTGGACGGACTTGCCATCGTAGCGAACCGATGACATCAGTGCCAGATAGTCGTGGACTGCACCGATGAAGACGTTTCCGAACCAGACCCATATGAGTCCCGGAAGCCATCCCCAGGCCATTGCCAGGGCGGGACCAACGATCGGGCCCGCTCCTGCTATCGATGCAAAGTGGTGGCCGTATAGAACGAGCGGGTGCGCTGGAACGTAGTCAACTCCGTCGTAGAGCTTGTGGGCCGGAGTCGGCCTGTTGGGGTCGGCCTTGACGACCTTGCTCTGAAGGCTCTTGCCATAGCTGAAGTACATGGCCAGGTATATAACACCAGCCAGAAGAACTATTACAGCGGAGTTCATGGTTGCACCTCCATGTATATTCTGCACTTCGATGTACACTTTTTAAATATAAATGCTTTTCGGCAAAAAACTGAAGATATTTCGTTTATGGACTGGTGGATGGAAGCCGGCGCTCGGCCCGGACATCGGGGAGTTCATCTACCGGAGAAATGAAAAATAAGTGGACAGCTCTTCATTCGAGTTCTATTAGGGCCTGTCCGGTGTCCACGGTGTCGCCCTCTTTGACCAGGATTCTCTTTATCACACCGTATCTGGGTGCCGGAATTTCGTTCTCCATCTTCATGGCTTCGAGGGTTAGGAGTCCCTGCCCGGTTTTGACCTCGTCTCCCTCCTTGACGAGGATTCTCAAAATCTTGCCCGGCATTGGAGCCGTTACGGCACCCTCACTGGCTAGTGCGGGCGTTGCTGCTGGAGCAACCGGAGCAGGAGCAGGGGCAGCAACGGGCGCAGGAGCAGGTGCTGTTTTCGGAGCGCTGGGTGGAGTCGGAACCCCGGCTATCTGGGGCAGGTATCTGAGCGCGCTCAGGTCAACGCCCTCAACGCCGACCTCGAACTCGACACCGTCCACGTAAATCTTGAACCTCTGAACCGCCGGCGGCACCTCGGGCTTCATCCTGCCCTCCTTCCTCGCCCTGAAGAACTCCAGCGCCACCTGCGGGAAGAGGCAGTAGGTCAGAACGTCCTCCTCATTCTTCAGGTAGCCCAATTCCTCAAGCTCCTTCCTGCATTTCTCCAGCGCGGGTGCGAGCAGCTCTCCGGGTCTTACGGTTATGGGTTCCTCCTCCCCCAGGACCTTTGCCCGCAGCTCGGGGTTTATCTCCCCCGGCGGCCTTCCGTAGAGTCCTTTGATGTAGTTCTTGACCTCTTCTGTTATCCTCTCGTACCTTCCAAAGAGGACGTTGAGAACCGCCTGCGTTCCGACTATCTGGCTGGTCGGCGTCACCAGCGGCGGCCATCCAAGGTCTTCCCTGACGCGCGGAATCTCCTCCAGAACCTCCTGGAGCCGGTCTAAAGCTTTCATCTCCTTCAGCTGGGAGATGAGGTTGGAGTACATTCCCCCCGGAACCTGGTACTTCAGAACGTAGGGGTTCACCATGAGGGCCTCCCTGTGGAGCATTCCGGAGTACTTCTCGTCGAGGAGCCTCTTCAGGTACCTCGAAACCTCGTGGATGAGCTCCCTGTCGAGGTGGCTCCCAACGGCCTCGGGCAGGGCGTGCCAGATGGTCTGTATGCCCGGCTGGGCCGTTCCGAAGGCGAGCGGGCTTATGGCCGTGTCTATGTAGTCCGCCCCGGCCTCGACGGCCTTGAGGTACGTTGCGACGGCCATTCCCGTTGTGGAGTGGGTGTGGACGTTTACGGGAACACCGTAGCGTTCCTTTATCTCGCTCACCAGCTCGTAAGCCTTCCGCGGCGTCAGCAGGGCCGCCATGTCCTTGATGGTTATCACATCAACATCGAGCGCCAGGAGCTCTTCGACCTTTCCCAGGTAGTACTCGAGCGTGAACACCTTTCCGGTCGTGTACGCTATAACCCCCTGCACCTCCGCCCCGACTTCCTTCGCCTTCCGTATCGCCACCTTCATGTTCCTGACGTCGTTTAGGGCATCGAATATTCTGAAAATGTCTATCCCGTTCCTGTGGGCCAGTTCGACGAACCTTTCAACTACGTCGTCGGGGTAGTGCCTGTAGCCGACGACGTTCTGCCCGCGGAGGAGCATCTGAAGCTTCGTCTTCCTTATGTGCTCTCTGAGGAGCCTCAGCCTCTCCCACGGATCCTCGCGAAGGTAGCGGATGCAGACATCGAAGGTAGCCCCTCCCCAGACCTCCATGGAGTAGAAGCCTATTTTATCCATCTTCTCTGCTATCGCGAGCATGTCATCGGTCGTGAGCCGTGTGGCTATGAGGGACTGGTGAGCGTCCCTAAACGTCGTATCTATTATCTCAACCCTGCTCATACCCTCACCTCCATCCAGGGCTACAGTCAGCCATTTAAAAGTCTAACGACGTTCGGTGGAGAAGAATTCGACAGAAGACGAAATGATGTCGCGCCGGAAAATTTGAAAATTGGTGGGGGCTCAGAGGAGCCCCTCGGCTTTCGCCGCTTCCTCCGGGTCCTCGTTGCGGTGGACGACGCGGAGGAGTGCCTTTATAAATGGCTCCGGGTCTTCGCGCTGGAAGATGTTTCTTCCAACGACCGCTCCGGCTCCGCCGGCCTCTATGACATCCCAGACGAGCTTGAGGAAGTCCACGGGGTTATCGGTCTTCGCCCCGCCGCTGAGGAGCACTGGAACTCCCGCCGCAGCGTCAACGACCTTGGCGAAGGTCTCCCTCGAGCCGGTCCAGTAGGTCTTTATCATGTCCGCGCCGCTCTCAACGGCCGCTCTGGCACCGTACATGACGACGCGGTAGTCCTCTTTCCTGCCGTACTTTTCGTTTATATACGGTCCGCGCGGGTAAGCGAACTGGACGACCGGGAAGCCGAGGTCGTGGGCGTAGCTCGCTATCTCTGCGAACTGGCGCATCATGGCATCTTCCTGTGGGGAACCCCAGTAAACGGTCGCGGCTATGGCATCGGCGCCGAGCTTCACCGCGTCCTCGACGTAGCCGAGCTGGCTCTGGAGGAGCTGGTCGTCCTTCGGGCGGAGGTTGGTCTTGCTGGTGAGCTTGATCATCAGACCGACGTTGGGTTTTACATCTATTCCCGCGGCCCTCGCGAGTCCCGGGAGCATCATGACGCCGTCGATTCCGGCCCTGACGACCTTTTTTATGATAATCCTCGGGTTAACGTGCTCCCAGTGCTCCTCGAAGTCCGTCGGCCCGTGCTCGAAGCCGTGATCCATGGCGAAGATGAGGGCCCTTCCGTCCCTCCTGAAGAAGCGCTTCATCCTCCTCTTTATGCCCACGTTCTGGTATGCATCCATACTAATCACCGGGAGTGATATATTCTTTTGAGGATTTAAGGTTTTTGGGCGAAGGTTGTTTAAGGAGTCCATGGAAATCACTTTGGTGGTTGAAATGGAACGCATCATCGGAAGAAAGCTCATAACCCTGGACGAGGTTGACTCCACCAACGAGTACGCGAAGCGAATAGTGCAGGATGTCCCGGAGGGAACGGTTGTCGTGGCGAAGCGGCAGACCGCCGGAAGGGGCAGGAGGGGAAGGAACTGGACCTCCCCCGAGGGCGGTCTGTGGATGAGCGTTGTCCTCAAGCCCCCCAGGGTCGATCCAAGGCTCGTCTTCGTCGGGGCGCTGGCGGTCGTCGATACGCTCGCGGACTTCGGAATAGAGTCCGGGATAAAGTGGCCCAACGATGTGTGGGCGGGGGGCAGGAAGATATCTGGAATACTGACCGAGGGAAAGGCCGGGGAGTACAGTATACTGGGAATCGGCCTCAACGTGAACAACGTCATCCCCGAGGAGCTCAGGGAAAACGCTGTTTCGATGGTGCAGTTTACCGGTAGGGAGCTGCCGCTCGATGCGGTTCTCGAGAGGCTCCTGTTCCACCTGGGGGGATGGTATCGGGTTTTCCTCGAGAGGCCTGACCTGCTGATGGCGAAGGTTCGCGAGAGGGCATTCATACTGGGAAAGGCCGTCACCGTAACCGAAGGTGATGAGAGAATCTCGGGTATAGCACTGGACATACTGGACGATGGCTCATTACTTATGGACATTGACGGACAGTTAAGGAGAATCCTGTATGGAGATGTTTCGCTGAGGTTCTTCTAAGTTCTTTGTCATTCTGTCAATATTTAACGGATAACATTAATATATCATCATCTACTTATTGATTCCGCTGGCAATTAGTCAGCTTAATAAGGGGGTGGAACAGTGGGAAAGGGACTTCTGAGGAGGTATCTGGACTACCCGGTTCTCTGGAAGATACTCTGGGGCCTCATTCTGGGCGCAGTGTTTGGCCTGGTAGCGGCTCACTTCGGCTGGCAGGACGCCGTTGAGACATACGTAAAGCCCTTCGGCGACCTCTTCGTCAGGCTTCTGAAGATGCTCGTCATGCCAATAGTCCTCGCGTCCCTTGTGGTGGGTGCATCAAGCATCAGCCCCGCCAGGTTGGGCCGTGTGGGCGTTAAGATCGTCGTTTACTACCTGTTTACCTCAGCGTTTGCGGTGTTCTTCGGCCTGCTCATGGGCAACCTCTTCCGCGTGGGGAGGGGGGTTGACCTTGGAACCGGTGCCGGCAAGGCCATCGAGGCCCAGCCGCCGTCCCTGGTTAACACTCTCCTGAACATAGTGCCGACGAACCCATTTGAGTCGCTCTCCAGCGGTGCGGTTCTTCAGACGATATTCTTTGCAATAGTCCTTGGGATAGCCCTCACGTACCTCACCAACAGGGAGGACGAGAGGCTTAGGACCGCTGGAACGACACTTCTCAGGGCCTTTGACGGCCTTGCTGAGGCGATGTACCTCATAGTCGGAGGGGTCATGCAGTACGCACCGATAGGCGTCTTCGCACTCATAGCCTACGTCATGGCAATCCAGGGCACGAAGGTCATCGGACCGCTGACAACGGTCGTTCTGGCCGTTTACGTCGGTTTGGTCCTTCAGATACTGCTTGTTTATGCCGTCCTGCTCAAAATCTTTGGTATCGACCCGGTGAAGTTCCTCAAAAGGGCAAAGGACGCCATGCTGACGGCCTTCGTCACGAGGAGCTCCAGCGGAACGCTGCCGGTTACGATGCGCGTTGCGGAGGAGGGGATGGGCATCGACAGGGGAATATTCTCCTTCACGCTGCCCCTCGGTGCGACGATAAACATGGACGGAACCGCACTCTACCAGGGGGTTACAGTCCTGTTCGTCGCATACGCCATCGGTCAGCCACTCTCCCTGAGCCAGCAGCTCGTGGTCGTCCTCACGGCGGTTCTGGCCTCGATAGGAACGGCCGGAGTTCCCGGTGCTGGGGCGATAATGCTCGCCATGGTTCTCCAGAGCGTCGGTCTCGACCTCACGGCCGGAAGTCCGGTTGCCCTGGCCTACGCCATGATACTCGGAATCGACGCCATCCTCGATATGGGCAGGACGATGGTGAACGTCACCGGCGACCTCGCGGGAACGACGATCGTGGCCAAGACAGAGGGAGAGCTGGACGAGTCGAAGTGGGCGGAGTGAGCAGCTCTCCTTTTCTCTTTCAAGTTTCTTCTGGCCGATCAGGCGATGGGATAAAGTTAAATACTTCAACGTGGCGCTAACTACCGGCACAGATTGAATGGAGGTAGTGTGTAATGAAAAGAGTCTTTGCAGTTATTTTTGCGGCGATTCTTCTGACGTCTCTCGTTGGCCCGAACTTCGGGCTTGCAGGGGATACGGCCCCCGTGGTCTACAAGCAGGACTTCACGTTCAAGATAATCGTTCTGCCCAACGGCAGCGCCAACATCACCATGACGAGCGTCTGGCTGGGACCGAAGGAGGAGATCGAGAAGCAGATAGAGAAGATTCTCAACGAGACCCAGAACGGCAACATGACAATGGAGGAGGCTATAGAGAAGTTCGAGCAGGAGCAGCTCGCCAGGTACATCCAGGGACTCGCCCAGGCCGGTGTAAAGCTGGTGAACGAGAGCATGAAGTCCTACGGCATAGAAGAGGGCAACAACATAACCCTCGTCTTCAATGCGATAGCCCTCGACTACGCCAGGTACTACTCATATGATCACTACTGGGAGCTCCGGATCGACCCGACCAGGGGATACGGCTCCATGATGGTCCCCGATACGGGGTTCCCCTTTGGAATCGAGGCTAACAACACGTTCATAGTTGTCCTTCCACCCAACGCGACGCTCCTGAGCTACCCCAAACCCTTCGTTAAGCAGTACAACCAGAGCAGGTTCGCGGTCGAGTCGAGTGCGGAGGGTGATACTGTCATCGTTCGCTCCCGCATATACCTTGAGCCCTGGCTGACCCCCGATGGTTTTAAGTCTCTCTTCGGGGACTACGGGGACTACTACATCCGCTACAAGACCCCCTACGAGGGAGTCGAGCACTACGAGAAGAGCGTAACCAACGAGTACGTTACCATTGACGTGTACTCCAACGGCACCGTCAGGCTGCACATGAAGGACGAATACGTGGAGCCCCTCAGGGACGTCATCGCCAGAAAGGTCGAGATAGTGTCGTACGGGGTTCAGAACGTTACGGAGTACATACTCAGAACGTACTCCCTTGCGCTCGGTTACCAGGGTGCCATAGTAGACGGGGGCAGGGTCACCATTCTCGGACTCAACGAGACCACCGCGCCCCTCGTCATCGACGCCGAGTACACGCTCAGGAACTTCACGAAGTACGAGAACGGATCATACGTCTACACCTTTGACCCAACGATGGGAATGGCCAATGCCATCCAGGACAGGAGCGAGTACGAGGTAAACAACACCCTGCACCTCACCCTCAACCTGACCGGCGGCGGGGAGTTCATCGAGGTGCCCGACAACATCAGCACCGAGGTCAAGGGCAACCGCTTTACCATGACCGTTGTCCGCAGGGGGAACACCCTGGAGATAGTCTCCAACGTTTACATCCGCTACGGCGCCCAGCCGGAGGACGTGAAGACCCTCCTCGCCAACCGCACCAGCGCAACGGTCAGGTACACCCTGCCGGCAGAGGGGACCAACGGAGGAATGAGCGACACACAGAAGATGGCCGCGGTCATCGTTGCGGTGCTTATCGTGGCCCTGGCGGTGGCCTTCTGGAAGAAGCGCTGAGCTTCTTTCTTCTTTCTTCCACGTTTCGATACCCATTTAAGGGAGCGCTCCAATTTTGGTTGGTGGTCAGGATGACGCGCAAGCTCTACTACGAGGATGCCTACCTGAGGGAAGCGAAGGCGAAGGTTCTTGAGGTAAAAGAGGGTGCCCTTCTTCTTGATCAGACGGTGTTTTATCCGACCGGCGGCGGCCAGCCCCACGACAGGGGGACGATAAATGGCGTTGAGGTTCTCGATGTCTACAAGGACGATGCCGGCAACGTCTGGCATGTGGTTGCCGAGCCCGAGAAATTCAGGCCCGGAGACGAGGTCGAGCTTAAAATCGACTGGGACTACCGCTACAAGCTCATGAGGATTCACAGCGCGATGCACCTCATGGAGCACGTGCTGAACGAGGTTCTCCCTGGCGAGTGGGAGCTCTACGGCAGCGGCATGAGCGTCCAGAAGGGCCGCTACGACATAACCTACCCGGAGAACGTGAACCAGTGGAAGGAGCAGATTATAGAGACCTTCAACAGGCTCGTTGACGAGGGCGGCGAGATGAAGATATGGTGGGAAGGAGAGACCCGCTACACCCAGATAAGAGACTTCGAGGTCATCCCCTGCGGCGGAACCCACGTGAGGGACATAAAGGAGATAGGGCACCTGAAGAAGTTCAAGCGCTCCAGCCTGGGAAAAGGAAAGCAGAGACTGGAGATTTGGCTTGAGGATTGAATGGTTATGTGTTTCTGACCCTGATTTCTATCTTTTTCCCGTATTCCGAGAGAGAAAGGGACATTATGATTTTGAGCTCGATCCTGTCGCCATCTAACCTCACCTTGAAGACCCTGCTGGCGTGCTCCCGGAACTCCTTGAGAGTTCTCTCGCTGAAAAGCTCGGTGTTTATGAAGTAGATCGTTGCCCTGCCCTCATCGCCCAGGTACGGCCTGATCATACGGCCAAAAAGGGATTCCAAGTCTCTCCTCTCCTCCTCGTGCATCGCCAGAACCTTATCAAAGCCGAGCACGATCCTGACTGTGTAGTCCGCGTTTATCTTCTTTAGAGCCTCTTCATAGTGCTTTTTCCTTATTGGGAGCTCCTTACTCAGGTCAACTTTGCCGAGGACGTTTCCGGTCTTGAGCAAACCGCCGATTTTTATGACGTTGGCCGTGTCGATGAGCTCAGTATCGATGCCTGCCAGTTTCATGTGGGTTCTGAAAACGTGGAGCTGATCCAGTTCATCCACTATGATAACGGGAAGTCCGTTCTTTCGCAGACACCTCAGAATGAGGTGCAGGAGTATATGAACCGGCTCCTTGGAGGTGTATTCGATTAGAATGTCCTCCCCAGGTTTGATGTCTTTGATGTACTCGAACAATACATCTTCTCCTGCGGTCTCCATAATCCTCCCCCATCTTTTTAAAACGATGTTAATCGTAAAAAAGATTTTTGTTGACCAAGAACACCTTGCGGATGTCACTTCTCAAACACGTAGAAATACCTCTCCAGGCTCTTGTGCACGCGCTGGTAGTACTTTCCGACCATTTTGAAGCCGACCTTCTCGGCCTCCGCTTCCCCATCAAAGCTCGCTGGAAAAGCTATCGCCAGCCTTCCACCCTCTTCTAGGACGCCGTAGATGCTCTCCAGCACCTTCCTGTACAGTTCGTCCCGTTTCCTGCCCGCGAGCGTCGCCGAGGTTCCGTAGGGTGGATCGGTAGCAACGGCCTCGAACCTCTTTTCCGGGAACAGCTCCTCTAGCTTCGTGGCGTCGCCGAGTCTGAGTTCGTAATCCCTTACCCCGTAATGCCTGAGGTTCATCTCGGCCCCCTCGACCATCTCCGGCCGTATGTCCACGCCGTAGACCCTAAGGCCGAGCAGTCCGGCCTCCATGAGGATTCCGCCGGCGCCCATCATGGGGTCGAGGAGCTCTCTCTTAGCCTTCGTGAGGTTCACCAGCGCGCGGGAGACCCTCGGGTGGAGGGAAATCGGCCTGAAAAACGGCCTGTGGTGGGCCTTTCTGCCCTCAAAGTCCTTGGGGTCGAAAAAGCGGAGCCTTATTCCGGCGTAGAGCCTCTCGCCGCAGTAAACCCGGACGAAGGTGTCCGGCTTCGAAAGGTTCACCTTGAACCCCTGCGCGTGTATGACCGCGCCGAGCTTCCTGGGCAGGTCGAGAACGTCATGCCTGCAGTTGGCCATGGTTTCTGTGTCAACCTTAAACGTGCCCTTAATCGGCCAGTCCACCTCTTCAGCCTTCTGGAGGAGCTCTTCTATGGACTCCGCCTCCAGGATGAGCTCTCCATATTCGTGGGAAAGGCCGAGCCGGTTGAGGTAGGGGAAGGTTTTCTCATCGGCGTCGAGCTTTAGGAACAGGTAGTCCTGATCGGTTATCTCCCCCCCTGCCAGCTCCAGCATGGCTTTCACTTCGTCCCTTGCCATCTCCGGAAGGTTTCCAAGGATTTCCAGGTAGAGCATGGTTGGAGCTTTTCGGAGGGGTTTTTAAGTTTGTTCCCCCTCCAGCAGTTCCTCTAGGAACTGGTTGACGTCCTTTACATCCCGCCCCACCATGACAAAGTCAAATTCTTTTCCGTACCTCTTCCGGTAGTTCTCGACGAAGAGGCCGTCGTTGATCGTGTCGCCGATGTAGAAGCCAGGTTCCCCCTTTATGAGCTCCCACAGTGCCCTCGGGTCTGGCTTTAGGTAAAGCTCCCTCGTGACGGCGTTTTCGAATTTGAACCCGATTATCCTCTCCGCGAGCCCCATCTCCAGGGCACTCCTCCCGGTGACGACCCCCAGCTTGAAGCGCTCCGATGCCCTTTCTAGGAGTTCCCTTCTCACGATGGGGTGCTCTTTTTTCCACAGCCCTGGGAAGTCAAAGAGCCTTTCTGGGTATTCCCTACCGAGGTAGAACGTGTTGAAGACCCTCTCAATGCTCCCACTGAAGACCTGGAAGCCGAACTTCTCGCGAACCCACTCTATGGTTCCCCCTTCTGGAAACTCTGCGATGAGTTCCTCCGCCTTTCCCGAGAGTGCAAAGAGTATCAGCGCCTCGCTGACCTTGAAATCGTCCCCGAAGGAGCCCTTTCTTCTGAGCTCCCTGACCCACTCGGGCTTTATCTCCCTCTCCACTCCAAAGGACCTGAGGAAGTATTCTACCGTGAGCTTGGTGGCCGTGTCGTAGCTCTCCCTCACATCTATGAGAACCCCGTCAACGTCGAACACTATCCACATCCTTCCACCTCCAGGTATTCCCTGAGCGCCTCTATCAGCTTCCGGTTCTCCCACTTCCTCCCAACGGTAACCCGTATGTGGCCGTTGAGTCTTCCCGAGAGCTTTCTAACCACTATGCCCTTCTCTAAGAGAAACTCGTAGGCGTTCAGCCTCATCAGAAGGAAG
Source organism: Thermococcus aciditolerans (assembly GCF_008152015.1). Classification (NCBI taxonomy): domain Archaea; kingdom Methanobacteriati; phylum Methanobacteriota; class Thermococci; order Thermococcales; family Thermococcaceae; genus Thermococcus; species Thermococcus aciditolerans. Next base: position 510,456 of record NZ_CP041932.1, on the reverse strand, counting down.
TTTGCGTCGCTCGGGTAGGTGAACTCCCGGAAGGCCTTCCTTATCCTCTCCCGCTCCTCGATTATCTTCGCCACGCGCCTCTCCACGAGGTCGTAGTGCCTGAGCACAACCTTCACAGCGGCCATGGTCATTATTCCGACGCTGAACGGCGACTTCACCCGGTAGAGCGCATCGACAACCTCCTCGTTCGCCAGGATGTAGCCCGTTCTGACCCCCGCCAGGCTAAAGGCCTTGGAGAAAGTTCTCAGCACTATGAGGTTTGGATACTCCTCGATGAGCCTCCAGAGGCTCTTTCCCGCAAACTCCGCATAGGCCTCGTCGAGAACCACCACCGCTCCCGTATCGAGGACCTTGATTATCTCCTCCTCCGGCTGAAGGTTTCCTGTGGGGTTGTTGGGCGATGCTATGAAGACCGCCCTCGCGTTTTTGGACTTCTCCGCTATGGCATCGCCGTCTATCGTGAAGTCCTCCTTCAGGGGCACTTCAACGACCGGAATCTCGTTCAGCTTCGCGTAGAAGCCGTACATGCCGAAGGACGGTGGCGTTGTGACTATGTAGTCCCCCTCGAAGAGCCAGACCAGGTAGCTTATCAGCTCGTCCCCACCGTTCCCGACGGCAACGTTCTCCGGGGAGATGCCGTAGAACCTGGCTATGGCTTTCCTCATGGGCATGGAGGTTATGTGGGGATAGCGGTTGAAGCTCAGCTCCCTCAGCTCCTCGAATATTTCCTCCTTCACCCAGCCGGGCAGGTCGTAGGGGCTCTCGTTCTTGTCGAGCCTTATCGGGTGGCCTCCTTCGGTGACGCGGTACGGTTCGAACGACTTAACGAGTTCCCTAATCTTCATCCCCTCCGCCTCCTCAGCTCGGCCATTACCTCGCCGAGGGAAACGTCGTTGTACGCGAGCAGAACGAGCAGGTGGTAGAGCATGTCAGCGGTCTCGTATATCAGGCCCTCCCTTGTCTCAGCCACGAGAACCTCGACGGCTTCTTCGCCGAACTTCTTGTATATCCTCTCCCTTCCCTCCTGGAACAGCCTTGAGGTGTAGGAACCCTCAACGGGTTTCTCCTTCCGCGCCCTTATCAGCTCCTCAAGCTCCCGAAGTATTGTAAGTGAGTAGTCCATCGGCAGGACTCTCTCCGGCTCGCCGAGCTTCCTGTAAAAGCAGGAGTAGTTCCCAGTGTGGCAGGCTGCACCTTTCTGCTCGACTATGAGGAGCAGCGCGTCGCTGTCGCAGTCCACCTTTATCTCCCTCACCCTCTGAACGTTACCGCTCACCTCACCCTTCATCCTGACCCTTCCCTGGGAGCGGGAGTAGTAGTGGGCGTAGCCGGTCTCAAGGGTTCTCTTCAAAGCCTCCATGTCCATGTATGCGAGGGTTAGAACCTCTCCCTCGGTGTCCTGAACGACAACCGGGACTATTCCACCGTTCCTCTCCCAGTCAACCTTCTCGATTAGCTCCTCCATGCTACCACCTCAGTAGTCCAGCCTCACGGGGATTCCCCTCTCCGCTAAGAATCTCTTCAGCTCGCCGACGGTGTATTCCCCGTAGTGGAAGATTGAAGCGGCCAGCGCCCCTTCCGCTCCTGCATTGAATGCCTCGTAGAAGTGCTCCGGCTTACCAGCTCCACCGGAGGCTATGACCGGAATATCCACCGCCTCCGCAACGGCCTTCGTCAGGGGTATATCGAAGCCCTCTTTCGTCCCGTCGGTGTCCATGCTCGTGAGCAGTATCTCGCCAGCGCCGAGCTCCTCCACCTTTTTCGCCCACTCGACCGCATCGATTCCCCTCGCCTTCCTTCCCCCGTGGGTGTAGACCTCCCAGAAGGAGCCGTTCCACTTGGCATCGATGGCCACCACGAGGTTGGCAGTTCCGACGATTTCTGCTATCTCCCTCACCAGCTCAGGCCTCTCAACGGCGGCGGTGTTGATGAACACCTTGTCGGCACCGCGCTTGATTATCTCCCTCGCCTCTTCAACCGTCCTTATGCCCCCTCCTACCGTGAAGGGGACGTATATCTCTCCCGCGATTCTCTCAACGAGGTCGAGGAGGATTCCCCTCTTCTCGTAGGATGCCGTTATGTCGAGGAAGACTATCTCGTCTATCCCCTCGCTCTCGTAGCGTTTCGCCAGCTCGACGGGGTCGCCGGCGTCCCTTATGTTTTTGAATCGTATTCCCTTGACGACGCGGCCGGCCTTTATGTCCAGCGCCGCGATTATCCTCTTCGCGAGCATTCCGCCACCTCCCGAAGCTCTTCAAGGGTGACGCGGCCTTCGTACAGGGCTTTTCCAACTATGGCACCCGAAAATCCTATTTCGGCGAGCCTCCTCAGGTCATCGGCGCTCGAAACTCCCCCTGCGTAGATGAACTCCTCTCTTTCCCAGAAGCGCTCGATTTCCTCTATGCCCGTCAGCGTTCCATCCCTCTCGACGGAGGTGTAAACGAACCTGCCCACGTAGTTCCTCAGCAGTTCGTAGGCTTCTTTGACTTCTATTCCACTCTCAAGCCAGCCCCTCACGGCGACCCTTCCGCCCCTTGAGTCGAGGCTCACAGTTATTCCGTCGAAATCGTTCGTTGCTCTCTCAAGGAAGTCTAAGTCGAATGCCTTCGTGCCTATTATGACGTTCTCGACGCCGATTTCGTAGGCTCTCGCTATCGCCTCGTAGCTTCTGAAGCCTCCACCGAGCTGGACACTCAAACCGGTCTCCTCGATTATCGCTTTAACTATACTGAGGTTCCTCGGGAAGCCCTCGAAAGCCCCGTCTAAATCAACGATGTGGATTTTGTCAACTAACTCGGCGAAGCGCTCCGCTATCCTTAACGGCTCACCGTAGACTTTAACGTCCTCTTTCCTCCCCTTGTAGAGCCTCACCGCTTTTCCGCCCATGAGGTCTATGGCCGGATAAACCTCCATCTTAAAGCCTCCTGAAGTTCTTCATGACGGTCAGCCCGTTCCTTCCGCTCTTTTCCGGGTGAAACTGTACGGCGTAGACATTCTCCCTGCAGACAGCTGAGGTGAAGACTACCCTCCTTCCCTTCGACTCGTAGTCGGTAACACCGGCAACGATATCCTCTTTAGGGACTGCGTAGTAGGAGTGAACGAAGTAGAAGTACGCTCCGTCTCTTATGCCCTCGAAGAGCGGGCATTCCTTCCTCTTCCACAGCTGGTTCCAGCCGATGTGCGGGGTTCTGACTCCCTGAAACTTGACCACCTCTCCCCTGAAAACCCCAAGGCCGGGCTCTCCGGGGCTCTCCTCGCTCCCTTCGAAGAGGAGCTGGAGGCCGAGGCATATTCCTAAGAATGGCTTCCCGTCGTTTATGGCGTCGAGTATAACCCCCCTCAGCGGTTCGAGTCTCTCCATGACGGCTCCAAAGTTTCCCACACCGGGGAGGACGAGCTTCTCAGCCCTCTCAATCTCGTAGGGGTCGCTCGTGATGACTCCCCCCAAAGCCTTCCTCACGTTGGCGAGGTTTCCTATTCCGAGGTCAACTATCGCTATCACCCTCACACCTCCAGCAGTCCCTTCGTGCTCTCTACCTTTCTGCTCTCCCGGATTGCCCTCCCGAGAGCCACGCCGAGGCCTTTAAAGGCCGCTTCAACCACATGGTGTGCGTTGACCCCGCTGAGCGTTTTCACGTGGATCGTGGCTCTGAGCGAACGCGCCAGCCCCCAGAGGAACTCTCTAACGAGGGAGGCCTCAAAACCCTCCTCACCTTCCTCGAAGGAAAGCTCAACGCTCGCGTAGGGTCTCCCCGAGATGTCAACAGCGACCAGCACCAGAGCATCGTCCATGGGCATCACGGCGTCTCCGAAGCGGGCGAACTTCTCTGAGAGCTTTGAGCGCAGCTCCTCGCCGAGTGTTATGCCGACGTCCTCCCACAGGTGGTGTCTGAGGTCGTAGGTGGCCTCTACCTTCGCCCCCCGCCCCATGTAAAAAAAGAGGGCGGTGAGGAGGTGATCGAGGACTTTGTCGCCCGTCCTTATCCCTCCGGCCGCGTCGAGCTCCACCGTTACGTCCGTTTCCCTCGTTTTCCGGTTCATTTCCTCACCTCCATGCTCCTCCTGTGGAAGACCATTCCCTCTATCTCGGCCAGCCTCAGCCCCAGCTCCCTCTCGGCGAGGAACTCCTCCCTGCTCACCTGGGCGATGCTTATCGGCTTGAGGAAGTCTCTCACCGTCAGGACACCGCTGAACTTTGCCGCTCCACCCGTCGGGAGGACGTGGTTGACGCCGAGGAAGTAATCCGCCGCTGGAACCGGTGTGTAGGGGCCGAGGTAAATTGCGCCAGCGTTCTCGATGAGGTCAACGAGCTCCATCGGTCTCTCAGTGATTATCTCAAGGTGCTCCGGCGCTATCTCGTTGGCCTTTTCGGCACACTCCTCAAGGCTCTCGCAGAGGACGACCTCTATTCCGTCCCTGGAGCAGTAATCGGCGAGCTCCTTGGAGGTCGTGAGAAGCCATGCCTTGCTGTCCTTCCCGTGCTCAAGCTGGCTGAGAAGGTCAGCCAAAACGTAGTCTTTCTCCGCCGTCTTGTCCGCTATCACCGCTATCTCCGACGGTCCGGCGAGGCTGTCTATTCCAACGACCCCAAAGACCTGCCTCTTGGCCTCGTTGACGAACTTGTTCCCGGGGCCGAATATCTTGTCCACCTTCTCCATGCCCACGCCGTAGGCCATCGCCCCTATCGCCTGAACGCCGCCGAGCTTGTAGACCTCATCGATGCCGAGCAGTTCCGCCACGTAGAGTACGTAGGGGTTCACTTTGCCCTCCTTCGGCGGAATCGTCACTGCTATCTCCTTGACGCCCGCTATCTTCGCCGGCACGGCCACCATCATCAGCGTCGATGGGAGCGGCTTTCCGCCGGGGACGTAGATTCCTATCCTCCTTATCGGGCGGTATATCAGGCCGTAGAGGGAGCCGTTCTTGAGGAACAGCCTCTCCCTTTCCATCTGCCTCTCGTGGTACTCCCACAGGCGCTCAACGGTACGGACGATTATCTCCCGGTCTTTTTCGGGTATCCTCTCCACGGCCTCTTCAAACTCCTCTTCGGTCACGCGGAACGGGCCGTCGTAGTTGTCGAACTTCTTCGAATACTCCCTGACGGCTTCGATACCCCTCTCGCGGATGTCCTTCAGCATTCCAGCGACGTAGCTCTCAAGGTCAAAATCCATTCCTAATCACCTCCTTTATTGCGAAGACGAGTTCGTTTATCTCCTCAAACTTCGTTTTCTGGGCTATTCTATTCACGAGGAGCAGAGCAGAGACGTCCATTATCTTCTCCACCTCGACGAGCCCGTTGGCGCGGAGTGTGTTCCCGGTCTCGACGATGTCCACTATCGCGTCGGCTATCCCTATCTTCGGCGCCAGCTCGATGCTCCCGTGGAGCTTCAGGACGTCCACCTCGACGTTAAGGCTCTCGAAGAAGCGCCTCGTTATCTTCGGGTATTTGGTGGCTATTCTGTAGCCGTCCATCTCTTCAGGCCCAACGACCTTCCCGGCCGGCATGGCCAGGCTTAGCCTGCACTTCCCGAAGGGCAGTTCAAGGGGTATTAGGACGTCGCTTCCGCGCTCCTCCACCACATCGCTCCCCGATATGCCGACATCGATTCCGTACTCGACATAAACCGGAACGTCGAACGCCCTCGCCAGGAGAACCTCGTAATTACCGACCCTCTCGATGAGCCTCCTCTCCGCGGGAGGCCTTAACTCGATTCCGGCCCTCCTTAGGACTTCCAGTGAGCCTTGGAGGAGCCTTCCCTTGGGGAGGACGAACCTTATTGGAGAGCCGTTGGAACGCTTCATTCACTCCACCTCCACCGGAATGCCCATTCTCACAAGCCTTTTGGCCTCGGCAAAGACTTCTCTGGGTTCTCCGCTCAGCTTTTTCCGGTTCCTGTCACCTTTTTTCCTGAAGAGCTTCGAGAGTGCTCCCATATCAAAGGCAAAGCCGAAGGCGGGCCTTCCCTTGAAAGTGTACTCCCCACCGCCGCCGAGGGGTTTCCCAAGCTCGGGCGAGTAGACCTCGAAGAGTATGTCGCGGTAGTATGGGAGAGGCCTGACGGTGCCGAAGTCAATGAACAGCCGCTCGTCGTTGACCGCCTCGACTATTCTGTCAAGCTTCTGATAACCGCTCTCCTTTCCCCAGAAGTTGAAAAGCCCCCACAGTTCCTCCTTTTTCTCATTGCCTATTGGGAGACGCTCTATTATCTCAAAATTCCTCCTCACAAGTGCCCTGTAGATTTCCGCCCGGAACTCCTCTACCTCCTCGGTGGCCTTCTCCCAGACCTTTAGGCTTCCGATGTCTATGTAGAACTCCTCTATTCCAATGGCTTCGAGGGCGGTTATGACCGTGAGGAGCACTTCCGCGGCCATTTTCGTAACGTCCCCGCCTATGTACTCCGCTCCGGCCTGCCACTGTCCCCGGACTCCCCCGTCAAGAACCTCTCTGATGTAGTAGAGCTTGAGCTTCTCCGGCGGCTCTTTGATGTTTTCAAGTATCTGCGACGTTATGTCGGGTTTTATAACGTAGAACTCGTTGTTGTACGCGAACTTGGTTCCCTTCCTCAGATTCTCGCTGTACTCCTCAATAGCAGGGAGGAAAACCTCGCGGTAGCCCCACAGCTCGAAGGTTCTCCTCAGGTACTTTCCAATCTCAGATAGCTTCTCTGACTCGGCCAGCAAACCCTTTCTCACACTAACCCCTCCCGAGTTTTATTCACAAGATCAACAGTGTCAGAACTATCCGGGTCTAACGAAGTTCCAGAAGAGTCAATGATGGCAGTAGCTCACCAGAAGGGCCGGTACGCTAAGGCACCTCACATTTGGCTCCTTGAAATATGTTCCAACCGTCGCCTTTTTCTGGGACATCTTCTTTCCCTCCATTGGTGCCCCCCGTAGGTTGAAGGGGTTTAAAATATTATCCCTCGATTTGTTGTCATTCAATCAACTTTTCATGAAATACCTGTCATTATGCCGGCGACAGAAGGTGGTGCCAATTTTTGCATTGAAATATTTGACATTTTTCTTCTCCAATCCTTGCCCTTTAGGGTGAGCTAGGTGTTTGACAATTTAACTCTCAAGCGGGAAAGCAAACTATTTTAAAGCTTAAGAACAATACCATACTCTGAAATGAAGCGTTCGGTAACGGTAAAGCTCCAACCCTCAAAGGAGCAGGAGAAAATCCTCTCCGAGTTAGCTTACGCCACAGCAATAATCTGGAACAAGCTCAACTACCAACGCTTAAAACAGTTCAGGGAATTCGGCAAAATAGACTTCTCAACGACTGAAAGAGAAGCTTATCACGAGTTCAAAAACTGGATTGGCGGCTCAACAGTCCAACAGTTAGCCAGAAAGAACACCGAAGCGTGGCGTTCATTCTTCACGCTTAACAAAAAGAAAAAGAAGGGTGATTTGCCCGAATGGTTCAAGCCGAAACCAACGAAATTCACCAGGGAGAAAAACAACAGAAAACTCTTCATTATTCCCCTCAGGAACGACCAATACAAAGTCAAAGGAAACGTTCTGGAGCTGAGAAGACTCGGAAAATTCGGGAAACTCGAAATTCAATTTAAAGGGAGGATTCATCTCAAAGGCAAACAGGGTCGGTTAGAGATAACTTACGATGACGTTAAGCGAAAATGGTATGCTCACTTGAGCTTTACAGTAGAGGAAAAACTTGAGGGTGAAGAATGGGTTAAACTCCCAAAAACTCCAAAAGGAAACCTTTCAGCGGGGATTGACCTTGGAGTGAACAATTTAATGGCCGTTTATGTCGAGAACGGGGAAAGCTTCCTCGTTAATGGACGACCTTTGAAGTCAATAGCCTTTTACTGGCGAAAGAGAATTGCGGATTATCAGTCAAGACTCAATAAATCCGGTTACGAGACGAGTAGGAAGCTTAAAAGAATGCATGAGAAGGCTAAATTGCAAGCAAAACACTACATTAACACCGCCATGAGGCAAACTATCCGGAAACTCTACGAGTTGGGTGTTTCGAGGATTGTCGTCGGTTACCCGAAGGGGATAGCAAGGAACTCTGATAAGGGCAAAAGACAAAACTTCATTCTCTCCCGCGTCTGGCGTTTCAATTACGTTATCAAACGTCTCAAAGAAGTTGCCGAGGAGTATGGTATTAAGGTTGAGGTTGTTGATGAGGCTTTCACTTCTCAAACGTGCCCTCTCTGTGGCCAACGCCACGTTAATGGTAGAATCTTTAGGGGTTTGTTTGAGTGCCGCAGGGTGGGCGTTGTTATGAATGCCGACTTGGTTGGAGCTTTCAACATTTTAAAGAAGGTTGTGAAAGCGATAACCCCGAACTTGGGCGGTCTTTACGCTCAGAGGAGGGGTAACTGGGGTAAGACCGCCCCAGAGGGGTCGTATGGCCCAAATCCGGTAACGGTAGTAGGGGAGACCCCTCAAACCTCCCCGCCAATTGGATAGGGGTTAGTTCGTTGGAACCCTCGCCCTTCGGGGTGGGGAGGAGGTCAGATAGCCAAAAGATTAATAGTCTCTTCAGACTATAATGTAGTGGTGATTCTTGATGGAGATAACCGACAGGGAAGTTTTTGAGATTGCCATGAATGCGGAGATAAGGGCCAAGGAGGCCTACGAGAAGCTCGCTTCTCTCAGCAATAGCGGCATAATACGCGATGAACTTCTTTTCCTCGCGAAGGAGGAGGACAAGCACCGCGAGATAATAGAGAAGATGGCCGAGAAGTTCATCGGCGGCAGGACCGAGCCGAAGAAGATTGAGATAGGGGTGATGGGCGAGTTCAAGGTCATAGCGGAGAAGCTGGCGGAGCTCGTTCAGAGGCCGGACTTCACGATCGATGAGGTCTACGAGGTGGCCATGCAGGCCGAACTGGTCAGCGAGAAGCTCTACCACGAGTTAGCCGGCTACGCCGCCACCGAAAACACGCGCCTCGTCCTCGAGATACTTGCAGATATGGAGCGCAACCACTACAACATTCTGAAGAAGCAGTACAACTACATAATGCGCTACCCCGACATCTACCACGAGGAGTTCTACGACCAGCTGATGAAGGATATAAACTTCAACTTCTGACTCTTTTCAATTTCTTTTGGATTTAGCCTTTGGCGGAACGAAGCCCGGCTTAGTGAGCCTGCTGAGGGAAATTGGCTCTGGCGGCTCACGCCTTCTTGAGCACCACGAACTCCCTGTAGTCCATCACCTTGACGAAGCCTTTTCGCATATAGTATGAATATGCCTCAAGCTCCGGGAAGGTTATCACGTACGCTTCCCTGCCGAGCTCCTTGAGGCGTTGGATCGCAAACTCCAGCAGCCGGGAGCCGTAGCCCCTGCCCTTGTACGCCGGATCGACCATGAAGAACTCGATGAGCCCGGTTTTCTCCCCCTTTATCTCCTCCGGCACCCACCAGACGTCCTTGCCTTCGAGGTTGTAGACGAGGGCAACCGTTCCGGCTATTTTTCCTTCATCGTCCCTTAGAACGTAGAGCTCATCGAACTCCTTTCCGAGGCGGAACTCAAGGAACGGTTCGTAAACCCTTCTGAAGCCCTCAAAATCGTCAGTTGAGGGCTTGTTCTCCACCCACTCCAGCGCCGGGTATGCGCCTCCAGTCTCCTGGTAAACCCTGAAGACGAAGTGAACGAGTTCCCCTTTAAGACCCAATGGATTGTCAGCCTTCCCAATCATCATACCTGTCCACCATAAGGTTATTAGGATTGGAGACCTAAAATGTTTTGGTGATAGCATGAACGAACTCGAGGCTCTGGCCTTGGCCCTTGAAGTTGAGAAGGCCGGGTTGAAGTTTTACATAAGGCTCGCAAAAAAGGCCGGCGATGAGAGGGCCAGGAAGATGTTTCTGTTTCTGGCAAACGAGGAAGCGGGCCACTGGGAGCTATTCGAGGAAAAGTTCGTCGAGAAGCTCATAGAGGAGTGCGAACTCCCCGCGGTTGACAGGGCCGCCCTTGAGAACCTCCTCGTGAGAGCAGACGAAAGAAAGCTGAGTGAAGTGGACGCCGTGAAGATAGGGATGGAGCAGGAAAAGAAGACGTGGGAGTTCTACGAAAAGGCCGCAAGGGAAGCAAAACACGAGGACGTCAAGCGCGTGTTTGAGGAGCTGGCAAAAGTTGAGAAGGGCCACTACGAGCTGCTCAAGGCCCAGTACGACTCGGTGATGAAGACCGGCATCTGGATGAACTACCAGGACTTCAGCCTTGAGGTTGATTGAGGTGATAACATGCTTGCTGAAAAGCCATTTTTGGTGAACCGGGAGAAGCCCCTCTCAAAGAGGGAAATTGCCCAGGCGCTCCGCTGGGCCATCGAGGCCGAGCTCGATGCCATAAGCTTCTATGAACAGCTGGCCGAGCTTATAGAGGACGAGAGGATAAAGCACATCTTCTACGACGTTGCCAACGAGGAGAAGGAGCACGTTGGGGAGTTTCTGGCGGCGCTTCTTGAAGTCGATGAGGAGCTCGTGAAGTACATGAAGGAAGGCTTTGAGGAGGTTGAGGAAGAGACCGGCATAAAGGTCGAACTGTGACCTTTTCCTTCCTCTTTTCTGTCGCTTCCCTTCGACTCTCGTGCACTAAACAGTATGTTGATGCACTGTTACGCTCAATAAAAAACGTTATTAAGGTTCGATGTTCATATAGTTCTGGTGATGTGCATGAGTGAACCACTTGTTAAGAGGGCCTATGAGACCGAGAAGAAGGCCGCCGCGAGCTACACCGATGGTCTCGGCCTCATACGGGGGCAGGGTCTGAGGTACACGAAGGTCGAGGAAGTCGTTGGCAGGATAGCCGTCGACACGATAATCCACAAGCACCTGATGAAGGCCATTCTCGATGCCCAGAAGGAGCTGGAGAAGCTCGCCGGCGAGGGGCCGATATCCGAGGTCACGGACGTCGAACTCGCGCCGGAGCAGAGGGCTCTCGTTAAGCGCTTCGCCGAGATGCATCTGGACATCGAGAAGGACATGATAGAGACCTATCAGAAGATGGCAGAGAAGATGACTCATCCTCTGTTTAAGAGCCTCGCTGAGGCCCTTGTCGAAAACGAGCGGGAGCACCACAGGATTCTGGCGGAGCTGATAGCAAAGCATAAGGAGTAAGCCAGAGGATCCGAGTAGTACCATGTGCTTCTTAATCTCTCTTTGTGTTGACCTGTTCAAAAAAATGAAAAACCAAATTACGGCCCGATGTGCATCATTCCGCTGTACATCTCCCAGTCGAGAAGGAGCTCGTACTCCGCCTTCAGTGTGTAGTAATGGCCCTTCTCCATGTCGCTGAGGTAGCGCATGAGCCTCTTTTTGTCATCAGTATCGACAAGGTTCTCGATTTCGGCGTAGAATTTGGCCGCTATATCCTCCGCTCTAATGGCCCAGCGAATAAGCTCCAGGATATCCTCCGCACCATGGAGCTCCCTCGCCACAGGCTGGAGCTCGGGCCCTATGTGTTCCTCCGGATAGATAACCTCCTTCCCGGGAAACATTGACTCGTACATCTTCCTGAGCAGCGCCTCGTGCTTGCCCTCCTCCCCGGCGAGCCACACTATCTTGTCCTTTAGGGCTTGGATCTCTATCCTCTCGGCGAGGCTCTCATAGAACTTTCTCGCCCCGACTTCCGCCTTGATGGCCATTCCGAGGAGCTCCTCAAGCGAGAAATCCTTGACCTTCTCGAGGGGAAGCCCCTCATCAATTTCCTGTCGAACCATAACTCATCCCTCCGCAAGCAGCAGACCAATTTCATTGTAAATCTTTATCTTATTAAACCCTTCCTGCTTCAGGACTTCAACTATATCACTTAGAATCTTGTTCTGCAAGTTTATAGCTAGCATCTGGCAGAAGTGGCACTCGGGTGTTGATCGGGCCATCAGAAGAAACAGCTCGACACTCCGCCCCTCGACCGTGATGCCGTAAAGAAGTCCTTCATCCACTATATCCAGCCCAGTCTCTGGGTCTTTCACCTTCCGTAGGATCCGAACCACATTTTTGACGTCAGAGGGCAGGTCTTCCCTTGGCCCGGATAGTGGCTGTTTCCGCGTAAAAACGTCAAAGAGGCCCAAATCTCAGACCCTCTCGGTGCTGATGTCTTCGATAGTGTATCCCTTTTTGTTCTCAAACACTCCAACGGGGTTGTTCTTGAGGTCGTAGACGTAGACGTTCTGGAACTTCACGAGGGCGAAGCGCTCGATGATGTCCCCGATTATCTTTGAGTAGGCTATGGCGCTCTCACCGGTTATGTTGTACTCCGCGTGGCTCTCGAAGTTGAGCCACACCTTCAACGCGTCGTCCGCAACTTCCAGGCCGGCAACGACGCCAGAATCTAGGATGTCTCCTCCCGTAACGGGGTCGGTTATTTTGGCGAGCTCGTCCAGAACCTCCCTGTAGTGCTCCGGCCATTCTCTGTCTGGCATGTAAACCTTCATTTTTCTCACCAGTGGTGGGTTTGAAGTGTCCGGTTATAAGCCTTCCTGGGCGGTTATGTGTAATGTGGGATAGTTTGAGGATAATTTGAAGTATGTCACCGTGAGAACGCCGACCCAGAGGAGCACCGCGGCAACGTATGGCAGCACTATCGTGGCCTTTAGTATCCCATAGGTATCGTTCAGAGCGTACCGGGTCCAGGAGAACAGGACGATGAGCCATGAGGAGAGCACTAGTAGATGTCTTTGGATTCCTCTCTCAATCATCATGTGGGCGTTCATTAGGAGAAGGAGAGCCAGGAAGGGGCCGGCGTAGGCCACATCAACGGCAACTGTCGAGTAGTTCCCCGCCAGAAAGAGGCTCAAGAGTGTCAGGACGCTTTGAATCATGAGCCTTCCGGTTATCCCCTCGACACCAACGTTGGCGAGTGCATAGCCAATCATCGCAGGTCCGATCAGAATAAGAGAGAGCACTGCAGTCGTCATCCCGCCGCTACCGAGAACCCCCCATGCAAATCCCAGGGAAGTCAGAAGTCCCCCGAGTAGCATAACGGTGGGGTAGGGACTCCTCGCATTGCCCCGATGTTTTTCAATCTTGCGCAGGATCATCCAAGCAAGGAAAATACCGCAGAATATCAACATCCCAGTGGAGCTCATCACGATTTTATACCACATCTCGGACATCTTTCTCAGCACCTTAAACAGTTCAAACGAAAGAATTTAGTACGTCACCATAAATAAACCTTCCGGCCGGTTCGCGGCGAATCACTAAAAAAGAGGGGTTGGGGCGGGGAAATCACTCCAACATGACCTCGTTCTCCCACAGGCCGTGAATGTTGCAGTAGCTGAGCGCGTAGAGCTTGCCCTTCTTCTCGGTCCTGAAGAAGAATGCCGCCCTCGGCTCGATGAGCGGGTCGCCGTGGTTCGTGAAGGCAACCCTGCCGACGAGAATTGGGAAGTTCTCTCCTTCGGGGTGGAAGTAGAGCTCAATCCAGGCTATGTGGTGCTCCGGGGTGTTCGGGTGCGGTATCTCCTTTCCAACGCTGACCTCGACCTTAACGAGGTCGCCCTCCTTCTCGTACTCTATAACGGGGACGTGCTTCTCCCCCTTCCAGTCTCCACTCTTTATGGTTCCGCTAAGCATCTCAACCACCTCACTCTATCTTTTCAAACATGTCCTTGGGAGCGCCGCAGAGCGGACAGACCCAGTCCTCGGGAAGGTCTTCAAACTTGGTTCCCGGGGCGATCCCACTCTCTTCGTCACCCTCATCCTCATCGTAGATGTAGCCGCAGACTATACACTTCCATTTCGCCATCTCTTTCACCATCCTGATGTTATTAGTTCGCCCTTATAAGGTTTGCGCCTCAAACTTGAGAAATGGAAAAGCGAAAGATTTACTCAAAGACCACGAACTTGTCCCTGGGGGCACCGCATACCGGGCAGTACTCGGGGGCTTCATCAACTGCAGTGTAGCCGCAAACCGGGCAGATGTAGACCTTCTTTACCTCGATATCCTCCCCACTCTCGGCCTTTTCCTTGGCCTTGGCGTACAGCTCGGCGTGTATCTTCTCGGCCTCCAGGGCGTAGTGCGTCGTCCTAATGGCGTCCTTCTCCCCCTGGAACTCGGCGGTGTTCTTAAAGACCGGGTACATCTCCTCGACCTCGTAGGTTTCGCCGTCTATACCCGCCTGCAGGTTCTCGGGGGTCTTTCCAAGGTGTCCAAGCGCTATGAAGTGGTTCTTCGCGTGAATGAACTCTGCGTGGGCAATAGTCCTGAAAAGCTTGGCTATGTTGGGGTATCCCTCTTTCTCTGCCTGTTCGGCAAAAATCAGGTACTTCATGTGGGCCATGCTCTCGCCGGCGAAGGCATCCTCCAGAAACTTCCGGGTCATTTTTCTTTCCACTACCATACGATATCACCAACAAACGGTGCTGCACTAGCATCTTCGGGTTTGGAGTATATAACGATTTTCCAAACCAAAGGTTTGACGAAATCTGCACTTCAGTCAATAGGCAGTCCCTCTTTAATGGCTTTTTCGAGCCTGAACGCTTTCTTTACATTACCGAGGACAACGGCCCCGACGAGGCTTTCCCCTTCGTAGAAGACCTTCGTATCCTCCCCGAGCCAGCTCCCAGACCCTTTCGTTTTTCCGATAATCGCCACACCGAAGTCAGCGAACTTGAAGAAGGCCGACCTGAAAGAGAAGTCGTAGCGGTCGTCAGCGCCCCTCAGGAGGTTGGCGAGAACCTTTGCCTGCTCCACGGCGGCCTTTGCTGTTCCCCCAACGACGCCACCGTGCTCGGCACAGTCACCTATCGCGTAGACATCCCGCGCGGAGGTTCTAAAGCGGTCGTCTATGAGTATCCCCCTGCCGGCGTGGATGCCGCTCTTTAGGGCGAGCTCCCTGTTCGGCACTATGCCAAAGGCACAGACCTTCAGCCTGCCCTTGATGTAACCTTTATCGGTTTTTAGACCCTCCTCGTCAGCCCCTAGAGCGTTCATTTCCAGATGGAACTCAACGCCCGCTCCTTCGAGCCTCTCCATTATAATTTCGCTCAGCTCTCCATCGAGGCCGAGCAGGGTTCTTCCCCTGTGGACCACCCTCACGGTGTGGCCGGCTTTGGCAAGGTTTCCGGCGAGTTCGAGCGCTATGAAGCCCCCACCGAGAATAGTTATCTCGCCCTCCTCTTCAAGGCGCTCTTTTATCAGCTTCGCATCGTTGAGGGTTCTAAGCGTTAGGATGTGCTCCTTCCCAGGAACCTCCGGCTCTCTGGCCCTCGCTCCGGTCGCTATAACGAGGGCATCGTAGGGTATCTCGCCCTTGTCTGTCACGAGAACCTTCCGGAGTCTATCGACCAGCTTTGCCTCCGTCCCGAGGAGCAGGTTTATTCCTCTCTCCTCGTACCACTCCCTGGAATATGGGAAGAGCTTCTCCTCGGGAATGAAGCCTGCTATGTAGTGGCTCAGCAGGGGCTTTGAATAGTGGGGGATGTTTTCCTTTTCCACCACTGTTACATCGAACTCTCCGGCCAAGCGCTTGGCCAGCTCAACCCCGCCCGGCCCGTTGCCGACTATGACGAGTCTCACGCTGTCACCTCACTGCCGGGTGTGGGGACCGAGGTAAAGCTCGAGCTGCGCCCCAAAGAACTCTATGGGGGCGTTTACGTACTCCGGCTGCCCCTGAGTCACGTCTTCTAGGTACTCAACGTGGCTCCTTATCGAGGCGTAGTGCGCCCGCTCCTGCGCGGCCAGGAAGCCGAATATTCCCCGGTGTTCGGGTAATATTTCGCTTAGATGGCTGTATATCCTCTCAGCAGTTTTCTCATTGACGAGGGCAACACGCATTGCTTCGATGAGGTTTACAACGGTATCCACTTTCACGGAGGTCTCGGCGAAGGGTATTCCCTCCGGGACAACATAGCTGGTGTCCCCGAAGAGGTCTTCGTGGAGCTTCAGCAGTATCTTCTTGTGGCTGGCTTCCGCCTTGGCAAGGTCCCTGAAGAAGTCTCCAAGAACTTCGCCGCTTTTTGCTGCCAGGGCCTCGTAGAATCGTTTTGCGTCCTCCTCCGAGGCAATGGCGTAGCCCAGTATCTCCCTGGGGGAGAGCTGGGCAAGTTTGTCAAGAACATCTTCCATCTGCATCACCATTTCCATGTTTTACATTGAAGTATTTAAACTTGTATGGGTTGGAAAAAGAAAAGCCCATTACGAGATCCACGTCACAAGTTTTCTTACGCCCGCCCTGAGCCGCTCCTCGTCCTCCGGCCTGGGCATACCGCGGCTCTCGACGGTGTCAACGTGGTCGAACTTGCTGCGAGTTATCAGGGTCTCAATCTTCTTGCCGGCAACCCCGGCCCATCCAAAGGCTCCGACGATGAGAACCGGCTTCTCGTAGTTGGCCTTGTCCACTATCTCGTAGAGGGCGTACCTTATGCGCGGGTGTATCTCGGCCTCGTAGGTCGAGGCGCCGATGATTATCGCCTCGCTGTCCGGGACTTCACCCAGTATGTCGCTCACCGCAGGGGCTTCCTTGTCCGTGAACCGGTAAACGACCGGGTTCAGCCCGTTCTTCCTCAGCTCGTCGAGGACTATCTCCATCCTCCTCTCAACGAAGCCGTACATGGAGTCGTAGAGCACCAGGACCTTGCCCTTCGTGACCTTTCCCGCCCCAACGGCCTCGTAGTGTTCGAATATCCTGGCCGGGTTCTTCCTCCATATGAGGCCGTGTCCGGGGAGTATCATCCTCGCCTCTTCGACTATGCCGAGGCCCTTGAGCTTCTTGATATTCTGAACGATGTACTTGTGGTAGTGGCCGATGACCGTGACTATGTACTTCGTCACGTGGGGAAGGTACTTTTTAACGACCTCCTCGTCGCTGTCGTCTATGGCCGGTGGAATTGAGTAGCCGCCGCCGGCGTCGCAGCTGAACATGAGTTTGTCCTCAACCACGTAGGTTATCATTGTGTCCGGCCAGTGGAGCCAGGGGACGGTTATGAAGCGGAACGTCCTGCCCCCTATGCTCATCTCCTCTCCATCTTTGGTTGTGTAAAAGTTCTCAACGACTTTCTCGCCGTAGAATCCCTCCAGGAAACGCTTGGCGAAACTCGTGCCTATGAGCTTGGCTTTGTAGCCGTTGGCCTCAAGGAAGGCCGGTAAGGCCCCGGTGTGGTCGGGCTCGGTGTGGTGGATTACAACGTGGGTTACCTCCTTTGGGTCGACCAGCTTTTCGAGGGCCTCCATGAAGAGGTCGGTATATTCGGCCTTGCTCAGGTCGAAGAGAACCGTCGCACCGTCAAGCTTTATCAGGTAAGCGTTGTAGGTTATCCCCTCAGGGATGTCCCAGGTGGCCTCGAAGTATCTTATCCTGTCATCGTCGACCCGGATTATGTAGAGCTCCGGATCGTCAAGAATCTTCTCAACTTTCACATCCGGCATTTCTATCACCGAACCTATTTGGTGCGGAAGCATAAAAAGCCTTTCTTGACCAAAAAGTTAAGGACGAAATTGGGTAGGGTTAAAATTTTGAAAAGGAACTCACCCTCCCTCCAGGAGCCCGAATATCCCCTCCAGGTCGGGCACTTCCCTTATCGGATAGACCTTGAAGAACGCCACCTTCCCGTCTTCGTCTATGAGGACGTTTGCCCTCTCGGAAAAGCCATCCTTTTCACGGAACAGGCCGTAGAGCTTTGCAACCTCCCCGTGCGGCCAGAAATCGCTCCGAATCCTGAGCTTCTTGAGGCCGATATGCTCGGCCCAGGCCTTCTTGCTTGGCACGGCATCGACGCTTATCCCGACGGGAACGACGTTCAGGCCCTCAAAGCGTTCATGGTTTTCCTCAAGGGCTTTCATCTGCTTCTCACATATCCCTGTCCAGGCTAGGGGATGGAAGGACAGCAGAACCTTCTTTCCGCTGAAATCGCTCAGTCTGAAATCCTCACCGTTCTGATCCTTCAGAACGAAATCCGGAGCCTTTTCACCAACGTTCATACCAACACCTCAACTAACTCTTGCTAAAGCTGAAAAAGAAAATGTTTCAGAGCCTCTTGCTTTCGAAGAACTCCTCCACAAGGTCGAGCTTCGGCTCGCGCTTCCACAGGGGCCGTTTATCGGTTCTGTAGGCCGGAACGCTCTCTTCAAAGGTCGGCCTCTCGTTGATGTAGAAGATTCCCAGCGGGAGCGGGTCCGTCTCTATCGCGCGCCTGAACGCCGCCTCCCTGTCATGCGGGTAGTGGTCGTCCATCCAGTATGTGTGCTCCCTGTACCAGGCGTAGGTGTTCACCTTGTTGAAGCTGACGCACGGGTGGAGGATGTCAACTATGGCCAAACCCCTGTGCTGAATTGCCTTCTTGATTATCTCGACGCTCTCCCGGAAGTAGCCCATGAAGGTTCTCGCGACGAAGGAGGCGTTCATTGCTATCGCCAGGGCGACGGGATTGAAAGGCTCCTCAAAAACTCCCCAGGGCTGGGTCGGGGTTTTCATTCCAACCATCGTCGTCGGTGACGCCTGTCCCTTCGTGAGGCCGTATATCTGGTTGTCGTGGATGAGAACCGTTATGTCCGGGTTCCTCCTTATCGCGTGGAGCAGGTGGTTTCCACCCTCGGCGTACATGTCGCCGTCTCCGCCCTCGGCTATAACCGTCAGTTCCGGATTTACCGCCTTCACGCCGGTCGCTATCGGTATCGCCCTGCCGTGGAGCGTGTGGTAGCCGTTGGCGTTGATGTAGTGGGGCATCTTTGCCGCCTGTCCTATTCCGCTGATTATCGCCACCTGACTCGGCCTCAGTCCAAGCTCAGCCAGGGCTGAGATGAGTATGTTCCTTATGCCGAAGTTGCCGCAGCCCGGGCACCAGGCGACGTCCTCGCTTCCCGGCCTTCTGGGTTCAAAGGCCTCCCTGCCAGTGGGCAGATTCATTCTATCACCCCCTTCAGAGCATCAAAAACCTCTTCCACCGAAAACGGCCTCCCGTCGTACTTCAGAACCCTGCGGTGAACCTCAACGCCCAGCTCCTTTCTCAGCAGGTCGGCGAACTGGCCGGTGATATTGCTCTCAACGGCGATGACCGTTTTGCCCTCGAAGAACCGCTTTGTCTCCGGGTTGAGCGGGTAGACCCAGCTGAAGTGGAGAAGAGCCACGTCGTTCCGGTTGAGCTTCTCAAGGGCCTCCTCAACGGCGTGAAGCGTTGAGCCCCACGAAACCACCAGGTATTTTGCGTCCTTACTTCCGATGAGCCTCGGCAGGGGCGCGTTCCTTCTTATCGTTTCGAGCTTTAGCTTGGCCCTCTTCTCCTGCATCCTTCTCGTAAGCTCCGCATCCTCGGTTATGTCCCCCCACTCGTCGTGTTCGTTGCCGTTGGCCACCACAACTTCCTCGCCGTAGCCGGGAACTGCCCTGGGCGATATTCCATCTTCCGTAAGCTCGTACCTCTTGTATCCGGGCTTTGCCTCAACGATGTGCCTCTCGAACTTTACCCTGCCCAAGTCCGGCTTGGGCAGGTTGTAGTAGGTGTCCACGAAGTACTGGTCGGTCATGATTATCACTGGAACCTGATACCTGTCCGCTAAGTTGAAGGCCTCGGCCGTGAGGTAGAACGCCTCCTCCATACTGCCGGGGGTGAGGATTATCCTCGGAAAGTCGCCATGGCCGGCGTAGAGGACGAGGTTTAAATCGCCTTGCATCGTCCTCGTGGGAAGGCCCGTTGCAGGCCCGGGCCTCTGGGCGAGGTGTATCACGATCGGGTTCTCCGCCATTCCGGCCAAGCTCAGCGCCTCGCTCATGAGGGCAAAGCCCCCTCCGGAGGTGCTCACCATACCCCTTGCCCCTGCGAACCAGGCACCCAAAGCCATGTTTATCGCCGAAATCTCGTCCTCGACCTGCTCGACGATTATCCCGAACTCTTCAGCTTTCTGCGCCGCGAAGGTCGAAACGCCCGTTGAGGGGCTCATGGGGTAGAAGCTGAGGAAGTTCATGCCTCCAGCCAGCGCTCCTATTCCCACCGCTTCGGTCCCGCTGAGGAGAATTTCCTCCTTAACTTTCTCGTCCCTCTTAATCTCGACCTTTATCGTTCCGTCCGAGTGGAGCTTAACGCCCAGCTCGTAGCCTTTTTTAGCTGCTTCGATGTTTTTCCGGACAACGTTCTCCCCCTTGCTCCCGAAGCGCTTCCTTATGTACTCCTCGACCGCCCCAAAGTCGCCGTGGAAGAGGCCGACTATTAAGCCGGCCGCGGTTGTGTTGAGGTAGAGCTGGCTCCCCGTTTCGAGGGCGAGCTTTGTGAGGGGCACTTCAACGAGGTTCACCTTCTCAATAAACCCTTCCTCAACGTTCTCCCTCTCGCCAAGGACGACGGTATTTTTGCCAATCCTGTCCGCAACCCAGCTCAGAACGCCCTGCTTGAAGGGGACGAGGATATCTATACGCCTCACGAAAGCTCTAACGCGCCTTGAGGAGACCCTTATCTCGGTCGTGTTTATTCCGCCCCTCACGCGGGACATGTACTCCTTATTGGCATAGACGTGATAGCCGGAGCGCTTGAGCGCGTAGGTCAGAATCCCTTCGACGGTCTGGATTCCCTGCCCGGCCGCTCCGCCGAGAACTATGGAGACTTCATCACGGAACTCAGACATGGTACATCACTCCCACGGGCCTTCTGCCAGGGGTCTGTGTTTCCATCAGCCTCATCAGAAGTTCGAGCACAAAACGAAAACCCTTTCGGATAGATTTTGGGACATTTTTGCCCATTTATAACCACCAATAGGTATTAGTGTGCAAAGCTATATAAAGGTTTCCGCCCAACTTTGGTTGGAGATGCGGAATGCTAAGTAGGAACTTCGAATCCCAAGCTGCAATCTTTGCAGGTGGCTGTTTCTGGTGCATGGAGGAGGCGTTTGAGAGACTTCCAGGGGTAATTGAAGCGATAGCCGGCTACACCGGAGGATGGGTTGAGGACCCGACCTATGAGCTGGTTTCAGCGGGAGAAACGGGCCACCGCGAGGCGGTTAAGGTCATCTACGATCCGGCGAGGATTTCCTACGAGAGACTCCTGGAGGTCTTCTGGAGGAACATAGACCCCACAGATCCGTACGGTCAGTTCGCCGACAGGGGCGAGCAGTACAGGACGGCGATTTTCTACCTGGACGAGGGGCAGAGGGGTTTGGCTGAGGAGTCCAAGAGGAGACTTGAACTTTCGGGAATCTTTGAGGGGCCGATAGCGACGGAGATACTGCCCGCGCGGGAATTTTACCCAGCGGAGGATTACCATCAAGGCTACTACCTCAGCTTTCCCGAACATTATAAGCGGTACAAGACCTACTCAGGAAGGCTCGGCTTCATAATGGCCGTCTGGGAGAAGAACCGGCACTTTCGCTTGTTTCCCGAGCGGGAGCGCTACTGGTTAGGGTATAGGAAGCCGAACGATGCTGAGCTTAGGGAGCTCCTCACCCCTCTCCAGTACGCCGTTACACAGCTCGGTGCAACGGAGCCGCCGTTCCAGAACGAGCACTGGGACAGCAAGGATGAAGGCATCTACGTCGATGTCGTCTCGGGGGAACCACTCTTCAGCTCCATCGACAAGTTCGACTCCGGCACGGGCTGGCCGAGCTTCACGAAACCCCTTGAGGAGTGGGCGATAGTCGAGGCCGAAGAATGCGAGGGCTTCCTCTGCGGCAGAGAGGTCAGAAGTCGCTTCGCCGGCTCTCACCTCGGTCACGTCTTTGAAGAGTCAACGCCCACCGGGAAGAGGTACTGTATAAACTCGGCCTCGCTGAGGTTCATACCCCGCGATGAGCTGAGGAGGTACGGTTACATCGCCTACGAGGGGCTCTTCAAATAAAAAAAGAGAGGCTCAGAGCTCCTCTATGACTCCCCTGACGACCTCAAGGGGCTCCTTGATGACCTCCAGCACGTCGTCGGCGGTGTTTATGGCGACGTAGGTTTCGCCGTTCTTCTGATAGAAGAGCACCGGGCACGGTGCAAAGGAGCCTATCTCGTAGTCCTCCTTCGTCATCTCGTAGAATATCTTGGGATTGCAGACCCAGAGTATTCTGTAGGGTTCCATGTCAACGCCGACCTTGGACTTAACGACGTCGCTCGGGGTAAACTCAAGAACGACCTTGTAGCCCTTCTCCTCCAGCTTTGCCTTAAACTTCTCCTCGGCCTCCTTGAGGCCCAAGCTAAGTTTTCTCCTGTACCTGTACATCAAACCACCTCCTTAGAGCTGTGAGAGCGATTCAAACAGCGAGCTCCAGAGCTTGAGCGGTGTAAGCTCGGTCAGCATCAGCAGGCCGAGCAAGATGAGCATCGCCCCGAGGACGATTTCCCATCTGGCCTTGCCCTTTCCGCTCAGAGAGAGCCTGTTCGAAAGGAACTTCCCCTTCACCCACTCGCCGAGGTCCTTCGATGCCGTCAGCAGGTAAACGGTGAGGCCCATTCCGAGGCCGTAGGTTCCCATGACGATGACCCCGCTCAGTGTGTCCCCGCTCAGGGCAGCGGTTATCACCGCGAAGCCGACGTATGGCGCTATGCAACCGAGCCACGTCGCTCCCAGAGCAGAGCCTAGGGCGAAGTCGTAGGCCACCCCTTTCTTTCCAGCCACTCTGTCAGCCGGAGAGAAGCTTAGGAACCTTTCGAGCCTCGCACTAAAGCGTTCACTCATGAAGCTCGCGCCGATTATCACAAAGCCGATTCCGCCGATGAGGTAGAGCGCCCCCTGTATCTGGGAGGCGTAGCCGCCAAGGCTGCCGACGAGGGCACCGAGCAGGGCAAAGGAAGCCACCATTCCGGCTATAATGGCCTCAACCTTCCTCCTTGCGAAGGTCAGGGAGAGGGTTCCGACTATTACCGGGAGGACGCAGGGAGAGAACACGCTGACGATTCCCGCGGAGAATATCGGCAGGAGAACGGCCAGGCTGAGGTTGCTTCCTCCGTTCGCGGTTTCTGAAACATCTTGGGCACTCGGAGGCTTTTGGTCATCGGACTGGATAGCAGTTTGGGTTTCTTCCCCTTCCGTTGCCTTCTCCAGGAAGTACGCTAAGCCATCCGGGTTCAGAGCGCCCACGGCCACTCCCTTCAGAACCATCGTTCCGTTAACGGCCTTGAAAACAACCATGGTTGGCGTTCCCGGAACGCCGACGCTTATCTCTTCCCCGGGGGTTTTGGGTTTGTAGTAGCCCGCGTTCTCCGGCTGGATGACTATCACCGGGTCATAGATTCTGTATCGGAGCGTCGTTATCGAGCGGCCTTTGTAGACGTCCACCGAGACGAGGAGGAATCCGCTGAGGGCTTTTTCGGCGGTGGCCGTTGGAAAGACGTTCGTCTTCATGTACTGGCAGGCGGGACAGCTCTCGGAGTGGTAGAAGATGAAGAAATACTCCCCATCGTTCGAGGAGACCAGCTCCTGGAGTTCCTTCTCGGTTGTGACGTCATGAAACGACAGGTTTCCGTATTTGACGGTTCCCGCGCTGGCCAGTGGTATGAAGAGCGATAGAACCACGAGCATCAAAAGCGCCCTGCGCACCCCTTTCACCTGAAAAAAAGATTAATAGGGTGGTTAAAAAGTCTTTTTTTGAAGCTTTTTTCATCAAAACGTCATCGGAACGTAGCCTTCCTCAATTAGCTCGGCGATGATTGCGCCGACGTACTCAACTTTGGCATGTTTTCCGAGGATGTCCTCGAAGCCTTTCTCCTCGGCTATTCTCCTGCATGCCGTTGGCAGCTTTCCCAGCTCTCTAAGCCTTTCCATCCAGGGGACGAAACGCTCATCGCCTCTTGCAACCGCATCCTCAATGGGGCCGAAGAGTATCACCTCAACGTCTTCCGCCCATCCGTTCTTTATCGCGTTGACCGCCCACATGAAGCCGGGGATTGCCCTCTCGTCCGCGCTTGATATTATCACCAGCGCCTTCATCGACCCACCCCCATTGCCTTGAGATGAGTTATGAGTTCTTCCATGCCTGAAGCGGAGATTTCAGCCTCTCCTGCGATGACGTTTATCCTCCCGCAGTCGTACTTAGCACACAGTCCTATGCAGCCCTCGACGCTTACCTCGTAACCGGCTTCCCGAAGGACATTGACAACCTCATCGAGCCTTTCACCGGCACAGAATTTGCACACCTTCGCCTCCATTTACCCCACCGAGACTTTCTACTCCAGTCTCTTTATGGCGTTTATTTTTTGCACCTTGGAAAATTAAATGGAAAAACAGTTGACAGTATGGAATCACTTCCAGGGTTCGCCAAAGAGGTTGTGGCTTACCTTTTCCCACTCGAAAACCTCATCGCCGTGGGGAGGCTTTTTCTCCGCGGGATAGCCAACCCCTATGATGCAGAGGACGCGGTAGTTCTCTGGGATTCCAAGGAGCTCCCTCACGTATTGCTCTGCTGTCTTTTTATCATCGTGCATTCTGTTCCTTATCTGTACCCAGAACGATGACAGGCCGAGGTCGAACGCCGCCAGCTGTATGTGTTCAGCTGCTATGCTCGCGTCTTCCACCCAGACGTCGCTCCTGCTTTCGTCGGCGGTAACAACTATCGCCACTGGTGCCGTTGCCAGACCGGAGGCGCCGAGCTTGGCCATTGAGAGCGCTAGGAGCTTTTCCCTATCGTCAACTACAATGAAGTGCCACGGTCTCTTGTTGAAGGAACTTGGAGACAGAAAAGCTGCCTCAAGGAGCTTTTCCACAAGTTTGCGAGGAACCGGCCTCTCCTGGAAGCGCCTCACGCTCCTTCTTTTTCTGAGAACCTCGAAGAACTCCATGCCACCACCGAGGAGGATTTCCTGAAACCCGTTTAATACCCTTTCCCAGCTTTGGTATTTCCCAGAACTGTCCAGAACTTTTGGTTTTCAAAAGCCTTTTTTGAGGGCTTTAAAACTTCTCAATGGTGAGAGCATGGTAGGGGTGACGATGGACTTTTCGAGGCACTTCCCGATCATAGGAATCGAGGGACAGAGAAAGCTGAGCGAGAGCACTGTTGCAGTAGTGGGGGCGGGTGCACTGGGCAGCTGGGAGGTTTACTTCCTCCACAAGCTCGGTGTTGGAAGGATAATCGTCATCGACAGGGACTTCGTGGACGAGAGCGACCTTCCTAGGACTATATACACCAAGGAGGACGTCGGAAAGCCGAAGGTCGAGGTTCTGAAGGAGAGGTTTGGAGTCATCGGGCACTTCGAGGACCTCAACCCCGGAACGGTAGGTCTTCTCGACGAAGCTGATCTGATAATCGACGGAACGGACAACATCTACACCCGCCAGGTTGTGAACGACTACGCGATAAAGACGGGAAAACCATGGATTTACGTGGGTGTTCTGGCAACCTACGGCAACATAATGCCGATAATCCCCGGAAAAACCGCCTGCTTCCGCTGTCTGATGCCCAAGCTCCCGGAGAGACCCCTGCCAACCTGCGCGATAGCAGGGATACTGAGCTACGTTCCGAGTTTCGCGGCATCGCTTGCCGTTGCCCTAGCTGCAAAGATTCCGCTCGGCGAGGAGGTCGAGAGCGAGCTGTTCTTCTTCGACCTCAAGAGCATGGACTTCGAGAAGGTCAAGATACCGAGGAGGGAAGACTGTCCCGCCTGTGTGAGGAAGGAACTCACGTTTCTCGAAAAGCGGATAAAGGTCGAGCGCATGTGCGACGGCTCGATACAGGTAACGCCGCCCGTGCCTATGAGCATAAACCTCGACGAGTTCGCGGAGAGGCTTGAGAAGCTCGGCATCGAATACCTGAAGACGAGCCAGTTCATTCAGTTCGAGGACGACTACGCCGAGATACTGGTGTTCAAGACGGGCAGAATGGTAATCCGCGGTGCCGAAGACGAGAAGGAAGCCAAGAACTTCTTTGCCCGCTATCTGGGTGGTTGAAGTGATAATCGTGCGCTACGGCGAAGTTGGCATCAAGGGTGGCAAAAGGAGGGAATTCGAGAGGAAGCTCAGGGACAACGTACTCGCCGCGCTGAGGAGGAAGGGGATAGAGGGGAGGGCGAAGATAATCAGGGGGCGGATACTGGTTGATGCCCCCGACGAGGCGGCCCGGATAATAGCCAAGGTTCCCGGCGTCGTCTCGGTATCTCCAGCGAGGGAAATGGACTACGAGGAGATTCCGGCCTACTTGAAGGACGCTCTGAAGGGCTTTAACCCGAAGAGCTTCAAGGTGGAAACCCAGAGGCTCGATAAAACCTTCCTCAAGACCTCCATGGAGATAAACCGCGAGATCGGAGCTTTTATAGTCGAGAACTTCGGCTGGAAGGTCGACCTCAAGAACCCTGAGCTCGTCGTCGGAATAGAGATAATAGCCGGGAAGGCCTACGTATTCCTCGAAAAGCTCCGGGGCGTTGGTGGCCTGCCGGTTGGCACGCAGGGAAAGGTCGTCGTTCTGCTGAGCGGGGGCATAGATTCTCCCGTTGCCGCTTTCCTCATGCTCAAGAGGGGCGCAGGAGTCATTGCGGTGCACTTTGACCAGGGGCTGAACGCGAGAAACGTTGTCGAGAAGGTCGTTGATATACTTGAGGACTACTCCCCCGAGCCGATAGAGCTGATAGTGGAGAACCACTTTGAGATTCTGAAGCCCTACGTGAAGGCCCTCATCGAGGCGGGAAAGGGGGAGTGGACATGCGTGGTCTGTAAAGTTGCGATGCTGAGAAGGGCTGCGGAGATAGCGAGGGAAAAGGGTGCACTCGGGATAGTGACCGGCGACAGCCTCGGACAGGTGGCCTCGCAAACCCTCTCGAACCTGTATTTCGAGACGATGAGCGTGCGCTTCCCGGTTCACAGGCCCCTCCTCGGCATGGACAAGGAGGAGATAGTGGCGATAGCCAGGAGGATAGGTACTTATCAGGCGTTCCTTGAGTATCCCTACTGCGACTGTCCGTTCCGGCCGGACAGGGTCGTCACGAGCGGGAAGCTTGAGGAGTTTCAGCACGTGCTTGAGGTGCTGGAGCGGGAAGGGCTGGTATGAGGAAAGCTTTTAAAGTAACCGGGTGTAACTATACCTGGAGGTGGTGGAGATGCTGAGCGAAAAGATGCTCGAAGCCCTCAACGAGCAGCTGAACAGGGAGCTTTATTCGGCCTACCTGTACTTCTCGATGGCTGCCTATTTTGAGGATATGAACCTTGAGGGCTTCGCCAACTGGATGAAGGCCCAGGCCGAGGAGGAGCTTGGCCATGCTCTAAGGTTCTACAACTACATCTACGACAGAAACGGCAGGGTCGAACTGAAGGCCATCCCGGAGCCACCAAAGGAGTGGGAGTCACCGCTTGCCGCATTTGAGGCTGCCTACGAGCACGAGCAGTTCATAAGCAAGTGCATAAACGAGCTTGCCGCACTGGCCGAAGAGGAGAAGGACTACTCGACGAGGGCCTTCCTTGAGTGGTTCATAAACGAGCAGGTCGAGGAGGAGGCGAGCGTCAAAAAGATAGTCGATAAGCTCAAGTTCGCGAAGGACAGCCCGCAGGTTCTCTTCATGCTCGATCAGGAGCTCGGCCAGAGGGCGCCAAAGCTTCCGGGGCTTCTCCTTCAGGCTGGGGGCTGATTTTCTTCCTTTTGTCCCGTTTTGCATCCTTTGATTACCCACATTTGTGAAGAAAGGTTTTAAAAGTGTACTTTTCTACCCAAACGCGGGTAAAGAAAAACGGTGATGCTCATGCTGAAAGTGGAAAATCTCCATGCTAAGGTTGCCGATAAGGAAATTCTGAAGGGAGTGGATTTTGAACTGGCCTCCGGCGAGCTTCACATCGTCATGGGGCCCAACGGAAGCGGAAAGAGCACGCTGGCTTTAACGATAGCCGGACATCCGAGGTACAGCGTTACCGAGGGGAGGATACTGTTCGGCGGGGAGGACATAACCGAGGCAAAGCCCGAGGAGAGGGCCAGGAAGGGCATCTTCCTCAGCTTCCAGCATCCGGTTGAGGTCGAGGGCGTCAAGGTCATCAACTTCCTCCAGAGGACGCTGAAGAACCTGCAAGGGATAGACGAGGTTGAGGCCTACGACAGGATTTTCCAGGCCGTGGAGGAGCTGGGCCTCGACAGTTCAATGCTCTCCAGAGAGCTCAACGTCGGCTTCTCCGGCGGTGAGAGGAAGAAGCTTGAGATGCTTCAGGCTTACCTCGTGAAGCCCAAACTGCTCATCCTCGACGAGCCGGACAGCGGTGTGGACGTTGATTCCCTCAAGGTCATCGCCGGGGTGATAGCCAAGCTGCACAGCGAGGGGACGGCGATACTTCTCATCACACACTACGGAAGAATACTGGAGTACCTGAACCCCCAGAGGGTGCACGTGCTGAAGGACGGAAAGCTGGTGGTTTCCGGCGGAATGGAGCTTGTAAAGCTCATAGAGGAGAAGGGCTTCGCGGCGGTGGAGGACAATGGGGCAGCAATCAAGGCTTGAAGAGATACTCAAGGCAGGTTCCCTCGAGGAGATCCTCGGTACCGCTGTTCCGTACCCCAAGGAGATAGAGCTCAAGGGGGAACTCACGAGGGACATGGTTGAGGAGCTTTCAAGGATAAAGAACGAGCCAGATTGGATGCTCAGGCACCGCCTCAAGGCCCTTGAGCTGTTCCAGAAACTGCCGATGCCCAAGTGGGTGGTGGGAATAGAGGAGCTCGACCTTGAGAGCCTCACCCTGTACTCCAAGCCGGAGATAGGCAACGAGGTCAAGGACTGGGACGACCTGCCCGAGAACATCAGGAGGACGTTTGAGAGGCTGAACATCCCGGAGATAGAGAAGAAATTCCTGTCCGGCCTGACGGCGGTGTTCGACAGCGAGAGCGTCTACTCCAACCTCAAGGCCGAATTCGAGAAGATGGGAATCATAATGCTTCCCATGGAGGAAGCGGTTCAGAAGTATCCAGATTTGGTGAAGAAGTACTTCGGCAGGGTCTTCCCGGCGGGAGAGCACAAGTTCTCAGCTTTACACCACGCCCTCTGGAGCGGGGGAGTTTTCGTTTACGTGCCGAAAGGGGTTAGGATTCCCTTCCCGGTCGAGGCCTTCTTCGTCATAGGTTCCGCCTTGGAGGGGCAGTTCGAGCACACGCTCTTGGTTGCAGACGAGGGGAGCTACATCCACTTCATAGAGGGCTGTAGCGCGCCGATGTACAAGGGCTTCTCCTTCCACGACGGTATGGTCGAGATATACGCCCACAAAAACGCCACCGTCAAGTTCACCACGATACAGAACTGGAGCAGGAACGTCATCAACTTCAACAACAAGCGCGCCATCATAGAGGAGAACGCCTACGTCGAGTGGATAGAGGGCAGCATCGGCAGTCAGATAACGTACACCTATCCGTCGAGCGTCCTGAAGGGCGAGGGAGCGAGGACGGCTCAATACGTCGTCTCGCTGAGCAACGGGCCATTCATGAAGGACACCGGAGCCAAAACCTGGCATCTGGCTCCAAACACGAGCTCGAAGATAGTCTCCAAGAGCATAAGCGCCAACGGCGGGATAAACATCTACCGCGGGCTGGTGAGGATTCTTAAAGGTGCGAGGAACTCTACAGCCACCGTTTCCTGTGATTCGCTAATCCTCGACGAGGAGAGCAAGGCCTACACTTATCCGCACAACCAGAGCGACGAACCGAGCGCGAGCATAATCCACGAGGCAACGACCGGAAAGCTCGGCGAGGACAAGCTCTTCTACATGAACTCGCGCGGCATAAGCGAGGAAGAGGCGAAGAGTCTCATAGTCCTCGGCTTCATCAGCGAAATTCTCGAAGGACTTCCCTTCGAGTACGTCGAGGTTCTCAAGAAGGTCATAGAGCTGGAGTTCAGCGAGGTTGGAGGTGTTGGTTAATGTCTCACGAGAACGTTCCCTCGATAACTCCTGGAGCCCTCGAAAGGCTCACCTACCAGAAGTACGGGGACAGCCCGACCATAAAGAGCTACACCAAGTGGAAGCTCTTCGAGGAAAACTCACCGCTTAGGCTTCCAACCGAGGCGAAAGCCGGTGATGTTCCGATAAAGGGGAACGTCGTTTTATCGGGAAGCGGAGCGGAGTTCAACCTTCCCGCCAACGTCCAGCTGAGCGAAGGAACCCTGGGCCTCTCCCAGCCGGAGGAATCGAGAATCCTGGGCTTCCACTTCTACGCCCTCAGGAAAGCGTACAGGCTGAAGATTACCGGGGACCTGGCGGAGCCCCTCGTTATAGTCTCCCACCTCTCCGCCAAGGCCTTTATCAGCCACCACATCAGCATCGAGGCTGAGAACGTTAAAGCCCCGATAATAATCTACGACATGGCCGAGGAAGGGGCAAAATCCCTCGTGGTCGAGCTTAAGGCCAAAAACTCTGAGCTTGAGATTCTGACCGTTGGAAGGCACAAGGGCCTTTCGCACTACCTCCTCAGGGCGAGCCTTGGGGAGGGTGCAAGTGTTAAGGCCTTCACGGTCATAAGCGCCGGGGAGATGAGCCACCACCGCGAGGACTACTCCCTTGAAGGTGAGGGAAGCGAGCTGGTTCTCAGGGGCATGCCGATAGCCATCGGAAGAGCCGTGGACTACCTCACCAACGTCCTCCAGTACGGAGAAAAAACGGTGAGCGAGACGAGGGTTCACGGGTTCTCCTACGAAAACGGCTGGACCGTGCACAGGGGGGTTGCCAAGGTCTTTGAGAGCGCTAAGAACTCATCGAGCGGTGTCGTGTCTCAGATAACCATAATGGACGAGGGCTCACTTGGAGTGAGCGTGCCGATGCTTGAGGTCGATACCGGAGAAATCGAGTCGGCATTCCACTCCTCGGCTGTAAGGCAGTTCGACGAGGACGCTTTCTTCTACCTGAGGTCGAGGGGACTCGACAGCGACGAGGCAATGAGTCTCTTCGTCCACGGCATTGGAGAAGCCCTGAGCAGTCACCTCGAAAGGCTCCGCGGCAAGGCCAGGGGAAACGTCGGGGAGCTGATAGAGGGGCTGCTCTAACTATTTAATACTTTCATTTTTCATCCCAGGATTGTTTAACACTGCCGTTTTCTGTTCAGGAGACGAACTGGGATACACTGCAACGAACATAAGCTAAAGACTAAACAATGAAACCAAGCATCACTCGTCTGTGGGAGTCGGCATGGAGCTTCTCATCTCCAACTTTGCCTTAAAGAGGTGCCTTGTTCTATTGGCAATCCATACAAGGCTCAGCATTATCGGTACCTCCTCGAGAACTCCAACAACGGTGGCCAACGCCGCACCGCTCTCAAGACCGAAGAGGGCTATTGCAACCGCCACCGCCAGCTCAAAAAAGTTGCTCGCTCCTATAAACGACGCAGGGGCGGCCACTTTATGGGGAAGCTTCCAGAACCACGACCACCCATAGGCAATGGCGAAGATGAGGTAGGTCTGGATCGTCAGTGGGACTGCTATAAGGGCTATGTGGATGGGATTCTCAAGGATTATATTGCCCTGGAAGGAGAATAAAAGTATCAGAGTCAATAAGAGCCCCAGTATAGAGACAGTACCGAGCTTTGGAAGGAAATTCCTCTCAAACCACTCGGAACCTTTAGTCCTAAGGATATGCTTTCTTGAGAGATAACCCGCCGTGAGGGGCACCACTACAAAGAGCACCACGGAGAGGATGAGCGTGTCGTAGGGTACGGGAACCCTGTTCAGACCCATGAGAAAGCCCACTATTGGAGCGAATGCAAAGAGGATTATAATGTCGTTTGTTGCCACCTGCACGAGCGTATAAAGAGGGTCCCCATCCGCGAGATAACTCCATACAAAGACCATTGCAGTGCACGGGGCTGCCCCAAGAAGGATTGCCCCGGCAATGTATTCCTTCGCTAAGGATGGTTCGATAAGACCGAATTTCGATGAGAACAGCACCCCGATAAAGAATGAACTTATAAGAAACATGCTGAAGGGCTTTATCAACCAGTTAGTTGTCCAAGTAACGATGAGTCCTTTAAGCATCTGTCCCTTATGGACCTGCCTTATCGCCGAGAAGTCCACCTTGACCATCATGGGATATATCATGGCCCATATCAAGAGGGCTATTGGTATGTTGACGTTGGCGATTGTGAACTTTGAAAGGGTCTCTGGAAGGCTGGGGAGGAACTTTCCAATGGCTATGCCAAGCAATATGCACAAAATGACCCACAGAGAAAGGTATTTTTCGAAGAATTTTAGCCCCTGTTTACCTCCCATTGTTTCATCCCATATGGTATGAAGAATTGTTCATATAAAAGTGTTTCCCAAAACGGGTATGCGGGAAGATGTACACTGCGTCTTCAGGAAGGCCTTCGGCGGAGAAACCTTTTGGGGAGGTTTCGCCTTCAAAGTCCTCAACACCGATGGTACCGTCGGGATAAGGGCGACTGAGATCATGAAGAAAAGAGAGGCCTGAGCGACCATATCCTCAAACAGAGGAGATGGAGGTGGCATCGGCTTTTTAGAACCTTGAAAGCCTATAGCTCACCGGGTAACTCCCGTTGTACTCGGGGCAACTATAACGAGGGCGTCGGCCTCAAGGATTTTACCCTTGTACCTCTCCATCTCGGGCGTTATTTTCCAGCGGTGCGTGTAGACTAAGAGTAGCCCTGACGTCTATCATCTCGGCCTCCCAGCCCGGTTCTTCCGCCTTTTTCACTAGGTATCCTGCGACCCTCTCACTCTTCCTCCCTTCCCTTGCCGTTCCGAGAATTATCTTGACCTTCATCCTATCACCTGAATTGGTTCGCTTTTAAGATATTTAAATTTGTCTTTCAGAATTGAATATCTTCGATTTTTGAACTTCTCATTTTGTTAAAGCAACCTTTTTAAATTAGGGGTGCCTAATAGAAGGCGGTGATGCAGAAATGGTGAAGGTTGGAGAAATCGTTCCGGACTTTGAAGCCGATGCGTACCTTCCGGAGAAGGACGACATCGGAAAGGTTAAGCTTTCGGACTACAGGGGCAGGTGGGTTGTTCTGGCGTTCTACCCCGCTGATTTCACCTTCGTCTGCCCGACCGAGCTTGAAGAGCTGGCTGAGTATTACGAAGAGTTCAAGAAAGAAGGGGCTGAAATCCTGAGCGTTTCCACCGATACCGCCTACGTCCACAAGGCCTGGCACGACACTTCCCCCGCGATAAAGAAGATAAAGTACCCGATGCTCGCCGATCCTGCAGGAAAGATATGCCGGCTATTCGGAACCTACATCGAGGACGAGGGCGTTTCATGGAGGGCCACCTTCATAATAGACCCCGACGGGAAGGTCGTCCACATGGAGATGCACGACCTCAGCATAGGAAGGAGTGCGAAGGAGATCCTCAGAAGGCTCAAGGCTTCCAAGTAAGTGAGGGAGCACCCCGGCCAGGTCTGCCCGGCGAGCTGGGAGCCAGGTAAGGAGGCCCTTGAGGTCAGCCTCGACCTGGTAGGAAAGATATGATGAACCTTTCCATTCTGTAAATTTTTCTACTCCATTTTTGCCAAGATGGAGTCAAGCTTTCGTCCTCTTTCACAGATTTGAGCAGTCCGGTCGGTTTTCATATCCTGGGATGCCCCCTTCGAACCTTCTGGGTTTGACACGTGGCATATTCCGTTGAGGATAGGGGATGTTTTCCGTCCCTTTTACGAAATTTCGATTTGGCAAAAATAAGACTCATAAGCCATCCTAGGAATTTTAGATTGACCTAAAAATTGGAGGTGAACCCATGAGCGTTGGCGCTTTCCTCATAACCTTCAGAGAGGCCCTTGAGGCGGCCATAATAGTGGCGATAATAATCGCATATCTGAGAAGAACCAACCGGACGAACCAGATAAAGGACGTATGGATAGGCACCGCTCTGTCGGTTGGCGTCAGCGTCCTCCTTGGAATAGGCATACTGAAGTTCTACGGAGGCTTAGCTGAGAAGGAGCTCTTCGAGGGAATCGCCTCGTACCTGGCCGTGATAGTCCTAACGACCATGATATACTGGATGGCCACCAAGGGGAAGGACATCAGGGCGGAGATAGAGAGCAAGGTGAGCAGATCAATAGCCCCCCTGGCTTTAATAGGCTTCACCTTCATCGTGGTGTTCAGGGAGGGGCTTGAGACGGTTCTCTTCCTGACGCCCTTCATGACCCAGAATCTAACCGAGACGCTCCTCGGCCTTATCGGTGGGCTGGCGGGGGCATTCGTGCTGGCCTACCTGATATACGGAGTGGGAATGCGCATAGACCTGAGGAGGTTCTTTTACTACAGCTCCATCCTGCTGGTGTTCGTGGCAGCGGGCCTGGCCGGTTACGGCACGCACGAGCTTATCGAGTGGGCGGAAGAGGAGGGATATTCCCTCGGGGTGTTCTCTGCTGAAGCCTACGACCTCGGGATTCCGAGCGAGAGCATCTGGCACCATAAAGGGGCTATAGGCTCGGTCTTTGCCGTCCTCTTCGGCTACTCCGTGAGCATGGAGTGGGTAGGGTGATTGTGCAGTTCGGATACCTTATAACGGCCCTCTATCTCGTGCTCAGGGCCTACGGCAAGGGGCCGGTACTGAACCGCGAGAAAAAGGCCGCGGAGAGTGCGGCCTGATTTACTCATTTTTGACCCGTAATGAATAAAAAGGGTGAAACAAACTTCAATTGAGGTGAGAACCGTGGAGGGCGAGTTCTACTACGTCAGGCGCTTTGAGGAGGACCTGGACTTCGTATGGGAGCGCTTTAAGAAGAGGCTTGAGGAGGCGGGCTTTCTGCTCATCGGTGAGCGCATTCCCGTTGCGATAACCGAGACCGAGGAGGGAATAATAGCGGACTACCACCTTCTCTTCATCTGCCACAGCGAACTCGTTGAGGAGCTTGTGAAAGTAGACCCCAACATCGGTGCTCTGCTCCCGTGCACTGGCTTTGGCTACAGAACCGAGGAGGGCAACTACCTCGGCGTTACCCTTCCGAGCGTTGCCTGGAAGATCGCCGGCGAGAGGGTCGTCGAGCTGATGCGCCCGATGGAGGAACAGGTGAAGGAGATTATTGATTCGTTATAGTTTTCAATGATTGAACTTTAGTCCCCCTCTTCTTTCCATATTGCCAATGATAAGCCCCATAAGTCTTCCTTCTTAGCTCCTATTGGTGATGTAAATGACCGAAGTCGTGTTGAAGATACCGAACATGAGCTGCAAGCACTGCGTTATGAGGATAACCAAGGCGATAGAGAGCGTTGGTGCGAAGGGTGAAGTCAGCCTTGAGGAAAAGAAGGCCGTTGTCCAGTTCGACCCGGGAAGGGTTCGCCTGGAGGAGATAATCAAGGCTATAGAGAGGTACGGCTACGAAGTGGAGGTGGCCTGAATGCCGATTGACCCGGTCTGCGGAATGGAGGTAAGTGAGGACACCGGGCTCAAGGTCGAGTACGGCGGGAAGGTCTACTACTTCTGCTCCCCGGGATGCAAGGCGGAGTTCGAGGCAAACCCCGAAAAATACGCCGGAATGGAGGGCATGGGGCACTCCCATCACTCCCACGGCGGTCATCACGGACACCACAGGGGGCACCGCATGGGCGGCTGCCACCACTGAGGTCTTTCATTTTGATTTCGTGTGAATTGCTGACTTTTTGTGTGATTCGGTGTTATTTTCTTTCTTTTCGTGTGAATCAACCTTATAAAGCTTCCTTTTCAACAGTAATGCATGACACATCACTACGGTTACGTGGGGGCCCTCTTCGCTGCAGTTCTCTTTGGGGTAAGCTCCACCCTCAACAAGATTGCGCTGGGTAACGTTCATCCCATGGTGGTCGCCGGGAGTGTGTACCTCACCGCCGGAGTGGTCCTCATGGCCCTGCGTTTCACTCCCCTAAAAGAGAGACTCCTGAGCACGCTGGAGTTCCGTGTGAAAACCCAGAGAAGGTTCTCGCGTAGGGACGTAGGCCTGCTTGGCCTGATAGTCCTCTTTGGCTCGTTTCTGGCGCCTCTCCTCTTCATGTCCGGGCTGGCGAGAACCTCTGCGGTCAACGCCTCCCTCCTTCTCAACACCGAGACGCTCTTCACGGTTCTCATCGCCGCGGCGGTTTTCAGAGAGAGGGTTCCCCGGAGCGGCATGGTTGGAATTGCCCTGATTATTGCCGGTGCCCTCGTCGTTTCAACTGAGAACATTGGTTCCGTGGCGCTGATGGAAAACCCCTGGGGCAACCTCCTTGTGGTGCTGGCAGGCCTCTGCTGGGCCCTCGACAACAACCTGAGCAGGTTTCTGAGCCTCAAACGGGATTTGCTCCTTGTAACGTCTCTTAAATGCCTTCTTGGGGGAGGTGCCCTCCTCTCGCTTTCCGCGCTCCTCGGAGTTCCCCTCACGATTCCGGCTCAAAGTCTGCCCTACATCCTAACGGTCGGCTCGCTCAGCATCGGTTTTCCCTCGTCCTCTACCTCTTCGCGCTCAGGGAAATTGGGGCCATGAGAACCGGGGCGATTTTTTCCACCTCGGCTTTGATAGGGGCATTCGTCGCGTTTTTGGTCTTGGGTGAGAGCTTCACCCTAACAAAGGCGGTCTTCGGCGTTCTAATGCTCGTCGGCGTCTACCTGATCTCTGCTGAGCACTCCACGGAAGACTCTTATACAGGCCGACATTAAATATACCGAGGAATACCGATGGTGGGAACGAAGGGGAGGAAGGTTCTCGTACTCATCGTGATGGTGGCTCTTCTTGCCGGCTCCCTTGTGTATCTGCGAATCTGGAGAACGGAGCGCATGTATCTCGACGACCTCAGGGGCGAGATAGTCGTTGGCGGGCTGAAGAGGACGTACATAGCCCATTTCCCCCCGAATTTTTCTGAGGATGAGCACCTGCCCCTCCTGATAGTCCTCCACGGTGGCGGTGGGACGGGCTTTGACATGGAGCGTCTCACGCGGGGCGGCCTCAACACCTTGGCCGAGAGCGAGCGCTTCATTGTGGTCTATCCGGACGGCATAGAGAGGCACTGGAACGACGGCCGGAACCTCTCGCGCTACCGTGCCCAGCGAGAGAACATAGACGACGTCGCGTTCATATCGGCGCTCATCAACCTGTTCGTAAGGACATACGGCGTGAACGGGAGCAGGGTTTATGTCACCGGAATGTCAAACGGCGGGCTGATGACCTACAGACTGGCCTGCGAGGTTCCCGAGAGGCTGGCAGCGGTGGCGGTTGTCGGTGTCTCCATGTCGGAGAACCTGTACGGCAACTGTTCCTCCAGGGTACCCCTTCCCATCCTGATAACCCTCGGAACGGACGACCCGATAGTTCCGTGGAACGGCGGCGAGCTCCGGTTTGGACCGGTTGAGCTCGGGCGGGTAGTTTCCATCGAGAAGACCGTTGAGTACTGGGCGGTCAGAAATGGCTGTACCGTAATGCACGAGCGGGAATACCTTCCGGACGCTGATCCTGAAGACGGAACCCGCGTCTGGGTTGAGAGATACTCGAACTGCAGCGATGGGGCCGATGTTGTCCTGTACGGCGTTGAAGGAGGAGGCCACACGTGGCCGGGCGGCTATCAGTACCTTCCTCAGAGCATTATTGGAAAGACGAACAGGGACATAGACGCCAACGAAGTCATCTGGAAGTTCCTCAGTTCACATTCAAGTGACGGTTGAGTTCCCAAAAAGTCATACGGCCTTTTTCTACATTCGTGGTATACGTATGTGCTTCACCGAGGAGGTCTTGCCATGTCGCCCCTTCTACCACCGATAAGGGGGAGCCCGACCTTTGGAAGGAACCCACCCCGGAAACGGCCGAAAGGCCATCGAGACTGTAAAAACGCCCTGCCTTTCCTCACCGCGGGGGTGCCAATAATCCACCGTGCACCGTGGGGAGAGTTCACGTTGATGTCCCGGTGATGTACCTGAGCTTCGTTATAGACAGGATTCACTACAATCCCGAAACTGGAAGTTCCCTCCCGAAGGGACTGCCTGGGGCTCACTCTGGTGAAATTGATCCGGCTGAAGTGAGGGAGAGGGTTGGGAAATCCTCAAAGAGCTCCGCGTTCTCGGGGGTCTGACCTCTTCCCCGCCCTAAAGTGCGAGGGTTCCAGCGAGTTAGCCCCTCTCCAACGGCGGTTCGGTTTGCGGGCCCATCACCTACTCCCGTCACCGGTTTCAGTTCAGCCCGCAGGCCCGGTCTCAGGCCCTTACCCCTACCGGCAACCCGGATTGGGGTTATGGCTTGAAGGTCACCATTCAAAGTTTTCAACCGCTCGAAAGCGGTTCTTGAAAGGACGCCTGCCGGCGTCAACCCTCCAACGCTGGAGGGTAACGTGAAACCCCTCATCTCATCGGGTTGTTCTACGGTGGCCTCTTCGAGGCCTTATTACGCTGGCAAGACTTAAAAGAATTTCGGTGGTTTAAGGCTCGTTGGGCAGTTCACCGCATCCCCACCCTAAAGGACGAGGCTTTCAAGAAAAATGTAACGTTCCGGGAGCCAGAAAACTGCTGGGTTGTCCCGGTTGCGTGGAAAAGCTTTATAATCTTGCACGTTCGCGTCTCTGCCGATGAGAAGGAGCTCATCCCGGATTACGGCCTTACCGAGGAGGTTAGGAGACACGGCGTTTGAGAGGCTGAAAGGCTTCGTAAGACGTGAGTGGTTCCTCACGGTACTCCTGGCGCTTTACCTAGTGCTGGCTCTCAACGACTGCTCTCTCCCCGGTAGAACCCCCGACCTCGTGGACTGGGGAAGCCTGGCCCTGATAACGTCACTCATACTTGTCTCAAAGGGTCTTGAGCTGTCGGGAATCTTCACCCGCCTTTCCATTAAGCTCATATCGCTTTCCGGCGGCTCCGAGCGGAAACTAATGCTCCTCCTCATTCCCACCATCGCCCTCTCCTCCGCAGTGATAATGAACGACACGGCGATGCTCGTCTTCATCCCGCTGGTTGTCATCACCGCCCGGCTCGCTGGAATAAACACCGCCCGCGCCGTTACGCTTTCGGCCATAGCGGCAAACGTCGGCTCGGCGCTGACACCGATCGGCAACCCTCAGAACATTATAATCTGGAACACCTACGGGGTGTCCTTCGTGGAGTTCACGGTGGCAATGCTCCCCTTCGTCCTCCTCTGGCTTGTTCTCCTTCTGCTCTTCACGGCCACCATAGGGGAGCAGAGGCCTTCGATTGAA
The DNA here is from genome assembly GCF_008152015.1 of Thermococcus aciditolerans. Classification (NCBI taxonomy): domain Archaea; kingdom Methanobacteriati; phylum Methanobacteriota; class Thermococci; order Thermococcales; family Thermococcaceae; genus Thermococcus; species Thermococcus aciditolerans. The sequence continues at coordinate 471,554 of NZ_CP041932.1, read as the reverse complement.
AAGCTGCCTCCCCTTGCGATTAGGAAGAGACTGCTCCTCGCTTCACTCTCACTGCTGATAGCCGATGTCGCCTTGGCGGAAACCGGAAAGTCGCTCTGGACGCTCCCCCTGACACTGGCAGTTCTGCTCTTCCTTGGAAGGGAAGCTCTGTTAGGCTTTGACTGGGCGCTGGTTCTAACTTTCGCCTTCATCTTCGCTGACTTTGGGGAAGTTGCCCGCCTGATCTCGGACTATGCCGTTCCCTCAGGGGGGCTGACCCTATTCCTCTCCTCCGCCGGTCTGAGCCAGCTCATCAGCAACGTTCCGGCAACGGTGGTCTTCCTCTCATCCGGAAGGCCGGAGTGGCTCCCCCTTGCCCTCGGTGTGAACCTCGGAGGCACGGGGATAATAATCGGCTCCCTCGCAAACCTCATAGCCCTCCGCATCTCCGGAATTGGCATGAGGGACTTCCACAGGTTTTCCATTCCTTACTTCCTGGTGGCCTTGGTGATTTCGATTCTGATACTTCTGCTCTGATTTTTCGACCGGTTTCGAAATGGGAAGGTTTATAAAACATTTGCACAACTGCTCAAATGTAGAGGTGATTCGTGATGACGGAAGTGTGTAAGGTGTATGAGGAACATCTGGATAAAATCCTGGAAGCCCAGGCAAAGCTGCCCGAGGAGGAGGGCATACTCGAAGCGGCCGACTTCTTCGATGCCCTCGGAAATCCTACCAGGCTTAAAATCCTGCTCGCGCTCATGGAAGCCGGAGAGCTCTGCACCTGCGACCTCTCGGCGATAACCAAGCTTTCCGTTTCGGCAATCTCCCACCAGCTCCGCATTCTTAAGGACCGGAAAATCGTGACCTACCGCAAAGACGGCAAGAACGTCTTCTACCGTCTCGACGACGAGCACATCATGAAGATATTGAAGACCGCACTTGAACACCTTTCGGAGGTGAAATGATGGCAAAGAAGCTCAAGCTCGAGGGACTCGACTGCGCGAGCTGTGCCTATGAGATAGAGGAGGCCCTCAAGAAGGAGGGCTTTGAGTTCGCGCTGGTCAACTTCGCCACCAAGGAGGCGGTTATAGAGGGCGACGTTGAGAAGGCCAAGGAGATAATCAAGAAGGTCGAGCCGGACGTTGAAGTCATAGAAGCGGACGAGCACGGTCACTCACACCACGGGCACCACCACGAGCACGGTGAAGAGGACCCCAAAAAGGCTCTCTACTTCATAATCCCGTCGCTCATGCTCTTTGGCATCGGAGTGGTACTCCGCTATTACTACGGCATGGACAACGCCTTCGTCTTCGGGGTTTTCGTTGCGAGCTACCTCCTCGTTGGCTGGAAGGTGCTTAGAAGCGCGGTGGTCAACTCCATCCACGGCAACGTCTTCGACGAGAACTTCCTCATTGCGGTGGCCACGCTGGGAGCCTTCGCCATCAGGGAGTATCCAGAGGGAGTAGCGGTAATGCTCTTCTACGTCGTCGGTGAGTTCTTCCAGGACTTGGCTGTGGACAGGTCACGGCGCTCCATAAAGGCACTGCTTGCGCTCAAGGCGGAGTATGCGAACCTGCTCAGGAACGGCGAGGTCATTAAGGTAAAGCCGGAGGAGCTGAAGGTCGGCGATACAATCCTGGTAAAGCCGGGCGAGAAGGTTCCCGTTGATGGCGTTGTCATAGAGGGTGAATCAACCGTAGATACATCCGCCCTGACGGGCGAGAGCGTTCCGAGGACCCTGAGGGAAGGGGAGGAAATCCTCTCCGGCATGGTCAACCTCTCCGGCCTCCTCAAGGTGAAGGTCACCAAGGAGCTTAGCGAGTCAACGATATCGAGAATTCTGGAACTCGTCGAAAACGCGAGTGCCAGAAAGGCCAAGACCGAGAAATTCATAACGCGCTTCGCCCACTACTACACTCCGGCGGTTGTTGGGCTCGCGGTCCTCGTAGCCACGGTTCCGCCGCTGATTACGGGAGACCCGTTTTCAACGTGGGTTTACAGGGCGCTAGTCCTTCTCGTGATTTCGTGCCCCTGTGCCCTGGTACTCTCAATCCCGCTCGGCTACTTCGGCGGCATCGGAAGGGCTGCCAGGGAAGGAATACTCGTCAAGGGCTCCAACTACCTCGATGCACTCAAGGACGCAAGCATCGTCGCCTTCGACAAAACCGGCACGCTGACAAAGGGCGTTTTCAAGGTCACGAAGGTGGAAACGAGGAACGGATTTAGCGAGGAGGAGATCATCAGGTTCGCGGCCCTTGCCGAGGCTCACTCGAACCACCCGATAGCGAAGGCTATACGCGAGGCATACGGCAAGGAAATCAACGAGGCCGAGATAGTCGAGTACGAAGAGATAGCTGGCCACGGCGTCAGGGTGAGGATTGACGGAATCGAGGTTCTTGTGGGCAACGACAGACTGCTCCACAGGTTCAAGGTCGAGCACGACACATGCAGGGTTAAGGGCACCGTGGCTCACGTGGTCATCAACGGAAAGTACGCCGGGTACATAATAATCTCGGACGAGATAAAGGATGACGCCCCGCTCGCTGTAAAGGAGCTCAAGCGCCTCGGAGTTAAGAAGGTCGTGATGGTGACCGGTGACAGCAGGGACGTTGCCGAGGAGATAGCGAAGCAGCTCGGTCTCGACGGCTTCTACGCCGAGCTTCTGCCGGAGGACAAGGTGAGGGTCATAGAGGAACTCGAGAAGGAGAAGGGCGATGGAACGGTCGTCTTCGTGGGCGACGGCATAAACGACGCGCCGGTTTTGGCCAGAGCAGATGTTGGCGTTGCCATGGGAGCGCTCGGAAGCGACGCAGCGGTGGAGACTGCCGACGTCGTCATAATGGACGACAAGCCTTCCAAGCTGCCGGAAGGCATCAGAATAGCCAGAAAGACCCAGAGGATAGTGTGGCAGAACATAGTATTCGCCCTGGGAGTTAAACTCGCCTTCATAAGCCTCGGAATCCTCGGGGAGGCAACCATGTGGGAAGCAGTGTTTGCCGACGTTGGGGTTGCCCTTATAGCGGTCTTCAACGCGATGAGGATTCTGAGGTGAGATTCTCTTTATTTTTTCCTTTCGGTTCCTTCACCATTCTGTAGAACATGTAAGTTTTCCCCTCAAGCTCTACGGAGTGCTCCCTCTCAACGGAGTAGCCGAGCTTTTTATATATTGCTATCGCCCTCTCGTTATCCACCTCAACGTCGAGGGCTATTCTCTTTGCATTAAGTTCTCGGGCCAACCTTTCCGCTTCCAGCATGAGGGTCTTCCCAATGTCCCGTCCCTGGAATTCCTGGTAAACGGCGACGTTGCTGATGTAGTAATCTTCCCTTTCCAGCCTCCTAGAACCGGATGTGGAACTTATAAACGCCGGAAGCTTCCTTAGAAAGTCAAAGCCGAGGCTTTTCATCATCAGCCAGCCCGTTCTCTTTTCCTCCCGTCCCCTGGTCTTCCAGTCATAGCTCAGAATCATTCCAGCTATCTGCCCCCCATAAATCGCAAAGACGACGTGCTCATGGCTGAAAAGATTCTCCTTTTCGAGAAAGAGCCTTTTGAAAAGCTCGGAGAACTTTGGTCCGAGCAGGGCCGGGAAGTACTCAGGAGCAGAAATCTCCATGAGCCTCGCGAAGTGCTCGGCCTCGGTTTTCTTCCCTTCTCCGGCCTTGAGAACTATCTCCGTCATGGTTACTTTTATGAGGATGTCCATATAACCCTTTTTGGGAGCGGTGCGCTTATGACGACCAAAACGAAGGTGCTCCGAAGGCTTCTCTCCACGCTTTCCCTCGGCTATATCCTCTTCTTCTACTCGGAGACGATGTTCTGGGCAAGGTGGAGGCCGGAGGATACTCCATCCGGGTTCGTGATGACGTGGCTCGTCTACTCGGTTCTGGCCTTCTTCGTGCTCCTCATGGCGAACTACTTTAGAGCAGGGGACGTTTACTCCGTTTTCCTTGTGGGAGCGGTCTTTGGCTGGCTCGTTGAGGGCGTCGTTGTTCAGACCGTTTACGCGGATTTTCCCTTCGGTATCGTCTGGACGCCGCTGGCCTGGCACGCCCTTATCTCGGTCAGGTGGCAGTAATCTCCCTGTATATTAAGAGAACTGCAAAAAGTGATGTGAGTCCAAAACCCATCCCGGAAATAATTCCTAATAGTCTCATCCAAGAAGGTTCATAAAACAATGCAAAAAGTGGTAAAATGATCCCTGTAACTGCCATTCCCACAAAACACAAAACTGTGAGACTGCCTCTTTTATATGTATAAGCGTCATATTTCGCAATTTTATCGGCAATAACATCGTTTTTGTACTTTATTTGGAGCAAGAGCTCTAAGAATTCGTTATAGTATTTCATTTCATCTTTTTCTAACTCAATAGCCTTTTTTAACCCCTCTTCAGCCCAAGGGACTCCATATTTCTGTATCTCTTTTATAGTGTCCAAAGTCTGTTTAATAGATTCATTATGGATATCAACTAGATGATGAAGTATAGGCCTTAGTTGGTAGTACACTTTGTGAATATCTTGGAAGAAAATATCAAAACGCTTTTTCCATTTCTGGAATTCTTCGCGATTCTGTGGAAAGTTGTATTTCATAAATAATCTTACCTTTACTGGGATACCGTCACTCACATCAAACTCTCCAGGAGGTTGGGGAAATTCTCGGTATATTGCCTCAAATAAATCCCGCAAGGCAAATTTTACTTTCAAGTACATAGCAGGGCCAGCAACCAATATTCTCTCTGTTTGACTCCTTAGTTTCATCTCTTGTTCCTGAGCTGATTTGAATTCTTTCTGAATCTGCTTTAGGTATGGTCTTAGAACTTCTTCTATGACTGACTTGTGCCAGTTTTCTTGGGATAAAATCTGGAGATATTTGCCAATCCGAGGTCCTGCCCATTCGAGAAGCGAGTACTCTTCAAGAAGGCTCCATTTATGAATAAGTTTATCCAACTCTTGAAACTCTCTAATCAGCATTTCTCGATATTTGTCTCGTTGTTGTCTTAAGTAGATTATGTAGCTTGCATAGAATACCATAATAATTGAAATCACGGTTGTTGAAACTCCAGCTAAGGTGCTGAAATAGTCCAAATTCATGAGTGATGTTCCTTTGTGTTAATATATAGCATTTTTGTTTGCCCAACTTATGGAAGCTCCCCTCTTCTTTATTCTTCTCGGAATTTTCTGGGGATTCTGGGCTTCCTACTGGAAGCTTGAGGACGGCTACGCGGTGAGCTTTGGAGATTTTGCGATCTGTGTGTTTTTCTCGACCTTCCTTTTGGTGGCTGCATACGCAGTCCTCCATGCCTCGTCCCCTGGAAGCTTTGAACCCGGGAGGTTGGAAATCGGGGTCTTTACCGCCGTTCTGCTGTTTTTTGGAGTCTTTACAGTTCTGGCCGTTCCGTTTTCACTCCTCGTTCTCCCGCCCCTCATAGGGGTTGCCCTCTATGCCCTGCGGAGGCTCAGGGGGGAGAACTTTTTCTCTAGCTATGGGAGGATAAGGAGGAGCAGATATTTCATGTCCCTCCTGATGCCGGTCGCTGCCCTTCCGGTATACGCCGCTCTGAGGAACCTGTGGTTTGAGGTCAACGTTCCTGTGGCACTGGCCACCTCTGGAATCGCCATCGTTCTTCTTTTGAAGGCACTTTATAAGGCATTGAGATAAGCACCCTTTAATATTGGAAATTTCTGGGGCTTTTAATTACCATTTTGCTCATAATAACCCTATTAACGCTTCAAATTAAAAAGACATTGACAAAAGAAAAAGGTGATTTGACATGAACGGTGAAACCAGAGAGATGGAAAAGATGAAGGGCGGCATGAAGGTGATGCACGGCGAAATGGCTGGAATGGAAGGTAAAGGGAAGAAAGGAGGCTGCAAGGGCCACGGCAAGGGGATGGGCAAAGGCCACCACGGCATGCACGGGATGAAGGAAATGGAGGAGTCCCCTAAGGAGTATGCCTACGTCCGGGAGGTTAAGACCGGCTTTGACGAGACGGTGGCAAAGGTCAAGGAAGAGCTGAAGAAGGAGGGCTTTGGAGTCCTCAGCGAGGTTAGGGTTGACACGCTCTTCAAGGAAAAGCTCGGTCTTGAGATGGAGCCGTACGTAATACTGGGCGCCTGCAACCCGAAGTTCTCAAGCCAGCTCATAGGCATCGACATCAACAGCGGTTCGTTCCTTCCGTGCAACATAGTGGTCTACGTAAAGGAAGGAAAGACCTATGTGGGGCTTTTGCTTCCAACGAAGGCCATGAGCATAACCGGAAACGACAAGCTGCTAAAGGTCGCCGGTGAAGTTGAGGGCATTTTGAAGGACGTCATCGAGAGGACTTGATCTCTTTTCTTCCAAATTTTACAAAATAGAAAATTTGGACATGTTCATCTTTTCTCCAAATTGCCGAAAACGTTATATACTCCAAAACCCCAGCATAGCGTAAGTGAGTAGAGATTAGGGGTGAACCGTCATGCCGCACCTGTTCATAGTGGGTTATGAGAACGACGCCGAGCGAAAGCGCGTTGAGTACCTGCTCGATAAGTGGTCAAACCGTGCCAGAATTTCCAAGGTTAGGGGGATATCCTTCATAATAGATGCCAGCGACGTTGAGGGTTTTGCGGAGGAGCTTCTCTCAAAGCTTGACCCTCCGACGGAGGGGAAGGTGAGGGTATACCGGGTGGAGCCGGAGGACATAGGCTCGAAGATTGCCCCCAACAGGAGGGAGCTTGAGTATCTGGCCGGGGAAGAGCCCATAGTCGTTCAGAAGCTGCTGAAATATGTCCTCTCAAAATTTGGAGCTTACTATGTCTCCTCTGAGGGGAACATCTCGCGGTACAGGGCGTACACCAAAAAGGGCAGGATGGAGATAGAGGCCTCCGTTGAGGAGACCGGAGAGGGAACGAGGGTTGTCATCGGCATTGAAGGCTACGGCACCGCGGTTGACGACTTGGCCAGAAAGCTGGAGAAGGAGCTCTCCCTTCTGCTGTGAGGTGATAGCATGGTGGTGTTCAACGAAGGAAATTCGGAATGCGTGAAGAACCTGCTCCGGCCGGCCGAGAGGGTTCTGAGGCAGGGCAGGGACGTGACCGTTGAGGACTTCGAGACCCGGAGGAACCTGTGGGAGAGGATTCTCGACTCGTACTCGCGCTATCTCGAAGGCGAATGCGGGGACTTTCTGAGGGACCTTGACAACGCATTCAGGTCAAAGTTCGAGGCATCTCTGGCGATACTGGCGTGGAGCTTCTGGAAGCGGGGCGAAGACTTCCCTCAGGCCCGGGAGCGCTTTTCAGAACGTGAGATAGGCCTGATAGATGAGATACTGAAGTACAACGTCTTTGAGATCACGACGAGGGAGGACGTACTTGAAAAGCTCTACCGCAGGGAGCCGGAGATGGTTCAGCTCCTCAAAACTTACTACCTCGGTATGGACAGGTGGATAGCGGAGCAGCTTGAAGACCCGGAGATAAAGCTTCCTCTCAGATACTATCTGAAGAGAACGTGGAAGGGCTACCGCGAGAAGGTAGATGCGGCGATAAACGAGGCGAGCAAATACGGCTGGTTCAGAACGCTCATGGAAGAGTGGGAGCGGGAAAAGGCGGAGGAAGTTGAAGCCCTCAGGGAGAGCTACGAGGCAAAGGTTCGCGGGCTGAAAAAGAGAATAGCCGAAATGGTGGCGTTCTTCGAGGGGGAGCGCGAGAGGCTTGAGGCGGAACTCCGGTCATCGAGCCTTGAGGAGATTGAGAGGCTCCGCAGGGAAAGGGAGGAGCTCGTGGAGAGGTTCGAGAGGGAAAAGGCAGAGCTTGAGAAGAGGCTACTTGAGCTCAGGGACGAGGAGCTGAGGAGAAAGCTGGAGGAGGAGCTGACCCGCGCCAGGGAGGAGGCTCTGCGCGAGGCAAGGCTCCTTGAGGAGAAGCTCAGGAGGAGAGAGCTTGAGCTGAAATCCAAGGAGATGGAGCTCAGGAAGAGGGAGCTTGAGCTGTCGGAGAAGGAGAGCCTGCTGAAGGGCAAGATAGAGGAAATCCTCGCGATGTCAGGCAAGGTTGAGAAGGGCTCCCGCCTGGTTCTCAGGGACGAGGCGAGGATAGGGGAGCTGAACTTCGTGGGCAGGATGAAGAGCAAATTCGCAAGGGAAATGCAGCTCCTCGGCAAAACCTACTCCGTTGAGAGCCTTGAGGAGAAGAAGGGTGAGGACACATCGAGATTTGCCGGAAAGCTTGACGAGAAGTCCCTCAAGAACCTGCCGGAGAACAGGTACGTTGAGGTAACCCTGAAGGAGAAGAAGCTTCTCGGAAGGAAGGAGCGGATACTCGTCAGGGGGATTTACCTGACGAGGGTCGAGAGGCTTGCGGAGCTTGGCCTAGACACCGACCCCCTCACCTTAGCAGAGATAAACGTGCACCTCATCGATGCGAGGGACTCGAAAGACAACACTAGGACTGTCCTCGTTATAGCCTCACCCCTCGGCTTCGAGGAGAGGGTGAGAAAATACGTCTCATCGGAGGACTTCCACAGGAACTTCTACTCGGAGAACGTCTCGCTGATACTCCTCGATACGGAGAGCGGCGAGATAATCCACAACCCCAACGACCGCTACGCCAAGGCACTCGCTCCGCTGGTGCGCCTTGAGCTTGATGATGAGGTGTACGCAAAGGTCAGGGAGTGCGTGAGGAAAAAGCTTGAGGGCAGGGACTACCTGCCGCTCAGCGAGTGCCTCGACTGCGGTGATGAGGAATACGTGAGGCGGGCGTTCTATGAAATCGGCCGTGACGGCAATCTGGTGAAATACATAGATGGATTCGGACTCGTGTTGATACGGAAGTGAGGTGGTTGAGATGGGAATACTTGACAGGTTTAGGAAGAACCCAATCGAAAAGCTCTCCCTTAGGGAGCTTCAGGAGGAAGAGATACGCCTCAGGAACAGGCTTGAGAGGACGAAAAAGGAGATAGAGCGCATCGAGAAAAAGAAGAAGCAGCTCTTCCAGGAGGGTATCGGAGCGGACGTGCTCAAAAAGAAGATGCTCGCTCAGGAAATCAAAAGCCTCGACATGGAGCAGAAGCTCAGGCTGAGGGACTTCACGACGGCACAGAAGCAGTACACCTTCGTCAAGAACCTGATAGTCGTCAAGAAGTACGAGAAGGAGCTGAGGAAGATAGGCCTGTGGGACAAGCTCTCCAAAGTCGAGCCGGAGCAGCTGGAAAGCGTGCTCGTGAAGGTGACCCTCGATGGAAGGGAGTTCGACGAGATGGTTGAGAGCCTGAACCGGGTCTTCGAGATGGACATAGCCGAGTTTGAAGGAACGGAAGACCAGACCGAGAGGGAGCTCATGGAGGCCTGGGCCAGAGTCGAGACCGGCGAAGCGGACATTGAACAGGTCGCCAGCGAGGTAGCCTCGCCCAAACTTGAAAAAGAGACGGAGGAGGAGCTGTGATGGGCCTCCTTTCAAGGTTTTTCGGGAGGAAGAACCCCCTGGACATACCGATTGACCAGCTTAGGGAGAACCAGGTAAAACTCGACATGCAGATACGGAAGATAGAGGACGAGATAGCCGAGATTGACGCCCAGATAGCGGCGCTGTTCCAGAGGGCAAAGGAAGCGAGGAGCAAAAGCGAGGAGCTCACCATAGCGACCAAGATTAAAACCCTGAACAAAAGGAAGCAGAGCCTCCAGAACACCCACGCCCAGCTTAACAAGCAACTCATGCTCGTGGCCAATCTCCTGATAATTAAGGAGAACGAGGCCATACTGAAGGACACGCCCACGTGGGAAATTCTCAGGAAGATGTCGCCGGAAGAGCTTGAGAAACACCTCGTCAGCATGCAGCTCGACGCCCAGAACCTCAACGAAAACCTCAACACCATGCTCGGCTATACCGACCAGGCCCTGGGGGCTGGAATTGAGTTCGAGGAGGACGAAGAACTGCAGGAGATTATGCGAACGATCCAGGCTGTCAAGGAAGGCGAGCTTGAGCCAGAGGCCGCGGCCGAGAAAGTGACGAAGGAGCGGAAGGAGGAGGCTGAGCTTGAGTGATTTTCATTTTGCCCATCTTCCCTCTCAAAAACTTGTCATATCTCCAAATTCCGCTCGGGTAGGATTCCAAATTGGAATCAAAAAGGATTAAGGAGACCCGGGACTGTGGAAATTAGCGCGGATGGAGGGATAGCCGTGCACATGTGGCACTGGTTTGACGATGACATCGCGGAGAGCCTTGTGAAGCTCTTCATCGTGGTTGTGCTCATCTCCTTCATCTTTGGAGGTGGAGCGGGATTCATAATATTTATAGTGGTCGTTATGTGGTTTGGACGCATGATAAAACATCTGCTTAAGGACGTTTCAAAGTCCAGCAAGAGGAGGTACAAATACCGCTACCCTAAACCTGCCCCTCCTGTTCCCCCTGTTCCAAGGGAGGACATGAAAGAGCTCCTCCGGAAGTCGCTCATAGTTGACGTTCCGCCCAGCCTCTACGCTGGAGAGGACGTTCCGGTCAAGGTGGGCTTCAGGAATCTCCTCCAGGGGACGATAAACGTTGAGATTGACCTGGGAGACCTGGCGAGGTACTTCGAGCTCAGTTCAACGAGGGTCTACTTCAGGAACGTGAGGCCGGGCGAATACGTCTCCCAGACGCTGAGGGCCGTTCCCAGAAATCCCGGAAAGGTAAGCGCCAGGATAACCGTCCGCTCCGGTGCGGTGAGTGCCAAGGTGAAGGTTAGGGCCGAGGTTCTTGAAAGACCAAGGGAGCGGAAAAAACCCGTTCCGGTTCCTATTGAGGGTTCCGCTCCCGCTTCCCCCAAGTCGCTGCTGGAGGAGCTGTTCGCAAGGTATAGGAATGTTGAACCCATCGGTGAGGGCGGCTTTGCGAGGGTCTACCGGGCGGAGAAGCACGATGGAAGTGTGGTTGCCCTCAAAGTTCCGCTCAGTCTGACTGAAGAGGGAGGTAAGGCGTTCCTCAGAGAGGTCAGGAACTGGTCGCTCCTCAGCCATCCCAACATAGTTGAACTCTATGACTACAACATCTTCCCGGTTCCGTACCTTGAGATGGAATACTGCGAGACGAGCCTTGCAAAGCTCCGAAAGCCCGTGAGCCCTGAAAAGGCCGCCAGAATAATCTTCGACGTTGCCGAGGGGCTGAAGTACGCCCATTCCAAGGGCGTAATCCACCGCGACCTCAAGCCGAGCAACATACTCCTTAGGAACGGCCGGGCGAAGGTGAGCGACTGGGGGCTGAGCAAGCTCCTCAAGGAGAGCAGGACAACCCACACGGTCAGCTTCACCCCTCTCTACGCCGCCCCCGAGCAGATAAGCTCCCGCTTTGGAGGAACCGATGAAAGAACCGACGTCTGGCAGATAGGAGCGGTTCTATATGAGCTCCTCACAGGAAGGCCGCCCTTCGAGGGAGAGGACTTTGTGGAGGTTGCCTCAAAGATAACCTTTGAGGAGCCGGTCCCACCAAGCCGGCTCAATCCAGAGGCCAAGCCCCTTGAGCCCATCGTAATGAAGTGTCTGGCGAAGAACAAGGAGGAGCGCTACCAGAGCATTGCGGAGCTCCAGAATGATATAGCCGAGTTCCTTGGGATGAACTACCGCGAGAACCTCAGCAAGAGCGTCTCGCTCAACGACCTGTCCCGGAGCGCGTACTACGCCGGCGAGCTGTTTCTCCTGTACCTGAAGCTCAACGACCTGGTTAACGCGCTCAAGTATGCCGACGACCTCTTCCACTATGCCAGGGGAGAGTTGAGGGACGAGCTATTAGGTTTGAGGGAGCAGCTCAGGCTCCGCCTTGAAAACGGTCTTGACGTTCCGGAGGAGCTGGTCGAGAAGGCCGAGATAATAGTTCACAAGATACAGCTTGGATTTGGGGAGGTGTGAGAATGCCGGTTGACCTTTCGGGTCCCCTGCTGAGCGAGTTTGAGCGGACAAAGAAGCAGTTCGAAAAAGCAGTTTCCGCGGGGGATATGGAAACGGCGAGGAGGAGTGCCCTAAGATGTGCCTCACTCCTGAGGGAGCTTGCCCGTCACGTTCCCTACAACGGGGAGCTGTACCTCAGGAAGGCGAGAAAGTGGGAGGAGGTGGCCGGGCAGATAGAGCGGGGCGAATACGGCAGAAAGGCGGTGGTGAGCGCTGAAGGCAGGAAAACCCGGCCTGAGGAAGATGAAGATGACCAGTTCAGGGAGTACGTGCTCGGCCTCATGGCAAAATCAACCATCACCTGGGACGATATTGGCGGTCTCAGCAACGTTAAGATGCTCATGATGGAGACCGTGGTTATATCTGCCCTGAGAAAGCCCGCCGCTATTCAGCCGTGGAAGGGAATCCTGCTCTTCGGGCCGCCGGGAACCGGAAAGACCCTGTTAGCTTCAGCTGCGGCTGGGAGCCTAAACGCGGCCTTCTTCAACGTCAAGGCTTCGAGCGTGCTGAGCAAGTACTTTGGAGAGTCAAGCAAGATTATCTCGGCCCTTTATGAGGTTGCGAGAGAAAAGGCACCAAGCATAGTTTTCCTTGACGAGATAGACGCGCTCACCACGAGGCGCTCCAACGATACGAGCGAAGCTACCCGGAGGATGCTCTCAACGCTTCTCACCGAGCTTGAGGGCTTTCACGAAGGGGAGAGTGATAAGCTCGTTCTCACACTGGCGGCGACCAACACTCCCTGGGATTTGGACGAAGCCGTCCTTTCGCGCTTCCCCAAGAGGATTTACGTCCCCCTTCCCGATAAAGAGGCGACCAAGTCCATCATAAGAATCCACACCAAAGGCCTGGACATATCAAGGCTCGACCTCGACGCGATAGCGGAGGAGAGCGTGAGGCGACTGTACTCTGGCAGGGACATCAGGAACCTCTGCCAGGAGGCCGTGTGGAACATGATACGCGAGGAGAACAGGGATCTCCACAAGCTGGCCAGCCTTCCGCTTGAAGAGCTGAGGAAGCGCTCTCTCAGAACCAGGCCGCTTGAGATGAGGGACTTCGAGGAGGCTTTCAGGAAGATAAAGAGCCCTCTGACAAAGAAAGACATCGAGCGCTACGAAAAATGGGCGGAGGAGTTCGGCGGATGAGCGGGGGAGGCATCTCCTGTGGTGTTGAAGGGAGGGTCTGGGGAATTTCCCATCCGGGGGGTAGGGAAGAAAACGAGGATGCATTCCTCGTCCTGCCCCTCGGGGACGGCTACCTTCTCGCGGTTGCTGATGGGCTGGGCGGGCACAGTGGGGGCGAACTTGCCGCGCGAACCGCGGTTGAAACCTTAAGCGAGGTCTTTGAGGAGAACTACCGCGAAGAACTGGGCGAGACGGACGTTGAAAGGCTTCTCCGGATGGCCTACGAGACTGCCCACCGCAGAATACTGGATGCCTCAAAAGCCCCTGGAAGAATGGGGACTACCCTTGTGAGTACCTTCGTAAGGAACGGAAAAGCCGTGATAGCGAACACCGGCGACAGCAGGGCTTGCCTGGTGCGGGATGGAAAGATCATCGCAAGGACGAGGGATCATTCGGTGGTTCAGGGGCTTCTTGAGAGGGGAGTCATCGGCGAGGAGGAAGTTAAGAGGCACCCCATGAGGCACGTTGTTACAAAGGCCCTCGGCGTTGACCTTGAGGTTGACACCTACGTGTGGGAAATGAGAACGGGGGACGTTCTGGTTCTCAGCTCGGACGGGCTTCATGATTACCTGGATGACGGGATTATAGAAAAGCTCACCATGGAATCCAGCCCCAAAGCGACCGCGGAGGCGCTGATTGGAGAAGCTTTGAAGGTTACCGAAGACAACGTAACCGTTGTTGTGTTTAGGGAGGTGTGACGATCATGGTTAAGCTGTGGAAGTCGAAGGAGGAGAAGGAGATAGAGCGGAAGATACGCATGAGGAAGGCGAAGATGGCGCTGAAGCAGTACATTAACAATCTCGAAAACTTGAAGCGTAAAATCTTCCTTCAGGGGAAGGAAGCGGCGAAGCTCGGCGATGAAGCGCTCCTCAAGAGAAGTGCCATGAAGTACCTCGCCCTTGAGGAGAGGATAAAGCAGGCGAAGCGCCTGCTCCTTCTCATGGAGGAGGCCGAGATTCAGAGGGAGCTCGTCAAGGTTTCCGCGGACTTCATCCAGTTCAGCAAGGACGTTGTCAAGAGTATCGCAGAAGGTCCCGGAGCGGAGGACGTGGCGAAGATGCAGGTCGAGTTCGAGAAGGCGATGGGCAAGGTTGAGAACCTGGAGGAAGCTCTGAACACCATGATAGACCTGACCAGCGAAAGCATCCTAACGGGTGAGTTCGACATCGAAACCGTAGAGCTGGCCGAAGGGCTGATGGTCTCATCGGCGGAGAAGGAGCTTGAACCTGGAAAGAGGCTCCGCGAAATCGAGGACATGATGAAGGAATGATTCCGAATCCCTTTTCTTTTAGTTATGGTTCGATCTTCGCGGCCTTTCAATTTTGAATAAAAAATGGTTAAATACTGCCCCGAAGAGATTCTGTATATGGTGTTGGATATGAAAGAAAATGATGGGGTGCACGGGGAGCACGTCCATGAAGGTGAACACGAGGAGCATGGAGGAATGGAGCACGAAAAGCACGAACACGAAGGGCATTCCCACGCGAAGCACCACGAGATGATGATGGAGGACTTCAAGAAGAGGTTCATCGTCTCCGCGATACTGACGGTTCCGATTCTGATTCTGTCCCCGCTGATACAGAACTTCTTCGGCTTCGAGCTGACTTTTCCGGGCGATAGGTACGTTCTCTTCGGGCTCTCGGCGGCGGTGTACTTCTACGGCGGCTGGCCCTTCCTGAAGGGCATGAGGGACGAGCTGAAGAAAAAGCTGCCCGGAATGATGACGCTGATAGCTCTGGCAATAACTGTTGCCTTCTTCTACAGCGCTGCTGTAACCTTTGGCCTGCCAGGTAAGACCTTCTACTGGGAGCTGGCGACGCTTATCGACATCATGCTCATCGGCCACTACATTGAGATGCGCTCCGTCCTTGGAGCATCGCGGGCTCTGGAGGAGCTCATAAAGCTCATGCCCACAGAGGCCCACCTCGTAACGCCCGAAGGGGTAAAGGACGTCCCAGTCAGCGAGCTGAAGAAAGGCGACGTGGTTCTTGTCAAGCCCGGTGAAAAGATACCGTCAGATGGCCTCATACTCGAGGGAGAGACCAGCGTAAACGAGGCGATGCTCACCGGTGAGTCGAAGCCCGTCTACAAGAAGCCCGGCGACACAGTAATAGGCGGCTCGATAAACCTTGAGGGAGCGATTAAAGTCAGGATTGAGAAGACCGGAAAGGACACCTACCTGATGCAGGTCGTCGAGCTCGTCAGACAGGCGCAGGAAACCCGCTCAAGGACGCAGGATTTAGCGAACAGAGCTGCCTTCTACCTCACGCTCATAGCCATAACGGCCGGAGCGGTAACGCTCGGGGCGTGGCTTTACCTCGGCAAACCCTTCGTCTTTGCCCTTGAGAGAATGGTCACGGTGATGGTCATAACCTGTCCGCACGCGCTCGGCCTGGCCGTTCCGCTGGTCGTTTCGGTCTCGACGTCGCTCTCGGCAAAGAAGGGAATCCTCATCAGGAACAGGGAGGCCTTTGAGAGGGCAAAGGATGTCCAGGTGGTGGTGTTCGACAAAACTGGAACCCTCACGGAAGGAAAGTTTGAGGTGACCGAGGTAATACCCCTCGATGAGCTCGATGAGAACGAGATACTCAGGTACGCAGGAGCTCTCGAAGCCCACTCCAGCCACCCGATAGCCCAGGGAATAGTCGAGAAGGCCGAGGAGCTCAACCTCGATGTCTACGAGGTTAAGGAGTCGAAGGTCCTGCCCGGAAAGGGCGTCCAGGGGGTCATCAACGGAAGAGAAGTCTTTGTCGTAAGCCCCGGCTTCCTGAAGGAGAACGAGCTGTGGAGAGAGGACGAGCGCGTTAAGGAGGTCTTAGAGCAGGGCAAGACGGTGGTCTTCCTGGTCATCGACGGCAGGCTCGTTGGTGCCCTGGCGCTGGCGGATAAGATAAGGCCCGAATCAAGGGAGGCCGTTGAAAAGCTCCACGAGATGGGCATAAAGGCCTACATGCTCACCGGCGACAACGCCAAGGTTGCGAAGTGGGTGGCTGAAGAACTCGGTCTGGATGGCTTCTTCGCCGAAGTTCTGCCGCATCAGAAGTCGGAGAGGGTCAAGGAGCTTCAGGAGCAGGGCTACACAGTGGCCATGGTCGGCGACGGAATAAACGACGCTCCGGCTTTGATTCAGGCCGATGTCGGAATAGCCATCGGGGCCGGAACGGACGTGGCGATAGAGAGTGCAGATATAATCCTCGTCAAGAACGACCCGAGGGACGTCATAACCGGGATACACCTCGCTAAGGCAACCTACCGGAAGATGGTGCAGAACCTGGCCTGGGCAACCGGCTACAATGCCTTCGCGATTCCCTTGGCGGCAGGCGTGCTCTACGGCTACGGAATCCTGCTCAGCCCTGCCCTCGGTGCACTGCTGATGAGCCTGAGCACCGTGATAGTTGCAATAAACGCGAGGTTTTTGAAGGTTTGACGGCTTCTTTACTTTATCTTTTGTCAAGATTTCCCGACGCTCCTTTCTCTTTTGCCAATAATAAGCCCTATAGCCTTTGCCAATGAGTAGTATTCGAGGAGATCAAAATGATGTTTGAAAGTTTGGGAGGAGAGTTCCTGACCCACGTTGGAGAAGGAGAATGGGGGTGGCACGACATGATGGGATTCGGCTGGTTTGGCTGGTTCGGGGCAATATTCATGCTCCTGTTCTGGGTGCTGATAATTGCAGGGATAATCTGGTTCATTAAATGGCTGGTGGAGCAGAGCTCAAGTAGCACCTCAAAGAAGAGCGCCCTTGAGATACTTGACGAGAAGTATGCACGGGGCGAAATAGACGACGAGGAGTACGAGAAGAGAAGGAGAAGGCTCCTCGAAGGTTAGTTTTTTCCTTTCACCCCCTCTTTTTTTGAAAGCTTACGAGAACACGATGAACGACCTGAAGTCCGCTCAGCATTAAAAGGGAAAGGATTCAGAAGAACACCGCCTTGTAAAGTCCTATCAGTATGCCGTCAACCTCACAGTGCAGTCCCAGAGGGCGGGCTTCCACATTTTTAAAGACCCGTAGGCCCCTTTCCCGCATCTCTTCTATCGAAAACCCAAGGTGTGTGTCCTTTAGGGTCTCCCTGAATTCGCCGTGCCTGTGCTTGAGGACGTCGATTATGACGACCTTTCCATTCTCCCTCAGCACGTCCCTCATGCTCCCCAGAACCGCCTCTGGGTTGAGGAAGTGGTGGAATGCGAGGGTCGAGACCACCACGTCAAACTTCTCCGGCACGTCGAGTCCGTAGTGGTCGTTGGCTATTCTTATCGAGTCCCTTATCCTCTCTGCGACGCCCCACACGGGGGTTATACCCTTTTCCCTTAGCCTTTTCAGCATGCTGGGCGTTATGTCCAGACCGTAAACTTCCGTCCTGACGCCCATGAACTCCAGTCTCTTCTTCACACGCTCCGTGAAGAAGCCAGAGCCAGCTGCAACGTCGAGTATGCGCACCTCTTTTCTTCCGAGCCTCAGGACTTCCCGCGCCATCTCCTCCACGAGCCGCTCTATGCACTCGTCCCTGAGGTAATCCCGCACGATGTCGTCCCTCTCCGGGGCTTCCGTCTCGAAGTACTCTATCTGCTCCACCAGTTCGTTTACTACCCTCTCATCAAAGCCCAGCCTCTCAAGGAACATCCTGATCTCCTCGATGCTCGGTATCATGCTCTCACCGCCTCAAAGCCCCTCTCAAGGTCTTCAATGAGGTCTTCAGCATCCTCTATTCCCACCGAGACCCTGATAAGGGAGTCCTTTATGCCGACATTTTCCCTCTCCTCCTTTGGAACCGATGCGTGGGTCATGATTGCTGGCAGTTCTATGAGCGACTCGACACCGCCAAGGCTTTCCGCTAAGGCGAATATCTCAAGGCTTTCCACGAACCTCACTGCCTCCTCAAGGCCGCCCTTGAGTTCAAATGAGAGCATGCCTCCAAAGCCGCACATCTGCCTCTTCGCGAGCCCGTGCTGTGGATGTGAGGGCAGGCCCGGATAGTAAACCCTCTCAACCAATGGGTGCTCCTCCAAATACCTCGCAATCTTCATAGCGTTCTTCTCGTGCCTCTCCATCCTGACGGCGAGGGTTTTGATGCCCCGCATTACCAGCCAGGAGTCGAAGGGTGAGAGAATAGCACCAACCGCGTTCTGGTGGAACTTCAGCCCCTCATAGATTTCATCGTCGTTCACCATTACCGCTCCTCCGACAACGTCGGAGTGGCCGCCGAGGTACTTGGTGACGCTGTGGAGGACTATGTCAGCACCTAAGTCAAGGGGGTTCTGGAAGTAGGGGCTCGCGAAGGTGTTGTCCACGACCACGATTAGGCCCCTCTCGTGGGCAATCTCGGCTATCGCCTTTATGTCCGCTAGCTTCAGGAGGGGGTTTGTGGGCGTTTCGAGCCAGACCATCCTTGTGTTTTCCTTTATTGCCCCCCTGACGTTTTCGGGCTCTCTCGCGTCAACGTATGTGAACTCGATCCCGAAGCGCTCCATCACCTGGTTGAAGAGCCTCTTTGTCCCGCCGTAGAGGTCGTCAAAGGCCACAACGTGGTCGCCCTTCCTGAGAAGGGCAAGGAGTATTGTTGATTCCGCGGCAAGACCAGAGGAGAATGCCAGTCCGTACTTTGCGTTCTCAAGTGCCGCCAGCTTCCTCTCAAGGCTGTCCCTCGTGGGGTTGCCGCTCCTTGAGTAGACGTAGCCCTCCTCGACCTCCTTTATACTCCTCTTCGCAAAGGTGGTTGAGAGGTGGATTGGAGATACAACATCTCCGTGCTGCATGCTTTCCGGCTCTTCACCCATGTGAATGGCTTTAGTTGAGAACCTCATCTCAGCACCTCCAGAACCTTCTCATCGTCAACCTGGAAGCCGTTCGCGATGAGCCACTCGTCGTTGAAGACCTTCGTGAGGTAGTTCCTTCCGGTATCGGGGAATATCACGACGACTTTCTTGCCCTCAACGCCCATCTCCTTGAGGTACTTTATCGTCCCGTAGAGGGCCGCACCAGATGAGCCTCCAGCTACGATGCCCTCCTTCCTCGCGAGGAAGCGGGTCATTGAAAAGGCCTGCTGATCGTTGACGACCACCATATCATCAACGAGGCTTAAGTCGACGGTCTCGGGGAGGAGGTCTTCGCCTATGCCCTCAACGAGGTACGGGTGAGCTTTCTTGAGGGCTTCCTCAAGGCTCATTCCTTTCTTAATGAGGTTGTATATCGAGCCGACCGGGTCAACGCCTATTATTTTGACCCCCTTCTTCATCTCCTTGAGGTATCGCCCGATACCCGTTATGGTTCCGCCCGTGCCTGTCCCCGCGAAGAGGTAGTCTATCTCCCCTCCGGTCTGCTCCCATATC
This sequence comes from Thermococcus aciditolerans, assembly GCF_008152015.1. Taxonomy (NCBI): domain Archaea; kingdom Methanobacteriati; phylum Methanobacteriota; class Thermococci; order Thermococcales; family Thermococcaceae; genus Thermococcus; species Thermococcus aciditolerans. The sequence continues at coordinate 452,175 of NZ_CP041932.1, read as the reverse complement.
TCCCTCGCGGTTGTCTCGTAGTGGGCAAGGGGGTTGTACTTGTTGAAGTACTGGTTGGGGATGTAGGCGTAGGGCGTTTCCTCGACTTCCTCCTCAAGGATCGCCCTGAGCTCATCGAGTCTCTCTTCGTTAACGAGCCGCTGAACGTACTCGACTATCTCCTTAAGCTCCTCTCTGGTTACCGCCCTTCCCCTCTTCCAGATGAGGTTCCTTACGGCTTCGGCCACCTTATAGTAGGAGTTTGGATCGCCTGGAGCCACCGCGGTGGGAGTTCTTATGACGAAAGCCCCCATGGCCTTGAGGAGGAGCTCCTTCTCGGTGCTCATCTTGTCCGGCATCGTGAAGACCGTCATGTAGCCCTCGTCCGCCGCGACCAGAGCAAGGCCGACACCCGTGTTGCCTGAGGTGGGCTCGACTATCACGCCGCCTTCGACGATCTTGCCATCCCTCTTTGCTCCCTCGATCATGTACTTGCCTATCCTGTCCTTTATGCTCCCCCCGGGGTTGAAGAACTCCACTTTGGCGTAGAGCTCGTTTTTGAGGTTGAAGTACCTCTCGATCTTCCTCAGCCTCACCAGGGGTGTGTTGCCTATCGTTTGAACGATGTCGTCATAAGTACCCAATTTTGTATAATTTTCTATTATCATGCCCATCACCTACTCATTGATGAATAAAGATGCATATATATACTTTTCGGCATGAGAGCTGTCCTTTTGACGAAAGAGAAAATAATTCGGCTCTATTTAACGAGAAGTTTGAAATAAACAGTTTTGGACAAAAATGGGAAATAGATCCGCCTCCCTGTATCTGCCCCTATTCATCAAAAAGCAGCAGCTTTTCGGCCTGCCGGCTGTCCTTCCGGTATATCTTTCCGTCCTCCATGTGGAGCATCTTACCGTGAATTTCATCCACCCAACGGTTTTGTGGCTATGATAAGCCTCACAATATCAAAGAAGAGATTCTCAACATGCTCTATCCTGAACCCGGCTATCTCGATGTTTCTCTGCGTCTCCCGTATCGTGGATGTCCCTGTGAGTGTCCTCATTACCGGATCCATGAGATAGAGCGGGATGTTCAAAAGCCTCGACTCGCTCTTCATGTGCTCCAGGAATATCGCCCTTCCTCCGGGCTTTAGGACGCGGTACGCCTCTTTCAGCCCTCTTATCGGGTCGGGGACCGTGCAGAAGACGAAAGTACTCACAATGGTGTCAAAGCCCTCGTCTTCAAACTCCAAATTTTGGGCGTCCATCAGAAGGAGCTTGACGTTTTTCAGGCCGAGTTCTCTTCTCCTTCTCTCGGCTTTCTCCAGCATGCCCCTGCTGAAGTCTATGCCGATGACATCGACGTTTTGGGGATAATAGGGGAAGTTTTTTCCCGTTCCGACGCCTATCTCAAGCACTTTCCCTTCTGCCAGAGAAAGGGCCCTGGCGCGGTACTTTGAAAACGCCCTCCTTTCCATTGGACTTTCGAAGAGGTCGTAGACCTTTGAAAATCTATCATACTTGCTGGCTGTTTTTGAGGTGTTCATCAATTTAACCTTGTGAAAATATTTGATTGGCCTTATCCTTTCGCATCTGAAAAATTTGGGGGAATCCTTTCACATTATGTCAATGATAAGCCTATTATTCCTTCGGCCGCAATGTACCGATGGAAGCAAATAAAGAGGTGATGCGGAATGGAGTGGAAGTCCCTGTTTATCGGGCTCCTCATCGGAGCGCTCATAGCCGTCCCCCTCGGGATGGCCCACACTGGAGGATTCGAGACAACCGAGAGAACCGGCACGCGCTGGGGCTTTGGCCCGATGGGCGGCTACATGCACGGCGGAATGATGGGCTACGGCATGCACGGCATGATGGACGACGAGATGTACGAGGAAATGGAGGAGCACATGGCCAGCGGCAACTTCACCGAGATGCACGAGGAGATGGAGCCGGTCATGGAGGAGTACATGGCCCAGTACATGGGCGACGGCTGGCAGGAGATGCACGAGAGCTGCGAGAAGTACATGGGAATCGAGGAGAGCGGCGAGTGAGCCCTCTCCAAGTTTCATTGTTTTTATAGTCCCCTGCGGTGAGAGGTATGAGGGATGCGGTAGCGGGCATTGTGGCGGTTCTGGTTGTGTTACTTCTAGCCATTGGGTACTTTTCAGTGAGAGAGGGAGATGCCCGGGACACTTTTCACGGGGTCCTGGTCGAGGGACGGCCCCTGAACTCCACAAACGCCGTAGTTTTGGCCGATACAAACTGTATTCCCGATCAAACTAACACAAAGCTAACATGCATTGCGATAATAGACGCAAACGGTGAGGTTCTGAAGGTCAGATACACCCATCCCATAGAAGTCCCGTGCCTCGCGAGGGGAGACAAAGTTAATATATCAATGAACTCCCATTCATCCGTGGAGATTGTGCGCCTTGGGGCACCATCGATGGAGCATTAGGTGGTTGCCATGCCGGTTTCAGACGCAATTCTGATGACTACCGCGGATATACCGCTGGACTCTCTGAGCCAGGTGACCGAGTTCACGGGGGTAACGTTCTCAATAATAGCCCTCGGGATTCTCAACGCCCTTAGGCCTTCCATATTTCTCATGATAGTGTTCCTTCTCTCGATGATAGCCCTGACGGATGAGAGGAAGGTTCTCAGGGTCGGCCTGGCATTCACCGTCGGCGCATTTCTGGGGTACTCGATAATAGCCGTTGCCCTCATGAACCTGCACACCAAGATACCCCTGCTCAGATACTTTGTGGTCGCCTTTGGGATAACCGTGGGAGTTTACAAAATACTCTCCGCACTGGGCTACGTGAAGATACCAGTCTCCAGCCCACTGAGGGAAAAGAGCAATGAGGTTCTTGAAAAGGCCACCTCTCCACCGGCCGCTTTTGTGATAGGGGGAGTGATGGCGTTTCTCTCACTGTCCTGTGTGCTCCCCTCGTACCTCCTGGTGAGCTCCCTGCTCTCCGGTCAGTATCCGCCGGGAATCACAGCGGCGCTGCTCGTGGTGTTCATTGGAATATCGGTGCTGCCCTTTGCCCTCGTTACCCTGGGCTTCCACTACGGGAGCAGATACGCAAGACTCGGGAGAGCTGTGGATAAGCTCTCTTCGGTAAGCGGGAGGGGAGATTTAGTTATGGGCGTGGTGCTCGTGCTCGTGAGCGTGCTCTACTTTGTCTTCTTCCTTTAGTTTGAACTTCTCTATGTTCTCCCGGGTCTTTTTGAACTCCCTCAGGCACGTTGGACAGCAGAGGAAGTAAACCCTGTTGTGGTACTTGTAGACTATCGGCTCTCCCACTATCTCCTTGCCGCAGTAGTCGCACTTGAAGGGTATCTTGACCTTCGGGGGAGTTGTTCTTTCAATGCTCTCAAGGACGGGCATTATCTCTATGACCTCAAATCCAGCACCCTCTATGACCTTCCTCAGCTCCTCCATATCCTCAACGGCGATCTTTATGAGGTACTTTCTGCTCGTGAAGCGGTTTATCTCGATTATCTCCTCGAACTCCTTCATCTTCTCGGGCTCGTCGGTTTTGACTATGAGGGCAACGACGTTGTTCGCCCTGAGAAGCTCTGGATTCAGCTTTACGGTATATCCGAGAATTACTCCTTCCTTCTCAAGCTTTTCAAGGCGCGATTTTACCGTCGGCCTGCTGACACCAAGCCTTTCGGCGAGCTCTGAGATGCTCAGACGCGAATTGTCCATCAGCAGGTGAATGAGCTTCAAATCAAGGTCGTCTATCTTCATGACGTTCCACCGTTCAAATCTAATCTTCGAACTATAAAAATTCTCTGGTTAAGCTTTCCAGATTGTAAAAAATAATCCCCATAAGCTAGCCTGCATAGTAAGTAATAGGGTGAGGAAAAATGGAGCTTGTGCTCAAGGTAAATGGCATGACCTGCGCAATGTGTGTTAAAACCATAGAGACTGCCCTGATGGAGCTCCCAGGGGTGAAGGAGGCAACTGCAAACCTGAATTCAGAGAGCGTTCACGTTAAATTCGATGAGTCAGAAGTCGGGCTTAACATGATTATAGCCACCATCGAAGAGCTGGGATATGAGGTGATCAGGGAGAGAAGGGATGCTGTAATAAAGATAGGCGGGATGACCTGCGCAATGTGTGTTAAGACGATAGAGGAGGCGTTGAAAGACCTCCCCGGTGTTTTGGAGGCGAGCGTAAACCTTGGCACCGAAACTGCGAGGGTAAGCTACGATCCAAGCCTCGTGGCCATTGACGACATCAGGAAGACCATCGAGGACGTAGGCTACCAGTTCATAGGGGTCGAGGGGGAGGAGACTCACGATCTCGAGAGGGAACTAAGGGAGAGGCACCTTCGCGACATGAAGAGAAAGCTCGCCGTCGCGTGGGGCATTGGAATAGCCCTCTTCGCCTCCATGCAGGTTGAGCGCTTCGGCCTTGAAATCCCGTACCTTATGCCCATCCAGTTCATCCTATCCACCATCGCAATAGTCTACGCTGGAAGAGGGATATTCGGTAAGGCATATGCTTCTCTGAGACATAAGAGTCTTAACATGGAGGTCATGTACTCCCTCGGCATAGGTTCGGCGTACCTTGCGAGCGTCCTCGCAACGGTAGGGGTCATTCCGGAGGACTTCAACTTCTACGAGGCCAGCGTCCTGCTGATGGCCTTCCTTCTGCTTGGCAGATACCTTGAAACGAGGGCCAAGGGAAGAACCAGCGAGGCCATAAAAAAGCTCATGGGTCTTCAGGCGAAGAAGGCCACAGTGATAAGGAACGGCGAGGAGATTGAGGTTCCGATAAGTGAGGTCAGGGTCGGGGACGTCGTGATAGTGAAGCCCGGCGAGAGGATTCCCGTCGATGGTACTGTGCTCGAGGGCGAGAGCTACGTGGACGAGTCGATGATAACAGGTGAACCCGTTCCCAACCTCAAGAAACCCGGGGATGAGGTTATCGGGGGCACTATAAACAAGAACTCTGTGCTTAGGATAGAGGCAAAGCGCGTCGGAAGGGACACCGTTCTGGCCCAGATAATTAGACTTGTGGAAGAAGCTCAGAACACAAAGCCGCCGATACAGAAGCTGGCGGATACAATAGTTGCATACTTCATACCCACGGTCCTCACTATAGCACTCCTGTCCTTTGCATACTGGTACTTTGTAGCGGGTGAACCCCTGCTTTTTGCCTTTACAACCCTCCTCAGCGTCCTCGTTATAGCCTGCCCCTGTGCCTTCGGCCTTGCAACACCAACGGCATTGACGGTTGGAATGGGCAAAGGTGCAGAGATGGGGATACTCATCAAGAACGGTGAAGTGCTTGAGATAGCAAGGAAGGCGACGGTTGTGCTCTTCGACAAGACCGGAACGCTCACAAAAGGAAAGCCCGAGGTGACTAACATCGTTACCTTTGGCATGGATAAAAAGGAGCTGCTGAAGCTCGTTGCCTCGGCTGAGAAGCGCTCTGAACACCCGCTTGGAGATGCTATCGTGAGGAAGGCTCAGGAACTCGGCCTTGAGCTTGAGGAGCCGGAGGAGTTCGAGGCAATAACTGGCAAAGGTGTTAGGGCAGTCGTGGGTGGAAGGGAGATCTTGGCAGGCAACAGGAAGCTCATGGTGGAGAACGGCTACTCTGTGAATGAGGTGGAGGAAACACTCCACAGACTTGAGGACGAGGCGAAGACTGCCATAACCGTCGCCATAGACGGCAGGATAGTGGGAGTAATAGGCATAGCCGACACGATAAAGGAAGGAGCAAAAGAAGCCATCGAGGAGCTCCACAGGATGGGCAAGAAGGTCGGCATGATAACCGGCGACAACAGGAGAACTGCAAACGCGATAGCAAGGCAGCTCAAGGTAGACTACGTCCTCGCCGAGGTTCTGCCGGGGGACAAGGCCAACGAGGTCAAGAAGCTCCAGGAGAAGGGCGAAGTCGTTATCTTCGTTGGCGACGGAATAAACGACGCTCCGGCCTTGGCACAGGCGGACGTTGGGATCGCTGTCGGCAACGCGACGGACATAGCGATGGAGAGCGGAGACATGGTTCTCATAAAGAACGACCCAAGGGACGTGGTCAAGGCAATAAAGCTGAGCCAGAAGACGCTGGCGAAGATAAAGCAGAACATCTTCTGGGCGATGTTCTACAACACGATGCTGATTCCCTTCGCGGCGGGTCTGGCATTCGTCCTCTTCGGCGTGGAGTTCCAGCCCGAGTGGGCGGCGGGAGCGATGAGCATAAGCAGCGTGAGCGTCGTCACAAACTCGCTCCTGCTCAAGAGGGCCAGGATCTGACCACCATTTTTATTTCCCGGAGGTGCGGATATGATAGTCGAATACGACGGAAAGTTTGAGTTTGAGTCTGGAAAAACCGTCCTGTGGTTTTCCATTCCGGGCTGTCCGCCGTGCAGGATAGTCGAAAGCTTCATGGAGGATCTCAGCAGGGAGTTTCCCGAGATAAAGGTCGTTCACATCAACGCCGAGGAATGGAACGACCTTGTGAACCGCTTTGATGTTCTCAACGTCCCGACGCTGGTTTACCTTAAGGACGGAAAGGAGGTTGGGAGGCAGAACCTCATAAGGAGAAAGGAGGAGGTTCTCATAAGGTTTGAGGAGCTCAGGAGGCTCTGACTACTCCCCGGGGACGCCAAGAGGGAAGACGTAGAGCGGTTCGCCCGGGAGTTCCAGCACCTTTTTTACCTCCTCGTCCCTGAAGGCACCAACCGCAACGGTGCCGATGCCGATGGCCGTTGCCTGCAGCTGACCTCCTCCCCGCCCTGAAGGGTGAGAGTTCCAACGAAGAACCCCCTAACCCACAGGCGGGGAGGTTTGAGGGGTCTCATTCAGACCCAAGGTAAAGTGGGTCTTCGACCCCTCTGGGGCGGTCTTGCCCCAGTTACCCCTCCTCTGAGCGTAAAGATCACTCAGATTTGGGGTTATGGTTCCCACCACCTTTTTCAAAATGTTGAGGGCACCAACTAAATCCGCGTTAAAGACAAGCCCCGTTGCGGGACACTTAAACAATCCACGAACAAACCTTGCCCCCTCGTGGGGCTTCCCGCAAACGGGGCAGGTTTTAGAAGTAAAAGCCTCATTCACGACCACAACCCGAATACCATACTCTTCAGCCACTTCAGTTAAGCGTTTAATGACAGTGTTGAACCTCCAAACGTGAGAGAGGATAAAATTCTGCTTTTTACCCTTGTCGGAGTTTCTTGCGATACCTTTCGGATAACCAACGATAATCCTCGAAACGCCCAAATCGTAGAGCTTCCTGACAGTTTGCCTTACGACAGTGTTAATGTAGTGCTTCGCCTGAAGCTTAGCCCTCTCGTGCATTCTCCTGAGCTTCCTACTCGTTTTAGCTCCAGACTTATTGAGTTTTGACTGGTAGTCCGCAATCTTCTTCCTCCAGTAAAAGTCAATGCTCTTTAACGGCCTGCCATTCACGAGGAAGCTTTCTCCGTTCTCGACATAGACGGCCATCAAGTTGTTCACTCCCAAATCAATTCCTGCCGAAAGGCTTCCTTTTGGCGTTCTCGGAAGCTTAACCAACTCCCCACCCTCAAGTTTTTCCCCGACAGTAAAGCTGATGTGAGCATACCATTTTCGCTTTACCTCATCATAAGTGATTTCCAATCTCCCCTGCTTGCCCCTCAAGTGTATTCTTCCTTTGAACTGGATTTCGAGTTTTCCAAACTTCCCAAGGCCTTTGAGAAGTAGCTTGTTACCCTTGATTTTGTATTGGTCGTTTCTGAGGACGATTAAGGGTTTTCTCCTCCCGTCTTCTTTGCGGTAGTTTGGTGGTTTGGGGTTGTGATTCTCGGGGAGTTCTCCATTCCGCTTCTTCCGAAGGAGAGAGAAGAAGCTTCTCCAGGATTCTGCGTTTTTGCGACATATTTGCTGGGCTGTGGCTGAGCCGATTTTCCGCTTGAATTCCTCATAAACGGTTTTTTCAGTTGAATTGAAGTCCACAATTTGTTCTCGGAAGTATTGTTGCCTGCGGAGGTAGTTTACTCTGTTCCATGCTTTGGCTCCAAGGTCGGCTAACTGGCGGAGGATTTTCTCCTGCTCCTTTGAAGGTTGAAGTTTTACCGTTACTGCTCGCTTCATTTCAAAGTATGGTATGAATTTTAGGCTTTAAAAGAGTATCGCTTTCCTGCTCGAAGGCTCGCTGGACAGTTTACTGCACCCCTGCCGTGAACGGCGAGACTTTCAAAGGAGAAATGTAACGTCTTATGCTCTTTCTCTTATCTATAGCCCCCTCCAAGCTCATTTTACCTTCAAGTTTAGGGGCTGGCAGGTCAATTTTCATCTTCACCACCAATTCATGATACTTTTTTCACACATTAGGTTTTTGGTGTCTCATCTGAGCTGAGCAATTTAGTTGGCTTTTTAGATTGGCACAAATTGAAGGAAACTCAGTGTACTCCCGGAAATAGCCGAGTTGAGAAAGCCGGCAGTTTATAATTTGGAAATGTTTAAATATCCTGACGTTCATCGATGGTACGGTGAGTTAGGTGAAAAAGCTTGCATCCCTTGTGCTGGTATTCCTCGTGGTGCTGGCGAGCGGATGCGTGGGGACTACGGGCGAAAAGGTCCAGGGAGGGGAAACGAAAAGCCCAACGACCGCCTCCATGCAGGAACATACCTCAGGCACGCCGGTTTCAATCTCCCTCTCGGATCGCCTTCACGTGGAGATAGACCCCAGGGTCGAGCTAGTGGCGATAATCTACAGGCTCTCAGACTCAAGCTGGTACAGGGAGCACGTTGATCCGGCGGTACTCGGCGTCACCCCCGGGAGCTACCGCTACATCAGGGACGTGGACGAGTACTTTGGCCCCTATAGAAACCTGACGGCGGTTAAAATAGTTCCGCAGATGATCGAAGAGGGAATCGACTACGACGCGATTCCAGAGTTCGCTATTCACCTGAGCCCGACGGACTTCTCAAAGGCAATGCCCTGGGACGATATGCTTCGATTGAGGCCGTTTTTGGACGCCAAAAAGCTCGATGAGTTTGCGGAGGCCGTTGCGGAGTTCGCAGAGGAGACTGACTTCTGGAGGTTCTACCGCGAGCACGAGGAGTTCTACAACAGAACGCTTGAAACGTTTGTGGGAGAAAATCCTGGGCTGGTCGAACTCGTTGAGTTTGAGGAGGACTTCTTCGGGAAAAACGCCTCTTCATGGCACGTCGTGCCGATGCCCCTCTTCTGCTGCCACGGCTTCGGATACCACATAGAAAGCGGGAGCAATATGAGTGTATACGCATTTCTGGGCTTTGGGGAGGTGGCAGGCGGAATACCCCATGTTTATGCCACGGTGGGCGGCTCCAGCTTCCTGGCCCACGAGTTCGCCCACAGCTTCGTTAATCCGGCGGTTGATCAGCACTACGAGCTCTTCGAGCCCTACGAGGCGCTCTTTGATCCCGTCGCCGAGAAGCTGAGGGAGATGGCCTATCCCAACTTTAAAGTGATGCTCTACGAGACCCTGGTGAGGGCGTTCGAGGCCTACTACCTCAACGCCACGGGCAGGCCTGAAGGAGCCACGGCAACGCTGAAGGGCAACAGGAAGGTCTTTTACTTCATTGACGATGTTTACCGGGCGTACGTTGATGACTACCTGAAGCACCGGGAGGAGTATAGAACCTTCGACGACTTCATGCAGGAGCTCGCGCGGGTTATAGCACGGGTTTACAGTGAAACAAACGGGGGAAAGAACGTTGTGATCCCGCTGACGGTTGAGGACTTCCTGAACGCCGCAAAGGAGGGGGGCGTTATCGTGGCTTACGATGATGGTTCCTCCGCAGGGAATCTGGCCAGGTTCGTGTACGACTCCTTTAGACGAAGGGGTGTCGATGCCGAGCTGAAGACAGTATCGAGTTTAACGCCCGAGGACATGAGGAAAAACCTGGCGTTAGTACTGCTCTCAAACAGCACCCTTCTTCCCGAGCTCCAGAGGAACGCTCCCGTCATCGTCAACGGCACGACTGTTTACAGCAGAGAGAGTGGTGAGACGTACTCCGGATCGCTGCGGGTCTTCGAGGTGATCGAAAATCCATGGGACCCTGACGCGATTGTGCTGATGGTGATAGCCACCGACAAAAGGGCGCTCGGCAGCATACACATTTACCGGCACTTAACGTACAGCATCAGGGACGCCCTTGATGACCTGCTTGAGAGCGGCTGATTCCATTTTCATTTTTCCGAAATCCCCATAAAGTTTGAGGTCAAGCCTTCGTTATGAAGCGCCTGAAGATCGCGATTCCCAACAGTGAAAGGCTTTACAGGGGCTTCGAATGGCTCCTCGGAGCAATAGAATGGGCCTACGGGGACACTTACTTTACCATAGGCACCGACGTCGTCAAACTGGTCGAGATCAAGTTTAGAGACGGCGTAAACCCTGAGGAGATACTTGAGCGGCTGAAATCGCTTCCGCAAACGAAGGACGTCAAGGCCTTCCCGCGCAACGAGCACTACCTCATATACCTGCGGGCCTCCTTTGGGCCCCAGAAGGAGAAGGCGGAAAGGCTCTTTGAGCTCCAGAAGAAAGGGCTGGTCGTTTTTGAGAGCGGAACCTTCGTTGGGGGCGAGAGCATTCTTTCGGTTCTCTGCGAGGATGGACTCGTGGGGGAGGTCGTGAGAACCTTCCGGGAAACCTACGGCGCGAGGGTAATCAGCGTTGAGGATGCTGAATCTGAGAAAAGCCCCATTTCAAAGCTTACGAAGAGACAGGCAGAGGTTCTTCTTCTCGCCTACAAGAGCGGCTACTTCGACGAGCCCCGGAAGGTCACTTTGCGGGAGCTGGCGGAGATGCTGAACCTCAGCCCCTCAACGGTGAAGGAGCACCTGAGGAAGGGCTTGAAAAAAGTCCTTGAGGGAATCATTGAGTAGGTGACTGGTATGAAGAAGCACGTGTGGGAGGAGTTTTTCGACATAGAAGCGCCACACTACCTGAACGAGCCCTTCACAAAGAACACCGAAGAGGAGATTGAGTTCATCGTGCGGGAGTTTAAGCTCCCCGAAGGTGCCAGAATTCTGGATGTGGGGTGTGGCGTTGGCAGGCATTCGATAGGGCTCGCAAAAAGGGGCTACAGGGTTACAGGGATAGACATCTCAGGGGGCATGTTGAAGGAGGCCCGAAAGAGGGCCGAAAAAGAAGGGGTAAACGTCGAGTTCATTAAGGCAGACGCCACGGAATTTAAGAGGAGCGGGGAGTTTGACGCGGCCATCTGCCTCTGCGAGGGTGCCTTTTCGCTCCTCGGCCTTGGAGATGATCCGATAGAGCACGACCTCGCGATACTGCGGAACGTCTACGAGTCGCTGAAGCCGGGCGGGAAGTTCCTTCTCACTGCCCTCATTGCCCTCCGCAGGGTTAAGAACGCCACGGACGAAGACATAGAAAAAGGCCTCTTTGACCCTCACACAATGACGTTCTTTGAAGAGATAGAAGCTCCAAACGGGGAGAAGTTTCCCATAAGGGAGCGCGTCTACGTCCCCACGGAGCTGTATTTGATGTTCAAAATGGTCGGCTTCAACGTCCTCGGCATCTGGGGAGGCACCGCTGGAAGGTGGGGGAAGAGGAAGGTGGACTTTGAGGACATTGAGCTCATGGTGCTCGCGGAGAAGCCCCCGTTCATTCATATTATTTGCAGCAATACTTTGTAAACCTCTTTCAGGCAATTTTGATCTCCTGTGATTTTATACACGCCCCTCTTTCCAAATTTTGGCAGTAACTTTAGCGTTGAAGATGTAAATATACCTTCTCCCTCGAATTTGGCAGATGATACATCATTTAAATCTATGGACACAATATTTTCTGAATCGGGCCCAAAGAAAATAAGCGGTTTGTATTTGTTATACAGGATAAGTCGCTTGTTGGTTAAAACAAGCAATGAATACTCCTCAACGGAATTCCTATCATAATAGTTGATGGAGCAATACTTGGCATATATAATGCTCTCTCCGGGTCCAATTAACTCCAATACCGTTCTTGGCACTTCTAAGTTCACAGGCAAATCTACAGGGGCCAACCTAACATTAATTGCTCTAGGTCCTTTCTTTGTAGTAGTGGGATCAAATATAACTTTATCCCTAGATTTAGGTGGAGCATCTCCTTGGAAGTCGGTGATGTGAAAATAATAATCAACACCATCAGCACCTCTGATGAAGCCGTACCCTTTTTCAGACGAGAACCATTTGACAATACCGTCCATGTGACTTACCCCCCTACAGGCGGTACCAATTTACGTTATCCTTCCCTTAAGTTTTGTGATATTGGACCACACAGACTGCAAACATAAGTGAGGGTAGATCCCTTTTTAGGAATTTAGTGATAAATTAAAACTAACCTTCACCGACTATTTGGTAGTATTAAAGTCATTAAGTAACACTTTTAACCTGATATATTTTAGTGATCATATGAAGCGAGTTATAAGGGTAATAAAAGAATATAAACCATTGCCATCCTATATTCTATCCATTGTAATAAGTATAGAGGTGTTTTCCATCTTTTTGGAGTTTGGATTTTTCCAAAATATCTCCCCTGAGGATACCAGATACTTCCTGAGTGCATTGGCCCAAGTAGAGGGGGCAATTATAGCCATATACATAACTATGATGATTGTCGGGATCCAACTCACAATAAAAGACTACTCTGGGGCTGTTATCAAAGTTTACCACAAAAATCGTGAATTTTGGCTGGTAGTTATTTCTTATGTTGCGTTGATTATTCTCACATTAACATTGCTCCAAAATGGAGAAACCCTTAACTCTCTTTGGCTACACATAGTTTATTTATGGGGCATTTTTAATCTCGTAATCCTCCCGCTTTTTATATACGACTCTTTCGTGCTGTTCAATCCAGAAGCGGTTATTGACAGGTTTTTAAAGATCCACTCGCTAACTATAGAAAGGACTAATAATCTGTGGACAATTTACAAAGTAGCCTCTAAGAGTATCCAATCTCAAAATGTGGGAGCTACCACATACCTTCTTGAGAAAATCAGGGCCTACATACGAAATGATCTTTTAAATAGGATAAAAACAATAGGAAGAAAGATTGAAGAAAGCAGAGCGGAATCTTTGGATTTAGAAGAATTCCAATTAATGTTAGCATTTATCGAAGGATTAACTCACATGCTACGTTCTCTCGCTTTGTATACAATTGACCAATATAATAGCAAGCGAATAAGCCAAGATGAAGCGACGTGGATATTAAACATGATAGAGCCAATCTTTAGGATAATTTTTGCGGATCTTGTTATATCCGTATATCCGTTCTACTTTGTCCCTGAAATTAAGGAAAACCTCGAATATGCTCTAAGCCAATGCTTATTGGACCTGGAGTTAATAATAGAAAAACTGCAAGAAGCCCCTTCAGAAATAAAGGAAGAACTTCTTGGGAGATTTTTGGATGCTCTGCCACATGACTTTGTTAAATCCTTAAAAAACGCAGGTTATGAGCATCTTGCTGAAAGAGCTGAAAGATTACGAGAGCTGGCAAGAGAAAAGGAAATGAATAAAGGAGATTTCATTTCTATTTAATATACCAATGGCTGCAAATATTGGCCTTCCTACGTTTATTTCTCTTAATGGTAATTCCCCTTATCAAGAGGAGGAAGTTGACTCCGGTTATGAAGCGTGCCTTCTTGTCGTCCACAAGAAAGCCGCACATGTGGGGGGCTAACTATAATTGCTTTAAGTGCGTATTTTTAACCGGTGAAACCATGCCCGTCATTGAGGTTGAGAACGTTAGGAAGTACTACGGCGAAGTTAGGGGCGTTGATGGGCTGAGCTTCTCCGTTGAGGGGGGCGAAATCTACGGCTTTCTCGGGCCGAACGGAGCTGGCAAGACCACGACACTCAAAATCCTAGTGAAAATCCTGAGGGACTATGAAGGAGCCGTAAAAATCCTAGGAAAAGACCTCAGGGAATGGGGGAAGGATTATTACAACAGAATCGGCGTCTCTTTCGAGTTTCCAGCGGTTTATTCAAAGCTCACCGCCCTGGAAAACCTTGAGTTCTTTGCGAGCTTTTACAGAAAGCACCTCGATCCTCTAGAAGTCCTCAAGGTTGTCGGGCTTGAAAGCGAGGCGGATAAGCTCGTCTCCGGCTTCTCCAAGGGAATGAAGAAGAAGCTCGATCTGGCGAGGGCTCTGCTCCCGGATCCGGAAATCCTCTTCCTTGACGAGCCCCTCGAAGGCCTCGACCCGGCGAGCGCGAGGAGGATAAAGGATCTGCTCCTTGAGATGCGTGAAAGCGGGAAGACCGTCTTCCTGACCACTCACAACATGTACGTCGCTGATGAACTCTGCGACAGGGTTGCCTTCATTGTGGACGGAAAGATAGCCCTCGTTGGAAATCCAGGCGAGCTGAAGGTTAGGATGGGTAAGCGCCTGATCAAGATCGAGTATGTGGCCAGCGGCGATGTGAGGACCGCCGAGTTCCCGCTCGAAGGAATAGGCCAGAACGAGGAGTTCCTTGACATCCTAAGAAACTACGAGGTCGTGAGAATAAACACCGAGGAGCCAACGCTGGAGGGGATATTCCTCAAAGTGACCGGGAGGAGGCTCGTATGATAGGCGAGCTGGTGAAGCTCGACTTAAAGGTCGGAACGAGGGGCTACGTTTACCCGATATACCTGCTGGTGGCTTTAGCCTACGGTCTCATGGTCATGGCGTTTCCGAGGGAGTATCACTCGCTGGTAGTTCCCATCTTCCTGCTCCTTGAGCCCGGCATGATTGGCTTTATGTTCGTTGGCACGACTATCTTCGCGGAGAAGAAAGACGGGACGATAGGTGCTCTGGCAGTTACACCGCTCGACTGGAGGGGCTACGTTTTAGCAAAGACACTCCTCATGGCACTGGTTTCCCTCCTCGCGGGGGCGCTTATATTTGTCCTTGGAACCCGCTCCCTTGACGGGCTGCCCTACGTCCTGGCCGGCACGTTGCTGGTTTCAGCCGTTTATACCCTCCTAGGAATCGCGGTCTCCGCCAAATACCGCGACCTGGACGACTATTTCATCCCCCTCCTCGGGGTCATGGCCCTTTCCCTTCTCCCCTTCGCCCACTACCACGGCTATTTAACGGGCGAGATATGGAAGGTTCTCTATGCCGTCCCCAGTTATCCTGCCATCTACTTCTTCAGCGCCCCCTTCGGAGGGGTTTCGGCGGAAAACCTCCTGTGGTCGGCGCTTGGTTTGATGGTGTGGGGTGTCGTGGCGTATTACCTCGCAAGGATTCGCTTTTACAGGTACGCGGTGGAGGGATTGAGATGAGCTTTGTGCGAAAATTCGCTGCCATATACAGGACCGACCTCAAACTGCTCCGCAGGGACCCGATGCTCCTCTACAGCGTTGCCATGACGCTGATTCTGCTCTTCGTCGTCCGCTACTTCAAAGACCGCATGGGGGAGCTCTACTACGGGATAGCTCTCTTTGTCCTGATATTCCTTCCCATGATATTCGGCATGATTCCGGGCTTCATGATGGCCGACGAGAAGGAGGAGAAGACGGTTCAGGCTTTACAGGTCATACCGATTTCCAGCGAGGCGTTTCTGGTTTACCGTCTTACATGGGCTTCGCTGGTGACCGCGGTCTTTGCGGTAATAGCACCGGGCATCCTGGGCCTGGAGATTCCCTGGAAGGGAGTTCTGGCTCTGGTGGTTCTCTTCCTGCTGGAGGTCTGGATTTACGGATTAATCATCACCGTCTTCGCCGACTCACGGATGCAGGCACTTACGGTCTCCAAGGTCATCGGCTGGCTCCTGATTCTGCCGGTGGCGATAAAGCTCGTTGTCCTCTGGAGGGATCTCTCAACGGACTGGAGCAGGCTTACAGCCTTCCTGCCAACGTACTGGACGTACAGGATCTTCGAGGGCATAGCTCTGAACGATTACGGTGACTTTTCGGCCGCTGTGGTTGTGCATCTGGTCTGGCTCGTTCCGCTGGTGGTGCTCTTCAGGAGAAGGGTACTCTGATGTATTGGCGAACATTTATGTTCACTCATTTACTCTGCTCCATTTTCACTCAGACAGTTAGCAAAACTACCGTTGGAATTATAAAATACCACGAAAAAGAAAAGCAGAAATGATTACGCATGATAAAAGGAAAAAGTTATACGCATTAATGTACCAATATGATATGCAGACGTTGGTTAGGTGATTAAAATGGCATCAAAACGAATCCTGGGAGCATTGTTTGTGGCATTTTTGTTGAGTGGAATAACGGGAGTGTACATATCAACTGCCCTCCAGACGCCGGAGATTCAGCTTGTACTAGTCGATGAAAATGGCAAGCCTCTTACGGAGATCTCAAAGGATGTCGAAGTTCAGGTTCAGATAGACGCACTGCTTCCCACCCGGGAAGTTTATAGAACTATTTTCCACGGAACTCTCGATAAACCAAGCCCTCTAAAGTTCTGGGACCCCGGAAATACAGTCAAAATTCCGATCTCCGATGAGAAGTTTCAGTCCGTTCTCAAAGATTGGAAGAAGGCTTATCCTAACGGGATCGGCTCTTCGCTAATGATTTCTGTCTGGGTTTTAGATTATGAAAACAGAAAACTATACAGAGGCTTTGCGGTGGTTAACTACAACACCGCCAACGTTGCTAAGGGATTCACAAAGACAGTGAAAATCGACATACACAGATTGCCTTCATCTCCCCTTGAAGCTGCTACGAAAAGTGGTGAGGTAGCACCCTTGGGGTCCAACAGACAGTTCTATTACTGGAAGACCGACTGGGGCCTCTCGTGGAGACCTTCAGACTACATCGAAGTGCCTGCTCTGATCGTGGACAACAAGGATTCTTATTCTGGAGTTGTCACTGCAAGCGTAAACATTGTGACTGACTATTATACCAGATTTGGACTTACGATAGCCTACGGCTACAAAATCTCAGAAAAGGATACCCCAAGTCTAGACATATATGGAAATGACTTCTACACCATTGAGAACAAGTTTTACTTTTATAAAGATCTCCTTCTTGGACCAAACGAGAAAGGATACATATACATCTATGCAAAACCATACCACCTACACCAGAAGGAGTACTACTGCACTGCCAGTATAAACAACTGTGTGCCTACTGGAGAAGAGAGGATCCAGGAAGGGGTTAATGACATTGACACAAGCGGAAATGAAATTCTCGGGGGAAGCAAGTCCGGATTGCCTGATCCCTCCATTATGAACTGGATATACAGTGGAACCGACATGAAGTATGCTACTGCTCTTGGAGTCGGGGACTCAAAAAGCATTGCTTTGCTGGTCTCGGATGCCTCTGGTTCATGCTCGGCAGATTTTGGAATTGGAATTCCAATAGGGGCGCTTGCAGTGGCATTAAGCGGTGGTGCAGTTCCTCCATGGGCTGCAGGGCTCAGTGCCGGAATGTACTATACCTCTTCAAGTTCTCTTAACATATACGGGGGAATTACAAATCATGGGCAGTGGCATAATGTTGGTCAGGATGTTTCAGAATACATCTACCTGGGTACCAGCACTTATACGTATCATATAGGAACATGTGATACCAATGTTCCAGTTGGGATCTATATAGAAAGCAATTGACTCTTTATCTTTATTTTTAAAACAAACAAAAGAGTGAAGAAGCTCACTCAAGCTTCTTGTGGCAGAACCACCAGTCGTAGCACTCGATCTCGCCCTTGGCCTTGGCTTCCTCGCGCTCCTTGATGGCCTCGACAGTTCCGGCCGGCGGAACGATGGCGCGGTCGCCGATGAGCTCGTTGTTGGGCCACTTGTGCGGCAGGGCAACGCCCTTCTCGGTGCTGGTCTTGAGGGCCTTGACGAGCCTGAGTATCTCGTCCCAATCCCTGCCGACCTCGGCCGGGTAGTAAACGATGGCCCTGATGACGCCCTTGTCGTCAACGACGAAGACGGCCCTGGCGGTGATGGTGGCGCCGCTCGGGATCATGCCGAGGGCCTCGGCGAGGTCACCGCGGTCGTCGGCTATGACCGGGAAGGTTATCTCCTCACCGAGGTTCTCCTTGATCCACTCCATCCACTTGAGGTGGCTGAAGACCTGATCAACGCTCAGTCCAATCGGCTCAACGCCGAGCTTCCTGAACTCCTCGGCGCGCTTCTGCATCGCGTAGAACTCGGTCGTACAAACCGGGGTGAAGTCTGCCGGGTGGCTGAAGAGAACGAACCACTTGCCCTTCTCAGTGAAGTAGTCGGGCAGCTTTATCCTGCCGTGGGTGGTGTTGACCTCAACCTCCGGGAACTTTTCTCCTATCACTACCATCTTCCATCACCTCATTTTTCTATGTTTTCTTCACTATAAACCTCTCTGGTTCGGATATATAAATCTTTCGGTTCGTCTAACGCTATCAACTTTGTCGAATATCCAAGAATTTTAAGGGGTCTAAGGATAGCCGTGCAAAGAATGCCCATCATTGGTTGTCATAGTGAGAGATAGAATGGAAAGGCATTGTCGAAAAGCTTGAAGAAAAAGCCCATTTTTGCCTCAAACCTTCCTGACATCGACCCAGGTTGAATGATACGCCGAGCCGTTCCCATACTTTTCTACGGTTTCATCGGCCGTCAGGAAATTGGCGTTCCAGCCGAGGAGCCTAACCCAGAAGGCCTTGTAGAGCACCACAACCCCCTGCGGAACGTCTTCCGTAAGCCTGGCCTCCGTTCTGATGCTCCCGTTGTCGTTGAATACCTCGACGGTGTCCCCGTCTTCAATGTCTCTCTCCTTAGCATCGGCCGGGTTTATGTAGAGGTTCGGGTCGATCATTCCATATGTGTTGTGATACTGGCTCGTTATCGTCATCCTGTGGGTCGGCGTGAGGAGCCGGAGTGGATACTGCCCCTCGAACTTCCTGTACTCTGGAAACGGACTTAAGCCCCTTTCAATCGCCCGCTGGGAGTAAAACTCGATCTTTCCGCTCGGCGTTCCCCACGTCCTCGGCTTCTCCGGGACTTTGATGAAGCCTTTGGTCTTTAACTCTTCCCAGCTCAGTCCGTTGAGCTCAAGAATCTTCCTTATGACCTCTTCGTCACTTTCGTAGAGGCAGGGGTTATCAATGCCGAGTGCCCTCGCGAGAAGCCGCGTAACCTCGCTGTTGCTCTTTCCGTGAAGCCTCGCGACCGGCTCGTTTAGAGCCACATAACGGTGGTAGTAACTGTCTGCTATGTCCAGGCGCTCGAAAAAGGTGTTCGCCGGAAGGACAACGTCCGAGTACAGGGCCGTGTCGGTGAGGAAGATGTCGTGGGTGACCACGAAAACGTCGTTCTCAATCAGCGCTCTCCTCAGCCGGTTCTGGTTTGGCAGACTCGCGAGGGGGTTGGAGTTGTAGACGTAGAGGAACTTTATCTTGCCCCTCTCGATGTACTCGGCCAGTTTCATCTGGGGGATTCTCTTGGCCGGCCTCGTCCTCAGAAAGGTCCCCTCGGCGTAGGACTTGTCGATTGTCTTCATGTCGTAGATGAAGCCAAAGCGGTGGCCGACCAGGGCTGGAAGAAGGGCTATCGCCCTCACTGCCTCTCCTCCAGCCAGGGAGCGCTGAAAGCCGTAGCCGATGTGGATTACGCCCCTCTTTTCGGCGAATTCCCTCGCGAAGGTCTCTATCGTTTCAACGCTCAGGCCCGTCTCCTCACTTACATAATCAAGCGATAGTGTTTTTACATAATTCTTGAATTCTTTAAAGCCGTAAACGTTCCCGCGGACAAAGGCTTTGTCGTAGAGTTCTTCCTCGATTATGACCTTCGCAACGCCCAAGGCGAGAAGAACGTCGGTGTCCGGCTTTATCTGGAAGAACCTGTGAGAGCGCTTGGCAGTTTCGGTTCTGACGACGTCGACCGTCCAGATTTCGAGGCCGTGTTTTTTGGCGAAGGTGAAGCCGTGCAGGTTCGTCCAGAAAGCGTTGATGCCCCAGTAGACGAGGAGCCTCTGGTTTTTGAGCTCCTCCGGGTCGAGCCCAACGGCGGTTCCATAGACGTCCTTAAGTGCTTCTTGTCCGGCCCTGTCGCAGATTCCGTAGTCGAGGGTCGAAGCGTTTAGGTAGTGGAAGAGCCTGAGCGGGAAGGCGTAGTTAACAACTCCCCTGTCGCCGGCGTATTGATAGACAAGGACGCTCTCGCTTCCGTGTTCTTCGATCGTCTCCCTCAGCTTTTTGGCAACGAGTTCAATAGCTTCCTCCCAGCTCGTCTCCCTGAAGTTCCCACTCCCCTTTTCGCCCGTCCTTATGAGCGGCCTTTTGAGTCTGTCCTCCGCGTGGAACCATCTGGGGAGAAGTGCCCCCTTCGGGCAGAGGAATCCGGCCGTAACGGGGTGCTCTGGATTACCGCGAACTCTTAGTTTCCCATCTCTAAGCTCGCTCACCATCGAGCATGTGTCGTAGCAGTCGCGCATGCAGACGGAGAAGGACATAGGCATCACGGGGCGATCCTTATTCTCTCGGCCGCGTCCCTCTCGATGAGAACCTTCCCGAGGCTCCTGGGGATGACGACGAGGTCGCCCGCCCTGAAGGGTCCGTATTCCCTCAGCTCAGGGTCGAGTATCTTCGGCAGATTAACCTTGATTATGTACGCCTCGCTCGGGGCCGTTCGTTTCAAGGGCTCGGCCGGGCTCTCCGGGACCCTCTCAGGAAGTTTCTCTTCCGTGACCTCGGGAACGGCAAGTTCCTCACGCTCAATGAAGGCCCTCAGAACTGTGAATATCTTCTTCTCCTCGGCCGTCAGCTCGCCAGGGATTCCTTCGACCGCCAGATCGACGATTTTATGGAGCCTGATTTTGATTATCTCACGCATGAGCTTCTCAGCTATTCCCAGCTGGGCAAGGTAAAGTCTCTCCTCGATGTCCTCGCCCCTCTCGCGGGAGCTCTCCGCGCTGAGCTTTAGGGCTTTAATTAGGCTGTCGAACTCATCGTAGAACTCTCCGTCTAGCTCCGTCAGTTCCGGCGATGAAAGCTCCGCTTCGAGCAGTTCCCTGAGCTTGACGATGTCCACGCTACCACCAGCCGGACTAAATGGGATGAAAGGGGAAAGAAATCAGTCCTCGACGCGCGGGGCGAGGAGGAATATCAGCTTGCCCTCGTCCCTTATCGGGTACTCCATCTGGAGGGGCATCTCGTTGCCGAACCGGATTATGACCTCGTCGGCCTTGCCGATGCCCTTTATCATGTCCGCGAGGTAGCTGATTCCGTAGGCGCTCTTGGTTTCTTCCTCAACCTCAAGGTCGAGAAGTCCCTCATCCTCAAGGGTGAGCTTTATTTCGACCTCGTTGGTCTCTCCCTCGGCGCGCATTATGAACTCGTTCTCGCTGGCTATGAACTTCATGGCGTCGCTGACGAGGGAAGCGTCCTTGACGGCCTCCTTGAGAACCTCACCGAGGACGATGACCTTGGCGGTGAACGGGAGCTCCGGAAGGTCGAGCTCGAGCTCCTCAACCTCGATGAGCGGGAGCTTGAAGGTTCTCTTTGCCGTTCCCTCGAAGGTGACCTCGAGGAAGTTCTCGTCACCCTTCCTGAGGATGAGAGTGTCCTTGTTCTTGCCGCGCTTGAGTATCTTCTTGAAGTGGTCCATGTTGATTCCTATAGTTTCTTCTTCCTCCACCTCGTACTTGGAGAAGATGCTCTCCGGGAGGTTGAGGTCGATAAGAACGACCCTGCTCGGGTCCATCGCGCGCATTCCAATTCCTTCCTCGGTTATCTTGAAAGCCGCCTCGTCGATGAGGTTGCTTGCGGTGGCTATAAGATCGGCAAAATCCTTGGCACCATCGAAAACTATTTCGAACGGCATCTTTACCCCTCCTTCAGTATATCGAGCATCAGCCTAACCCTCTCTTTTCCGCGGAATAAATAAGCTTTTCCGTTGTTGGTGTCGGGTGTCCTCCTGTAGGCCTCTTCAAGCTCCTTCAGGGCCTTCTCCGCGAGCTTCCTGAGGGTTTCGCGCTCAAGCTCGGAAAGCTCCCTCACTCGTATGCCCTCCAGACGTGGCCGCACTTGGTGCACCTGTAGAATATGGTGCTCGGCTCATCGCCGGCCCTCGTCTGCATCTCCCACCAGTAGGCGGTATCGTTGCCGCACTTCGGGCAGGTGACCTTGGTGGTCGGCAGAGTCGTGACGTCCTGCTCGACGACGATGATTCCCTCGTCGGGCTTGTGCTCGACCTTCTGGGTTATCCGAGTCTTTTCCCGGTCCTTCTGCTCGTCAAAGGGCTCCTCATAACCGCATGAGCGGCATACCCATACCTTCCTCTTCCTGTCCGGGAGCATGAGGTTACCGCACTTTGGGCAGAACTTCATTTTTTCACCTCCTTCAGCCGAGGGTTCGGTATGTGGGAGGAGAATAAAAAGTTTTGCCAAAGCTAACCGGACACTTCAAACTCCACGCTCGCTTTTCTACAGCCGACGAGAGGGCCGCAGATTTCCTTCACGAGCCTGTACCTCCCGGGAGGAAGGTCAGGGTAGGGACGGGGCTCCCCCGGGGATTCGTTTTCCGGCAGATATTTCAGGGCAACACTCTGCCTCCAGGAATGGAATGGGGGCAGGTCGTAGAGCACGGCGATAAAGATAAACGGAGTTCTTACCCCAACCCGGCTCCCATTCTCCCACCGGTAGAGGAGGTAGCCCTGGCCGAAGTAGACGGGCGTTAGACCGACGTTTCTTATCGTTAGTTCAGGCTCTTCCCCGGGGGAATACGTGGACTTATCGAGGCTCATCATGAAGTGCGGTCCGGTGAGTCCCCAGAGGAGGAGTATCAGGACGACGATTCCGGCGCCCATCTTCCACCTCATCCGACCACCTCGAACTCCGCCGAGAGCCTTATCTCGTCACTCCCGCTCCAATCCCGGCCGCTGTCTATGGTGACGGTTTTCTCTATGCGATATCTTCCCGGAGGCAGGGCTCGAGGGTTCCAAAGGCACTCTTTCCCTTCACAATGATAGCCAGCGGTATCCTCTGAGTCCAGTTGCCACCGGGCGGTATCATGTAACCGATCATCGTGAACGTGAGACCCAGCTCGATTTCCTGCCATCCATCGTCCTCCAGGCGGTAAAGTCTGTAAAAAGAGCCCACGAGGAGCGTCTCGTTCCCGTTGTTGATTATCGTGAGGGTGACGGTTTCCCCGGCATGGTAAACCTCCCTATCGAGAATCATGGATACTGTCCCCACCGGAGGGACAACTGTGTTTTCCCGGGGACGGTTTTCATCCGCCGTTTCGAGGTAGAAAATGGCAAAGACGATGATGATAATCACGACGACCGCCAGCGGGCCCCGCTTCATATGTCCATCCAACCTCAGCCGTTCACATCAAACTCCGCCCACGCACGGGTCGTCATTGACATCTTGTTCACCGGCTCCGTAAACGAGACCATCTTCTCTATCCTGTAGTGGCCCGGCGTGGGGTTGAGGTCCGCAAGGTTCACCCACTGCTCCCAGCTTTTTCTGGGTTCTATTATGACGGCTATCTCTATGAACATCAGGTTCACCGGAACCTCCTTCCACGTTCCGTTCTCCAGTTTATAGAGCTTGAAGTGGTAGCTCGTGGTGGCGTTGATGTCGTTCTCGTTAGTTATTGTGATGACCATCGTGTCGGTGGGGGAGTAAACGGTTCTGTCGAGCTTCATGGGGTTCTCAGGGGGCGTTGTGATTACTGGTTCGTCCTTTGAGGGAAGATCGGGGGTTCCTTTCCCATCCGGAGAACCGTTGGCGGCGTTTCCCGATGAGGCAAGGTAGTACCCGACCGGAATCAGAAGGACTATCAGCAGAACGGGAACTACCTTCCTCACAAGCATCACCGGGAGAATATACTCACAGGAGCTTTTAACGGTTCCCAACGCTTCAAACGGGATTGCAGTGAAAAGGAAGAAAAGAGATCACTCCCTCATCGGGAGCCCGTGGTCGAAGGAGTAGTAAACCCTCTGGAAGTTCATCCTGAAGTAGAAGACGTCGCGCTCGACCTTCTTCGGGTCCTCCTTGTCTATGAGGACGCGCTTGATGAAGTGCGCTATCTCCTTCATGTCGTCCTCCATCATTCCAACGCGGGTCATCTCCTGGACGCCTATGCGCAGGCCGCTCGGCTTCTCGACCTTCTCAAGCGGGTCCCAAGGCAGGAGGTTCTTGTTGAGGATTATGCCGGCCTCCTCGAGGAGAGGTGCCGCCCAGCCTCCAGCGGCCTCGTGGAGGTCGCTGACGTCGACGATGACCTGGTGGCTCTCGGTGTAGCCCTTGTCCTCACCGATGACCTTGAAGCCCTCCTCGGCGAGGGCCTCGGCAAGGGCCTTGGCGTTCTTGACGACCTGCTCCGCGTACTTCTGGCCGTACTCAAGCATCTCCGCCGCGGTAACGGTCTTTCCGGCCATGTGGTGGAGGTGGTGGTTGCTGAGAACACCCGGGAAGATGGCCCACTGGAGCTTGGCAATCTCCTCGGTTTCTCCAAACCTCTTGTAGATGATGACACCGCCCTGCGGTCCGGGGAAGGTCTTGTGGGTGGAGGCGGTGATTATGTCAACGCCCTCCCTGAGCGGGTCCTGGAACTGCTTTCCGGCGATGAGACCGAGAACGTGGGCACCGTCGTACATGACGTAAGCCCCGACCTCCTTGGCAACCGGGGCGAGCTCCTTGACCGGGTGCGGGAACGGGAAGAGCGAGCCGCCGAAGACGACTATCTTGGGCTCGAGCTCACGGATGAGCTTCTCGGCCTTGTCAACGTCGATGTTGAACTCCTCGTTGTCGAAGGGCCAGGTGTGGACCTCAAGGCCGCGCATTCCGGCGGCACCGAAGGGCATGTGGCTTATGTGGCCGCCGTGGCTGGTGTGGAGAACGATGGCCTTGTCGCCCGGCTGGGTGAGGCCGAAGAAGACCGCCTGGTTGGCGTTGGTTCCGGAAATCGGTCTCAGGTCGGCGAAGTCGCTTCCGAAGAGCTTGGTGAAGAGCTCGACACCGATGAGCTCGACCTCATCAACGTACTTGCAGCCCTGGTAGTAGCGGGCCCTGGGCCAGCCTTCGGCGTACTTGTGCATGAAACCGCTCGCCACCGCGCGAGTGACGCTCGGAGAAGTCACGTTTTCACTGGCAATGAGGTTTATCGTGTGCTTCCTCCACTTCTCGTGGTCCTCAAGGAAGTCCATAACCCTGTCGCGGTATGCTTTGTATCCTTCAGCCATGTGGAACACCTCGATGGGGATTTGAGCGCTGGGAATATAAATCTTACCGCATGTGTTCACGTGTACAGAAAAGGACAGCCTGCTGCAGCTAATGCGGCAGGGATGAACCGGTTTAAAAAGGTTGAGGGGTCAGCGGCGAAGCCTCGCCGCCACCCACATCAGGATTGGGAGCACTATAAACGCCAGCATGTCGCCGGTGTCGCCCGCGAACGCAAGCACGTCGGCGAAGTTTCTGACACCTGCGAAGTACACTGCGGCAGGAGGAACGACGGTCAGGGCCCACGCCACGGGCTTCCTCAGCTTCACGAACTCCTCGGTGTTGCTCTGCTGTGCCAGTGCGATGCCTATGTAGCTCGTGGTTATCGCGAGGAGCGGTATGAGGTTGCCGATTACTCTGCCGAGGTGCCCGTAGAGCAGCTCGAGTCCCTGCGTGGCTATCTCCGGGGTCTCCTTTCCGAAGACCAGCAGGAAGGCCGCCATGAAGACCGCGTAGATGACCGTCGGGATGAGGAAGGCCAGCACGATGACCTTCTTGGTTTCCTCGTAGCTCCCGAGTCCCTTGTAAACGTCGGGGATTATCGTGTGGCAGCCGAGGGCGAAGATCGCCACACCGGTGATGCTGAGCAGTCCCGAGAGGTCGGTGTAGAGGCCGTTGCTGAGTTCGGCATGGGGGACGAGCATCAGAGTGACGCCTATGAAGAGCGCCAGCATGATGTAGCTCATTATCAGCTCCGTCTTTCCGCTCGCCTCGAGGCCGCGGTAAACGACGAAGGAAGCGAGGACCCAGAATATCGCCGCCCCGACTGTGTCGGTGACGCCAAAGAGGCTCGCGAAGACGCTTCCCATTCCGGCAATGTACGCCAGTATGGCCCCGAAGCTCATTATAAAGATGCTCAGGTACATCAGCCAGCCGCCGGCCTTTCCGAGGGTCCTGTTGGCGATGGTGCTCATCTGCGCTCCGCCCATCTCGGCCGAGAACTTGAGAACTATGAACGCCGTTGCGAGCATCAGGAGCATAACACCCGTGAGAACCCCCAGTGCGGGGATGAGGCCGACCTTGCTCGCCGCGTAGGGCAGGCCGAGAACACCCGCCCCTATCTGGGTACCGACGAGTATGGCGAGCGCCTCGTTCTTCGAGATGTGGGTCTTTTCAACCCGTATCGTGCTCGTCCTTATCGCCGCGACCCCCTTCCGCTTCCTCATGAGCTGTATCAGCGCGGCCTTCCTTCTTAGCTTCTTCCGTCTCGCCAGTGCCTGCCTCTCGGCGTAGTACCTTCCGTGTGATGTGGTGACCTTTTTCCTTGGGGTTCCATCAGTTATGGGCATTCTCTCACCTCCGGTCGAATGTGTGCATGAATACAATTTAAACCCTCGCACGGAAACTTGAATCCTGCTTCAAAGATTATTCGGGAGGGGGCTGGAGGGCCCTAAACGGTGGGGAGAATTTTTAAGGATATCCGAGCTAGGTTGGAACATGATAGAGGAGGCTGCAAAACTCCTGGCCCGTTCGAGGTTTGCGATTGCTTTTACTGGTGCTGGAATAAGCGCTGAGAGCGGTGTTCCTACCTTCAGAGGATTCAACGGCCTGTGGAAGAAGCACAGACCGGAGGAGCTCGCAACCCCGGAGGCTTTTCGGAAGGACCCATACCTCGTCTGGGAGTTTTACAGGTGGCGCATGGACCTGATACGAAAGGCCAGGCCCAACAGGGCCCACTATGCCCTCGCCGAGCTTGAGAGTATGGGCATTCTGAAGGCCGTCATAACCCAGAACGTTGACGACCTCCACCGGGAGGCGGGAACGGGGAACCTCATCGAGCTTCACGGCAACATCTTCCGGGTCAAGTGCACCTCCTGCGGTTACGGTGAGTACCTCAAGGAGAGCGGAAAGCTGGAGGAGTTTCTGGCCCAGAGGAACCTCCCACAATGCCCGGACTGCGGCTCCCTCCTGCGGCCGGACGTCGTGTGGTTCGGGGAACCCCTCCCGAGGAGCGCCCTCAACGAGGCCTTCAGGCTCGCCGAGAGGGCGGACGTTGTTCTGGTCATAGGCACCAGCGGCGTCGTCTATCCCGCCGCATACATCCCCCAGATAGTGAAGGAAACCGGCGGGCGGGTTATCGAGATAAACACCGAGGAGAGCGGAATAACGCCCATAGCCGACGTTTTCCTGCGCTGTCCCGCTGGCGAGGCCATGGAGAAGCTCATGACGAGAATCAAGGGGCTGATATGATGGGCGGCAGGATTCTGGTTGTCGGGTTCATGCCGGACGAGGTGGAGAAACTGCGGAAAGCCCTCCCGGTCCCTGTTTTTGAGGTTCCGGAGTACTGCAGGGACTGGGTCGTGAGTGAGGTGGTTGATAAGGCGGAGGAGCTGAGCGGCTCGAGCTACTGGCACCTCAGGAAGTTCGTGATAATGCACGACGTTGAGGACGAGACCCTGAAGGGCATCATAGGAACCGTTAAGTCGCTCGACATCGGCAGGGTCATCTTTGCAACGACAACCGAGACCTCCCTCACCTGGAAGCTGGAGGACCTGCTCAACGAGCTGATGGCCGAGGACGAGTACTTCAAGGCCATGCGCTGGGCGCGAGAGGAGGCGAAGAAGCGGAAGGGGCCATTCCTCGACATCAGGGAGAAATGAACCCCCTCCCGAAAGGTTAAATATCCCGAACGAGTAGACTGCGGTGGGTGAAGGGATGATAAAGGTCGTGTTCTTTGACCTGGACGACACGCTCGTGGACACGAGCAGGCTGGCCGAGATGGCGCGCCGAAACGCGATAGAGAACATGGTGCGCCATGGCCTTCCGGTTGACTTTGATACCGCTTATCAGGAGCTCCTTGAGCTGATATCCGAGTACGGGAGCAACTTCAGCAGGCACTTCGATTACCTGCTCCGGCGTCTCGACCTGCCCAGCAATCCGAAATGGGTAGCCGCCGGCGTCATAGCGTACCACAACACCAAGTTTGCGTATCTCAGGACCGTTAAGGGCGTGAGGAGGGTTCTCCTCGATCTCCAGAGGGCCGGCTACCGGCTCGGGATAATAACCGACGGCGACCCGATAAAGCAGTGGGAAAAAATCCTCCGGCTTGAGCTCGATGCGTACTTTGATGAGGTTTTCATATCGGACTACCTCGGCGTCAAGAAGCCTCACCGGAAGATATTCGAGAAGGCCCTGAGGAAGATGAAAGTGGAGCCCCGGGAGGCCGTGATGGTCGGAGACAGGCTGTACTCCGATATCTACGGGGCGAAGCAGGTGGGTATGAAAACCGTGTGGTTCAGATACGGTAAATATGCCGACAGGGAGCTCGAATACCTTGAATACGCGGATTCAACCGTGAACTCTTTGGATGAGATTCTGGATATAGTCAGGGGGCTGAACCTTGAGGAGGGGGAAGAGCGTTCAGATAAGGAAGTTCATGCTGATTGACTCCGCCTACAAGTCGAGGATCCTCAGGGGCGACAAGGTCACCACGATACGCTACGGCGACTACGAGGCGAAGCAGGGGAGCGAGGTCTACCTCGTGATAACCCCAAGCGACACCGCCATAGCGAAGGTCCGGATAACCCGCGTTGAGAAGAAGAAGGTCAGGGAGCTCACCAACGAAGACGCCAAACTCGACGGCTTCTCCGACGTCAGGGAGCTCCTCAGGGAGCTGAACAAAATCTACGGCGAGCTGTACGGCGACGACGAGGTTACGATAATAGGCTTCGAGGTTCTCAAGCGCTTCGAGGACGGAATTCCCCTCAAGTGGCTTAAGGGCCTGAACTACCGCGAGCCGGTGGAGATAGCGCGCCTTTACCTCGAGAACCAGGAGAAGCTGAACCTCAACCGCGAGACGAACTTCATAATGCGCCGTATCTACAACGAGGGCCTTGGAAGGGCCGTCAGGACCTTCGGGCCAAAGAGGGTTCAAAATGCGCTCCTCAAGGTTTACCACGGGCTTTACGCTGAGGGGCTGATTTAGAAAAGCTTTTTAGGTCTCCCCCTTTTCTCCATCCATGCTAAAATTGACCAGAAAGTTCATGCTCCACACGGTCATTCTCATTGGAGTCCTGCTCCTTCAAGTAACCGGCGTATTTAACAATCCTAACGTTGAAATCAATGCAACCATCCCAACTTTAAACACATCCTGGATGACATTAATCACGAACTCAGCAAGCTTTGTTGCCTTTGTAATTTATATTCTCCTGTTTGTTTGGCTGGATATCAAGGAAAGAAGAAAATTATCCCTCATAACGTTAGAGTTCCTCCTCTCACTCATAGCGGGAATGGTTGTCATTGGGTTTCTAAAGGTTATCACAGGTGTACCGCGCCCCGGAGAAACCCCTCTTCAGACTTCCTTCGCCCAAGCCATTGCAAATGCAGACTACTTCTCGTTCCCATCTGGTCATGCAACAAGAGCATCAATTCTTGCATACATGCTTAGTATCCGTTTCCCCAGATATGCCGTTCTCTGGTGGGGATACGCCGTATTAATTGCAGTATCACGCCTGTTCCTTCATGTTCACTGGTTTAGTGATGTCCTATTTGGGATACTCCTCGGCCCATGGGTTTTTGCAGTAGTTAGGGCAACAGAAGACCTTTGGCTTCCAGTATACAGGCTCGTAATCAGGAAGCTGAAACTGGGGGTGTTTGATGTTGAATAACTTTCTCGAAGTATTCCTGCTTTCCCTTATTCCGACCTTTGAGGGGCGCTATGCGATAGTCTACGGCATCGGCATGGGTTATCCCCTCTGGGAAACCCTCCTGAGCGCGTCCCTCGGCGTTCTGCTCCTCTCGTTCCTCCTCCCCGCTTTGCTCCCCTACATAGACAGGTTGATGCTCTGGCTTGAGGGAACCTTTCTGAGAAAGGTGGCCCACCTCTACCTCTATTACGTCGAACGGGTAAGGAAAAAGGCCCATCCCTACGTGGAGAAGTGGGGCTTCATCGGACTGACGATATTCGTGGCAATCCCGCTCCCCGGAACCGGCGTCTGGACCGGCGCTCTGGCGGCCTACCTCCTCGCCATAGGGAGAAAGCAGACGGTTCCGGCGTTAATCCTCGGCGGACTTTTGAGCATGGCGATAACGTTGCTTCCGGCCCTGGGGCTGTTTGGGTAGAAAAAGGAGAAGCTCAGGTAAGGCTTCTTCCCATCGTCTCCTCACCCAACGCTAAGACGTCCAGCGCGCCGATTATAGCCACCACCGCAATCACGAGGACAGCCAGGGCGCTCCCGCTCAGCTCCATTATCCTGCCGGCTAGGATCGGCGCGATTCCTCCGCCTATTCTCGCCATAGCTCCGGCCCAGCCGGTTCCGGTGCCCCTGACAGCAGTTGGATAAAGCTCCGGAGTGTAGGCGTATATCGCTCCCCAAGCGCCGAGGTTGAAGAAGCTGAAGGCTACCGCGCTCGCGATTATTGCAGTTTCGTTTCCTGAGTTTGCCGCGAAGTAGAAGCCAATCCCGGCTATTCCAGAAAGCAGGAGGTAGTAGGAGAGGGTCTTCTTCCGGCCGATTTTCTCAAGGAGGTAAGCGGCGCTCCAGTATCCAGGCAGCTGAGCTATCGCCGTGATGATGAAGTACTGGAAGCTCCGGAAGACGGTGATTCCGAGAGTCGAGGCCAGAAACTTTGGAAGCCAGATGAAGAAGCCGTAGTAGGCGAATGCTATGCTGAACCAGGCTATCGTGAGCATGAGCGTAACCCTTCCGTACTTCCTCCAGAGGTCTCCGACCGAGGCTTTCCTTTCCCCTTTCGGGGCCTCAAGCTTGACGCTCACGCCGAGCACCTTTCTGATGGTCTCCTCAGCCTCCTTAACGCGCCCCTTGATGAGCAGGTAGCGGGGCGACTCCGGGAGCGTGAGAAGGAGCGGCAGGATGAGTAATATCGCGCCGCCGAAGAGCAGTATGCTCCTCCAGTCGGCCTTTACGAGAACCGCGACGACGCCGATGATTATCGTTCCTATCGCCCAGAAGCTCTCGAGGATCGAAATCATCGCGCCCCTTATCGAGCGGGGCATAAACTCGGCGAAGTACGAGCTCGCGACCGGCAAGGAGCCGCCGAGGCCGAGGCCGACGATGAAGCGCAGGCCTATGAGAGCATCGAGGTTTCCCGCGAAGGAACTCACTATCGAACCGATGGAGAATGTGGCAACCGCGAGGGTAAGAGTCTTCTTGCGTCCAATCCTGTCCGCGAGGTAGCCGAAGAGCCAGGCACCGAAGAGCATGCCGAAGAGCGCGGCCGAGCCGAGGGAGCCGAGCTTCGTCAGGCTTCCCTGAAAGGCCGGGTCGTTCTTGAGCAGGGCTATGACGAATCCAGCCGAGATGGTGTTCACGGCTATGAACGCCCATACCGTTCCGAGGATAGCCAAAAGCGTGTAGTGGAACTTATTCAACCGGGAGTTTTCGATGGCCTCCATCTTCCCAACCACCCGATTTCATTTGCATGAAGAAGTTTTTAAGCGTTTTCTCGGTTGTTCCGTCTTGTTACACAGGTTTGGGGAATTATCCGGAAGCTTCGGAGAATAATGTGACTCACGGTTCTTTAATGCCGGGGATTATTTCCTTTGCGTCACTCAAAAACCTTAAATTCTTCGGAGGGTCAACCTCCTATCCAGGGTGGTGAGATGAACCTGCTGGGTAGGTACAGGCTCCTCTTCGTCCTCATGAACACGGGCTTCATCGGGAACCTCACGGTCATCTACTACCTCTCGAAGGGCATCACCTACGGCCAGATCGGTCTCGTGAGCGCAATCTCGGCGCTGGGCTTCTTTCTCTTTGAGGTTCCGACCGGTGTGGTGGCCGACAAGGTGAGCAGAAAGACCAGCGTGCTGATTGGAATGGGGCTTTTCTCCCTTGGCACGGTCATCCTCATCTTTCTCCGGAACTTCCCCATGCTCATAGCTTACGCCGTCGTCTCTTCCCTCGGGGCCACTTTCGTGAGCGGAAGCCTTCAGGCATGGCTCTTCGACAACCTCAAGCATCTAGGCATGGAGGGGCGGTACCGTGAGGTCATGAAGGACGTTAAAACTCTGACGCTGCTTTCTTCCGCGTTTTCGATTCCCATCGGCGCTTTCCTCGCCCAGTTCTACGGCTTCACCCTGCCCCTCGTCATGACGCTACTGATGGAACTCGGTGCCTTAGTGACGGCGCTATCAATACCCGAGTACGAGTTCAAGAGGCCCGAGGTTTCCTACCACATTCACGTTCTCCATTCCGCCAGGGAGCTCTTCAGAAATGACCTTCTTCCGCTGATTCTCGTATCAATCGCTGTGAGCATGTCAATCAACCAGTTCCACAAGTTCTTTGAGCCCTACCTCGGCGAAATACTCGCAAGAGACCTTGGGACGACCATCATGAACACCCTCGGACTGCTCGGCATCGTTGAGGTCCTGATTAAAACCCTCCCCCGGCTCATCGGGATTAGACTGGGGAAGAAGTGGAGCGTGAGGGCCTACGAAGCCGCGCCCCTCGCGATTCCAGTTTTCACAGCCCTCTCGGTGCTCTTCCAGAACCCGCTTTTTGTTGTCCTGCTCGGGGTTCTCGCGACTATCGTTAACACGGCCTTTGGCTTCAACGTCTCCGTCGAGTTCCAGCACAGGATACCGAGTGAAAAGAGGGCGACGGTTCTGTCCCTCGACATGATGTTCTCCGCGATGGTCATGGCGGTTTTCTACACGGTCTACGGGTTTGCCGTGGATAGGCTCAGCCTGAGCGAAGCGAGACTGCTCTTCGCTGTAATCCTTTTCGGCATCGGCGCGGCTTTCAAGCTGGCCAGCGTCGGCCCCCTGAGGGAGCCACTGGAGCTGAGGCATCTGGCGGAGTAATCTTTCCGGCCTATTACTACCGCTGAAAAACGAAATTTAGGATGGGTACCCCAAAATGGGGTATGGGCTAAAATGTACATCACGAAAAGAAAAGTGGGGAAATCACTTCGTCGCCCTCGTTATGCCGACGTCTTCCACGAGGACGTAGGGCGTTGAGACCGGCGTGTCAACTTCCCACCAGTGGATGTGGTAGCTCTCCTTGCCGAGGGCCTTGATTCCTTCAAGGATCCTCTGGAAGTTGTCGCTCACGCGGATGTTCCTTATCGGCTTCAGCTCGCCGTTCTCGACGAGGAATATTCCGTCGCGCGGTATCGTGGAGAAGTCGCCGGCGACGTAGTTCTGGAATCTCGTGTACCAGACGTTGGTGATGTAGATTCCCCTCTTAACCTCGCTGAACAGCTCCTCTCTGGTGTAGTCGCCCGGCTCAAGGACGATGTTCCATGCATGGGGCATTATAAGGCCCGCATTGGCGGTAGTTTCCGTTCCGTATTTCTTTGCCATGCTCGTGTTGAGCAGGAATGTCTTGAAGGTTCCTCCCTCGATGATGGTCGTTTCCCTCGTAGGCACTCCTTCGTCATCGAACTTCCTGCTTCCGTAACCGTTGGGCATGTTTCCGACGTCTTTAATGGTGACTATTTCGCTCGCCACCCTCTGGCCGAGCTTGTTCACCAGGAAAGAAAAGCCAGCCTCAGCGGCGTAAGCTGAGGTCATGAAGCTCATGTAGCTCAGCAGGTTGGCGAAGGCGAGGGGGTCGAAAATGACGTCAAACCTCCCCTCCGGTCCCTGCTCCGGGTTCTGAGCGAGGCGAGCTATCTCACCGGCCTTCCTTCCGGCGCTCTCGGG
Organism: Thermococcus aciditolerans; assembly: GCF_008152015.1. Taxonomy (NCBI): domain Archaea; kingdom Methanobacteriati; phylum Methanobacteriota; class Thermococci; order Thermococcales; family Thermococcaceae; genus Thermococcus; species Thermococcus aciditolerans. The sequence goes on along the minus strand of NZ_CP041932.1, from coordinate 418,441 downwards.
GTCGAACTTCTTGAGAACTCTGACGGAGTTCGTTCCGTGGCCGCTCTCAAGGTCTCCGATGAATGCCCTAACGCTTATCTCTATCCCCGTTCCCTCGTCGAAGGCTTCAACTCCGTTGCTCGTGGTCAGGTAAAGCCTGGTGTGGTCGGTGTAGAGAACACCGGCGACGCGTTTGGCGCCTTCCTCAAGGGCCGCATTGATTGCCCTCTCAACGTACTCGTTCGGCTCGTCCAGCTCGACTATGGCCCTATCGAAGGTCTCCGGAATATCTCTGTACTCGAAGGGCCCCTCGGCGATGCCGTAGTAGTCCTCCTTGGGGGCCATGCCCTTCATGTTGCTCAGGAGCGTTTTCAAGGTTCTCTCTATGTTCTCCTCGCTCAGCTCGGTGATGCTCGTTCCGGCAACGCGCTTCTCAAGCTCAACGAACAGCTCCACCTTCCTCTCGTGCCAGTTTTTGGCCACGGTTATCTCGTTGTTGGCGAAGCGAACCTGTCTGCGGTTGGTCTCATAACCCAGAACCACGACGTCACCGAAGCCCAGCTCTTTGGCCTTTTTAAGGATGAACTCATTAACGTCGAACATCTCCACCACCTCACGGCCTCCTCAGCGGTATATCCCTGAGCCTCGCGTGCGCTCCACCCATCCAGACGGGGACACCCTGTCCAGGTTCACCCTTTCCGCAGGTTCCCGGGAACATCTCGACATCCTTTCCAACGGCATCGACGCTGCTCCACAGGGCCCTGGTGGTTATCTCAAGGATCGGCCTCTTGACCGGGTGCTTGATCTCGCCGTTTTCGATGAGGTAGGCTTCCCTGCCGATGTACCTCTGCTGGTAACGCCTGTCGTCGATGTTCCACTCGTTGAACGAGACCATGTAAACTCCAAGCTTGATGTCCTCAATCAGCTCCTCGAATGAGTAATCCCCTGGAGCCAAGTATGTGTTGGCCATCCTGACTATCGGCTCGCGGTTGTAGTTTATCGCCCTCGCCGAGGCGTTGGAACGCTGACCGAGCTTGTAGGCATATTCCCTGTTGGTGAGGAACTCCGTGATTATTCCGTCCTTAATGAGGTAGCGCGGCCGTGCCTTCACGCCCTCGTCGTCGTAGAGGTAGAAGCCCCAGCTGTTCGGCAGAGTCGGGTCCTCTATGACCGTAACGATCTCGCTTCCGATCCTCTCGCCGAGCATGTCCGGCTTGACGAAGCTCTCTCCAGCCTGAGCAGCTTCCCTGCCAAAAATCCTGTCCGACTCGTAGGGATGACCGACGCTTTCATGGACAGCTATGCCGGCCACCTCTGGGCTTATGACCAGGTCAACCTTACCTTCGGGTGCCTTCTGACCTTCATAAATCAGCTTCTTGAGGGCCTGAACGTCCTTCACCGCCCAGTTCCACGGCTCGTCCCTCTCGATGAGCTCCAATCCCCCAGAGAATGCCCTCTGGACGAAGGGAGCCTGCTCCATCTGGCCGTTCTCGAAGACAACGAGGTTGTACATCACCGAGACCCTTGGAATGACGCTCTCGATGAATGCGCCATCGCTGTTGGCTATTATCTTGTGCCACACCTGATCGGAGTAGCCGAGATAGCGCATGGGCACGTTTACTCCCGTTGCCGTTACCTCCTCCTCGACCTTCCTAAGGAGCTCCATCTTCTCCTCCGGGGAAACGTCCCTGAAGTCCTTGCGCATCTTGACCTCATAGTAGACCTCGTGGAAGTCCTCATCTGAAAAACGAATCGGCTCATTTCTCACCTTGGAGGCCGCTTTGGCCAGCTTGACGGCCTTCTTGACGGCTTCACTCACACTCTCCTTCGTAAGGACGTTGGTGCTTGCGAAGCCCATTCCTCCATCCACGAGAACCCTGATACCCATTCCCCGCTCAGCCAGAATCTCCAGCCCTTCGGGGTTGCCGTTCTTCATTGCCAGAGAAGTGCCGTTCTTCTCCTCGAACCTCGCCTCCGCGTAGGAAGCGCCGAGTTCGAGGGCCTTCTCAACCGCGAACTCTACGAGTTCATGCATGCACATCACCTCGGTTTACTGCATAGAATAGTGCGTCCGGAAGTATAAAAGTCTTTCCGTTAAGATGGCGGTCGAAAAAAGACTTTAATCTCAGGGCTTCCAATGCCTTGTGGAGCTAAAACAAGGGAGGGTTGTGATGGATTACGTTAAGCGCTTCTACCTCGCCGGGTTCTTTTACTTGGCCCTTTATACGGGCTTTTACCAGGTCTACCTCCAGAGTTTGGGTCTGTCCAAAGGACAGATTGGCTTGCTGATGGGAATCATGCTTTTTCTCGTGGCTTTTCTCGAAGTTCCGACCGGAGTTGTGGCGGACAAGGTTTCAAAGAAGACGAGCGTCCTGATGGCGAGGACTCTCTCCCTCCTGTTTCTTTTCATACTCTACTCGGCAAACTCTTTCGCTGACCTTCTTCTCGCTACCATTATAAGCGCGCTTTCAACGGCCTTTGCCACAGGCGCCGAGACTGGCTGGCTCTATGAGCTGCTGAAAGAGGACGGAAGGACAGATGAGTATCCAAAGGCTTACGGTAGATTAAGGGCATTTGAGACAGTCGGGGGTTTTGCCGGGACCCTTGCGGGGGGTGTTATAGCGGACGTATACGGCATGAGGCTGCCCATAATCCTGAGTGCGCCCTTTATACTGGCCTCGCTCCTGGTACTCGCCACTATCCCAAAGGATACTGCGAGAAGTGGCCTTTCGTACGGTCATCACCTGCTTGAGAGCCTGAGGTTCGTCTGGAACTCCCGAGATGTCCGGTGGCTTTTTATCTACGCGAACATCATGGGTCTACCCCTGACCCTTTTTACCGCCTTCATGCAGCTCTACTTCTACGGGTTTCTGGCGTCGGTTCTGGCGGTTTCATGGGTTATGGCACTTTACATGGCCATCAGCAGTGCCTCGTGGTATTTTGACGCGGGTGATAGCACAAGAAAACGAATCTACTCCTATGCGGGAATCGTCATTCCTCTGCTGTCGTTTCTCGCCGGGCTGAACGGCTGGCTGGGCTTTGCCACGCTGGTTCTCGGAACCTTTATATTCTCACAGGCGTTTAAGGAGTGGCAGGGAAGGTTTCAGAGTGCAATTCCTGATGAGAAGAGGGCTACCGTTGGTTCCCTCTATTCCCTCATGGCCGCGGTTGCCAACGGGGTTCTCAATGTTATCCTTGGCTGGCTCTTTGATTATGTCGGGATAATGAGGGGAATCCTTCTCGCGTCGGCATTATTTTTGGGACTGGGGATTCTGGCTTTTATACGCAATACAAAGGATTTACAGAACTCCGACGTTTTAAGTATGGGTCGTCCATGAGCGAGAACATAACGCTGATGTGATTTTTCTTCTGCAAACCTCCCCCTTCAGGGCGAGGAGGTCAGTTTTCAGGACATAAGCAGGATATAAGGCGGATAGAAAAGAAGCTTGACGAGATAGAGCTTGAACTTCCTAAGCTAAAGGCAAAGGAACTCAAGAGGAAGGAGATAAGTGAGGAAGAAGCCAAGGAGCTGGATAGGCTTGCTGAGGAGACATTAAAGGACGGAATTCCCTGGGAAGAAGCTGAAGAGGGAACGAACTGTGAGGCCCTCAAAACTCCTCCTCACATTCACACGGCTTCTTGCCGCAGTAGGGGCAGACACCCGGATACTTCTTCTTCGCCGCTTCCTCGATGTCAATGTCGAGCAGGTTTGCCAGGCTCGCGAGCCACGCTAAAACATCGGCGAACTCTTCCTCCATGGCCTCGCGGTCGTTCTTCCTTATCGCCTCGCTCAGCTCCCCAATCTCCTCCACAAACCAGAGGAATGTTCTCTCCACTCCCCTCTTCGAGTCCTTGTGGAAGTAAATTTCCTTAATCATCTCCTGAAACTCGCGGATCTCCATGTTCTCACCTGAGAAAAGGGGAAGAAAAGGGCTTAAAAATCACTCGCTCGCGACTTCGATGAGTTTCCTCATGTGAATCTCAACGGTGTCGAAGACCTCTGCCGGCACATCGCCGGACTTCACTATCAGCGGAAGCTCGGTGCAGCCGAGAATGACACCTTCAATGTTTTCCCGCTCTATGTAGCGGTTTATTAGCCCAATCACCCAATCCCTGCTCCTGAAGTTCTCGAACATCAGTTCTTCAGTGATGATTCTGTTCAGCTCGTCCATCTCCCCCTCGCTCGGCGTGATGACCTCGAAACCGGCCTCGCGAAGGGCGTTCTTGTAGAAGTCGGCAGTCATGGTTGTCTTAGTGCCGAGGAGGAGAACCCTCTTAACGCCCCTCCTCTTCATATCCTCTATGAGGGCGTCGATTATGCTCACCATCGGGACGTTCACGGCCGCCTGAACGTCGGGAAAGACTATGTGGGGAGTGTTGGCCGAGAGCGATATTATCCCCGCCCCCGCCCTCTCAAGGGCCTTCGCCGCGTTGATGAGTATCTCCTTCCTCCCCTCCCAGCCGTTGGGGTTGTGAATGAACTCCTTGAAGTTTATGGAGTATATTATCAGCTCCGGGAAGACGTACGGCTCGAACTTTTTCCTGCTTATCTCCAGGTATTTTTTGTAGTAATAACACGTCGCCTCGGGGCTGGTTCCGCCTATTATTCCTATTTTCTTCATGAGAACCACCGGAGAACATGACGCCGGGGGAAATATGAACCTTTTGGTTTAAAACGAAAGGTTAAAGAGGGCCGGAGTTTACAAAAAAATCGAAAATCTCCGGCGATTTCGAAAATCATTCGTTCTTCATGTGAACGTCGAGCTGTGGGAACGGGATTTCTATGCCCTCCTTCGTGTAGAGCTCGTAGATGCCCTTGGTGAGGTCTCCCTTTACGTCCCAGTAGTCCTCCGTCTTGGCCCATGCCCTGAGCTGTAGATTGATGGAGGAATCCGCAAGGGCCGCTATTACGACGCTCGGCTCGGGATCGTCGAGAACCTTGGAATGATTCCTCATGAGATCCATTGCGAGCTTTATGGCAAGGTCAAGGTCCGTGCCGTAGGCAACGCCGATGTCCACATCGACCCTCCTCGTCGGCATTCTGGTGTAGTTCACTATTATGCTTCCCCAGATGAGCTTGTTGGGTATGGTTATCAGCCTGTTGTCCGGGGTCATCAGCTCCGTTGACATCAAGCCAATGCCGCTGACCTTTCCAACTTGGCCGGAGACCTCGACGACCTCTCCGAGGTCTATCGGCCTAAGGGCGGCTATCCACACGCCCGCGGCGAGGTTGGTGAGCGTGTCTTGCAGACCAAAGCCCAGTATCAAGCCTATGACCGCCGAGATGCCGAGTATTAGCGGGGATACGGAGATGCCGACGGCACCGAGCCCCACTATGATGACTATGATGTAGAGCAGTATCGCCAAGAACCTCCCCAGAAACTCAATGACGAGCGGCGAGAGCTTCGTTTTCCTCATGCTCTTCTTGAAGAGCGAGACCAGAATCTTCGCCACAATGTAACCCAGTATCAGGATTATCAGCGCCGACACCAGCTGGAACGGCGTCACCCCTATGTAGGGCAGGGGCTCATCCAGAGCCACCATGCTATCACCTCGAATAGTTTTAGAGAAAATTGGGTATTAAAGTAAAAAAAGGCTTTCCTTTTTCACTCAAGAATCGAGATTATTTCATCCCATAGCTTCTCGGCCAGCTCGCGTTTGCCCATCCGCGGGAGCTTTTTAACCGAGCCCCTGCCCACGAGGATGACCTCGTTCTCCTCGCTTCCGAAGGCTTTGAGCGTGTTGGCCACGACGAGGTCGCTTCCGGCCCTCTCGATCTGTCTTCTTGCTGCTTCGATAAGCTCCTCCTCACTAAGGCCAGTCTCTGCCTTGAAGCCGACGAGGAAAGTTCCCGGCTGAAGCTCCTTAACGCGGTCTATTATCTTCGGCGTCGGTTCGAGCTCGAGCGTTAGCTCCCTCCCGCTCTTTATCTTGGCGCTGGCCCTTTCCTTAACGCGGAAGTCGCTGACCGCGGCGGCGAGGATAACGATGTCGTAGTCCTTGGTCTTTAGCTCGTCCTCTATCGCCTCGAGCATCTCCTCAACGGTCTCAACCTCGATCTGGTTCTCCACGAAGCTGGGAACGCTCCCCTTTGTCCTAATCAAAGTTACCTCTGCCCCCCTGAATTCCGCCTCCTCTGCTATTGCGACGCCCATCTTCCCGCTGCTCGCGTTTGTTATGTAGCGGATCGGGTCTATGTACTCCCGCGTTGCGCCAGCTGTAACGAGAACGCGCTTTCCTTCGAGTGTCTTTGGATGGAGCTTTTTGATGACGCGGTAAACTATCTCGTCCGTTGTGGCCACCTTCGCCTTGCCCTCCTCGAATCTCGGGCCTATGAACTCGATGCCGAGCCTCTTGAGCTTCTCGATGTTCTCAACGACTATCGGGTGTTCGTACATGGTCGAGTGCATCGCGGGGGCAATCATTATCGGTGTGTGGGCGAAGGCCGTTGTCACAACGGTTGTAACGGGGGTGTCATCGATTCCGCAGGCGATTTTTCCTATCGTGTTGGCCGTTGCCGGGCAGACGAGGATTAGGTCAGCTTTGTTCTCGTGCTCCCCAGCGAGTTCAACGTGCTCGATGAAGCCGGTGATCTCCGTCACGACCGGGTTCCCTGTGGCGAACTCCATCGCGTAGGGGTGGATTATTTTGGTGGCGCTCTCGCTCATGACGGCGTGAACCTCTGCGCCGTGCCGTATCAGCTCCCTGGCGAGCTTGACGCACTCGACGGCGGCTATGCTTCCGGGAATCGCGAGAACGATTTTTTTGCCAACGAGCTTTCTGCTTTTCGTGGCATGGATCAGTTTGACGTGGTGAAGCATGGAAACACCTCCAAATAATTAAGGGGCCTGGTGGTTAAAACATTACTGGAGGATCCGCCAAACTCAGCGAGATTCACAGGAGTGAACCAACCCCTCCCCCGGAAGGAGGCGTCCCGCCCAGCGGGTTAAACGGCAGTCATCCAGTACCGTCGAACGGTATCGTTGTTTACATCCCTCCTCAGCATGATGAAAACCGCGTTTTTGGTCACGATCCTCTTAACTACTTTGGCGTCTCCTATCCTCACCCGTCCAATTGTTAGATGGGACACCGCGTCTATGAGCTCCCGGGGGGCATTGGGTTTAATTCCTATTGTAATGTCGCTCGGGTAAAATTTGCCGCTGGTATACTCAAAGAGTATCACCACAGGATACGTTCTGGACATCACTTCAACGTTAATCAGAAACGCCTCGTGGATGTACGTGTGTCCCTCTTTTGCCTCAACCACGCTTACTTCCAGGGAGGTTGGGAGGGCGACGGTTAACCTGAGGAGGTACTCACATAACTCCTCCCTCAGAACGGATAGTCGCACCACCACACTGTTTCTTTCCTCACTATAATACACCCACTTTAACGAAACCTCACTTTCAAGTATTGTGTCCATGATAGTATTAAGGAGTTCTACTGGAACCTCAAATTCGAGCGAGAGCATGCCCGAACCCCCATTGACTTTAACGTAGGGTTCTGTTCAGAAGTTAGTACTTTAATCATTTATTAAGTTATTGGATATCCTTCCCGGGGCAGTGGTGGTCAGGGCAGGACTGCAATGTTATACTGAACCCACTCCGCCACCTCGGAGTTTTGAAGTTCACAGTCCAAAAAATTGAGGCACCCAATAAGAATGCAATACTGGGACATAGTTAATGACTGACAGCATCCTCCTCGAACCTCTTCACTTCCTCAGACGTCCCCACCCACACGACTATGGTCGGCTCAACCGTTATCATACCATCCCTTATCATGGGCTTTACCTCGTTTATGGCCTTCTCGATCTTGTATCCCCTGTCAACGACCTCAACTACGATGGGCAGGTCCGTTGAAAGCCTCATTACGTCTGCTGAGTGGACGCGGCTCTTCTTACCAAAGCCGTAGATGCCGCGGTAAACGGTCGCTCCGGCGATGCCCATCTCGCGGAGCTTCTCCACTATCGCCTTGTAGAGGGGTTTTCCCTCAAAGCGGTCGTTCTCGCCTATGTAGATGCGAAGGCGGAGCGTGTTCCAGTGCTCGACTTCGACCATTCAATCACCTCCGGGCCAGCAGGAAGCCCGCGAATACTAGAGTGATGGTTATTATAACGTTTGCCGCGATGTTGAGGCCCGCTATAAGGTACTCCCTCTCACGGAGGAGCGAGAACGTCTCATACGAGAACGTAGAGAACGTACTCAGGGCACCGCAGAAGCCCGTCCCGAAGAACGCCCTCCAGTCGGCGGGGACGTCTATGCCCCAGAAGAGCAGGCCGTAGAGGTAGCCGAGGATCAGGCTGGCTATGCTGTTGACCATGAGCGTTCCGACGGGAAACTCCCTGTAAACCGGCAGGATTCCCGAGATGTAGAACCTCGCCAGCGCACCGAGGGCGCCGCCGAGCATTATCGCGGTCGTTATTCTGAAGTTCATTCTCCCACCCTGCGACTTCCATGGTATGTTCGGCCCTTAAACCTCTTGGCAGTACTTAAGAGTTTGGGTTGTATTCCTTTGGCCTTTGCGGTCTCATGGAGGGGCTTATCTCTGGACTCTTTGCTACCACTCAGAGGAAGCGCTCCATGAAATCCATCACGGCCAGAGCCCTGTACGTGTTCTGGAAGTTCGAGATGCCCAGTTCCAGCGAGCGTCTGAAGCCGCCGTTGGGGTTTTGAAGTGCCCGGATGAATGTTATGTGCCTCGTTGGGCAGTTCGGTCTTTCACCCTGCAGTTCCAGACCCCTTGCCGCGTAGAAGGTCGGCTCAAGGTACGGGGGCAGGCTGTATGGGACCTCAGTGAAACCACCGGCAGGGCAGAGTTCGCAGTTCCTGAAGTGAGGACTCTTAGGTGGCCTGTAGCCCAGGCTATAGAGCGTGTAAATCGCTTGGTAGGTCATCGTCGTCGTAGGGCCCTTGACGCCGTAACCGTTGCCGTTTCTGAACTTCATAACGAAGGCCCTTATCGCGTCCTTTTCGTCGGCGCTGAACTCATAACCTATGGCTTTAAACGCCTTGACGACCCAGTAGGTTGCCTCCAGCGGCGTCGCCGTTCCAAACTCCTCGCTTCCACCCAAACCGACGGCGAATTTGCCCTCCGACGGGTTGTACTTGGTAAAAACGATGTCAAGGTGCTCCATCGCAACGTCTTCTGCCCCCAGTATGGCCAGGCCTTCGAGGGCCATAGCTATCGCCACCACTGCGGTCTGGGGCTGTATTGCCCTTTCCAGGAACTCGATTGTCGTTTCCTTCTCCGGAATTTCAAGGCCGAGGAGGTTGTAAATCTTGACCGCGTAGTACGTATCGTTGACGTTGGTATCGTTGAGGACGCTGACGAAGCAGTAACCGCCGTCCCCGTGGCGTCTCTCCTCTATGTACCTGATGAGCGAATCAGCGTTAATGAATCGTCCAATCCCATAAAGCTTCGAGCCCATTCTACCGCCTCCACAAGATTTTGACGGAGAACAGGCGTCATCAGCCCTCGGCGGGCGGTTCGGCTCGAAGCCCGGGCGGACGCCATCGCCCACGTGACCCTTCAGGATGGCGGTTAAAAATCTTTGTGGTGCAATCAGCTAATCACCTAAAAGCTTAATAAGTCTGGGGAGAGCCTTTTTCTGTGATGAAATAATGGAGTTCATAGCCTTCACATACGTCGGCAACTTCATAAGTGATGGCCTGATAAAAGAAGTTGTCTTTGACGTATTCGACGGGGCTAACAGATTCTTTGAGGAGAACAGTCTTCCCCTGAGGTTTCTCTACGTTGGAAAGCTCAAGCTCGAGCCGGGTTATCTGATAGACATATACACCCCCGAAGGGAAGATCCGGGCCTATCCCCTCGAGGTTCTTACGGAGGTTCTCCACGCCCGGCTGCTCAACGAAATAGAGGGCAGGTCGGACATCAGGATGAACAAAATATTTGCCCTAACCACGTTTCCCCTCGTTTCTCGCAACCCATACCTGGACTTCTTCGAGAAGTTCATGGGAATCCACAAAACCCACGGCGAGCTCAGGGTAATGGTTCTATCCATGAATCCCTTTGAACCCCCTGAACTCTCACGGCTACTTGGAGGCTCTGACGAAGGAGAAAGAACCCGTCTGAGGAGGGGGCTTGAAATCTTTAAAACCCGCCTTCTCAAGGGCATCCTTCACGAGATTGGCCACAGCTTTGGCCTTGAGCACTGCCCCAACAACTGCATCATGAACTCACCATCGAGCATGGATGAGTGGGACTCCATCACGGTCGGTTACTGCGACTCCTGTTTCATCAGCCTCAAAAGGGCCGTTGAATGGTCCGACTTCAGCCTTGGGAACCGATAGATCACATTTTTCTAAAAGCTACGTCAAACGCTGGCTTTTGCACCGATACATTCAACATCGCGAGGGCATTTAGGATGCCCTAATTGCCGCCTTTGGCAAAGGTTATTAGGAGCCGTGAAAAACTACATAGTTGGGTGAGAGAACATGAGGCTTCCCGCTCACAAGACGAAGATCGTGGCCACCATCGGGCCCGCGTCCCTCAAGAGCGAAACGATCGAGGCCATGATAAAGGCAGGAATGGGTGTGGCGCGTATAAACTTTGCCCACGGGGACCTGGAGCAGCACGCCCGCACCATTGAGCTGGTGAGGAAGGCGGCTCGAAGGCTGAACCGTCCCGTGGCGATTCTTGGCGATCTTCCGGGGGTAAAAATCCGCGTTGGCGAGATTGCTGGCGGTTCAGTGACCCTCAGAAGGTGGCAGACGGTAACGCTCACCACCAGGGATGTGGTCGGCAACGAGGGCCTCATTCCAGTCCAGTTCAAGGACTTTCCGAAGATGGTTTCCAGGGGAGACGTCATCTACCTGAGCGACGGTTTTATCGCCCTCCGCGTGGAGGAAGTCCACGGTACCGACGTGGTCTGTAAAGTCCTGGTTGGGGGAACCCTCTTTTCCCACAAGGGCATAAACGTTCCGAAGGCAAGGATCGCAATAGACGCGGTGACCGAGAGTGACCTCCGGTTCATAGAGTTCGCCATTGAACACGGCGTCGATGCGATAGGCATAAGCTTCGTCGGCTCGGCGTATGACGTCCTCAAGGTCAGGCGCTTTGTTGAGGAAAAGGGCGGCAGGATGTTTATCATTGCAAAGATAGAGCGGCCAGATGCCGTCAGGAACTTCGACGAGATCCTCCGCGCCGCCGATGGCATAATGATAGCGCGCGGCGACCTCGGGGTTGAGATGCCCATAGAGAAGCTTCCCATCCTCCAGAAGAAGCTCATCCACAAAGCCAACGTCGCCGGCAAGCCCGCCATTACCGCGACGCAGATGCTCGAGAGCATGACCGAGGAGAAGCTCCCCACGAGGGCCGAAGTCACCGACGTCGCCAACGCCATCCTTGACGGTACGGACGCGGTGATGCTCTCGGAGGAAACGGCGGTCGGCAGATATCCAGTCGATGCCGTGAGGATGATGGCCAGGATAGCCAAGACGATCGAGGCGTACAGGGATTCCCTCTGGTCCGCGCGCATAGTGGAGTGGAAGATGAGCGAGTGGAAGGGCAGGATGCCCAGGAAAGGCACCATAAAGGACACGATAGCGAGGAGCATCATTGAGGCCCTGAACTCTATGGACATCAAGCACATCCTCACCCCGACGAGGACGGGCGAGACCGCGAGGCTCATCTCGCGCTTCAAGCCTAAGCAGTGGGTTCTCGCCTTCGTGAAAGACGAGTGGGTCGGCAACACGCTGATGTTCTCCTACGGCGTCTATCCATTCGTCGTGGAGGAGACCAGCGAGGACGAGATACTGCGCCTGATAAGCGGTCTCGGCCTTGTCAAGGAGAACGACACGATTCTGCTAACGAAGGGAACCCCGATAGGAAAGACCGTGGGGACGAACACGATAAGAATATTCTCCGTTTAGCTTTTCCTTCTTTTAGTCTGCTCTCCAGTCCTGAAGGGCAAGCTTTCGGGAGAAAAAAGAAAGAGGATTCCGTCACTTCCCCGCTATCTTCACGTTCTCAAACTTCACGAAGGGCGTTATGATGGTCGTCATGAAGGGCATTACGGTCTGCTCCTTTGAAACTTCACTCGCCCCCTTCAGCAGTTCGTAGACGTTGCCCGCAACGAGAAAGACGCTCGCCCCCTTGACCTCTCCGTCCTCGATGAGGAATGCCGGGTTTGCCGTTACCGCGAAGTTTCCGTTGTCGGGGTTGCTTGAGTGGGCGCCCTGGAAGCCGTCGACGAAGTAGCCGTGCTCGATTTCGGATATCATGTCCTCCAGCGAGCGCTTTCCGTTCTCGATGACCATGCTGTGGAACCCGATGTTTATTCCCCCGCTGTTCAGGTCGCGCTTGCCGTTTCCGGTGCTCTCGGTGCCGTGGACCTTCGCCCAGTAGTTATCCCAAACGAAGCCCTTGAAGGTTCCGTTCTCGATGAGGACGTTCTTCCTCGTCGGGACTCCCTCTCCGTCCGCCACCACCGGCTGTATGGAGAGCTCGTGGAACGGGTCGTCGTATATCGTGAGCACGTCGCTGGCTATCTTCTCCCCAACCTTTCCTGCCAGAGGTGTCGTCTCCTTAACCAGGCGCTCACCGCTGAAGGCCGGGAAGAGCGCAAAGCTTAGGAGCCCTGCTATCGCCCAGGGGCCGAGTATTATCGGAACCTCCTCGTTTTTGCTTGCCTTGACATCGTACGCCCACTTGACCTTCTGAACCGCCCTTTCGACGACCCCGTCAACGTCCAGGTTGAGGTCTCTCCTCGCGTCAAAGTCGAAGATTCCGGGAGTTACAACGTCGCCCTTCCTTCCGACGAGTTCGATGAAGAAGAAGGCCGCTCCGCCCTCCTGGAAGACGTCTATTCCGTGGGAGTTGACGATGTGGCGCTCCTCCCATGAAACGCCGCCCTCTCCGCCCGCCACGATGACGTTCTCGTCCTTCTCACGGGCGAGCTTTATGCCGCGGACGAGCATCTCAACGAGCTGATCCGGGGAGGCATCCTTCAGCTCGTAGTTGGGCTTCGGCTTCTCCCGGTATTTACCCGGCTCGGGCAGGGAGACCCACTTCTCGTCCCTGCTGTTCAGCTTTGCCATCTTTGCGGCCTGCTCTATGGCCTCCCTTATCCTGGCCGGCTCGGCACTGTCGATTATGGCCAGTCCGAGGCGCTTGTCCTTTATTCCGCGGAGTATCGTAACCGCCCCGCTCCTCGTGGAGGCCATTGAAATCTCGTTGAGCTCGACGTTGGCGCTCACATCCTTGGAGCGGTAAACGGCAATCTCAAGCTCGTCGAAAAACTTCTCGCCGTACCTTATGAGTTCCTCCATCTTAACCACCTCACCCGATGAGGATTCCTCCGTCAAAGCGCATGTGCGGTCCACCTGAGCTTACAAAGGCCGTCTGTCCCTTTCCGCAGAAGCCGACCTCAAGACCGAAGTCCTTGCCGACCGCGCTTATCTTCTTCAGCGCCTCGATGGCAACTCCGGTAATCGAGGTGTCCCTTATCGACTCGGCGATTTCACCGTTCCTGATGACGTAGCCCTCCTGGACGCCAACCTGGAAGGCGCTGTTGAGCTGGGCCTGGCCGCCGCGGAAGTCAACGACGTAGTAGCCGAACTTGATGTCCTCGATGAGCTCCTCGAAGCTGTGGTCTCCGGGCTCGAAAATCGTGTTCCTCATCCTGATTATCGGGGCATAGCGGTAGCTCTCGGCCCTCGCGTGACCGTTCGGCTCCATGCCCCACTTTGCAGCGTACTCGCGGTTGAGCATTATCTCCTTCAGGATTCCGTTCTCGATGATGCGTATGTCCCTCACCGGGACGCCCTCATCGTCGTATTTGTCGTTTCCGAAGCCACCCTCAACGTAGCGCTCGCTCATCGTGACGTATTCAGGAGCAATCTGCTTTCCGATGAGATCCTTGAAGGGTGAGTTTATGGTTAAGTCGGCCTCCGCGAGGTGACCGAGTGCCTCGTGGGCGATGATTCCAACGACGATTGGGCCCGCAACGATGGGGAACTCGCCGCGCTTCGGGGCAATGCCCTTCAGCTGGCTGTGCATCTTTCTCAGCAGTCTCTCGGTGACCTTTTCGTTGGGCTCAACGTCGGTCATGAGCTCCCAGCCGTAGTCTACAGCGCCTATGCTGTCCCTCGCCATGGCCAGCTTCCCGTCGGCCTTTCCGGTGACGTAGGTTCCCTGGTAGAGGTAGTTGTAGTCCCACTCTATGCGCGTCCCCTCGCTGGTGAGGAGGATTTTTTGCCCGCCGCCGTCTTCGTAGCGGACATGGACGCTCTTAACGGCCTCGTCCTCCTTGAGGAGCCTCTCCAGCTCCCTCAGGTGTGCGACCTTCTCCTCTATGTCAACTTCCCCTGGCTTGACCTTCATTTTGCTCTTCACGAAGTCCTCGACCGGCTTTATCTCGGCCAGCTCTATCTTTTCCCTCTTGGTCTCGGCGGCAGCTTTCGCCAGCTTGTAGGCTTCCTCAATTTTCCTCTCGAGGTTTGAGAGGTCGCTGGTTGAGGCGAACCCCCATGCTCCATCGGCCAGAACCCTGATGGCAACACCCCTGTTCAGCTTCCCTGTAAAGCTGGTAAAAACGCCGTCTTTGAGGGCAAGTGTCGTCTTTCTGAGGTCCTCATAGCGGAGCTCTACGTAGTCTGCTCTCAGGTTCTCCTCCGCCCAGCGGAGGGCTTTTTCCAGTTTCTCCATTAGCCATCACCGCCTGTAGTTGTCCATCAGTGTCTGGGTCTCGGAACTATAAAAGTCTTTTGAACATTTCGATGAGAGTCGAAAGGGTAGGCATTACCCGGTTATAAAACAAATGTATGACAACGTTCATTGCTAATTTCTTTTCCGAACGAAAGTGTTATATATAATAAGTGAAAAGGATTTAGTGCAAGAGCCCGTTGGGGGGGGTCGATGCGAAGGCGTACACTGCTGGCCATATTTGTGGTTTCGCTGTTGATTGGAGCCTACGGTGCTTGCATCGTAATCGAATGTCCGTGGTGCGTGCAGAACAACTGCTTGGAACAGGGTTCCGAATGCCAAGGAGGATGGGTTCCCGGGCCGTAGGGGGAGATACCATGAAGGCTGAAGAAACCGCCGTTATTCCATTTATCTTGATTTTTATAGGTCTGATGCTGTCGTTGCTTTGGGGAAAAGATGGCGGCTCAGTCAAGGAAAACGCAGAGCTTTCGTTTTATATCATCCTCGCAATTCCGGTAGCGCTAGCAATATGGAGGATAATACACGAGGTATGGAAACACACATCCAACGCCGTGTTTCCTGCCTGCTGGGGATTGCGGTTTTTATGGGGTTTGGCATCTCCTATGGAATCCTGGCGTTCGGCAGAGTTGATAAGCAAGGTCTCCTTGCGGGTCTGGTTATTGGAACGATCGCCGTTATCTCCGAATACTGGAAAAAGAAAAGCAGTGTTATCAATACCAGCAGCTAACCAGAAAGTCTCCGGAGACGTAAAGAGACTTTCCGCACTCCCCCACGAGGAAGTGGTAGGTGTCACAAATGCGAACCAATAATGCCCATGCCGTGATCGAAACCTACCGGCGGAATTACTCCCCAAAACCGGGAGCCTTCTTAAAGCGCCTCGCGGGGTATTTTGCAGTGTTCTTAGTTATAACCCTCTACGGCCACCCTGAGACCGCACTGGAGGTTCTGATAGTCCTGCTACTGCTGGACCTGTTCATTAGCTGGGTACTGGGCGGGACAGTATCAAAAGAGGATGGTGGTCATAAATGACTCCGACAACGATCATTCCTGGGCGGGGGTGAAAACATGAACGATGGGAGATTTTTGGCATTCTTATTCATGTTCTTTTTTGCCGGCTACATTGTTTATCTGAATGAGTTTTATTCCACTACGGAGACGCTTTTCATGGCCACTGTCGCAGTGGTCCTCGTGTACCTGATTCCAGTCGCGCTGGTGAAAATTATCCAGGGCAAAGGGTACACTCTCGTCAGCGGAATATTTGTTGCCACGATTTGGGAATTCAGTATGGCAGCTCTTGCGAGAGTACTGGCATTTCCAGCGTGGGAGAGCTTCCTGCTGGCGGGGGTCGGCGGAGCCCTCACAACGGCCTTCCTTGCGTTTGTGCGACAAGGGAAGGAAAAACGGAATGAAAATGCTGTGGAAGCCCAAACATGAAACCGGGTGTCACAAATGTCCGCCACAGTGAACCCGTGGATCGGGGTCTTTGTAGTCCTCGGCATCCCTCTCCTCATCTATTTATACTCCAGAAGACGAATGAGCGCCCCTAAAGCCGGTCTGATAGCCGTTACAACGTATATCTTCCTTGGACTAGCCATGATAGCCCTCGGCTGGAACATCAGCCCCTGGACAATAATCCTTCCCGGTCTCTTCGTGGCCTTCTTGGACGTCCTCCAGCTCAGGCAGCGCCCTTAGCAATCTTTTTATCCTCCCGCTCCAAACCCGCATCCATGAAGGCCGAAATCAAAAACCTCATAGACAGGGGCACCTACCGGAAGCTTCCCCTCTTCGAGGGCGAACTGCCCGAAGGCTCGTACGCCCAGATAGTGGAGGTCAAGCCCGGGCAGACCGTCAGGAAGCACTACCATCTCCACCAGTACGAGCTGTTCTACATAATGAGCGGCGAGGCAAGGCTCGGCATCGGCGAGACTGAATACCTCGCGAGGCCCGGCGACATCTTTCTGGTAAAGCCTAAAACCGTCCACTGGGTGATCAACGAGCGGGATGAGCAGTTCAGGCTCTTCGTGGTGAAGCTGAACTACCACGGGGATGACTCCGTGTGGCTGGAAAAATGAGAAGAAATGAATTAGCCGAAGAGGAAGAGGTTCAGGCTCCTCTTCAGCATCCCCTTTTCCTCGTCATCAACGAGCGTTTCGACAGCCTTTATGAGGACGTCAATCCTTTTGTATGGTTTGTACGCCTCTGGGGGTTCCCTGCTGAGGTCGAGCAGGCCGTAAACACCCATCATGGCAGACTTGACGGAGTACTCGACTGTAAAGACGCACTCGCCGGGAACCTCGACAAACTGCCCCAGGAGGGCGAGGTTCCCATAGTTCTCCGGGATGACCGGTGGCCTGTCGCCGGGATGCCTCGGCATGAACTGGCTCGTTATGTATGGCATCATGGCGGTTCTGACATTTATTACCGTCCCGAGGAGTTCGTCCTTTTTATCGAGCCAGCCGAGATGGTAGAGCAGTTCGAGGAATATCTCCTTACCTGTGCACTGGCTCATGGGCTTCTTGATGTAGTCACCCTTCTTGTCAACGAACAGTCCGTAGCCCCAGATGACCGTGACGTCATCTGGCTGGTTCCTGAAGTGGGGCTGTCTGAAAGCCACTATGGACATGAGCCACGAGGAGTCCTTGAAAGTGACCAAGCCGCCGGTTCCGGTTTTGTTTCCGGTGAACTCCTCGAGCATCTTGAGGAACTCCTCTCCCCTGAAGGTTATCGTGAAGGACTCCCACTTCGTTTTGTCTATCTCAGATGCGAAAACATCGGGGTTTCCGAGGGACGGGTCCTTCTTGACCAGGTTCCGCCAGAGCCTCCATATGTCTCCCTCTCCCCTGTTGAGAACCGGTGGGTGCTCAAAATCGCCGTAGGTGGAGTTCTCGACCATCGAGCCAATGGTTATGAAGACTAGGTCCTTCGGTTTGACCTCGATGATGCCCTCTTTCTGGCCCGTGGTGTGGAGCTTGGTGACGTACTTTTTGCCGTCGATTTCCTCGATTTCAACATCCACGACCTTCGTCCCCATGATGAAGTTGACTCCTCTATCCTGGAGCCACTTCTGAATTGGGAGGATCATTGAGTCGTACTGGTTGTAAGGAGTCCTTAAAACGCCCTCAATTTTGTTCATCCCTGGGACGAGATGCATGAAGCGGAGCATGTAACGCCTCATTTCCATGACGCTGTGCCAGGGTTGGAATGCGAACATCGTTGCCCAGAAGTACCAGAAGTTCGTTTTGAAGAACGACGGTGAGAACCACTGCTCTATTGTTATTCCTCCAAGCTGGTCTTCAGGGGTCAGCAGGAGTTCGTTGAGCTCATTGAGATGTCTGATGGTTAAGCCGTACTTCGTGAAGTCCACCTTCTTGCCAGGTGTCCCGACGAGCCTGCACTTTGAGGAGCCGACGTACTCCTCGTTGAACTCGACCACCTCATCGAGGATCGTCTTATCTGAGTCGTCGAGGGAGGGAATGGAACCGAGCAAATCCCACGTTGCTTCATAGTGTTCCTCAAACATCCTTCCCCCTCTGAGCAGGTAGCCATTCTCGGGGTCTCCGGAACCGTCGAGACAGCCCCCATTCACTGGAGTCTTTTCAAATATGTAGATATTCTCCCCGGGCATCTTGGCGTCCCTGATGAGGAAAACTGCCGCCGCAAGCGAAGCAATGCCTCCGCCGACCATGTAGGCATTCCTTTTCTTTATGTCCGGAACCTTCCTCAAGGTCGTTCTCTTGTAGTTCAACATATTCCTCACCTAGACATGTCTTATAAAGACATGTTTAATATAGTCATAGTGGCCAACTTTAAAAATGTTTCCCAATAACGGTTAATGGTGATTGAATGGCCGAGAGAACCATCGGCATCCTCGGGGGCATGGGGCCTCTGGCGACCGCCGACCTCTTCAGAAGGATAGTCGAGAAGACCCCTGCAGAGAGAGACCAGGACCACCCCAGGATAATCATCTACAACGACCCAAAGATCCCCGACAGGACCTCTTTCATCCTGGGAAACGGGGAAGACCCGAGACCTGCCCTGGTAGAGGGAGCGAGAAAGCTCGAGAGCTGGGGAGCGGACTTCATAATAATGCCCTGCAACACCGCACACTTCTTCGCCGACACCATCCAGAAGGCGGTAACGATTCCGCTCGTCAGCATGATCGAGGCGACGGCGGAGGAGATAGAAAATCTCGGCCTGCGCAGGGTCGGCCTCCTCGCAACCGACGGCACCATAAAGGGACTCGTTTACCACCGCGCCCTCCTCGGCAGGGGCGTCGGGATAGCCGTCCCCGGAAAGAACGACCAAGAACTCGTTATGAGGGGAATCTACGAGGGTGTCAAGGCCGGGAACATTGAGATGGGAAGGAAGCTTCTCTTGGAGGCGGCCAGGAGGCTCGAACGCAGGGTTGATGGGATAATAGCCGGCTGCACAGAGGTCAGCGTTGCCCTGAGACCGGAGGATCTGAGCGTCCCCCTGATCGATCCGCTCGACGTGATAGCGGAGAGGGCCGTGAGGCTTGCCCTCGGCCTTGAGGAGCTCTAAATCCACCCTTTTCTCCTGAAGTAGGCGAGCATGCCGAGGGCGATTCCGAGCATGACCATCAGAACGGCCGGGTAGCTGTAGCGCCAGGCCAGTTCCGGCATGTAGCGGAAGTTCATGCCGTAGAGGCCGGTTATGAAGGTCAGTGGGATGAACACCGTTGAGACTACCGTGAGGATTCTGATGATGTCGTTCGTTTTCATGGAGAGTGTGGAGTAGTAGAGCTCGACGAGGCTGTTGGCGAGTTCTCGTTGCCCCTCCAGGATCTCGAGAACTTCGAGAACGTGGTCGTGGAGTTCGTCTATGAAGGGCTTGGTATCCTCGCTGAAGAAATCTTCGCCCTCGAGCCTCAGCTTCCTGAACGCCTCCAGGAGGGGAAATATCGTGCGGCGCATGAAGAGTATCTCCCGCCTTATTCCGTGTATCCTGTGCAGGACGCCCTCGTCCGCCCTTGAAAGTATCCTCGCCTCAAGCTCTTCCATCTGGGAGCTTATGCGCTCGATTATCGGCACGTAGTTTTCGACTATCGCCTCAAGAATCGCGAAGGGCACCGTGTTCGCGGAGGAGTCCCTCCCCTTGCGGATGCCTTCCCTTATCGGGTCGAAAACGTCCCCGGGAGTCTCCTGGATGGTTATCACGAGATTGCCCTTTAGGAGGATACCCATTCTCTCCCTCTTCAGCCCGTCGTCTATCTCATAGACCTGGTGGAGAAGGAGAAAGAGGTAGTCCGGGAACACCATCACCCTCGCCCTGCCGCTCGCCCGCCTCAGAGCCTTCATCGGCGTTTCATGGATCCCCAGAGCGTCCCTCAGTTCAGACACGAGGGAGACTGTATCCACGTTCACCCACACGACATCATAGCCGCTTATATTTTTCTCTTGAAAGCCTCGCCGTTCACGGCGGGGATGCAGTGAACTGCCCAACAATCATTAAACCACCAAAACCCTTTTAAGTCCTGCCAGCGTAATAAGGTCTCGAGGAGGCCACCGTAGAACAACCCGATGAGATGAGGGGTTTCACGTTACCCTCGGGCATTGGAGGGTTGACGCCGTAAGGCGTCCCTTCAAAACTGCCTTTAAGCGGTTTGAAACTCCGAGTGGTGACCTTCAAGCCATAACCCCAATCCGGGTTGCCGGTAGGGGTAAGGGCCTGAGACCGGGCCTGCGGGCTGAACCGAAACCGGTGACGGGAGTAAGTGATGGGCCCGCAAACCGAACCGCCGTTGGAGAGGGGGTTAGCTCGCTGGAACCCTCAGCCAAGGTGGGGAGGAGGTCAGGGAGAGGGCCTCCTCGATGCTCTCCGCCTTTCTGCTGAGGAACTTGTCCCGTGAGTACGCGATGACTGTTATCCTGGGCTTTTCCCCGGCTTCCTCGGCCATGCTATCACCTCAGAACTCCATGACCATCCCGGAGTGCAGCTTGTGGAAGCGCTCGCCGTAGGCCTCCAGGAAAGCCGCCTCGGCCCTCAACCCGGTGCAGTGTCCGGTGTAGACCTCCTCTACTCCGAGCTCCTTGAACTCCCTCACGGTCCTTTCGATGCGTTCGTCGCTGGCGTCTATGAGATGGAAGCCGCCTATGACCGCGCGGACGCGCCTCTCGCCGGTCAGCCGTATCGCGCCTTTAACTATGCTCACTATTCCCGCGTGGCTGCAGCCGCTCACGATAACCAGACCCTCCGAC
This sequence comes from Thermococcus aciditolerans, assembly GCF_008152015.1. Taxonomy (NCBI): domain Archaea; kingdom Methanobacteriati; phylum Methanobacteriota; class Thermococci; order Thermococcales; family Thermococcaceae; genus Thermococcus; species Thermococcus aciditolerans. The sequence continues at coordinate 397,559 of NZ_CP041932.1, read as the reverse complement.
GTTTTAGCCACGAGGCTCATGTCGTCCATAATGGTGTCTTCCATTATCTGGCCGTCCCTCAGCGTATAGACCCCTATATGCCCCTGCTCGAAGTTCTCGCGGTTGCAGACCTCACCCGTGGAATAGATGCCCTCGATTATTTCGAGGGGCTTTGGGGCAAGGTAGAGGTCAGCGAGCTCCTCAACCTCCTCCCGCCTGAAGGGGATTCCAACGTCCCTGAGGTAGGGTTTCATAACGAAGTGCCTTCTGAAGATGCTCGGGTGCGCTATAACCGGAACCCGCCTTCCGATGGCCTTTAGGATGCCCAAAAGCCCGCCCGTGTGGTCGTAGTGGCAGTGGCTCAGGAAGATGTAATCGACGTGGGAACTCGGATCGAGACCGAGGAGCTTCATGTTGTGGAGTATCGGCTCGGCGCTCTGGCCGGTGTCGAAGAGGATTCCCTTCCCGGCCTTCTCTATCAGGAAGCTTACGCCGTGCTGGGCCAGAAAGGGGCTTTCGTAGCCAGAATAGTCCTCGACAAGGACGTATATTCGCATGGGTTTCCACCAAAGGAATTGGTGCAAAGGAGGAGTTATAGTTTTTGGCCGAAACCCCTTAAAACCCTCGCGCGAAGTTAGGGCGGTGGTGAGCATGGAGATAGGTGTTGTTGGAAAGCCAAACGTTGGGAAATCAACCTTTTTCTCGGCCGCGACCCTCGTTGACGTTGACATTGCCAATTATCCGTTCACTACGATAGACGCGAACGTTGGGGTCACCTACGCGATAACGGATCACCCCTGCAAAGAGCTCGGCTGTCAGCCAAACCCCCAGAACTACGAGTACCGTGATGGGAAGGCGCTTATCCCGATAAAGATGATTGACGTTGCCGGACTGGTTCCCGGGGCTCACGAGGGGCGCGGGCTGGGCAACAAGTTCCTCGATGACCTCAGAATGGCCTCGGCTTTAATCCACGTCGTCGATGTTACCGGAAAGACCGACGCCGAGGGCCAGCCGACCGACCACCACGACCCCGTGGAGGACATAGAGTTTCTTGAGAGGGAGATAGACTACTGGATCTACGGCATCCTCCACAAGAACTGGGAGAAGTTCGCGAAGAGGATAAAGCTCCAGCACCTAAAGCTCGCCCAGGCCATAGCCGACCAGCTGACGGGAATAGGTGTGAGCGAGGAGGATGCCTTCGAGGCCATCCACAAGCTCGGCCTGGACAACGACCCGACGAAGTGGAGCGATGAAGACCTGCTGGCCTTCGTCCGCGAGCTGAGGAAGATAAACAAGCCGATAATAATTGCCGCCAACAAGGCGGACGCGGCGGCCGACGCTCAGATAGAGCGCCTGATAAAGAAGGGGAAGAGCAGGGGGTATATAGTCGTCCCGACGAGTGCGGCGGCGGAGCTGACGCTGAGAAAGGCGGCAAAGGCGGGATTCATCGACTACGTCCCCGGTTCGAGCGACTTCAAAATCCTTAAGCCGATGAGTGGAAAGCAGGAGAAGGCGCTCATGCTCATAAAGGAGAAGGTCCTCGACCGCTTCGGCTCCACGGGAGTCCAGGAGGTAATAAACCGGGCAACGTTTGAGCTCCTGAAGCTCATCCCCGTCTACCCTGTGGAGGACGAGCACAAGCTCACGGACCAGTTCGGAAACGTCCTGCCCCACGTCCACCTGCTTCCGAAGGGTTCAACACCCAGGGCCCTGGCGTACAAGGTGCACACCGACCTCGGAAAGACCTTCCTCTACGCGGTGAACGCGAGAACCCACAGGCGCGTTGGAGAAGACTACGAGCTGGAGTTCAATGACATCATCAAAATCGTAGCCACGGCACGCTGATTTTTGAGTTTGCTGTTTTATTTTCCCTTACCTTCCCTGATCAGCTCCTGGTAGAGCCTCGGCTCAACGTCATCCTCGGTGAGGCCGAGCCTTTTCGCGATTTCCCATATCCTGCGCTTGGCTTCTTCCACGTTGTCCGAGATTACCTCGATGTCCAGAAAAGCCCCCAGTCCTTCCACTTCGTTCAGCTCGAAGGTAACGCCATCCAGCCGGTAAACGAGGCGGCGTTTCCGGATCCAGATATCCTCCCTGAACCCAAGGCGCTTCAGAATCTCAACGGTCCCGTCGAAGTCCGAAACCTCTACTTCGATCTCGTCGAACTCCTCGTTCCGTCCGGGGTCCGCTATGCGCTTGTAGGTTAAGAAAGACCTCCCAAGGTTCGAGATTCTCCGAACCCGAAGAAGCTCATGTGGAGGAAGGGAGAAATAGAGATCCTCCTGGAGCTCCTCCCGCACGAAGTCCGCACCGAGGGATTCTATCGCGGCCCTGGCCTGATTGAAGTCGATGCGAAACTTTACCTCGATCTCCATTAGACGCTCACCAGGAATCCCGCTAAGCTATCCCCCTTGACGAATTCATTCACAGGGAACACTTCCACCCTTTTCAGTGTGGGCATGACCTGTATGGTCTCCTCCACGAATTTGTTAATCTGCTCCCCGTTCTCACCGCCGATTATAGCCACGACACCGTCCTTATCGCTCCGTGCAACAGCGAGCACGTTGGGAAGCAGGGACAGGGTTTTCATAAGGTACTGAATGTACCTTTCCAGGAAATCCTCAATAATGGGAGTCTCGGCCTGAACGTAGACAATAGCAAGGGTTTTGGGCCGCAACTGCTCACCGAGCACTATGGTATATTTTTCAATAAAACTCCTCTCCTGGAGTTTCTTTATTCTGAAATGTATAGTGGATTCCGGGCGATTTAGCCTCTCTGCTATTTCCGATATCGTAAGCCTCGCGTCCTCTTTGAGCAGACGGAGTATCGCTCTATCGAGGTCATCCAGCTGAACCATTCTCATTCCCCCACCTAGGGTAGATTTGATTATCAATCCCAAGGACATCTAGGATTTTTCCTATTATAAAGTTTGTTATATCGTCCAAAGTTTTGGGTTTTGTGTAAAATCCTGGGGATGCTGGCATCACCACCGCTCCAGCTTGGGTAACCCTCACCATATTTTGTAGATGCACCAAGCTCAGCGGTGTCTCCCTAACGAGCAGGACAAGCTTTCGCCTCTCTTTTAGCGCCACGTCCGCCGCCCTGGCGATCAAATTGTCGGCGTAGCCGTTCGCGATTGCCGAAAGGGTCTTCATGGAGCACGGGGCTATCACCATGGCGTCGAAGGGATGTGAGCCGGACGCTATAGGGGCGAAGAGGTCGCTGTCAAGGTAATCCGGTTTGAAATCGGCGCCCGTCTCGTGCCGGAGTACCGCGAGGCCCATCCTTGAGGCCACGGTGATGACCTCGTGTCCCGTTTCCCTCAGCACATCGATGAGCCTGAGCCCATAGACCGCGCCACTGGCCCCTGTTATCGCGACTACCACCTTCATCTCTCACACCGATGAAACTATGTGCTGCCCGTTTTAACGTTTTCTGGACGCTCCGGGGCGGTAAGTTTTTATGTCCCCACGAATATCCCAAGACGGTTGGTGAGCATGGGGCGGGAGATTCCTGAAGTTTTAATAAACAGTGCGATAGGGATTGTGAGGGAGCTTGGGGGCAAAGCCCTCGTCATTCTGGAGGATATCGACCCCGAGAGGCTTCGGGACGCAGGCGTTACCATAGTCATAGTCGGTTCCTCCTTCGACGTTGAGGAGGAGATGGTCAAGCGGGTCTCGATACCCCAGAACCTCGACCTGAACAACATCCTGAACCTCATATCCGCGTTTCTGATAGAACACGACATCCTCGGAGAGGGCGAGTCCTTCGTCTACGTCACCCGGGAGATGATAGGGATAAAGACAGTCAAAAAGAACATATCCGCCATGAGGGGATTTTTTGCCCAGAATCAGAGCGTGCTCCAGCGGCTGCTTGAGATAACCATAGAACTGAGCGTGGAAGGCCGCGAGGGAACGCCCGTTGGGACGATATTCGTCATCGGCGACACCAGGCGCGTTCTCAGGCACTCCCATCAGCTCATCCCAAACCCGTTCAAGGGGCACAGGGTCAACGTTCTGGACAGGGACAGCAAGGAGATAATCAAGGAGTTCGCCCAGCTGGACGGGGCGTTTATAGTCCGCGACGACGGCAGGATTGCAGCCGCCGGCCGCTACCTGGAGGTCGAGCCGAAGGTCATAGACCTCATGCTTCCACCGGGCCTGGGGAGCAGACACATAGCGGCCGCGGGGATAACGAAGCTCACCAAGGCGATGGCAATAAGCCTCTCCGAGAGCGGCACGATAAGGATATTCAAAAACGGCCTCATGCTCCTGGAGTACAACCCGAGGATAAGGTACTGATTCGTTCCCATCACGCTACTTCTTAATCTTTTTCGGATTTCCGGCCCGGTTATGCAATTTTGTCCGAAACAAGCCTCCGTATGTGCCCCTGAATCCCATTCTAGCGGTTTCAGAAATGTAACATTTGGTAATCCCTACGTTTTTTGAATATAACGAATTTTCTTTGAATTTCGGGGCAGGGACATTAGAACGCCGGCTGGAACCGTTATACCGTCCCCGGCAATAGGGTGCCGTGATGCGTTTTCTGGCAGTATTCACCCCGCGGCGGCCGCTGCTTGGGGGTGGAATTGGGGGACCCAAAGGGGGCTTTCTGCAAAAAGGTTTTATAGAGAAGCATCCATTAAACCCCATTAGAGGAACGGGGCAAAAAACGCCCTGTTGCAATAAGACTCTGGGAGAATTGAAACACCCAGCCGTCCCCCACCTGGGCCTTCTTCCACCAAAGTTGCAATAAGACTCCATGAGAATTGAAACGTCATAAGGTAGTTGCTGAAGGCCATGTAAGCGATTGCGTTGCAATAAGACCCCCAGAGAATTAGGAGACAAAATCAAAGGGAAATCACTCCCATTCTCCCATGTCGAAGGGATACTTCGTCTTCAGCACTGCTATCGTCATCAGTCCCGCGCCTATATACTCCATTATGATGTCCCTAATCTTGTTGTTTATCGGCTCGTCCACGTGGGGCAGTATGGTGAGCGAGGCGGCGAGCTCTATGAACTCCCACAGGACGCCGATTATGAGAAGCGCCCCCATCGAGTACTTGACGATGGTCTTTGCACTCCAGCCCTTGTTGTTGATCCCGGAGTATTCGAGGGCTATCTTGGCGAATATCGTCCACATCATCAGGCCGCCGAGGGAGTGGCCGATGATGTCGCCGTTCTCATAGACGTTGTACAGGTCAACGTTGAGTATCGGAACGTTGAGAAGCGTCACGTGGAAGAGGAAGAATATCGCGACGATTATCATGACGCCGTTGTCGTATATCGGGCTTATCCACGGCCATATCCTTCTGCTCGAGTTGGGGTAGAACTTCCTGACGGAGAGGGCGAACAGCAGGACGATCAGGGCGAATATCGAGGTTCTGAGCTGGGTGTCGCTGTTGTGCACTATGGCGTTGACAAAGTCCAGAAAAATCATGAATATTGCCAGCGCCAGTACGACATCCTCCCCACAGCTCAGCTTCCTCTCTTTGTAGAATTCCGACATGGTCCTTCACCTTTAACTAAGTAACGGGTTCGGAGGTAAAAAGTTAATGGCCGAAGGTCGGGAAGGAAAGTGTGAAAAAAGAACTCAGAAGAGCCACTGGTTCTCTATGCACTCGTCACAGGGCGGCTTTTCTCCCGCTATGGCCTTGAATTTGGTGTAGATACACTCCGGCAGGCCGAGCGGGCAGCGGTCCGGGGTGACGCCGGGCCTGACCTTGGTCGGGTCGAGCTTTATCTTGATGTATGCCTCGTACTCCTCGACCTTCTTCCACGGCAGCACCTTGGCCCCGTAGATGACAAGGTTGTCGTAAATCTTGGCGTAGTCGCCGACGACTGCGGTCTCCTTGAGTATGACGTTCTTTCCGACGACGACGCCCTCTCCGAGGATGCTGTCCTTTATCTCGGAGCGCTCCCTAACGATGTCGTTGCCTATGAGTATGGCGCGCTTGAAGTAGGCTCTGTCCTCGACAACGGTGTTCGGGCCTATGTACGTGTAGGCCTTTATCTTGACGCCGTGGCCTATCTTAACCCCCTCGTCGATGTAAACCGGCCCCTGTATCTCAACGTCCTCTGGGACTTCGGCACCCTCTTTGATGACGAAATAGCCGTTCTCCTTGGCTATCTCATCCATCGCAACCTGGTGGGCGTAGAAGAGGTCGTCCGGGGTCCCGAGGTCGATCCAGTAGTATCCGCGCGGTATTTTGTGGGCGTAAACAAGTCCCCTGGCCACGTACTTCGGGAGAACCTCGCGCTCGAAGTAGACTTCCTTGTTCTTCGGAATCTCCTCCAGAACCTTCTTGTTAACCATGTAGATGCCCGCATCGACGAGGTTGGTGCGGGGCCTGTGGGGCTTCTCCTCGAAGTGGGTGACCCTCCCGTCGTCGTCCAGCTCGACGACTCCGTACTTCTCCGGGTCATAGACCTTGGTAACCGCGACTGTTATGAGGCCGTCGTTCTCTTTGTGGGCCTTGATGAGCTCCCTGAAGTCGAAGTTCGTGAAAACGTCACCGTAGATGACCAGAAAGTCGCCATCCACGTAATCCTCCACGTTCTTGAGCGCCCCACCTGTTTCGAGCGGCATCGGGTCATTGACGAACCGTATCGTTTTGGGGTAGTCGGCCATCTTTTCGTCGATGAACTCCCTTATCTCTCCCCTCATGTAGTGGACGGATAGGATTATCTCATCGATCTCCTGGATTTTCTCCAGGCTCTCAAGGAGGTACTGAAGGTTTGGCTTGCCAAGAACCGGGATCATGGGCTTAGGTCTGGTCGATGAAAGCGGCCTTAACCTCGTTCCAAAACCGCCAGCAAGAATAACTGCCTTCATGGTATCACCGTTTACCCTTTCAACAAAGGGTTTTATATGTTTTACGGGCATAAAATATATAACCGGCGGTGGCAGGTTTAACTGACGGTGAAAAGTTCAAAAAATCCGGGTTTAAGCCTCCACAGGAGTGTTTTGCCCCAAAAATCAAGGTTTAACCGCGGAAAAAAAGATAAGTTCTGTAAAGGCCCTATCACGGTTTCAATGCCCTGTTCTTCCCGCCGAGCCTGAAATCTGAGAGCTGATATACCTTCCCCTTAAAGCGAAAGCAGGCGCCGGGGCAAACGCTCTTAAGGGGGCAGGTGGCGCAGGCGCTCTCCCCCGCTTCCACCCGCTCCAAGTAGCCGAGGTCGGCCAGCACCTCCATGGCGCCGACGACCTCGTCCCTCGGAACGTCCAGCTCCCGGGCTATCTCGTCTATGCTCCTCCCTTCCTCCAGCAGTTCCAGGATCCTCTCCAGCATTCTAACACCTCAGTAGCCCAGCGCCGTCCCCACGTTCCATATCAGAATTCCAACGAGCGACGCGAGGCCGATCATGTAAACCACCGTGAAGGCGGCCCATTTCCAGTTGCTCTCGGCCCTAACGGCGCCTATTGTGGCTATGCACGGGACGTAGAGGGTGGTGACCATGCCAAGCACGTAGGCCTGGAGCGGTGTCATTGCTCCCACTATGGCCTCCTCGCTTCCGTAGATTATTCCGTAGGTTGATATGACGTTCTCCTTGGCGATTATCCCGAACAGCAGGCTAACCGCCGCCTTCCAGTCGAGGCCCATGAGACGCATGTACGGCTCGAAAAACATACCGAGCCTCTCCGCGTAGCTTCCTCCGGTGCCCATCCCCACGGGATAGCTGCTGAGGTACCAGATGGCCATCGAGCCGAGCAGGATTATGGTTCCCGCCTTCTTTATGAACTCCTTGCTCCTCTCCCATGAGTGGAGCGTCACCGTCTTCCACGACGGGATGAGGTACTCTGGCAGCTCGATGATGAACGGGCTCTCTTCGCCCTTGATAACGAACCTGCTCAGGAGCCAGGCCACGAGGAGGGCAAGCAGCACCGCCGTGGCGTAGATGCTCACCGCGACGAGCGCCTGGTGACTGGCAAAGAAAGCCCCCGCCAGGAAGCTTATGACGCTCAGCCTGGCGCTGCAGGGTATCAGCGGGTTGACGAGCATGGTCAGCAACCTGTCCCTCTCGTCATCGAGCGTTCTGGTGGCCATCACGGCGGGGACGTTGCATCCGAAGGCGAGCACCAGCGGGATGAAGCTCTTGCCTGGCAGGCCGAACTTCCGCATTATGCGCTCCATGACCACGGCCGCCCTGGCCATGTATCCAACGTCCTCGAGGATGGAGAGGGCTAGGAACAGCAGGAAGACGAGCGGGAAGAAGCTGAGCACGGAACCGACACCCGCTATGATTCCATCGACCAGGAGTCCCCTCAGAGCCTCGTTTGCTATATGCGGCGCGAGCCATTCCCCGAAAGCTGTGAAAGCATCGTCGAGGTATCCCTGGAGGGGCAGCCCGACGGCAAACACGAATTTGAACATGAGGTAGAAGACGCCGAAGAGCATGAGGAGGCCGTAGACGGGGTGGGTGAGGAACCTGTCGAGCTGGTCGCTGAAGCTCTCGCCTTCCACCTTTGTGTACCGCACAAAGCGGTGCATGAGCCTGTCGATGAACTCGTACTTCTGGCTGGCTATTATAAGGTCCATCGCGCGCTTGTAGCGCTCTTCAACCTCCGCTATGTGCCCCATGATCTCGTCGAGCTTCTCACTCCCGAGGTGCCGGAGGATGAGCTTTATGACCCCATCGTCGCGCTGAAGGAGCTTTATCGCAAGCCAGCGGAGGTTGTACTCCTCCCCCAGTTCGGTGCCCTTGAGAACCGCCATTATGTGCTCTATCTCCCTCTCGACCTCCGGGTCGTACTGGGGGATCACGGGCCTCTCCTTCAGCATCCCGTTGGCCATCAGGTGTATCTTCTCCTTCAGCTCGTCGAGGCCGGCGCCCTCCTTTGCGCTCATCGCCACGACGGGAACGCCGAGAACCTCCTCCATCCTCTTCACGTTTATCTCGATACCGTGCTTCTCGGCCAGGTCTATCTTGTTGAGGGCTATGATAACGTTGTTGAGGCCCATCTCCAGTATCTCCATAGTGAGGAAGAGGTTCCTCATGAGGGCAGTTGCGTCGATGACGTTCACGACCACATCGGCGCTCCCCTTCAGGAGGAAGTCCCTCGCGACGAGTTCGTCGATGGAGTGGGCCGTGAGGGAGTACGTGCCGGGGAGATCAACTACAAGAAACTTCTGCCCCTTGTATTCCAGTATTCCCTCCTTCTTCTCGACCGTGACGCCGGGCCAGTTGCCAACGTGCTGCCTCAGCCCGGTCAGTGCGTTGAATATGGTCGTTTTTCCGACGTTGGGGTTCCCTGCAAGGGCAATGACCTTCATCATGACGGCCACCTCACAGTTTTCGTATCATGACCTTCGTCGCCATTCCCCTGCCGATAGCGAAGCGCACGCCGCCGACGGAGATGATTATCGGGCCGTACTGGTGGGACTCGATTATTTGAACCGTCGCTCCGGGGGTGAGGCCCATGCCCACAAGCCGCTGCCTTGCGGTGGGGCCGCCGAGGATGTTCACCACAATCCCCCTGTCCCCGGGTCTGAGTGCGTTTAAAGGTACAATCATGAGCATCACCGTTAGGCTTTCCTAATTCGATATTCCAATCCCTCGATGACCTTAAAAAGCTTTGGTGAGCCTAACAAAATCGGGGAGTTCGAAATCAGAAATCCGCGGGTTCTAAGACGCCCCGGGAAGGTGTTCCCAGGGGATGCGGAATTTAAAACTTCGGAAAGGTATTTAAGGGATTGGAGAGAATACAACAAGTTGAATTTCGGAGGTGTGTTATCATGGAGGAGACTCCACCTGAAGAACCCAAGAAGACGTCCCTCGGCATGGATGAGAACCTTGAGGGACTGCTTGCCTATCTCGCCTGGTGGATTACAGGGATAATATTCCTGGTGCTTGAGAAGGAGAGCGATTTCGTCCGTTTCCATGCTATGCAGTCGACGATAACCTTCATAGGCATCACGGTGCTCCAGGTGATCCTCAGCTTCATCCCGTACATAGGGGGCATTATCGCCTGGCTCCTGGGAATCGTGGGCTTTATCCTCTGGATCCTCGGCATGGTGAAGGCCTACCAGGGCGAACGCTACAAGTTCCCCATCGTCGGCAACCTGGCCGAAGAGTGGATGGAAAAGGTCAACGTCTGAGGCTTAGCTTTTTAAGCCTCCTTTTTTACCTCACCTCATGAGGGGCATCGAGAGCGTCGTTGAGGAGATAGCGAGGTTTTCCAGGGAACACGGGCTTTATGAAAAACGCATACTCGTCATGTTTTCGGGCGGAAAGGACAGTTCACTGGCCCTCCACATCCTCAAGGAGGCAGGTCTTGAGGTCTCCGCGCTGACCTTCTTCCACCGCTGGAGCTGGAGGGAAACGCTCAACTGGGCGATGGGTTTTACCAAAAAACTCGGAGTTGAACACTACCTCGTTGATGTTACCGACGGGCTTCTTCGCGAGGCGGCCGGAAGAAAGGGGCCAATCTGCATAAACTGCAAGAAGGTCATGCTCTGGAACGCCAAATGGTTCGCCATCAACAACGGCTTTGACGTCCTTGCCAAGGGAGACAACGCCAACGATAAGATAATAGGTGCCCTCCTGGATCAGTGCGCGGGAGATATAAGGCTCTGCGACATACCGAGGATTGGGATTCCATTCTTCAGACCCTTAATCAAACACACTGCCGAGGAAGTCGAAAGGCTGGCCGATGAGGTGGGGATAAGACCCTACCGCATGTACGAGCACGCGAGGAGGCGGCAGTGGAGGGAGGGCTGTCCGCTCCAGTACATAGACCGTGAGGAGGTCGTCACGGAGGAGCTCATGAACCTGGCCTTCAGGGTGAACTACGAGGTGAGCAAAATCGCCCGGGCAAGAAAGGTTCGCGTGAGCGTCCGGGTGCCAAGCTTCGAGATAATGTGCTGGGACTGTGACGAGGGAACCCTCAGGGAGGTGGAGAGGGTTACCTCGATGTTTGGGGGGAAAGGAAAATGAGGCTTCCTCTGGGGAAGATACGAAACGACGTCCTGCACGATGTTGTATTCCCAAACCTGGGCGTGGAGGATATGAAGGTGGTATACGGGCCCAGGGAGGGCTTTGACTCGGCCGTCCTCGAATACGACCACGACCACTACCTTGTAGTCGCCACCGACCCCACCCTCGGCGTTCCCAGGGAAACCTTTGGATTTTTCTCGTACCACTTCGCGGCCAGCGATGTGGCGGTTTTCGGGGCGAGGCCGAGGTGGCTGGTGGTTGATATCCTCCTTCCCCCCGGAAGCGAGAAGGGCTTTCTCGAAAAGACGATGCGCGACTTAAACACGGAATGCCGGAAGTACGGGAGCACGATAATCGGCGGCCACACGGGCGTTTATCCGAGCGTAGCCGAGCCCACCTCAACGACCACCGCCATGGGTCTTGTGAAGAAAGACCAACTGAGGCTTCCGCTTGCAAAGCCCGGCGACAGAATAGTCGTGACCGGCAAGGTCGGTCTTGAGTTCGCGGTCTCCGCGGCGTACTTCCGGGAGGACGAGCTTAGAAAGCTCCTCTCTTTCAGGGAAATTCAGCTCCTCAGGGGGCTCTACCGCTTCGAAACCGCGGTTCCGGATGCCCTCGCGGCCGGACCCTTTGTCAGGGGCATGCACGATGCCACAGAGGGTGGTTTAACTGCCCTCCACGAGATAGCCGACAACTCCGGGGTCGGCTTCACAGTTCACGCAGAGAAGCTCCACCTGGACCCCCTCGTGAGGAAGGTCCTCGACTTCTACGGCCTCGATCCGTGGGGCGTTTCGTCCACCGGCACGGTGATAGCGATAACCCCCCCGGAAAACATAGATTCCCTAATTAAAGAATTCAATAAAAATGGAATTGTTGCATTTGAACTCGGCGAGTTCACCGCCGATAGGAAGCGCATCCTAATCGAAAACGGGGAAGAAAGGGAGTTTCCAACGTTTAAGAGCGACCCCTACGTGGAGCTGTACAGCAAAGAACTCATTTCACCCTGAACCTCAGCAGCGCCGCCAAGCCTCCGAGGGCCTTCAGCTTGTCGCCGCCTTCGTGCTCCGAGCTTACCACGACCACCTCGCCGCGGGAGTAGCGAACCGCGTCCATGAGCTCCTCTATCTTCTCCCTGTGCTCCCCCTTCAGGAGCTCGTCGAGAACCAAGAGCGTCTCAACCGCGCCATAATTGACGGCCTCTTCAACCTCTCTGAGACCGTAAGCGGCTAAACCGTTGTTCCTGGCCACGTTTTCAAGCACCTTCTCGACGAGCTGGACCTCCTTGGCCACGCGGTTCTCGTGATAGACCTTGTCAACCGTTCCACGCTTGATAACTTCGTAGATACCCGTTCTTCCGGTCACGCTCGTGTCCTCTATGACCACCTTCTTCGCCAGCTCGGGATAATTCTCGCGCAGGAACTTGTAGAAGTCCTCCTTGACGAAGCCAGGGCCGGCAACTATGGCCCGCTCTATGCCCTCGCGGCTGATTATCTCCTCCATGCTCTTCGCCACATCGTGGAAGAACTTCTTCTCCTCACTCTCGCGGTTGGTGCTGTACCTCTTCCCCCCGAGGTTGTAGCGTATCCCCTTGAGTATCTCGACGCCGTATTCTCTGATTATCGCCGTGTCAGCTTCGCCGTCGTCTATGACGACTATCATCACGCGCGCTCTCTTAGAAGCCTCCACGGCTTCCTTTAGCCTTTCGATGTGGTGCTCCTTCCAGCGGGGCTTCTGAATGGTTACCACAGTGCCTTCCTCTATCGCTATCGTGTGGTACTTGCCGAGGGGGACGTCGTCCCTGCTGGCGTAGACTATCGGCCCGGTAACGCGGACCTGGTTGGCGAACTTGTGAAAGTTTATCTTCTCGGCCCTAACCCCAAGGAAGACGGGAATGACCTCGACCTTTTCTGCCCTGAGCGAGTCCGAGCGCTGGGCCTGCTTTCTGAGGGTCTTTGCGTAAACGGTATCCCCCGGGTCTATGATGTGGTAGAGGTGCCAGAGATCATCGAGGGTCTCTGCCTTGACCTTTATCTTGCCCTCCTTGACGTCCTGGTGGATTATCTGCACTCTCTCACCCCCGAGAAAAGTTAGCCGATGGCCTTTAAAAAGTTGTTAGAGAGGGTTAAATGAGTTCCCTCTCCGTCTTGGTGAGCCTCTCAGCGCCGTTCTCCGTGATGAGGATGGTGTCCTCGATGCGGACGCCGCCGAACTTGGGCAGGTATATTCCTGGCTCAATGGTTATCACCATTCCCGGCTTGAGCTCCGTATCGTCCTGCTGGCTCACGCGGGGCCATTCGTGTATCTGAAGTCCGACGCCATGTCCAGTGGAGTGTATGAAGTAGTCACCGTAGCCGTACTCTTTGATGACGTCCCTGACGAGGGTGTCGAGCTCTTTGGCCGTCATGCCGGGCCTGGCCGCCTCGACGCCTTTCCTCTGGGCCTCGAGGACGGCGTAGTAGATGTCCTTCTGCTTCTCGTTCGGACTGCCCACGACTATCGTCCTCGTGGTGTCCGAGTGGTAGTGCCTGTAAAGTGCTCCTTCGTCAATGACAACCAGGTCTCCCTTCTCTATCCTCTTGTCGCTGGCCAGGCCGTGTGGCAGGGCCGCCCTCCAGCCGCTGGCTATTATCGTGTCGAAGGCCGGCTTTTCGGCACCGTTCATTTTCATGACGTACTCCATCTTCGCCGCTATCTCCCTCTCGCGCTTGCCTTCACTTATCTCCTCAAGCGCCGCCATCATGGCCATGTCCGCTATCCCGCAGGCGGCCTTTATGACCTCAATCTCCTCGGGAGTCTTGATTATGCGGAGCTCCTTCACCACGTCATCGACTGAGACGAAATCCGCGGCGCCCACCTTCTCCCTGAGTGTCTGGATGGTTGAGAAGCTCGTTCTGCCCTCTATGCCAAGCTTCTTCAGCTTGAAGGAGGAAAGCCTCTCGTAAAGCTCCTTTCCGGTCTTGAATTTTTCGACGGGAATCCTGGAGGTTTCCCTTGCCTCCTCGTACTCCAGCTCCGGGACGATGAAGATGGCATCGTCAGGGGTAACGACGAGGTAGCCGCCGAGAACCGGGGAGCTGCCGGTGAAGTAAAAGATGTTCTCTTTCCCGGTAATTAGAACTCCATCGAGCTCGTTTTCGGATATGAACTCCTTAAGCCTGTCAATCCTCATCTTTTAATCACCGGGCATTTGTAATCGTCATTGCAATAAAACCCTTTCGGCAGACCACCGACGAAAACCCGAGGCTTCTCGTTTCAGGAAAAGGTTATAATCCCGCGGGGGGGTACTAGGTGCATGGCGGTTTATCTGTTCGACTTTGACGGGACCCTCGTGGACAGCACGGGCGCGGTTGAGAAGGCCCTCCGCATAGCCATCGAAAAGACCGTCCCTGCAGTCATTGAGAGCGACCTGTACGAGGACTACTATAAGGCCCTTGCCCTGTTCATCAAGGGTCGGCTCACATACCAGTACCTCGGGGTTATACACGAGCTGGTGGCACAGGGAACTATACACGAGTACTACAAGCTCATGCCCCGATACATCAAGGACTTTCCCCACTCCCGGAACGTCGTCCGAACGCTGAGAAAACGTGGACGCTATGTCATCAGCTTCTCCGGCGAGCACACCTACCCCGGCGGAAAGGTCATCTTCATGAAAAGGACAAACTGGTACGACGAGTTCGATGAGGTGATAACCTTCAGGGGTACCAAGGACATGCTCAAGAAGTTTGAGAACCTGCGCGAACTCTATCCCGACGAGCCCTTTGTCTGGGTGGACGACAGCCCGAGCAGGTTCACTTACATACTGGATGAGAACACACTCCTCGTTCAGAAGGCATCGCCGTACAAGAGCGACGTCGCTCTCCTCTTCGAGAGGCAGAACTTCCTCAAGATCAAGTCCCTCCGGGAGATCCTGGAGATAGACGATGGGCTCTCCGCCTGCACTGAGGGATAAAACTTAAAAATGCCGCCGGATGAACCCCCTTCGCTGGAGGTGGGGACGATGGCCAGGGGAAAGGCTCTCGTCCTTGCCTACGCCGGGACGAAGGAGCACCAGGACAACCACCACATGATTCTGAAGCCCCTCGGCATCGACGACAGGAGCACTGCTTCGAGGCTCATAGGCAGGAAGGTCGTCTGGAGGACTCCAACCGGCAGGAGAATGTACGGCAAAATCCTCAGGACGCACGGCAACAGGGGCGAGGTTAAGGCCTACTTCAAGCCAGGACTGCCTGGACAGGCAGTCGGTGACTACGTCGAAATCCTCTGAGCGCAACCCTTTAAACCTCCCAACCTTTTCTTTCTCCGGTGAGAGAATGGAGTTCGTCGAGGTGCGCGAGGGTCTTGCAAAAATCCTTGTCCCAAAGGCAGAGAGGATATACGACGCCCCGGTCTTCTACAACCCGGTCATGGCGCTGAACAGGGACATAAGTGTCCTGGCCGTGGGGGTACTCACACCACGGACCGTTCTCGATGCCCTCTCGGCCACCGGAATCCGGGGCATCCGCTACACCCTCGAAACCCCCGCCGAGGAGGTCTGGCTCAACGACATAAACCCCGATGCCTTCAACCTGATTCTGGAAAACGTCCGGCTGAACCTTGGCGTTGATGGGGAGAGGATAGGCGAGAAGAGGTTCTCCTTCGGAGAAGAGAAGAGGGTTGTGGCCAACCTCGACGACGCTAACAGGCTCATGGCCGAGAAGTTCAGGTACTTTGACTTCCTCGACCTCGACCCCTTCGGCTCTCCCCTGGAGTTTCTCGACACCGCTCTGAGGAGCGTCAGGAGAAGGGGCATTTTAGCGGTCACCGCCACCGACACCGGCGTCCTCTGCGGGGCCTACCGGCACGCCTGCCGCAGGAAGTACCTGGCGGAGCCGATAAGGGGCGAGCTCTGCCACGAGGCGGGTTTGAGAATACTCATCGGAACCGTTGTCAGGTACGCCGCCAAATACGACCTCGGCGTCGAGGTTCTTCTCGCCTACTACCGTGACCACTACTTCAGGGCCTTTCTGAGGCTCAAGAGCGGCGCGAAGAAGGCCGACGGGAGCATTGAAGGGCTCGGCTACCTGTGGCAGGATGAAAACGGCAGGTTTGAGTATGAGAACTCCTTCCTGCCCAGAAAACCGGGCTCATACGGCCCCCTCTGGCTCGGTCCGCTAAAGAGCCAGGGGTTCGTTGACGATATGCTGAAGCTGGCCTGGGAGCACCCCCTCGCCCACAAGAAGACGCTCCCGTTCCTCGAAACCCTCGCGGGGGAGCTGGACACCCCCTTCCACTACGACACCCATGCCCTTGCTAGGAGGAACAACCTTCAGGTCGGAAAGCTCGCGGAGATAATCGAGATTCTCCGCGATAAAGGCTACTCTGCAACGAGAACCCACTTTTCGCCGATGGCCCTGAAGACGGACGCGCCCTTTGAGGAGGTGCTGGAGGCTCTAAAGGCCCTCCAGTAACCGATATTCCTTTAACCTCAGCCGCCGTTCTTTCCAGGGGGTGAGGGAATGGACGAGATGCTGGAATTAGCGAGAGGCTTTTATAAGGACGAGTACGCCGATTCGGTTCTCTACGCCCAGCTGGCCAGGATAGAGAAGGAGGAGGATATAAGGAAGGAATTTCTTCGGCTCTCAAATATAGAGTCAAAGCACGCCAAGTTCTGGCACGACTTCATAAAGCGGCATGGGGGAGAGGTTCCAAAGCCTTCCGTGAAGAGGCTCACGATCTTCAGCGTCAAGCTCCTCAGGAGACTCCTTGGACCGGGTTCGGTCGCCTCGCTCCTTGAGATGGGCGAGAACAGTGCGATACAGAAGTACTTCAAGTACCTCACGACCTACGCCGAGGGGTTCAGCGAGGATGAACTGAGGGAGATAAAGGACGTCATACTGGACGAGCTTGAGCACGAGAAGTTTTTCTACGAGAGCAAGGAGCGCTTCCACGTCGAGAATACCCGCGACCTCGTTCTGGGCATGAACGACGGGCTGGTTGAAATCCTCGGTGCCGTCACGGGTCTTTCCGCCGTGTACCCGAACAATCCGCAGCTCGTCGGAATAAGCGGCCTCATAGTCGGTGTAGCGGGTGCGCTCTCGATGGCCATAGGCACCTTCGTCTCGGTCCGCTCTCAGAGGCAGATTAAGGAATCCATCCGCGACAGGATGGAGGTCCTCTTCAGAGTTTCGCCGGAAAGGGCGGCCGAAGAGCTTGTGGAGAAGCTCGTCGAGGGAGGAATGCCCGAGGAGGTTGCGAGGGAGGTCGCAAAGGAACTCGCAGACAACAGCGATGCGATTATGCAGCTCCTCCTCCCGGAGGCGGAGGAGAACGAGATAAGGGCGGCGCTCTACACGGGTCTCTCGTACCTCGTCGGCGTTGCCTTTCCGGTTACGCCGTACTTCCTCGCCTCCAGCTCGCTGACGGCCCTTCCCTTCTCGATACTGCTGGCGGGCTCTGCCCTAGCGATAGTGGCGACCCTGATATCGCTCCTCTCCGGAATCTCAATCAGAAAGAAGGTCGCGGAGATGGTGGCAACCGGCCTGGGTGCCGCTTTCCTGAGCTATCTCTTCGGTCGTCTCATGGAGGTTCTCTTCAACGTCTCGGCGCTTTAGAGGTAGACGACCTCAACGCCGAGTTTCTCCGCTATTTCTCCCTGCTTTTCGTCGCTGGTGGCAAGTTCGCCATACTTCAGGGCCTGAGCGATGTAGAGGGCGTCATAGATTGGGATTCGGTGGTTAACAGCTATCCCCCTTGATTTCTCCAAATACTGCATTCCACTCTCAAGAACGACGACGTTCGGGAGAGCATCCACAACCTTTGATCTCTTATTGAACTCCTCCCGGGATATCTCACCGTAGAGGACGTGATGTTTCCAGAGGGCGTTTGAAACCTCTGCCAAGGCATAGTCAAGTGAGACGACGTCTTTAAAAAGTAGCTCCTCTACCCGTTCCCAACCGGGTTCAAGGAGAATGTACTTCGCAAGGACGGAGGCGTCAATTGCTATCACGGTCCTCCCTCACGTATCTTTTTGCGGTTCCTTCTTTAGCAGGAGTTCCCCCAGCGAGCAGCTCGTGCATCATCTCAATGGTTCTTCTTTTCTCCTCTTCGTTTATTCTCAAAACTATGAACGCCCTTATCTCCTCGCTCCAGTTAATGTCGTACTCCTTCATCTTGGCCTTTAGTTCATCGGGAATACGGACGCTTATCACAGCCATGCAACCACCATTTACAAAAACGCATTACAAAGATATAAACATTACTGTCATACCTTCACGTATTTCCACTTCCCCCTCTTGAACGCCCACCAGAAGAGGGCCGCGGTCGTGAAGGTTTCGAGGCTCATCGCTATCCACGCGGCTATGACGCCCAGACCCCCAAAGGTGAAGCCGGGGAAGGTTACGCCCAGTATCTCGAAGGGAGGTATTGTAAAGCCGAATCCGAGGAGGTACGCGGGCACTATGCGGAAGAGAAGCTTGCTGACGGCGGTGATGTACATCGGCGTCTTGGTGTCCCCTGCTCCCCTAAGTGCACCGCCGAGGACGAAGAGCCAACCGAGGGGAATCTCGCTTATTCCGACTATTATGAGGTATATGCTCGCCAGCCTCATGACCTCGCCGTAGTTCGGGTCGCTCGGGCTTATGAAGGGCATGACGAGGTAGCGCGGGAATGCTATAAGTACGAACGCCATGACCGCCATGAACACGCCGACCATCTTGAGGGCCTCATAAACGGTGCGCTCCGCCTTCTCCGGGTTCCCCTCTCCAAGACCCTGGCCGACGAGGGCAGAGGTGGCGACGTTGAAGCCGAAGGCTGGCATGTAAGCTATGCTCTCCACGCGGAGGCCAACCTGATGGGAGGCAAGGGCCACGGTTCCAAAGCGCGTGACTATGCTCATGTATATGAAGTTGTAAAAGCTAAATATCCCGCGCTCAACCATGGTGGGGATTCCTATGCGGAGTATCCTTCCTGCCATGTCCGGGTGGAAACTCCAGCTCGGCCGGAACCTCAGCACGAGCCTCCCGCTCCAGAGGAGATAGAGACCGATGAGGAACGAGGTGGTGATTCCTATGCCCGACGCCCAGGCGGCGCCGACAGGGCCAAGCTCGGGAAAACCGAGCTTTCCGAATATGAGGAGGTAGTCGAGGACCGCGTTTACCACGTTCATAAGGATGCCGAGCTTCATGGGTGTCTTCGTGTCTCCGGCGCCCCTGAGGGCGGAGAAGGCCGTAAAGCCGGCGAATCGAATTGGATAGAACGCGAAGAGCACCTTTATGTACCTGTAGCCCTGGGCAACGACGTCGGGTTTTGCCCCCATTATCCTCAGTATGTCGTCACCGAGAACCCACCCGAAGAGCATGACCGGGATTCCCAAGAGAAACGCCAGATAGAGGCTCTGCTCCAGTGCAAGAACGGCGCTCTCCTCGTCCTTCGCCCCAACGAACCTCGCCACCAGCGCGAGGGTTCCCGTTGCAACCGCCGCCATGATGGGCATCATGAACCAGCTCACCTGGCCACCGAGGCCAACCGCGGCCAGGGCCAGGGCGCCGAGCTGGCCGACCATCATCATGTCAACTAGGTTGAGAAGCGTCTGGGAGATGTTGCCCATTATTGCTGGCCACGCCAGCTTCCATAGCCCCCGCTGGTCCTCGTTGAGGTGAATCATTAAGACGTCCCTCTAAACGATAAAGCTAACGTTGAAGTTAATAAGGATTGTGGTCCGAGAAGGGTCGTGGATCAAAGGAAAAGAAAAGGGTTCAGAGGAGGTTCCTCTTCTTCTTCCACTTGTGGGACCAGCGGTACTTCCTCATGCGCCTGCTCCTGCCGAAGCCGCAAGCGGCGCAGTAGCCCTTCCGGACGTTGAAGGCGCGCCTTCCGCAGCGCCTGCATCTAATGTGAGTTGGAGTGTGGTTCCTCTTGCCCTTTGGTTCGGTTCCCGCTCCCATGGTATCACCTCGCTAAGCCACGACTTCACTCAAGCTCAACCGGGGAGATGGCGAGAACGTTGTCTCCCCTGATGACGATTTTACCGTACCTCTTAACTTCCTCGCCCTCCTGGATGAGGGCGGCGTCCGCAAGGACGACGTTCAGGTGGATGTCGTAACCGATGAGCCTGCCCCTGAACTCCGAACCCCTCTTGAGGAGCACGAGGACATCCTTGTCGAGGGACTTGTGGATAACGTCGAGTGGTCTTTCCGCCATTTTCACGCACCTCCAAATAATCAAAGCTCGTAACGATAACGAGGGAAACGGTTTATAACTCTTTCCGTCCGCGGACGGGGCGTTGGCAATTAGACAACGACACCCCCAAAAGCTTTTTATGAAATGGCCTTACTCCAGTTTCAGGTGGTGAGTAATGGGAGAGAAGCCCGACAGATACGAGATTCTTCAGGATTTGATGAGGAGAAGGGGCTTTGCATGGGGCAGCTTTGAAATCTACGGCGGCTCACGCGGATTCTATGACTACGGTCCGCTCGGTGCGACGATAAAAAGGAAAATCGAGCGGAAAATACGGGAGGCCTTCCAGAGGGAGGGCTTCTTCGAGCTGGAAACACCGGATATAACCCCCGAGAGGGTCTTCATCGCGAGCGGTCACGTTGAAAAGTTCGTTGATCCGCTGGTTGAGTGTAAGAAGTGCGGGGCCCGCTTCAGGGCGGACCACATAGTGGAGGAGGCCCTTGGAATAGACACCGAGGGTATGAGCGCCGAACACCTCACCGAACTCATCCGCGAGCACGGGATAAAGTGCCCCGAGTGCGGCGGTGAGCTCGGTGAGGTCTGGTACTTCAACCTCATGTTCGAGACCAAGATCGGCCCCTACGGCGACCAGAAGGGCTACCTGAGGCCAGAAACTGCTCAGGGCATCTTTGTGAACTTCAAAAGACTGAACGCTTTCGCCAGGAACAGGCTCCCCTTCGGCGTTTTCCAGATAGGCAAGGCCTACCGCAACGAGATTTCACCGAGGCAGGGCATGCTCCGTCTGAGGGAATTCACCCAGGCGGAGGCGGAGATATTCTTCAACCCGAAGGAAACGGAGCATCCCCACTTTGACGAGGTCAAGGACGAGGTTCTGCGCCTTTATCCAATAGAGCACCAGCTCAAGAACCTCGGCACGACTGAGATGACCGCGCTGGAGGCCGTGGAGAAGGGCTATATCATGAACACCTTCTTCGCCTACTACATGGTCATGGTCAAGCGCGTCCTCCTCGATATCGGCATCCCCGAGGATAAGATACGCTTCCGCCAGCAGCTGCCCGAGGAGCGCGCCCACTATTCGCGCGACACCTGGGACGCCGAGATTCACAGCGAGCGCTTCGGCTGGGTGGAGTGCGTTGGAATAGCCAACCGCGGCGACTACGACCTGAGCAAGCACCTGAAGATGAGCGGCGCGGACATGACCGTCCTCATCCACTACGATGAGCCCAGGATAGTCAAGCACCTCAAAGTGAGCCTCAACATGAAGCACGTCGGACCGAAGCTGAAGAAGGACGCCAAGAGGATAAACGACCTCATCCAGAACTGGGACGAGGAGAAGCTGAGGAACCTGGTTGAAGTCCTGGCGAGGGACGGCAGAATCACCATCGAGGGCTACGAGCTGGAAAAGGACGACTTCATAATCAAGGAGGTCGAGGAGAAGATAACGGGCGAGAAGATAGTTCCCCACGTCCTTGAGCCGAGCTTTGGAATAGATAGGCCGTTCTACCTGCTCCTTGAGAACAGCCTCGTCATAGAGGAGGACAGAACCTATCTCAGACTGAAGAAGGACATGGCGCCGATTGAGGTCGCAGTTCTGCCCCTCGTCGCCAAGGAGCCCCTCAAAAGCATAGCCTACGATGTCTTCAGGACGCTCCAGAAGGCCGGCTTCATAGCGGTCTACGACGAGAAGGACACCGTCGGCAGGCGCTACATGCGCTACGACGAGATAGGAACGCCCTACTGCGTCACGATAGACAACCAGACGCCCGAGGACAACACCGTTACGATCCGCGACCGCGACACGAGGGAGCAGACGAGGGTGAAGATTGAAGAGCTGCCGGAGAAGCTCAGGGAGCTGATTTTCGGGGAGTAATCCTCCACCCAACTCTTTTTGGTGTTCCTGATGAAAATCCACCTCCTCTACCGCCGTCTTCCGAACAGACTTCTTGAGAGGCACGACGATATCGTGGCCGACTTGGGAGACATCATCGTGGCCAAGTCCTGCTTCGAGGGCATGCTCGCCCCTCTCAGGGTGAACGGCGTTGAGGTCATCAAAAACGGCTACCGCATGCTCTACTTCGCCTTCATCGGAGAGAACTACGACATCCTGAAGGTCTACGACAGGGAAGGCAACTTTCGGGGGCTTTACATCGACGTTCTGGCCTACACGAGGCGCGAAGGAAACACCCTTGAGATGCTCGACCTCTTCCTCGACATCTTCGTCTTTCCGAGCGGGGAAGCCTTCCTCCTAGACGAGGGCGAGCTTGAGATGGCACTCAACTACGGCGTGATTGACAAAGAGACCCTCGACTTCGCCTACCGCGTTGCGAGGGAAATCCTCGAAAAAATTAAACGGAAGGAGTTCCCGCCTGATATCGTGTGGGAGTACGACTGGAGGGATTGACGTGAAGTTCCTGAAAGAGACCAATGACGGAACGCTTCTCTTGGTCTATGTCCAGCCGAAGGCCAAGAAGAACGAAATCGAGGGGATAGATGAATGGCGCGGAAGGCTGAAGGTCAAAATAAAAGCCCCACCGGTTGAAGGAAAGGCGAATAAAGAACTTGTGAAGTTCCTCTCGAAGCTTCTCGGTGCGGAGGTCAGCATCCTGAGGGGAGAGACTGGCAGGGAGAAGAACCTGCTGGTGAGGGGCGTGGGTTCTGAGGAAGTTCTGAAAAAACTTGGACTCTAGTGTGCTCCTCTGTTCTGCCCTCGTTCTTTTAATTCACCACGGAACAGTCCTTTCCAGACAAAGCTTAAATCCATGAATCCTGCTTCAATCATCGGTGGTGCTCATGAAGAGGCTCACTCTGGCCGAGGCAAGTGCGATTCTTATTGGAACTCAAATCGGGGCGGGCGTTCTGGGCCTGCCGTATGCACTCCGGGAGGCCGGCTTTGCCGGAATCGCGGTTATAATTTCGGTTGGATTCCTCACTCTGCTGACGGCTCTGTTCGTGCTGGAGCTCGCGGTTCACAGAGGCGGCACAATGACGTCGCTGGCACGGGATACCCTTGGAAAGGCCGGCGGCTGGCTCATGCTGGCGAGCATCTCGGTTCTTAGTTATGGAGCCCTCATAGCCTACATCGCCGGAAGCGGCGACATACTCTCGTCCCTCACGGGGATCAACGGCACAATTGCGGCGGTAATCTTCTGGCTGGTCATGAGCTGGGTAGTTTTCATGGGGCTCAAAGCCTCGGGAGAGGCTGAGCTGGCACTCAATTTCCTCTTGTTGGGTGCCCTTGCGGTTGCAGTGGTTCTGATGCTTCCGAAGGCAGACCCTGTGAACATGACCAGCGTAGACCCTTCAGCAATCGTCTCCGGAATCGGCGTTGCCATATTCGCCTACGTCAGCCACATGGTCGTTCCAGAGATGTACAAGGGGCTTGGAAGCGCGGAGAAGACCAAAAAAGCGGTCCTCATTGGCTACCTCGTGCCGATGGGATTCTACGCCCTCTTTGTCCTGGCATTCGTCGGCGCACTTGGAGCGGACACACCACAGCTGGCAACTTCAGCCCTCGAGAACTACTACGGCTCCCTCGGAAAAGTCCTGGGTCTCGTTCTTCCGCTGGCGGCCATAAGCACCAGCTACATCGGTATAGGCTTTGCCCAGATGGACAACCTCCGGGAGGCGTTTAATCTTGAGAAAAGGACTGCATGGCTGCTCACAGTTCTTCCGCCTCTGCTGATATACTTCGCCGGGCTCAAGAGCTTCGTCAGTGCTCTCTGGCTCGCCGGAACCTTCGGCGGACTGCTTTACGCCGGAATCCTGCCGGTGGCGATGTACCTTAGAACAAGAGACGTCCATCCCCCGAAGTGCGTCCGGATTCCCCACGGGATAGCTTACTTTGCAGGCGCGCTGTTTCTCCTGGTGTTCATCTATTCGGTCGCTTCGCTCGTCTGAATCTTTCTTTTTCCCATCAAATGCACCTAAATCATGAAAAAATGAAACAACCTCATCAGACCCTGAGCCTGCCCTCAAGGCTTATCCTCGCCTCCCCGCCGACCCAGGGCCTTTCACCTTCAAACTCAACGTACACCCTGCCCTCGCGCCTCAGCGCATGCCCCTGCTCGAAGACATAGCTATCCTTCACGAGTTTCTCGGTGAGCCTTAGATAGCCCGCGAGGATTCCACTGGCCGTTCCGCTGACCTCCTCCCCGCCTTAGCTAGGGGTTTCAGTGAGTTAACCCTTCGCTAGCGGCATCGAACCGGGAATCGGAGGTCTGACCTCCTCCCCGCCCTAAAGGGCGAGGCTTTCAAAAGAAAAATGTAAAAGGCTTGCGGCGTCACTTCAGAACCCCGAGGCTCTCGTTCGTCTTCTTTATGCTCTCCCACTTCTCGGCCATCTCGAACATGGCCCTTATCGCGTCTATGTTCTCCGGAACCACGTCGCTCTCCTGGTGGACCGCCTGGATGTAGAAGAGCCTTCCGTTTCTCACGCTTACGCTCTCCTTCCAGACGGCTATCTCGTAGAGGTTGTTCCACTCCCGGTGGAGGTCGCGGGCGAATTCTATGAGCTGGGCCGTGCTGTCGAAGCCATTCTCCTTCTCGAAGAGGAGAACCCTTGTAGTGTTCTCGAAGATATCAACGACGTCCTCGGCCTCGACCGGCTTCTTCAGCTCGACCATTACGCTGTGAACGTGCATGAGCGTGGTCGGAACGACGAAGGCACTCGTTTCAATGTTAATCGGAATTACCGTCTGGACGTCCGGGCCGTGGTGCGAGGGAACGGCAACGCTCGGGGTTATGGCGTTAACCGGGCCGCGCTTGGCGTCGTTCGGGTCAGCCGCGCGGCGAATCATGACCGCGTAGACGTAGTCGATGTACTCCTGAATGGCCGAGAGCGTCCTCGTTAGGCCCGTCGTGTTGCAGGAGACGACGCGGACGTAGTCCTTTCCCAGAGCTTTTTCGTAGTTGGCCTGGGCCACGAAAGAAACCTCCGCAGTGGTGGCCTTCTCACCGCCCTGGAAAATCGCCTTAACGCCGGCCTTCTCGTAGAGGGCCTTGTTCTTCGCCCCCATTCCTCCAGGGGTGGCGTCAACGATGACGTCAACCTCATTGAGGAGGTCTCTGAGAGTTCCGGCAACATCAAAGCCCGCCTTCTCAAACCTCGGCAGGAACTCCTCGCTCGCGGCGTAGACAGGGATTCCAAGCTCCATCGCGCGGTAAGCCTCAAAGTCCGGCTTCGTCTTGGTGACACCTGTGAGCTCCATGTCGTCCTGTTTCGTTACGGCGTAGGCGACGCGCTTTCCAATTGTTCCGTATCCATTGACTCCAACCTTCACCTTCATGCTACCACCGGAGAATTTTACCGCGATAAAATACTTAAACGTTGTTTTCACTCGTGGTGAAAACTGCTATTGAGGGTACTGGATTTTTACATTTTCCTGCAAAGGAATTCCGCTGGGGTTATAAGCAGTTCCCCTGAAAATCCATCGGTGATTGTGATGTTCGCCGAGATACTCACGATAGGCGATGAACTGCTCACCGGGAACACCGTGGACAGCAATTCCGCCGTTATTGCCCAGAGGCTCACCGAGAAGGGCTACTGGGTGAGGAGGAAGACGACCGTTGGCGATGACGTCGAGGAGATAAAGACCGCCGTTCGGGAAATTCTCGCGAGAGGGCCGGGGGTTCTGGTCATTTCCGGCGGCCTCGGGCCGACCCACGACGACGTTACGATGCTCGCCGTTGCAGAGGCTCTGGGGAAAAATTTTGTCCTCTGCGAACCGTGCCTTAAAAGGATCAAAGAGTTCTACCGCGAGCTTTACGAGAGGGGTCTGATAGATGACCCCGAGCTTAACGAGGGAAGGAAGAAGATGGCCTACCTGCCCGAAGGTGCGGAACCCCTTGAGAACCGGGAGGGGGCGGCGCCAGGAGCGTACATCGAGCACGAAGGGGTCAGGATATTCGTCCTTCCGGGGATGCCGCGCGAGATGAAGGCAATGCTTGAGCGGGAAGTCCTCCCCCGCCTCGGCGAGAGGAAGTTCCTCCAGAGAAAGCTGTTGGCTGAGATAACCGACGAGAGCAAGCTGGCGCCGATTCTCATCGAGGCGCTCAAAAGGTTCCGTGTGAGGATACACTCATCGCCGAAGGGCTTCGGCAGGTACATCGGCATCATAATCTTCGGCGAGAGCGAGGATGAGATAGAGAGGGCCAAGGCTTTCATGGAGGAGCAGGGGGTTCGCTTCGAGGAGGGCTGGTAGCGAAACGCTGATAAGGGAAAAGGCGAATTAACCGCGTTCCGGGCCAATAACGCAAGGTGTTGCCCATGCTTCCCCCCGAGGTTCGTTCAATCATAGAGGAGATGAGGGCCGAGAGAATCAGAGGCGCCAGCTGGCTGGCCAGAAGGGGCGCCGAGGCATACATACTCCTCTCCGAACTCCTTGAAGGGGAAGAGCTTGAGAGCGCCCTGAGGGAGATGAAGAGGGAAATCCCGGCCGTCAACGGTACGATGGCTTCGCTCTACAACCTCGCGAGATTCATCCAGATAACAGGTGATCCGGATTGGGTGAGAGCGAAGGCAGAGGAGTTCATCAGGCTCGGTGAGGAGGCAAAGCGCGAGATAGGCAACATCGGGAGCGAGCTGATAGACGAAAACGAGGTTGTAATCACACACTCATTCTCCTCGGCCGTTCTTGAGATATTCAAGGCCGCACGAAGGAAGGGAAAGCACTTCAGGGCCATCCTAACCGAGAGCGCGCCCGACTACGAGGGAATAGCCCTCGCGAGAGAGCTTGATTCCATCGGGGTTCCCTTCGAGGTGATAACGGACGCACAGCTCGGTCTTTTCGCAAAAAAGGCCACCCTCACCCTGGTCGGTGCCGACAACGTTACCCGCGATGGGGCGGCGGTGAACAAGGCCGGAACCTATCTCCTCGCCCTCGCCTGCCACGACAACGGTGTTCCCTTCTACGTCGCCGCCGAGAGCTTCAAGCTCCATCCGGAGCTGAGCTCCGGTGAGGTTGAAATCGTCGAGAGGCCCTACGTGAGGCAGGGCTACAGGGTAAGAAACATGCTCTTCGACGTTACCCCCTGGCGGTACGTTAGGGGCATCATAACGGAGTTTGGGATTCTGGTGCCCCCGAAGGAAATCTGAAGGCCGACGCGAAAAATCAGAAAGGGAAGAAAAGAGGCTCACTCCTGGTGGGCCAGCCAGAGGAGGGCACCTTTGATGAAGGGCCAGTTGCTCTTGATGTACTTGAAGTTGTAGCTGTCGCTGAGGGCCTTGCTTGAGCCGTAGGCAACTATTCTGCCGGTGCCGAGATCAACGGCGGCCGCGATAACCGGGTTGGTGCCCTTTATCCTGACGACCTTTCCGTCGGCATCGACTGAGTAGCTGGTGTCGTAGCCTTTGATGAGCCACACTGCGGTGCCGCCTATTGTGAGGGTGTTGCCGTTGTAGTACATCGTCCAGTCGTCTGGCACGAATTTCATGACCGGGTGTGCCTTGTTGTATATTCCAACGAACGGATAGTAAGGCCTGCCGCTGTTCTGGTCGTCGTCCATGAGCTCGTCCGGGTTGAAGGTTATTCCATAGTCACCGACTATCTCGTTGAAGTTCTCGACGTTGGCGTACTTGTACCATTCGCCCGCTATTAACAGGCCTCCGCCGTTCTCGACGTACTTTTTGATGCTCTCAATCTCGGCGGGCGTAAAGTCGTCCTTCGGGTCGGTGAGTATCACAACGTCGTACTCCTTGAGTAGGTCGTATGTGAGCGGGAGCTGGTTTATCTCCACCTCCCAGCCGAGCTCGCTCTGTATCTTGTCCACGAGGTAGCTGACACCGGCTTCGTTAATGTAGTACTGCCCATGGGAGGCATCGATAAGCACCTTGGGGATCGTTATGGTAATGTTCATGGCGGGTGTCTGCTGGCTGGCGTTCTGGGTTGTGTTGGTTGGAACTCCCGCGGTCTCATTGCCAGGGATTGCCCCTGTTTCAGTTTCATTTCCCGGTTCTTGCATCTGCTGAGCGGCCTTTATTTCCTCCAAGGCCCTCTGAAGGTGGGGCAGGAGGAACTGGATTTCCTCCTTGACATCCTCGCCAAGGAACAGCGCCTTACGCAGGTGTATCATGGCGGGGAGGTAGAACCCAGTCTTATCAGCGCGGTTCTTGAACTGCTCGTAGAGCGAGTACTCTTCCATAACCTCAGACATGCTGTCGTTTACCCAGTTAATCTTGTCCGCGACGTCGCTGTCGAAGGATACCCCGTAGCTGACGAGCTCTGAGACCGTGTTGGTGAAGTTCTCGTAGAGATTCTCAAGGTCTGAGAGCCTGGAATCGTACTGGCGGCTATAATACATCGTCAGGCCGTAGGAGACGGTGTTGGGGTTGGGAACAACTTTGTAATCGTATATCCTCTCATCAGTAATGCCCCAGTCCGCAGTGAGTATCTGTATGTCAATCCTAAGTTCACCAAGATCCCTTGGGGTATATATGAATGACTCCTTAATGCTACCCCCACTCTCAATCCATCTGGTGATGTTTTTAATCTCCATCCCGTTGGCGTAGACAACAAATGTCACGTTGTCGCCCCTTTCTCCGTTGTTTGTAACGGTCACCTCAAAGTTCATTGAGATTCCTCTGACTGCACGGTCTGGTTTGACGACGTCAGATATATGTATGGACGGAATGTAAAGCTCGTAATCGGTCGGGTAGACCTCAATAACGTCGTACTTGTAGCCTATGCCCTCGACGTACTTCAATATGTTGCCCGCAGTGACGTCCATTATGCCATAGTAATCGTAGAGGGTGAGGCTTCCGGTGTCGTCGGCTATGGTGATGCTCTTCCCATCAACCTCGGTAATCCTGACCCACTCCAGCCTGACGCGCATGCTCTGGTAGGCGTCGCTCATGTTGGTAACCTCAATCACAACGGGCTCTGGAAGCCCGGAGGTTCCAACCACCTTGTAGCTCGGGTTGGATATCTCGTAGAGCCCCTTATAAGCCGCGGTGGTTCCGTTAACCTGGACGACGTCACCGACTTGCACAGAGGGAGTACTTCCAGTGTAAACGTAAATTCCGCTGTTGGGTTCGGTGCCGTTCTGGATGAAGAAGCCGGTGTTACGGGTGCCTATAACAACACCGCTGGTGACAACGTATTTGTCCTCTTCCCAGTTCTCCCTTATCTCCCTGATGGACTGGTACTGCGGGCCCTCAGGGACATAATAGACCACCTCAAGGTAGGGGTGGTTTCCGTACTTGCTCTCCTTGGAGTTGTAACTTATGCTCTCCGTGACCTTGCCCTCAACGTCCGATATGAGGACGAAGCTGGCGACCTTGTCTCCGGAGAATTCGGCCTTAACGAAGTCCGTCACGTTCCAGACGGACCAGTGGTACCCATCTGTATCAACGAGGTCCTTATCGAGAAGCTCCCCTGCAGAGGGCTTGGTGTTCCAGGTTATAGAATCCTCGGTCCAAGAATCGTCGGAAACTGCATAGGCGCTTATGTTAACTGGGGTTGAGTGAGCCCCGCTGTAGGTGTAAGCGCGGAGCACTGCGCTGACTATCACTGCATTGTCCGGGATGCCGGATAGGTCGAACTTGAGATATGCCCTCTCATCCGCGTTGTCCATGTAGTAGGTTCCGACGTAAAGGCTGCCGTAGGAGCCGTAGTTTGAATCTGGAGCGGTGTCCTTGACGTATGCATCATCCGTGGGGTTTATTTGAATCGTCATCACTGCAGCCGAAACCGCGTGAAACGCGACATTCGGCACAATGCTCAAAATCAATAGGGCCATTAAAACGATACTCCATCGCTTCATAGGGGATCACCTGAGAAAAAACGGTATCAATGTATAAATAAGTTTTTCCACCAGTTTCTTGTACCAATTATCACCCAAGGTGTTCATCAACACCCATAAAGGCTAAAAAGCGTGCAGATACCAATTAAAGAGGTGGTTAAAATGTCCATCACAACCAAAACAGGGGATAAGGGTCTGACCGGTCTCTTCACAGGAGACCGTGTGGCGAAGTACTCACCGATAATGGAAGCCAACGGAAACATAGACGAGCTCGACAGCTTCCTGGGGGAGGCCAAGCATTATGTACCCGAGGAGATGGCGGGGATTCTCGAGAGGATACAGGTTCACCTCTACGACCTGATGGCGGAGATAGCGAGCAAGGGAAAGTACGCGAAGGTTGGCGATGAGGAGGTTAGATGGCTTGAAGGACTTATTCATAAATATGAAGAAGAAGTCCAGCTTAGGGCCTTCGTTCTCCCAGGTTCAACCATCGCGAGTGCCAAGCTCGATGTCTGCCGCGCGGTAGCCAGGAGAACGGAGAGGAGCGTTGCGAGGCTCGTGCTCGACTATGGCTTTGGTCAAAACGCTCTCGTCTACCTAAACAGGCTCAGCGACCTGCTCTTCATAATGGCAAGGGCCGTTGAGAAGAGGGAGGGGAAGATGAAGGAAGTCAAGTAACCTCTTCGCTTTCCCCGTATTTCTGCTCCTTGAGCAGAACCTCCCGATACCTGGCCCAGAAATATGCGACGACAACCGCCATGCCCGCCCAGATGGCCACGGTAACCTCCCAGGCAGGGAATCTGTCGAGGAGCGGCCCGACGGCGAGCAGACCGAGCGGGCTTGAGAGGTGCATCAGGACGGCCATTGCCGACATAACCCTGCCCCTGAGCTCGCTCGGTATCGCACGCTGTATCTTCGAATTGATGGGCACGTCTATGAAGGCCTCTATGCTGCCCCATAGGATGTTTATCCCCACGAGGAAAAAGAACGCCTCGTTTCTCCCCAGGCCGGAGAGGGGACTTATCGCCCACGTGAAGGCGAGTATCATCACCCCGTCCAGGAGGAGGGTGTGGAAAAGGTACCTCCCGGCCTTCTTCCCGAATTTAATCGCTATCAGGCCGTTTCCGATGAGCGCCCCTCCCATGAAGGCGCTCTGCAGAAGACCGAACTGGTAGCTCGAGAACTTCAGCACTTCTCTGTAGGAGTACGGCATGATTACAGCCCCAAAGGGCTGACCGAGGGCTATCATAAAGAGGGCGAAGAACATAAGGGTCGAGAGATATCTGTTGGAGCGGAGAAAGCCGATGCCCTCTTTGAGGTCCTCGATAACCTGGGAAAAGCTCTCCAATTCCTTCGTACGCCACTCGTACCTTATCAGTATCTCAAACAGTCCCGAGCCAAAGAAGCTGACCGCGTTGATGAGGATGGCCAGCTTGATACCTCCGACGGCGTAAATAAATCCTCCGAGGGCAGGGCCGACGAGACGGGCGAGTATGGTGAACGACGAGACCGTGGAGTTGGCCTTCTCGAGTTCATCGGGTTCCACAAGGTCGGGAAACATCGCTCCCGTCCCTGCCGAGAAGAACGCTCCCATGGAGGCCATGATCACCTGGACGACCAGAAGCTGGTAGATGCCCAGGAGGTCGAACGCGATGACGCCGAAGAGAAGGGCTCCCCTCGCAAGATCAAAGCCGACCATCAGGCGCTTTCGGTTGTAACGGTCGCCCACCACACCGGCGAAGGGCATGATTATGAGGACCGGTATCATCTCAGCGAGGATGAAGAGGGTCATCATCGAGCCGCTGTGAGTCTGGTCAAGGACGTGGAGGGGCAGTGCAACGTCCTGCACCGCCCAGCCGAGCTGACTTATGAAGCGGCCGACCGCAAAGAGCCAGAAGTTCCTGTTGAGGCTCACGGCACCACCTCCGCAGTTTCTGAACCGATGTTTATAACGGTTTCCCTAAAGCGGAGGTAATAATACATGGCTATCAGCACGCTTGGGACGGTGAGGGCGAGGATTATTACAGTGGTTCCTGCGACGTCGAGGAGGGGTCCAACGAGGGCCATGCCCAGCGGGGTCGTTGCCATCATTATTGTCTCAAAGGCAGTGAAGAAGCGCGAACGCACGTCATCGGGAACCGCCTTCTGGAGCTTCGTGAAGAGCGGGATGTTAACCAGGGTGTTGAAGAGCCCTATCAGGCCGATTATTCCCAGTAGGGATGGATAAGCCAGTTCTCCGAGGATGGAGCGCGTCACGAAGGCGAGGCCCGTCAGGCAGAGGAGCTGGGCAAACAGTGCCCCGAAGAGGAAATCCTCGGATTTCTCACCGAGCTTCAAAGCGATGAGCATGTTTCCGGCTAGAGCGCCGAGGGTGGCGGCGGTTTCGACGCTGCCGAACTTGACGGCAGAGAGAC
Organism: Thermococcus aciditolerans; assembly: GCF_008152015.1. NCBI lineage: Archaea > Methanobacteriati > Methanobacteriota > Thermococci > Thermococcales > Thermococcaceae > Thermococcus > Thermococcus aciditolerans. Next base: position 365,311 of record NZ_CP041932.1, on the reverse strand, counting down.
CCAGCTCAATCCTGGCGAGGTAGGGAAGAACTACCGCGAACACCGGGTTGAGGAGGGTGTTGAGCAGTATCCCGAAGCTCACGAGCACCATGAGCTTTCTTGAGTTCTTCATGAAGCGGAAGCCCTCGAGCATGTCGTCCCAGACTTCGCGGATGCTTGAGAGCTCCCGCGTTTCCCTGTGGTACTCGATCAGAATTTCAAACAGCCCAGAGCCGAAGAAGCTGACCGCGTTTATGAGGATAGCAAGCCGCAAGCCCCCGAAGGCGTAGATTAGCCCACCGAGGATCGGGCCGAGTATCCTGAGTATTTGACCGCCGCTCTGCAGTATCGAGTTCGCCCTCGCCAGCTGCTCTCTCTCCACCAGGTCGGGGAACATCCCGACTATGCCGGCCGAGAAGAACGCTCCCATAACGCTCATCACCATCTGAACTACTAAGAGCTGGTATATCCCCAGCAGGTTGAACCCTATGACCGCGAAGAGGAGGACTCCCCTCGCTATATCGAGGCCGTACATGAGCTTCTTCCTGTCGTAGCGGTCGCCTATCACTCCGGCTATGGGGTTCACCAGCAGTCTCGGAACCAGCTCGGCCATTATGAAGAGGCTCATCATCGCCCCGCTGCCGGTCTGGTCGAGCACGTAAAGTGGAACCGCGACGTCCTGCACGACCCATCCGGCCTGTGATATCCACCTGCCCACGGTGTAGAGCCAGAAGTTCCGGCCCATCCCCCGGAAATTCTCGAACATCTCCACTAACCCCCATGTTTTCCCCTAATTGTCAAATTAGGTAATTGAAGAATTAAAGACTCAAATCAGCTCGACCCTCACGTCGCCGTTCACCGTGCTGGCCATGACCTCAAACTCACCCGTCCCTATAACGGGGTCGTCCGGGTCTATGCCGATCAGCTTGACGTCTCCGTTGACCCTCTTACCCACTATCTTGGCGTCGCAGAACTCGGTCAGACGAAGCACGATGTCTCCGTTGACGCAGCTTACCTCGACGTCCCCCTCGAGCTCCTCGATGGTAAGCTCGATTTCCCCGTTCACGGTGGAGGCCTTCAGAGGGCCGGCAACCGTTAGATGGGCCCTTACCTCACCGTTCACGGTGCTAAGCTTTTCGGCCTCGCAGTCCTTCAGGTCTATCTCGCCGTTTACCGTCGTGACGTCCTCAAAGCGCACGCCCCTGGCCTTAAGCTCGCCGTTCACGTTCTTCGCATTTATCAGGACCCTCCGCGGAACCTTCACCTCTATCTCCGCCCAGCCGCTCTCCCTGAGCAGGTTCAGGAACCGTTTCTTCGGTTCTTCCATGATGATTAGCCCGCTCCCCTTCTGCTCGACGGTGACCTCCACCTCGCCGTGGACGGTGTAGTTCACCTCGGCGTAGTCGTTTTCCCAGCCCTCTATCTCGATCCGGCCGTTGGTGGCCTTTATATCAACTTCCCGGACGTTTTCAAATATCATATCAAACCCCCCAGCGGATGAAGTTCAAAATCGAAAAGGGGCCTCTCGTGCCCCGTCTTCTTTTCGCAGCCTTCCTTTCCTTCATCAGGGATCGTGATGGCGTTGGAGGCCTTTGGGATTACTGCAGTCTCCATCTCGCTCACCCCAGGTAGGCAGTCAGTTCGTCGAGGAGCTCCTTCACGCGTCTGTTGAGCAGGGTTCTGTCTATGCCGAGGCCCTCTATCAGTTCGGCGCTCTGCTCCTCCACTATCTCCTTCGCCTTCCTGACCACCAGCCGGTAGGCGTCGCCGTTCTCTATGGTGTACATTCTGCCCCCGGTCCTTATGCGCACCGTGCCGTCTCTGGCGGAGATTACGACGTCCTCGATGCGTATCTTGGCCCTTTCCCTGCCGACGCTGACCGAGACGTCGCCCGAGCGCAGGGACACGGTTTCGCCCAGACTGAGGCTCTCGCTTCCGCTCCTGTACACGACCCTCTCCCCATCGACCTCGATGGAATACTCGTCGGTCTGGATCTTCAGCCTCTCGCCGACCTTGGTGAGCTGGAAACCGTTGCGGAGTTCCCTGATGGTCAGCATGTCCTCTGGGGGCATCTCAGGGTTGCCCTCGCGGAACCTCATCGGGCCTATCTTGACCTCTTCGCCGCCTGGCGTCTCTATGACCTCGATGAAGGGCAGCTTTACGTACTCGAAGCCCTCCCCCTCGTAGGCCTTGATGAAGCCCAGGTCAACCACGCTGTCCCTCTTGCCCTTCTGATAGAGCCTGTCCGGGTTCACGAGGTCGTTCACCCTCGAGACGAAGCCTGGATCCGCGGAGGTCTTCCGCCCGGCTATCTTCTCCTCGGTCCACACGATGACCGGGCTGAGGAGCCTCTTCGTTACCCTACCGAGCGGCGTATCGGCCTCGACCGTGACCTCGCCGTCTACGACCCAACCGACCTTCTTCCTCCCGAACTTCACAGGATAGGCCTTGCCGGTTCCCTTGAGCTTCACCTCGCCGAAATCGGCGCCTTCGAACTCGTAGGCCTTGCCTTCAACTTTGATGTCGAGCCTCTTCTCATCGAACTTCGCCAGCAGGATTCCCGCTATGACGAGGACGACGGCATATGCGAATGCCGTTCCCGCGTAGTCGTGGAGCGTCTCTGACATTCCCAGCCACTGTCCAAAGAACAGAAATATGCTCGTCCAGAAGAAGCCCTTGGCCAGGGCAAAGACTATTCCGCTTACCGTCACCCCGAACCACTTGCCCACCGCGAGCAGCTCGAAGGCGAACAGGAGCGCCACGATGGCGTAGACCAGCTGGTCGTTGTAGGCCTCAAGCCTCAGCGGCCCCTTGAACAGCCATGCGATGAGCAGTATCGCCGTGAGGGCTTTGAGGTACTCCGCTATCCTGAACCTTGGGCCTTCGTGCGGGACGGCCCGATACTTCCAGCTAAAACTCATTCTTCCACCTCCTCAAGGGCAGTTATTATCTCAAGCAAGCGCAAAAAGAGACGTCCGTCGGGCGATATTTCGTATCCTTCTCCCTTTCTCACCATCCGGGTTTTCACCAGGAGCTTCAGGTGGTGGGAAACGGTGGGGCTTTCCACCCCAAGGGCATCCTTTATCTCCTTGAATCCCATGGGCCCCTCGGAGAGCATCTTCAGAATCCTTATCCTGTCCGGGTTGGCGAGGGCCTTGAGGGTTTTGGCTGCCCTCTCCTCGTCTATCTCGGGCAGGCTTCCGCCTTCGAGCTTTCTCCTGAGACGGGCCTTTATCGAGAGCATGACCTCATCAACGGGGTCAATGCTTTCCTCCAGCACCTCCAGCCTTTTCTTCAGCTCTTCGAGCTGAATCTTCAGGTCGTTCTCCATGGTACCACCAGGTACAGATTTTTGTAGTACATTTTTCTGTACCCAACTAGCGCGCTAGGTATATAAAAGTTTATCGGTTGGTGGTCGCACGGGGTAAGCGCCGCCCTAAATCCGAGGAGGATGAAAGAAGAGAAAAGCGAGGAAATCAATTCTCCGCCGAAAGTTCGGCTTCTATAGTCTTTATTTCCTCGTCCAGTATGTCGCGTATCTTCTTGAGGAGTCCCAGGTACTCAATCACGGTCTCTCTGTCCATAACCTTTCTCTCCCCCATCTCCTCGAGCTTCTTCTTCAGGGCTTCGTGATAGTTGATGGAGGTGTACAGAACCCGAAGGGCCAGTTCATTGGAAGTTTTTAGATAATCGAGGCCCTTTTCAGTTAGGCTGTATTTCACACGCCTCACCCTGCCCCGGTACTCCTCGCGGGGCTCCAGAAGACCCTCGTCGACCATCTTGTTGAGTATCGTGTACAGATTGCTGTGGCTGGGCTTCCAGAGGCCGATGGCTAGCTTCTCAAGCTCCTTCAGTATTTCGTAGCCATGTGCCTCTCCCTTTAGGCCAACTATGACCAGGATTATGTTCTTCAGCGGGACCGTGAAGAGGCCCTTGATTATCTTCCGCTCAACGTCCTCCCCCATTGTCACCACCCATAGTCGAAGGTTGAACCACAATCCTTATAAACGCTTCTCTCAACGACATGTCGAACTTTGACATGTTTGAATTCATCATGTTGATAGGCGACAGTGGTGGTGGAGATGGCTTGGAACGAGTGGATAGTGAAGCACGCAAAGGCCATCGTGGCCCTCTGGATTATCGTGGTCATAGCCGCGATGCCCCTTGCGGCAAAGCTGAACGACCTCACCAACTACAGCATGGACCAGTTCCTGCCCAAGGACGTGGAATCCGTCAAGGTGCAGGAAACCCTCACAGAAGAGTTCCCGGAGTTCGCGACCAGCGACAACCAGACGTACATGATAGTGAGCGGAGTGGACGTGAACGACCCCGCGACGCGGGATGCCTATGAGCGCTTCAAGGCCGAGGCAAGGCCCTACGGCTCGAATTTCACCTCCTACTACGATGCCGTTGATATGCTCCACAACAAGTCCTATGAGATAGCGCTCAACCTCACCAAAACGACCGCCAACCTAACCGGAATCTTCTATGGCTCGGCAATCAACGCCAGCAGCACTTACGGAACCCTTCTTTCTCAGATTGAGAACCTCAGCGTTCAGGTTGAAACCCTCAACGAAACCGTCCCCCAGCTTGCCGGGGCCTACTTCGCGCTCGAGGCCAACCTGAGCGTTCTCTACAACCAGAGTCTCACCCTCAGGAACGCCCTCAACGGGACTGACATGGCCTACGTTACCCTCAACGAGAACCTCACGCGGGCCAGCCAGCAGTTGAGAACGCTGAACTCCACGATAGCTGGCCTTAACGTGGGCCTCTACAACCTGAGCGATAGCTACGCGAGAACTTACCTCGGAACGATAGGAGCCTACGACGCCCTCGTTCAGGCTGGAGCCTACGAGAGGGGCCTTGACGAGAGAACGGCGCAGGCGATAGCCACCCAGCTCGGCGTTCCCGCCGAGTTCGTTTACGCGGTTTACAACGCCACCTACCCGGCCTACTCTGCCTACGGGGCCAGTACAATAACCGACGGCTTCCTGGCCAACGTCACCAGGGCGATGGTTCTCGGCAAGATAAACGACCCGATGCAGAGGAACCTCGCGGAGGCCTACTCGGTTGCCTTCTACGGGGGAGTTGTGGCGTTTGACGAGCAGGCGGGCAGTGATTACGCCCTCATTCAGCTCGGCGAGAACGCGGTTAGGCCCGTTGATGAGATAGCAAGCAACGCCCTCAAAAACCTCCCGCTCGTCATCGAAGGGGCTGGGGGAAGCTACGAGGTTCCAGGTTTCGGTGAGATCCCCGCCAGCACGCTGGCCCACATCGTCAACGTCTCGATAGGCCTTGGAAAGAACCCGAGCGCTTCAGCGGTCGAGAACGCGACAATCGAGGTCGCGAAGGCCCTCATGGCCGGAAGCCCTCTCCTCGAAATGCCCAACGCCGACGAGATACTCAGAACCCTTCTTACCCACGGGCCGACTGGAGAACTTGAGACCAATCTCCTCGCAGGTGCTCTAAAGGAGAAACTGCCCGGGGAGCAGAAGGTCCTTGCAGAGCCGATAGTCAAGACCGTTGTGGGATTCGACACCAACGCGACCGGAGTTCTGGCCAAGAACCCGGCCCTGCTGAAGGAGGCAACCGTCTCGCTGCTCGCCGAGATTATGAAGGAAAGGGGCGTTGAGATCCCAGAGAACGTCATAAGCGAGGTCTACGACTCCCGTGGGGATGTCGTCCCGATTGCGAGGGAGATTCTGATTCAAAAGACCTCCGAGGAGGTCGGGAGCGAGGAGGTTGCCGAAACCATCGTCGATGCGGTTCTTAAGAACCCTGAGGAACTCGCAGCGGGAGTCGGGGTAGAGGGGGCAGTCAAGGAGATAATCACGAGCCTGGCCGGAGACGTCCCGATAGACCTCGGCAAAGCTGTGGACGATGTTTACGCCGGCAGAAGTCCGGAAGAGATAGCCTACAGCCTGTTTGAGCAGGGGGTTGATGAGAAGCTCGCCAACGTCAGCGCGCCGGAGGACGTCAAGGAAACGCTGAAGGAGCTAATGCTGACCGTTGCCAGGGACTACCCGATGAGCGACTCCGACATAGAGACCCTTGTGAAGGAGAAAACGGTGAAGCTCGTCGAGAAGTTCGTAGGGGAGATTAACCTCGGAGTTCCGCTCCACATAAACGCGACCGAGCTTGTGAACATCGCCTTCGAATTCAGGGACGACCCGGATAGGATAACGAAGGAAGAGGTCAAACCAATAGAGGAGCAGGTTTACCTGTCCATTTACAGCCTCGCGAAGAGCTACATCGGCATGCTCAAGAGCCCGGACAACACGACGATGCTCATCCTGTTTACCCCGAAGGGGCTTAAGGGCGTCAGCGACCTCGAAAAGCAGAGCAGGGTTCAGTACGGGAATTCGATCAAAGCGAAGGAAATAGCCGTGAAGGAGTTCGGAGCAGTCTCGCCGAAAGTCGAGGTATACGTAACCGGAACGCCCATTCAGACCTACGAGGCCATTAAATACGGCAAGGAGGACAACGACAAGACTACGAAGTTCAGCATCGTTGGGGCGCTCCTCGTGCTCCTTATCCTGATGGGGGTGGCGCTGCTAGCGACGCTCCTGCCCTTCACCGGCGTCGCAACGGCAACCCTCACGGCGCTGGGAATCCTCTACCTGCTCGCAAAGGGTGACTATCTGGACGTCGGGAGCTGGGCCCAGATGCTCACCGTCACGACGGCACTTGGCCTTGGAATAGACTACTCAACCTACTATCTCCATCGCTTCAAGGAGTACCTGGCGGAAGGCTACGACCACAACAGGGCGGCGAGTGAGGCGCTGAAGAGGGCAAAGGACGCGGTTCTGGCCAGCGCATCAACCGACATCATAGCCTTCGCGAGCTTCATCCTGGCCTGGGAGTTCCCGATATTCAAGACCATCGGCATGATAGCACCCCTGGCGGTCATCGTAGTCCTCCTCGCCAGCCTGACGTTCATTCCGGCGATAACCGTTCTCATAGGCGACAAACCGGCCTTCTGGTGGCCGAGGCACATCGAGCATCACATCGAGAGTGTGGACATCCACGAGAGGAGCAGAATCGCGGAGTGGGCCGTCAAGCACGCCAAAGTGGTTGTCCTCATAGCGCTCCTCGTGGCGGTTCCGGCGGCCTACAACTTCGTCAACTTCAACGGAACCCACGACATAAAGCTGTTCATCCCCAAGGACAGCGAGACCTACAACTTCCTCCAGCTCAGCGAGAGCACGGTCGGTGCGGGCGTTACCTCCCCGACCTACGTCGTGGTCGACCTCGGACACCCAGTTGGCGACGGCGACCTCAAGACCATCAACGAGCTCGCGGACAGGATATCAGCGGTTGACGGCGTCGAGTACGTCTATACCCTCGCCCGTCCCTACGGAAGGCAGGTGAACGTCAGCGTGGACGAGCTGAAGAGCCTCGGCGGAAACCGCTACATCTCGGAAGACGGCACTAAAGTGCTGATACAGGTTACCGGGAAGTACGAGGCCACCGACGACCGCTCCAAGGACATGGTGAGGGAGATAAGGGATATAGTGAAAGACGAGGAGAAGTCGGGAGCAATAAAGTCCGGAATGGTTGGCGGAAGCACTGCACTAGCGCTCGACCTCAGCGACCTCATCAACGACGTCTTCTGGCACAGAATCTTCCCGGTGGCGCTCCTGCTGATGTTCCTGTCCCTCATACCGACACTCAAGGGACTGCCCGCAGTTATAACCACCATAGGCACCATAGCGGTCGGCGTGCTCCTCAGCATAACCGTTTCCAGCTGGCTCTTCGAGAGGGTCTTCGGCCAGCAGGTCATGTGGTTCCTGCCCATGATGGTCTTCATAGTGCTCATGGGTGTGGGCATAGACTACAACAGCTTCTACCTGGTCAAAGCCAGGGACGAGTTCGAGCGCAGGAGCGCGAGGGACGCGCTAGTCGTAGCTGCCGGAACGATGGACACGCTGGTCGTCGGCCTCGCCGCTGTGCTGGCGGTAACCTACGGCTCGCTGATGACCGGGGCGACGTGGGGAATAAGGGAGATAGGCTTCGCACTGGCCATCGGAGTGCTCTTGACTGCCACGGCGGCGGTCTACTTCATCGGCCCGGCCACGATGGCTCTCTTCGGTGAAAAGGCCTGGTGGCCCCTGCACAAGACGAAGAAGGAGTGAGCCTCAACCCCTGCTTTTATTTTTCAAGTTCATCCCCAACCTCCTTTCATTTTTCCACACTCGACAGACTTTTAAACGCTGAACCCCAGGTTTAAGCATGAACATCGCCGAGATGCTCGCCCTTATAGCGGTCGGCTACGTCCTCAAGAGGCTGGTCAAATCGGAGAAGCCCTTCGACTACCTCCGAATCCTGGTGAACGACTTTCTCCTCGCCCTGTTCATCTTCGGAAACGTGGCGAGCAAGGACCTGAACTACCTCCTGAGCATAAAGACTGTCTTCCTCTACGTCTTCCTGATAATCGCGATAAGCCTTGGGTTTTCGTACATCTACGGCCGCGTCGTCCTTAAAAACGACCCCTGGGTCGGTGCGCTGATGGTTCTCTCGGTCTACCCCAACACGGCCGCCCTCGGCTTCCCGATAGCGAGCCTCTTCCTCGACGACATAACGCCCGCGATACTCTACTCCACGACCAACTCGATGATAGTCATCCCAATCGTCACCTTCATAGCGGCCCACTACTCCAGCGGAGGCGCGAACGTTAAGGACAGCTTCCTGAAGGCGCTGAAGTTCCCGCCGACGGTGGCGAACCTCCTCGCTCTGGCCCTCGTTATAGTAGGGGTTAGGGTTCCAAACTGGTTCATAGAGCCGGTCAAAACGATTGGCTGGCTCAGCATACCCCTGCTCATCATCTACTTCGGCTCGCGGATAACGCTGAGGAGCTTCGACTGGCGCAAGCTCACTGAAGTCGGGACTTTTAGGATAGCAATCCCCTTCACCTTCGTTTTCCTGACCCTGCGCTGGGCGGCCCCGGAGGTTTTCTACTCCGTTCTTGTCGAGGCCAGTATGCCTCCGGCCATAGCGGCCAACGCTATCCTTGCTCAGTACAGACTAAAGGCCGAGGAGGCAATAAGCGTCACCTTCGTTCTCACGCTCCTCGTCATAGGACTCTTCATGGTTCTCAAAGCCTTCCTGTGAGGGTCACGAAAAAGTAATAAAGACGCCGTGCAACTGTTCTAAAACGCCTGGATGTGGTCACATGCTGGGAAATGTTCTGAAAAACATCGTAAGTTCCGACCCCGAGGGAATAAAGGAGAATGGAATCAAAGTTTCGGCCGGGGAGGTCCTCTCAAAGTGGTCCGAACTCGCTGCGGAGTACGTCACGAATGGCCGCTCCGCCCTTAAGATGTATATCGACATCGAGTGGAAGGAAGGCGGCGTCTTTGGAATGGGTGGTACAAAACACTGTTACAAAGGCACGTACCGCCTGGAGAGTGTGATGAAGAGCGGAAAGTACGTTCTCCTCAACGTCTACCCCCATGACCCCGACGAGGCATTCACCATCAAGCTCCTTCCAGAACATGAGGTGTACCTCTCATCGGGCAATATGAAACACCTCCGCGGGATTTTCGGACTCTGACCGATGCCCTTTTTAACCCTTCGACATTTCTTTTAACGGTGGTCATGATGGAAAGAATGATCGAGATTCTCAGGGAGATTCTGGAGATACCGTCCCCGACGGGCTACACGAAAGAGGTTATGGCCTACATAGCGGGACTTCTCAACGAAAACGGCGTGAAAACCTACTTCACCAACAAGGGTGCCCTGATAGCGGGCAACCATCCGGAGCCGGAGCTGGTTGTGGCGGCCCACGTTGACACCCTCGGCGCGATGGTTAAAGGAATCCTGCCAAACGGACACCTGAGCTTCACGAGAGTAGGCGGCCTGCACCTTCCGGCCTTCGAGGGCGAGTACTGCACGATAATCACCCGCTCGGGGAAGAAGTACCGCGGAACGCTCCTTCTCAAGAACCCCAGCGTCCACGTGAACAGGGAAGCTGGAAAGAAGGAGCGCAAGGAGGAGAACATGTACATCCGCCTGGATGAGCTCGTCGAGAAGAAGGAAGATACAGAGAAGCTCGGCATAAGACCGGGTGACTTCATAGCCTTCGACCCGAAGTTCGAGTACGTGAACGGTTTCGTTAAGGCCCACTTTCTCGATGACAAGGCGAGTGCCGCGGTGATGATCGACCTGATGCTCGATCTGGGGACTGAAGCCCTCGAAAAGCTCCCGGTGGCGTTCTTCTTCTCGCCCTACGAGGAGGTCGGACACGGCGGTTCCAGCGGCTACCCACCGAGCATGAAGGAGCTCCTCGTCGTCGACATGGGCGTCGTTGGAGATGGCGTCGCGGGCAGGGAAACCGCGGTATCGATAGCGGCCAAGGACTCAAGCGGCCCGTACGACTACGAGATGACGACGAAACTCATCGAACTGGCTGAGAAGCACGAGATTCCCCACGTCGTTGACGTCTTCCCCTACTACGGCTCCGACGGCTCGGCGGCGCTCAGAGCAGGCTGGGACGTTAAGGTCGCCCTCATCGGCCAGGGAGTGCACGCGAGCCACGGCATGGAGAGGACCCACATTAAGGGCATGCTCGCGACAAAGGACCTCATCAGGGTCTACATTGAGGAGAAGTGGGGGGTCTGATACTTTCTCCCTATTTTTGAATCCAAGAAAAACGAAAAGCCAGCGGCCTCATCTTCTCCGTCTCATCAGGGCCGCCAGTACCAGTATCAAAAGGCCCGCCAGGCCAATTGCATACACGGGCGAGATGTCGGTGGCCGTTTGATGGTCGTCTGGCCCGTTGGTTGGTTCCGGATACCCGCTTTGAGGTGATGGAGTCGGAACCTGGGACGTCGTGGGGGTAGTTGCTGGGGAGGGAATCGGAGATACTCCCCCAAATGCCCTCAGCTCCAGGTACAGGTTCCTCGGCTCGTACCTCTCAATGTAAAACGGCCCGTTGCTTATGAAGGCGTGGTCCCTTTTCTCAATCCACTCCACCGCCCGCTCGTAGCCCCTTGTCGGGTCGTCCACGTCCCCTGCTATTGCACCGGGAACTTCCTTCCTCTCCTCCAGAAGCTCAAGTACCCTCTTCAGATCCATCGCGTGCTCCCGCTCCAGGAGGTTAAGGCATAGGGGGCCTTTACTGAATGAATAATCCCCGGTTATCCCGTACTCGCCCGGCCTGGCAACAAGCTCGCCCATGGCGTGGTACAGTTCCCAGGGGAACGTGGGGTAGTGGAGGTAGTGCCTGGCCGTTATGTCATCGGCAAAGGGGTGGACGTAGTTACCGTAAACCACGTAGCCGTTGCCGGTGAATTCAAAGCCTAAGACACCCGAAAGCGATTTGGCCATGTCGTCCAGGTTCCCGTCGTAGTAGGGGTCATCCTGACCGTCCCTGTAGGCCCAGGTGTAGAGGAACGCCAGGTAGTACTTGAAATCCGCCCCCCTAAGCTCCACCCCGTCGTGCCACCTCGTCGGACGGCAGGTAAAGGTTATCCTGACGACGGCCGTCTCCCCGGCGTGGGGACTCACCCAGCCCCTGCTCTGGTTGTGGACGACGGCATCTTCCGGAACCGTGAAACGGCCGCGCTCGACCGTCCAGTTGCACCCGTAGGGTTCATAGAGTCCGTTCCTTCCAACGCGGCCACCGGGGGTGTGGACGAATCCCCAGAGGCTGACCGGAACGGTGGGGCTGTCAAAGCCATCAACGGGATTGAAGGCGCCGCAGAGCCCGCAGGTCGGGACGAAGTAGGCCACCTTAAGGATCCCGTCCGGGGTACTCGCCCCCAGCAGGCTCCAGCGGTTGAGGATTCCGGTGGTCGAATCTGGGGTTATGCCATCAACCCTCTCCCTGTTCACGGGCGAGAGTTCCCACTCCTCGATGAGGAAAATCCTGGCGCTCTCCAGTATTCCCATTCCAACCGCCATCTTCTGAAGGTCCCAGTACTGGTCGGCGCTGGTTATCGCGTAGCTTTCGCCGTTCACCTCGGCGCTGAGGTTGGCGAGCAATCTCGTCAGCTCCTCCTCTGTCCATTCAAGAATTCCTCCCAGCTCTGAGGCTTTACTGTAGTACTCTGCACCTATGGCTCTAAGGCCGTTGTCAGGATTGCCGTTGCCGACTTCCCTGAGGAAATCCAGGACCGTGACGGTGTTCCTGTGCTCCGGCCCAACCCTTCCCGGAAGGTAACCGTACCATGCCGAGTAGAACCAGGCGGCGTAGTCGTCCATCCAGAGGCCGGAGCTTTTATCGGCGAACCAGCCGCCGGTGTAGACGTTCCACCCGTAGTCGCTCGGAGGCTCGTTGAATATGACCTTGCTGGCCCTGTGCCTGTCGAGGTAAACCATCTCCACCGCGAAGCCGGCTTTTCTGAGCTGTTCGGCGATGTACATGCCCAGTTTTGTCCTCTCATCCTCGGTGCGGACAGCGAGCTTGACCGTCACCGGCCGGCCATCGAAGTGCCAGGTGCCGTTTACCTTTTCCAGCCTGTGGCCGTACCTGGTGACACTCTCAGCGGCCTTCTTCATCGCCGTCTCAATCATCTGGAGGGCGAGTTCGTCGTGTCCCTGAGCAGTGAGGTTCAGGGCGGCGTAGACTGGCTCGATGTACCCGCTGACCGGGTGGCTGGGCCTCACACAGCTGAACATCGGCGCTGCATTACCCCCGTAAATCTCCCGGGCGATGTGTTCCCTGCTTACGAGGTAGTTCATCGCAAATCTGACTTCCCGGATGGCGAAGGGGTTGAGGTAGGTCTCGTTCCCCAGGGTGACGATTGGAGCTTCCTTATCCGGGTCGTGGTAGGTGTTGAAGGTCAGGTCCACGTACGAGACGACGGTCTTGTATAGTTCTAGGTTTTTGAGGAGGTCCTCACTCAGGCCACGGTAGTCCCCTGCCGGAAGGGAGAAGAGTCCGACGTCGTATTCACCGCCGGCCACCTGTTGAAGACCGTCTCGCGGGTCTGAATCCCCTGGAACTCGACTACCTTCACGGGGACCCACTCCCCGGCTCCCGCTAAAGGTGCCATGAGAACGAGCAGGAGCAGGGAAAGGACTATCGCAGGTCTCATAAACCCTCACCGCGACGTTACTATGTGGGGCAAAGCCGACAGAACAATGTACCCTTTGGAGCTATATAAATCTTACCACATTCAAAGAAAAAGAAAGGGGACTCACTCAATCTTTGCCCCGCAGACAGGGCAGAACTTCGCTCCCTCAGGAACTATGTGGCCGTTGGGACAGCGGTGTATCTGGTGCCCACAGTAAGGACAGAACCTCGCTCCGGGCGGAATCTGCTTGCCGCAGTAGGGGCAGATTTCCTGCTGCGCTGGTTGAGCTGGTGCCCCCGGCTGGGCCGGCTGCTGGTATCCTGCCGGCGGAACGCCTCCACCAGCGTAGGGCTGCGCCGGCTGGGCGGGTTGGACGGGCTGCTGGAGGAGCTGGGGCATTATGACCATACCCGTGCCCATCGCGGCCCCCTCGCTCTTTCCAAGTTCCGCTGCCACCTGTTTTGCCGTGTCCATCTGCATAACCGCCTGAGCGTTGCCAGTCTGCATTATCCAGAAGAGCCTCTGGCGCCACTCGTCGGTCGTGTTCACTCCTTCAATCTTCACATCGACGAGCTCAAGGCCGAGCCGCCTGAAGTCCTCGATGAGCTTGACCTTGACCTGCGTGCTGACCATGTCGAGGTTCTGGAAGAGGTCAACTATCGAGTAAGCGCTGAGGTGCTTCATCATGCCCTCGTTGAAGTACGCGCGAATGAACTTGGTGACGTCGCTCGCCTCGTAGAGGCTCTGGCCGCCGACGACCTCGGTGATGAAGAGAACCGGGTCAGCGACCTTGAACCAGTAGACGCCGTAGTACTTGACCGGGGCGAGCTCCCTCGTCTGAGTCTCCCCTCCGTAGCGCCCCTGGAACTGCTTCATGCTGACGAAAATGACAGTGGCCTTGAAGGGGCTGTTGCTTCCACCAACGAGCTTGTAGAGGAGCGGTAAGTTCTGTGTCGTCAACGTGTGCCTTCCCGGCCCGAGGACGTCGTAGATTTTGCCATCGCGCATAAACACGGCGACCTCATACTCATGGACTATCAGCTGAGCTCCCCACTTTATGACCTCGTTGGGGTAGCGCCAGATTATCTCGTCTTCTCCGGGGTTCACCCATTCTATGACCTGAACCATCTCACTCACCCGCCGCGAAGCTCATTCTCTTGCCGAGGACTTCCTCGAAGTTTATCAGCTCCTCATCGAGGTTTAGAACCGCCATGCTGAGAGCCTGCGGATCCGCTATTTGGCCGTTCAAGGCTTTGACCTCGTTGAGTATCTCCTCGGCCAGCTCTATCATCTTGGCATCGTATTCCAGGAGCCTGTTGAGCTCCTTTTCCTTGAACTTCACCCTGTCGAAGTAGCCGCGGTAGCCGGCTTCTGCATGCCGCACCCTGCTCTCCAGTGCCATGAGCTTCTTCCTCAAGCTGTCTATGGCAACCATCTGGGCGCAGCCCACCATGGCGCACCTCTGAAGGGCGCGCTCCATCTCCCTTCTGGCGAGGGCGAGCGTATCTGCCACCTTGCCCCGAACGAGCATGTCGTCTTCCCTTATGAGCTCCTTCTTCTTGTAGCCGTGGAAGCCGGGAATTACGAGCTCAAGCTTCTCAACTATCGATGTTTCCTTCCCCATAACCAACACCTCACATCGGCTTGAAATACAGGTTACCTTTGTTGAGCCTCATAACCTCGCTGACCTTCCTCTTCTTAACGGCGCCTTTCCGGAATATGCCGAAGGCCCCGGCGCCTCCGGGGATGAGTCCACCTATGAGCCCCCAGGCGCTTCCGTATGCTCCAGCCGCGATTATGCCGATTATCAGCCCGGCCGCTAGAACACCGGCGCCCAGGAGGCTGGCTTTCTTTCTGGCACCGCTCATGAGCGGGTACTCCGCCTGGACAACCCTTCCGTCGGTTCCATCAACGTATCCCGCAAAGCTCTGCCCGGAGTACTCGTAGTGAACCTCCCAAAGTGGATAGTGCACCAGCCCCTGGTACTTCACCTCTATCTCAACGCCGCCGAGGGATTTGTCCTCCTGGCTGGCCTCACTTCTGAGGGCGCTCTCCATGATGCTCCTCGCCATGGCCTCAGCCTCTTCCCTGGACATCTTGGGCTCGTAGTACTTACCCTTCCCAACCACTGCCTCATCGAAGAAGCGCTTGCCCCTTATCGGGAACGGGTAGTCCTTGAGCATCCCCTGAAAGGGTGAGCCTGCGGGGATTCCGACGAAGCGAACCTCCTCTATCGTTGACCAGCGTGTGCTCCTCCCGTGGAGGTAGAAGAAGTAAACCGGCACCCAGTGGAGCTCCTTTTTCGTTATCTTTGCCCCGGTTATGTCCGCCGGAGCGCCGTACTGCCTGGAGAGGAACTTGAGCAGAACCCCTCCGGCGTCTTTCCTCATCGGCGGGAAGAAGAAGTGCTCGCCGACTTCCTCCCTCGTTTCGAGCTTGAAGGTCGTTCCGCAGTAGGGGCACGTTGCCACGCTCACCGTGTCTGGGACCTTAAACTTGGCCGAGCAGGTTGGACACTGAACCTCCATGGCAATCACCCCTTAAATGCCCCCGTGAAGTGCCCCATGATACCGGTGCTTCTCTCGGTTCTCTGTCCCTCCAGGACCAACGACCCGAAGTAGCCGCTGGCGCCAGCCCCGAGTATCAGCGAGAGCACCGAAACCAGAGCCGAGCCGTTTGCACCACCGTAGGCGGCTCCAGCAGCGCCTATGATGACTCCGAGGACGACGCCGGCCATGTACTGGGCGCGCCTCCAGATGGGCATAGGCTCGGTGGCGGCAACATCCCTTCCGTCCCAGCCGGCGAAGACGGCATGGAATATCGAGTTCTCGTGCTTGTAGTAGACGGTCCACATCGGCAGGAGAATCAGAGAAACGTTCTGGGGCTCATCGGCGGTTATATCGAAGCGCTCTATCCTGTCGGCCTTGGCGGAGTAGCGGTCCCTTATGACGTCTATCGCATCCTCGCGCATTATCATCTTCGCCTGGGTCTCGTCTATTTCAGTGTTGAGTATCTCCAGCTTTATCTTCCCCCATTGATCCTCGTCCAGCTCAAGGAGCTTTCTTCCCTTGGGCTTTGCCCTCGAATAGTGGACAATGATGTCATCAACGCCGAAGCTCTTGACCTGCCTCCTTGCGGAGCCGATAAGGCTCAAAACCTCGTCAACGTAGTCGTGGTAGTGCCTCTCGACGGTGTGGCAGTGGGTTTCGCCCTCCGAGTCCGTGTGGCACTCCTCCTCGCGCACCATGTACTCGACGTCACCCTCGACGTGAACGTTGCCCACCCAGTACGGGGCATAGTGGCCTTCGATGTCAACTATCTCTATCCCCTCCTTCATGCGCTTGAGGTCGAAGTCCCTGTTGACGCGGTCCCAGAAGGCCTTGGCTATGGCGTTTTTATCGATGGTCGGGACGATGTAGATGTTCTCTGTCTTCAGGTTTCCGCTCACGTGGTTAGGAAAACCGCAGTATGGACAGATTGCGACTATAGTTTCGGGGGATACTTCGAGGGGCGCACCGCACCTCTCACATTTAAATCCAACTGCCTCCATGAATCACCACGGTGCACATAACTACTTTTGGGTATTTAAGAGTGCCGGAGATTTTCATGAACCGTGGTAATACTGACGGACTACAGCATCTTCCTTATCAGTTCCACAAGCTCCCAGAGGCCCTTCACGTAGTAGTCAGCACCCTCGATTTTCCCGAAGCGCGTAACGTTAACCACCTTCATGCCGGCCCGCTTTCCGGCGAGCACATCGTGACGGCTGTCGCCAACCATCAGCGCTTCCTCCGGCTCCAGGTCGAGTGCGTTCAGGGCTTTTTCAACGAGGTAGGGGCTTGGCTTGACCCCGTCAAGGTTTGAATAGTCCTTTCCGTAAACAACCTCGAAGTATTTCCTCAAATCGAAGAGGTCCAAAACGAACTCCGTGCACTCCGGGGAGGCGTTACTCACAGCCCCAAGCTTCAGGCCCAGCTCTTTCAGCTCTCCCAAAGCACCAACATCGGGGAAAGGCTTTATCCTGCCGAGCCGCGCCATCTCCCGCCGGTAGCGGAGGTTCACGCCGTCAACGATTTTCCAGAACTCCACGTGGTCTATGCCAAAGCGCTCGACGTAGCTCCTCGGAAGCTCGCCGGTTACCGTTTTTTTGTATGTTTCGTAGTCCAGTTCAATGCCACGCTCCCGGAGGGCCGGCATCACCCACTTCTCGTACCATTCCCTGTGGTCGTAGCCCTCGTAGTAGACCAGGGTCTCGTCAACGTCGAAGATTAAACCGCGGAGCATCCTCATCATAAAGAGGGCAACGGTGGAGCTTTAAAGTTTGTCGCTCAGAGCTCAAGTTTCTTGAGGAGGGCCCACTGCCTTGGTTTCCATGCAAGGGGATCAGTGACAACGTAGACCTTGGTATTGGTGAGTATAACGTGATCACGAATGGTGTTCAAAAATCTCAGAAACGTCTCAAATCCGTTATGGAGCGCCAGGTACTCGGGACAGGCTATAATTACCGCCCTATCCGGATGCCCTTTGAGACTTTTGATTATACCATCCAAAATTCTGTGGAGTTCCCTCGGACCAAAATATCCCTTAACGGAACTCACGGTAATGAGATTCCAGTCGGGAGGAACCTTCATCCCGGCCCGGCCTATAACAACGGCGCTATCTTCGATTATGTCGGAGAATGAACTCACCAGCCTGAATGCGGGGACATCAACCCTCCGGGTTCCTTCCTTCCGTGACCGTGCCAGCACAGGAAGTGAAATCCTGAGCACTTCACTCACCGCTTAAGGGTAAAATCCTGAATGGATATTTAAATCCTTTTTGTAGATGCCTATGTAGGTGCGGGGCCTCGGCCTCCTGGACTGGTCATCACCCATCAGCCGGTTGATCCTTCGTCATCGGCGGAGAAAGTATGAAAAAGGGGTTAAAAACCTTCAGAACAGCTCCTCGAGCTTGACGTCTATCTTGTCCGGGTTGAAGGGCAGGACGTGTCTGGTGGTCTTCGGGGAGTAGACCTCGCCGCGCTTGACGAGCTCCATGACCTCATCCTTGCTAGGGGCCTTCCTGATGAAGACGTAGTCGATCTCGCCCTTGCCCATGTCCTCTCTGGCGTCCTCCTTGAGGCCGTAGTAGATGAGCTCGATCTTGCCCTCGACGCTCATCTCGTCGAGAACCTTGCTGACCTTCTTCTGCTCATCAAGGCCGCCCGGAACGGCGAAGACCTTCTCACCGACGATGGCGAAGGCTATCTCGCCCCTCTCGGCCTTCTCCTCTGCCTCCGGGTCCTCAATGACTTCAAGCCCCTCTGCCTTGAGCCTCTCGAGAACCTCCTCGAGGCTTCCCTTGAAGGCCGGGTACCAGGTGTAGACCTTGACATCGTCGCTGAAGTAGTCAAGTATGACGGAGGGAGCCTTCTTGGCGCCGAGCTTCTGGAGACCAGCCCAGCGGTGGTGACCGTCAACGATGAGGTACATGTCCTCACCAGGAACCTTGGCGAGGAGCATAGGCTTCCAGAAGAGGCCGGAGCCGGTGACGCTCTCGATGAAGGCCTCAAGCTCCTTCTGGACGAGCTGCTCGTGGGGCTTCATCTTGTCGAGCTCGATAAAAACGTAGTCAACCTTAACGGTTGGGATGTCGTACTTCGGAACCTTCTCAACTCCCATTTTCACAACCTCCGTGAGCCTAAATCAGCAGACGGAAATCGAAGCGGAGGATAAAAAGGCTTTCCCATTTATATGACCAGTTTTTCCTGATGATTCTGCGTATGATAGCCCAAAATTATGAAAATTCTACGGGGATAATGGTTAAAACCCCGGAGAGAGATATAACTCCGATGAGGAATATCGCCGACCTGCCCCTCCACGGCGGCCACGTTCCGGCGTGGCTGGCCCAGAGGATGAGGAAGCTCACCCGGTTAGTGCTGGTTCTGGCGGTTGAGGAGTACGGAACGAAGGGACTCATGGAGAGGCTCTCCGACCCGGTCTGGTTCCAGGCCTTCAACAACGTCATCGGGATGGACTGGGACTCCTCTGGCTCGACCACCGTGACGGCGGGCATGATAAAGGACGCCCTCTGGAGGGAGGAGCTGGGCGTCAAGGCGGCCGGAGGTAAGGGGAAGAAGAGCAGGGCAACGCCGGAGGAGCTGAAGACCATAGCCGAACTCTACGAACTCGACCCCGAGCCGTACGTAAGAACCTCGCGGCTGGTCGCCAAGGTTGACACAGTTGCGCTCCAGACCGGCTACCAGCTCTACCATCACGTCTTCTTCCTGGACGAAGAGGGCAACTGGGCGGTCATACAGCAGGGCATGAACGAGGCCGAGAGGATGGCGAGGCGCTTCCACTGGTTCGATGCCGAGACCTTCACCCTCGACCCGCACAATGCCATCTCCGGGCTCAGGAGGGAGTTCGCCCTCAACACGGTCTCGAAGGAATCAAAGGAGTACCAGAAGGCGCTCCTCGACGTGGTGCAGGAAAAGCCGAGGAAGATAGAGCGCGAGCTGGAGAGCCTGAAAGCCATAGCCAAAGGCTACCGGCCGCTGGTTTACATTTTTCTTTTGAAAGCCTCGCCGTTCACGGCGGGGATGCAATAATCAACCCAACCAGTCTTCGAACAGGAAAGCAATCTTTTTTAAAGCACAAAAACTATACCATACTTTGAAATGAAGCGGGCAGTAACAGTTAAACTCCAACCCTCCAAAGAGCAGGCGAAAATCCTCCATCAGTTAGCCGACATTGGAGCCAAAGTCTGGAACAGGGTAAACTATCTGAGGAGACAACAATACTTCCAAGAGCAAATCGTGGACTTCAACAGGACTGAGAAAACCGTTTATGAGGAGTTTAAACAGGAAATCGGTTCAGCAACAGTCCAGCAAATCTGTCGCAAAAACGCCGAAGCATGGCGAAGTTTCTTCTCCCTCCTTCAAAAAAAGCGGAATGGAGAACTTCCCAACTGGCTTAAACCAAAACCACCAAACTATCTTAAAGAAGACGGGAAGAGAAAACCCTTAATCGTCCTTAGAAACGACCAATACAAAATTGACGGGAACAAACTTATCCTCAAAGGCCTCGGCAAATTCAAACGCTTGGAAGTCCAGTTCAAAGGCAGAATACACTTGAGGGGCAAGCAGGGGCGGTTAGAAATCACTTACGACCCAGTTAAGAGGAAATGGTACGCTCACATCAGCTTTACTGTCGAGGAAAAACTTGAGGGCGGGGAGTGGGTTAGCATCCCAAGAACTCCAAAAGGAAATCTTTCAGCGGGAATTGACTTGGATGTAAACAATTTAATGGCCGTTTACGTGGAGAATGGAGAGAGCTTCCTCGTGAACGGGAGGCCGTTAAAGAGCATTGACTTCTACTGGAGGAGGAAGATTGCGGACTACCAGTCAAAA
Organism: Thermococcus aciditolerans; assembly: GCF_008152015.1. Lineage (NCBI taxonomy): Archaea > Methanobacteriati > Methanobacteriota > Thermococci > Thermococcales > Thermococcaceae > Thermococcus > Thermococcus aciditolerans. The sequence goes on along the minus strand of NZ_CP041932.1, from coordinate 344,923 downwards.
CTCAACAAGAGTGGAGCTAAAACGAGTAGGAAACTCAAGAGAATGCACGAGAGGGCTAAACTTCAGGCAAAACACTACATTAACACTGCCGTGAGGCAAACCGTGAGAAGGCTTTACGATTTGGGAGTTTCTAAGATTGTCGTTGGTTATCCAAAGGGAATAGCTCGGAACTCTGATAAGGGTAGTAAACAAAATTTTATCCTTTCTCACGTTTGGCGGTTTAATTACCTTATTAAACGCTTGACTGAAGTTGCGGAAGAGTATGGTATTGTGGTTGTGGTTGTTGGTGAGGCTTTCACTTCTAAGGTTTGCCCCGTTTGCGGGAAGCCCCACGAGGGGGCGCGCTTCGTTCGTGGTTTGTTTAAGTGTCCCGCAACGGGGCTTGTGTTTAACGCGGATTTGGTTGGTGCTTTCAACATTTTAAAGAAAGCTATAAAAACCATAACCCCGAACTTGGGTGGCTTGTACGCTCAAGGGAGGGGTAACGGGGGGAAGACCCTCCCCGAGGGGTTGAAAACCCGCTTTTTGGTGGGTTTTAATGAGACCCCTCAAACCTCCCTGCCATTGGCGAGGGGTTAATTCGTTGGAACCCTCGCCCTAGCAAGGAGGAAGTCAGTACAAGCCCCGCGACGTTGATGAGGTTTCTATCCTGAAGCGCTACGAGAGCCTCGGAAGGTTCGAGCTGAACAAGCGGGCTTTGGAGTTCGCCCGAGAGCTGAGCGTAAATAACTACGAGGAGTTTCTCCTCCTGAAGGGCCTCGGACCGAGCACACTTAGGGCCCTATCGCTCGTCCTTGAGCTGGTCTACGACGTCCATCCGAGCTGGAAGGACCCGGTAACTCACCCGCCCGACCCCTTCAAGTTCACCTACGCCGTTGGCGGCAAGGATAAGGTTCCGTTCCCAATAGACAAACCCGCCTACGACGAGGCTTATCTCCTTCCTCGAGGAGCTGGTCTCAAGGCACCCGAAGGAGAAAGCCCTCGTGAGGAACGTGACAAAGATAACGCGGAATTGGAAGTTCCCGGAGGAAGAGAAGAGGGCGACTTAGCATTTAATCGAGGGATATTCCATATGCCACATGCCCGCCGTGAACGGCGAGGCTTTCAAAAGAAGAATATTAAAAAATAAAGGGCACCGTTGCCTAAAAAGAATCGGTGTTGATTATTTTGCTCAAATCAAAAACCAGAAGGAGCCGTTCATCTTTCTTGGCTATGCCCCTCAGATAGTGGCCCTGATGACTGCCGATAACACTGGGGACACTCTCAATCTGTTCTTCACTCAGAGACACGACATCAGAAACGTCGTCCACTATAAATCCCACCACGTCGTTTCCTGTTTCGACGAGGATTATTTTTTTGTCGCTGAGGTCATTGTCGTCATAGTATCCGAGAACCTTTTTCAGGTTCACTATTGGAATCACCTGCCCCCTCAAGTTCACAATGCCCTCCACCTCATCCGGGGCCTGGGGTACCTTCGTTATCGGCATCATCTCCTTGACTTCCCGCACTTTGGATATGTCAATGCAGAATTCTTCCGAGCCTATTGTAAATGCGACAAACTGCCTCTCCACATGCTCACCCCCAATGATAAAATAGAGGATGTTAGAGCCCCTTGTTCAGTGCCTCCATGAGCTCCTGCATCTTCCGTTCTAGGTCCCTCGCCGCTTTGGAGATCTCCTCAAGGGCCGCGTTCTGCTCCTGGGAGGATGAGCTGACCTCCTCGGCGGCGGCCGTATTCTCCTCCGCGCTTGCGGCAAGTGCATCAACCGCCTGGAGAACCTTCTGAATCTCGTTCTCGGCATCATCCACCTTCTGTTTCAGTTCCTCGAGCTGGGGCCCAAGCTCTGAAACAAGTTCCGCAATGTTTGCCATGTATGCTATTGTCTCCTCAAGGACACCGCTGGCCTCCTCCACCACGGTGGCGCCGTTCTCCGCCACGGAGGCGGCCTCATTCACCCTCTCTGTCATGGTCTCGATAATCTTCTTAATGTTGCTCGCAGCGTCCTTGCTCTCTTCGGCGAGCTTCCTGATTTCCTGAGCCACAACAGCGAAGCCTCTACCGGCCTCCCCCGCGCGTGCGGCCTCAATAGCCGCGTTTAGCGCCAGCAGGTTTGTCTGTCCTGCAATTCCTGTTATGACGTTGGTTATCTCACCTATCTGTTTCCCCATGTCCTTCACGGCGTGGATGGTCTCCGCAATCTGGGTGATGACATCCTGAATCTTCGTAATTTCGTGGGTGGCGGTTCTCCCCCTCTCCTCTCCCTCCTTGGATATCGCAATTATCTCGTTCACCGCGACATCAACGTGATCAGTTGTCTGGGCAACCAGGTTGGTGACGTCATGCACAACGTCCATTGCGGTTTTTATTTCCGTGATTGCCTCCTGCTGTCTCTGAGCTTCAATGCTGACCTGGCCGATGGCCTCGGTCACCTGGTTAACGGCCTCACCGATGTCCCTGATGTTCTGGGATAGCTCGTTAACCTTTGATTGAACTTCCTGGGCGATGGTGAGGGTCGTGCCCAGCGCGGTTCCAAGGGTCCTCTTGAGTTTCTCCATTTCCACCATGGCGTTGTTGAGCTTGTACTCTGCCTGCGGACTCAGGTTCTCTTCCGAAACCTCTCTCAAAAGACGAAACACGTCGTCAAAAGCCCTGTCTATGGACACTACCAGAGCGTCTTCAGAGGCATATTCAGAACTGAAGGATGGCACTTCTTGCATTTACCCCCCCATTTGGGGCACATTTTGTCATAAATACGTGGTGGTGGGAGTATAAATAGGTTTCGTGTAGATATGTATGTAGGTAATGATGTATCATGTTCGAGAATCGTCCGCAGTTGTCCCCAGTTCAAAGGCAATCGAGAAAATCGTGAATGTGGTGCCGGGGCGGGGCTTTGAACCCCGGACCTCTCGGTTTCTCAGGCTCCCCCGAAGGGGAGCGGCCCTATGAGCCGAGCGCTCTGACCAGGCTAAGCTACCCCGGCACAACCCGAGCGCTCGACCTATACCTCCAGGGGGGCATTTTTAAATCTTTCGGCGATGGTCCTAATAATACCCGTACCCATACATCCTCGCCATCAGGTGCCTCTTAATCCGTTTGCCGTAGTAGTAGCCCATGGCCATCCCGACGACGAGTCCGCCGAGGTGGGCGTAGACGTTGACGCTCGGCAGGAGGCTGTTTATCAGGAAGAGCACGAAGGCGTTTATTAACGCCCCCTGCATGTTGCCCCCGACGACACCCATGATGACTATCAGCGTTCCGACTATGCCGAAGAGCGCCCCGCTCGCCCCCGCACTGACCGAGTTAGGGGGCAACAGAAGAAGCGTCAGCAGGTTCCCGGCAAGGCCCGAGACGAGGTAAACCATGACGAGCCGCCTGGGTCCGAGTATGCCCTCGAGCTGCCTGCCCATCATCAGGAGGAAGTACATGTTGAAGCCTATGTGGAGTATGCCGACGTGCACGAACATCGCGGTGATGAGCTGCCACCACCAGCCGTAGTTGAGGACGGCGTAGTTCCACTGGCCGAGGAGTTGCAGAACGCGGATGTTTATGCTGAGCGGGTTTCCGCTGAGGATAGACTCGACCACGTAAACCGCCACGTTTATCAGGAATAGCGTGAACGTCGCCTTTCCGTAGCGGTAGAAATACCTTTCAACGCCCATTTTCCAGCTCCTCCATTATCATATCGAGCAGGTAGCGGTCGTTCACGGCTATTATGTTCGTCTGCTCGGTCGCGCTCAGGTGTATCTCCAGCTCCCTTCCCGTCCCGTCGGTTACGATGGCCCCCGCCTCCTTCGCTATCAGCACACCGGCAGCTATATCCGTCGGGCGGACGTAGTTCCGGATATCCATAACGCCATCGAGGGCCCCCTTTGCCAGGTAGGTAAGCTCAACGGCTATCGCCCCGAGGACGCGAACGCGTTTGACCCTCTTTATCAGTCCGGTACACCTTCCGCGCGTGTAGAAGCTCAGAGCCTCTTTCCCACGCTCCGGCTTCCTGACCGTTATCCGCCTGCCGTTCATGAACGCACCCCTTCCCGGCACCGCTTCGTAGAAGTGCTTCGGCACGAATTCGTAGATGGCCCCGTAAACGGGTTCCTTCCCCCTGAAGACCGCAAAGCTGAAGGCGAATATCGGTATTCCGGCGGCGAAGTTGTAGGAACCGTCTATGGGATCAACCACAACCGTATAGTCGCTCCCGTTGTCTATGAAGCCTATCTCCTCGCTCACCAGGTTGACGCCCAGGGGCTCGAGACGACCGATGACCACGTCCTCCGCGACCTTGTCAACGTATTTCGTCACGTCCCCGCTCACGTTCGTCCCCACGGTCTTCCCTGCCTCGGGGGTTCCGAAGAGGGGCATCACAACCTTCTCAACCTCTCGGGCCATCTCAAGGGCCACTTCGTTCCACGCTATCTCCATCTCAACCACCCATCAGCATTATCAGCAGGTTCCTCGTTCCCGGCCCGAAGCCGAGGATGAACACCGTCAGCTTCACGAAGTTTATCAGATCGGGATCCTCATCGGCCATCCACCTGTCGAGTATCCAGACCACTGGAAGGAGGATGAGGAACTTTTCGAGGTACATGATCGCCGCCGTTCCGAAGGTGTCTATGAGCCACCTCGCGAGAACGTGCTGCTCCCAGTAGCCAAAGAACTGAATTCCAACGAACGTGGTGGTCGCGTCGTAGAAGTGGGTGTAGAAAAGGACGCTGTTGTCGGCGATAACGGGGACCTTCTTCGCGAGCAGCCATACCGCCCCCTCCGCTATAACCAGGGCGGGAATGAAGTACTTGAAAACCTCCCAGTTAAAGCTGACCTTGTCGAGGTTTATGACGAGCAGGAAGAGCAGTCCCCCCACCAGCACCCAGCCGAAGTCATGGTAGAGCGGGTAGAGCTTCTCACCCGGGCAATGCCTCCAGACGATGTACAGGGAGGCTATCGCAAAGGCCGCTATGACGAAGTAGCCGCCGGGGCTCACGGTGAGGTACGTTCTGGGGAGGACTCCGACGTCCGTCATGCTCCTCATCAGCGGGCCGAGTACTATGTACGGGACGAGGGCCTTGAAGAAGCGGCCATCAACCCTGATTTCCATTCGCTTGAGCATCTTGTACAGCAGCAGGACCGCTATGCCCAGGATTATAGCGTAGACAACCGTATTCACGGGGTTGTAACCCTGGTTCTCCTGTATGGGCCTGATGAAGTACTCGTAAAAGAACTCGTAGAGCCCCATTTGACCACCATAGACGGTTGTTCCGATAGCCTTAAAGCTTTTCCCACCTTAGGGTTAGGGGTGGTGAGAAAAGTGCACCTGATGCAGCTCCCGCGAGAGGTTTTGCTCGGCGAGAATCTCAAGGGAGAGGTCGTGAACGTCGCGAAGAGGATCGGCCTGGGAAGAAAAGCGCTCGTGCTCTATGGAAAACACACAAAAAAGATAGCGGGCAGGGAGGTCGAGGAGAACCTCTCGGGGGAGTACGAGGTAGATGGCCTCACCGTTAAGGGTGCGACGATGGAGGAGGTGAACCGGACCCTCGATGAAATCAGGGGCGGTGAATTTGACTGGCTCATAGCGGTCGGCGGCGGAAGTATAATCGACGTCGCCAAGCTCGCCTCTTTCAAAGCGGGAGTTCCCTTCATCAGCTTTCCAACCACCGCCTCGCACGACGGCATAGCGAGCGCCAACGCTTCGATAAAGGACATCGGAGCAAAGACTTCGGTCAAAGCGGTGCCTCCCATAGCCGTCGTGGCGGACGTCGAGGTCATAAAAACCGCCCCCTACCGCTACCTCGCGGCAGGCGTGGGCGACATGATAAGCAACCTGACGGCGGTGAAGGACTGGCAGCTGGCCCACCGCATTAAGGGTGAGTACTACAGCGAATACGCGGCCTTGCTGAGCCTGATGAGCGCCAAGATGGTGATAAAGAACGCGGACATAATACGCCTCGGCAACGAGGAGAGCGTGAGAAAGGTGGTGAAAGGCCTCATCTCGTGCGGCGTGGCCATGAGCATAGCGGGCTCTTCGAGGCCGGCCAGCGGTGCGGAGCACCTCTTCAGCCATGCGCTCGATGCCATAGCGCCGAAACCGGCCCTGCACGGCGAGCAGGTCGGGGTGGGGACGATAATAATGGCCTACCTTCACGGCATGAAGTGGGAACGTGTTAGGGAAACCTTAAAGAGGGTGGGGGCGCCAACTAACGCATACGAGCTTGGGATCGACCCGGAGTACATAATCGAGGCCCTCACGATTGCCCACACGATACGGCCCGAGAGATACACGATCCTCGGAAAGGACGGCCTCACGCGAGAGGCAGCGGAGAAGGCCGCTAAAATCACCGGAGTCATCTGAAGATCACCGCTTCACAAAACGGAGGTGTTTGAAATGGCAATAATCACGTTAGTTGGGGAAAAGCTGGCAAGACCAGGGGTTGAGTTCATATATTACGGCCCGGCAGAACCGTGCAAGACGTGCAAGCTCGCAGGAGTCTGCGTCGGAAACCTCGAACCCGGCAGGAGATACAAAATCCTCCGCGTGAGGAGCATGCCCTCACACTCCTGCCCGCTTCACGAGGGCAAGGTTCGCGTCGTCGAGGTCGTCGAGCCCAGCATCGAAGTAGCGATAGAGCCGAGGCTGGCGATAGCAGGCTCGGTGATACAGCTCAAGTTCGAGGAGTGCAGCGACCCAGAGAAGGCAGAGCTTTTCAGCCCCGAGGGCCTCTTCGAGGGCGACCACGTAAAGATAATAGAAATCCTCGGCGACGTCGAGTGCAACGGCAAGACCTACAAGCACGTCAAGGTCATGCGCAAGAAGGATTAACCCCTTCTTTCCACTTTTGTGAACGCAATCAGCTCTTCTCCCCCCGCCATGATCCTGTAGGCACGCATCTTCCCATCAAGGAAATCCCTGATGGCCATCAGGGTTTTCTCGCGCCTAATCAGCAGTTCCCGGGCTTTGTCGACGCTTATCGCCTCAAACCTCAACCTCTCCCCCGGCCGGCTCTGGGCGACCAAGGGGAGGTCAGCCGCTGCAACGACGGCTATCTTCGCGTAGCCGCCGGTCGTCTGGGCATCGCGGAGCATCACTATCGGCTTTCCGTTGGCCGGAACCTGAACCGCACCGGTCGGTATGGCGTCGGTCACTATCCCTGCACCCTTTTCCGAGTGCTCTATGGCCTTTCCATCGAGGCGGTAGCCCATCCTGTCGCTCTCCGGTGTTACCGTGTAGACCTCGCTCAGGAAGGTCTCTATTCCCTCTTCGGTGAAGTGGTCGAGGTTGGGGCCGAGAACGACGCGGACGGTCTTTTCCTTAGTCGAATAGTCTGGTCTCAGCTCCGGAGGAAGGTATCTCCCATCCTTCCCGGTTAGTATCGCGTAGCCGAGGTTTAACACATCCCCGGCCTTCAGCGGCCTTCCAAGGCCGGCCTTGGGATAGGCCGAGCAGCTCCCGAGGAGCGGTTCACACTTTATCCCGCCAGCGAAGGCTATGTAGCCGTAGAGCCTGCCCTTCAAAGCGCCAACCTCAAGGACGTCGCCCCTCTTCGCCCAGTGGCTCATCCAGGGTTCTATGGACGCGCCGTTGAGTCTGAGGTTAACGTCTCCAACAACCGCAAAGACGCAGGAGGCGTTGAACCGGATGGTTGGCCCGGCGAGGAGGAACTCAAGGAGGGGCGCATCACCAGGGTTTCCGACGAGGTAGTTCGCTGTTCTCGCGGAGTAATCGTCCATGAAGCCCGAAACCGGAACGCCGAGCTTTCGGTAGCCCCTTCTACCGGAGTCCTGGACGGTGAGGAGTGAAGGGACGTTGAGGAGCTCAATCATCTCCCTCCCCCCATTCGGCCTCGTAGAGCTCTCTGAACTCCGACTCATCGATGGGAACGAACCTCACAATGTCACCCGGTCTTAGAAGGGTCGGAGGTTCCCTCCCGGGGTTGAAGAGCCTGAGCGGAGTCCTTCCGATGAGCCTCCAGCCGCCGGGACTTTCGAGGGGGTAAATGCCAGTCTGCCTTCCGGCTATCCCTACCGAGCCAGCGGGAACCTTCAGGCGGGGTTTTTCGAGCCTTGGAGCCGCTATCCTCTCGTCCATGCCGCCGAGATATGCGAAGCCCGGCAGGAAGCCGAGGAAGTGGACGCGGTAGGTCGGCCTGGAATGTATCTCGATAACGTCATCGACGGTCAGGCCGTTGTGTTCCGCCACAAAGCCGATATCCGGACCGTACCGGCCGCCGTAAACGACGGGAATCTCAACGAGCCTTCCCTTGAAGGATTCCGGTGAAACCTGGAGGAAGGGCTCAATGGCCTCTTTAACTTCACTGAAGCTCACCTTGAGGGGGTCGTAGAAGATGTAGACCGTCGAGTAAGCCGGCACCACCTCAACGAGCCACTCGAAGTCAGCGTTCTCCACCGCGTCGGCAATAGCGTGTATTTTCGCGTTTACCTCCTCGTCAATGACCTCACCAAAGGATACGAGCAGCGCCGAGTCGCCGGCAGGTTTTATCGTCGGTTGCATATTCTCACCGCACGATCTCCCTCATCGGCACTACCCTAACCCCTTCCTCCTCGAGGACTTTCCTTATCCGCGCCGCAATTTCGACGGCCTTCGGGTTGTCTCCGTGGACGCAGATGGAGTCAGCCTTCAGCTCGACCCACTCCCCGTTTATCGCCCTGACTCCACCGTCCTTGACCATCGAGACCACGCGCTCGGCTATCGCTTCCTCCTCGTGTATGACCGCTCCCGGCTTCGAACGGGGAACGAGGGTTCCGTCAGGGTTGTAAGCCCTGTCTGCGAAAACCTCGTGGGCAACCTTAACCCCCATCTCTTCGGCTATTTCTGCCGACCTTGAGCCGGAGAGGGCCACGAATATCAGGTTCCTATCGAAGTCCGCTATCCCCTCGATGACCGCCCTCGCGAGCTCTTCCTCCTTAACGAGGGCGTTGTAGAGTGCCCCGTGGGGCTTAACGTGCTGGAGCTCGATTCCTTCAGCCCTCGTGAAGGCGTAGAGAGCACCAATTTGGTAGAGGGTGTAGTTCCTCGCCTCCTCGGGCGAGAGTTTCATATACCTCCTCCCGAAGCCGAGCAAATCCGGATAGCCTGGATGCGCTCCAACGGCCACTCCCTTCTCCTTCGCAAGTCTTACAGTTCTCCGTATGACTATCGGGTCGCCGGCGTGCCAGCCCGTTGCAACGTTGGCGCTCGTGATGTAGTTCATGACTTCCTCGTCGAGGCCGAGCTTGTAACGGCCGAAGCTCTCGCCGAGGTCCGAGTTCAGGTCAACCTTCATCCGCACCACCGGCTTCATTTCGACGGAAATCTAAAAAAGGGTTTCTCCGAGTTTAGGCCATGAAGGTTCAGGTCATAGATGCGGCGGTCTTCATTCAGGGGATAGACGTCGAGGGCTTCACGACGCCGAAGGTCGTTGATGAGGTTAAAGACCCGGAGTCGAGGCTTTTTCTGGAGGGGTTGATAAGCGCCGGAAAGGTCAAGGTCCTCGTCCCCTCAAAGGAGAGCCTTGAGGCGATAAGGGAAGCGGCCAGAAAGACAGGCGAGCTGGGGGAGCTGAGCGAGGCGGACGTTGAGGTTTTAGCCCTCGCGTACGAGCTCAATGCTACCTTGTTCACCGACGACTACAACCTGCAGAACATAGCGAAAATCCTCGGGATAGAGTTCAGAACCCTGAAGCGCGGGATAAAGCGAGTCATCCGCTGGAACTACGTCTGCATCGGCTGCGGAAAGCGTTTCTCAGAGATGCCGCCGGAGGGAATCTGCCCGGATTGCGGCAGCCCGGTGAGGTTGATACCGAAGAAGAAGCGCCGGAGAAAACGCCCCGGACGGGCTCGGCGCTCATAGGGTACGTCACAACCGCGAAGCGGTTCAGCCCGTCTTGGAATCGTCACGGCCCGCCCGGGACGGCGTCAGATAGCGTTGCTCTTCACCGATCCGCGCAATTCGCTGTCATCATCCGCGGTTCAACCTTGGAGGTAGTAGGATATAAGCTTTCTCAGCTCAAGGTTGCGCTCGGGCTTCATCCTCAGGAACCGCTTAAGCTGGCTGTTCTCGGCTATTAGGCCCGAGAGCTCGATGGCGAGTATCCTGTTGTCCTCGCTCAGGCCGTAGGCCTTGAAGCGGAGCGGGGCGTACTCCTTCTCAAGCTCCCACGTCCTTTCCTCAAGCTCTTTCGCCTTCCTCTCAAGCTCCTCGAGGTTCCCCTTCGGTTCACGGAACTCGCCGCGTAGGGCAATCTCGATGACACTCTCAGGAGAAACGCCATATCTCTCGCCGAGACGCTCTATCTCGCCCCACAGCTCTTCGTTTATCTCGACCTCAATTTTTCCGAAGCCCTTGTTCGGCTTGATGATGAGCTTCATCCCGTTCACACTCCCTGAACGACTCGTTCACGATCCGTGAACTTTCTCAAGCTCTCTCCTCTTCTCCTCAACCTTCTTCCTGAGCTCCTCGTTTTCCCTTCTCAGCCTCTCACGCTCGGCTGTCATGAGCTCCTTGTCCCTCAAAGCCCTCTCATAGAATTCCCTAAGCTCCCCTATCTCCCCTTCCATCTTCCGAAGTTTTTCCTCGAGTTTTGCGATCTTCTCAAGAAGGACCCCCTCGCGCTCGGCCTTCAGGGTATCCTCCACCCGAGGAAGGTTTTCACGGAGGAGGGCACTGATATCGCGCCCCTTCAGGGCCTTGAATCTCTCTTTTTCCAGGATAATCCTAACCTCTCTCATTTTCTCTTCCTCTCCATCTCGGTCTTCCTGTTGTAGCAGAGAACATAAAACGCCAAAAGCCCCTTCCATTCCTTGTAGGGCTCGATTACCTCCCTCACGTCCCTTTCCCCGACTTCCTTAACCCGCTTCCCAAAAATCTTTGCTATCCCCCTTCTGAGCCCAAGGTCTCCGGCGGGGTAGACGTTCTTTCTCAGACCGTAGGCCAGGAAAAGCTCCGCACTCCATTTCCCTATTCCTCGGAACCTCGTGAGGTATCTGATGGCATCCTCAACGCCCCAGTCCCAGAGTTCGAGGTCGAGCTTTTTGGCCAAATAAAGCTCCGTCAGGGACTTTATGTAACCAGCCCTATAGCCGAGCTTGGCCTTTTTCAGCTCCTCCTCGCCCAGAGACGCTATTCTCTCGGGGGTGGGGAATGCGTGTAAGTCCTCTACCGGCCTGCCCGCGAGCTTCACAAGGTTCACGATAGTTCGCTGGGCGAATTCGAAGCTGACCTGCTGCTGGGCTATCGTCTCAACTAACGCCTGGTAAGTGTCCGGTGAGGCGGGAACGACTAAACCATTGAACTCGTCAATCAGAAAGGCAAAGGGAGAGTCGCTTATCTCGGCGTAGAAGGAATCCAGGTCCGTGTCGAGGCCGAGGATAAAGGACAACTTTTCCTTCGCGGACTTTTTCTCCCCTCTGCCCCACGAATCCGGAAGAATGAAGTTCTCCCCATCGTAGCCAGCGATACCGCTCTCAAACGCCTGGTAGAAAACACCGTCTTCGAACTTCCACGTTCCGTTGCGTATCATCTCGCCCGCGGTCTTCCTCAGGTCAATCCCAGCCATCGGTCGAGCCTAACGGGGTTCTTCCTTATATCCTTTAGGGTCGAGACGTAGAGCCTCCTACCGTCAACGGAACGCTTGATTTGAAGCTCGCCCCTTTCCTCTAGGAAGCGCATGGCCTCTTTAACCTCTTCCGCACGAACCTCGAAGTTCTCCCTCAGGAAGTCCCAGTACGGCTCGTGCAGGCTGTATCCGGCGGCCGCACGGACGAGCTCCCAGGCCCTCGCGACCTTTTCATCACCCCTGGCGACGCGGTAGAGCTTGGCCAGAGTTTTCAGCCCCATGTTACTGAATTCCCGCACAACATATAAATCACTTTTGGAAGGCAGGCAAAAGATTTAAACCCTTTAGTAGTACTGATATCAGGGGGTAAGTATGCGGCCCAAGGTTGCGCTAGCGGCACTGGTGCTCTTCATAGTGCTCGTTCTTCAGCCGGGAGTACACGCACAGGGGAACACAGTTTACGTTGCAAAGGTCGATGGAATGATAACCGGTTATACAGTCGATCAGTTCGATAGATACATAAGCAGGGCGGAGGATGCGAATGCCTCCGCCATAATTATCGAGCTGAACACCCCCGGCGGCAGGGCCGACGCCATGCAGGAGATAGTAACGCGGATTGAGAACGCCAGGGTCCCGGTTATCATCTACGTCTACCCCTCGGGCGGAATGGCCGCATCCGCGGGAACGTACATCGCCCTGAGCTCCCATCTCATCGCCATGGCCCCGGGGACGGTGATAGGGGCCTGCAGGCCGATACTCGGCTACGGCCAGAACGGAAGCATCGTCGAAGCCCCGCCGAAGATAACCAACTTCTACGTGGCCTACCTCCGCGAGCTGGCCCGGATGAGCGGCAGGAACGAGACGCTCGCGGCGGAGTTTATAACCGAGGACAGGAGCGTAACCCCCGAGGAGGCCATGAAGTACGGGGTCATTGAGGTTATAGCGACCGACCTTGACGACCTCCTCCAGAAAGCCGACGGCATGGAGACAAAGATGCCGGTCAAGGGAAAGGGGAAGGTCGTGCTGCACATCAAAAACGCAAACGTGGTTTACCTGGAGCCATCCTTCAGGGACACAGTTGTAAAGTACATAACCGACCCAACCATAGCGTACCTCCTTCTGAACATAGGCTTCATAGGGCTGATATTCGGCTTTTTAACCCCCGGCTGGCACGTGCCGGAAACCATAGGGGCCATACTCCTAGTGCTCGGCCTCACCGGACTGGGCTACTTCGGATACCACAGCGCGGGCCTGATCCTCGTAGTCCTAGCGATAATATTCTTCATAGCCGAGGCGCTGACGCCGACCTTCGGCCTGTTCACAGTTGCGGGGGTTGTGACCTTTGTCATAGGGGGCATTCTGCTCTTCAGCGGAACCGGAGCTGGAGGTGAGTACTTGGTGACGGGTGAGACGTACTCAGTACTGCGTATAGCGATACTGGTCATGGCAATACTGCTCGGGCTGTTCTTCCTCTTCGGTGCGGCCACTGTGGTCAAGGCCCACCGGAAAAAGCCCGAGGCTGGGAAGGAGGAGCTCATCGGGGAAGTCGGGAAGGTCGTGGAAGACGTCGATCCCGAGGGTGTCATCAAGCTTCACGGGGAGCTCTGGAAGGCAGAGAGCCGGGATGGGAGCAGAATTCCGGTCGGGGGGAAGGCCAAAGTTGTTGAAGTCAGGGGATTAACCCTCATCGTCGAAAAAGTTGGGGGAGTAAAGGAGGGAGAATGAATGGCCATAATGGCAAGTACCGTGGTTATTTCGATTGTTTTGTTGTTTGTTTTGATTATACTGGCAACGGCCATAAAGATAGTCAAGGAGTACGAGAGGGCGGTTATATTCCGCCTCGGTAGGGTCGTGGGAGCAAGGGGTCCCGGACTGTTCTTCATCATTCCAATATTCGAGAAGGCGGTCATAGTGGACCTCCGTACGCGCGTCCTTGACGTGCCGGTGCAGGAGACCATAACCAAGGACAACGTTCCCGTCCGGGTCAACGCCGTCGTTTACTTCCGCGTGGTTGATCCCGTTAAGGCGGTTACCCAGGTGGCAAACTACATAATGGCCACCAGTCAGATCGCCCAAACGACCCTGAGGAGCGTCATCGGCCAGGCCCACCTCGATGAGCTGCTGAGCGAGAGGGAGAAGCTTAACCTCCAGCTCCAGAAGATCATCGATGAGGCCACCGATCCGTGGGGAATAAAGGTCAGCACGGTCGAGATTAAGGACGTTGAGCTACCGAGCGGCATGCAGAGGGCCATGGCCAGGCAGGCGGAGGCCGAGAGGGAGAGGAGGGCCAGGATAACTCTTGCAGAGGCGGAGCGCCAGGCCGCTGAGAAGCTCCGCGACGCCGCTGAGATAGTGTCCCAGCACCCGATGGCCCTTCAGCTCAGGACGCTCCAGACCATAAGCGATGTTGCCAGTGACAAGAGCAACGTGATCATCCTGCCGCTCCCGATGGAGATGCTCAAGCTCTTCAGGAGCCTGGCGGACACCGCAGAGATGGCCAAGGTAAAGCTTGAAAAGGAAGTCCAGGAGAAGCTGGAGGCCGAGGCCAGGGCAAAGGCGGGAGAGGAGTGAACTACGAATAGTTTTTCTTCTATCTTTTTCCCACGTCTTTAGATGAACCGCAAAAAATAAAAGCATTGCCAGCATAGTTCATACACGCAAACTGAATACTCCGTATAAAATCGAAGGTCACAGTGATTATCGCGGGAAAGCGTCGTTAGCGCTTTACACCGGAGGTGTTAACTTTGGAAGGCCGTTCAATTGTTTTTGCATCTGGAAAAGGTGGAACTGGTAAAACAACGACGGTTGCAAACCTGGGTGTTGCTCTGGCCCAGTTCGGAAAGGAGGTCATTCTGCTGGACGCGGACATCACGATGGCGAACCTGAGCCTCGTCCTTGGAATGGAGGACATTCCAATAACCCTCCACGACGTTCTGGCGGGCGAAGCGGACCTCAAGGACGCCATCTACGAGGGCCCGGCAGGAGTCAAGGTCATACCGGGAGGACTGAGCCTGGAGAAGATAAAGAAGGCCAAGCCGGAAAAGCTCAGGCAGCTCATCAGGGAGATAGGCCAGATGGCGGATTTCGTCCTCATCGATGCCCCCGCCGGCCTCGAAATGACATCCGTCACTGCCCTTCTTATAGGCAAGGAACTCATAATCGTTACCAACCCCGAGATATCCGCGATCACGGACTCCCTTAAAACCAAGCTCATCGCCGAGAAGCTCGGAACACTCCCCCTCGGAGCGATACTCAACAGGGTAACCAACGAGAAGACCGAACTCACCCAGGAGGAGATAGAGGCCATTCTTGAGGTTCCGGTTCTGGCGGTGATACCCGAGGATCCCGAAGTCAAGCGTGCAAGCGCCTACGGTGTCCCCCTGGTAATCAAGAACCCGACCAGCCCCTCTGCAATAGCCATCAAACAGCTCGCGGCCAAACTTGCGGGAATCAAGTGGCAACCACCCGAGCCAGAGAGCCCCATAAAGAGGGTCTTTAAGGCACTCTTCGGAGGGAAGAAGTGATGGCCGACGCCCTCGTGTATGGAGCCGTGGTCATCCTCGTAATCCTCAACATAATCCTTCTGATGCTCTACTACTCCGCCAAAAGCAACCCCTACTACGTCGTCTACGACGAGGAGACCAAGAGCGCTCTCAAGAGGCGCGTCTCAAGCCTCAAGGAGGACCTCGAAAGCGAGCTCATAGACTTTGATGTTGAGGAGTGGGAAAAGACCCTCGAAGAGTCCATTGACGAGGAAGTCAGGAACCTCTGAGCTTTTTAACCATTTTGTTATTAAACATTTTTGGGGCGTTAAATTTTAAAAGGTCTGTTCTATTAACTCTAAAATGGGGGTGGGCTGTTATGAAGGTCCGGCTCGGCTATCCAGACAGGATAGTCGAGGTCGATGATAGGACCGTCCGCGTCTTCAGGGGCAGACTCGTGAGCGCCCCCCTGAGTGAGGTCGTGAGCTACTACCTGAGGGGCGATGGACTTCTGCCGCCTGCAGTCAGGGAAATCGCCCGCGACATCGTTGGAGTTCTCCTCAGAACGGGTGAGCTCAAGGGCGAGTACCAGGGGATTACAGAACAGGTTCATGGCCTCAGCAGATGATTTCTACATTATCCTGCAAGACCCCATCCATTTTTTAAAATGTTTTTCCCGTACATCAGTTGAAAAAGTTTAAGTATTCTTCCGCACAATACTAGGAACTAAACTCGCAGGAGGGAATGGAAGTGAAGGTGAAGGTCAGGATACTGGATGTGTACAGCGGGAGATACTCGGTTTTTATAAATGAGAAAGAGGCCATGAAGGCCAAGCTTCACCCGGATGATCTCGTAAAGCTTGAGGCAGGCAAGAAAACGGTTTATGGTAGCGTAGTCATAAGCAGTCTTGTTAAGGAGGGAGAGATAGGAATAAGCAGGGACGTTCTTCAGCTTCACAGCTTCTCGGAGGGTGAGGTGGTCACTGTCATTCCGAGCGGCACACCCGAGAGCGTCCGCTACATAAAGAAGAAAATGAACGGAGGAAAGCTCCGGAAGGTGGAGATAGAGACGATAATCAAGGACATCGTTGACAGGAAGCTCCGCGACATTGAGATAAGCTCATTCGTCACCTCGCTTGAGATAAACGGCCTCGATATGGACGAGATAGCCGCACTGACAATAGCCATGGCCGAGACAGGCGATATGCTCGACATAGACAGAAAGCCAATAATGGATGTCCACAGCATTGGAGGCGTCCCCGGCAACAAGACCAACATCCTCGTCGTGCCTATCGTTGCCGCCGCCGGCCTCACCATCCCTAAGACCAGTTCCCGCGCAATAACCAGCGCGGCCGGAACGGCGGACGTCGTGGAGGTCTTCGCGGACGTCAGCTTCTCCCTCGACGAGATAAAGCGCATCGTGGAGAAGATAGGCGCATGTATGGTCTGGGGCGGTGCCCTCAACCTCGCCCCGGCCGACGACATAACCATCAAATCGGAGCGCGCTCTCAGCATTGACCCGACCGGTCTGATGCTGGCCAGCATAATGTCAAAGAAGTACGCCATGGGCAGCCAGTACGTTCTCATCGACATTCCCACAGGCAAGGGCGTCAAGGTCGAGAGTGTGGACCAGGCCAGGGCCCTGGCGAGGGACTTCATTGAGCTGGGCAAGAGGCTCGGTCAGTACGTCGAGGTGGCCATAACCTACGGCGGACAGCCGATTGGACACACCGTTGGCCCGGCCCTCGAGGCGAGGGAGGCACTCCAGGCCCTTATGGCAGGCACCGGTCCTGGCAGCCTTATAGAAAAGGCCACCGGGCTCGCCGGAGTCCTCCTGGAGATGGGCGGTGTTGCACCGGCGGGAATGGGAAAGAAGATGGCGCGCGAGATACTCGAGAGCGGAAAGGCCTACCAGAAGATGCGCGAGATAATAGAGGAGCAGGGAGGCAACCCGGACATCAAGCCGGAAGACATCCCGGTTGGCGACAAGACCTACACGTTCACCGCACCGACCAGCGGCTACATCACCGCCATAGACAACAAGGCCATCACGGGAATAGCCAGGGCCGCAGGGGCACCGGAGGACAAAGGCGCGGGAATCGAGCTGTACGTCAAGGTTGGGGAGAAGGTCAAGGAGGGCGACCCGCTCTTCACAATCCACGCGGAGAGCGAGGCCAGGCTCGACCAGGCGATAGTCTTTGCAAGGAGAACCGAACCCATAAGAATAGAGGGGATGGTCCTTCAGAGGATAGGCAACATTTAATCCCTTTTTCTCTTTACTTCAGTACTTGAAAGTCGATCGCGATGTTGAACTGCCTTGGCGCGTAGGGGCGAACCTTTCTCCGCTCGAGAATTTCAACGGTGAAGCCGAGCTCTCTCGCCACCGCCTTAATCTTCGCCTCGTGCTCTGAGAACAGGTCTTCCTCCGGGCCGAAGCCGTAATAGTGGACCACTCCACCGTCCCTAACGCTCAGCATGGCTTCTCTGAGAAAGCGGTCGGCGAACTTGGGGAGGTTCATTATCACGCGGTCGGCCTGCACTTTACCCGCTACCTTTCGAACGTCCCCAAGGATAGGAACAACGTTGTCAACTTTATTCAGCCTGATGTTCTCCTCAAGGTAGCGAATCGCCCAGGGGTTGATGTCGCAGGCGAAGATGAGCTCTGCTTTTTTAGCCAGAAGCACCGCGTACGGCCCGACCCCGGCGAACATATCGAAGACAACCTCACCCGGCTGGGTCTTCTCGAAAATCCTCATCCGCTCCGTGGCCAGGCGGGGGGAGAAGTAAACTTTGGCAACGTCGAGCTTTAGCCTTATCCCGTTCTCGCGGTGGAGGGTTTCCGTTCTCCTCTCGCCGGCGAGGTAAATAAGCTCCCTCACACGGTATTCTCCAGAAATCTTGCTCCCCTTGGCGAAGACGGCCTTTATGTGGCGGTGAACCTTGAGAATCGCCTCGCCGATTGCTTTTCCGTGGGGCATCAGCTCCTCCGGAAGCTCGATTATCGCAACCTCGCCGATTATGTCGAAGGAGCTTGGAAGAAGCCCCCTAACCTCGTCCGGAACCTCAACGACTTCACGATAGCTGTGGGGTTTTCTCTCAAGCCTCTCGAACTCGGCCTCGACGAGCTCGAAGCGCTCTACGGGCCCCGTGACCGGGAAGAATATAAACTCACCCTCCCGTTTGACGGCGTATCCTTTAGCCAGGACGCCGAGGTCGATTAGTTTTCTCCTGACTTTCTCAGCTTCCCGCTTGGGGACTTTAACTGCGAGCATTTTTGACACCTGGTGGCCTCACTGTAAGAATCCACGGTTATTCAAAAAACTTTTGCAGGATTGCATTGGATAATGCCGTCCTAACACAAGCTTCAGATGTCTCTGGCTGGAGTGAAGTTCAGAGGGAAAGAACGATGTGACTTCTACCTTCCATTTCTACGGTAGAGAGATTTATAATGGAAGCCTTTTAAATTATATCGGTGGAGCCGATGCTCAAGGTTAAGGTGAGAAAGCAGATCAAAAGGCAGAAGAAAATGGGCAAAGTCTATAACATTGAGCAGAGGCTTATCTACGTTCCCTCAAAGGCCGAGCTTCCAGAGGAAGTTTACCTTCTCACTCCCGAGGAACTCAAAGAACTCGCCGAGCTGATTCCCGCAGAAAAGAGACCGAGCTGGCTGGTGGTGGAATGAAGGATATAATCATAGCCCTCGACAGAATCATCGGGAAACGCAAGATATGCTCACTTGTGATAATAAACGAAGCTAACATTCCTGAATTCAACCGGAGAGCATCCTGACTTAAACATATTTCAGAATTGCCAAAACGAGAACGCACATCATATCTCAGGAAGTTTCCGGAAAGGTATCAAAACCTCAAACCACTCCTCCAGAAAGCTGAACTAACCCCATTCTTTAGCGATATTGCACCCACTATCGAAAATGCAATACCTCACGTGGGTCTTCGTGCACGAGCCCCTCCCACGGTGCGTCCCCTGCTTCATAAGGGTCTGCCAGGGCCACCACTCGAAGGGCCCGCCAACTCCGTCCCCAACGGGACTTCATGCTAGTGTGGCTCATCGCCCGATCATTCTCACGGGCTCAATTCTTAATATACTCTTAATTGTTTTTAATGATTTCGGCTGGAAATTACATTTTTCTTTTGAAAGCCTCCCCCTTTGGGGCGGGGATGCAGTAAACTATCCAACGACCTTAAACTATCGAAACCCTTTTAAGTTCCG
This sequence comes from Thermococcus aciditolerans, assembly GCF_008152015.1. Classification (NCBI taxonomy): domain Archaea; kingdom Methanobacteriati; phylum Methanobacteriota; class Thermococci; order Thermococcales; family Thermococcaceae; genus Thermococcus; species Thermococcus aciditolerans. Next base: position 325,668 of record NZ_CP041932.1, on the reverse strand, counting down.
CCAGAGTAATAAGGCCTCGAAGAGGCCACCGTAGAACAACCCGATGAGATGAGGGGTTTCACGTTACCCTCCAGCGTTGGAGGGTTGACGCCGTAGGGCGTCCTTTCAAGAACCGCCTTCGAGCGGTTGAAAACTCTGAGTGGTGGCCTTTGAGGTGATAACCCCTAACCGCTTTGCGGTGGGGGTAATGGGCCTGAGACTGGGCCTGCGGGCTGAGCTGAAAGGGGCAACCCGAGTAGGTGATGGGTCCGCGAACCGAACCGCCCGCCGGCGAGGGGCTAACTCGCTGGAACCCTCGCACTTTAGGGCGGGGAAGAGGTCAGACTACCACCACTTTCATTTTCATAAGCTTTTTGCTCCTATTTTTTCGCAAACCCTATAAGCGATTCAATCGTATAAGGCAACATAGGGGTGAGCGTATGAGCGAGAGCGTCCAAGTCATCATTCACCGCATCGAGAGGATAGAACGAGAACTCGAAGAACTCAAGCTTGAGCTCATCGAACTGAAGAAAATCATGCCACCCACCCTCGAAACCCTAGAACTGACCGGCGAGTTCGCCGGGTACAAGCTCAAAGCCCCAATCCACCTAACAGTAGAATACAACCGCGAGGAAGACACCTGGTGCGTAGAAAATCCCGAGTTAGAACTCTACGGGTGCGGAGAAACACTAACCAAGGCCCTAAGGGATGCCGAAGAAGTTTTCAAGGCCCTCATAGAAGAATACGTTCTTGAAGGCGAGGATAACCTCGACGAAGACGCCAGAAAACTGAGAGAAGCACTCCTCCGGCACGTAGAGGTGAGCCCATGAAACGCAGAGAACTCCAAAAAGCCCTACGAAAGAAGGGCTTCATCGAAAAGGAAGGCGGGCGACACACCAAATACATCCTAACCGAGAACGGTAAGAAAAAACGCGTGATGACAATCCTCAGCAGGGGAAAGGATAAAGAAGAACTCGGGCCGGCCCTCGTGAAGAGAATAATGAAACAACTCCACTTCAACGATCCTAAAAAGTTTGACGACTTTGTGAAATGCCCCCTGAGTTATGAGGAATACCTCACCATGCTCCGAGAAAAGAAAGTGATTTAAGAGGGAGCTGATGAGCGACGACGCTAAAATCATCACACCGCTGGCGAGATTATTCTGCTGATGGAAAGATAGTGAACCCAAAATCTTATTAACCTCAAGAGTATTACTTTTGGTTGGGGTGATACCATGTATTCTATAAGAGATGTTCAGGATATCATCACCCATATAGTCTCTACCAAAGGGCATGTAGGAGTTCGGGACGGAGGCATAGAGATCCACATCCACGGAGGTCTTTCCGGCCAAGAATTCAGAGAGATAGAAAACACGGCCTGGAAAGGTGGGCTGGTCTTAGACAGAATATACTACCACCGGAACAGCGACAGCCTTGCAATTAGGTTCAGAAAGCCAAGGGAATGAGATAAAAACATGGGAAAATATTCAAGGCGTGGACCAATTAGCTACATCCAAAAGATACATAAGTGACGTAGCAATTACATGTCTTTGAAGTATAATTCCGTGTTATTTAATTTGTACCGTTGAAAGTTACTGTTCAGGATACTAACGCCTCCTGTATATTATCCATCTTTTCAAAACATCTTTCCTGTATGACCAAGGACAAACAGCACAAATCCAGAATACTTGCACCACCGTGCAGTATTCACCCCCAACTCGCGAACCGCGCTCCGGATGATAATTTTAAGCCCGTTGCAGTTAATAACTGAGGTGGTGTAACTATGCCGAGGAAAAGACGCCTTCCAGATGTTGTAACCATCAAAATGCCCGTACTGACTCAACCTCGTGACGTCTTCGAGGTAGTCTTTGAGAGCGAGGAAGCCAGGAAAATGGCCGAGGAGATTGTCGAGTACATCAAGAAGAATGGCAGAATGGGTTGGGACGAGTACAAGGAACTATTCCCGCCGGAGAAACACTACTTGTATTTCAGAGTCATCAAGAGGCTTGAGGCCCTTGGCTTCATCAGTCGCGGAGCCTATCACACGTACATTCTCTCAAAGAAGTTCTCTGACAGGATGGAATACCTCGGGAAACTCTGGCTTTTCAAAATGGGCAAAGTCGAAGAAATCTGGTGAAGCCCATGAAGTGGTATGACGAAAAAACCCCTGACAGGTTATTTGTCTTGACGGTTGAGGTAGTAGCTTTCACACTTCTCTTCAGTGCAATAATGGGGGACATTGGGACAAAACTCTTCGGAACTGGCGTGTTCCTGCTGATTTTGACGTTCTTTGTCTTCATAGACGCGGATGGTAGGGACATGGCAATGTATTTGGTCCTGCCAGTAGGCCTGATGGTTTCAGGGTTCATCATGACTATAGATTATCAGGATCTCCAAACGGCCTATAACTACCTCAGAGAATTTTTCAGCGAATATTATCCAGTAATGCTTTGGCTGTTTATGGCCACAGTGGTTACTATTGTATTGGAACGCAGGGTCAAGTCAAAACCGAGTTCGAGGTGACCTGCCATGACCGCAACTGCCTTAACCGTGTGGGGCGCAGGTCAAAATTGGTGGACTTTCATGGATGATTATGGAAGAAACCACCATAAAAAGACAGATGTGCACATTACTCTTGACCAGGACGTCGTTCAAGAATTGAGGCGTTTGGACGTAGTAAGGTCTCGTTTCATCAATGGCATGTTAAGGTGGGCTCTATTTGGAGAAGAGCCGTCTATAACAGTGAGGCTACTCATAAAACAGCGCGAAAAGTCAGTTATGGTGCCCCGGCCGGGATTTGAACCCGGGGCGCGGGCTCGAAAGGCCCGCATGTTTGACCGGGCTACACCACCGGGGCTCGATATTAGGGAAGGGAGAGCGTTTAAAAATCTTTCGTCTGAGGGAAAGCCGCCGGCAAACTTTTTAAACCTCCGCCCGACCCTCAACCGATGGCCATGAAGACGCTCGCCGATGTTTTCAGGGAAGCATTGAAAGAGAAGGGGATTGAGAGCTTCGGAGTGCTCTCAAAGCGCTTTAGAAAGTCAAAGAACAAGCTTCAGGACGTGGCAGTGGAGATAATCAACGGAAAGGGAGCAATATTCCGCGTCCCGGAGAAAACCGCAGTGGCCTGGGACCTGAACGGCAACCGTGTCGAGGGCTCGCATTACGCCTACGCCCCGCTGTGCATGATGGAGAAGTTCGAGCCGGTTTTGACGCCCGAAGAGCTCCGCTCAAAGCTCCCCGAGTGGCCTTACTTCATAATCGACCTCTATCACTGGAACAAACACACGCAGAAGGAGAAGGGCAAGGTCTGCCTGCAGGTGAGCCAGAGCTACGGCCTGCTGAGGGACTACTTCACGGGGAGGGAGCTCGCCGTAACGTGGGCGAACGATGAGTTCGAGAGAATGTTTAAGGGCCCCATCGATAGAATAACACTCTACGCCGGGCCGACGGCGGAGTTTTTGAGGGAGAACGACATCGACGAGGTGGTCCTCCTCGACCCCTGGGCGGAGGAGGTTTTGAGCGAGAAGGATTTTGACGTTGGGGCCTTTATAATCGGCGGCATCGTCGACACCGGCGGGAACAAGAAGAAGACCACGCCCAAGATAGGCGAGGAGCTTGAGAATGCTGGAATAAGTGTTCGCAGGAGGAAGATCGTCCTCCGGGGTGACGTTGTAGGCGTCCCCGACAGGATAAACCGCATCCTCGGCATAATCCTGAAGATGATGGTGGAAGGGAAGTCAATGGATGAAGCGGTTTATGAGTTCCAGGAGCCACTTCACGCCCGCTGGCGCCTGAGGAAGGAGCTCCCCAAGCGTGCGATCAGGTACAAAGTGAACGGTAAGACCTACCGGGTGGTCGAGAAGGAGCTGTTCGATGAGTACTCCAGATGGCTTAAAATCCGCTGGGAGGACTTCGTGAAGGTGCTGCGGGAGCTCGACCTGATAGCGCTCGAGCGGAAGAGGATACACCACCTCAACAAGATCTCCAACCCAAGAATAATAAACGGAAAGACATACCGGGTGATCCTCCTCAAGAAGGCCGCGATGCTGTGCTACAACTGCTGAAATCATTTGAAATATCCCCTTCGGATTCCAGCAAGAACGAGCAGTGCGAGGAGACCAACCCGAAGGGCGAACCTCTGGGCCGCGGAGATTTTGGGTATTGGGAGGTTGAGGTAAACGATCAGGGCCACCACTGCCAGCACTACAACGACGGCCTTCAGTTTTCTTTTCCACCATGGGTCAGGAACTTCAATCCTGCCCTCAAAAAGATCTCTGGCAAGATTTTCAAAGCCCTTTTCGCTTGTTATTATGATCTCCGTGTCCCTGGCCCTCAATCTCCTCAGGACCATATCCTTCACGGTGGTAAAGTCTGCATCATCAGACTCCCGGCTCTCAGAATTCTCCCGAATCATCAAAATCCCCACGTTCGGGATCGCGTAGATGTCTCCGAGCAGCTTTACCACGATCGAGCTACCGTTTTCCTCGCAGATTGCCTTCAGAATCTTCGCAGCATCCTCAGGGGTATGCAACTGAATGGGCTGAAGTTCCATCAGCTCAAGTTCCTTCGAGAGGGAAATCCATTCCTCCGGCGCTTTCACCCGATCAACGTAGTAAACCGTCCATCCGCCCATTCAACCACCGGCCGGATTAAAAATCCAGACCTTAAAAGAGTTACGATGTACGATTGTTCAAGAAAGAACGGAAAAAGAGTAAAACCTCAGAAGAACACCACAACGGCGTCTCCCACTACGGCCGTTTCAACCTCTTCGCCCTCGCTGAACACCGCCTTTCTGAGCACGATGTCCTCCTTGCCCAGCTCAACCTTCTGGCCGTCCACCTCAAACTCGACCTTTCCTGCCTCTTTGAGTGCCTTGGCGACTTCCCTGGCGTTCTCCTTGAGGTAGGCGGTGATCTTCGGCACGAGCTTGCCATAGCGCGGTCCCACCGTTCTGAAGTTGGGCTTTATCTCGGTGATGCGCTCCTCCAGGGCCGGCTCACCCTGGATTATCTCCAGCCTCTCGATGTTCATGGTTCCTGCGATGTCCTTCTCGATGGCCTTCAGGGCCTCATAGCTGTCGGTGGCGTAGATGGCCACGTGCTTGAGCTTGGCGTTCAAAGCCAGGCCGTGGCCGTTCTTGTAGCGTCTCATGGCACCGACTATCTCTCTGGCCAGCTCTCCGAGCTTCTCAGCCTCCTCGCTTATCCTGCCCTCATCGTACTTCGGCCACTCAAGGAGGTGCACGCTCTTGGCACCGACGTGGCCCTTGAACATCTCCTGGTAGAGCTCCTCGGTTATGTGCGGGGCTAACGGAGCGAGGAGGAGCATCACGTTGTAGAGCAGCTCGTAAAGCGCTGCTTTCGCCTTCAGCTTGCTCTCCTCATCGTCGCCGTAGAGGCGGTGCTTGATCATCTCGATGTAATCGTCGGCCACCTCATGCCAGACGAAGGTCATCAGCTCTCTGGTGAGCAGGTTGAAGCGGTAGCGCTCCATCTCCTCGGTGGCGAACTTGATGACGCGGTGCAGCCTTGAGAGTATCCACCTGTCGATCGGCTCAAGCTCCTCTGGAGCTTCCTTCGGGTCGAAATCGCTCAGGTGCCTCTCGGCGAAGCGGTAGATGTTCCAGACCTTCTGGAGGAAGCGGTAGTTGTAGTCGACTGTCTCCCACTTGAACGGGTGGTCCTCTCCGGGCGGAGCGAGGGCGGTCCAGAGCCTCAGTGCATCGGCGCCGTACTTCGGGATCACCTCATCCGGGGCGACAACGTTGCCGTAGCTCTTGCTCATCTTCCTGCCGTCCGGGCCGGCCACCATTCCGTTGATGAGGACGTCGTCCCAGGGCTTCTCGCCGGTGAGGACGTGGGTTCTGAATATCGTGTAGAAGGCCCACGTCCTTATGATGTCCGTTCCCTGCGGCCTGAGTGCGGTCGGGAAGTTGTGCTCGAACCAGCGCTTGGCCTCTTCGTCGCCCTTGATGGCCTCGTGCCACCGGGTTATGATGAGCGGGGTTATACTGGAGTCTATCCAGCAGTCGAGGACGTCCGTTACGGGCTCAAGTTCGGCACCGCAGACCGGGCACTTCTCCACGGGCGGCTTGTCGAAGCGCGGGTCAACCGGAAGGTCTTCCTCCCTCGCCGGAACCACGTGGCCGTTCTTGCAGACCCAGAACGGGAGCGTCGTTCCAAACACGCGCTGCCTGCTTATAACCCAGTCCCAGTCCATTGAGTCCGCCCAGTCCTTCAGGCGGAGGAACATGTCGCTCGGGTACCAGTTGATCTCCTCCGCGACCTTCACTATCTCGTCCGTGAAATCCCTCACCTTGATGAACCACTGGGTCTTGGGGAGCAGCTCGATGGGTGCCATACATGAGCTCCTCTCGGTGTGTCTCAGCACGCGGTGGTGGACCTTCTTCCTGTCGTAGAGCAGGCCCATCTTTTCGAGGTCTTCAGCGATCTTCTCGCGCACCTCTTCCGACTTAAGGCCGGCGTAGGGGCCGGCGTTCTCGTTCATCGTGCCGTCCTCATTGATGGCAATTATAACCGGCAGGTTGTAGCGCTTCTGCCAGACGACGTCCTGCTCGTCACCGTATGTACAGTTGTAGACCGCACCGGTTCCGAATTCAGGGTCAACGTCCTCATCGGCTATAACAGGCACTTCCCTCTCGAATATCGGGAGCTTTACCTTCTTGCCCACAACGTCCTTGTAGCGCTCGTCCTCCGGGTGGACGAAGACGGCAACACAGGCGGGCATCAGCTCGGGCCTGGTCGTGGCTATCGGGACGTGCCCGCTCCCATCCGCCAGTGGGAGCTTGATGTAGTAGAGGTAACCATCCTCCTCAACGTAGCCGACTTCAGCCTTAGCCAGACTCGTCCTGCAGCGCGGGCACCAGTAGACCGGGTGCTTGTCGCGGTAGAGCATACCCTTCTCGTAGAACTCAAGGAGGGACTTCTGCACGGCAGCCCTGTACCAGTCGTCCATCGTGTGGTACTCCAGGTCCCAGTCTGCGGAGTAACCTATCCTGATAAACTGGTTGCGCATCGCCTCGATGGCCTGCCAGGTCCATTCAACACACTTCTTGAGGAACTTCTCCGGCTCGTCCTTGCTGATTCCGAACTCCTTCTCCACCTTAAGCTCGGTCGGCAAGCCGTGGTTGTCGAAGCCCTGCGGGAAGAGCACGTTGTAGCCGGTCATTCTCTTATAGCGCGCTATGATATCGATCCAGGTGTGACTGAGCACGTGACCGAGGTGGAGCGTTCCGCTCGTGAACGGGGGCGGGGTGTCTATCGCGTAGCTCGGTCTCTTCTCGTCGAGCTCGTACTTGTAGATTTTCTCATCCAGCCAGAACTTCTGCCACTTCGGTTCAATCTCGTTCGGGTCGTAGGTCTTAGGAAGCATGGGCATCACCTTTTCGGTTTTTTGAAGATGGGTTACCCTCAGAAGGGCGGCTTAAAAATCTTAGCAACGCCGGTGGTGCCGGAGTAAAGGCTAACCAAGAAGCGCGGAACGCATGGGATTCAAAGGTTGAAATCAGCGTTACGGTGGACGATAGGCACCACCAGGGTATAGAAATGAGCCCGAGGTTTAAAAATTTTAGGGTTAAAAAATGAAAGAACCCTCATTCTTGATCGAATTCCAAGAGCAACAGCAGTGAAATGGCAGATGCGAGGGCAAGGATTCCGGCTGTTTCATACGCTGTTTCCAGGCCAAAGGAAGAGGCCAGTGCTCCAACGAAGATGTTCGCAGCCGCCATGAAGCCACTTGAGATGGTGCTCATCGCGGAGTTAACGGTCGAACGGGCTTCGGATGAAATGAATCTGTTCCTGACAACGGCCATCACCGGAAATCTGGCTCCCAGCGTGATTTCAATGACAAAAAGCAGCAGAATACTGGGTGCAAGGCCCTCCACAAGGCCGAGGAGGAGTATCTCAAGTCCCCACAGTGCCGTTAATGCGGCGAGTGCCCTTGGTGTGGGACTGATTTTCTTTGCAATCAGCGCTCCCCCGGAGGTGGACAGCACCATCAGTGCAAAGAGCAGACCCATGTACGTCTCTGGAAGTCCCCTGCCCGAAAGCAGTATCATCCAGAACGTGAAAAACGCCCTGGCGGAGAAGCTGAGGAGGAATGAAGCAGCCAGAAGGAAGTGAACTGCCCGGTTGTGCCTGAGCTCGTGCAGACCCTCCTTGAGCACCTCAACGTAGCTCTTTTTCAGTGTCCCGTAGTTGTCCGGCAGCAGGAGGTACGCCGTGAGGGCCGATGCGATCGAGAGCAGTCCCGCGGCTAACACGGGCAGATTCGGTGCGAGTGACGCCAGATAACCCGCGGAAAGACCACCAGCAAATCGAACCGGCCCTGAGAGCGCCTTGACCCTGCTGAGGACGTCTTTGACCCTGTTGCCGTCGCCAAGGGAATCGTACAGCCAGGGTATCATCGTCCCGCTGACCAGCGCCGCCCCGAATCCGGTCATTGCCGAACCTAGGAGAACCATAGGAAGGCCGCTGGAGAGCGCTATCATCAGGAGTCCGGTGCCGAAGAGAGCACTCCCCGCTGCGTATGTTTTCACCCTGCGTACCTATCCGCAAAACCGCCCGTTGGAAAGTCCGTTAGGAGCTGGACGATCTCAGAAACGCCCTGAACCAGGCCAATCTCCGAAAAACTGAGGCCCACCGTTTTAAGCCACAGGCTCAGGTAAGGGCCCAGTACCGCCGAGTCCAGCGAACTCAGCAGTGCCGCCGCTGTGTAGCGCCATTCCAGACCGCGCTTTCCTCCTCCCGTGAACGATATGCATCACCCCTGTACAGAAGTGGAGGGGGATTTAAAAATTTTGGGATCAAAGAACGAAGGGACTCATCCCCTCTTTGGACTCATCCTCAATCGCGTTCGGGGAGGTAGGCATAGAACCATGCTCCAATCTCTTCAATCCACTCACTCTCTCCGCTAAAGCACTCTTCAAACCTCAGGTTTCCACACTCAAAGACTCCGCAGTCCCCTTCAACCTTTCTGAAGCGCCCAATTATGCGGTACCTCGGGAGTCCTCGTTCCCGCGGTTCCTCCTCTAACAGGAATCTCTTCTCCCTTGCAGGCCTAGTGGCTTCGGAATACTGCAGGCTAATCACGACGTCCACGTACGAGTTCTCCCGCCCCACGAGCTTCAAAACGTCCTCTGAATCGGGCAGGAACGCCACCAGGACCTTTCCAACGGGTTCCACGAGGAAAAGGGCATCGCCGGAGTGAACAACTCCAGTATAGTCCTTAAATGGATGCAGAGATATCAGTTTAAGTCTGCTGGTTATGATTTCCATACCTTAACCCTCCTGAAGTCCTCCAACACGTAACTATAAAACCTAACTTTCCTCAGCTCAACCCACGCACTCTTCACAGGTTTTGGCTTCCTGGGCCATTCTTTCATATCCGAAAGGTCTATCCTGAGGGCATCGCGCACAAAGAAGGCCTTCCCGTTTTGAGTCTCCAACCACCCTTGGATTGGAAACCTCAGGTTTCCGCACTCAAAGATGCCCCACTCCGGCTCAAAGATTTTGAAAAGGCCCACCAGGCGGTAGCGTGGTGCCGGAACTTCAGAATCCGGGGGTTCGAGAGTGATGAGCGGCCCCCAAGCATTTTTTACGTTAAACGCTTCAAAGTACGGCGGGTCGATATCAATATCAACGTATTGGCCTTCGAGTTTTGAGAGCTTCTCAGCCTGCTCTCCAACAGGAATGAAGACGCTTATTTTGACGTCCAACGGTTCCACGAGGAACTCAGCTTCCCCCGAGTGAACCACTCCGTCGTAGTCCCTAAATGGGGTAAAAGAAAGGAGCAGAATCCTGCTGGGCACGATATACGGCGTGCTGTCCAGCAACAGTGGACACCTCCATGTTGGAGTTTCCCCTGGACTTTAAGCGGTTTTCTGCGAAGTGCAGAACAGCCCTTGAGGTTGCTCCGGTTCTTCCTGAGGGGTCACCTCTGCTTGTGCAAACAGGAGTCTTTTCCCTCTCGCAGAAATCCATCCCTTTCGGGACAGCCCTTCAATCCTGAAAGGTATTCCGAGAACGTCCACAAGTGATTCCCCCACGTGATAGCCCTTCACCGAATAGACAACGCCCTCGCTGGAGAGAGAAGCTCTGAATTCGTACTCTCCCCCATCAGAGGTTCCGATTTCGCTGGCGTCGAGGGCAAAAACCAGAAAAAGTTCTCTCCCATCCCGGTAGGCTGACTCAACCAGCTCCTTAAACTCCTCTGGGATAAGGACATAAGGAACTGGAATCCACGGGTTCCAGCCTCTAAGGAAATCACGCTTGGTTTTCCCGTGATTTCTCCTAACGAGGAAAACTGCCCTTTTGCCATCAAAATAAGCGACCCTGGCAACGGCCCTAAAGCTCTGGCCCATTAATACCCCCTCCACTAACTGTCCCAGTGTAAAACCACGGGAAAGAGGCCGTAATGAAGTCGCCAGTCCGAATTCCCAGTCCTCTGAACTTCTCATAAGGGAGGTCCATATACATTGGAATCCCCAAGGGACGGATTTCGATGAGCACTCTTTCCTCCGATTGGTTGATTTGGGTAACTCTTCCTTCAACGATGATTTCCTGCTTCACGAACCCCCTCATTTTCCTCCACTTAACTTTTCTTTCCCCCAGGTTGTACCTTTTGGCGGGGTAGTAATATCGGTATTCGATTCTCTCCGTTCCCGTTTCATCTCCCATTATATCCTCTGGAACCGCCGTTAAGGTCAGCTCCACGGGTTTTCGGGTCTTGAATGAGCGGACGACCTCTGGGTGAAGTGACTCCTCGTGGTTTCTAATGTCCGGAAGGACTATTCCGTGAGGGATTGTTAGTAGCGCGAAGTGTTCGTCCAACAGTCCCTGAAATTCTGGCAAATCCAGAACGTCAAGGTTCAAGACGACGCCTTTCACGGGAGCGGGCATCATCGGAATCACCTACGGGGTTGTTTGAACGAAGGGAGAAAACCGTTTTCTTTGTAAGTACGCGAACTTCCATATCTCACCGCTACCAGCCAGTACCGCCGGTCGTTGGGCTTCAGCTCGTGGAGGTCTCCGTAGATTTTGACCTTCCTGAAGTGCTTCTCAGCTAGGAGTCTCATCTCCCTCGGGGTGCAGATGTTGAGCTCGTCGTCCACTATGAAGGCCCTAACGCTCCCGTCGGGCTTCACTATCTGCACGAGCCTCTTGAAGTGGAGTTTCTGGAAGGCGGGTTCAACAACTCGCCAGTCGGTTATGATTAACCGCTCATCGCCCTTCCGCTCGTCCCATACTATCGGGCCGTCCCTTCCGCCGTAGTACCAGCACGGGAAGTCGGCGATGAAAATCCCGCCCGGCCTGAGAGCCCGTTTTACAGAATTAAATAATTCCTGAATTGTAAAATCATCGAAATACATGATTGAAGAGAAAAACATCGTTATCGCGTCGAACTCTTCCTCAAAATCAATCTCAAGCGCGTTTCCCTGAATGAACTCGACGCTAAGCCCTTCCCTTTCGGCCTTTCTTCTCGCAACGGCAAGCATCTCTTCGTGGAGGTCGAGGCCTGTAACTTGATATCCCCTCCTTGCGAGTTCGAGGGTTGGAATCCCGGTTCCACAGGCAAGGTCTAGGATTCGCCGTACTTCCCTTTCCGCATCCTCTCTAAAGAGTCCCTCCACGAAGTCTATCTCCTGAGAAACCCGCTCGACCCTCCGTCTGTAAATCGCGTCGTAGTACTCGGCAAGGGCCGTGTAGAGTTCGTGCATGGTACCACCAGAAATATGGACATATTTTCAAACAAAAGATTTTCGGCGCTCAGAACTCAACGGGCCACATGTTGGTGTACAGCAGGAACCGCGTATCCCCGTCGGTGCTCTCCTTAACCTTTCTAAGCGGCACCCTCTTGGTGGAATCCTCCCCTTCTCCCACCCCCAGATTCTTGACGTAAAGGATCACCCTCTTTGGCGGTTCTTTGACTTCCGTTTCTATCCTTATCTCCCGTTCCCTCATTTCACCGCCCCGGGTCAGCACGGTTACGACGAGGTCGTCCCCTCCCTCGATTTTCCATGAATAGCTCCTGCCCAGCGGCATTCTGGCTTTGATTACCAGCACGTTGCGCCTGGCCTTCCCACGCCCGAAGATGCCCATGCTGAACGACATCCCAAGCGCGAGGAGAAGAAGCGGAGGGGCGAGGTAGTACAGCTCCCCGAGATCCACCCTTCTCCCTGTGAGGTAGTCGATCGCCCACAGGAACACCAGGGCAGACGTTACCATTGCCACGGCCATCACTAAGAGGGAGGGGTAAACGACGCCCGCAACGTCCCCCGCGGGAATTTCCCACTCACTTATAATCCTCTCCTTCTCAAGCAGCTCCCCGATGTAGTCGTCAACTATCGAGACAACGACGAGCACGGGGATGTAGAAGAACGCCCGTGAAGTTGGGAGTAGCACGTTTTCCCTCAGTGCATCCATCAGAGGTGGGTACAGGGTCGGGAACGCTGTTTCGACCAGGGGGGAGGCCCTCATTATCAGGTACAGCATGTTCGCGAAGTAAGAGAGGGAGATCAACCACCCGGGGGATTCACCGTTGAGAACTATAAACCCCACCAACGCGGCCACGCCGAGGCGGATCAGCGTTTCTGGAGCGGCGATCCCGAGTCCACCAAGAAACGCCGTCAGGGGGGCTATCGAGGTCAGCATGTCCGAAACTATGAGTACCATTGGTACCAAAACTGCCAGCCTCAGTGCCGTCAGGACGTGATCCGTTCTCATCTTATCAGCCTCACAGTTTTTGTGACGACGGAGGTCACGTCTTCCCTGGTCGGATCCCAGAGGATTGAGTAAACACCCGCCCTTAGAAGGTCGTGCCGAAGGGCCCGCTTCTCCAGCAGTATCAGCGAGCTGACCTCCCTCTCCAGAAGTGAGTACGTGGACACATCGAACACGAGCATTGGAAGCCGTTTATCCCTGTATATCGGACGAAGCCTTCTTATGCCCTCCCTGACCTCCGCCAGTCTTTCGGGGAGCAGGTTTGAGACGTAAATCACCAGGGGTGTGTAGCGGATAAGCACGTGCTTGAGGCCCTCCACGGCGCGAACGAAGTCCTCCTTTTCAACTTCAACCTCTTCAAGCTCCAGGAGCGTTTTAACCAGGATATACAGCTGCTTTGACCCGGTGGCGGGAAGGATGAGCTTTCCGTGGCCCACTACGTAGAGGCCAACGTTGTAGTTTCTCTTTGTGAAGTAGTACGCCAGGGAAGAGACGAGCTGGATGCTGTATTCCAGGGGGTTTTCCACGGAGGAGCCAACTTTGGAGCCTGTTGCGTCTATGATGAAAAGCACCGTCTTTTTGCCCTCCTTCTCGAACTCGTTTACCAGAACCTCACCCTTCCTGGCGGACGCCTTCCAGTTTATGAAGCGGACGGGGTCGCCCGCGCGGTACTCCCTTATCTCCCTGAAGTCCGTGGAGGCCACGCCCCTGATGGAGACACTCGTCACGGGGATGGGAATCTGGGACTTTGTAACGGGCGTTCTGGTCCTCTTCGGAAGGCTTACGCGCGGCAGCACCGATAGGTAGGTTTCTTCACCAAAAACACCCCACCTGCTCGGTTTGAGCCCAAAGACGTGGTAGCCCATCACCTCACTGCGGCCGATGCGGTATCTGCCCCTCTTCGCGGGTTTGATGACGTACTCATACTCCACCACCAGTTCCCGGGGCCCCTTGAAAAACGCTCGGACGTTGCTCCCATCCACCAGCGCGAACTCCTCCGGGAGGGCGTCCCTTATCACCACGAAGCCGAGGCCGCGCCTGACCTTGAGGCGCACGCTGACCCTCAGTTCTTCCCCCACCCGAAGGTTCGTTTTGACGAGCTCACGCTCAACCGATATTCCCTCCGGGGGATCGGCCAAAAGCCCCACCGCCAGCACCGTCATGGGAATTACCGCCAGGTACGCCAGTCCAGGCATGGAGAAAATTATTCCAGCTGCGATGAACCAGAGGGCGGTGGAGATGAAGGAGCGAGCCGCGGTCATCACTCCTCACGCTCGAACTCTTTGGGAACCGGGACCCTCTTAACCGCCGCCTCGACGATCTCCCGACCGCTCACCCCCTCAAAGGCGTACTCCGCTCCGAGGACGATTCTGTGGGCCAGCGCATCTATAACGTATCTCTTAACGTCATCGGGAACAACGAAATCCCTGCCGTTCATCATGGCGTTCGCCTTGGAAACCTTTAGCAGCGCCAGAGCGCCTCTGGGGCTCGGGCCCGCCTCGACCCTTTCGTCCTTCCTGACCTCCCTGACGATTCCCGCGATGTATTTGAGAACCTCATCGTGTATAAACACCTCGTGCTCAACGAACGCCTGCATCTCCAGGAACGTGCCCCTGTCCATGACCGGCTCCATGTCCGCCGTTGGGTCGTCCTTGCCCCACGATATCCTGGCCTTGAGGATTGCCATCTCATCTTCCAGGCTCTTAGGATAGCCCACGCGCAACTTGAGGAGGAACCTGTCGAGCTGGGCCTCGGGGAGGGGGTAGGTTCCCTCGTACTCGATGGGGTTCTGGGTGGCTATCACGAAGAAGGGCCTCTCAAGCTTCAGGGTGTCGCCCTCTATCGTGACCTGGCGCTCCTCCATTGCCTCGAGCAGCGCGGACTGGGTCTTGGGGGGAGCGCGGTTGATCTCGTCCGCCAGAAGAACGTTCGTGAAAACCGGCCCCTTCAGAAGCTCAAACGTTCCGAGGTTTTGCCTCCAGACTTTGGTCCCTATGATGTCGCTCGGCAGCAGGTCGGGCGTGAACTGAACCCTGCGGTACTCCAGGCCGAGGGCGCGGCCGAAGGCCTTAGCGAGCAGGGTTTTCCCCAGACCCGGATGGTCCTCAAAGAGGACGTTTCCATTTACGAGAGCCGCCGCCAGCGTTTTCCTTACAACCTCCTCGTTGCCGATGTAAACCTTGGAAACCGCCGAAACGACTTCATCGCAGAGGGTTGCGTAGGACTCCGCGTTCATCTTTTACCCCCCATATACTCTTCAATCTTTTCGATGGCAGATTTAACAAGCTGAAGGCGCCTTTGGAGGCGTTCCCTCTCCCGCTTCCTGATCAGCCAGTTCGGAGTGAACACCGAATAGCACTCCTCCTCGTACTCCACGATGGGCTCGGTGAGCTCTCTAACGGCTTCAATGTTTCCCATGGCTTTTATGCCGTAGTAAGTCAGGAACGTCACGAGCGGGCCCTTCTTTTTACGGAGAACGAAGTCTTCCACCGCTCCCTTCACACGTTCGAACTCCTCGTCCCCGGTTATAGATATCTCCATACTGTGCTTTTTCCACTCCCCCACCAGATAGTTCTCAAGGTTCGCCGCCGAGAGGTGGTTCTGCACGGCCATCGCCGCCAGCAGGGTTGCGAAGCCTATCGTCCCCCACTCCAGGTAAAACACGTACTGTGGATAGTTCTCAAGCATGTAGGGCCTGAGCCCGGCGTACAGCCCCAGGAGTACAAAGAGCAGTATTATTCCGGCGGCGTTTCTCTCCACGAAACGGCTTCCTATCAGGCCGGAGCGTTCAGCGACAACGAGTGCGTACACGACCACCGATGCCGCCGCGGCGTAGAGGAACGCGGGGGCTATAATGTATCCCCTGACCAGCTGGCCGCTGAAGAGGTAGAGGGCGTAGAAGACGAGGGCCACTCCCAGGCCCCGGGTTAGAAATCCCGGAACCTCCGGGAGCTCCGGTGCAATGCTGGCTACGGTAACCCCTGCCGCAAGAAGGGCCAGTGGGAGCTGGAATTCCAAGCTGGTGTACGGTTCGGATGGCAGGAGATAGAACGCGAGTGCAAAGCCGGCCCCCTTAACGAGTTTGGAGGCAACTTCCCCGTAATTGGGGAGCAAAAGCGAGAGCCGGAAGAGGAGGAAAAACAGCAGGAGCACCTCGATGCTTGCCACGAAATCCCCCAGGTATCCGCTCAGGAGGGGGTATCCCGAAAGGGCATAGACGAGCACCATGAGGACGGGATAGAGAATCAGAGAGGTATCAATCTTCCCCATAGCAGTCACCTCCCACCAGTCGGGACAGGGACCGATAGAACTCCATGAACTCCCGCCTTCCAACGGGATAGAGGCTGTACCTGGCGACCTCGAAAAGGTACGTGACGGTCTTCAGGTCCCTCCAGTCGTATTCACCCCGCAACCTGTGGGCAAGTTCCTCCGGGGCGAGGTCCTTACCCCCCAGCCCCTTTCTCCTGGCGAGTTCGAGGAAGCATCTGTCGTAGAGCCTCATTATCTCCTCCCTGTAGTCCACAACCCACACTCTGGCCCATCCCCTAACTTTCTCACCCTTTGCGAGAAGTTCGTGAACCCCCCTGGGCAGCACCAGTTCAAATCTATTCCCCGTTCCGGCTGGCTTACCGTCGACGAAGAGCTCAACGGGAACGTCGCTCGTGACGGTGATTTTCTCGCCCTCGCCGTAAACCGGCGGCCTTCTGTCGGGATGAAGGATTGGCGCGTAGCGCCTTTTCTCCAGCCCCTTGAGTGCGGAGGCAATCCCAATCCTAAGCGCCGCGATATCCTCCTTCCTCCGGTAGACGAGCACCCCTGCGGGCAGTATGATGAGTCCCGCGAGAATAAGGGCGTAAGGCGGCCGCCTGGCCACGGAAACCTCGAACTCCGCGGTGGAGGGGAGGTAAAACTCGTCCCCTTCAAAGACCGCACTGGCCCCCTGCCTCCCGCTTTCACTCGGCCGAACAGTGAAAAGGGCCGTGCCGTTCATGTCGGTTCTGGCGCTGTGGTTGCCGAAGAGGTTGAGGATGACGACCATTCCCGGGACCGGATTGCCGAACGCATCCACGAGCCTGACCGCGATCGTGGCGTTCTCCCCCTCCCGCATCTCGCCGAATTCCACGGTTATGTTGGTGGGAGAAGCCAGAGTCACAGGGATGCTCTCCAGAAGAACGTCTTCGTAGGTAAAGAAAACGTTGTAAATCCCCGGGGAAACGTTTACGGGAACGGTGAAGTTAAAGCGCCCCTCCTCTAGGACGCTGGTGAAGCGGCCCATGGGGGTCGAAAGGGACACGCTACCGGAGTCGACGCCCAGAATCGAGCCGTTGATCGTGATGTTCCGGCCTATTATCCACCTATCCGGAACGGTTACATTGAGCTCGACCGCGGTGATGTTTACCGCCGCCTCCGCACCCAGATAGTACCTGCCTCCCCCGTACGATATCAGAACGTGGTGTTCCCCGGGCATTTCCAGAAGCAGGGGAGCCGTGAAGACGCCGGCGGAATCGGTGGTAACGTTGATGTGAAAGCTTTCATCCAGGCTGACCTCAATCGTGGCGTTGGGGACGCCGTTTCCAATGGAGTCAACGAGCTTTCCCCCAAGTTCGAACTCCCCGGTCTTCGTCACCACCCGCTCCTCAATCTTAATAGCCGTCCTGTCCCTGACGATTACCTCCGGGTCGCTGTTGGACGGGAGGTAGTAATCGTTTCCCTTGAAGTGGGCCACGATCTGATAGTTCCCCAGGGGAAGGCCTGGAGGAACGGAGCACTCAACGCTGAAGCGTCCGTTTACCGAGGCACCCCTGCCAACCACCACACCGGGGGAGTCCTTGCTCTCGTTTAGGGTCACGTACACAGGGCCGTCAACGGGCCCTCCGTTTTCGTCGGTTACGGTTCCGTTCACCCAGAAAGGCTGGTTCTTTAGTATCTCGGTCGGGTAATCCGTTATCCTCGTCCGGGTGCGCCCGAGAACGCGCAGGGGAACCTGAAGGACGACCGCTGTGTCGTCGGAGGTTCCGGTTATTTTGATGGTGTAGTCCCCGGGCCTTGAGGGCGCCGTTAAGAGGAGGTCGGATTCAAAGTCGGGGATTCCCGACTCCTTCAGGAGCCTGTACCTGCCGGGGTACTCCACGTCCAGGTTAACCCTCCCGAAGTACCCCTCTCCCGTGACGTAGATCCTTACCCCTCCGAGCTCCCCAGTTGCGAGGGTGAGGTTTTCAGGTTTTGCCTTCAGCGAGAACTTCCCTCCCCGAACTATGACGGTGAACGTCTCGGATTTCGTCCCGCTCACGGTACCGCAGTATGAGAGAGCGACTTTGACCGTTGGATGATACGTGCCCGGCTCCGGAATTCCCTTCATGCGGAAGGGTTTCGTGATGTTCGGTGCAATCGTGGAGCTGACCGAATACAGCTCACCCATGCTGATTTTAACGCTGAGTTCCGGTTCGCAGCCGTTTACCTCTCTGAGGCCGTGAGGAATCACTGTAACGTAAACCTGAAAAGACTTGTTGACCTCGGTGACAACGGGATTCGGTTCGATCAAGATGTCGAAATCCGGGCCGGTGAGGCTCTGGTTCTTCGGTTTCTGCGATTCGCTCACCCCAACGGTCCCGTTGCCCTGTCCCCCAGCGGGGGCCGTGGCATCAAACGTAACCCACCCGATGCCCTCAAAGGGCACCTCCGCCCACGCGTGGGCCTGTATCGGGTGCACGGCCTGCTCGGCGGGAGTTTCCTTTATCAGATATCCAGTAACCAGCCTCGCGGGGATTCCGTTCAGTCTGGCCAGAACCACAAAGGCCGTGTTGAAGTCGATGCAGACCCCTCTCTTTGAGTGGAACAGGAACCATTCGAGGGGGTCGATACCTTCGGGGGCGGGGGGTGCGTTCATATCAAATTCGTAGTGCGTGCGAAGATAGCTCTCTATCGCCATCGCCTTCAGGTAGTCCCCTTCAATCCCCGCGGTTATGTTGCGGGCGAGCTCCAGAACCATCTCACTCACGTTCGGAGTCTGGAGGTACCGGGTAGAAGCGGTGGTTTTCGCTCCCTCCAGGACAGTATCCGGGAATATATAGTGTACGGTTTTGAAGGAGTAGTTCCAGACGATTCCGGAGGTCCCGAACAGGTGGCTCTCATCGTAGTATCTCAGATCACCCGGCGCGCTCACCTCTTCGGTATAAAGGGCCGTCAGGAGGTTGTCCGCAATTATCGGGGACGCCAGAACCACCATGATGTTGTCCGACACCTTTGTGTGCTCTGCGATGGGGAGCGGCAGCACGCCCCGGTTTTCAGTCACCGGGGTCTCGTTCAGGCGATACCACGTTCCGTTCAGGTACGTGGCATAGACGCCACCCCTGAGGTACGCGGTGTGGGCTGCCCCGCTCACGGTCATGACGATTCTCTCGGTGTCCTCCCTGCGGAAGCCGTTCCTGCGGAGGTCTATGGACTCGGGCTCTGTGAGGATACCCGTGCCGCTTGAGTTGCTTCCAGGGGGCTGGGACGGGTAGCTCATGTTGCTGTACTCCTGACTGAGATTGAAAGAGACGTTTCTTAGGGATGCCTCACGGGAACTGCTGTTTAGCCAGGGGTAGAACCGGGAGAGGTCTGAAGTGGCGTTTCTTATCTCCGATTTCTCCTCTGACTGCTCGGGACTTTTAACCCCCAAAAGGTTTTCAATGCTGGCGATTCTTGAACCATTGCCTGCAGAGGCCCCTTCGGGGGTGCCGTAGAGCCTTGTAGGCACCTGGTTTATCGATGCTATCAGGAGCAGGGTGATCAACATGGCTAACAGTGCGGAAACATACCCCCTCAAGGGAAACACCGCTCGATCTTTACTAAACGCTGTTGGTATCTGGGTTATTTAACTATTGCTGTCGTGTTTCCACAACACGTATTGTTAAAGGCCGTTTAAAACACGCCTGAACTCCGCAATTAGAGTATCATTCTCCTCCGGCTTCCTAACCGAAAAGCGGACGTATTCCGGCAGACCGAAGCTCGTGCAGTCCCTCACGAGGATTCCGTGCTCTCTCATTGCTTTAACGAACTTCCCTGCATCCTCTACGCGCTTTATGAAGAAGTTGGCGTCGCTCTTGACGCCCAAAGCCCTCTCAAGCCTCCCCTTCTCGCGCCAGATGAGAGGCATCGTCTTTTTGAAGTGCTCAAAGCGATCTTCGATTACGAACTCAAGAAATGCCAATCCCGTTGAGCCTATGCTCCAGGGCATTCTGACGCTTCTGAAGGCCTCCTCAAAGCCGAGGACGTAGCCAACTCTTATCCCCGGCAGGCCGTAGCTCTTCGTGAAGGTTCTGAGCTTTACGATGTTCTCCCCTTCGGGGCTTTCT
Organism: Thermococcus aciditolerans; assembly: GCF_008152015.1. Classification (NCBI taxonomy): domain Archaea; kingdom Methanobacteriati; phylum Methanobacteriota; class Thermococci; order Thermococcales; family Thermococcaceae; genus Thermococcus; species Thermococcus aciditolerans. The sequence continues at coordinate 305,610 of NZ_CP041932.1, read as the reverse complement.
GGGTTCTTAACGAAGTCTATGAAGGCCTCGTCGAGGACGAGAAGCGCTTCCTTATCCTCCACGACGTCGAGGAGGGGCTTAAGCTCCTTAACGCGGTAGAACCTGCCGTCGGGGTTGTTAGGGTTGCAGAAGAAGACTACAGAGTTTCTCTCGACGCGTTCGGCCAGCTTTTCCGGCTCGTTCGGGCCTTTGACAACCTCAGCCCCAAAGATTCTGGCAGCTCTTTCATACTCGCCGTAGGTGTGGCGAGGGACCAGGACTTTTCTTCCCCTCAGCGCGAGGATTCCGAGGAGATAGAGGGCCTCCGTGATGCCCGCCGTCACTGTGAGAGGTTCCCCCACCAGCTCGGCGAGTTCCTCCTCAAGCCTCTCGTAGTAGGGGTAGCGGTTGCTAAGCTCTTTCGCGCGTTCAAACATTTCGTCAAGCCATTCCGGAGGATACGGGTTGAGCGATGCCGAAAAGTCGATTAAACCATCTTTCCTCGCTCCACCATGGTAGGTTGAAAACTTCACGGGCTCAAGCATGGGAACACCTCCTTTGCGAGGAGTAGAGCAACGATAATCACCCATTCGGCAACGACCAGCCAGTAAACTTTCAAAGCGCGCATTATGTCTTCATTAGTTGGCTCTCTGCCCGGAAAGCGGTAAACGCCGGGCTTCTCCAGCCAGACTCCAATGACCGCGCTCATCGCAGCGATCGGCTTGTCGGAGTTGAGCTTGAAGCGGGCGAGGCGGTAGTGCTGGAGAACCTTCCTCCCTCCGAGCGGGAGATAGAGGAGAACCGTCAAGCGAGCCGGAATGAAGTTGAGGATGTCATCTAATCTGGCGGAAAACTTGCCGAAGAACTCGTAGCGTTCGTTCCGATAACCGAGCATCGCATCGAGCGTGTTCACCGCGCGGTAGACCAGCGCACCCGGAAGGCCGAAGAGGAGAAAGTAGAAGAGCGGCGCAATCACCGAGTCGTTGAGGTTCTCGGCGAGGCTCTCTATCGAGGCCGAGTTGAGGTGTCCTTCATCGAGGTTCTCAGTGTTTCTGCTGACTATCATTGAGACCGCTTTTCTCTTCTCCTCGATGTCTTCAGTTACCGTTCTTGCCACGTGTTCGTGGAGGCTCCTAATCGCGAAGGAGCTCTTGAGGAGGTAAACCGCTAAAGCGTAGTTCAGCGGCAATGGGAGGCAAAACGGGAGGAATGAGAGAGCCAATGCAAAGATTATGACGATTATGGCCACCAAAGCCCCTGCAAGAAAATCCGGGGAATGACCCCTTCGCTTCCACCTGCTATCAAGAAAGCCGGCCAGCTTTCCGAACCACACGACGGGGTGGACTAACGCCGGCGGTTCTCCGAGGAGCAGGTCCCAGAGCAGGGCGAGGAGAAAGACCATCAGAACGTTCATTCCCCAAAGGCCTCCTTTATGGTCGAGTACTCTTCCAGTATTTCCTCGTTTGGTTCCCTTAGGCCTCTGCGCACATACCAGGCCGGGTGCCTGAGGTGGGTGAACTCAAAGCCGAGCCGTTTTAGAGCCTTCTCAGCCGTCCTGCCGATGGCGAAGATGGCTTTTGGCTTTACCACCTCAAGCTCCCTCTCGAGTAGCTCAAGCTCGCCCTCACCGAAGCCCCTCAGCCTGTTCTTGGGCGGGTTGCACTTCACGACGTTGGTTATGTAGACGAAGTCTGGATTGAGGCCGAGGGTGAAGAGAGTCTTTCGGAGGAGCATGCCTGAGGCGTCGCGATAGAAGCATATCCCCGTCTTTCCGCAACCCTGCCTCCCTGGGGCCTCGCCAACGAGGACAATTCCTGAGCCAGCCCAGCCGTTGGCGAAGGGCAGTCCTTTAAACTCGCCGACTTGGAGCTGATAGCGGTGGTATTCCTCGCGGCAGAACCTCAGGGGATCTTTGAGAAGCTCGCGGTAGAGGCCCTCAAGCTCCTTAGCGATTTTTTCATCTTTTTCGTCCATAATAAGAAAACGCTGTTTCGGATTGTAAATCGTCCGGGCATATACCCCATACGTTCCCTCATCGAGACTGACAAGGTCTCTCCAGTCCCGGATAAAGAGGGGTGCGACCTTGAAGTTCCGGGGGTTTATGTAAACACCACCAACTTTTCTGAGCTCTTTAAACCTCAGCAGCATAAAGGATAAAACATCCAACTGCTTTATAATTCTGGTGGTCGCATGGACATTGAAAACCTTCTTGGCCGGCTTGAATCAAAAGGTGTAACCCTCGGCTCCATGCTTGAAACTGCCATGGAACTCTACATAGGGGAGGAGCGGGGGAAAGTCGAGCGAAAACTCAGGGAGCTGATGCTTCACTACCTTGGGGACATCAACGTTCAGGCTTTGCTCACGGCCGCTTTACTTCTGGAAGAGAACTTTGAAATTGAAGGCGACCCGGTCAACCTCGTCGCCGATGAGCTGATTGGAATAAGCATCGCCGAATACATCGGCGGCAAGATGGCGCTCTTCAACTTCTTCTACTACGACACGAGAAAGCCCGGAATCCTCGCGGAGCTACCTCCATTCTTAGACGACGCAATCGGAGGATTTATAGCGGGCTGTATGACAAGACTCTTTGAGGGTGATTATGGTGGCCAGAGAGATTGAGGCCCGGAAGTGTCCCCTCTGCGGTGGAACCATGGTAAAAAGCAAAACTAGAAGGGCAGGTTATGCCCGCTTCTTCTGGGCGCCCCCCTGGAAGAGCAGGTTAACTGGGATACTAAAGCCCGTTATTGAAGCGACACCCTGGCTCTGCCTTGACTGTGGAGCGGTGATAGCGTTCGTTGATGAAAACGAGCTGTCCGCTCTGAGGCAGGAGTTCGAGGAAAATCGTGAGGTGAGCCTGTGAGAAACCTCCTTCCCTTTTTCACTCGACTGCCGGTTAGGGGAGACTTCGAGAAGGCCCGAGGAGAGCTCTGGGCGCTCCCGCTGGTTGCCTTCCTCAGTTCGGCCCTTCCAACCGCAGTCCTCTACCTCAATCCTCCGCTTGGGAACGTTTTAGCGGTTCTTGCGCTCTACTTCACGATAGGCCTCCTCCACCTCGATGGCTTGGCGGACTGGGCGGACGGGATAATGGTCAAGGGCGATAGGGAGAGGAAGGTAAAGGCGATGAAAGATTTAAACACGGGCATAGCGGGGGTTTTCGCTGTCGTGATGGTTCTCCTCCTGCAGGTTTACTCGCTCCCACTCGTTCCGGTCTACGCGCTCTTTTTGGCGGAGCTGAACTCCAAGTTCGCCATGCTCCTCGCTCTGGCAACGAGGAAGCCACTGGGGAATGGTCTCGGGGCATATTTCATGGAGGGAATGAGCGGGAGACAACTCATTCTTGGAACTGCCCTCTACGTTATCTTGCTCCTCCCAGTGGTTTTCCTTGAGCCACGCTCCATCTCATTCCTTCTAGGCCTGCTGGCAGGGCTTTACACCATTCACGTTTCCCTGCGGAACTTCGGCGGGCTTAACGGCGACTGCATCGGGGCGGTGGCGGAGATCACGCGGACAGGGACGCTCCTCATAGTGGCCTTATTGGGGTGAGCCGATGATAGTCATCATGGCCGGCGGGCGGTCGAGCAGAATGGGCAGGGAAAAGCCCGTTCTGAGGGTCGGCGGGGTGCCGATGCTCCTGAGGGTTTACTGGGAGGCCGAAAAGGTGGACGAGATTATCGTCGCCCTCTCAAGGAACACCCCAAGGACAAGGGAGCTGTGCCTCCGCGAGGGAGTTCCATTCGTGGAGACGCCCGGAAAGGGCTACGTTGAGGATATAATATATCTCCTCCGCGAGTTCGGGCCGTTCGTGGGCGTTTCCGCGGATTTACCCTTCGTCAGGGCCGGGGATTTTCAGGCCATAGAACGGGCCTTTGACTGGAAAACGAGCCTGACGGGCGTTCTTCCCTTGAGGCTGGTTCCGAGGGACCTCAAGCCTGTAACTTACAGGGGCTACGCGATAGTCGGCCTCAACGCCGTTGGAACCGAAGGCGAGGAGTTCTTCGAGCTGAGCAACCCGCTCTTAGCTTTGAACGTGAACACACCGGAAGAGTTAAAGCTCGCCGAGAGGATAGCGAGGCTGGTGGGGAAATGAAAGGGAATGAGATTAAAGGGGCCGTCGCATTTGTCCTCTTCCTGCTCCTCGCAGTCCTGTCCCTCTTCGGTTTCCTGCTCTTCGCGGTGGTTCTGATAGCGGTGGGCCTGCTCGTCTTCCTCGGCTTCTACATCTACATCCACCTGAAGCTCTGGTGGACTAGGAGGCATCCGCCGAAGGAGCTTGAAAGCCCAGAAGATTATTTTTAAAGTCCCAGCTCCGCTAGAATCCTCCCCACGTCGAGGTTCTCCTCAACGAGCCTTGCGAATCTCTCGATTTCCTCCTCTATGATCCAGCCGGCAACTGAGACCGGCTCAAGACCTTTCTCCCCCCTCAGGAGGTTCAAAAAGCGCTCGGTGAAGGCGAAGTTGTGGAATATTCCGTGCAGGTACGTTCCAAAGGCACTCTTCCCGATTGCACCCTCAGGCTCGAATGTTCTGGCCCCGTTCACCGACGTTATGACCGAGAAGGGCCTCTCCGAGGTGCTCCTGCCGAAGCGTATCTCGTAGCCCTCGACTGCCATGCCCTCAGCTGGACCCCAGAGAACCTCGGCCTTAAGGTGATTGGTTCTCTTCGTTCGCTCGAAGACGGTTTTGGCCGACAGGAGCCCGATGCCCCTAACCTCTCCCCGCCTGGACTCGACGTTGTCGATAATCTTCTCTCCAAGCATCTGGAAGCCGCCGCAGATTCCGACGACGAAGGCCCCATCCCGGTGGGCCTGGAGGATGGCATCTTCAAAGCCGTTTTCGCGCAGCCAGAGCAGATCCTCGACCGTGTTCTTGCTTCCGGGGATTATCACGACGTCGCCCTTGATTTCCTCTGGCTTCGTTACGTAGTCAACGCCGTTCGCCCAGTGAAGGGGTTCGAAGTCCGTGAAGTTGCTGATATGTGGGAGCTTGATTACCTGAACCTGAAGCTCACCCTTGACCTTGGGGAACTCCGCGAGGGAGTCCTCTTCCGGGAGGCGGTGCTCTACGTAGGGGATAACGCCGAGGGTCGGCTTCCCGTAGCGCCCCTCGAGGTACTCAAAGCCCGGCTCAAGGAGTGATTTATCTCCGCGGAACTTGTTGAAGACGAAGCCGATTATCCTCTCCCTCTCCTTCGACCTCAAAAGCTCCATCGTGCCGACTATGCTTGCGAAGCTTCCACCCCGGTCTATGTCCGTCACGAGAATTCCCTTCGCGTTCGCGCGGAGCATTACGCGCGTGTTGGCTATGTCGTAGTCCTTGAGGTTAATCTCAACGGGACTGCCAGCCCCCTCGATGATTACAAGGTCGTGTTCCTCCTTGAGCTCGTCGAGAACGGCCATCGCATTCCTGAAGAGCTCCTCTTTCCTTGAGAGCATGTAATCCCTCGCTGAGACGCTCCCTACTGGCTTCCCCATGAAGACGACCTGGCTCCGCATTCTTCCTTCGGGCTTGAGCAGAATGGGATTAAACTTCACGCTCGGCTTCTTCCTGCAGGCGATAGCCTGCAGATACTGTGCCCTGCTGATTTCACCGCCCTCGATGCTCGGAGCCGAGTTGAGGCTCATGTTCTGGCTCTTGAAGGGGACGACGTCGTAGCCGAGGTTCGAGAAAATCCGGCATAGTGCAGTAACGAGGAGCGATTTTCCCGCCCCGGAGGAAGTTCCAAGGACCATTAGAGCCTTTCCCATCCTCCCACCGGTTGGAGTTGGCCGAAGGACATATAAACCTACTGGATAAAAACTCCAGCGGTGGTGTCATGAAGAGCCTCATGCTTGTAGTTCTTGGAAACACAGAGATAAGCACCGTTCCGGGAATAAGCGTTGCAGGAGCGACGCCCGAGCTGACAAAGCTCACTCCGCCGGCAGATGCGGAGTACCTCTTCTACGAGATGCCGAGGATTATTGACGTGATACCCGTTACCCCCGAGGGGCACCCAACGCCGGCAATCATAACCAAGGCAGCCAGGGAACTTGCCGGCTTTCCCCTGATGATAGTCCGCGCCGGCACGTATCTGGCGCCTCTCGTTCCCCACGTGCACATCAGCGGACACGTTGGCAGGGATTTCAGGAAGGAACCCGCCCTCCCGGAGTTCGGGGAAATCGTTCGCCTCGCCAAGCTCTTCGGTGAGGAGCTCAACAAAACCGGCTTTGAAGAGCTTGTTATCGGCGAATCCACACCCGGCGGAACTACTACAGCCCAGGCGGTCTTACGGGCCCTTGGCTATGACGCGCGAACCTCCTCCGCCTCCCCTAATAATCCAACCGACCTCAAGGAGAGGATCATCACGGAGGGCTTTCGGCGGGCCGGGATTGAGGCCGGAGACCTAGCGGAGAGACCTCTTGAAGCCCTCAGACAGTTCGGCGACCCCATGATTGCCGCGGTGGTTGGAATTTCCATGGGATTCAGAAAGAATGTCGTTTTAGCGGGAGGAACCCAGATGCTGGCGGTCTCTGCGGTACTCAAGGGGCTCGGTGAGAACATGGACAGGTTCATGATAGCAACCACGAAGTGGGTAGTTCAGGACAGGAGCGCAACGTTCCTTGAAACTGCGAAGGAGATAGGGGTAATAACCTACGCCGCCGATCTAGACTTCTCGAAGAGCGAGTTCAGGGGGCTGAGGGACTACGAGAGGGGCTACGTGAAGGAAGGGGTTGGGGCTGGTGGGGCCACGTGGCTGGCCGTGAAAGCTGGGTTCTCTCCAGAAGACGTCAGTGGAAAAGTGGAGGAGCTTTACAGAAGACTCATGGAGATGAAACCGTCTCTCTGAGCAGTTCAGCATTTATTCCAGCATCTACCGCCTTGTCATACATCTTTTTATCATCGGTTATTAACTTCGAATTGGTCATCATGGCACAGGCCAAGAAAAGGACATCAAAACCGCTTGCTTTCGTAGTGATTCCGAGGTCGATGGCAGTTTCGAGGAGATAAACGTCTGAGTATAGCAGGGAATGTTCAGTGAGGAAGCCAATTGCAAGCCTTGAAAGGGCGGGACTGTTGGAGGGGCGGGAGACAACAGATGCAGTCTCCACGAGCATAACAACCGGCTCATGTAGCAGTATCCTACCCATGGTTACCTCCGTCGAGAATGGACTTCATCTTTCTGTGGAGGGCAAGTCGAGAATAGGAGATATCGTCCGCTTTCCGACGCTTTGGTGCAATGAAGCCCTTCACAAAGACACTAGTATCGAGCACGACGTTAGTAGTCATAGTCCCTCTCCCTCATCTTCCGTATCATGTGGGTTATGTCCTCCACGTCCTCCGTGTATTCCGTTTCCTTCTCAGCGAGTCTGATCAATTCCTCCAGAGTAACTGCATTTTGGAGTTCTTTCAATCGTATCTTCAATAACAGGTCTTGTGCATCAAGGAAAAGCCTTTCCACCTTAGCTTCGACTGATTTTTGTAGGACTTGAAGTTATTTAACACTTCTCGTCATCTCCCACTTTTCAATGCTCTCCTCAAGTGCCTTCCTGATGGCTTTTCCGATGCTTACTCCAAGCTCCGTCGCCGTCCCTGCCCATTCTACCCCACCTTCCGGAGCAAAAACGCCGATCCCATCGCTCGTCGTCCCGGTGGCGTTGTAGCCAAGCCTCAGCAGTGTGTAGGTCTTCGCCTCGGTTGCCGTCATGATGGCGTTCGCCATGGCCCCGACGGTAAGCCCATCACCTATGACGAGGGCGATGTTTATCGTCCCCGGTGTCCAGGGAGGTGGCACATCACCGGCCACGGCGGGGTTCGTTATCCCAGCCGTGACGTAGGCCGTAACACTCCCGCTCATTGCAACCGAGAGAACCTTACCCACCTCCGCGGCAGTCATGAAGCCCACGAAGTTTTTGAGCCCGTGTTCCCTCTCAAAGTCCGCACAGTCCTTCCGGTAGTTCCCGGCGTAGTTCTTGGAGACCATCATGAAAAAGAAGCCGTTTGCTTTCGTCAGGCCGCCTCTGTGGGGTGCGTTGCTCAGAGCGAGCAGCGGCTCGTTGAAGCGCTTGATGAAGTGATCGAACCTCATGAACGACCGTCCGCTCCGGGGGGATATAACGCTTGCGCCGTTAAACGCTTCCGTTTGCTGAAAGGTTATTAAGTTCGGGAACAAGCTTAATCGGGTGGTAATATGGGAGCGGAGGAACACAAGAGAAAGGCTCCAAAGAAATTTAAGTTCGCGGTCATAACGGTTAGCGACACCGCGAGCAGGGGCGAGAAGGAGGATAAGAGCGGGAAGTTTCTCATCGAGGAGTTGGAGAAGGCCGGACATGAGAAGGTTTACTACGCGGTCGTTCCCGACGAGAAGATGGAAATAATCGGTGCCGTTGTCGAGGCCTTCCGGGCGGGGGCAGAGGTTCTGGTAACCTCGGGTGGAACGGGGATAGCCAGCAGGGACGTGACGATAGAGAGCATCAGGCCCCTCCTAGATAAGGAACTGACAGGCTTCGGCGAGGTTTTCAGGCTTCTCAGCTATGAGGAGATAGGCACCGCAGCGGTCATGACGAGGGCAACCGCCGGGATAATCAGGAGCTCCGGCAGAACCATGGCCGTCTTCTGCCTGCCCGGCAGTCTCGGCGCGGCAAGGACTGGAATCAGAATTATCCTCAAAGAGGCCGGCCACGTACTCAAACACGGGAGGGAGTGACGTGAGAGAGTTCAAACGGCTGACTCCGTATAAAGAGGCCCTTGAAATGGTGCTGGAAGACGTTAGCGAGCTTGAGGACGTCGAGGAGGTTCCCGTCTCCGAGGCCCTTGGACGGGTTCTGGCCGAGGACGTCGTTTCCCCCATAGACAGCCCGCCCTTCGACCGTTCGGCCGTCGACGGCTATGCCCTCCGGGCGGAGGACACATTCCCGGCGAGGGAGTACAGTCCGGTTGAACTCAGGGTCGTGGACGAGATAGTCGCCGGGGAGGAGAGCGGAGCGAGGGTTGAGCCCGGCACGGCGGTGAAGCTAATGACGGGCTCGAAGATGCCGGAGGGAGCGAATGCCGTCATCATGCAGGAGATGGTCGAGCGCGAGGGAGAGGTCATAAGGGTTCTCCGGCCGGTTGCCCCGGGCCAGAACGTGGCCTTCGCGGGGGAGGACGTGAAGAAGGGGCAGGCTGTCCTTCAAAAGGGGCAGGTTTTAAGGCCTCAAGACCTTGCGCTCCTCAAGAGCATCGGCTTCAGGAGCGTGAAGGTCAAGAGGAAGCCCCGCGTCGGGATAATAATCACGGGCGACGAGCTCATCGAGGAATTCGATGAAGGCGCGCTGAAGGCCGGGAAGATTATGGAGAGCAACTCGATTATGCTCATGGGGCTGGTGCGGCAGTACTTCGGCGAGCCGGTTTTCTATGGCGTCGTTCCAGACGATGAAGGTGCCATCAGGTCTGCAATAGAGAGGGCAAGGGGAGAGTGCGACCTCGTCCTCGTCACGGGCGGCTCCGCCTTCGGCGATAAGGATTTCGCCCACCGCTTCGTCAAACTGCTCTTCCACGGTACGACGATAAAGCCCGGAAGGCCGGTAGGCTACGGTGAGAGGGTCTTCATAATGAGCGGCTATCCGGTAGCTGTCTTCGCCCAGTTCCACCTCTACGTCAAGCACGCCCTTGCGAAGCTGGTAGGGGCTAGGGACTACGAGGTCCGGGTTCGGGCAAGGCTCACCGAGCGCGTTTCGAGCCAGCTCGGAAGGCACGAGTTCGTGAAGGTCTGGTACGAGAACGGGGAAGCCAGGCCGATCAAGAAGAAGGGCAGCGGAATAATAAGCTCGCTGGTGGAGAGCAACGGGTACATAGAAATCTCGGAGGACAGCGAGGGGTACCTCGAGGGAGAGACCGTCGAGGTTGTGCTGTACTAGAGGCCCATCACTCCCCAATCAGCTCCTTTTTATCCGGCTTTTTTATTATGGGCTTAACCTCATCTGGGAGGACGTTTGGATCAACGAGATTCTCCACTATCTCAAGGGCCTCACTGCGCTCCCTTTTCCTTTCCGCAATAACATCACTGAGAAAATTCGATTTTCCCCACGGGAGAACGTCCCTGATTTTTTCTTCCTCGTCGTCCCGGGGGTTCTTCCTTTGACTTGCCACGCATATCCCCGGATAAAACTATCACAAGAAGCTAATAAATCTTACTCCACGGAATGTTACTATGCTATGGCCCGCCCGTAACTCCCGCCCTCATCGATGCCAGACGGCGGGCTCAGGCGGGCTAACCCAGGCGGGCCGTCTGTGCCCGGTCTGGGTTTCCCGCGGCCATTGTGCTCCGTAACGCGGAAGGCCCTCCCGCGGGGACCTCGCTGTAAGACCGGGCTGTAGCCCCCGCATCGCACTCTGGTTCATTCGTCCCCAGAGTCCTCGCGCGGGGGCATTAACACGTTGAAAAAGAGGGTATATAAAGCTGCCTCACTCCATAAGCCGTACGAGCTGGGAGTACCTTTGGGGGTCGAAGCTGGTCTTCTCAACGACCAGTATCAGGGTGCCATTGTTGATGACGACAATGTCCCGCAGTTTCGAGAGAAATTTCATAAGGCTCTCCCAGGAGTTGTAAACCGCGAGGTATTCCGGGCAGTCAATAACAACAACGCCCCTGCCGCCGGAGGCGGAGACTTTCTCCATATAGCGGTAGGAGATTTCCACCATCTTAGCCAAATCAGTTGGATAAAGCGTTTTGGCAGCCCTTTCAAAGGGAACCGTTGTCACGAAGTAGTATGTCCACGTCTCCGGAATGTCGGAGACATTGCGTATGAATGCAAGGACTGGGGAGTTCGCAAGGACGGATTTGAGCTGAATGTAGCTCTTCTGATCCACCACCATCACTCCAGGGCTCATGTCTATCTCCGATGGAACGCTTTTTGAAATGTTCTCAAAAGTGTCCATGTGCACTAGACGAAGCATGGCCCATGCCATCTCAACTATGAGAACCATTGAGAGTGTGAACCCCACCGGCATGTACCAAGTGTGGGTGCCTAAAATTGCGGCGGGAATCAGGTGAAGTCCAAAGAAGATAATGCCTATGGAAAGGTACTTCACGGCACTATGATAAATCTCCCTCACGTCCCACAGCAGAGTCCCCGCCCCAACGACGAAAACCCCGCTTATACCAAATGAGGCGGCTACCGTGGCGGTCCACAGGGCGTTGTTCGTGTAGTAATATGTGGCGTACATATAAAACATGAACATAACCGGCATGAGTCCCATTTTTCCCAAGTTGCCGTGGCGTATTCCAAGGCTTTCCTCCCCCATAAACAGAACCGAGCCGTAGAACATCAATCCCGCAAATAGGGGCAGTGAGATCAATCCAACAACCTCAAGCCAGCCCACATCCTGGAAGGCACTGGCAAGGACAAAGATAAAATCAAATATCCACGCCAGGGAAAAGGCGAGTACCGATTTCCTGCGGGTTGAGAGGTACTTTTTAAATATCACCATTGCGGCGGTTAAATCCGCCAGCATAACTATGGATGCCTCAACCACGAGGATTGTTTGGGTACCGTCCATTGGTTCACCCCATATCATGTGTAACGTTCAAGCAGTCCCATTTGAAGGGGGTTCAAAGGAAGCACCCTAGCCACGCCTCCCCTTCTCGAACTCGGCGGCAGATCTCCGGACGGGCCGCGACAGTTTGAAGATGTCCTTATTCATAGGACACATTCTGCAGCCATCGCCGCTATTCCTGGGAGGAAAATGCAGTATCACTCACCCGATGAGCTGTGGTGCGTTTCTGTTCGATGCCCGATCTCCGGTAAAAACGAACCCTACTTCTGCAGTATCTGGACACGACCCAGGGCCGCCCATTGCGCAGGCCGCCTCCGGGTTCAGAAGGCCTTCAAAGACTTCGATTGAACTCCTGTCGGAGATTTCTTTAAGATTTTGGGTCGCCCTACCCGGTAGTTTTTTCCAGTACCGGGTGCCGACGAATTGATGGCCAGGCATGTTCAGAAGATGTCCAGTAGTGGGCTCAGGAATGTTCAAAGGGCCAGCGTAAACCCCCTCCAGCAGGCTCATACAGTCCATGGCATAATAATAGGCGCCGATGTATAAAAACCTTCCCTATAACAACCCAGCCAGGGTTGCATTTTTTCCGTTGAAAACTTGCCCTGGGGGGCGGGAAGGGACCAGGCACGCTGGATGGGAGGCCATAACCCCGAAAAACCATGGACATTCCCTTTCCGCTATTTCACCGTGCCATTGTCACAATGCCGAAAATTTATTTAAGCCTGTTCTCAAATTTTCAGCGGTGATAGCGATGAATGGGAAAATTATTCACGACGGTATCCATGGCAGCATGAAGCTCACAGGACTCATTCTTGACCTCGTCAAAACCCCCGAGTTCCAGCGTCTCAGGAATATAAGACAGCTCGGTCTCGCGTACCTCGTTTATCCCGGTGCCAACCACAGCAGGTTCGAGCACTCCCTCGGCGCGTGGAGCATAGCCCGAAGACTCGCCGCAGAAGTTGGACTGAGCGAGGATGAAAGCATGCTCCTTCAGGTCGGGGCCCTGCTCCATGACATCGGGCACGGGCCTTTCAGCCACACATTCGAGAGCATATACAAGCACTACGTTAAAGAGCACGACCACATGCGGCTCGGACAGGATATAGTTCTCGGCAAGGTCAACATAACCGAGAGCGGGAACGGCGGCCAGATTCCAGAGATAATTGAGGATTACGGCTATGATTTCGAACCGGCGGACGTGGCGAACCTCATCCTCGGCAAACACGAAAAGCGCTATCTCGGCCAGATGCTACACGGCGATGTTGACGTTGATCAGCTCGACTACCTGGTCCGGGACGCCCACTACACCGGCGTCGCCCACGGCATAATCGACCTGGAGAGGCTCATGAAGGTTCTCCGGATTCACGACGGCGAGCTCGTTGTCGATGAGAAGGGCATCGAGGCCGTTGAGGGCATGATGGTCGCCCGCTCCCTCATGTACTCCCGCGTTTACTTCCACCACACCGTGAAGATAGCGGAGGGAATGCTCACCCGGGCCCTGGAGTTCGCCCTGGAGGAGGGCCACCTCTGGGACTTCTGGAAGATGACCGACTGCCGCGTTCTTGTGGAGCTGGAGGATCTCGAGGGCTTCCCCGCGGAGATGGTGCGGCGCGTGAAGTACAGGGAGCTTTACAAGGCCGCGGTTCTGGCAAACGCCGACGAACTGAGTACCGAGGAAAAGAGGGAGCTGCTGACAGCGTACAGGAACGTCAGGAGGAGGCAGGAGATAGAAAGGGCACTCGCCGATGCTGTTGGTGCGAGGGAAGGGGAAGTGATCCTGGAGTTCAGCATAGCGGACCTCATGCTCAGCGAGCCGAGGCTTAAGGCAACGGAGATAAACGTTCTCCTGGACGACGGAAGCATCCAGCCGCTGACCCGGGTTACGCCCCTGGCCAACGCCCTGAAGAGGCGTCAGACGCCGCGCTGGGCCGTCCTCATAGCGTCACCGGGGGAGTACGTGCCCAAACTGCGGGAGACCTGGAGAAAGGTGCTGTTCAGCTGAAGGGGAACAGCCGGAACGCGATCAGCCGAAGAGCTGCTTCTTTATCTCCTTCTTCAGCTCCTCTATGAGGTCTATGAGCTCGTCGGCGTCCCTCACCTCATCGAGGCTGTCCTTCGGGATAAGGGGAACCTCCCCCACGACCTCGGTTCTGGTCTTCTCGAGTATGAATATACCGTCGCTGTTTATTATCCTGCCAACCTCCGCCACCATCTCGGCGCGCTTGACTGTGGAGCGGGTCTTGCGCTCGTCTATGCCAGTCAGAATCCTGAACTCATCCTCCCTCGACACAGCGTTGAAGGGGGCCTTCTTGACCTTGACAACGCCGAGGCCCAGCTCCTTGAGGCGGTCGAATATCTCCCTCTCAAGCGGTGTCTCGGGGGTAACGTCGAGGTTGGCCTCAACGGTCGAGTGGAGAACGTCGATGGGCTCCGCCAGGGGCTCGTCGAAGAGCTCCTCAAGGCGGATGGCGACCTCTAGCGAGACAGCCTGCTCACCGCGTTCGTAGTTGTTGAGGCTCTTTCTGGAGACGCCGAGGAGCTGCGCCAGCTCGTTTATTGAGTATCCGTACTTCTCCCTCAGTTTCCTCAATAGGCCGCCGTTTATCCTCACGTAAAAGCCGCCGCGCTCGGCGAATATTGCCGGCATCTCGTTCTCGACAAGAACGTCGTAGAGGGTCTCGGGTCTGAGGGCGTAGATTCCAAACCTCTCGTAAACGACGCCCTCCTCAAGCTCGGCGTTTTTCGTCTTTAGGCCGACAATTAGGGGCGAAGCCTTGAAGAAGCGGGCCAGCCTCTTCAGATCCTCCGCCTGCTCCCCAGTGACGGCATCGATGTTGGTGGCCACCTTTATAAAGAGCAAGAGGAATAACCTGCTCGCCACTATGTCAAAGCACGAGCCCTTAAACTCCATACGCGCCGTTTTATATCCCGTGCCCCTGAGTATCGCTTCAACCGTCCGTATGAGCCTTTCCCTGTCCATCATCCTTAAATACGCAAGCCGCTTATATAAAGTTAAGGTGTCGCTATGAGGCCGATCATACTCAGGGGAAGTCTCGTGTCGATAGGCATGCTTCTAAAGGACGACCTGCGGCAGGTCTGGCTCTGGTACAACGACCGCGATGTCAGGAAGTACCTCTCTTTCCCGGAGGAGATATTCTTCTACGAGGACGAGCTGGAGTGGTACGAGGCTCTGAGGCGAGAAAAGAAGCACGAAAAGGTATTTGCGATCATGGAGAACTCCTCGCGCTCCCTCGTTGGACTTGTGGGGCTGCACAGGATAGACCACCACAACGGGCGCGCCGAGCTGGGATACTTCCTGGCCAGAAGGCACTGGGGCCACGGCTACGCCAGCGAGGCTGTAAAGCTCGCCCTCGAATACGCCTTCGAGTGGCTCAACCTGCGGAAGGTCTATGCCCACGTCTTCGAGACAAACATCGCATCGATAAGGGTTCTTGAGAAGAACGGCTTCAAACTTGCCGGCCGCTGGAGGAAGCACCAGTACGTCCCGGGGGAGGGCTTTGTTGATGTGCTGATGTACGAGCGGTTCAGGGAGCAGGATGCGATAAATGAAAGTCCAACGAACGGTAAAACCCATAGAGGGAAATCCGTTTGATTTGGTTTGATATTTTTTCTTCTCAGAACCTGCTTTAGGACGGGTCAATCCCCTCACTCTTCAGCTCCGCAGGCTCGAACATCAGAACGTACGAAGGTTCGAGGGCTTGGGGCAGTGCTCCACCCCCCGGGCACGACCGTCATCTCGCCTTCGTTGAGAACCACATCAGGCTGGCCTCTCAGCTGAACCACTATGCGCCCCCTGTAAACGTAGAAAAGCTCGTCCTCGTTCTCATGCTTGTGCCAGTGGTATTCGCCATCAAAGAGGGCCATCCTAACGACGTAGTCGTTCACCCGCATCAGCTCAACGGGAGACCAGGGTTCGGTGATTTCCTTTATCTTCTCGTCGATGTTGAGTTTGGGAATCATGGCCTTCACCATCTCAGGTTGTAACTGCACCTATTCAATCCTGACAGTCCGGTTAAGGATATAAGGATACCCTCCCACTATCAGGCGGGTGGAACGGGTGGTAAAAGAAGGTCCAACCAGACTCCTTGTCGTGCTGCTCGCGGGAATGCTCGTACTCTCCGCGGGATGCCTCAACGGCGGCGGAACCACGCAGACGACCTCAGGACAGTCCAACGGCAGCACCGCTTTCCAGACCATTGAGACGACCGGTTCTCCCCAGAGCACCCCGGTGCCAACGAGCTCCGCTTCAACAACGGGAACAACGAGCACCGAAGTACTCGAGGGGGACAATGAAACGACTTCCACCGCTACGGAAACCTCTGGGGTGGTCACGGTTACATTCATCGTCTCAGTCCCCGACTACACGCCGGAAAACGACTCGGTCTATATTGCAGGTGACTTCAACGGCTGGAATCCTGGTGACGAAAACCACAGACTCCGGAAGCGCGACGACGGGAAGTGGGAGATAACGCTGGAGTTCAAGAAAGGAGCCAAGATCGAGTTCAAGTTCACCCGCGGCTCGTGGGAGACCGTTGAGAAGGGCAGAGACGGCGAGGAAATTCCGAACAGGGTCCTGGTGCTGGAAGAAAGCGGGAGGTACGAGTTCACGATTTACCACTGGCGCGATTACGTGGAGGAAACCGGAGTTGGCACGCATACGATAGTCGGGAACGTGACGACTTTCAAGATGTTCATACCTCAGCTCAACAGGACGAGGAGGATATGGGTCTACCTGCCGCCCGACTATGGGAGGGGCTACAAAAGATACCCCGTCCTCTACATGCACGACGGCCAGAACCTATTTGACCGGGCAACCTCCTTCGCCGGCGAATGGAGGGTGGACAAGGCCCTGGAGAACCTCTTTAGGGAGAGAAACTTCTCCGTCATAGTGGTCGGCATAGACAACGGCGGCGAGGGGAGGATAGACGAGTACTCGCCATGGAGGAACGAGGCCTACGGAAGGGGCGGGGAGGGAGACGCCTACGTCCGCTTCATCGTCGAAACGCTTAAGCCCTACATCGACTCCCATTACAGAACCCTGCCAAACGAGACGGGAATAATGGGCTCCTCCCTCGGAGGGCTCATCTCAATCTACGCCGGCTTCAAATACCCCGAGACCTTCCGCTACGTTGGAGCCATGAGTTCAGCCTTCTGGTTCAACCCGGAGATCTACGACTTCGTGAGGAACGCCCCGGAGGGCCCGGAGAAAATCTACATCGACTGGGGAACCCTTGAGGGGAGCGATCCGAGCGAAATGGTAGAAACCAACAGAAAGATGGTGGAGGTATTAAGGGAGAAAGGCTACGTTGATGGCGAAAACCTTCTCGTCATCGAGGACGAGGGAGCCACACACAACGAGTACTACTGGTCGAGGCGCTTTCCGGACGCGGTGCTCTGGCTCTTCGGCGGTTGATTTTTAAACCCCCTCCCCTTTTCTTCAACCATGCTCCTCCACATCGGAATCGACGACACCGACTCACCCAACGGCATGTGCACCACATACCTCGGTGCCATCCTCTACCTCGAGCTTTCCCGGATAGCGGAGCCCATAGACCTGCCGAGGCTGATAAGGCTCAACCCGAACATCCCGTACAAAACGAGGGGCAACGGAGCGGTCGCGATGACCTTCGAGGTCGATGAAGAGGTCATCCCGGAGATCAAAGATACCGTTCTCTTCTATGTGGACCGGCTCTCCGACTTCGAGCACGAAAATACTAACCCTGGCGTCGTGTTCTTCGAAGGAGATATTCCAGAAGAGCTCCGCGAGTTCTCGTTGAGGGCTTTGCGGGAGCACGTTACGATCGAGGAGGCTGAAAGGGTCGCGAAGAAAGTTGAGGCAGAGTACTTCAAGTTCAAGCTCGGTAGGGGCATAATAGGCTCCCTCGCGGCGATAGGCTATCCCCTTGAACGCTTCACCTACGAGCTGTTAGCTTACAGAGAGCCGGACAGCTGGGGAACTCCGAGGAGAGTGGAGGGGGAGAGCGTTTTCGCCGCCGACCGCTGGAGCTATCCCTTCACCTACGACAACGTTGACCCCTACAAGAGGAGCGTCCTCATAACGCCCCATGGTAAAGACCCCGTTCTCGTCGGCATCAGGGGAATTGACCGGGGAAAGGTCATTCAGACCTTCGAGCGGGTTAAGTTTGGGGAGCCGGTTGCGTTCTACCAGCTCTACAAGACGAACCAGAACACCGACGACCACCTTACCCCAAAGAAAATCGGTGAGCTGAAGCTCTACGACAGCGCCGTGGTTAGGGGGAGGGTTGCCGGCCCCTACTGGGAGCGTGGGAGGCACGTTTTCTTCGAGCTGGAGGACGAAACTGGAAGAATCCGCGTCGCAGCCTTCGAGCCGACCAAGAAGTTCCGGAACTGGGTCAGGAAGCTCCTGCCGGGCGATGAGATTATCGCGGCGGGAGGAATTAAGGAGCACGACGGCGTTCTGACGCTCAACCTCGAAAAGTTCTATCCGGTGAAGCTCGTCCCGAGAGTTGAGTACCAAAAGCCGAAGTGCCCGAAGTGCGGTGGAACTATGAAGAGCAAGGGCGACTACCTCAAGTGCAAGCGCTGTGGCCATAAGATGCCGAAGAAGCTCATCCCGGTCGAAGTCCCGCGCGAACTGGAGAGGAAAATCTACGAAGTGCCGCCCGATGCGAGGAAGCACTTATCGCGCCCGCTGGTTCTGCCCGGTGGGGAGGAGAGGATTTTAGAAGTCGCTAAGAATCACCTTATAACCTGATAAGATGTTAAATTCTTTTAAATTAAGACACTCTAACTAGTCTATAGCTGACGAAGTGCACGACAATAGACAGAAGAGGTGATGCCGTGAACAAAATAACAGGAAGGGTATTTGAAAACGATATCAAAGAAGAAATTAGAGAACTCAGCATTAAGCTTAGTGAAATAAATACTGGAAACGAATTCTTTGCCACTCTTGTGTCAATTGCTGCAACAATTTATGTTTCCAGTCAACTTAACATTCTTCAATATTGGGACATTTCATTCAAATTGCTCTTTGGAATCTGGGTAATTTGGACAACAATAACTAGCATATATCGCTCCAACAAAAAGCAGAGCAGAGACAAGGAAAATGAAGATTCACTCCCTAGAAGTGTTGTAGAGTATAGAGCAGAAGTCATCATCGGAAAGAACATCTATCCAGGTATCACAGCATTTGGATTATTAGGTGGATTATCTGCTATGATTTACATTTCATCTCATCTCAACGTGATCTCGAAAAATTTAACTAGCATAATGAACTTGGATATAATTAGTACAATGCTCTTTTTTGGGGCCCTAGTTCTTCTTATATTTAGAAAAGAAAAGTACTTTTTAGATCTTGCCAGGAGACTACCTTACCTCAATGAAGATTTTATTGAGCTCGGTAAAGAGAGTCCCATGACATTAGTGCTAGGATATATTTTCGCCGCTATTGTCTTAATGGGAATGGCATTGGGTGTATTATTCGGGTTTGAATCCTTTTTGAGTCTTTCAGTTGATCAGAAGTTCTTGGTAATAATTCTCATGGTGTTCCAGTACATATCAATATGGACACTTGCAGTTTTGGTTAACAAATCACAGATACATCGAGATTTAGTTAATGCTTTGAATAGCCTTATAGACTTCCAAATACAAAATGAGTCCTCCCAGAATCAGTATGAGCAATTCGTTGAATTACTCAAATATGCAGATTTTAGACGTGGCACTCAATTATGGTTTTTAGATTACTACTTGTATATTCCTAACCCAAAATACGAAGTTTGGCTCCAACAGCAAGAACAAAACCCCAAAGCCCTAACTGATGCTCAAGAAGAAACTGGTAACGCTCCTCCACGAGAAAGAAAAAACAGAATGAATACAATGCCTATTACTCCTTCATCACCTTCCACACCAGCAGCGGGAAGACGAGCGTCGCATCTGCCCAGATTTCGACGTAGTCAGCCTTAGCCCTTATCTTGCCCCAGCTGACGCCTTCGCTCGGCGGTGCACCGCTCAGCGAGCCGTCCCAGGGAATCGCTGTCGTCACGTAAATCGCGTAGTCGGTTCCGCCCCTGAAGAGGTTGGCGTTGATTATTGCGTGCTTTGGCAACGAGCCTCCGAGGATTATTGAGGCCGTCTCCTTGGCGGTAACGGAGAGGTTGTTGAGCTTGACTATGTCGTTGGCTATGTCTATGACCAGCTCCCTGTCCCCGCGCTCCTCTTTGAAGAAGTAGAGCATGTCGCCGATTGAGCCGTCGGTAATGGCCGGACAGAAAATCGGGATGTTCCTCTTGTAGGCCCAGTAAATAACCGAGCGCTCCTTCTCCTTCCCGAGCTTCTCGTCCATGTACCTACCCATCTCGTAGATGAACTCGCTCGCGGTTAAGGGCTTTCCGCGCTCCTTTTCCATCTCAAGAACCCGCTCGAAGAATGGAATCATGTACTTCTCGAACTCGATGTAGCGGTCGTTGGGCACGAAGATGTTGCCGATTCTGTTGATGCCCTTCTCGCGCATCAGGGCATCGTTCACCTGCCAGTCACCGAGGATGAATGGCTTCAGGGCCTTTATGAAGTCCTCCTCGATTCCGCCGGCGGTCGTGACGATGACGTCCACTTTACCTTCCTTGACGAGCCACGCAACCAGCTCGCGCAGGCCGGAGGAAATTATGTTGGAGGTGTAGCCGAGGAAAACTCTAACCTCCTCGCCGCTGGCACGCTTCTCCTCTACCTTCCGCCAGATCTCTATCGCCCTTCCGAGGTGCGTCGCCTGAAAACCTATGCGCTCGTAATAATCGAGAACCTCTTCAATGCTCGAAACCTCGTCGGGCCAGGGCCCCTCGATTGGAAGGCCCTCGACCTCCTGGCTCTCCTTAAGCACTATATCCTTCGGCTCGGTCATGGTTGGCACTTCGAAGGTTGACGTATAAAGTTTTGGGAAAGCGTTTTATTCCCTTCCCCCAACTCTCCCACATGCCGGTGAAGATAAATCTGGACGGCCTAGGGGTCATCGTCACGGCATCATCGCGCGGTATAGGCTTCAACGTTGCAAGGGAACTGCTGAAGAGGAACGCGAGAGTTGTTATAAGCTCCCGGAGCGAGGAGAACCTGAAGAAGGCCCTGGATGAGCTTTCGAGCTACGGTGAGGTTTATTCCGTTAGGGTCAACCTCTTCGACCAGCGCGATCTGGAGAACCTCGTCAAGGAGGGATGGGAGCTCCTCGGTGGAATCGACGCCCTCGTCTGGAACGCCGGCAACGTCCGCTGTGAACCCTGCCTCCTCCACGAGGCGACCTATATAGATTGGATCGAGGCTTCTGCCCTTCACACGGTCGCTCCCGGTTACCTAACGACCCTCCTTGCTCAGGCGTGGCTTGAGAAGAAACGCCGGGGTGTTCTCGTTTACCTCAACTCGGTCTCGATAAAGGAGCCGATGCCACCGCTGGCTCTGGCAGATGTAACGCGGGCGGGTCTGGTTCAGCTCGCCAGGAGCGTTTCGAGAACATACGGAAAGCGCGGGATAAGGGCCTACAGCGTTCTGCTCGGAAGCTTCGATACACCCGGTGCACGGGAGAACCTCAAAGCCGTCGCCGAGGTGAAGGGAGAACCCTTTGAGGAGACCTGGGAGAGGGAAGTGCTCGGCAGAACGCCCCTCCACAGGACTGGGAGGTGGGAAGAACTCGGCTCGCTCATCGCGTTCCTCCTGAGCGAGGAAGCGGAGTACATGCTCGGCTCCACCGTCGTCATAGACGGCGCGATGACGCGGGGGATAGACATTTAAGCCCACTCTCCCTTTTTCCGACCATGAAGGAGGACTACTTCACCGAGGAATTCATAGCCGAGATGAGGGAGCGGCACTTCAGGCCGAGGAAGTGGGAGAAGGTTAAGCCGTTCCGGAATGCGGCCGTTCTCGCGATAGACCTTCAGGCGTACTTCCTCAGGCCGGAGAGCAGGGCGTTCCTGCCTTCAGCGCCGCGCTTCGTTCCAAGGCTTGTGGAGTTTTACAGAGAGGCGGAGAGGCTCGGCGTTCCGATAATTTTCACCCGCCATTTCCATCGGGACGACATAATGACCCGCTGGTGGAGCGGCGATATGCCAAGAGACGACCCGCTGAATGGGCTTCTCGACGAGTTTCGGCCCTTTGCAGAGACGGTAATCGAGAAGAGAACCTACGACGCCTTCTACGGAACCGAACTTGAAGGCATTCTGAGAAAACTCCACGTAGAAACCGTAGTCATCACCGGCGTCATGACGCACCTCTGCTGTGAGACCACCGCCAGGGAGGCCTTCGTGCGGGGCTTCAACGTGGTCTTTCCGGTCGATGGGACGCTGACTCAAAACAGGTTTTTCCACGAAGCTACGCTTAGAAACCTCTCTCACGGCTTCGCGGTTACGCCGCTCTTAGGGGAGGTGCTGGAATGGCTCTCGTCGGGATAATCGGGGCCGGCATAGGGGGCATAGCGACGGCGGTGCAGCTGGCGCGCTACGGGATAGAGAGCGTGATTTTCGAAAGGGATAGAATCGGGGGGCTGATAAGGAACGCCTACTCCGTCGAGAACACGATGTTCTTCCCGGACGGAATAAAGGGAGAGAAAGTTGTTGAAATCCTTGAGGAATACGTGAGAAAGTATGGCTTGAAAATCATCTACGAGGAGGTCAAGGCCGTTAAAAAGGTCGGCGGACTCTTTGAAGTCGAAACCGCGAGCGGGGTTCACCGCTTCAAGTACCTCGTGGTCGCGACGGGAACGAGGCCAAGAAAGCTCCCCTTCGATGGAATAATCTACCACGTCGCTGAAGTTCCGAGGAGGCACTACAAGCGGGTTCTTATAATCGGCGGCGGCGATGTGGCCTTCGACTACGCGTTGACCATGAGCGAGACCAGCGATGAGGTGGTAATCCTCATGAGGAGCGAGCCAAAGGCCCTGCCCTACCTCCAGGAACTCGTGAAGAGACGCTCGAACATCAAAACGCTGATGGGACAGGTGTGGGAAATAAAGCCTATAAGCGGGAAGCAAAAGCTTTTAGCCAGAACGAGCGCTGGCGACTTTGAGGTTGAGCTGGTGCTCGGTGCCATAGGGAGGATTCCCAACATCGAACTTATGGAGGGCATCGAGGACGATAACCTTTTCCTCGTTGGGGACGTTAAGAACGGAATCTACCGCCAGACGGCCCTGGCGATAGCGGATGGAATCAAAACCGCGATGGTGATATGGAGGAGGGAGAGGTATGGAGATACTGAGTGAGGTTGGCGATCCGAACGTTGCCGTCGTTTACATAGGGAAAACCTCAAAGGGCAACATAGTGGAGTTCGTCGAATCGATTCCGACCTACAATCCGGCCGAGAAGTGGGTGCTCATCGTCTCATCGCTCAACGGCTGTCCGGTCGGCTGCAAGATGTGCGACGCAGGCTTCTTCTACAAGGGAAAGCTCGACGTCGATGAGCTGATGGAGCAGATAGAGTACCCGATTCAGAAGCGCTGGAACGGGAAGCCCAAAACCAGGAAGTTCAAGGTGCAGTTCGCGAGAATGGGCGAGCCGAGCTTCAACATGGCCGTGGTAGAGGCGATGAGGCTTTTGGGCGAGCACTACGAGAACTTCCACCCGTCTCTCTCGACCATAGCCCCGATTGGGACGGACAAGTTCTTCGAGGCACTGCTGGAACTTAAGAAGGAGATGTTCCCCACCAACTTTCAGCTCCAGTTCTCGATACACTCCACCAGCCCGGAGCAGAGGGACGAGATAATCCCTGTCAGAAAGTGGGACTTCGAGAGAATCGCGGAGTACGGAAAGGCCTTCTACGACGAGGGCGGCAAGAAGATTACGCTCAACTTTGCCCTGGCGAGGGAGAATGAGGCCGATGCTGAAGTCATAGCCGAGTATTTCCCGAAGGAGTACTTCCTCATCAAGATAACGCCCCTCAACCCGACGGTGAGCGTGCTGAAGAATAAGCTCACCAACGACGTTGACCTTGGGACTGGCCTTCCGATGAAGCACAAGAAGTTCGTGGACGACCTGAGGAGGCTCGGCTACGACGTCATTATCTCCGTCGGCGACACGAGGGAGAACCTCATCGGCTCGAACTGCGGGCAGTATATTCTCAGGTTCCTCAAGGAGCGGCCAGAGCTTAGAGAGGCCTACACCTTCGCGAGGGGGTTTGATTTTAGGGTGAGCTGAAGGCCTTTCTTCTCTTTCTCTAAAAATTAGGAAAAAGAAAACTCACCAGTCCGCCTCGTGAATCAGCTCGCCCTCCGCGAAGACGTGCGTCGGGTAGTTCTCCATGTGGAACGGATCGCCGTTCCAGACAACGAGCGACGCCCACTTGCCCTTCTCGATGCTTCCGAGCCTGTCGTTAACGCCGAGGATTTTCGCGTTGTTGTGGGTGATGACCTTTATCGCTTCCGCCTTGCTCATGCCGAGCCTTATGAAGTGTCTGAGCTGCAGGTAGAGGTTCGCCTGGAGCGTGACCGGGTGGTCGCTCATGAGGCCGAAGAGCGGTTTGACCTCGAGCAGGTAGCGGGCGTTTTTCCAGTCCTCGTGCTTCAGCTCAACCTTGTAGGGGAGCGAGTCGAAGGGACCGTAGATTACCGGAACGCCTTCGGCCTTAATCTTCTCGAAGGTCTCCCTGCTGTGAACGTCTCCAGCGTGCTCGATGGTTATTCTGAGCCCGAACTTCCTCTTTATCATGAGCAGCGCCGCGATGTCGTCCTCCTTGTGTACGTGGACGCGGAGCGGGATCTCACCCTTGAGGACGGGGATTAGTGCTTCAACAGTGGGCTCAACTTCCTCCGGCTCCTTCTTGCCCTTCTCGATGAGGGCTATGGTCTTCTGGGTCTTTATCAGCCAGTTGAGGAGAATACCTATCGCACCCATCCTCGTGCTCGGTCTGGTTCCCTTCCACTCCTTCGTCGAGCGCGGGTTGTAGCCGAATGCCGCTTTAACGCCCGCATACTGGATGAAGGCATCCTCTATGTCCCTGCCGTAGTTCCTTATGAAGACCGCCTTTCCTCCTATGATGTTCCCGCTTCCCGGCAGGACAGAGGAGTACAGCACACCGAACTCGATGGAGTGCTTGAAGGCCTTGTCGTCCATGTAAATTGAGTAGAGGGCATCGACGAGTGGAAGAACAGCATCCATCTGCTCGTTGGCTTCGCCCTCCTGGTAGGGTTCACCGTAGCGGTCCATTCCTATGTGGCTGTGGCCGTCTATGAAGGCCGGCGTTACAACGCCCTCGGCTATTACCTCAGCTTCCTTTGGCTTATCCTTCGTCACATCAACGATGTTTCTATCAAAAACGACGTAGACGTCCCTCAAAACGTTGCCCAGACCATCGTAGAGAAGGGTGGCTTTAACGGCCTTCATGGTCGTCACCTCTTAAGAGTCCGCCCGAACGCTTAAATGCCTGTCGATGATGTAATTGCAGAATTAAATAATTATAGAATTTCAGAAATTCACAATATCCACTTATCGGCAAAGGCAAGATAAAAACAGAAGGAAAGGGCCTTAGAAGTAGATTCCCATCTCCTCGGCCATCTTCCTGAGCCGCTCGATCCTCTTCTCCGTCGGCGGGTGAGTCGAGAACAGACTCGCCAGGCTGGTTCCTTTGAACGGGTTCACTATGAACATGTGAGCCGTTGCGGGGTTCCCGTCCCTCATCGGCCGGTAGCTGACGGCGCGCTCTATCTTCATCAGCGCGCTCGCGAGCGCCCAGGGCTTGCCGCTTATCTTCGCCCCGCCTTCATCGGCCAGGAATTCCCTCGACCTGCTCACGGCCGCCTGTATGAGCATCGCCGCTATCGGGGCGAGGACGGCTATGAGTATCGCAGTCAGAACGTTTCCGGCGTCGTCCTCATCCCTGCCGAAGCCGCCGAAGATGGCTATCCACCGGGCCCAGTAGGCAAGCTGGACGATGGCACCTGCCAGGGCCGCCGCGAACGTTCCGATGAGCATGTCCCTGTTCTTTATGTGGGTTAGTTCATGGCCTATAACACCCTCAAGCTCATCCCTGTCAAGGATTCTGAGCAGACCCGTGGTCACGGCAACGACCGCGTGCTTCGGATCCCTGCCCGTTGCGAACGCGTTGGGCGTCTCGCTGGGGATTATGGCTACCCTTGGCATCGGCAGGCCCGCGTTCTCGGCGAGCTTTCTCACTATGGCGTAGAGCTCCGGGGCCTCGAACTCGTCAACTATCCTCGCGCGGTACCAGCTCAGGACGATTCTATCGCTGTACCAGTAGGTTATGAAGTTGAAGACCATTGAGAACAGAAACATCATGAAAGCCACGTTGGGGCCTCCAAAGGCGTAGCCGATGGCCATCAGTAACCCGGTCAGCACGGCCATCAGCAGACCAGTTCTGAACCACAGACCAAGCCCCATTCTCTCACCTCCGGTGAACTCTCACTCCCATAAGGATAGATGGATTCCAAAATAAAACCTTGTTGGTACAAGATTGAGTATAAGGAAAGAGAATAGGGGGCATCACATGCCCATGTCCATGCCGCCCATTCCGCCCATACCACCGGGCATTCCACCCTGGCCGCCTTCGGGCTTGCTTATCTTGGCGGCGATGACGTCGTCGATCCTGAGGATCATTATGGCAGCCTCGCTGGCGCTCTTAATGGCCTGCTTCTTGACGCGGAGCGGCTCGATGATGCCCTTGGCGAGCATGTCGGCCGGCTCTCCCTCAAAGATGTCGATGCCTATGGCCCTGCCCCTGTTCTTGTGCTCGCTGATGACCTTGACGAGCATCTCGACGGTGTCGAGACCGGCGTTCTCGGCGAGGGTCTTCGGGATTATCTTGAGGGCCTCGGCGAAGTTCTCGATGGCAAGCGCCTCCTTGCCGCCAACCTGCTTGGCGTACTCGTCGAGCTTGATGCTGAGCTCTATCTCGCCAGCACCTCCGGCCGGAAGGACGTAGCCATCTTCCATGACGTCCTTGACAACCTTGATGGCGTCCTCAAGGGCGCGCTCAACCTCGTCGATGACGTGCTCGGTGCCGCCGCGGATGAGTATGGTGACGGCCTTCGGGTTCTTGCAGCCCTCGACGAAGATCATGCTCTCGCCGGCAATCTTGCGCTCCTCAACGAGGTCTGCATGTCCGAGGTCCTCGGCGGTGAGGTCCTTAACGTTGGTAACGACCTTAGCACCGGTGGCTTTCGCGAGCTTCTCCATGTCGCTCTTCTTGACGCGCCTGACGGCGAGGATTCCGTACTTGGCGAGGTAGTGCTGGGCGAGGTCGTCGATGCCCTTCTGGACGAAGAGAACGTTCGCACCGGTGGCGGCGATCTGGTCGACCATCTCCTTGAGCATCTTCTCCTCCTGCTCAAGGAAGCTCATGAGCTGGTCCGGGCTGGTGATGTTTATCTTCGCGTCGGTCTCGGTCTTCTTGACCTCGAGGGCCTCGTTGATGAGGGCGATCTTGGCACCCTCAACCCTCTTCGGCATCCTGGGGTGGACGCGCTCCTTGTCGATGACGACGCCGCGAACGAGCTCGCTCTCCTCGACGCTCTCGCCGGCCTTCTTCTCGATCTTGATGTTGTCGATGTCCACGGCGAACTTTCCGTCCTTCTTCTCGGCGACCTGCCTGACGGCATCAACGGCGAGTCTGGCGAAGAGCTCCTTGTGGCTCTCGGCGTTCTTGCCGGTGATCGAGGTCATGGCTATCCTCATGAGGGTCTCTTCGTCGTCCGGGGTGACCTCTATGGCGATGTCCTCGAGTATCTCCTGGGCCTTCTCGGCGGCCATGGTGTAACCCTTAACGATGATGCTGGGGTGGATGTTCTGGTCGAGGAGCTCCTCAGCCTTCCTGAGAAGCTCGCCAGCGATGACAACGGCGGTAGTGGTTCCATCACCGGCCTCCTTGTCCTGGGTCTTGGCAACCTCAACCATCATCTTCGCGGCTGGGTGCTGAAGGTCTATCCTGTCGAGAATCGTGGCTCCATCGTTGGTGACAACAACGTCACCGAGGCTGTCGACGAGCATCTTGTCCATGCCCTTCGGGCCGAGGGTCGTTCTAACAGTCTCCGCGATTATCCTCGCGGCGAGAATGTTGAGCCTCTGAGCATCCCTACCAACGTACCTCTGAGTCCCCTCAGGCAGAATAACAACCGGCTGTCCGCTAAGCTGTGCCATTTGACATTCCTCCTATCAGATTCCTTTTTGCAGAAACGCTTCGTCAGCACTGCATATAAGTTTTTGGGTCAAAAATTTCAATTAACGCGATAAATTTTGGAAAAATGACAAAAATTTCTCCTAGAAATGGGGGAAAGGCCTAAAACCCCAGCGCACAACTGGGAGCGGGTGGATGAGGTGAGGATGATAAAGCAGGGCGCGGAGGCCAAGATATACATCTCCGAATTCGGCGAGTATTTCGGGGCGGAACTCATTCCCGGCGAAACGGTAATCGTCAAGCACAGGATTCCAAAGCGCTACCGCATAAGGGAGATCGATGAGAAGCTGAGGAAGGAGAGAACGGTTAGAGAGGCGAGGGTTCTTCACCGGGCCAAAGAGTTCGGTGTGAACTGTCCCCACGTTTACGAGGTCAATCTGAGGGACATGGTAATTGCGATGGAGTTCATCGGCGGGGAGAGACTGAAGGAGCACCTCGAGGAGGTTCCAATGGAGGAAAGGCTTCTCCTCTGCCGCGAGATTGGAAGACAGATTGGAAAGCTTCACGAGGCGGGCATAGTGCACGGTGACCTGACGACCTCCAACATGATACTCCGGGAGGGAAAGGTTTACCTGATAGATTTTGGCCT
Organism: Thermococcus aciditolerans; assembly: GCF_008152015.1. Taxonomy (NCBI): domain Archaea; kingdom Methanobacteriati; phylum Methanobacteriota; class Thermococci; order Thermococcales; family Thermococcaceae; genus Thermococcus; species Thermococcus aciditolerans. Next base: position 277,373 of record NZ_CP041932.1, on the reverse strand, counting down.
GGCGGACTTTGACCCCACCCTGGAGGCCCAGGGCGTCGACCTGCACCTCCTCAAACGCGCCATGGAGAGCACCCACTACACCTGGTTCGAGAGGGGGTTTGAGGCGGTTCTGGAGGGCTACGCCGAGGTCAGGGGTGAGGAGAAGGCCGAGGAAATAAAGGCGAAGATAGAAGAAATCGAGAGCAGGGGAAGATACAGAGAGCGGAGCTGGGTGGACTGACCCACCATCGGTGGTCCTACAATATTTGGGTGTTTCCAGTCACTCGGAAGAACGTGCCTGGAACGACCCACTTAAGAACGAGAAAAGGGCGAGTTTTCGGGAGAAAAATGTAGGAGATGCAATCAAAAGATAGAAAAATCAGACCTTGAACTTGTTGGCAACTTCCACGAGCTCCTGCACGACCCGCTCAAAGTCGGTGATGGCCACCTTGACCTCCTCAAGTGCGGAGGTCTGCTCCTCCGCAGCGGCACTGACCTCTTCAGCCGCCGCGGTTGTCTCCTCTGCACTGGCGGCGAGGTTCTCCAGGAAGCGCAGGCCCTCGTCTATCTTTTCGCCCTCTTCGAGCACCTTGCTCTTGAGCTCGTTGGCCTTAACCTCCATCTCGGCCATCAGTTCGGCTATGTGGGTGAGGTACGAAACGCTCTCCTTGAGAACCTCCGTTGAGTTGGAGACAGTTTCCACGCTCTTGCCCGTGACCTCCACGCTCTCCTGTATCTTCTCCATAATCTGGCTCACAATGTTGCGTATGTCGTCGGCGGCGTTCTTGCTCTCCTCTGCGAGGTTTCTAATCTCCTCAGCGACGACGGCGAAGCCTTTTCCTGCCTCGCCGGCGCGGGCGGCTTCAATTGCCGCGTTTAACGCCAGGAGGTTGGTCTGCTCGGCAATGCCCGTGATAACGTTGGTGATGTTGGCGATGTTCTTACCCATCTCAGCGACGCCCTTGACGGTCTCCTCTATCATGAGCATCATATTCCTTATCTCCTCGATCTGGCCCACGGCCTCCTGTCCCTTCTGGCCACCCTCGCGGGCAAGGCTGACGACATCTCCCATGGAGCGCTCAAAGTCCTCCATGGTGCTTATGGTCTCCTTGCCTATCTCGTCGATGTAGCGCATGGTCTCCGTCATGTGGTTGATGTTCTCCTGCTCGCGCTGGGCCTCTATGCTCACCTGGTTGATAGCCTCGGCAACCTGCTGGATGGCCTCACTTATCTGCTCGACGTTTTCACGGACGAGCTGGCTGCGCTCTCCAACAACCCCCGTGGCCTCCTGAATCTCTATCACCATGTCCCTGAGGTTCCTGCGCATCTTCTCGATCGCGTGGTGGATATCCTCCAAGTGCCCCGTAAGTTCAACGTCCTCCACCGAGAGGTCGCCCTCAGCAATCCTGTCGAGTATGCGGACGATAGCGTCGATCTGTGCCTCTATCTCCCGCTTGTATTTCATAACATCGGGAGGTATTTCCTTCTCCTTCGTGACACTGCTCGTGATCGCAAATGCCACCAGTACCCCTACGGCACCTCCAACCAGTCCGGCCAGGGGGCCGAAGACTGCGGAAGGCACCAGCGTGAAGATAAATGCCACAACCGGGGACAGTATCACTGCGGTTTTCTTGTCCATGGACACCCCTCCGGGGAAAATAAGTCGCGGGGCTACTTAAATGTTTCTAATGTGTAGGAGTAATAACCTGACTTTCTACAGGTTTAGTAACCACCTACACAGGGACCTACACACTGCCGTCTCCAGGGAGCACGATGCGGTTAGGAACGTCCAAACGCCCTCAGAACCCTCTCGAAAATTTCCCGTTCCTTCCCGCGCTTTCTCCTCGCAAGGCTCTCGACTATCAGCTCTGGCGTGCTTCTGCCAAGTTTTCCAAAGACGGGTTGCCTGTCGACGATGAGGTTGAGCTTTTCGTCAAGGCCCCTGGCCTCTATCCCGTCGACCCTGGCAAAGGGAAGTTCCTTCCTCAGGTCCTCCCCAAGGTGAGACACGATAACAACGTAAAAGCCCTTCTCGTGGGCTATTTGGAGAAGCTCGCCGATTATCCTAACCGCCGCACCGGGTTCGGTTATAGCCTCAAACTCGTCTATGAGAATGAGCTTCCTGCCGGAGCCCTTAAGCGCCCTCACGAAGGAGCGCAGGGCCGTCTCAAAAGCACCGGCGCCGTAGGTACTCCTCTTCCTTCTGAAGAAGAACAGCTCATCGAGGGGCTCGACCCAGGCCTTCTCCGCCGGAACCGGAAGTCCCATATGGGTGAGAACCGTTATCTGGGTCATAAGTTCTAAAAGGCTGGTCTTTCCGCCGCTGTTGGCGCCTGTTAGTATGACCACTCTCTCATTGTGGATAACATCCGAGTCCGGGACGCCGAAGTTTTCGGGTTTTTCTCCCACGACGTAGCTCACAGGTTGCGGACTCTCGATGAAAAGGTGTCTCCCATTGATAAACGCGATTCCACCGTTCTGAAGTTCCGGGAAAGAGAAGCCCTCGGTGAATTCCTTGATGGCCTGAAGGAAATCGAGTTCGTTAACCCTGGCCAGCTCCTCCCGGAGAACGGGGAGCAGGGGACGCACATTCTCAAGGATTTCCCGGCTCTTGAGGTACAGCTCAACCTTAAGCTCTCTTTCCAGTTCCTCACGGAGCATTTCGACACTTTCCGGGGGAACCGCCACGGGATACAGTTCTTCCCGGGAGAAGAGCTCAACGGCAACACCGAGCTTCTCGCTCAGCTCGTCCTCAGCCTCATTGATCAGATCGAGGATTTCTCCCTCGACCTCGCCGAAGTGTCTGAATATTGCCTCGTAGTTCCCGGCTTTAAGCTCGCCGAGGAAGTCCAGCAGCTCCTTCCCGCTCAGAGTCAGGCTGAACTTTTCCAGTTTCTCGGATATCTTCTCGTTCAGCTCGCGCTCTTTCGCGGCTACCAGCTCCTCAAGACCGTCGAGGAGTTTCCGCTTTTTCATAACCTCCCCAAGCTCGTCCAGCTTTCGGAGGATTTCCGAGGCGACACTACCCTCGCCGGTTAGCTCGCCGATTCTGGCGAGGGCATTAAGAGTTTCCCGGTTCTCCCAGAGGGGCATGATGTAGAGCTCCGGCGCTATCTGGGAGGGGACAAGTTCAACGTCGATGCCGTAGCCAACCGTGCTGAGAACCAGAGAATAATCTTCGGAATCCTCCAGGCTCGTTGAGACCTCGCAGAGACCCAGGTTCAGTGCCCTTTCGAGCTCGCCCTCGTCAACTATCAGAATCCTGTCGTGGAGGTAGTCCCGGCGGAATTTGATTGGCCGGACCCTGGCAATCTGCCCCTTCAACTCCGGACGTACCCTCGGAAGGCTTCGGCGGAAATAAGTCTGCCTGCGGAGGATTTCCTCGCGATCGGAGGTGGGTTCAAACCTATCCAGCATGGAAGAACTCCCAGGGAGGACTAACCTCCTCCTTATCTCCTCCCGGATTGAGCGGTAGACCGCTTTGGCCTCGGGGTTCAGCTTGAGCGTCATCGCTTAGGGAATGTTTTAGGGGGCTAAAAAAGTTACCTTTTCCTCGGCAAAAACTCACCTCTGGTACCACTGGCGCGAATTATGTTTTCCTGTGCCGCTCGTACCAGCCCCACTCCTTCTTGGAACCGAAGGCCCGGACTCCCCTCTCGACCAAGGTTATCCTGAGCTCCTTGGCCATCTCGTGGGTTATCTCACCGCGCTCCTCCATCCAGTTTATTATCTCAAGCGCCTCGTCATCCGTACTGCATCTCCTGAGGAAATCGATAACCGTGGGGTTGTAGCCGGAGAAGTCCATCTCCTCCCTCTCGGCGGACTCCTCCCCCTCGCCGGTGCGGTAGGCCTCTATCGGAACGCCCTCCCCCTCGAGCTCCCTCGCAAGGGCCGGGAAGGTCTGTTCAAACTCCTCCCTCTCATATTCCTGCCATGCGAAGTCGTCCGCGGGTTTCTTCGTTTTCTTTTCGTCCATTCTTCACACCAGACTCGGTTTTGGGGCCAGGGGTTTATAAATGATGAGTAGAATCCACCCACCATGAGAGGGTCGTACTTTCTCGTCGTCCTGCTGGAAAACGATAAAACCGTCAGAACCAAGGGGCGGGAGTTCCATCTAAGGAAGGGCCACTACGTGTACGTCGGCTCGGCGATGAACTCCCTCGAAAAACGCGTTGCCCGGCATTTCAGCGAGAACAAGAGGCTCCACTGGCATATAGACTTCCTCCTGAAGGAGGCAAAGCTCCTGAGGGCGTATCTCATCCCCAGTGAGGAGCGGTTGGAGGAAAAGCTCTCGCTGGGGGTGGCAAAGTACGGGGAGCCCGTCGAGGGATTCGGCGCGGGGGACGTCAGGGTCAGCACCAACCTCTACCGCTTCGAAGGGGAACCCGATGGGGCTCTCACTGCCATTCTAAGCGGACTCGGGCTGGAGTGGAAAAGGGTTAAAAGCAGGGAGGAAGTTATAGGGTTCGGTGAGAGAAAATGAGACTCCAGCTCGGAAAGGTCGAGACGTACATTCACGAGAAGATTGAGACCGAAAAGCTTCACTTCGTTCTCCTTGATCCTGATGACGTGACGCCCGAGGAAGCCGCCAGGATAGCGAAGATGAGCGAGGAGATAGGGGTAGATGCCATAATGATAGGCGGCTCGACGGGGGCGGAGGGGGATGTCCTCGACGGCGTTGTGAGGGCGATAAAGGAGTCCTCCAGCCTGCCGACGATACTGTTCCCCGGCTCCCACGGGGGGATAAGCAGGTACGCCGATTCGATATTCTTCATGAGCCTGCTCAATTCGACCAACCCCTTCTTCATCACGGGCTCCCAGGCCCTGGGGGCGTTCACGGTCAAGCGCTACGGCATAGAACCGATACCAATGGCGTACCTCATAGTCGAGCCGGGAGAGACCGTCGGCTGGATCGGCGATGCCAAGCCCATCCCGCGCCACAAGCCCAAGATCGCCGCCGCCTACGCCCTGGCGGGCCAGTACCTTGGAATGCGCATGGTGTACCTCGAGGCCGGAAGCGGGGCGCCGCAGCCCGTTCCCCCCGAGATGATAGCGCTCGTGAAGCGCGTCATAGACGTCCCGCTCATCGTCGGCGGCGGCATAAGGAGTGCGGAGCAGGCGCGGGCGGCCGTGAGGGCCGGCGCCGACATAATCGTCACCGGAACCGCGATAGAAAAGGCCGGCTCTCTGGAGAAGGCCAGGGAAAAGCTGGTGGAGCTGAACAGGGGAATAAAGGGATGAGGCTCAGACCTCGGAGAGAACCTTGAACGTTATCTTTCCGTTCCTGACGATCTTTTTGAGGTCGGAGAGAAGCTTTGGAGCGTTGTCCTCGACCACTTCCATCTTAATTTCGCTTATGCCCTCAGCATCGGGCGGGAAGAAGTGAATGTCGCGAATCCTGCCCCTAACCGTGCCATACAAACGGCCCAGAATCTTTCCCCTTCCTTCGTAGGGCAATTTTATGTCGAGTTCAACAATTTGCATGCATATCACCGCTCTATTTTATGAAAGAAGGCCTATATAACCCTTTTCATGAACGGGAATTATCGGGCAGGTATGAAAATAGTCCTGGTAGTTATAAATATGGGAGCGTCATCGGCGCCCCTTTAAGTCCGCATCCGTCACCAGTCCCTTCGTGTAGGGACACAGCTCCCTCAGCGGGCAGGAATCGCATTTCGGCCTTATCGGGTTGCATATGCTCTTCCCGTGGTCCACCATCGCGTGGTTCACGTATATCCACTTCTCGTAGGGAATCAGCTCCGCAAGGTACTCCTCGACCTTCTCTGGAGGAACCCTCGGCGGAGCCAGGCCGAGGCGCTTGCTTATCCTGTTGACGTGGGTGTCAACGGGTATAGCCTGCCTGCCGAAGCCGTACGCGAGAACTATGTTGGCGCACTTCCTCCCGATTCCCGGGAGCTTCATGAGTTCCCTGATGTCGTCGGGAACCTTTCCGTCGTGTTCCTCTAGGATTATCTGTGAAGCCTTCACTATCCACTCGCCCTTGGTCTTCCAGAGGCCGACCCCGTTCTCCCGCAGGAAGCGCTGCATCTCCTCGACTGGTATATTTGCTATCGTCTCGATGTCGCGGTACTTCTCGAACAGCTCCTCCCAAACCCTGTACGTCACCTCGTCCCTCATGCGCTGTGAGATTATGCAGTGTACCAGCGTTCTGTAGGGGTCACCGATAAGGAGCTTCTCCCTCGGATGTGTCTCCATCAGAATCTCGACGATTTTCTCCGCACGCTTCTTCTTTTCCTCCCAGCTTTCATCGAAGGTGAACCTTTCAAGGCTTAACGAGCCTGATTTTGTTTTCCCCATAGATTATCACCACCGAGTTTTTGGAGACCCTAACTGCCTTTAGGTCATCGAACTCATCGCTATAAATCTTTTGCCCGTTGTGGTTCAGAATCAGAACCTCCCTCTCGAAGGCGATGACGAATCCCTTCTCAAAGGGGATTACCTCACTCACTGGCCCCTCGAACTCAAAATCAACGACTTCAACCTCGCCCTGCGAGAACTCTATCCTCGTGCTTTTGCCCACCTTCAGCGGCGAGGGCTCCGCCAGGACGACCTTGAAGCGAAGGGACTTTCCGAGGAGCTCGACTTCGATTTCCTCACCCGTTCTGAGTTCCTTCCCCATAAGCTTGCCCTTTATGACCTCGCTGAAATCGGCCGGCAGCTCGGCCTCGAAGAGGGGCTTTAGAACGGCCCTCATGGTATCACCCTGTTCTGCATGCATGGATGATAAGCGTTTCGAAGGGAAGGTTTATAAGGATGACATATCGAACGATATATCGGTGAAGCAAATGGAGCGCCCCAATTTTCGTGGTCACATGAAGGTACTTATCCTCGACCTCCTCCGGGAGCCGATGCACGGCTACGGGATAATGGCAGAGCTGGAAGAGAGATACGGCATGAAGCTGAGCGCGGGGACGGTCTATCCTATCCTCGCGTCCCTGCGGAGAAGCGGCCTGATTGAGGTGGCCAGCAAGGGTGAGAGGGAGAAAAAGACCTACGTGATCACCGAGAAGGGGCTGGACTACCTCGCGGAGCACGCTGAGGATCTCGCCGAGGCAAAGCGCAGAATGCGCGCCTACAAGGCGTTTCTTGAGCTGGGAGGCGACGAGCTTAGGACAGCCTTCAAGGAGCTCTTTGAGTCCGTGGACGAACTGACGGAGGAGCAGAGGGAGATGGTTAGGAGGCTCTTCACCGGCTGCGCGAGGGAGCTGAGGCTGATTCTTCTTGGAGGTGAAAGGTATGAACGCGATTGAGGTTGATAATCTCGTGAAGAAGTACGGAGACTTTGAAGCCGTTAGAGGGATATCGTTCAATGTGAGGCGGGGCGAGATATTTGCCTTTCTGGGCCCCAACGGGGCAGGAAAGACCACAACCGTCCACGTCCTCACGACACTGTTGAAGCCGACGGCCGGAAAGGCCATAGTTGCGGGCCACGACGTTGCAAGGGAACCAATAGCGGTTAGGAGGAAGATAGGGATAGTCTTTCAGGATCCGAGCGTTGATAGGGAACTTACCGCCTACGAGAACATGCTCATCCACGGCAGGATATACGGTCTGAGCGGAAATGAGCTGAAGGAGAAGATAGAACGCCTCCTCAAGTTCGTTGAGCTCTGGGAGTTCAAGGACAGGCCCGTTAAGTTCTTCTCCGGCGGAATGCAGAGGAGGCTTGAGATAGCGCGCTCCCTTCTCCACGAGCCTGAAATACTGTTCCTCGACGAGCCGACGATAGGCCTCGACCCGCAGACGAGGGCGCACATCTGGGACTACATAAGGGCCATGAAGGAGGAGCACAACATGACCATCTTCCTCACGACGCACTACATGGACGAGGCCGAGCAGTTAGCCGACAGGATAGCCATAATGGACCACGGTGAGATAATCGCGGAGGGCACCGCCGAGGAGCTCAAGAAACTCGTGGGCAGCGACATAATCTACCTGAAGCTCCAGGCAAGGGAGGAACTCAAGTGCCTCAAGGCGGATTTCATCAAAGGCTGCAAGATGCTCCCGGACGGGCGGATACGGCTCGACGTGGACAACGCTGCTGAGGCTCTGCCGGAGCTCTTTGAACTGGCGAAGGAAACCGGCGTCCGGATTCTCGAGGTCACCTACCACAGGCCCACCCTCAACGACGTCTTCCTGCACCTAACGGGCAGAGAAATCAGGGAGGAAGGCGGCGAGGGGAACGTGGCGAAAATGATAATGAGGGCCAGGATGAGGAGGTGATGGCATGCAGGTCTTTTTCACCATGATATACCGCGAGCTGAAGCGCTTTTCCCGCTCCCGTGCGAGGGTCATCGGAAGCCTCATCAACCCGCTCATCTGGCTCATATTCTTCGGAAAGGGCTGGAGCGGTGTCTTCAACAACCCCGCCGCGGCGTCCATCTTCGGCGGCGTTGACTACATGACCTACCTCGTGCCGGGAATAATAGCCATGACGGTCTTCAACATGAGCTTCATGCAGGGCATAACGCTCATCTGGGACAAGCAGTTCGGCTTCCTGAAGGAGATTCTCGTCGCCCCCGCGAGCAGAACAGAGGCCATACTCGGCAGAATCACCGGGGGAGCACTCATGGCCATGATACAGGGCGTCATAATCCTCGCGCTCAGCTTTTTCCTGGCCGACCTCAACGTGAGCGGAATCCTTCCCGCGCTTGGCATGAGCTTCCTCGTTGGAATTGCCATAGCAGGCATGGGAGTAGCGATAGCACTCAAGATGACCAGCATGGAAGGCTTCCAGATGATAGTGACCATGATAATGCTCCCCATGACCTTCCTCAGCGGTGCCTTCTACCCGACAAGCACGATGCCGGAGTGGATGCAGTGGCTGGCCAAGGTAAACCCGCTGACCTATGCGGTCGACGGTTCCAGGTATTACCTGGCCGGAGTCGAGCCGACCTTTGGAATCGTCACGGACTGGGTCGTGCTCATTGGTCTGGCGGCGCTGTTCGCCGGAATTGCCGCGCTTGGCTTCAGGAAGGCTACGATAGACTGAGAGACACACTCCGTTATTTCTCTTTTCAATCGAAATCTTTTTAATTTTCCAGGTTCTAAAAACCTCGATGCGGAATGGACAGGGTAGCCCTCTCAGTCATTCTGCTCCTGGTGGCAGTCCCGTACTTTGGCATCTATCCGGCTTGCCTCTTCAAAAATGGTCGGCTTTCAGGGAACTCGCTCATCGTTTACCTAACCTTCACCTTCTCCATGATTTTCCTGGCAGCCGGGGCCGTGCTTGACTCCCTGGCTCTCGTCCTTCTGTCGCTACTGGCCCTGGTGCTAACGGGGGTTCTGTCCCGTTTCTTCAGGAAAAACCTTGAGGAAGACGCCTATTCGGTTGAAGTTAATCCCCGGGAACCGTTGAAGCTCGTGTGGTTCTTCCGGCTCGACGCTTCCCTCTGGGTGTGGCTTGCCTACAGGATAGGCTCAACGAGGGCCGCTTTTCTGAACGTCCTCGTCACTTACGTTGCCGTTATTGGCGTCATTGCACTCCTGAACCACCTTTCCAACGGTCACTTTCCCCTGAAGTCCTTTTCCGTGGTTTACGCCATCGTCATGATCCTCCAGTTCAGAAAGGTGTATCAAAATCTCTACGAGAGAACGAAAAAGGATTAAACCGAGGCCCTTTCCCTGAACCTCTCGTAGCTTATCCTGAATGCCTCCAGGACGGGGAGCTTTTCACCGGCGAAGAAGCTCAGCATCGCGCCGCCTCCGGTGGAGACGTGGCTTATGCCGGTTATATTGTGCTGGTATATGCTCGCTATCGAGTGGCCGCCCCCGACTATGCTGAAGGCCGGGCTCTCCCCTATCGCCCTGAAGACGCCGACCGTACCTACCGCGAACTCCTCGCGCTCGAAGACGCCCATCGGTCCGTTGGCGACTATTATCTTCGCCTCCCTGAGCACCTCGCGGTACTTCTCAACGGTCCTCGAGCCTATGTCGAGTATCGGGTGTTCGTCGAACAGCCATTTCTCCTCGCTCAGCAGGTCAACCTCGACGCGCTCCCCCTTGTAATCAACGGCAAAATCAACGGGGGTTCTCACGTAGGGGTAGAACTCGTTGAGTATCTCCTCGGCCCAGTCCACCAGTTCGAGAAGGCCCTTTTTCTCCATAAACTCGAGGTTAGAGTCGCCAAGGTGGAAGCCCTTGGCGAGGGTGAACACGTGACCGACCAGCCCGCCGGTGAGTATAACCTCAGCCCTGCCGTTCCTCAGTACGTTCTCCGCCACGCGGAGGGAGTCGTCAACCTTCGCACCGCCGAGCACGTAGACCCTCGGCTTCTCCTGGGTCTCGTATGCCCTTGTGAGTGCCTGAACCTCCTTCTCCATGAGGAAACCCATTATCATGGGCTTCAGCCTTGCGAAGCCGACCAGGGAAGGCTGGGAGCGGTGGGTCGCCGCGAAGGCATCGTTCACGACGTAATCGATCAGGGGTGCGAGTTTTCTCACGAAAAACGTCTTCTCGCAATCTTCAATCGGCTTGTATTTGACCTCCTCCGCAGCAAAGCGGAGGTTCTCAAGGACGATGGCCTCGCCGGGCTTTAGGGCCCGTATCCTCTCGCGGGCATATTTTCCGAAGATGTCCTCAACGTACTCCACTTCCTGGCCGAGTAACCCGCTCAGTATCTCGGCGTGCCCCTCCGTGGTGATGTAGTCCCCCTTGTATGGCTTGCTCTGGTGCGTTCCTATGACTAGTTTGGCCCCGTGTTCGAGGAGGTATATTATCGTCGGGAGAACTGCCCTGAAGCGGGCGTCGCTGATTATCTTCCCGTCAGTGACCGGTGAATTTAGGTCTGCCCTCAGAAAGACGGTTTTTCCGTGATACTCAAAGTCGATGAGCCTGAACATTCCATCACCGCGTGGGTGTTAAATCGGCGGGGTTAAAAACTTATTTTGAACACCTGCGGTGATAACAGCGCCTCCGGGGAAAGAGATTTATAAAATAAGGACGAAAGAACCGTGATAATGGACTTCACTTTCATGGGTGAGACTGATGCCGTGGACCCCGGATTTAATAAGGCTGGCACCCAGGGAAACGCTTGTTGGAGACGTAATCGAGCTGCTGAAGAGAATGGGCTTCAGGGACTACGAGAGGGTGGCGGGCAGGAAGGAGTGGGGAATAGACGTCGTGGCAATAAGGGACGACCCCATAGCGGGGATCGAGAAGGTTGTTCTGGCGATTCACCCCAAGGGGCTGGCCTCTTCAAGGGACGTCAACGTCTTTGCGGACCTGGTAAACAAATACAAGGCGGATAAGGGAATACTGATATCCCCCGCAGGATTCACGAAGGACGCCAAGGTTCTGATATCCCGGGAGCACCGAGGAAGGGTGGTTCCATGGGACGGCGAGAAGCTCGCCTCCCTGTTCAACAACTACCGGATGAAACCGCCCGCCGATCTTGTGGAGCGGCTTAAGGCTGAGAGGGAGGCGGGAGAAGAAAAAGGCCCCCTGGAAGAGTTCGAGCTCGATGCCCCGCTTCTCCATGACTTTTCACCCGAGGCCGTGCTGAGGAAGGTGGCATCGTTCGCGGCTTCCAAATACCCCGTGAAGCCGGGGGAGGTGAAGCTTGAATCCATCGCGGTCTCCCTGTCCAGTGCGTACATATTCTCCTGGTCCGTCGAAGGGGATGGGGAGAAGGACAGGGCGGTGGTGTTTTCAGAGGATCGTATAGTCCTCAGGGCAACGCAGGACAAGGACCTGAGCGTTCCCGTAACCAAGGCCCTCCTAAACGATGGCTCGATTATCCGCGCCACGGAGCGGGAGGTGGAGGTTCCCATAAGTCCAAGCGAGGCGGTCTTTGTCCTTAAAGCCGTCGCCGCAAAAGAGCTCGGCGTTCCCGAGAGCAGGGTGACCATCCACGAGAGGAAGAAGGTCTACGTTCCCAAAGAGGCCAGACTCGAGGTCCGGGTGGGTGAAAACCTGGCCGGGGCCAGGGTCGATCTGGAGCGCGGAGAGGTAACCTTCGAGATGAACCCCCTGCCGGATGACTACTTCGTTGAGAGGGTCCGAGACATCGTTCGGAAGCAGACGGGGGAGGAAATCAGTGAGTATGAGCTCAAGAGGACAAACGGAAAGGTCAAGATATCGGGGAAGACGGGGCGCTTCTCATTTGAGGCTCAGTTCAACGGCTACACCGGCAGGCTTCTTGGGATGGAGGTTCTCATGAGCGACGATGCCCTCAGTGAACTCCTGAGAAACGCCTATCCTCAGGGCAGGGTCATCAACCTCGAGAAGGGCAAGAAAGCCGCCATCGCGGACATACTCCTTGATGCAGGTGTGGTCGTTGTCAGCGTCGATCTCACCGACGGCAGCTACGAGGAGGCCAGGAGGCTCCCATCACCCGAAGACGCCTTCGAAAACGCCAGGACTGTCATAGAGGGCAACTTTCCGCTGAGAGACCTGGCCATGGAATCATACCGTGTGCTGGAGCACAAATACCTGGAGCTGGTTCTTGAGAGCGCCGATGGAAAGGCCGTCGTGAAGGTGGACGGCTCGACGGGGGACGTCCTCGACTACCTCGTCGAGGTGACGCCCGACAGGGCGAAGGAGATAGTCTCCGAGAAGTATCCTGACTTTGAGATAAAATCCGTTGAGGGTACCGAAACCGAATACACCGTTACCGCCGAGAACGACCGCCACATGGTAACCGTCAGGGTCAGCAGGGACGGCAAGCTCATCGAGGAGGCGGACCGTGTTCTGAGAAGGGACCTCGCCGAAAGGATGGCCGTCGAGGCCGCGAAGGAGATAGACGAGGAGGCCATGGTAAGGTCCGTGACGCTCAACGAGAACTGGGAGGTCGAATTCGCCGGAAGAACGAAGGTTGGAAGGTTCGTCCTTCACAGAACCACGGGAGAGGTTCTGAAGAGCGACGTCCGCTTCACAGAGATGGCGATAAAGGAGTCATACCTCGCGCATGTGAGGGAGAAATACAAGGAAGAACGGCCAGCGGTGGAGCGCCTCGTCCTCTACGAGGAGAGGGGCTACGTCCACATCAAGGTGGCAGGGAAGGAGACCCTCTACTACGCGAGAATAGACACAAGAACCGGGAAGATAATAAATGAAGACAGGGCGCCGACAAAGGGAATAACGGCAAAGCTGAAGCAGCTTCAGCTGGACAGCAGATACAAGTGATCAGGCCATCAGCATGCTTTCTATCATCCTGATGGCTTCCATTATCTTTCTCTCGGGCTTTTCTTCGTTCTTCGGTATTTCGAGGTTTATAACGAGCCGCTCCTCCTTGTCGTCCTCGAAGTCGTATATCTCCAGCTCCTCCACCTCGACGTCCTCAAAGATGCTCTCCAGCTCCGGGCTGATGATCTTCTTGTCGTTGCCGTAGACCTCGACCCTGACAACGTCGTCCGTCGTTGAGGCGACGACGACTATGTCGTAGGCGCCGACCTTCTTGACGAAGCGCAGCGCACTCCCGTAGCCCTCCACTTCCTCCGTGAAGCCGAGCTGGCGCATGGTGCTCCTTATTGCCTCCGTCTTGCTCTTTATCCTGTTGAGAATCCTCTCACGGAGTTTGTAGCTCTCAAGGAGGGCCTTCTTTATTCCCTCTCCGGCTTCCTCGACGGTACCCTCCCATATGCCGGTGACCCGTATGCCGGATGAGGTGGGCTTGAGCTCTATCTTGATGGAATCAACGTCAAAGTCTCGCAGGTCGTCTATTTTAAGCTCGCTGAGCGTGAGAATGTCGAACTCCATCCTCACAATGTTCCCGAAGGCTTTGCCTTTGAACTTCACCTTCATCACCATGGGGGGCTTATGGGGACGGTTTAAAAACTCTTCCCTGGGGAGTGCGGCTGGCGCGATGGAAATATTAGAAAAGGGAAGGGGGTCACTTCCTCCTACTGAGGAGAACCGGGAGGAGTGCGAGGCCCACGATGAAGGCCGGGCCGCAGGTGCTTCCCCCGCTCTCAGTGGTCGTCTGGCTCGGGCTGCTGGTGCTAGTGCTTCCGCCGACGGTGTAGGTGGTCTCGCCGGTGTTGCTGTAGAAGTCGGTCGCGATCACCTTGATAGTGAACTCGTTTGCATCAACGCCCGGGATCTCGGTGTAGTAGGTGGCCTCGACCTCTGTCGGCTTCATCGAGAACGCCGGGTACTCTGCCAGAACCTTGCCGTCGCTGATTATCTGCACCTTCATGTCCCTGATTCCGACGTTGTCGTTGGCGGTGACGTAGACCTTGAACCTCTGTCCCGGCTTGGGCTTGCTGGGCATGAGGTAGCCTATCTTAACCTCGGGTGCCTGGGCATCCGTGCTCTTGACGACGGTTATCTGGCTGACGCCGGTTGGGACGGTGACGTTGAGGAGCATGTATTGGGTACCGCCAATCTCCCTCTCGCCGAGGACGGTGTAGGTTATGTTGGTGTGCTCCGGATCCACCTTGGCCCCTTCGGGTATCTCGAGGACGAAGGGGCCGCTGACTGCATTGTCAAGCTCGTTCACGAACTTGACGGCGGTTCCGTCTTCACCGTTCTGCCTGTAAACGATGAACTTTTGCGGTATCGGGAGGGAGCTTATGCCCTCGTGAAGGACGTCCCCCGCGAGCGGGAACTTCACGGTGCCGTTTTCATAGACGTAGATGACCTGCGAGCCGTACCAGCTCGGAGTGGTGTAGCCCCTGCTCTGGTCGGCCTGGCTCGGCGGGTTGCTGGTCTTGTCCGGGGCGCCGGTGGTGGTGACGGTGTAGAACCAGTGTTCGTTGCCCTCCTTGTCGATGTAGAGAACCGGCTTGTCCTTGTGGATGTGTCCGGCAAGGACGAGCCTGACGTTGTACTTCTCGACGAGCTGGAGGAAGGTTCTGGCTATCTCGTCGTACTCGCCGTTCTTGCCCTCCCAGTCCCAGCTTATGAAACCGGTCAGAGCCTGCCAGTCGCCGTCGTCAAAGGCGGTGTAACCCTTTATGGTTCCGCCCCACTTGCCGTCAGGGGTGCTGTACCAGAACGGGTGGTGGACGAGGACTATCGGTACCTTGTCAGGGTGGCTCTTGAGGACCTCCTCCATCCACTGGAGCTGCTCAAGCTCGGGGTGCCTCTCCTCGCCCCTGCTGTCGAGGCCTATGATGATGAAGTCCCCGATGACCTCGTAGAAGTACCTGGGGCCAACGTACTTGTTGTAGTAGGTCGGCGGGTGGTCGTGGTTGCCCTTTATGCTTATGAGCGGAGTTCCTGCCGCGGTTCCGTGGAGTATTGCCTCGTCGAACATCTTGTAGCCCTCGCTGTCGCCGTTGGTATCGACGTCGTCGCCCGTGCTGATTATGAGGTTGATGACGTTCTCACTCTGCAGGCCAGTCATGGCGTAGTACGTCATGAAGCTGTCGGCGGCGGTGTAGCTGTGCATCGCGTAGGGGTGGTCGCAGTACTGGAGTATCTCGGGAATGCTCTTCTGGAAGTAGTCCCCGCAGACGAATCCCATCTTGGAGCCGCTGGTGACGTGAAGGTCGCTGCCGTGGGCTATCCTGAGAACCGTTGGGGCGTCCTTCATGACCCACACGCCGTTGGGTATCGTGACCTCGCCCCTGTCGCTCTTGACGACGAGGAAGTAGACGTCCGGAACCGCGTCCTCCGGTATCTTGGCCTTGATGACGCCGTTCTCCGTGCCCACTATCTGGAGGTCGTAGGGCCCATGAAGTATGGAGACTATCTGAAGGGAATCTATGGCAACTCCCTCGACGGGGTGTATTTCAACTATGTCTCCGGGCTTTCCTATCGCTGGAACTCCCGGGAGCGGCTGAACGAGGATCTCTCCCGGTGTCACGCTGCTGCTTGAAGCGGCCCAGACGGTGCCCACTGGGGCCGCCGCTATGGTAAGCAGGGCCACCAAAAGCGCCATAAGCCTGCCTGCCTTCATGGTATCACCAAGAAAAGCTGAAATAAATCGGTTATAAGCTTTCCCTTGTCTGAGGGGCGCTCCTTTACTCACTTTCGTCCAGTGCCGCTCTTATAATCTCTGCCAGCTCCGAGCTCCCCCCGAACCGCAGGTAGGATGAATAGTTCTCGACTATCCTTCCGCGCAGCTTCTTGGCAGCCTCCATCTTCCCGTTCCTCAGGGCCACCCCCAGCCTGGTGAAGTCCACGGCCATCTCCAGGAGGTGCCAGTCAGCCCTGCTCGGCGGTTTGGGGGGCAGTCTTCCATCGATGATTCCCTCCGGCTCCAGCGAACACCTCAAAACGGAGGTTTTCCCCAGATTGTCCTCGTGGACTTCCTCGGTGAACATGACCGGTCCGTAAACCCCCGGGAGTCCCCGTATCCACCTGTGCGCCCCCCTGTCCTCGAACTCAAGCTCCACCGGCAGGTTGAGGGCGAGCTTTACGATCAGCTCAACGTCGTTGGTCACCTGAACCGACGCGTGTGGGTGCTCCCTCAGCTCCTTCGCACTTTTTCCACCAAAGAGCTTGAAAAACAGCCGGTTTCCGCCCCTTACAACGCCCACCGGGGCGGCATTTGATCTCGTGACGAGCAGAACCTCGTAGACCTGCCCCTCGTTGAGGAACTCCAAAAATCCACGCATGCGACCACCTAAATGAAATGGGAAAAGGGGTTTAAAGCTGCTGCTTCGGGAGGACGATGATGTCGTCCCTCTCGACGTAGAACGTCACCTGCTGGAGCGGCCTGAGTCCGGCTATCTCCCTGTCGCTGATGGTTCTGGCGATGATCCTGGTGTCCCCGAAGAGGCCAACGACCTCAATGAAGAAGCCGTAGTACTCGATGAGGTCAACGGTCCCGGTGAATGAGACCGCATTCTCGACAGGCTTGAGCTTTATCCTCTCGGGCCTGATGACTATGACGACGTCGTCGCTCTTGTCAGTATAGTGGAGGCCATCCAGCCGTATTCCTTCGAACTCGACGGAAACGCGGTCGCCGTTCCTCTCGACAACCTTGGCCGGGATGACGTTGGTCTTGCCCATGAAGCTGGCAACGAACTCCGTCCTCGGAGTCTCGTATATCTCCTTCGGTGTTCCCACCTGCTCGACGGTTCCGACGTTCATGACGGCAATCCTGTCGCTTATTGCCATGGCCTCCTCCTGATCGTGGGTGACGTAGATGACGGTGATGCCGAGCTCGCGCTGGATTCTCCTTATCTCGGAGCGCATCTCAAGCCTGAGCTTGGCGTCGAGGTTGCTCAGCGGCTCGTCCAGGAGGAGAACCTTGGGCTCGACGACGAGTGCCCTTGCTATTGCGACACGCTGCTGCTGACCTCCGGAAAGCTGGGTCGGGTAGCGGTCCGCGAAGCCCTCGAGCTTGACGAGTTCGAGGGCCCACTCGACCTTCTTCTTTATCTCGTCCTTCGAGAGCTTCTTGAGCTTGAGTCCGTAGGCGACGTTGTCGAAGACCGTCATGTGGGGCCACAGGGCGTAGTTCTGGAAGACGAGCACCGCACCGCGCTTGCTGGACGGGAGGTAGGTGACCTCCTCGTCGCCGAAGTGTATTGTGCCGCTGTCCGGGAAGTCCAGACCCGCTATTATCCTCAGCGTCGTGGACTTTCCACACCCGCTCGGTCCGAGCAGGGTGAAGAGCTCCCCGGCCTTTATATGAAGGTCTATCCCCTTAAGGGCAACCGTTTCTCCGAAGGTTTTGACGATGTTCTCAAGCTTGACGTCAACCATCCCAACCACCTCAGGTGAGACCTATGAATGAGTACCTCTGCTTGGTTATCACGTTGGCAAGGACTATGGCTATGATCTGAACAGTCATGAGGAAGACACCGAGCGCGGCCGCGAGGTTGGCGCTTCCGACGGCGCTCGTCATGAGCTCGACCATCCTGGCGGTTATCGGGTAGTACTCTGGGTTGATGGAACCGAGGGTGATGCCGACGCTGGTCTCGCTCATACAGTAGACGAAGCTCAGCATGGCTCCTCCAAGCAGGTTCAGGAGTATCAGGGGTATCAGAATTCCCGTCAGTGCCTTCCACCTTCCTGCGCCGAGGTTGAGCGCCGCCTCCTCGAGGGACACGTGAACCTGCTGGATTCCGGCCGATATGGAGCGCGCTGCGAAGGGCAGACGCCTGATTGAGTACGCCAGCACGAGAACCATCGCAGGGTTGAAACCGAGCAGGTTCGTGGGGTCGAGGGGCGTGTCCGGGAACACCTTGGCGAAGAAGAAAAAGTAGCTCATTGCTATGACGATACCCGGAACGGCTATGGGTATCGTTGAGAGGCTGTCGAGAACGGGCCCGAGCTGACTCTTCTTGAACCTGCTGGAGGCGTAGGAGGCGGTGAGCGACAGGAGGAGGATGACGATTATTGCGGCGGTGGAATACATGATGCTGTTCATGATAACGCGTTCAATGTCCGGCTGGGTTATAATGCTCTGGATGTGCGCGGTGGTAAAGCCCTCCGGCCAGGTTCCGACCCAGCTCTCGCTGAAGGCGAGGAGCACGACACCGATCTGTGGGAATATCGAGATGAGGAGCATCGGAAGGACGACGAGGTAGATGAGGGCCGCCTGCCAGCCCTTGGGCTTGGCCACGCGCGGCTTCCACCTTCCGCCCTTGCTGAGCATGGCGTACTGGCGCAGGCTGACGTACTTTCTGATGCCTAGGAACATCAGAATGGCGATGGTGAGCATTATGAGCGCGAGGGCGGCGAGCTGTGGGCTTCCAACGTTGAAACCGCTGGTGAAGGCGCTGTAGATCTGGAAGGACATGAGCTTCCTGGCGAGCGGGTTGCCCTGGAAGACTATCGGCGCGGCGAGGTCCTCAAGGCTGAAGATTCCAACGAGAGTGGCTCCCGCCGCGATTCCCGGGAGGGCAAGCGGGAATGTAACGGTTCTGAAGAGGTGGAACCCCCTGCTTCCGAGGTTCTCGGCCTGCTCCTCGAGGGTGGGGTCGATGTTGATGAAGCTCGCGTAGGCGTTGAGGTAAACTATCGGGTAGTAGGTCATCGCCTGGGCGACTATGACACCCACGAGACCGTCGATAACGATTCTGTGCGGGAATACGTGAAGGATATCGTAGAACAGCCAGTTTATCAGACCGTTGGGAAGGAACATCTTCTTGACGATGAAGACGTTGACGAAGGGCGTAACGAGGAGCGGCACGAAGAGGAGTATCCTCACGATATTCTTGCCCGGGAAGTCGTAGCGCGCCATGACGAAGGCGAAGACCGTTCCGAGTATCGTGGTCAGGATCATGACGCTCAGGGAGACTATTATGGAGTTGAGTATCACTCCGAAGTCAACGCCCTGGACGTAGTAGATCTGCTCCCCGTTGGGCAGGGTGACCAGTCTGGAGAACTCCCCAGTCGGCCAGCTGATGTAGTACTCCGACGTCAGTATGCTGGTGAACCAGTGGAATGAGAAGTGACCGTTGTACTCGAAGGCCACCGCGAGCATTGCCAGTACTGGGATTATCAGGAAGGCCACCAGGTACAGGAGTGGGAACAGGAACGAAGTCGTGACGACCGGATCGAACAGGGGTGTTCCAAAGAGTCTCTCGCTCCACTTGCTTACCTTCATTGAGCATCAACCTCCGTTCTACTTCTGACCATACCCGCCACTCTGAGTTGGTCGAGGTGGAGTCTATTTAAAGATTTCCAAAAATTTGTTGATTTGCTCATATTGAAAAAGTGCCAAAAAAGAATGGAAATTTGCAGGGAGGTATCAAACTCAACCAAGCATGCTGTTGAGGTCGTCGAGTACCTTCTGGTACTTGTCCATGGCACCCTGGCGCCACTCCTGGACGAGCTGGTCCTGGAAGTTCCTGTCCTTGACGATCCTGTCGTTTATCTTCTTGGCGTACTCCTCGGTGAAGGTAACGGTCTGACCGGTCTCGGGGTCCTTGAACTGTATCGGGGCGGTGAGCTCGTCCTTGAGCTGCTCGAACTGCTCCTTGGTTATCTTGCCGTCCTTGTAGGCCTGCACTATGGCGACCCATGCGTCGTGAAGCTTCTGGTTCGGGTCAACGAGGGTGGCCTTGAAGTAGTACTGGAGTGCGCTCACGGTCTCAAGGGCCCTCTTGTCGTCAAACTCGATTCCCTCGGCGTGTATGGCGTCATCGTAGGCCTTCTCAAGGGCGGGCCTGGCTTCGCCGTAGGTCTTGCCCTCGTTCTGGCCCTTGAAGATGACGTCGGCGTAGGGCTTGGTGATGGTCATGTCGAATATCTGCGGGTTGATCGGGAGCCTGTTCACGTCGGGGCTCATCCAGACGGCCTGGCCCTCGGTGAGAACCCAGTAGATGAAAGCCTGCGCCGCCTCAGGGTGCTTGGCGTTCTTGAGGAGCGCTATCGGGTCGCCGTTTATGATGCTCTCTCCCTTCGGGACGACGTAGAGACAGTCGGGGTTCTGCTGCATGGCGGTGTAACCGTAGAAGTCAATGGTGTTTCCTGCCGCTATCTCACCGTTGATAACGGCGTCCCTGACGGCGTCGCTGGCGAGGTAAACTTTGGAGTTAGCCGTGATGAGGGTCATGATGCGCCAGCCCTCCTCCCAGCCGAAGGCCTGGAGGATTATCTGGTATATCCTAGTGTTGGAGGTGCTCCTGGTTGGGTCGGCTATTCCGTACTGCGGCGGGTTGAGGGCCCAGTCCTCACTCGCTATGTCCTCCCACTTGTTCGGTATCTGAAGGTTCCACTTCTCGAGCTGCTTCTTGTTGACGGTGTATCCGAAGGAGGAGAGTGCGGCGGCTATCCAGTAAACTTTGCCGTCATCGTCCTTCCTTACCATGGGCATTCCCGCGAGCTCGGTCGGAAGCGGGTTGCCGAGGAGACCGAGAACCTTTTCGTCGGTTATCGGGGCGAGGTAGTTGGCCTTGTAGAGGTCGTCAAAGAGCGTCGGTCCGCCTCCCCAGCCAACGTCGGCTCCTTTGTCTATGTAGCTGGGCCAGAGGCTCTCCGGAACCTTGATGAACTTGATGTCCTCGATGTTGTACTGCTTGGCGACATCGCTCTGGAGGAAGGTCTGCTTGACCATGTACTGTATGGTCGCGTCGTGTCTGGTGACGATGACAAGGGTTATTCCGGAGGTTTCATCGCCGTTTCCTCCGCTTATGCAGCCGCTGGCCACGACGCTGAGGGCAAGAAGCAGGATAAAGCCAATTGCCACGGGCTTCTTCATGTTTATCACCTGGTTATGTCAATCGTGGGTGGTTCGAGAAACTTAATAAAAAATTAATGGTTCAACAAGCAAAAAATGGAGGAGATCACTTCCTCCTCCTGTAGAGGGCAAGCGGTATGAGGGCGAGACCGATCAGAGCCGCCGGACCGCAGGTGCTTCCGCCCTCGCTGGTCTCGGTCTGGCCGAGGTTCTGCTGGACGCTGATGGCCCAGTGGATGAAGTTGGTGACGAACTGCGGGCCGTCGAGGTCAACGCCGTGGTAGGTCGGGCTCCACATGGGCTCGTAGCCGCCGTAGGGGGTCTCGCCGCTGACAACGAGGACATTCTTCTTGTCCTCGAAGAGCTGGACAGCCATGAGCGGGAACTCACCGGTGTCGCCGGCGGTGTAGGCCTGGGCCGCCGGGTCGGTGTTCTCAACGATCTGACCGTCGGCGCTGGTGGTCACGATGATGTATATTCCATCGGCTATTCCGCCGTGGAGGCTCTGCCAGTTGCCGTTGTCGTCAACGTAGGCGACGACGCCCGGGCCGTGGAAGAGGACCTTGCCGCCGTTCTTGAAGTCCTTGGTGAGCATGTCCTTGTCGGGGGTTCCGCTGTCGGGGTTGACGAGGCCTATGACACGGTAGCCGGCACCGGCGTTGCTGGTGGCGTCCTCGGCGGAGCACTGGTCGAGCCTGAGGTTGGCACCGATGGCGTCGAGAATGGTGTCCACGAAGTCGATCCTCTGCGGGCCGTCACCGTAGTCGGAATCGCCCGCAACCCAGAGGATCCTGTTTCCGTCGTTCCACCACTGGACGATGGCCTGAACCTCGTCCGGGCTGAAGGCCTGGGTCGGCTGGCCGAGGATAAGGAAGTCCACGTCCTTGATGGCGTCGTAGGTTATCTTATCGCCGAGCTGCTTGATTCCAAGCTCATCGGCCTTCTCGGCCGGCCCAATATAAGCCCAGCTGACGTCGCTGATGGTCTTTACCATTCCCTCAGCGAGAACGTTGCCGTCCTTGTCGGTCAGAACTGCCAGACCCTTGTCGCTCTCGCCGTGGGCGAGGTCAACACCGACGGTCGTAGCACTGGCCATGGCAAATCCAAAAACACCAAAGAAAACAAACACCGCAAGTATTATTGCAGCCTTCCTCATGGTATCACCGGGTTATATAAGGCCGATGGAGTTATAAATCTTATGAACCGGAAAGTTTTTCGTCCCTGTTAAACTTTGAAGCCCTGCAGTGAGTTCCTTTTCGCCCTCAGTAAAACCCTTAAAGGCTTGTGCCGTTCAGGCTTCAGGTGGTGAGTATGGACATAGAAAAGAGGATGGAACTTATCGGGAGAAAGCCAACGGAGGAACTCCTGACCGCGGAGAACCTCAGGCACCTGCTCGAAGTCGGCGTTCCAATGCAGCACTACATCGGATTTGAGATAAGCGGTTACATTCACCTCGGAACCGGTTTGATGGCCGGAGCAAAGATAGCCGACCTTCAGAAGGCTGGAATCAAGACGAAGATTTTCTTAGCGGACTGGCACAGCTGGATAAACGACAAACTCGGTGGAGACCTCGAGGTCATCCAGAAGGTCGCGCTTAGCTACTTCAAGGAGGGCATGAAGCAGAGCATAAAGGTCATGGGCGGCGACCCTGAGGAGGTCGAGTTCGTTCTCGCGAGCGAGATACTGGAGAAGGGCGACTACTGGCAGACGGTCATAGACATCTCCAAGAACGTCACCCTCGCGAGAATGATGCGCTCCATAACCATCATGGGCCGTCAGATGGGTGAGGCCATAGACTTCGCCAAGCTAATCTACCCTGCGATGCAGGTGGCGGACATCTACTACCAGGGCGTCACCATAGCCCACGCCGGAATGGACCAGAGGAAGGCACACGTGATAGCAATCGAAGTGGCCCAGAAGCTCAAGTACCACGCCCTCGAGTGGAAGGGCGAGAAGCTCAAGCCGGTCGCTCTGCACCACCACCTCCTTCTCGGCCTTCAGGAGCCTCCGGTCTGGCCGATAGAGAGCGAGGAGCAGTTCAAAGAACTGAAGACCCAGATGAAGATGAGCAAGAGCAAACCCTACTCGGCGGTCTTCATCCACGACACTCCTGAGGAGATAAAGCAGAAGCTCAGGAAGGCCTTCTGTCCAGCGAAAGAGGTCAAGTACAACCCCGTCCTCGACTGGGCCGAGTACATAATCTTCCGCGAGGAGCCGACGGAGTTCACAATACACAGGCCCGCCAAGTTCGGCGGCGACGTCACCTACACGACCATCGAGGAGCTCAAGAGGGACTTTGCCGAGGGCAAGCTCCACCCGCTCGACCTCAAGAATGCCGTCGCCGAGTACCTCATCGAACTCCTCAAGCCGGTCAGGGAGTACTTCGAGAGGAATCCCGAGCCGCTTGAGCTGATGCGGGAGATAAAGATCACCCGCTGATTTTTCCTTCCCTTTTAGATGGTGGAGCCGATGCCGGGAATAGACGAGAAGGACAGGGAGATACTCAGAATCCTTCGGAAGGAGGGCAGAATAACCCTAACCGAGCTTGGGAAGAGGGTTGGCCTATCCCCAGCCAGCGTGAAGAACAGGGTAGAAAAGCTGGAGAAGCTCGGGGCAATTAAGGGCTACTCCGCCATCATTGACCCGGCTTTCCTCGACGAATACGTTCAGGCGTTCTTTGAGCTCAAGCTTGCCATAGACGACCACACTATCGACCCGATTCTGAGACGGGTTGCCAAGCTGGATGAGGTTCAGAGCCTCTACCGGCGCAGCGGCGAGAGGCAGATACTCGTGAGGGCGAGCTTCCACGACACGGATGAGGTCAAGGCCTTCGCGGGAAGGCTCAAACGGCTCTTCGGCAAGAACCTGGAGCGGGTGGAGGTTACGCTCATAATAGACACCTTCAAGGAAAACTGGGTGTCCTGTGAGACGGGGAAACGCTGATCGCTTGGCGAGGGAGTGAGAATGCTCTTCGTCGTGAGACCCGGGAGAAAGAAGAACGAGCTTGAGGCATTCTTTATCGAGAACGAGCCGGAAAAGCTCACCGCGATGAAGAACCTGAAGGCTGAGAGGATATACCGCTTCATAATGCGCGAGGGGAGGCTCTTCAAGGTTCTTGAGGGAAGTCAGTATCGCAATCCGAAAGAGATAGAGAAGCTTCTTCGCCAAGCCAGAATCGTCCTGGTGAACGCCGACGAGTGGGAGGACTACTTCAGGAGAAGGCTCCAGAACAAGAGGGTTGAAAGGGCCGAGCTCTGCCGTCTCTGCCTCCTCGACGGCAGGGTAACCGTTCTCACCGAAGGAAACCGCATTAAATATCATGGCGAGTACATCTGCGAGAGGTGTGCGGAAGACGAGCTGAAGAGGGAGCTCCGCTTCAGGTTCAGGAGCGTTGCCATGTTCGACCAGGCAAAGAAGCTCCTCGACAGGTTTAGAGACCTCGATAAGGTTCTCTACGCCTTCGACCCCCGCTTCGACCCGACGAGGCATCCGGAGATAACCAAGTGGGACGAGCTGAAGGCCAAGCACGTGCGCGTTGAGAAAATTCTCCTCGACGAGCTCCCGCTTCCCGAGAAGTTTAAATCCGTTCTCAAAGCGGAAGGTGTTAACGAACTCCTCCCGGTTCAGAGTCTGGCAGTAAAGCACGGCCTCCTTGAAGGCGAGAGCCTCCTAGTAGTTTCCGCCACGGCGAGCGGAAAAACCCTAATCGGCGAACTGGCCGGCGTCCCAAAGGCCATGAAGGGCCGGAAGATGCTCTTCCTCGTTCCCCTCGTCGCCCTGGCCAACCAGAAGTACGAGGACTTCAAGCGGAGGTACTCCAGGCTCGGGCTGAGGGTGGCGATAAGGGTTGGAATGAGCAGGATAAAGACCCGGGACGAGCTTGTGGTGGTTGATACAGGCATCGATGCCGACATCATAGTGGGAACCTACGAGGGCATAGACTACCTCCTCAGAGCTGGGAGGAAGATAGGAAACGTCGGAACCATCGTGATAGACGAGATACACACCCTCGACGACGAGGAGAGAGGGCCCCGCTTGGACGGGCTGATCGCGAGATTGAGAAAGCTCTATCCGAGCGCCCAGTTCATAGGCCTGAGCGCCACCGTCGGAAATCCCGGCGAACTGGCCAGGGAACTGGGGTTAAAACTGGTGCTCTACGACGAGAGACCGGTGGATTTGGAGAGGCACATAATCATAGCTAGAAACGAGTCCGAGAAGTGGCGTCACATAGTGGTTCTCTGCCGGGCGGAGGCGATGAGGAAATCCCGGCAGGGCTACAAGGGGCAGACGATAGTCTTCACCTTCTCGCGCAAGAGGACGCACGAGCTTGCCGCTTACCTCACGAGCAAGGGCCTCAAAGCCAAGCCCTACCACTCCGGTTTACCCTACAAACAGAGGAAGCTCACCGAGATGGAGTTTTTAGCCCAAAGGCTCGACGTCGTTGTAACCACGGCGGCGTTGGGAGCCGGCGTTGACTTTCCCGCTTCACAGGTCATCTTTGAGAGCCTCGCCATGGGCAACAAGTGGCTGAGCGTGAGGGAGTTCCACCAGATGCTTGGGAGGGCTGGAAGGCCGCTCTACCACGAGAAGGGCAGGGTCTACCTCATCGTTGAGCCTGGGAGAAAATATTCCGCCCAGATGGAAGGCAGCGAGGACGAGGTTGCCTTC
The DNA here is from genome assembly GCF_008152015.1 of Thermococcus aciditolerans. Classification (NCBI taxonomy): domain Archaea; kingdom Methanobacteriati; phylum Methanobacteriota; class Thermococci; order Thermococcales; family Thermococcaceae; genus Thermococcus; species Thermococcus aciditolerans. The sequence continues at coordinate 251,683 of NZ_CP041932.1, read as the reverse complement.
AAGCTTTTGACCGCTCCAATTGAGCCCGTGATGGTGGAATGGAGCGACGAGCTTGAACAGGACAACGTCTTGGCCCACTCCTGCGTCTTCAACCGGCTCGACGTCATCGAGGACATTCAATCCAAGTGCCTCGGTGCCAACCAGAGCGCGGAAAAGGTTCTCGAAAAGCTTGAGGAGCACGGCTTCGTCCGGCTCAAGGGGCCGTCTGTGGAGGTCACGCCCTACGGAAGGGCCGTGAGCATGAGCTTCCTCCTGCCCAAAGAGGCGTCATTCATAAGGAAGGACCTCGGGAAGAAGCCCGCCCAGTGGATAGCAGTCAAGCTTTTGCCGTTCGAAAACCTTTACCTGAGCGGAACGCTCCAGAGGGAGCTTGAGGGGGCAGTTAGGGGAAGGCTGAGCGCCAACGTCTTCTCGCCGAGCTTTGCCTCGATCCTTGATGAACTTGATCGAGTTATCCCCGAACTCAGCCCCAACGCGGCGGAGAGGCTCTTCACGCTCTACCAGGAGTTCTTCATGTGTCCTGAGGAGGACTGCACCGACTACGCGATGGAGCGCGTTAGCAATCTGATAATCGAGCTGAGGAGGAACGGTAAGCACCCAACCCAGATAGCAGAACACTTCAGAAAGGTCTACGGGCTGATAGTCTATCCTGGAGACGTCTTCACGTGGCTCGACGGCATCGTGAGGAAGCTTGAGGCGATAGAGAGGATCGCGAGAGTCTTCCACGTGAGGAACGCCGAGGAGGAGGCGAAGGTTCTGAAGAGGGAGATTGAAGAGGGCAGAACGATACGCAAGGACTACGGGGACAAGAGAGGCCGGAGAGACCAAGGAAAACCGAGGAGGCGGAACCAGACCCGAAAAGGACTGGATAGAAGAGGAAAAAGGAGTGGCTGAAGGCTCAGCCTCCTATCTGAAGCACCAGCTGGGCCGGGTCCCTTATGGCCGGCCCTAGGCCGAGGATGTATATTGCGAGGTACCAGAAGCGCCTCTCCTCTTCGTCTGGCACAAGGTATTTGAGCCCGTAGTATACCACCACAAGTATCAGGGTTATCCACGGGTAGTATGAGTATGCCCCCAGATGGTTCACCAGGACGTTTTCCAGCCAGTGCACCTCGCGGTAGCCGTAGAAGTGGATGGCCACGACAGTCGAAGCTATATCGAAGTAGTGGGCGAGAACCGGGTAGAGGTAGAGCCTGTCAAAGGGCCTCCACCGGTAGAACGCGAAGACTGCAGCAAAGCTGACTGCGGTGTGGATGAGGGTCAGCCCGTAGGGCTCCCAGCTTTTGGCATTGATCACCAAAAGGTAGTTGGCCCAGAGCGCCAGCAGTGCCCCCCAAGCAGTCGTTATTTTCGGATAGGTGCCCATTTTTGCGTCCGCCGCGAGGGCGGGGAGTATCAGAACGAACGCCGTAAAGAATATACCTGGAGTAAGTATGAGAGGGTTCTTTGGAAGAACTCCACCGTCAACGAGTGCCCTCACCATGGAGCCGAAGATTACCATGGGAGTAACTGCCAGGAAGAGCCTCTCATCGACCTTTATCCTGAGGGGCTTGATTATATACTTATATGAGTATATCACTCCAAACCCCAGCAAGAGGGCATACACAAGCGTGTTAACAGGGTTGTAGCCGCTTCTCGTGAACATCGGCTCCCAGAAGTATTTGTATATGAAACCCCACAGTTCATTCCACAGTAATTCCAGCATCTCTTTCCCCCTGCCTGAGTCGCCCTTCCTGTTTAAAGGTCTTTTGGGGACAAAAAAGAAAAGCTGATAAACGGTGGGATTTTAAAAATGTAAGGGGTGATAAAATGCCGTACGGACCTGCGATGGTTTTTGGTATGGGCGCCGCGATGATACTGGGCTTCCTGTTGGCGCTCTTCATAGCGGCCCTGTTCCTGTGGATGGCCGCGAAGCTCATCGGGATCAAAAACGCATCGATAGGGAAGGCGATGATTGCAATACTCGGAGGAGGTATCCTGGCGGCCATCGTTGGCTCTCTGGTCGGAGCGGTTCTGGGACCCCTTGGCCCCATAGCGGCGTTCATTACGAACCTGTGGGTCATCAAGGCGGTTTTTGACACCGGCTGGCTCAGGGCATTCCTCGCGTGGATACTCTCAGCCGTGATAGCCGGCATTGTGATGGTAATCCTTGCGCTCCTGGGAATATTCACAATCGGCGCACTCGCGGCGCTCTGAGTTTCTCTTTTTTGGGTAAGGTATAAATATTCCCAGCGCGCTAGACTATGTGATGCCTATGTTCTTCAAACCGGCCGAGCTCCAATCCAGGGAGGTGAAGCCCTTCGATGGGTTCCCCTTCGGCCTCAGCGAGGGAAGCCTAGCGGGGATAATCTCAACCGACGAGCTGGCCGAGACGGCTTTTCTGTACCACCTCGTTGCAAACGCCCTTGAGAACGGTCCCGTTTATCATATCGGGCCGGGGACATCGTTTTCCGTTAAGGTTCTGAAGCGCATCACGGAGGACGTTTCCAACCTGTACGCCGGCAACGTCTACTCCATCGAGGAACTCCTCCAAGCGCTCAACGTCGTTGAGGATGGCTCCCTCGTGGTGGTTTCTCCGTTCCCTGCGCTCCTCAACCGCTCCGCCGAGGGGGTAGTGGAGGTTAGAAAGCTGGTTGACAGAAAGGGACTCATCCTGGTTCTGGGACACACGACCATGGAGCTCAACGAGCTCGACCTTCCCGGCGAGTTTAGGCGCCTCTACGACCTGCCGGAGATATTCGAGGCGCTGGCCGTTCTGAGAACCAGCTCCTACCGCGGTCACTACAGGCTCAACATGACCGTCCTGAAAGCGCCCCCCGACTACGTCTCCGCCGTTGGGGACCACTCGATACCGATAGACTCCCTGATAAAGCCCCTTCTCTAGCCGTATATGCTAACGTGGCCGAGTCCCAGGCCGTAGCGGACGTAGAGCGCCAGTCCGAAGAGGATTAATATAATCGCAGTGGCCGCGTAGTCCCTGCCCGTCATCTCGATATCGTAGAGGAACGTTCTCTTCCTGCCAGTCCCGAGCGCCCTGCTCTCGAGGGCTATGCTCAGCTCGTGAGCGGTCTTGAGGGAGGCAACGAGCAGGGGGATGAGAACGGCGGTCATCTTCTTTGCCCTCACGAGGAGATTCCCCTTCTCGACTTCCCAGCCGCGGCTCCTCTGGGCATCGGTTATGTTTCTGGACAGCACGTAGAGTGTCGGAATGTAGCGGAGGGCTATCGAAATCGTCAGACCAAACTCGTAGGGCATGCCCAGCCTCACGAAACCTAGTATTAGGTCGCGCTGGGTTGTCGTCATCAGCAGGAGGAACGTTATCAGCGCAAATGTGAGCAGCCTCATGGCGAAAGAAACACCGAAGAGCAGTCCCTTGAGCCTCGGCTCGTAGATGATGGGCCATACCACGAGGGTTATGATAACTATCGGCAGGAGGGGTTTGAGGAGCTTTATCTGCTCCCGTATCTCGACCCCGCCGAGGAGCCTTCCGACGAGCAGGAAAGCGAAGAAGAGAGGTATCAGGATTTTGGGGTCGTTGTACAGCATAATCGCCGCTATCCCGGCGATGGTACCGATTATCTTGACCCTGGGGTCGAGGGAGTGCAGTGGAGAGCTCTTCTCCGTGTAGAATGGATAGATCATACCGCACCACCCGCCAGGGCATCGACCAGCTCACGAACGCTTCTCACGAAACCCACTCCCGCGCCTTCGCTTATCCTGAGAAGTTCGGGCTTCTCAAGTCCGAAATCATGAAGCTCAAGCGAGAAGAACTCCTCCACGGGGCCATCGAAGACCTTTCTGCCGTCGTGCAGCAGGAGGACCCTCTCGGCCAGCTCTAAAACCAGGTCCATATCGTGGGTTATGAGCAGTATCCCGTGCCCCTCGGAGCGGAGCTTCCTCACGGCATCGATGACACTGGAGGAACTCCTCGCGTCCAGTCCGGTTGTTGGTTCGTCCAGGATAAGGTACTTCGGCTTCATCGCCAGAACGCAGGCTATCGCCAGCCTCTGCTTCTCGCCGCCGCTCATTGAGTACGGTGTTCTCTCCCAGTACCCCTCCAGATTGACCAACCTCAGCGCCCACCGAACCCTCTCTTCAATCTCCTCCTCACTCAGTCCGAGGTTCCGCGGCCCGAAGGCAACCTCGCGGAACACGTTCTCCTCGAAGAACATGTGCTCGGGGTTCTGAAAGACGTAACCCACCTTCGTGCTCAGCTCGGCGACGGTGTGTTCGCGCGTGTCCATACCGTCCACCGTCACCCTGCCCCGCGTGGGCTTCAGGAGGCCGTTGAGGTGCTTCGCGAGGGTGGTTTTTCCGCTCCCGTTGGGGCCAACTAACGCGACTATCTCCTCCCCCATCTCGAAGCTTACTCCCTTCAGAGCTTCCCTACCGGTCTCATAGACGTGCCAGACGTTCTCCACCCTCAGCATCGCTTTCCACTTCCGTCCCGGGATTTAAAAAAGTTCCCAGTGAGCTCATGAGTTCGCCGAACAGAACCCTCGAGACCTCCAGAAGGGACGGTGCGTCCCCGAGTATCTCCGCAACCGAGGCTGCACCCCCCGGCACGGGATTGGAGACGTTGAGGCCCACCCCGATGACGGCGTACCTCACCCTGTCCAGCTCACCCGCAGCCTCCACCAGCACGCCGGCCGTTTTTCTCCCCTCCACATAGACCCCGCATTCCCGCCACTCCGCTTCGATTCCATAGCGGGACAGTGTCCGAACAATCGCGTCGAGCGTCGGGGGCACCAGTTCGGACACATCCGCCAGCCTCATATCCGGTCTGAGGATAACGGAGAAGTACAGTCCTCCCCTCCTGGATGCCCAGCGGCTCCCCCTGCGTCCCCTGCCCGATGTCTGCTCCCGGGCTATGACAAACGTCCATCCAGGCTCCCCATCCTCTGCGAGCTTCCCTGCAACGTCCATGGTCGATGGCGTTCTCAGAACGTAGTAGCTCCTCACGTCCAGCTCCCATGGGTACGGCTCCCCGGGCTCAGAGAGGAGCATATAGCCCTTCCTGGAGGAATCTATGGTGTAGCCGAGGGCGGTCAGCTCCCGCACATGCTTCCATACGGCGACCCTGGATACTCCCAGCTCCGCGGCCATAGTGTCGCCGGATACCCTCTCACCCCTCCGGAGTATGCCCAGGATGCCCCTCTTAACACGGCTGTCCCTGATGAGTCCCCTCATGGCCATCGAGTTTCGTTAACTAAAACATTTTAAAGATTAACGTCTGCCTGCGGGTGATGGAAAGGAGGGTGGTAGGATGAACAATAGGGACGTGGCGTTTGCGGCGCTCTTCGCCGCCCTGACGGCGGTTGGTGCTCAAATAAGCATCCCTATAGGCCCGGTTCCGATAACGCTTCAGGTTCTGTTCGTTCTCCTCGGGGGGCTCGTTCTTGGTGCCAGGCTCGGCTTTCTAAGCCAGCTCGCTTACGTGGTCATGGGTGCGGTGGGGATCCCCGTGTTTGCGGGCCCCCAGGGCGGCTTCGCCGTCCTCTACGGGCCGACTGGGGGCTACATAGCCGCGTTTCCAATAGCGGCTTTTATAGCAGGATACCTAACGGAAAAAACGGAGAAAAAAGCGGGGATGCTCGCAGGCTCCCTGGGCGGCATCGCGGTCATCTATCTCCTGGGCTGGCTCAGGCTCGCTTTCTTCATGAATGGGGACTTTGAGAGTGCTTTCAGGCTTGGGGTGCTGCCCTTCGTGCCGTTTGATATCCTAAAGGCTACCGTGGCGGTGAGTGTAGCATGGGCGGTCAGAAAAATGGTGGAAATGGTGTGATGGCAGATCACGGCTCTGCCATCGCATCTTTCAGGGTTTTTACTGCCTGCTTCTGATGAAGCGCCGCTTCCCGCATATCAGGCAATATCTGGAGTTTCCTCAGGTTCCCAAGAACCGGTCCGTATCTACTTGCATTGGTGTAGTACTCCGCCGCGGTTGAATTGTAGCCCTGCGCCATCATGAGTGTCTCGTTGTCCAGCCCACCCTCAACGGCCTCGAGATAGAGTGCGTTGTATTTTTCAAGAAGGGCCGTGTAGCGGCGGTAGTAATAGAAGTTGAGCATCATAAAGCTCACTCTCCGGGAGCTTACGACGGGTGCCGGGGTTGAATAACCGAGGTTCAGGGTCACCATTTCCTTATAGAAAGCGGCCCAGTCGGATCCCATTCTTGCAACGCTGTACTCAATGGTCAGACCCGTTACGAAGACCTTACCGCTCCCAAGGGAGTACAATACTGTGCTCGGCTTGGTGTTGTCGGGGGTTCCCAAAGGCGCCTGAACGGTGATTATCTCTGCATTCGCTGGAAGGCCTACGAAGTAACCGTGGCTTGCATAGCTACTTGTGAGGGTTGTACTGTTGGCAAGTACATAATCGTGGCTTGAATAGCTCTTCCTTATCTCCACCCCTCCGGGAAGCGGTGTAGTCCACAATCCGCCGCCCCATCCCCAGTTGGCAGCGTGTATCTCAAGGACATTTCCGGCCCTTACATATTCCTCAAGTTTGTCCATCTGAGACCCTATCTCATCGTAAAACTGCTGTCTCTGGTCACTGACAATGACGATCATGTCGTATGTGTCTATAAGATCCTGAGATGTTTTGCTCTGAAGTTCAGTACTCGTCATAACGTCGTATGGTACCCCCATGTCCGTGAGGGTATCCTCAACAGCAGGCGTACCCCAGGCATCAGAATTTTTCAAAATCAGTACGTTGTAACCCGTCAGCGGTTTGGCCGAGACGGATGGTGGGCCAATCATGGCCATTAAACTAAACAACACAAGCAACGATAACGCCGCGCTCAAAATTTTTTTCATAACAACTCTCTCCCTTATGGTCCGAACCAAGTAGAAGCACTTTCGGAACTTCTACTCAAATATATTATAGACTTTACACTATTTAAGCTTTCCTACACAATCTTGAAAAATTTTCAATCACGTTTGTCCTTCCCGCTTGAGGGTCTCGACCGCGAACCTGATGTCGAAGGAGTTCCTTACCCTGAAGAAGCTCAGCGTCACCTTTGGGTTCCTCTTTGCCAGCTCCTCAATGGACAGCGGTTCGTAGTCGAGGAACTCCGTTACCCGGTTCAGATTCCGGTAGCCCTCGGCCAGGGCCACCTCAATGGCATCGGCAAGGGCGTCAGGCTCGTAAACCGCATGCGTAACCTCCGCCGTCCCGTCCTTCCAGACCGGTATCAGCGCCTCCGGCTCGTTCTCGTAGAAGAGTCCGGTCATGTAGTTCACGAGGAAGGGCATTATCAGTGGCATGTTGCCCTCGGCCAGAAAGAACGGCTCCCCGGGGAGGGCTTTCAGGAGGGCCTCCATCTTGCTCCTCGCGGAAACAGGAAGGGGATTCGAGACGTGAAGGGAATAAGTCCTGAGCTTGTCCTTTCTGACCACCGTGATGACCTCATCTATCCTCTTGCTCGTGAGGAGCCTCCTCTCCGTGAGCCTGACGACCGGCTCATCTGCAACGGGCAGGGTGTAGTTCTCCCACCGCTTCTCCGGAAACGCCAAGATGTACACCCTCATGGGCGGAACTAGGGCGGGCTGTTTAAAAACCTTTTTCCGGCTTCCTGTCATTTATACAAGTTTTTCTCCAAAAATTTGAATTATGTCGGTTCTTTGTCGGTTTGGTTGGAGAAACAATGCTAAAAACGATGGGTACTCAGCACTTCGACAACGTATTTATTCCCTTTTTCGCGGGCAGTCCGACTATGGGCGGTGAGGACGAGGTCGTCGGGGCTTTCTACGCCTTCAGCGTCCTGGGGATAGATGAGCAGATGTGGGACTTCGAGGGCAAAGAAGTCGATGAATTCGTCGTCAAGAAGCTATTCGAGCGCTACGGCTATTTCTTTAAGCGCAGAAAGCTCGGGAAGGAACTAAGACTGACGCCGCGCGTTCCCAACCCCAGCGTCGAGAAGGCTGAGGCGAAGCTCCTCCTCGAGACCTTGGAGGCTATACCCCGGTCGGCGGACTACGCGAGGCTGTTCTACGGGGAAGAGCTTCCGCCGATATTCGAGGTCATCCTTCCGATGACAACCTCCTCCCAGGAACTGAACAGGGTTTACGAGCTCTACAGGCACTACATAGCCGGAAAGCAGTACAAGAGGGTTCATGACATCAAACTCCACGAGTGGATAGGGGAGTTTTATCCCCCGGAAATAAGCGTCATCCCGCTCTTCGAGAGCAGGGAGGCGATATTGGGCGCGGCGGACATCGTGAGGGAGTACCTCGGCGGGAAGGAGGTCGAAGGTCAGCGCGTTTTCCTTGCCAGGAGCGATCCTGCGATGAACTACGGCCTCATAAGCGCGGTGCTCTACGACAAGCTGGCGCTCTTTGAACTTCAGGAGCTTGAGGAAGAGCTCGGAATTTCAATCTACCCGATAATAGGCGTCGGCGGCGCGCCCTTCAGGGGGCACTTTACGCCGGAGAACGTCGATGGGGTTCTAGCCGAATACCCAAGCGTCCAGACTTTCACAATTCAGAGCTCGTTCAAATACGATAGGACGCCGAAGGACGTCATAAAGGCCGTTGAGCGGATCAGGGAATCAAAGAGGAGGGAAGCGCAACCCGTTCCGGAGGAGGCGTTTGAAATCCTTAAGAAGTATGAGACCAGGTATTCGGAGGAGCTGAGGGCACTCGCCCCCTTCATCAGGGAGGTCGCGAAGTTCGTCCCGTCGAGGAGGCGGAGGAAGTTGCACATAGGACTCTTCGGTTATTCGCGCGAGGTGAACGGCTCGGCCCTGCCGAGGGCAATAAAGTTCACGACCTCGCTCTACTCCCTCGGAATCCCGCCGGAGCTTCTCGGCCTGAGCGCGCTCAACGAGCGGGAGCTTGAGCTTATCGGCGAGCACTACCTTGGCCTTTACCGGGACATCGAGTTCGCCTTCATGTACTTCAACCCCAGGGCCGCAGAGAGGTTCCCCTTCCTCAAGCCGCTGGTGAAGATGGCGAAGGAATACGAGAGGGACGAGAGGCACGGGGAGATAACCTCAAGAGTCCTGAGCGGAGAGCTGAGCAGCGAGCTGATAGTTGAGGCGGCGGGGATTAGGGGGTTTTTGGGATAACCCTCGGCGAAAGTTTTAAATACAAAAAGTTATTAAAAAATAATGACAAAACCGCAGAGGTGATGGCGATGTCAGAGATGGTTATCCCGTACCCCCAGCTCCAGAAGATTCTGGAGAAGACCTGCGAGCTGGCGGTCATCAAGCCGAGGGCGGAGGAGATGATGGAGATAGTGGAGAAGAAGCTGAGCGACCTCTTTGAGGTGGCCTACGAGAACGCCAAGGCCGAGCGCTCGAGCACCATAAAGATGCGCCACATACCGATCACCAAGGGCTTCAAGAACAGCCTTAACCTCTTCAGGGCCGTCATCGAGGACGAGAAGGTCCAGATCGAGCCCATCAGGAAGTACGTCCTCAGGAAGATACCCGGCGACATCCCGCTCGAGGAGGACGTCGTCAACGAGCTCCCGATCATAGCGGGAACGCTCTTCGTGCTCGTCGGAAGGGTCATCAAGACCCTCCACCCCGAAATCAAGAACGTCTACCCCGAGCACATCGAAGAGGCCAAGAGGATTCTGGACTATACGCTGTGAAGGTTCAGCTCCCTGAACTCTTCCTTTATCCACTCGAAGTGTTTATCCCTCGTGACGAGCGTCAGCTCTCGGTTTATCGCAACGGAGGCAACGACGGCATCGACCGCTGGAACTGGCGTTCCTCTTTTGACCATTGCCTGAGATATCTTGATTGCGAGCAGGTAGTCTTCGAGGCTCGGCGTTATTACTGTTAGTCTGAGCTCAAGTGCTCTCGAAGCATGCTATCGCCACACAGAATTATGTGAATTTATGATGTATTGTAATAATGTGTATCATAGTTGATGCGAACTTCTTATGATGATTTGCTCTGCTATAAACCGGATAAGAGGAATTTCTTTTTGCAACTCTTTATCATGCTTGAATGGGATATATTTTGGTAATTTTTTGATATTTCCTTTGCTGGATTTATGCATATCTTTACTATGGACGATAGCATTTCTAGTAGCGTATATCCTTTGTGCGATAAGTTCAAGTATCTTGTCTTTTTCGTTTGTCCAATCTATTTTGTCCCCGCCAGAGAATTCTACTTTGTGATTTTGATAATAGTCTATTAATGAGGGGTCATACTCTTCAAGTAACCTTTTAATTTCATCGATATCCACGAATTTCTTGAGTGTGAGTACCAACGCTTCATGTTCACTTTGATTTTTGTGTTCGGACTCGATTCTTTTCTTGATGTTTGAATAGAGTCGTAATAAATCTTTTCTACGTTTATACGAAAAATATGGGCTTGTTATTTCATCTTGGATCATTTTGAGTAAATCGTCGATATATACCCTCTGGAAAAAGTGCTCGAGAATGTGATAAAATGACAGGAATTGGAGGACGGGACTATCTGCTGAAATTGCCATTTGGTAGTGATAGACCAAATCTGGTATATATCTTCTTCTGGGGGGTTCTAATTCATCAGTTCTACTTCTCCGTAGACGTCTGAATCTTTGTACTCTGTATAATTCTTCAAAAGAAGTAACTTTTATTATTGCAATATCCAAGTTATATGCTAAATTAAACAGAAATGCATCTCCAATTTCTTCGAAATACTCTATACTACGATTATCTTCCTCGGCCTCAATTTTTAAGGTATACCTGAATGGTAAGGGGAAATTGTCTTTCAATAATGTAAGAATATCTTTGCTTTCTATATCCATTATTCTTTTTTTGAAGTCATCATCGTTGATTTCATTATCCACTCTGGTCTCAAATGCCCAGTACAATTCGTGGCGTATTTTTCTCCTTATTTCATGAACTGCATACTCAAAAAGCCTCTTTTCTTTGAGTTTTAATAAAATAAAAAGCAAATACAAATCTGACAACAGACCAACGCTATATTTAATGTTATTTGAGGGATCATTTAGCTGAGGAATTCTAGAAAGTACTCTCTTTGTTGTTAGGAGATGCTTACCAGCAATCTTCACTGGTACTTCATATAAATTTCCAGTATATAATATTGTCTCAGCAAGATTCTCACTTGTCTTTGGTAGGTTATTGATTCTATCTAAAAGAGCCATTAGCAGTTTTTTGTTAGTTTTCCACTTAATTTCCTTAATATTTCCGTCAGCAAGTTTAACAATACCACTCAAATAAATGTACTCTTCATCTTCATTTAAGCTAAACCCATCTTCCCGGTGGAACGTACTATTAAGAAGCTCATAGAATTTAGATAAGTTTGGATTATTTTCTACTATTTCGTCCATGGATTTCCACCAATGTAGTATTGTCTATTTTAGGTTAATAAATTTTATGAAAGGGACAATTCTCCAGAATTGCCCGAAACTCACCCCTTCAGCCACCTCTCCATCCACCCCGTTATCAGCTCCAGCCTCTTAACCCTGTGCTTCGGCTTTCCGCCCCTGCTGAGGTCGTGGTTCTCTCCTGGGAAGAGCGCCAGCTCAACGGTCTTGCCGAGGTATTTGAGCGCCGTGTAGAACTGCAGTCCCTCGGGCAGCCAGCACCGGTAGTCCTCCATCGAGTGGATTACGAGCAGGGGCGTTTCAACGTTCGGCGCGTACTTCAGCGGGCTCTTCTCCCAGTAGCCGTCAGTGTTGCTCCAGGGGTCGCCGCCTATCTGATCCGGCGCGAAGAAGTAGCCGATGTCCGTCGTTCCAAAGAAGCTCACCCAGTTGGAGATCGACCTCTGGGTTACCGCCGCTTTGAAGCGCTTCGTGTGTCCGACTATCCAGTTGGTCATGAAACCGCCGTAGGAACCGCCGGTAACTCCTATCCTCTCCCCGTCAATGAAGTCGAAGCGCTTCAGCGCCTCGTCAACGACCTCCATCAGGTCCTGGTAATCTCTCTCCCCGTAGTGCTCCCTTATGTCTGCGAAGTCCTCGCCGTAGCCGTCGCTACCGCGCGGGTTGGAGAATATCACGACGAAGCCTTTGGCAGTAAGAACGTGGAACTCGTGCATGAAGGAGTAGCCGTAGGCGGTTTTAGGCCCGCCGTGAATCTCCAGAACGGCGGGATATTTCTTTCCGGGCTCAAAATCAACGGGCTTCATGATCCAGGCGTCTATCTCAACGCCGTCGCTCGCTTTGACCCTGAAGTGCTCCGGTTTGGAGAGCTCGTACTCCTTTATCCAGCTGTTGAAGTCCGTAACCTTCTTTTCCTTCCCGTCGCGGAGAGTGTAGAGCTCAGTTGGAGTGACCGCGTCCTGGGCAGTGAAGGCTACGTAGTCGCTGATTGCGAAGCTCTCGACGCTTCTATCGCCGCCGATGACGCGCTCGATTTTGCCTTTAAGGTTTACCCTAAAGAGGTTCGCCCTCGGGCCGTCCGTTGCCACGTAATAAACCCAGCCGTCTTTGAAAACCAGCTCGGCCCTTTGAGAGCCACGGACGTCGCAGTTTAGGGAGTTGTATGCAGCCCTGTCGAGTTCCACGGTGAGCTTCCTCATCTCGCCCGTCTCAGGGCTATAGTGGTAGATGTGGGTGTTCGTCGGAATCCCGCGCTCGCGGGTGTTGGCCTTGAGGATGAAGGTTCCATCGTCGAGGGGTATGAAGTCGCTCACGCTCCACTCTCCGGGGGTTAGCCTCTTTGCCTTCCTGCCCTTGAGGACGTAGAGGTCGCTCACCATCGGCTTCCTCTCGCGATCTTCCTGGGCTATGAAGTAGAGCTTTCCTTCATAGAACCTAATCTGCGAGACGTCGAGGTTCTTCGGCGTTATGCGCCTCTTCCTGCCGGTCTCAAGGTCAACGAGATAGACCACGCTCCTCTTCCCGTAGACCCAGCCGACGCCGTTGAACCAGAAAGGAATTTCCTTGATGACGTGGACGTCGTCCTTCGGCTTCTTCTCAACGTCTATTGGCGTAACGACCGCTATGCTCTTCCCGTCCTCTGTGAAACGGAGGTTCTTGATTCCGTACTTGAACTTGGTCAGAAGCCTCGCCTCGCCGCCGTCGGTTGGAATAACGTACAGCTCGGCCTCCTTGCTCTCCTTATCGCGCTTTGAGGTGAAGGCTATCAGCTTCCCGTCCGGAGAGAAGCGCGGGTTTCCGTCCTTCTTTCCGGAGGTGAAGGGCTTAACCTTTCTGCCGTCGTAGAGGTAGATCCTTGAGAAGTAGTCGTCCTTTTCAACGCTTATCTCCGTTACCTGGAAAACGAGCCTTCTCCTGAAGGCGTCGATGTTCCCGACGAGCTTGAACTTTTCGAGGTCTTTCTCGGTTAGGCCTTTCGCCATAGAAACCACCGAATTAATTCGGTTCTTTTCGTATAAAAGCTTAGCGTTTCGATAGCCGTCTCCGCGACGTATTTGCAACTGCGAAAGGTATTTAAAGACATTAACTTTGGTTGTTTTGATGAAACTCTCCAGGAGAAAATGTGTCGTGGCGCTCGCAATAGCTGGCATAGTTCTCCTAACCGTCGTCCAGTGGTGGAGCTATCGTCAGGTCGGCGAGATTTTAGAGGACTACCCCGCTACATCCGTCGTTGCCGGTTACAGCCTAAACGTTAGTCCGCTTCTGCCCTCGATGTACGTTCGCTCCATTGGGGATTCCATCGTGGGGTACTCCTACGAACCCTCAGATGGCACGTACGTTCTCCTCGTTAGGGGAAGGGCCGGGAAGCCCGACGAATACTACCGGTTGGAGCTTCAGTCGCTGAGGAACTCCTATCTGGATTATCTCAACCTCACGACTGGATACATTAAACTCTGGACCGAAAGTGGAAACGAATCGGCCTTCAACTATGCAGTGGGCCTGCTTCGGAGAACCCTCGAAGCCAGGGCCGAGCTGGAGAATTTTAAACGTGGGGAGAACGTGACGGCGGTTTTAATGGAGCCTCCCTACCCGTACAGACTCCTCTATGGGGAGAACCCACTTCCCGGTGAGATAGTGGTCTCTCTGCTCCTCATAGTCGGTACCGTCCTGCTACTGTCCCGGCTGGACTTCCTGATTGAGGTGCTTTCGGATTTCAGGAACCTGGCGCTTCTTCTCTCCGTTATTATTGGGATTTCCTTCGTCTTCTATGGCCTCATTCAAGAGCGCCCCGACCCTTTCCTCAGTATCAAGTCGAACTGGGAGGATAAGCTGAATTTCTGTGGTGAGAGGGGGTACTATGTCTATCGCAATGCTGAGGCGGATTCCCTTCTGCTCGACGCCCTCAGCTCGGCGGAATATGCCAGGGTCTGGACGTGGGGCGGGAAAAACGTGTACAGTGTGACCTTGGCGATGTCTCCTGAGCGAACTGAAGGGCTGATCAACAACCTGTCCCAGGTTACCACGGTGCTCCACATGTACTCGGTTCCTCCGTGGCCGGAACCACCGGAAATCAAGAAAGCTTTGGTGTGGCGGGTTCGAGAGGACCTGCTGGAGACGGGTAAACTGGACGAAGGAGCAGTTGATGCCATGATAAAAGCTTCCCTTGAGAATATTGAGCTGTCAATGGAGGAGTTCAGGTTCTGTGAAAACGTAACGATCGTGACGTTTGAATTCGGGAGGGATGGGTGGTGAAAAACTCCTCGAAGGTGATATTTGCCCTGGCGGTCCTGCTGGTCCTGGTTCCCTTCTTGGACTATGGCATAGCCAAGTTCCTTCTGAGGGACGTGCCGGAGGTTCCGGTGATTGTGGGCACGCCCGTGACGTATGGCACTTACTTCCCCAAGACTTATGCGGTACTGGAGGCCGAGAGGAACGGGGAGATAATCTGGAAGGCCGGCGATACGCTCTACGTCAGAACCGGGGAAAATCTCAACCTCCCCGTTGTGTACGACCACAGACCCGAAATTCAGGAGCTGATTGAGAACCGCTCCGCGGAGATTGGACGGATCCTCGAGACGGTGAGGGAGAAGAAGGGCGGCTGGAACGGGAGCGAGCTTTACCTTCAGCTCTCCAACGTTGTCTGGCTCAACGAGAGCATCGCCAAGTCGAGAGGGGGCTTTGACGAGGCGAGCGTCGAGCTGTTCTCCGCTGGAAGTTCGGGTTTGATTCTCATTCAGACGCTCGTGATAACCCTCGCGGGCGTAGCCTTTGCCTTCGAGATAAAAGACTTCGCCGACAGGGAACCGGCAAAAGCCCTCGTGGTCGCCGTGGTTTTCTCAATCCTCCTGTTCGCCAGCTACGCCTTCGTCTTCACAGGTTATCCTTTCTACGGGTTGCACAGGTCCGTCCCCGATGGATTTCTCGCGGGAATCCAGCCGGTGGAGAGGAATTCCACCGTTAGTCCCCCATGCCTGGAGGACTGGTTCGTCAGGGCGACGCCTGAAGTGGAGAGAACCTTCCGGGAGCACCTCAGGGACAACCCGCCGGTCTACGCAAACGATCCCGAGTACTCCGTCCACGACCTCGAGCTGTGGCTCAACGAGAGCGAGAGGAACGCACTCCTCTCGGAACTGGAAAACCTCGGCGTCGTGTGGGTTGAAGAGGGTGAGTGCTGGGACGAGATGCGTCTGCGGTACCTGAATGAGGCTGGGAAGCTGGGCAGGGAACTGCTTGAGAAAGGTTACATTGAGGAGAGCGACTACCAGCGTCTTAGCGAGGAAATTGGGGCCAGGCGGGAAAAGCTGATGGAGATGGAGTTTCCGGCCCGATACCGGATTTGGGTTCACTTCATCGGGGGTTAATGGAGAGCGTGAACGATGAAGCTGGTTTCAAAAGTCGTTTCGGCGGTGCTTTTGACTGCCCTCCTTCTTGTGATCCTGGTCTCCGCTGTCCAGTGGGTGGCCTTTGAGAACGCCCGGGAAAGAGTCCTCTCGCTGCCCTGCAACCTCTCCCCCGCGCCGTACAGGCTCGAGGTCGAGTCGTTCCTTCCTCCTGGGAAGCTCATTGATGATGCGGTCGGCCACCGCTACCGCTTCGGGGAGCTTGAGGTTGTGGTGCCCGGAAAACTCGGAGGAATGTACCCTTACTACGGGCATCTCCTCTGGCACCTTTCCTGGGAGCTGAACGACTCGGTAGCCTATCTCAGGGGCTTTCTCGCAAACGGAAGCGACGAGGAGGTCGAGATGGCATTTCAGGTTGTAGAGAGGCACTACTTCATGCTCAGGCTCGAAGAAAAGAACTGCCGGAAAAACCTGACGGCGGTGATTTTCAGGCCGGCTCCTCCCCTGAAGTGGGTCCTGTCATTGAGGTCTGCCCTGGAAAAGCTCAGCGAGTACCGGGACTTTAGGGCGATGCTGTTCGGGACGGCCGTTGCTTTTTCCCTCGTCGGCATTTTCTGGCTCTGGCTCTTCCTCGTTGCAAAGCTGCCCCTCAAAGGTCCGCCCAGGGTGATTGCAGCGCTCCTTTTAATGGTCATCCTCTTCGGCTCCGCCATTCCGGCGCTGAAGCTCACCTATCCAAACGGAGAAAACGACCACCCAACGCCGGCCCACCCCGGGTGTGACGTTGTCCACCTGGAGGGCTGCCACTCCGTGCTCTTCCACGCGGCCCTCGACTACATGGGTGACGACAGGAGAACCGCCACCTGCGAGACCCTCGCGTACCTGGAGAAACGCCTGAGAAAAGATGAAATAGAAAGACTGGCTGAGGTGCTGGAAGTGGACTGTCCCTGACGCCACCTTTTTAAATCCCCCCTCTCCCCTTTATCCGGGAGGGGTCGCTATGACCGTCAAGGTTCGTTTTGACAAGGAAGTGAGAGAATACGCCAAAGGCGAGAAGGTTAAGGACGATGTTCTCAGGCTCACCGAGACTGCCCTGGCACAGGCGCTTGAGAAGTTCCACAGAAGGATGATTCTGATAGAGGGCGATACGCCGCGAAAGGCGGAGCTGGCCGGAATTCTGGCCGGGGCTTCAGCGCGCGTTTTGAGCGATGCCCTGGAGGAACTAAAGAAAAAGCGCCTCCGCGATGAGAGTGAGGATGGGATACAGGTTCTCTACGCAACGGACGCCCTGGGGGAGGATACCTTCGGGCGGAAGCGTTACGAAGCATTCAGAAAGCACTTTGACGTTCTCGCGGGCTCAAACGCCGATGTAAAGGCCGTGACCTTCAAGCACACCCGCGACATACTTGGAAGGACGTACGACCTGCTCGTCCTGGACATGAGCTACGACTACTCCCCCAACGACCTCGGGAGGATAATCGAGACCGTCCGCGGAGGGGGGCTCATCTTCATCCTGGCCCATCCCTTTGAGAAGTGGAAGAAGATGTGGACGGGCTTCCACAAGAGCCTCGTTACGCCGCCATACACGATAGACGACGTGAAGAAGCGCTTCAACAGGCGCATCCTCCGTAAGTTCACCGAATACGATGGGATATACATCATCACTGAGAACGGCAAGCTTAGGAAGAAGCCGAAGCGGAACAAGACCCAAGCGAAGATTAAGGGCCGCCGGGGCGTTGAGATTCCAGGCGAGACGGTTTTCCCGCGCGAGCTGTACGAGATGGCGCTCACCGAGGGCCAGGTCGAGGTTCTGAGGGCCTTCGAGGGGCTGGTCGAGGAGGAGGACATGCTCGTCCTCACGGCGGACAGGGGTCGTGGAAAGAGCGTCTCCGTCGGAATAGCCGCGATAGGGCTTGCCCTCGCACTTAACAAGCGCACCCGCATCGTTGTAACCGCCCCCGAGCCAGAGAACGTCCAGGCCCTCTTCCGCTTCGCAAAGCGCGCCCTCGAGAGGCTGGGCTTTAAGCCCCACATCGTGGAGGAGAAGGGCCTGATAAAGGAGCTCTACGCGAGGAAGATTGGACTTAGATATTACCCGCCGGCCGAGGGATACCGCAAGAGCGCCGACCTCTACATCCTGGACGAGGCCGCCGGAATCCACGTTCCCATACTCCACAAGTACCTCGACAAGCCCCGCGTCGTTTACTCCTCCACAGTTCACGGCTACGAGGGAGCTGGAAGAGGATTCTCGGTCAAGTTCCTGAAGAAGGCCCGTGAGAAGCGCCGGTTCAGTGAGCTTCACATGGACGAGCCGATACGCTATGCGGAAGGCGACCCCATCGAGAAGTGGCTCTTCGACGTCCTCCTGCTCGATGCGGAGCCGGTTGAGCTCACCGAGGAAGATTACCAGCTGATAAAGAACGGCGAGGTGTACTTTGAGGAGCCCGACCTCGATGACTGGTTTGAAAAGGACCGGGAGGACCTCAGGAACTTCGTCGGTATCTACATCCTCGCCCACTACCGCAACAGGCCGAGCGATGTGGCCCTGCTCGCCGATGCGCCGCACCATGAGGCCCGCGTTCTCCGTCTCAAGAACGGCAAGATAGTGACGGCGATTCAGATAGCCAAGGAAGGCAACATCCCCAAAAAAGTCGTCGAGAAGATGGTCAAGGGCTACAAGCCGCGCGGCAACATAATCCCCGACATGATGGTCAAGCACCACATGCTCAAGGAGTTCGCAAAGCTCCGGGGCTACCGCATCGTCCGCATAGCCACGCATCCGGATGCCATGGACATGGGGCTGGGCAGCAAAGCCCTTGAGCTCCTTGAAAAGGAAGCGCGTGAGAAGGGCCTCGACTGGATTGGCTCTGGCTTCGGTGCGAGTGAAGAGCTTGCCCGCTTCTGGGTCAGGAACGGCTTCGCGGTGGTGCACCTCAGTCCAGCCCGCAACCCGGTCAGCGGTGAGTTCACCGCGATAGTCCTCAAGCCGATAAGCGAGAGGGCGAAGAGGCTCATTCGCCAGGCCAGCGATGAGTTCAGAATCAGGCTCACAGAGTGGCTGGGCGACACCCACAGGGAGCTTGAGCCCGAGATAGCGCGCTGGCTTTTCGAAACCCCCTTCGGTGAGGCCGTGGATTACCAGGTTCACCTCACTGACGTTCAGAAGAAGAGACTGGACGCCTTCACGGGCAAGGTCCTGACGTATGACACCGTGCTCGACGCGGTCAAGCCGATAGTGAAGCTCTACTTCCTAGACGGCTGGATGAAGCCCTACCTCGACGAACGCCAGATAAAGCTCTTGATCTACCGCGTGCTCCAAGCCCACAGCTGGGAGGAGACCGCAAAGCTCATAGACAGAACCGAAACCTTTACCATGATAGAGGTGCGCGACATCATCAGGGGCCTCTGGTACTACTACAAGAGGCTCCTTTGAGTCCCCTCCTTTTTGTGCGGCTTATACCCTCGCATTCGATAACGAAATACGATTTCCGGGAATCAACCTTTTTATAGGATTGTCCCGTAGGTAGGGTGTATCACTCTGATCGCGTGATTGGTTGAACAATTTCAACGGTGACTCCCTATGGCGGGCAGCAACTGGGAGCGGATAATATCGATGACGAAGGACGGGATGAGGAGCATCGGAATGATGCGGAGAAAGATGGGCCGGGGAAAGAGGATAGCTCTTCTCATTGATGGCCCGAATATTCTTCGTAAGGAGTTCGGGATAAAGCTTGAGGACATAGTCGAGGCCCTCGAGGGACTCGGCGACCTGCGCGTTGCCAAGGTTGTCCTCAACCAGTACGCCCCTCAGGGACTCATCGAAGCCGTCTCGAACCAGGGGTTCGACACCATGGTCGTCTCCGGTGAGACCGGGGTGAAGCTCGCGGTGGAGGCGATGCGCGAGATATACAACCCGAACATCGATGCCATAGCCATAGCAACCCGAAATGCGGAGTTCCTCCCGGTCATCCTCAAGGCCAAGGAGAAGGGCAAGGAGACGATAGTGCTCGGCATAGAGCCGGGCTTTTCCGCGGCCCTCAAGCACGCGGCGGACTACACAATAATCCTGAACCCGAAGGGTGATGAGGAATGAAGGAGACCCTCTTCAAGGTGCTCCGCAGGGGCGAAAAGGAAGTCGAGGCCGAGCCCCCCAAGCACGTGAGGGGCAAGAGCATCGGGCTGATAATCGACGGTCCGAATATTCTTCGTAAGGAGTTCGGGATAAAGCTCGAGGACATAGTGGAAGCGCTTGAGAGGATCGGCAAGATACGCGTTGCCAAGGTTGTCCTCAACCAGTACGCCCCCCAGGGACTCATCGAAGCCGTCGTCAATCAGGGACTCGAGCCGATAATCGTCGCCGGTGACACGGACGTCAGGATAGCGATAGAGGCGATGGAGCTCATCTATAACTCGGACGTCGAGGTCATCGCCCTGGCCACCCGCGATGCGGACTTTCTCCCCCTCATCAACGAGGCCAAACGTAAGGGTAAGGAGACCATAGCCATAGGCGTTGAACCCGGCTTTTCCGTGGCCCTTCAGAACGCGGCCGACTACGTGATAAGAATGGAGGGAAAGGGGGAGGAACGGGCAAATAACTTTTAAGTCCCTTTCCTATTCTACCGTTCTGGTTAGCCGTAACTTTTGTAAAGTTTGTGAGCATGCCTCGTCACGGCTAACCTTCCAGCCTCCCGTCTTCATTGGCTGGCTTTCGGGGGGAACGGAAGCTCCCCACATCTTCATGAATTTTCGCAGTCCCCATTCGGGCTTACAAACCCCACATACTAGGGACTATCACACCACTCAAAAACAAAGCCCAAGAATATTTTAAAAATTACGCAAACCAAAAGACACCAAATGTTTTAAATGCTACCAACCAAGAAACAGCCCGGTGGGAGAAAGTGATAGTTGAAATAATCCTCTTCGCCGTTGGTCTGGTTCTTCTCATCAAGGGGAGCGATTACTTCGTGGAGGCGGCCTCCCGCGTCGCCAAGGGGTTCGGCGTCAGTGAGTTCATAATCGCACTCGTCCTCGCGAGCATCGCCACCACACTGCCGGAGGTAACGGTCTCTGCCATATCCTCCTATCAGGGGAACCCGGACATCGCCCTGGGAAACGCCATAGGGAGTGCCCTCGCCAACATAGCCCTTATCCTCGGAGTCTCGGCCCTTATAATGCCCCTCAGCGTTGAGAGAACCGCCTGGAAAAACGCCCTCTTCATGGTGGCCGTCACCGCCTATGCGGGCCTGCTCATGCACGACGGGACCATAAGCCGGCTCGACGGTGCCAGCCTCATACTCATCTACTTCGGCTTCCTCTACTACCTCTACCGGAAGCACATGACGCTCGAGGAACTTCCCGAGGGCGGAACCCGCGACCCCCGCAGGGATGCCCTGATAATGCTCGGAAGCGGTCTGGTCGTGGTCATAGGCGCCAAACTGGTCGTGGACAGCGCCGTAACGATAGCCAGGGCCTACGGTGTCCCGGAAATCGTAATCGGTCTGACGATGGTGTCCATAGGCACCTCCCTGCCGGAGCTCACGAACTCCCTCATGGCCACCCTCAAGAGGCTGCCCAACATAAGCGTCGGCAACATAATCGGCGCCAACATACTCGACGTGCTTATGGTCATAGGAATAGCGTCTCTGATAAACCCCATAAAGGTGGATGCGACGGTTTACACCTTCACCCTGCCGCTGACTCTCCTCGTTATGGGGCTCCTAACCGCCGTCCTGAGGCTCACGGGAAGGATAGACAGGGTTACCGCGGGTGTTTTTCTGGCGGTGTACGCCTATTTCCTGTACGCCTACACCACCGGGGCCGTAAGCCTTTGATCCCTTTCTCAACTTTTTCCGACTTCCCGAAACTGGGAAGCAAAGCTTTATTAATCCGGTTATTACCCCATTATTGGGAATCAAAACCGAGTATTTGGAGGTGTTGCCATGAGGAAGCTTGGTGCGTTCCTCGCCGTGCTGCTGCTCCTGGGTCTCCTGGTTCCAAAACCGGTCGCGGCTGAAGAAACGCTGACGGTTTACTCCTACGACAGTATCGAGTGGTGGATGAAGGAGATAGTACCGCTTTTCGAACAGAAGTACGGGGTCAAGGTGAACCTCGTCCTCATCGGTGACGCTGGCGAGGTTCTAAACAGGCTCATCCTCGAGAAGGACAATCCCCAGGCTGACGTCGTTGTGGGCATAGACAACAGCTACCTGGCGAAGGCCATAGACGCAGGTGTGCTGGAGCCGTACAAGCCGGCCAACGCCGACGTAATTCCGGACTGGATCGTTGAGAAGTTCGACCCGACTTACCACCTCACGCCCTACGACTACGGCTTCATAGCCATCAACTACCGCAAGGACATGGTTCAGAATCCCCCGGCAAGCCTCGAAGACCTCACCAAGCCGGAGTGGAAGGGCAAGCTGATAATCGAAGACCCGCGCACGAGCTCGCCGGGAATGGCCTTCCTCCTCTGGACAGTGGCCGTTTACGGCGACGACTGGCTCTACTACTGGGAGAAACTGAAGGAGAACGACGTTCAGATAGTCAAGGGCTGGAGCGAGGCATGGGGGGCGTTCAGCGAGGGTGAGTACCCGCTCGTCCTCAGCTACGCCACCTCCCCAGCTGCAACCGTCTACTACGACAACAACACCAACGTCGGAGCCGTCGCCTTCAGGGAGGGCAACTACCTTCAGATAGAGGGTGCCGGAATCGTCAAGGGGGCCAGGAACAAGGAGCTGGCCAAGAAGTTCATCGAGTTCCTCATCAGTGCCGAGGCGCAGGAGAAGCTCCCCCTCAACCAGTGGATGTATCCCGTTAACGGGGACGTTGAACTCCCTGAGGTCTTCCAGTACGCGGTTAAGGTGGATAAGCCCGTCGCAATAGACTCCAGGGAGATAGAGACCAACTACGAGACCTGGCTCAAGCAGTGGACCCAGCTCATGGTCGAGGGCAAGAGCCCGGATGAGATACTCGGGAAGACGACCACCGACTCGACCCCAAGCACGACCTCGCCGGAAGAGGGGAACGGAGGAATCTGCGGACCGGCCCTGATGGTTGGCCTCGCCGTGCTCCCGCTCCTCCTCAGGAGGAGGCGGTGAGGTTTCTTCCTTTTCTCATTTAGTGTTTCGCATCTACAGTTCAGAATGCCATGTCACAGCCTACAAAAACCTTTATATAAATCCTTCCGCAAGAGACTATCGGTGGGAGAATGGCCAAATTTGACGGTTATGAACTCATACTGGAGACTCCGGAAGAGCTCCAGAATTTCGTAAAGGCACTCGAAAAAGCCAAGGAGCGAGATCCCAGAGAGGTAGAAGATACAGTCAAGAGAGCCTTGGCTATTGTGGGTATTATCTGAATTCTTCAAGCCTTATACTTCCGGTTAAGGCTCTTCTAACAGCCTCGGCCTCAGTGACAAAGGGATAAAACAGTTCATAGGTGCTACCCGCAGAAACAATCTGAAACCCCTCTGCAAGGGGATTCTTTTTATGGTCGAGGTAAAACTTCTTGGCAACTTCCTTTTTTGCATGGAGGGACAAACCAATTCCACCGATTTGAGCAGCATAAAGAACTGCATAGGGCTTGATGACCTTCGCTAGTATTTCACCGCCCACACCCATTCCACGGTATTCCCTCTGGATGCCAAACTGTCCAAGGAGTATTGTGGGCACGGAAGAATATTTAATATCCATACCCAAAAGCTCCACAAGCCGAGTCCGTAACTCTTCAACGAGCATCCTTTTGTTTTTCGGCGTATTATCGCGGATTTTAAGGCTAACAATAAACGGGGAAAGCGTGAAATATGACATCAGAGAATCCTCATGCAGGATGACAAAGACGGTAGAAAGACACCGCTCATGAGATTTCCATGCCATATTCCTTGCAAACTCCGTCTGTTCTTCCCCACCCTCGCCGGAGTCAAAAGACCTTATTAACTCCACATGGTCCGTTCTCAGAAACTCAACGCGAACTATTCCTCCGAGTGTCTCTAATTCAACCTCGTATGGCTTTAGCATCATGACACCGAATATTACAAACCACTTCCCATTTAAGTAAATTACGGAGGGAGATGTTACTTCACTCCAAGTTTACTATCAATCAAGAATGGCGGGCCCGGCGGGATTCGAACCCGCGACCTTCGGCTTAGAAGGCCGACGCCCTATCCTGCTAGGCTACGGGCCCTCGGGCTAATGGTCTTGGGAGAGTTTTATAAAAGTTGTGGTGGGAGCAGGCTCACGGATACAGCCTGCTCGGCGTCCTTGGAAACAGGGTTGCCCAGCGGACGTGGTCGAGCTTCAGCACCCAGGCGACGAGCCTCTCGAGGCCAAGGCCGAAGCCGCTGTGCGGAACGCTGCCATACTTCCTGAGGTCGAGGTACCATCCGTAGTCCTCCGGCTTCATGCCTTCCTCAAGAATCCTCTGCACGAGCTTGTTGTAGTCGTCCTCACGCTGGGAACCGCCGATGATCTCGCCGTACCCCTCGGGCGCGAGCATGTCCGCAGCGAGAACCTTGCGCGGGTCCTCCGGGTCCTCCTTCATGTAGAATGCTTTAATGCCCTTTGGATAGCCGTAAACGAAGAACGGGGCCTCGAACTCCTGGGTGAGGATCCTCTCCTCGTCGGCGCCCATGTCCTCTCCCCACTCTATCTCGACGCCCTTGCTCTGGAGGATGTCTATGGCCTCGTCGTAGCTCACCCTCGGGAAGGGCGGAACCGCGTTCTTGAGGGTGGTTAAGTCCTTCCTGAAGGTCTCAATCTCGCTCCTCCTGAGCTCCAGGGTGCGCTGAACCATGTAGCTGACGAGCTCCTCCTCGACCTTCATGATGTCCCAGAGGTCCATCCAGGCGGCCTCGAGCTCAAGGTGCCAGAACTCGGTGAGGTGCCTCCTGGTCCTGCTCTTCTCCGCTCTAAAGCTCGGCGTGAGCGACCAGACCTTTTCGAGGCCGAAGATGGCGGCCTCAAGGTAGAGCTGGGCCGACTGACTGAGGTAGGCCGTCCTGTCGAAGTACTTGAGCTTGAAGAGCGTCGCTCCACCCTCGACGGCACCGGTGACGAGTATCGGTGGAAAGACCTCGTACCAGCCGTCCTGGAGGAGCCACTCTCTAGCTGCTTGCATCATCGTCGCCTTGACCTTCATTATCGCGGCGACCTTGGGTGAGTGCAGGTGAAGGTGCCTGACGTCGAGGAGGAACTCCTCGCTCGCGTCCTTCGTTATCGGGAAGAAGTCCACGTTCTGCACGATCTCAATTCTGTCCGCCTGAATCTCAACACCTGTGGGAGCGCGGGGGTCTGCCCTGACGGTTCCTTCGATGATGACGCTCGACTCTATGCCCGCCTTTTTGGCTTTTTCGTAGGCGTCCTCACTCAGCTCTTTCTTAAATATCGCCTGAACTATCCCGGTCGAGTCGCGGAGGACTATGAAGACCTTCTTTCCCACTTCCCTCTTTCTGTAAACCCATCCTGCGAGCTTGACGCGTTTACCTTCCATATCGGGCTGAACATCGACACAGTAAATCTTATCAATCATCCTTACCACCTCCAGAGGCTTTGAGGGGGACTTTATAACGGTAGCGATTTGGAGCAACGGCTCCCAGAAGAGCGTCAATTCGGCCACAGGGTGACCGTCCCAATCCCGAGTCTGACGATTATCAGTAGTGGCATGGGGGATATTCGGGACACTCCCCATTTAAACCCTTTGGGCAACTTTATGTCGATATGTCAAAATATTTAAGTACCTGCGCGTCAGATGTCCAAGAGGGTGATGGGATGTTCGCACTTATAGGAACCGCCGTTGACTGCGGATCGGCCAGAAAGAACATCGCGGTCATAGTGGAAAATGGGTTCATTCGGGACGTCATCCCCCGGGAAAGGGTCGGTGAATACGCCGTTGATGAAGTTTACGGGGGAGACGGTTACATCATCCTGCCTGGCCTGGTCAACGCCCACACCCACACCGCCATGTCGAAGTTCCGGGGCCTCGGTGAGGACGTGCCTATAGAAAGGTGGCTCAGCGACGTCATATGGCCCGCGGAGCTGGAGTGGGAGCCCGGGGACGTTCGCCGCTGGGCGCTCCTCGGAATGGCTGAGGCGCTGGCCAACGGTTCGACGACGATAAACGACCACTACTTCTTCGCCGACGAAATAGCGAAGGCCGCCCAGGAAGTTGGAATAAGGGCCTTCATCGGCCAGACCGTTATGGATACGATTGACTTCCCTATAGCCGCGCCCGAGGAGGGCTTCAGGTTCTTTAAGGACTGGGTGGGGAAGGATGAGCTCGTGACCCCCACTCTCGCACCCCACGCCACCAACACGGTGTCCCTTGAGCTGATGAGCGAGATCGGCGAGTTTGCCCGCGGTAGGAACGCCCTGATTCACGTTCACCTCTCCCAGAGCATGGGGGAGGTGCGGGAGGTCAAACGCCGCTACGGTCTCTCCCCCGTGGAATACCTCGAAAGGGCCGGCGTACTTGGGGACAACCTTATTGGCGTCCACGGCATCTATCTGAGCGATTCAGAGGTTTCCCTCTACGCAAAAAGCGGTGCGGCGCTCGTCCATTGCTCCCTAAGCATGGCAAAGCTTGAGGGAAGGATAGCCCCGATAATAGAACTCTTTGAGAGGGGAACGAACATCGCCCTCGGAAACGACTCCCCTAATCCAGTGGGCCTGATGGACATGTTCACGGAGATGCGCTTCGCGGCGGTTCTGAACAAGGTCTGGAGGAGAAGAACTGACGTCGCCTCTGCGAGGGAAGTTTTCCGCTGGGCTACGGTCGGGGGTGCAAAGGCTCTCGGGCTGAAGGCGGGCCTCATAAAGCCCGGCTATCTCGCGGATCTAGTCCTGATAAACGCCAGAAAGGCCCAGTTCCTTCCCGGGGAGAACCCACACTCCCATGTGGTTTACTCGGCCCGGGGAAGCGATGTCGAGCTGGTCATGGTGAACGGAGAGATCGTTTACAGAAACGGCCTGTTCACGAAACTTGGAAAAAGGATGGAGGAGCTGTGGGCGGAGTTCAGACCTTCCTGACCATGAGCTTGACGCCGTCCACATTGACGACTTCAACGGTGTCGCCGATTCCGGGCTTTTCGTCCCCCTCGGCCAGCGCTATCCACCTGTCTCCCTCAAGCTCGACGATGTAGTGGTCCTTTCCTATTTCAACCACCTTCCCGCGCTTGCCCTTCAGCTCGAAGGTGTACTTGCCCTTTCCGGCATCCTGGACATCATTTCTTACGTAGCGGCCAACGATTATGTACGAGATTACCGCCGCTATGAGGGCCGCGACGAAGCTCTCCGTGAAGCTCACCCCGAACCCCATCAGGAGCCCCATGACGACCATCGCTATTCCGATCGGGGTTATGAACGCGGTAACCATCATGTCCAGGGCTATCACGAGGAGGCCGAGGATAAGAAGGGAAATTGGGAGCGCTTCCATGCTCACCACCATCAAAAATTAAGAAAAGGCCTTTAAGCCTTTTCCGAATTCAAATCTGAGCCACCTTCACCCGGCTCGGAGGGGGTCACTTCCTTCCCGCCATCGCCGCTGGAAGGTTTGGGCGTCTCGGGCATCGGGATGTCCTTCACCTTCTGGAGTATCCTCAGCAGTCCGATTAGGGACTCGGTGTCGTAGGGCACGATCAGGTTGCCCTGCCTTCCGAGCTCGGGGAGCTTCTCGATGTACTGGAGGGCGAGGTACTTCTCGTCGGCCATCGAGAGTGCCTCGAGAACCTTCCGTATTGCCTCGGCCTGACCCTCGGCGACGAGTATCTGCCTCTGCTTCTCACCCTCGGCCTGGAGTATGGCTGCCTGCTTTTCACCCTCGGCTTTCTTTATCTTGCTCTCCCTTTCGCCCTCCGCGAGGAGTATCATGGCCCTCTTCTCACGCTCCGCAGTCATCTGCTTGGCCATCGCGTCCTGAATGTCC
Source organism: Thermococcus aciditolerans (assembly GCF_008152015.1). NCBI lineage: Archaea > Methanobacteriati > Methanobacteriota > Thermococci > Thermococcales > Thermococcaceae > Thermococcus > Thermococcus aciditolerans. The sequence continues at coordinate 224,142 of NZ_CP041932.1, read as the reverse complement.
TTTGGCGGGTCTATGCGCTGTATCTCAACGCGGGTTATCTTGACACCCCAGCGGTCGGTTATCTTGTCAAGCTCCTCGCGCAGCTTGGCGTTGATTATGTCCCTTCCGGAGAGCGTCTCGTCGAGCTCCATCTCACCGATGATGGCACGGAGGTTGGTCTGGGCGAGCTTGATGATGGCCATCAGGAAGTTGCTGACGTTGTAAACGACCTTGACGGGGTCGAGTATCTGGTAGTAAACGACGGCATCGACGGTGACGACGACGTTGTCCTTACAGATGACCTCCTGCGGCGGCACATCAACGACGTGCTCGCGCATGTCCACGACCTTGACGCGCTCCATGAAGGGTATTATGAAGTGTATTCCCGGCTCCAGGATTCTGTTGAACTTTCCGAGCCTCTCGACGAGGCCCTTCTGGTACGGACGGATCACCTTCACGCTCAGCAGAAGCATTATCAAAAGGAACACTCCGATTATGATAAGCGCTGCTCCGGCAAATGGCATTACTATCGCCTCCGGTTAGTGTTCATAAGCCCTGAAGTGAAACCATTTAAAAAACTTTGGGGAGGGAGCGGCTGCATCCCAGTCGCATTTATAAACCCCCGCTCCCTTCTCGCCTCAGGTGAGAGAAAATGGGAAGGCCGGTCTTCCTCGGTAAGGCTTACATAAACTGGTGTGAGAAGTGCAACGTCCCGCTCATCGGAGATAGCTGTGCCGTCCACGGAAAGGAGAGCGTTTTCCGCCTTAACATCACTCCCCCGGGCGATTTGAGGTTCGCCTTTGAAAAGGACATCGAATTCATACGCTCGGTCTTCAGGGAGCACTACGGCGTCGACCTCGGCGAGCTGTTCGAGGGGAAGGTGGTGCTCCTCAACAAGACGCCCGGGGAGGATGACACCTACGAGGTAATACTCGATGGCTACGTCTTCGGCTGGATACGCTTCGACCCGCTGGAACTGAAGTGGACGCCCGGCCTGAAGGTCGAGGGGGCAATGGCGCTGTGGAAGCGCTTTGGGAAGTCAATGAGGAAGTGGATAATCGTCGATGAAGGCGCCATAGCACCTATCCTCAGCGGTTCCAACCTCCTGCCCGTCGGGATAATCGAGGCGGAGCAGAGCATAAGGCGGAACGACGACGTAATCCTCGTCTCCGAGAGCGGTGAGGTCATCGCAACCGGCATAGCGAAGAAGGACTACGAATCCCTGGCCAGCAAGGAGCGCGGAACCGGCGTTAAGGTCAGGCGGCAGAAGGCCATAAACTACCGCGAGGGAAGGAAGGCCACGATGGAAGATGTGCTGAGGGCCAACTCCATCGAGCTTGAGCGGAAGGTGATGGAAGCAAGGCGCTTCATGAGGAAGGTTGCCGCTAAGTACTCCGACCTCCCGATAGCGGTTGCCTTCTCGGGAGGGAAGGACAGCCTGGCGGTTCTCGGCCTGGCTCTGGAGGAGTTCGGCGACGAGGGCTTCACCATCTTCTTCAACAACACCGGCATAGAGTTCCCGGAAACGCTCGAATACGTCGAGGAGCTGAGGAGGGAGCTTGAGCCAAAGGGGATTAAGTTCATAGTTGCCGATGCCGGCGACGCCTTCTGGCGCGCCCTTCACGTCTTTTCCCCACCGGGCAGGGACTACCGCTGGTGCTGTAAGGTAACGAAGCTCGGCCCGATAACCATGGCGATAAAGGAGAACTACCCGAAGGGCGTTCTCATGTTCGTCGGCCAGAGGAAGTATGAGAGCATAAAGAGGTTTAAGCAACCTCGCGTCTGGAAGAACCCCTGGGTGCCGAACGAGACAGGGGCATCGCCGATATTCCACTGGCGCGCGCTGGAGGTCTGGCTCTACATCTTCAGCAGGAACCTCAAGTACAATCCGCTCTACGAGGACAGGCTCGACAGGATAGGCTGTTTCCTCTGCCCGAGCGCATCCCTGGCGGAAATCTACACCCTCAAGGAGGAGAAGCCCGAACTCTGGGCCAGGTGGGAGAACGAGCTCAAACGCTGGGGGAAGCGCTTTGGAATGCCCGACGAGTGGATAACCTACGGCTTCTGGCGGTGGAAGAAGCTCAGCAGGGGCGAGAAGGCGATAGCGAGGGAGCTGGGCGTGGATGTTCCGGAGGAGCGCTCCTGGGAGCCCGTGAAGTATTCGATGGTGGAGAACGATGACGGCACCTTCACGGTTCGCTTCAACACCGTCGTGAACCTGAGGAGGATTAAAGAGGTCGCCCCGATCCTTGGAGAGGTCGAGGAGGGCGAAAACTACATAAGAGCGGGGGAGGTTATCTTTAGGGAGGACGGCGCATACACCGGAGACTTCGACGAGGGAGTCCAGGCATACTACCTCATAAAGAGGGCCTACGAGTGCGTCGGCTGCGGCGTCTGCGTCGGTAAGTGTCCGGAAGGGGCGCTCAGCATCGACCCGAGGAGCAGAAAGATCGTCGTGAACGGTGAGCTCTGCACCCACTGCAGGGAGTGTATGGACGTATGCCCTCTGCTGAAAATCAAAAACCCCGCGGAAGGAAGCCAGCTTTAATTGGGTTAGTCTCCATTCTCCTCTTCCTCTCTTTCGCGCTCCACGGTGTGGGCGCACAGGAATACGACTACGAGATAAACGCCTACGCAGTCTATTTCGACGTGGTTACTCCCAGCCAGGTGGAGGAGACGGTTGAGATCGATTTAACTTCCCATACAAACCTCAGCCAGTACGTTATCTACACGGACTACCCCGTGGAGGATCCGCGGGCCGTTCTAGACCTTCAGAGCGGCGTGAAACCGGTAAACGTGACGGTCAGGGAGGTTCTGGGGGGAACGAACGCGATCTACATGTACTTCCCAACCCTCGGTCCAGGCGAGAGCGCGAGGATACGGCTGACTTTCACGACCAGAGGCATGATAACCGAGGACGAAGGGAAGAAGCAGTTCACTTACTACATACGCTTCAGCCAGCCGGTGGGCCTCTTCCACATGCAGCTGGTCGTTCCCAGGGGCTACGCGGTACTCTCCCCGATAATTCCATCGCCGGACAGGGTCGAGAGCTCCACAAGCCGGCTCCTGCTTGAGTGGACGCGCCGCGACCTCCGCGCCGGCGACGAGTTCTACTTCATAGTGGGATTCTCAGGCGAGATAACGACCCCCTCCCAGCCATCCCCGCTCCTCTATGTGGGAACCTTCCTGGCGGGCCTCCTCATCGGCGGCGGCTCCGTTTACGGCTACATCCTCTACCGCGAGAGGAAGCGCGAGGAGGAGAAGATCCACCTGAGGAGCGACGAGGAGAAGATACTCGCCCTGCTGAGGGGGGGCCCGGTTCTCCAGAGCGAACTCGCCGATAAGCTCGGCGTTTCGAAGGCGAAGGTCAGCATAATCCTCCGCGAGATGGAGGAGAAGGGGCTCATCACCCGCATGAAGGAGGGAAGAACCTACAGGGTCTTCCTGAAGGAGTGAGTACCTTTATAAACGCCTCCCCTCTTCTTCCCACTGGTGAGAGACATGGAGGAGTATTTCATCTGTCCAGAGTGCGGTAGCGATGACGTTGAGGTCATCAAGGAGAGGGGAAGGGAGCTCACCCTTCGCTGCAACGAGTGCGGCAACGTGTGGATCATCACGCTTCCAAAGCTCATCAAGGTTCCGCTGATAGTCAGCAAGCACGAGAGGAGTTTCAGAACCTCCGTCGAACTGCCGGAGGGCGAGGAAATACGGGTGGGCGACATAGTTGAGACCGAAGACGATGAGGTCAGGATAACCGGCATAGAGCTTGAGGGAGACAGGCGCGTGGAAAGGGCCGAGATAGGCGAGATAAGAACCCTCTGGGGCGAGAGCTTAACCTACCCGAAGGTCATCAAGGTCTCCATCTATCTGCCGAAGGGCGTAACCCAGGCCTTCAAGGTCAAAGTCGGCAGGGACGAGGAGTTCGTCGTCGGCGAGGTTCTAGAGGTCGGCGGCTACACCTTCCGGATCGAGAAGATAAAGACCGAGACCAAGATGCTCCGCCACGGTGGGGCGAGGGCAGACAAAATCGTCTCTATTATGGGCCACTCGATTCTCCGTGCCCGCGCCAGGAGGAGCCTGGAGATATACTAGGGCTACGGCAGGGAGTCCCGGTGAGAACACCGGAGATGATGAGGTTTTCTTTCCTTTTCTGACCCCTTCGGGGAATGAAGAGCTTGGCCGCTGCTGATATCGAAATCCTTTTAAAGCCTCCCCCAGAATCGAGCATGCACAACTCGATGAACGATGAGGATTCCGGAGGGATGAAAAATGGCTAAGCCAAGCTACGTCAAGTTTGAGGTTCCGGCTGAGCTTGCTGAGAAAGCTCTTGAGGCCGTCGAGCTCGCTCGCGACACCGGAAGGATTAGGAAGGGTACCAACGAGACGACCAAGGCCGTTGAGAGGGGCCAGGCCAAGCTCGTTGTCATCGCTGAGGACGTTGACCCCGAGGAGATTGTTGCCCACCTCCCGCCGCTGTGCGAGGAGAAGGAGATTCCGTACATTTACGTTCCGAGCAAGAAGGAGCTCGGCGCCGCTGCCGGGCTTGAGGTCCCGTCGGCCAGCATAGCCATCGTTGAGCCCGGCAAGGGCCGCGAGCTCGTTGAGGACATCGCTATGAAGGTCAGGGAGCTCATGAAGTGAGCTCCTTTTCCCTTCATTCACGGAAAGATTTAAGTTCATCCGTGCGAGGGATTTTTAGGTTAAGGGGTGTGAGAAATGAGCGACGAAGGATACCCGGCTGAGGTTATTGAGATAGTCGCCAGGGCCGGCGTCACCGGTGGCGTTACTCAGGTCAAGGTTAGGGTTCTTGAGGGCCGCGACAAGGGCCGCGTCATCAGGAGAAACATCAAGGGCCCGGTCCGCGTCGGCGACATAGTCATCCTCAGGGAGACCGAGCGTGAAGCCAGGGAGATCAGGACCAGGAGGTAATCGCGATGGCCAGGTGGAACGTCTGCTCCTACTGCGGAAAGGAGTTCGAGCCGGGAACCGGCAAGATGTACGTCAGAAACGACGGCAGAGTCCTGTTCTTCTGCTCCAGCAAGTGCGAGAAGTACTACTTCATGGGCAGGAACCCGAGGAAGCTCAAGTGGACCAAGGCCTTCGAGGAGGCCCGCCTTCAGAGGGCCAAGAGAAAGAAGTGATTTCTTTCTTTTCTCCCATATGTTTGCCGACTCCCGTTCTAATAACTTACCTTGAATATTCGCAATTGTTATAAATCCTTCAATACACTTTAACCCGGGGGAATCCTATGATTCCGCTGGGAATGAAGCGCCTGGATGAGGTACTGGGTGGGGGCATTGAAGAGGGATCCAGCCTCGCGTTTGTAGGTTCAATCTGTCGAGACAACATTGTCCTAATGCATCAGCTTGTTTTCAACCTTCTGAAGGCAGGATACAGGGTTTTGATTGTGGAGTTCCGGCAGTCCCCAGACATGCTCAGAAAAGAGCTCCTTCACTATAACATCGACTACTCAGGTTTTGTGGAGAACGGTCAGCTGCGGATCTTCGATGGTTTTTCAAACCTCTACGGGGTTGAGAGAATCCAGGGGGCCAACGTGCTCTCCAATCCTCTCGACCTCGGAATAACGTCCGCGGTGATAAGGGACACAATGTCCGGAGGGGGGTTTGATTTCCTCGTTATAGACGACCTAAACGTTCTTTACACCCTCCAGTCCAACTCAAAGGCGTACCTCAGGGCAATCGTGAGGCTGGTGAACTCAATAAAGAGAAAGGGGTTCCAAACCTTCGCGGCTTTTTCCGAGGACGTGTTTGAGAGAAGTGATTTAACGGCAGGTTTAATGCCCTTTGATTATGTATTTGAGGTCAAGGACGGATACATAACCCTGCGTCGCTCTCTCCAGCCCCTCAAGGTGCCTTCCCCCAGGATGCCGTATGTCAAGACGGAACTCGGTGTTGAGGATATCCTGGAGAGGCATACCACCCTTGAATCCATAAAAAGGGATCTCTGGCTCGACGAAATGGGTAACCTGTGGCTGGGTGATACTAGGGTTCAGCTCATAAACGAGGACAGCGAGGCATCATTGGTTGAGTTCGTTTACGAATACCTCGGCCCGGAGGACGGAAAACGCTTCCTTTACCTGTGGGGAAGGAAGGAGTTCATAGGTATCGGCAGGGCAGCAAGGAATCAGTACGACAACCTTCGTGATGCTTTGCTGTCCGTTAAATTTGCAACTGAATCCAGCGGAGGCGGAAGGATCGAGATAGTGGAGGTTCAGGAGGATTTCGTCGTTCTCAGAGGCAGAAACCTGTTCCCATCCAGGAAGGGTTACTCATACCAGTTCCACATTAACTACGCGGGCGAACTTTCCCAGTTTTTGACAGAGTTCACGGGTGAGCAGTGGGAGGGAGAAGAGGTCAAATGTCAGTCAATAGGCTCCGAATATTGCGAATTCGTGTTCAGACGCAAAAAGTGAATCCAAAAACCTATTAACACTATTCCATTGTATTCATTGAGGTGTTGTCAATGGCTGAGAAGAAGATAGAAAGAACACTCGTTATACTCAAGCCCGACGCAGTCGTCCGCGGGCTGATGGGCGAAATAATCTCCCGCTTTGAAAAGAGGGGGCTTAAAATCGTCGGGATGAAGATGATATGGATCGACCGCGAGCTGGCTGAGAAGCACTACGAGGAGCACAAAGGGAAACCCTTCTTTGAGCCGCTCGTTGACTACGTCACTAAGGCCCCGAGCGTTGTAATGGTCGTGGAGGGACGCTACGCTATAAGCGTCGTCAGGAAGATGGCCGGCGCCACGGACCCCAAGGACGCCGAGCCCGGAAGCATAAGGGGCGACTACGGCCTCGACGTTGGAGACGCCATCTACAACGTTGTCCACGCCTCAGACAGCCCTGAGAGCGCCGAGAGGGAGATAAACCTCTACTTCAAGCCGGATGAGCTCTACAGATACTGCAAAGCCGCAGACTGGTTCTATCACACGCACGCCAGGGCAAAGAGGGAGTACCTCGACAGCATGGACTGCCTTGAGCGTTAAACTGCCACATCAATCTTCCTCTTTCTTTTCCTGAGGAACTCCCTGTACTCCCTTGCGACTTCGGGGCACGGCGTGGGGTGCCCTTTTGTAACAAACGCGGCCCCAATGAGCGTGGAGAGATAAGCCGTTGTCAGGCCGACTATAACGGTGAGGTCTCCGGGAGGCAGCAACACTGCTAGAAGGGGCAACAGGGAAACTAGAAGCCCCGTGGCTTTTCTTAAGCTCGAGGGCTTTCCGGCGCGCTTCATGCACTCCACGAGCTCCCTGGCTCTTGGGAACTCCTTCAGCGTCCTACCGCCTATGAGGACGGTATCCCTGATGAGGGTGCCCATAAGGCTGTCTTCGTCGGTCATGCAATCCCCTATCTCCTGTGGGCACGGCTTCACATTTAGTCCTCTGAGCGGGTTTTTCAGGGATAGCACCACCACAATGCCTATCAGCACAATTCCGATTGCCAGAAATCCGGACCAGAACTGGGACGCCAGAGCAACCCCGAGGGAGATGTAGGGCAGTGTGATAAAGCTGATCTGGATGAAGTCGTCGATTCTCAGTCCTTTTCTTGTCCTGAACTCCACATACGCCAGCGCCACGATTAGCCCCAGGAATGTTTCGGTTCCCGCTATGAATTCTGGAGAAAATCCATCCATTGAGACATTAAGGCCGGCGAAGAGCCCCGAGCTCGTGAAGGGCGATGGCATAGGTTACGAGTGGAACTCCTATGATGGCGATGAGAACCTCGCTGGCCTTTCCGAGGAGCTTCCCTAGAATAAGGGCTGTTGGAATTCCTATAACCACTCCCATTACGAGCGCTATCATGCAACCACCGCTGGACTTTACTACGGAGCTTTTTAATTCTTGCCCCGAACCCTTTAAAAACCTACGCCGGATTTAACCCCAGAGGTGAGGAGAATGAGGAGGATAAGACAGCCCATCATAGCGGTTCTCGGTCACGTTGACCACGGCAAGTGCCTGCTTCCGAGTGAGACCGTGGTGGTTCCAGAGCTGGGCAGGATAACCCTCAAAGAGCTCTTCGAGCTCGGTGGGAGGGTCATCGAGAGTGACGAGGAGAAGGAGATAAGGGAGCTCTTCCTCCCGGTGACGTCCGCTGGAGCTAATGCAAGAATATCGGTCGGGACTGGAACCCACGTGTGGCGTCTCAGGCACAGGGGAAGGATGGTGAAGGTTAGGCTCAAGAACTGGCACTCGGTCGGCGTCACGCCGGAGCACCCGTTCCTGACGACAAAGGGGTGGAAGAGGGCAGACCAGCTCAGACCCGGTGATTACGTTGCTGTTCCAAGGTTCCTGCACGCCAACGAGAGCAGGGACATCTTCGTTCGCTTTGTGAGAAAGAAGCTCTCAACGCCGGAGCTGATAGCGAAGCTCAGGGAGGATGCCCTTGAGAAAGTCAAGGAGAAGTTCAGGGAAGAGAAGGAATACAAGGTTCGGTCAAACGTGTTCCGGGCCGAGGATCTTGACGGGCTCTGGGATGCCGTTGAGAGGATAGCGTTCACCCCCAGGATACACCGCTCCGGAAAGCCCCTGCACTACGTAAGGCTACCGGAGACTGACGAGGAATGGAAGGCCATCTTCTACTTCGCCGGCGTTATGTTCGGCGATGGAAGCCAGGACAAGATAGCCAACAACGACGTCGAGGTCTTCGAGAGGCTCAAGGCTGTGGAATCCCTCGGGGTCGAGCTCTTGAGGGTTAGGCGCAGAACGTCCTGGGAGATTGAAATCAGAAACGGTAAGAACGCCCTGATAAGGCTCATCCGCGTTCTCTTTGATTATCCAGAGAGACAGAAGGCCAGGAGCATAACGGCTCCGGATATCCTGTTCATAGCCCCGAGGGAATACGTTGCGGAGTTCCTCCGCGGATACTTTGACGCGGATGGCCACGTTAGCCTCAAGGATGTCAGGATTGAAATAACCAGCGCGTCGCGGGAGTTCCTTGAGGGGCTCTCGCTCGTCCTACTCAGGTTCGGCATAGTCTCAAAGCTTTACCGCTCCGACTACACGACCCTCGTGATTTCCGGAAGGAGGAACCTTGAGGCGTTCAGGAAGCTGATCGACTTCACGGTTAAGGAAAAGGCCGAGCGCCTTGAGAGAGTCGTTGAGAAAAGTAAAAAGAGCGAAACCTATCCAATATTCGAGGAACTCAAACGCCTCAGGCTACTCTTTGGATTCACGAGGACGGAGCTGAACTCGTTCGTTCCGTTCTACTCAAAGTATGAGTCCAGCGAGGCGCCGAGCTACGAGACCCTAATGAGGATTCTCGACGCTATAGAGAGGGGCTCGCCTACGCTCGTCAAGAAGCTTGCTGTGCTTGAGGGAAAAGCCAGGAACCACAACTACCTCCTCGCCCTCGAAAAGGACGGCCTAATAAAGGGCGGAAAACTCACCGACCTCGGAAGGGAGCTCCTTGAGGTCTGGCGCAACAGGGAGTTCGATTCGAGAGATGTTGCCTACGTCCGCAACCTCGCGGAGAACTTCGTGTTCGTCCCAGTTGAGGAAATTGAGGAGTTCGACTACGACGGCTACGTCTACGACCTGACGACCGAGACCCACAACTTCGTCGCCAACGGAATCCTCGTGCACAACACAACTCTCCTTGACAGGATCAGGCGCACAAACGTCGCCGGCAAGGAAGCCGGCGGAATAACCCAGCACATAGGTGCAACCGAGGTACCGATTGAGACGGTCAAGCAGCTTGCCGGCCCGCTCATCAAGCTCTGGAAGGGCGAGATAAAGCTCCCTGGCCTGCTTTTCATCGACACGCCCGGTCACGAGGCCTTCACGAGCCTGCGCGCGAGGGGTGGTAGCCTCGCTGATCTTGCCGTCCTCGTTGTCGATATAAACGAGGGCTTCCAGCCCCAGACGATAGAGAGCATCGAAATCCTCAGGAGGAACAGGACGCCCTTCATCGTCGCCGCCAACAAGATAGATAGGATAAAGGGATGGAAAGTGGAGGAGGACGAGCCGTTCCTCGTGAACATCAAGAAGCAGGATCAGAGGGCCCAGCAAGAGCTTGAAACCAAGCTCTGGGAGCTCATTGGGAAGTTCTACGAGATGGGCTTCCAGGCCAACCGCTTTGACCGCGTCCAGGACTTCACCCGCGAGCTGGCGATAGTCCCGATTTCGGCCAAGTACGGCATAGGCGTTCCGGAACTTCTCGTCCTCATCGCCGGTCTCAGCCAGAAGTACCTCGAGGAGAAGCTCAAGATCGAGGTTGAAGGGCCGGCGCGCGGTACTATACTGGAGATACGCGAGGAAGTCGGCCTGGGAACCACGCTTGACGTCATTATATACGACGGAACCCTCCGCAGGGACGACACCATCGTGGTTGGAGGCAAGGATAAGGCGATAGTTACAAAAATCCGCGCCCTCCTCAAGCCGAAGCCCCTCGACGAGATACGCGACCCGCGCTTCCGCTTCGACCAGGTTGAGGAGGTCGCCGCCGCGGCAGGTATAAAGATAGCCGCCCCTGGGCTTGAGGAGGCTTTAGCCGGCTCGCCGGTTATAGCGGCCCGCTCGGAGGAGGACATTGAAAAGGCCAGGCAGGAGATTCTGAGCCAGATACAGAGCGTCGTCATAAGCACCGGCAAGGTGGGCGTCATAGTCAAGGCCGACACCCTCGGAAGCCTCGAGGCACTCAGCAAGGAGCTTCAGGAGAAGGGAATCCCCATCAGAAAGGCCGACGTAGGGAATATCAGCAAGACCGACGTGATGGAGGCCCTGAGCGTCCGCGAGGAGGAAGAGAAGTACGGCGTTGTTCTGGGTTTCAACGTCAGGGTGAACGAGGACGCTGAAGAGGTCGCCAAGGCAAAGGGCGTCCCGATTTTCGTTGGGAGCATTATATACAAGCTCATCGAGAACTACGAGGAGTGGATCAGGGCGGAGGAGGAGAAGAAGAAGCGCGAACTCCTCAGCAAGGTCACCTTCCCGGGCGTCATCAGGCTCTACCCGGACGAGCGCTACGTTTTCAGGAGGAGCCACCCCGCGATAGTGGGCATCGAAGTCGTGGAGGGCCGCATAAGACCCGGAGTGGCGCTCATCAAGCAGAACGGTCAGAAGGTCGGCGTCATCAAGTCCATCAAGAACAAGAACGACTTCGTCCAGGAGGCCAAGAAGGGCGACGCCGTTGCGATAGCCATCGAGGGTGCGATGGTCGGCAGGCACATCCACCCGGGAGAGACGCTCTACGTTGACCTGAGCAAAAACGACGTCATAATCCTCGCCAAGCAGCTCAAGAACGAGCTGGACGAGACCGACATAAGGGCCCTCAAGATGACGGCGAAGGTGAAGGCTCAGCAGGATCCGTTCTGGAAGGCGGTTTGAGGCATCTTGCATCCCATTTTAATTTTGTATTGAACTGGGGGTTCTATAAAAAGCTAAACCTGCAACTTTCCAGGAGTTTCGACGATGAACGTCCCTCACCTCCCCAGCCTCAGCCTTATCCTGTCCTTTATCTCCAGCAGCCACCCCAGGTAGAGCCACATTGACTCCCTGAAGGCCTCCCAGCGGAGGAGCTCGTTGAGTGCCACGCCCATGACCACCGCCGCAGGGGGAACCAGGGCGGTTGCGTAGAAGCTGAACTGTGTCGTGCCCCCGAGTGCGTACTGGAGGAGGAATACTGCCACGGTGCTCCAGAACACCCCGAAAGATGCCAGGATTCCGGATTTTTTCCTGTAAAGCCATGGGAGGGCAAGGATGAAGAGCACCATCGCCAGGAGGAGGAAAGGATCGGTCTGGGCGAAGATGTCCGGGTTGTAGTGCAGGGCGAAGGCCTTCTTGTTTATGAACCACTCCCAGACGGGAGAGGCGGCGGGATGGCCGCCTTTGTTGGAGAGATGCCATCTGAAGCTTCCGAGGAATTCGTCGAACCACTTCTTCGGTCCGATAGCCGCCATCGCCGGAACGTTCGGCAGGAGGAATCCAACCGCTGGAAGAACCGCTATCGTCACGAGAAAGCTGATGAGGTTCTTCTCCCTTTTGAGGGCCCTCCCAAGAAGGACGGGCCACCCGAAGGCGCCGCTGAGCTTGGTGGAGCCGGCGAGTCCGATGGCAAAGGCCGCAGGGCGGTCCCTGTCGTAGGCCAGGAAAAACACGAACAGGGCGACGAACAGGGCGACGTGGATGTCAAGCATGGCCACCACGGACATCGCCTGGAGGGTGGGGTCTGCGACGATGAAGGCCAGGGCTATGAGGGCCGCCAGATAGCTCCCGCTCACCCGGTAAGTCGCGAGGACGACGAAGAGCTCGATGAGGGCGAAGGCGATGATGCCGGGCATGCGCCAGTTTATCGGCTTATCCTCCAGGAGCATGCCGAGCATTATGAGGTCCTTCCCGAGGAAAGGATGCTCGGTGTTGAGGTAGTTCTGGATGTTGTCCTTGTCGGGATACCAGTAGCCGGGAACCGTATAGTAAGCCCCCTCGGGTATTTCCCTCCGGACTTCTTCAAGGAAGGGCTCGAACTCGTCGGGGGGGAGCTCAAAGTAAACGCCCGGGAACTTGAGGTACTCCCTCTCGTAGGTTGCCCCGTGCCCCATGGCGATTTTCTCCACCCGGTATTGGTATTTTATCCGCATGCTCTGGTTGGAGAAGATGACGTTTACCCCTCGGGAGCCCGTGGTCTCGTTCACGTAGGTCAGATCAACGCCGAGCCTGTGGAGGATGTTCCTGCCCGCGGGGACGTACCAGACCTCATCCCCCACGTAGTCACGAAAAACGGGCTGGGAAGCAAAGTCATACAGGTACCACAGAGAGCCGATGATAGTGACGGCAACTATCAGAATGAAGGCTATCCTTCGCCACTGCATTCTACCACCAGGCAGGAATATCGCGGGCAACGTTTTTAAGCCTCTCCCCTTAGGCGAAAACATGTTCGAAGGGATAAGCGAGGAGAAGGTCAGGGAAGCTGTGGAGCTGATTAAAAAGGGCTACGACGAGAGGAAGCTCCGCGCAAGGCTCGGCAGTGACTGGGAAATCATTGCGGAGATAGCCAGGGCGCGGATCAAGGCGAAGGACAAGTTCTCGCGCGACGACCTCTGGATGGATCTCGAGGGTCTGCGCTACTCAACCCATGAGATAGTCGCGAGATACCGCTCGGAGCGCCTTGAGAAGGCTGGCGTGAGGAGCATAGCAGACGTTTCCTGCGGTATCGGAATCCAGCTTATATTCTACGCCATGAAGGTTGAGAGGGCATACGGGATTGACATAGACCCCGCAAAGGTCGAGTTCGCCAGGAGAAACGCTGAAAAGTACGGTGTCTCGAACATCGAGTTCATCAACGCCGACTCGCTCGCCCCCGAGACGGTCGGGAGGATCGACGCCGAGGTCATCTTCTCAGACCCCGCCAGGCCCCCGGAAATGCCCGAAAGGCGGCTGGAAGACCTCCTGCCCAGCCCGCTGAGAATCTACGAGGCGTACAAATCCAGGGCCGACGCGTTCATCTTCGACCTCCCGCCGCAGATAAGGCGCGAGAGGATACCCTGGAAGGGGGAGTTTGAGTACATAGACCTCTTTGGGGCCCTCAACAGGCTGACCTTCTACACCGAACCCCTCGCCGGGGCGGAGAGGAGCGCGGTTGTTCTTCCTGCAGGAGCAAGGCTGGAGAGCAATCCGGACCTTGAGAACATCCTCGAATGGACAGACAAGCCCGGCGAGTACCTCTACGAGGTCCCGCAGGCCGTTGACTACGCCGATCTGCTGAACGAGCTGTTCCACGTTCTAAACGGGGAGGCCAAAATGCTCCTCCGCGAAAAGAGACGCGTTCTTGCAACGGGCGACGCGCCCCTGAAAAGCCCGTACCTCAAGAGAACCTACGCCGTGGTCGGCGTTGTCCCGTTTCACCCGGTGAGGATAAACGACTTCCTTAGGAAGGAGGGCTTCGGAAGGGCCACGCTCAAGCTCAGCGTCCCCCAGGAGGAGTACTGGCGGGTTAGGAAGAGGATAGAGGCCAACCTGAGCGGGGACAGAAGGGCCTTCGTCTTCAGGGTCGGCGGGAAGGCCGTGGTAGCCGAGGCGCTATAGCTCCTCCACCCGGGCGTTCCTTATTTTCTTCGACCCTATGCGGAGCTGCTTGAAGTAGTCCACGTGTTCCTGCGGAAGAAAAGACTCCAGACTGGTTGATTTCAGCCGCTTCTTTTTTCTCCTCCGCTCCCCGCTATCTCCATCCTCCAGAACCTTCGGGGGAGCCGCCTCAAGGAACTCATCGAGCGTCCTGTTCATCCGGCCACCCTGAGTAGGTAGCCCAACAACTATTAAAGACTTTTTCCCAATTGATGGATGAACCAAAGGGCATATTAATGCCTGAAAAAAGCCCCCCTGAGAAAGGCTTTTAACTCTCGACGGTTTATCGGGGAAGAGAGTAATAAAGCGGGTGGTTGCCGTGTGTGGAATAATAGGCTACATCGGAGATAGGGCCGCATGCGAGGTAATAGTCAAGGGGCTCAAGAGGCTCGAATACAGGGGGTACGATTCCGCCGGCGTTGTAACGGAGGACGGAGGAAAGCTCTTCATAAAGAAGGGGGCCGGCGCCATAGACGAGCTCACCGAAAAGCTCGGCCTCCTTGAGATGCCCGGAAAGCGCGGGATAGGGCACACTCGCTGGGCCACCCACGGCGTTCCAAGCGATGTTAACGCTCACCCCCATACCGACTGCACCGGAAAGATCGCACTCGTCCACAACGGTATAATCGAGAACTTCGCCGAGATTCGCGAGCACCTGCTCTCCAGGGGGCACGCCTTCAAAAGCGATACCGACACCGAGGTTATAGCCCACCTGATAGAGGAGGAGCTTAAGAGTGCCCCCAGCTTCGAAGACGCCATAAGGAATGCCCTCCTGAAACTGAGGGGCTCCTTCGCGCTTGGCATAATCTACGCCGGGGAACCCGACCGGCTCTATTTCGTGAGGAACGAAAGTCCCCTCGTCCTGGGGATAGGAGACGGCGAGAACTTCGCGGCCAGCGACGTGCCGGCCTTCCTTGAGTACACAAACAGGGCCATCTTCCTCGACGACGGTGAGTACGCGGTCATAGGAAAGGACTTCTACGTTATCAAAAAGCTCGCAACCGGCGAGGTCGTTGAAAAGCCAGTCCAGAAGATTGAATGGACGCTGGAAATGGCCGAGAAGTCTGGATATCCACACTTCATGCTCAAGGAGATATACGAACAGCCGAGGGCGATAAAGGACGCAATCCACGGCAACATCGACGCCGTGAAGAGGGCGGCGGAGGAGATAGCCCGCTATGAGAAGATATTCATAATCGCAATGGGCACCTCCTACCACGCGGGTCTCGTGGGCAGGTATCTCTTCCAGAGGCTCGCGAAGAGGGTTCCGATCGTTGAAGACGCAAGCGAGTTCCGCTACGAGTTCGAGGATCTGATAGACGAGGACACCCTCGTGATAGCGATAACCCAGAGCGGGGAAACCGCCGACACTCTCGCGGCGATGAAGCTGGCGAAGAAGCGGGGCGCTAAGGTTCTCGCGATAGTCAACGTCGTCGGCAGCATGGCTACCCGCGTGGCGGACATGACCCTCTACACCCACGCCGGACCGGAGATCGGCGTGGCGGCGACCAAGACCTACACCACCCAGCTCACAGTCCTGACTATGCTCGCCATCGAGCTCGCGAGGGTTCTCGGAACGGCGGATGAGGCGTACCTCTCCTCCCTGGAGGACGGCCTTCAGAGGGTTCCCGACCTCGTGGAGAGCGTCCTTAAGCACGACGCGGCCCTCAGGGAACTCGCCGAGAGTCTCGCGGATAGGAGGGACTTCTTCTACATTGGAAGGGGCATAAACGTGCCAACCGCCCTCGAAGGGGCTCTCAAGCTCAAGGAGATAAGCTACATCCACGCCGAAGGTCTCAGTGCGGGCGAGCTGAAGCACGGCCCGCTGGCCCTCCTCGAAGAGGGCGTCCCGGTCGTCGCGGTGGCCCCGAGCGGGAAGACCTTCGACAAGATGGTGGGCAACGTGGAGGAGTCAAGGGCGAGGGGAGCGTTCATAATCGGCCTGGGGGACAGGGAGGAGCTGAGGCGCGTCTCCAGCGCCTTTATCGAGATGCCCGGTATCGACGAACTGCTAACCCCCATCGTGTACATCATACCGCTCCAGCTCATCGCATATCACCTGGCGGTTTTGAGGGGCAACGACCCCGACAAGCCGAGAAACCTGGCAAAGTCCGTTACCGTTGAATGAGGTGATCCGGATGGTGAAAACAGAAATTAAGGAGAAGCGGAAGAAAAAAGGGGAAAACACTCCCCTCCCCGGATACTATCAAAAGTTCAAAAGTTACGGCCTTCCGCTGATAGCACTCCTGCTCGCGTATCTGGGCTTCAAACTGAGGAACATAACCTCGAACTCCAAGACCTTCCTTGACCCAGATACGTTCTTTCACTACGAGATGTACAAGCAGGCTATAACTGAGTGGATTCCCCAGTATTTCGCCTACGCCGACCCGCCGGCTGGAGTAAAAGCAGGCGGCTACCTCGGTCTCTACACAGTCCAGGCAATATTTTACAAAATCGTATCTATATTCGGCTACGACCAGCTGGGAGCTTTCAAGCTCTGGCCGCCTTTCGTAGGGGCGATGACCATCGTGGCAGTGTACCTCCTTGGAAGGAAGCTCCACTCCAACTGGGCGGGCCTCTGGGCGGCGGCCTTCATGATGTTCTCCTACGCCAACTTCAGCAAGACATACTCCGGCAACAACCGCGGTGAAGGACCGTTCATGATGTTCTTCCTCTATGCAGTGTTCTTCCTGCTGGTCTACCTCGACGAGAGGAAGTGGAACTCGAAGAAAATCCTCTCAGGGATTCTGTTCCTGCTGACGAGCGTTCTCTACATGGCGGTCTGGACCGGAAGCCAGTTCGGTGTCGGAATTCTGCTCCTCTTCGCAGGGCTTACAGTGGTGGTCTTTTTCACCTTCGGAATGATGGACGCCCTTAAAAGGTTCGTCAGGGACTTTTTCCCGCTCTTTGGACTCTCTCTTGTTATTGGACTAGTGTTCTCGTACACCAGGCTAGTGGGCATCAGAAGCTTCCTTGTGTTTGCTATTGAGGGCCTTGTAGCCCTGAGCGCTCTTGTCGCAATAATGATCTACGGCGAGCGGGTAGGCCTCAACTACTCCGACAAGAAGCACCGGTTTGGAACCATCATCGCCATAGCGATCCTTGGGTTCCTAGCGTTCTACGGATACTTTGGCAGGGACCTCCTCAAGTTCCTCGGCGGTGCCACCCAGTCGAATCCACTCTACCAGACCGTTGCCGAGCTCGCGAAAACGGACTGGAAAACCATAGCGGCATACTACAGCGTCAAGAGCAATGACGCCATAATCTTCATACTATCCGCCGTCGGATTCATCACAGTGGCTGCGAGGTTCGTGAGGAAGCTCGTCAAAAACGACCTGACCGGCCACAAGGAGATATTCCTGGTATCCTACTACGCGGGTTCCCTCTACCTTCTCCTGCTCGCGGTTCGCTTCGTGTTCCAGGCTTCGGGAGCCATACTCCTCCTCGCGGGCGTTGCAATCGGCGAGGCGTTCCTCTTCGTGGAGAACATGAAGGAGAGCGCCACGACCAAGGCCCTCTACGCGGTACTTCTGATAATCCTCTTCCTGCCACTGCCCATCATTGGGGCCCAGTACACCGGAAACATCGCCAAAAGCACCGCCAAGGCCCAGGGTTCCGTCCCAGCCGAATGGATGAACACCCTCAACTGGCTGAAGGAGAACAGCCACCCGCTCGACAGCGCCACGAGCTGGTGGGACTACGGCTACTGGATTGAATCAAGCCTCCTCAGCCACAGGCGCGCGGCTACAGACGGCGGTCACGCATACGACAGGCGCTACATAGTCGCGGACTTCTTCTCCCACTACGGCAACGAGAGCGAGCAGGACTTCGAGGCCTGGGAGCTCAACTACATGATAGTCTGGCAGCAGGACATCTACAAGTTCAACGCCATAAGCTACCTCGGCGGGGCGATAAACTACTACGAATACAGCCACATCCCGATGTTCCAGGTCGTGCCAATGCAGTACGTTAAGTACGCCAACGAGAGTGGAAAGACGGTTGTCTACCTTAAGACGGCCGAGGGTGACAAGCAGCCAGCGATGACAGTGGATCTGGCCAGGGGACAGATTATTCAGGGCAGGGGAGACATTCCATATGTTCTCTACCTCTTCGGCAACTATGGCATTCTGGCGTACCACAAGATAGCCTTCAGCAACTTCGTCAGGCTCGCGTTCCATATCCCGTACTCCCTTGAGCCGTGGGATGCTCAGAAGCTCTTCGCCAACTTCAAGTCCGTCCACAACGACGGAGGAGTCTCGACCTACGAGTTCAGGCCGTTCGCTGTGTACAGGATAGACCAGTACGAGAACGGCACATGGAAGACATTCTACAGCACTCTGGGCGGAGGAAAACTCCCGCTCGGAGAGCAGAAGCTCAGACTCTGGATTTCGGCCTTCGGCAGGGACGTCAAGGACGCGGCCCTGGTCTTCGAGGCATACAACGGAACCGAGCTCATCAAGAGGGAGACCCTCGCCGAGGGCCTCAGCATAAACCACCTCAACGAGACCCCCGTGGAGGTCAGCCTCTTTGTCCCGAACGCCACCGACTACCGCTTTGTCATAATCCAGGACGGTCCTGTTGGAGTGCTCAACGGCGAGCCGAGGGTAAACGGGAAGGTCGTCAATCCTACCTACCTCATGGGTGAAGGCCAGAGCGGTCAGCTCGAGCTTAAGGCGGCATTCAGGAAGGACTACAGTGATGTGGAGCTTGCACTCAGGGCGAGCATAGTTTACTACGTCGCCCCCAACGGCAAGGACATCTATCAGGACAAGTTCTATCTAGAACCCCACCAGGACATCATAACCTACGTTCCGGTCAAGGAGCTGAGCGTCAAGTCCGGTGACAACGTGATAACCGCACAGGCCTCGATGCCATCCGACGTTTTCGACCCATACATCGAGAAGCTCTACCAGGAGTACGGAAAGGACAAGGTTGTCATAGTCAAGAAGCGCGTGGAGCCGGTGTTCATAACGAAGAAGGAGTACGTAATCTGGGAGGGCTGAGCCCTCCTAATCCCTGACTATTTTTATCCCTCCTAGGCCCCTAAGTCCGCTCTTCTCCGCGGTCCTCACAACCCCCGGCAGGAACCGAACCTTCGGCCGCAGCACGAGCGCCTCCACCTCTCTGAAGCCCAGCTTCCAGAGGGCAAAGGCCCTGTGGTGGCCGTCGAGGATATAGTAGCGCCCCCCATAGGGTATGACTGTTATCGGGGCATCGTACCCGTGTTTTATCTCCTCCAGCACCACGAGAAGCTTCACCTCACTGAGCTCCGCCTGTGTTGGGACGAGAAGCTCCACGGGCAGGAAAGAATACTCTATCTCAAAATCGATACCGTAGGCCGCCCTGTATTCGTTCATTATGTGCTCCGCGCGTTTAAACGCCTCCTCCCGGGTTATGAGCCGTATCCTCCTCAAACCTTCCTCCCCCTGACCGCCACGAACGCCGCAAGGTTCCTGCATTTCCTGTGGCACTTCCTGTCCGTTCCCTCGGCCAGTCCCGTGAAGGGCCAGAACGAGGGGAAGAATATTACCCCCGCGCTCTCAACTTCCCTGAATCCCGCCCCCAGGAGGAGCTCCTCAAGCTCGCCGGGAGTGTAAAAGCGAGCATAGCGGTAGGCGGTTTCAACGAAGAGGCTCTTAAGCCGTTTGAAGAGGAACCATGCGCTGCGTCCGTTCATGGTGCCGATGACCGCCTCACCCCCCGGCCTCAGGACGCGGTAAATTTCGGAGATGACTTTTTCCGGCTCGTGGATGAACTCGAACATCGTGACGCTCAGAACGAGGTCAAAGCTCCCATCCGGAAACGGCAGGCTGTAGGCGTCTCCTCTGACGCAGTTCAGGCCCTTCGAGCGCGCTACCCTCAGCATCCCCTCGCTGGCGTCGAGGCCGACGACGTCGAAGCCCATTCTTTTGAGCTCCAGGGTGTAGTTCCCAGTCCCGCAGCCGAGGTCGAGGGCCCTTCCCCTTCTGGTCCGCAGCATGGAGAATATCAGCCATTTCTCCGTTCTGTCCACGTAGCGGCCCGTCTTCGTCCGGTACCACCCGTCGTAGCGTTCGGCTATCCTGTCAAAGTACTCGACCATTCAGACGCCCACCTTGCCCTCGATTGTCAGCGGCTTATCAACGCGGTCGTCGATTTTGAGGCTTATCACGACGCGCTTTGCCCCCGCTTCCAGAATCGCCCTGTGGCATCTCTCAACCAGTTCGAGAATCTCATCCACCGGGCCCTCCACTACCGTCCCCATTGGACAGACCCTGTACTTCAGTCCGCTGGAGGCTATAACGTCGATAACCGGACGCAGGTACTCCCCGACGCTGGGACTCTCCGTGCCGAGCGGGAAGAGGCAGAGCTCCGCGACCGCCATTCAACCACCCCCCGCGGGAGGGAATATGTGAACCACATCCTCCTCACTCAGCTCGGTATCGAGGCCCTTGAGGTGAAGAACGTTGTGGCCGTTGACGAGGACCATGCCGTCTATGGGCTTATCCGGGCCGACGCGGGGCGTTCCAAGGAGCTGCTTCTTTATCTCCGGGGTATAATGTTCGGCGAGGTAATCTATGAGCTCGCGGACGGTCCTCACCCCATGAACCTCAACCTCCCGTCTGCCGATTATCTCGCGGAACGTGGCATAGAACATGACCTTCATCTGGGTCACCCGGGGGAGGTTGGACAAAAACCCTTAAAGTGATTTCGCCGTAGAACTATCAAATGACAGTACTAACCGTTGAACCCCCCGAGTACTATCCCGTGGTCGAGAAACTCTTCGCTGGGAACATCAGGGACGCCCTCGAAACCCTAGGCGTGGAGCTCGTGGGTATGAAAGTCGGCGTGAAGCCGGTTGGGAGGGTCATAAAGCTGGCATTCCTCTTCGAAATCCGCAGGCCCGAGACGTTTCTTCCCGGCGAGCTGGACTCGATAATATCGGGCCTCCTTGAGAAGCTAGCCGAGGACGCCACCCGCACGTTTGGGAGGCTGTACGACGCCAGGTTTCAGGTGGCGGGATTCAGAACCATAGAGGCAGCCAGAAAGCCGCGGAAGGAGGAAGTCAGCCTCGTGGTAAGCTGCCCCGACGATATCAGAAGGACGATAGAACGGCTGGGGAAGGGACTTGTAATCTACCTGAAGGACAAGCGGGTTGAATTTTCCACCATCACGTTAACAATGCCCGTGGATGGAAGGCCCAAACTGACGATCACCCTGCTCGTTCCGGAGAAAAAGTCCCCCCACGATAAGGCGGCCCTCGCAAAAGAACTTGAACGCAAATCAACCTCCTACCTCAGGACCCTTAACGCGGGATACATATCCGTGGAGGCCAAGGTTCTGGATCCAGGCGACAAGAAGATAGGGGTAATCATGAAAAAGCTCGACGAGATAGAAAAGGAAGCGGAGGAACTTTCAAGGATGGACGATATAAGGGAGCTTATGAGCGTCCTTGGAAAAGGGACTCCCGAGAGCTGATGTAATCCAGAAGAGGACGTATCCTCTTCCACACCTCCTCGACTCCCCCGTTTCCTTCTATTCTAACGTATATCCCCTTTCCCCGGTAGAATTTTATTATGGGCTCCATGTTTTTCGTGTATATGCTGTATCTGCGCTCAACGATTTCAGGCATGTCATCTTTTCTCTGAACCAGCCGCCCCCCGCAAAGGTCGCATATACCTTCCCGCTTTGGTGGATTGAACCTAACGTGATAGACGGCACCGCAGTTGGAACATATCCTCCTGCCGGAAATCCTTTCGATGCTTGTTTTCAGGTCTATGAATATCTCCATCGCAAGGTCAAGCTTGATGCCGTGATCGTAGAGGTAATTCTCAAGGGTTATCACTTGTTCGGGGGTTCTGGGGTACCCATCGAGGATAAAGTTGCTCCTCTGCCTGCGGAGCTTTGATATTATTAGAGTGTTCACTATCGTGTCGGGTATCAGCTCACCCCTCGACAGGTAGTTGTCCATCTCAACGCCAAGGGCGGTTCTCTTTTCGATCTCCGAGCGGATTATGTCCCCTGAGGAGATATACGTCAGACCGTAGCGCTCGACTATCCGTTTGGCATGGGTGCTCTTTCCACTCCCGGGAGGGCCAAAGAGGAGTATGTTCACGGACACCACCAGTGATTTTCTCTGTACTTTTTCATTGAAATATTTTTTGAGTCGTCCACTCCGATAAATTTAAATTTTTCCCAGTACACAAATACTAACAGGTTGAGTACCATGATAATCGGGAGGTTCCTGAGCCCGAGCTATCACATAAGAGTTCTCAAACTCGACAAGTTCAAACCGGAGGAGATAGTTGATGGGTTCCGCCGGAGGGGCGCCCACGTCTCCGAATTCCCGAGGGACATCGATATCGAACTCGCCATAGAGTCGTTCATGGCCTCGAGCTACGGGGACTACGTTTACGTGCTGAAGTTTCCGAAGGGCCGGCTGTTCCTGGCGAGGCACACCAAACGGCTTCATGAAAAGAAATGGCCAAATTCGGGGCGCTACATCGCCCGCGATGAGAACGGACTTAAGCGCTTCCTTCTGAGGGAGGTCTCAAGGAAATCAATGGTCATTATAGAGGTGCCCCGCATCATCATCTGGGGAGCCGTGTGGTGGCTCGTCTGGAGCTACTTCGAGGAATATCCGCTCGGAACGTTCCTGCTGTTCTTCCTCGGCTTTCTCCTGAACGACCTCTCAAAGGTGCTGGAGTACTTCGTCCTAGGCTACTGCAAGGAATGAGCCTACTCCCCCTTCACCTTCTCGACCACGTGGATGCCCTCTATCATCGTGAACGGATATTGACCGTTCTCGTCCTTCTCGACGGCCTTGACCATGTCCCATATCGTCAGCAGGGCGACGGTGACGCCGGTGAGGGCCTCCATCTCAACCCCGGTCTTGTAGGTGGCGCGAACCTCGCAGGTGGCTTCTATGTAGTCTTCACCGAACTCGAATGAGATATCAACCCCCGTGAGAGGTATCGGATGGCAGAGCGGAATCAGCTCGGGCGTTTTCTTAACGGCCAGGGTTCCCGCTATCTGGGCTGTGGCTATGACGTTCCCCTTCTTCGTCTTCCCGGATTTTATCAGCTCGATGGTTTCGGGCTTCAGTTTTATCCTGCCCTTTGCCAATGCCCTCCTAAAAACCTCATTCTTATGGCCTACCTCCACCATTTTAACGCCCTTTTCATCAACATGGGTCAACTCCATCCCAAACGCCTCCGGGAATGATAGTGAATACAAAAACAGAAAGGATTCACCCCTTGGCGACGCCCATCGGGCGCATTCTCGCCACGAGGTTCGCTATGCCAGCCTGGTGGACGACGTTGACAACGTTGTCAACGCTCTTGTAGGCCCCTGGAGCCTCCTCGGCAACGACTCTGAGAGACGCCGCGCGGATGTAGATTCCCTGCCTTGCGAGCTCGTTCCTCAGTCTGTCGCCGCGGTACTGCCTCGTTGCAGCTTTCCTGCTGAGCAACCTTCCGGCGCCGTGGCACGAGCTGCCGAAGGTCTCCCTCATCGAGCCTTCGGCGCCGGCTAAGACGTAGCTGGCCGTCCCCATCGAGCCGGGAATCAGGACGGGCTGGCCGACGTCGCGGTAAGCCCTCGGAACGTCCGGGTGGCCGGCAGGGAAGGCCCTCGTCGCTCCCTTCCTGTGGACGACGACGGTAACCTTCTTCCCATCGACCTCGTGCTCCTCGACCTTGGCTATGTTGTGGGCGACGTCGTAGACGATGCTCATCTCCATGTCTTCAGCCTTCCTCTTGAAGACCTCCTCAAAGCTCTCCCTGACCCAGTGGGTTATCATCTGCCTGTTGGCCCAGGCGAAGTTTGCAGCAGCCTTCATCGCGCTGAAGTACCTCTGCCCCTCCTCGCTCTGGAAGGGAACGCTGACGAGTTCCCTGTCTGGCCAGGGAATCCCATACTTTCTGTTGGCCTTCTCCATGACGCGGAGGTAGTCGCTCGCCACCTGGTGGCCGAGACCCCTTGAACCGGTGTGGACCATGACAACAACCTGCCCCTCGAAGAGGCCGTAGGCTTCCGCTATCTTCTCGTCGAAGACCTTATCAACCACCTGAACCTCAAGGAAGTGGTTTCCTGAGCCGAGGGAACCGAGCTGCGGAGCACCCCTCTGCTTCGCCTTCTGGCTGACGGCATTTGGATTCGCACCTTCCATCCTTCCGCCTTCCTCGAGGTGCTCCAAGTCCTCCTTCCAGCCGTAGCCGTTGTCAACTGCCCACTTGGCACCGTCAGCGAGAACGTCGTCAAGCTGCGTCCAGTGGAGTCTCACCCTTCCCTTGCTTCCCAGCCCGCTCGGGACGTTCTTGAAGAGCGTGTCCACGAGCTCCTTGATGCGAGGTCTTACTTCCTTCTCGGTGAGGTTGGTCCTGATTAAGCGGACGCCGCAGTTGTGAACGACGACGCCGTTGGCTATGAAGTTGTGGGCGCTGTGGTAGACGCCGATGTCGTAGAGCTTTTTAGAGTCGCTTTTTACCCTCTTAACTTCAATTACCCGATCAAGCACGAAGCCGCCTTCAAGCCCGTAGGTTTTGAGGAAGCTCCCAAAGTCAGGCAGAAGTTCTCTCATCTTTCTGTTTCTCTGGACTAAGTTGCTCTCTGAGATGTTTTCTCCTATCACAATTTTTCTTCTCAAGTATTCCGCGAAGATCAGTGCGTAGGACTTCTGGGCAGTGTATTCGTAGCCAATCCTAGAGAGGAAGTTGTATATCTCTCTTGTGTTGGAGTATATTACAAGCCTGTACATTACCCGATTGTCGTACTCTTTGACTTTTCTTACATGTGAGGTGACTTCAAACTCTGCCAGCAGTTCTTTAATTGAATTCAGGAACTTCACAAGGCTTTCTTCAAGTTCTTTGGTCTTAACTGCGGTTAGGGATATAGAATTTGGAGTGTACTTGTGATAGCTGGACATTAATCTTGGTTTGCTTCCGTCCGCGCCGAAAAGCCCCGCCAAGAAGTTCCGCTTAATCCATTTGGGAGTATTTTTGACCCACTCTGGGACGTCGAAATCAACGTCAGTTTTCTTGCCCGTCGGGGCACCCAGCTTGATGAGAAGCTTTGAAAACGCTTTCGATGTAACCTTTATTGAGTACTCAGTTCCGGTGGTCTCAAACTCTCCCCATGCAGTCCTGACGTTTTCCTTTCTGGTTCTCTTGTAGACTCTGGATGCTTTGATGTTAAAGTAGAACTCAAGATCCTTCCTAAGAGCCTCTAGTCCTTCCTCGTCTCCGTAGAAGACTGTGATCATCCTTTCCCTTCCGTTCTTCTCACGGTAAATGTCAAAGGATCCATCGCCTATAAAGTATCCCAGTACCCTCGCCAGGATACCTATCCTTGGGTCGTCCATCCTCAGTGGGAGCAGTCCTCTCTCTTCCAAGTACTTAACCAGCTGTCTGTCCTCGTTTTTGAAATCTTCGTGAGTTAAAAGAATCCTTGGCTCTGGTTCTTCGTACTCGACTCCTTCGAATGGATAGACTGCTACCAAATCACCGGGCTTTAGGTCCTCTGCTTTTTTGTATCCTTTCTCAGTAAGCACCGGGTGGTCTCCCGAGGCCTTAAGAACCCTTCCACTTGTGAGTTTTATTTCGTATATCTCCTCGTCGCTATCCCTCTCCGCGACTAACATTATTCTAGAGTGGTCGTTGTGGCCTTCTTTTGCATCGTAAACCTTTAGTGGAACCCTTTTGAATGATTTGGGAAGATTCTTTACCTGAATCTTAAACCCCAAGTCGCTTATAACCTCAGTTTCTTCGTGGAGACAATTCACATCGTAGCCCACTCCTCCGGGGCTTATAACGCCCTCCTTCACATCAAACGCCGCGACACCGCCGATCGGGAAGCCGTAGCCCTGGTGACCGTCGGGCATAACGATGGAGTACTTGTAGATTCCAGGAAGCATCGCAACGTTGGCGGCCTGCTCAAGGGTTCTGTCTCCCCTCATCTTCTCTATCAGCTGGTCGTCAGCGTAAACCCTGCCCGGAACGCGCATTCTCTTGTCGTACTTCGGTATCTCCCAGCGTATTTTATCTATCCTCTTCAGCGGCACCATCCTCCCACCTCCTGTTTAGATTACCCTAACGTTATTTTAAGCTTTCGTGGGGTCTTCGAGCTTCAGCCTCCTCTCCTTCGGCACGTAGTTTATGAGCCTGCCTTCCTTGGCCTTGGCCGAGCCGAGGTAGTAGGAGCGCCACTTAAGGAGCACCCACCCGCTAACGCTTTCATCAATCTCAACGCTCTCGCCGGATAAATAACGCCTCGCCTTTTCATCGTCCAGCTCAACGAGGTTTTTGGTCGCCTTCGGCCCAACGAGGAAGGAACCTTCGATGCTCAGCCTTATCCCGTCGCTCTCCACCCTGCCGAAGTACACCCCGTTTCTGTCGGGGCCCCTGATTTCAAGGGAGCAGGGCTTCCATGCATAGACCTTGTGATACCTCCCGCGTATCTCATAGACAAGCTCCGGCGCATAGCCGTAGTTCTCAATGAGGAGCCTTTTGACGAGTTCGGCGTCATTTGTCTGCCCTATCTCCGCCCTCGGATTGTCGTTCATGCCCCTCCCTCCGGCTTTACAATCTTTGCGATGAAAAACGCCTCGGTGTCGTTGTCGTTGGGATGAATCCTCAGGGCCTTTCTCAGCTCCTCCGAGTAGGTTCTCCCCTCCCACTCGAGGATCGGCTCGCTGGTCTTCACGGGCAGGTCTATACGCTCGAGCCTCGCGTCGGTCTTCCGGAGCAGGTAATCGACGACCTCCTCGTTCTCTATGGGGTCTATGGTGCAGGTGGAGTAAACCAGCGTTCCGCCGGGCTTGAGCGCCCTATAAGCCGCCATGATGAGCCTCTTCTGGATGTTCATGCACCGGACAACCTCTTTCATGCGCCACTCTGTCAGGAACCTCCATTTCTTCCGTATCATGCCAACCGAAGAGCACGGGGCATCCAGCAGGATCCTGTCAAAGCGGTTCTCAAAGCGGGCAAAGTAAACGCCGTCCTTCACACTCACCCGGGTGTTCAAAACCCCCATCCTGTTGAGGTTCGCTATGAGAACGTTCGCCCTGCTTATTTTGGGGTCGTTGGCAATTATGCAGCCCTCGTTATTCATGTACTGAGCCATCTGGCCCGTCTTCGAGCCCGGCGCGGCGGCCATGTCGAGAACCAGCTCACCAGGTTTGGGGCCGAGGACGACGGGGGGTATCATGGAGCTCGCTTCCTGGCCGAAGATGAGGCCCAAACTGTGCTCCGGAACCTTCGCGAGGTTGTCAACGTTGATGAAGAACCCCTCACGAACCCAGGGAACCGGTTCAAGCTCGAACTCCTCCTTAAGCCTCTCAACGACCACATCAAGCGGAGCCTTGAGGGTGTTCACCCTTATGCTCTGCCGCAGGGGTCGGATTATGAACTCCCAGAACTCGTCCGTGTCTTCGAGCATCGAATAGCGCTCGTAAAAGGCGGGATTGGTCTCCTTAATCCTGTCCCTCGCGCTCATGGAACCACCTCAGATGTCCGGAACCAGCTGCGCCATCCATCTCCCGTCCGGCAGCTGTTCTATCTTCATCTCGTGGTAGGTTATCGCCTTCACCTCTTCCTTCGGCTCGTGCTTCTCGTAGTCGAGAACCTCGCCGCAGGCCTTCGCCCTGAGCCGGTAGCCTTCCCCGGCATTCTCTATCTCGACGTTAACGTCCCCAAAGACCAGACCATCCATGTCGTGGAGAACCAGGAGCTCCTCAAGGAAGTTGTAGAGGAGCGCCATCAGGTCCTCACCCTCGGCCTCGACCTCACGGCATTCTTTGCTCTCCACCTTCCTCACGTCAACCATCACATCAAAGAGCGCCAGGGCAACTGCTTCAAATGCCTCCTCGAGGCTCTCACCGTAGCCGCGGATGCCCACATCCGCCGTGTGCTCGTAGTGCTCCCACTCCCTCATTCCCTCACCTCCCACAGCCCTTTCTTTGAAAGCGCTGGCGGAAATTTCGTTACTTTTAAATCCGCCCATTCAAGATGCAGAGCATCAATTAACGTCTCCTCATGAGCGTCCGCACTTGAAACGTGCTGAGCCTGCATCTCCTCCATCACTCTCAAGGCAGGTTTTCCCTTGGCTTTGACTGATCCGAAGGATGGCTCCCCCACTACTGGCACCTATACTATCTCCGCTCACTGCTTAATAAACCCAACCATCGAAACCGTTAATTAGACCGCCGTCTAACCCTTCAGAGGTGGAGAACATGAGGGAAATAACGGCGCGAAGGATTATCGAGATGAAGGGGAAGGAAAAGATCGCGATGATAACCGCCTACGATTACCCGTCCGCACTGATAGCAGACAGGGCAGGGATGGACATCATCTTCATCGGCGATTCCCTAGGAATGGTTGTCTACGGAGAGGGGAACACGCTGAACGTTTCTATGGAGCAGATGGTCTTCCACACCAGGGCGGTCTCGAAGGCCGTCAAGAGGGCGCTCGTTCTGGCGGACATGCCCTTTGCGAGCTACGAGATAGACACCGACGAGGGCCTGAGGAACGCGGTTAGACTGATACAGGCCGGTGCGGATGCCGTTAAGATCGAGGGCGGCTACGACCACAGGAAGCTCGTCAGAAAGCTCGTGCGCATGGGAATACCCGTCATGGGGCACACCGGGCTTACCCCGCAGCGCTATCTGAGGTTCGGGGGATACAGGCTGATGGGGGAGACCGAGGAGGAGATCGAGGAGATACTTCGGGACGCCAGGGCACTTGAGAAGGCGGGGGCCTTTGCGGTTGTCCTCGAGTTCACCCTCGCGGACGTGGCAAAACTCGTGACCGAAGAGATATCAATCCCCACGATCGGCATTGGTGCCGGGCCGTGGGTCGACGGCCAGGTTCTCGTCTGGCATGACCTTCTCGGCATCTACGAGGAGACCCCACCCTTCGTCAAGAAGTACGCTGACATCGGCGGGATGATGCGCCTGGCTATTGAGAACTACCGGGAGGAGGTTAAGGGCGGCGCGTTTCCATGCAGGGAGCACTACTGGGAGTTCCTCGATAAGGAGGACTTCAGGAAAAAGGCCGCGCGTGCCCTGGAGAAACTGAGAGAGGAGGATTGAATGCTGGATGGAAAACGGGTAAGCGTTGTGATTCCAGCGTACAACGAAGAAAAGCGCCTTTCCAACGTTCTAGACAGGATACCGGAGTTTATCGACGAGGTAGTGGTCGTGGACGACGGCTCCGGCGATGGGACTTACGAGGTGGCACGGGCGTTCTCCGAGAAGGACCCCAGGATAAAGGCGATTAGACTCGAGAGAAACTGCGGCAAGGGCTGCGCAATGAGAAGGGGCGTTGAGGAGGTCTCTGGGGACGTGATAGTTTTCATCGACGCCGACGGACAGCACAGGCCGGAGGAGATAATAAAGCTCGTCGAGCCCATAGTCCGCGGTGAGGCCGATCTGATGATCGGGGCAAGGAAGGTCGAGGAGGCTGGAAAAAGGCCGCTGCACAGGAGAATCAGCAACATCCTGACGACACGGCTTATACGTCTCAAACTGGGGCGCTATGTCTACGACACCCAGAGCGGGTTTAGGGCCTACAGACGGGAGTTCCTTCCGGAAATAGAGAGCGACCGCTACGAGGTCGAGACGGAGATGCTCCTGAAGGCCGCAAAGATGGGCGCCAGGATAAAGGAAGTTCCTGTGGGCATGATATACGACCCCTCGAGGGAGGGCCGCTTCGAGGTCAGGGACGTGTTCCGCTTCATCAAGGCGTACCTTCGGTTTTGATTGCACTTTTAACCTTTATCGCCGTTCTGGTTATCCGCTACTTTTGGAACTTTCAAACCAATCGTAGCGGATAACCTTCCCCACTCCCGTCTTCATTGTGGGGCTTTCGGGGGGAACGGGAACTCCCCACATCTTCAATGCTCTCAAGCGAATATTCCAACTCCCAACCACATCACGGTCGGCTTCAAACCCACACTTTGAGCACTTCAAAACCCTGCCCCCATTCGGGCTTAACTTATCCCCACATACCGGGCACAGGGAGGAAGTGAGAGCGGGATTAACAAAAACAACGTTTATTCCTCTCAACTTCGCCTTGTATTCGATAATGCTTTGAAGCTTCCTAAAACTCCACCTGTGAAGCCTTCCATTCAACTCAGCCGAATACCTGATTGAATCCCTGATTTCCATCAAATCCTCTAAGGCAATTCCACCGTATTTTTCCGCCAGCTCAACAATCTTGTTCGCCAGCTTGTGGTACAAGTCGTTCAGCCTGTTCTTTTCCCTCAGCCCATACTTTTCGAGGAGTTCTTTTCTCATCTTCCCAACCTTGATTTTCTGCTGTATTCTCCTCCTCTTCACGAAGTAACCCGTCCTAATCTCCCGCTCGTGGGTGATGAACTGGACAAACTCCCCGTTAGGAAGAGAAAGCGTAACGTTGTTCTCGTTCAAATCCACTCCGACAAAAGCTTTCAGCTCTTTAACCTCAACCTCCCCGGAGAAAACAACGTTTAGAAAGACGCCTTTTGACGTTCTAACCAACCAAGCCTGCCCAACCTTCCACTCCCTAAACTTCTCGTGATACTTGGCAGGATAAAATTCCAACTGGACTCTTCCTTTGGGAGTGGAGAGTTTTACGGTTTTATTCTCCAAATCGAGTTTGAAGAGATGGTCGTCGAGCATAATGACGTCTTTTTTGAATACCGGCTTCCCCTTGGCTCTGCCTTTCTTCTTCCGTTTCCTAAAACTCTTGAAGATGGCTGTTGCCATTTGGCAGGCCGTGTAGAGGTAATGGCTCGGGAGTTCTGGATATTCCTTGCGTAAGCCTTTGTAAGTTTCTTTCTTTAGCCGGTAAAAACTGGTAACGTTGTTTTCAAAAGCGTAAGTGATGAGAAGGTTCACGATTTCTCGATAGGTTTGGAAAAGCTCATCTAATCCTTTGAGGGTTCCCTTGAGCTTGAATTTTGCTGTTAGTTTAATAGTCTCTGAGGGCATTCTTTACCGCCTCAACGAGGCGTTTTTTCTTGTGCGAACGCATACCATAAAGCTTTCCAGCGAAGGAAGTTACTATGGCTAACAAGTCCTCCACGAGTTCTTTCTCTGGTGTTTTCTCCTCATCATCGAAGATTACTTCAATTTCCACCCCGTGAGAGTTAAAGTATTGTTCGAGGTATTTGAAACCGAAGCGTGTAATTCTGTCCCTGTGAGTTATGACGACCTTGGTAACTTCTCCGCTTTCGATGAGTTTGAAAAGCTGTTTTAATCCTTTCCTGTTCTCGTTCAGGCCGGAGGAGATATCCGTGAGTATTTTGGCCACTTGGTAGCCTTTTGAAGAAGAGTAATTTTTGAGGTATTCGACTTGTCTTTCGAGGTCTTCCTTCTGGTCTCGGCTTGAGACTCTAGCGTAAATCACAACCTTGTTGGGGATTTTGCCCTCAAGAATTCTCTTGATTTCGCTTTCGGGGACTCGGTATTCTTTGCCGATTCTGTGGGCTTTGAGTTTGCCTGCTTTAATCCAGCGGAGGACTGTCATCTTGGAAACTCCGAGTTTCTTTGCGACTTCACCAGTCCGGTAAAGCTTCACCCCTCTCGCCCAAAAAAAAATTAGTGCCAAAAATATTTAAAAGTTTCGCTTGTTACAATTTATGGAACAACCCAGGGTTCCGGCGGTTATGAGGGCGAAACCAACGACGTGATAGAGTGTCAGTGTCTCCCCCAGCAGCACACTGACGCCTATTGCAACCGCCGGGGCCGGGGTTATTATGGCCGTTGCCTTGGAGAGGTTGATGCGCTTTATCGATCCGTACCACACGAGCTGACCGGCCGCTATCACCAGACCCTCTGCGATTACAAAGCCTGAGAACTCAAGTCCTGACGCAGCCGCCAGAGGCAGGAGAAGGAGGAATCCGAAGGTGTTACGAAGGGCCGCTATCGTCTGAGGGCTGTAGGGAAGCCTCTTGGCTATAACGTGGCCCAGCTGCCAGAAGAGGGGCACGAGGAGGAGCAGAAGATCACCCAGCCTGAGCTCAACCGAATGTCCTGGAACCATGATAAGAACCAGGCCCACCAGGATAACTAGGGAATACACCACAAGGCGCTTCGTTATCCTCTCCCCCAGGAGGAGCCACGCTAGAAGGAACGACCACAGAACCTCGCTCCTCGTTATGAGGGCGGCGTTTATTGCGGTGCTCATCCGGGCCCCAAAGGAGTATGCAAGATAGGCGAGCGCAGTTCCGAAGAAACCGACCAGAAACGCCGGTTTTATTCCGGCGGGATTTTCATGGATCTCATCCAGCCCCCCACCCCAGCCGACCGCGGTCCAGAGAACGAGCGACGCAACGAGGGCCGAGAGAGCGGCGAAACTGATGGGACTGGTCGGGTTGGATTTTATAACAACTGGCTCAAGTCCGTATATCACCATCCCCGAGAGCGCCAGGGCGGTCCCCAGAGCTTCGCGCCGCATACCCAACCTTTGGTGCTCCGGGTTTATAAACCTCCCAGTAGTGCGCCTGGAAGCCGACCACGGGTGGATAGTACCTGCCGCCGCGGTGCTCCAACATCCTGGATTTTGTCCAAGTATGTATTAAAACAGCAAAAATTGGGGATATTGGTGATAAAATCGTCTAAAATCAAGACTTTGAGTCACAATGTTTAAATAGGGCAGATACTATTTTGTAAATCGAGGGAATGAAGATGGCCGCAATAACCGTGAGGCCCCCGACCCTGAAAAAAATGGAAGCTCTCGGTTTCTCCCTCATGATAGTGGCAGCCGTGCTTATGGCCGCCGCGGTGTGGGGGGGCCCTCACAGGTTCCAAGAGGACGTCGTGCTGAACCCCGGGGAGTACTATCTTTACACGCTCAACGGCCATCAGTGGAGCACCGTGTACTTTTCGATAAAATCCACAGGGCCGGTGACGGTCTGCATCACCGATGGAACCGGCGTTGAAATGCTCAAATCTGGAGAAGGGCCCCTGTGCTTCTTCAAGGCGGAGGACACAACCAGCATTGAGAAGATCTGGAGGTTCCCGGAGAAGGGTCCGCTCTACCTGGTGCTGGTCCCGGCCCCGGGTACTCGGCAGGCCATAGTCTCAATTACGGTAAAGAGCGGACTGGTTCTGTGGTGACCATCGGGATGATCTGACTCTGTCAAGGCTTGAACGTTAGATCTGCCCGTTGCAACGTATAATAGGAGCCGTTTTATTGAGGATGCGATTTTAATGCGGCTTTCGACCAAAAGCGTGGCTTTTAGAAGGGAAGGACGATTGTGGAGCCGGGAGCGGGATTTGAACCCGCGACCTGCGGATTACGAGTCCGCCGCCCTGCCGAGCTAGGCTACCCCGGCACCCGATGTTAAAGACCAGCGGGGAGTTTATAAGCTTTTCTCAGGGACCACCAAGGAGCCCCCCGAAGATGGCCAGGGCCCTGGCGGGATCGGCCGCCACTATCAGGACTATGACCGCGAGGAGGAAGTTTAAGACTGTGACCCTCTGGAGCGAGGAAACCTCCCACCGGTATATGCCCGCGGATATCCTTGCGCCCCATTCCCAGGAGGTTCTTGACACGGCAATACCCAGGAGAAAGCCTGTGAGGACATCATAGATCCAGTGGTGCCCCAGGAACACCGTTGCGAACGGTATAAGGCTGTTCGTGAGTATCAGGACCTTTCCGCCGAGGCGCTTCCGGTATTTCCACAGGGTGATTATGTTTATCATTATGAACGTGTTGTGAAGGGAGGGGAGGACGAATTCCTGCCTCGTTAGGAGGGTATTGTCGGAGGTGTAGCCGGGCAGGTTGTAGACTATATGCGGGGCGTAGATGTGGGCTATCAGGTATATCGAGCCTGCAACGGCATACGCCATCAGATACCGGGCAAGCAGCCGGTCGGACGCCTCTAGATCCCTCAGATACAGCAGGAGGTAAGCAACGATAAGGGCTATGGAACCGGCAAAGCCGAGATAGTACACGACGGTAAAGAGTGCGTGGAGGGGCGGCACACCCTTGGTGAACTCCACCAGGCCAACGACCAGATCCCTCGATGTGAGGGGGAGTCTGAGAAACTGCGGCGTTAAGTCCACACTCCAGCGCCCGATGACGCCGTACAGAACGCCGAAGGCAACCCATCCAAAGTAGCTGAGGAAGAACGCGTTCAGCCTTACGAGCACCTCCGGATCTTCAAGGCGCCGCTGGAGCATGTTCATAACTTCTACCCCCAAGTAGTCAAGCCTTTAACTCCGCCTTCTTGAACACTGCAGGTTTGACTCCAAGCCTTAAAAACCTTACACTCCAACTTGTGATGGTGAACGGGCATGGAGATTCCGAACTACGGGAACCTGGAGATAAATGCGGTACTTTTTGACCTGAACGGTACCCTGGCGGAGGGCGGAAGGATCGATGACGAAGTTAAACACCTCCTAGAGAGGCTCGCGGATAAATACACGGTCGTCGTTCTGAGCGCGGACACCTTCGAGACGCTCGAGGAGGAGTTCAAAGGCCTTCCGGTGAGGATCGAGAGGGTTTCGAGCGGTGCTGAAAAGGCGGAAATCGCGAGGGGCTACGAACCCTACATAGCGGTTGGCAACGGAAACAACGATGTGGCCATGCTTGAGAGCGCGGAGTTGGCCTTCTGCGTGATAGGGCCGGAGGGAGCGACAACCGACGCCCTCCTCGCCAGCGACGTAGTGGTGAGGGACGTTAAGGACGCCATAGGCATGCTCCTCGACGAGAGAAAGCTCATAGCAACGCTCAGAGGGTGAGTTATGGACTACAGAACGCTGAAGGGTATCGGAACAGCGGAGCTGGTGATCAAGAAGTCGGTCTTCATAGGCTACGCATCACCCGCGGAGACGGAGGATGAAGCGAGGGAGTTCATCGCAAAAATCAAAGCCCACCACAGCGACGCCACCCACAACGTTTCCGCATACCTCATCAATGATGGAAAGAACTTTGCGGTTCGCTACGATGACGACGGCGAGCCGAAGGGTTCGGCGGGAAAGCCCGTGCTCAAGGTTATCCAGAACAGGGGGCTGAGCAACGTTGTCGTCGTTGTTACCCGCTACTTCGGCGGCATAAAGCTCGGCTACGGCGGTTTGGTCAAAGCATACAGCGATGCGGCAAGTTTGGCCATCGAAAACGCGGGTATCATTGAGGTGTACGAGACGGAGCGCTTCCAGGTCACCTTCCCCTACAGCCTCTTTCACACCGTCAGGGAAACCGTTGAAAAGGCTGGAGGAGGGGTTGTTAAGGAGGACTACGGCGAGCTGGTGACGTTCACCGTTGAAACGAGGAAAGGAGAGGCGGAGAAGCTGATGGAGCTTTTGACGGAGAGGACGAGGGGAAGGGTTCGGCTGAGGAGGCTCTTCATGAGCTCCTTCGAGGGGAACCTTTGAGTTTTTACATCTCATGTAAATTACATACCATGTAAAATCCCGAGTCAGTCATCCCTGCTCTCGGAAGAAGACCCTTCCAGAACCCTCTCCCAAACCCTTATCGCGGCCCATTTGTCTAAGAACTCGTTGAAGGTGCCGCACTTCGGGGAGAGCGTGCAGACGGGGCAGCCGTCCTGGCAGGAACAGGAACGGAGGTGCTCAGGGCTTTTCTCCATCAGCCTCACGGCGTTCTCGTAGATTATCGGTGCGAGGCCCGCTCCCCCCTCGTTGCCGTCGTAGATGAACACGACCGGCCTTCCAGCGTGGGGTAAGCCCGGGAAGCTCGCGTAGCTGTAGCCCCCGAGCTCCCTCGAATCCACGTAGGTAAAGATGGGAGCGATTTTTATCATGTTGTGCTCTATCGCGTGAAGCGCCGAGCCGATTCCGTCCTTGCTGTCGATCATCTTCTTTATCGCAAAGGCCAGCTCTTCATCGCTGATTCCGAGCCTCTGGAGGGCATCCCCGATTGTCTTCCTTATGACGTGGGTAGTCGTCCCGAGGTAGAGAGGGAAGAGCTTCCTCCTGTCGAGGTTGCTGTAGAGGGCAAAGGCAGGGTCTTCAAAGCCCTTCTCGGCAGCCACATCGAAGAACTCCCTGAACTCCTCGCTCGTGACTTCCCTTATTGAGTCCGGAAAGACTAGCCATATTCCCTCCGTCTCAAACTCCCGGACGTAGGGTTCCTCGAACTCCACCTTCGCGAACTTCTCCCAGTTGAGGATCGAGAAGTCCTCCTCGGCCTCGATCCTCTCGCCGGTCATCGGGGAGTGTATCTCGCCACGCAGGATGCCGTCCTCCTTCAGCCTGACCAGCTCACCGACGTAGTTCCCGGTGTCTGCCCCTTTGACGGCGAATCCGGTGTAGACGTGCCTGACCCTCAGCCGGCCGAGATGAATCTCCACTCCCCTGCAGGTTTTCTCGTCCCGGCTCTCAAGTATCTCGACCTCCTCCCTCTTGGCCACGAAGGTTTCCACGTCCCAGAAGCGGTTAAGTCCCCTCGCGAAGACGAAGTGGAACTTTCCGAGGGCTAACCGGTCTTTGACCATGTAGAGCTCTCCCCTCGAGAAGTAGGCCATCCCCGGCAGGAGCGAGCGGTGGTACTCGTCGGAATCGACCTCCTCGATGATGTAGCCCGTGAGCTTGAGCCAGTTGATGAAGTTGAGCAACTCCCTGAGCGAGGATTTCTCCATCAGCTTGCCCCTTATCCAGGGCTCGTCCTTGACGAGGAAGAACGTCTCATCGCTCGCTGTCCTCAGAGAGGAGTAGCTGAAGGCCGGCTTCCTCCGGCGAACCTCGAGCTTTCCGGTGAGCGGATTTTTCTTCAGGTCAGCCTTCCGTTCGATGACGAGCCTTTCGGCTATCTTCCTCTCGAACTCGTCAAGCTCGTCCCAGTCGATTATTCCCAGCTCGGTGAGGAGGTAGTGAAGGTGCTTCTCGGCTATGCGCTCGTTCTCGAGGTTTACCGGCATGTACTCGATTATTCCCCGCTCCAGCCTCTCAACGAGCTCGTCGAAGTGCTCTCGGTAGTAGTAGTCGAGACCGTTCTTTCTGAGGACTATGGCGTTGAGGGCCTCCCTGTCGGCCTTCCTCCCGGCCCTGCCGAAGCGCTGGATGAGGGAGAAAAGCCCGTCCGGAGGGATGCCGTAGTTGATGACTGCATCGAGGTCGCCGATGTCTATGCCGAGCTCGAGGGCGTTGGTCGTCAGGAGAACGAGCAGCTTTCCCTTCTTGAAGTCCCGCTCTATCTCCCAGCGGACGTTCTTCGGCAGGGTTCCCTTGTAGGTGCTCGTTCTGTGAAATACCGGCGAGCCGAGGAGGAAGCGGAGGAGCTTTTCGGTTCCCCTTCTGCTGTCGAAGAAGACCAGCGTCTTGATTTTCTCACCGACGAGCCTCTCAATGGCACTCCTTATTAGTTGCCTCTCGTCGAGGTTCCTTGGCTCGAAGAGGACCAGGTACCTCCGTGGGAAAGGATTCGTGGCACCGCTTACCGCCTCGAAGTTCTTCCGGAAGAGCTTCTCCGCGAACTCCTTCGGGTTCCTGAGCGTTGCAGAGAGCGCTATGGTTTGGGGCTTTGCTCCGAGTCTCCTTAGCCTGAAGTCGAGGCGGCGGAAGAGGTAGGCCGCGTTGCTCCCGAAGACGCCCCTGTAAACGTGAAGCTCGTCAACGACCAGGTAGCGGAGGTTTCTGAGGAGCCACTCGTAGTCCCTCCAGCGGCGCAGGATGTTGTAGTGGAGCATGTCCGGGGTTGTGAAGATAACCCTCGGCTTCTCGCGGAGGAGTTGCCTCCTCTCCTCCCAGGGGACGTCTCCGGTCAGGATCCTCGCGCTCACGTGCTTTCCGGTGAGGTGGTAGAAGACGAGGTTCTGAAGCGAAAACTTCTCGAGCTGGTTGTTTATGAGTGCCCTCGTGGGGTATATGAGCAGGTAAGTCGCGCGGGGGTTCGAGAGGTAGGAGTCGAAGATGGCCAGTCTGAAGATCTCGCTCTTCCCGCTCGCCGTCGGCGTCGTCACGACGACGTTTTTTCCAGAGTAAAGCCTCTCGAGGGCCTCGACCTGGTGGCGGTAGAGCCTAAAGCCGAGCTCTTCGAGGAGGGTGTTTACCTCGGGGTTGTTGAACCGAAAATCGCCGAACTCGCCTTCCTTTGGAGGAAAAACGTGAACCCTCGCTATCTCGGACTTGAGGGGCTTGAGCGTCTCGAAGAGGGACATGGGGGTAAATTGAAAATAACGGCTAAAAAAGTAGCGGGCGTGCTTCTACTAGACAACCCCTGCCCATTGAAAAGATGGGGCGGACGACAAGAGGGGCAGTATCCCGCAACCCTTTAAAACCCTCTCCCTCAGCCTAACCCGGTGGTGAGTGATGAGGATAGCGGTCATCGATTACGACAGGTGCAATCCGGACAAGTGCGGCAACTTCCTGTGTGAGAGGGTTTGCCCCGTCAATCGAATGGGCGGAGAGGCGATAATCATAGACGAGGAGAACTACCGCCCGGTGATTCAGGAGGCGAGCTGTACGGGCTGCGGAATCTGTGTGCATAAGTGTCCCTTCAACGCGATAACCATAGTGAACCTCCCGGATGAGCTTGAGGAGGGCTGCGTCCACCGCTATGGAGTAAACGCCTTCGTCCTCTACAGGCTTCCGGTGGTCAAGGACGGCATGGTCGTCGGTATCCTCGGACCGAACGGAACCGGTAAGACCACCGCGGTTAAGATACTCGCCGGCCAGCTCCTGCCGAACCTCTGCGGCGACAACGAGGATTGGGACAACGTCATCAGGGCATTCCGCGGCAACGAGCTCCAGAACTACTTCGAGAAGCTCAAGAACCGGCAGATTAAACCTGTAGTCAAGCCCCAGTACGTGGACTTAATCCCCAAGGCGGTTAAGGGCAAGGTTCGGGACCTGCTCAAGAGGGCCGACGAGACAGGCAAGTTAGAGGAGGTCGTAAGGGAGCTCGAGCTGGAGAACGTCCTCGACAGGGACATAAAACACCTCTCCGGCGGTGAGCTTCAGCGCGTGGCCATAGCCGCGGCGATACTCAGGGACGCGCACTTCTACTTCTTCGATGAGCCGTCCAGTTACCTCGACATAAAGCAGAGGCTCAAGGTGGCCAGGATAATCCGCCATCTGGCAGATTCGGGCAAGGCGGTTCTCACCGTTGAGCACGACCTGGCGGTCTTGGATTACCTCAGCGATGTTATCCACGTCGTCTACGGTAAGCCCGGCGCCTACGGTATATTCTCCCAGCCGAAGGGCACGCGCAACGGAATAAACGAGTTCCTGCGCGGCTACCTGAAGGACGAGAACGTCCGCTTCAGGCCTCAGGAGATAAGGTTCACCAAATCCAGCGAGAGGAAGAGCCAGGAGGGCGAGATACTGGTTGAGTACCCGAGGCTGGTGAAGGACTACGGCGGCTTCAGGCTTGAGGCTGAGCCCGGAACGCTCTACATGGGCGAGGTTGTGAGCATCGTCGGCCCCAACGGAATCGGTAAGACGACCTTCGTGAAGATGCTCGCAGGCGTCGAGAAGCCCACCGAGGGAGAGGTCGATTGGGAGCTGAAGGTTTCCTACAAGCCGCAGTACATCAAGGTTGATTATGATGGGACCGTCTACGATCTCCTGAGCAAGATAAACGCGGGGAAGCTCCTCAACAGCTTCTACAAGACGGAACTTCTCAACCCGCTCGGCGTTCCGGATCTCTACGACAAACAGGTGAACGAGCTGTCGGGCGGTGAGCTTCAGAGGGTTGCAATAACCGCGGCCCTCATCCGCGACGCGGACCTGTACCTGCTCGACGAGCCCTCAGCCTACCTCGACGTCGAGCAGAGGTTGGCGGTTTCGAGGGCGATAAGGCACCTGATGGAGAAGGAGGGCAAGACCGCCCTTGTCGTCGAGCACGACGTTCTCATGATAGACTACATCAGCGACAGACTCATGGTCTTCGAGGGCGAACCCGGAAAGCACGGCAAAGCTTTGCCGCCCACCGGGATGCGCGATGGAATGAACCGCTTCCTCGCGGGGGTCGGCATAACCTTCAGACGCGACCCGGACACGGGCAGGCCCAGGGCCAACAAGGAGAACAGCGTCAAGGACAGGGAGCAGAAGGAGATGGGCGAGTACTACTACGTCGCCCCATGATTCTTTTTCTGTTTACTCTCCCCCACACCCTCCGCAGCCAAAACCACCGGGTTTTGTGCCTCTGTAAACTTAAATAAACGTTGGCTAACGTTGTTTAACGATAAGCTATGAAAAAGCCCGTAAAGAGGGATTATGCTGAACAAACATGAATCTAAGACTACGATTTCGTGAAAAAAGCTTAAATATAACAGTCTTCAAAAAGAAAAGCGAGGTGAAGCGCCATGGTGTGGAAAAAAGCTATTGCATTGCTCTTTGGTCTGATGATGGTGGCGACGACCGTGTCCTTCGGCCATGCCTCCGCCGCGGATACCAGCGTGACCGTCATACTCGTCAGCGACAACGAGGCTGACTGCACACTGGCCCAGTACCTCGCCAACATGACCGGCGCGGTGGTCGTGACGACCCCCTGGGGGATCTATGACCCGAACGTCACGGCGAGCGTGATGAGCTACGGCCCGGATAATGTTATAATAATCGGCGGACCCAATGCCGTCGTCGATAGGTACCTGGATGACCTTGAGGAGCTCAACATCACCGTCGAGCGCTGGTGGGGCAGGAACCGGTACGAGACCAATCTGGCGGTCATAGGAAACGCAACCGCCAAGCTCAGGATAAAGTTTGAGAACAATGTGATAGTGGTTCCCGGCAACGACACCGCCGCGATCAAGGTCGCCCTCAGGAAGGCCGTGAAGGTTCACGGGGTGATAATCTTCGCCAACGACACCACCAACATAACCAGAGTCATGATGAAGATAGAGGCCCACCCGAAGAACATGACCCTCATCAGAAGCCAAGTCATGATGGAAATGGCCGAGAGACTCAGGGAGAGGTTCGAGAACCGCGTCGGGGCCAACGTCACAGAGATCGATGTCAACATAACCCCTGAGATGGCGATGGAGGCCATCAACACGAGCGAAGAGCGCATTGCCTCCGCCGAGGAACTGCTCGCGAACGTTACCCTGCCGCCCCAGATGGACCGGGTCGCGGAGAAGATGCTGAACCTCGCCAAGAAGGAGCTTGAGAGAGCCAGGAACGCCTATGACAACGGTGAGTACGGAAGGGCCTACGGGCAGGCGACGGCCGCAAAGGCCCACGCCGAGTTCGTCATAAGGATGGCCTCGAAGGAGTGGCAGAACAGGGTGAGGATCGACGCCGCTGTGATGGCGAGGGTGTTCCTGCACCGCGTGGAGATACAGCTCAGGATCATGGAGAAGTCGGGAATGAACGTCACCAAGGTAGAGACCCTCGTTGACCAGCTCAAGACCGCCATCGAGAACAAGGACTACGACGCTATCGATGCCCTGATGGCGCAGATCAGGCAGGAGCTGCTCCAGATGTACGCCCACGGAAAAGGCAAGTTCAGGGAGCACATCCTTCTCCCGGACCGTGCCGGACGCTGGCAGCCGTGAGGGCTGCCCTCCCCCGTTCTTTCATATTCTCGCCGCTCCGCCCGACAGTCCACGTATTCTGAAACACTCATCCTCGGGCAAAGTCTTTAAGCATTCACCTGTTATGTCGTACAGACACAAAGGAATTCAGGGGGATCAAGATGCTGCCTGTGGGTAAAATTCCACCGGAAAAACTCAGAGAGCTTGTTTTCAACCGCCTCGGGGCCAGGGGGGAGAGGGTGATAATCGGGGCCGACCTCGGGGTGGATGCGGCCGCGATAGACTTCGGAGAGACGGTTCTCGTTGCATCGACCGACCCCATAACC
This sequence comes from Thermococcus aciditolerans, assembly GCF_008152015.1. Taxonomy (NCBI): domain Archaea; kingdom Methanobacteriati; phylum Methanobacteriota; class Thermococci; order Thermococcales; family Thermococcaceae; genus Thermococcus; species Thermococcus aciditolerans. The sequence continues at coordinate 182,362 of NZ_CP041932.1, read as the reverse complement.
GGTGCCGGGGAGGGAATAGGTTTCTACGCGGTTCACGTCAACGCCAACGACGTGGCCACCTTTGGGGCCAGACCGAAGTGGTTCCTCGCTTCAATTCTCCTCCCCGAGAACTCCGACGAGGCCATCCTCTCGGGGATAATGGAGGAGCTCCACAGGAGCGCCGCAAAACTCGGCGTCGCCATAGTGGGCGGCCACACGGAGGTGACGCCGGGCCTCGACAGGCCGATAGTCGTCGGGACGATGCTCGGAGAGGTGCCAAGGGGAAAGCTCGTGACGTCGAACGGCTCGAAGCCCGGGGACGCGATAATACTCACCAAGTGGGCCGGCCTTGAGGGAACGTCGATAATAGCGGGCGAGAGGGCGGAGGAGCTTGAGAGGGCTTTCGGAAGGGAGTTCGTCAAGAAGGCGAGGAAGTTCATCGAGATGATAAGCGTCGTGGAAGATGCCCTCACGGCCAACGAGGTCGGCGTTCACGCCATGCACGACCCGACGGAGGGAGGAATAGCGAACGGCCTTCACGAGATGGCCGACGCCGCCGGCCTGGGCTTCAGGGTGCACCTCGAGAGAATACCCATACGAGAGGAGACGCTCGGAATATGCCGCTTCTACGGTCTAAACCCCCTCGCCCTGATAAGCTCCGGGGCCCTGATGATAGCCGCCCCGAGGGACGGCGTGGATGAAATCCTAAACGCCCTCGGAGAGAAGGGCATAAACGCCTCCGTCATAGGAGAGTTTGTGGAAGACCCCGGCGTCAGGGTCATCGTTGAGAACGGTGAAGAGAGGCCCCTTGAGAGACCTGAGAGCGACGAGCTCTGGAAGGTGGTCTGAGCCCCATCAAATCTCAACCGATATCCTCAGCTTTTCCTCTTCCTCCAGCTTTTTGAGTACACCCAGGGCGGTCTCGGGGCTGAGCGACATTCTCCTGATGTGCTCGTAGGCCCTCCGTATCTCCTCCCGCTCGTACCCCTGGGCGCGCTTCTCCAGATACAGCAGGACGGAGAGAAGAACCCCCTTGATGCTCCTTTCCTGGAGGGGAAGGAGCTTCCATCCACCGTCATAGACATAGGCTGCCTTGGGCGTCTCGTCCCCCTTCAGCTCCCCAACGGGAACCGTGTTCATGCCCTCCCGCGACGTCAGGTACTCGATCAGCATCTCCTCGGAGTAGCCCTCCTGCCTGAGCCCCAGAAAGCTCAGTTCAAGCGCCCTCAGAAGGGAGGCAACCCTCTCCATCTCGGTTATCCTGGACTTCGAGAGAATAGACAGCTTCAGCACGGCCTTCTCAAGGGGCTCTTCCTCGATGTTGACGGTGACGAGAACCCTGTCCCTCAGACGGGAGCCCTCTTCAAAGGCCTTCACCGCTATCCACACGGCACCGTTCGTGAGGATGCCGTATTTAACGCCGGAGTTGAAGCAGTAGCGCGCCAGCTGGCGGAGGGGCTCGTCCCGTTTGATTATGTTAACCCCGAGGTTCTTGGCCTCGACGTAGGCAAAGACCTCGCCGTTGAGGATGAGCGCGTAGTCCGCCCTCCCGTCCTCCGTCCGCTCCTCCGGTCTGACCTCTTCGGGGTTGTTCCAGTCCCATCCCAGTGCCTGAAAGACCTCCCCTATGAGGTGCTGCTTCACCGCCTCCTCGTTCTTGGCGTAGAGTTCCCTGTGTGAACGGATTTTCCTCCTGACGCTGGCCACGGCCTTGGTAAGTCCCTCCATGCCCATACCCCCGACCGCTTTAGTGCTCTCCCCACGACCTAAAAGCTTTTGGGCGGTGGGTTCAAATTGCTCCGGTGGGACTATGTGCCGCATAATGTTTGCAGCAGGTGACGGAAAGCGGATTCGTCCGCTGCTGGATGCCCTGGTAAGGTCCTCCGAAAATGACCCGTACAAGGAGCGGAGGGGAAGGGGGAATCAGCACAGGGACGGATGGGGGTACGTCCTCCTGAAGGAGGGTTCGGTGAAGCACTACCGCTCGCTGAGGCCCATATTTGAGGACGCCGCCGCCCTCGGTTCCCTCAGAGAGGAGTTTGAGGGCTTCACCGTGCTGATGGCCCACACGAGGGCGGCCAGTCAGGGGGCCAGGAACCTCTTCAACGTCCACCCGTTTGCATTTTCGTCCAGACACGGCTTCACGTTCTGGCTGCTTCACAACGGCGACCTTGACAAGGGGAGGATTATGGAGCTTGCCGAACTGGACGGGGAGGAGCTGGGGAACGTTTCCGACACCTACGCCTTCGCCACCTACCTGTGCAGGAGGCTCTCCAGCCCGTCGCTCGATGACGTTCTGGAGCAGTACCGGATCATCAACGGGACGATGAAGTCCCTCTTCAACACCGTCACCCTGTTCCAGGATTCCGGGGGAAGATTCTCCGCTTTCATAACCGCCAGCATGAGCGAGAAATATGCCGAGAACCCGCTGAACTACGACTACGGCAGGCTGCTCCTCATTGAAGGTGAGGACCTCTTCGCGGTGACGTCGTCAACCTTTGAGCTGTACCATCCCGCGGACTACCTGGTAATCCCAAACGGAACCGCGTTCTACGTCAGGCTTGGTGAGGACGGCTTCGACGTTGAGACCGTTCACCTGTGAAACGTTATATACGATGCCGCCCCACTTTTATTTTGGGTGGTAACATGGATGGGGACGCTCCGATCAAGGTTTACATGACGAGGAAACTGATAGGCGTTTCTCCGGACGACAGCGTAAAGCGCGCCTGCGAGGTTATGGTGGAGTTCGACATAGGCTCCCTGGTTGTCGTTGAAGAAAACAGGGTGGTGGGATTCTTCACAAAGAGCGACATAATCCGACGTGTCGTCATCCCGGGGCTGTCGAACGGCACCCCCGTCAGGGAGATAATGAGCGGGGAGCTGATAACAGTCGACGCGAACACTCCCGTGAGGGACGTCCTCAACCTGATGGCCAAGAAAGGGATCAAGCACATGCTCATCGAGGAGGATGGGGAGATAGTCGGCATATTCAGCCTGAGCGACCTGCTGACCGCCAGCCGGAGGCGGCTCGAGACAGCCATCGCGGCGGAGTGATGGTTATGATACGGATAGCGCACATAAGCGACACCCACATAACCGGCGAGAGCGCCTACAAGGGCTACGCCTACGACCTCATAGTCAACGACGTGAACCGCGGGGACTTCGACTTCGTGATACACACCGGTGACGTGACCAACCAGGGCCTCCGCGAGGAGTATGAGCGGGCCTCGTACGAGCTTGGAAAAATAAAGAAGCCGCTCGTTGTCATTCCTGGCAACCACGATGTCAGGAACGTCGGCTATGAACTGTTCGAGAAGTTCATAGGTCCGCTTAACGGCGTTTACGAGTTCCGCGACGGTGTCGTCATCTGGGTTGACTCGACCATACCCGACCTGAGCGACGGCAGGGTGGGCGGTCACAAGTTCCGGTGGCTCAAGTCGAGGCTCGAGGAGTACTCCGAGAAAAAGTTCAAAATCGTCGCCGCACACCATCACCTCGTCCCGCTGCCCGACACCGGGCGGGAGAGAAACGTTCTGTACAACGCCGGCGACGTCCTCGACCTCCTCCTCAGGCACGAGGTGGGCCTCTACACCTGCGGCCACAAGCACGTGCCCAACGTCTACCGCATCGAGGATATGGTGGTTGACAACGCGGGCTGCACATCCTGCAGGAAGACGAGGAAGGGGGACGTGAACAGCTACAACATCATCACCATCCACGACGACGGCAGGATCGAGGTTACGATAAAACGCGTGACCGGGGACGAGGTGCGGAAGGAACACAGACCCATAAAGCCGAAGATCTTCGTGCCCCGCGGGGAGCGCCTGCTCCGGATAGTCCAGATGAGTGAGAGCAACGTCTCGGACAGGATGTACTTCAGGAGGAAGGTACTCGAAAACGCGGTGCGCACCATAAACGAAAAGCTGAGGCCCGACATAGTGATCCACAACGGTGACATCGTGGATATGGGGATAGAGCGCTACTACGAGAAGGCCTACGAGTTCTACGAGAAGATCAAAGCGGAAAAGCTCGTCGTTCCCGGCCATAACGACATAACCTACCTGGGCTACGACCTGTTTCTGGAGTACTTCGGCGAACCGGAAATCGTGGAGATGAAGGGCTTCACGTTTCTTCCGGTGATAAGCGCCCAGTACGAAACTCCAATAGGGGTCGTCGGGCGGATAGGCCAGCGGAAAATAGCGAGGCACCTCGAGGAGTATCGCGAGAGCTTTACGGTGGTCGTTCTGCACCACAACATCATTCCGATTCCGCGGAGCAGGGAGGTGGGATTCCTCGAAGACGCCGGCGACGTGCTGAGGACATTGACGTGGGGGGAGGCCAACCTCGTGCTGACCGGCCATGGGGGCAACTCCTTCGCGGTCAAAGTTGAGAAAACACCCATAGTCAACGCGGGCTCAATAAGCTGGGAGCTCCACAGGAACCCCTTCGGAAACAGCTTCAACCTTATAGACATATACCCCGGAATGATAGTCGTCTTTGAGGTTCAGGCCACGTGGGGGAGCGGAAGGCTCCTTGGAATATGGAAGATAAAGGGCCCGTTCACCCCCTGACGTCTCTTCCCATCTTTCTCATCAGCCGCTCCATTATGTCCTCCATTATAACGTCCACCGTGCTCTCGAGTTCGACGTTGTTTATCACCCGAACCCCGTGCTCCCTGGCCATCTCCACGATGAAATCCTGTATCTCCATGATGGCGTCTATGTGCTCGATGTAGTACTCGGCGGGCCTCTTGCTGTAGCGCGCCCTTTCGTAGAACCTGGCCTCCAGGTCCCGCTTGCTCCCCACGGTTACCACGTACATGAAGTCCCTGTCGTTGAGCTCCACGTAGCCGGGAACCAGGTGTATGCCCTCGATGACCGTGTTGAAGCCCTCCTTGTGGGCCCTCTCAAGGACCGCCTTGAGGCCAACGGACACGTGACGGACCTGCTCCTCGAAGCCCCTGATCAGGGGGGAGTCCCTTCCCTTGACCCTGCCGGCGGCCGTCCAGGCGAGGAAGGACGATGTGTGGAGGTCGGGGAGAAGTTCGGGTGCTATTATCTTCCTCATGACCTCCCTTACCGTGTCAGTTCCTATAACGCTCCTTATGCCGAGGCGAAACGCCAGCTCGGTCGCTATCGTTGACTTCCCGACGCCCGTTGCCCCGCCAAGGAGAATGGTTATCGGCACCTTCAGGCGGCGGAGCTGGCGCCAGAACAGGTAGCGCTTAGCCGCCTCCCTGAGGCCGTGGTCAATGAGCTTCCTGTACGTCAGTTCCCGTATCTCCTCCGTGGTGACGAACTTGGCCTTCCTGGAATTCAGCTCCTTCTGAACCTCCGTGGCTATACTGTAGGCGATGCCAACGTCAACCCCCGCAAGGGTTATGGAGCGCGTGAGGATCCCCCTCGAGAACGGGAGTCTGGCCCTGCTCTCGGGGTCGGTTACGATTATCATCCTCTCCCCTCCAGTATCGAGCGGCCGAGCCTCAAAACGGCCCCTTTCAGGTCCTTTCCATCGATGTTGACCGGCTCGTTGTCCAGGTAGATCACCTCGATTCCCCTCTCAAGTGCCCACCTGGTAACAACGTCCACTGCGGCGGCCTTGAGCTCAACGGCCACCGCGTCGATGCCCTCAAATCCCTCCAGGTCTTTTCTCAGTGCGGGCCGCCTCGACAGGTTGCCGGAGGCATGGACGACATCCGCCCCCAGACCCTCGATGTACCTCCTCGCCCCCTCGAGGGCCAGCCCCGACGTCATCACAAGGGCCAGCCTCTTCCCGGAAACGTCCCCGAGGGGCCTCGGTTTGAACGCGGTCAAATGCACGTCCGCGTCGGGGTTAGTCTCCCGGATTATCCTCTCAAGCTCCCTCAGCCGCTCCGGGCGTACCGAGTCGGCCATCGTGACGACGACTATGTCCGCCAGAGAGAGCCTGAAGGGGCCGAAGTAGCCGCCTATGAAGTCGGACTTCTGGGCGGCGCTGACCATGAGGACGTACCCATCCGCACGGTACGCCGGAAACGTTGCCCCGCTGCCCTCGAGGATTATGAGGTCGTTTGGCAGGCTCTCCGCCAGCTTAACGCCCTCGTCCACAACGTCGAAGAAGGAAAACCCCGCCATGCCTCCCCCGCAGCGACGGCACCCTATGGTTGCAACACGTGAGGTGAGCGCGTTCTCAAAGTGGTCCGAGGCGGCGTGCTTCCCGCTCTCAGCGAGCTTGAGGAGGAACTCGGGGGTTATCTCAAACTTGTCCCCCTCTATCAGCTCCGGCTCTTCAGGACCTCCGCGGCCCATCGTGACTATGACGGGGTTGGCTATCTCCTTGAGGGTTCTGGCTATGAAGCCGCTGACCGCAGTCTTGCCGACCCTCTTCCCAGTCCCTATGACGGCAAGGCTCGGCTTTCTCGTCCTCTTCAGCTGCCTGGGGGTGAACGTGAAGTCCGCCCCCCTGTAGGTCACACCGTGGAGCATGCACAGGGATGCAATCCTAAACCTGTCCTCATAGTTCAGGACGGGCTCGTCGCTCAGGTCAACGACCTCGCAAACGTCGTTCTCCCTGAGGGCCCTCGCGAGGGCGGCAAGGTAGTTCCCCGCGTAATACACGGGAATCCCGAGCCTCTCCTCTATGTCACGAATGTCCCCAATCTTCTCGCTTCCGCCCAGAAAGACGGCGCAGCAGACGCCACCGAGCCGTTCCACCGCCCACGCGGTAACGTCGGGATAGTGTTCGCCGTCGATAAGGACGAGCCTCCGATTTTTCATGCCACCACCGTAACCACTATCTTCATAGAGCATTTAACATTTTGGAGTGCGCCCCAGTGGCACCTCTCCGGAGAGAATAGGTACACCACCCTGGGAACCGCAGGAAGGATTATAAACCCCAAGGAGGTATGATTATTGGCGGCCACTGAAAGCGGCCCCGCTGAAAGGAGGTGTATGAAATGGTTGAGATGATTGTTAAGAGCAAGGTTAAGGAGGCCGTTAAGGCCATCGACCCCGAGATGAGGGTCAACCCGGAGTTCTACGAGGCCCTTGAGGCCGAGATCAAGACCCTCGTTGAGAAGGCCGTCAAGAGGGCCAAGGACGAGGGCAAGAAGACCCTCTACCCGAGGCACGTTTGAGGCCTCTCCCTTTTCCTGCTTTTTCCATTCCATCGATGGCCTTTTATTCTCCTTTTCCTAACTTTCGCGGTGGTAACATGGCGCTGAGAGAGCTCGGAGATTCTATCTACCTATACCCGGGCAGTCCCTCCACCCTGATAAAGGTTCTCAGGGAAGGGGCGGTTCTGATCGACCCCGGCCACGGGAGCGGGCGGCACAAGGATCTGAAAAGGGAGGTTCGAAAGCTCGGGGTCGAAATAAAGGCCCAGCTTGCGACGCACGGCCACGCGGACCACATATCGGTTGCGCCGAGGATCGACGCTCCCCTGCTCATGCACCGCTTCGAGTTCTCGATAGCCGAGAGTCCGCTGAACAGGGAACTGCTCACCTTCGGCTCGAAGGCGCCGAACGGCTTCCTCGTCTTCCAGTTCCCCGATGAGGTCAAGGTTCATGCGGTTTTCGAGTGGGGTGACGAACCCTTCGGTCTCAAGTCTGTGAAGCTAAACGGACATTCCCCCGGCATGACCGGTTTCGTGGACGAAGCGGGCGGTGTCCTCTACGCGGGGGACGCCTTCTTCGGGGAGCGGGTTATAACCTCGGTCGGCCTGCCCTACATGGTCGACCCGGACCTATTCAAAGCTTCAATTGCAGAATTAAAGAATTATGCAGAAGATGGCTTTCTCCTGATACCCTCCCACGGCAGGCCGGTGGAGGGGGAGGCACTCGAACTGCTCGACTTCAACCTCACCCGTGTCGAGGAGACAGAAAGCCTCATCCTGGACATCCTGCGGGAGGGCCCGATGGGCATCGACGGTATCGCCTTCCGCATAATGAAGCACTACGGGGTCGAGGTCACGCCCCAGAAGCTCGCCCTCAACCTCGTCCCCGCCAGGGCCTTCATTGCGAAGCTCTACAACGAGGGAAAGGTGGGCGCGGTCGCTGATAACGGACTCAAATGGAGGGCGGAGAGGGGTTAGGGGGGCGCTCACTCATCGTCAGGATAGCACAGATAGCGGTAGGGGCAGAACCTGCACGTGTAGGAGTACTCTCCCTTCGGGGGCTTTCCTCTTTCGTAGGCCTTCTTGACTGAGTAGAAATGCTTGAGGGTCTCGCGGAAGAGCTTGCCGTCGTAGGGGACTTCAAAGGCCCTGAAGTTCGGCCCCTTTACGATGGGGAAGCGCGAAAAGTCGATCTTGCTTATCACCTTCATAGGTTCCTCGTGGAGCTTTATGTAGTAGAGATAGCCGTACTCCGCCTCCGCCCAGCGCATGTAAATGTTGAGCTGGGCCATGTGGTAGTCATAGGGTTTGGTGGGGAGGCTGGTCTTGCCCTTTATCTCGATCGGGAAGTCCCCTATGGCGTCTATCCTGCCGTGTATCTCGAAACCGAGTCTCTGGGACCTGAGAACGAGGTGCTTCTCAAGCTCGAAGCCGAAGCGTTTTTGCAGGATCTCACCGAGGACGTTGTGGGTATTTATGCCCTGGTTCAGCCGCACCTTCACAAACTCCGGCCACCTCTCGGGGTAGCCCTTGAGCCTGAAGTATATCCTCCTCGGGCACGTCAGGGCCTCGCTGGCGTAGAACTCGATGAAACCATCGTTCCCATTGCTTCCGTCATTTCCGGCCATTCCGTTCCCTCCAGGAAGGGGGGCGGGTCATCGGCCCGCGAACCTCTCCGCCCCTGCGTCAGCTAATACCGACGTCATCACCCATCAGACTGGGCAAGGGTCGTCATCCGCTTGGAAGGTTAGGGCTAACCCGGCATTTAAACCTTTGGGGGAAGGGAAAGAAAGGGGTCAAAGAATGGTGCCCCTCTTCCTCTTGAGCGAGTAGCTCAGGCCGTAAGCAGGCCAGATGCTCGGCGGCTGCTCGTAGTGGTGGAGGTTCCTCAGTATCTTCTCTGCGGTCTTTTTGTTCCTGGCCTTTACCCTCAGAACGCCGTCCTCGAGTTCAACCGTTCCGTTGGACAGCCTCAGGGTGAGCTTCGAGCCGTTCACTTCGGGCCTGGCCTTCATTAAAAGCTCCCTGTAGTCCTCGTATGCCTCCCTGCTGAGCTTCTGCTCAAGAAAGACGGGTTTCTCACGTGACTTAAACAGACGGGAGAACCAACTACTTGAAGGTTCTTCATCCATACTCCTCATCTACCCCCGGAGGATTTCTCGTTTTAAATTCGCCGTTCCGCTTTTTAAGGCTTTCTCCTCGCTTTTTGCCGAAACGGCAAGCTTGTACAACTTCTTTCAATTTCTTTTAGGATTCATATATTTGATCAAGTAATAAAAAAGTTTTTAGACACTAATTAATAAATAGTATCAAAAACACTCTGGAGGAATTTAAATGGCAACTTTCGGCCTGTGGTGGTTTAGCGTGGAGAACTGTAGATCATCTAATCCCACTTCTGCCCTCAGTTATGCCGGCGATTATCTACGGGCACAGAAAGATGTTCTTGGACACAAATTTTATCACAGGGCATACTACTTTAGTACAGACTTGAGAGTTATCGACAACATGGAAAGATATTGCCAGGATAGCCTAGGTGAACATTATGTCTAAACATTTCGTATTATTTCTTTTATTTCTTTTGATCATTTTCATCCCCCCTTTAGTGGCAGCGCAGAGCGATGGATTTATCACATCCATCCGCGTTTACCCCGGAGAATCCGACGCTTTCATCGTCGTTGAGTGGGACCTGGCGTATTATACGATGTGCCCAGGCACCGGCTCGGAGGAGAAACTATGTTATTGCTCACTCGATCCAACGTTTTTCAGGTGCTATGTGTTTTACTTCAACGGGAGCAACGTTGCCTACGTCCCCCAGCTCTCCAATGTGGATGTAGAAATCGGGTTTAGCCATTCGAACTCATCGTGGAGGATGGCCTACATGTTCGGTGAAATAAAGCCTGGGCTTCCGGAGGCAAACGAGTCGAATTACTACGAAATCCATCCGGGGAAGGCATGCGTTCGTCCATTAGGTAACCTGTCCTATCTATTTCGCCCGTATCATGGAATTCCGGGTAGAGTGGAAGGAGATACCCTCGTTTTTTCTAACGGCTCCCAGACATACAGAGTTCCGCTGGAAAACCTGAAAGGCTACGTACTGTTAAAATCCGACTACGACAATTTCAGGGCAGTTTTTCTCAAAAACGGGGTTCTGTTCTATGTCCCTTTTTATGAGGGGACGACGGATTATGGATATCCAAATGTTATAATACACGGAAGGGGAAACTGTTCCCCTGATAATCTCATGGTCGAAAATGTGGATAAACTGAACCCCATCGTTCTGTTTTTCTACGACGGAGATGAGCTCAAAACTTTTCCCCTCTACCGGATAACATACGATGATTCCCCCGATCTCAGGCCAGAGGTTTTGATCAATATGACCCTTGATTTTTCGCAGTGTGAACGAGAAATATGTGGTAATGGGATCATATTAGTCATCTCATTGCTCGCATTCGCCTTTGTGCTGTGGACAAGCAGGAGGCACTGAGTCAGAAAATGCTTTCTATTTCAATCTTGGAAACATTATGGGACTTATGACAGGTAGTGGGCAAAGGTTTAAAACCCCCGCCTAAGGATTAGACGTGAAATGGGACAAAGGAACACCAAACTAATCAAACCCCGCATTCGGAAAACGTTGTCCCGTGAACTCCCCGGGGAGTTAGTTGAGATGCTCCCCAAGCACTGGGTTCAGATAGGCGATGTACTGATCCTCCCGCTTCGGCAGGAGCTTGAGCCGTACAAGCACCGCATCGCCGAGGTCTATGCCCAGGTAATCGGGGTCAAAACCGTCCTGAGGAAGGGCAGGATAGGCGGTGAGTTCCGCGAGACGAACTACGAGGTTCTCTACGGGAGCGATACGGTAACGGTGCACATTGAGAACGGAATCAGATACAAGCTGGACGTTGCCAAAGTCATGTTCTCCCCCGCCAACGTCAAGGAGCGCGTTAGAATGGCCAGGGTTGCAAGGCCGGGCGAGCTGGTCGTGGACATGTTCGCCGGAATCGGACACCTCAGCCTCCCGATGGCTGTCCACGGGAAGGCCAGGGTCATTGCAATAGAGAAGAGCCCGTACACATTCCAGTTCCTCGTCGAGAATATCGAGCTGAACCGGGTTCAGGACAGGATGACGGCCTACAACATCGACAACCGCGACTTCCCGGGGGAGAACGTAGCCGACAGGATTCTGATGGGCTACGTCGTTACGACCCATGAGTTCATCCCCAAGGCCCTGAGCATAGCTAAGGATGAAGCGATAATACACTACCACAACACGGTGCCCGAGAGGCTGATGCCGGAGGAGCCCTTCAGAACGTTCCAGGAAATCGCGAGGGAGTACGGCTACGAGACCGAGAAGCTCAACGAACTGGTAATCAAGCGCTACGCTCCTGGGGTCTGGCACGTCGTCGTTGACGTGAGGGTCTTCAAGAGATGAACCCTTCTTCTATGTTCCTGTTGAAAGGCGCTATCCCAACCGAACGGCGGCGTTCCAGCGGCCGTTTAAACTTTCTCCATTAGGTTCATCCATGGAACTTTCTGTTCCATCGGACAAACTTTTGGTCCGTTGTGTCGGAGGCGGTTCGTCGGTGGTTAACAATTGAACTTAACTTAACATATGCTGTGAAACGCTTCCTTTTGCGAAGACCTTATATCCTCCAACCCGAAAATCTTTCGAGGTGATTCTGAAATGGAGGCAAAAGGCGGCTACTGGGGCAAGATTCTGAGGGTCAACCTGACCACCAGGGAGGTCAAGGTTGAGCCCCTCCCCGAGGAGTTCCCGAGGAAGTACCTCGGCGGCGTTGGCTTTGGAACCAGGGTTCTCTACGACGAGGTCCCGGCGGGCGCGGACCCCCTCGGGCCCGAGAACAAGATGATAATCACGCCCGGTCTGTTCGTTGATACCGGCATTGGAACCGGCTCTAAGACTGCCTTCAACTTCAAGAGCCCGCTCACCGGCGGCTATGGAAGGGCCATGGCCGGTGCCGAGATGGGCGTTCAGCTCAAGAGGGCAGGCTACGACATGCTCATCGTAGAGGGAGGGAGCGATGAACCCGTCATGCTCATCATCAACGACGATGACGTCGAGATCGTTCCCGCCGATGGCTACTGGGGCCTCACCACCGGCGAGGCCAGGTCCAAGGCCAAGGAGGAGTACCCCGGCTACGCGACCGCGTTCATCGGACCCGCGGGTGAGAGACTCAGCCTCATCTCGACAATCGAGACCGATGACAGGCAGGCCGCCCGTGGAGGACCCGGTGCCGTCCTCGGAAGCAAGAAGCTCAAGGGTATCCTTGTGAAGGGCAGCAAGAAGGCCCCGATAGCCAGCCCCGAGAAGTTCCGCGAGCTCCTGAAGGAGTGGGCCCTCGTCTTCAAGGACCACCCGGCCACCAAGGCGGACATGGACTACGGAAGCGGTGAGTTCCTCGACTGGATGAACCGCGAGCGCGGTACCTTCCCGACCAGGAACTGGCAGATGGGCTTCTTCAAGAAGGCTTACGAGAGGGCCAAGGAGGAGGGCAGGGAGCACATCGGAATCGACCCGTACTTCTGGGCGCCGAAGTACCGCGCGGGAAGGAAGCCGTGCCCGATGTGCAACAAGCCGTGCAGCCAGTACGTCAGGGTGGAGAGCGAGAAGTGGGGCAGCTTCATGGTGGACGGTCCCGAGTACGAGACCCTCTACTCCTTCGGCGGCGTCCTTGAGCTCGACGACTTCGAGACCGTTGCCTACCTCAACTACCTCGCAGACCAGCTCGGCCTCGACACCATCTCCGCCGGTGTCACCATCGCCTGGGCCATGGAGGCCTACGAGCGCGGATTGCTCACCAAGGAAGAGGCCGACGGCATCGAGCTCACCTTCGGCAACGGAGAGGCAGCGGTCGAGGCCCTCAGGAAGATGGCCTACCGCGAGGGCAACCTCGGAAAGCTCCTCGCCGACGGTGTCAAGAGGGCCAGCGAGAGGCTCGGAAAGGGCAGCGAGAAGTTCGCCATGCACGTCAAGGGCATGGAGCCGCCTGCCTACGACGTCCGCGGTATAAAGGGAATGGCGCTCGCCTTCGCCGTGAACGTCCGCGGTGCCGACCACCTGACCAGCGGCGCCTACGGAACCGAGCTCGTCGGCAGGTGGTGGAAGTTCGACGGCGTTGACAGGACCAGGGGCGAGAACAAGGGATTCGAGATCGCCTTCCACGAGAACCTCATGGCGGTCTACGACGCCACCGGAACGTGCAAGTTCTCAAGGCACATGTACTTCCTCGAGGGCTTCCCGCCGCTCGTCGAGGCCATCACCGGCATGAACATCGGCGAGGCCGAGCTGATGGTCATCGGCGAGAGGATAATGAACATCGCCAGGGCCTTCAACGTCCGCGAGGGCTTCAGCAGGAAGGACGACACGCTCCCGTACAGAATCATGTGGGAGCCGATTCCGGAGGGTGTCAGCAAGGGTATGCATGTACCGCCGTGGGAGCTCGACAGGATGCTCGACGAGTACTATCAGGCCCGCGGCTGGAGCAGGGATGGAATCCCGACCAGGGCCAAGCTCATGGCCCTCGACCTTCCGGACATCGCGGAGGACATCGGGGCCGGGGTTTGAAGCCCTCTTTTCTTTGCTTCTTCCAGGAGTTAAATATAAGAACCTGGGAGAGTATCCCCTCGTTGGTGTGAATCATGGAGAGAAAGCTCACGGATTTTATCAACTCACCAGCTCAAGAAAACAAGGGTCTGACCCGCGAGGAGCTTGAGAGGGTTCTTAAGAAAGCCGCTGATTTAATCAGGACAAGGGTCGATTACAAGTACATCCTTCTTCTGCTCTTCCTGAAGCGTCTGAGCGACGAGTGGGAGAAGGAGTTTGAGGAGTACGTTAGGAAGCTCATGAAGGAAGGCCTGGACAGGAAGACCGCCGAGGAGCTTGCCCTCAAAGACAGGGAAGCGTACACAATTAACTATCCACCCGAATATCTCTGGAGGAAGCTCCGCGAAAGGGACATCGAAAGTCTTCCCCAGAACCTCTCGCAGGCCCTCAAGAAGCTCGCCGAGCTGAACCCCAACCTCAGGGGAGTCGTTGACCGCTTTGACTTCATGGAGTTCATGCTCCACAGGGACAACGCTGAAATACTCAGGCAGCTCTTTGAGCTCTTCAGCGGGCTTGACTTAAAGAACGCCTCTCCCGATGTTCTTGGTGATGCCTACGAGTGGATTCTCCGCTACTTTGCCCCGCAGAAGGCCAAGGAAGGCGAGGTTTACACGCCGAGGGAGGTCATCAGGCTCCTCGTTGAGATCCTCAAGCCGGAGCCGGGCGAGGAGGTTTACGACCCCGCGATGGGCTCCGGAGGCATGCTCATCGGGGCTTATCTCTACGTCAAGGAGCACCGCGGAGCGGATGAGGCTAAAAAGCTCTTCCTCTACGGTCAGGAGGTAAATCCGACCACCTACGCCCTGGCCGAGATGAACATGATACTCCACGGCATTAAGTCGCCGAAGCTTGCCGTAGGTGATACGCTTCTCAGACCAGCCTTTAAGGAGGGTGAGAGGCTCAAGCGATTCGATGTGGTTATAGCAAACCCGCCCTGGAACCAGGACGGCTACGGCGAGGAAACTCTCAAAAAGGCCGAGTTCAAGGAGGAGCACTTCAAGTACGGCTATCCGCCCAACAACTCCGCGGACTGGGCGTGGATACAGCACATGCTCGCGAGCGCCAAAGATGATGGAAGGGTTGGCATCGTCATAGACAACGGCGCGCTCTTCAGGGGCGGGGCTGAAAAGAAGATAAGGGTGAAGATACTCAAGGACGACCTGCTTGAGGCAGTAATTCTCCTCCCGGAAAAGCTCTTCTACAACACTGGCGCGCCGGGGGCTATAATGATATTCAACAGGAACAAGCCGAAGGACAGGAAGGGAAAAGTCCTCTTCATCAACGCATCCCAGGAATATGAAAAGCATCCCGAGATAAGGAAGTTGAATAGACTCGGCGAGGGCCATATAAAGAAGATCGTCGAGGCCTTCGAGAAGTTCGAGGACGTTGATGGCTTTGCGAGGGTCATTGAGCTGGACGAGATAAAGGAAAACGACCACAACCTAAATGTCACCCTCTACGTCTTCCCGATGGAGGAAGAGGAGGAGATCGACGTTAAGGCCGAGTGGGAGGAGCTGAAGAGGATTAACGAGGAGCTTGCGAGGGTTGATGAGAAGATCGAGGGCTATTTGAGGGAGCTGGGGTATTGAGGTGAGCGACATGACTAATCCCCGCCCAATTCCAATAGTTGAGAGCATTTCTGTTCAAAACATCTACGAGGCTCCAGAATTGAAGCCAATATTTGACGAGTTCCTAGTAGAACTGCCTCCAAGCATGTTGGAGATTATCAAACAATTCGCAGAGCGCATTCTCATAGATATCACAGGGATTAAAGGCAACTTGGAGCTTTCTATTGTTGTTGATGCAAATCAAGTAATATCTCAAGCAATTAACTACATCCGAGATGGTAGATTGCCCCCCATTATTGAACTATCGAAAACGCCATTTGTTAAGCTATATGCTCCCCCATCAATTCGTGAGGAAACTTTGAAAGATAAGAGAAAACTAGAGAAAATCTCAAGGAAGAAGAGAATCCCAGTTAAAGCACTCAAGAGCGCCATTGAGGAAATTCTAGAGCACATCACCTTTAAAGTGCCAGAGGGATATGAAGAATATAAAAAGGCCATGGAATTAGTAGGTGAGCGAGACCCCAAAGACGTGGACTATGTTTGGTTGTACTTCTCAATAAACGCCAACGCTATCGTTTCATCAGACAAGGACATAACTGAGACTACAATCAAAACATGGAAAAACATGGGGCCGTTAAAACACGTTGAAGTTATCCTTCGGAAAGGCTCGCTTTCTTTTGTTGTGTTCTCCTTGGGGGGAAGTGCCATCTTGGATTTCCTATTTAAGACCATTCTGGCCATAATTAGTACAATTCTGGGAATATTGAAAGCTATGTGGAATGGTGTAAAGAGCGTTATCGCATGGATTGGCGAGGGTATTCAGAATCTGTCTGAAACTCAGGCATTGATCCTCTTCATGACTCTTGGAGCTATCCTGTACCGTTTTGGCAGAGAAATTAAAGAGTGGATAGAGAACTTAGTAAATAGTGTTATTGAATTCTTAAAGTCTGTAAAAGACCTTATCGTTGGCCTCTTGGAAGTGATCCTCGACAGTCCGGTAGCTAGGGCCCTAAGAAGCCTGATAGAATACTCTGTGATTCTGACGGAACTCTACAAGGAAATTAACCTTAGGGATCTTGAGGGGAATGTTATCAAAGTAGGTGGTTTCAATGCAAGTTAAAGCCAAGTTCAAGAAAACTCCAATCGGCGAAATTCCCGAGGATTGGAAGGTTGTGAGGCTTGAAGAAGTAGTCCACTTTGAAAGCGGAAAACGACCAAAAGGTGGAGGTCAAGAAACGGGAGAAGTTCCAAGTATTGGTGGGGAACACATTGGTTCCGATGGCAGAATTAAATGGGAAAATATGAAATTTATCCCCAAGGAGTTCTTTACTCAGCTTAGAAAAGGAAAGGTCAAAGTTGGGGACATCTTACTTGTTAAGGATGGAGCAACAACAGGTAAAGTCGCATTCGTTGAGGACATAAAAGGTTACTCCGAGGTTGCTATAAATGAACATGTCTACCTTCTGAGGCCAAAAGACTCTAATACACTTCATAACTTGTTCTTGTTTTATTTCATGTACTCTCCATTCGCCCAAGTACAGATTCAACAGGCATTCCATGGCATGATTGGGGGAATAAAAAACAGCGAACTGAAACGATTACTCTTGTTTCTCCCACCCCTCCCCGAGCAGAAGAAAATCGCCGAAATTCTGCGCACCGTTGATGAGGCCATCGAGAAGACCGACGAGGCCATCGAGCGGACGGAGCGCTTAAAGAGAGGCCTCATGCAGAGGCTTTTAACGCGGGGCATCAATCATGAGCGGTTCAAGAAGACCGAGCTGGGCGAGATTCCGGAGGAGTGGCGGGTTGTAAGAGTTGGTGAAATTTGTCAAAGTATAGTTCCTGGTAGAAATAAACCAAAAAAATTCGATGGTGATATTCCTTGGATAACCCTAGCAGATATAGATGGCATGTACATTGGGGCTTCAAAATCTGGCCTAAATGTGAGCAAAGAGGAAATTAAAAGATGTGGGAATAAAATTATTCCTCCTAATAGCGTCATAATGAGTTGTGTAGGAAAGTTTGGTATTGTTGCAATAACTACAAGGGAAGTTGTATTAAACCAACAACTACACGCTTTTGTGTGCCCTAAAACATTAGATCCATATTTTCTTGCAGTTGCGTTAATGTCCCAAGCTAGATATATGGAATCAATAGCAACTAAAACAACCGTTCCATATCTAAATAAAGACAAGATTAATAGCATTCCCATACCTATTCCGCCCCTCGAAGAGCAAAAACGGATCGCCGAAATTCTCATGACTGTTGACAGGAAGCTCGAACTCCTGAGGAAGCGCAGGGAGAAGCTTGAGAAGGTCAAGAAGGGCCTGATGAGAGACCTGCTGACCGGAAGGAAGAGAGTACTTGTTACAACCGAAAAACATAAATAGTTATAACATCCTTATTGTTAATATCCCGGTGGGCCTCTTGCTCCTGATGACCTTGGGAACCGTCAGCCCCAACATGATTTCAGCAGTCGTTGGAGTGATTGACATGGTGGTTCGAGCAACTTCAAGGTTCCCGAGATGGGGGGCGGCCCTCCTCCGGGTTTCTGGGGGCGACGGGTAGAGGGAGCGGAGACCCGGGGGTAGAGGCTCGGGAGGGCCACCCCTAGGAGGGCGCGGTGATTGGGGTTCAAATCCCCACGCCCCCCAAGTTATATTCTTTTTGCTTGGAGGTCGATCCAGATGGTCGAGACTCCAGAGTGGGATACATTGGTAAAACTGACCAAAAATGGGTCTCTCCCGTTAGTATCACTTTCTTATTTTACTGCTATTTATGCCGCTAGTAGATTGTGCAATGATATCAAATGTTTAGGAATTGCCTTTATCGTATTTACCTTTGGAGTTGCATTAGTTATTTGGTTAATGACAAGATATTCCCAAGTAAACGTCGAAGTAAATCGTGAAAAAACAAAACAGATAACAACAAAAATTATAGAAAAACACTTTTCCCCACTGATTTTGAATTTCTTTAGAGTTCTTGAGCGCAGAGGTGTTTTAACTCTATCTGAGATTGAAAAACGACTATTTGATAACCTCTCACTGGCATTTTTGATAATAGAACGTGGTGAATCACTAGAAAAGACAGATAGGAGGCTGAAATATATTATTAGCAACATTCTTGAACAAAGAAATCCAACACAATACAGGCGATTTCCAGGAATCTCAACATTGTTTAGGCACTTCATGCTCTCAGTAGTTCCAGAGTGGGAAACTATCGACAAAGTTATTCCATTCAACCTCGGTCCAGGATTTTCACTATTTCTCGTGATTCCTCGAAAGCATTTCAAAAACTTGGGAGACAAAATCATAGAAGAGTACAGAAACTATGTTAGCCATTTATATGAGAGGATTCAAAATGATCCAAATATAGAAGAAACTCACAAAGAGATATTTACCCAATGGTTTAACGAATTCTCACCTCCCTCTAACCCAATTATCATTGTCTCCTATCCATATCAGACGACAATTGATATGCTCCTAGAACGACTTCCAGCAGTGAGCGGAGTAACAGGGGAATACATTAAATTCGTCCTTGAATCAAAAATACTTAAACAGAGTTTGGACATTGGAAATATCAAACTAGCATATTTGTTTGAAGCTGCTGGATATAACAAGAAGATAGTAGGCAAACTTATTAATCTCGACAAAAGACTCAAAATAAAGCTCGGTAATGGACAGCAGATAACTCTAACGGAGTTCCTGGGTCTATCAAATCCATACCATCACCTTTTAACTTCGATACAGTCCATAGATTCACAATTATACAATGAAATAGTCACTAACGAGGGACCTCTTACTAATCTTGAAAGGCTAATTAATGATTTAAGATTGGCCCTGTATGGGGTACTGTCCCCAAGGGAAACGGTTTAATCATAAACATCCAACCTCTCTAATGTCCCCAATGTTAACACGCTAACAGGTGTCCCCCATGCCCGCTCAAACCCCCGAATACCTCCAGTGTGAGAAGCCCATCATTGAGCGGTTGGAATCGAAGAGCTGGACTTACAGGAGGGGCATTGAGGTTCTTGAAAACGAAAACGAGCCCCTCTTAATCTCAAGGCTGAAGCGCGCGATAGTGAGGACAAACGGAGTTAGCGAGAGGGAAGCGGAGGAGGCAATCAACCTCCTTAAGGCGAGTCCCTTCGGCGTTGAAGGTTCCCGCAGGGTTCTCGACTACCTCAAGAACGGCGTTCCCGTGAAGGATGAAGAAACCGGTGAGCCCAAGAGACTGATGCTCATTGACTATGAAAACCTCCAAAACAACGAGTTCCTCGTTGCCAACCAGATTGGCTATCCGTTTAAGACCAAGATACCCGACCTAATCCTCTACGTCAATGGCATCCCGCTGGTCATCATCGAGTGCAAAAGGCTGGACGTGAGCTGGAAAAAGGCCTACGAGCAGATTAAGGACTACGAGAAGGAGATGCCCGAGCTCTTCAAGTACGTGCAGGTAGGGATCGCCGTCGGAGATAAACCCGTCTATTTCCCCATAGTGCCGTGGCTCGGGAGCGTCCCGGTCTACGAATGGAAGGGCGAGAGCTTTGATGAGCTGGACAACCTGGTTGAGCTTTTAAAACCTGAGACTCTCCTTGACGTCCTCCGCTACTTCACCTTCTACCGCGAGAGCGGTGGGGCGTTCACGAAGGTTCTGCCGAGGTACATGCAGTACCGGGCGGTTAGGGAGATAGTGAGCATCGCCGTCGGCTATGTAAAGGGCGAGACGGAAAGAAACAGGGGTTTAATCTGGCACTGGCAGGGAAGCGGGAAGACGCTGACCATGATATTCTCCGCCTATAAAATCAAGCGCCTGCTCGGCAACCCCACGGTTTTCTTCGTCGTTGACAGGAGGGAGCTGGAGAGACAGCTGAGCGGCGAGCTTAAAGCCGTGGGGCTGAGCTTTGAAGTGGTAGATTCAATCGAGAAGCTCAAGGAAGTCCTAACCCACGCCGATGGGAAGAGGGGAATATTCATCACGCTCATCCACAAGTTCCGCGCCGAGGACCTCAATGACGTGCTGGAGGGACTCAAGAGGGAAAGCCGGAGAAGAAAGACTATAATGAACCGCAAGGACGTCGTGGTTCTCATAGACGAAGGCCACAGAACCCAGTACGGAGAGCTTGCTTCGACCATGCGCTCGATACTCAAGAGCGCGTCCTTCTTCGCCTTTACTGGCACCCCAATAGCAAAGAAAGGACGCGACACCTACGCCACCTTCGGCTATAAGGACAGACCCTACCTCGACAGGTACTTCATAACGCAGTCCATAGAGGACGGCTTTACCGTGAAGATAGCCTACCAGGCGAGGCTTGAGGAGGACGTTCACCTAAAGAGGGAGCTCCTTGAGGCGTTTCTCTCATCGAAGCTGGAGGAAATCCCGGAGGAGTACCGCGGAAGGGTGGAGGAGAAGCTCAAAAAGCGGCTCAACGCGATAAAGGTGTTCCTAAAAAACCCGAAGAGGATCGAAATGATAGCCCAGGACATAGCAAAGCACTATAAAGAGAGCGTGGAGCCGTTTAAAGCAATGGTGGTAGCGGTTGATAGGGAGTCCTGCGTCTTATACAAGCGCGCCCTCGACAAGTATTTGCCAAGTGAGTACACCGAGATCGTGATGACTTTCAATCGGGACGACAGCGATGTTATCAAAGGATACCAGAAAGAGCTTGAGGAACGCTTCCCCGGAAAAGACATGGGGGAAATCCGCGAGAGAATTCGTGAGGATTTCAGGAACAAGGAAATTCCAAAGATTCTGATAGTTACCGATATGCTCCTCACGGGCTTTGACGCCCCAATCCTTCAAACCATGTATCTGGACAAGCCGCTCAAGGAGCACAGGCTCCTTCAGGCGATAGCGAGGACCAACAGGCCCTTCATCAAGAACGGTGAGAACATCAAGCCCTTCGGCCTCGTTATAGACTACGTGGGCATATTCAAGGAGTTGAAGAGAGCGCTGGAAATCTACGATGAGGTTGATATCGAAGGGGCCGCCTACAGCGTCGAGGAGATAAAGAAAGAGCTCAGGAGAAAGATCGCCAAGGCCATGGGGTACTTTGATGATCTTGAGCCGAGACGGGATAGGGAGACTATAATGAACGCAGTCGAGACACTGTTCAGAAACAACAAGGGCGAGGAGTTCCAGAGGCTGTACAGGGAGATAAGGCACCACTACAAGCTCCTCAGGGAGGACAGAGATGAGTTCAGGGAGGCCTTCAAATGGCTCACGGAAGTCTACTATGCATACAGAGCGAAGGTTGATGGTGTTCCGCCGGAAGTTGAACTCAAAGCCGACGAATTCTTTGAGGAGGCGCTCAGATTCATACAGGAGACCGTTGACATAGAGGAGATAAAGGCCGACTTCCCAGTAATCGAAATTGACGAGGAGTTCCTCAGGAAAGTAATGAGGGAGAGGGATAAGCGGAAGGCGTTTACTAACCTCCTGTTCTCAGCCAGACACTACGTAAACACTCACAAGGGGCCCTTAAGCGAGGATCTGGTTGAACAAGTGGAAAGGATAATCGAAGCCTGGAGGCACAAGAAGGAAGAAATCGAGAAGCTCTATGATGAGCTCCTTGGAATAGCTGAGGAAATAGAAAAGCGCTCACAGGAGCAGAGAGAGCTCGGTTTGAACGAGCTCGAATACGCCCTCCTGATGGTGCTCAAGAGGCACGTAAAGGGCAACACCCGCGAGCTTATCGAAGGGGTCAGAAAGTTGCTCAAGGAGACGGAGGCGCTTAGGTTCACCCGTTGGACGGAGAAAACTGAGGTCGTCAGCGAAGTCTCGCGGAGAATTATGCTATTCATCGTAGGGGAATATAATGGGAAATGTGACGACATCATCAAGACGCGCAACGAGCTCCTAGAGGTGCTCAAAAGGTGGGGATAGAGTATCGCGTGATTCTGAGGGATGTTAAGTATCCCCGCATCGAGATAAGCCCCCTTGGGGAGGTTAAGGTAGTAATCCCACCAAACGCAGATGTAGAGGATCTGATGAAGAGAAAGAAAGAGTGGATAGAGAAGAAGCTAAGGGAAATCGAAGAAGCCAAGATAAAGTTCCTTCCGCTTTCCAATAAGCTCCTACTCGACGGTGAGTTCTACGAACTCGTCGAGTCGGAGGAGTTCGGGGTTAATCCAAAGTTTCACGTGGTTCTCTTGCCAAACAACGATTTGGGAACCCTAAAAAGATGGCTGAAAAGTCAGCTAGGAGAAGAGCTGGAATTCAAGGTGAGACTCTTCTCATCAGTCTTTGGGGTAAAGTACAGGAAAATCTACATCCGCTTCCAGAAGACGAAGTGGGCGAGCTGCTCCGAGAAGGGAAATCTAAGCTTTAACCTGATGCTTATGGCGTTGCCGGAGGAGCTCAGGGACTACATCATAATTCACGAGGTGGCCCACCTCAAATTCCAAAAGCACTCCCGAGCATTTTGGGCGCTTGTGAGGGATTATTATCCAGATTACATACGTGCTCAGAGAGAACTGAGAGAGTACTGGCTAGCACTCCAGTACAATGAGGTGTGGAGAAAGCTTAGAGAGGTTTAGACGAACCAGTTTTAAGAGAGCAAAGTTTGTCGAGGGACAACTTTTAGAAAACGAGTAGGGGTGAGTTAGTATGTCCTTTAAATTAGCTCACTAATGTAGGTTTTCAGTGGAGAATTTTGCATTTTTAGCGGGTTTCTCAATTTTAGGCGCTCTTCGAGCGCCGAGGGCAGTGAAACACGGGGAAACGGCGATTTGAACTGAAAACCACTTGGAAAATTACGGGTCCAAAAGAGACGTACAAACTTTGATCAAACTTTGCACAGGCAAAGTTTGGTGGCGCCGGGGCAGGGATTTGAACCCTGGTGGGCAGAGCCCACTGGCTCTCCAGGCCAGCGCCTTCCCAGGCTAGGCTACCCCGGCGCATAAAGGAGAGGAATCAGGAGATGAGCTCGATCTCGATGGTGACGTCCTCGGGGACGCGGATACGCATGATCTGGCGCATGGCCCTTTCGTCGGCCTCAATGTCAACGAGCCTCTTGTGAACGCGGAGCTCGAACCTGTCAAAGGTGGCGGTGCCCTCTCCGTCCGGGCTCTTCCTGGTGGTGATCCTTATCCTCCTGGTCGGGAGCGGGATGGGTCCGCTCATCCTGACGCCGGTCCTCTCGGCGATCTGCTTGATCTGGTCGGTGACCTCGTTGAGGGCCTTAATGTCCGTGCTCGCAAGCTTAATCCTTGCCTTCTGCATTTCCGTCCCTCCTAAGGCTTAAGGAAGTAAAGGAAAGGTCAGAGAAGGCCTTCACTCGGCCTTCTGAACGGAGATGACCATACCGGCAGCGACGGTCTGGCCCATGTCACGGATGGCGAACCTGCCCATCTGCGGGATCTCCTTGACCGGCTCGATGACCATCGGCTTGGTCGGCCTGAGGACGACGATGGCGGAGTCACCGGTCTTGATGAACTGCGGGTTCTCCTCGACGATGTTACCGGTCCTCGGGTCGAGCTTGGCGAGGATCTGCTCGAACCTGACGGCGACCTGGAGGGTGTGCGCGTGGAGAACCGGGGTGTAGCCGACGGTGATGGCGGTCGGGTGGTTGAGGACGATGATCTGGGCCTTGAAGGTGTCCTTCGGCCTGACGACGGTCGGCGGGTTGTTGGTGTGTCCGGCAACGTCACCGCGCTTTATGTCGTTCTTACCAACGCCACGGACGTTGAATCCGATGTTGTCACCCGGAAGGGCCTCGGGCATGGACTCGTGGTGCATCTCGATGCTCTTGACCTCACCCTGGATGGCCTTGTGGAAGATGGTGCTGGCCGGCTCGAAGATGACGACGTCACCGACCTTGAGGACACCGGTCTCGACACGGCCGACCGGGACGGTACCGACACCCTTAATGGAGTAGACGTCCTGGATCGGGATGCGGAGCGGCTTGTCGGTCGGCTTCGGCGGCTCCGGTATCTGGTCGAGGGCCTCGAAGAGGGTCGGGCCGTTGTACCAGGGCATCTTGTCGCTCTTCTTGACGATGTTGTCGCCCTCCCAAGCGCTGGTCGGGATGACCTGGACGTTCTTGTAGCCGAGCATCATGAGGAGCTTCTTAACCTGCTCGGCGACCTGCTTGAACTTCTTCTCGTCGTAGTTGACCATGTCCATCTTGTTGAGGGAGACGATGATGTGGTTGATACCGAGGGTCTTGGCGAGGAAGGCGTGCTCCTTGGTCTGCGGCATGACACCGTCGGTGACGGCGACGACGAGAACGGCGGCGTCAGCCTGGCTGGCACCGGTGATCATGTTCTTAACGAAGTCCCTGTGGCCCGGAGCGTCGATGATGGTGATGTACCTGTGCGGGGTCTCGAACTTGGTGTGGGCGACGTCGATGGTGATACCCCTCTCGCGCTCCTCCTTGAGCCTGTCCATGACCCAAGCGAACTTGAAGGACTTACCCTTCTCACCCATCTGCTCGAACTTCTGGATGATGTTCTCCGGAATGTTCTGGCTGTCGAACAGGAGCCTTCCAACGGTGGTGCTCTTTCCGTGGTCGACGTGTCCGATAAAGACAATGTTAATGTGCGGCTTCTCCTTAGCCATTTCCATACACCTCCAAACTTTGGTCTAGTCCGATTGACTAGGATGGCTTTTTAAATCTTTCGAACCTCGGCCCCCTCGGGCGGGAAACCCGCCATTTATCGGGGAGGCCTCACGAGTTCCGTGCTTAACTTACGAAGCGGGTTTAAAAAGTTAACTAATGGGTTTTGGACGGGAATTTGTTAATTTTCGGGAATGCACTTTAAAATCACCCAAATCCAAAACCCTCAAGCCTTCGGCGTTCAATCTTTCCTTTCCGTCAACTTTCTTGGCAACCAGCCCCAGTGCTTTTTTCCAGTCTTCGAGGCCAACTAACTCGCTCTTCCGCTCCAAGTCCCTCAAAATCCCCCGCGCTTCCCTCGCACCCAGCTCCTTCCACTTCACCTCGACGAACAAAGCATTTTTCTCGCGCTCGTTTAACGCGAGGAGATCGATCTCCTCCCCCTTGTGCCATCAGCGACCGAGTTTCGTGAAGTGGAGCTGGTTGTTGTCTATTGAATAAAGCCCCCTCTTACCAAGTTCCCCCTCATGTCTTACGAAAGTTTGTCTACTCAGGAGTATACTACTTATGCTTCAACTATTTAAGAAGGCAAGAGAAGAGAAAAGTTCAGAGGGCGGAAAGCCCTCACTGCTGCGGGCAGACGTCCTGCTCCCTCGGCGGGTTCGGGTCGAGACCCTTCCTCTGCCTGATCTGCCTGATGATGTTGGTGGCCAGCTCTCCCGGAACCCTCTTGAAGCCGGCGTGCTCGGTGCTCCAGAGGGCCCTTCCGCTGGTGGCGCCACGGATGGCTCCGGCGAATCCGAACATCTCGGCGACCGGGGCCTCCGAGATGATGATCATGACCTCGCCCTCCTGCCTCATGTCGATGAGCTGGCCGCGCCTCTGGTTGATCTCCCTGCTGACGGCACCCATGTACTCGTAGGGCACGTTGATGATGACCTTCTGGTACGGCTCGTAGAGGATCGGCTGGGCCTTCATCATGGCGCACTGGATGGCACTCCTGATGGCCGGGTAGATCTGGGCCGGACCGCGGTGGACGTTGTCCTCGTGGATCTTGGCGTCGTGGAGCCTGACCATGACCTTCATGACCGGCTCCTTGGCGAGCGGACCCTCGTCCATGGCCTGGTGGAATCCGTCGACGAGGAGGTCCATGACCTCGTTGAGGTACTGGATACCCTTGGTGTTGTCGAGGAATATGTTGCCGTGGTATATGTCAACTATGCCCTTGGCGACCTCGTAGTCCATGCCGAGCTCGGCGAGCTTCTTGGCGACGGCCTTCGGGTCCTTCGGCCTGCCCTCGGGGATGAGTCCCTCGTGGATGGCCTCGTATATCTCGTCCGGAAGCGGCTCCACGGTGATGTAGAACCTGTTGTGCTTGTTCGGGCTCTTTCCTTCGACTATCGGGCTGATCTTGCTGACGCTCTCGCGGTAAACGACGATCGGCGGGCTGACATCGACGTCGAGCTTCCAGTCCTCCTTGAGCTTGACGAGCTTGACCTCGAGGTGGAGCTCACCCATACCGCTGAGGAGGTGCTGGCCGGTCTCCTCGTCGATCTTGACGTGCAGAGTTGGGTCCTCCTTGGCGAGCTGGCGGAGGGCCTCGATGAGCTTCGGAAGGTCCTTGACGTTCTTGGCCTCGATGGCGACGGTAACGACCGGCTCGCTGGCGTAGTGGAGGGCCTCAAACGGCTCGATCTGCTCCTGGGAGACGGTCTCACCGGCCATGGCGTCGCGCAGTCCGGTGACGGCGACGATGTTACCGGCCGGAACGGCCTCCATGTTGACCCTCTCGGGACCCATGTAGATACCGACCTGCTGGATCCTGGCCTTCCTCTTGGCGTTGATGAGGTAGACCTCCTGGCCGGTCTTCACGGTACCGCTCCAGACACGGCCGGTTGAAACCTCACCGGCGTGCTTGTCGAGGATGATCTTGGTGACGACCATGACCATCTTGCCCTTCGGGTCGCAGTTCATCATGGCCTGGCCGACCTCGCTCTCGACGTCGCCCCTCCAGAGGTGCGGGATCCTGTACTTCTGGGCCTCGAGCGGGTTCGGCAGGTGCTTAACGACCATATCGAGGACGACGACGTGGAGCGGAGCCTTCTGCCTGAGGGTCTTGAGGTCGCCGCTGTTGGTGAGCTCGACGATGTCCTTGAAGGAAACGCCGGTCTTCTTCATGTAGGGAACGCTGAGGGCCCAGTTGTAGTAGGCACTTCCGAAGGCAACGCTACCGTCCTCGACCTTGACGAACCACTGGTTCTTGAACTCGTCCGGGGCGTACTTCTTGATGAGCCTGTTGACGTCGGTGATGATCTTGGCGAACCTCTGGAGGATGTCGTTCGGGCCGAGCTTGAGCTCCTTGATGAGACGGTCAACCTTGTTGATGAAGAGAACCGGCTTGACGTACTCCCTCAGGGCCTGCCTGAGAACGGTCTCGGTCTGGGGCATGACCCCCTCGACGGCGTCAACGACGATGATGGCACCGTCGATGGCACGCATGGCCCTGGTAACGTCACCACCGAAGTCAACGTGACCCGGGGTGTCGATGAGGTTGATGAGGTAGTCCTGGCCATCGTAGGTGTGAACCATCGAAACGTTGGCCGCGTTGATGGTGATTCCCCTCGCCTGCTCCTGCTCGTCGAAATCGAGGACGAGCTGCTTTCCAGCTAACTCCTCGCTGATCATTCCGGCACCGGCGAGCAGGTTGTCGCTCAGCGTCGTCTTACCGTGGTCAATGTGAGCGGCAATACCCATGTTCCTGATCCTCTCGGGCTGGGTCATGAGCTCTTTAATCTTCGCAACCATCTCTTCCCTTCTTCCCATTTACACCACCTTCTAACCTGATGAGCTTGTTCACCTCTCACTTAAAAGGTGCGGTTATAAAGCTTTTCCCGGTTGAGAAGCGGCGGCTCGAGGATACGTTCAAACTACTTAAGGGTTTTGGATGAAAAAATCACCCTCAATCAAAGAAGGCCCCCAGAAACCTTTCAACCCGCTCCCTCACGTCGGCCCTCGCATAAACTCCCCAGCGCCAGTGGGTGTCCTTCAGTTCAACGAGGGAACGGACAAGCGGCGAGACCTCACTGAGGCGCTTCAGTCCCCTTTCGGTCTCCACGAAGGCGTTCTTCTCCTCAAACTTGGGTTTGGGGGGATAGTCAACGATGGCGAGGTGTCCGAACTCGGCCTCAAGCTCTCCCCAGAGTTCGGCAACAGCGTCCCCTCCAGGGTCGCTGGCACTGTAGAGAACACGCTTGTAGAGCCTCCTGTCATCTATCGCCCGAACAAGCTCCCGAACCTCTGCCCTTTCACTCGCCCTGAGCCGTGCTATCAAATCAACCTCGTCCATAGTGCGTATTTCCTCGGAGGGAATTCCTTCGAGCTCAACGGCCGTTACGAGCATGGCACTCGCTATCTTTGAGACGTGGTGCTGGTAAACGGTGGGATACATCATACTCCTCGCCAGGAGCAGGTTCTGGGCAGCTATTACCCCCTTTTCCCCAACGATGAGCATGCCATCTCTCCACAGCAGGTTCCTCACGAGCCTGTCGAGGTCAACCAGGCCGTAGGCTGCGCCGGTGTAGTAGGCGTCACGCACCAAGTAATCCATCCTGTCGGCGTCTATATCTCCGCTCACGAGGGGGTGCTTGAGGAGCTTGAGGAACTCCCCCACGGAATAGCGCTCCCTGATCACGTCCCCGATTTCGCCGTGCCTTATGAACCACTTCGTGTTCTCCTCGTGCCGCGGGTAGAGGGCCTCGAGCGTGTGGCTGAACGGGTAGTGGCCGAGGTCGTGGAGTAAAGCCGCGTAAACGGCGCCTTCCCCGATTTCAGGGTTGTGCTCGACTATCCTCTTCGCAAGATAGAAAGTTCCCAGCGAGTGTTCGAAGCGCGTGTGCCTGGCAGAGGGATATGCGAGGAAGGCCAGACCAAGCTGAGTTATTCGCCTGAGCCTCTGGAACTCGGGGGTATCAACGAGTCCAACCACAAAGTCATCCAGCTCGATGTGGCCGTGTATGGGGTCGTGGATGAGCTTCATATCCTTCACCAAAAAGCTGTGGAAAATCAGCTCCACGTCTCGGCTATGACGTCGTGCTTGTGGATGCTCTCGTTGCTGATTACCCTCACGTGTATCTTCCCGTTGAAGCGCTCCTTCGCCCGGGCGAATATCTCACGCGCGACGTCCTCGACGAACTTCGGGTTGGCGAACATCCCCTGAACCACGGCGTTCTCGTCTATCGTCTTCAGCAGGGTGTACGTCGGGTGGCTGAACGAGCTCTCGACCACGTCGATCATGTCCTCCAGCGCTATCTCCTCGTCGAAAGCAGTCCTGACCTCAAGCTCGCCTATTGCCCTCTGTATGTGGGTCTTCCCGTTGTTGTTGGCCATAGCGTGAGGGCAGGCGGTGTTTCCGATGACCTTGACGCGGAGAACCTTCTCAAAGGCCCCGTCGTAGTGCTTTATAACACCGACTTCGACGTCGTAGGGCTCGTAGGTGGTCTTTCCGCTGGCCGGGGTTTCCCGCGGGATGATGAGATGGGTTCTTATCCACACCTCGGCCCTTCTGTGGGGGTGCTTGCCCTCCAGGTGGCCGATTATTGCCCTCCCAAGCTCCTCAAGGGAGGAATGGGCCTCCATAACCTCCTCCTCGACGGCCTCACTCATGGCCTCGGTTATGCTCTCGACCAGCCTGCTCATGTGGATTCCCTTCTTCTCCTCGGGGACGTCGATGGTTATCTCGAAGAGCGGGAGGAACGTGTAAACCTTCCCCTTCCAGTTTATCTTCGCAACGCTCCTCAGGTTGGTGATTCCGACGCGGTGAAGGCGCTCCTTTATTTTCGGGGTCTCCTCCTGGGTCTCAAATATCGGCATTAGCATCACCCTCACTTTTTAGTTAGGTGGTTCTAACCGCGGCCCCTTTTAAAGCTACCCGCTACCTGAGGAACTCCATGAGCCGGTCGTAGCTCTCGCGCGCGGCTATGACCTCTTCCTCGCTCAGCCTTCCGGCGTACTTGGCCTTCTCGAAGAGTCTGGTAAGAACGTCGAGGTCCTTTAGGTCGGGAAAGACTTCCCTCAGCCTCTCCTCGTGCTCCCAGTGGGTCCAGCTCTTCCGGTAGGGATAGCCCTTCTCGACGAGACCGGCGACCACGTTCTTGTACATTCGGATAACCTTTTCCGCAGGGGTTCCTTCAATGGCGTCGTAGGTCAGTTTCGGCTCGAACTTGACCTCCGGAACGGGCCGTCTCTTCTTAGTTCTCTTGGCGGTGAGGACTATGGCCACGAAGAGAAGGAACGGAATCAGGTAAGCCCAGCCTGGAAACTGATTCCAAACAGTCACGAAATCGCCGGAGGTGACGTTGTACCAGACTCCCTCGAGACCCCTGCCTATCTCCTCACCCTTCACCAGCTTCTCCGGCTCCCTTTTGAAGAAGACCAGGTACACCGCCACCATCAGTGCTATGAACGTTATCATGTCCGCGAGGGGGTTTCTCTTTCCTCCCCTCACGCCGTGGGCGTTGAGGCGGCCCTCGATGGCCAGCTTGACGACGTAACCGGCGGCACCGAAGAGGAAGAGCGCGGAGAGGAAGAAGTACCACTCGAAGTTAAAGGCAGTCGTGCCGCCGTGGACTGTCGATGACTGGAGCAGGGAGAAGATGACCACGAGGGCAAGCATGACGAGAGTGATAGTTTTTCGCGCCTCCATTGCTCTTCGTACGTGTAATCAGTGCTTGGCCTTAAAGGCTTTGCGGATTTCACGGGGCAGAGAATCGAACATCGGCCCCTTATGTGCGGTCGGCCTTGGAGGTGCGCTCTATCATATAGTAAACTGTCCTCAGGGGGATGCCCATGCGGATGCTTATCTCCTTGGCCGGCACCCCCCTCATCAGGAGGTTCTGAACCTCCCGGATGGTCCTCTCGTCGTACTTCCGCGGCCTTCCGCGGGGGTAGCCCTCGGGGACGAGTTCTATGCCCATCTGGGCGAGTGCGGCGATGACCCTCTTGGAGACCTTAGGATAGAGGCTGGGAGGGCAGGAGATTTTGCGCACGTTGGGTGCCCGCTCGAGTATTCTGACGAGTATCTCCTTGGTGGGGCGGAGGTTAATGTAGACCTCGGTGACCTCCTCGTCCAGGGTCTCCTGGAGCTTTGCTATCAGCTCCGCGTTGTTGCGCGCTTTTATCTCCACCCTCATACCCTCACCCCTGGAGGAGGGCCAGGAACTGTTTGGCCTTGTCGCTCTTGGGCATGAACTTCTCGAACTTCTTTGTGTCGGCGAAGAGCCTCTTGTGCAGGCCGGAGATGACGAACTTCTTCACGGCCTCAACCAGCTCGTCGGCCTGAATACCGAGAAGCTCCGCGACTTTGTCCTCGCTGTACTCGCTCATTCCATAGAGGAGCACTCCCCCCAGGAGGTGGTTGGGAACGTTGGCTATGTCCTTCCTCCTCCCCACGAGGGCCTGTTCCATCTCACACTTCCTTATGAGGAGCATGCTGCCGTGGCCCGTTCTGAATCCCTTCTCGTCGGCGAAGGGAAGGTCAAATATCGAATAGTGGCAGTCGATGCAGAGCCTTATGTCCGGATAGAGGCCCAGGCCCTCCCTCTCGTTCTCGGAGGTCAGGAAGTAGTAGCGGAAGAGGTCGAGGCCGAGCTTCCTGGCGCCGTTTTCAGGATCGAGGATGGAGTAGGCCAGGGCCAGGTTGTCAACCGTGTAGTGGTTGTTTATGAGCACTCCACGCGTCTTGACGAAGCTCAGCACGCGCCAGCGGAAGCGCCTCCCGTACCTCTGGCGGAGTTCAGCCTCTATGTCCGCATCCGTGGGCAGGTCGAGGCGGGCTTTCTTCAGCCGGTTGTTCTCCCAGTACTCGACCTCTATCCTGATCCCGCGGTTCCTGACGGTTCCTTTCTCGCGGAGCTTGCCCTTTATGAACTTGAACGACTCCCTGACGTCCACGCTCTCCCTGGCGAGCAGACGGAGGACGTCGCCGGAGTAGGCGAGGTGGGGAAGAACCTCAACGCGCCCGAGTTGAACCGGGTTGGGAACGGCCTTGATCCGCTCAACGTTCTCCCTTGTGAGCTCCCTGAGGCTCACGAGTTTCTTCCCCATGAAGAAGGTGTAGTTGGCGGAGATGAGTGCGAGGGCCATCTTGTGGGCGGTTATGGCCGAGCGGAGCCTCTCAAGGGCCAGGACGCGGTTGCGCTTCTTCTTGTATATCCACTGGATGTGGGGGTCCTTGTTCTTTTTGTCCGAGAATCCGGCCGAGGGTGTGGTCTCACCCACGCGCCTTGAGAGGTCATCCTCAAGCTCCTGAAGGAGCGAGAGATTCTCCTTTAAACGGAAGGAGATGGACGGGATGTCGAAGGTCTCGAATAACCCGTCCATGTCTATCCCGATATCGTCCAGTATCTTGTTAACCTGTGCGACGAGCTCTTCAGTCGTCGTCATGGCAGGAGCTCACCGTTGTTTATCTTTTCGGGGAGGTACTTCTTCGCGACGAACTCGAGGCTCTTGTTGGCGAGGGCCTGCTGCTCTATCCTGACCCCCATCTTGATCGCCATCTTAAGCTGCCTCTGCCACTCCCTGTTCTGGAACCACGGGTACTCCATCTCCTCCAGGATTCTCTTGTAATCCGCCGTCGGGCCGCCCTTCTTGTTCGGCGGGATTCCCTTGAGCTTTTCGGTGACGTTCTTGAGGCCGTAGCGCTCTATGTCGTCCATGGTCATTCCAACGAACTTCGCCTCCGGTGTTGCGAGCTTGTCGCTGAGGTATGCGAGGTTGATGGAGCCCTGCTTTATGGTGGAGTAGATGTACCAACCGTAGGGGTCGCCATCGGTGAAGACTATTATCGGCAGTCCCTCCTCGTAGTGGAGCCTGTGGATGAGCCTCCTGACACCGCGCGAAGCCTGTCCCTGGGTGGCTATGATGAGGGCCTTCTCCTTCTTCGGGAACTTTTCCTCGATGAGACGGTCGGCCATAGCGGCGGTCTCGACTACGAGGGCATAGTCAACGTTTATCTCCGGGAATTGGAGGTGCTCGACGGTTCCCGGGACGGCCCAGCCGCCCATACCAAGCTTGCTGGTGTTGAACTCATCTTCCCCGTCGCGTATGACTATGTCGCCGTAGATGTAGCCGCGCCTGTCCGCCGTGAGGTGCATCTCCTCACGCAGGACGCCCATCATCCTCTCGAGGTCCTCTATGATGGGGTCGCTCTCGCGCTGGTCCTCGAAGGTGTTCTCCTTTGTTCCGGGGATTGTGTGCTTGTTGGCGTAGTAGGCTTCACGAAGGCTCGCGTGCTTGTTCTCGCTTACGAGGCGCTTGACGTAGGCCATTATGAGGAGCGTCTGCATGAACTTCCTCGCGTGGGCAACGTTGAGGAAGTAGCGCCTTGAGAGCTTGTCGCCCATCCTGATGACGCGCCTCTTCTCGTCGAAGTAAACGTTGCCGATGCCGCGCATGGGGATGTCAAAGTAGGGGTTCTTTCCGATCTTTATGTCCTCAAGGATTCTCTTTCCGTACTCCTCGAGCCTGGTGAGCACTTTGGTCGGGTCATAGGAAAAGCGCTCCCTCGGCTTCTCACGCCGGACTGCTTTGGGTTTAGGCATTCTCGCTCACCTCCTCCGCTCCACCTGCCTCCTTGGCCGCGAAGTGGCCCTCTATGTAGGACAGGAAGTAGTTCTTAACCTCCTCCTCGGGCTTCCCGGTGAGTACGCTCAGGGCCCTCGCTATCTCAGGCACGTACTTTTCGAAGGTCCTCCTCCTCTTGGCCTGGTGGAGCCTGCGGTGCTTTCCGCTGAGGTAGGTCTGAAGTCTCCTGGCCGCGTCCATTATCGCCAGCCTTATCTCGTTCTGAATCTCCTCCACGTTGGCTATGCTCTGCTTTCCTGTGCCGGTATACGGCACGTGGACGCTGATGACGTTTATCATGAGCACGAGGGGGGCGCGGTCGAGGTCATCAACCTTGTAGCGCCTCCAATCAACGGAGCGCGCCGCCAGCGTCGTCACACAGGAACCGGCATCGAAGAGCAGCGGCACGCGGTTGGCGTAGCGGAGGAGCTCGAAACCTCCGGGAATCTCACCGCCGTAAGCGAGACCGACCTCGACCTGGAACGGGATACCTCCGGAGTAGACCTTCGGCGACCTGGTGACCGCGGTGACGAACTCTGGCTTGAGGATGTTGGTGAGGCCCTTCTCTATGTTCTCCTCGCCGATGGGCCTGAGGCCGTGGGTCGGCGGGGCCAGGAACTTCATGTACCTGAAGGCTTCGACTATCTCCTCAGCCTCGTGCCAGCTCAGCTTCTCGGGGGGCTTGTCCATGAGCTTCGCAACCTGCTTTACGACCTTCGTGTAGCCCTTGAACGAGCGCAGGACGGCCTTTACCTCGCCCTCCATGAGCCTCTCGTAGAGCTGTTCCTGGACGTTCTTGTCGTCCTCCGTCTTTATGAGCCTCAGCGCCGCGATGTACTCAACGAGCTCGTCGATTTTCTTGTCGCTTATCCTTGAGAACTCCCCAACGAGGAAGCGCTTGACGGAACTCCTCCTCGTCTTCTTGGCCATCCTGTAAACGTCGTCGGTGAGGACGCCGCGCGGATGGGGCTTCATCTCCACCGGGGGCTCGGGAACGTCCTCGCTGGAGCGCGGGAATACTATGAGTTTCCCGTCCGGTTCAATGAGCTCTATGTGGGCGTGCGGGTTGGCTATCGCGGTGAGCTTGAGGTACCAGTAGATGCCCTGCTTTGAGCGCACGTAGCGGACGTTCTTCACCTCCAGCTCTATCCTGGTGCCGCGCCAGCCCTTTGGGTTGGGGTGCTTCTCCTTCTTCACAATCTTGCCCTCGTTCCTGTCAACGTCTATCTTAACCCATGCCTCGATGATACTGTCGTCGCCCGTGGAGGTGATGACGCGCGTTGCCTTTCCGCTCGTTATCTGGGCGAACATAACGGCGCCGCTTATACCGATACCCTGCTGGCCGCGGCTCTGTATGTTCCTGTGAGCCTTCGTACCGGCCAGCATCTTACCAAAGACGTGGGTTATGTACTTCTCGGGGATTCCTGGTCCGTTGTCCTCGATTATGACCTTGTAGTGCTCCCTTCCAAGCTCCTCTATCTCAACACGGACGTAGGGAAGTATACCCGCCTCCTCACAGGCGTCGAGTGAGTTGGTCACTGCCTCATGGATCACCGTGGTGAGGGAGCGTATCTTGCCCGTGTAGCCGAGCATTGCCGCGTTCCGTCTGAAGAACTCGCTGACACTCTGGATTTTGAACTCCTTAAACAGCTGATTCGCCTCGGCCATATTCAGTCCTCCCAAAAGTCTTCGTCATCGTAGTCCTCATCGGGGCCCTCGTAGTTCTCCCCGAAATCGCCCGGCTCCCCTTCAAGGGCCTCGTAGTAGGTCGTGCTCTCGAGTTCAAGGTCCTTCTTTCTGCGCTCGAGGTACTTGTAAACGACACCGTGCGGGGAGCCCCTGGCGAGCTTCTCTATGGCGGTCTTGGCAACCTCGACCTGGATCGGGTTGCCGATTATCGCGACGGTTTTTCCGTAAACGCTCACATCCGCACCGCTCATTTCCTCGATTATCTCGCGCGTCCTTCCCTTCCTTCCGATTATCCTCCCCCTGACGCGGGGAAGGGCGTTCTTATCGTTGCCGATTATCACGTCCGTCAGGTTGACGACCTCAAGGACCTCCCCTTCGTTGAAGAGCCGGAACGCCCTTTCGGGGGAAAAGCCCCTACCTATGGCCATTACCACGTCGCGCGCCTTCCAGACGGCCAGGGGGTCGTCAGTCTTCTCGGTGGAGGTTATGAAAACCTCACCGGTCTCGCTGTCCACCTCTATCTTGGTCTTGGTTCTCTCCTCTATCTCCCTCTTGGTCTGCCCCTTTCTGCCTATGACGACGGCAACCCTGTCGCGGGGGATTCTTATGAACTCCTCCTGCTCGCCCTCCGCGGCGTAGGTGATCTCCTCATCGCGACCGCCCCGGGTGGGCCGGCCGTCCTTGTCTATCCGCTCATACTTCCTCAGCAGTCTCTCAAACTCGTCCATGCTCTCACCCTCTAAACCCCAACCAGCTCACGGAACTTATCGTCGAAATCATCAACATCAACGCCCTTCCTTCCAAAGTAGTTTATGACGTTCCTCAGATCCCTTCTGAGCAGCTCCACGCTCATCCTGTTCCTCTTCACCGTCGCCTGCGACCAGTCTATCACAACGGGCCCCTCGTGGAGCAGTATGTTGTACTCGCTCAGGTCGCCGTGCACCATGTCCCCGCGCTTCCAGAGCCTCTCGATGACGCCCATCGTGAAGTCATAAAGTTCCTCAAAGTCCGAAGGCTCGAGCGAACGCTCAACGTCTTTGATGCGGGGTGCGGGGAGCTCGTCCCCGATGAACTCCATCACGAGGACGTTGTTGCGGAAGATCACGGGTTCCGGAACGCGAACCGCATATTTTATCGCCCGCTGGAGGTTCTTAAACTCCCTCCGGGTCCACACAAAGACCAGCTTGCGCATATCCTTGGGCAGGTAGCCGACACGCGGGTCTGCCGCGAGGTACTCCCATATGCGCCGGAACTCGGTCGTGTACGTGCGGTATATCTTGACGGCTATCCTGTTCCCCTCGGCGTCCACGCCGGCAAAGACGTTGGCCTCCTTGCCCGTGCTGATGACGCCGTAGAGGGCTTCGATCTTTCCTCTCCTGTGGAGATAGGCGAGGGTCTCCTTCGTCGTTCTGTCGAATACCTCATTGGCTATCTTGTAGAGGTCGCTGTCCTTCTCCCGCCTCTCCCGGAGGCCCAGCATTCCCTCGATTTCGCGCTCTATTACCTCCTCGCGCATTCCCCATCACTCTGCCGGCAGCCGGAATTTTAGAAGAAGCGGGCTCAGAACAGGAGCTCGCCACCGCTGAGGAATTCCTGACTTATCTTGCCCCTCCTCAGGAGCCAGTCCACCTGAGTCCTGGTGTAGCGGTAGACTATGTCCCCACGCTCCTCGGTCTGCACGTCCCAGGGCTGGACTATGACGACGTCGCCCACGCGCATCCACATGCGCCTCTTGAGCTTGCCCGGTATCCTGCACCTTCTGATCTTCCCGTCGGAGCACCTCACGTCCATCCATCCAGACCCCAGAGCCTGCTCGATTACACCGAACAGCTGTCCTTCCTTCGGGAGGGGAACACGGATGACCTCGTCACCCTGAACCTGCCTGTTCTTTTTCTTCCCCCCACTTCTTCCGCCTCTTCCTCTGTGGTACGCCATGATCATCACCTCCAGCGAATAGGCCCGAGCCCTTATAAACCTGAGCCTTGCAAAAATTTTCTAACGAGAGTACAGGCATGTGCTTTTAAAATTTTTGCACAAATCCAGGAAGGTGCAAAAACCGGCCCTTCCATTACCCATCTCTGTCCAGTAGAGGCACATTAAGGTTTAAAAACGCACCGCTTAAACTGGAGTCTGGAGATTACCATGGAGGCAATAACCGCCGAAAGCCTCACGATACTCTACGACGGAAAGCCCGCTGTGGAGGGGGTAGACTTCACTCTCGAGGATGGCGAGACGCTCCTTCTGCTCGGCCCCAACGGGGCAGGCAAGACGACCCTGCTCAAGGCAATCGCCTGCTTCCACCGGGACTACACCGGACGGCTGGAGGTCTTCGGGAAACCGCCCTGCGAGGCGAAAGAGCTCATAGGCTACGTCCCTCAGAGCCACAGCCTCAACGAGAGGGTTCCCCTCACCGCCCTTGAGGTCGTTGCGATGGGCGGCGTCTACCGCCGCGGCTTCGTCCACTTCAAGCTTCCGCCGGAGACAATGGAGAAGGCGGGGGAAGTCCTCGGATTCGTCGGGCTCGCTGAGGTGGGTGACAGGCTTTTCAGCGAGCTGAGCGGCGGTCAGAAGCAGCGCGTCCTCCTCGCGAGGGCCCTGATGAGCGACCCCAAACTGCTCCTCCTCGACGAGCCACTCTCCGCCCTGGACCCCAGCGCAAGGGCAGAGGTCGCCAGCGTTCTGGCCAAGATAAAGCGCGAGAGACGGGTGACGATGGTCATCACCACCCACGACATCAACCCCCTAATCGAGGTCGGGGACAGAATCATGCTCCTCAACAGACGCCTGATAGCCTTCGGAAGGCCGGAGGACGTCCTTCAGGACCCGATAATCAAATCCGTATATGGCCCGCTGGCAAGGGTCATACCCGTTGAGGGCAAGCTCTTCTGCATAACCGGCGACGTCCACCTGCACAGGCACGGGGGTGGCGGGCGGTGATTCCGGAGTATCTGATCAGGGCTCTCCTTGCCAGCGTTATGGTAAGCGTCCTGCTCGGCATGCTCAGCCCGCTCATCAACACGAAGGGACTGGCCTTTCTAACCCATGCCCTCTTCCACTCCCTGCTGTTCGGTGCGGTCCTTGGAATGATACTCGGCCTGCTGTTCGAGAATCTCTCCCTGGTCATGCTCGTTGCACTCATCATCACCATCATCGTCGTGCTCACGATAGCGGAGCTTGAGAAGCTCGGATTCTCCCCCGATTCCGCCGTTGGAATAGTGGCCAGCTTTGTCGCCGGCCTCACGGTCCTCGGCTTTGGCGTGCTCTACAAGGTGATGGCAACCAGACCATACTTCCCGCTCGGCGAGAGCATAGTCTCCTACCTCACGGGGGACATCTTCCTGATAACCCTCGACGACCTCACGGTCCTCGTTATCGGAGGTACCTTTCTTTTCTTCGTCGTCCTCTTCCTGTACCGCGATTTCCTCTACCTCAGCTTCGACCCCGAGGGCATGGAGAGCTACGGGGGCAACGCGAGGGCCTACCTCATGATCCTCTACGTCCTCGTCGGTGCCATCGGCGCTCTCATCGTCCAGACCGTCGGCCTCATAACCCTCCAGGTGGTGGCCGTTCTTCCGGGCGCGATAGCGCTGATGGTCAGCAGCGACCTGCGCAAGGTCATCGGGGCCAGCCTGTTCCTCACCCTGGGCGTCCAGGTGTCCTCCGTAATCCTTGCCTACTTTACCGACATACCCCCCAGCGGCCTGGCGACGATAATGCTCGGCGTCATCTACGGCGCTCTGCTCTTCAGGAGGTGAAACCTTGAAGCTCGCTGGAATCGACGAAGCCGGCAGGGGCCCCGTAATTGGCCCCATGGTCATAGCGGCGGTTGTTGTGGATGAACGGAACGTTCCAAAGCTCGAGGAGCTTGGGGTTAAGGATTCGAAGAAGCTCACCCCCAGGCGGCGTGAGAGGCTGTTCGATGAGATAATCTCTCTGCTGGACGATTACGTGGTTCTGGAGCTTTGGCCGGAGGAGATAGACTCCCGTGAGGGAACTTTAAACGAGTTCGAGGTGGAGAACTTCGTTAAAGCCCTCAACTCGCTCAAGGTGAAGCCCGACGTGATATACATAGACGCCGCCGACGTGAAGGAGGCCCGCTTCGGCGAGGACATAGGGAAGAGGCTGGATTTTGAGGCGGAGATAATAGCGGAGCACAAGGCCGACGACAAGTTCGTGCCGGTCTCGGCGGCCTCGATAATAGCGAAGGTAACCCGCGACAGGGCGATAGAGAAGCTGAAGGAGGAGTACGGCGAGATCGGGAGCGGCTATCCCAGCGACCCGAGGACAAGGAAGTTCCTCGAAAACTACTACCGCGAGCACGGCGAGTTCCCGCCGATAGTCAGGAGGAGCTGGAAGACGCTGAAGAAGATCGAGGAGAAGCTGAAAACAGAGATGGAAACGAAGAAACCCCCGAGGAAAGGACAGCTCAGCATTGAAGATTTCATGAAAAACTGACCTCCTCCTGGCTAAGGGCGAGGGTTCGGCTTTAACCCCCGCCAAAGGAGGGGCTTTCAAAAGAAAAATGTACACCGGCAGAAAACACGATACGTTGGACCTCAAGGTTTATCGTACGTGTTAAATATTATGTTTAGGAATAACAGAAAACAAAAGAGACTAAATATGCGTCCTTCAAAAACCGCCTTTGAGCGGTTTAAAACTCCGAAGGGTGGTCTCTAAACGATAACCCCCAATCTGCTTTGCGGTGGGGGTAATGGGCCCAAGACCGGGCCCGGTGGAGTCACTTCAGAATCTCCTTCCTAACCCTCTCGGCTATCTCCCTCATCGCGTCAGCCGCCTTCGAGTCGGGGAACGCCTCGACGAAGGGCTTGAGCATGCTCATGCTCCTCGGAATGGCCCTGTCGTAGGGTATTTCTCCGAGTATCGGGATCCCCTCGGCTTCAGCCCACTCCCTGAGGGCAGTGAAGCCGGGGTTGAAGTCGGCCTTGTTGATGATGAGGTAAGCCGGCTGCCTGAAGTGCTGAACGACCTTGTAGGCCCTCTGCACGTCGCTGAGGGAAGCAGGGGTAGGCTCTGCCACGAGTATCGTCAGATCCGCCCCGCCTATGCTCGCTATAACCTGACAGCCGATTCCGGCGGCGCTGTCAACCACCATGTGCTTCAGGCCAAGCTCGCCCATGAGCTTTTTCGCCCACTCCTTCTCCTCGGTGACGAGCTTTCCACTGTTGGGCCTGCCGACGTCGAGCTGGGCCGAAATCAGCGGGAAGCCGTAGCGGGTGGTCGTCTTCCTGACGACTCCAGAGCGAACCTCGTCGAGACTTATCGTCCCCGGAACGGGGCACACCAGACCGCAGACGTTGCAGCCCTCACAGGTCAGCTCGCTGACAACGTAGTCGCCGTCTATGACTTTAATGCAGTCGTAGGGGCAGCGCTCCTGGCAGATGCCGCACCTTATGCAGCTCTCCGTGTTTATCCTTGCCACCTTCGCCCCTACCAGCTCCCTCTCCTCCTCCCAGCGCTCCACGCCGAGGAGCAGGTCGAGGTTCGGCGCGTCCGCATCGGCATCAACGGCAACGAACCGGTACTCGTCCTTCAGCAGGTAGAGGAGCGAAGCCGTAACAGTGCTCTTTCCAACTCCTCCCTTGCCGCTCGCTATGACCAGCTGCATCACTCACCACCTCCGAGGAACTCAACGACCCTGGAAGCAATCTCCCTGAAGAGCCCCGCCTCGGGATACTCCGTCAGGACTATGGGCTTCCCATCAACGTAGCTCCTTATGATGTTCTCGCTGTACGGAATCTCCGCTATTACCTCCGCACCGTACTTCTCGGCAATCTCGCGCACCTTAGCCACGTCGCCGAGGTCCGAGCGGTTCACAACGACCATCGCAGGGATGTCCATCAGCTTCGCCAGCCTAAGAATCAGCTCGCCGTCGTGAATGCCGAGGGGAGTTGGCTCGGTGACGGCTATGATGAGCCTCGAGTCCTCAAGGGCCTTCGAGACGGTGTTGCTCGTTCCCGCGGCAGTATCGACCATCAGAAGCTCCTTGTCAAGCCCCTGGGCACGCTTCTTGGCCCTGGAAACTATCGGCATCGCCCTCTCCTCACCCTCAAGGAGCCGGCCCGTAACGAGCGGGAAGCCGTAGGGAGTCTCTGTAAGGTAAGTGTGCCCCATCAGCTTCTTACCCGGCAGAATCGCCCCTGGAACCGGGCAGACTATTTCACAGGCGGCGCAGCCGGAGCAGAGGTTCGGCATGAGGAAAGGTGTCCCGTCGCGCATGGTTATTATCGCGTGCTCCTCGCAGACTTCAGCGCACTTCCTGCAACGGGTGCACTTCCCATAGTCAAAGCGCGGCATGAACAGTTCAACCGGCTCCTCGTTGGCCAGCTCCACGCCGAGGAGGAGGTGGTCGTTCGGCGCCTCGACATCGAGATCCGCCAAGACAAGGTCGTAGCGCTCCCTAAGCGCTATTGCCAGGTTAATCGCGACCGTGGACTTTCCGGTGCCACCTTTTCCACCACTCACCGCTATCTGCAAGCTCTCACCTCCAGGAATTAGGCTAACCTAAAAGCTTTTAAGCTTTGTGCATACGCTCAAAACGGTGATGCTCATGAGGTGCCTGAAGGTCGCGTTTGGAATGGAGAACGACGAGACGCTCATAGATGCCCACTACGGGGATTCGGAGTTCTTCGCGATATACGAGGTCTATGAAAACGGGAGCGTTAAGCTTCTCGAAAAGAGGCACAACAGGGCCAAGGACTTCGAGGAAGAGGACGACGGCCACGGCGACCCCAGGAAGTTCAAGGCCGTCGTGAGCCAGCTCCTCGACGTTGACGTCCTGGTTGCATTCAGAATGGGGCCGAACTTCCTGAGGATCCGTGACAAGACCAACAAGGTGGCCTTCTTCACGAGGACAAGGGACCTTAAGATAGCCCTCCAGCGTGTCGTTGAGAACTTCGACGACCTCTGGGAGCAGACCCAGGCGAAGAAGGCCGAAAAGCCGCCGATAGAGGAGTGAGCGATGAGGTTCCTTGGGATAGCTCCCAAGGTTCCTTTTCGCGGTTCCCTACGCGGTTTTGGCCTTCTACTTCAATTCGAGGCTCAACTTCTCTTTTCCCAGGTTTCCGGCTTTGGGGGTTGCCCTTCTCACAGTCGGCATAGTCTTCTGGCTCCTCTGCTACCGGCAGATTTCGAAGGCCTACCGAAGGGACGAGCTGCTCACAACGGGCTGCTACTCCAGAGTCCGCCACCCTATCTATTCAATCTGGGCTTTCTTATAGTGCCAGGCTTCTCGCTCGCCATCGGAGGCTTTATGCTGGGCCTACCACTCGTCTACTGGCCCGCATTGGTGAAATTTATAGGGGAAGAAGAGAACGCCCTAAAGGAGAGGTTCGGCGATGAGTGGCGAGAATACACGAAAAGAACGGGCAGGTTCCTACCGAGGATCTGAGCTCCTCCCGGTTCACCTCTACGTCCTGACCCACCTGAAAAGGGCGGGCGTTGATTACGCGAAGATGATGGCAAAGATGAGCGGCCTTCCGCTTGAACTCATAACGGATGCAATCGGTGACCTCCTTGAAATCGGCCTGATAGAACGCGACCCAGGGAGCGCGGTAAAGCGAAGCAGGGCGCGCTTTAAGAAGGCCTTCGAGGTTCACAAGCACCACACCTACTACCGCCTCTCCAGAGAGGGCGAGCTCTTCGTCCGTTCGATTGACAGGAAGTGGGTGGAGGAGTATTTTAACGCGCTCCTTCCAAACGGGGGGAAGATCGTTAAAGCGCTCGCTGAGAGCAGGGATGTAAAGGAAGCGGGCAGAAAGGTAAGCATTGACGGTGAGACCCTCGAAGAGCTAAGGATTCTCCGCTTCGTGGCAGGGAAGGGCAGGAAGACGGAGTTCTTCAGGCGGCTGTGTGAATTCCTTGGAATCCGAGAATAACTAAAAACCATTATCCAAAAGTTTTTAAGCTTTAATCCGTGCATATGCACGGAAATTCATAATGGAGCAGATTTGTAGCTTCATTTTTAATTTAAAACTCTTCCTATTCTCCTTCCAAACCTCTTCTTTTTTGTTTTTATCGGCAGGTGATGCACATTTCAGAACATTCTAGTTAGGTTAGCCTAACCTAATTTTTAAGTTTCAAACATCTAGGGTTAATTTTACAAACAGAAAGTTATTTAAGGGCATGCTGGATTAGCCTATCCTGAAGTTATTAGGGAAACCTAAATATTGCGTATAAACGTGTACATGGAGGGATGGGAGATGAGACTGAGCGATGTGGAACCCGGAAAAACTGTCCGGGTCCGGGAGATAACTGGAGGACCAAAGGCCCGCTTCGCAGCAATGGGTCTGGGTAAGGGCACAGAGGTCAGAGTCCTGAAGAGAGCACCCCTAGGAGACCCCATAGAGATTGAAGTTCGCGGCTACAAGCTATCCCTTAGGGAAGGTGAAGCGAGATTCATAGAGGTGGAGTGAATGACGCCCTTGAGCTTTCTCAAAGAGGGCACAAGGGCAAGGATTACCCGTGTAACGGGGGGAAGGAGTGTCCTCACGAAGCTCATGGCGATTGGCCTCGTTCCTGGAAGCGAACTTAAGGTGATCAGAAACCAGATGGCCGGTCCGCTGATAGTGGCCGTTGGAGACACCCAGCTCGCCCTCGGGAGGGGGCTCGCAATGAAAATCCTCGTGGAGGTGGAATGATGGGGGAAGCTGTGATAGCTCTAATTGGGAACCCCAACGTGGGTAAAACGACGATTTTCAACGCCCTGACGGGTTTGAAACAGCATGTCGGCAATTGGCCCGGCGTTACCGTGGAGAAGAAGGAAGGTGAGTTTGAATACCTGGGAGGAAAGTTCCATGTTATTGACCTGCCCGGCGTCTACGCGCTGACTGCTTACTCTCTTGACGAAAAGATAGCAAGGGACTTCATAGTCCGCGAAAAACCAGACCTCGTTGTGGACATCCTCGATGCCTCAAACATTCAGCGCAATCTCTACCTCACACTCCAGCTCCTCGAGATAGGGGCCAATGTTCTCGTTGTCCTCAACAAGATGGATTTGGCGGAAGAGAAGGGCATCAAGATAGACCCGAAGGAGCTTGAGAGGGCCTTAGGGGTTCCCGTTGTCCCAATGGTTGCTTCCAAGGGGAAGGGGATCGAGGAGCTCAAGAAGGCCATCACCGAAAGCCTTGGAAGGAAG
Source organism: Thermococcus aciditolerans (assembly GCF_008152015.1). Lineage (NCBI taxonomy): Archaea > Methanobacteriati > Methanobacteriota > Thermococci > Thermococcales > Thermococcaceae > Thermococcus > Thermococcus aciditolerans. The sequence continues at coordinate 138,080 of NZ_CP041932.1, read as the reverse complement.
CCCAAACCGCTGAGGTACCCAAACTTCGAGCCATACATAGAACGCCTTGTAAGAGTTATACGGCTTGACAAGAGGCTCTCAGAGGAGTACAACCCGCGCTGGCTTGCCATAAAGCTTCTCGAGGGGGACAAGGATGTAAAGGGCGTTATTGAAGGCAGTTCCGAGAGGGACGAGATAATGAGAGGACTGATAGACATAAAGAAAGACCTCCAGAGGAAGTACGAGGATCTCGAGTTAGCTCTCGCCGATGAGAGGTATGCGCTCATCACCCAAACCGCGGAGAGGGCGATAGTCGCGCGTGAGGAGAGGATGACGTTCTCGGAGATGCTCGACGAGGTCTTCACCCACAAGTATCTCGGCATACCGATATTCATAGGCATCATGTGGGCAACCTTCAAGTTCACCTTCGACGTTTCCGCTCCGTTCAGTGACATAATAGACTGGTTCTTCGGCTGGCTCGGCGATGCCCTTGGCTCCCACATAGCAAACGACGCGCTGGCCTCTCTCCTAAGGGACGGAATCATAGCGGGCCTCGGGAGCGTCCTCGTGTTCCTGCCGCCGATAGCGTTCCTGTTTTTGGCTTTCTCGTGGCTTGAGGACAGTGGGTACATGGCAAGGGCCGCCTTCGTCATGGATAGGGTTATGCATCGCTTCGGTCTCCACGGGAAGTCGGTAATCCCCATGATAATGGGCTTCGGCTGCAACGTCCCCGCGATAATGGCCACGAGAACGCTCGAAGACGAAAAGGACAGAATTCTAACGATACTCGTGAACCCCTTAATGTCCTGTCCGGCGAGGCTTCCGATTTACAGCGTCTTCGCGGGGGCTTTCTTCACTGGGAAGGAAGGAGCGGTGATAACAAGTATGTACCTCCTCGGAATAGGCCTCGCGCTAGTGATAGCGTGGCTCTTCAGGAAAGTAATCTTCAAGGGCGAGCCGTCCTACTTCATCATGGAGCTTCCGCCGTATAACAGGCCGAACTGGAGGGGGATCCTTGGCGCTGCGTGGGCGAGAACCGAGAAGTTCCTGCGAAAGGCGGGCACTGTAATCTTTGCAGGGGTTGTAATCGTCTGGCTGCTCTCCGTCACCGGGCCAAGCGGCTACCTTGGGTCAGAGGCCCTCGAAAACGGCGAGCTATTGGCCAAGTCGTGGGTGGCGGCGCTCGGGCACGCCCTCCAGCCCCTGTTCAGTCCGATGGGCTGGGACTGGAAGGCAGCCGTGGCCCTGTTCTTTGGCTTCATAGCAAAGGAGATAGTCGTCGGAACGCTCGGTGTGCTTTACGGCGTCGGTGAGGAAGAGACCGCAGTTTCCCACGCGATAGCGGCGAGTGGAGCCTTTACCCCTGAGACAGCCTACGCCTTCATGGCATTCTCTTTGATATACGTGCCCTGCGTAGCTGCCCTTGCGGCCATAAAGGGAGAAGCAGGGTGGAAGTGGACGCTCTTTGCTCTAGTCTACGAGTTGATTTTAGCGTATCTCGTGGCTCTCGCAATAGTTGGAATAGGGGGTGCACTGGCGTGAGCAGGGAAGTGAACCTCGGAACCATGAAGGTTATCAGCGCCATCTTTGGCCTCCTCTATCTCATCTACGGGGTCATCGAAAGTCTGAGCTGGCTCGGCAGGGAAATAAGCCTCGGGGTACCCCCGACGGGCGACATCTTCGTTGGCCTTGCCCTCCTCACGATAAGCGCTGTCTATCTAACGGGCCTGAAGAGGATCACTGAAAACGACGGGAGGGCCGTTGCCTACGTCTATGTCGGGGCACTCCTCGGAATGGCATTGGGTGTGCTCGCCCTATTCGTCATGGGGGCAGACGCCATCGAGGCATACCTCCTTCACAGCGAGGACTTTGCAGGGTGGAGGCCAATAAACGACGTGACATCCTATTTAATCCTTGGAATCCTTTCGGTCGGGGCGTATTTTACCGTGAAAGACGTCCACCGGAGAGGGTAAAAGAGTGAGCCAACCTTCCATGCCATGGGACTTTTTCTTTATCATTTTTTGTTCAGACAGCTCAGATTTCCAAAACACTCCCCGTTCTCACTCCCACGAACTTCTCGGGATATTTCTTCCGCACGTACGCCTTCGCCTCCTCCCCGGAACAGTGGGCGGGGCCTATTAGCTCGGTCAGCTTCGCCAGTCTATCAAGGGTTCTGGCCGAGGGGCCGTGAAAACCACCGATTACGAGGTGGGCTTTCTCATAGCCAGAAACCTCAAGGACCGCCTTGGTGAGCCTGTCAACGCCCGGATGGGAACAGCCAACGATGATGACGAGGCCGGAGGGCGTCTCCACCCCAACCGCCTGCTCAAACCCGTTTAAGGGCCCCGAAGTCCAAACTCCGGCTTCGATCTCACAGGCCTTCGTGACCTCCCTAACCCCGAACCCCCATTGCCTTCCCATTGCCCCGTTTCCCGGCGGAGCATAGAGAGGAATTCCCGGATTCAGCTCGCCTACGAGGGAGAAACCCCCGTAGTGGTCGTAGTGCCAGTGGCTAAGAACGGCGAAGTCGAGGTTTCTCAGGGAGACTCCCAGAACGGTGGAGTTGTAAGCCAGGATGGCCGGGTTTGTATCGGCGTCAAAAATAAAGCGGAGGTCCCCTTCAAAGAGAACGCTCCACCCCCAATCGTTGAGAAAGCCCTTCGAAGGGGCGTTGTCGTTGAGGACGAGGAGCCGCATAACATCACACCCCAATATCAGCTCCATTTTGAATGCTCCCATCCCGGAGTCCCTCAAAGCCCCTAATCCGCAATTTCCACGCCCCCAGAGAGCCTCCTCGGACAGTACTTAACCTCACAGAAGGTGCACACCAGCTTAGTCTTGACTTTTTCCGGGGTTTTTATGAGCATCCTCTCGATTCCGCCTATCCCCTCGATATCGGAAATCGCCTCCCCGCTTATCGGCCGCTCCACGACGATGGAGAGGTACGGCGCTTCCCCCGGGAGGTTCCTGAACCTGACGGATATCGGCCTGTTCCCATCCCTTAGAAGGACGTCCAGTACGGCGGGCACTGCCCTGCCATCGCTCTCCGCCAGTCTGAGCTCCAGCACCTCCCAGTTCATGGCGGGAGCGAGATCCTCGATTCTCAGCTCCGGGCGGAGCCTCTCAAAGAGAAGCCGGAGGGCGGTGGTGTTCTCTATGGTCTCAACCGTGAGGTACACGACCTTTCTCGTCACCCCCGTCGCCCTCGCAACCTCGGTTATGGGGAGCTCGACCCCGTCAAGGAGCATCGAACCGTTGCGGATTTCGATACCGTGCCTGAGCAGGAACTCGGCGACCTTTTTCCGGGCGGGGTAATGCCTGAAGTATTCGTCTATGAGTATCATCTTCCCACCTTCTTTTCACGGATTATCCTCGCCGTTCTTTCGGCGACCTCCTTCTTGGTCCCCTCGAACATTTCGCGCGGGAACTCGAAGGGAATATCCTCCCGAGGCGCGCTTCCGCGGAACTTCAGCGGCCTGATGTAAACTTCATCCCTCCTCTTAAGGAACTCAAGGACGTTATCCGCGTTCTCGGCGAGTTTCCTGTTGTGGTCCCCAAACATCGCCGAGTTGACGGCCACAAACGATACCGTTCTTCCCCTACCGAGCCAATCCAGGAGAACATCCACCAGCCGCTCTTTTTCTCCGCTTCCGATCAGGAGGAGAGTAAACGACGGAATAACGACTATGCTTTTTTGACCAGCCATGTCAAGGGCGCGCTTCAGCTGCTCCGGCTCCGAGAAGTTGCCGATGTAGTACCCGGCGTCCGCCCTTTCGATTTGGGCGCACGAGGGCTGGTAGTCGAGAAAGGTTATCCCGCGGATTCCCTCGTCGTCCATGCCAAAAATCCGCAGGTTCCTGAGAACGCCGCAGACCGGCGAACTGGTCGCAAAGTAGAGGACGTCATACTCCGGGTGCACATTCAGGAACTCGACGATGAATCTCTGGGCGAAGAGGGGCTTCGCCGCGGCCATCGGACCGGAAAGAAGAGTAACGGCGGGAAGCTCGAACCCAAACCCCCAAAAGCCGAACCTCATGCTCCCACCTCACAGCCTCTTTATCGCGGGAATGAGGTTCTTCTTACCCCTCTCCGCCTCTTCCCTGATTTCATCAAGGATTTCGCGCGAAAGGGGAACTTCGACCTCGTTCTTCCTGAAAGGCACGTCCCTGATGCGTTCCACCCGCAGAAAGAGCCTCATGGGCTTCTCCATCCTGCTGAACATAAGGTTATCCGCGGCCATCTCAAGCTCCTCCACCCTATCCTTGAAAACGTCGGTGTTGACCGTGAAGAAGTACGTTTTTGTTTTGTTCGACGCTAGTGTATCCATTATCTTCCTGTGAATGGCCTCTCCGTAGGTCGGGGAGAAGAACAGCAGGTTGAGGGCGGCGCCGACGACCATCGTTCCGAGGGGGGCTATCGTCTTCGGGACGTTGCTGAGGTAAACGCTCGCCAGCGCAAGCGCCTCGTCCCATATCTCAGGCTTTACAAAGTTCGCCCTGATGTGCTCGTCCGAGACGATCTCAATGCTCTCTATGCCTGGATCGAGCTCCACGAAGAAGACCCTGCCCCAGTAGTCGTCCAGGTCGGCGCCGAAGAGACCCATGGTGTTCCTCAGGTACTCGAGTGTCGTGCTCGTCAGCAGGAAAACCACGTTCCCGCCGTTCTTAAGCCAGCCGGAAGCGAAGATATATCCGATGAGGGGCTTTCCAGAGCCGCCGGGACCGCTCACAAGCGTCGAAGTGTTGGAAGGAAACCCCCTGGGGATTATCCCTTCGATCCAGGGAATCCCGAGTTTCACGAGCACCGAAACCACCTCCGAGTTAGATTAGCCTAACCTAATTCCACTTTTGATGTGAATTACACACACTTTAAACATTACGGTCCAAAAATGGATAATCAGTTAACGTTTCTGACCAGGGTTCGTCCGAACTTTGGAAGAAGGAAAAAAGCACGGGAGGACACGGATTCACCCAACCACCCTCAGCGCACTCGCCTTGAAGAGGGCGTAGAACTTTTCTCCAGGCCTTATTTTGAGGAGCTCCACGGCGTTCGGCGTCACCACCGCGCGGAGCGAAAGGCCGTCCGAGACCAGAGAGAGCCAGACAAGCTGGCCGCGCCTCTCCATTTCCCCAACCTCAACGGGGACCACATTCTGGGCGGAGCACTCGCCGGGCTCCCTCGCGAGTATTATCTCCTCCGGCCGTAGGGAGAGGATAACCTCCCCCTCCGCTTCGTCCGAGGTGTAGAGGATTACGTCGCCGACCCTAACCGCGGTGAGACCATCGCACTTCCTTCCGGCGGTTCCGCGGAGCAGGTTCGTTCCGACGAAACCGGCTATGAACTCATCTCCGGGCCTTGAAAAGACTTCCTCAGGTGTTCCGAACTGGACGATTCTGCCGTCCCTCATCACGGCGACGTGCTTTGCCAGGGCGAAGACGTCCTCGAAGTCGTGGGTGACGTGGATCACCGTCGTGCCGTACTCCTCTATGACCCCTTTCACCAGCGAGCGGAGTCTCTCCCTCGTCTTCGAATCCAGGGCGGAGAAGGGTTCGTCCATAAGGAGGATCCTCGGTCTAATCACAAGGGCCCTCGCGAGTGCGACCCTCTGCTGCTCCCCACCGCTCAGCGTCCCGGGCTTCCGATGGAGAATATGCGCAATGTGAAGCTCCCCTGCTATGGTTTTGACCTCGCGCTCTATCTCTTCCATGGAGAGGCCCCTCTTCCTGAGGCCAAAGGCTATGTTGTCGAAAACACTCAGATGGGGGAAGAGCATGTAGTCCTGATAGACTATGCTTATTCCTCTCCGTTCCGGCGGTTCTTTCGTCACGTCCCGGCCGTCAAGGACTACCCTACCGGAAAGGAGGGGGTAAAAGCCCGCTATGGCCTCAAGGAGGACGGACTTTCCCGCCCCCGTTGGCCCGATGACCGTCAGGTAATCCCCCTTCTCAACCGAGAGCGAGACGTCTCTGAGATGGAAGTCCCCAAGGTCTATGCCCAGGTTTTCAACCTCTAACAGGGCCATGCTCACCACCCTCCAGCCTCTCGAAGATGAGTATCGCGAGGAACGAGACAACGACGAGGACTATTCCGCTCGTTATTGCCATGCCGATGTTGCCGTAGGAGATATTGAGGTAGAGCGTCACAGGCAGTATCTCGGTGTTCATGTAGCTCCCGCCGGCGAGTATCAGGACGGCACCGAAGGCGCCCATCGAGCGCGCGAACGAGATTATCGTCGAGGCGAAAAGGCCATCCTTGGCCATAGGCAGGGTCACCTTCCTGAAGGTCTCGAACTCCGAATAGCCAAGGCTCCTCGCGACGAGCTCGTAGCGCGGACTTATCCCCTCGAAGGTCGTGTAGATCACCCTGACGGCATAGGGCAGAGCAGTGAAGAACTGGGCCACAACTATGCCGAGTTTCGTGAAGACCACATTTATCCCGAGGGCGCTCAGGGCATCCCCAAACGCGGTCCTTCCGAAGAGCAGGAGCAGGGCGAGACCCAGGACGAGCTCGGGGAAGGCCATCGGAAGGTCGAGGATTGATTTAACGGCGCTCTTCCCCCGGAAATCAAAGCGCGAGAGGGCATAGCCTATGGGGATCCCGATGAGGATGACGAGGAGGGTTGAGATTGATGCCGTTATGAGCGAGAGCTTGAGGGAGTAAACCATCTCCTCAGATTTCAGCGCCTCAAGGATTTCGTGGGGCCTTGGGACGAAGAAGAGGGTGGCTATCGCTATGAAGAGGAAAAATGTGAAAAGAAAGGCCACGAAAATCGTCAAAGCTCTGAAGCTCAGCCTTTCCATGGCCTGAACCCCCACTTCTCCCAGATTTCTGTGTGGTTCGCCACGAACTCGTTGAAGGTCTTCGCGACCTCAACGTGGCCGTCATTCTCCGCACAGGTCGTTACCGCGGTTGGAATCGTCTTAATCGAGTTCTGCTCCCGTGGTATCTGGACAACCTCAATTTTGCCCCTGGACTGCGCCCACGTAACCATATCCTCCCAGATTATCGCAGCATCGGCCTGTCCGGTGGATATATAGATGAGGAGCTGATTGACGGTCGGCGTGAAAACCACGACGTTGGGCTTCACTTCATCCCAGAGGCCGTTCTTTTCGAGGATTTTCTTCGAGACCTTGCCGATTGCAGCAGCCTTCGGGTCGCCGAGGACGACTCTAACGCCCGGCTTCGCGAGGTCTTCGAGGGAGTGAATCCCCTTCGGGTTGCCCTTCGGAACCGCTATGACTGGAACGTGCTCCGTGACGTTTCTGACGGTGCCGTTGAGGATGTATCCCTTCTTCATGGCCTGCTCAGTGTAGTACCAGGCCCCGGGGATGAAGACGTCGCAGCCACAGGTCGTCTGCAGGACGCCGAAGATTTCACTGCTCCCGCCGTAGTGCACCTCAACCTTCGCGCCAGTCTCGTTCTCGAAGAGGCTTATCAGCTCGTTCATCGGCTTCATTAGACCCGCTCCAGAGCAGACGGTGAGGGTCTGACCTTCAAAGGGTCTCTGCTTCGTTGAGGCGTTGGTCGAGCCGAGACAGCCAGCGCCGATGACGGCACCGGTGAGAACCAGAACGAAGAACAGGGCTTTAACGCTCTTCATTAGACCACCCGAAAAGAAGTTTGAAGTTCGAATTTAAACGTTTGCGTAAACAAAAGAGCTTAAAGTAAAACAAGATAGCTTAACCAACGCCGCGTACTTCCGGGGAGAGAGTGGCTGATCAATAGTGCAAAAGGATTTAAGGTCGCCTTCAAATGGGAACTGGGGGATAGAATTGAGAGAGATCTCATACAGACCCATTGGAGTCATCCACAGCCCGTTCAATGAGCCAAAGGGCGTTCCAATACAGCCCTCGGCGGCGAAAGGGGTCAGAGGAACCGTTGAGGTCTTCCCCGAGTACGCATCCGGACTGAAGGACATCGAGGGGTTCTCGCACATCATATTAATCTACCACTTCCACCTTGTGGAGCCAGGAAAGCTCCTCGTTAGGCCCTACATGGACGACGAGGAACACGGAGTCTTCGCCACCCGTGCCCCCAGCAGGCCGAACCCGATAGGCATCTCGATAGTGAGACTCATCGGCGTCGATGGGAACGTGCTCCACATCGAAGACGTTGACATCGTTGACGGGACGCCGCTGCTTGACATAAAACCGTACGTGCCCAAGTTTGACATCAGAAGGGTCGAGAGAACGGGCTGGCTGGAGCAAAACGTTCACAAGCTTCCCGAGGCCAAGGATGACGGCAGGTTCGTGAAGGGGTAATCGATTTTATCCTCAAAATTCACGGATGAGCAAACGGCATCCAAGCAAAAGCTTTAAGCCAACTTTTTTGTTAAGATGTCTGTCTGAACATTTAGGGAGATGCCGAAAATGGTAAAGATTGGAATTATAATTTGCGACCGCTACCGCACCTGCGCGGGCGGCAAGTGTTTTAGGGCGCTGAGGGAACACGAGGGAGCCTTCAGCATATACAAGGACCAGGAGGTCGAGGTTGTCGGGTACACCACCTGCGGAGGCTGCCCCGGAGGGAACATTGAATACGCCCCAGCGGAGATGAAGAAGAACGGTGCCGAGGTAATACACCTTGCAACGGGCTTTCTGGTGGGCTATCCCCCCTGTCCCTGGATAGACTACTTCAAGAGGTTCATCGAGGAGAAATACGGCCTCAAGGTCGTCCTTGGAACCCATCCCATTCCGCAGAAATACTACACGACCCACAAAGCTTTGGGCACGTGGGACTCGCCCGACTGGGATGAAAAACTGAAGTACGTTATCTGCGATGAAGAAACGAGAAAGAAATACGACTAATGGCTGAATCAATTCCTAAAGCCAACGTTAAAACCTCACAGCCGCACAAAGGTCAGCTTCACGGCTTCTCCCTCCTCAAACCTGCCCACAAGCTTGAAGAGGGAATTGTTGCAGTAAACCCCGACCCCTCTTATTTCCTTTCCATTGGCCAGCACCCTAAAGTTCGCGTCAAAAATCGAGACGCCGTTTGATAATCTCTCCCCAACCGGAAGCTCCAGGCCAAAGAGCTTTACGTTTTCTACCCCACCAAAGAGCACCCCGTAGCGGTAGTGCGGGAGACCACCCTCGATGGAAAAGCCCTCGGATGTCAAGGGCGTAAGGGAGCGTCCGTTGGTTCTCAGGGGTCGTGCCCAGCAGTGACTTTCCTCGCACCTCACAACCTCAAACTCATCCCCCCTCAAAGAGGGCACCAGCTCAAGGAGAATGGGACTCATTAGAAACGCCCCGCGCGCCCGGTAGGCGTCGTGGCACGACCTAAGCTCAAAGTGTGCGTGCCTGTCGCTCCAAGGACTGAAGAAGCCCGAGACCACCATCTCTCCTATAGGATCACCAAGAACCAAACGTTCACCCTCCCCCACAGCGGGTTTCACGTGGAGCACCTTGAGACAGAACTCCCCAACCTTCACGATTGTGAGGTAATCCTCCCGCACGGGCACATACCTCGGCGTCATTACCCTCCTGATAGCCACCACTGTGCCCTCTTCAAAGGGAAAGAGCGCCTCGTCGGGAAAATACACATCAACGGCAGTCCCGAGCCTGTGGGCTGGATAGGGACTATTGTAGAAGCTCCACCACGCATTCTCCGGCACATCAAGAGGGAATCCCTCAACAATGGCTATCCTCATGGGTCACCGTTCAAGTCCCTACACAAGCCAATATATGAACGTTGTGCGAATTGCAGGACTCAGAAGGATTAGGGTAACCGAAAACTTTAAATGTTGTGCATATGCACAAAATAATAGAATGAAAGTGAGGTGGTTGAGATGAGAATCGCGATACCCACCAATGGAGGGGGACTCGAGGACACCGTTGCCCCGGTCTTTGCCAGGGCGCCCGCGTTCCTCATAGCGGACGTTGACGAAAACGGCAACGTCACCAACAGCAGGGTCATCCAGAACGGTGCCGCCATGGCGGGAGGCGGAGCCGGACCAATGGCCGCCCAGACCCTCATCAACGAGGGTGTCGAAGCGGTGATAGCACCGCAGGTCGGCCCCAACGCCCTTGGAGCCATACAGGCCGCAGGAATAAGGCTCTACCAGGTCGCTCCGGGAACCCCGGTTGAGGAGGCGGTAAAAGCCGTCGTTAGCGGAAGCGTTGGCCAGTTCACGGCGCCAGTGCCGCCGGCTCCAACAGCCCCGACAACGCCGGCTCCCGCATATGGCCCGTACCCGGCGACGCCCACATACCCGGCCTACCCCGCTTACGGCTACGGCTTTGGCCCGGGCAGAGGCTGGGGCCGCGGTGGCGGCTGGGGGAGAGGCAGAGGCTTCGGCCGTGGATGGGGCAGAGGAGGAAGAGGCTGGGGAGCCAGACTCGGCTACTGCCCCTGGACCGGCCAACCCAGCAGGAGGACCATTCGCTGGCTCTACGGCTGGTGGTGAACCCTCTCTTTTTACATTATGGGCATGAGCCTTGATAACGTATCGGAGGAACGGAGAATGCCAAGAGGGATGGGAAGGGGATACGGCAGGCCAGGGTACGGATTTTATTCATTCGGCGGCGCGTACGGTCTAATCGACCTGCTCTTCATTGTGGGGATCCTGTATTTCATGTTCAAGCTATTCGTTGTGGCGTTTCCATACGCTCTGGGTCTCGCGGCCCTTCTAGTCCTCAGGTCATTCCTGAGGCCCCGTTTCTGGGGAGGGGGGAGGCCATTTTGAGCGTATGCAAACTTTTTTAAGTTCGGTTTTCCTAATTCTCCCGGAGGTGATGTGAATGAGGATCATAGTCTCAACCGTAAACGGAGGACTCGATGACAGGGTGAACCCGGCATTCGGAAGAACCCCCACTTTCACGATAGTTGACGTCGAGAACGGGGGAATAACCAACGCCCAGGTCGTCCAGAACCCCGGCTACAGCCAGCCGAGAGGAGCCGGAGTTACCGCGGCGCAGTTCTGCATAGACCAGGGGGCCAACGTTGTCATTGCAGGAAGCTTCGGGCCCAACTCATCGGGAGTACTCCAGGCTGCCGGCATAAGGATGGTCTCGGCCCCGGCCACGATGACCGTCAGAGAAGCGGTCGAAGCCTTCCTGAGGGGCGAGCTCACCCAGGCCGTTTTCGGCCCCGAGGGAGGTGGAGCCGGCGGAGGAATGGGAAGAGGTATGGGACGCGGCATGGGAAGAGGCAGAGGTATGGGCCGTGGAATGGGCGGCGGCCGCGGCAGAGGCGGTGGATACGGCCGCGGTGGCGGTTGGTGAACCTGAGCCCTTTCTTCCAACATTTTTCGTGAGCACACTCCCGTCAAAAGTTAAGGTTCTACCCCACTGCCAGCGAAATGTTAAAATACTCTAGAGCGGAGAAAACAATGGTGAGTCTATGCGCGGTCCGTTCCCCGACCAAGTCACCATTAAGAGGTCCGACCCCCTTGCCCGCGAAAGGACTGAAAGGTTCCAGCGTGAGAGTGGAGAACTCCGGGAGTATTCAACCCTTGAAACCGTGATAGTCATCATTCTTGGAATACTCGCTCTGGGGTTCGCCGTGTTCATACTGAGAAACTACCTGTAAGATTGATAGTTGGTGAACCATGCGCCCGATAAACACCTACATGGGACACACAATGGGCGGGCGGGGGATGCAGGGGTACTTCTTCTGGTTTCTCCTCGCCTCGCTGTCAGTCTTCTTTGCCGAGGTGACGGTGGCTTCATACCTCTATCCGTATTTTACACCCTGGGGAATAATTTCCCTCCTTCCTCTCTACGGCCTCCACACACTGGTTCTCGCGGGAATCGTCTACCGCTTTGGGAAGCCCCGGTTCGAGACCCTCTACCTCGCGGGAATCCTCTTTGGCCTCTACGAGGCGTACATAACCAAAGTGGTGTGGAACCCTGAGTGGGACTCCGTCCTCAAGATCGGTGGCGTCGGAATCTTTGAGGTTCTCGTCGTGGTGCTCTTCTGGCACCCGTTCATGTCGTTCATCATCCCCCTTGGAGTCGCGGAGCTCCTGACTTCGGGGAGGAGGATCCTTCCCGGTATCGTGCTCAGACATCCGTACCTTACTGCTACACTCCTCGGCATCGTCGAATCCTCAAACGCCCCCTCACCGCTCCATTCATTCCTCTCCACTTTCTCCTCCTCGGCGTTCCTGATCCTCCTCGTACACATCTGGCTGGGGCGTTTTAAAGGCGGACGCTATGACATGGAAGGGCTCCTTCCAACGTCAAAGGAGCTAAAACCCCTGTTTCTGGCTCTCCTCGCGTATTACATCATCTTCGGCTCCCTGCTGAGAAGGGAAGCCCTCCCTGACCTCTCCGCCCAGGCCCCAATCTGGCTGCTCTACGCGGCCACGTTCTTCCTGCTGTACCGCGCCCTAAAGAAGTCCCGAGAGCACGGAGAGGTTGGGCTCACGGAATGTAGGCTCGAACTTAGAAGGCTCAGCAGACTGGCAGGGGTTTTCGTAATCTCCGCGACCATATTCACCTCAATCAAAACGCTCGCGCTGCCAGAGCTCGGAGTTGCCCTTATCATGGCCCTCTGGGCTTTTGCGAGCGTCGTTGCGGTCGTGAGTCTTGTAAAGAGCGCCAGGTGGGCGCTTACCCAGTAACCCCGGGAGGTTTTTTATATGATGCGGCCGAGAATAATGCTGGGGTGATTTCAGTGGCCGTTATGAGGCTCTGGCACGGGAGGGTGCCGATCGAAAAGGCGGACGAATACGAAAAGTTCCTTATCGAAAGGGCGGTTCCGGACTACGGTTCCGTTGATGGCCTTTTAAAGCTCTACTTCATGAGGAAAGACGAAGAAGGCGTTGCCCACTTCCTTCTCGTCACGATATGGGACTCAATGGAGTCCATCAAGAAGTTTGCCGGCGAGAACCCGGAGATAGCGAAGTACTATCCTGAGGACGACGACTTCCTGCTGGAAAAGGAGAAGTACGTTCAGCACTACCGGATCTTCTACGAAGGGTGACCGAGAATGAAAAAGAGCCAGCTGTGGGCTGGCATTCTTTCTCCCCCAATCGCCCTCGGCGGGATAGGGGCGGCGATCCTCATAAACCGCTCCTGGTGGAGACTCACGAACAACGCGATAAGCGACCTGGGAAAGGTCGGCCTGCCCCACAGCTGGGTAATGAACGTTCCCCTGTTCATATCCGCGGTTCTCGCCATCTACTACGTGATGGGTCTTTTCAAGGAGGTTAAAAATCCCGTCTCCAAGCTTGGAATCGGCGTTTTCATTCTTGGACTGGCCTTTCTGGCGGGAATAGCGGTCTTTCCGGAAGGAACTGAACCGCACTACCACGTCAGCTGGGGCTTCTTTCTGGCCGGGAGCGTCGGATTCCTGATAGCCGGAGCCAGCCTCTGGCTCGAAGGTCGGGGAAGATTCGGAGCCTTCACCGTTCTGCTCTTTACCGCAGAAGTTCTCCTCGCGAGGTGGGCGTTTAAGACCTTCAGCGGCGTCGCCATTGCCGAGTTCACCGGAATCTTCGCCATGATAATCTGGCACTACGCGCTGCTGTGGAGCGTAGTCCGGCCAAAAAGGTTAGGAAAGGCTTAGATGCTCGCCTCATCCCACAGCGCCAATCCGTTCTCCTGCGGCTTTCTTTCAAGCAGCTCACCGAGGAGTTCCTGCATGAAAACCTCGGCCACGAAGACCTCGCCCTCAACAAGATGACCGCCGTAGAGCATGCCGTCGGAGTCGCCCAGGGCAACGTGGATGTGAGCGAACGGCTCACCGTCCTTAACACTTATGTTGCCCGCGAGGGAGACCAGCTCATAGGTGCCGGTCAGCTCAATGACCTTGTACTCACCCGCATCCTCATCGAAGTAACCTATTTTCGGATTCTTCAGACTCCCGATGGCGCTGACCGTCCCAATCAGGACGTTGTTCTTCTTTGCAAATTCGTTTATGAACTTCAGGAGCTCCTCCCCCTCAGGAACCCTGAACAGGAAGTTCCTGCCCCTCGAGAACCTCACGGTACTCACCTCAAAGCTAATAAGCCTCCCCCGATTTAACGGTTTTGGGTGAAAGGAATGGACACCAAAGGGGCGATAATGCGTATCTTTCCAGAGATTCCGGAATTCGGCGAGGTTGACTTCTCCCAGTACTCAACACCCTATGCGGCCATGCTGATGGCCTTTCTCAAGAGCGGGAAAGCCGGCTTAAGGGAATTCGAAGAGTTCATTGAGGAAAACGGCGGAACGAAAGCCGACGTTGGAAAGTTTTTCATCTCAGTCTTCCAGTATCTTCTCATCAGATACCGCCGCTACGGGGACGAAAACGTCGAGGTGCCGGCATTCAAAGTCTTCCTTACCCTCAAGGGTTGGCTCAACGAGCATGGCTTTGAGAACGACTACAGACGGCTCCTCCATTCGTTCGTCGGCTATCTCGTGGACATAGCGGGGAAGATTGCAGAAAGGTCCGACTGCGAGCTCGGTCCGGCCTACATGAAAACCGCCTACCTGCTGACAATCGAGGCGGAGGAAACCTTCGGGAAGGCGTATTTCAGCGAGCTCAGAAAGAAGGCCGGAGAGATGCTTGCGAAGGTTTACAAGGACTGTGGAATCGAAGAGGTACTCCCCGAAAAAAGGGAGAATGGCTGCTAAGCCTTTCCCTCTTCAATCTGCTTCTTAAAGTAGGCGTACATGGCGTCGTAGAGGTAAAACTCCTTCTCGAGGGTTTCGTAGTCAACGTGGACGTGTTCACGGGTCACCCACTTCATAAAATCGCCTCGAAAAGGATCGACGTCTTTCTATCTACAGGTTTCGAAAATAGAGACAAAAGGGAGTTAAGAGTCATCTCTCCAGGGTTACCTCCGCGTAGCTCCTCGGGTCTTCCCATATCTTGACCCGGATTTTTCTCACGTTTTCCCCCGCCTTCTCCGTTATCCTCTCCGCGAACCACTCGGCTATGTACTCGGCGGTGACGTTGGGCTTATCCAAGATCACCGCCTCATCCGCAGGCAGCTCCAGACGTTTTCCATTCTTTTCAATGACAATAAGACCTTCCTTCCTCTCCACAATCCAGCTCTCGCTCACGATGATCCTGTGGTCGAGGAGCTTGATAAGCCTGCTGAGGTGGTTGAAGTCAAATATCATGCCGTTCTCATTAACGTCACCCCATATCTCAACGTCCACGTTGTATGTGTGCCCATGTATCCGGAGGCACTTGCTCTCGTAGGGCAGGGCAAGGAAATGCGAGCTGTCAAAGTCCTTGTGCCATCCTATCTTCCTCTCAGTCACGTGAAACCCCATATCTCTCACCACCCAGGAGTTAGTGGGAGGAGTTATAACCCTTACTGGGTGGGGGAAAGCCTATAAACCCCAAAGCTCAAAGGTCTTTGATAGCCATGCCGATGGGAATGGGACCCGGCTGGGGCCGCGGAAGGGGAAGGAGAAGGAAACTGAGGATGATAGGATTCGTTCCGGAGGTTAGACATTTCTATCCCGCGTTACCCCCGATGGGTCAGCCCAAACCGCCGATTTTCATGACCTACGAGGAATTCGAAGCCCTTAGGCTGGTGGATCACGAAGGGCTGACACAGGAAGAAGCTGGAAAGAGAATGGGAGTTTCCCGCGGCACCGTGTGGAGGGCGCTGAGCTCGGCCAGGAAAAAAGTTGCCCAGATGCTGGTCGAGGGGCGGGAACTCGTGATACTGCCCCAGGGGAATGAGGTTCCAAAGAACATCGTTGAAGAGGAATAACTGTCCTCTTTTCTAACCTCCGAATGATATTATGGCCCGTTTTTGCCAGACGGGGTTTCTTGGCCGTTTATTCTTTTTTAGGGTTGCCTAATTTTTGTGCGGGGGTTTGTCTCTCAAATTTTTGGGTGAATTCTTACTTTTTAAGAAAGTCATTAAAAGTACTTGTTTTTATGCTTCAATAAATACTTTATGATTTATTATTGAAATTAAGATAATATCAAATAAAAATATCAAAATTTTCAAAAATCGTGATATTACCATTTTAAAAAATTAGTAAACTCAAAAAATCTACCATCTAAAAAAGTAAAATCTCAAAAGATGAACACATTCATACAGCCCAAACGGGTTCGACCCGTTCATGCAGCGTTTGCTAAAAATATGTGGGAGCAAGCTCCCGCACGGTACAGTCAGACTATGTGAGCCCTACTGCCGATCACATCCGCCGATACGCGGATAGTATTGCCTCCGCTAGCTCGGGAGACGTAGCCTCAACCGCCCGCACATCGATAACGAAGGCCTTAGCTAGTCCCGCATTCTCGTCTCCCCGTACAAGCCTCTCGGGATATCCCGCCTCCTTCAGGACATGCTTCTCCATACTGGTAAGGGCTTTAAACGGTATGACAAATTCAAGGTGCTTGGTTCGGTAGTTCTCTCGGAAGAACGGGCTGATTGAATTACGTGCGGTGGAGACCCTCTCAAGCTTCTTGAGGATTATCTCCTCGGCCAGCGGCCTCAGGTACCTGTACCCAGAGGCTCCATATTTAGGAGTATTGGTATTGTTCATCCGCCGAACACCTCCAGTGTGAATTGGGATACCTGAAAGCAACGTCGTATTCAATACACGAAGGTGTGTATTCACCGGCCCTTTATATGGATATCTCCCCACTCAGAAAAGTCCACAGGGGCCTACAAAGGACTTGGCGCACCTGCACTGGCGCCGACAGTAGATGCCCGCGACCCTCACTGTCGCCCCTTGTTAGTATTTACCACTTTATTTAATTTTCCTATAATGTGCCTTATATCCAAAATCCATGGACATGCTTGAGCATTAAAAAGAGCAGAAACAGAGTGGCCGATGAGTGAACTGCACGGGGGGCATCACTTACATGCTCAAAGCTCTATGTTCCAGCTAACTGCTACCCGTGCCATCGACAAATGCCACGGTGGATTGAAGTGACCCCCACGGAGGTAGTGCCGGAGACGTCAAGAACTCTTAATTTGCATCTGATTCGCGGAGACAGAGCTACAGCTGCAGGAACTGCAAATAAATTATCATGATGTACTGAGCAGGATTGAACAACACAAGCTAAGCACATATAGACAACCCGAAACCAGATTATCCCCCTCAACTGGATATTGAGGGTACAACTATGGACACCCTTTCTGAATTGGGGGATTTTATCGACAAGGTCCCGGCTTCTACAGACCAAAAATTGATTACAATTAAAGGTAGTATCGATTCCAGTCGTGAATGCTACTGTCAGTGGACTCAAAGACAGCAGCAGGGACAAAGTCACTCGTCGGTATATGCCAGCCACACATCTTGCCCTACCTAAGACGATTGTGGAAATTACGCTAAGAAAAAGTTAAAAATCCAAATTTTTTAATATTTTAACAAGTAATTTTTAAGTCGAATAAACAAGAATTAAACACACAACATGATTTGAGTGTGAATAAGAACCAAATAGAAAACATAAAAATTACTATAACTAAATGTAATAATTCGCCCAAAAATTTGAGAGACAACTTCAACAATGATGGCGGAGCAACAAAGATGATGCATAAGATAAAAGGCAAGAAATCAAAGCCTCACCGCCCTTCTTTTCGCTCTTTTTCCTCTATCCACGCGATTACGTTGTCGACTATCTGCGGGGCCATCCCTATGTAGTTCCCTGGCTTCAGGCTCTCAAAATCATCCTGGCTTAAGAACTTTCTAACATCTTCGTTTTCCCTGGCAACCTCAATCAGGTCTCTATTCTCCCCAAATGCCTTCATCGCGAGCTGTCTGACGAGTTCATGTGCCTCCTGCCTCCCCATACCCTTCTCAGTTAGCTTCAGCATCAACGGCTCGGCCATGATGAGGTTGTTGGTCATGTAGAGGTTCCTTTCAATGTTCTCGGGGAAAAACTCCAGGCCGGCAAGAACTTTCTTAATGCTCTTCAGCATTTCATCAAGGAGGACAAAGCTCTCGGGGAGGATAACGCGCTCAACGGAGGAATTTGTGAGGTCTCTCTCGTGCCAGAGGGGATTGTTGAGCAGGGCCGGGAAGACGTTCGAGTACAAGACCCTCGCCAGACCGCTTACCTTCTCGCTCCTGATGGGGTTCCTCTTGTGGGGCATAGTAGAAGAGCCCACCTGCTTTTTCCCAAAGGGCTCACTGATTTCGAGTATCTCGGTCCTCTGGAGGTTTCTTATCTCCAGGGCAATCTTGTCAAGGGTTGAGGCAATGAGAGCGAGAACCATCATGAGTTCCGCATAAACGTCGCGCTGGATTATCTGGTTGCTTATCTTGGCCGGCTTCAGGCCGAGGTCTTTCATGACGAGACGCTGTATCTCAAGGCCCTTCTCCCCGAAGCTGGCCATGGTTCCAACGGCGCCGCTCATCTGGCCAACCAAAATCCTCTCCTTCAGCTCTTCTATCCTGTCTATGTGCCTCTGTATCTCGTCGAGCCATATCGCAAACTTCATGCCGTAGGTGGTCGGCACCGCGTGCTGGCCGTGAGTCCTGCCTATGCAGACGGTGTACTTGTGTTCCCTAGCGAGGTTCTTGAGGATCGAGCGCAGCTCCTTGAGGTCGTTCTCCACTATGGCGAGGCTCTCCTTTATGAGGAGGGCATTGGCAGTATCTATTATGTCATTGGAGGTGGCGCCGAGGTGAACGTACTTGCCGTGCTCGCCGCAGACCTCGCTCAGGGCCTTGACGACGGCCATTATATCGTGGTGTATCTCGGCCTCTATCTCCTTGACACGCTCCACTTTGACCCACTTCGTGTTGGACCTCTCGGAGATTACCCTGGCACTTTCTTCGGGGATGTTGCCGACCTTCGCGTGGGCCCTCGCCAGAGCCGCCTCCACATCGAGGAGTTTTTGAAGCTTGTTCTCCTCGTCCCAGATGCGCCTCATTTCCTCGCTTCCGTAGCGGTAATCTATCGGATGAACGGCCATCTTATCACCAACCATATGGCAATTTCTGGACCTTAAAACCTTTCGCTTAACATAAATTTGCAGGAACATGGTTGGTCATTTGATTCGCTCATCGGAGCCACAGGAGTGTTCAATAACGCTATTAAACGACCGAAAAGTATTTAACCGGAACCCAACGATAGCCTAACGACAAAACTTCCGGAGGTGCCAGAAATGGCTGAGGAGCACGTCGTCTACATTGGAAAGAAGCCGGTTATGAACTACGTCCTCGCTGTGATAACCCAGTTCAACGAGGGCGCCAAGGAGGTCAGCGTCAAGGCTCGCGGTAGGGCCATCAGCAGGGCCGTCGATGTCGCCGAGATCGTCAGGAACAGGTTCCTCCCAGAGGTCAGGGTCAAGGAGATCAGGATCGGCACCGAGGAGCTCCCGACCGCCGACGGCAGGACCGCCAACACCTCGACCATCGAGATTGTTATGGAGAAGCCGTGAATTCGACTCCCTTTCCTTTTCCTTCGGGACTCTTCTGACGCTTCAAACTGGCTTGAAGCTGTGAAAAGATTTAATACGTCCTCACCGTATTCTCCCCAGGTGGCGCCGTTTGGACTATGAGACAATAGACATACACGACGAAAGGGCCAAGGAGCTCGCGCAGATTCTGATGAACGACAAAGCGATAGCCATCCTGCATCTCGTGGAAGATCAGGCGCTGTCAATAAGCGAGATATCCCGCGAGCTGAGCCTCCCCATCTCCACGGTCTCATACCACATAGACAAAATGCTCAAGGTCGGCCTCATCGAGGTGGCAGGGAAGAAGTACGGGAAGAGGCTCCAGGAGGTTAAGCTCTATCGCGCCTCCAACAGGCCCATACTTCTCGTACCTCGCCGGAACGTTGCAAAGGTGAGGAAGAAAGCTGTTATGAGCTTTGAGAAGCTACACGTTATAAGCCTGGGCCTCGCCGGGCTGGTGGCGGCCGGTGTGTACGCCGCGGCGCGGAATGTACTGCCCCCCGTAAGTTCCGGCGGTGCACCCGAGTCAATCACGCAGTCGGCGGTGGACAACGTCTCGATGATGGTGGCATCTGAAAGGGCCACCGTTCCATCGGCAACGAACACGAGTACCGAATCCGTGCTCTATGCGCTTCACTCCACGGTGCCCCGTTCCGGCCTTGAAGCCCATGCAACGGCCGTTTCGGTGGGCTTGGCCATTGCCGCGTTCATCTTAACGTTTCTCCTGATTTCGTACATTATGAAGCGCAGGAGTTGAAGAAAAGGTTTTTAAGTTTCTTCTCCAACCCCCGTTGGCGAGGTGATAAAATGGCACCTAGGATAGCCGTGGGACAAGTGGTTAAAAGGAAGGCAGTCATCGTCAAGCCGGACGACACCGTCCACAGGATCGCCAAGATTCTCTCAAAGAACAAGGTGGGAAGCGCGGTTGTTGTTAAAGGCGACGAGATCGTTGGAATAATCACCGACCGCGACATACTCGACAAGGTCGTCGCGAAGGGAAGGGACCCCAAGACCGTCAAGGTCGAGGAGGTCATGACAAAGAACCCGATAACCATCGAGGACGACTACGAGGTTCAGGACGCGATCGACAAGATGATGGACAAGGGCATCAGGAGGCTCCTCGTTACTAGGCTTGGAAGGCCGATAGGCTTCGTCACCGCGGCGGACCTTCTCGCTGCACTCAACGCGTACAACAGTGAGAGTGAGGAGGAAACCAGCGAGGAGACCGAGGTCTACGGAATCTGCGAGCTCTGCGGACAGTACGGCCCACTCTACAAGGTCTACATCGAGGGCGGCGAGAAGTGGATATGCGAGAGCTGCAAGGACAGCCTCAACCTCTGACTCCCTTCAGTTCTTTCATAACTTCGTCCATTACCTCAGCGAAGGCTCTGTTTCTGTTCTCGAC
The DNA here is from genome assembly GCF_008152015.1 of Thermococcus aciditolerans. Taxonomy (NCBI): domain Archaea; kingdom Methanobacteriati; phylum Methanobacteriota; class Thermococci; order Thermococcales; family Thermococcaceae; genus Thermococcus; species Thermococcus aciditolerans. Next base: position 117,384 of record NZ_CP041932.1, on the reverse strand, counting down.
GCTCAACGTGTAGAGCTTTCCAAGGGGGCGGAACTTATCGGCCATCTTTCTGTGCACAACGGCCAGAAGGGGCTTTTCCGACTTCAGAACCTCGCCAACAACGCGGATGAACTCGTCGCTCTTGTACTCCATCGGGCCGATTTCGTCTATGACTACCAGGTCGGCCTCAACCAGGGCGCGTTTTATCGCCGAAACGCCGACACGGTTTATTTCGTCAACGTGGACGACGTACTTCCCGAAAGGAACGCCCGGGAGGTGCGAGGTCCCCCTAACGCTGGCCAGGGTTCCCTCCTCTCCGGTGTCGAGGGCCGTGATCCTGAAACCCACGCGCCTTCCGTTCCTCCGTACTTCCTTCGTTATCATCCCACCGACGAGGTAGCCCCAGCGGTCGGCTTCCCTCGCAACCCTCTCCACCAGCGTTGTCTTCCCGACTCCCGCCGGACCGGTAACGAATATCCTCAACGTCATTCCCATCACCGAAGGAGATTTAAGCTCGAGCCTTAAACCCTTTGGGGTGATGCTCATGCTGAGGTACAAGCCAGAGGAACTCACGAGACTACCGAGGAGCGTGCGCTATGAGAGTGGAAAGGTCATCATGATAGACCAAACACTTTTGCCGGGAGAGTTCAAGACGATAGAGCTGGGAACCGTTGATGAGGTCGCCGAAGCGATAATCACGATGAAGGTTCGCGGTGCGCCGGCAATAGGTGCGGCGGCAGCCTTCGGTCTGGCCCTCTACGCCGACACAAGCAAAGCTAAAACCCGGGACGAGTTCATGGACGGCTTTTACAGCGCCTACGACAGGCTTAAGAACACCCGGCCAACCGCCGTGAACCTCTTCTGGGCGCTCAACAGGATTAAGAAGCTGGTAGAGGAGAACCTTGAGAGTCCGCTCGACGAGATTAAGCGCATGATTGTCGCCGAGGCACAGAGGATAGCGGACGAGGACGTCGAGGCCAACCTCAGGATGGGCCACTACGGTGCCGAGGCTCTCCCGGAGGGGAACGTTCTAACGCACTGCAACGCCGGAAGCTTAGCCACCGTTCAGCTCGGAACAGTTGGGGCAGTTCTGAGGGTCATGCACCGCGATGAGAACCTCAAGCTCCTTTGGGTGGACGAAACGAGGCCGGTCCTTCAAGGCGCGAGGCTTTCAGCCTGGGAGTACCACTACGATGGAATACCTCTCAAACTCATAAGTGACAACATGGCCGGCTTTGTCATGCAGCAGGGGAAGGTTGATGCTATCATCGTCGGCGCGGATAGGATAGTGGCTAACGGCGACTTCGCCAACAAGATAGGCACCTATACTTTGGCCGTCCTCGCCAAGGAGCACGGGATACCGTTCTTCACCGTCGCACCGCTCTCGACGATTGACATGAGCCTGAAGAGCGGAAAGGAGATACCCATCGAGGAAAGGAAGCCCGAGGAAGTTCTCACCTGCGGTGGCTGCAGGATTGCCCCCGATGTGGACGTCTACAACCCTGCCTTCGATGTCACGCCGCACAGGTACCTGACGGGAATAATCACAGATCAGGGCGTCGTTTACCCGCCCTTCGAGAGGAATTTGAAGAGGCTGTTCAAGGAAAGGTAATAAACTAACTCTCCGTTTTATTATTGCATTTAACCCGTGTCAATTCCAAACCCATCCAAGATGTCCTCTAAAAGTTCCTTGACATCAGCGGGAATCATGTTCAATTCGACCATTTTCTTTGCAATCTTTCTCCCGTGTTTTATTTTGCTGTATCTTTCTCTGCAGAATTTATCCTCATTTAATTTAGACGTATCAAAATTGGGGTCATGCGCAGCTTCGATTTTTACTAGTTCCCTGCCAACAATAAGCGGAACGTCATCATATGGTCCAATCTCAGACTGAAGATTAATCTCACTGAAAGCCTCGTTTATAGCCGCTTTAGTGAACAAGTTTTCTATTGTTCTAATAATCTTTCCATTTTTCTTCCAAAAATACACAGGAATACCATGCTGTTTGAACTTCTCTTGGAGTTCCTTTTTCTTAGGTGATAGCTCGGAACTTTCATCTCTCAGGTCGGAGTCTAAGATAACCGCAATATTTGGGTTTATCTTCGTCAGAATCGCAGGATCTTGATGCCTAATGTTTGACCCGCCAATAGGAACAATAGCTATATTATATTCATCCCACTGGGGAAACAGTGCTTTGGCAAATATTTCCAATATCTCTCTATCAGAGGGGCCTTCCACAAAGAGAATTCCATCAGTTAAAAAGAGGTCACTCGGGGATATTCCAAGTTCTTCAAGGATATCTCGACTTCCAGAAAACTTCCGTAGTTTGGTTTCACCATTCTCTTTAACAAGAAGGTATGACCTAGAAAGATCGCCTCCATTAACAAAAACACTTGAGTGGGTTGAAATAATGACCTGTCCCTCCTTAGCGAATTCCTGAAGAATGTTACATAGCTTCTTTTGGGCCCCAATGTGCAAATAAATCTCTGGTTCCTCAAACAGTAGAACATAACCTCTGCCAATTTTTTGTTCTCTGTAAATCTCCAGCAAGGATAAAATAAAATACCTCTGCATGCCGCTTCCTCGGTATGTGATTGGAGTCTCTTTTCCTGTGTATTTATCCTTAACTTTGATTACTGGTGTGAATGCCTTTTCCAATTTTAACTCGGGTACTTCAATTGTCACATCTTCTATGTCACTCCACATCTTGGAGAGTTCTTTCTTTAAGTCTCTCCGGAGACTTCTGGTTTCTCTTTTTATCGCCTCTGTTAAACGTCGTTTTAAATCAGCCACACTCTCTGTCTGAGCTTTTTCTTGACTTGTTCTTTCAATTATCGGAAGAAGCAACTTTGAAATCAGGGTGTCCCTTCCAAATTTCAACTCATCTTCAACGTTCTTCACGGCAGGGATTAAAAGAACATCGGGAAGAAGAGATTGGATAAACCTTAGAGACTCACCAGTCAGCTTTTTATCAAAATTCAGATAGTATTTCCCTCTTCCATCAAATCTCTCATTGTTCCATTCAAATTTTTTAGAAATTGAAATGACGTCGTCACCATTGTAGTCCTGTTGAAACTTCTCTTCTAATATTCCTTTAAACTCATATGGAACCTTGAAAAACAGAGTTATCTCACAGGAAACTTTTTGCCCTTTATGCAGGTCATCTTTGGATATGCCTTTGTTGTCCAATACAATGTCTATTGCTCTCAGAAGGTTAGATTTTCCGACATCATTTTTTCCTATAAACGTTGTGAATTGTCCAAGCTTCAAATAATCCTCGTCTTCGGGAAACCTCCTGTATGAGCGGTAGTTCTCCACCTTAATCCCTATTAACTCCAACTTTGGGTCATCTTTTCCTGACATCATTTCCTCCCCCTTAAAATTCAAGGATACCCATGAGTCTAAAGTAAGTTGCCTCATTGACCCACACCACATGAGGATAATGACAGTTCACGCATATATCACCTAAGACTTGTGATGAAGGATGACCATATCTGTTGTGAATTCCTGCAGAGACTATCCAAAAGTTGCTAGTGATGGTATTGCAAAGTACATTTGTCCAGTTGTATCTGGAACCATGATGAGGAACAAGTGTTGTTATAGTGTGATTGATTCTACTACCAAGCCCAAAATGCTGAGAAATCTCGTTGAATCTACAATTTAAATTAATATCTCCTGTTAAAAACTGGGATAGCTCCTGAGAATCTAGATCCCACCATACGCAATAGTTATAGTGACAACATAATCCACAGCAGGGAGAGACGCAGGTAATTTTAGAGCTTGAGCATCTAAAAGCGGGCATGTGTAAAATTATCAGTGATAAGTCGTTAAGATACTTAACCAGGGATTTTCTTGACCAATATTTTGGCTTCTTGTGATAACACATAGGTATAAGATGTGAGTTTCTTAGTATCTCGTCAATATAACAATCTACCAATAACTTGTATTTATTTTTATTTTCTTTATAATACATAGTTCTAATTGCATCTTTAAGAGTACCAGAATCAACTGCGCCTAATTTCTGCTCTACACACTGCTTAAAGGCTACTAACACCCAAAGAGGGGTTAATTTATAAGTGAAAAGTCTGAATACCCATATTGGAATAGTATTCAGAGATACTTTCAAAATTCCTGAGTGGTTCTTAACTTCCACATTGCCTTTCCCGATAGAACGAGATAGCTCTGGTTCCACACTTTTAATATAAAAGCTAAGTTCCTCATCTGGTGGCAACTCATCAATTAATTCAAATCCTCCCTCAAGAGGAAAATCAGGGGGCCTTTCAAAGGGAGGCATCCAATTCTCACGCCTATCCGCTTCTTTTCCTCCGACTAACACTACTCTTCTGACATTATGTTCAAGGAAGTATGTCACGGGATCAGCAAGAAAATGGTAATACTCTCGTGATGCTCGTGGTGTTGTCAATGCAACAATTAACCTCTCTAAAGGAGACAAATAGGGGAGTATTACAGTATCCACACTTGCCCTCTTAAACAGGTGGGGAATACCACTAGTGTGATCTCTGTGCAGATGAGATACTATCAGCAGGTCAATCTCCTCATCAGGTTGAAACTCCCGGTCGATAGCATCTTTGACTAAAGATGTTTTCTCAGAGCCACAATCATAAACAAAATTGAATACTGTCCTCTCGTATTTTAGTCTTCCAGTGTAAAACAGTCCCTGACCTACATTGTGGAACTTGAAATCAACCTCAAGCTTCCCCATGTTCATCACCAATAAAGTAATTTTATGCTGTACAGTATAGACAAAAGTTTTTAAAGATTACTCAAAAGAGTCCAAAACTGAATTATAAAGTAGAGAAGTTCAGTTCAAATCCTCTCCAGTACGATGTCCTCGCTTAGCTCGCCCTGAATGGGTTTTAAAAGCTCCCTGACTTCCTCTACCGGAGGGGCCTTCTTCAGGAACCTCTTCAGATGGGGATAGGTTATCATGAGCTGAACGCGCCTCGCGGAGAGGGACATTGACGCCACCGTTTAAATTTGGGCTATCAACCAATAAAACGTTTTCTTCATTTCCCTCGAAGTATTTTCCTGAGTCGTTTCAGGAGGGGATTTCTATCCTCAACAACCTCTTCCACGAAGACCCCTTTTATCTCCCCGATTTCTTCCTCTATGGCCGGCAGGAGGAGGCCGAGAAGCTCGAGGGGTTCCAGGCAGGAGCAGTCCGTCGAGTACTCAAAGGGTTCGCTCGGGAGTTCGACCCGGAGGGAGATGCCGTCTTCGGTCTTTAAAATCTCAAAGGGTGCCCTAACACTCTCGCCGATAATCTTACCCCTCACGAGCATCATAATAGAAATTGAGCCTGATAATTAAAGGATTTCCAGAACGGAAGGTTTTAAACGTCAGGTTAATGAAAAAATCCTCAGAGAGGTTTCTCCATAACAACCGCCCTGTCCCTGTAACCCTTTCTCCTGTACCACTCGGAGGCAGTGTTATCGAGCTCAACGCGAAGGGAGACTTTTTTCACCCCCATTGCCTGCGCCCACTCCTCAGCCCGTTCGAGGAGGGCACTGCCTATCCCAATCCCGGGAAAGAGGGTCTCTATATCGAAGATGTAGGCCGCCAACACGAAATCAACCGTGTCAACCCTGAGACAAACCCAGACATGGCCGAGGTAGCGTCCGTACCTGTCCACAGCCACAAAGAACTTGTGCTCACCGGTTGCAAGGAGCTCTTGAATGACCCTACTGTAGTTCTCCCTGTATTCCTTCTCATCCAGTTGGAGGCGCGTAAAGGAGCGGCTTATTCTCATGTCGTTCTCGAATATCTCGTTGATGTAATCCTCGCCGTCAGCGATGACGAACTCCCCTGCAGTCTCTTCAAGTGGCGGGAGTTCATCCGACTTTTTCTTTAAGAGCCCCATTCACGGCCTCCTCCCTTGAAATTCTAATCCATCTGTCGCCGTCCAGATAGGCGTAACCCCTCGTGTACTTCTCAAAAATCGAGTAGAGCCCCTCCCTGAATTCTGGGGGTACGCTGTCCAAGCGGGAACTTTTGTTATCGAAATGTACCATCTCAACGTGCCAGTGGGGCTTTCCATCCAGCGGGAACTCCGGAAAATTGCGTTTGATCAAATGAAGCGAGTGCTCCAGCTCGTCTTTATCCAGGCGCGCCATGCCTCCTCTGAGTCTTTCAGGAAGCGTGGATATGTGCCCGTCCTTGTATCCTATCAGCCTAGGGTCTATCCCGTTGGCGAGCAGGAAGGTGAGGATTCCGTTGCACTTGAAGCAGGTTCCACAGGGAAGGTAGTCGTCGCCCTCCTTGTGAACTGAGTGACAGCTACGCTGGAGGCGGAACAGCCCGGGATAGCGTTTGTAGAGGACCCTCTCAACGATTAAGCCGGTTATGGGTCTGACCGCAGACCACTGGCGGATTCCAAGGCCCCTCTCCCTGAACCAGTTCGTCATATACAGCTCGAAGGCCTGGCTCTGGTCGTAGGTGGCGTTGTAGTGCTCTACCCCGTGGAACGGCTCGTAACCGCGGGGATCATCGTACTCGTTGCCAAAGAGCAGGTTCCCGATTCTATACTTGTAGAGAATGGGCAGAAAGGCGAAGGCGTAGCCCTCGAAGAAGAAAAGCCGTACAGGATATACCTCAGCCTTCCTCCTCCCGACGCCTTGGAGGATTCCCATGTTGCGCTCGATGAAGGAGTAGAGCCTGTCCGCGTTTCCCCAGACCCTCTTGGTATTCGGTTCGTTTTCCCGGAACCATCTGTACGCCGGAATCGCCACGTGCCAGTGGGGACCTGCCTCGTTGTAGAACGATGGATAAACCTCGCAACCGAGCTCTTTCATCAGGCCGTAGGTGAGCAGGCTCTCCTTCCCACCGCTGAGCATGACTGCGCAGCGCGAATAGTCGGGCTCGAAGTGGACCTCTTCCTCCTCCACACCTTCGGGAACGAGGTTTGCCATGGGCTCGGCCATCTCGGGCTTTATTTCCTTCGGAACGAACTCCAGTTTTAAGAACTCGCTTGGATTAGCTATCCTGTTGACGAAGATATCCCTCGCGGTGATTTCCATGGCGTCCCTGAAGAACCTTAAATCCCTCGGGTCGAGGGTGAATTCAAATCTTATCTCGGGTGTGAAGAGGCCATAGTTTATTGCAGGGACAATGCTCATGAGCTTGGCAAAGGCCTCGACCTTTGGAATCCTTTCCTGATAGGTGTGGATCAATCTGTAACTCCTCTCTTCCCCATCGATGCCGAGAATATAGCGCGCTGAAACGCGCCTCGCCGAGATTCTCGGGCGCTCGATTGCAATGTAGTCAAAGCACTTCAGCTCTGGAAGGCTCACTGACGCTCACCTCCGCCCGGGAGAGGGAAGTTATGAGGCGTGCTATATCCGCGACGCCCTGAACGAGGGGCACGCGCGTCATTATGCCAGTCTCAGCCTCGAGCTTCCTCGCCCACTCGATCGATTCTTCCTCAGTCAACCCCTCGGAGTTTATCGTTATCGCGACGGGCTTCCTTCCGCTGAGGAGCTCTATCAGCTGGACGTAGGTTTCGAGGGGCGGAATCCGGTACTGGGGGAAGTCGTCGAAGGATTCTCTAGCCGGGGCGTGCTGGAGAACTATGAAGTCGGGTCTGGCAGCGGCTATGAGGTCGAAACCACCCGGGAAGGCAGGATGGAGGAGCGAGCCCTCGCCGTGGGTTACTATGACGTCCGGCTTCTCCTCGATCCACGCGCGGTAGAAGACGTCCTCTATAGCGCCAGGAACGAAGTCGTCTATTATGGAGTCGGTCACTATCGCGTACCTGAAGCCCTGCATCCAGCCGGTCTGGCCCATCGCTATGAACTCGCTCTTCAGGCCAAGGCTCTTGAAGGCCTCGTGGAGCATAATCGCGACGGTTCTCTTGCCTATCGCGGCGTCGGTTCCGAGGACGGCGACCTTGATGGCCTTGACCTCCTCGATTTTGCCAGTGAAGGGAATCCGCGTGTTGTAGAAAATCTTGCGGACGTCGATTATCTCGACGCCGTAGCGCCTTGCCAGATGCCTCAGGTAGGGGTCGTCACTGAGGAAGTCATGTAGCCCGTTGACCACACCGAGGCCGTTCTTTATGGCCCCCATCACAATCTTTTTGTAGCTCTCGGGGAGCTTTCCGCCAGGGGTTGCGACGCCTATGATGAGCCACTTGGCAGTTGGATTCTCCGAGAGGGCTTCGTCAAGGGTCGCGTAGATTGGGATTCCCCTTCTCCTCCCGTCGAGAACCTCTCCGGCGTCAAGGCTGGCCAGAGTTGAGTCTATGAGACCCACTATCCTAAACCTCTTGGAATAGCGCACGAGCCCGTGTGCCGTCTTCCCATCGGAGGTCAGATAACGCCCCTCGGTAAGGACGAGTGCCTCTTCCACTATCAACACCTCCGGTAAGCAGGAGCACAAACTTTCCTTTCCTGATCCCAAACTTCACGACAAACTTGACGAGGCCGGCTAGGGTGAGGGCCGAGGCGGGCATGGTTTTCAATCCCGTCGTTAGGTGGAGAACCTCGGAGCACCTCAGGGCGGTGTCATCCGCAAAGCCAAAGACGTAGCCGTTCGAGTTCATCACCGCCAGTAGGGCCGCATCGCGGTCGAAGGAACGCCCCGAAACGAGGGGTTCATTCAGCGCGGTCTCCGCGAAGTCTTCGTTTGAATCGCCGTGGAACCTTCTGAGAACCTCGTTGCCAAAGGCAGTTGTAACACCAATCATCCTCGGTCTGGCTCCACGCTCTTTGAAGCCTTCCCAGAGGCCGGCGAGGGTGGTGCCGTTGCCGAGGGAAACGAAGACCGCATCCGGCTGTACTCTTTTGAGTATCTGTTCCGCCAGCAGGGAATAGGCCGTGAAGTCCACATCGCGTTTGCTTCCGGGATTGGCGTCGTAGACGTTCATCTCAACGGCAAAGCGCCTGCTGGCCTCGACGGCATCCTCGTAAATACCTGAGACCATGATGACCTCGGCGCCGAGAGTCCTCATCTCGGGGAGCCTCTCGAGGGTATAGCCTTCAGGGACGAAAATGTACGCCCTTAGGCCAAAGAGGCGGGCGTAGTGGGCTATCGCGACTCCGTAGTTCCCGCAGGTGCCGACGGTTATTCCGGAGAAGCCTTCCTCGCGAGCCCTCTTCGCGTGGGCCATTGCCAGCCTGTCTTTGTGGGTTCCCGTCGGGTTTATTCCCTCGTACTCAATGTGGATTTCCTTGATTCCGAGGAACTCCTCAAGAAGGGGTGCTCTAAAGAGCCTTCCGAGGCCGCCGGGGGCATCACCTGCCTCCGATTCTCCGGCTAAAGATTCCGTTTTTTTCTTATACTCCCCTGTTGGGGCCGCTTTAAAGGCTTCCATGGCCATGCTCCTCCGAAATCTATGGGAAAGCACCATTGGGTTGGCTAAGGGTATATAAACCTTTCTCCCAGGTAAGGCCGTTTTTCTCGCCTAACTATTTTATCATTCGGTAAAATTTTTAGACAGCCGAATAATTGCCGTGAAAATTGAAAAGAAAAGTTTTTAAGCCCTTTTTCCGGCTATAATCCGCCCTGAAAGGGGGTGGCCCAGATGTATCCGCCCAAGAAGAAGGTCCCGCCAAAGGTTGAGGTCGAGGAAGAGGAAGAAGATTTCGACCCCCTCGATGAGGTGGAGGAGGCCTACGAGGACTTTGACGAATATGATGAAGAGTGGGAAGACGAGGAGGAGTGGGACTGGGACGACGAAGATTGATGTCCCTCCCCATTTATTTTAACACATATTTTTGCCACTTCCTCCAGCAGATGGCCACAGAATTGCATTCTTCAGCAGTCCACTCAGCTAACGTTAAAAGCCCTCCCGCCCAACCTTCATCGGTGGTGGAGATGTTCTGGCTGAAGACAAAACTCATTGAGGGCGAGGGCTCCCTTGGAAAGCTCTCCAAGGAAGTAAGGGGGCACGAGCGCGTTCTTATCCTGGCCTCCCGTTCGATGAAGAGGCACGGCTTCCTGAGCGAGGCCGAGGACTACGTGAAGGAGGCCGGCGCGGAGGTCTTCTCGATAGCCGGTCTTCCGGCGGAACCTAGCGTCGAGGTCATAGAGGAGTTCCTGCCCAAGGTGCGGGAGTTCGAGCCCGACCTTCTCGTGTCCATGGGAGGGGGCAGTGTCATCGACACGACTAAGGCTTTGAAGGTCTTCTACGATGCCCCGGAGCTGAACTTCGAGGAGATAGCCTTCATAGACAGGTTTTCGAGACCAAAGCCGGTTCCGAAGCTGAGGACGAGGCTCATAGCGATACCATCAACCAGCGGAGCGGGAAGCGAGGTTTCCGGGGCGAGCGTTCTGAAGAAGGGCGGAGTCAAATACAACATAGTCACTCCGGAGATAGCGCCCGATGTAGCCATCCTCGACCCCCGGCTGCCGAGGACGATGCCCGCTGAAGTGGCGCGGAACTCGGGCCTTGACGTCCTCGTTCATGGAATAGAGGCATACACAACGAAGGTCGCCAACCCCTTCAGCGACGCCATGGCGATTAAGGCCATAAAGACCGTTTACAGGTGGCTTCCGCTCTCCGTCAGGGGCGACGAGGAGGCGAGGGCGAGGATTCACTACGCGGCGACGATGGCTGGGATAGCCTTTCTCAACGCGCGCCTCGGCCTCTGCCACGCGATGAGCCACAAAGCGGCGTGGATTGGTCCACATGGACTTCTCAACGCGATATTCCTTCCCTACGTGATGGAGTTCAACGCCGAGAGGAGCGACTACGCGAGGAAGCGCTACGCGGAGATAGCCAGGGAGCTGGGCTTCCAGACGGCGAAGGACCTTATCGAAGTTGTGGGGGAGCTCAACGAGATGCTCGGCGTTCCGAGGCTGAGCGAACTGGTCGATGAGAAGACCTTCGTCGAGAGGGTCGAAGAGATGGCCGAAAAAGCATACCGCGACGGACTTGTGGCATTCAATCCAGTCGAGCCAAAGCCGGAGGAGATAAGGGAGCTCTACCTAAGAGCCTACAGGGGAGAATGAAAAAAGAAATCAGCCGACGGTTATTTCCCTTTCTCCCTCGTTCTCCACCTCGTGTATCTTTCCGCCCTTCATGACCTCGACGATGGCTAAGCTAAGCAGGGCGAGGAAGAGGTAGACGAGCGCCGAAGTGCCGAAGAGCACCTCGTAGGCCTTCTCCGTCGGTATCTTGATCGGCACGGGAACCTGGGGAATGTGCACGAGTATGTAGTAGGTGCTCATGACGGTTCCCGCTATGGCCGGTCCCCAGGTCGAGCCGAAGTTCCGGAACAGGCTGTTCGCTCCGGTCGCCACTCCCATGACCCTCGGAGGAACCGAGAACACCAGCACGTTGATGAAGGAGACGTTCATGAGGGTTATTCCGGCCCCGACGACCGTTATGAGGGCCACGAACTGGGTGAGGGAGAGCTGGGTGGCGTACTGGGAGAGCAGAGCCAGGCCTGCACTTGCTGTCAGGGCACCGGTTATGGCTAAAGGCTTCGCACCTATCCTGGGCATCAGTTTGCCGGCCAGGGGAGCTACGACCAGCATCGCAAGGGCCATAGGCGTCATGAGCAGGCCGCTTTCGAGTATTGTCTTGCCGAAGCCGTAGGGCGGCTTCATCTGGAAGATGTAGGTGTTCGCCTGGCTCATCATGGATATTCCAAAGGCCGCGAACATTATGCCGAGGTTCACTATGGCGGGATTTCTGGAGGATATTATGTCAAGCGGAATCAACGGGTTGTCCGCTCTCCTCTCCCAGAGGTAGAGCGCGATGATTCCGATGATTGATACTCCGAAGAGCACAAGCGTCTGCTCCGCCCTCCAGCCGACGTTCGGGGCGCGCGTTACGGCGACGAGAGCTGGCACGACCGCCCAGACTAGGAAGAGCGCCCCCGGCCAGTCGAGCTTTCCGGGGTTCACGTAGCGGCTCTCGCGGAGAACCCTCCAGGCAAGGATGAACATGAAGACTGCAAAAGGTGCCGCTGAATGATACGTCCAGCGCCATCCGAAGTTCTGGGTTACGTACGCGCCAAGGGGAAGCGCGATAACCATACCGACGCCAAACATGGCGCTTATCATCCCCTGAACCTGCGGCACCATCTCGGGCGGGAATTCCTCACGGACGAGGCTGAATGCGAGGGGGAATATGGCCATTCCGAGGCCCTGGATTCCGCGGGAAACGAGAAGCCAGTGAAAGCTCGGTGCAAAGCCGTTGAGCACAACTCCCAGCGTGTAGAAGCCCAGAGCGACCAAAAACATCTTCTTCTTGCCGTACATGTCGCCGAGCTTGCCGAATATGGCCGCGCTCACCGTCCCGACGAGGAGGTAGATGGTCAGCACCCAGCTGACGTCGTTGGGGTTTATTCCAAACTCTCTCTGGATCGTCGGCAGTGCCGGAGTCAGCATCGCCTCTGTGTACATGACGAGCAGTGGGAGAATGATCACGACGAGCATCGCCCTCTTGGCGTAGGCCATGTCGTAGGCTCCGTTCTTCCTCGCGGCTTCCATTGCTATCACCGATGTATCGGACGATATATCGCTTATAAATCTAACGGTGGTTGGGCTTATAAACCACCCCGCTCATTTTTCATCATGCACCCCCTCCTAAGAAAGGTCATCAGGGAGCGCTTCGAAAGGCTCAACGAGGTCCAGACAGGGGCATTCCGCGAGGTTAGTTCGGGGAAGAGCGTTCTGGTCATCGCTCCAACCGGCTCGGGGAAAACCGAAGCGGCCGTTCTGCCCGTCTTCAATGAAATCCTTGAAGAGGGACTTAAACCGATTTCCGCCCTCTACATCGCACCGCTCAAGGCCCTCAACAGGGATCTGCTTGAGAGGCTGGAATGGTGGGGAAAGAAACTTGGAATAACCGTCGAGGTCAGACACGGCGACACCTCAGCCTACAGGAAGGCGAAGCAGACGAGGAATCCCCCTCAGATGCTCATCATAACCCCCGAAACCCTCGGCGTGATTCTGACGGTTAAATCCCTCAGAAAGCACCTCGAAAACGTGAGGTTCATCATCGTCGATGAGATATCCGAGCTGGTCGATAACAAGCGCGGTGCGCAGCTGCTCCTCGGCCTTGAGCGTTTGGCCGAGATTGCAGACTTCAGAAGGATAGGCATGACAGCAACGGTCGGCAACGAGGAGGAAGTGAGGGAATGGTTAGGGGCAGACGTCATAGTGAAGCCGAGCTGGAGGAAGAACTACCGCTTCCATGTTCTCTATCCGAGGCCCGGCGAGAAGGACATGAAGCTCGCCAGGGAGCTGAGCCTTTCCCCTGAGATAGCGGCGAGGCTGAGGCTTCTCTGGGAGATAGTTGAGGAGCACGGGAAGGCGCTCATATTCACCAACACGCGCCAGTTCGCGGAAATCTTGGCCCACCGCCTCAAGGCCTGGGGGAAGCCGGTCGAAGTTCACCACGGCTCGCTTTCGAGGGAGGCACGCATTAAAGCGGAGAGGGCCCTTAAGGAGGGCAGGATCAAGGCCCTAATCTGCACGTCCTCAATGGAGCTGGGCATAGACATAGGCGACGTTGATGTTGTTATTCAGTACATGAGCCCCCGCCAGGTGAACAGGCTCGTCCAGCGCGTCGGTCGGGCCAAGCACCGGATAGGGGAGGTGAGCGAGGGATACATCATAACTTCCAACGTCGAGGACTACCTCCAGAGCCTCGTCATAGCGAAGCACGCCCTCGAAGGCCGCTTTGAGGCGGTCGAGCCGATGGGCGGCCTTGATGTTCTGGCCCACTTCGTTGTCGGCCTGCTCGTCGAGTATAGGAGACTCCCGCGCGAGAGGCCCTACGAGATAGCGAAACGGGCGTATGTTTACCGGGATTTGAGCTGGGAGGACTACCTCGATGTTCTGGCGGTTCTCGAAGATGCTCGGCTGATAGGCTACGACGAGGAAAGCGGCCTGCTCTACCTGAGGAGGGGAGCCTTCCAGTACTACTACGAGAACCTCTCGACGATTCCCGATGAGGTTTCGTGGAGGGTTTTCGACGCCGGAAGCGGGCACGTCATAGGCAGACTCGACGAGAGGTTCGTGATGGACCTGGAGGAGGGCATGGACTTCGTCATGAACGGGCGGAGCTGGATTGTGCTTAAAATCGATGACGAGGCGAGGCTTTTGAAGGTCCGTGAGAGCAAGAGCCTTGAGAGCGCCATACCGAGCTGGGAAGGCGAAATGATTCCCGTTCCATTCAGCGTTGCCCTTGACATAGGCAGGCTGAAGAGGGAGTTGGCTTTTGACTTCAAGAAGGCGAAGGGGCTTTTGGAGGGGGTTGAGTTCAGCGAGGAGGAGCTGAGGAGGGCTTTCGACGAGATCAAAGATGAGTCCTTCTCAACCGACCGCGATATCGTCGTCGAGAGCACGCCCAAGGCACTTGTCATACACGCCGATTTTGGAAACCGGGCCAACGAGGCTCTCGGAAGGCTGGTTCACTCGTTCCTGATTCTGCGCTACGGAAGGGTTTTCTCGGTTCGCTCCCAAGCCCACGCGATAGTCTTCAAAACGCCCTTCCAGCTGAACCCGGAGGAGGTGAAGGGCTACCTCTACGGGGAGCCGGAAAGCCTGGAGTTCATAGTCTCTCGCGCTCTGAGGGATTCACACGCATACCGCTGGCGCATGCTGAACGTGGCGAAGCGGTTTGGGGCTTTGAGGAGGGACGCCAAGATAAGGAGAATCGAGAGGCTCTTCGAGGGTACGGTGGTGGAGAGGGAAACCCTGAGCGAGCTGTACCACGACAAGGTGGACGTGAGAAAGGGAGAACTCGTCCTTGAGATGCTCAAGAGGGGTACGATGAGGGTGAAGACCGAGCTTAGGAGGGAACCCTCGACTTTGGCCAAGCTCAACATGACCGTCGGCGGCGAGTTCCTGCTCTCCGGCGTTCTGGAGAGGGACGAGATACTGGAGCTGTTCAGGAAGAGACTTCTTGAGCACGAGGTCGTTCTGGTCTGCACCAACTGCGGCTGGCACTCGAAGACGAGGGTGATTAGACTGCAGAACGTGGAGCTGAGGCAGTGCCCGCGCTGCGGCTCGAAGATGCTCGCCGTTGCTCACCCAATAGATGCGGAGGAGTTTCTCCCGGTCTTGGAGAAGGTTCGCCATGGAAAGCCGCTGGAGCGGAAGGAGGAGAGAACCTACAGGAAGCTGCTGAAGGCCGCCGACCTCGTGGATTCCTACGGGTTCGAGGCGGTCTTGGCTCTGGCCAGCTACGGAACGGGGCCGGACACGGCGGCAAGAATTTTAGCCCAGTACAAAGGAGATGGCCTGCTCGTCGCCCTAATGGAACGGGAGCGGCAGTTCATAAGGACGAGGCGCTTCTGGGTGGATAAGAAGGAGGAGAAGGAGAGCGAGGAATAGCCCCCAACCAGTAACTGGTGGGGGTCCTCCCTAAAAAGGTTGGCGAGAAAAAGAAAGGCTTACTCGCCCTTCCCGTAAATCTCGTTCAGTGCCTTCAGAAACTCGCTGGCGGTAACGACGTCCCTAACATCGATGTGCTCGTTCTTGGTGTGCGATATGTCGAGGTTGCCCGGGCCGAAGACTATGGTTCTGGTGCCGTTGTACATGAAGTTTATGGCGTCGGTCCAGCTCCTCATTCCGCCGAACTCGTCTATGTCGGTAACGTCCATCGCTTTCTTCGCCAGCTGGACAATCTCCTCGTCGGGTTCAAGCTCGTAGCCGTCCCATATCTCGGTGTATTCGTACTTCAGAGTGTACTCGTCGAATATTGGGTCGAGCAGGTCGAGTATGTCCTCGACTTCCTGGTCCGGCAGGAGCCTCGCCTCAAGCCGGCCGCGGCAGAGGGCAGGGATGAGGTACACAGGGTTGTCGCAGACGAGCTCCTGGATGCCGATGTGGGGATCGAAGTACTTGCCCTTGGCATTGAAGGGCTCGAGCTTCTTCATCTCCTCCAGCATCTTGTAGGTCTCCTCTATGGCGTTGATGCCGCTCTCGGGGCAGGCCCCGTGGGCCTCCTTGCCGTCAACTTCAAAGTAGGCCTCGATGTTGCCGGCGTGGGCAACGTGGACTTCCAGATCGGTCGGCTCCAGAACGACGGCCATCTTGGGCTTGTAGCGCTCCATGAAGAGGGCACTTCCGCGGCCGCCGTGCTCCTCGTCGCTGACGAAGACGATGCCGACGTTGAGTTCCTTCCCTTCCCTGCGGAGGTTCTCGAGCATGAGGAGTATAGCTGCCGCTCCGCCCTTGATGTCGCTCGCTCCGGTTCCGTAGACGATGTTGCCCCTCACGAAGGGCTCCGCGCGAATTGGTATCGTGTCGATGTGAACCTCGTAGAAGAGCTCGGCCTCGGGGTTGACGACGAGGTCGATGATCTGCCCGTCGCTCTCGATATGGACGTCGTAGTCCAGTTTGTGGAGGAACTCCATTATGTGGAGCATTATCCTGTCTTCCTCTCCAGAGGGGGAGGGTATCTTCAAAAGCTGAAGGAGTATCTCCTTCGCGCGCTCGGTTTTCATTTGGGTCACCTAATTCAACCTCCGCGGTTGAGTTTATAAACATCCCCCGCGTAAGTCGATAGGGCGATGAAGAGTTTGACCCCTCCCGACGGGGTTTGCCCTCCGTATGAGGAGGCGGTCCTCCTCGAGCCCCTTTTGGAGGTGAAAGCGTGAGGATAAGCTCCATCGAGGAGTTCCCGAGGGAGCTGGTGCCTGTTGAGATTCCTCCCCACACCACGATGCTGAGGGGTATAGGTTGGGACTCAAACGTCTACCTGGTGAGGGACGGAAGGGAGGCCCTCATAGTGGACACCGGCACCGGCGTTAACTGGCACGTCTACGCCGAAATCTGGGAGAGGGAAGGCCTCCTCAACGGCGTTGAGAGGGTCACGATATTCAACACCCACGAGCACTTCGACCATGTGGGCGGGAACGGGGTACTGAAGGGATGGCTTGAAGGGAAAGGGATCGAGGTGCTCTTCGCCGCCCATGAAACCACAGCAAAAACGGTGGAGAAGGGGGACGACTACGTGATTCTGGCCTATTCCTACGGGAGGAGGTTCGAACCGCAGAAAGTTGACCTCCACCTGAGGGAGGGCGATGCACTCAAAGTCGGCTCCCTGGAGCTTGAGCTGATCCACACGCCCGGCCACACGGCGGGAAGTTCGTGCCTTTACCTGGACGATGGGGAGACGAGGGTAATGTTCACAGGGGACACTGTCTTCAACGGCACGGTTGGCAGGACGGATTTGCCGACCGGAGACGGCTGGGCACTCAGGGAGAGCCTCGAAAGGCTCAGGGATTACGACGTTGACTTCGGCCTCCCTGGACACGGCTGGGTCATAAAGGACTGGGGAGAGAACATCGACGAAATCCTGGGGTGGCTCTGATGCGGAAGGGCTCCGTGAAGGAGGTTCTGGCGAAGCTCAAGTACGACCCCAGGGAGGACGAGGGGGAATACTACGTCATCATAGAGCACCGCGGTGCCTACGGCGATGTCAAGAAAATCCCCGTCGAGATGATAGAGCTCGGTCACGGCTACTTCTTTGTCGGGGACGCCCAGATACCGTACCACCGCATCCTGAGGGTCGTTAGAAAAGATGGGAAGGTAATATGGGAGACCAGAAAGGACAGGAGGGGAGAGAGTGATTGATGCCCACGCCCACTTCGAGTTTTACAAAAAGGACGCACCGAGGATCATAGAGGAGTGTCGGAAGGATCTCGCCGCTGTGGTGGACTCAATCACCGAGTACAGGAAAGCCCACGTCTGGAAGAGCTGGGAGATGCTGAAGCCGTACTTCGGTTTCATCGTTCCCACACTGGGGTACCATCCGAACGAGGCGCGGCGTGGCAATTGGGAGAAGGTGAAGCGGGTTGAGGAGTTCATACTGGACCACAGGGACGAGATAGTGGCGATAGGGGAGATAGGGCTCGACTACCACTACGCGGAAAACGAAAGGCAGCGGGAGAACCAGAGGGCGATATTCAAGCACTTCCTTGAGCTGGCCCTCGAACTGGGGCTTCCCGTGGTGATACACGCCCGCGAGGCCGAAAGGGAGGCCTTTGAGATGGTTCAGCGCGCGGGCGTTAGGGCGTACTTCCACTCCTTCGCGGGAAGCGTTGAGCTGGCGGGGGAGATAGTAGAGAACGAACACCCCATAGGGATAAACACGGGGATAGTTTTCATCCCGGAAGTCAGGGCAGCTGCAGAGGCCCTTGAAATCGAAAATATACTGGTGGAAACGGACGCTCCCTACATGAGTCCCATCAAGGGGGAGAGAAACAGGCCGTGCAACGTCCGCGTTGCCATTGAAGAGGTGGCAAAGCTTAAGGGGCTGGGGTTCGAGGAAGTCGAGAGGGTCACCGAGAGGAACGCGGTGAGGTTCTTCAATTTGAAGCTGTGAGGTGATGGTATGACGATCGATATACCCGAGGTGGCGGAGGTCAGAAGCCTGCTGGAAGAGCTTGGGGAGGGGGCGCTAATAGCGAGGCTCGATTCGTTCGTGGCCCTCAACGAGGGGCTGGAGAGCAAGAAGGGCGAGGACTTCATAAAAGTCTCGATACTCGGCTTCCTGGAGGGCATAACCACAACCCTGATGATGAAATATCCCGGTGACGAGCGCGTGGCGAGGCTCCACGAGCGGGTGCGGGCCAGACGGGCGGAGCTGGATGAGCTCTTCAGGAAGCCGGCGATGCGGAACCTCCAGTGATTCGCTTTCCGTTCTTGCCCCGATGTTTTCTAAACCCGGTTTCAGGTTCGGCCCAAGCCCATTTTACAGAACTCAAAAACTCCTCTCGAAAAATCGGTTCGCCCATAGGGTCGGCGGGTTGGCATCGTCACACGACGAGTACTGTTCTCAAAGCATAGCTGGTTCTGAAACGAGATAAAGACCGCCAGAGTTACCAAGAAGGGCAAGATTCTGTTTCCAAAGCATAAGCTTGTTCTGAAGCTGTCCATTTTTTCGCCCTTTTGGACAATGGAAGGAAGAACGAACTATTATATAAATTTTGTCCCCCGAAAGGCCTTGGAAGAAGAGGATTCTGGGGACGTCTTTGGAACCACAGGGCATTGTAAAACTACCGTTGAAGGCCTCTTAAAGCCCCAACCCCAGAAAACACACAGGATAAACCGTGGAATTCGTGACTGGAGAAAGTCAGAAAAGGGTTTTGGAAAAACGGTCCAATTAGGGATTTTTACTGCACCGCACTCCCCGAAAAACCATCCAAAAGTCAGAAGAACCGGCCAGAGGAGCCCATTCAACTGCCCTCTGAAAACAAGTTTAAAATGCTTTTTGGGTTCAATCCGAGGCCAACAAGGCTCCTCCCCCGTCGAGTTCCCTCGTGGTTCTTTTGTCAAAAGTGTGCATGTAAATACACTTTTATGTAACGATCGTCCATAAAAGAGATGGGTAAAGTTATACAAATTTGTTCCAGTAGAAGTCGGGGAAAAGCTCAACCTCCTGAACGTAGCTCCTCCTCAGTTTCAACGCCGTATAGGCCCTCTCAAGCTCCCGGCCGAGATAGAACGCATGCCTCGGGCTTATCTCAAAGCGCTCAAGAACCGTGTCGATTATCGCGTTCGGTTCGTCGCCGACTATCGTAAGAACGGCCTCGGTTCCCCGGTGGGCGTTCACCCAGATTTTACCTTCCTCGACCCAGACGCGAAAGTAGATGGGTTCAAGTTCAACGGGCCTCTTCTCTGCCTCGACCACCTCTCCAGTCGGTTCAAACCGCCAGGCCGCTGCCCTCTTCTCCTTCAGGAGAAGCAGGTCGAAGCCCAGATCCTTTGGCATCTCAAAGAGGTTCATGTCGATTGCTCTCCTCAGCTCCCTCACAGAACCCCTGGCTTTGGCGCTCGTCTCGGTCGTGAGGAGGAGGTTTATTGAGAGTTCCTTAGAGATTCCGGCAAGGAGGGCGTTCATTCCGACGCTGTCGGCATCGTAGAGTTCAACCACGTTGCCAACGCCGGCCAAAAGAACGTCGTCTGGATTCCTCTCGCGGTAGAGCTGGAAGGCCGTGACTGAGCGCGCCAGATGGGGGACGTGCTCAAGGATTAAGTCGGGAATTACCGTTCCGTAGCCCAAATCGAGGGCCTTCTCCTTGAGGTTTTCCAGGAATTCGACCCTCTCAGCCGGTTTGGCCGGGAAAAAGCCCTTCCTCTGGTTGGTCGGGATTAAAACGACGGGCTTTTCCGTTACAAGCTCCTCAATGTTGCCCTCATCAACGCTCAGGAATAGGTCCGCATAATCAAGGGCTCTCTCGAGCTCCTTCGCGTTGAGGGAGTCGAAGCTTATCGGGACGTCGAAGCCCTCTCTCTTCAGCCTCTCGCGGACTTCTGGAATCAGATCAATGAAATCCAGGTTTGTCTCGCCGGCGACCATGCCAATGTCGATTATATCCGCCCCCTCCCGGAGGTAGTAGAAGGCTTTCTCAACCACACCATCAAGGCCGAGCCTTGGGGCATCCACCACTTCCCCCAGAATCCTCACCGGAAAGTCCCTTCCCGCGGGAAGGTTGCCAATTAGGACGTTCCACGGCCTTTTGAGGGCTTTCTCGATGTAGTGCCGATTCCCCGTTTTGTTCCTGATGTCTTCAACCCTCTTGAGGGCATCGAAGGAGAAGAGCTCGTCAGCCGGAACCCCCTTGCTGAGCTTGAAGCCCTTGCCCAGGGCTTTAAGCGTCTGGGGAAGGTCCATCGCGTTCCTCGGGCCCTTGAAGGCGGGGATTCCGAGTTCGTCCTCGATAAGTCGGGCTGAACCTCGAACGAGGCCAGGGATTAGGATTAGGTCGTAATCCTCACTCTTTATACCGGCCTTTTTTAGATAGCCCGCTATCATCTCGGGAGTCAGGAAGGCGGCAACGCTGACCGGCGTAACGAAGACGTCGCAGCCTTCTCCGTACTTCCTCACGAGGGGTTCCGCGAGCCTGCCCGTAACCAGGAGAATCCTTTCATAGGGGATTTCGCTCATGTTACCAGATAGCACTCGGGGCCTTTTAGGGTTTTGGCCGGCGAAAGGTTTTTGTTCATCCCTCTCCAATCAACTCAGGGTGGTAATATGGTCGGAAACGGTGCCGTTGGAATAGTTTTTGGCGAATCAAGCACGGATCACTTCACGTTCATAGTGAACCCGAGGAACGAGCTGCCCCGCTTCGGGGAATTTCTGGTCGTTAAAAACCGGGACGGTGACGAGGTTTTAGCACTTCTGAAGTCGATTAGAAACATAAACTGGCTGATGGAAGCAGGCAGGGGAAGCTACGATTACGTTGAGAAGACAGTGAACGTATTCTCAAAGGGCGTCCTGGACAAGAGCGAGGCGATCCTGGCGACGGCGAAGGTTCTCGGTGTGCTGAGGAGGCACGACGGTGAGTTTCTGACGAAGCCCGCCCCGAACCGCGTCCCGATAAAGCCAGGCGAGAAGGTCTACCTGGCGAGGGACGAGGACCTCCAGAAAATCTTCTCGGAAGGGCACATACGTCTCGGCAGGCTCATCGCGAGGGAGAACATAGAGGTGGGGCTGGACGCTAACAAACTCGTTTCGAGGCACTTCGCGGTCTTGGCCGTCACTGGTGCAGGAAAGTCCAACACGATAGCGGTTCTCACGAAGGAGCTGGTGAGCAACGTCAACGCCACGGTTGTTATTCTCGACCCCCACGGGGAATACCGGAGGCTGAGCTGGCCCGGCGCGCGCGTGCACCCGATAAAGGCCACGATAGATCCTGGGAGGATAAGGCTCAGCGAGTTCGCCACACTGCTCGGGATAGCTGAAAACGCCAGTCTGCAGAGACGCTTCCTGGGACTGGTTTACAGGACGGTCAGGGAGGAGATGCGGAGGAAAGGACAGGTCGTCGGCGGAATTGCCTTCATCCACGAGATGGAGGACAAGATAGAGGAGTGGATAAGGGTTTACGAGAACACCGACGACAAGATCATCCACTACTACGACGAGAAGGGCATAGAGACGCCGAGGAAAATACAGTCAAGGGACATAGAGGCCCTCATAAGGCTGAAGGACTACCTCAGCGAGCTCAGGGCCAATTTCGGCGAGTTCATAAGCCCCGTCAACGTGCTGAGCGAGATAAGGCCGGGGATGGTGAACGTTATAGACCTCAGCGGAATGGAAGAGGAGCAGATGATAACGCTGGCGAGCTTCGTCCTCCGCGGAATCCTCAAGAACAGGATAGACTACGTTAAGGGCGTCAGAACCAACGACAGGGCCCTCGTCAGGGAGGTTTCCGAGAGGTATCCAGCTTTAACGAGGCCCGTGCTGATCATAGTGGAGGAGGCACACATATTCGCGCCGAGGGGAGAGAAGAACCCCGCAACTCTGTGGCTCGGCAAGATAGCGCGCGAGGGCAGGAAGTTCGGCGTGGGCCTCGGAATAGTGTCGCAGAGGCCGAAGAAGCTGGACGACGACATACTCAGCCAGACGAACACCAAGATAATCCTCAAGCTCGTCGAGCCGAACGACCAGCGCTACGTCCAGCAGGCGAGCGAGCAGATAAGCGAGGATCTGCTGAGCGACATTGCCTCCCTCGGCGTTGGCGAGGCCGTCCTAGTGGGTTACGCGATAACGATCCCGGCGATGGTGAAGATATACAGCTTCGAGAGGGACATGAACGGCCACTACGGCGGCGGGGACATAGACATCGTCGGCGAGTGGCTCGCGGGGAGGGACGAGGAAGAGGAGATAACCGAGGAGGAGGCCATAGAGGCCCTCCCGCTGTGAAGTCGGTGATGAGCCATGAAGTTCGCGCACATCGCTGACGTCCACCTCGGCAGGGAGCAGTTCAACCAGCCCTTCCGCTACGACGACTACCTCAAGGTCTTCAGGGAGTCCATCGAGAAGGCCGTGAAAGCCAGGGTGGACTTCATACTCATCGCCGGCGACCTCTTCCACGTGAGCCGGCCGTCCCCAAGGACGATACGCGACGCGGTTGAGGTCCTTGAGCTCCCGAGGCGGAAGGGAATCCCGGTCTTCGCGATAGAGGGCAACCACGACAAGACCATAAGGGAAACCTCAGTCTTCGACCTCCTTGAGCATCTCGGGCTGATATACACCGTCGGGCTGAAGAGGGAGCCAAGGGAGGGTGAGTTCCAGAGGAGCAGGAAAATAAGTGAAAACCGCTACCTCGTCTGGGGACAGGTCGGGGACGTTGAAATCCACGGCCTCAGGCACAACACCCGCTGGCAGCTCATAAGGCAGGACGGCGCTGTAAACGTTCTCAAGGCACTCTTCAAGGGAAAGAAGGGCATCCTGATGCTCCACCAGGCGGTCGATTACCTCGCAAAGGACACGCCCTACCAGGACGCCTTTGACCTGAAGCTCAACGAGCTTCCCGACGGCTTTTCCTACTACGCCCTCGGCCACATCCACGTGAGGAGGATAGCCGAGACTGGCCAGACGGGCCTGAGCGGGCCTCTGGTCTATCCGGGCTCGCTGGAGAGGACGGAGGTAAGGGAGGCGAGCCATATAATCCGCTATTCTCTGAGGGACAAAAAGCCGAAGGTAATGGAGAGCAGAGAGGGGCCGAAGGGGTTCTACATCGTCGAGGACTTTCAGCCGGAGTTCGTAGAAGTCGATGCGAGGCCGTTCTACTCGATCAGGGTGGAGGGGGATAGCAAGTCCCAGCTCAGGAAGAGGGTTGAGGAGGCCGCCTCGCTCGTCCCGAAGGACGCGATAGCGGTTATAACGCTCGAAGGGACGATTAAGGGCGGGGTGAGCCTGGCCGAGTTCAACGACCTCCTTAAAGATTCGGGGATAAGGTACTACACCTTCAGGAGCAGGGTTGTCGGGGAGACGGTGCTTTCCAAGGAGAGGCTGAGCGAAGAGGAGCTGTTCACAGAATGGGAGAGGGAGCTCCTACTGAACCTGAGGGTCTCCCCGAAGGAGTTCTCCGAGGGGCTCACCGAGTTCGTCTCCTGGCTGATTGGGAGGTACGAGAAGGGAATCCCTGAAAAAGCTCGGAAAGTTCTGGAGACTGAAAGGAAGGAAGGGCCCGGGGAAAAGGTGTCTGAGAGCACCGCCAAGCCAGAGAAGCCCAAACCGGAAAAAGATCGGGAAAAAGAGCCCCCCAAGAAACCCAAACCCGTTTCTAAACCCAAAAACCCATCGAGCCTCGACGCGTGGCTCAGGAGGGGTGGGCAATGAGGATAAGGAGGATAAAGATCAGGAACTTCAGGGCACACGAGATGAGCGAAGTGGAGTTCAGCGACGGCATAAACCTGCTGATAGGCCAGAACGGCGCCGGCAAAAGCTCGATCCTCGAGGCGATTTTCGCGGCCCTCTACATGGGGCACCCGAGCTTCCCGAGGGGCTACCTTCAGGCAAACACCCGCGTCGGCTCGACAGGGGGACTGGGATTAACACTGGAGTTCGAGCACAACGGAAAGAGCTACAGAATCGTCAGGGACTCCAAGAAGAGCGAGCTCCTTGAGGACAGGGAAACGATAGCGGAGAAGAGCTCCGACGTGGCGCGCTGGGTCGAGAGGAACGTCTACCCGATCCAGGTATTCACCAACGCGCTCTACATAAGGCAGGGTGAGATAGAGGGTATAATCACGAACCGCGAGGTAATGGAAAAGGTTCTGCGCAAGGTTCTGGGCATAGAGGACTACGAGAACGCCGAGAGGAACGCGGCGGACGTGATAAGGGAACTCAAGCGGAGGAGGGACTACCTCAGGAAGCTCATCGAGAGAAAGGCCGAGGTGGAGGAGAACCTCCGCGAGGCTCAGGGGCGCTTCTCCGAGACGCTGAGGAGGATAAGCGAGCTCCGGAAGAGAGTTGGAGAACTCGAAGGTGCCTTCAGGAAAGCGGAGGAGGATTACTCGCGCCTCAAGGCCCTGAAGAGTGAGCTTGAGGGGCTGGAGAAGAGGAGGGCAGTCCTGGAGCAGAGGATAAAGGCAGAAAAAGGTAGAATAGAGGATTACAGGGCCCAGATCGAGGAAGTGAAGAGAGAGATAGGAGAACTTGAGGAGAAACTCGCACGCCTCAGAGAGCTCGAGCCCCTCGAAAAGGAGTACCTGAAGCTGAAGTCGCTCCTCTCCCTCAAGGACGAGCTATCAAAGCTTGAAACCGCCGAAGCAAGACTGGCGGAGAAGAGAAAGGCCCTCGAAGAGAGAGCTGCCAGGATCGATGAGGTCTCTGCAAAGATAGCGGAGCTCGAAGGGGAGGAAAAGTCCCTCCGCGAGACCTACGAGGAGCTGAAGAGGAAGAACGGCCTCTACCAGCGCGCCCTCCAGAGGAAGGCCGAGGCGGAGAGGTATCTGAAAGAACTCGAGCGGGCAGGGGTCACCCCCGAGAGCCTGGAAAAGGAGCTAAAAGCTGTCGAGAACGCCAAAGAGGAGCTTGAGAACCTCCGCAAGGAAGTGACCGGGATAAGGGAGGAGATCGCGACTCTCAAAGGACTGAAGGAAAGCCTAACCGAGAACCTCTCGAAGCTGGAAGGCGCCAGGGTCTGCCCGCTGTGCAAGAGGCCCATCGAGGAGCACGACGAGGAGGAGATACGGGCAGAGTACGACGCCGAGATAACCTCCATCGAGAAGAAGCTGAATAGGCTATCAAAGAAGCTCAAAAAGCTCAATGAACGGGAAATCGAGCTCAAGGGAGTTATCAAGAGGGAGTCAAAGCTCATAATGCTGAAGAAGACGGCGGACCTCCTGAGGGAGGTCGAGGAGAAGCTGGCGAAGTACGACCTGGAGGAACTCGAGAAGGCCGCGGAGGAGTTTGAAAAGGCCAAGGCAAGGCTCATCGAGATAAAGAAGGAGCTGAGGTACCTCAGAGAGGAGCTTGAGGAGCTTGAGAAAGCAAAAGACGAGCTGGGGAGGATAGAGAAAAAGCTCCAGGAGATAGGCAGGGAAACGAGGAGGATAATGGAAAGGCTGGAGAACGAGGGCTTCGGCTCGTTCGAGGCTGTCGAGGAAAGGATGAAGGAGCTCGAGCCAGCCTACCGCGAGTACCTCTCGCTCAAGGACGTCCCGGTCCAGCTTGAGAGGACGAAGAAGAAGCTCTCCCTCCTGGAGAGGAGGCTCGATGAGAGCATCGAGGCCCTCAGAAAACTGGAGGGGGAGTTCAGGGAGCTGGGGGCGGAGATGGAAAAACTCTCGCGGGAGTTCTCGGAGGAAGCCTACGCCGAGGCCGAGAAGAGGTACATGGCGACCGCGAGGGAACTTGAGAAAGCCAGGGCGGAGCTCAAGGGCGCTGAAGAGCTGAGGGACGAGGTAATGAAGCTCCTCGACGAGCTGAAGGCAAAGAGGAAGGAGATAGAAGGGGCCGAAAAGGAGCTGGAGACCGTCGAGAAGGCTATGGCAGACATGACCGCGTTCAAGGAGAAGGTGGCGAGGCTCAAGGCCGAGGAGGAACTCAGGGGGCTCGAGGAGGTACAGAAGCTCGCCGGCGAGACCTTCTCGGAGATGACGGAGGGCAAGTACCAGGGGATAAAGCTCAAACGCGAGAAGAAGTTCGGAAAGGAGCGGATAGAGCTGAAGGTGCTCTACGCCGGCAACGAGGTCGGTCTGGAATTCCTGAGCGGTGGGGAGAGAATAGCGCTCGGACTGGCCTTCCGCCTGGCGCTCTCGCTCTACAAGGTGGGGAACCTTGAGCTTCTGATCCTGGACGAGCCCACGCCCTTCCTGGATGAGGAGCGCAGGAAGAAGCTCGTGGAGATAATATCGAGCCAGCTGAGGAAGATACCGCAGGTCATAATCGTTTCCCACGACGAGGAGCTGAAGGACGCGGCGGACTACGTGATAAGGGTCCTGAACGTCGGCGGCAAGAGCCGCGTGGAGGTGGAGAGCATTGGAGCGTATTAGCGATGTTCATATCAAGGAGATCAGGAACTTTCTCCTCAGGAGCCTCAGGGACGTCGAGAGGCTGAGAAGCGCAGTGGCGAAACACTTCTCCTGGAAGCCCCTGCCCGCTCCAAGGGGTGGGAACGTTTACGCGATCGATGGCAGCAGAATGATGAAGCGCCTCAGCGGGGCGATAATCTACGCCGTTTCGGCCTCTGCGATAGGTGAGAGGCTCTACTACTGGAACGATATCGGCATGGTCTTTCCCTACAAGAACGTCGAGGAGAGGGTCAGGATTCATATGGACATTCTGGAGAAGAGAATGGGCGCGATGATGCTCGAACTCGGCGCCGATCTGGTGCTCATGGACGGCACGATAAGCAGCGCCATAATCACACCTCCCACTTACGCATCTTCGACGACGAGGGAACTCTACAGCCGGCACGGAAAGCAGCTCCTCGAAGCGGCCCTGGAGTTCCTTGACTTCCTCGACGAACAGTGGGTTGAGTGGAGGGAGGAGCTGGAGAAAACCGGCGTGCTCAACGGTTTTTCCCTTCCCTCAAGGGGTTGGAACGGGGAGGAGATATTCTCAATGCTTATGAAAAGGGGTGCGAGGAGTATAAGGGAGAGCTTCTGGTGGGTCAACGACAAGGAGGATCTTATAGTCCTCTTCGAGTACCTAGAGTACCTCCACGCACTGGACAGGCTCCTCGGGGGCAGGATAGCGGCGGTAGCTAAGACCTTCTACAAGTCCGACGTCGTTAAGACGGTCAGGGAGAGGGAGAAGGAGAAGCTCAAGGGAGCGCCGATGATAGTCGATACCCCCGTTGTGGCTTCGCTTTCGGACGAGAGCGGCTACCTGGAGTTCAGGTACCTCGAAAAGCCCAAGGAGGCCTTTCCAAAGCTGGTCGTCGATTTGATGCACCACGGAAAGCTCCAGAGCCTCAAGGAAATCCTCATCATGAAGGACGGTAAGATACTCGGAGCCCGGATAAGACCGGCATACGTCCGCTTCGCCGAAAGGGGGCTGATATACCTTCTTGAGGTACCAGAAAGGCAGGACTTCGAGGGAACCCTTGCAAATATCCTCTCCGTCGCAGAGGATGAATACGTCATCCCACTGGAGTACGCCCACCACTCAGTGGTCATCAAAAAGCAGGAGTTCGACGCATACGTGAGCGCGGTGCTGAGCGCGCTGGTGGGAGAGGATGAACGGTTCCTGAGCTTCCTGCGCTACGGGAGGGAGCCGCTGGAGTGAGGGAGATGATACGGGTCGGAACATGCGGCTTCTGCGAGGGCCACGCGAAGTACTACCGCGACTTCGACGCGATAGAGGTGCAGCAAACCTTCTATCGAATTTTAAGGGAACAAACCCTCGAACGCTGGCGGAAGGAAGCTCCAGGGGGCTTCACCTTTGCCATCAAGGCCTTCCAGGGCGTGACGCACCCGCCGAACAGCCCGACGTGGCGCAGGAGCAACGTAAAGCCGGGCAGGGAAGTCGGCCTGCTCAGGCCAACGAGCGAGGTGCTCCACTTCTGGCGTTTGACGCTGAGGGAGGCCGAGATTTTAGGGGCACGTTTTATTTTAATCCAGTTGCCGAGGAGCTTCAGGGAGAGCGAGGAGAGCTTCGCCAACGCGGAGAAGTTCTTTGCGAGGATAGACAGAGGGGGCTTCGAAATAGCTGTTGAGCTCCGCGGCTGGAGCGAGAAGGGAATTAAGCGCTTCGTCAGGGAGTTCGACGTTATAGACGTTACCGACCCGCTCGTGAGGATTCCTCTCCATAACGGGGAGACGAACTACTACCGCCTGCACGGCCGCTACGAGAACGGGAGGATAATCTACAGACACTCCTACGGCGACGGGGAGCTGCAGAAGATAAGGGAAAGGGTTCTCGGCTGGAACCGCGGGGAGGGCTTCGTCTTCTTCAACAACTCGGACATGTGCAGGGACGCGAGGAGGTTCAAGGCCCTCATTTAGGCTCAGCCACGGGTCCAGCTCATCACGGATCAGACGAGGGTGTCGTCCTCATCGCCGGTCGGCTCACTCAAACCCCGGTTCCTTAACTTTCATGACCTCCCGGTTGACCAGCGTGGGCGGAACCTCACCGTTTTTGAAGGCTATGAGGTTCCTGGCCACGAGCTCGGCCATGCCTTCTCTGGCACCATGGGTGGCGCTACCTATGTGAGGGGCCAGAACCACGTTGTCGAGGCTGAAGAGCTCCTCGTGGTAGTACGGCTCCTCCTCGTAGACGTCCAAGCCTGCACCGGCTATCCAGCCCTCCTTGAGCGCCTTTACGAGCGCCTCCGTGTCGACGACCTTGCCCCTCGCTATGTTGACGAGTATCGCGGTGGGCTTCATGAGCTTAAGCTCCCGTTCGCCTATCATGCGGTGGGTCTCCTTCGTCAGCGGGACGGCCAGAACCACGAAGTCGCTCTCGCGCAGGAGCTCGTCGAGGGGCCTGAACTCCGCGTTGAGTTCCTTTTCTACCTCCGGCTTCCTCGCTCTTGAGCTGTAGAGTATCCTCATCCCGAAGCCCCCGGCGCGCCTTGCTATCGCCTGGCCGATTCTCCCGAAGCCGACTATGCCGATGGTCTTTCCGTAAACGTCGTGGCCCAGCAGCATCCTCGGGTGCCAGGCTATACCGCGCTTTTTCCATTCGCCTGAGCGGATGAACCCGTCCGCCTCTATGAGCCTCCTTGCGGCGGCGAGCAGAAGCGTCCAGGCGAAGTCAGCGGTGGCGTTGGTGAGGACGTCGGGGGTATTGGTGACGTATATCCCGCGCCTCGTTGCCTCCTCAACGTCTATGTTGTCGTAGCCGACCGCGTAGTTCGCCACTATCCTCAACCTGGGGGCGCTGTCAAAGACTTCAGCGTCCATCCTCTCGCTCAGCATGGTAACGAGGGCGTCCACGTCGCGAACCTTCTTGAGCAGGACTTCCCTCGGAATCTCGTGCTCGTCCTCCCAGACCTCGACCTCAAAGTGCTCCCTCAGGAGTTCGATGCCGTTTTCGGGAATTGCACGGGTGATGAAGACCTTCGGCCTCACAATCTCACCTCCGCATGGAATTCAGCGAGTTTGAAATGGAACGGATAAATCACACCATCACTTTTGCCTTGAGACCGGCTATCCTGGTTATCCTCTCCGCCAGCTCCATAAATGCCCGGGCACCGGCAGAGTTCGGCCTGTACTCGACGACGGGAATGCCCTCAAGCGTCGCCTCTCTTACCGGTGGGTCCTCCGGGATAACCGCCAGCAGGGGAATCTCCATGACCTCCTCCGCTACGTCGGGCGGGATGTCGTTATCGCTCCTGCCGTAGCGGTTGAGCACGAAGCCCAGAACCACGAGGCCGGCTTTTTTGAGAACCATCCCCACCTTCATCGTGTCCGTGATGCAGGATATCTCGGGGTTCGTGACGAGCAGAACCTCCTCCCCGCTCATCATGGCGTTCATGGCGTCCATCTGGAGCCCCGCGGGGGAGTCGATTATCACGAAGTCAAAACTCTTTTTGAGGGGTTTTATGGTTTCGGGAAGCTTCCTTGGGTCCGCCCGGATGACGTGCTCCCAGTCTATAGAGGCGGGAATAACGTGGACGTTCTCGTAGGTCGTGGCGTATATGGCGTTGTTTATATCCGTCCTGCCGGAGAGGACGTCATGGATCGTCGTGTAAGCGTCATCTATTCCCATAACCAGGCTTAGATTGGCCATGGTTAAATCCGCATCAACGGCACAGACCTTGTATCCCATTTTACCAAGTGCTATGGAGAGATTCGCGGTCGTGGTGGTTTTTCCGGTGCCCCCCTTGCCGGAGGCTATTGAGATAAGCCTTCCCATCGTCCCACCCATCCTATTTTCGGCTAAACCTTTATGAACCTTTAGCCGCAGAGGACGTTGAGAGAGAAAAGGGGTGGGAGAGATGAAAGTATTCGTTGCAGATACGAGCGTTATCGTCGATGGCAGGCTCACGCAGTTCCTTTCGTCGTTTGGCGAGAAGGTCAAGGTTGTCATTCCCGAAGCCGTCATCGCCGAGATAGAGCACCAGGCAAACGAGGGAAAGGCCATAGGCCACGTGGGCCTCGAAGAGCTCAAAAAACTCCGCGAGATGGCGGACAGTGACAGAATCCTCCTCGAGTTCTACGGCGAGAGGCCCGAGCTCTGGCAGATACGGAGGGCGAAGTCCGGCGAGATAGACAGCATGGTTCGTGAGGCCGCACAGGCCCTCGGAGCGACGCTCATCACGGGCGACAGGGTTCAGAGGGACGTGGCCATCGCCAAGGGCATAGACGTGGTCTATCTGACCGCGAAGAAGGAGGTACAGCACCGCCTCGAGGACTTCTTCGATGAGACCACAATGAGCGTTCACCTCAAGGGCGGCATGAGGCCGTTCGCAAAGAAGGGTCGGCCCGGCGAATGGAGGCTCGTGCCCGTCCGCGATGAGGTTCTGAGCGATGGGGAGCTTGAGGAGATAGCGGACGACATAGTGGAGAGGGCTAGGCGCGACCCCGAGAGCTTCATAGAGCTCGACGAACCGGGCGCCACCGTCGTCCAGCTCCGCAACTACAGGATAGTCATCGCCAAGCCGCCCTTTGCGGACAGGATAGAGATAACGGCAGTCAGACCCGTCAGGAAGCTGAGCATCGAGGAGTACGAGCTCAGTGAAAAGCTCCTGGAGAGGCTGGCGGACAAGGCGGAGGGCATACTCATAGCGGGAGCGCCGGGTGAGGGCAAGACGACCTTTGCCCAGGCCCTGGCGGAATGGTACGCGGGCATGGGTAAGATAGTGAAGACCATGGAAAAGCCCCGCGATCTCCAGGTGGGCGAGGAAATCACCCAGTATACGGCCCTGAGCGGCAGGATGGAGCTGACCGGCGATATACTGCTCCTCGTCAGGCCGGACTACACGATATTCGACGAGATGAGGAAGACGAGCGACTTTAAGATCTACGCCGACCTCAGGCTCGCCGGCGTCGGGATGGTCGGTGTCGTCCACGCAACGAAGCCGATAGACGCTGTCCAGAGGTTCATCGGAAGGGTCGAGCTGGGAATGATTCCCCAGATAGTTGACACGGTCCTGTTCATCAAGGCAGGAAGGGTCGCGAAGGTTCTCACGCTGGAGTACCTCGTCAAGGTGCCGAGCGGCATGAGGGAGGAGGACCTCGCCAGGCCCGTCATCGAGGTCCGCGACTTTGAGACCGGCGAGCTCGAGTACGAGATATACACCTACGGCGAGGAGATAAGCGTCGTCCCGGTGAAAAAGGAGGAGAAGGCCCCCGCACTAAAACTCGCGGAGAAGAGGCTCAAGCAGGAGATAAAGAAGTTCCTGCCCGATGTCTATGCGGAGGTCGAGATAGTCAGTCCCCACAAGGCGGTGATCTATGCGGACGAGTTCGACATCCCCGCAATAATCGGAAAGAAGGGCAAGAGAATCACCGAGCTGGAGAAGAGGATAGGGATAAGCATCGACGTCAAGAGCTTCACCGAGCGCGAGGAAGCCAAGCCCAAGGAGAAGCTCCCCGTGGAGATCGAAGAGAAAAAGAAAACCATAGTCCTCCGCGTCTCGCCGGACTACGCGAAGAGGCCGCTCAAGTTCTACGGCGGGGAGCAGTACGTCTTTACAGCAACGCCGAGCAAGAAAGGGCTTGTGAAGGTCAGCAAGAGCACGCCCATAGGCAAGGAACTCAAGAGGCTCCTTGAGGCGGGGATACCCATCTGGGCGACCGCCTGAGTAAACTTTTTATAGTTTGCTTTCTTCTTTTCCATGGTGGTAAGCAGTGGGGGAGAGGTACGACCCCCTTGAAACGCTCGGTGCCGTTTTGAGCGCCCTTGGGCTGGCGGGTATTCTGATAACAGAGGGCCGTGCCCTGGGGCTTGGTCTCCTCGTCATCGCCTTTGGCACCGTCGTCTGGAAAATGGGGGAGATGAGGAGGGAGTTCAACGAGAAGCTCGAATCCCTGAGGACGGAGCTGGAATCCATAAAAGGCCGGGAGGATGCCGTCGATGGCTGATATCTCCACCCGGGGGCGAGATAAAGGCGCTGGAGAGAAAGGTTGAGGGGATGGAGTGAACCCGTCTCGCAAGATTTTTTAACCCTTTCCGGAAGGGAATACCATGCTGGTTCTGGCATCTGCTTCACCGAGGCGGCGGGAGATACTCGCCAGGTTCATACGGGAGTTCGAGGTTATTCCGAGCAATGCGAGCGAGGAGTGCAGCATAGAAAACCCCGCCGAGTACGCGCTCGAGCTGGCGAGGAGGAAAGCCAGGGAAGTGCACGGCCGCGTGGGCGGAACCGTCATAGGCGCCGACACCGTCGTCAGCATAGACGGCCACATCCTCGGCAAACCCGGGAGCAGGAAGGAGGCCTTTGAGATGCTCAGGCTCCTCAGCGGGAGGGTCCACAGGGTCACGACGGGCTACTGCATAATCCACGAGGGCCGGGAGATTTCGGGGGTTGCCGTTACGGAGGTCAAGTTCCGCGAGCTGGACGACGATATCATCGGGGCGTACATCGACACCGGAGAGCCGATGGACAAGGCAGGGGCCTACGGCATACAGGGGAAGGCGGGCCTCTTCGTCGAGTGGATCCGCGGGGACTACTACAACGTCGTCGGCTTCCCGCTTGAGATAATCTGGAAGCTGAGGGAGCTGGGATTTGAGGTCCTATCACGTTGAGGTTTCGCTGTTCTAAGTTTTCTCCGCCATAACTGCTGGAATTTCTGAAAGTTCTTTTCTCCATCCCATGGAAGGCGATTGTTTG
This sequence comes from Thermococcus aciditolerans, assembly GCF_008152015.1. Classification (NCBI taxonomy): domain Archaea; kingdom Methanobacteriati; phylum Methanobacteriota; class Thermococci; order Thermococcales; family Thermococcaceae; genus Thermococcus; species Thermococcus aciditolerans. The sequence goes on along the minus strand of NZ_CP041932.1, from coordinate 83,959 downwards.
GGGCCAAGAACTGTACCCACAGGTTACCATTATCCAACGGCATTATAACGAAATTTTTTCGGAAATTGGAACACAGGCAGCACGGGGGCGGGAACATGCATAGCTCCACCATAATCCGGTCTTTTCTGATTTGTGGATGGTTTGTTTGCCCATTTTAAATTCCAAGCCCTTTGAAGCCAGGGGAAATCCCGTGCACATCTTTGTTCGCCCAAGGATTGCGGCCGTTCCGCCCATCCAATGGCTCCGGGGACTCCTCGGACTGCCAGAATTGAACGCCTGCCGCGGTTCCCCTGGCGGGGATTTCCAGAAAGACTTAAATATTGGAAGCCCCTCAAAGCTTTACTGGGCGAAACTGGGAAAATTCTCGCCTGTTGCAATAAGACTCTGGGAGAATTGAAAGACGTTGCTCATTGGTTCAGCAGTTTACATTGGACTTAGTTGCAATAAGACTCTGGGAGAATTGAAAGCCCTTCTCCTGTAGCAATGTCCAGTCGAACTCAAACGTTGCAATAAGACTCTGGGAGAATTGAAAGCCCTTCTCCTGTAGCAATGTCCAGTCGAACTCAAACGTTGCAATAAGACTCTGGGAGAATTGAAAGGTAATAAAGATACACAGTACGCAAGCGAAGGATCTAGAGTTGCAATAAGACTCTGGGAGAATTGAAAGTCAAGCGGCCGGGTTGGTAACCTGGGCGATACCTATGGTTGCAATAAGACTCTGGGAGAATTGAAAGTCGCCGCCCTCCCCTAAAGCCTGCTTGCGGCGCTTCATGTTGCAATAAGACTCTGGGAGAATTGAAAGAGGTCCTAGAGGTCATGAAGAGTCTAATCGATAAGGGTTGCAATAAGACTCTGGGAGAATTGAAAGTATATAATTCTTACTCCGACGGCAGGAAATGCCATATCGTTGCAATAAGACTCTGGGAGAATTGAAAGCACTACATGAGGAGCTGATGAAGAGGAGAAAGCAGGCGTTGCAATAAGACTCTGGGAGAATTGAAAGATGAGGACTGGCCCGAGCCCAATGGCCCACAGCTTTGGTTGCAATAAGACTCTGGGAGAATTGAAAGCGCTATCGGGGGCATAGAAGAGCACGAGGCCGTCCGTGTTGCAATAAGACTCTGGGAGAATTGAAAGTCATTCCGACCACCTCCGTGTTTTTGAGGGCGGATCTGTTGCAATAAGACTCTGGGAGAATTGAAAGTCATTCCGACCACCTCCGTGTTTTTGAGGGCGGATCTGTTGCAATAAGACTCTGGGAGAATTGAAAGTCATTCCGACCACCTCCGTGTTTTTGAGGGCGGATCTCTATGTCCCCGCCCTCAAGTTGCAATAAGACTCTGGGAGAATTGAAAGTCATATAAATCCACGCCGCGAACTTCTCCAACTGCTGTGTTGCAATAAGACTCTGGGAGAATTGAAAGAGCCTTTTCTAAGCCGAGTTCAACCGCTTCAGCTTTGGTTGCAATAAGACTCTGGGAGAATTGAAAGATTTCGAACCTGGACAAGCTGAAAAGCACAATGTACCGTTGCAATAAGACTCTGGGAGAATTGAAAGTCGAGCATAGCAATCACCAAAGCATATAGTCAAAAAAGTTGCAATAAGACTCTGGGAGAATTGAAAGTACTACGGTGGTTCTAATGGGGAAGCGCACGACGGTGTTGCAATAAGACTCTGGGAGAATTGAAAGTCCGCGAGGAAATAGAGTTCAGCGGGCTGGACTCTGAGTTGCAATAAGACTCTGGGAGAATTGAAAGCAAGCGTGTCATACTTAAACTCAATCACGCGGGCTGGGTTGCAATAAGACTCTGGGAGAATTGAAAGGAGCAGCGCACGGGGAGAAGGAGCGCTTCAGGCCTTGTTACAATAAGACTCTAAGCGAGACTTCATGAGAAAAGCTGATCTGAAACTCAATGGAAGTTTGAGGGGGTGTGGGGGACGGAACGTCCCCCCAGACAATAAGACTCCCAGAGAACCAACGGCTTCGTCTCGCTTTTTCAGGTTGCCGGTGTCACAGGCAGGAAATCCAGTCCAAAAGGCGACGTCTCACAGGAACTCTCCGAACAGCAGGTCTTCCCTCGCCCCGCCCACCTTCTTGAATATCCTCTCGCTCCAAGAAACGCCGCCCACCTCCCTCGGTGAGTGGGCATCGCTCGCGAAGGTGAGCTTTATCCCGCGCCTTATGCATTCACGGATGAAGTCGATGTCCGGTACCCGGTAGCGGGAGCTTATCTCAAAGGCCTTGCCCCTCGCCTCCGCCAGATCGAGTATTTCCTCCAGCTCGTCGGCGGACGGGAAGCCGATGTAGGGGAAGCTGGCTCCGAAGTGGCCGATGATGTCAACGTTGTCGTCTTCGAGGGCGAGCTTCACCAGTTCCACGTATTCCTCCGGCCTATCGAGCCACTCGTGGACGCTCGCTATCACGTAGTCAAGCTTCTCCGCCATGAAGTCCGGGACATCGACGCCCCCTGCAGTTATGTTGCCCTCCACCCCGGCCAGAATCGTCAGCTCCGCGTCCTCGCCCCAGTACCTGACCTCCCTGATGTAGCGGCCGAGGGTTCCGGGTTCGAAGTAGTGGCTATGGTCGGTTATCCCGAGCAGCGCCAGCCCCCTCGCCTCCGCCGCGGCCACGCTGTCGGCTATTGATCCCGTGCCGTCTGAGTAGGCGGTGTGGGTGTGGGCATCGTGGAGAAACTTGAGCATGCTCTATCCTCTCGTGGGGACGTTATAAAGCCTTCTGGACAAAATATCCAACGTAAAGCTTAACCTTGAGTTTTGACAATCTTTAAATACCGCGGGAAACAAAAGTGGGGCGGTGGTGAAAATGGTCGAGCGCTCCAAGGTTAGGGTTCTCGTTGCGAAGCCGGGACTTGACGGTCACGACAGGGGGGCCAAGGTCGTCGCCAGGGCCCTGCGCGATGCCGGTTTTGAGGTCATCTACACTGGAATCAGGCAGACCCCCGAGCAGATAGCCGAGAGCGTTGTTCAGGAGGACGTTGATGTCCTTGGAATAAGCATCCTCTCCGGGGCCCACATGGTTCTCATACCGAAGATACTCAGGCTCCTCGAAGAGCGCGGCCTGAAGATCAACGAGGACGTTCTCGTTATAGCCGGTGGAATAATCCCGCCCGACGACGCGGAACAGCTCGAAAATATGGGTGTAGCTAGGGTTTTTGGCCCCGGCAGTCCGATTGAGGATATAATCGGCTTCATAGACGAGAACGCGCCGAAGCTGAAGAAATTCAGGGAGAACTGAGCAAACTTTATAATTTCTTACCTGGATAATTTGTCCTAGTGGTGGCGATGTTAGACGGTCTCATAGAGAGGATGCTCACCGGCGACAAGCGCGCCACTGCGCGCCTCATAACCCTCGTTGAAAACGATGAGGAAAAGGCGAGGGAGATAATCTCGAAAATCTATCCCCACACGGGCAACGCCTACATCGTTGGCATCACCGGCCCGCCCGGAGCCGGAAAGTCCACCCTTCTGGATAAACTCATCCGCGTTGCGAGGGAGGAAGGCAAGGTCGTCGGCGTTATAGCTATAGACCCCACCTCACCCTTCACCGGCGGCGCCCTTCTCGGAGACAGGATAAGGATGCAGAGGCATTCGACTGACCCGGGCGTCTTCATCAGGAGTATGGCGACGCGCGGCTCCCTCGGGGGCCTTGCCAAGGCCACGGCCGATGCCATCAAGGTCCTCGATGCCTACGGCTGTGATGTGATCTTTGTGGAGACCGTCGGCGTCGGCCAGATTGAGATCGACATCGTTAAGACCGCCGATACGGTCGTCCTCGTCACGGTCCCGGGTCTGGGCGACGACATACAGGCAATAAAGGCCGGACTCATGGAAATAGCCGACGTATTCGTCATCAACAAGGCCGACAAGGAGGGGGCCGATGCCACGTACTTCGAGCTCAACATGATGCTTGACCTTGAGAAGGAGCGCTGGGAGAGACGGGGCTGGCGGCCGCGGATCGTGGAGACGGTCGCGACGACCATGCGGGGAATACGCGACCTCTGGAATGCGATCAGCGAACACAGGGAGTTCCTTGAGAGGAGCGGGGAGATAGAGCGGAAGAGGCAGTTCAGGGCCGAGGAGGAAGTCAAGACGATAGTCTCGGGGAGGATATCAAGGATAGTGGGGGAGAAGCTCGGCGAGGAAGAGATTTCGTCTTTGATAGGGATGGTTGTGAGGCGCGAGATCGACCCGTACTCTGCCGCGGATAGGATACTCGAAAAAGCCCTGGGGGTGAAGGTATGATAAAGAAGATAGACCACGTTGGTATAGCCGTTAAGAACCTGGAAGAGGCCATCAAAGTCTGGGAGGGCCTCGGTCTCAAGGTGGAGGAGATCGAGGAGGTGCCCGACCAGAAGGTGAGGACCGCGATAATCCACGTCGGCGAGAGCAGGATTGAGCTCCTCGAGCCGACCGCTGAGGACTCGCCTATAGCCAAGTTCATCGCCAAGCGCGGTGAGGGAATACACCACATAGCCCTGGGTGTTGATGACATCGAGGGACAGCTTGAGAAGCTCAAGGGGGAGGGTTACAGGCTGATCGATGAACAGCCCAGGATTGGGGCTGGAGGTGCAAGGATAGCCTTCGTTCACCCGAAGGCCGTAACCGGTGTGCTTCTCGAACTGTGTGAGAGAAAAGAGTAATAAAGGAACCCACCCGGTTTTGAGGTCCCTACCCCCTTTTCCCTTTAACCCAATGAGTCGTGTATTTGTCTGTTCAATCTCACGCAGTAACGTTTATAAGCGGATTAACAAACTTACTGTGCCCCGTAATATGATGTGGATAAAATCGAGTGAATCCGTACGAAGTGATGACTTATGCGGTTTAGGGGGCGACCCCTTAAGAAAGACTCAAGGATACTGGATTATCGGCGTCTCGACGAGATTCTGAAGAAAAACCCCAACAAAGGAAAGATTCTCATAACCCGGAGGCCCCCCTTTGAGGTCAGCCGTCCCAACGTCTATCTGATGTGGATCACCAAAGTCTCCCACCCTAACGCAGTATCCCCTTCGAAGCTTCATGCCATCGAGCAGATGGTGTGGGAGCAACTCCAGGATGAGGACGTGGACGTCATTCTAGACGCCATAGAGTACCTCATGATAGAGAACGGGGTCGAGCCGACGCTCAGGTTCGTCAGCAAGCTTCGGGACATGACCCTTCTCACGAACTCCGAGTTTTACGTCACCGTCAGCGACGGCCTCGACAGCAGGGTTCTGAACATCCTCCGCAGGATAGTCGAGTGAGCACGCAGCCGAGTACTCCTCGCCCCAAGGGACGGGGCTTTCAAAAGGAGTAAAGTTATATAACCTTCTTTGCCATTCTCCCGTTTAGGTGTAGGGCATGCCGTACATTGAGAAGATTGAAATGAAAGGCTTCAAATCTTACGGTAACAGGAAAGTCGTCGTTCCGCTTTCCAAAGGATTCACAGCGATCGTCGGTGCCAACGGTTCTGGAAAGAGCAACATCGGCGACGCCGTGCTCTTCGTTCTCGGTGGCCTGTCCGCCAAGGCGATGCGTGCCACGAGGATAAGCGACCTCATATTCGCAGGCACCAAGACGGAAGCGCCGGCAAAGTACGCTGAGGTTGCCATGTATTTCAACAACGAGGACAGGGGATTTCCCATCGACGAGGACGAGGTCGTTATAAAGCGGCGCGTCTATCCCGACGGCAGGAGCACCTACTGGCTCAACGGCAGGAGGAGCAGCAGAAGCGACATCCTCGACGTCCTCAGCGCGGCGATGATTTCACCGGAAGGCTACAACCTTGTTCTGCAGGGAGACATTACCAAGTTCATCAAGATGAGTCCCACCGAGAGGAGGATGCTCATAGACGAAATTTCCGGCATAGCGGAGTACGATGCCAAGAAGGAGAAGGCCCTGAAGGAGCTCAAGCAGGCTGAGGAGAACCTCGCGAGGGTCGATCTGCTCATCCGCGAGGTCAAAACCCAGCTTGACAAGCTTGAGAAGGAGAGAAACGACGCGCTCCGCTACCTTGACCTCAAGGACCGCGTCGAGAGGGCGAAGGTCACGCTCCTCCTCGGCGAGATAAGAAAGCTCGAGTCCCTGATAGAGGAGAGCAACCTGCGCGACAAGGAGATAGAGGCGGAGATAGCCGCCATGGAGGCCCGCCTCACGGATATCGCCAGGGAGATCGTGGCAAGGGAGAAGGAGCTTAACGCGGTTGAGAGGGAGCTCGAGGAAAAGAGCGAGGACGGCATCCTTGAGGTAACCAGAAAGATAAGCGAGGTCAAGTCCAAGATAGAGATGGCCGGAAAGAACATCGAGCTGGCCAGGAAGGAAATCGAGGACGGCCAGCACCGCCTTGCCAAGGCAAAGGAGGAGCTCAAGAAGGTTTCCGAGGAAATAGAGAAGAGCAGAAATACCATAAGCCGCTGGAGCAAGAGACGCGAGAAGCTCATGGCGGAAATAAAGGAGAAGGAAGTCATCAAGAACGAGCTGGTTGTTAAACTGGGCGAGATAGACAGGGATTTTGCCATCGCGAAGCAGGACTTTGACCGCGTGGTCGAGGAGCTGGAGGAGGCCAAAAAGGAGCTCTACATGAAGGAGAGCGATATCAAGAAGTTCGAGGAGGAAATAGAGCGCGCAAAGGGCAGGATAGCCCAGAACAACGCCAGAAGGATTTCCCTCAAGGCCCAGATTGAAGAGGCCAGAAGGTCTCTGGAGGCGAAGCGCTCCGAGCTCGGCGAGATTGACGGGAAGATGTCAAAGGCCGAGACGAGGCTAAAGAAGGCCGAGAAGGAGCTGGAGGAGAAGAGCAGAAAGCTCAAGAAGATCGAGGGTGAACTCTCGAAAGCCAGGGAGGAGCTTATCAAAGCCGAGGCGCAGCGCGAGGTCCGCGGGAACCGTGCTATAGAATTCCTCAAGGCCCAGAACATCCCGGGCCTCTACGGCTCCCTCGGTGAGCTGATCACCGTTCGCGATGAGAGCTACGCCCTGGCCGTCGAGGTCGCCCTCGGTGGAAGCTACGACCACGTCGTTGTTGAGGACGACCGCGTTGCCGAGAGGGCCATAAAGCTGCTTAAGGAGAAGAAGCTCGGTAGACTGACTTTTCTCCCGCTCAACAAGATAAAGCCGCGCTCCATGAAGGGGGAGCCCGCCCTCGGGGTTCCGGCCCTGGACGTCGTTCAGTACGACCCGCGCTTCAGAAACGCGGTGGCCCATGCCCTCGGGGACACGCTGATAGTGAACGACATGGATGAGGCCAGGGCCGTCGGCATAGGGAAGGTCCGCATGGTGACCCTCGGAGGGGAACTCCTCGAGCGGAGCGGGGCGATAACCGGTGGTCACTACAGACCCAGGGGCAAGCTCGGGGTCAACGTGGATGAGATACGGAAGCGTGTTGAGAAGCTGGAGCGCGAGAAAGAGGCTCTGGAATCGGCCGTTAACGCCCTCAGGGTTGAGGTCAAGGGTCTTCAGAACGAGCTCTTTGAACTCCGCATGAAGAGGAGTGAGCTGAGCAAGGATCTCCAGGTGACCCAGCGTGAGATGGATCGCCTCCTTGCGGAGGACAGGGCCCTCGGGGAGGAAATCAGAGAGAACGAGGCCCACATAGAGGCCCTGGAAAAGAAGATCCATGATACTCGGGGCGAGATGGCAAAGCTCCGCGGCAGGATTGAGCGGCTGGAGAAGAAGAGGACGAAGCTGAAGAAGGCCCTGGAGAACCCGGAGGCCAGGGAACTGAACCAGAAGATCAGGGAGGTCGAGGCCGAGATAAGCAAGCTCCGCGAGGAGCTCGGCAAGGTCGAGAGCAAACTGGAGGGCCTCGACGTCAGAATAAACGAGGAGCTGCTCCCGAGGAGGGCGGATCTGGAGGAGGAGATAGAGGGCCTGATCAACAGGATAAACGCTCTCAAGGCCAACATCGAGGAGAACGAGAGGGCCATAACCGACTTTGAGGCCGAGCTGGAGGAGCTCAAAAAGGCGGAGGAGAACGTCAAGGATGAGCTCAAGGAGCTCCGTGAGAGACGCGAGAGGCTCAGGAACGAGATCATCGACCTCCGCGCCGAGAAGGACGAGCTGAGCTCCAAGCTTCAGGAGCTCCGCATAGAGGCCAACACGCTCAAGATAAAGCTGGCCCAGTACGAGGCAACCCTCGGGGAGAAGAGGGATGAGCTGAGGCACTACGACTCCAGGCTCATCAAGAGCATCAAGGAGGTTCCTCTGGAGCTCGACGCCCTGAGCGAGCAGATAGAGAAAATGGAGGAGGAGATACGCGCCCTCGAACCGGTCAACATGAAGGCCATTGAGGACTTCGAGGTCGTGGAAAGGCGCTACCTCGAGCTGAAGAGCAAGCGCGAGCAGGTCATTGCCGAGAAGGAGAGTATAGAAGAGTTCATCGAGGAGATAGAGGGACAGAAGAAACAGGTCTTCCTCCAGACCCTTGGGGAGATAGCCAAGAACTTCTCCGAGCTCTTCGCCAAGCTCTCCCCGGGAGGAAGCGCCAGGCTTATCCTTGAGAACGAGGACGATCCCTTCGCGGGTGGTCTTGAAATCGAGGCCAAGCCTGCCGGAAAGGACGTTAAACGCATAGAGGCCATGAGCGGTGGAGAGAAGGCTTTAACTGCTCTGGCATTCGTGTTCGCCATCCAGCGCTACAAACCGGCGCCGTTCTATCTCTTCGATGAAATCGATGCCCACCTGGACGATGCCAACGTCAAGCGCGTTGCCGACCTCATCAAGGAGGCCTCCCAAAACAGCCAGTTCATAGTCGTTACCCTCAGGGACGTCATGATGGCCAACGCGGACAAGATAATAGGCGTCAGCATGAGAAAGGGCGTCTCGCGCGTCGTTGCCCTCAGCCTCGAGAAGGCCATGAAGATACTGGAGGAGGCAAGGAAGAGGAGTGAGGCCGAGCACGCGGAGATGTTCGGCCATCTGAGCGGGTGATAACCATGGAATCGCGCCGTGAGGAGGAGATAACGCCCGTTGACATTCTCCTCCAGCTCGTCACCATGGGGAAGGTTGACCCCTGGAACATCGACATCGTCGACCTTACCGAGAAGTACATCGAGAGACTCAGGGAGATGAAGGAGCTCGACCTCCGCGTCTCCGCCAGGGCCATCCTCGCCGCATCCATACTCGTCAGGATGAAGAGCGAGGCCCTGCTCTACGGCGACGAGGAGGAAGAGGAGGAGCACGAGGAGAAGCTCCACGTTGATGTCGAGCCGCTGGCCCCGCCCCTCCGCAGGGTGGAGCGCTACTACACCTTCGACGACCTCCTGGATGCCCTCATGGATGCCCTTGAGGAGGCGGAGAAGAGAAAGCCGCGGAAGAAAAAGAAGGTCGAGATAGAGGAGGAGGTCTTCGTCGTCGATGACTTCCGCGTTGACATCGAGAAGCACGTCTATCGGCTCCACGAGATAGTCGTGGACATGTACAGGGAGACCAAGGAACCCATAAACTTCTGGGACCTTGTCTTCGACCCGACGCCGAAGATAATAGCCAGAACCTTCCTCTACCTCCTGTTTCTCTCCAACATGGGGAAGGTGGACCTCATTCAGGAGGAGCCCTTCGGGGAGATATTCGTCGTGCCCGTGGGTGTTTCGTAGGTGGTACTCGACGAAACGTTTGAGTTCTTTTGTTTTGCGTAATTTTTAAATAGTTTTGGGCCTTATTTTTGGGTGGTGTGGCAGTCCTCGATATGTGGGGTTGTTAAGCCTGAATGAGGACTGTCGAAACTCCTGAAGATGTGGGGAGTCACCGTTCCCCCCGAAAGCCACCCAATGAAGACGAGAGGGTGGAAGGTTAGCCGTAACAAGGCTTACAAGCCCTACACAAGTCACGGCTAACCAGAACGGAGAGCGCCTAGTCCGCGCATTCCCTCTCGCTTTTCTTCGCCGGCCGCAGGGTTATCGCAAGCAGCGGCGGGGCGCGGCCTATGTAAAGGCTCCTCTTCTCCCTGTTGATATAGAAGCAGTACTCGCCGTCCGGGACGGACTCGAGAAACTTTCTGGGGATGGTTTCTCTGGCGGTTCTCCCGTCGAGAAAAACGCACTCATAGGCTCTAGAGATGCCCCCAACGCGCTCTTTTATTTCCTCAAGTGGAAGTCTCTCGCAGTCGAGCCTGGAGCAGACCAGACTCTTTCTCCCATCCGTGAAGATTACGATCCTCTCGTTTACATCGATCCTCCTCGAGCGGTCCAGGAAGGCCCACAGCTGGGGGTAGAATCTCTCGGATTTCCTGTTCTTTGCCAGCCTCTTGATCAGCCTTTCCCTTGCGTGTCTCGTGAGGAGCATGGTGATCGATGGGGCGAGCGGCTTAAATCCTTTGCCTGTTCCCAGTGTACGTACCTATGTTTGTACACATGTAGGTTCTGACTACGGAGTAAAGTATTTAAAGGGAACGACGTAGATAACAGTGTGGTGAAGGGGATGCGAGGCAAAGTGTACGCAGGATTTTTTGTGGCGTTTTCGGTTCTTGATATGCTTACAACCTGGTTTGGCGTGAGTAGAGGGTTCTCCGAGGCAAATCCTGTCATAGCCCAGAGGATCTCAGACCCCGCCCTTTTCTTCGGAAGCTTTGCCCTCTTCACGGCCCTGGGTGTTGCCCTGATCCTTGCATCCTCCGCCTTAACAGGCATCTCCAGTGTTTTCGGATACTTCCCCGCGGTCTTTGTGCTTCTTAAAGCCGCTCCCGCGGTCAACAACCTCTACCTGCTATTCGGCTTTGGATTCCTGATACCGTTCGTTCCAGTGCTTCTTCTCGCGGCAATGCTCATTGCTAGGTCCGAAAAGCCCGCATCCACCCGGGACGTCAGGAAAGCTTTTATTCGCTCCCTCCAAGCTTAAACTATGTACCTTCGCCGAGACCTCATCGAGCCCCGCGTTTACCAGGAGGTAATCTACGCCCGCTGTAAAGAGACCAGCTGCCTCGTCGTTCTCCCGACGGGGCTGGGAAAGACGCTGATAGCGATGCTCATAGCCGATTACCGGCTCTCCAGGTACGGCGGTAAGGTCCTCATGCTCGCGCCAACCAAACCCCTGGCCATCCAGCACGCCGAGAGCTTTAGGCGCCTCTTCAATCTCCCCCAGGAAAGAATAAACGTCCTCACCGGAGAACTCTCCCCCGAAAAGCGCAGACGGGTGTGGGAGGAGAGCGTGATCATCACCGCCACCCCCCAGACCGTCGAGAACGACATCCTCACGGGCAGGATTTCGCTGGAGGACGTTTCCCTTCTGGTAATCGACGAGGCCCACAGGGCTGTTGGCGGTTACTCGTACGTTTTCATCGCCAGGGAGTACCTCAAAACCGCCAGGCACCCGCTGGTTCTCGGCTTGACCGCATCCCCAGGGAGCGACGCCGATAAGATCCGCGAGATAGTGGAAAACCTCGGCATCGAACACGTCGAGGTGAGAACCGAGGCTTCCCCCGACGTTAAACCCTACGTCCAGAGCATTGCCTTTGAGTGGGTGAAGGTCGAGCTGCCCGAGATATACAAGGAGGTTAGAAAACTCCTCCGCGAGATGCTGAAGGAGAGTCTCAAGCCCCTCGCCCAGTTCAAGCTCGTCTCGACTTATTCCCCCGACATCTCAAAGAGGGAAGTGCTTCAGGCGGGGTCAAAGATCAATCAGGAGGTCGCGAGGGGCAACTATGAGATCGGCCGCCTCAGACTCCACCAGGCCAAGGCCGTCAAGCTCCAGCACGCGATCGAGCTCCTCGAGACTCAGGGGCTGACCGCCCTGCGCACCTACCTCAGGAAGCTTCGGGAGGATAAGCGGGCGAAGTCGAGCAAGCAGCTCATGGAAGACCCGCGCATGAGAAAGGTGGTTTACCTCCTCGTTCAGGCAAAGGAGAGCGGGGTAGACCATCCGAAGATGGAGCGGCTGAAGGAGCTCGTCAAAAGGCAGCTCGAAAGAAAGCCGGACTCCAAGGTAATCGTCTTCACCAACTACCGAGACACAGGGAGGAGAATAGTGGAGGAACTGGAGGCGATGGGGATCGCGGCCGAGAGGTTCATCGGCCAGGCGAGCAGGGGGAAGGACAAAGGGATGAGCCAGAAGAAGCAGAAGGAAGTCCTCGACCGCTTCTCCCGCGCTGAGTTCAACGTCCTCGTCGCTACAAGCGTTGGCGAGGAAGGACTGGACGTTCCCGAGGTGGACCTGGTCGTTTTCTACGAGCCGGTGCCTTCGGCCATACGGAGCATCCAGAGGCGCGGCAGGACCGGCAGGCATAGACCGGGGAAGGTTGTAATCCTGATGGCCCGGGGGACGAGGGACGAGGCCTACTACTGGAGCTCGAAGCGAAAGGAGAAGGGGATGTTCGATGCCATAAGGGCCATAGCGAGGGAGCTTGAAAGGGCCCGCCCCAGGGGGCGGTCGGAACCTGCTGAAATCGTTGAAAAAACACCGGAGCGTGCCGGGATGAGCAGGGGGAAGATAACTTCCCTTGATGCGTTTCTGAAGCCGAAGGGGGTCCAGAAAACCGAGGAGAAATCCGGGGCTTCCGAAAAGCCTCCGAGGAACCCCGTTTTCGTAAAGAAACCGAAGGGTATAGTGATCTACGCCGACAGCCGCGAGCTGAGGAGCGGGGTGCCGAAGCACCTCCGCGAGCTTGGCGCCGAGGTTGAGGTCAGGACGCTCGACGTTGCCGACTACGTGGTGAGTGAGGACGTCGGCATAGAGCGCAAGAGCGCCAACGACTTCATCCAGTCAATCATCGACGGCAGACTCTTCGACCAAGTTGAGAGGCTCAAGAGGGCCTACGAAAAGCCGGTCATAATCATTGAGGGAGGCCTCTACGGGGTAAGGAACGTACACCCCAACGCGATTCGCGGGGCGATAGCGGCGGTGACCCTCGACTGGGGGGTGCCCATTCTTTTCTCCTCAGGAATCGAGGAGACGGCACAGTTCATATACCTGATGGCAAAGCGCGAGCAGGAGGAGAGGAAGAAGGAGGTCCGCCTCAGGAGCGAGAAGAAGGCCCTAACCCTTGCGGAGAGGCAGCGCCTGATAGTCGAGGGCCTGCCCAACGTCTCGGCAACACTCGCCAAGCGCCTCCTCACGCACTTTGGCAACGTTGAACGCGTTTTCACTGCAACGGAGGAGGAGCTGAAGGAGGTCGAGGGAATAGGTCCGAAGAAGGCGAGGGAGATAAGGAAGGTGATAACCGCACCCTACGTAGGGGAGGATAAAATTTAAGTTCCCGTTGGAATTACAAGACAACGCCCCCGGAAACCGCGGGGAGGGAGCGTCTTGGCGAGCCGTGACCTCCCTTCGCTCCCCGGGGGCACAACCACTACTCCTCCTCTTCCACTTCCTCGCCGGCGAGCTTCCTCAGCTTGTCGAGGTCGGAGCCGACGGCGATGAGAACGTCGCCCTCCTTAATAACGTCGTTCCTTCCGGGGTTGTAGATGTACCGGCTCCCGCGCTTTATGGCGAGTATCCTCGTGCCTATCTTGCTCGGAAGCTTGAGCTGGGCGAGGGTCTTGCCATGGAGAACGGAGCCCTCGTGGATAACCACCCTTCCGAGCTCCTCCTCCGTGTCCTCCATTATCCTCAGAATTATCGGGTGGGGCTCCACATCGCGCAGGATTAGGTCGGATATCTTGTAGGCCGCGTCGCTTATCTGCTCGTTTATCTCCGCCATGTCTATGACGCTGAGAAGCTTCACCGGGTCCTCCTCACTCTTGGCGAGCCTCAGGGCAAGTTTCTTGACCTTCAGGGTGAGCTCGTCCATGCGCTCTTCAAGCAGGTAAACCTCCTCCGCGATGTCTTCGCTCTTGTACATGACGGAGGAGAACGCCAGGTCAACCATCAGGGACGAGAGGTCCTTCATCTCGATGAGGCAGTTTCTGATCTCCTCAAGCTCACTCATTGGACATCACCTTGATGTTGCCCCGGGCTATCTCCTTGAGGTAGTCCACCGAGGTGTTCGTCCCGCGCCCGATGAGAATGTCGCCGGGGAATATCTTGAAGTCCCCGTCGGGGTCGAAAATCCAGCGTTTGCCCCTCCTCACCGCCACTATCCAGACGCCGGTGTTGGCCGCGAGGTCCAGCTCCTCCAGCGTTTTTCCGACGAGTATAGACTCGGCCGAGACAAAAATCTTGCCGATTATCTCCTCGCTGCCGAGAATAGCCTCGGTTATGACGGGGTGGAGCTCGACGCCGTCGATGACCATTTTCGCGAGGTCCGCCGCCGCGTTGGACATGTCGTCTATGGCGTGCGCCATGTGGAGGATGGACGTTATCTGCTCCGCCTCCTTCGGCCTCCGTGCGGCAAGAACCGCATGGACCATGAGGTGGTAGTTGAGCAGATCGAGGTACTCCTCGAGTTCGAGCACCTCCTCGGCCATCTCCTCCTCGTTGAAGAGTATGGAGGAGTAGGCCAGGTCAACCATCAGCTCGGCGGTGTTCTTCATCTCGACGAATATGTCCTTGACGTTTTTAGGAACCTCGATTTCGTCCCACTCTTCCACCCGGCTCTCACCGATGGGGGAAAGGGGGGAAATCTTATATCTTTTTCTCTCGAAACAGCCTCGCTTCGAAAAGTTTAATACCCGCGAAGGTCAACGTTTACGGGGTGAGAGCGATGGAGAGTGATGGCAGTGATCGGCGGAGAGGTCAGGGAGGAGCTGAAGGGAAAGATCAAGGAAGCCTACAGGGTTACGCTGCCGTCCCTGTTCACCTCCCAGATATTCGGCCTATTCGGCGGCACGTTTCTGGGTAAGTACTTCGAGACCATAAGGATCCAGTTCCCGGGCCTCCTGGTGGTTCTGCCGGGCATAATGGGCCTCCGCGGGAACGTTTTCGGCTCGATGGCATCGCGCTTCTCCACGATGCTTTACCTCGGTGACCTTGAACCCTCCATGAGGGATAAGAAGGTTCTCAAGGAGATAGTCCTGAGAATGCTCATCTCGCTCATCCCGATAGTCCTGCTGTGGGTTATAGGCGTTGCCACGGGGGTAAAGAAGAACGCCTTCGACGTTCTCCTCATAGTCGTTACCTCGACGATACTCGTGTCCTTTATCCTTGGCTACTTCACCTCATTCGTCACGATATTCTCCTTCAGGCGCGGCACCGACCCGGACAGCGTTGCGGCCCCGCTGGTCGCTTCAATGGGCGATTTCCTGACGGTTCCCTCGCTGGTGCTGTTCATCCTCCTCATAGAACGCTCACCGGAGGGATTCAGGCTCTTCAACTACGCGGTGCTGGTTCTATTCGCCGTCGTGGCCGCGGTAAGCCGGATCAGAAAAGCGGAGTTCATCGAGCTCAAGCAGGTCTTTATAACGATAACCGGACTGGCGCTCCTCTCGACGGTATCGGGTTCAATACTCGCCAGGTTCAGCGAGATAATCCAGGCGTCGGTTATACTGAGCTTCATATACCCAGCGATACTTAGTTCATTTGGTAACTACGGCTCCATAATAGCCGCGAAAACCTCGACAAAGCTCCACCTCGGTGAGATAGAGAGCTTCATCTGCTGGAAGCCCCTCACAGACATCCTGGCGCTCTTCACGACGGCGCCGGTCATCGGAACGACGAAGCTCCTCATAGGCATCGCTCTGGTGAAGCTGACGACCGGGATGGCGGTTCCGAGCTCCGCCTGGATCATAGTTCTCACGTACCCCTTCATGGCCCTGTTCATCATGCTCTACTCGTACACGGTCTCGTACTTCCTCTTTCAGAAGAACATAGACCCCGACCACGTGGCAATACCGCTCATCTCGAACAACAGCGATATATTCGGCACGATCTACGTCGTGCTCATGGCTAAGTTGATGGTGGGTGGTTGAATGATAGGTCTCTCCATGACGGCCTATCCCGGAAGGGACCTTCTTGAATTTGAGAGATGGGTGGGCAGGGCGAAAAAGCTGGGCTTTGATTTCGTTGAGATTCTGAGCGAATGGCCCCACTACCTGACGAGGGACAACTACCGCCTCTTTGCCGAGGTTCTTGACGGCTGGAGCATGAAGAGAACCGTTCATGCGCCGTTCAGCGACGTCAACATAGGCTCTTTCAACGACAGGCTGAGGAGAACATCGCTGGAGGTAATCCGCGAGGCCCTCGAACTGGCGGCCGAGCTCGACGCCCTCTCCGTCACGATACACCCAGGCCACTGCTCTCCGGTCAGCGTGAAGAACCGGAGGAAGTACCTAGAGATACACCGGGAATCCCTGAGGAAAATCGCCGAATGGGGATTCGAGTACGGAGTCAGGGTCGGCGTCGAGAACATGCCGCGCTTCGTAATCCTCGATGCCCAGACGTGCGAGAGGCTGTGGGAGATACTCGGTGACGTCGAGATAGGGGTGACCTTCGACGTTGGACACCTAAACACTACAACTGGAAAGTTCGAGCGCTTTCTGAATGTCCTGGGGAACAGAATAGTTCACGTTCACCTCCACGACAACCGCGGCGAGAGGGACGAGCACCTGGCCCTGGGCGATGGCATCGTCCCGTGGGTCAGAGTGCTTCCAAAGCTCCCGAGGGTGACGTGGGCCCTTGAAGTCGGCGACATCGAATCTGCCAGGAGAAGCCTCGAATTTTTGAGAAATCTGCATTGATGGACGTTTCAGTTCATTGGCGTCCTATTTTTACAAAACGCAACTCTTTTATACATTTAAACTGAAGTTCTTGCGAGAAGCAGTTTCTGGCGGAGGGATACCAATGGTGGAAAAGATAGTTGAGGAAATGAGGCCCTTCTTCGACCCGAAGGCGGTCGCTATCATCGGTGCAACCAACAAGAAGGGTAAAGTTGGAAACGTCATCTTTGAGAACTTCAAGATGAACAAGGAGCGCGGGGTCTTCAAGGGCAACATATACCCGGTGAACCCCAAGCTCGACGAGATAGAGGGCTACAAAGTCTACAAGAGCGTCGAAGAGCTTCCGGAGGACACTGACCTGGCAGTCATCTCGATTCCCGCCCCGTTCGTCCCGGACACCATGAGGCAGGTAGCGAAGAAGGGAATAAAGTCCGCCATCATCATCACCGGCGGCTTCGGTGAGCTCGGTGAGGAAGGAAAGAAGCTGGAGCGCGAGATTCTTGAGATAGCCAGGGAGAACGGAATAAGGATCATCGGCCCGAACTGTGTCGGCGTCTACGTTCCGGACACCGGCGTTGACACCGTTTTCCTGCCGGAGAGCAAGATGGACAGGCCGAAGAGCGGCCCGATAGCCTTCGTCAGCCAGAGCGGTGCCTTCGCGGCTGCGATGCTCGACTGGGCCGCGATGGCTGGGATAGGAATCGGCAAGATGGTTAGCTACGGCAACAAGCTCGACGTTGACGACGCCGACCTTATGGACTACTTCATCCACGATGAGGGTATAAACGTCGTCACCTTCTACATCGAGGGCGTCAAGGAGGGTAGGAAGTTCATAGAGGCTGCCAAGAGGATAACCCAGGTCAAGCCGGTTATAGCCCTCAAGAGCGGAAGGACCGAGTACGGTGCCAAGGCCGCCTCTTCTCACACCGGTTCACTCGCCGGTGCCGACACGATTTACGATGCAGTCTTCAAGCAGACCGGCGTCATCCGCGCCGAGGACTTCGAGCACATGTTCGACCTCGCGAAGGCCTTCGCTGCGCTCAAGGACAAGCTCCCGAAGGGGGCCAGGATAGGAATAATCACCGACGGTGGTGGAGCGGGAGTCATGGCCAGCGATGCCGTTGCCAAGTTCGGCCTCAAGATGGCCGACCTCAGCGAGGAGACCCTCAAGTACCTGAAGGAGAACTTCCCGCCGCACGCGGTGGCAGGAAACCCGACTGACGTCGTCGGTGACACCGACGCCGAGAGGTACAGAATCGCCATCGAGGGCTTCGTGAACGACCCCAACGTTGACGCTATCCTCGTCATAGTCCTCTTCCAGGTCCCGCTCCTCGAGGAGGAGAAGATAATCGACATCCTAGCCGAGTACCAGAAGAAGAGCGACAAGCCGATCGTTGCGGTGGCGATGGGCGGTAAGAAGACCGACCACTACGCCAGAATCCTCGAGGACAAGGGAGTTCCCGTTTACCCGACCCCCGAGAGGGGTGTCCGCGCCCTGGCGGGCCTTGTTAAGTACGCTGAATACCTCAGGAGGGGGGCCTGACCCCCCCAATCTTCCGGTGGTGGTATCATGAAGGAGGAAGCCCTTAAAGTTATTGAAGAGGTTTTGAAGTCCGGAAGGACTTCGCTCGTTGAGTACGAGGCAAAGCAGGTTCTCAAAGCCTACGGCCTCCCGGTTCCAGAGGAAAAGCTCGCCAAGACCCTGGACGAGGCACTCAAGTACGCCGAGGAAATCGGCTATCCCGTTGCCATGAAGCTGATGTCCCCGCAGATTCTCCACAAGAGCGACGCTAAGGTCGTCCTTCTCAACATCAAGACTCCAGAGGAGCTGAAGGAGAAGTGGGAGCTCATCCACGAGAACGCGCGCAAATACCGCCCGGACGCTGAAATTCTGGGTGTTCTCGTGGCCCCGATGCTCAAGGTCGGGAGGGAGATCATCATAGGCGTCACCGAAGACCCGCAGTTCGGCCACGCCCTCATGTTCGGTCTCGGTGGAATCTTCGTCGAGGTTCTCAAGGACGTCACCTTCCGCATAGTGCCCATAACCGAGCGCGACGCCAGGAAGATGATAAGGGACATAAAGAGCTACCCGATTCTCGCAGGGGCCCGCGGCGAGGAGCCGGCGGACATAGACGCAATAGTCAACCTCCTCCTCAAGGTCAGCGAGCTCGTCAACGACCTCGACGACTACATCAAGGAGATGGACCTCAACCCCGTCTTCGTCTACGAGAAGGGCAAGGGTGCCGTCGTCGTTGACGCCAGGATAATCCTGAAGGGCTGATTTCCCTTTTTCTCCTACCATTTTCAACGGTTGATTCCCCGCGAGAAACCTCTGTTGGCCCGCAGGAGAAAAACCGCCAATGCCCCCAATCCAAACACTCCCACGAAGAGAAATCCGGTTCTAAACCCGAGGAATCCTATCAAAACCGGCCCCAGCGCCTGGCCGATGTCCTTTACGCTCTCTAAAAAGCCTAATGCCGTTCCACGGAGCTTCGAGACTTCCGTGGCCAGGGGCCTCGTTGAGGCCTCACTTATCGAGGCGCCCACCGAGAAGACCACCGCACCCAGAACCACCAGAGGAAGGGAATCCGAGAGGGCAAGCATGAACATCGCCAGGCCCACCATGGTCATGCCCGCCACTATCGGCTTCGTCCTGCCAATCCTATCGCTGAGATAGCCCGCGTAGGGTTTAACGACCGCCATTATGGCGATTTCCACCGTCAGTATCAGCCCGGAGAGCCAGGCCTTGTCCTGGAGGTAGTAGAAGAGAGGCAGGAAGGTTTCTATGCCTTGATAAGCCATGTACACGGCCGCGTCCAGGAGGCCGATTAGGAGGAGCTCCCCACTGAACGTGAACTCAAACCTCTTGAGCTCGCCCCCTGTCTCGGGGAACCTGAAGGTGAGGGCAAAAACCACCAGCCCCGTCAGTGAGCAGAGGACGAAGACCAAGGAAAAGCCAAGGAAGTATATGATGCTTCCCGCGAGGACGGGGGCAAGGGCGCGGCCTACGAGGGTTGACGAGCTCAGGAAACCCATGAAGGTGCCCTTCCCCTCCGGATAGAGGTCGCTGACCAGGGCGAAGGACACCGGGACGAAAATGGCCGTCGCAACGCCGTAGTAAACCCTGACGAGGGCGAGGGTCAAAGCGTCGCCCGCGAGGAAGTACAGCAACGGGGCGCTGAGAAAAACGAAGCCGCTCATCTTGAGGAGCCTCTTCCGTCCGTAAACGTCGCTGAGAAGGCCCGACGCGAAGTTTATGAAGATGCCTGTCACCGTAGAGGCGGCAGCCACGAGGCCGATTTCTCCCTTTCCGAGCCCGATGCTCTGGGCGTAGAGGGGAAGGGTCGGGGACTTGCCCATGGTGGAACCTAGGATCGCGAAGAATCCCGCGATAAGGATGAGATAGAGGGCCTTGGAGTTGGTTCTCACTCCCCGCATCCCCAGTCGTTGACGAGAGACAACTCACTCATTCCCCCGCGCCGGCTTCAGGCTCCTCCCCATCCTCTTCCAGGGTCACCTCTTTGATGTAGCCTAGGATGTCGTGGAGTATGAAGAAGCTTATCGCGGCATCGATCGCTGAAAAGAGGTTGCCGGCGATAAGGAACAGCAGGGCGAAGAAAAACTCGATGGCCGAGTAGATGAGCGCCACCTTTACCGCGGTTCTGTTCTCCGCTCCCACACCGTATGCAAGGACCAAGCTCAGGAGGGCAAAGGCCAGGTAAACCAGGGACCCCCATGAATAGGCGTAATACAGCAGCAGTACTCCATTGATTGAAAGAAGGAGAGTGGCAAGGGCAAGTCGCTTCATGTCATCCCCAGATAGCTCTCAAATACCTCGACGTATTTAAACCCATCGTCGGGGAATATGAGAACGTACGTCCCCTCGCCTAGCTCTCCGGCAACTTTCTCATAGCCCTTAACAACGGCACCGGAGCTGAGGCCTATGAGAAGGCCGTCACTTCTGGCAACGCGGATGGCTCCTTCGATGGCCTCTTTTCTCGCTATCTCCACGACTCTGTCTATCTCAACCTGGAAGTACCACTTGGGCCTTGTCTCAAGCCTCTTGATGCCGGGTATCTTCTCACCCTTCGCCGGAACGACGCCGATAACCTGCGTGTCGTAGCGCTCCTTGAAGTAGCTCGCTATGCCGGCTATGTGTCCGGAAGTT
Organism: Thermococcus aciditolerans; assembly: GCF_008152015.1. Classification (NCBI taxonomy): domain Archaea; kingdom Methanobacteriati; phylum Methanobacteriota; class Thermococci; order Thermococcales; family Thermococcaceae; genus Thermococcus; species Thermococcus aciditolerans. The sequence goes on along the minus strand of NZ_CP041932.1, from coordinate 63,273 downwards.
CCGATGCCGGCTATTATGACGTCGGGCGTTTTCCCTATGCTCCTCAGCTGTTCCTCGATCTCTCTGGCGGTGAAGCGGTAGTGGGCGTCGAAGTTGTCGTCGTTCTCGAACTGGTTGAGGTTCATCGCACCGGCTTTTCTGGCTTCTTCCTGCACAAAGCGCACCATCGTCGGGTCTATCGTCTCGAAGTCCGTCATAACGACCTCTGCACCGAGAACCCTCAGGAGAATCTGCGTCGCCCTGGGTGTTGGCTTCGGCAGGTAGGCTCTGAACTCGATGCCAAAAACGTTGCTTAAAGCGGCCAGAGAAATCCCAACGTTGCCGGAAGTGGCCTCAAAAAGGGCCGTGCCGTTGATGTCCCCACGCTCCAGGGCCTTCATAAGCATGTTAAAAACAGCCCTGTCCTTTATGCTCCTGCTGAACGGGTTAAAGAACTCTAGCTTGGCAAAATACATCCCCCCTCTCGGCTGAGAGTTTGACCAGGGGGGTCGGCTTGTACTTCTCGAACAGTTCGAGGGTGCTGTTAAACACGTTCATTTGCCATCACCGAAAACGGGTGAGAGAAGGGCTTTAAAAACTTTCCTAAAACGAACAGTTGTGGACAAAATTGGGTAATCAGAGCACCCCTTCCCTCACGAGCCTTCCCTTTATCCTCTCGAACTCACCGAGCGAGCCCCTGACAACAGGATACCTCGGCACGAAGGGGCACGGCTCCTCCTGCTCGATGCTTATCGCAAACGTCCCTATCTCCTTGGCGATTCTAACTATCTCCTCCTTGTCCAGGCCTATGAGCGGCCGCAGAATCGGAAGGTCGCTCGCGGTGCTTATGATGAGCAGGTTGTCGAGGGTCTGCGAGGCGACCTGGCCGAGGCTGTCCCCGGTGATTATCGCTTTCGCCCCTACCAGGTGCCCTATCCTGCAGGCTTTCCTCAGCATCGTCCACTTGCAGAAGAGGCACGTCCACTTTCCCTTTCCAATCTCCACCAGCTTCGAAAAAACCGGTGCCTGTTCCTCGTAGGCATCTACTATGACCGGCTCATTCAGCTTTCCGTACTTTCCGAGAACCTCGCAGAGCTCAAAAACCTTGGACTCCTTCGTACCGCTCTGTCTGAAGTGAACGGGGGTCACTTCAAAGCCCTTTCTAAGCATGAGGTAGATCGCCACCGGCGAGTCAATGCCTGAACTTAAGAGCGCCACTGCCTTCATGATTGAGGAAAGCGGGGAAGAATATATGAAGCTTTCCTCAACTCAGAGTTTGAAACCCTTGAGCCGGAGCAGGCCGATGTAGGTGAACCACGCAAGTATCGTGGCGGCGCCAACCAGCTCTGGAATCGCGAGCCCCTTAAAGACCCCAGCCTTCACGAGGTAGAGCATCAGGACGAAGGTGAGAACCGCCAGAACGCTCCAGGCGTAGCCGGCCGAAAGTCCGTTTCTCCCGAGCTTCAGGCCGATGATCGCTATATCCGCCAGGGCCAGAACGTAGAAGAAGACCGCCGCCGGGGCGTGCGGCGCGTACTCCTCGGGAAAAACTCCAACGAGGAACAGGAGAACCATCGCGAGGGGCATCAGGTAGGCGAGACCACGCCTGAGGGCCCCGATGGAGGCAATGAAGCCGATGACCGCGAAGACCATCAGAAAGCCGTTGAAGTAGTAGTTCACTGGATTCCGTATTGAGCCCATGTCGCTCAGGGCGTTTCCCTTGAAGGAGAACCATGGGTTCTGGCTCACAACGATGAGCAGTCCCACGATAAAGATAATGGGGAGGAAGAGGCTGATGTACGCGGACAGCTTGGCAAAGTCCATAGAACCACCTCAGCACTGCCTTTTCCGGGGTTCCTCTCCAAAGACCGCCCTGTAGAGTTTCCTGAACTCCTCCCAAGAGCCCCTTATAACCGGATGCTTTGGTATGAATGGAATCTCGTCCTCCGGCAGGGTTGAGAGCTCGAAGGTTCCTATCTCCTTTGCTATCCTGACGATTTCCTCCTTGTCGAGCCCCACGAGCGGACGGTATATCGGCAGGTCCGTCGCCTGGCTGACTATGTACATGTTCTCAAGGGTCTGCGAAGCGACCTGTCCAAGGGAATCACCCATGACGATGCCCTTCGCCCCGAACTCCCTCGCTATTCTATCCGCGTGCCTCACCATCATGTACTTGCAGAAGACGCAGGTGTACTTCTCCTTCTTCATCTCGCGCAGCTTCTCAAGGATTCTCTCGCGCTCTTTGGGCTTGACGACTATCAACTCACCCTTTCCGCCGTAGCCGTACCGCCTAAGCTGGTTCCATATCCTCCTGACCTTCTCAAGGGTTTTCTCACCCATGTAGATGTGGACGGGAATAACCTCAACGCCGCGCTTCATCATGAGGAAAGCGGCAACCGGCGAATCTATACCGCCGCTGAGCAGTGCCACCACCTTGCCCTGGGTGCCAATCGGCAGGCCGCCCCAGGAGTAGATTTTATCAACGAAGACGTAGGCTTTACCCTCCATCAGCTCGACGCCGACCTCGATGTCGTAGTTGTGGAGGTCAACCTCGCTCTCCTCTTTCTCAAGGATGTACTCACCGACCTTAGCCTGAACCTCGGGGCTCTTGAGCGGAAACTCCTTCGTTATCCTCCTGGCGGTGACCCTGAAGCGGGGCCTTTCAAGGCCGAGCTCCCTCTTCTTCCTTCTGAAGAGCTTCAGGGCCGTCCGGTTAATCTTATCCAGCTCGGCGTCAATTTCCATCGCAGGGGAGAGCGACACTATGCCAAAGACTCGCCCAAGAACGTCAACGGCCTCCCTCGCTTTATTCGTCTTCACGAGAATCCTTCCATGCTTTGCCTCGACCTTTTTGAACTCAATCCCCTCGCTCACCAGTGCCTCGCGGATGTTGTTCATGAGTATGCTCTCGAACCATCTCCTGGTCTGCCGGGATTTGGTTCCTATCTCACCGTATCTGACGATCACCACGTTGAACATAGAATCACCCCACCGTACCCGGGAACTTGATGATTATCTCCACGTACTTCTGTATGCCCTCGTAGAGGAGCAAGGAAACTAGATATGAGGACAGCAGGATGAGCTCGTTCATCTCAAAGATGTGCGCCGCTATGGCCTTGGCCCTGGGCGTCGCATCGACTATCGTGCTCATGTACTTCCTCTTGAGGGAGTGGTTGACCAGGATGAACCCGATGAGCAGGGCGACGCCGATCAGGCCCCACGTCTGGCCCAGCGCGAGCATCAGGAAAAGCGTCGAGGCCACTATTATCCAGCCGCCTATGACCCCGAGCAGTATCACGAACTCTATCATCGTCCCACCGGAGGTTGGTAAGGTGGGGGGAATAAAAAGGTAACTCAGACGAACCTGAGCACCTCGTCGATGCTTTTTCTCCGTCTTCTAGGCCGTGTCTCCTCCCGCGGATAGCCGACCGGGATGACCCCAACGAGATAGTGGTTCCCGTCGAGGCCCGCAAGCTCCCTGACTTCCTCCTCTATGCCCTGAAAATTCGTAACGCCTATGTAGACCGTTCCGAGGCCGAGCTCAACGGCCTTGAGCATGAGGTTCTGGATGGCCATCGCCGCGCTTTCCACACTCCAGATGAACTCAGGCTCGTCGAACTCGCGCCTCTTGAGGAAGCGGACGCGCCTGTCAATGAAGACCGCCACGTAAACCGGTGCACGGTACATCCCGCTTTCGTACATGCGTTTCTTGAGCTTCTCTATCTTCTCATCGGGCAGGTTCACGGCGCGGTAGTATCTGATCATGCCCTCCGCTATGAGGTTGTAGAGCCTCTCCCTCGCGTTTTCACTCCTGAAAATCACGAACTTCCAGTTCTCCAGACCGCTCGCGGTCGGTGCCCTCACCGCGGCCTCCACAAGCGCTCTAACGTGCTCCTCAGGGACGTTCTTCTCCTCAAAATACCTCACGGAAGTCCTGTTCAATATCGCGTCGTCGAGCTCCACGCTATCACCCCCAGGGATTTCTCGCCGACCTTAATCAGCCTTTCCGAAACCAAAGGTTTAAGAGAACTCCGGAGTAATCTCCAAGAGGTGAAAGCATGTACGGATGGAGAGGCAGGCTTGGTCTTATCGTTCCATCATCGAACACTACCATGGAGATGGAGCTTCACTCCGCGCTCCCGGAGGGTGTCTCCCTTCACACGGCGAGGGTTCCGCTGAAGAACGTCACGGAGGAAGAACTGGTCAAGATGAATGCCATGGCCGTTGAGAGCGCCAGGCTTCTGCGTGACGCGGGCGTTGAGCTTATTCTCTACGGCTGCACGAGCGGCTCCTTCATCGGGGGGAAGGACTACGAAAAGGAGATCGAGGCGAACGTCGAGGAGGAGGTAAACGTCCCCGTGGTCAGCACGAGTACGGCCGTTGTCGAGGCCCTCAGGATACTCGATGCCCAGGCGGTACTCGTGATAACCCCATACACGGACGAGATAAACGCGCGGGAGAGGGAGTTCCTCGAGGCCAATGAGTTCGAGGTCCTTGACATCAGGGGGCTGGGAATAGAGGACAACACCCAGATTGGAAAGCTCGAACCCCACGAGGCCTACCGTCTCGCCAAGGCGAGCTTCATGGACGAGGCCGATGCGATTTTCATCAGCTGCACCAACCTCAGAACCTTCGAGATAATCGAAGTTCTCGAGGAGGACCTCGGCGTCCCGGTCGTTACGAGCAACCAGGCATCGCTGTGGCTGGCCCTCCGCCAGATGGACGTTATGGAGCGGATCCCCGGGTTAGGGAAGCTATTCCTCGATTTCTGACCCTCTTCTTTCCACCCCTTCATTCCGAAATCCTTTTAAGAACTCCCCCACATTTCTTAGGTGTTAGTCACTGAGGGTGATACATATGGGGCTCCTGGACGAGGCAAGGAAGCTTTCGGTATACACGGCCTACAACACGAACGTCGATGCGATAACCTTTCTGAAAGGGGAGATAGTGCAGAGGCTCATAGACGAGTTTGGGGCCGAGGCGGTCAGGAAAAGGATGGACGATTATCCCAGAGAGATAAACGAGCCCTTGGACTTCGTTGCCAGGCTGGTACACGCCCTCAAGACAGGCAAGCCGATGGCAGTGCCCCTTGTCAACGAGGAGCTCCACACGTGGTTCGACTCCCACTTCAAATACGACGTTGAGAGGATGGGCGGTCAGGCCGGAATCATAGCCAATCTCCTGGCCAATCTCGACTTCAGCAGGGTTGTAGTCTACACCCCACACCTTGCGAGAAAGCAGGCCGAGATGTTCGTGGACAAGCCGAACTTGCTTTATCCTGTGGTGGAGAACGGGGGGCTGACCTTCAAGCACCCCCGCGAGGCATACAGGGAGGGCGACCCGATAAAGGTGAACCGCATTTTTGAATTCCGCGCCGGAACAACCTTCAGGCTCGGGAATGAGACGATACGGGTTCCCTTCTCTGGCAGGTTCATAGTCTCCGCCCGCTTCGAGAGCATAAGGATTTACACCGAGCCCGAGCTGAAGCGGTTCTTGCCAGAGATAGGCCTTCAGGCTGACGGGGCAATCCTCTCTGGCTACCAGGGGATAAAGCTCCGCTATTCAGACGGCAAGGACGCGAACCACTACCTCAGAGAGGCCAAAAAGGACATACTCCTGCTCAAGCGGGAGAAGGACGTTAAGGTTCACCTCGAGTTCGCCTCGATACAGAACCGCGAGCTCAGGAAGAAGGTTATCTACAACCTCTTCCCCCTCGTTGACAGCGTCGGCATGGACGAGGCCGAGATAGCCCACGTCCTCAACACCCTCGGCTACTCCAAGCTCTCCGACAGGATTTTTACCTACAACCGCATTGAGGACACGGTTCTCGGCGGAAAAATCCTCATAGATGAGATGAACCTCGAGGTGCTCCAGATACACACGATTTACTACATCATGTACATCACCCACGCGGACAACCCGCTGAGCGAGGACGAGCTGAGGAGCAGTCTTGAGCTCGCAACAACCCTGGCCGCTGCTCGCGCCTCCCTTGGGGAAATCCGCTCGCCCGAGGACTTCAAGGTGGGCACCAGCGTACCGTACAACGAGCGCGGAGAGTACGTCAAACTGCGCTTCGAGGAGGCGAAGAGGCGCTTGAGAACCAGGGAGTACAAGGTCGTCATAATCCCGACGAGGCTCGTCAAGAACCCGGTCTCAACGGTCGGCCTGGGCGACACCATCTCTGCGGGGGCCTTCACGTGCTACCTCGCGATGCTGAGGAAGAAGGGGGAGCTTTGAATATCCAATTTTTTGGTACGGTATGGCGTACCAAATCTTTATAAATATTGGTATCCCATACTGTACCATGGAGCCAGACGACATCAAACGCTACATCCGCCTTTTCCATGAGAGGGATTTGCCAAAAGTTGTGGAGAGGGAGCTAAAGCCTTCCCTGAATCCGGGGAAGGCAACGGTAATAATTGGCCCAAGGCGCTCCGGGAAGACGTACCTCCTCTATTCGATGGTTGGGGAGGAAAGGGAACGCTACGTTTACCTGAACTTTGAGAACCCGCTCCTGTTCGGGATAACTGGACGGGACTTTCCGGGAATTGTTGATGCCTACTTTGACCTCTATCCGGAGAACGTTGGGAGAGAGGTCTTCTTCCTTCTTGACGAGATTCAAAATGTTCCCGACTGGGAAATCGGTGTAAGGTATTTGCTTGATGAGGATTTCATGGTTGCGGTTACGGGTTCGTCCTCGCGGCTGCTCTCGAGGGAGGTCGCGACCCAGCTGAGAGGACGCGGGATTTCGTACACCCTCCTTCCCCTCTCGTTCATGGAGTTCCTCCGATTCAAGGGGGTGGACTTTAAAAAGCGCGACCTCTACGGCAGAAAGGTGCACACGATAAAAAAACTTCTGGAGGAGTACCTAAAATACGGCGCCTTTCCAGAGGTGGCCCTGCTCGGCGATAAGGTCAGAATCCTCGAAGAATACCTTTCGGTGATGATAACGAAGGACGTCGTAGAGAGGCACGGGATAAGGAACGTGGCCCTTATTGAGGCCCTTGTCAAGCTTCTGCTTTCGAACTACGCGAAGTACACCTCGTACAGCTCAATTCACCGCTTCCTTAAGTCCGAGTTCGGAACATCAAAAACGACGGTCCTTGAGTACCTCAGAGCCCTTGAGGACTCGTTCTTCGTCTTCTTCCTTCCGAAGTTTGCCCGCTCCGAAAAAGAGTCCCTCCGAGCCCCCAAGAAGGTTTACCTCGTTGATACCGGCCTGGCCCTTTTCTCAAGGAAAGACCCCGCAAGGGATATGGAAAATGCCGTGTTCCTTGAGCTTCTCAGAAGGAAGCACTATCTGAACCCGCTTCTCAACGTTCACTACTACGGAGGTTCCGGTGAGAAGGAAGTTGATTTCGTCGTCTCAGAGTCGGGGAGGGTTGTGGAACTGATTCAGGTGACCCTGAGCCTTAATGATGCACGGGAGCGGGAGCTGTCTGCCCTATCCATGGCCGGTAGAAATCTTGGCTGCGAGAACCTCACGGTTGTGACGCTTGGGGAAGAGGAAATCATTGAAAGGGACGGCCTCAGAATAAACGTCCTTCCCCTCTGGAAGTTCCTGCTGGGGCTCACTCCATCAGCCCCTCTATCAGCCTCGCCTTCTCCTGCGCCTTCCTGAGATGTTCGACGGTAACCTTGGTGTAAATCTGCGTCGTTGAGAGGTTCGAGTGGCCGAGGAGCTCCTGAATGGCCCTTATATCGACGCCGTTTTCGAGCATGTGAGTCGCGAAGCTGTGGCGGAGCTTGTGGGGCGTGACATCAACGCCGGCCCTGACGCCGTAGCGCTTCAGGAGGTACCACACGGTTTTGGTGGAGAGCCTGTCCTTTTCCCTGCGCCTGTCCTCAACGATTAGGTACTCGCTGTCGTCGGAGCGCGTTTCGAGGTATGCCCGTATCTCCCTCGCAAGGAACTCCGGGATGGGTATGACGCGGTCCTTGGCACCCTTGCCGCCCCGAACCACGATGGTGGAGCGCTCCAGGTCAACGTCGCGCCTCTTGAGGTTACACAGCTCGCTGACGCGCAGACCGGCGCCGTAGAGGAGGAGAACTATAAGCCTATCGCGCTTTTTTGTCGGCGGAATAACCGAGAGAAGCCTCTTAACCTCATCGCGCGTCAGAGCCTTCGGAAGACTCCTGGGAACCTTTGGGGGCTTGAGCTTCTCAGCCTCTTCATCGTAGCCCTCGAAGCGGAAGTAGGAGCGCAGGGCCTGAACCACGAGGTTGAGGCTCCTGTTGGAGTAGCCTTCCTTTCTAAGCCTCGCGAGAAAACGGAGGGCGGAGCGGGCGTTTGGGGAGCCGCCCCACTCCAGATACCGGCGCACGTAGTAGGAGTACATCCTAATCGTGTTCGGACTCTTCCCCTCGAGGTCGAGGTATGTCTCGTACTCCTCCATCAGCTCAGGGACTTCCATCTCACAGCCCCTTCAGAAGCCCCTCAATGTCCTCGGGCTTTACTTCGGCGTTCTCAACGACCTCCGGCTCGCTTCGCTTGGGCTCGAGGGTTTTCGGGGGCTCTTCAACCGGTGGCTTGGGCGGCTTGGGAAGCTCCTCTTTTATACTCAGGCTTAGGTAGACCGTCTTCAGCAGTTCCTCCACGAGTTCCTTCTCTTCGGCGAAGATGTAGCCCTGTCCGACTATCACCTTACCCGCCAGGCCGAGCTTCTTCACGGCCAGGGCTATGACCCCCTCGTCCGGAACCGGCTCCGCAGGGAAGAGAGACTTCCAGGCATCATCTATTCTGCGGGGTCTGCTCTTTTTCTCCAGCAGTTCTCTCAATCCCTCGTTCTCGTTTCTAACCCTAACATATTCGGCGTGAAGCTCCTCATACTTTTCCTGGAGCTCCCCATGCTCCTTTTCAAGGTTCTCGTATTCCTGAGCCAGCAGGTCGTACTGTCCCTTCACATCCAGCAGCTGTTTCCTCAGCTCCACGTATCCGGGGAGAAGCTGGAGGGTCTTCAACCCCGCCCGGACGAGGGTGTTCTTGAGCTCCTTCCTGACGAGCTCAACGTCAACGTGCTCGAGATCGTGGCCGAGGGGGAGCTTCATCCTTTCAACGTGCCCGACCATCTCCCCCAGCTCGCTGAAGAGCCTCTCGGCCAGGTCCCTTCCGACCCTGTCGGCGTCGGTCGCTATGATGAGAAGATCAGCGCCCGCGGCGGCGCTCTTCGCTATCTCAACGTTGGTCGTCGGGATTATCGCGGAAATCGTGATGTTGTACTCGCTTCCCAAAGCCAAGCCCTGAAGGGCCTTACTTACAACCTCAACGTCGCTCGCACCTTCCACGAGGATTCTAACATCGACTATGGCCATATACATCACCTGACTTTCTCTCCCCCTTCGGGTTTAAAACGCTTCCGCGTTGAGGGCAGGTTTATAAGACGTTGGTATGTACACTACAGAAGGGAAATGGATATAAACCCACCTCCCCCCGGCGATACGGTAATCGCAGCGGCACATGCCATATTCGCCTTCGCCGTAATCGTCATCTATCCAATATTCGTCTACTACATAGTTCTCACAATCGCAGGTCTGAGGTACAACTCCAAGTTCAGACAGCCTCCGATTCCAAAGGATCTGCCGCCGTTATGATAATGATAACCGCCAGAAACGAGGGCTGGTTATACGGAGTACCCTGCTGGCGATGGCAAACCTCGACTACCTGAAGGATAAACTTGAGATTCTCCTCCTGGACGACGGCTCCACGGACGACACGGTGAGGATAGCCGAGGAGGTTGCGCCAAGAAGGTGTGGTACAAGACTCCACGAACGGCGGTTTAGAGCTCGATCTCAAGGCTCGGCCTCTCAAGAACGACCCTCCCATCGGGCAGGAGAGAGATGCTGAGCGCGTGGATTTCAACGCCCTCCTTCCAGGCCTCTTTAAGGAGCCTCGCTATCTCCGGATCGCCCCTCTCGTAGGGCCTGAACTTCTCAACGCCCGGCATCGCGCCGATGAAGAAAATCATGGCCCTCTTTCCTGCCCTCGACAGCTCTATAAGCTCCCTGATGTGTTTCTGCCCCCTGACGCTTGGACAGTCTGGGTACATCGCGTAATCCCCTTTTTCACCTCCGCGCAGGACGGCGCTCTTCATCTCGGCGTAGACCTCACCCTCCGGGCACTCGAAGAGGTAATCAAGGCGCGATTTGCCGACCGTGATTTCCTTCCGCTTTAGCCGGCAGTTCTCCAGCCATGGTATCAAACCAAGCTCCACCGCCCGCTCGAAGGCTTTGGCCTGGGTTCGCGTGTCTATCACCGCCCCCCTTTCATCAAAATCCTCAAAGGCGACCAGAAAGAAGTCCGTCTTTCCGCCGGTCTTGGGCGTGCAGAAGGCTTTCCTGCCCGGAACCATGAACTCCTCCAATCGACCCGTGTTGGTTACTAGGGCTCTCCTCTCCTCACCATCAACCTCGACCAGCGCCACGAAGCGGTTGAGCCTTTTGCGGAAGATGCAGGGGACTACGTTAAGCCTAAGCAACTCCATGTGGGATGTTCCTCCCCGAAGCTAAAAAGTCTTTGGGATGGCACCTAAAACCTTAAATATCCCTGACATGAGCATTTAGATGGAAATCTAAACGAAAGGGGTGGTTGTGATGGTTGACTACGAACTTCTCAAAAAGATTATAGAGGCGCCGGGTGTTTCCGGCTACGAGTTCCTCGGCGTCAGGGACGTTGTTATCGAGGCTTTCAAGCCCTACGTCGACGAGATAACCGTCGACAAGCTCGGAAACGTTATCGCCCACAAGAAGGGCAAGGGCCCGAAGGTCATGCTCGCCGGACACATGGACCAGATCGGCCTCATGGTGACCCACATCGAGAAGAACGGCTTCCTCCGCGTTGCACCGGTTGGCGGTGTTGACCCAAGGACGCTCATCGCCCAGCGCTTCAAGGTCTGGGTCGGCCCGAACGAGTTCGTCTATGGCGTCGGTGGAAGCGTTCCGCCGCACATCCAGAAGCCAGAGCAGAGGAACAAGGCCCCAACCTGGGACGAGGTCTTCATAGACATAGGCGCCGAGAGCAAGGAAGAGGCCGAGGAGATGGGAGTTAAGATAGGCACCGTCATCACCTGGGACGGAAGGCTTGAGAGGCTCGGCAAGCACAGGCTTGTCAGCATCGCCCACGACGACAGGATAGCGGTTTACATCCTCGTCGAGGCCGCGAGGCAGCTGGCCGAGACCGATGCTGATGTCTACTTCGTCGCCACCGTCCAGGAGGAGGTCGGTCTCCGCGGTGCGAAGGTCTCGTCCTTCGGCATAGACCCCGACTACGGCTTCGCCCTCGATGTCACCATAGCCGCCGACGTTCCTGGAACTCCTGAGCACAAGCAGATAAGCCAGCTCGGAAAGGGCGTCGCGATTAAGATAATGGACCGCTCCGTCATCTGCCACCCGACAATCGTCCGCTGGATGGAAGAGATAGCCAAGAAGCACGAGATTCCCTACCAGTGGGACATCCTCACCGGCGGTGGAACCGACGCGGGAGCGATACACCTCAACAAGGCCGGCGTCCCGAGCGGCGGAATAAGCATTCCGGCTCGCTACATCCACTCCAACACGGAAGTCGTTGACGAGCGCGACGTCGATGCAGCCGTTAAGCTGACCGTCAAGGTTCTTGAGGAGATTCCGGAGCTGAAGCTCTGAGCTTTCCTCCGTTTTTTCATCGTTTTCCATCGCCAACTTTAAAAACTCGTTCGAGTACATTCTGGGGACAAATGTACAAGGGTGCGCCCCATGGAATCAAGGACGGCAGAGGTGCCCTTCTCGGCAGGGTGGGAGGCGCTTGTGGGGGCAGAGGATTTTGAGGGGATAGATGCGAGGGAAGAGTACGTCATCAGGATCAGGGAGTAGCCCCTTCGCTTTCTTCCGTCTCCGAGGTCCTTTCGGAGGGCTCCTCGGGGGAGCCGGCTTCGGCCTCTGGATTCGAGCTTCTGGAAACCACGGGGATCACAGGCTCACTGGCGGCTTCCTCCCTCCTAGCGAGCTCTTTCTCGAACTTGTTCCACTCGTACCAGAAGAACAGAATCCCAAGAATCACTCCGATGAGGATGAACGGGGATCTGGAGGGCAACGGGAGTCCACGGTGCCACCGGTAGAGCAGGTAGTTCTGATAGAGGAACAGGTATCCCAGCCACGTCACCACGAGGGCCTCGACAGTGTATTCAATGAGCCTGCTCGTCTTTTCGTCCATTACTGTCACCTTGGGAAAAGTTAAAAGCGAGCCGTTAAAACTCTTTCCCATGACCGACTACTTTCCATACGAAAACCTGCGACCGAACCAGCGCGATTTCATAGAACTGGTCTCAAAGGCAGTTGAAAACGGAGAAAACGTCATCATCGAGGCGCCCACAGGATTCGGAAAGACCGTGAGCGTTCTGGCTGGAGTACTCCCCCACGCCAAGGAAATGGGCTACAAGGTGCTCTACCTGGCCAGAACCCACAGGCAGATGGACAGGGTCATAGAGGAGCTGAAGGCGATAAGCAGGAAGAGCCCCGTTTCCGGCGTTGAGCTCAGGAGCAGGAAGGACCTCTGCCTGCACACGTACCTCACCCAGTTCACGAGCGACGCCTACACCGCCATGGTCGTCTGCAAGAACCTCAAGAAGATGGGCAAGTGCGAGTTCTACGAGAATGAAAAGAAGAAAAAGGCGGAGTTCGACGAGCTGGTGCGCTTCTTCCTCGGAGAGCCGAGTCACCCCGCGGAGATACTCGACTACTCGCAGACCCTGGAGCTGTGCCCCTACGATTTAACCAAGAGGATAGCGGAGAAGGCGGACGTGATAGTCGCCAGCTACCTCTATCTCCTCAGCCCCACCATACGGGAGAACTTCATAAGCTCCCTGGACCTCGATTACTCCGACCTCATAGTCGTCTTTGACGAGGCCCACAACCTTCCGGATCAGGCGATTTCAGCACTCAGCGATAAAATAAGCATAAACACAATCAACAGGGCAATAAAAGAGGCCGACGAGTACAACGAGCACGAGATAGCAAACTTCCTGAGCATCCTAGGCAGGGGGCTGGAGATACTGTTCCAGGAAAAACTGGCGGGCAGGGACGTCCAGGAGACCGCCATACAGCCTGAGCTGGTGTTCTCTCACGTTGTCGATGTCCTTGGATTGGACACGAGATGGCTCGTCAAGACACTCAACGACATGGTGGCGGTCGGGGATTCGATAAGGGAGGACAGGATAGAAAAGGGCAAACCTCCTCGCTCTTACATTGGGCGCGTCGGCGAGTTCCTTCTCCTGTGGCTCTCTCTCATCGGGAGGGAGGACTACCTGTTCCTCCTGAGCAGGGACAGGGGGCTGAGCCTCGAGCTCGTTGCCCTCGATCCATCCAAGGCCCTGGGCTTCATAAAGGATGTCCAGAGCGCGATATTCATGTCCGGAACGCTCACCCCGCTTGAGGCCTTCCGCGATGTCATGGGCGTGGAAAACGCCCGCCTGAAGAAGTTCCCGAGGATGGTAAAGCGCGAGAACGCCCAGGTTCTGGTGGCCAAAGACGTCTCGACGAGGGGCGATGAGCGCTCGCTCCAGGTTTACAGGAAGATGGTGGACTACATAGTGGAAGCGGCAAGGATAATCCCGAAGAACGTCGGGGTTTTCGCGGCATCCTACGAGGTTCTCCAGGGTCTTCTATCGGCGAACCTCCAGGTTAGGCTGGAGGAGACGGGAAAAGCAGTCTTCATCGAGAAGCAGGGTGTCTCTTCGGCTGAGAACGACCTCATGGTCGCCCAGTTCAAGGCCCACGCGAGGGGCAACGGGGCAGTCCTGCTCGGCGTGATGGGCGGCAGGAACAGCGAGGGACAGGACTACAGCGGGGACGAAATGAACGGTGTGGTGCTCGTCGGAATCCCTTACGCGAGGCCAACGCCGAGGGTTCAGGCCAGGATAAGGTACTTCGAACGCAAGTTCCCGGAGAAGGGCAGGTACTACGGCTACTACCTGCCGGCCCACAGAAAGCTCGTCCAGGCTGCGGGAAGGGTGCACCGTTCGGCGGAGGAGAAGGGTTCAATAGTGGTCCTCGACTACCGCCTGCTCTGGAGAGGGATAAAGAAAGACCTGCCGGACTGGATGGTGGAAACGGTGAGACCCGTTGATCTGGGAAGAATGCGGCTCTACCTCAAGAGGTTCTGGGCTACCTAACTGTGAACTCCCTCTCCACCCTAATTTTGGCGCCCTTCACGTACGCAAACTTAACGACCTTGTAGCGTCCGGGAGGCAGATCGACGGGGATGCGCTGTTCGATGGTCTCGCCGGGAATTAAAACAATCCTCCGGTTCAAAAAAACTATTTCCGGATCCAGCTTCTGCCAAAATCCGATGTACTCATACAGCTCAATCTCATTGTCAATCTCAACCTTCACAGTGTTCGGGTTGGATACCCAGAGAACCAGTTCCCCTTTGCGCGGTTTAACCTCGATGTCCAGCTCAACCTCTAGGGGAGTTCCAACGGTTATGACGCCCACACTGTCCTTACTGGGGATTTTTATTATCTTCATCGCCACTAAATGATGTGTTTCTAACGATAAATGTTTCGGTACACACAAATTTTGACACACATTCTCAGGAGTTCTTTCTGCAGTACAACCTGAAACAACCGTGTTAACACTTAAACTCCAGGTGAAGATTCTCCAGAACCAGAAAAGCGCCGTTTGGTGCGGGGGCGGGGATTTGAACCCCGGAACCCCTACGGGACGGGACCCTCAATCCCGCGCCTTTGACCAGGCTTGGCAACCCCCGCGTCGCCAAACTATAAGGCTCGGGGAGCCTTTATAAAGTTTACGGTCACATGGGGAGCTTTCTGAACTCCCTCTCAAGCAGGGTTACCATCTTTTCGCCCAGCGTCTCGGGGGAAGCGATTATAACCAGCCCAGCACCTTTAGTCAGCAGTATATCCTTCATGTGGAGAACAAAGCGCAGAACAGCCTCCTCCCCATTGTGCAGCACAAGATAATCCACACTGTCCAGTATAACAAAGGTATCCCTGTCAACGCTCGTTGTTACCGCATGGAGAAGCGGTGCGAGGGCAGTGGGAGACACCACATTCGATCCCCCAACGTTGCTGATCCAGATGTAGGAGGCACCACAGCGCATGTATACCTCCGGGAGGCGGGTAACGCCGAGAATTTTCTTGCCGGAGAGGAGGCGTAAAACCGAGGCAACCGACATCGATCTTACGAGGTACGGCCCGGGTGAGATGATGGACGTGCCGTCAAAAACAACGTGGGGCTCGACGTGTGTTGCAATTGCCCGCCTCGTGGTGATGGAACACACCATGACAATGCCCATACCGAGGGCAACTAGGACGTCGTCCAGAATCTTCAGAAACTCCGAGGATACTACATCATTAAGCACGTTGACCCCATAACCCAGCAGAAGTAGCAGGCTTCCGAAGACAAGGGCACGAAAAACGCCCTCACCAAGGGTGTCTCTGATAACCCTCCGTACAGCCATGAAGGAGTAAATCGCCCCCATCACCGCAACAAATGCCACAACCTCTGCCGCAAGTTTCACATATTCGTAAGTGATCATCGTTTCAACATGAGGGTCAGGGTTTATATCCTTTTCGCGAGGGTAAGATGTGGCTTTTGAAGCCCTACCGAAAAATTTATAAAGCCACCTCCCGTCTATGGTTTCGGGTTGAGGGCCGGTAGCTCAGCATGGTTAGAGCGCGGGACTCTTAATCCCGTGGTCGGGGGTTCGAATCCCCCCCGGCCCGCCAGACCGCGTTTCTTCTCGACGCGTTCCGTTTGAGAAGGGATGCGTTTGAGTAACGTAAGGAGTTAGGAAAATGAGTTTTGAAAGCTTAGGCTTATCGGAGGCCACGTTAGTGGCCGTCAGGCAGAAGGGCTTCTCAAGTCCGACGGATATTCAAAGGGAGGTAATCCCGCGCCTTCTATCTGGCGACGTCGATATAATCGGCCAGTCCCAGACAGGGACGGGAAAAACAGCAGCATTTGCGCTCCCGATAATCGAGGCGATCGATCCGAAGATAAGGGCCGTTCAGGCGATAATCCTCACGCCCACGAGGGAGCTTGCCCTCCAGGTGGCGGATGAAATCAAGAGCCTCCGCGGGAGGAAGAGGGTTTACGTTTACGCCGTCTACGGCGGCCAGCCGATAGGACCGCAGATAAGGGCCCTTGAGCGGGGGACTCATGTCGTAGTTGGAACCCCTGGCAGAGTTCTCGACCACATAAGGCGCGGAACCCTCGACCTGAGCGGGGTGAAGTTCTTCATCCTCGATGAGGCCGACAGGATGCTCGACATGGGATTCATAGACGATATAGGGGCGATTTTCAGGGAGACGCCGAGAAAGAAGCGTGTGCTGATGTTCTCCGCTACGATGCCGCCGGAGATAAAGAGGCTCGCGAGGCGCTACATGGGTGACTACGAGGTGGTAAGCGTCAGCAGCGACGAGCTCGTCCCGGAGATGGTGGATCAGGAGTACATAGAGGTTGTCCCGGCGAGGAAGCTCACGATGCTCAGGAAGATACTCGACGGCACCGGGGACTTCTACGGGATAGTCTTCTGCGCCACCAAGAGGGAAACCCGGGAGCTCAGTGAGAAGCTCAGGAGGGCTGGCTACAGCGCCGAGGCACTCAACGGCGACATGAGCCAGGCCGCACGTGAGAGAACTTTCTGGCGCTTCAAGACCAAAAAAACCAGGGTTCTCGTTGCGACTGACGTCGCCGCCAGGGGCCTCGATGTGCAGGACATAAACTACGTCGTGAACTACTCCCTGCCCATGACGGCCGAGGACTACGTCCACAGGATAGGCAGAACCGGCAGGATGGGAAAGAAAGGAAAGGCGATGACCTTCATAATGCCCGGCGAGTTCAGGAGGCTCCGCTACATCGCCCAGACTGCGGGTGTTGAGATACGCAAGTCCGAGCTGAGCGAGGAAATTCCGCGCGAGTACCGCGAGAGGTATGAGAGGGAGAACCAGAGGAACCACGGTTCAAGAGGCTACTCCAGAAACTCGGGCCGCTCGAGGAGCTACGGCAGGGACGGAAGGAGCAAGAAGGGTGGAAGAAGCAGAAGGAGAAACTACTCCGACGGCTACTCCCACGATTACCGCTATTGAGTAGCCAGGTAGATGGTGACGACCAGGTCGTTGCCCTCTATCTCAACCCATATTCAGACCGCACCGCTCTTCTTAAAGCCCCCTCAATTTTGTGAGGATTGAAAGTACAGGAAACTTTGCCCTGCAAAGTTTGATCAAAATATCCCTTTTTGTCAAATTAGCTGGAGCCTAAAGCGTGCACATTAAAATCGCCCGTATGATGAAGGTTTAGCTTTAAAACAGGATGTTAAACAGGTTTCACTTTTTATTCTGGCGTTCTTTGACGCCTTGAGAGAGTGAAACGCTGTGGAACCGTTAATTGAAGAGTAAACCCACTTGAGAATCAAGCACGTCAGAATTGCACGCACTCTTTCCGTCAACGCTTTGCGAAGCAAAGGGTTGTTATGGTGGGCCCGCGGGGATTCGAACCCCGGACCTCCACCTTGTAAGGGTGGCGTCATAACCATCTAGACCACGGGCCCACCCACCTTCGGGAACGCTGGAAAATTTATAACGTTTTCGCATTACTATCTTGGGGATTGGCATGGATAGGATTAAACTCCTCGCGGGTCTCTCGGCGGGTCTCATTCTAATCGCAACGGGAGCAACTTGGGCCATCACGAGAGACATCAACACGACCATCGTAATCCTCACGCTTGCATCGACCCTTGCCACGGTGATGATGGCGGTGACAATCTACGAACTTGACATAGCGCTGAAGGAACTTAACTTCGAAGCAGTCAGCGAGGTTTACGAAATGATGGACGAGAACCTCAAGAAAAACATAAGCAAAATCAAACGATGGCACGCGGAGGACCTCCAAGCGGGACGGATTTCTGGCGGAGTGCTTGTTGGTCCTGCAAGGGACGATTTCCTAAAAGATGAAGAAAAGGTAAAAGCAGTAAGCGACGCAAGCAGAGTTCTCAACCGCGTCGGTTACTTCATCTACCGCGACTTCGTTGGAGACTGGTTCATTCAGGAGCAGTACGCGGGTTTAATCTTGGAATCCTTCTTAGCAATGAGACCGTATCTCAAGGCTCTACGGGACAGCAGGGAGTGCGAAGGCAACGAGGAGTGTGAAAACGGCCCCTGGTTCCTGAGGCGTTTTTATCTCCTTCTCGTCGTGATTAGCTACCAATACTTGTGCAAGAACTTCAATAAAAACTGTGAGAAGGTCTTTGAGAAGTACAAGGAGTCCGTAGGGAAACCAGTTCCTTCAAAATGGCTCGCCGATGATGTCAAAAGCTGACTGAAAAAGAAGGGATACAAAGAGTATCTGAAGGAAAATGCTTAACCGACTCCCCTTCTCACCTTCACCGCCAGACCGCTCTCAAAGACCTTCATCTCCTCGCTGTTGAGCAGTGTTTGGCCCGTCGCGAGAAGCTCATCGCGCTCGTTCACCACCAAAACCTCGTCGTAGGGCCTTATCTCCGGATCGGCGTCCACCACAAACTTGGCGAAGACGTTTTTTCCACGCTTCGCGAACGGCTCCGCATCTGAATTGACCACTACCCTCATCCTCGGGAACGACAGAACCTCGTGGAGTCTCCTGGCGCCCTCGATGCCAAGGGTTAAGAGACCGTCCTCAGCCCTGAAGGTCGCGAGGTGCTTGCCCTTCGCTTTAACCTGCCTTGGCATGCCCGTCTTCCTTGAAAGCTCGACGAATGCATCTCTGAACGCCTCGCCGGCCCCTTCGCCGAACTGGTACTCGGCTATGGCCATGATGTAGCTCCTCGCCTCTCCTTTGGTGGGCTTGGTTATGGTGAAGTCCTCCTCGCCCTCGCTCTGGGCGAAGGGGTAGCTGAGGCTGAGGTACCTCGGAATCTCGCCGAAGATTGGGTGGTTCACTCTCTCCGGGAACTTCTTGGCGACCCTTTCAGCTCTCTCTTTAGCGCGCTGGACTATTGGCCAGCTCATCGCTTCCTCGCTGACCTTGAAGAAGGCGCTCGCCTTGGTTACCGGCTCGTTCTCCTCAAGGTAATCCCTGTACTCCAGCAGTCTCTTGTAGGCGGCGAACATCTTCGGGTGACTCCTCGCTCTCTCATCGACGAGCTCCCAGAGTGTTCCCTCCTTTATCGCCTGCTTGACCCTGTTGAGCTCCTCGCGGATTACCCAGAGGTTGTGCAGAGCCAGAAGCCTCGTCCTCTCTTCCTTCGGCATCTCGCGGAGTTCCTGAGGCGTGTAGCGTGAGCACACCGGGCAGGAGCACGGGAAGTACTCCAGCTCTTCAAGCCTCTTGGTGCCTTCGGGCGTCAGGTAGCGGTCGTCCTTGGCGTAGAGGGCGTAGCTCGCCGAGTCGAAGAGGTCAATCCCCATCGCCACAGCCAGGGCGAAAATCATTGGGTGACCGGCACCGAACAGGTGAACCGGCCTGTCCGGCCTTAAACCGAGCTTTGAAGCTATCACCACGTCCACCAGGTCTCTGTAGCGGTAGCTCTCCATCAGCGGGACGACTGCTCCGACCGGGTGAATCTCGAAGTTCATCTCGCTGAGCTTTTTAGCGGCGTAGGTTCTCAGGTCCGGATAGGTGGAGCCCTGGACTGCCGCGTTCATCGCAATGTTCTTGACTTCCTCGGCTTCCTTCGCCCTCTCCAGCGTTATCCTGAGGTCTTCCTCGGCCTTTTCTCTCGGAGCATCCGGTGGAGTTGGGATGTCGAGGAACGTGCCTATGTCGACGCCTGTCCTTTCCTGAAACTCGATTATCTCCCTGTTCGTAACGTCCACGCCGCCGTAGCGCATGAGCTGGAAAGAGCCGGAATCGACCTCGATGATACCGTCGTAGTCGAGAAGCCTGTGGATTCCCACATCGAGGGCTTTCTCTCTGAGTTCGGGCGTCTTGTAGATGATGTAGGAGTTGGTGATCACCATTCCAAAGCCCATTTCCTTGAGTTCCTTCGGCGTCACTATCAGCTGCTTCGGGTTGATGACCGGCATTATGGCGGGGGTCTCTATCGTTTTTCCGTTAACGGTCAGCTTTCCTATTCTTCCAGCGGCGTCTCTCGCCTTGATCTCAAACTTGAACTCGACCATCTCTCAACACCGCTAAGCCCTTCGGTGGGGGGTTTAAAAGCCTAAGCCAAAAACGTGATGAGAACGTAGGATATCGCACCCGCGAAAACCGGGGCTATTATCCAGCCCTTCACGATCCCCATGAGGAGTTTAAGGTTCACATGCTCGCCCTTGTAGAGGCCCAGACCACTTATGGCCCCAACTATGGCCTGACCCGAGCTGACCGGCAGGCCTATTAGGTTGGCCGCGCTGACGGCCAAAGATGCTCCAAACTGACTTGAAAAGGCAGAAGTTGGCCCAAGAGGGGAGATGTCCCTCCCGACCGTCATCATCACGTCGTAGCTGAAGGTCAGCGCCCCCAGGGTAAGGATGAGTGCTAGAATAAGCTTAAACGGACCGTCCACGCCGAGACCTTCCATCAGTCCGGCCACGTTCGAAAGCTCGTTGGCGCCGAGGTTGAAGGCTGAAAAGGCCGCCGCCGTGAAGACAAGCCATTTCTGAGTCAGTTCAAGGTTCCGCAGACACTTTATCCTTCTCAGCAGGGGCTTGTAGAGCCTGTAGACCGCCACCGCAAAGAGCGCAGCCACGATTGGTGAGAGAACCCACGCCGATGCTATCCTGCCGACCGTCCCCCAGTCAACCGGCAGCCCGAGGGCGAGGGAAGCCCCCACGAGACCGCCTATTATGGACTGGGTCGTTGAGATAGGCCTTCCCCAGAGGCTCGCGAGGGTTACGGCAGAGGCCGCGCTGAAGAGGACGAGACCGACCTCACCCGCGGACATGCCCTCGGCGAGCCCGGAAACCGTTCCGGAAACGCCAGAACCTCCAAGAAAAACGCCCAGAGTTGTGAATACCCCTATGAGGAGCACGGCTCTTTTGAAGCCGAGCACGCCCGAGCCAACGGCGGTTCCAACGGCCTTTGCACTGTCGTTTGCGCCTATCGCCCACGCCATGAAGAGCGCCGTTATCATCGTCATCACTATATTCTATTTGTTGGCCCATAATCTATATAGTCTATGTAGTACGGAAGTGAGCACTTAAAAGGGTTTCGCCCCGTATTGCCTCATGCCCCCCTGAGGAGCACCGAGAGATAGCCGTAGATGTGGAGAGTCAGGTAAAATACCGCCCAGAACCAGATTATAAGGGGAAACAGGAGCGCGTTTATCAGCCTTCCACCCTCGAAGAGGGTAGGCAGGAGCATCGTGAAGGTCTCGAAGAACCACCAGAGGGCGAAGAGTTCAAACTGACCTGTGATAAGGAGAAGCGGCGGGACGATCACATCGAAAAACGCCACGACGTCCGAAAGGAGCAGAAAGGCCAAATCCTTCGTGAAGCCTCCCCCAAGGTTCTTTAGGTCTCCAAGGAACCAGCGCTTCCTCTGGCGCCAGAGGACGGCAAGGCTCTTCGGCATTTTTGTCCACACCCTCGCGCGAGGGGCGTAGACGACTTTTCCAAACTCTTTAACAGCCTTCGTCGTGGCGTAGTCCTCAACGATGTCCTCGACGAAGCCACCGATCCTCTCAATGGCCTCCCTGCGGAAGGCCGCTATCGGACCGGGAGCGAGGCTCAGGTCGTCCAGCTCTTTCGCTCTGCGGAACATCGCTATCCTGAGGTGCTCCGTGTCCTGCGCCATCTCAAGGAAAGAGCCTCCTGCGACGCGAACCTGGCCGCCGACTCCGAGGACTTCATCAGAGTGGAAGCGCCTCACCAGCTCCTTAACTGCATCGGGTTCGAGATAGCTGTCGGCGTCGGTCGTTACTATAACCTCGCCGGAAGCCTTCGAGAGGCCGAAGTTCAGGGCCCTGGCTTTTCCACCGTGCTCCATCCGATATACCTTCAGCATGGGACTCTTGACCGAGGAGGCAACCTCAAAGGTGTTATCCTCACTCCCATCGTCGACCACTATGACCTCAAAGTCCGGGTAATCTTGAGCGAGCGCTGATCTGACGGCCTTGAGAACGTGCTCCCCCTCGTTGTAAGCCGGGATGAGTATCGAGACCTTAGGCAGCCATTGTCCGGTTCGATACTCCGTGAAAAGGTGGAGTAGGTAATTAACGAAGAAGTATCCATCCCAGAGGAAGATGACAACAAGACAGAGGAGGAGCGGGTTCATGACGGATGAATCGAGCGAAGGCTTTTAACTTTTCTCACTCCACGTGATGGCTGACATTTTTCTGATCTGACCTCCTCTCCGCACTGAAGGACGAGGCTTGAGGAGAAAAATGTCAGGGCAATGGGAGAACGTGGTCGTGGTACACAACAATTCCACTGTCAGTTATCTTGTACGGCCGGATGGTGCCATCAAAGGCGCTACCGCGGAACTTTGTTATCCTGATGCCGCGGGCGAGCTTTCCCTGCATCTCAAACATTTTGAGCTCAATAACCCCGTTGACCAAGTACTCCTCAACATCCGTCCTCTGAAGTTCCGATGTCAGGATTACGGTGGTTTTTAACCTCCCCACCGCTTTGACAAAAGTAAGAAACGACCTCCTGTACTCGATATCATCTTTCGTAGCCACCTTGAGCATGGTTATAGGATCAATGACAACCCTGTGGTAGTATCTCTGTTTGAACTGTTCCTTTATGGCAGTCAGCATCTTGTCCATGCCCTCCGCAAAGGACTCGAAGAAGTTTTCCATGAGAACGTACCTCTCCGCGGTTGGGGTGGCGTCTATTATTGTAAAGTGAAGGTCGGCGAGGTTAAAGCCAAACTTCATCATATCCATCTTAAGGTTCTCAGCGGGTTCTTCCAATGTAACATACAGTACGTTTTCACCGTTATCTATCCCCGCCATTGCAAAGTGCATCGCAAGGGTGGTCTTGCCGGTACCAGGGGCCCCCTTAATAAGGTACGTTCTGCCCGGGATAAGACCCCCGTTCAGCATGAAGTCCAATCCAGGAATTCCCGTGGAAACCCGCTCATCCATGGTTCCCGTTCCCCTAATTATGTTGTGGCGGAAAGGGTATATAAGAATCTTTCGAGACTGTCCAAAAAATTTCCTGCGTAACCTTAAAGTACCATTAAAGCCCTAAAATAATCCGTGATCATCATGAAGGAGGAGAAGGAATTCCGGCTTGTGCTGGAGGGAGGAAACCTCAAAATAGTTAACTGTAAGACCCAAGAGACCGTGTGCAGCTTCACCATTGACGAGCTGGCGGAGATGATCGAGTTCCGCTATGCAACCCCTTGGAATAAGAGCAAAGACATTCTGGAAAAGCTGACATACGTTCTGAGGGACATCGAAGATGCATATAAATCTTCCAAGGATGTATTCCCCAATAAAGAGGACATCATGAGGGAGGTAAAGCTGAGGATGCATGGATCGCGGAAGGAGTGAACTGCCAGGAGATAAAAATTTATGAACTCCAGCGTTATTTTTCACAGGTGAGCCTATGAGAAACAAGCTTGTCGTCATCACGGGAGGAGCGGGCTTCATCGGCTCCCACATCGCCTGGGAGCTTGTCAAGGACAATGAGGTGGTTATAATAGACAACCTCTACACCGGGAAGGAGGAGAACGTGCCCCCGGGTGCGAAGCTTGTGAAGGCCGATATCCGGGATTACAGCGCCGTTGCGGAACTGATAAGCCACGCGGACTACATCTTCCACGAGGCGGCCCAGGTGAGCGTCGTCGAGAGCGTCAGAGACCCGGTTTTCACGGAGGAAGTTAACGTTATGGGCACCCTGAACATTTTAAAGGCACTCTTGGAGGGGCACGGGAAGCTGATTTTCGCGTCCTCCGCGGCGGTCTACGGGGACAACCCGAACCTGCCCCTGAGGGAGACTGAGAGGCCGAAACCCCTTTCCCCGTACGGTGTGACCAAGGCGACCGCCGAGGAGTATCTCCGGGTTTTTCACGAGCTGTACGGCCTGCCAGTCGTTGCGCTGCGCTACTTCAACGTCTTCGGACCGAGGCAGAGCGCCAACCAGTACGCGGGCGTTATAAGCATCTTCATCAACCGCGCCCTGAAGAACGAGCCGCTCGTTATCTTCGGAGACGGCAAACAGACGAGGGACTTCATTTACGTGAAGGACGTCGTTAAGGCGAATATACTCGCCGCCGAAAGCCGGAGGAGCAACGGGCGGGTGTTCAACGTTGCAACCGGAAAGCAGACGACCATCCTCGAGCTGGCGATGAAGGTAATCGAGATAACCGACGCCAACAGCTCCGTACTCTTCGACAAGCCCAGACCGGGTGACATAAGGCACAGTCTAGCGGATATAAGCGGGATTAGGAGTCTTGGCTTCGAGCCGGAGTGGAGCCTTGAGGAAGGGCTGAAGAAAACGGTGGAGTGGTACTCTAAGAACCACCCTGTGGGGGAGTGACCAACTCCCGGATTCTTTTTTCAAGCAGATTTTGCTCGTATCTTTCAATCATAGAGGATGTTAAATTGAGCCCCACCAAATTCCATTTGTCATTGAAATAGGGAGTTACGGAAAGGGTTTTCTGTGAAATCTGCTGGGAAGGCAATTCAGGGGGGATCGTGGGGAGAGAGGCAATGTTAACAGATTTCGAGCTGGAGACTGTTATGGAAGATGTTGCTTGGGGAGGTTGAGGGTTAAAGGTAAGGTGATAGTAGAAATTCCCCAGATCCCATGTGGGCTCTGGATTAACGTACTTCCTAACGAAGAGGTAATCAATCAACAGGGGGCCCCCGCTATACTGGCCAAATCCAACTGAACCATACTGGCCTGGGAGAACGTTGTAATAGGCCATTGAATTCCCGTTCTGATAAATGGCAATGGCATCCCCGAGGGAGAACATATCAATAAAACTCCACCGCCCCACAGTGTACCGTGAACCGGAAATTCCGTAGTTCCAGGACACACTGTTTTTATCTAGCTGTGGAGAGTTGACGTTGAACTGAGCCTCTCCATTCAGAGGAATCCGAGTGAACCAGTAAGCGTTACCAATTCCCTCACCGTACCCTTCTCCAGACGGCAGTATCCAGGGAAGGAAAAAAGAACCCAGGGAAATCTGAATGTCTCCAAACAGAGATGAGATAACATCATAGGGATTCGTCATATCATCCGGCCCCAGAGAGACTACAGCTTCGACATGGTATGGTGCAGGGAATTGACGCTTCGTCCAAATCCACTGCCCCGGATAGAGTGACAGAACGCCGTTTGAAGGAGGGGAAACACCACCCCGGGAATTCCAGTTGGAGAGGTCGTTAAAGTCATCGTAAAGCAGGAAAACTTTGTCTGGATCGTTGTGATCAACGCACGGGTTTCCGGAGCCGCCGTAGTTGATGTATATCTCCGTCCGGGAATTAGCAGGAATGTTGGTCACATTCAGCCAGAACCATGCCGATGAGCCTTGCGAATTAGCCTCTTGACTCTCCATCCAGTAATACAAACAATCTCCCGAGGCGTTAGTGAAATAGACAGTGTCCCAGTTGAAGTTGGGATCTGAAATCCCGAGCCCAACAGGAATCGTATACCAATTCAGCGGAACATTGCTTCCAGTTATAATCATGGCCTGGGAATATTTTTCGTCATAGGTACCCAATCCGACCTTTTGAAGATCCACAAAGATTGGTTTACCCGCATCGTAGGCATAATCCCTTGAGAGCACAACCACTCTGGTTTTTGACACATCAACCCAAGAGGCGGGCACCTGTGATACGCTGACGTTAAATGCAGTTCCCCCAGGAAGACCCCCCTGCGGCACAACAAACGTACCATCAGAAATACGCTGGTCGGAGGAATTATACAGCACAACCGTAACTTCAGAGCCCTCTGGCAGATCCCCCCCAAGAATCAACTCCACATGTACCACATCACCCAGCGGGTTATACGGATTGTATCTCCCGTTAGTGGTCCAGAGGGCGTACCTTCCCTCACGGACAGGACTCACGAGGTAGTTTGAGCCAGCCCCAATCTCCTGAGCGCTGATGTTAATCCCAGGCACGGCTAATCCAAACGTTCCGAGAATTATGATTAAAACCAGCGCAGTTGAAGCCGTTCTGATCCTTGTTAGCATCTTAAAAACAGCTATGGACGGAAAAGTTTAAAATATTATCCCCCGGGTTTCGGTTTCCACCCTGAAAAGGAGGAAGAAAGAATCTCAATCACTTCCTTACGCTGAAGCTCATGGCCTGCCTCTGCTGAAGCTCCTGCGCCTTCTGGGCGAGCTCTCCCAGCTGCCCCTCCAGCTTTCTGAGAGCCTCCTGGGTCTTGGCTATCGCCTCGTCGTACTCCCTGATGCGCGCGTCCAGATACGCTATCGCGTCGTCGAGGTTCTTCTCGATGGCGTAGCCGGCGCCGACGCTGACTATCGCGTTCTCCTTGTCGTCTATGTGAGCCTTCAGGAAGGAGCCAGCCCCGATCGGCACCAGTATCTCCGGCTTCTCCTCTTCGACCTTCTTGAGTTCCTCCAGCGTCTCCTTGACCGCCTGGAACTCGTTCCTCCCCAGGGTGAGCAGTTCAAGGTTCTGGGCCAGGAGCTGCGCCTGGGCCTGAAGGAGCTGGTACTCGTAAGCGAGCCTTTCAAGCTGCTCGTTCATCTCGGCCATTTCACACCACCGGGGAGACTACGCGGGGAGGCTTTTAAGGTTTAGGTCAGATTTACTTTTTCCTGAAGAGCAGGAACCATTCGATGACCCTAACGTGCAACATGGGAGACACCCAACGTGGGTGGTGATGCCCTGTAGTTCGGCCCCCCGTAAAAATTGCCGAGAGCCAAAAATTTTCAAACATTTCCTTGTTCAAACAGCAAATTTTGGAAAACTTCTCAACAGAACTTGTCGTTCTGTCGGGCAAGGGTTTTAACGTCCGCCCCCAAACCCCCTCCGGTGGTTGTGATGCTCAGGGCGGTCTTCTTCGATTTCGTGGGCACGCTCATAACGAAGGAGGGCGAAAACGTTACCCATCAGAACATCATGAGGGAGGTCCTCAGAAAGGCCGGGAGGGAGGACCTCGACTACGTGAGGCTCTGGGAGGAGTACGAGGCCGAAAGCTCCGCCATGTTCAAGGAGCTCGCCGGCAAGCCCTACGTCAAAATCCGGGACGTTGATACCGAGGCCATGCGGAAGGTGGCCGAGCACTACGGCTTTTTGGTTCCCGACGACTTCTGGGAGATAAGCATCGCCATGCACGGGCGCTTCGGAGAGCTCTTCCCCGATGCAGTTGAAACGATTAAGGCTCTCAAAGACCTCGGCCTCCACGTCGGAATCATAACAGACTCAGACAACGACTACATCGAGGCCCATCTTAAGGCCCTCGGAATCTACGACCTATTCGACTCCATAACAACCAGCGAGGATGCCGGCTTCTACAAGCCCCACGAGGGGCCCTTCAGGCTCGCGCTTGAAAGGGCCGACGTTGAAGCGGGCGTGGCGCTCTACGTCGGCGACAACCCCGCCAAAGACTGTGTTGGGGCGAAAAACGTTGGAATGTCCAGCGTCCTCCTCGACCCGAATGGGGCAAAGAGAGAACTGTGGGGCAACTGCGACTTCGTGGTTTCAAAGCTGAGCGAGGTCGTTGAAATCGTGAAGGGCCTGATGGAAAAATGAGGGGTCCGCAACGGGGTCTTCTCCATGTGTGTTTTTGTGTGCTCACATGGAGGTTCATCCCCCGAGTTACTGTGAGTGCCCGGACTTAGACCGCCTCGCCCACGCTCCTTCTCTTCCAGCATACTACGGCGGAACGGGTCGCCCGAACACCCTCAGGGTTCAGCCAGCCCTCCACCTCGCCTAACTCACCGACTTCATCGGGCTGGCATCACGACCAAAAACCATTTAAGTAAACAGGTATTTAAGTATTTTGGTGAATACAATGGGCGTCATAACCGTGAAAATCCCAGACGAGTTAGAAGTCAAATTCCGAAAGAAAATCCTCGATGTTTACGGCGTCAAAAAAGGAGCCCTCGGAATGGCCATAACGGAGGCTATCGAGTTATGGCTCGAAAAACACGAAAAATCCGCCGAGCAGAAGTGAATTACATAACCATTAAAACAAAACTCGAACCAGAAAAGCAGGAAGACTACCTAAAACTCACCCTCCTGACGGAAAAATTCAAAAAGGCCGTCGAACTGGCTATAAGACTCCAGCTCAGGGGCATTAAAAAGAGTGAAGGCGTGAAGGAAGTCTCTCGACTGGTTCTCAACAACTGGTGGTATTCTGACAGTGCGTGGGATTACGCCAAAATGCTGTTGAAAGGGGCAAGGCAAAACGGCGGGAATCCAAGGCATATTCACCCGAAGTCGAAATTCCTCATCAGCAAACCAAAGGAGAACGAGAAAGGGAACCGGAACGTGAAGATTGAGGGGTTGAAGGTTAGAATCCGCTCGAATGGTGAATGGCTGAACTTTAAGATGAAAACCGCCGAGAAGTTTCTTCCAGTTATTTTCGATGCTCAAAAGTTCAAATACGGTGCTCAAGTTGTTCTAAGGGATGGAAAAGTTTACCTGCACGTTCAGGTGCCCTTTGAGATTTATCTCAGGAACTACGGGAGGACAAGCAGTGGAAAACTTTACGCTGGTTTTGATTTGAACTCGGACAGGGTGAATATGGCAATTCTCGACGAGAATGGTGCTATTAGGGACGTTAGGGTTAAGCACTTTCCAGAGGTTAATTCTCCGGGGTTTCCGAGGAAGAAGGCGAGGGATTTGAGGTGGAAGGCTCTCGCTCGCCTGCTGGATTATGCGTTTTATCACGGCGTTGGGGTTGTGTTCTTCGAGGATTTGGGAAGGATTAAGAGAAAGAATGGGAAGGCTACGAGTTCGAGGAGGGGGAATCGGAAGGCGTCGAATTTCGCCAAGAAGGAACTTCTTGAGCACGGGGTTGTTATGGCGTTGAAGAGAGGTTTTGAGGTCTATCTGGTTAATCCCGCCGGTTCTTCAAAATTGGGACGAGAACTTGCTCAAGGGTTGGGTTTGGACGTTCATTCCGCCTCAGCCTTCGTGATTGGCTGGCGGGGAGTTAATTTACTGGAATAATAAAAAAGAACGGCAAGGGTCAGCAACGGCAGGGCTCTTCATTGCCCCTGCGGCTCGCCTAGCGAAATTCTCGTCATCCCCCTTCTTTTTCACTCCTTGAGCCTCTGGTAGGCTGCGTAAAGCCTCTGGAGAACGGTTATCCACGCCAGAACCGCAACTGCGTAGACACCGTACTCAACGTAGCCAAAGAGTGCGGTGATGATTATTATCAATAGCCGCTCGGCCCTCTCGGCTATTCCAACGGCCAGCCTTCCGGAGCCTGCCAGCTCGGCTCTGCACCGCTCGTAGCTCACCAGGTAGCTCCCCATGAAAGCTATGAACGCAACGCGCCAGTCCACGAGGTTTCCGAGGGCTATTCCGAAGAGAACCGCTCCGTCGCTTATCCTGTCGAAGGTGGAGTCGAGGAAGGCTCCAAAGCGGCTCGTCTTCCCTGTGAGCCTCGCGAGCGTTCCGTCGAGGGCATCTATAAGCGAGCCGAAGAGCAGAACAAGGGCCGCTATGACCTGCTCGCCCCGGTAGAAGAAGTACGCGCCGGCGAGGCTTATCAGCAGGCCGAGGACGGTTATCGTGTTCGGCGTAACGCCTGCCCTCGCGAGGGGCCGGACGATGGCTTCAAGGTAACCCCTGACGTTTTCGCGGTAGTTATTGAGCACCATCCGCAACCCTCACTCAAGCTCGATGATCCTCTTTCCCCTCTCCTGGGGGATTATCTTCAGCTTGGCGTTCTGGAACTCCTTCCTCAGCCCCTCTCCTTCCAGGAGCCTGTCCAGGAAGACTGCCAGAGCGGCGACCTCGCTGTGCGGCTGGTTCCCCACGCTGACGTTGTAGTCTGCCATTTCGTAGACCTCCCTGGGCACCTTCTCGGCGCCGACGACGACGAGCACGTCCCTGCCTTCCTTCAGTTCTTCCAGGATTTGGGGCATCGCGTCGTCGATATGGATTCCATACATCGTGAGGTGGACTATCACGCCTCCATTCTCCTTCCAGTCCCTCAGGATTCTCTTCCAGCTGGGGTCGAAGGCTATCTCAAAGGGTCCTCCCCAGCGCCTCACGACGTCCTCGACGCTGTCCCTTACATGCTCGTCCACTTCGGCCGCGATGATGATTCTATCCGCCCCGAAGGCCCTCGCCGTCAGGGCCACGTGGGTCGTTATCCTCTTATCCCTCTCGGGTCTGTGTCCAAGGCGAAGGACGGTTATCATCCCACATCACCCGCGAATATTTTCCAGTAGCGCGTGAAATCGTCGCTCCACTCCATGTCCCTGTAAAACTCGTACATGGCTTTTATGCTTTGCTCCATCTTGCCCACACTGTATTTCTCCACCACCAGGTTCAATTCATCGTCGCTGGGGGCAGACGAGAGGATGAAGAGCGCGTAAAGCCTCTCATTTTCGTTGAGGTTGTTGACCAGCATCATCAGCTTCGAGCGCAGTTCCGGCTTCAGCCTTCCGCTCACAACGCTTATGAGCCTGTCCTCGAGGTTTGCAATGAAGTCCCCCGTAACGTCAACGTGCTCATGACCGCTGAGCTCCGTCGGGCTCTGGGCCACCATCCTGTAGCCGTTCTCGGTTATTATCTGGTACAGTCTTGGGAAGTACGGACTGGCCAGGTACTCCTCGAGGGAGCCTATGAAGCCGTGCTCTATGTCCACGACGTACCAGCCGTCCGCGGTGTAGAACTCCGTCACGGGCCTCCGTGTGCAGTCCGTCCCGTTGTAGAGCGTTACGATCCTCGCGGGGATGTCTATGGAGCGCAGCATTGCAGTCGTGAGTATCTGGCCCTCCGCGTAGCTCAGCCTGTCCTGAAGGAGTATCTTCTCCGGCTCAAGGGTGGAGGTCGTGTCTCCGAAGGAGTAGGTGCGCATCATCCAGTCATAAATGGCCCTCGCAGCGGCTGGCTCGGAACTGGCGTTCCCGATTATCCTGAGGGCGAGATTCCTGAGCTCTGCCCTGTTGAAGGAGGGCGTTGAGTTGTAGCGCTCGGACCAGTAGCCGTCAACGAGGTATCCATCAGTTATCCAGTGATATTTGAGTTCATATGCGTCCCTAAGCGTCCCGCTGTCCGCGTTCCAGGGCGTCCAAGTCACCTCCAGGGGTACGCTTTCGATGACGCTCTTCTCAGAGCCGCCTATTCTGTACCGAAGCATCGCCGAGATGTATCCTTTCCGGTATGCGTACGGAGCCTTCACGGTGTACCTGAGGGTTATCTTCCCGTTCTCGTTGATGCCCTCCGGAAGCGCGTCTGCGCTCATCACCTTCATTCCATCGAGGAGGTCGAGCCGGATGTCCAGCAGGTCGATCGGAGCCTCCAGCTTGTTCTTTATTGTGACCGTTATCGTGGAAGTCTCACCGCCATGGAGGGTCTCGGGTCCGCTTATCCCTAGCCCTATCTCGTCCGAGGGTGCCGCCCCTCTGGAAACGAACACCCTGAACTGACCATAGAAGCCTGTCCAGGTTCGCTTAAGCTCATCGGTCAGCTCAAGGGAGAGCTTGAGGTTGTAGTAGCCAGGTATAGCAGGAGCCTTGAGTATCCAGACCAGCTGGGCAGAGTGGCCCACGGGCAGAACGTCGGGGAACTTTGGTTCCTGGAGTATCTGGAAGCCCTCGTCGCCCAGGACGAGCGTCGCCCCTGTCAGACCCACCTTCCCGGTGTTGTTAACGAACACGATGACGTGGAGCGTTCCGTCGGGCGTGACGACCGTTCTGTCAACCGAGAACCTAACCTCCGCCGGCGGCTTGAAGAGGCATCCCGAGACCACCACTATGAGAATGAGGAGAGGAACCAGGATGGCTTTTCTCATTTTCATCTTCCAAACCCTTTAAAGCCCACAACCGTTAATAAGTTTTAGGTGGTGGCGATGATAACCCTGACGACAGACTTCGGGCTTGGCGGCCCCTACGTGGGCGAGATGAAGGTTGCCATGCTCAGGGTCAATCCCAACGCGCGGCTCATTGACGTTACCCACTCGATAAGGAGGCACTCCATCGTTGAGGGCTCTTTCGTCATGGAGCAGGTGGTGAAGTACTCCCCGGAGGGGACCGTTCACGTCGGTGTTATTGACCCCGGGGTCGGAACCTCCCGCAGGGCCGTTATCATCGAGGGGGAGCAGTTTCTCGTTGTTCCCGACAACGGACTCGCAACCCTTCCGATGAAACACATCAAACCCCGGAGAGCCTACGAGATAGATTTCAAGAGGATAAGGCGCTTTACGGGCTGGAGGATAAGCTCTACCTTCCACGGCAGGGATGTGTTCGGTCCCGCCGGGGCGCTCCTCGAGGCCGGCATTGAGCCCGGCCAGATAGGAACTGAAATTCCCCTGGAAAGCCTCGTCAGACTCAACGTGGAGCCGCGGCGCGAAGGAGACGGCTGGCTGCTCACGGTACTCTCCATTGACGACTTTGGCAACGTGATCCTCAACCTCGAGAACTATGGGACGCTGAGGGCGGTAGAGCTTCCCGACTTGGGGGTCAGGGTTTCCTACCTCGACACCTACGGTCAGGTGAAGCCCGGCGAACTGCTTGCACTTCCCGGAAGTCACGACTACCTCGAGATAGCCGTCAATCAGGGGAGCGCGGCGGAAAGGCTCGGTCTGAAGGTCGGGGATGAGGTGAGGGTGAAGTTGATTGGAGGTGATTGAATGGTCAAGCGCGGCCTCTTCGTCGGCCGGTTCCAGCCGGTTCACAACGGACATATAAAGGCACTTGAATTCGTTTTTTCACAGGTTGATGAGGTGATACTGGGCATCGGAAGCGCCCAGGCGAGCCATACGCTGAAGAACCCCTTCACGACGAGCGAGAGGATGGAGATGCTCATCAGGGCGCTGAACGAGACGCACCTGGCGGACAAGCGCTACTACCTGATTCCCCTCCCTGACATCAACTTCAACGCCATATGGGCGACCTATGTAGTGAGCATGGTTCCGCGCTTTGACGTCGTCTTCACCGGCAACTCGCTCGTTGCACAGCTCTTCAGAGAGAAAGGCTACGAGGTCATCGTCCAGCCGATGTTCAGGAAGGACATCCTCTCGGCGACCGAGATACGGAAGCGCATGGTCGAGGGGCAGCCCTGGGAGGAGCTCGTGCCCAAGAGCGTGGCCGAGTTCATCAGGGAGATAAAGGGCTGCGAAAGGATAAAGATGCTCGCGACCAACCTTGAGAAGAACGAGAAGGAGCTACAGGCGCCGATTAGGATTCCGGAGTTCTGAGGTGATGTTATGAGGGACTGGAAGCAGGCGCTTGAGAAGTTCATAGGCGAGTGGAGGGAAAAGGATTTCGTCGAGGCCGCCCTGCTGACGGGAAGCTACGCGGTTGGGCTGGAAACCGAGCGCTCCGATGTGGACGTTTACATAATCCTCTCCGACGACGTGGACTGGAGGGAAAGGGGAAACGTTGTTGTGGATGGGATTTTAATCGAATACTTCGTAAACCCCGCGAGGCAGATAAGGCGGTACTTTGAGAAGGAACTTTCTCAAAACAGTAGAAGCACGGCGAGGATTGTCACCATTGGGAAGGTTCTCTTCGACAAAACCGGGATAACTGAAACACTCAAAATGGAAGCCCGGGAGTACATGGAGACGCCGTTTGAAAGACCAGACGAGACCTGGGTCGAGGTGGCCAAGTATTCCCTCTGGGACGCCCTCGACAGCCTGAAGGACGCCGAGGAGAGGAGCGACCCCAGCTATGCCCACATTTACCACCTGACACTCCACAGGGCCCTTGAGGTCTACTCGAAGTTTTTGGGTTTGGAGGTTCCCCCTGCGAGCAAAGTTTACAGACTCTTCAACGACGAGACATTCAGAAGAGCCTACCTCTTCCCAGATTTCCCTGACGGGAGGTTCGTAGAACTTTTCCTTCGAGCCTTGGAGGAGGTTAAAACTGAAAACCTTGAAGCCATCATAGCTCACGTCTTCGATGAAATGGGCGGTTTTGACATCGATGGCTGGCGGCTGAGGACTAGGGTTGAGGTTTAGACGCCGGTGCTCCTGCCGCCCTGGATTTGTAGAGCCACATGAACAGGGCTCCCGTTACCAAAAACAGCACCAGACTCGCCGCGTACGGCAGCGTTGCGTGGATGCTCGCTAAAGCACCAGCTATGAAGGGGGTAACTAGACCAATAAGCCTGTTGTAGCTCGATATCGCCGCGTGGAACTCACTGGCCCGCTCCTTTGGGATGAGTGAGAACTGCCAGGAGCGGTAGAAGGGGAACCAGAGGGTGTTTCCGAAGTCGCCGAGGGCATACACCGCCAGCGCCAGCCAGAATGGCGGTGAGAGCGCCATGACCAGCGCGTAGACCGCGTTGATAAGCATCCCGAGGCCGATGACCTGAAAGCCCTTCCCCTTTGGAACCCTCTCGCTGGCGTATGTGCCGATTATGGAAGCTATGCTGCTCGCACAGGCTATGAGCGTTACCTCGAAGACTGTTTTGTGGAGCACGAAGACGACATAGTTGATGAGCACCAGCTCCGGGGCGAGCGCCCAGGCGAGCGTTAGTAAGGCCTCGAAGGCGAGGAGAACCTTGAACTCCCCAACCTTAAACGTGAAGCCCTCGGGCGTTATCCTCTCCTCTCTGCCGACTGAGGGGAGAAAGAACCAGATGTAGGCTACCGTAACGGCGGAGAAGAGGCCGAAGAATAGGAACGCCCAGCGGTAGTTCTCCGCGCCGGGATAGAGGTAGCCGAAGATGTAGCCGAGAACCGGGAAGGTTATCAGTCTTGCTATCTCCGGCAAACGGAGATGCCAGGCGAATATCTCCTCGTACCTGTCCTCTGGATAGATTATCTGCTCGTACGCGCGGTAGAGGGGGTAAAGCACGGTTGATAGCTTCTCCACGGTTCTTCCGGCGAAGAGTGCAACTGGAGCCATGGCACCTTTGGCGAGGCCGTAGAGAACGTAGGCGATACCGTCGAGGATGTCTATCGCGATGAGGCCCTTCTTGATGTCCCAGCGGTTGAACAGCCTGCCGAAGAGGTACGTTAAGGGAATCGCGATGATGTTGACGGCCGTGAAGAACGCCCCGACCTCAAGGACGGAGTAGCCGACCTTCATCATGTAGAGGGGGAACAGTATCCAGACTATCAGGCCGGGAGCGATAAGCGTGTGGTAGAGCATGTAGGCCTTGGCTTCCCTCGGAATCTCACTCCAGCGCATCTGAAACCCCGTTCATATTACGATCGAAATTTTTAAACGTTTCCCAAGCATTTAGGTAAATGCCGTTGTCTACGAAAGGAGACTCAACAGAGAGATTGTGGAAGTCATTGAGTGTCTTGCTGGAAAATCGGAAAAAGATTATTCCTTCAGGTCTAGATGAACGATTGGAAGATTTTAGAGGGAGAAGGCTTTAGGAAAATCGGTAGGGTTGAATGGATGGAGAAGGTTTTCACTTAAGCCACTCTTTTAATGCCCGGTTCACCATCCTTAAGAATTCTTCTTTAGTCCCTCCCTTTCTGTAGAACTCATCTAACAGCTCCATGAAGCGCCTCTCCTCCTCGGTGAACTTCTCGCCCTTCCAGCGGAAGATTCTGAACCTCTCGCCAAGAAGCTCGACGGCGTGAAAGGCCGTGCGCCCCGAGGGCTTGAGATCCTTCACGAGCTCGATGGTGTTTATCGTGCCGTAGCCAAGCCTCTTCCAGAAGGCTACCGCGTCCTTGTCCTGGGGGAGAACGTAGAGATAGAGGGCGTCGTCGTGCTCCTTCACCTCCTCCTCAGCCCTCTCAACGAGTGCCCTCCCGATGCTCCTGCCCCGAAACTCCGGCCTGACGAAGAGCTCCTCAATCCAGAAGCAGCCTTCGCGCGAGGAGAGCCGTATGAAGCCCGCTGGTTCTCTTTCGTAAGCGAGAAAGATAACGTCGCCACGCCTGAAATAGCTCTCCGCTTCCTTCCTATAACTTTCCTCCTCGTCCGGCTTCCATCCCTGCTTCCCTCTGAGCTCACGGAAGAATTCGATGTAGAGCTCCTGGAAATCCGGAAGGTGTTCCTCATCGAGGCGAACTATCTCCATCTTCCTGTCCCTCCTACAGTCTAAGCGTCCCCTCTTCCATCAGGGGCTCCCCGTCCACGAGCACAGTAGGGTTCATGACAACGAAGTCGATGTGGATTTTCGACTCGTTTGCTCCCCCGAGGTGCAGGTTGTGGCCGACCGCCACGTGGACCGTCCCAAGGGCCTTCTCATCGAAAATCCTGAGGCCGAGGGGCTTTATCCCTGGGTTCAGCCCTATTCCGAACTCCGCTATAACATTCCCTCCAGGCGTTTCAATCCTCCCCCTGAGCTCATCGGCCTTTTCACTCCCTATGGAGATGACCTTACCTCTATGAAACTCCAGCTCCAGACCCTCGTGGGGAAGGACGAGCCGCCCTGAGGCGGAGCTCTCTATGGGGGCTATGTAAACCTCCCCCGCTGGAATCTCGACCTCGCACTCCCTACGCTTCAACCGACAGTCGCGGAGCGTCCCGTCTTCAAGGCCTGGCTTTCTCCCCTCAACGCTGAACCTCAGATGTGTGCCGTTTTCGTCTGTTATAAGAACATCCTTCGCCCCATTGAGTCTCTCTGCCACAATAAGCCCGAGCTCGCGCATCCGAACATAGTCCACGTCCACTGCGGAGATGAACTCTAGGAGGTATTCACTGGGCTTTATCCCGTCCTCCTCAAGCCACACCGGCGGGGGAAGGTTCACGAGGAGCGTCGGCACCTTCTCCTCCTGCAGGAGGCCATATATAGAGTCCCAGAAGGAGAAGACCTTCTCCTGAACGTTCTCGGATAGATCATCGACGGCCGTGTACTGGGAGAGCCATATCACGACGTCAGCTTTCCCGAGGATGCCGGCAACGCTTTCTGAAGGCTTTTCTGGAAAATCAGATATCAGCGAGTCGTCGAAACTCCAGAGGAACGGGAGCGCGCCAACGCGGATGGCCTCCTCAGCCAGCAGGCTGGCGAAGTTCCTGTTGTGTGCCCCGTGGATTATCAGCACCGATTCACCTGTCCTAACAAGCGCCGAGTCCTTGATTATGCACCCGGCGGCGCTCCTGAGACTGTTCTCCATCTCAAACACCTCAGATCAACTTCTTCCTGAACACCAGAACGTCCGGCTCTCTGAAGTCGGCCCAGTTCTTAAATCCGAGCTCTTTAAGGGGTTCTATCAAATCTTTCCTCTCCTCGGGGAGCATTATATCAATGCTGTCGTAGCCAATCCTCTTTGCCTCAAAGCTTGTAGCTGGGAGGAGCGACCCAATGGCTTCGATCGAAAGCTTAAAAGGTGAAAACGTAGGGTCGTTCTCGCTCATCGGTGGATACAGAAACTTGAAACCACGGTATTCTCTAATCTCGGCTTTTTCTTTTAACCATTCTCTGCTCTGCCTACAGTTGTGCAGGAACTTCCAGCCATATGGGATATAACGATATTCCATCTCATCGGAGGGTTTTATCTCAGCCCTCTCGGGCGTGTCTTCTGGGACAGGAGGCCTTTGAATGTAGTAGAAGCGTGCAACAACCTTAAATCCGTCCCTCTTTGCCATTGCTATGCTCTCGCGGTTGAGGAAGTATGTCGCGAACTCAAGGGCTTCAATCTTCCCCTCGCGGGCGAGCCTCTCGCCCAGTTCAAGCATAAAGCCGTGGAGCTTCCTCCCGTAGCCCCTACCTCTATAATCCGGGTGAACCCTCAGTCCCTCCAGCCAGCCGACCTTTCCCGGGAGAAGCGTCAGCTTCGCCGTGCCGATTACCTTTCCATCAACCTCCAACACGTAGAAGTGGCCGTCTCTAAGCCACTCG
Organism: Thermococcus aciditolerans; assembly: GCF_008152015.1. Lineage (NCBI taxonomy): Archaea > Methanobacteriati > Methanobacteriota > Thermococci > Thermococcales > Thermococcaceae > Thermococcus > Thermococcus aciditolerans. Next base: position 25,523 of record NZ_CP041932.1, on the reverse strand, counting down.
TCAAAGACCCTCGCCAGGTAGTCCTCGCCGCCCCAGGTCAGCCTTGCAATCTCCTCGATGGATGGTCTGTCCTCCGGCTTTGCATCTCGGATGAGCGGTTCCATGATATCACCCAAGTTTATTAGCTCCGTCTCAATTTATGGGTTTGGGAATGTCAGGTTAAACATCAGCCCACCGGTCAGATTGAGGATGTCCCTCTTTAGCCCCTGAGCGGTAGCATTGTACGGGGCGAGCTTCTCGATGGTATCCAACGTTCTCAGCTCGTCCTCTTTTTCGCAACCCCCTTCGAATGGCCGGGTAATTTCAAGCCGTCTTAATACCCCCGTTTTCCCATCGACTTCACCGATGATGAACCAGCATAGGGAGAGGTTTTCGGCCAAGATACACTCCATCTCAGAGTCGAACCAGGTTTCGTTATCAGAAAGCAGTTCAACGGGGTGTCTGCATGTTTTTAGGATTCTGTGGTTGGATATTCCCAAGGAAGTCGTTACGTTTCGGTACAGCCTGTTGTACGCCCGCATAACCTCCATGTCCGCGGTGTCAGCGGAGACCCCAATGACCTCTCCAGTGGTGTGGTTGACCTTGTACCGTATCCATGGAAAGCCCCTCACCGGAGTGCCGTTCGGGTAGTACGCCGTGATTTGGACGTAGACGATGCTCCGCTCGGTTTGCCCATAGGGGTAGTACCACACCCAAAAGACGCCTTCCCTGGGGTCGTAGCTCGCCTCGAAGCTCCACGTGGAGATGCTGTCCACCGTCAGGGAGGCGTTTCCGAGCCTTTCCATTATGTCCGGCCGCGTTTTTTGGAGGTATTCCCTCGCTGCGTAGATGTCCCGCCCGTACTCGCTCCAGAGGATGTGACTGTACTGCTCGTGCTGGTTCTTGAACCCCTCAACGTCTCTTCTCAGCTCTCCAATTTCGAGGCGCATCTGAACCATCTGGACGATTAAGATGAAAATTATGACGAAGGGAATGATTGCTTTGAGGTTGTCATCCATGTCGCATCCCATACTACTAACGTTTCAAGGTTTATAACTTTACCTTTGACTGTGGTGTCATGTCCGAGCTCCCCGTGACTTAAACAGCGTAAACACGAGCAGCACCGACGCCAGAAACGCGGCAGATGCCGCGATGATTGAAGTTCTTAGAACGTCCTCCCCTCTTTCTATCAGCCACGCAAAAGTTAATTGCGACAGCGGAATCACCAGCGTCGCGAGGGCGTCGAAAACCCCTTTCACGGTTCCGAGGCTCTCCAGAGGGATGAACTTCTGCATCAGGCTGTCGAAGGAGACGTTGAGGAGTTCCCTACCAAAGCCCAGCAGAAAGACCGCAGGGAACAGCGCTATCACCGCCGGAACGCCGACGATGAGGAGCGCGATGCTCTGGAGGAGCATTCCCGCAACCAGCGGCCGCTTTAGGCCAGCCCGCCTTCTATGGGCCAAGTAGGTCAGCCCTACCACCGCCACGAGGCTTCCGGCCGTCGTGAGCCCCTGAAGGATGCCGTAGAGAACCTTACCTTTTGCGAGTTCCCTCAGGGAGGCGAAGACGAATATCCTGAAGGAGCCGAGGGCGAAGTTGAAGAGCAGCACCGAGGCGAGGATTCCAACCACGAGCCCCCTGCTGATTTGCAACCGCTGCTCTTCCCTGGTCTCAGCCGTCCCTTCGCGCTTCACCTCGACGTTCAGGTAGGGAAGGAGCGTGAGCGCACCGATTAGAAGAAGAATCGCGTCGAGGAACATTGCCCCGATTCCGAAGCGATACGCTAAGAATCCGGCCAGTGGAAACGCCACCAGGGAGACCCCGTTCCCCACAGTTGCCAGCGCCGCGTTCAGCCCCTGAAGCTCAGACTCGTCAAGGGTCATCGAGGCTACCAACGAGAATCCGTAGTAGCGGTGGAGTATATCCAGCGCAGAGATACCCGAGACTATGAGGTAGAAGGCCCAGACGTTCGAGGAGAACGGGATTATAAGAACTGCAAGGGCTGCCTGGAGAATGAGTGCGAGAAAAGCGAGTCTGACTTTTTTGGTCGTCCTGTCGAGGGTTTTCCCGAGGATTGGAGGAAGGATGACCCATGGTAGGTGAGTGAAGAGCGCAAAACCCCCGATGCTCACCAGCGAGCCGGTTGTATCCAGCAGACTCCAGGGTAGGGCGACGCTCTCGATTGCATCCCCGATGATTCTAAAGGATGATGTGAGCATATGCAGGCGGTAGAGGGTTCGCTTCACGGAGTGAGGTTGAAGAGAGGGTTTAAAAAAATTATGAATCAAAATTCATGCGGTGTTCAAAATGGAAAAGTGGGACTTTGATGGTTGGGCCGAGAGCTACGATGAGGACGTAACAAAGGAGGACTGGATACACAGGGACTACTGGAAGGTTCTCAAACTTGTTGCTGGGCAGGCTGAGGGAGCCGTTGTCGACATCGGGTGCGGTACAGGTAGCATACTGCGCTTTCTCAGGTCGGAAAACTACGTCGGCGTTGAGCCCTCAGAGGGGATGAGAAAGAAGTTTCAGGAGAAGCACGGCTTTGAGCCGCTGGATGGCCATTTCCTAAGCGTGCCCATTCCCCCGGAGAGTGCTGACACCGTAATAACGACCTACGCCTTTCACCACGTGCCGGATGAGGAAAAGGAGGACGCGATAAAGGAGATGCTCCGCATTCTGAAACCTGGCGGGAGAATCGTCATCGCCGATGTGATGTTTGAGTCAGAGGAGGAAAAGATGAGAATCGGGGAGGAGGACGGTCTAAAGGAGGAGATAGAGGACGAGTACTTCGCCACCGTTGACATGCTGCGGAAAATCTGCACAAAACTGGGGCTGGAATGCCGGTTTGAGCGGGTGAATCGCTACGTCTGGATTGTGAAAATTCGAAAAGTGCTCACCTCTGACCGGAAAGACTAAATGATTGACCACCCTATGGACAATCATGCCCGACGAAGACCTTGCCAGGGAAGTTCAGGAGCTCAAAAAAGCCCTTGAGGAGCTCAGGGAGAGCTTCGCCGTCGTTTCCCAGATGGCGCAGGCTTATCTGAGGCTCATCAACATATACGCCCAGTACGGTGGGCTCAGCATAGACCTAGTCGTTCCGGAGGTCAGGAGCGACCCGATAGCGCGTGAAATCGTCCGGATTCTCTTCGACCTGAAGAGGGCCAACGTGAGTCAGATAGCGCGGGAGCTGAAGGGGAGGCGCGGAAAGGCCTCGCGGAACACCGTTAGGGCGAAGCTGGCCGAGCTGAGGGAGATGGGCATCGTTGTCGAGGCTCCCGGCGAGAGGGGGAAGGTCTACGCCCTTTCCCGCGAAGTGGTCAAAAAGTGGCTCGAAATGATCGGAATGCCAATTAGGCTTGACCACACTAATGATTATTGAGGTGGTTGATATGGTGGATGAAAAGGTAGGAACCCCGAAGAAACTGGAGGAGCTCCTCGACGAGCTGGTCGAGGGGATAAGGAACGCCCAGAGTGTGGAGGAGGTAGAGGTTCTCAAGAAGAAGGCAGAGGTTGTGGAAGACCTCATCGAGGCCTACGAGGGCGACAAGGATCTCGACAAGATACCGGCCCTCATGGAGAAGGTCGGTGACATGATGGAGGACATCCTCAAACCGCTCAAGGAGCTCCTTAACGAGCTCTACAGCCCGGAAAGGGTTCAGACGATGGGCAGGAGCGTGGCCGAGTTCTACAAGAACCTGACCGAGGCCGGCATGGACAAGGATGCCGCCCTTGAGCTGACGAAGGAGTATATGGACGCGATAAACCCCGGAAAGAAGCTCATGGAGATGCTCGCCAACTTTGGAAGAGGAGGTTTCGGCAACATAACGATCCACGGCGGTCCGCAGGGTCCCGAGGGGAAAGAGCAAAAGGAGGAGTGAGATTGAGGGGCCTCCTTCACTTTTTTCTTCGACTGCCCGTGATAGCGTTCAGGATGGCGGGCATGGTCAGGATAACGAACCGGGCGAAGCGCGGCTTTAAACGGGCGCTTCTGGATGGAGGTCTTCCGACCGACGTCGTCGATGAGCTGGTGGGGGACTTTGACCCGTCCGCGCCGCTCCGGGAGACGCTTTTCAGGTTTTCCAGGAAATAGCCGCCTCCCCCACTCACTCCCACATTGCCCTGGCGGAGATTTTAACACTCGACTTGTCCCCGTAGAGCAGTATCAGGACGTCCATATCACCGTAGGTGGAAACCTCAATGTAAACCGCTTTCCCGCTTTTCTCGAAGAGGTCGTTGGCCACCAGGTGTCTCCTTTCATCGTGGGATGGAAGCTCGACGTAGTCCCTCTCTGCCCATCCCGTTTCAAGGAACGCTTTCTTTAGCTGAAGATAGACCTCCCGGCCGAGGCCGTAGGGGTAGAACAGCACCGCGGCCCTTGCGCCTCCGGGAGAGGTGTTCCCCTCCAGCTTGTAGATGTATCCGTCGAACTCCAGTCCCTCCTCTGCGGTCCAGTTCCATGGCTTCACATCGTTCCTCAGTTTGCCAAAGGAGAGCAATTCGCCGGGACTGGCTCCGCCCGTGCCGACCACGTGCCAGAAGAAATCGCTGGTCGAGTATCTGGGCTTCTTGACGACGATCGCGAGGTAGTGGTTGTAGCGGTACTGGACGAACACCGTTAGGGTGTCTGAATCTCGGGCGAAGGTTCTCGCGTAGGGCTCCCTTCCGTCGTCGGTTCTCTCCCAGCCCTCGGCCAGGAGCTTTTTGGTCAGCTCGTCGAGCGCGGTGAGGTAGGCTGTGGCGTTTGGATAAACGAGGAGCATGAACTCAACGTCGCCGGTTCTGCCCGTGTACCAGGCCGCCGCAGGGACTTCGGGAATATCGACGAAGCCGGTCGTGATGTTGAAGTCCTTCCTGAGGTCATCGAGGACCATCGATATTACCGTTCCCGGCCTCACGCCCCTTCCGCTGGCCGGCCGGAAGGTTCCCCTCGGCAGTCCGTTCCCTTCCGTGAGGAGGCTTGCCGTCGGGTCGTCCCACTCCCACAGTTCCCGGACGGTTTCCTTAATCTCGCTCTCGTCTCCGAAGAGCAGAGTCAGCCTTTCCATTCCCGCCACATCGACCAGTTCAATGTAGACTCCGGAGCCGTTGGCCTCGAAGTAGTCGCTCGCCACGAGATGTCCCACCGGATCCCGGGTGTTGGTGTTGATATACTCCTCCTCGACCCAGCTGTTCCTAAGGAAAGCCTCCTTGAGCTGGAGGTAAACCTCCCTCCCCTCACGGGGCCGGTAAACAAGGAAAACTGCACTCACGTTGGTTCCCTCAACGGTTCCCTCCAGGGCGTCCAAGTAGCCGGAGAACCTCAAACCCCTCTCCTCGCTCCAGTTGCCCTCGGCCACTTTGACCGGCAGGAAGAGGCCGAGAACCTTGCCGGGGTTGGGTCCAATCGTGATGATGCTCCACGCGAATCTGGAGAGGCGTTCTGTTCTTTCTTCCGCGCTCCCTCCAGCGGTCCTCGCCACGAACAGGACATAGAAGTAGCGCTCGTAGGTGTAGAATGCCGTGTAAGTCTCGTTTCCCCTCTCCCAGAGGGTTCCTCCCCCACCAGCTGGCTGAAAGCCGTTCTCCCTCAGGAGTTCCACCACGTGCTTCATGGCTTCTTTGACCGCCGTTGAATTGGGGTAGGCAAAGAGGCCGAACTCGGTGTCGTTCGCCGTTCCGGTAAAGCTTGAGAGGCTCCTCGGGGGTCGGGGTATGTTCACGGGACTCTCTGTAACGTTGTATTTCTCTGAAACCCTGGAGACCACGTCGAGAACTGCGTACTCTGGAGAATACGAGAACCAATCCGGCGGCTTCGGCCTGAACGTTCCCGTGGGGAACGTGGCTTTTGCTCCCTCCAGCGGGAACGTGTTTTCGGAGATATGTTCGTCCACGCCTTCGTGGGCCGTCTCAATCACCGGGCTTTCTGTTTTCTCCTCCCGGGGACTGTTGATGCACCCATTGGACACTGTGATCAGAACTATAAGGATCAGTGAAACAATAAGTTTGATGCGCCTCATAGGGAACCCCGGATATTTGTTGGATTTTAAATTATAAGTACTTTTCCCTCGCAAGTTGTTCCCAATTAGCACCCACCGAGGTCCCTCCTGAACCTCCCGTAAATCAGCTCGTCAATGTATCGCCCGTCGCTCCAGATGTGCTCTCTGAAGTGGATCTCACCCACCTTGCCGTCCAGCTGATCCAGTTGAAGCCTGCCACTCTTCCTTCATTATGTCATAGAACAATACATCAACGTACCCGTCCGGCGTCCACGCATGTTTCCTTAACTTTCCCATCAGCTTGAAGCCGTTCTTCTCAAGAACCCTTATTGAGGCAACGTTATTCTCATAGGTTCTCGCAAAGACCTTGCGCAGATTCATGTAGCGAAAGCAGTACTTTAAGGTTAGTTTTACTGCCTCACTTGCATAGCCCTGATTCCAATACTCTTTTCCGATAAAATACCCTATTTCCGCCGTTCCGTTCCTGAAGTCTATTCTGCTCACGATGACTGTCCCAACGATTTTGCCCTCCTCATTGAGTATTGCAAAGGCCCTTTTGGTTAGCTTTTTAGTTGTCAGATTCTCGTACCACCTCATCCACTCTTCAAGCGTCGAAACATCCGAGGGGTCGGCGAGAGTTTTGGCAATCTCCCTGTCATTGCTCCATTCCCAGATTTTTTGAATGTCTTCTCGGAGGATTACGCCCAGCGAAACCTTTTCGCCCTTCAGGATTATCGGGCGCATGTAACCACCTCACAGGGCCATGCTAACAAGCCATATGAAAATCGGAACTTTAAGGCTTCTGGTCTTTTGGGTAGCATTATAGATCAAGAACGCGAAGACAGTCATGTATACCGCGAGGAGGAGCGCTTCGATTGGCGGCATGACTATGACGTTGAGGGCGTGAGCAGAACCCCAGAGGACGGTGGGCAAGAGAACGGCGAACCTTTCGTTGCCCAGCTTCAATGCCCCCCTATACAGGAGGTTCACCGCGAGGATTTCGAGTGTGTAGTAAACGTACTCCGAAGCCAGCGAGGCGAGGGCAAGCCATGTGCTCTGGGAAATCCCGAGGTGGTAGTGAAACTCCCGGAGAATCTGAGGCGAGTAGCTTTTAAGGTAGTAGGCTACCTCAACTAAGAGAACCGCAAAGACAACGAGCAGTGAAAGTCTCAGCTCCCTTGTCCCAAAGCTTCCCCTAGTTAGGTCTCCAAAACTTAGACCGAGCCACCTGAGAAGGGCAATCACGGCCAAGAGCCTCAGGCAGTTTATCGTCCACACCTTTGAGAGGTACACCGATGAGCTCTGGGAAATCCAGGAACCGGTTATCGATTTAAAAACCCATGCCACCCCAAGCTCAATGCCCCATACGACGAAGATGAACCAAACGAGAGCAAAGGTGATGAGTTTCCTCAACTCACTCCCTCCTTGCCCTGAGCTTCAGCTTTATCCATTGCCTTTCGTTCAGCTCGTTTTTTGGGATAAAAACTTAAAAACGTTTTTCCGATATTTCCTAAAAACATCCCATCGGTGACGCTGATGGGGAAAATCGCGGAAAAGCTCCAGTACATCGGGTTTTTGGGATTGTTGGGCCTCATATACAGGCCGCTTACCCTCTTCTTTCTCTTCTTTCTCGCCCCAGGGGTTGCGACGCTCTTTGAACTCCTACTCGATAGGAATAACCGGAGAGAACACTGGATTGAGCTTCAGATACTGTTGATTTCCCTGCTCAATCCATTCATTCTCTATCAGACGCTTTGTCATTCCTTCGGCCAGCTTTCGGCCATGAGGAGGAAATCTCCTTTACCTGAGGAGTATTCGCAGAAAACGGAATTTCGCCTGCCATTTGAGGGCTTCTGGACGGCGGAAAACGGCGGAATAACGAAGGAAGAATCTCATTCGTGGGAGGTAATCAACCAGCGCTACGCCTACGACTTTCTTGTGAAGGACGAAAGTGGAAAGACGCACCGGGGGAGCGGAGAAAGCCTCGAAGACTACTACGCCTATGGAAAACCCATCCTGGCCCCTGCCGATGGCATCGTGGTAGATGTTAGGGATGGCGTCCCCGACAACCCTCCAGGGAGGATACTGTGGTCAATTAGGGATTTCCGTGGCAACTTCGTTCTGATAAAGCACGACGAAGGGGAATACAGCTTTTTAACTCACCTGAAAAACGGAAGCGTTCGAGTGAAGCCGGGGCAGAGGGTGAAAAGGGGCGAAATTATAGGCCTGTGCGGTAACTCCGGGTTCTCAACCGAGCCGCACCTCCACTTTCACGTTCAGGATAGCCCCAACTTCTTTTCCGCCGTTGGTTTGCCCGTGAAGTTCATCAGGTTTTACAGGAAGGAGGACTCAAAGGTTGTCTACATCGAGCGGGACTACATCAGGAAGGGCTGGGTCGTTGCCCCTGCGGAGTAAACACGCCACCATTTCTTTCCCTTTCACACCGAGCGCGACACCCTCTCCTAGAACCTCGATCCAGCCGTTCTCCCAGAGCTCCCTTATCCTCGACTCTTCCCCGGAAATCTCGACCAGGAAGGCCTTTCCTTCAAGCTCGCCCCCAACGAGGAGCTTATCGCCAATTGGCAGCAGTGAGGTGGCGCTTCCCTCCCCAAGGGTTGTATCGGCATTACCAACGCGAACCCAGAAGTTCCCCCCGCGGTAGCCGGCTAAGACGAGCTTTCCGTTCCAGCGGCATGCCGTCAGCGCTATTCCCTCGGCAAGAACCTCCTCACGGGAGGGCTCGCCGTCTCTGCTGAACTCGAAGGATTTGACCTCCCAGCGCCCATCCTTAACGCTCCCGATGAGCCTCAGACCGTTTCCCTCCGGAAGCAGGGCCGTGAAGACGGCATCGTTCCAGCTTCCGAAGTCCTTCAGCCAGAGGAGCTCCCCCTCGGGGGCAACCTTCCCGAGAAAGAACCCCTTATCGCCCGGTCTTCCGGTTTCGCCTGCGATGAAGAACCCATCCCCTGCGGGGAGGATTGAATAGACCGCCCCATTGTTTCTGACGTTGAGCTTCCTCTCCCAGAGGACGTTTAATCTTTCATCGAGCCTCGCGACGTAGGCCTTCCAGCCCTCGCCGCCGTCCGGTGTCGCAACACCTTCAACCGCCCCGCCAATCAGATAGCCGTCGTTGAGATTGAGCGCGCTGTGTCCCTCCCAGTCGTTCTCCCCAGCTAAAAAGCGGGTTTCAATGATTTCCTCTCCGTTAATCCTTGCCAGCATTATCCTGTAGTTCCTCCCGTCGTGGACGCTCCCGACGACGAGGTCTTTAGCCATGGCAACCGGAACCGTTTCAACGCCGAAGAAGTAGGTTCTCATGGCCTTACCCCCTTTGAAGTATCCTCCCGACGAACCTTTCAAGTCTGGCCCGGACTTCCGGGTGCTCTGTGAGGTTTCCCCGGAGGGAACCTCCGCCATACTCGTTCGAGGACAGCAGAACTGCCTCCGGCCAGCTCTCGCCACCGGTCAGCCCGTACAGCACCTCGTGGAGCGCCATATCCCCACCGGAGCTGGTGTTCCCGATGAGTATGAAGTTCAGCTTCTCTTCGAATGCCTTCCATTCCTCGTAGCTCTTGAAAACGGCCTGGCCCCTCTCGGAGAAGGCCCTGTAGAGGCCGGAGGCGTGGCCGCCGTAGGTTGGGACGGCGAATATCAGAACGTCAGCCTTCATTGCCTTCCCGTAGAGCGCCGGCACGTCGTCGTTTATGGGACAGTTCCCGGTGAAGCACTCGTATTCACAGTGGCTGCAGGGCCTTATCTCCAGGTCATAGGCCTCTACCAGCTCCCCCTCGTGGCCTTTTTCCTCAAACTTCTGAAGGCAGAACCTGAGGATTCGGGCGCAGTTGCCGCCCTTCCTGGCGCTGAACGCAACTCCAATGACCTTCATTGTATCCCCAGTGTTACGACTCCAAATGGTTTTTAAGGATTACTCTTGATTTGGAATTCAGGTGTTGGCAGTGGAGGTAGAGAAGGCCGTTGAACTCGCACTCTCACTCGGCGCGGAGTACGCGGAAGTGCGGTGCGAGGAGCTTCTCAGGGCGGAAATCACAGCCTCAGAGAGAGTTGATGTTTCTGCCCGCTCCACTGGGGGATTCGGGGTTAGAGTCCTCGTGAACGGTTCCTGGGGCTTCGCCTCCGTGAACTCCCGGGAAGACCTTGGGTGGGCCGTCGAGAAAGCGGTAAGGCTTGCGCGGATTGGGGAAGGCAGGGTGAGGCTCGCGAAGGTCGGGCCAGTACGCGACCGGGTGAAAAGCAAGATGAAAATCAAGCCCTCCGAGGTATCGCTCGACGAGAAGGTGGAGGCCGTCAAGGAACTCCTAAACGCCCTCCCAGAAGCCTCAAGAAAGGTCGTCAAATACTCCGACTTCTCCGGCTTTAAACGGCTTGTCACGAGCGAGGGGACTGAAATTGAATGGGAGCTGGAGGGGATTTCGTTTGAGGTCGATTTGGCTGTCTCTTCAAACGGACGGAGCGCATGGCTCTTCGAGCTCACTGGCTCGGTTGAGAGAGGGTTTGAAGCCGTTGAGGATATAACCGGGAAGATACTCGGTGGAATAAAGGGACAGCTCGACTGTTTCCTGAGAGGGAGGCGGCCGAAGCTCCGTGATGTCCCAGTGCTTCTCTCGCCCTACTTCGCGGGGATGATTGCCCACGAGGCTTTAGGACACCTCGCGGAGGCCGACGAGTTGCCAAACACGCCCCTGGCGGGGAAGCTCGGAGAGAGGGTTGCCCCGGACCTCGTGAGCCTGAGCGACGGGAACGTCGAGGACGGCCACGGAAACGACCGCTACGATGACGAAGGTGTTCCAGTTAGGAAGGTCGAAATCCTGAAGGACGGGGTTTTCAGCGAGCCCCTCGTGGACAGGGAGAGGGCCTTTGAGCTCGGCGTGGAGCCGAACGGCCGCGCGAGGGCCGAGAGTTACGCCTTCGAGCCCATGGTGAGGATGAGGAACACCTACTTCGAGCCCGGCGACTGGACGTTCGAGGAGCTCCTGGCTGAGGTGAGGCGGGGCTACTACCTCGTCCGTCCCGGGCCTGGACAGACCGGATTAGACTCGTCTTTCACTGTCGGAATTCTTGAAGGTTACACCATCGAGAACGGTGAGGTTGCCGGGCCAATATTCGGTGCCACCGCCAGCGGAAGGGCCCTGGATGCACTCCCCGGAATCCGGGGCCTCGGTAAGGAGCTCGACTTCGAGAACTCCTACTGCGGGAAAGGCCAAGTGGTAAGGGTGAGCATGGGCGGGCCGCACGTTCTCTTCGAGAGAGGAATAATGGTGGTGTGAATGGAGCGCGAAGTTTATTGGTTCAGGGGGAAGAGCCTCGGCCTTTCGCTGGAGGGAAGCGTTAAGCCCTTCGCGCGGGTTCGGGAGTTCACCGCGGTCAGGTTCGTTGAGGACGGCAGGGTTGGCTGTGCACTCGCCGAAGGAAGGAACGAGGAGAAGGCAATCAAACTTGCCCGGGAGCTCCTGCGCTTTTCGAAGGATGAAAGTTACTCCCTTCCCCCTGGATCCAGGGTGCGCTGGGAGAGGACGTTTGAGGCCGATGTTGAGGACTCGGCCGAGGAACTCTCCTCGCTGGCGGATGATGTGAGGAAAAGGGGGCTTTCGCTCTCTGGAACCGTTGAGTTCATAACCCGGTGCCTCTCCATTGAGAGCACCGCGGGGGCAGACGTCGAAGGGACCTACTCTCTTATGAAGGTTGAGCTTGAAATAGCCAGCAACGTTCCGTTCTCGCTCTCGACCGGCTCCGCCGCGAGAACTGAGGTTGGAAAGCTCATTAATCCCTACCTCCGCCTTGTGGAGGGCCTTGGGGAGACGGAGCCCCCGAAGGGAGAGGCTGAGGTCATCATAGCACCGACGCCGCTTTACGCCCTTCTCATTTCACCCATCCTCTGGAAGTTCCGGGGGAGCACGGCGGTGAAAGCGCCGGGAATGGAGGCGAAAGAAGGAGAAATCCTGGCCTCGCCTCTCGTGACGGTTCTCGACGACCCGATCGATAAGGGCTCGCTCCGCTACGTGAAGGCAGACGACGAGGGAGTCAAAGCGGGGAAAAACGTTCTCATTGAGGAAGGCGTTGCTAAAGGACTCCTCTGGGACAGCTACACGGCTTGGAGGGCCGGGAGGAAGAGCACGGGCAACGGAATAAGGATAGGCGAGAGGGTTTTCGATGGCCCGCACAACCTGACGCTCGCCCCCGGAAGGAAGGGCCTCGATGGGCTTATAGGTGAAGTCGAGAAGGGATTTTTGGTCCTCGGCGTCAGGGGCGCGAACGCACTTGATCCGACGACGGGGGACTTCTCGGTGGTCGCTACTCCTGCCCTCGTAATCGAGCGCGGCGAAACCGTCGGCTTCTCCCGCTTTGAACTCAAGGGGAACGTCTGGGAACTGCTCAAAAACACCACCGGAGTTGGAAGCGAGCTCGCGAGAATCTGGCTCGACGAAGGGCTCTCGCTGTCCCTACCCTTCCTGAGGACGGAGGTGGTTGTGTGAGAGAAACCCTGGATAACTTCCACTTCAAAGTCCTCGAAGCTTTCAGGAAGGCCGGCGGCACGGAGGAGGAACTCAAGTGGCTCACCGGTTCGGCACTGGCTTTGTTTCCTGCCCACAGGGAAGAGATCCGGCTGAGGCTCAGAACCATGGAGGAGATCCTAAGGAGGGCCAGGGGGAGAATTCTTGAGGTCGGCTCCGGTTCCGGACTGCTTGCCCTCGCGCTCTCCGAGAAGGGAACCGTCATCGGAGTCGAAAAGAGGGCCGACTTCTTTCCCTTCCTTCGGGAGCTTGAGAACGGACGGCTGGTCTTCATCCGGACGGACTTCCTCAGCGACGACGTTAGGCGGGACTTTGACACCGTGGTCTTCTCCTACATCCTCCACGACCTTGAACCGGAGTCGTTCATAAAACGGGCCGCTGAAGTTCTCTCGCCCGGTGGCAGAGTCCTCGTCGGCGACTTCGACCTTAATGGGTTGAGAGAAAAGATAAAGGAGCTCACCGGGCTTTATGGGCTCCTCGTGAGTGAGGAGCTCATCCTCGGACGGGTAACGAGTCACGGCAGGGAGTGCGATGCGTTCCTGCTCGTTCTCAAAAAACACGGGAGGTCAGAAAATGAGGGTTGCCCTGGTTCCCATGCACGTTGAGGTTGGAAACTTCGAGGCCAACTGGATGGAGTTTGAGAAGCGCTTTGAGGAGGCCCTGAAACATGACCCGGACTTCGTTGTCTTCCCGGAGTACTGTTTGACTGGCTTTAATGAGTGGGACTTCAGTGGGGCGAAGCTTTACGACGAAATAGTGGAGAGGGTGAGCCGGCTTGCCAGGGAGGCGGGCGTTTACATAGTCTTTGGACTCCTCGAACCATACAAAAACTGCGTCTACAATTCAGCTTTGCTGATCGGCAGGAACGGGGAAATCCTGCTGAAGCACCGCAAGTTCCAGGAGCCGATGAAGTTCTGCACCGGCAACACCGTGAAAACAGCTCAAACGGAGTTCGGCAAAGTCGCGATAATCATCTGCGGCGACCTCTACAACAAGAGGATAGCAAAGTGGATTAGACGGAAAAGGCCAGATTACGTCTTCATGCCAATGGATCGCTCACCGTGGGGTGAGTTCAACCTCGCGGAGGAAGTGGATGACATGGGCAGGCGAGTTGCCATCCTTGGAGTCAGAACGTTCATCGTAAACAGCTTTGGCCACTGGGACAGCTTCGGCGGCGCGTGGTTCTTTGACAGAGACGGAACCCTGCTTGCAGAGAGCAAGAGGGATGAACTGCTGGTATGGGAAGAAAAATAGGGATCAAGGCTTGCCGCCCATGCCTCCGCCGGTCTCCATCGGGCTGCTGATTATCGCCTCGTACTCGTCCTTGGGGAGAACCTGCGGCTCGTAGGTCACTCCCCTATTTTTCAGCTGGTCCACAAACGACCTGAGGTGGTTTCTACTTCCCATCATGAGGTTCTCATAGACGGTTATGATGTCCACCTTGTTCGTCCGGGAAAGCCATTCCTGGAGGTCTTTTATGTCGGTTTCCTCTATGAGAGCGCCGACCTTGAGTGCATCGACTTCGCTCTTCATGCCCATCTCTATGAGCTGGTCGTAGAGCTTCTGAAGCTCCTCGTTCTGGAACTCGCCGATGCCCTCACTGGCGGTCGGGTCGGTTAGATTGTACTTCTTAAGAAGCATCCTTACAGACTCGACGTGGGTTGTCTCGCTCTTGGCGATATTGCTGAATATGGGAAGTCCCCACTTCTCATACAGTTTGGTGTAAACGTCATGGGCCAGCTTTTCCTCTTCAACCATGTAGATGAGCCCCTCTTTTTCCGCGTCCGTTAGTGGTTCCGCCGGAAGGGAGTCTATGTACGACTGCAGGTCCTGGGTGTTCACGTCCCCGCTTGAATCCGCAACGAGTGGGACCGTGTTGGTCTGCGTGGGTGTGGTCGTCTCGGTTGTGGTCTGGGACGATGTACACCCGGCCGCTAGAACTCCGAGGAGAATAACCCCCATAAGGAAGAGTGTGCTGAGTTTTTTCATGTTTCCACCCCCGCCCAGGGTTCCCCGGGCATGCAGTTTAATTTACTCGGCGTTACTTAAATATGTTTCGGTTTTCCATTGAGAATGTAGCCTTTCGTTGCGAGTTGAGTTGAAATGGGCCGCCGTTGGATGTACTCCATCGATGCTCTGAACGGTGAAACCTGTGCTTGATTGGACGCTGGTCGGCAAGTTTCTTGAACCCTTCTTTGAAATGGTGTCGTGGGGGTGGATGCTGTGTGGCCCTCGGCGAGGTTCATCGATGAGAGCGTGGCCTTCTCCAGGATGCCAACTGCAAACGAGCTGGATGCGGTTTCGGAGACATTCGACGCGATAGTTGTCCTGGTTGAGGAGCACGAGCTGCCCTATTCGCTCGGCGAGTGGGAAAAGAGGGGTGTCGAGGTGCTCCACAGCCCGATAGAGGACTTCGCGGCACCGAGCTTGAGCCAGCTCCTCGAAATCCTCCGCTGGATTGAGGCGAGGGTTGAGGAGGGCAAAAAGGTTCTGATTCACTGCATGGGCGGCCTCGGGAGGAGCGGAACGGTTGCTGTTGCATGGGTGATGTACTCCAAGGGGCTCCCCCTGAGGGAAGCCCTGAAAATGGTTCGTAGGATACGGCCCGGCGCGGTTGAGGTGGAGGAGCAGATGGGGGTTCTGAAGGAGCTGGAAAGGCTCCTCAGAAGCCGTTGAAGCTCACCACCTCTTCGAGCCTTCTCCTCTCGTACTTCGGCTTCGGGTCTGCAGGATAGCCAACTGGCAGTATCGTCTGGAGCTTGTAGTTCGGGGGAGCGTTCAACAGCTCCTCCACGGGCTTCGGGTTCGGAGGGGTGTACGTCACGGTGCCGAGGCCGAGCTCCTCGAGCGCAAGGAGAAGGTAGCCGACCGCTATCCAGGTTGATTGGAGCCAGTATGGGGCCTTGGTGTGTCCAAAGACGAGTATCAAATAAGGTGCCTCGCTGAGGAAGGGCTTCTCCGGTTTGAAGCCCTTGGCGTTCAGCCAGGCCATCAGGTCACCCTTCGTCCTTGAGTAGAACTTCTCCTCTTCCTCCTCGCAGAGTTCCCTTATCTTCCCCTTGAGCCAGTCGTCGTCCACAACCACGAACTTCCAGGGCTGGGCGTTCATACCGCTTGGCGCTTCCTTTGCCGCCTTGATGGCCTTCATCACGTCCTCCTTCGGGGGCCTCTCCGGGAGAAACTGCCTCACGGTCTTTCTCCTCTTCGCCAGCTCAAGAACGCGCATGGCATCACCGGTTTCTTTTGGGCGGAAACGGATAAAAACGTTTAGACGTAGAACACCATGCCATCGTAGGCTACCAGGACTTTGTTTTTCCACCTCTTCCTCACGTACTCCGTCAGCTTGAGGAAGGGCAGGTTCTTGTGGGAGATGTGGCTGAGAACGGTTCTCTCTGCAAGCTTAAGCCCTATCTCAGCCGCCTCGTCAACGTTGTTGTGATAGGGGTCGTCGGTCCCTGGGGGATAGGTCGCGTCAACTATCGCCAGCCTGAGCGGGGCCTTCCCCTTGAGGAACTCCCACGTCTCCTCTGGGAGGCCTTTAGTATCGTAGAGGAGAGCAATGCTCTTTCCGTTCTCCTCGATGAGATAGCCGAGGGTTTCGACCTGATGGTTTAGCCGGAAGGCGGTGATTTTGAGGGTGTCGAGCTCGATAACGTCGCCCGGTTTCACGACCTTCGGCTGGAGGTTCTTGGGCTCACGGAGGATTAGAGCATCGGCGTGTCCCTCCGGCGCGTAGAGCGGCGTTTCCATCGCCATCCAGCGGAGTTTGTAGAGGCCGTATATGTGGTCGTGGTGTCAGTGGGTGAGGAAAATCGCCTCCAGCGGAACGTTCAGGAAGTCCCTTATGTCGGTTCCAACATCGAAGAGAACGGCTTTCACCTATTTCATGGCTGTGAAATAGTTCCCTTATAAGGATTGCCGCCAACTCCGGAACATGAGGTTCATAGCGGACATGATGCTCGGCCGGCTCGCGAGGTGGCTCCGGCTGTACGGCTACGACACGCTCTACGGGGTGGAGGATGACGATGAGATACTCCGGGTTGCCCTAGCTGAGAACCGGGTTCTTCTGACCAGGGACTCGGGCCTCGCAAAGAGGGCTGAGAAACTCGGGGTTGAATCAATCCTGCTGAACTCGAACTCTCTTGAGGGGCAGGTCGAGGAACTCAGGCGTTTTGGTGTGGAATTCAGGGAGCTTTTTCCGGCCAACGCACGCTGCCCCAAATGCAACGGACTGATAAGGCCCGCCTCGAAGGAAGAGGTTAAGGAGAGAGTCCCGGAGAGCGTTTACGAGCGCTATGACGAGTTCTACGTCTGCGAGAATTGCGGTCAAATCTACTGGCCGGGAAGGCAGTGGAGAGAGATGCTGAAAATAGACCGGAAATTAAGAAAAGAAAGCTAGTGAAGCGGGTGGTGGCAGGCAACGAAGTGGTTGTGGCCTATCTCCACCAGCTCCGGCTCGTGGGCTATGCAGGTCTCGCTCGAGAACGGGCACCTTGGATGGAAGCGGCATCCCCTCGGCGGGTTGGCGGCGTTGGGAACTTCTCCGGTTATCTTGAGCTTCTTCTCCTTCTTCCTGCGTGCTATTGATGGAACCGCCTGGATGAGGGCCATCGTGTACGGGTGGGCGGGGTTCTTCAGAACTTCATCGGTTGGGCCGATCTCGACTATCTTGCCGAGGTACATCACCGCTATCCTGTCCGCTATGAGCTTGCCGACCGCTATGTCGTGGGTTATGAAGAGCTGGCTGAGGTTGTACTCCTCCCTGAAGGACTCGAGAAGTTCGAGGATTGAGGCACGCATCGAGACGTCTATCATCGAGACCGCTTCGTCCGCCACAACGAACTCCGGCTTCAGGACCATCGCCCTCGCTATCACAACGCGCTGCCTCTGGCCGCCGCTCAGGTGGTGGGGATAGCGGTCGTAGAACTCATCCTCCGGGGTCAGTCCAACGCGCTTCAGCATCTTGAGGGCTATCTCCTTCGCCTCCTCCTTCTCGGCTATCCCATGGACGAGGAGCGGATGGGCTATCGCATCGCCGATCTTCATCCTGGGGCTTAGGCTGGCGTAGGGGTCCTGGAAGATTATCTGCATTCTCCGCCTGAAGGGCCTCATCTCCTCGCGGGAGAGTTCCGTTATATCCGTCCCGTCGAAGATTATCTTGCCGTCCGTGGGTTCTATAAGCCTCAAAACGGTCCTTCCGGCGGTCGTTTTACCGCAGCCGCTCTCGCCGATGAGCGCCAGAACCTCTCCTCTGTCTATCTCGAAACTGATGCCGTCGACGGCCTTGACGTAGCGCGGCGGCTCCTTCCTGAGAACCTCCAGGATGTTCCTCCTGATAGGGAAGTACTTCTTCAGGTTCTCAACGCGAAGCAGTGGCTCGCTCATTCCCCCGCACCCCCATAGAGATGGCAGGCCACAAAGTGGCCCTTCTCGTACTCTATCATCCCGGGCTCGACCGCGTCGCAGAGGCCCTTGAGCGTCGAGCGCTCCTTGAAAACCGGGCACCTTGGATGGAACCGGCAGCCCTTGGGCGGGTTCCTCAGGTCGGGTGGGTATCCCGGAATCGCCCTGACCTCGCTCTCCTTCCAGAGGTCTGGAACCGCCTCAATGAGCGCCTTCGTGTACGGATGGAGCGGGTTCTCGACTATCTGCTCGACGGTTCCGAACTCGACGAGCTTCCCCGCGTACATGACGGCTATCTTGTCGCTCCTCTCGGCTGCAAGCGAGATGTCGTGGGTAACGAAGTAGATGCTCGTTCCCTCGGCCTTGAGGGCGTCTATGAGGTCCATTATGGAGTCCTGCACGATAACATCCAAAGCAGTCGTCGGTTCGTCCGCGATGAGGAGCTTCGGGTTGAAGGCCATCGCCATCGCTATGCTTATCCTCTGCCTCTGGCCGCCGCTGAGCTGGTGGGGATAGTAGTCGAGCCTGTCGGGCGGAAGGTTGACCTTCTCGAGGAGCTCCTTCGCCCTCTCCCTCGCCTCATCCTCCGGGACGCCGTGGACGGTCATGACCTCGACCATCTGGTCACCGGCTTTCCGGAGGGGGTCGAGGCTGGTCATGGGGTCCTGGAATATCATGCTGATATCCTTTCCGCGGATCTTCCTCAGCTCCTCCTTGCCCACCTTCAGCAGGTCCTTTCCCTCGAAGATGACTTCGCCCGAGACTATCTTCCCCGGCGACGGGACGATGTTCATTATCGCGTGCGCGACCGTGGATTTTCCGCTTCCGCTCTCCCCAACGAAGGTGACCCACTCTCCCCTGCCTATGCTGAACGTCACGTTCTCGGCCCCTTTGACGACCCCCGCAAGGGTGTAGTAGTAGATGCTAAGGTTTTTGACTTCCAGCAGCATTCACATCACCTCGTTCCAAGGGAGAGCCTCTCGCTGAGGGCCTCTCCTATCAGCGCGAAGGCCATGGCCAGGAGCATTATCATTATTCCCGGGAAGAAGACCAGCCACCAGTAACCGTCGAGCAGGAACGGCTGGCCGACGCGCAGGTCGTATCCCCAGTCGGGCGTCGGCGGCGTTACCGACAGTCCCAGGAAGCTCAGGCCGGCCTCCGTTAGTATGGCATCGGCGACGCTGAGTGTGAAGACTACCAGTATGGTTGGTGCGAGGTTGGGCAGGATGTACTTGAACATGACCTCCTTGTCCCTCGCGCCTATCGCGTGAGCCGCTTCAACGAAGAGCTGGCCGGTGAAGCTGAGGGTCTGCCCGCGAACCATCCTGAAGTAGGTCGGCACGTAGACGAAGCTTATCGCTATGGCGGTATTTATCGGACTCGGGCCCAGAACCACCGCGATGACCATCGCGAGGATCAAAGCAGGGAACGCGTAGATGCTGTCCATTATCACGCTCAGCGTTCTGTCGATTTTTCCACCGTGGTAACCGGAGAGCAGTCCGAGGGGAATTCCTATCGCCATCGAGAGCAGCGTCGCTATGAATACGACGTAGAGGACGACCCTTGAGCCCCAGACTATCCTCGAGAACATGTCCTGGCCGAGTCTGTTGGTTCCCATGAGGTGGTCCGGGCTGGGTGGGGCGAAGACGTCGTCACTGCTCTGAGTCGGGTCGTAGGGGGCTATCCAGGGGGCGAAGACCGCCATTATGACCACTATGAGGACGATGATTATGCCGAAGATGAGCATGCCCCTGCCGGGCTTCTTCCCGAAGACGAACTCGGTAAGTTTTCCTGCTATCTCCATCTTGACCACCTCAGTACTTCACCCTCGGGTCGAGCAGCGCGTAGACTATGTCCACTATGAGGCTGATGATGCCGACGAAGAAGGCAAAGAATATCACCGCACCCTGGATGGCGTTGTAGTCGCGGTAGTCTATTCTGTCCACGAGGAACGTTCCCATTCCCGGCCAGCTGAAGGTCGTCTCGGTAAGAACCGCACCGCCGAGGAGTATGGCGAACTGGAGTCCCATGAGGGTAACGACGGGTATGAAGGCGTTCTTCAGCGCGTACCACATGACCTTTCTGTCGGCAACACCCCTCGCGTGGTAGGCCCTTATGAAGTCCTGGCTGAGGACGTCAACCATGTTGTTCCTCACCAGCCTCGTGTACGCTCCGCTGAGGACTATTCCGAGGGTGAGCGCCGGCAGGATCAGATGCCTTACCGAGCTCACCAGCGCGTCCCAGTTTCCGGTAATGATGCTGTCCAGGACGTAGAGGCCGGTTACCGTGTGGAGGTTAACCCCCGGGTCGAGCCTGCCCGAAGTGGGCAGCCAGTGCAGGTGGATTCCGAAGAGGTACTGGAGCATCATACCGAACCAGGGTATGAAGAGCGTGTAGGCGATTATGCTGTAGACCCTCATCGCCGTGTCAGTCTTCGTCCCCTTCCGGGTGGCCCCTATCACTCCGGTAAGGAGGCCCAGGAGCACGCTGACGGTGAAGGCCCAGAGGGCGAGCTCAAGCGTTGCCGGGAAGCGCTGGGCTATGTAGTCCCACACAGGTTTTCCCATCGGGAACGCCAGCGTAACTCCGAAATCGCCGTGGAGGACGCCCTTGAGGTAGTCGAAGTACTGGACGTAGAGGGGCTTGTCGAGCCCCGCCATCTGCATGAGGTGCTCCAGCTGCTCCGGGGGAATGTTCTTCGTTCCGACGACGGCCATAACCGGGTTTCCGGGAAGGATTCTCAGGAAGAAGAACACGAGGGTGTAGAGAATGAGGATCGTCGGAATTATCATGAGCGCCCTGATTATTATGTACTGACCGAGTCCCCTGGCCACGTTATCACCCCTTCTTAATTGAGACAAAAAGGAGTGAAAGAAGGAAATCACTCCTTGTAGAGGGTCGAGTAGCGGAATATCATGTCCGGGCCTATGGTCACTCCCTTGACGTTCTTCTGGGTCACCACGAAGAGTTTGCCCTGTATCAGCGGTATGTATGGAACGTCCTGGGCAAGTATGTCCTGGACCTGCTCGTAGAGCTTCGTCCTCTCGTTCTGGTCGCTGAGCCTCTGGGCCTGGCTCAGGAGGTCGTCCATCGTCGGGTTGGAGTATCCGGTTCCGGCCCACTTGTTGGCGCCGCTCTTGAGGAACGGGGTGGTGTAGTCATCGGGGTCGAGGTAGTCGGGATACCAGCCGAGCAGGTAGACCTGCATCTGGCCGTTCCTGGCGTAGTCGGTGTAGGTTCCCCATTCGGCGCTCTTGATGGTGACCTTTATCATTCCGGTCTTCTCCCACTGCTCCTTGAGCATCTGGGCAAGGTCGGCCTCGGTGTCGCCGTAGTGGGTCGGCGTGTACCAGAGCTGTATTTCCAGCGGGTTGCTCTCGGAGTAGCCGGCCTCACTGAGGAGCCCCTTGGCCTTCTCTATGTTGCCGTCGCCGTAGGCGGTCTTGAAGACGTCCTTGTGGCTCCACATCCCGTTCGGAACCAGGCTGTAGAGGGGCTCAACGGTCCCCATGAAGACCTTCTGGGCTATCTCGGGCCTGTCAACGGCCGCCGCGAGCGCCTGCCTGACCTTGACGTTGCTCGTCGGGTCGTTCTCGGTGTTGAGACAGATGTAGCGGATGAATCCGCCAGGAACCTCTATGACGTTGAAGTTCTCATCCTTCTTCAGGCTGTCTATGTCGCTAGGCCTGAGCGTCCTCCAGGCGATGTCTATCTCGCCGTTCTGGAGGGCGAGGCGCATTGTCGAGGCGTCGCGGTAGAACTTGATGATTATCTTTTCAGTCTTGGGCTTCTCGCCGTAGTAGTTCGGGTTGGCCTCGAGAACGAGCTCCTCATCGCGCACCCACTTGGTTATCTTGTAGGGGCCCGCACCGCCGGCGGTCTGGTCGCTCTGTATCTGGTCGGGGGCGTAGTCCGGGTGGACCGGGAAGTACGGCGGGGTCGTGAGGAGGGCCAGGAAGTATGCGGTTGGCTGCTTGAGGTAGAAAACAACCGTGTAGTCGTCCGTCGCCTCCACCTTGTCCACGAAGTCCGTAACGAGCCAGGACGGGTCGCCCTGGATGGTCATTACCCTCTCGATGCTCCTGACAACATCCTGGGCCTTCAGGGGAGTTCCGTCCGCGAATTTAAGGTCCTTCCTCAGGTGGAAGGTCCAAACGGTCGAGTCCTCGTTGACCTCCCAGCTCTCGGCTAAAGCCGGCTCGATTTCGAGGGTTCCCGGCTTGTATTTTACCAGGCCCTCCATGACGTTGTTGAGAACCTCCCAGGTGTAGAAGTCGTAGGCGTTCGAGGGGTCAAGGTCAGTCACCTTGTCCGTAACGCCCATCACTATCGTCGCTGTCTCTTCCTCTCCGCCACCGCCGCTTATACAGCCGCTGGCCACTGCAGAAAAAACCACCAAAACCACCAGAGCCAATGTCGCGTACTGTCGCCTCATAATGTGTCACCGGTGGATATTTACGGACATCCATGCATTTAAATCTTTCGCAGTGCTCATTATCGGACCGACGAAGTCCATACATGAACCAAGGGCAAAGTTGATATATGCCCCACCCCCATCCCCTTCCATGGACTGGGAAGACTGGAAGCCCCTCTACCTCCGCATCGTTCGGGAGATGGGGTACCCGATTGAGGGGGACAGAAGGGCCGCTCGAATCCTCAGGGCGCTCCTCCTCGAGGGAGATGAATACATCCTGCGGGACGAGCTGGCGGCCGTCGTCGGGAGAAAGGCCTACGTCTTCGGCTGCGGGCCCAGCCTGGAGGATGCTCTCCAGGAGTTTGATTTCTCCGATGGGACGTTGATAGTCGCCGATGGGGCAACTTCTGCACTCCTAGAGCACGATATGGTGCCCGACATCATCGTCTCCGACCTTGACGGCAGAATTCCCGACCTGAAGCTGGCGAACGACCGGGGAGCATTCATGGCCGTTCATGCCCACGGGGACAACGTGGATAAACTGACCGCCTACGTGCCGCTCTTCTCAAGGGTTCTGGGGACGACCCAGACGGAACCGCTGGACATCGTCTACAACTTCGGTGGCTTTACCGACGGCGACAGGGCCGCTTTTCTGGCCGAGGAGCTGGGCGCGAGGGAGATAGTTCTGGTCGGCTTCGACTTCGGCGAGACCGTGGGGAGGTGGAGCAAGCCCGGGTTGAGGGAGCACGCCCCGATATGGGAGAGCAAAAGGAAGAAGTTCGAGTTTGCAGAGGAACTGCTGAAATGGCTGGAGAAGAATGGGAAGGCGAGGATCGAGTACCTCAGACCAGGTCCCTGAGCTTCTTGACCTTTCCAGCTTTTATCTCGACGTAGCCGGCCCTCTTGAGGAAGCGGAGAACCTCCTCGACGGCCCTCGGGGAGTAGTTGATGACGAGGGTTCCCTTCTCAGTGGGTATCGAGATGGGCGAGGCCCTCATGAACGCCTTGACCAGGTCTTCCTCCGGAACCTTCTCGTTGCCGAGGGACTTGAGTATCTCCCCTGAGAGGATCGAGCGGCCTATCAGCGCGAAGTAGACCCTCAGGAGGTAGTCCTCCGGGAAGTAGCGCGATGCGATCTTTCCGAGGGTGTTTATCTTGGCTATGTCCAGCTCGAGTATCTCGAACTCGTACTCCATGGTGAGGTCGGTGAAGGCGAACTGCTTGGCTATCCTCTCGGCGCTCTCCGGGCTGTGGACGAGGTTGAAGGGGAACTTGAACTCGAAGCGGAGCTTCGTGACGTCAATGCCTTTCCTCAGCTTGATGACGCCGTCGCTGTAGTCTATGGCGCCGTTCCTCGTGAGCTGGTCGAGGAGCTCGGCAACCCAGGGGCCCTCCTGAAGGAGGGTCTCGAACCTCTCGCCGACCTTGATGTGCTCCAGTATGTGGTTGAGGCTCTCCCTGAAGGAGACGAATCCCTCCCTGAGGGCCTCCCTGTCGGCCCCCTCTATGACGTCTATCTGCGCGCTTATCTCCTCAAGAGTCCCCTCGAGCAGGTATCCCACGAACGCCTCGTATCCGAGTCTCTCATGAAGCTCGAACTTGATGCCTTCTCTTCTAAGGTCTTCCAAAAACGATTTCTTCACGGATTCACTCTTCGTAACGAACCTCATTCTATCACCGAACCGGAAACGGTTAAAAGCCTTATAGGTTTTTGGTTTCTGGAGGTGAGCGCATGGGCGAGAAGCAGTACCTGCTCGACAGAACCCTAGAGGCCTGGAAGGGAAAGAGGGTTGCCCTGGCTGTTAGCAACGAGCACTCCTTCACCGGAATCCTGGATGACTTCGATGAGGAGGTCATACTCCTGAGGGACGTGGTGGACATAGCCGGGAACAAGGCCAAGGCCCTCGTGGTGAAGATAGACGACCTCAACTGGATAATGCTCCTGTGAGGGATTGGGATGAGGGGCATTGCCTTCGTTGGCTTCAAGAAGAGCGGGAAAACGACGACGATTGAGGCCGTCGCGAGGGTCCTCAAGGAGAGAGGTTACCGCGTTGCCATAGCCAAGAGCATGCACGTCGACTTCGACAGGGAGGGGAGCGATACGTGGCGCTTCTCAAAGGTCGCCGATGCCGTCCTTGTCAGGGCGAACGATACCGATGCCCTCCTCTTCAACGCCAAGGACATCAACGCGCTGTTCTCAATGGTCTCGGCGGACTTCCTCCTGCTCGAGGGATTTAAATCGGTTCAGCACGTTCCCAAGATAATATGCGCGAGGAACGAGGAGGACGTGAGGGAGCTCAACGACGGCCTTGCCGTAGCGGTGAGCGGAGTTATAGCCTCGGCGGGTGCGGATGGGGTTGAGGGCCTTCCTGTCATAGACGCTACCAAAGAGCCGGAGAAGCTCGCGGATTTGGTGGAGAAGAGAGCCTTCATGCTCCCCAACATAGACTGCGGCCTCTGCGGCTTTGAGTGCGCCGAGATGGCGAGGATGATAGTGAGGGGCGAGAAGACGACCAAGGACTGTGTGGTTCTGAGTCAGAAACCGAAGGTGACCGTTAGAATAGACGGCCAGGTCCTGCCGATGAAGGACTGGGTGCAGGAGCTGGTGGAGAAGACCATCAAAGGCATGCTCTCGGCGATGAAGGGCTACCGCGAGGGGAGAAGGATAGAGATCGTGATTAGGGAGGACTAATCAAGTTCCCTCTGTGCGTGGGCTTCGATTCTCAATTCTTCGAGTTCTTTCTCTGTTCCTCCTCCGTTGAACATCCCCCTCCTCACGCTCTTGGCGAGTTCCTCTATATCCCCCCTAACAGAGTCAACTTCGTCCTCAACCTCCACCGCTTCAACCTTCCCCTCCTTCAGAATCCACGCTCTAACCTCGCCCTTCGACGTAACTATCAGCCAGACGACCGGCCAGAGCCTCATGCCCTTCAAGTCCCTGCCGCTCGGTCTCGGCGGGCACTTTAGGTGGGAATGGAATATGCCGACCACCCCAAGGCCCCTCTCCTCGGCCCCGTCTATGGCCTTCACCATCTCGAGCGGCTCCATCTCAAAGGCGGTGGGCGAGTTCAACCTGTTGGGGATGAAGCGAATTTCTTCGACGATGAAGTCATTCCCTTCTCGCCTCCCGAAGAGGAAGCCACATACCTCAACAGCACTCCTTTCTGTCATTTTGATGATCTCCTTTAAATCATCCTGTCGAATTACCAGCCTCAT